>NZ_LT827010.1:2575000-4975000 GCF_900119315.1 Actinoplanes sp. SE50/110 | reverse complement strand
CAGTGCGCCGGCCAGCGAGCTCCAGCCGAGGAGGAGTTCGGTGCCGAACAGGGCGACCAGGGCGAGGACCGCGGCGATCCGTAGCCGGTGGCGGCGCTGCCCGGCGACCCGTGGGGGAGTGGCGTGGACCGCCCGGACCGGTACGCGGCGGGGACTGGCCGGGCTGGGCGCCGGGGCCGCGTAGGTGGGTGCGCTCACGGGCCGCAACCTCTCGGGAGAATGCTTGGTACAGCCAAGTATCGGCACAGGCTTTCCCATAGTGCAAGTTTTCCGGGGTGGAAGAGATCTACGCCAAATCACTTGCCAGCAGCGCGCTGGTTGTACTTACGTTTGGCCCACACGTATGACAGTGCGGAGATCACCGCGCACCAGCCCAGCGCGATCAGAGCGCTGTTCCCGATCCCGGAGCCGAGCAGCAGGCCGCGCAGCGTCTCGATGACCGGGGTGAACGGCTGATACTCGGCGAACGCGCGCAGCCCCGGCGGCATCGTCGCGGTGGGGACGAAGCCGCTGCCCAGAAACGGCAGCAGGCTCAGGAACATCGGGGTGTTGCTGGCCGTCTCCACGCTGTCGGCGGCCATCCCGAGCGCCACCGCCAGCCAGATCAGTGCGAACGCGGTGGCGAGCAGGACGCCCAGCACGGCCAGCCACTCGACCGGGGTGGCGGTCGGGCGGAAGCCGATCAGCAGGGCCACGCCGAGCACCGCCACCAGGGCGATGAAGATCTGCACCAGGCTGCCCAGCACGTGCCCGGTCAGCACCGACGCCCGGGCGATCGCCATGCTGCGGAACCGGTCGACGATTCCCTCGCTCATGTCCATGGCCACCGAGATCGCGGTGCCGGCCACCGCCCCGGCCACGGTGAACAGCAGGATGCCCGGGGTCAGGTAGTCGACGTACTCGGCGCGGCCGCCGCCCAGACCGGCGCCCAGGGTGCCGCCGAAGACGTACACGAAGAGCAGTAGGAAGATCACCGGCAGCCCGATCAGCATGATCGTCAGCGAGGGGTAGCGGCGCAGGTGCAGCAGCTGCCGGCGGAACATCGTGGCGGAATCGGCGAAGGTGGTGGCGAGGGTCGTCATCGGGACTCCTGGTGGCCGGTCACGGCGAAGAAGACGTCATCGAGATCCGGGGTGTGGATGGTGAGGCTTTCCGGTTCGGCGCCGGCCGCGTCCAGCCGGGCCAGCACGGTCCGCAGCGAGCCGACGCCGCCGTCGCTGGGCACCTGCAGGGTCAGCGCGTCGTCGTCGCGGTGCACGGTGGCCAGCACCGACGCCGCCGCCGCGAGCCCGGCCGGGTCGGCGAACCGCAGCAGCAGGTGCCCGCCGGGGATCTGCCGTTTCAGCTCCGCCGGGGTGCCCTCGACGACGATCCGGCCGTGGTCGAGCACCGCGATCCGGTCGGCGAGCTGGTCCGCCTCGTCGAGGTACTGCGTGGTCAGCAGGACGGTGACGCCCTCGCCGACCAGCTCGCGGACGATCTGCCACATGGCGTGCCGGCTGCGCGGGTCCAGGCCGGTGGTCGGCTCGTCCAGAAAGATCAGTCGTGGGCTGCCGACCAGCGTCATCGCCAGGTCCAGGCGGCGCTGCTGGCCGCCGGAGAGCAGCTGCACCGGCTTGCCCGCCGACTCGCCGAGGTCGAACCGCTCGATCAGCCCGGCCACCCGGCGGCCGCCCGCGCTCCGGCCGAGGCGATGCAGGTCGGCCATCAACTTCAGATTCTCCCGTACGGTCAGCAGCCTGTCGACCGCCGCGAACTGACCGGTCAGTCCGATCGCGGCCCGCACGCCGTCCGGCTCGCGGACCAGGTCGTGCCCGGCCACCCGGACCGATCCGGCGTCCGCGGCCAGCAGCGTGGCCAGGATCCGCACCATCGTCGTCTTGCCGGCGCCGTTCGGGCCGAGCAGCGCGAACACGGTGCCCTCGGGGACCGTCAGGTCGATGTCGTCGAGCACGAGCCTGCCGCCGAAGCTCTTGCGCAGGCCGGCCACCGAGACGGCGGGCCGGGTGGTGACTGTCGCTGTCATCCGGTTCTCCAGTTTCCGGGCAGGGTCCATCGCCGGCCGGGACATGTCGTCGCCGGCCGGGAGGCCAGGGGAGGGGTCAGGCGCGGTGGATCAGGATGTCGCCGAACGAGGTGCGGGCGCGGATCTCGGCCCGCTCGTCGGTCTCGGCCGGTCCGTCGGCCGCGGTCAATTCATTTCGGATCTTGCCGTACGAGGTGTGCACGTCGAGCCGCGCCGCGGTGCCCGTGCGGACCCCCACCTCGATCCGCCCCGCCGAGCTGCGCAGCGTGGCCACCCCGCGGACCAGCTCGCGCACCTGGATGTTGCCGTTCGCGGTGTTCGCGGTGACCGGGCCGGTCGCGTGGTCGGCGCCGATGTCGCCGTTGGCCGCGTTGACCCGCAGCTCGCCGCCGGCGTGCCCGACCCAGGTGTCACCGTTGCCGTTCTTCAGCACGGCCGGGCCGGTCACCGAGTCGACCCGCAGCTTGCCGGAGCCGGTGGTGAGGTGCGCGTCGCCGGTGACCGACTCGGCGGTGGCCAGACCCATGCCGGTGGTCATGCTGAGGCTCTCGGCCTGCTCGACCCGCAGGTCACCGGCGCCGCTCCGCAGCCGGCAGGCGCCGAACGCCCCGATGCAGCGGGCGCCGCCGACGCCGAGCTTGACCTCCAGGTCGGAACCGGTGGGCACCTCGATCACCACGTCGACGGTGCCGACCCGGCCGAAGATGCCGAAGCCGGCCTGCCGTGGGCCGCGCACGATGAGCGTGCCGGAGGCGAACTCGACCCGGGTCTGCTCGGCGGCCCGGACGTCCCGGTCCTCACCGGCGGAACCGGGGGTCACGGTGACCACGGTGTCGGCCCGGTCGGAGGCGATCACGTGCAGGTCGGCGGCGACCAGGTCGGCCGAGACGGCGATCGGACCGGGGGTGTCGAAGAGGGGCATGACAGGCTCCGTTCTCCTGGAGGGGGTCACCGGACCCAGCCGGTGTAACGCTGGCCGCCGGTGGTGGAGCCGCCGGTGGCGGGGCGGGCGGTCTCGCCGTCGGCCGCGGCGGCCGCGGCGCGGATCAGCCACGTGTTGATCGAGATGCCGGCCCGGGCGGCGGCCTGCTCGACCCGGCCCTTGAGGTGCTCGGGCAGGCGCAGGCTGATCCGGACGGTGGCCTCGTCGTCGCCGGGGGCCGGAGCCGCCGGCGGGGCGGGCGGCGGCCCGGGCGCGGCGGGCGGCTCGGGCACCGGCGGCTCCGACCACGGGTCGGCCGCCGGGGCGGTGACGACGAAGGTCGGCTCGCGGTGGCGCAGCCGCAGGTCGACCGAGCCGGGCGCGAGGTCACGGGTGATCTCGGCGGCCGCCTCGGACAGGGCGTCGAGCAGAGCGAGCCGGGTCGCGGACTCCAGCGGCGCGGTCAGCCGCTCGGCGAGCTCACGAGCCTCCTCGCCACCGGCCGCGGCGGCGACGGCGAGCTCGTGCCGCAGAGCGTCGATGTACGGGCGTAGTTCCATGACGCCACTATGACATCATAGTGATGCCACGCGCAACCGGGTTGGCGTCACCAGGTGCGTTCGCCTTCCAGGGCGGCGTCCACCCACCATGGCGCCTTCATGATCGGGGACGGCGGTGCCGGGGGGAAAGCGTGCAGGTCGACGCTGCCGTCGGTGGCCGGATCGGTGTCGGCCGTCATCCGGTGATGCCGGGTGGCATCACCGATGGCACCACGGCGAAATTCGTCACCCGACCCAGGCGCCGGGCCAGGTCGATGCCGCGCGCCGCCCGCTGCAGCGGGGTCTTCGATGCCTCCAGTGCGGCCAGCCGTCGCGTGGTGGCCGGCTCGGCGGCCGTCTTCCGGTGCTGGGCGCGGACCTGGCCGGCGCCCCCGACCGCGGTCAGCCGCGGCACCAGAACGACAACGACGATCGATACCCGCTTCACGATCCGGCACCGTAGTGCCCACTGGCTCAAGCCGCCGGACCGCACGCCGATAGAGACAGTGTGCGTCTACTCGCCCTCGGGGCCGCCGCGGTCCTGTCGGCGTGGTACCTGGCCGCCCCCGGACCGCTGACCGCCCAGGTGATCACCTGCTGGGTGGCGGTCGGCTCGTACGCGTCGATGATGTCGTACTTCGCCTTCCGGGCCGGCGCGCTGATGGACCGGGCCGACCCGCGCCGCCGCTTCTGGCGCTCCCTCGGGCTCGCGGCCGCGACCTGGGCCGCGGGAGAGTGGGCGCAGATCGCGACCGCGGTGGCCGACCCGGACTCGGTCGCCGCGCTGACCGGCACCGGCATGGTCCGCACCATCGCCCTGAGCGTGGGCTGCCTCGGCCTGACCGGGGTGGTGCTCACCTATCCGGTCGGGCACCGGTCGGCCCGGGCCCGGCTCTGCTACCTCTACGACCTGGCCACCGTCGTCACCACGGCGGGCGCCTACGGCCTGTGCTGGGCGGCCTCCGCCGGCGGAGGTTCGGGGTTCGCCTACGACATGTTCACCGTCGGCGCCGCCCCGGTGGTGGCGATGCTGACCGCGTTCGCGATCGGCCGGCTCTACCTCAGCGGGGCGGCCCCGTTCCGCTGGCCGCTCGGCGTGCTCGGCCCGTTCGCCGCCGGCGTCGAGGGACTCGCCCGCGGACTCGGCCCCGAACTGGTCAGAAGCGGGCACCCCGGGGTGATCTTCGCACTCACCGTCACCGCGCACGCGCTGCTGATGATGGCCGCGTGGGCGCAGTACCGGACCGTGCACGTGCTGCCCGACCGGGTGCGGGACCGCCCGTACAGCCTGCTGCCCTATGTCGCACTGGCCGCCGGTTTCGCCCTGCTGGTCGGCACGCTGGCGTTCGACGGCCTGGACCGGCGCGCCTGGATCGCGGTCGCCGGCGTGGTCATCGGCACCGGCATCGTGGTGGCCCGGCAGCTCACCGCGTTCGTCGCCAACGCCGAACTGCTCGCCGAACGCGACGCCCTCGCCGGCCGCCTGCACACCATGGCGTTCACCGACAGCCTCACCGGACTGAGCAACCGCGCCCTGTTCCTCGACCGGCTCGGCGCCGCGTCCCGGGCCGGCGTCCTGCTGATCGACCTCGACGACTTCAAACCCGTCAATGACGTGTACGGGCACGCCGCCGGTGACGCCGTCCTCGTCGAAGTCGCCGCCCGTCTGCGGGCGGCGACCGGCCCGGACCAGGTGGCGGCACGCTTCGGCGGCGACGAGTTCGCGGTCCTGGCCACCGACGCGACCGCCGGTGACCTGGCCGCGCTGGCCGAACGGATCGTCCAGGCGGTCGGCGAGCCGTGCCGGCTGCCGGACGGCCGACACGTGCGGGTGCACGCCAGCATCGGTGTGGCGACCGGCGACGGGCGGGACGCGACCGCCCTGCTGCACGCCGCGGACCAGGCGATGTATGCCGCGAAGTGCGGGGGCAAGGGCTCCTATCGGCTGGCCCCGACGGGCTGATCGTCGGCCGTCGGCGTTTCGTCGTCGGTCGGGGGCCGGCCGCCGCTTTCTCGTCGTCGGTCGGGTGGCCCGCCGCCGCTTTCTCGTCGTCGGTCGGGTAGCGGGCCGCCGCTTTCCCGTCATCGGTCGGTTCCAGGGTGTAGCGGCGGAAGACGAGTGCGGCGGGGGCGAAGCCGGCCAGCATCCAGGACGCCATCGTGAGCATCGTCGATGTGGTGGCCTGACCTCGCCGCCTCGCCGCCTCGCCGCCTCGCCGCCTCGCCGCCTCGCCGCCTCGCCGCCTCGCCGCCTCGCCGGCTGGCTGGATTGTTGCGTTCGCCGATCCGCCCGGCCGGTGCCGAGGGACCAGCGTCGGCCGGGTGGTGCCGAGGGATCAGCGCGCCGGCCGGCCGGTGTCGAGGGACCAGCGTCGGCCGGGTGGTGCCGAGGGATCAGCGCGCCGGCCGGCCGGTGTCGAGGGACCGGCCGGCCGGATCGGTAGGACGCGACTACTCGGTGCGCAGCGCGGTGGCGGTGCGGGTGCGGGCCGCCCAGCCCGCCGGGAGCAGGGCGGTCACGGTGGGCGGTCGTACACCGCAAGCATGGTGTCGGGCAGGTGCAGGCCGCCGCTGCCGGTCATGGCCGGGACGACCAGGATACCGGCCGTTCGTGCTGCTGGCGCCCCTGGTCGCGGCTCGGATCCTGGGGAAGGTGAGCCTGCGCGACCGGGTCGAGGCCGTGGTGACGGCATACGAGACGGGGCCGGTCAGCCCCGGCCCGCCCACGGAGTAGCGGCTTTCGGCCGGCCTGCGCCGCGATGGGCACAGGCCGGCCGGGATCAGCCGACCTTGATGACCTGGGTGCCGCCGGCGAACTTGTCGAACCAGTGCTGGCGCTGCGGGTCGCTGTTGATGCCGACCGCGGTCAGAACGGCCGCAGCGATCGCGGCCAGCACGCTGATGACGGGACCGAGGATCGGGACGATGTTCAGGATGGCGAGGCCCGCGTAGATGTTGCGGCGGATGGCCTGCTCCAACGTCGGGTTGCTGGCCCGGTCGGGACCGTACACCCGGAGCTTCATCACCTGCTTGCCGATCGTCTGCCCCTGGCTGGACTCCATGTAGGCGAAGTAGCCCAGGAAAAGGACCGCATCCACGACCGCCGAGAGGAAGGTGCTGAGGAACCAGGAGTTCGACAGGATCCCGAGGATGACGCTGATGACGCTGACCACGATGGCGACGATGACGCCGTCGATGAGCCGGGCGACGAACCGGTCGATCAGGTTGCCGGGCTGGCCGACGCCGGTCCCGGGCGCGCCGTACGGGGCCTTCCCGTATTCGGGCTGCTGGTAGCCGGGCTGGCCGTAGCCCGGCTGCTGGCCGTAGCCGGGCTGCTGGCCGTAGCCGGGCGGCGGGGGCGGCGGCTGCTGACCGTAACCGGGCGGGGGCGGCGGCTGCTGACCGTAGCCCGGCTGCTGCCCGTAGCCGGGCGGCGGAGGCGGCGGCTGCTGGCCGTAACCGGGCTGCTGGTAGCCGGGCTGCTGGCCGTAGCCGGGCGGGGGCGGGGGCTGCTGCCCGTAAGCCGGCTGCTGCCCGTCGAACGGATCGGGGCTGCTCATTACGTTTTTCCATTTCTGGTAGGTTTGGCTCGATTGCGGCGCGCGTCCTTCGGAAAAAGACCGCTCACCGTTCCCGGGGCTTCACGTGAACGCACATCGTGCCATGATCGAGGACGTCCGAGGAATCGGGTCAGACATCTGACTTGCTGGTCAGGGCCAGCTCGCGGGTGGAGATATCGCGCATTTCGACTTTGCGGACCTTTCCGGTGACGGTCGTCGGGAATTCGTCCACCAGCCGCACGTACCGCGGAATCTTGAAGTGAGCCAGCCGCCCGGCGCAGAAAGCGCGGACATTCGCCGCGTCCAGCGGCGTCGCGCCGGGGCGCATCCGGATCCACGCCATCACCTCCTCGCCGAACTTCTCGTCCGGGACGCCGATCACCTGCACGTCCACCACGTCCGGATGGGTCAGCAGGAACTCCTCGACCTCGCGCGGATAGACGTTCTCCCCGCCGCGGATCACCATGTCCTTGATCCGGCCGGTGATCCGCAGATAGCCGTCGGCGTCCATCTCGGCCAGGTCGCCGGTGTGCATCCAGCCGTCCGCGTCCACCGCCTCGGCCGTCTTCTCCGGCTGCCCCCAGTAACCGAGCATCACCGAGTAGCCGCGGGTGCACAGCTCGCCGGACTCGCCGATCGGCACCGTCGCACCGGCCGGGTCGACGACCTTGACCTGCAGGTGCGGGCCCACCCGGCCGACCGTCGACACCCGGCGGGTGAGGCTGTCGTCGGGGCGGGTCTGGCAGGAGACCGGTGACGTCTCGGTCATCCCGTAGCAGATCGACACCTCGGTCATGCCCATCCGGTCGATCACCTGCTTCATCGTCTCCACCGGGCAGGGGGAGCCGGCCATGATGCCGGTGCGCAGCGACGACAGGTCGTACCCGGCGAAGTCCGGGTGGTGCAGCATGGCGATGAACATGGTCGGCACGCCGTACAGCGAGGTGCATTTCTCCTCGGCGACGGCCCGCAGCGTCAGCGCGGGGTCGAAGCCCGGCGCCGGGATGACCATGGCGGCGCCGTGGCTGGTCGCCGCCAGGTTGCCCATCACCATGCCGAAGCAGTGGTAGAACGGCACCGGGATGCAGATCCGGTCCGCCGCCGTGTAGTCGATCAACTCGCCGACGAGGAAACCGTTGTTCAGGATGTTGCGGTGTGACAGCGTGGCGCCCTTGGGGAAGCCGGTCGTCCCCGACGTGTACTGGATGTTGATCGGGTCGTCCGGGTGCAGGGTGCCGCCGATCGCGTCGAGAACCCCCGGCTCCGGCGCGGTGCCGGTCAGCGCGGTCCACTGCTCCTGACCGATCAGGACCACGTCGATCAGGTCCGGGCACTCGTCGCGCACCTCGTCGATCATCGCGGCGTAGTCGGACGTCTTGAACGACGGCGCGGCGATCAGGGTGCGAACCCCGGACTGGCGCAGCACGTAGCTCAACTCGTGGGTCCGGTACGCCGGGTTGACGGTGACCAGGATGGCGCCGAGGCGAGCCGTCGCATACTGCAGGAACACCCACTCCGGGCAGTTCGGGGCCCAGATGCCGACCCGGTCACCCGTGCCGACCCCGAGTGCGCGCAGGCCGAGCGCGACGGCGTCGACCGTGGCGGTGAGCTCGGCATAGGTCCAGCGCCGCCCGGACACCACGTCGACCAGGGCCTCCCGCTCGGCGTAGCGGGCGGTGGTGGCCACGAGGTCGGCGCCGATCGTCCGGTCCAGCAGCGGCGGCTCCGCCGGTCCGGTGCTGATACTGAGCTGCTGCTGCACCACGAGTGCCTCCCCGGATGGTGGTCCAAGCCACATCTTGACCCGCCGCGCCGCAACGGTCCACCCCCGGCCGGGCCGGCTCCGGGATGTCCCGGCCGACAAGTGTCAAGGAGTGGACAGTTGTCCCGCCCCGAGCGGAACGGTGATGTTGAGTGGTGCCGTGACTGCACAACGCCATCAGTTGATCATGGTGGGTTTTGTCACCTGGACGAACCCGCCAGGCGGGAACTGCCGCAACCAGCTTTTATGCTCGCCGAACGGCAGCTCGCCCGGTCCGCATGTCGCAGGCATGAGCGCGCGGTCGGACTGCGGCGAAGAAAGGGATGCGGGTGCGGCCGGACAGTTCCGAGGACGATGACGACGAACGTCCCGCTGCGGGCCTCGACCTGTGGCAGCTCGCCGGCCTCCCCGGCGGCCTGCTGCAGGCAAGCTATCTGACCAGCCGGTTTGCGGCGCAGTACCGGCTGATCGTGGACGTGCTGCTGGCCGAGCAGGAACACACGCTGACCGGCGTCGCCGCCACCGAACTGCCCGATCTGCTGCGCAGGCGCCTGCGCCACCTCGGCGTCGACACGGCCCTGCTCGATGATCCCGGCTTCCGGCTCAAGGAACGGATGGCCCGGCTCGAACGCTGGGGTGTGGTGTACACGTTCCAGGACAAAGCCGTCCGGGACGCTGAATTCGTCCTCGACCGAGACCGGTACCAGCTGACCGAGACCGTCGCCCAGCTGCACCGGGCAATCACCTCGCTCGGGGATGACAGCGCGGCCGAAGCCGCCGCCACTCTCGCCCCCGGCATCCTGACCGCGAACCTGAACCTGCTGTACGAGTACGCCCGCACCGACCCGGCCGCAGCCGCCGCAGCCTGGTCGGTGATCGCCACCACGCATCAGTCGATGGTGAAAGCCGCCGCCGGCTGGCAGGCCCGCCTCGCCGGGGCCCTGGCCGGGGCCCCGACGCCGGAAAAGATCACCACCGTGCAGGAGACGCTGCGCCGCTACGTCGACATGTGGGGCGCCGGCATCGACACCCACTCCGACACGATCACCACCCGTGCCGGGAAACTCGCCCTGCTCCCGGCTGGGGTGTGGCGGCGCATCGCCGTACACACCCTCGGCACCAACGCCGACAACCCGGCGATCGACGCCTTGGTCGACACTCACCAGCACACCCTGCAAACGCTGCGGCGCTGGTTCGACGGCCCGGACTGCCAGGCCCGCAAACTACGCCGGCAGATGCGCGACACGATCGGGCCGCTCCTGCGCGGGCAGCGCACCCTTGCCGCGGTCGGCGGGCACGTCTCCCGGCGTGCCGAACTGCTCGCCCTGGCGGCACGCCTGGAATCAGCCGCCGACGACCACGCCGCCTGGCGACTGTGGTGCGCCGCCACCGGGCTTTTCTCCGCCCGGCACCTACCGGGCGAGACGAACCCGCCGGCCGGCAGCGCCGGCGCGGTGTCGTTCTGGGAAGCCGACCCGGTCCCGATCGAAGCACGGCTGCGTAAACAAGGCCCCAAAGCCGTGACCGGCACCGCAGCCCGCATCGCCGACCGCACGGGCGCCAAACGCGCCGCCCGGGAACGTGCTGCCCGCATGGCAGCGCACGCCGCGCTCACCGAAGCCGCGATCCTCGCCCGGTCCGGGCAGCGACTCTCGCAATGGCGCAACGTAAGCGCCGATGAGCTGCAGATGCTGCTCGTTCTGCTGGCCACGATCGCCGCAGCCCGCCCCGACCCGACCGGCATCAGGTCGGCGACCACCGGCGACGCGCGCTGGCTGCTGCACGCCGACCCGCCACCAGACGGCGCACCCGCCGCGATCGTGCACACCCCCGACGGACGCCTGGTCCACCCCGACATCGCCCTGCACATCACCCCGGCCGGGAGCCGCCCGTGAACACCGCGACCTCCGCCGTCGAAAAGCAGGCCCAGCAGGCATTCCTCGGTCTGCTCGCCCAACCCCTGATCACCCCGGCCACCAACCGGATCCTGCACCGGCACGTGCTGCGCCACCAACGCCAGATCACCGACCACGCTCGCCGCGCCGGCTACCGCATCCAACGCGTCGGCCGCGCCGTCCGTCTCATCCGGGTACCGATCGGCGGACAGGTCACCGCACCACCACGCCCCGCCGGCGCGCCCGGCCGGCGACTGCTGGCACTGGCGTGCTGCCTCGCCGCCTGCTGTGAAGAAGTCTCGACCACCGTCACCCTGCAGCAGCTGTCCGACATGGTCCGCGACCTGACCGGCGCCGCCGGGTCCACCGTCACCGGCTACGACCCGGAACTGAAACCGCAACGGCGGCTGCTGCGTGACGCCGCCACCCTGCTCGCCGACTGGGGAGTGCTACGCCGCCGCACCAGCGACGAAATGCTGCTCGACTGGACCGAAGACGGTGCCGGGCCCGGCGCCGGCTATGACGTCGACCGGGACGCCCTGCTGCTGATGACCAGCCCCGACGTCCTGGCCGCGGCCCTGCACACCGCCGCGGCCGATGCTGAGCAGCTGGCCGCGACCCGCACCGTGCGGCAGCTGCGAGAGCTGCTGGAAACCCCCGCCGTCGTCTACGCCGACCTCGACGAACACGACGCCGACGCGCTGCGCAAAGCCCGCGGCCTGCGCACCGCCGATCTGGCGCAGATGACCGGCGGCACGGTGGAAGCGCGCGCCGAGGGCCTGCTCCTCGTCCTACCGGATGATCCCGACCGGCAGCCGAGCGTCGTCGACTGGCCCCGCGCCCGCGCCGCGGACTGGGTCGCGCTGCTGATGGCCGACCTCGCCGGCCGCCACGGCGCCCGGACCTCCACCGGCACGGTCCGACTGACCGGCACACAGGTCGACGAGGTCGTCGACGACCTTGTGGCATGGCGCGGCGACTACATGTCGAAAGACCAGAAAACCGTGCCCGGCAGCGTGCGCGCCGACGCCGAAACGATCCTGACCGAACTCGGCCTGCTCCAGGTCGGCGCCGACGGCTCGTGGACGTTGTCACCGGTCGCAGGGCGTTACCGGGACCCCGACATCACCCTGATCGACACCACGGAGCCCACCCGATGACGATGATCGACCTGCCCGCGCCGGGGCCGGCCGCCACCGACGAGCAACTGGCCGCCTGGCGTGACGCCGTGACCACCGCCGGACTCCCCGCCCCGTCCCGCAGCCGCTGGCAGGTCCTGCGCGCAGGCGTGATCGGACTGTGGGAATTCGACGTCGCCGAGTACTGGTTCGCTGACGGCCGGGCCCAGTTCGTCGGCCAGAACCAGTCCGGCAAGTCCACCATGATGGCCTTGACCACGCTGCTCATGCTCGCCGGCAGCCTCGACCGCAAGTACGTCGACACCTTCGGCGAGTCCGAGAAGGAATACCGGTACTACGTCGAACCCGTCACCGACGACCGGGACCGGCGTGACGCCTCCACCTCGACCAACCGGGGCTGGGCCTGGGTCGAATACGGCCGCGTCGGCCCGCTCGGCGCCCCCGAATTCTTCACCACCATGCTCTACACCCAGACCAAACGCGGCGTGAAGCAGATGACCCGGGCCTGGGTCGTCTGCCGCGGCACCGCCCGCGTCCGCGACGGCCTGGACCTGGCCGTCGGACAGGCGGTCACCGAGCCCAGGGAACTCGAGGGCGTCGACGGGCTCACTGTCTACCCGAAGGGCGCGGACTACACCGAGCGGCTCGCCACCGACCTGTTCGGCTTCGACGACACCGAACGCTATGCGACCGTGATCGAGATGCTGAAGGTGCTGCGTACCCCACACCTGGGGCAGAAACTCGACCCGGCCTGGTTCACCTCCCAGATCCGTTCCGCGCTTCCGCCGGTCGCGAAAAGCGAGGTGACCGAGCTGGCCAACGGCTGGCAGGAACTCGAACAGCTGGCCCACGACCGTGACCACGCCGACGAAGCCCGCAAGGCGATCACCGTCTACCTCAACCGGGCGTGGCGGCCCTGGGCCGATGCCGTCCTGCGGCTGCACGCCGACACACTGATCGCCGCTGACGCTGCGTTCATCAAGGCCGGCGACGACGCCACCGCGGCGGAAAGGAAGCTTGAGCAGGCGCGCGCCCGCCTCAACGAGGAGACTCAGAACACCATCGACCTGGAGAAGGCCCTCGGACGGACCCGCGCCGACCTGATGCAGCTGCTGCGCTCATCGGCGTACACGACCGCCGTTGACCGCGCCGACGACGCGAAACGCCTGCGCGCCGACGCCAACGCCGCTGCTGAGCGCGCCCGCAAGGCCACCGCCCAACTGGCCACGACCCGCGTTGACCTGCAGAAGGCAACCGGCCGTCGCGACACGACCCGGGCAGAGCTCGGCGTTGCCCGAGACGAGGTCGAGATCGCGGGCGGGCACGCTGTCGAGGCCGCCACCGCCGCCGGGCTCGGCGAACACGCACCGGCCTGGGCAGCCGCCGGCGACGTGGACCGGTTCGACGCCGCAATCGCCAACCGCCGCGGGCAAGTCGCCGCTCTCCGCAAACTCATCCGCGCCGCCAGCACCGCCGCCGCGACCTGGAACACCCTCGACGACCTGGCGCAGAAGGCGCAAACCGAACTCCACAATCGGACGGCCGCAGCCACCGCCACCGAGAATGCTCTGCAGCAAGCGGTGCAGACGCTGTCGGACGACCTGGAACGCTGGGCTTCGGCACTCGACGAATGGGCGCCACCGACCGAGATCCGCACCCAGTGGATCACCGCCGTCACCGACCAGACCCGCGTCGAGCGGCCCCGGGAACTGCTCACCGCCCTGCTGACCCACCAGTGGCTCGAACCGGTCACCGTACCGCTGATCACCCGCGCCGCCGACCTGCGCGCCGCCGCGAAAACGGCCACCCACCAAGCAGCCGCGGCGGACGCCGAAGCTGACCGGCTCGCCGCCGCCGGCGACCCCATCCCGAGCCCGCCGGCCCGCTGGACCCGCCGTGAACGCCCCGCCTTCCCCACAGCGGCGGGCGCCCCGCTGTGGCGACTGCTCGATCCGGTCGACGATCTCGACCCCGCCGTCCTCGACCATGTCGAGGCGGCCCTGGCCGCCGCGGGCCTGCTCGACACCTGGGTCACTCCCGACGGCACCTTCAACCCCGAGCACGGTGCCGACGTCGTCATCACCACCGGCACCCTGCCTGCCGCGACAACCTCGCTGGCCGCCGTTCTCCAACCCGCCGAAGACGCCGCCACCCTCACCGAGGCCGTCACGAAGGTCCTCCACGGCATCGGCTACACCCCTGACGGCCCGCTCACCACGACCGTGTGCCTCGCCGCCGACGGACGCTGGCAAACCACCGCCGCAGCCGGCCGGGCAGCGCCCGCCGAACACGGCGCTGCATTGATCGGCACCGCCGCCCGCGCCGCGACCCGCCGCCGCAACATCGCAGAACTACGCGCACGGGCCACCGCGTTCCGCGACGAAGCGCAGCGCCTCGCCGGTGAAGCAGACACCGTCAGCACCCGCGTCACCAGCCTGCGCGCCATCGCCGGACAGGCACCCACCGACGCCGACGTGGTCGCTGCCGCCGCCGCTCACACTGCCGCGACCGCCGAAGCCGAGAAGGCCGGCACCGCCCACCGCGACGCCCGCAGCCGCGAGGCGCATGCCCGCACCCTGTCGCAGGAGAAGTCAGCAGAGGTCACCCGCTACGGCACCGACAACCGGCTGCCCACCGGAGAAGAACACCTTGACGCACTTGCCGCGGCCCTCGACACCACCGCCACCGCCGCCGGCACCCTGAGGCTGGCACTGCGCGGGCTCACCGCCGCCACCGCTGCCGCAACCGATGCCGCCGACCGGTTCATCACCGAAGAGGATCGGGTCAGCGCCGCTACCACCCTCGCCGAGGACGAAGCGGCAGCCGCCGAACTGGCCGACACGAACGCGACCCTGGCCGAACAATTCGTGGACGCCGACGCTCAACAGCTGTTCGCCCAGGCCGAGGAACTCGAACGCAGAGTCGAGGAATACGGCCCGTCGATCTCAGCCAGCCGACGCGAAGGCCTGGCCCGCTCCAAAGAGGCAGGCGAAGCCGAGAACGCCTGGAAGAGCGCCTGCAAGGACCACACCGCAGCCGGTGAACACCGCGACGTCGCAGCCACCGCCTGGTGGACCCCCGTCGACGCCGGTCTCACCACCGCCCGCAACCTGCCCACCCCGGACAGCCGCGACCTGCCCGCCGCGCTAGCTGTACTGACCACGGACGTTGGTGACGGGGAGATCTTGAAATAGGTGAGGGCCTTCGGGTTCGGTGTGGATTGCGACGTCCTACCCCGAACCTGCGGAGGCCCTCATGCCCCACCGTAATGCACCCTTGTCCGAGACCGGCAGGCTGCGCCTGGCGCGCTGCGTGGTCGATGACCGATGGCCGCTACGGCGAGCCGCCGAACGTTTCCAGGTCAGCACGACCACAGCGAAACGGTGGGCCGACCGCTACCGCACCGACGGGCCGGCGGGTATGACCGACCGTTCCTCGCGACCACACCACAGCCCGTCACAGACTCCGACCCGCACTGAGCGGCGAATCATCAAGGTCCGCATCCTGCGCCGTTGGGGACCCGCCCGGATCGCCTACTTCCTGAGCCTGAACCCGGCCACCGTGCACCGGGTCCTGACCCGCTACCGGCTCGCCAGGCTCACCCACCTGGACCGGGCCACCAGCCGGCCGATCCGCCGCTACGAACACGACACACCAGGCGATCTGGTCCATGTCGACATCAAGAAACTCGGCAACATCCCCGACGGCGGCGGCCACCGCGTCCACGGCCGGGCCGACGGCAACCGCCACAGCTCGGCCCACCGGGACCCGGCCCGTCCCCGCACCCACCACGGCCGGCCCAACCTCGGCTACCACTACCTGCACAACGCTGTTGACGACCACTCCCGGCTGGCCTACACCGAAATCCTGCCCGACGAGACCCGCGAGACAGCCACAGCCTTCTGGCAACGCGCCCACGCCTGGTTCACCAGCCGGGGCATCACCGTCAAACGGGTACTGACCGACAACGGCTCCTGCTACCGCTCCCACCTATGGCATGACGCACTCGCCGCCGCCGGCATCACCCACAAACGCACCCGCCCCTACCGGCCCCAGACCAACGGAAAAGTCGAACGCTTCAACCGCACCATGCTCGACGAATGGGCCTACGCCCGGGCCTACCGCACCGAAACCGAACGCCGCGAAGCCCTGCCCGCCTGGCTACACACCTACAATCACCACCGCGGACACACCGCACTCAACGGCCTACCACCCGCCAGCCGCGTCCCCAACCTCTCGGGTCAGTACAGCTAGCCCACGCCCGCACCGCCACCGAGCACCTACGCCCGCTGACGTGGCCCGACCGCCTCGACGACAAAGCCAAACGCGCCGAAGCCGCCCTCTCCCGCATGCTCGGCAGCGCCCTGATTGACCTTCGCACCGTTCTGGAAGCCCACGGCGGTCGCTCCGTCATCACCACCGAAGCCGACGAACAGCACCCCCTGCCGTCGGTCACTCTGATCGTCGATGCCTCCGGCACCCCGCTCGACCCCGCCGAAGCCATCCTGCACCTGCAGAAACTGGTCGACGACCTGTCGCGCACCCACGACGAGAAGCTCCACCAGATGTACACCGAACTTCTCTCGTCCACCTTCATCGACCACCTCGCCGACCGGATGCGGAAGGTCATCACCCTGCTCAAGATCGTCAACGATGTCCTCGAGAAACACCCGACCGGCGCCAACAAGACCACCCTGCGACTGCGTCGCGTCCCCGCGGAAGGCCAGACCCCCGGCTTCAAAATCCTCAAAGCACTCCTGGACGGCACCATCGAATCCGACGCCGCGCAACAACAGATCCAACTGTTCCTCGGCGCCCGCCTCCGCGAAGCCCAGGAAGCCGGCCTCGTCGGGACCGAAGACTGGACCGACCGCCTCGCTGAACTCCTCGACTACCGCGCCTGGTTCGACGTGGTCGCCCAATACAAGGTCGGCGACAGCGACGAGGACGAGAACCGATGGAAGGACCTCACCAGGAAAGTCCACGGCGTCGACTCCGGCGGCGGCAAAGTCGTCACCCTCCTGCAACCTTTGCTGGCCACCCTGGTCGCCCTGTACTCCGAATCCCCGAACGCACCCCGCCCCCTCTGGCTCGACGAAGCCTTCGAGGGCGTCGACCCGGCCAACCGCGCCACCATGATGCGGATGCTCACCGACTTCGACCTCGACTTCCTGCTCGCCGGCCCGGCACCCCTGGTCGCCGTCGCGCAAGTCCCCGCCGCCGCAGTCTGGATCATCACCCGCGCACCCGCACCCATCCCCGGCGTCGACCTGTCCCTGATGCTGTGGGCCGGCCACACCCTCGAACAGATCCCCGTCGGGGACTACGCCACCCGGCTACTCACCCCACGCCGCAGCGCCGAAAACCTCGGTCCCGACCTGTTCGCGGCCATGCTCACCGACCCGGCACCGGCCGAGCCGTCGCACACCAACGGAGCCGACCACACCGACACCGAGCAGACATCGGACGCGGCCGGCATCGGCGAAAGCGAGCCCGCATGAGCGCGGCAACCGACCGATGGGCCGCCCAACCCGGCCCCCGGAAGGTCCTCACCGCCGTCCGTGAACTGCTGCAGGAACGCCGCACCGGCAACGGTGTCATCGTCCGCGTCGAGCTCACCGCGACGCAACGAGCCCAAGTGGCCCGCTACCTCGGCGTGGCGTGGGACACCTCCGGTCAGCCCGTGACCCTCGGCAGACTCCGTGCCGCCCTCCTCCGAGCCGGCGACGACCTGCTCGACCTGCTGACCCGTACCGGCGGCGCCATCGAGGACGTTCGCGGCCGCCGTGACGAAGCCGCCGCCCGCGCCGCCGCCCGCATCGACGCCGCCTACACCGGCCTCACCACCGCAGGCCTACCCGATCACGCCGTCCGCCTGGCCCGCAAACGCCGCTGGCTCGGCACCGACCCCGAGACCGCCACCCGCCGCTCCGACGACCTGCAACACCTGTGGCAAGCGTTGCCCGGCACCGGCCGTCCCCTCGCCGAAATCGCCAACTCCCTCTACGGCGACCCACACCGCCTCGACCGCGACCACGACCTCGGCCGCGCCGCCGCCCGGCTACTCGCGGCCGCCGCGGCCGCCGCGGACGATGACGCCGCCTTCGCCGCCGACACCGCGCTGACCGCCGACCGGTGGCGGCAGGTGTGGTCCCAGTACGGCATCGGCTGCGACGAAGTCTCCGCCACCGTCCTGGTCCTCAACCTTCCCCTGATCGGGAAGGCACCGGCCGCCCGGATCGCGGGCGCGGCAGCCGTACACGGCGAACCGGTCTGGCTGACCAGCCGCAGCCTGCGCGGAGACTGGACACCCGGACCCGACCTGACCGTCGTGCGCGTCTGCGAGAACCCCGCCGTCGCCGAGGCCGCCGCCGACCGACTCGGCAGCGCCTGCCTGCCGCTGGTCTGTATCTACGGACGGCCCTCATCAGCAGCCTGGACACTGCTGCGTGGCCTCGCCGCCGACGGCGTCCGACTCCGGGTCACCGCTGACCGTGACGCCGCGGGCCGCGGCTTCCTCACCGAGATGCTCGCCTTACCCGGCGCCACCGAATGGCTGCCCGACGCCGACGGGCTGTACGAGGAAGCCCGGCTGGAAGCCCTGGTGGCCGACCTCGATCCCATCACCCGTGCCGCCGGTGACAGAGATGATCATGGTGAGGGGCTTTTGCCGGGCCCCGATCCGAAGCCGACAATGGGCTTCGACTGAGCTTTCCTCATCCTGCGCAGCGGCTGGCTGGGACGTAATGCAAGACGCGAGGAAGTCCAGGGCGTTATAGGGAGCAGCCTTGTCGCATTTCGGGGTTTACGTCTGCCTGGCTCCGGGGGCGGAGGCGGACTGGCAGGCGGCCGTCGCCGCGGTGATGGCGCCCTTCCGGATCGACGACGAGACCGGTCTGGGGGAGTGGGACCACTGGCACCCGTCCGGGCAGTTTCTGGTCCGGCCGGAGTACGCGGACAGCCCGCTCATCCTGCCCAGCACCCGATGGCCTGCCGATCCGCTGCGGTGCGACGGCGGCCCGAAACGGATGCTCGATCTGGAAGGGATGCGGACGGCGGCACGGGATCGGGCGGGACAGCTGTGGGCCGCCTGGCGGGAGGCGGTATCCCGGCATCCACCCGCCCGGTCCCTCGAGACGTGCGCGTCGCGGGAGGCGTACGAGGCGCAACCCCTCATCGCGGAGATCCGGGCCCGCAGCGACGACGAGGGCGACGTCTTCGGCCTGCTGTGGACCGACGGCCGGGACGAGGTCACCTACCTTGGAGACGACGAGCAGCGTTTTCTCGACACCGCCGTCGAGTCCGCGCTGATGACGTACGCGCTGGTCACGCTTGACGGCCGATGGCTGGACATGGAGCAGACGCCGGCGTTCGCCTCGCTGGTCTGGCCCTGTCTGGAAGGCCTGCCGGAGGACGCCTTCGTCATCGAGCTCGACTGTCACTGTTGATTGTCGGTCGGCGGGTGCACGGGAAGCAGCCCCGCACGCCGGTCCGTCAGGGGGCCGGCGACACGGCGGTCAGCCCAGCATCGTTGCTCGTCAGATGGTCCACTTCCCGCGCGGTCGATCAGGGTCGACGCGCGGCGGCGATTTCCGGGAAGCCGTTTCGCCTAGGGGGTTGTGCCTTCACAGATCACGCCCCCCGGGTTGGTGGTCTCCGCAACCTTTTCGCCGTCGAAGAACATGCGACAGGTGGCGTTTCCGGGTTCGCTCAAGGTGACCGCTACGGCTACGTACTGCTGGGACTTCTTGAAGGTGACGGTGGTTGACCAGGGGAGGCCGGCTGTCTCTCCGAGCGAGGCCGGCACCTTGGAAATTTCCGAGCTCGTTCCATTGGTCCACGTGATCATGGTGGCGGTCTTGCTGGTGGCCTCGACCTCGTAGCGGACCTTGAGGCCAGACCCGTCCCGCACGATGAACATCACCGCCGCCGCGGATGCTGCCACGAGAACGACCGCGAGCGCGACCAGGTAAAGGCGAAGCTTGGAATGCGGTGACGTCGACGCCGGTGAGTCCGGGCTCATTTCTCTTTTCCTGTCGGGTATGTGCCGACACTTCGTGCATGGCGGCTGGTTGCTCGCCGGTGCCGGCCCGCTGCGGGCCGGCACCGGCGAGGGCCATGCATCAGCGGTGGTAGGTGCGCCGGCTGCTGTACTGGATGTTGCCGGCGCGATCGTACGCCCGCAGTTGCACGGTGAAGGTCTTGCCGTACCTCGCGGGGTTGAGGGTGAACGCGTAGCCGGCGCGGGTGTCGGTGGCGACCGGTTTGCCGTTGACGAGCAGCTCGACCCGGGCGATGCCGTTGCGGTCGCTGGCGGCGGCGGTCACCGCGGCGCTTCCGGTGAGTTTGGCGCCGTTGGCGGGTGCCTTGCTGATCGCGATGGCGGGTTTGGTGTTGTCGACGACGACGGTCCGGGTGGCGGTGCTGGTCTGGCCTCGGCCCGCAGGGCAGCCCTCCGGGCGGCCACGCCCGAAAATGTCACACCGCACTTCCAGCCTCACGACGAACGGAAAGGGCATCTGCGACCCTCGTCCGCTGCGGCTGACCGGCGGCGACGTCCGGAGAAGCGTCCAAAAGTTTCACAGCATGACGCATTCCTGAAAACGCTCTCCCGTACGGTCTGCGCCGTGACATCCACGATTCTGCTTCTCGCCGTTCCCGGCTTTCTGACGCTCTACTTCGGATTCTTCGCTGTCTTCAACTACACCTACGCGTTCGGCGCGCTGACCCGCCGCCGCCCGCCCACGGTCCCGCTGCCGCTCGACGCGGCGGTGGCGGTCGTCATCGTGTCGTTCAATGAGCGCGAAGTGATCGCCGACACGGTGGTCGCGTGTGAGCAGCTGACCTATCGGAACAAGACCATCATCGTCGGCGACGACTCCACCGACCCGGAAACGATCGCCCTGCTGCGGACACTGGCTCAAGAGCGGGGCTGCACGTTGGTACCCGGCGCCCGTTACGCCGGTAGCGACATCGAGCTGTGGGAATCGGATCGGTTCGTCCTGTTCCACCGGGCGGAGAACGTCGGCTTCAAGGCGGGCAACCTGTCGACCATGGAGCAGTATCTCCGACAGCGTGGCTTCTCCCACATGTACCTTCTGGATGCGGACTGGCGTCCCCAGGCCGACGCCGTCGAGCGCTGCCTCGAGGTGATCGCCGCCGACCCGGCCACGGGATACGTCCAGGCCAAGCGTCTGTATCACTACGGCCGTAGCGACCACTTCCAGCGCTGTCTGGCCCTCAACGAGGAATCTTGCTATCTGTCCGACCTGCCCGGCCGGCAGCGGTGGAACCACATGGTGCTGTTCACCGGTTGCTGCGCGATGTTCGACCTGCGGGCGCTGTATGCCGTGGGCGGATTCCGCGCCGGTCACCTGACCGAGGACATCGACCTGTCGAATCGTTTCTACCTATCCGGCTATCGCGGCGTCTACCTGGAAGACGTGGCCAATCTCGGTGAGGTGCCGCCGAATTACCAGGCGTTCCGTCGGCAGCAGGAGCGCTGGGCGATCGGTTCGGCCCGCACCTTCAAGGAGTACCTGCTGCCCGTCCTACGGTCAGGGCTCGACCTGCGCACCAAATGGAGCCTGCTGCGCCAGAACGCCTACTACACCGCCGCCTTGGGCGTCGAGTTGTCCGTGGTGTGGAGCCTGCTGGTGGTCGCCGTCGCGGTCCTCGGCACCGGACCAGGCTGGCCGGCGGCCGAGCCCGGTGAGCTGCTACGCGTCTTGGGATACGGGCTGGGACCGGTCATGCTCGTGACGCTGCTCAGCGGCGTCGCCCCCCTCGTCGTCACGACCATCAAAAAGCGCGAATGGATCAATCTTCTCTACATCCCGGTCGCTAGCTGGATCGCCCTGTCGGTCGTGCACACCTATGCGATCGCCAACATCAAGGGGTTCCGCAACACGGCACAGTCCTGGTTCGTCACCCCGAAGACAAACCGTAAGAAGGGCGCGGTACGCATACGCGCGGGGCGTCGTATGCGGGCGTTCAACATGGTGACGCTGGTCGCCATGACCGCCACCTATCTGGCCGTATACCACCACACACCCGACCCGGCGTCGCTCGCGCTGCTCGCCGTGTACGCCGCGCTCTGGCTGCCGTCGATGGCCATCGCCGCCATGAGGAGCTGAAACGCCGCCGTGGCCGCCGAAGTCCGGGGCGCGAGGCCACCGACCGACTCGCCGCCGTGAAGCGCACGCGCGGCGGAGCGATCACCGGCCGCGCCCGCGCCGAGCGACAGGCCCGGGACGCCGGCACCCGTGCCGGGGCACCGTAGGAGGTCGCCCGCGACAGCCGACTTGCCAACTGCGCGAGCACCTCGCCGCCGTCCGGCGGGAACCGGCCAGCACCCGGGACCGGGCACTCACCGCCGAAACCGCGGCCGGTGATCGCGAGGTGCGGGGACAGCCGGCAAACACCCGTTGTTTGGTGCAATGACTGTCGACGGCGTTGATCCGATCCATGCTCGTACGTCAAACGGGAAGGCAATCCTGATCATCCATGGGTCCGGTGCCCTGCAGGAGGTACCGGTCTGATCATGTGGGTGTTCGGCCACTTGCCCGGTGATGACGTGATGGTGTCCGGCCGGCGCAGCCCTCGGCGGGCAGAGCGACGGTGGGGCCCGGCGCCGATGGACCTCGCCGAGGACCGACTGGCCGATGGTGCGGGTTCGCCGCAAGGATCTCTCGGCCGACAACGGCGTCCTCTGTGGAATCCGATGATAGAAACGTCGTATGTCGGGTGAAGCATCATCGATGTCCGGTGCCGGCGGACGCGGGTTGGTCGGCCGGCAGGGTGAGCTCGACGCCGTCCGGGCGGCGCTCACCGAGCTCGGGTCCGGTGCCGGCCGGGCCCTCGCGTTCGTCGGGGAACCCGGGATCGGCAAGAGCGCTCTCGCGGCGGCGGCGGTGTCCCTGGCCCGAGCGGCCGGGGTCGATGTCGTCGCGGCGCGCGGCGCCCCGGTGCCCGTCCCGGGGCCGCGACGGCCGGTGCTGGTGGTGGTCGACGACCTGCACGAGGTCGCCGACGCGCACATCGACCGGGTCGAGCGTCTGGTGGCGGCGACCGGCGCCGGGCCGGTGCTCTGCCTGCTGGCCTACCGCGAGCGGCAGATGTCGCGGGCCCTGGCCGCGGTGCTCGCCGGCACCGTGCCCGCCGGACTGCTGGAACGCCGCACGATCGGACCGCTCTCCGCCGAGCAGTGCCGGGAGTTGCTCGGCGACCGGCCCGGCGTCGAGGCGGCACACCGGGCGAGCCAGGGCAACCCGGGTTACCTCGCTGTTTTCGCGGGGCAGCCGGACGCCGGCACCCCGATCCTCGGTGAGCTGGCCCGCCTCGACCGCGCCGCCCTCACGCTGGTGCGTGCTGCGGCGGTGCTCGAGCAGCCGTTCCGGCCGGAGCTTCTCGCCGAGGTCGCCGAGTTGCCGGTGCCCGCGACGCTGACGGCCCTCGACACGCTCATGCGACTCGACCTCGTCCGGCCGGCCGAGCCGGCGCCGCACCTCGCGCTGCGGCACCCGGCGATCGGCGTGGTCGTGTACGGCCGGTTGGAGCCCAGCCACCGCGCGGAGCTGCACCGCCGCGCCGACGCCGTGCTGGCCGACCGGGCGGCCCCGATCGCGCTCCGCGCCCACCACGTGGCGCGAGCGGCCGACCTGAGCCGGCCGGACGACGTCATCACCCTGATCGCGGCGGCGCGGGGAATGCTCTACGGTTCCCCGGCCGGCGCGGCCGGTTACCTGCAGACCGTCCTGCCGTTGCTGCGCGACGGCGACCCGCACCGCCACGAGGTCCAGGTGCTGCTGGCCCGGGCGCGCCTGCTGACCGGCGAGGCGTCCGAGGGCCGGGCGCTGCTCGACGCGTTGCGCTCGGCACCGCCGCGCCGGGCGCCCGACGAGGCGCACGCGCTGGTCGACTCCAGCCGCATCGAGCGGCAGCGCGGCCGCTACGGCGAGGCCGCGGCCCTCGCGCGGGCCGGGCTGGCCGCCTTGGCCGACCGCGACACCGGGACCGCCGCGGCGCTGCACACCGAACTCGCCGACCATGCCTACAACCTGGGTGACTACGAGACGTCGCAGCAGCACGCCGAGACCGCGGCCGCCATCGCCCGCCGCCACCACGACCCGGTCGGCGAGGCACACGCCCTGGCCCACGCGGCGCTCGCCCAGCTGTTCACCGGCCGGCAGGCCTGTGCCCTGCGGACCGCGACCCGGGCGGCCGACCTGGTCGACGCGGCACCCGACGCCGTGCTGCTGACCAACCTGGAGGCCGTGTTCCAGCTCGGCATGATGGAGGGGATGCTGGGCCGGCTCGCGAACTCGGCCCGGCACCTCGAGCGCGGCGTCGACCTGTGCCGGCGGACCGGTCAGAACTACATCGAGCCGGCGATGCTGACCGCGTTGACCAACGCGCGCCTGCGCTCCGGCAGCCTGCCACAGGCGCTGGCGACGTTGGACGAGCCCCCGCACCCGGTCGAATGGGACGCCAACGCGGCCACCGAGGCGATCACGGCGATGCTGCGCGCCAAGATCCTGTTCTGGCGGCACCGGCCCGGCGACCTGGCCGAGGCGGTGGCGCAGGCCGATCATGCGGTACGCCTCGCCGGTGACACCCCGGAGTCGTGGGCCGTCACGATCCGCTGCTTCCACGCCGAATTCGTGCTGCTGACCGGCGACCCGGCCCGTGCCCGCTGGCTGATGCTCGACGCGGCCGGCGGCGCCGACCTGCCGAAGCTGACCGCCTGGCGGCGCCCCCGCTGGTGCGACACCCTCGCCGAGGCGGCGGCGGCCGAGCACGACGAAGCCGCGGTGCGGCACTGGGCCGAGCTCGCCGAGGTCTGCCTGCGGCAGCTGCCGTCGACCGACCGGCAGGGGTTCGCCCGGCGCGCGCGGATGCGGGCCCATGCACTGGCCGGTGAGGTCGACCGCGCGCTCGCCGCCGGGCGCGACGCGATCACCGACTTCTCGGCGGGCGGGGAGCGGATCGAGGTGGGCCGCACGTTGCTCACCACGGCCGCGGTGGCGCTGGACGCCGGCGACACCGGCGAGGTGGCCCAGTGGCTGGACCGCGCCGCGGTGCTCGCCGACCGGTGCGGGTCGGCCCGGCTGGCCGAGGAGGCCGCGACCCTGCGCGGCCGGTTCACCGAAGGTGGTGCGCTCGCCCACCTCACCTCGCGGGAACGTGAGGTCGCCCGGTTGGCCAGCACCGGCATGACCAGTGGCGGCATCGCCGAAGCCCTGTTCCTGAGCGTGCGCACGGTCGACGGTCACCTGGGCCGCGTGTACCGCAAGCTGCAGGTGCGCAACCGGGCCAGCCTGATCGGTGCTCTCCGGGCCGGTGTCACACCGCGACCGCGGTCAACGCCGCCCGCGACGTGACCCGCAGCTTGCGGAAGATGCGGGTCAGGTGTCCCTCCACCGTCTTGACCGAGATGTACAGCTCACGGGCCACGTCCCGGTTCGTGAGGCCGGCCGCGACCAGGGCACAGATGCGCCGTTCCTGCTCGGAGAGCACGTCGGCGCAGCCCCGGGACCGGCCCGCGCCGATGCGACGCTGCACGTTGACCGCGAGGACGGCGAGCCGGGCCGCGCCGTACGCGTCCGCGAGGTTCTTCGCCTCGCCCACGCTCGCGGCCGCCTCGTCGAGCTGCCGCAGGTCGACGAGGACCCGGCCGAGCAGCAGGCGGGCGCGGATCTCGGCGGGCACCAGTCCGGCGGTGGCGAACGCTGCGGCGGCCGCGGACAGCTGCCCGGCGGCGACCGGATCGGCACCGGTCACGACCGCCTGCGCCAGCAACGCATGGCCACGCGGACCCGGCAGGCCCACCACGTCCGCCACCCGGGCCGCGCGGCCGGCCCAGTCGCGCGCCGCCGCCGGGTCGCCGAGGACCATCGCGGCGCGAGCGGCGGTGCCGAACCACCCGGCCTGCAACGCGTGGGTCGCCGCGTCGTCGCGATCCACCACCGGACGTAGGAGCGCGGCGCAGTCGTCGGCCCGCCCCTGATCCAGCCGCACCGCGGCGAGCTCGGCGACGGCCGCCTGGCCCGGCCGGTCCGGCCCGGCCGGTGCACCGACCGCCGGCCCGGCGGTGGGATCGTCGCGCAACGCCGCGGCGGCGTGGTGCAGCGCCTGCGCGCCGGCGGCCAGGTCGGTCAGGTGCAGCAGGTGCGCGGCCCGGTGCGCCTGGCCGGCGGCCGCCGTGGCACCGGCCAGGTCACCGGTCGCCAGCTGGGCGTAGGCGCGGCAGATCAGCAGATGGGGCAGTAGATGCCGCTGGCCGGTGCCGCAGGCGGCCCGCACCGCCCGGCCGGTGTGCCGGATCGCGTCGGCGTGCCGCCCCGCCATGATCTCCGCCCAGGCGAGTTGGCAGACCTCGTCGAGGAAGGCGGCGAACGGTGCGTCCGCCATGCCGTCGACGACCGGGGTCGCCCCGGTGAGAGCCGCGCACAGCTGCGGTGTGTGCCCTCGGTAGCCGGCGTCGAGCGCCCGGCAGATCGCCACCGCGGTCCGGGTCCGCGCATCGGTCGCGCGTTCGGCCAGGGCGGCGAGCCGCCGCGCGCCACCCCCGGGGACGCCCAGCCCGGCCACGGCCAGTTGCAGCCGCACCGGGTCGGCTCCCGGGTCGGCCGGGGCCCACCTGGCCAGCTCGGTGCGTGCCACCAGCTCGGCGCCGCCCGGATCACCGAGCAGGCGCTGCGTCGCCGAGCACAGGGCGACGACGCCGGCGCGCCGACCGATCGGGGCCAGCTCGGCCGCCTCGATGAGCGCGGCGCGGCAGCCGGCCGGATCACCGGTCGCCGCGCTGGCCCGCGCCAGCGCCAGCAGCAGCTCGATGCGGGCGGGGGCCGCCGGGTCGGCGGGCGGCTCGGGACGCAGCCGCAACGCGGCGCGCAGCCAGGCGGCCGCGGCCGCCGGGGCGCGGGGCGTCGCCCGGGTGGCCGCCTCGGTGAGCACGGCGACCGCCGTCGCGTCGCCCGGCCGGGCCGCCCGGGCCAGGTGCGGAGCCCGGGCGAGGGGGCCGGCACCGCAGCGGTGCAGGGCCCGATCCGCGCGCGCGTTCGCGGCGATCCACCATCCCGGTGGCGTCCGGCGGACCACGGCGACCCGCACCAGGGTGTGCCGGAGGGTCAACCGGTGATGCGATCCGTCCGAGCGGACGAGGTCCCGGGCCGCCAGGCCGTCGAGCGCGGCGAGCGCGGCCCGCTCGTCGAGCTCGGCGACCGGCGCCAGCAGGAGCGGGTCGAACGGGTCGCCCAGGACGGCGGCGGCGCGCAGCACCGCGAGCTGATCGCCGTGCACCGGCGCGAGGTCGCGGGTCAGGGCGGTGCGCAGATCCTCGGGTAACGCGGCGGGGTCACCGCCGCGGCGCTCCAGTTCGCATGCCACCCGCAGATAGAGCGGATTGCCGCCGCTGGCGGCCAGGTGGCGCAGGGCCGGACCGTCGCCGAACAACCGCGTGGCCGCCGCCTGGTCGAGAGCGGCCGGAGCCAGGTGGACGGTGCGGAAACCGGCGGCGGTGTCCCGCAGGACCGTCTCCAGCGCACCGGAGACCTGACGGGGCCGATAGGCACCGGCCACCAGCAGAGCCCCGGTCGGCGGACGCCGCAGGAGCCGGCTGAGCACCGCCAGGTCGTCGTCGTCGGCCGCATGCAGATCGTCGAGGCACAGCACGACGGCGCGTCGACCGCCGGCGGCGGAGCGCAGGCCGTCGACGGCCCGCGACACCGGGGAGTCGCCGGGAACCGCCCGCCCGACCGGCGTCGCCCGTCCGCGGAGCACCGGGAGCCCGGCCGCGCCGGCCAACCGGCCCAGCTCATCGAGCAGCGCGGTCTTGCCCAGTCCCGGGTCCCCGCCGACGGTCACCACCACGGACCCGCCGCCGGCACAGGTGGCGACGGCGGTGATCAGGGCGTCGAGCTCGCTGTCCCGGCCGACGAGCGGCGGCTGTGAGGCATCGGCCCGCACGGCGGTCACCTCCCTTCACCGTCCTGCACCGTCGCGGAAACGGTCCCAGAGACGGCCGGGCCGGGAACAGGCGTGGAACTACCCGATCCGGCTACGTACCGCCGGTACCCTTGCCCGCCGCCGGCCGGGAAACAAGGGTCCCGACCCTGATGCTGTGCGCCGCCACCGCTGCCAGATTCATTGCCGGGAGCCGCCGATGCGGCGGGTCGAAAGGCGGGCAATCGCATGGGCGAGTTTCACTTGCGGAGCATCGTGGCGGCGGTCGTCGCCGTCGACGGCACGCAGGGCTGGTCGTTCACCGAGGACGACACCTGGTGTCACGTCTGTCCGCCGGACGGCACCGCGGTAGCGCGGGTGCAGGGGTGGAAGCTGCACGTCTCGGCCACCCGGCTGTCCGTGCCGGAGGTGCTGCACCGCTGCGCCGGGGTGCTGGTCGAACGGGCCTGCGCCTTCAAGTTCGCCCGCACCGCCGAGCTGGTCGCCAAGCTCACCAACGAGCGGTACGACCGGGCCCAGTGCGGCAAGATCATCACGGTCTACCCGGAGGACGACGATCAGCTGCGGGAGGTCGCCGCCGCGCTGGATGCGACGACCGCGGGCATGCGGGGGCCGGCCGTGCTCTCCGACCGGCCGCTGCGGCCGGGCAGCCTCGTGCACTACCGGTACGGCGCCTTCCAGGGCGTCCGGGTGCTGACCGACGACGGCGCCTACCAGGTCCGGCTGCGCACCCCGGACGGCCGCACGATCGAGGACGTCCGGGCGCCGAGGTTCTCCCCGCCGCCGTGGGCCGAGCCGCCCTATCCGGCACCGGCCGCCCCACCGGCGAGCAACGGTGCCGCGGGGGCTCGCACGGTGGTCCTGGGCGACCGTTTCGAGGTACGTGAGGCGATCCGGCACGCGGCCCGCGGCGGCGTCTACCGCGCGTGGGACCGGCACACCGAGACGATGGTGATCGTCAAGCAGGCCCGGGCCGACGTCGGCCAGCGTCCGGACGGCCGCGACGCCCGCGACGTGCTGCGCGCCGAGGCCGACGCGCTCGACGCGCTGGCGGGCATCGCCCCCGACCGGCTCGCCCTGTTCGACCAGAAGGACCACACGTTCCTGGCCGAATCCCTGGTCCCCGGCACGACCCTGTCCGCGTGGATCCACGACCGGCTCACCGCCGCCGGGCCGATGGCCGGCCCCGCGCCGGCCGACGCGCTGGACATGGCGTCGCGGCTGGCCGGCCTGCTGGCCGAGGTGCACCGGCGGGGCCTGGTCTTCCAGGACTTCACCCCGATGAACATCATGGTCACCCCGGACGGGTCGCTGCGGCTGATCGACCCCGAACTGGTGGCCGTGCCGGGCGCCTGGGCGCTGCGGGGACACACGCCGGCCTTCGCCCCGCCGGAGACCGTCGACGAGATCGGGCCGGGCCGGGTGCCGCAACAGAGCGCCGACCTCTATGCCCTGGGCGCGGTCCTGTTCGTCCTCGCGCTCGGAGCCGCGCCGCTGTTCGGCACGGACCAGCCCGGGCCGGGCTCCACACACGACCGGATCACCGCACTGATCACCGCCGCGGCGGTGCACAACGCCACGGCCCGCGCCCTGGCCCCGGCGATCCGGGGACTGACCGCCGACGAACCCGCGCAACGCTGGAGCATCGAGCGGCTGCGCGCGTTCCTCGACGACCGGGCGGCGACGCCGACGACGGTGCTCCGCACCGGGCCGGCCGAGGGTACGACGTCCGACCGGCTGCCGGCCGCCGAACTGGACAGCTTCGCCCGGGACGGGCTGACCCACATCGTGAGCACCGTCGCGAGCGAGCCGGATGCCGGCCGGCTGTGGTCCAGCACGGCCTTCGGCACCACGGCCGACCCGCACTCCGTGCAGCACGGTTCGGCCGGCGTGCTCAGCGTGCTGGTGCGGGCCGACCAGCTTCTCGACCGGCCCGACCTGCGCGCCGTGATCGCCCGGGTGGCGGCCTGGACCGGGCGTCCCGGCACGGCGCCGCGGCTGCTGCCCGGCCTGTACTTCGGCCGGTCGGGAACGGCCTGGGCGCTGTACGACGCCGCCCGGCACCTCGGCGACGCCGATCTGGAGGCCCGCGCGGTCGACCTGGCTCTCGCCCTGCCGGTGCGATGGCCCAACCCGGACGTGTGCCACGGCGTCGCCGGCTCGGCCCTCGCCCAGCTGCGGCTGTGGCGGGGCACCGGCCGCGAGGAATTCCTCGATCGGGCCCGGCAGGCCGGTGAAGCGTTGCTGGCCGGCGCCACCGAGGCGGACGGGCGGGTGTACTGGACCGTGCCCGACAACCTCGACTCCACGCTGGTCGGCATCACCCACCTGGGGTTCGCCCACGGCGTCGCCGGCATCGGCTACACGCTGCTCGCCCTCGCGCAGGCCACCGGCCGGGAGGACTTCCTGCGCACCGCGGTGCTGGCCGGCGACACCCTGGCTGTCGAGGTCGACCGGAAACCGTGGGGTGCCGGGTGGCGCTCCGACCGTGGCGACGAGCGCGGCACCGGCATGCAGTTCCACTGGTGCAGCGGCTCGTCCGGGGTGGGCACCTTCCTGCTGCGCCTGTGGCAGGCCACCGGCGAGATCACGTACCTGGACCTGGCCCGCGAAGCGGCCGCCGCGGTGCGGCAGACCCGCTGGCGCACGGGTACCTCGGCCTGTCACGGGCTGGCCGGCAACGGCGAGTTCCTGCTGGACCTGGCGGACGCGGTCGGTGGCGAGTACCGGGCCTGGGCGCAGGAACTGGCCACCTCGATGGTGCTGCGCCACGCCCGGCACGGCGACCTGCGGCTGGTACCCGACGAGGGGGATCAGGACGTGACCGCCGACTTCAACGTGGGCCTCGCCGGCTCGGTGGGATTCCTGCTGCGCCTGCGGCACGGCGGCCGGCGGCCGTTCATGGCAGACCCGTCGAGCGGACGGTGGCAGGTCGCGCCGGCCTCGGCCCGTCGTCCGGTGGCCGCACGATGAGCAGCCCGGCGACGGCGCAGGTCACCGCGCGCATCAGCTTCCGCTTCTCGGCCGACGGGAGCCGGGCGGTCTGCATGGCGGCCGACGAACGCGGCCGGCACCGGGTGGAGAGCTGGCAGCTGGGCACCGTCGGCCCCCGCCTGAGCTTCACCGCACCCGTCACCGGCGACCCGCGCTGGATGATGCCCCTGCCGGTGGACGCCGACCGGGCGCTGCTGACCTGGTTCGGCGCCGGCGGGGCACTGACCGCCGAACTGCTGGACCGCGACGGCGGCCGCACCACACTCGGCACCTTCCCGGCACCGCTGCGCGTGATCGGCGCGCCGGCGGCGACCGGCTTCCCGGCACTCGGCTGGGCGGACGCACCGGAGAGCGCCGGTACGACGCTGCACCGGCTGGGCGTCGGCACGCCGTGGCTGCGCCCGGTCGCCGAGGTGCCCGGCCGGCTGCGCGACGCCGTGGCGTGCGGCGACCGGGTGCTGGTCACCACCGGCCACGGCGGCCGGTCCACCCGGATGATCGTCGATCCCCGGGACGGCACGTGCGTGCCCGCGCCCTGGTTGGACGGTCTGTCCCGGGTGCTCGCCTGCGCCGGCCGCCGGGTGCTGGCGACGGTGCGCCGGCCGGAGGGCCCCACCGTGGTCCTGGCCGACCTCGACACCGGGGAGCCGCGGTGGTCGGCGCCGGGGGACTGGTGCCGTCCCGAGGTGTACCCGGTCGCGCTCGATCCGACCGGCACGAGCATCGCCGTCGTGCAGACCCGCGGGGCTCGTTCGCGCCTGCTCCGCTGGGACACCATGTCCCGCGCCGCGCACCCCGTCACCATGCCGGACAGTGATCTGGTGCCGCTCGCGGCCTGGACGCCGAACGGGTTGTGGCTTCCCCGGTCGGGCCCGGATCGGCCGTGCGGCCTCGCCTGGCTACCCCCCGGCGCGGACCGGCTGCGGGTGCCCGCGCCACCGTCCCCGCCGTGGTCGCCCGGCCGGCTGGAGACCTTCCCCGGTGCCGGCGGGCCGGTCGAGGCCGTCGTGCACGGGCCCGACTGGCGCAGCGCGGCACACGTCGTGGTGGCCCTGCACGGGGGCCCGGCGAGCCGGTGGTCGCTCACCTTCGAGCCGCTGTTCCAGGCGCTGGCCACGGCGGGGGTGGCCGTGGTGGCGCCCAACCAGCGGGGCAGCACCGGGTACGGCACCGCCCACGCCCGGGCGATCGTGGGCGCCTGGGGGGTGCCCGATCTCGCCGACGTCGCCGCCATCGGCGCGTTCCTGGGCAGCCGCCGCGGGCCCGGCCGGCCGCGCCCGGCACTGTACGGCGTCAGCTACGGCGCCTACCTCGCGCTGCTGGCGGCCGCCACCCAACCGGACGCCTGGTCGGCCTGCGCCGCCCTCGCGCCGTTCCTGTCCGGGCCCCGCCTGCACGCCGACGGCCATCCCGCCGTGCGGGGCATGGTGGAGCGGCTCGACGGACTCACCGAGGCCGACGACGAGATCGGCCCGCGCGACGTGGCACGGCTGGCGTCCGGGCTGCGGGCACCGCTGCTGCTGGTGCACGGCGCCCAGGACGAGTCCACCCCGGTGGCGCATTCGCGGCTGCTCGCCGAGCGACTGACCGCCCTGGGCCGGTCGCGTGGCGTCGACCTGCACTACCTGGAACCCCCTGACCGCGGTCACGCCGTGCTCGGCACCGCCGTCCAGGATCCGGTCACCGCAGTGGTGACACGGTTCCTCGCGGAGAGCCGGCCGACCGTCGCCCCTGCCCCGACGAGCTGACGAAAGGAGGTGATGACGATGACCGACGATCTCGACGCCCTGCAGGACCTGCCGGCGATGGAGGAGGAGGAGGCGCAGGCCGGCACCTGCCGGTTCACCTGTGCCTCGACCACGTGCAAGGGCACCTGCCCGGCCACCTGCAGCGTGACCGGCCAGTGATCACCCGACGGGCGGCCGCGCCGGCTGGACATCGGCGTGGCCGTCCCGTCTTCGACCGACTTCCTGGAGGTGCGATGCGGGTCTTGACGGCGACCGCCGGGATGCTGCGCGTACGCCTGACCCTGTTCGTCGCCGCGCTGACGGTGCAGGCCGCGGCCGGCGTGACCGTGCCGGCGCTGCTCGCCGCGGCGAGCGACGCGGTGCTCGGCGGCCGCGGCACCGGTGCGCCCGTGGCGGCTCTCGCGGCCGTGCTCGCGGCGGGCGCCGCGGCCGAGGCCGTCGTCGTGTGGTCGTCCGTCGCCATCGGCGCGGTCGGCACCGCGCGTCTGCGCATGCTGACCCTCCGGCGGCTGCTGGCACTCGGGCCCCGGTCGCCGTTCGCCGTGGGGGAGGCGGTGACCCAGGTGGCGCAGGCCGCCCCGCAGGCCGCGGCGCTCCCCGGTCATGTGGCCGAGGCGTCCGTCTCAGTCGCCGGCTCGGCCGCGGCACTCGTCGCGTTGTGGCTCGTCGACTGGCGGGCCGGCCTGGCCTTCACCCTCCTGGTGCCGGTCACCGTGCTGGCCGCCCGGCGGTTCGTCACCGAGGCCGCCGAGGTCGAGGGCCGCTATCTGGCGGCACAGACCCGCATGGCGTCGCTGTTGGCCGGCGCCCTCACCGGTGCCCGCACCATCCGGGCCGCCGGCACCCTGGCCGCCGAGACCCGTCGCGTCGCCGGCCCGCTGCACGAACTGTCCGCCGCGGGCCACGCGTCGTGGCGCGTCCAGCGCAGCGCCGTCTGGAAGATCGGGTTGCTGGTGCCCGGTACCGAGATCGTCGTGCTGGCCGTCGCCGGAGTGGACGTGAGCGCCGGGCTCATCACCGCCGGAAACCTGCTCGCCGTCGCCGGCTACCTCGCGCTCGCCACCGGACTTCTCGACCAGATCGACACCGCGCTGAGCCTGGCGCAGGCCCGCGCGGGCGCCGACCGGCTCGACGCCGTGCTGCAGCGGCCGGCCGTCCCGGGCGGGCCCCGCAGCATCCCACCCCCGGACGGCGCGGTGTCGCTGCGCGGCGTCACCGTCGTGCGCGCCGGCGGGCGGGTGCTCGACCGGCTCGACCTGGAGATCCCGGACGGTGTGGCGGTGGCGCTGGTCGGCGCCAGCGGCTCCGGCAAGAGCGTGCTGGGCGCCCTGCTCGGCCGGCTGGCCGACCCGGACGAGGGTGCGGTCCACATCGGCGGCGTCGACATCACCGACCTGGATCTGCCGGCCCTGCGCCGGACGGTGACCTATGCCTTCGCGCGCCCCGCGCTGGCCGGGCGCACCCTGCACGAGGCGATCCGGCTCGGCCGGCCCGAGCTCGACCGGGTGGCGGTGGAGTCGGCGGCCCGCGCCGCGCGGATCCACCACGTCATCCGGCGGCTGCCCGCCGGCTACGACTCGGTGCCCGCGCGTACCCCGATGTCCGGTGGACAGCTGCAGCGTGTCGGACTCGCCCGGGCCCTGGTGCGACCCGCCCTGGTGCACGTGCTCGACGACGCGACGTCCGGTCTGGACAGCGTCACCGAGCGGGAGGTCAGCGAGGCCGTGACGGCCCGGCTGCACGGCCGCACCCGCGTCGTCGTCACCCACCGCGCGGACACCGCGGCCTGCTGCGACCTGGTCGCCTGGCTGGACGCGGGACGGGTCCGCGCCCTCGCGCCGCACGCCAGGCTGTGGGCCGATCCCCGCTACCGGGCCGTGTTCGAGACCGTGGCGGTCCCGTCGGCGGCCACCGACCGGGAGCAGCCGTGCGCCGCCGACCGGTGAGCACCCGGATGATCCGCTTCGGCCTGACCGGGCCGGCCGCCGCCCTGCTCGGCGATGTCCTGCGGGGCAGCGGCCGGCCGCTGCGGCGGATCGCCGTGCTCTCGGTGGCCGAGGCCGCTCCCGCACTGGCATCCGGCTGGGTCACCGCGGCCGCGCTGGACCGTGGCTTCCTGCAGCACCGGCTGTCCGTCGGACTCGCCTGGCTCGCCGTGCTCGCCGGTCTGCACCTGCTGCGGGCCGCCGCTGAACGTGCCCTGTTCGATCCTCTGGCCGCGGTCGTCGAGCCGATGCGGGACCGGTTGACCCGCCGGGTGGTGCACCACACGCTGCTCGAGGCGACCTCGCTCGCGGCGCCGCCGGACACCGCCGGGGTGTCCCGGCTGACCAGCCAGGTGGACGCGGTACGGGACCTCACCTCGGCGCTGCTGCGCACCGCCCGGCCCCTGGCCATCACGCTGCTCGCCGCGGGAGCCGGCCTGACCGCGCTCGACCCCGTGCTGTCCGGGCCGGTGCTGGCGGCGCTCACCGTCGCCCTGGTGGCCTTCGCGTGGTCGATCCGGCGGGTGGGGGCGCTGCGGCGGGTCGCGGTGCTGGCCGCCGAGGACGTCGCCGCCCGGGTCGGCGAGGTGCTGACCGCGGCGCGGGACATCACCGCGCTGGGCGCCGAGGAGGAAGCGGCCGCCCTCGTCGAGGCGGACTCGCAGCGCGCGCTGCGCGCCATGCTGAGCGCCGGTCGCGCCGCCGCGTCCCGGGTACCGGTCGTGCTCGTGGGTGGCCATCTACCGCTCGTCGGGCTGCTGCTGGCCGCCCCGCACCTGATCGGCACGCGGGCCATCACCGCGGGCACCCTCATCGGGGCCGCCACCTACCTGGCCGGGTCGATCGTGCCGGCGCTGCGGATGTTGACCAGCGCCGTCGGCGGTTACTGGAACACCCTCGCCCTGCTGCTGCACCGGCTGGCCGAGGTGGCCCCGGATCCGGTCGCCGATCCGGTGCCCCCGGCCCCGGTGTCACCGGCGGTGCGTCACGACACGACCGCCGACCTCACCGTGGCGGGGCTCACCTTCGCGTACGCCGCCGACGCGGAGCCGGTCCTGCGCGACCTGACGCTCACCGTGCCGTACGGCGATCACCTGGCCATCACCGGCGCCAGCGGGATCGGCAAGTCCACCCTGGCCCTGCTGCTGGCCGGCATCCGGCAGCCGTCGGCCGGTCAGGTGCGCATCGGCGGTCGTCCGGCCGCCGGACTGCCCGAGGAGCAGCGGCACCGGCTCGTCGCCCTGGTGCCCCAGGAGGCGTACGTCTTCCCCGGCTCGGTGCGGGACAACCTGCGCTACCTGGCCCCGTCCGCGGACGACGACGAGGTCGTTCGCGCGGTGGCGGCGGTCGGCATGACCACGCTGCTGGGCCGGCTCGGTGGCCTCGACGCCGAGCTGAACGACCCGGCCGCCACCCTGTCCGACGGCGAGCGGCAGCTGATCGCGCTGGCCCGCACGTACCTGTCGCCGGCGCCGGTGGTCATCCTCGACGAGGCCACCGCGCACCTGGATCCGGCCGCGGAGACGGTGGCGGAGGCCGCGTTCCGCGACCGGCCCGGCACCCTGATCGTCATCGCGCACCGCACCGGCTCGGCCGCGCGGGCCCGACGCGTCCTGCACCTGGACGGCGACGACCACACGGTGACCGAGCACCTCGGCGCACACACCTGAGGTCGAGCCGCGGATCCGCCCGGTCACCGGGCGAACAGGAATGTCACCAGCAGCAGGACCGGCACGCAGGCCAGGGTGGTGAGCAGAATGACGTCCCGGGCGAGAACCGTGCCGGTGGCGAACCGCTGGCCGTACAGGTACACGTTCTGCGCGGTCGGCAGCCCGGCCAGCACCGTGACGGCGTACGCCTGGTCGTGCGGCAACCGCAACCCGGCCGCCAGCCCGCAGGCGGCCAGCGGCATCCCCACCGTTTTGAGCCCGGCCGCGACCAGCGTGGCCCGGCGGTCCGGGCCGGGCGCGAGAATCCGGCGGCCGGACAGCGACATGCCGAACGCGATCAGGACCATCGGCACGGCGGCATGGCCGATCGTGGTCACCGGGTCCAGGAGCACGGCGGGCAGCCGCAGGCCGGTCGCCCCGGTCGCGGCGCCGAGCAGGGTGGCCACGATCAGCGGGTTGCGCAGCGGCGCGGTCACCGTGCCCCGCCACGATGCCCGGCCGGTGGTGGCGATCTCCAGCAGGGTGAGCGCGACCGGCGTGATGACCAGCAGCTGGAGCATGATGATCGGGACGGCCAGGGCGGCGTCGCCGAGAACATAGGTGGCGATCGGGATCCCGATGAAGTTGGCGTTCACGTAACCGGCGGCCAGCGCGCCCACCACCGGCGAACGACCGCGACAGATCAGCGCGAACAGCCCGAAGCACACCACCGCCGCCCCGGCCGACACCAGCAGCGGCTCGCTGAACAGCGCCGCCGGGTCGGCCGCGGCCACCCCGGTGAACAGCAGGCACGGGTTGAGCACCAGCCAGACCACCCGGGCCAGCACCGCCTCGGCGTCCGGCGGCAGCCGGCCCCACCGGCGCAGTCCCCACCCGGCCAGCACGATGACGCCGATCAGCAGGAAACCGGAGAGCGCGTGGGCCATGATCGGCCACGCTATCGGCCGGTGTCGCCGATCGTCAGCGGGCCGGCTGCGGTGAAGCCGGCGACGGTGCGGGCCGCGTGCCGCAGCATCGTGCGGACCACCAGCGGGTGCACCCGGCGGACGACGGCGAGATAGGCGCGTCCGGCGCGGGACCGGGTCGCCGCCAGGGTGGCCACCGTGACGGTCGTGCCGTCGGCGTCCGGTTCGACCCGGAGTGCGGCGCGGAAGGCGAGGTGGTCGGCGTCGGTGCCGAGCAGCACCTCCCGATCGGTGCGGGTGAGCGTGTCGAAGGCCGAACCGTCGTCCGGCGCGATGCCGACCAGGGTGACCAGCCGGTTCCGCAGACGCAGCAGCGCCGCCACGACTCTCGGCGGATTCCGGAAGACCGCGTCCGCCCAGTCCTGTGGGTCGACGGTGGTGCCGGGCGGCACGCGCACCGCGAAGGCGTCGGCCAGGTCGGGCCGCGGGACCGAGCCGGGCAGCAGGCCGGCGTGGGGCACCGGCGCGACCCGGACCCGGGCGCCGGTCGCGGCGAGCGCCAGCCGGGCCCGCCACGGGTACCGCACCGGGTGCGTGACGGTGCCGGTGACCGCCCGCTCGGCGTTGTCCAGCAGGTGCTCGAGGACGGTGTCGTGGCAGGCCCGGACGACGGCCGGCCAGAGCAGCCGCATCCGGCCGATCGGCGTGCCGGTCAGCCGGTGCCGCAGCACGCAGCCGTGTGGCCCGTGATCCTCGACCTCCAGAGTGTGGGTGCCGATCAGGCCGGTGCCCGGGTGGAAGGTCAGCTCGACGCGCCGGCCCGGTTCGTACCCGGTGACGTGGTAGCGGATCGGGCCGTGCCCGCCGTCGGCGCCGACGCCGAGCGGCCGGTCGAACCGCATCGGCGCCCAGGGTGGTGCGGGCCAGAGTGGGTCGCCGGGGGCGCCCATCCGGTCCAGCAGCCGGCCCACCCGGGCTGCCGGGACGGGTAGAGCCCGTTCGTGGACGTTGTGCACGGTCGCTGCCATGGTCTGCCTCCGTACGGTGCCGTATGGTTTACATACGCTAGCGTACGGTCATGCGGGAGCAACAGGAGCGGCGCGGCACCGGCAAGCGGGCGGCGTCCCGGCTGACAGCGGACGACTGGACCGCCGCGGCCCTGGAGGCGATGGCCGCCGGCGGCCTCGGGGCGGTCGCGGTGGAGCCGTTGGCCGCCCGGCTGGGCGCCACCAAGGGGAGTTTCTACTGGCATTTCGCCAATCGGGAGGCGCTGATCGAGGCGGCCGTGCTGCGCTGGGAACGGGAGTACACCGAGGGCGTGATCCGGCACGTCGACGCCGAGCCCGACCCGCTGGCCCGGCTCCGGCTGCTCATCGGCCTGGTCCTGGGGGCCACCGCGCCGGACCGGGGCGGCGCCGTCGAACTGGCGATGCTCGCCACCGCCGACCATCCGCACCTCGCCCCGGTGCTCGCCCGGGTCACCGAGCGGCGGGTGGCGTACACCTCGGCGTTGTTCACCGCGCTCGGCTGGCCGGTCGCCGAGGCGCGCCGGCGCGGAGTGCTCGCGGTCACCGCCTATCTCGGCTACGCCCAGATGGCCCACGTCGCGCCGGAGTCCCTGCCGGCCACCGAGCCGGAGCGACTCCGCTACGTCGACCAGGTCGTGGACCTGCTCACCGCGCCTAGTAGACCAGTCGTCTAGAGTGGGGCTGTGGCCGACCCGGGCCACGGAGTCGAAGGGCTGAACATGAACGTTCTGGTAGTTCTGACCTCGCACGACGAACTGGGCGACACCGGCCGCAAGACCGGCTTCTGGCTGGAGGAGCTCGCCGCGCCGTACTACCGGCTCCAGCAGGCCGGTGCCACGATCACGCTGGCGTCGCCGAAGGGCGGGCGCCCGCCGCTGGATCCCAAGAGCGACGAGCCGGGCTCGCAGACCGAGGACACCCGCCGGTTCGCGGCGGACCCGGCGGCGACGGCCGCGCTGGCCTCCACCGTGCCGCTGAGCACGGTCGATCCGGCCGACTACGACGCGGTGTTCTACCCGGGCGGGCACGGCCCGCTGTGGGACCTGGCCGAGGACAGCCACTCCCGACGCATCATCGAGACCACGCTGCGCTCCGGCAGGCCGGTCGCCCTGGTCTGCCACGCGCCGGGCGTGCTGCGCCACGTCACCGACGAGGCGGGCGCGCCGCTCGTGCGGGGCCGTCAGGTGACCGGCTTCGCCAACACCGAGGAGGCCGGCGTCGGCCTGACCGAGGTCGTGCCGTTCCTGGTGGAGGACATGCTCAAGGCCAACGGCGGCGTCTACTCCCAGGGTCCGGACTGGGCCTCCCACGTGGTGCGCGACGGCCTGCTGATCACCGGTCAGAACCCGGCCTCGTCGGCGGAGGCCGCCGATGTGCTGCTCGCGCTCCTCGACGAGCGCGCCACCGCCTGACCCACCGGTCCCTTCGGCACATAGGCTGGCGTGGTGACGACCAGGAATCTCCACCGCGACACGCGTACGCAGCTGCTGCTGGCTGCCGAGCGGTCGTTCGCCCGCAAGGGCTATGCCGCGGTCGGCATCAACGAGGTCCTGTCCAGCGCCGGCGTGCCGAAGGGCTCCTTCTACCACTACTTCGCCTCGAAGGACGCGTTCGGCGAGGCGGTGCTCGCACGTTACTTCGAGCAGTACCTGGCGGAGATGGACGAGATCCTGAACGCCGCCGGTCGAGACGGGGCTTCCAAGATCCTGGCCTACTTCGCGTCCTGGCGGGAATCGCAGAGTCTCGGTGACTGTGCGGGCAAGTGCCTGGCGGTCAAGCTCGGCGCCGAGGTCGCGGACATGTCCGAGCCCATGCGGCTGGCCCTGAAAGCCGGGACCACGGGGATCGTCGACCGGCTCGAACACGCGATCGTCGGCGCCGTCGCCGACGGATCCGCGCCGTTCACCGGGGATGCCCGCGCCACCGCCGACGCGCTCTATCAGCTGTGGCTGGGAGCCAGCGTCATGGCCAAGGTGAACCGGAGCCCGGCCGCCCTGGACACCGCGACGACGGTGACCCGCCGGCTGCTCGGCATCTGACGGCGCGGCCCGGCGCACCGGATCACCACCTCGATCGTCTGGCCGTCTTGGAAGATGCCCTCGCTGCCATGTTCGGGCGCGAATTACCCAGAAGGTCAACATTTCATAGAACTCGCCTGTAGGTCCTTACCGGCACCGACCGCCTCATTCGAGTTGCCTGCTGTGAAGCGGACCACGACGCCCACCTCGCGCCGTTCTCCACCGCGATTCGCTCGCTGCACTGCGTTATGGCCGCCGGGGCCCACCGCTCCCGCTCGCGCCGATGAACGGGTGCCGGGAAGCACCGGACTGATGGACTGGGTCCGCAATAGGGTGCCTGGGGATGACCGCCTTACCGGCCACCAGATTCTCGAGCAGCCGAGGACCGCACTCGGCGTTTGGCCTCGGTCCAGCCGACGGCCCGCCGGTCAAACGCGGCCAACGCGGGGAGCGACGCTGGTCGGTGCGGTACCGGAGACCGCCGATCGGGTTGCTGGCCGAGTGCGGCATGGCACAGCCGGTATCGGTTGCCACCGCCGTCGCCGACGTTGCACTCCTCAGCAATCAGTAGGCCGGCGCTGCGAAGCTGCCGTAGCGCGGTGGCGATGCTGGAGCGCGTAGCGGGAGGGCGGCAACGTGCCCCCCCGCGGCTCTCGCACCGATTTCGGCATGCGACAGACGGACCGTGCCGTCGTCGATTGCGTTGTCGACCAGGCAGCGCCGGACGTCACGGCGCAGCCCATTCACAGCGCTGGCCGTCTCGATGATCCCGGACGGGGATCCGCGACGCGGCGCCGGCAGGCCCGGCGCCCGCGTCGAGACCGCGATGCCGCACCTGGTCAGGCGCTGTCCGGGACCGCGAAGGCCGCCTCCAGCGGCGGAAACGCCTTCCGGGCGTCCACCCCGGCGAACCAGAGGCCGACCACCAGGACGGACGTCGCCTCCAGATATCGGGCGCGGTGCAGCCCACCGGCCGGAGCCGGCTGCGACCCCAGGTCACTGACCAGCAACCCGACCAGCTTCACCGCGTCGTCGTCGCCGCACAGCGGGACGATCGGCTGCTGCCCGGAGAGCCACACCTCAGCCGCGCACAGATTGAAGGCCTTCACCACGTGCGTACCGGGTGCCGCCGCCGCGATCCGTTCGGCCACCGCGTCCTCGGCGAGCACCAGCGTCTCGCCCGCCGCACCGTCCGGGGTGAACGCATTGGTGCAATCGATCAGCGTACGGCCGGACCACGCGCCGTCGCCCGCCTCCGCGAGCACCTCGGACAGCGCGGCCACCGGAACCGCGAGCAGGACGACCTCCCCGAACCGCGCGGCGTCACGGACGGTGCCGGCGCGGGCACCGTACCCGATCGCTGTGGCCAGTTCGTCGGCCCGCTGCGGCGATCGCGCGCCGATCATGATCTCGTGCCCAGCCGCGGCCCACCCGCCGCCGAGTGCCCGCGCCATCTGTCCTGCGCCGATGATGCCGATTCGCATGCTTGCTCCTTGACCGTAGGTGTCGGTGCCGACGGTAGGGACGCCGATGCGCACCCCCAGGTGCGCTTCGCAGGTGGCACGCTCAATGACATGACGACGAGCATCGAACGGACGGTCTTCCCGTCGTACGGAGACTTTGAATCGGATTGTCCGGCGCGGCTGGCGGTCGACCTGTTCGGCAACTCGTGGCTGACCGTCATCGTCTACACGCTGCGGGACGGTCCGATGCGGCCGGGCGCGCTGCGGCGGGTGATCGGCGGCATCAGTCAGAAGATGCTCACCCAGACCCTGCGCCGGATGCAGCAGATGGACCTGGTGGAGCGGCGCAGTTTCGCGCAGGCACCGCCCCGGGTGGAGTACCGACTGACCGAGGCCGGCCGGGACCTGCTCGTTCCGATCCTCGCCCTGGGCGCCTGGGTCGATCGGCACGGCGACGCCGTCCGCACCGCGATGCTCGGTTCCCTCGACGAGTCGTGACCCGGCCGTCGGCTTCCCTGGTCGAGTCGGCCATGGCCTCGGGGTGAGGGCCGGCGTGCATGACGATGAAGCGGTGGTGACGGCCTGCTCGCCCCACCTCATGCTGGTGGCGTCTACCAGGGCTGATACCGCTTGCCGGCGTTCGGATCGGCGTCACCGTGACGCCGATCCGAACGCCGGGAACGGAGCCCGTGCGAAACAGGCGGAGAGACAGCCACTAACGCTTCGTCCAGCCGGTCGAGCACCAGAAAAAGATCATCGGGCGGTGTTGCAGCGGCCTCCGCGTCAGACATGTAAGGGTGTCCGACGCGAGAGGGGAACTCATGGCGATGGTGAGCGAGCTCGACTTCACCGAGCTCTACCAGGCGCACTACGTGGACGTGCTGCGGTTCGTCCGACGCCGGGCGAGCCCGGAGGACGCCGACGACATCGTCGGCGAAACCTTCCTCACCGCGTGGCGCCGGCGCGCGGACCTGCCGCCCGAGCCGCGCCCGTGGCTGTTCCGGACCGCCCGCAACATCATGCTCAACACCCAGCGGGGCTCCCGGCGGCAGCAGGCGATCAGCATCCGTATCGCCCATGAGCCGGCGGAACCTGTGGCCGACGCCATGGGGCCGGTGGAGACCCGGGTCGACCTCAGCGCCGCCTGGCGGGAGTTGACCCCCCGTGACCAGGAGACGCTGGCTCTGCACATCTGGGAGGCGCTCAGCGATCGGGACGCGGCTGCCGTCCTCGGCTGTACGAGAGCGACGTACACCATGCGACTGATGCGGGCCCGGCGCCGGCTGGCCCGCCTACTCGGACCGGGGGCCGTCGTCTCGTCCGCCGCCACCCCCGCCCCGCACCCGACGTCCACGCTGGCACCGACCGGATGGGAGCACTCGTGAACACCGACACCATCGCCCTGCTGAAGTCTCGCGACGGTGCTCCGGCCCGCGCCCTCACCCGGGAGGAGAAGGCCCGGCAGGCGCATCTGCTGCACCGCATCCTCACGGATCCGGCGCCCGTTCGTCCGGCGGCTGCCCGGTCCCGCTCCTGGGCGGCGTTCTGGACGACCGCCGGCATCGGGGCCGTGGCGATGGCCGCCGTCGCCGTCGTCGTGACCGTCGGCCCAGGGGTGCTGCGGTCTCCGGCCGCAACGGGGCTGACCACGGTCGACGTGGCGAGCTGGACCAGCACCTCGATGCGCCTGCCGTCCGCGGCCCAGGAGGTCGCCGCGGGTCCACGGGACTGGTGCATGAAGAACACGGTCGGTGATCCGAACAGCACGGCGACACGCACCGTGGTCAGTGCTGAGCTTCGCGGGGTGGTCGGCTCCCTCATCATGAAGCAGGGCGACGACTACTCACTGTGTATGGCGGGACGGGACCGATCGGGCTTCGCCGAGCTCCTCGACGCACCCACACCGCTGCTCGACGCAGAGGTCCGGCCGATGACCGGCGGCGGCCACGGCGACGGGAAGTCCGCCTTCTCCTACGTGGTCGGGCGGGCCGGTGATGCGGTGACGAGGGTGACCTTGACCGTGGGCGCGAGGACGGTCGACGCCCACATCGAAGCCGGCTGGTGGACGGCGTGGTGGCCGAACCCCGAAGCCACCGGCGACCGGCCCGAGCCCGAGGTCACCGTCACCGTCACCGTCACCCTCCGCGACGGGCGCAGTCGCACCGCTCCGCTGTCCTACGATCAGCCCTCGGCCGGCCCCCAGCCGTCCGCCACGGCGTCGCGCTGATCCCGGCAGATGCCGCCGCACCTCCCGGGGTCAACAGTGGTCGTCGAGGAGTACGCGCGGTGACGCCGCGGCGCGGCGCAGGGCGTACAGGGTGAGGGCGGCCGCCGCCACCAGCGGCGCCCCGTCGCGGATCAGTCCGTCGGTGCCCAGCAGGAGGCGGCACAGCGGCAGGTCGAACAGCAGCACCGCGATGGTGACCGACACCAGGGTCCGGCGGGCCCGGCCGCTGCCCCGGGCGAGGAGGAAGGCGGACAGCAGGGCGACGTAGCTGACCGCGATCCCGGCCAGGATCCACAGGATGACCGGGAACGCCCACTCCGGACGGTGCCCCAGCGTGCCCGCCGCGACCAGGGCCGGCACCAGCATCAGCGGGCTGTAACTGAACGCGGCCAGCCGGGCGGTCAGCACCCACGGGTCGCCCGGCGGGGCCTCGCGCAGGCTCAGGCCCTCCCGGGTCAGGACCGGCCGGCGCGGCAGGTGGGTCAGGTGCGCGCCGATGCCCCGGTGGCGGTGCAGCAGTGCGACCACGGTCAGCCAGAGCATGGCGAGCACGCCGAAACCGACCAGCCCGGACGGCGAGACGATCAGCCGGCCGACCGCGAACAGGGTGGTCATGGCCAGGATGACGCTCAGCGGCCTGGCGGTGGCCCGGCCCTTGCGGACCTGGGAGATCAGGATCAGCCAGCCCAACGTGCGGACCAGGGCCCAACCGGTCCGGACCGCGAATCCGACGCCGTGCTCCGGGGCGGAGGAGAAGTTGACGGTCTCGACGGCGACGGTGGCGACGGCCGTGGCGATCAGGAGTCCGGTGAGCACGCGGACCGGGCGGGGGGTCATGGTGACGCCTTACCCCGGACGGCGGGTGAGAATGGCTCGGTGAGCGATCCCGATGCGTATTACCTGCCGGCCGGTGACGGCGAGTTCGACGCCACCACGGCGACGACCAGTCCGTGGGACGACGCGATGCAGCACGGCGGCCCGCCGGCCGGGCTGCTGGCCCGCGCCGTCGAGCTGACCCGGCCCGATCCGGAGATGCCGATCGCCCGGCTGACCGTCGACATGCTCGGGCCGATCCCGCGCGGGCGGGTGCGCACCGAGGCGACGATCGTGCGCCCGGGGCGGCGGGTGGAGATGGTCGAGGCGCGGCTCTGGGCCGGCGGCAGACTCGCGGTCACCGCCACGGCGTGGCGGATCAGGACGCAGAAGGACCTTACCCGGCGGTACGCCGTACCGGTCGTACCGCCGCCTCTTCCCGCCGCGCAGGCCGCGGTCTTCTTCCCCGGTGTGGACCCCGCGTGGGGTTACGGCCGCTCGATCGAGTGGCGTTTCGTCGCCGGCTCGTTCGCCGAACCCGGTCCGGTCGAGTTGTGGGCGCGGGTCCGGCTGCCGCTGGTGGCGGGGGAGACGCCGTCGCCGGTGCAGCGCCTGGCCGTGCTCGCCGACTCGGCGAACGGCATCTCCGGGGAGCTGCCGCTGACCGGATGGCTGTTCATCCCGCCCACGATGACGCTGACGATCGCCCGGGTGCCGGAGGGCGACTGGGTGCATTTCGCGGCGCGGACCACGATCGGCCCGTCCGGCACCGGGATCGCCCAGGGGGTGCTGTCCGACCCGGACGGATTCGTCGCCCAGGTCGGACAACCACTGTTGATCAGCCCGCGATGAAGGTCGGTCGGCGGTAAAGGGTCAGCCCGGCGGGACAGGACCGGAAAGGGTCAGCCCGGCGGGAAAGGGTTGTAACGGGTCAGCCCGCGGTGGTCACTCCGCAGACCGTGCCGTTCAGGGTGAACACCCCGGGCGGCACGTTCGGCCCGCTGTACGCCCCGACGAACCCCACGTTCCCGCTCGCCCCGGCGCCCAGGGTCGCGTCGCTGGTGACCCGGACGGTCCGCCCGTCCGAGTTCCAGGTGGCACCCCACCCGCTGCTCACGCTCTGCCACCCGGTCGGCCAGGTGAAGGCCAGCGTCCAGCCGCTGACCGGCCCGGCCCCGTTGTTGGTGACGTCGATCGAAGCGACGAACCCGTTGCCCCAGTCGTTGGTGTCGCGGTAGGCCACCGTGCACGCGGCGTCGGTGGGCGCGCCGGTCGTGACGGTCACCGGCGGCGAGGGCGGGGAGAGCCGCCCGGCGCCGTCGCGTGCCAGCACGTTGATCGTGTACCGGTGCCCGGGCTCCAGGTTGTGCACCGTGAGCGAGGTGCCGGTGGTCTCGCCCAGCAGTGCACTGACGCCCCGGTTCTGCCGGTACACCTCGTACTTCAGGCCGCCGCCGCCGGCCGGCCAGGAGATCGTCGCGGTGCGGTCGGTCGCGGTCGCGGCCGGTTGTCCGGGCGCCTTCGGCGCCTTCGGGTCGACCCGGTCGGGATGCAGGACAACCAGATCGACGGTGTACGGCGCGAGCACCTGCGTGCCCGCTGTCCCGGCCGCGCCACTGGTCACCCGGGTCGCCCCGGTGGCGTACGTGGACACCGTCGGCACCGCCGCGGACGGCGTGAAGCCCTGGTAGTTCAGGGCCACCGTGTGCGCCGCGTCCGGGTCCTTGTTGATCAGCAGGACCGCCAGGTCGCCGTTGGCCCGGTGCACCGCGTGCGCGCTGACCAGTGCGTTGTCGCTGGCGGTCCCGACGAAGCGGTCACCGGCGTGCGCGAGCGAGCCGACCAGCGACAGCGCGTGGTATGCGGGGAACGGCGTGTTCAGCGGCGGCTCGCAGGCCGCGTTGTCCGGCGTGCAGGTGCCGCTGGAGAGCAGCCCGAAGTCGTTGAAGTCGGTCTGCCCGGCGATCGTGCCCGCCCGGTCCGGCCCGTTGTGGACGTTCCACCAGTCCACCGTGAAGACGCCCTGGGCGAGCAGCCCGCTGTAGACGTCGGCCAGGAACAGCGCCCCCGGCTGGGTGTTGCGCCCGGCGTCGACGTTGGTCTCGGTCATGCTGATCCCGATCCGGGAGCTGTCCGCCCCGGCGTACCGGCTGATCTGCCGGCGCAGCAGGTAGACCGCGTCCTGGATCTGCGCCGGCTTGCCCAGCGCCTCGGCCGGGGTGGTCCCGCCCGGGTACCAGTGCACGTCGACGAAGTCGATGGCGGTCCCGGCCCGGGTCAGCACCTCCTGGTTCCAGGTGCCGCTGTCACCGGCCCCGACGATCCCGTCCGGCCAGTTCCCCGGCATGGTCAGCACCGCACCGACCTTGACGGTGGGGTCGACGGCCTTCATCGCCTGGGCGTAGGCGACCACGGCGTCGGCGTACTCCTTCGGGCTCTTGTCGGCGTGGTCGTCCGCCTCCCACGCCGAGCCGTAGTGCCCGTTGCCGTAGTTCTCGTTGCCGATCGTCCAGTAGGTGGCGTGGTAGCCCTTGGTGACGTTCGCGTACCGGACCCAGTCGGCCGCCTCCTGCGCGGTCCCGGTGCCGTAGTTCGCGATGATCATTGGTTGGGCCCCGGTCCGCTGGGCGCCCGCCATGAAGGTGTCGAAGTCGGTGCCGGGCGCGACGTAGCCGCCGGGTGCCGTGTTGTCCTTCCAGTGGTAGATGTCGGCGTACGAGCCGCCGGGATACCGCAGCATCCCGACACCCGCGTCGTGCAGCAGGTCGGCGACCGCGTCGGTGCCGAGCTGGGAGTCCCAGACGGCATGGTTGACGCCGACCGCGGTGCCGGCCACGGTGGCGAGGCCGGCCCGGGTGTCGACGTCGACGTGGGTGTCAGCGGTCGCCGCGGCGGCCGGTGTCGGCGCGATGGCGGGCGCGAGCCCGATCGTCAGCAGTACGGCGCTTGCGGCAACACGCCGTCGGATCCAAGGGTGCACGGGGCTCTCCAGGGGACGAGATGATGGGAGCGCTCCCATAATTCGCCGTGGAAATCAACTCTGTCAATGAGGACGGAGCGGTGGCCCGGCCGCGCGCGGGCGGCGCGGGGCGGTGCGGGAGGATGCCGGTTGTGGGCATGACGAGCGGTGAGGGCCGGGGAGCACAACTGTTGCCGGTGCTCGGGCAGCTGGTGCGGTTCCTGCGGCAGCTGGAGGGGCCGGACAATCCGAGTTCGATCGCGCTCGCCGTGCTGCGCCGCCTCGCCGATCACGGGCCGGGGCGGGTCACCGACCTGGCGCGGCTCACCCGGGCCTCACAGCCGGGCATGACCCAGCTGATCGGGCGGATGGAGAAGGCCGGACAGGTGCGCCGGGTGCCCGACCCGCACGACGGGCGCGGCGTGCTGGTCGAGGTGACCGACGCCGGGCGTGAGCTGCTCAGCCGCACCTACGCGTATTACGCCACCACCCTGGACCGGCTCTTCGAGCAGCTGACCCCGGAGGAGAGTGACACCGTGGTGGCGGCGCTGCCGGCCCTGGAACGCCTGGCCCGGGCCGGTGAGCGGGAAAGCGCCGGCACCCGGTAGGGTCGGCGCTGACAAGTGAAGACTTTCGCCGTCACAGCCGCCGCGGGAGAGTCCCAGGGTCCGTCACCTGGGCGCCGAAGGAGCAAATTCTCCCTCAGAATCTCTCAGGCACCCGGTACCGCAGCGGTCAGGCGACTCTGGAAAGTCAGCCCCGTCGCGGGCTGCGCCCACGGTGCAAGCCGCCTTCGCGGTGAACCTCTCAGGCACAGATGACAGAGCGAGGGAGGCCCGACACCCGAAGGAGCCTCCCTGTTGCGACGCACCGCGCTGCACGACGTCCACCGCCGCCTCGGCGCCTCGATGACCGGTTTCGCCGGCTGGGAGATGCCGCTGCGGTACGGCAGTGACGTGGCCGAGCACCACGCCGTACGGCAATCCTGCGGTCTTTTCGATCTGGGCCACATGGGGCAGATCGCGGTCAGCGGACCGGATGCCGCCGCCTTCCTCGATTTCGCCCTGGTCGGGCGCCTCTCCGCGGTCGCCGTGGGGCGGGCGAAATACACCATGCTGTGCCACACCACCGGCGGGGTGCTCGACGACCTGGTGGTGTACCGGCTCGCCGAGCGCAGCTTCCTGGTGGTGGCGAACGCCGCGAACGCGCCGATGGTGCTCGCCATGCTCGGTGAGCACTCCGGCGGCTTCGCGGTGACCGTGACCGAGCACGTGGGTGCGCTGATCGCGATCCAGGGGCCGGACGCCGTGAAGATCGTCGGCGAGCATCCCGACCTGCGGTATTACGCGATCAAGCCGGAGCGGGTGGCCGGCCGTGACGTGCTGCTGGCCCGCACCGGGTACACCGGCGAGGACGGCTTCGAGATCTACTGCGCGAACGAGGACGCCGAGGCGATCTGGGCGTGGGCGGCCGCCGCGGGCGCCCAGCCGGCCGGGCTGGCCTGCCGGGACACGCTGCGCCTGGAGGCCGGCATGCCGCTGTACGGCCACGAGCTGACCGTGCGCACCACGCCGTTCGACGCGGGCCTGGGGCGGGTGGTGGCACGGGACAAGCGGGATTTCGTCGGCGGCGACGCGCTGCGGGCCGCGGAGCCGGTGCGCGAGCTGGTCGGCCTGGTGACGACCGGCCGCCGCTCGCCGCGCGCGGGCTATGCGGTGATCGATGCGGAGACCGGGGCGAAGGTCGGCGAGGTGACCAGCGGTGCGCTGTCCCCGACGCTCGGCCACCCCATCGCGCTCGCCTATCTCCGGAAAAATCTGGATCGGGCCCGGCTGGCGGTCGATGTACGGGGCACGCCGATCCCGGCGGAGATCGTGAAGCTGCCGTTCTACCGGCGAAAGAAGGACTGATGGCCGTCTCGGTGTTCGACCTGTTCTCGATCGGCATCGGCCCGTCCAGCTCGCACACGGTCGGCCCGATGCGCGCCGCCCGGATGTTCCTGGGACACCTCGACGACCGGGTGGCGACCGTGCGCGCCGAGCTGTTCGGCTCGCTGGGCGCCACCGGGCACGGGCACGGCACCCCCCGCGCGGTGCTGCTCGGCCTGATGGGCGAGGACCCGGAGACGGTCGACACCACGCTGGAGCCGCCGGCCTCCCTCACCATGGACGACCGCCGGGTCGAGGTCGACCTGGTCCTGCACCGGCGGCGGTCGCTGCCCGAGCACCCGAACGGGATGACGTTCACCGCGCTCGACGCGAGCGGCGCGGTGCTGATCAGCAAGACCTACTTCTCGGTCGGCGGCGGGTTCGTCGTCGACCAGGGCACCTCGCGGCTGCGCGCCGACGAGACCCCGCTGCCGCACCCGTTCAGCTCCGGCGCCGAACTGCTCGCGCTCACCCAGCGCACCGGGCTGTCCATCTCCCGGCTGATGCTGGCCAACGAGACCGCGTGGCGCCCCGAGTCCGAGGTGCGGTCCGGCCTGCTCGCCATCTGGGACGTGATGCGCGACTGCGTCGGCGCCGGCCTGGACGCCGAGGGGGTGCTGCCCGGCGGGCTGAAGGTGCGCCGCCGGGCCGCCGCCACGGCCCGGCAACTGCGGGCCGCCGGGGATCCCGCGGTGCACGCGATGGAGTGGCTCACCGCGTACGCCATGGCCGTCAATGAGCAGAACGCGGCCGGTGGCCGCGTGGTGACCGCGCCCACCAACGGCGCCGCGGGGATCATCCCGGCGGTGCTGAGCTACTACACGGCGTTCATCCCGGGCGCCGGCCCGGACGGCATCGTCCGGTTCCTGCTGGCGGCCGGCGCGATCGGCCTGCTGTTCAAGGAGAACGCGTCGATCTCCGGCGCCGAGGTCGGCTGCCAGGGCGAGGTCGGCTCGGCCTGCGCGATGGCGGCGGCCGGCCTGGCCGAGGTGCTCGGTGGCACCCCGGAGCAGGTGGAGAACGCCGCCGAGATCGGCATGGAACACAACCTGGGGCTGACCTGCGACCCGGTCGGCGGCCTGGTGCAGATCCCGTGCATCGAACGCAACGGGATGGCCGCGGTCAAGGCGGTGACCGCGGCCCGGATGGCGCTGCGCGGCGACGGTAGGCACCATGTCTCCCTCGACAAGGTGATCAAGACGATGAAGGAGACCGGCGCCGACATGAAGATCAAGTACAAGGAGACCAGCCGCGGCGGCCTGGCCGTCAACGTCATCGAGTGCTGAGCACCCCGTCGAACTCGAACACCGGTTTCGGCACGTCGTGTCCCTGCGTGTCGGTGACCGTCGCGAGTCCGATGATCTTCGACGGGCCACCGGCCACGTAGGTGCCGTCGGTCTTCACGGTGACCTCGAACTTGCCGTCCTGATGCTGCCCGTGCAGGTCGGTGAAGCTCATCATGCAGATCCAGTTCGGGCCGGCGCCGGTGTCGGCGACCTTCGGTCCGCCCTTGTCGCAGGCGGCCGAGGCGCCGATCGTCGCGGTGGTCACGCCGGGACGGCGAGCACCAGGGCGGCGCGGGTGATGGCGGGTCGCATGGTCATCCTCCGGTGATGTCGCGGCGGCGCAGCGTCAGGAACGCCGCGGTCAGGCAGATCAGGGTCCGGGCGGCACTGACCGCCAGCCCGGCGGTCAGCGGCCCGGTGAACGGACGGCGTCTCCCCGGTGGGTCGGGCCGCGCCGCGCGATCCCGCGCCCACGACCGCGGCGATCAGGGCATCGATGCGCTCCTGCGGACCGCGCACCGGCAGCCCGCCGCCATCGATCGGCGCCACGTCCCGCCCGCTCACGGCGGCGATTGCGGCGGTACGCTCGTCGTCCCCGTCCGGATCTCGTGCGCCTGCTCCGGGGCCCGCTCGCGCAGCGCCGCGATCGACCCGTGGTGGCCGACCGCGTCGACCGCCAGCACGTCGCTCATGCCGGGAAAGTTAAAGATCCGGCATGAAAGCGAGATGAAGGCACGCCTATCCTCGCTGCGAACCACCAGCCGCCGACCCGGGAGATTCCGATGGACGAAACGCCGACCGACCTCGACGCACTGCACGAGATCGCCCGGCGCGTGCTGTGGCTGTCGGCGTCGATCGTCGACGCCGCCAACGCCGGCCGGCCCAACGACTCCGGGGTCAAGGTCGGCGGCCACCAGGCGTCGAGCGCCTCGATGGTCGACATCATGGTGGCCCTGTGGTTCGCCGAGCTGACCAGCCGGGACCGGGTGTCGGTCAAACCGCACGCCTCGCCGGTGCTGCACGCCGTCAACTGGCTGCTCGGCGACCTCGACGAGGCGTACCTGCCGACGCTGAGGGCCAAGGGCGGCCTGCAGTCGTATCCGTCCCGCCTCAAGGACCCGGACACGGTCGACTTCTCCACCGGGTCGGTGGGCATCGGGGCGACGGCGGCGCTCTGGGCCGCGATGGCGCATCGGTACGTCGCCTCGCAGTTCCCCGGCACGGCCCCCGGTGGACGCTTCATCAGCCTGCTCGGCGACGCCGAACTGGACGAGGGCGCCATCTGGGAAGCGGTCATGGACCCGGCCGTGGCCAAGATGGGCGAGTTGCTCTGGGTGGTCGACCTCAACCGGCAGTCCCTGGACCGGGTCGTTCCGGACATCCAGATCACCAAGTTGCAGGGCATGTTCGCGGCCGCCGGGTGGCAGGTCGTCATCCTCAAGTGGGGTCGCATCATCTCCCGGCTGTTCGACCGGCCCGGCGGTCAGTCGCTGCGCGCCCGGCTGGAAGCGATGCCCAACGAGGAGTACCAGCGGATGCTGCGGGTCGGCCCCGCCGAGGTGGCCGAGCGCATCCTGGCGGGCAGCTCATCGCTGGCCGACGGCCACGAGCTCAAGGCGCTGCTGGACGAGATCCCGCCGGACGAGCTCGCCGCCGCGGTCCGCGACCTCGGCGGCCACGATCTGGGACTGCTCGTCGACACCTTCCACGGCGTCGAGACGCACCGCCCCACCGTCGTGTTCGCCTACACCGTCAAGGGCCGCGGCCTGCCCACCGAGGGGCACCCCAACAACCACTCGGCGCTGCTCAGCGCCGCCCAGATGGACGCGCTGGCGCAGGCCTGCGGCATGGACCGCCGGGCGCCCTGGCAGCGTTTCGGCCCGGACACCCCGGCCGGCCGGCTGTGCGCGGCCCGCGGCCGGGCGCTGCGCCGCGAGCCCGTCGCGCCGACCTCACCCCTGCCGGTGCCGGTCCAGCTCGACCACGGCTACCGCAAGCCGATGAGCACCCAGGCGGCTCTCGGCCGGTTGCTGGCCGACCTGCCGCGCGACGCTCCCGAGGCGGCGGCCCGGGTGGTCACCTGCTCTCCCGACGTGGCGTCGTCCACCAACCTGGGCGGCTGGATCAACAAGACCGGCGTCTGGTCGGTGGAGGACCGGCACGACTGGTTCGCCGACGACGCCGAGCGGGTCCTGCGCTGGCGGGAGGACAGCAACGGTCAGCACATCGAACTGGGCATCGCCGAGGTCAACCTGGTGTCCCTGCTGGGCGAGCTGGGCACCACCTGGTCCCGCTGGGGTGAGCGGCTGATCCCGATCGCCACGCTGTATGACCCCTTCGTGTCGCGCGCCCTGGAGCCGTGGTCCTACGGCATCTACGCCGGGGGTCAGTCCATCCTCGTGGGCACCCCGTCCGGCGTGACGCTCGCGCCCGAGGGCGGCGCCCACCAGTCGATCACCACCCCGTCGATCGGGCTGGAGCAGCCCGGCTGCGTCGCGTGGGAGCCGGCGTTCGCGCAGGACCTGCAGTGGTGCTTCCTGCACGCGATGAGCCGGGTCGGCGTCGAGGGCGGCACCTCGGCGTACTTCCGGCTGTCCACCCGGCCCATCGATCCCGGGCTGGCCCGCGTCCCGGAGGACCCCACCCTCCGGGAGCGCCGTCGCCGGCAGAGCGTCGCCGGCGGCTACCGGTTGCCGGCCGATCACCCGATCGGCGACGAGGAGGTGACGCTGGTCGGGGTCGGCGCCATCATGCCCGAGGTCGTCGCGGCCGCCGACGCTCTGGCCGCGCACGGCGTCAAGGCCGGGGTCGTCTGCCTGACCAGCCCGGATCTGGTCTTCCGCTCGTTCCAGCAGCGCGGCAGCCGCGCTGCCGGCGTGGGCGGCGGCATCCTGGACGAGCTGTTCCCCGCCGAGCACCCCACGCCCCTGGTCACCGTGCAGGACGGCCATCCGCACACACTGGCCTTCCTCGGCGCGGCGCGCGGGGACCGGATGCGTTGCCTCGGGGTGACCGAGTTCGGCCAGTCCTCCGGCCTGGCGGACGCCTACCGCCTGCACGGTATCGACACCGGCAGCATCGTCGACGCGGCGCTGACCCTGACCCGGCACTGACCTCGCGGTCAACCGGTTCGGCGGAGCTCGGCGGCCCTCTGGCGAGGGGTCGGCCGCTGCTCCGCCCGACCGGTGGCCGGCATGTGCCCCCGGTCGTGGCGGGCGCCGGAGCGGGATCTCCTCGACCCGGCCGCAAATGCGGGCCGTCATCACCGCCGGTCGCCTCGACCAGGCCGGGCCGGGCTGCGCTCGTCCCGCAGGCAGACAAGGAGCCGCGCGGGCCGGCTGACCGTCGCTCCGGGCCGTTTTCGCGCGCCGTTGCTCTCAAGGCGGCTGTCGCCGTGCCGATAAGGGCACGTCCACCGCGTGCGGGGTGGGGTGTTCAGGCAGCGACGGGAGTTGGGGACCGTGTTCCGGGGCGACCAGGTGCCGAAGCGCGTCAGGGTGTGCGACGCGGGCGATGGTGGGTTCACCATGCTCGAGATGATCGTGTCCGCCGCGGTCGTGTGCGTCGTGCTGATGGGGTTGAGCACCTTCTTCGTGCAGGCCATGTCGACCTCGCACGGGCAGGGTCAGCAACAGGGCGGCATCCGGCTCGCCGCGGATGCCATGGACACCCTCCGGGCGCCGCAGGTGACGGCCCTGCTGTCCGAGCGTGCGCCGTGCGCCACGGCATGCCCGGCGCCGGTGGCCAAGGCGGTGCCGCTGCTGGCCGACACCGAGCGGTGGGACGCCGCGGCGGTGCCGACGGCGGTCACCACCGCGCCGTCCACGGCCACCGGCGGCATCGCCTTCCCGGTGCCGCCGAGCTCGTCGGGCATCGCGGTCAACGGGGTGACGTACCAGCGCTATCTCTACCTCGGCAAGTGCTGGGAGCAGACCGGCGGGAGTCCCTGCACCGCCGACAACACCCAGCCGATCGCCATGGTGCGCGCGGTCGTCGGGGTGGCCTGGCCGTCGCCCGCCTGCGGCGGCGACACCTGCTCGTTCGCCACGTCCACGCTCTTCGGTGCCGGTGGGTCGGGCGACCCGGTGTTCGGCTCCGGCGCGGTGGCCGTGACCGCCGTGCCCGACCAGGTCAGCACGCTCGGGTCGGCGATCGCGGCGCTCCCGCTGTCGGCCACCGGCGGCAGCCGGCCGTACACCTGGTCGGTCACCGGTCTGCCGAACGGTCTGACCTTCGACCCGACCACGACCTCGGTGACCGGGACGCCCACGAGCGCCGGCACCTCGACGGTGACGGTGACCGTCATCGACGCCCGCGGCAAGACCGCCCGGATCACCTTCCGGTGGGCGGTCGTCACCAAGATCACGCTTGCCAAGATCGCTGACCAGGGCACCACGCAGGGTCGCAGCGTCACGCTCTCACCGTCCGCGGCCGGCGGCACCACTCCGTACACGTGGTCGGCGACCGGTCTGCCGAACGGCCTGTCCATCGACAGCGCCACGGGGGTGATCACGGGTACGCCGGACACCCTCGGCGCCTCGAACGTCACCGTCACCGTGACCGACGCCCGCAAGCAGAACGCCAAGGTGTCGTTCGTGTGGACGATCTACTCGGCGCCGAAGCTGGCCATTCCCCCCAAGCAGGACACCTACATCGACACCGCCGCGGTCCCGCTGCAGATGGTCGCCACCGACGGTGTCGGCCCCTACACCTGGACGGCCACGAGTCTGCGCGCCGGCATGTCGATCGGGTCGAGCAGCGGCCTGATCACCGGGACGCCCGCCGCCCTGGGTACCGCCCACGTCGTGGTGACCGTCACCGACAGCCGCGGCGAGAGCGCCTCGGTGACCTTCGACTGGTCCATCGACAAGGCTCAGCAGCTGAACGACAGCACCACCACCCAGCTGATCGTGGCCAACCCCTCGCTGTACACCTGGGGTGCCGTCAACCTGCCGCCGGGGCTCTCGATCAACTCGGCGACCGGACTCGTGAGCGGCACGCCGACCACGGCCGGCACCTGGGACATCCAGATCCTGCTCACCGATGCCAGCGGCACCGTGAAGAAGATCCCCTTCAAGTGGACGATCTACGCACCGCTGACCATCACGTCGCCGGGCGCGCAGTCCAGTCAGAAGGGCAAGGCGATCACGGCGCTGCAGCTGACCCAGACGGGCGGCGTCGGACCGTTCACGTGGACGGCCTCCGGGCTGCCGGCCGGCCTCGCGCTGGACGCGAACACCGGTGTGATCACCGGCAAGCCGATGACCGTCGCCACCTCGACCGTGTCCATCACCGTGACCGACTTCGCCGGCAACCGGAAGACGATCGCCTTTACCTGGCAGGTGAGCTGATGAGGAACCGGACCCCGATCCGGGCACGCCGCGCCCTGCCGGGCGGGGACGCCGGGGTCACGATGATCGACCTGATGGTCGCCATGGCGCTGATGTCGATCATCGGGGCCATCGCGACCGGCGGCCTGGCGCAGCTGTACCGGATGACCGACGCCACCGACCGGATGGACGAGGCCCAGACACAGGCGAGCCTGGCATACGCCGGCCTGCAACCGGAGATCGGCGTCGCCTACGACATCAGTGACCCGGGCGCCGGAGCCGGCGGCGATCCCTCCGTCGAGTACGTCACCCAGGATTCCAGCGGTCAGCGGGTCTGCCACCAGCTTCGCCTCTCCGGCGGAACGCTGAAGCTGCGCCAGTGGCCCGCGTCGGCCACGACCGTGTCCGCGGCCGGCTGGCGGGTCCTCGCGTCCGGGCTGGCGGCTCCCGCCACGCCGGACGCCGACACCGGCGCGGCGGCCGCGCCGCAGACCCTGCACTTCCCCGACTTCTCGACACCGTCGCTGACGAACCTGCCGAGCGCCACGCCGCTGCAACTGCGGATCCGGCTCACCGCGACGGCCAGCGGGGGGAAGGGCTCGACCCAGCGCGACACCCAGACCACCGTCGTCGCGGCCAACAGCACCGTCGGCTGGCACGACCCGGTCGCCTGCTCGCTAGGAAGGAACACGCCGTGAGCGCTCCCCGACACCCGCGTCCGCTGCCCGCGGCCGGCGACCGCGGGTCGATGCCCATCGCCCTGCTGGTCACCATGGTGGCGACGAGCCTCAGCGTGGTCCTGAGCTCCCTGGTGATCGCGCAGATCGGTACCACGCGCTTCGACCAGCGGCGGGTCAGCGGACTGCAGTCCGCGCGCGCGGGCCTGCAGGCTGCCGTGGCCACGATCCAGGCGTCCACGTCGGGTGGCGTGTCGACCGTGACCCTGTCCACGGCGGCCGGCAACCCGCAGGGTGATCGCACCAAGCTGCCCTGCGCCCCGATGACCGACGCCTCGTCCGCGGGCCCGGCCACCTATGCGGTCAGCTTCGACTACTACACGACCGACCCGCAGTACGGCGGCAGCCCGCTGGCCCCGTGCCAGACCGGACAGGGGCCCGGCAACCAGGCCGCCTACGTACGGTTGACGTCGACCGGGTTGGACCTCGCGGGCAAGGTCAGCGTGACGTTGACGGCCACGTACCCCCTGCTGTCCGGTGACCAGAACCTGGCCGGCGACACCGTCCGGCTCGCCGGGACCAACCTGTGCCTGGACGCGGGCGACACGCCCGTCGCGGGCGGGCAACTGGCGCTGCGCACCTGCGCCGCCAGCACCCGGCCCAAGAGCCAGCTGTTCGCCTACGGCTCCAACCTGCAGGTCAGATTGGTGTCGTCGAGCCCGCCCGACGGACTGTGCGTGGACGCCCAGCAGACCAGCGGGTCCTCCCTGGCCCTCGCCGCGTGTGGCACCACCACCGTCCCCGCCACTCAGCAGTGGATCTCCGCGAGTCCCGGGCCGTCCGGTGGCGGTACCTGGGCCTCCTCGGCCCGGACCCTCTGCTGGCGGGCCGCGGGTCCCGTGGCGGGCCTGTCGGTCAACCTCGACGCCGACTGCAGCACCGCGTCCACCTTCGTCTCGCGGGGCTCGGCCGGTGCGGGCGCGGCCGTGCTGGCCGACCGGAACCAGTGGGTGGACTACGCCGAGTTCAGCCGGTGCATGGATGTCGGCGGACAGAAGGTCGCCGACGCCCGGCTGATCACCTATCCCTGCGGTCAGAGCCCGAGCCTGACGAGCGCCGACTGGAGCCAGCAGTGGGTGCCGGTGGACGCCACCAGCGGTCAGGCCGCGGTGCTCGCCAACGGGGTCGCCGGCGTGGCGGACGTCCTGTTCACGGTGACCGACAACGACGCAAGCCCGACCAACCCGGACGGCAGGTACTGCCTGTGGAGCCCCGGAACCGCCGGGCAGAAGGTGCAGGCGAAGGCCTGCTCCACGACAACGGCCGGATACCGGTGGACGATCACCCGGAACACCGGCCTGCCCACGACCAGCTACCGGGTCCAGGACGACCATGCCCTGTGCCTGACCGCGGTCGGACAGGACGTCCTCGTGGACCCGGGCGCCCCGGCGAACACGAGCATTCTCCGGACGATGCCGTGCGACGGCTCCGACCAGCAGAAATGGAACGCCCCGTCGACCGCGCAGAACGCGTCACCGCTGCTGAACGTGACGCAGCGGTAGTGCCGGCAGGATGGCGGCGAGTGCACCCACCAGCACCGCGAGCACGGCGAATCCCCCGTTCAGCGTGGTCGCCGTGGCGATCGCGCCGACCAGCAGCGGTCCGCCCGCGTCGCCCAGTTCGCGGCCCAGTTCGGCGGCGCCCATGGTCTGCCCGAGCCGCTCCGGCGGGGTCGAGCCGGCCAGCGCCGCGAACCCCAGCGGGGTGATCAGGCCGGTGCCGGCGCCGATCAGCGCCGCCCCGGCGAGGACGCCGGTCAGGCCGGGCAGCAGCGCCGCGGCCAGGCCGAGCGCGGTCAGCAGCAGCCCGGCGGTCAGCCCGGTGCGCAGGCTCAACCGCCCGTCGTCGAGCGCCCGCCCGGCCCGCGGCTGGACCAGCGCCGCGCACAGCGCCAGCACCGACACGGCCGCGCCGGTGGCGATCGGGCTGAGCCCGGCGGCCCGCCCGGTGACCGGCAGGAAGCCGACGCCGACCGACAGGGCCGCGGTCGCGGCGGCCAGCGCCGAGGTGGGCCGCAGGAAGGTCGCCGAGGTCAGCCGGCGGGCCAGATCGAGCAGGGTCTGCCGGGTCTTCGGCAGCGGCGCCAGGTGCGGGACGGCCAGCAGCGCCCAGACGGCGACCGCCGCGCCGAGCCCGGCCAGCACGACGAACAGCGACCGCAGCCCGCCGGCCCAGACGATCACGCCGCCGAGCAGCGGGCCGAGGGTGTAGCCGATCGACTTGTAGAAGCCGTACGACCCGAACGCCCGCCCGTGCTTGGCGCCGGGATTCAGCCGGGCCACGAGGGCCGACGCGGCCGGGGAGAACGCCGAGGCGGCCGCGCCCTGCCCGAGCCGAGCGGCCCACAGCCAGCCGGGGCTGTCCGCCGCCACGTAGACCGCGGAGGCGAGCGCGAACGCGACCAGGCCGCCGAGCAGCACCGGCCGCGGCCCGATCCGGTCGGCGAGACTGCCGAACACCGGCTTGAGGACGATCTCGGCGCCGTCGTAGAGGGCCAGCAGGCCACCGAGCGTCAGCAGCGAAACCTGCGCCCCGCCCAGGTTCGCGGCGATCGCGTGCGCTCCGAACGCGGTGGTGAACCCGGCCGCGTAGAGTGGCCACATCCTCTTCACGAGAGTGAAAGATAAACGATGCGGGTCCTGGTGGTGGAGGATGAGCGTCGGCTCGCCGAGCTGGTGGCGCGCGGGCTGCGCGAGGCCGGGCGTTGCGCCGGCCGGGCCCGACGCAGCGTAACCGCCCGCGCCGCAGCCGGCCGGGGGATGCCAGCCCGGCACACCGCCGAGGTGCGGCACACCGGCGACGACGAGCTGCTGGCCCTGCACCGGCATTCCCACGAGTCGGCCGTGGCTGTGCTGCAGGCCGGTGACCTGCGGCTCGACCCCGGCGCCCGGCGGGTGTTCCGGGACGGCGCGGAGATCGAGCTGTCCGCCCGCGAGTTCGACATCCTGGCCCTGCTCATCATCTGAGCGCCCAGGCCGAGCAGCTCACCACCGCGGTCGGGCGGGGCGGGCCGCCGCCGGTCAGCCCGGGCACCACCTTCCAGCTGCTCGACGCCGGCAACCGGGTGGTGCCCGGCCTGCCCGGCCCGCGGCGGCCCCCTGCGCGCCGCGGCCACCACTTGGCCGCACTGCCGGCGGACCGGCCACGGGTGGCCGCGGACCGGCTGTTCACCGCTGCCGGCATCCGCCCGGCGATGCAGCCGGGCCTGGTTGCGGGGCCGGTGGTGCCGCTGGACACTCCCGGACCGGACCGGTGATAGTCACTTTCTTTAGTATGCAACTGTTTGTATAGTCGCGGCCTATGAGCCGCTATCCGACGCTGCTGAGCCCGCTCGACCTCGGCCACACCGTGTTGCGCAACCGGGTGGTGATGGGCTCGATGCACACCAAGCTCGAGGACCGCGAGCAGGACCTGCCGAAACTCGCCGCCTACTTCGCCGAGCGGGCCAAGGGCGGGGTGGGCCTGATGGTGACCGGCGGGTACGCGCCGACCTGGCGGGGCTGGCTGGCGCCGTTCGGCAGCAAGATGACCAGCGGACGGCACGCCGACAAGCACCGCGTGGTCACCGACGCGGTGCACGAGCACGACGGGAAGATCCTGCTGCAGGTCCTGCACGCGGGCCGGTACTCGTACCATCCGTTCAGCCTCGGCGCGTCGGCGAAGAAGTCGCCGATCACCCCGTTCCGGCCGCGGGCCATGTCGGCGCGGCAGGTCGACGCGACGGCGACCGCGTTCGCCCGGGCCGCGCGGCTGGCCCGCCGTGCCGGGTACGACGGCGTCGAGATCATGGGTTCCGAGGGCTACCTGATCAACCAGTTCCTGGCCGCCCGGACCAACGACCGCACCGACGCCTGGGGCGGCTCGGCCGCGAAGCGGATGCGCTTCCCGCTGGAGATCGTCCGGCGGACCCGCGAGCTGGCCGGCGACGACTTCATCGTGCAGTACCGGATCAGCCTGCTGGACCTGGTCGACGACGCCCAGTCCTGGGAGGAGACGGTCGAGCTCGCCCGCGGCCTGCAGGAGGCCGGGGTGTCGCTGTTCAACACCGGGATCGGCTGGCACGAGGCGCGGGTGCCGACGATCGTCACCTCGGTGCCGGCCGGCGCCTTCACCTGGGTGACCCGCAAGCTGCGCGACGAGGTGACGATCCCGGTCATCGCCTCCAACCGGATCAACCGGCCGGAGGCTGCCGAGCAGATCCTCGCGGCCGGAGACGCCGACCTGGTGTCGATGGCCCGGCCGCTGCTGGCCGACGCGGACTGGGTGGTCAAGGCCGAGCAGGGCCGGGAACGCGAGATCATCACGTGCATAGCGTGCAACCAGGCCTGCCTGGACCACACCTTCAAGAACACCCGGGCGTCCTGCATGCTGAACCCGCGGGCCGGGCACGAGACCGAACTCGTGCTGCTGCCGACCCGTACCGTCAAGCGTTGTGCGGTCGTCGGAGCCGGGCCGGCGGGGCTGGCGGCGGCGGTCGAGCTGGCCGGGCGCGGACACAGCGTGGAGCTGTTCGAGGCGGGCGAGTCGATCGGCGGGCAGTTCCGGCTCGCGGCGCGCATTCCGGGCAAGGAGGAGTTCGCGCGGACCCTCGACTACTACCGGCACATGATCGACGTTCGCGGGGTGAAGCTGCACCTCGGGGTGCGGGCCACCGTGACGGACCTGGCCGGCTTCGACGAGGTGGTGCTCGCCACCGGCGTGACACCGAGGATCCCGCAGATTGCCGGCATCGACCACCCGTCGGTCCTGACCTACCAGCAGCTGGTGGAGGGTGCGCCGGCCGGGGAGCGGGTGGCGATCATCGGCGCCGGCGGCATCGGCTTCGACATCGGCGAGTTCCTGCTGCACGACCAGAACGAGCCGCTCGACGACTGGATGCGGCGCTGGGGCGTCACCGACCCGGCGGCGGAGCGCGGCGGGCTGACCACCGCCGTCAAGCCCTCCGTCCGGCGCAAGGTCTACCTGCTGCAGCGCAAGGAGACCGCGCTCGGCAAGGGCCTGGGCAAGACGACCGGCTGGGTGCACCGGGCGACGCTGCAGCAGTCCGGCGTGACCATGCTGCGCGGGGTGTCCTACCAGAAGATCGACGACGCCGGGCTGCACCTCACCGTCGGCGAGAAGGCCCAGGTCCTCGCGGTGGACACGGTCGTGCTGTGCGCCGGTCAGGACTCGGTCCGCGATCTCGTCGCGCCGCTCACCGACCGCGGCGTGACGGTCCACGTGATCGGCGGCGCGGACGTCGCGGCCGAGCTCGACGCCAAGCGGGCCATCAAACAGGCCACCGAGCTCGCCGCTTCGGTCTGATCCAGAGGGAAGATCATGGGATACGTCAGCCTCACCATCGACAACGGCATCGCCCAGGTACGTCTCAACCGGCCGGAGAAGTTGAACGCCCTGGTCCTGGACACCCTGCACGAGCTGATCGCGGTTGCCCGCCGGTTGCGCCGCGACCGCTCGGTCCGCGCCGTCGTGATCGCCGGGGAGGGCCCGTCGTTCAGTGCCGGCCTCGACATCGCCGGCACCCTGAAATCCCCGGCCCGGGTCGTGCGTGCCTTCGTCCCGGTCCCCTGGCGCGGCACCAACCTGTTCCAGGAGGCCTGCTGGGCGTGGCGGCGGATCCCGGTCCCGGTGATCGCCGCGGTCCACGGGCACTGCTACGGCGGCGGCATCCAGATCGCGCTCGCCGCCGACCTGCGCTTCGCCACCCCGGACTCGCAGTGGTCGGTCCTGGAGGGCAAGTGGGGCATCATCCCCGACATGTCCGGCATCCGCAGCCTCACCGAGGTGGTCGGCCTGGACGTCGCCAAGCGGCTCACCATGACCGCCGAGCGGTTCAGCGGCGCCCGGGCGGCCGAGCTGGGCATCGTCACCGAGCTCGCCGACGATCCGGTGAAGGCGGCCACCGCGTTCGCCGAAAGCCTGCTGGCCAAGTCACCGGACGCGATCGCCGCCGCGAAACGCCTGCTCAACGGAGCGGTGACGAGCAGCGCCCGGCGCACCTTCGCCCGTGAACGCTGGGAGCAGATCCGGCTGCTGCGGCTGCCCAACACCGCGATCCTGCGCCGCGCCGTGCTCGCCAAGGCCACCCCGGAGTTCCGGCCCCGGGCCCGTAGGATGCGTCCGTGGCACTGAGGAACGCCGTTCTCGCGGCGCTGATCGACCGCGAGTCCTCTGGGTACGACCTGGCCAAACGCTTCCGGGTCTCGGTCGCCAACTTCTGGACCGCCACGCCGCAGCAGCTCTACCGGGAACTCGACCGGATGGAGTCCGAGGGGCTGCTCGCGGCGCGGCTGGTCAAGCAGGACAGGCGGCCCGACAAGCGGATCTTCTCGGTCACCGAGGCGGGCCGGGCCGCGCTGCTCGACTTCACCCGGCAGGAGCCGAAACCGACCACGGTCCGCGACGAGCTGCTGGTCCAGGTGGAGGCGCTGGCCTGGGCCGACCCGGCCAGCGTCCGGTCCTCGATCGAGGCGCGGATCGAGCAGAGTCGCCGGCGGCTGACCGCGTACGAGCAGATGGTGGTGGAGATCCTGGGAAGCCGGAGCCACGCGGAGTTCCTCGCCACCGGAAACCGGATCGGCCCCTACCTGACGCTCCAGCGGGGCATCAGCTTCGAGCGGGAGAACATCACCTGGGGTGAGCTCGCCCTCCAGGTGCTTCAGTCCAGGTCGATGTAGTTGAAGACGGCGGCCGGGGTGAACCGGCTGGCGGTGCCGGTGCTGGCGGTGAACGACACCCAGACCGGGCCGGCCGTGGTCGCCGGCGGCGTCACGCACAGGTAGGTGACGAAGGTGCCGGTGCCCTGCCTGGTGCAGGACGCCTCCTTACCGCCGAACGTGAAGCCGGTCGCGCCGCCCAGCTCCCCGCCGGCGATCTTCACGGTGACCTTGGTGCCGCCGGCCAGCGTGTCGGTGGTCGCCGACAGGTTCACCACGACCGGGGCGTAACTCACCGTCACCGGCTTGCCCGGCACCCCGTCGTGCAGCAGGGTCACCGGGGCCGTCGCCGCGGCCGAGGCCGGCATCGGCACCTTCACGTGGGTGGCGTCCACCCAGACCGGGACGACCTTCGAGGTGCCGACCGTGGCGCTGATCGCCTGCGTGCCGAACTCCTTCGGGGTCGCGCCGACCGTCCCGCCGGTCACCGTCAGCGTGACCGTGCCGCCGGAGGCCTTCGCCACCGCGCCGGCGGGAACTTCCAGGCCCAGAGGCGTGCGGTACGTGACGGTCCCGCTCACCGAGCCACCCGCGCTCTTCACCACGACCGGGGCCGCCCCGTTCGCGCCCTCCGGCACCACCGCGGTGATCTGGGTGGCCGACTTGACCGTGAAGCTGGTCGCGTTCCTGCCGCCGAAGGTGACCGATGCCGGGTCGTCGCTGGCCACGTCGGTGAAGCCGTTCCCGGTGATCGTCACCGTCTCGCCGCCCGCGGTGGACACCTTGGCCGGCAACACCCCGCTCAGCAGCGGCGCGTAGCGGATCGTCGACTCGGACGGGGTGCCGGCCACCCCGTCGTGGGTCAGCGTCAGCTTCATCGCGCCGAACTTCGTGCCGGCCGGCACGGTCACCTTGACGTGCGCCTCGTCGGTCCAGGCCACCGTCGCGGTGGCGTCCCCGACCTTCGCGGTCACCTTCTCGGTGGTGAAGGCCGCGGCGGTGGCGCCCACGGTGCCGCCGGTCACGGTGACCGGGACGACGGTGCCGCCCTTCGCCCCGGTCACCGCCTCGAACCGGGCACCCAGCGGCGCCCGGAACCCGAAGCTCACCGTCCCGCTGCTGCTGCCCACCGTGTTGGTGACGGTCACCTTGACCGCGCCGTTCGTCCCGGCCGGGGTGACCGCGGTCAGCCGGGTGTCCGACACGACGGCGAACGAGGCCGCGTTGAGGTCACCGAACTTCACCGCGGCCGGGTTCGTCAGGTCCAGCGACGAGAACCCGGAACCGGTGACCGTGACCGTGGTGCCGCCCGCGGTGGTGCCGCTCGGCGGGGTGACCGCGGTCGCGGTCGGCGCCTTGGTCACCGGCTTCGCGGTCCCCGGGGTGTCGGCCAGAACGCTGACCGGGACACCCGGCGCCGCGCCGGCGGCGATCGGGTAGGCGAGGCTGACAGCGGTGGCGGTGGCGGCGGCGACGGTGAGAGCGGCCCGGCGCGCGTGCTTCTTGGTGGCCATGGAAGACAACGGTCGGTGCGGCTGAGTGTGGAAGCGGTCGCCTCCGGTTGCTAACGGGTTGCTTCGAACACCTCGTCGACGGTCTCCGGCCGCACCTCGGCGAGGGACGACGGCCGCCAGCGCGGATTGCGGTCCTTGTCGATGATCTGCGCCCGGATCCCCTCCGCCAGGTCCGGCAGCCGCAGCATGGCCGCCGACAGCCGCAGCTCCTGCCCCAGCGCGGCGCGCAGATCGGGCAGGCGCGCTGCCGTCCGCAGCGAACGCAGGGTGATCGTCAGGGCGGTGGGGGAGCGGGTGCCGATCTCCTTGGCGGCCGCCTGCGCGCCCGGGGCCGGGTGCCGGGCCAGCCGGTCCACGATCTCGATCACCGAGTCCCCCCGGTAGCAGACGTCGATCCACTCCCGGGCCGTGGCGAACTCACCCGGCGGCGGCTCGGCCGTGAAGGCCCGCACCCCCTGCCCCTGTTCCAGCGCCGCGACCAGCGCGGGCAGGCGCTCGGACGGGACGAAGAAGTCGGCGAGCCCGGCCGCGATCCCGTCCGCCGCCCCCACCGCGGAGCCGGTCAGCGCCAGATGCGTGCCCAGCTCGCCGGGCGCCCGGGAGAGCAGCCAGGAGCCGCCGACGTCCGGGTGCATGCCGATGCCCACCTCGGGCATCGCCAGCCGGGACCGCTCCGTCACCACCCGCACCGACGCGTGCGCCGAGACACCGATCCCGCCACCCATCACGAGACCGTCCATCAGCGCCACGACCGGCTTCGGATACTCCGCGATCGTCGCGTTCAACTCGTACTCGTCAGCCCAGAACCGGATCGACCCGCTGCCCCCGGACACCGCGTCCGCGTGGATCGCCCGGATGTCACCGCCGGCGCAGAGCCCGCGCTCACCCGCTCCCGTGATCAGCACGGCCCGCACGGTGTCCGACGCCGCCCACCCGGCCAGAGCCCGGCGCATGATCGCCACCATGCCGGCGGTGAGCGCGTTGATCGCCCGCGGCCGATTCAGGACCAGGTGCCCGAGGCCTTCCCGGACCTCGACGATCACTTCCTCATCGGTACCCATGATCTTGTTATAGCCCCCCCCGCGCCGCGACAGCGTCCGGCAGGCACGGCGTGGCGGTGATCGCCGGGGTCAGAGCACGGCGAGCCGGTCGACCAGCAGTTCCACTCTCGCCTCGGCGAACGCGGGCAACAACCGGCCGGTGCGGGTCAGGGTGGCCAGGCCGTGCAGCGACGACCAGAAGACCTCGGTGAACAGGCCCTTGTCGACCCCGTCCCCGGCGACCTCACCCAGGGTTTCCCGCAGCGCGGCGAAGGCGTCCCTGAGCGGCGCCGGGGTGTCCTGGCGCCCATACGCCAGGCCGCCGTCCAGGAGGAACAGCGCGTCGTAGACCGCCGGATGGCGCGCGGCGAAGTCGAGGTAGGCGCGGGCCAGGGCGGTGACCCGGGCTCGCGGGTCGTCCGTCGCGTCCGTCGCGGCCCGGACATGGGCGGCCATCTCGGTGGCGCCCTGCAGGGCGACCGCGCCGATGATCTCCCGTTTGCCGCGGAAGTGGCTGTAGAGGACGGGCTGGCTGTACTCGATGCGCTCGGCGAGCCGGCGGGTGGTGACCGCCTCCCAGCCCATCTGCTCGGCGAGCTCCCGGGCGGTCGCCACGATGAGGCGCTCGCGGACGGCCCGTTCCCGCTGCTTGCGTTCTGTTACCGACACGGGCCGATCCTAGCACTGCTAGACATGGGATCGATGACAATGCTAGCCTCGATCCGAAAGCTAGCGCCGCTAGATACCTGGAGAGGTTCGCCATGCTCAACGCTCTGGAAGTCATCACCACCGTGGTCGTCGGCCTGATGGTGGGGGTCGAGTTCTCCGTCGCCTTCGTCATGAACCCGATCCTGGACGCCCTCCCCGAGGACAGCGGCCAGCTCGGCCACGCACACGGCGGCCGGATGCTCGGTCGGCTGATGCCGTTCTGGTACATCGGCTCGGTCGTGCTGATCGCGATCTGGGCGGTGGCCGGCCGGCGGCACGACGGTGACGGGCTCGTCGTCACCGCCGCCGGGCTGCTGATCGTCAGCGTGCTCATGTCGGTGCTGCTCCTGGTCCCGATCAACAACCGCAACCGGACCTGGACGCCGGAGACCCGGCCGGCCGACTGGAAGCAGCAGCTGAACCGGTGGCTGCGCTACCACTACGGCCGGCTCGCCGTCATCCTCGCCGCCTTCACGGTGCTGGTCACCGCCCTGGTCTGAGCGCCACGGCGGGTGGCCGGCGTCAGCCCCGCAGGATCGACCAGCCGGGGCCGGGGACGAGGGTGCCGGTGCCGCCGGAGGACTCGACGACGCGGGCGGGGCCGAGGTCCAAGGGGAAGTCGTGGCCGTGGTCGGCGGCGTTCAGCAGCACGATGAGGCGGTCGGGGCCGGCGGACACCTCGTACGCCAGTTGTTTGTTGGTGAGGTGCAAAGGTTTCGTGGTGGCGCGGTGCAGCCACGGGAATCGGCGGCGCAGGCTGATCAGCTGCTGGTGCAGGTGGAAGGTGGGCTCGCCGAACGGGGCCAGATCCGCCGGGGTCGCGGGGAAGGCCGGGCGGATCTCGTCGTCGCCGAACTCGATGTCGCGTTTGACGCCGGTGAAGGCCTGCTCGTCGCCGGCGTAGACGCTGGGCACGCCGCCGACGGTGAACAGGACGGCCAGGGCCAGGCCGAGATGGCGCGGCTCGGTCAGGGCGCTGGCGATCCGGGTGACGTCGTGATTGCCGACGAAGGTCAGCGGGGGGAAATCGGCGCCGAACGCGTCGTGCCGCTCCAACGCCCAGGCCAACTCGAAGAAGTTCAGGTCGTTCAGACTGGACCGGATCGCCTTCCACAGCTCGTACTGCGTCACGGAATCGAGGCCGCCGTCACGCACGAAAGCCGGATAGTCGCCGTGGATCACCTCACCCACGAACCAGCCGCCGTCGATGCTCCCGGCGGTCGCCCGCCAGAACGGCAGCGGCACCGCATAGGCCGCGTCGAGACGCCAGCCGTCCGCGCCGAACTCCCGCCAGTGCCGCATCACCCCGGCGACGTAGTCGACGACGGCCGGCTCATCGTGATTGAGGGCGACCAGATGGTGGTGACCCTCGAAATCGGCATGGTCGAACCCGCCGTCGTCGTTGTAGGAAAGACGAAACCAGTTGGCGTACGCCGAATCGCGCCCCCGGTCGAGCACGTCCCGGAACGGGCCGAAACCGCGCCCCACGTGATTGAACACGCCGTCGAACAGCACCCGGATCCCGCGCCGACGACACTCGTCGAGCAGCCACCGCAGATCGTCCGTGGTGCCCAACCGCGGATCGACCCGGTAGTGGTCGACCGTGTCGTAGCCGTGCGTCTCCGCCGCGAAGACCGGCCCCAACGCCAGACCGTTGCAGCCCAGCTCCACCAGATAGTCCAGCCACGGCGCGAAACGCCGCAGCCGCGGCACCGGCGCGGCATCCGGTGGCAGCGCCGCCCGCTCAGCCCCCAGGAACGTGAGGGGATGCGCGTGCCACCAGATCACGTGCTCGACCCAGTCGTTCATCGTGAAGCGTCTCCGATCCGGTTGGCCCGAGGGACAACGTACCCGCCGGGCCACCGGACGACATCTCAGAACTCGCCGCTCAGCAGCATCCCCGCGGCGACCGCCGCGCCGTCGGTGCGGATCGTGCCGCCCACCTCGGCGGCCCGTGCCCGGACATCCGCACCCAGTGCCGTGGCCAGCGCCGCGGACAGCGACCCGACCGTGGGGGAGCGGCCCTCGTGTGCCACCCCGATGCCGAGCTCGGCGATCCGCTCCGCCGACATCGTCTGGTCGGCGATCTGCGGCACCACCACCTGCGGCGTCCCCGACCGGCTCGCCGCGGTCGTCGTCCCGGCCCCGCCGTGGTGCACGATCGCGGCCACCCGGGGGAACAGCGCCTGCTGGTTCACCTCGCCCACCACCAGGCAGTCGGCGCCGTCGTCGAGCGCGGACAGGCCGGCCCAGCCCCGGTTGATCAGCACCCGGCGGCCCCGCGCGCGGATCGCCTCGACGGCGACCCGGCCGATGTCGGCCGGCAGGTACGAGGCGATGCTGCCGAAACCCACGTACACCGGCGGCTCGCCGGCATCCAGGAACGCGGTCAGCTCGGCCGGCAGCGGACGGTCGTCCGGCCGGATCCACGCGCCGGTCTGCACCACGTCCAGGTCGGTGGTGTCCGCCCACGGGCACAGCACCGGGTCGGCGGCCAGCAACGGCCGGTCGGTGAAGACGTACGACCGGATGTCCTCGACCGGCGGCATCCCGAGCGCCGCCCGGTGCCGGTTCTCCGGCTCCGCGTACAGGGCGTTGATCCGGTCCGCGTCCTCCTTCCACAGCACCCGCGGATCGGTCTCCTGCGCCGCCGACTGCACCCCGGGCCGGGTGCCCGGCCGGCGGTGCCGCGACGGCAGCCCGTACACGTGGAAGCAGGCCATCGCATACCGGACGCCCAGGTGGTCGGCGACCGAGCGGACACCGGACGGCATCAACCCGGTCGCCAGCAGCGCCTCGGCCCCCTTCGCCACCCGGCCCAGCGTCTCGAACCGGGCCGCGACCAGATCCGCCGCCAGCCGGAACGCGTCCTGCGCCGACGGCGGCCGGCTGCCGGCCACCACCGAACCCACCGCCGGCCCCAGCGGCACGTGCTCGGCGCCCACCCCGTTCAGCAGCGTCGTGAACTCCTCATCCGGCGGCGCGCAGACCTGCACCTCGGCCCCCTGTGCCCGCAACTGGAACGCCAGCGCGGCCAGTGGTTCGACATCGCCCCGCGAACCCCAGGTGCTCAACACCACACGCATCTTCCCGGCCCCCATTCAACGATTGCGGCAGCCAGTGTGCGCCGGTGACGGGGTCTTGCGGCAAGCCCACCCATGCGATATACGTTAAAGTGGGAGATGGCGGTATTCCACGAGCTGTTTCCGCTTCGCGAGTTGTTTCCGCTTAGCGGATCCCTTCGTCACCGGTGGCCCGTCACCGGTGGCCGGCGAGCGCCAGGGCGGTGTCCAGTTCCCGCAGCTTGGCCGGGGACAGCGTGCCGATCCTCTCCACCAGCGAGTCGACGCTGACGGTCGCCTCCCAGGTGCAGAAGACCTTCCCCTCCCGGGGCAGGGCCAGCCGGACCACACCGCTGCGTGGCAGGCCCTCCTCGGCTCCGAGGAAGACCTCGATGCCGCCGGCCCGCGTATCCGGTCCGGCAGCCGCGAGGATCCGGCACCGCTCGTCGGCGTCGACCGCTTGCGCGCCGGACAACAGGACGAACCCGATCTTCTGCGCCGGCGTGGCCGGTTCGACGACCTGCACCGCCGCGAACGCCGGCCCGGGGCCGCCCGAAAGCAGCACGACGGGCTGTTTCCCGTCGATCTCAGCCCACCAGACCTCGCCGCGCTCCACATGTCCTCCCGGGTGCGGTCCCGCTCAGCGCCGCCCGCCCGAACCGCGATGCCATTGTGCACCGCCGGCGCTGGCGGCCGCCGGGTTCGCGCAGGCGCTCGGCAACCGGTCCGGGATCCGAGTCGCGATAGTCGATCATCGAGCGGCATACTCGGCCGGTGCGCCGCCCGATGAGTCTTGCCGTCTCCGCCGGTGTCGCGGTCGCCTGTGGACTGGCCGCCGTCGCCGTCACCGCTTCGTCCCGCCGTGCCGGCCCCGGGGCCGGCACGGCCACGGTGGCCGCTGTCGCCGTCAGCACCGGCGCTCCGGTCCGGCCGGCCCTCTGCGACGCCGCGCGGCCCGCCCCGCGCGACCCGTTCCCGTTCAACCCGGACGCCGCCGGCCGTGACCGGCTGCTCCCCTTCGTCGACCTGCTCGGCAACGGCGCCACCTTCACCGGCGGCGCCGGGTACTTCGGGCCGCTGGACGCCGCCGGGCTGGCCGCGCTCCTCGACGGGAAGTGGCTGGACCCGGACGACCGGCAGAACGCCGCCCCGTCGGCCTGGGACATCTTCCGGTTCGTCTGCGACCACCCGGGCACCCACGCGCAGGGTTACGCGGTCAGCCCGGACCGGGACGACTACCGGGTGTCCCTGGAGACCGTCTGGGCGCCGCGGATCGACGACGCGCTGCGCGCCGACGCGACCAGGTTCTGCGCCGACGCGGACGCCATCGAGACCTCCGACCACCTGGAGTGCTTCTGGGACTGATCGGCGGCCGGCCCCTTCGGGCGATATCTGCCGGGACGAACAGGACGGCAACCTCTACAGTGCGTCGATGGTGACGAAGCTCGATCTCGTGTGTGCCGCCCTCGACGCGCTCTTCGACCTTGACACGGCGGCCCCCGACGCGGCGATGAGCCGGCATGTCCCGCGGGTGTACGACGAGGCCGGAGTCGACTGGCGGGCGTTCGTCGAGCCGCGTTTCGCGCAACGATTCAACGGGTTGATGCACCGCGGGCATCCCTCGGTGGGTGCCGTCCACGGCGCCTGCCTGCCGTCGGCGCAGGTGCTGGACGACTGGCTCTCCGTCGCGCGGACCGGTGACTTGTTGATCACTCACCATCCCATCGACATACGGAACGGCTCGCCCGAACACGACACCTGGGCGGAGGGTTTCGTGCCGATCGCCGACGCGCACCGGCTGGCCATCGTCGAGCGTCAACTGTCGATGTACTCCTGCCACGCGCCGATGGACACCTCGGTGCGGGTCGGTACCGCCGCGGCGATCGTGGAGGGCCTGGGCGGCACCGCGGTGGACTATTTCTGGCCGTACGACGAGGGTTACGCAGGGCATGTCGCGGACATCGCGCCCACGACGACCGACCTGCTCGTGCGCCGTGCCCGCGAACTGTTCGGCCTGGACCTCGTCGAAGTGGAAGGCCGGTCACGCGACGACATCACCCGCATCGCCGTCGTCGGTGGCGTCGGCGACCACGTCGATCAGATGGCCGAGGCGGAGAGGCTCGGTGCTCAGGCCTACCTGACCGGCGAGCTGCATGTGCGCATCGAGGGTGACTACGGCCGCCGCAAGTTCGCCGACGTGCAGAACTTCGCCGCCACGACCGGCATGACCTTGATCGGGGTGTCCCACGCGGCCAGCGAACACCTCGTCATGGAGACCCAGCTGGCTCGCTGGTTCACGGGGACGCTGGGCCTCACCCTGCACCCGATCCGCGAAACCGACTGGTGGCGGTAGGCCGTCGGGCTGATACGCTCCCGGCGCGGTGGGATCGGTAGTGCAGAGGTCGGCACGTCGCCCTGTCAAGGCGGAGGACGCCGGTTCGAATCCGGCTCGGTCCCATCGCCCTCGGCGTACTCGTCCTCTGGGCGGGGCGTATCTGAACAAGACCGCCCGGGGCAGGTTCTGCGTGGTCAGCCTGTCGGTGCGCAATGTCGGCGATCGGGCGCAGATGTTCTCCGGCAGCAACCAGAAGGCGCTGGATTCCGCCGGCACCGAGTTCCAGAACGACGGGGCCGCCGAAATGGACGCCGACGACCACGCGGACACGTTCCTCAACGACATCAACCCCGGCAACCGGGTCAGTGCGAAGGTCGTCTTCGACGTGCCGCGCAGCACCACGCTGACCCGGATCGAGTGGCACGACTCCGCCCGGTCCCGTGGCGTCAAGGTCGCCCCGAGGTAGGTAGGCTGCGGGCGCGGCGGGGCCGGTAGCGCAGCTGGTCGACGCACACCGTTCGCATCGGTGGGGACGCCGGTTCGAATCCGGCTCGGCTCCGCCGCCCTCGATCGCTACACTCCCCCCTTGGCGTGCCGTAGCGCAGAGGTCGTCGCATCGCCCTGCACAGGCGAAGGACGCCGGTTCGAATCCGGCCGGCCGCCACCACGAGGACGGGCGGGGCACGGTGGATCTGGGACGGCGGCGGGACCGCGACGACTATGCGCGGCGGATGGCGTACGCGTCGCCCGGTGGCATGATCGCCCGGGCGACCGCGGCGCGGCTGGCCGGTGACTGGCGGGCCGCGTGCGCCGCGGCGATGGTCGACGTGCGCTTCGAGCCGGCCGCGGTGCGGGACCGGTTCGGTGCCGCAGCGACCGCGGCGATCGAGGACGATCTCGCCGGACTGGCCCCTGACCTGCTGCGTCGCCACCTGCCGGTGGACACCTGGGGGCGGTGGCCGTCCCGGGCCCGGGTGGTGCTGTCGAGCCGTCCGGAGCCGTTCCGCGAGCGCCGCTTTCTCGCCCGCCGGCGTCCGCGGGTTCCGGTGCTGGTCGCGACGCTCCCGCGGGACGGGCTGGTCGCCCGGCGGGTCACCCTCGAGGTGGTCGACGTCCACGAGCTGTCCGGGGTCTGGGTGGATCTGCCGGCCTGGGCCTGGCACGCGGACGCGATCGAGGGGCGCCGCTGGGCCTACGGGGCCTCGGCGGCACGTCTGCCCTGGCACTTCGCGGACGGCACGGCGTACCCGCAGGGAACCGTGACCGACGGGACCGATCGCGCCGGCGAGTTCGAGCGCCTTCTCGGCCCGATAGATCAGGATCGCAGGACGGAGTGGTACGCCGCGGCCGGCATCGCCGTGCCCGATCCGCACCGCGACGCCTGGATCGTGCAGCGGCTCGCCGGTCTGCAGGATCGGCTGCCGGTCGCCGCGGCCGAGGCCCGCCGGCTGATCGAACGGTACCCGGAGCGCACCGGCGGCCTGTTGCGCGCCCCGCAGTGGCTCGACGTGCGGCTGACCGCCGCCCCGGGGGGACTGTTCCGCGCCGAGCCGGCGGACCGGGTCGCCGGTGAGCCGGGCGGCGGGCCGGCCGCGTTCGGCGTCGCCGCGCCCCGGGACGCCGCGCTGCTGCGCTGGGGCATGATCGGCCCGGATCAGCTGCATCCGCTCGTGCACGAGGCGCTGTTCCCGGGCCGGGTCCAGCACTGGCAGCCGATCGAGCACCGGCCACGCCGGACGTTCCGGGTGCTGTGCGGCGGCCGGTGGCATCCGGTCGAGGCGGCCGGGGCGAGCCTGCGCATCCTGCACCCCGACCATCCGGTGACACCGAACGGGTGCACGGCCGCGGTCGACCGGTTCCGCACCGCCGGCGCCGGCACCCCGAAGAAGGTGCGCCGGCTGCGCCAGCGGGTGTTCGAGCGGATCGTGCACGGGGACACCGACGCGGTGCTGGCCGATCTGGCGGCCGGCTGTGATCCGTTGCTGCGCGACCAGCACGGCCGGACGCTGCTGCACTACATCGCGAACGTCGAGCATGAGCGGGTGCTGCCGGTGCTGCTGGCCGCCGGCCTGTCGCTCGCCGACCGGGACTACGACGGCCGCACCCCGCTGCATGTGGCCGCCCTGTCGGCGGACACCGGGGCGATGGCCGCGCTGATCGCCGCCGGCGCCGACGAGAACGCCTTCGACGGCCGCGGTTCGACCGCCGCCCAGGTCCGGCGGGTCGGGTCCTGACGTGGACCGCGCGGACCTCGACGCCGCCGTGGCTGCCCTGGCCCGGCTCGACGACCCGGAGCTGGACCCGGCGTCCCGGCTGGAGCTGGAGCGTGCGGTGACCACCGCGGCGCGCCGGATCAAGCAGCGGGCGAAGGCCCGGCGGTCCGCGCAGTCCCGGGACGCCGACCGGACCCTGCTGGCCGGGGCGAGCCGGTTCCGGACCGAGATCCCGTCCCCGGAGCCCGTCGCACCCGCCGCACCGGCCGAGACGCTGGGCGTGCTGCGCCGGGTGCGGCTCTGCTACGTCTGCAAGGGCGACTACCGCGAGGTCGACGCCGACTACCACCAGATGTGCCCGGTCTGCGCGGCGGAGAACCGGGACTGGCGGCACGCCCGCACCGACCTGACCGGACGGACCGCGATCATCACCGGCGGCCGGGTGAAGATCGGCTTCCACACCGCGCTGAAGCTGCTGCGCGACGGCGCCACCGTGGTGGCCACCACCCGGTTCCCCGACGACGCGGCCCAGCGGTTCGCCGCCCTGTCCGACTTCGACCAGTGGGGTGACCGGCTGCACCTGCACGGCCTGGACCTGCTCGACCTCGACGCGCTGCAGGAGTTCGTACGCTTCGCCGGGCGGCGTTTCGACCACCTCGACATCCTGGTCAACAACGCCGCGCAGACCGTGTACCGGCCGCCCGCCTACTACCGTTCGCTCGGCACCGCGCCCGAACTCCAGGCTCTCGACCAGCGGTTCTTCCCGGCCGGGCGGGTCGACGAGACCGGTTTCCAGCTCGACCTGCGCCCGGTCAACTCGTGGGTCCTGCGCGACGGCGAGGTCAGCCCGCACGAGTGGCTGTCCGCGCACGTGGTCAACGCGTTCGCGCCGTTCCTGCTCACCTCCCGGCTGCGCCCGCTGCTGGCCGCCGGGCCGCCGCGGGACCGGCACGTGGTGCAGGTGTCCGCCATGGAGGGCAGCTTCTCGCGGACCGGCAAGACGGTCCGGCATCCGCACACCAACATGGCCAAGGCGTCACTGAACATGCTGGTCCGGACGTCGGCGCCGGACTACGCCCGGGAGCGGATCCTGATGAACGCGGTGGACACCGGCTGGGTCACCGACGAGCGGCCGCACCCGCACAAGCAGGAGCAGCGGGCCATCGGTTTCCGGCCACCGCTGGACGTCATCGACGGCGCGGCACGGGTCTACCATCCGGTCGTGGCGGCCGGCCGCGGTGCGCCGATCAGCGGGAAGTTCCTCAAGGACTATCGGAGCGTGCCCTGGTGACCATGCCGATCCGCTGCCCGGCGATCCAGAACCCGGACGACGGCCTCGCCCCACCCGCCGACTTCGACCCGTTGGTCAGCTGGCTCGCCGAGGGCCCGGCCGGCCCGGCTGTCTTCCCGCGCGGGGCGGTCCGGCAGGACGGTCGCCTCGACCTGTGCAAGCAGGGCGTCGGCCCGGTCGAGGTGGGCCGGATCGCCGCCGCGGCCGCCGGCTCCCCGCACGTACGGCACCTGCTGCTCGGCACCAACGCGCTGGGCACCGAGGGCGTCGAGGCGGTCGCCGGCGCGCTGCGGCCCGGGCACGGCATCGAAACCCTCTACCTGGGCTGCAACCGGATCGGCCCGGACGGTGCCGCGGTGCTCGCCGAGCGGCTGGCCGCCGACGACACGGTCCGCGCCCTCTGGCTCAAACGCAATCCGGTCGGTGACGAGGGCGTCGCGCGGCTCGCGGCGGCGCTCGCCGGCAACCCGATCCTGCGTACGCTCGATCTGGTCAACACCGGGCTCACCGTGACCGGCCTGACCGTGCTGACCGACGCCCTGGTCGCCGGCGGCGCCCGTCTGCAGCGGCTGTTCCTCGGCGGCAACGGACTCGGCCCGGACGCCGTCGGCGTGCTGGCCCGGCTGATCCACGAGGCCGGCGTGCACGAGCTGTACCTGGCCGCCAACCATCTGGGCGACCGGGGCGCCGCCGCGCTCGGCGAGGCTGCTCACGGCGTACCGGCAATCCTGGGTCTCGGCGGCAACGGGATCACCGCGACCGGCGCCGCGGCCCTGGCCCGCGACTGCGCCGCCTGGCAGATTCTGGACCTGAGCCGGCCACCGTCCGAGCGCGCCCTCGGCGCCACCGCCAACGACCTCGGCGACGAGGGCGCCGCCGCCTTCGCGGCCGCGCTGCCCACCGCCCGGCTGCGCCGCCTCGACCTGCGCCGGACCGGGATCGGCGGCCGCGGCGCCCGGCTGCTGGTCGACGCGATCGCCGACGGGCATCCCACCCTGGAATACCTCGGCATCAACGGCGGCGTTCCCCGCAAACAGCGGCGCCGCGCCGCCGGCCTGCTCGCCGACCGTCCCTCGACCACCCCGCACCCGGACATCCGCGCGATCGCCAGCATCTACCGCTGACACCCGCGCCGTACCTGCAGTGCTGGCTGACGGTCTCCGCCTCCGGCGTCCTTGACCGGGTGGACGACCTGGCGTCGCAGTTGCGGGGGCACGGCTTCGCCGACGGCGTTCGGGTGGCGGCCCTGCTGTGCCTGCTCGTCGGCGTCGGGGTGATCCGCAACGACGTGCGCCGCTCGGTCGCCTTCGCCGCCACCCGCGATTGGCGGGCAGGCTGGGGGGATGGAATCGGTGTGGGATTATCCGCGGCCACCGCGGGTGGAGCGGACGGCCGCGCGGGTGACGATCGTTCACCAGGGGCGGGTGATCGTGGACAGCGACCGCTGCTGGCGGGTGCTGGAGACCTCGCACCCGCCGGTCTACTACGTGCCGCGCGGCGAGATCGCCGCCGGGGTGCTGGAGCCGGGGGAGGGCCGGTCGTTCTGCGAGTTCAAGGGGATCGCGGCCTACTGGGACCTGGTCGGGGACGGCATCCGGGTGCCGCGGGCCGGCTGGTCGTACGAGGATCCTTCGCCGGGGTACGCGGTGATCGCCGGCGCGGTGGCCTTCTACCCCAGCCGGGTGGGCGAGTGCCGGGTGGACGGGGAACTCGTCCGCGCGCAGGAGGGCGACTTCTACGGCGGCTGGATCACCGCGGACATCACCGGCCCGTTCAAGGGTGGCCCGGGCACCACCGGCTGGTGACGGCGCCCGTCTGACCTTTCCGGGACGGATAAGATCCGGGCCGGTCGCGCCGAACGAGGGCAGCGTGACGACGGATGACGACAGCAAGGGCTTCGTGCCACCGCAGCCGATCGAGTTCGCCGGTGCCGTGCCGTGGACGCCGCCGGCCGGGTTCGCCGGGCCGGTCCCGGCCCGCGCGGGCGCCGGCCGGGGCCGCTCGGCGGTGTTCGCCGGGGCCGGGCTCCTCGCCGGCCTGATCGCGGGCGTGGGTCTCGCGGTGGGGCCGCTGCACGATCCGCTCGCGTCGCTGTCGTCGAAGGCGTCCAGCGAGTCGCCGCGACCGACGGCCGCGCCGTCGGGCCGGGGGCCGGTGGTGCCGCTGGGCGACGCGCTGACCCTGAACCTCGCCGACGGGCACTACCTGAAACTGGGCATCGCCCTGCAACTGGCGGCCGGGCAGCCGGACAGTCTGGACGTCAACAAGGCTCTCGAACTGGCGGTCGACAACTACACCGGCCAGGATCTCGGCGAACTCAGCACCGCGCAGGGCCGGGCGCGGCTCAAGCAGCAGCTGCTGGAGAAGACGCAGGCGGCCTACCCGGGTGTCGTGTCGGACCTCTACTTCGTCCAGTTCGTCACCCAGTAGGGCGCGGCCCGCCGCGTCACAGCTGGAAGCGGTCGGAGACCAGGCGCAACTGGTGGGACAGCTGGGCGAGCTCGACGGCGGCCGCCTCGGTCTGGTTGGCGGCCTCGTGGGTCAGGACCGTGGTGTCGGTGACCCGGCCGATCGAGGCGGACACCGCGGCCGCCGAGCGTTCCGCGACCTCGACGTTGCCGGCGATCAGGTCGGTGGCGCTGGTCTGCGCCTCGACCGCGGTGGAGATCGACTGCTGCAGCTCGTCGATGCGGGAGATCACCTGGCCGATCCGGCCGATCGCGTCGAAGGCCTGCCCGGTGTCGGTCTGCATGGCGGTCACCCGGGACGAGATGTCGCCGGTGGCCGTAGCCGTCTCCCGGGACAGGTCCTTGACCTCGCCGGCCACCACGGCGAAACCCTTGCCCTGCTCGCCGGCCCGGGCCGCCTCGATGGTGGCGTTGAGGGCCAGCAGGTTGGTCTGCTCGGCGATCGAGGTGATGATGCTGATCACCGCGGAGACCTCGTCGCTGGAACTGCGCAGCCGCTCGATCATCCGGTTGGCGTCCGAGGCCAGGCCGACGGCGTCGCGGGCGACCGTGTCCGCCTCGGCGACCGCGGTCGTGATCGCCTGGATCGAGCTGCCCAGACCGCGGGCGGCCCGGGTGGATTCGTGCACGCTCGACGTCACCTGCTCCAGGTCCTGCTTGGCGACCGCGGCCTCGGACGACGCGGTGCCGGCGCCCTCGGCCAGGTGCCGGCTGGTCGCGGTCAGCTGCTCGGAGGCCGCGGCGACGGAGCTCGCGTTCCCGCTGATCTCCGACACGGCGGTCCGCAAGGCGCTGACGATCTCGTTGAGGCTGGTGCCGAGCTGGGCCAGCTCGTCGCTGCCACCGAGGCGCGCCTCGACGGTCAGGTCGTAGGCGGCGATCGACCGGGCGGCCGACAGGCAGCTGTTGACCCGCTGGGCGATCCGGCGGGCGAGCAGCATCGCCGCACCGCCGAGCAGCAACGCGGCGACCAGGCCCACCACCACGGTCAGGGTCTTGGACCGCTTGGCGGCCGCGGCGGCATCGTCGTACGCCGCCTTCATCCGCTCGTTGATCGCGGCCTGCAGCGCGCCGATCGCCTGGGCCGCCTTGACGTCGACCGCGTCGTAGGCGGGCCGCGCCGCGAGCGCCGCCGTCCGCTTCGGGTCGGACGCCACCCGGCTGGCCAGCGTGACGATCCGCTGCCCGGACGCGATCAGCTGATTGAGCACCGGCAGGACCGCGTCGGCCTGGGGCCGCACCTGCGGCATGTCGCGGATCACCTCGTCGACGCCCTGCCGGACCTGGCGCACGTTCCTGCCCAGCCGGTCCAGGACCTCCTGGCGTTCCTTGGCGTCGTTGGTGACCAGCGCGGCCAGGACGCTGCCGCGGAACAGCGACCGTGCGATGTCGGCCGACTGCGCCGCCTGCAGCGCGGCGGCCGCGTTGCGGGTCACCGCCTGCTGCTCGTCGAGCGCGGACGTGCCGAGGTATCCGATGGCGCCGGCGACCGCGACCAGCAGGAAGCCGGCGACGGCGAGAGCGGCGATCTGGCGCCGGATGGTGAGCGTCACGTGGTACCCCCCGACCGCCGACGATAGGAGAATCTAGCTGGATTCGTCGCGAATCCGCTCAGTTCGGTCGCCGACCGGCCGAATTGCGGGGCATGGGACGACTGGCCCGTCTTCTCCTTCCCGCCCTGCTGGTGGCGACCGGCGCGACCGGTTGCGGCTCCGCGACCGGCGCCCTGGGGCAGCCCGTCGACCGGCTGGCCGAGGCCCGCGCCGCACTGCCGCCCGGCATGGCCGACGGCGGGGTGCTGGTCGCCGGCACCGACCCGACGTTCGAGCCGATGACGTTCAAGCAGGGCAGCACCTACACCGGTCTGGACGTGCAGCTGGTCGAGGCGATCGCGGCCCGGCTGCGGATGCGCGTCGACTGGCGGACGGTGAGCTTCGGCGACCTGCTCGACCAGGTGCAGCAGCACAAGATCGACCTGTCCGTGTCGTCGATGTTCGACCGGGCCGAACGGCAGAAGAAGGCCGACTTCGTCGACTATCTCAACGCCGGCACGTCGATCGTGGTCGCCAAGGGCACCGGTGACGTCGGCGGCATGCCCGGCCTGTGTGGGCGGCGGGTCGCCGTGCAGCCGGACACCGTCTACGTCGACATGGCGGCCGCGCAGGCCGCCCGGTGCGGCGGCCGGAAACTGGTCTCGGTACGCAGCGACAACCCGTCGGCCGCGGTCGCCCAGAAGGCCGCCGACGCTGCCCTCAACGACTTCCCGATCGCCGCCCTCGACGTACAGAAGAACCCGGGCCTGGAGCTTTCCGGACCGCAGATCGAGGCCATCCCGTACGGCATCGGCATCGCCAAGGATCGTCCGGCGCTGACCACCGCGGTGCAGACCGCGTTGTACTCGCTGGTCGACGACGGCACCTACGACGCCCTGCTGACCAAGTGGAAGGTGACCGAGGGCGCCCTGCGCACCGGTGCCGTCGACGGCGGCGCGTGATCCGTCCGGCTCAGCTTGCCGGTCGGGCGCCTTCTCCCGCGGACATCCGTCATGGTGGACCAGACGGTCGGCACGCGTAGCCGATCGCGCGGCAAACGTGAAAGGCCGTTCCTCCCGCCTTGCCGATCGGAGTTACTGTATATCCGCTCAGGCGGATGGCAGAGGAATGGAGCACTGTGCCCATCGATCCGTCCAAGGCTCCCGCATCAACTTCGCCGTTGTGGATAATCGCGCTCTTCATCGTGCTCAGCGAGGTGATGGCGGGCGTTGCCTCCATCGCCACCGACGGAGCAACCCGAATAATATTCGCGGTGTTTGCGGTGGGATTTCCGCTGATTGTCTTCGCCGTGTTCTCCTACCTGCTGGTGGGTCACACCGCGAAGCTTTACGCTCCAAGTCAGTACAGTGTTGACATCGACCCGGAGCGCTTCGCTGTCGGTGTGAATGCCGGCGGCTTCACGCAGCCTCAGGTGACGCTCATCGCCGAAGCGGTGGCCCAAGCCATCGAGCAGTCCGAACCGGCTTCCCATGGCGACGCGAACGTGGCGTCACGAGCTGTCGAGGTGTTCCGCCAGACGATCTTCCAGTCATCTGTCGCGGTCGATCTTGACGGCATCGGCGATGGAGGTTCGGACGGTCTCGTGATTCCCGTCGACCGCGGCACGGGAGTCGATGACTTTCTTGATCAGGTCTGGTTCGCGATGCGGGGAAGGTTCAGGGCGTTCACGTATGGCAAGGACTGGGTTCTAGTGGACGACGAGAACCGGAAGGAGTTCCGTGAAGCTGGGACTGCCTGGGCCCAGAAGCATGGTGAAACCCGCGATCGGCGTCCGCTTTCGGAAATCGGAATCTCTCCTGGATCGAACCTCAGGGTTGTGGCGTTGTAGTCCCGTTGGACCAGGAACGAGTGGACAGGGTGAGGCGGTAGCCGTCCGGGTCGACGACGGTGACACCCCAGCGGTCCCAGTACCCGCCCTGCGCGACCCGGCGGCCGCCGGCCCGCTCCAGCCGGGCGATCAGGGCCTCGTCGACCGGCCCGGCCAGGTAGAGGACGAGCAGGTCCGCCGCGGTGGGCGACGGCTCGACGGTCAGGTTCGGGCCGCCGACCAGCTCCAGGTGCCAGGTCGCGCCGGGCCAGCCGAGCATGATCAGGTCGTGCTCGCCGGGTTGCAGGTCGCCGGTCGTGCGCCAGATGACGGTCAGCCCGAGACCGTCGACGTAGAAGCGTTCCGCCGCGGCCAGATCGCGACTCGGACGCGCTATCCGGACGGCCACCGTGGGTTCGATCATGCTCTCATCGCCTCGTCTCGTACCGGGTCAGGAGCACGCCGCCGGGGAAGGCGCGGGTCTCCACCAGGTTCAGGTTCACCCAGCTGTCCAGGGCGGTGAAGAACGGCGTGCCGCCGCCCACCAGGACCGGCGCGGTGACCAGCACGTATTCGTCGATCAGCCCGGCCCGCACGGCCGCCGCGGCCAGGGTGGCGCCGCCGATGTCCATCGGGCCGCCGTCGCCGGCCCGGAGCCGGGTGATCTCGGCGACCGCGTCCCCGGTGACCAGACGCGCGTTGCCGTCGACCGCGCCGATCGTCGAGGAGAACACCACCTTCGGCATGGCCCGCCAGCGGCCGGCGTACTCGATCTGCGCCGGGGTGGCATCAGGCCGCCGGTCGGCGGTCGGCCAGTGCGCGTTCATCGTCTCCCACAGCCGGCGCCCGTACAGTGCCAGCCCGGTCGCGGCCACCCGGTCGGACCACCACTGGAACAGCTCGTCACTCGGCGCGCCCCAGCCGAGGTCGCCGCCGGGCGCGGCGATGTAGCCGTCCAGGCTCACGTTCATCCCGTAGGTCAGTTTCCCCATCGTGCCAGTCTCCCGCAGGGGGCGGCTCCCGTGGGATCGCTGCCCGGTGGGTATGTACACGCATACCCAACGTGTGTACGCGCGTACATATGGGCGCCTCGCTCGGCTTCCCGGTCGGGATGGCGCGGGCGGCGACGATCCGCGGATGGCCGCCGCCCGGGACAGGGTGATCGCGTCGATCGGTTACCGCGCGTTCCTCGGCGGGCCGCCGGCGATCGGTTTCCTCGGCCACCATGTCGGCGTGCTGAGGGCACTCATCGTGGTGGCCGCCCTGCCGGCCCTCGCGGTACCGATCGCCGGCAGTGTGCGGCCGGCGCACCGCGACTGATTCACCATCCGACCGCGACCAGCAGATACTGCGGGTCGCCGTGCGACACGAACGAACTCTGGCCGGCCACGTCGTCATAGGGGAACCCGTAGGCCAGTCTCCCCAGCGCGTGGTCGTGCCAGAATTTCGCGTAGTAGTTGGCCGGCGCCGCCCGGTAGAAGTTCGACGGCGTCTCCCACTGCGCCTGCGGCAGGTCGATCGTGTGCCGGTTCAGCGCCGCGCACTGCTGCGGCTGCCCGGCGAGCACCCCGGCGCACCCGAAGATGTCCGACGTGATCGCGGTGATCCCGTTCTGCGCCGCGTAGCCGGACAGATAGTTCTGGTACTGCCCGCCCTGCCGGAACGCCGCGTCGCTGCCCGGCGCCAGGATCCGGTACGGCGCGGTCGCCGTCGCCAGGTGCTTGAACTCGGCCGGCACCTCGTCGGAGAACTTCTGGAAGGTCACCGCCCGGTCCTCGGTGAAGGTCTGGTAATCCTCACCGACCTGCACGTCGTTGCCGTCGTGCGAATGCAGCCGCATCGCGATCTTCAACCCGAAGGCGTCGACCCGCGTGGTGTTGCCGTTGAACTGGTCCGGTCCCACGGTGAATTCGATGAAGTCGTAGTACTGGCTGTTCGGCGAGCCGAGGTAGAAATACATCCGCCCGGCGGTGTTGGCCGGCATGTCGAAATAGGGCTGCTCGGCGATCGAGTGCGCGACCCCGTTGTAACTCCAGTACACCTGGCTGTCCGGATATCTGCCGTTGGTGCGGTTCAAGATCTTGACCTGCAGGACGTTTCCAGCCGCCGGAATGCCGCTCGTGTCACCCCAGAAGGAGTCCGGCATGGTGGTGCCGCCCGGCGGCGTGCCGGTGCCACCCGTCGTGGTGTGCACGACGAAGGACCACAGCGAGTAGCCGTAAACGGTCGCCCGGACGGTCCCGTTCATCCGCACGTACCGCCCGGTGCCGCTGACCGTCAGCGACTGGTTGCCGCCGGCGCCGGTCGTCGTGCTGTAGGCGGTCGTCCAGGTGCTGCCGTCCGCGGAGATCAGGATCTGGAAGGACCTGGCGTACGCCGCCTCCCAGCTCAGCTCCACCCCGCAGACCGTGGCGGCCGCGCCGAGGTCCACCTGGATCCACTGCGGGTCGCTGAACGCGCTGGACCAGCGGGTACTCGCGTTCCCGTCGACCGCCTTGGCCGCCGCGGTGTCGGCGTTCTCCGCGGAGGACGCGGTCGCCGTGGCGCCACGCGCCGAGTCGTTCGCCGAGCATCCGGACGCCGTGAACGTTCCGTGGACCTGGAACTCCCACAGCGAGTAGCCGTACGCGGTGGCCCGCACGGTCCCGTTCATCCGCACGTAACGAGCGGTCCCGCCGACTGCCAGGCTCTGCGTACCGCCCGTCCCGGTGGTGGTGCTGTAGGCGGTCGTCCAGGTGGTGCCGTCGGTGGATATCAGGATCTGGAAGGACCTGGCGTACGCGGCCTCCCAGTTCAGGGTGACCGAGCTGAGGGTGGCGGCCGCGCCGAGGTCGACCTGGATCCACTGAGGGTCGCTGAACGCGCTGGACCAGCGGGTGCTCGCGTTCCCGTCGACCGCCTTGGCCGCCGCGGTGTCGGCGTTCTCGGCGGACGACGCGGTGGCCGGCCGGCCTTGGGAGAGCAGCTGGTCGGCAGCCTGCGCGGGGCCGGCGAAGACCGCCGCGAACGCCGCGACCAGCACGGTGATCAGGGCGCCGATCAGTAGGCGCCGTCGGGGGACAGGGCTCATCGAACCTCCAGGGGAGCGGGCCGGCGGGACTGTGAGAGCGCTCTCTAAGGAGTTTCATCGGTTAACGCCTATGTAACAAGGTGTTCACGGTTCCGGAACCGGTTTCGTGGTGGCCCGTGTCCGGCCGGCCGCTTGCTCCGGCGGTGGTGATCGACAAGACTGCAGCTGTGCGACGGCGAGCGGTACTCACCACCCTGGCGGCGGCGGCCGGACTCCCGGTCCGCCCCCAGCCGCAACCCGTCGGCCTGCAGTTGCGCTACAAACACCTGGGCGACGCGGCACAGGCGATCATCGTGAGCGGCGAGAGCTGGACGTCGACGTATGCCACGTTGCGCAGCTTCCAGCGCGACAGCGACGGCCGGTGGCAGGTGGCGTACCCGGCGATGCCGGCCCGCACCGGCTACGGCGGGTGGGCCTGGGCGGCCAAGCGGGTCCAGGACCGGGGGCTCACCCCGGCCGGGACGTTCACCCTCACCGAGGGCTTCGGGGTGCAGGCGAACCCGGGCAGCCGGCTGCCGTACCGCAAAGTCGACGGCGACGACTACTGGGCCGGCGACAAACTCGACCCGGCGACCTACAACATCTTCCAGCCGTCCGCACCCACCACCCGCACCTGGCGGATCACCGAATCGGAACGCCTCGCCGACTACCCGACGCAGTACGCCTACGCCGCGGTGATCGACTTCAACCGCCCGGCCGGCGTGCACTGGGACGCCTCCCATGGGCAGAACGTCACCGCCACCCCGTCCCACGTCGGCGCCGGCTCCGCCGTCTTCCTGCACTGCAGCGGCGCCGGCAACACCGCCGGCTGCGTCTCGGTCGGCAAGGACGACATGGTCACCCTGCTGAAGTGGCTCGACCCGGCCCGCCACCCCCGCATCGTGATGGCCCCGGCGGCCGACCTGCACAGCGCCTGACATCAGCGGAACGGGGCGACGAACCGCCGCTGCCACGGCATCTCGACGGCCCCGGGAGAGTGGTGGGCCCGGGCGTAGCCGACCGCCCGGTCACCAGGCACGCCGTCCAGGACCGCCAGGCGGGACCATCGAGGCCCGCACCGACAGCCCACGGCTCACCACGGCACATCCCTGACGAGCCGGGCGAACCAGGTGTCGCCGTACGCCGGACGGGTGCGCCGGTCGAAGCGGTAGCCGAGCCGATCGTAGAACCGCCGGGCACCGGCGTTGGCCTCCCACACCTCGGCGTGGGCCGTCCGCAGGCCGCGACGCCGCCAGCTGTCGGCACACACCCGGTGCAGCGCCTGCCCGACACCGCGCCCCTGATGGTCCGGCCGCACCTGGATCTGCCACAACTCGCCGATCCGCGTCACGTCGGCGGCCGGGTCGTGCGGCGGGCCGATCAGCGCCATGCCGACCACCTCGCCGTCGTGCTCCGCGACCAGCAGCTCCCGGCCCGGGTCGCCGAGGATCGCCGGCACATAGGCGCCGCGCACCACCACCGCCCGTGCCGCCAGCTGCGCAGCGCTCTGCACGTCCCGCAGGACCCCGTTGCGCGCGGCGACATGCACCCCGGCCACCGCATCGAGATCCCCCACCCGCGCCGGCCGGACCACCGTCTGCGTCCCGATGCGCTCCCCGCCGACTCCCATGATCCAAGCTTATCGAGGCAAGACATCGACACAGTCAAACTATTGGTGGTACGCGTTAAGGTGCCCCGTGTGATCACCGACGGGGTGCATGTCCACGTGTCCAACGCGGCGGCGATGTGGCGGGTGCTGGTGCCCGGCGCGCGTGAGCTCGGCGATCATCTGCGGGCCGACCGGGCCCCGGCGACCCGGTTGCTGGTCACCCGCCCGCTACCGGCCGCGGCCGTCGCCGCACTGTTGGCGACCGTGCCGGACGGGCGTCCGGTGACGGTCGAGGACACGTTCGGCGCGGAACCGGCTGAGGCCGCCGGGGCCACGGTGCGCCGCATGCCGGTGATGAACCGGCCGGCCGGCCCGCCGGATCCGCGCAACGCGCCCGATGTGCGGGTGACCCCGGTGACCGCCGCCGACGAACTCGCCGTGGCCGAGCGGATCATGGTGGAGAGTTTCCCGATGTCCGAGTTCCTGCCGCTGGTGCGCGGCGCGGCGCTGCCCGAGCGCCTGCTCACCGCGCCCGGCTGGCAGGTCTGGCTGGCGTATCTCGGCGATCGCCCGGCCGCCGCCGCGTACACCTTCGACGACGGCGTCGCGGCCGGCGTCTACTGGCTGGCCACGCTGCCCGGGTTCCGGTCGCGCGGGCTGGCCCGGGCCCTGCTCGCCACCGCGATCGCGGCCTACCCGACGCGCGTCTTCACGCTGGTGGCGACAGCGGCCGGGATACCTCTCTACGAGTCCCTCGGCTTCCGGACGGTGGGTACGACCATCTGGTACCGGAGCCCGGGCGCCGCGCGCTGACCGGCGGGTTCGCCGCCCTGCCGGCAGGACGACCAACGGTGGACGCGGCGAACCCGCCGCCCGGCATCCTCCGAGGGCGTGCGCCACCGCGTCGCGCTCGTCGTTTCGTAGTCTCTATCGGTGCACATCGAATTCACCCATGCGCGGTCGTCGAAGTACTTCCGCCGCAGGTTCGCCGCCGCCGGGTCGAAGGCCGCCAAGCCGTTCGTGATCCCGGCGGTGATTCTCGGCGTGCTGGGCTGGCTCGTCTTCTGCGTTGCCGGGTCGGTGCGTAACGAGCTCGCGGTGGGTGCGGTGTTGGTCACCATGGCCGTCGCGCTCGCCGGCGTCGGGTTCTGGCGGTGGAAGCGTCAGGTGACGGTACCGGCCGCCTGGCGCGGACCTGGGTGCTTACCCGGAAGGAATTCAAGTCCCGCACCGCGGAGACATCGACCGAGCTTCCGTGGTCGGCGTTCACCTGGCTCTGGCAGGACGACGACGCCTACCTGCTGCGTACCGGCGACGGCAAGACCTGGGACATTCCGCGAGAGCCGCTGACCGCGGAACAGGATGCCGTGCTGGCCGGTTTCCTGGACGGGCTCCGTCGGGCCTCTTGATGCCGACGGATCGTGGTGAAGTCCATGGGGTCAGACCGCGGGCGTAGGCACCGACATCCGGATCCGCTGCCGACGAGCTCGGCCGTTGGAGTCGGTCACGATCCGGTCGAAGTGGCGGGCCGGGGCACTCCCTGGCCTGCCACTCCTTCACCGGCCGTAGCGTCAGTTCACGGTTGTGCCGTAGGGCTGAGTGATGATCTCCATGCCGTGCCCTGCCGGATCTTTGAAGTACAGGCCGCGTCCACCGTGGTGGTGGTTGATCTCTCCAGGCTGCTTCAGGTGCGGATCCGCGTAGTATGTGACGCCGGCCTCCCGGATTCGCATGAAGGCCGCGTCGAACTCCTCATCGGAAACCAGAAACGCATAGTGCTGCGTGGCGATCGGCCCCGCCGGGATGGCGGCGAAGTCGAGTGTGACCCCGTTGCCGGTGGTTACCGGAATGAACGGGCCCCACTCGGCTCCGACCTCAAGTCCCAGGATGCGTGCCAGGAACTCGGCCGACTCCCGGCTGTCCCGGGCGTGGACGATGGTGTGATTCAACTCAACTGGCATGTGTGGATGCCTCCGCAAGGCAATCTCACGGGCACCTCCATGCCTCACCCGGCCGGTGACCGACACGCGATGCCGTGCCCACGATCCTAAAGAACCACTCGCACCACGTCGAGGCCCGCTCACCAGCAGGCACCGATAGCCACTCATCACCACCGGCACGTCCAGCGAGAGTAAGAACTGACGACGGTTGAATAGGTGCTCTGAACAGCATTGAGGACCGGAATGTGAGGGTCGGGGAGGGCGATCGGTGTCTAGTGCGTTGACCACGAACGTTCACCGGGTCCGATCCGTCAGGCGGCCTTGGCTCGGGGTCGGCCCCAGCGTTGTTGGCGTTCGCTGCGGACTCGGGCTCGTTCGCGGCGTTGCGCGGCCAGGACGTCGGGGTGGCGGGCGTTGGCGTTGCGCCAGCGCAGGTATTGCTGCAGTTTGCGGGCCAGGACGGTGTGGTTCGGGTGGTTCGAGTTCGCCATGGTGAACATGCGCAGCGGCCCGAACTGCGCCTCGATCGGGTTGGCCCAGGACGCGCTGGTCGGCGTCAGGCACAGCTCGACCTTGTTACGAGCGGCCCAGGCCCGGATGGTCGGCGTTTTGTTCGCCGACAGGTTGTCCATGATTACGTAGATCGGCGCGCCGTCCGGCCGCGCTTTCCGGATGGACTTCAGCGCGGACAGGGTGTGGTCTGCGCCTTTGCGTCGCCGGTTCACGCCCCAGAGGTGGTCGTCGCCGAGGCTGTAGCAGCCGTGGAAGTAGCGGATGCCGTGCGTGCGATGGTAGGTCGCCGGCAGCCGGTCCGGATGCGATCGCGGGGCCCAGCCGCGGCCGTGGTTGGGGCGGATCGACAACGGCCCGAACTGGTCGAACGCAAAGCTGCGGGTCGGGAATCGGGTGGTGACTTCCTCGATCCGGTCGAGTTTGGCGTCGAAGTCCGGGTCCTTCGACTGCTTCCAGGTCCGGGTCCGCTGCCAGCTGACCTGGTTACGGCGCAGGATCTGTCGCAGCCGTTCCCGGCCGATGATGACTTCAGGAGCGGCGTCGGTGGCCAGAAAATCGGCGAGTTTGCGCAGGCTCCAGCAGGTGAAAGGCCGCCCGAGCGTGCTCGGGCGGGCCGTGGCCGTCGCGACGATGAACGCTTCATCGTCGTCACTGATCGGGTGGGGACGGCCTCCCGCCCACTGAGGGTCCAGCGCACGTAAGCCGATCTCGTTGAACGAGTGGATCACGTCGCGGACGGTGTCCTCATGCCCGGCGATCAAGTTCGCGATCGCTGCGACGGGTGTCCCGGACGCGGACGCCATGATGATCAACGCCCGGCGCACCCGGACCGAATCGTGCTTGCCTCTGCGGACTAGTTGTTGCAGCTTGCGGCCTTCTTCTTGCGTCAACCGCCGTGCCCTGACCGGCTCGACCAACCCGCTACCTCACTCTCCACGACGAATGTCACCGCCGTTGAGAGTGAGGTGTTCCCAGCAGTTACCGGTGGAAGTGATCCGGCGTGTCATCGACCCGGCGAACGTTCGTGGTCAACGCACTAGGCCGATCCGGCAGGTGTCGAACGCCGGGGGATCCACGGCAGCGCCTGCGCGGCCTCCGGATCGACGAAGGCGAGGACGGACTCGTCGAGGCGGTGCCAGGAGAGGTCACCGTCGCCGTTCTCGTACGCCTCACCCGCGATGAGGAGCAGGTTCCGCTCGCCGATCCGCAGGACCACCTCGGCCAGGACATCGGCGTCCAGGTGGACGGTGACCTCGTCGACCGGGCCGACCGGCAGCTCGGGCAGGCTCCGCGCGCGGAAGATGCCGTTCCTAGAGGAGGCGCCGTCCTCGGGGGAGGTCAGGAGCAGCCCGAACACATCGTCGTCCTGGTAGGTGCCGACCGTCAGGGCGGGACCGTCGAGCACCTGGGCGCTCAGGGTCAGCAGCTGCAGGCAGGGCGCGTCGGGGCCGGCGAACTCGGGTCCGGCACCGCCACCTTCACGAACGGCCATCTCCACGCCGTACCACCCGGTGACGGTCCGGCCCGGTACGGCGCGGAACTCGGCGATCCTGGCCTGTAGCCATGCGGGCGTCACGAGGTCAGTGTGCCCATACCGCCGCCACTGTGAGTACGGGGTGGATACGCGGCGGGGGTGGACTGGTCAGCGTTTCGGGGTGGAGGCGACGGTGGAGAGGGACCCGGACCCGGTCGGGGTCGGTTGAGCAGTGGCGGAGGCGGCCGACGGGGTGGGCGTGGTGCCGGCCGGCGCGGTGACACCCGGGCCGGTGACGGCGAGGGCGGTGGGGGACGCGGGGCGGGCCGACGATGACGGGACCCGGCCCGCCGAGGACGCCGTGGGGGCCGGCGGCGACGCCGAGGTGGGCAGGGCCGACGGTGTGGGGGAGACCGCCGGGGAGGGCGGGGCGGCCGGCGGGTTCGCCGGGCCGTTGGGTCGCAGCAGGGCGAACGCGGTGATCGACACGGCGGCCGCGGCGGCGCCGGCGGTGAGCGGCAGCCACCAGCGGGCCACCGTGCTTTGGCGGGCGGCCTCGGACGGTGACTCGGCGGGACGCAGGTCCCGGGCGGTGACGGCGGCGGCCCGGGCGGCGAGCGCGTCCCGCAGGCGCCGTTCCAGATCGGTGTCGGTCATTTCTCCCCCAGCTCGGCGCGGAGCAGCGTCAGGGCGCGGTGCGCGGTCGACTTGACGGTTCCGGTGGTGACCCGCAGCGTGGCGGCGATCTCCCGCTCGGACAGCCCGGACCAGTAGCGCAGGACGATGACCTGCCGTTGGCGGGCGGTGAGCCGGTGCAACGCCCCGATCACCGCGCGGTCACCGGCGCCGAGCAGGGCCTCGTCTTCGGCGGCCGGCGCCGGCTCGGGGCGCGGCGGCAGGTAGGCGCGGGCGATCCGGCGCCGGCGCAGCGCCGACCGGGCCGCGTTCATCACCGCTGACACCAGGTAGGCATGGGGGTCGGTGAGGGCGTCCAGGCCCCCGCCGTGCCGGCGGTGCAGCCGGGTGAAGACGTCCTGGACGATGTCCTCGGCGGTGGGCAGGTCGTCGACCATGAGCACGGCCAGCCGGACCAGGGGCAGGCGGCGCTCCCGGTACAACTCGCCGATCTCGGTCGCCGTGGTCGCCGCCGTCCGCACGGCGCCCGGGGGACCGGATCGCCACCAGCGCAGCAACGACGTCGGCATCGGCAACACGAAGATCAAAAGAGGCCTCTCGGGGTGACGGGGCGGCCGGTCGCGTGCCGGCCGCGGGGGCGGCCGGCACGCGACGCCTCAGGACGCGGGCGAGGCGGTGGGCGCGGGCGTCGTCGCCGGGCGGGAGGCGGACGCGGTCGGCCTGGGTGTCGTGGCCGGCCGGGAGGCCGACGGCGTGGGCGCGGCCGTCGGCCTCCCGGCCGAGGCGGTGGGGGCCGGGCGCGACGAGGCCGTCGTGGCCGGCGAGGCGCTCGGGGTGGCGATCACGGTCGCGCTCGGGGTGGTGGCCGGGCTCGCGGTGGCGGACGCGGACGTGGCCGGGGAGGCGATCACGGTAGGGGAGGTCGCCGGGGCGGGTTTCCTGTCGCCGGCGAAGGCGGCTGCTGCGGACACTCCGCCGATCGCGGCGACGGCCACGGCTCCGGCGGTGACCACGAGGGCCCGGGTGGATCTGCGCATCTCAAGCTCCAGCACTGTCGGTCGGTGCACTGTCGCCTGGGAGGACGCCTCAGCGCAAAAAAGGTTGGCGATCATGATGTGACCCGCGACACAGTGCCGGGGCGGCCGGTGGGCGCGGAGCCGGGATAATGAGCGCTGTGGAGAGCTTGCGCTTCGCCCGTGCCGAGGACGGTGTGACCGTCGGATACCAGGTGTTCGGGCGGGGGCCGGCGCTGGTCTGGATGCCGTCGCTGAGCAACATCGTGGCGCAGTGGCGGATTCCGGTGATGCGGGCCGCCTATCGGGGGCTGGCCGAGCGGGTGACCCTGGTGCTCTACGACGGGCGGGGGACCGGCAGCTCGGACCGCCGGATCGACCTCACCGACCTGGGGGTCGACGCGCACCTGCGGGACCTGCGGGCGGTCCTCGACCACGCCGGGATCGCCCGGGCGTCGCTGCTCGGCTACTACCACTCGGTGACCACCGCGCTGGCGTTCGCGGCCCGCGAACCCGGCCGGGTCGAGCGCCTGGTGCTGTTCGGCGGGTCGCCGCGGCTGCGCGAGGCGATGCTGCCGGCCCAGACCCGGGCGCTGCTGTCGTTGATCGAGCAGGACTGGGACCTGTTCGCCGACGCGGCGGCGGCTGCCTGGCTGGGCTGGGATGCGGCGCCGTCGAACCGGTGGACGGCGGAGGCGTTCCGCGGGGCGACGACCGCGCCGGTGGCCAAGGCGTGGTTCGAGGCGGCCGGCGAGATCGACGTCAGCGACGAGGTGGCCCGGGTCCGGGCGCCGGCGCTGGTGCTGCACCGGCAGGGCGAGCAGCAGATCCCGGTCGAGGTGTTCCGCCGGCTCGCGGCCGACCTGCCGGACGCGCGGCTGGTCGAGCTGCCCGGGTCGACGCCGACGCTGTTCATGGAGGATCCGGGGGCGGATCTGCGGCTGGTCACCGATTTCGTGGTCGGCGGGCGGGCCGGCGCCTTCCGGGCCTCGCCGGGGCTGACCGCGCGCGAGGGGGAGGTGCTGGCCCTGCTGGCGGCCGGCGAGTCCAACAGCGCGATCGCCGGGCAGCTCGGAATCGCGGTGCACACTGTGGAACGCCACCTGGGCAGCATCTATCGCAAGATCGGGGCGCGCGGCCGGGCCGACGCGGTGCGCCTGGCGGTCTCCCGCCATCCGCGCTGACCGGCCGCCGCCAAGTGCCGCGGCCGTTGGACGGCGTACGGCGTACGGCAGTGGGTGATGACCGGGACCGAGGCGGCGACCCGATGCCGGCGCGTCTGGCGGTTTTCCGTCATCCGCACTGACGGAACGCCGGGAAGCGCCGGGCCCGTCCGCGGCGGCACGATCGGGGTATGACAACCGTGGCTCCCAGCAGCACCTCCTGGCGTTTCGCCCGGGCCACCGCGCCCGCCGTCCGGGTCCTCGCCGGCCGCCGGCTGATCCCGCTCTGGGCGGTGGTGCACCACCGCGGGCGGGTCAGCGGGCGCGCGCTGACCGTGCCGATCGCGCTCACCGTGGCACCCGACGTGTTCGTGATCAACCTGCCCTGGGGTGCCACCACCAACTGGGTCCGCAACGTCCTGGCCGCGGGCGGGTGCGTGATCCGTTGGAAGGGGGCCGACCATCCGGTGCGTGATCCGCAGGTGATCGGCGAGGTGCAGGCGCGGCCGTACTACGGGCGGGTGGCGTGGGCGATCGCCCGGCGCCTGTTCCCGGCGGACGAGTGGCTGGTGGTCTCCCGGCATACCGCAAATCCCGCCCGATAGAGTGATCGGGTGGGCGAAGGGCGGGCCGCGCCGATGGCGACGCGGCGGCCCGGGGGATGGTGTCGCGGTCGGCTGGTGGAACGCGAAGAGCGGCCCCCCGAACCTCACACCCCACTGTGGACCGTTCCCGGGCCGCGATTCAGCCCGCGCGAACCGGGTATCCGGCGGGCATGCCATGGATCAGACGCCGCCGCTACGACTACTACGACCCGTACTACGACCGGCGTTACCGCAACCCGCAGGGCTCCTGCCTGCGCGATGCCTGCCTGCTGGAGACCGGCTGCTGCATCGCCGAAGGCCTCGACGGCAACTGCCTGATGCTGACCCTGCCGCTGCTGCCCCGGCTGCTGACGGCCACCACCACCGGCGGGGGTGGCCTGCTCGGCGGGATCCGCTTCTACCAGCGGGAGATCAGCGCCCACCGGCCGGCGGTCTGCCGGTTCACCCCGAGCTGCTCCGAGTATGCCGCGCAGGCCATCGAGCGTCGCGGTGCACTGCGCGGCGCCCTGCTCGCCGCCCGGCGCCTGCTGCGCTGCCGGCCCGGCGGCGCCCGCGGCAGCGACCCGGTGCCGGCATAGCCCTGGTGCCGCGGCGCCGAGTGATCTGTTCCACAGCGGAGCCCGCAGGAATTGCCGACAAATGACCTGCTATGTTGGTGAAGTTGCAGTTTTGATTTCCGTAGACGTTGGTCAGCGCCTGATGGGTTATCGGAAACCCATCCAGGCGCTTTTCGTTTTTCGGCGTCCGGGCTGCACCGCGCGACCTGTCACCACCTGCTAAGGAGCAGACATGACCACCGGCACCGTGAAGTGGTTCAACGCCGACAAGGGCTTCGGCTTCATCAGCCCGGACGACGGCGGCGCCGACGTCTTCGCCCACTATTCCGCCATCTCGGCCGGCGGCTACCGCAGCCTCGACGAGAACCAGAAGGTGGAGTTCGAGATCACCCAGGGTCAGAAGGGCCCGCAGGCGCAGAACATCCGCCCGCTCTGATCCACGCCTGCCGACGACGGCCCGACCCATGCGGCGGGCCGTCGTCCGGCATTCCGGGCGCCCGCGCGTCACCGCCATGGGTACCACGGCTTCGTCGCCACTTGACTCCAGCCGCCGGTCCGACTTTCATCGGTTACCGACCGCTACCCGCCTCGCCGCCGCGCCGGCACCCGACCATGCGCGTGCGCCCGACCGAAGAACTGAAGGACAACACCATGACCACGAACTATTCAGGCCCCGCGAAGCTGACCCTGGTCGACGGCGCGTGCATCTCCGGCATGGTCTCCCTCAGCACCAACCAGCGCGGCGGAATCACCGGCTGGGGCGGCACGTTCCGACCCGACCAGATCACGACCGAACTGCGCAACGCGGGCGACGGGTTGCAGCTGGAACTGCCCTACGACCGGGTGGGGACGGTCGCCGTCACCGGCATGCGCAAGCTGCTCGCCACGCAGCTGCTGATGTCGTTGACCGGTCAGGGCCCCGCACCGTTCTGACGGAGCACCGCACCGCAGCGCCCGCCTGCGGACCCGCCGCCACCGGGGCGCCGGCGTAGGATCGGCGGCGTGCTTTCGGTGCAGGTCAGTGGCCGCGATGACGGCCCGGTGCTGCTCCTGCTGGCCGGGCAGGCCAACTCGCACCTCTGGTGGACCGGGCTGCGCGAGGGCTTCGAGGACCGCCACCGGGTGGTCACCTTCGACTGGCGGGGCACCGGCGACAGCCGCGGCCCGGTCGGCGACTGGACCACCCGGTCGTTCGCCGACGATGCGGCGTCCGTGCTGCGGTCGTTGCCCGGCCCGGCCGACGTCTACGGCACGTCGATGGGCGGGCGGGTCGCGCAGCACCTCGCGGCCGGGTATCCGGGCCTGGTGCGCCGGCTGGTGCTGGCCTGCACCTCGCCCGGCGGGCCGCAGGCGCACGAGCGCACCCCTGAGGTCCGGCGCCGGCTGCTGGAGGCCCGCGCCGGCACCCTGCGCGAGCTGTTCTACACCGACGGCTGGGACGGGCACAGCCATCTGTTCGGCGACCCCACGATGAGCGCCGAGGAGAGCCGCGCCCACCTGCGGGCCAGCAACCGGCACGACGCCTGGGACGCGCTGCCCCGCGTCCGGGCGCCCACCCTGATCCTGCACGGCACCGACGACCGGATGGTGCCGTCGGCGAACGCGCCGCTGCTGGCCGCCCGCATCCCGGGCGCCGTGCTGCACCTGCACGAGGGTGGCCGGCACGGCTTCTTCGACGAATTCGCCGGCGAGATCACGCCGATCATCGATGACTTTCTGGGCGACTGAGCGTTCGCCGGGGGCGCGTAGCATCGCGAAGCGTGAACGGGGACAGCGGCGGCACATGGACATCGCCGGACGGCTCGTACATGGAGCGACTGCTCTGTCACCGCCGGCTGCCCCTGATCGCCGGCGTGAACGGGAGCCGCCCGGCGGTGCACGTGTGGGAGCACGGATCGGGCGGGCTCCGGCAGCTCGGCGTCGTCGACGCCGGCGGTGAACCCTATCCGGCCGAAGCCTGGAAACGACAGGCACTCGTCCCCGAGCCGGCCTGGCATCCGTCCGCGGCGCGGCTGGTCGTGACCGGCCCGGCCGGCCCGCACCTCTGGACGCCGGAGGGCACCGCTCCGCTGCCCGCGTCCCGGCCCGGCCACGCCTACCGCTTCGTCGCCTTCAGCCCGGACGGGCGCACGCTGTGGGCGTCGCCGTCCGCACTGTTCGATCCGGAGTCGGCCGGGGAACGGTCGGACGCCATCGACCTGGCCACCGGCGAGCTGCGGCCGGGGCCGAGGTGGGACACCGCCGTCGTCGAGCATCCCGGCGGCGGACTGCTGGCCACCATGGTGAGCGACCAGGGCGCGACCCACATTCTGTTCGCCCGGCCCGGCGCGGACCCGCCCGCGGGCCTGACGCTGTTGCGTGATGCGATCATCCTCGATGTCGACGGCTACGAGACGCCGGTGTTCTCCGACGACGGGCGGTTTCTGGCGGTCCGGGGCAACGCCTACGTTCAGTCTCTCGACGTCTTCACGTTCCCGGCCATGCGCAGGGTCCTCAGCACCACCCTCGGCGAGCCGTATCCGGGTTATCCGTATCCGCCCGAGTGGCTGGCCGAGCAGCAGCGCTGGTCCGCGCACAACATCGCCTTCGCCCCCGGGACCGGCACCCTGCTGGTCGGCACGGCGCGGGGCGGCATCCTCGGCATCGATCTCGACACCGAGCAGGTCGCCGAAGAGGAGCACAGCTCCGCGCCGATCAGCGCGCTGGCGATCACCTCGACCGGCCGCCTGGTGGTCGCGGACCGCGCCGGGCAGGTCACCGTGACACAGCACCGGGGCCGCCGGACCGGAGACAGCCGGCCGGCGAGGGCGGTCGCCGCCCGGTTCCGCGCGGCGACCGTCGAGCTGCCCGAGGGCGCCGACCTGGCGGAACACCTGATCCGCCACGACGGCGAGCGGGTATGGGTGCCCGGCGACCTCGGTGACGTGACCGCGGCCGCGGAGACCGACCCGACCTGGCTCCGCCTCCAGGCCGCCATCAACACGGCTCAGCGCCGCTGACCACCGCAGGCGCGGGTCAGGCCACCAGAAGGCGGAGGCCGAGGTCGGCGGAGTCGAGGGCGAGCAGGTCGCGGTTGCGGGCCGCCCACCCACCGGAGGCCAGGTCGGCGCGCAGCGCGGTGACGGCGCGCCGCTCCGCCCGCGGGCCCACCCGGGTCCAGACCGAGACCGCGCGGCGGACCCGGTCGTCGAGATAGGCCTCGGGACGCCGCCAGTAGGCCTCGAACAGGCCGTCGGTGCAGTCCCACGGGATCGGGACCGGCTCGGCGCGGGCGCCGAGGGCGCCGGTCAGCTCGGCCAGGGACGGCCAGGCGGTCAGCAGACCGTCGAATTCCGGCAGGTAGTCACGGTTCAGCCAGAAGTGTTGCGAGCAGGCGGCGTCGTACGTCAGGACGACCACGCGGCGCGCCACCCGCTGGAGTTCCCGCAGGCCGGCCACCGGGTCGGGCCAGTGGTGCACGGTGCTGACCGCCATCGCGGCGTCGAACGACCGGTCGGCGAAGGGCAGCCGGTCGGCGGTGGCGGCCACGCACGGGGCCGAGCCCGGCGGCCGCAGGGAGCGCATCACCGCGGCCGGTTCCACCGCGGTGACCGCGAGGTCGGGCGGTTCGTAGGAGCCGGTGCCGGCGCCCACGTTGAGCACGGTCCGGGCATCACCGAGAGCCGTCCGGATCCGCGCGGCGATCCGCGGGTCGGTGCTCCGGGTGGTCGGATAGTCGGCGCCGATCATGTCGTACAGAAGCAAGGTTCTTCTCCTTGTGGAAGGGATCAGTCGCGGCGCAGGACGACGACCAGCACGCGCAGGACGAGGACCACCGCGACGATCAGCAACAGGTACCCGAGCACCGGGAACAGGCCGATGCCGGTGGTGACCCGCGGCCCGCCGGTGGTGCCGAGCAGCAGGGTGGCCATCACCCCGGCCGCGGCGCCGATGACCGTGAGCAACGTCTGGTGGACCAGGCCGGTGACCACCTGGCGGTCCCGGTCGTCGGAGAACAGGCGGATGTTGAGCCGCAGCCGGCCGTTCTCGATCGCGTCGCCGATCCGGTCGAGGCGGCGCGGGACGCCGCGCAGCATCGGCAGCAGCGCGATCAGCTCCTCCTCGACGGTGCGGGACAGGTTTGCCGGGGCGAAGGTCGCCGCCAGCCGGCGCCCGGCCGAGGCGCGCGCCTGCGCGATCAGGTCGAAACCGGGCCGGAGCAGGCCCAGCGTGCCCTCCAGGGTGGCGAACGCGCGGAAGACCGCGGCCACCGCCGCCGGGATGCCCAGGCCGTACGCGGTCAGCGTGCGCACCAGGGCGGACACCGCGGCCACCCCGGCACTGCTGCCCGGCGCCGCGTAGCGGACCAGCAGCACGCCCAGCGCCCGCTGCAGATCCCGCTCGTCGACCTCCTCGGTGTGGTCGGCCAGGTCGAGCAGCGCGTCGCTGGCCGCCACCGCGTCACCGCGGCCGACCGCGCCGAGCAGCCGGCCGACCGCGGCGCGGGTGATCGCGTCGAGCCGGCCGACCGAGCCGAGATCCAGCATGCCGAGGGCGCCGTCGTGGTCGACGAGCAGGTTGCCGGGGTGCAGGTCGGCGTGGAAGACGCCGTGCACCAGCACCTGGTCGAGCAGGCTGTCGAGCAGCGCCGCGGCGACCGTCTCGCGCCGGTCGGCGCCCAGCCGGTCGAGCACGGGTGCGGCCGACCCGAGCGGCGTACCCGGCAGCCGGCGCATCACCAGGACCTTTTCCGAGCTTATTGCGGCGTACGGGGTGGGCACCCGCACGCCGCGCTCCGGCGCGGTGGCCAGCGCCGCGGCCATCGTCTGCAGATTGTCGCGTTCGACGGTGAAGTCCAGCTCCTCGCGCAGCGCCTCGGCGAAGCCCAGCGCCAGCCCGCGCACCCCGAGCGAGCGGCCCCAGCTCGTGCGGGCCTCCAGCGTGGCCGCGAGCCGCCGCAGGATGTCCAGATCCCGGTCGACGATCGTGGCGATGCCGGGACGCTGCACCTTCACCACGACCGGGGTGCCGTCCGGCAGGGTGGCCGCGTGCACCTGCGCGACCGAGGCGGCCGCGAGCGGCTCCCGGTCGATGGTCGCGAACACCTCGCCGGCCGAACGTCCCAGCTCCGCGCTGAGGACCGCCTCGATCCGCTCCCACGGCACCGGAGCGGCCCGGTCCTGCAGCGCGGTCAGCTCCTCGACGAACTCGGCGGGCAGCAGGTCACGCCGGGTGGACAGCAGTTGGCCCACCTTGACGAAGGTGACCCCGCCCTCGTCCAGCGCGGCGCGCAACGACCGGGCCAGCCGGCGGCGGGCGGCGGCCGAGGTGGGCCCGGTCTGCCGGCGGCCGCGCAGGAACCGGCCCAGACCGTGGCGCAGCGCGATCCGGACGATCGCCGCATAGCGCCGGGTGCGCACGATCCGCCGGCGGGTGCCGCGCCACAGCTCCACCGGACCGGGCAGGGTGCCGGTCGGCAGCAGCACCTCGGCGATCACCAGGGCGGCCATCGCGATCAGCACCGCGACGCTGGCCGCGGCCAGCATCAGCAGGACGCCTTGACCGGTCGTGACGTGCCGGGGGTCGGGCGGCGCCAGGGCCGCCAGCAGCGGCGAGGTCACCCCGGTGGCCAGCACCGCGGCCAGCAGCGTGCGACCCAGGCCGACCCGGACACCGAGCAGCCGGCGGATGATCGCCGCGAAGGCCAGCACGGTGAGGATCAGGAACGGGACGAACAGCAGCACCGAGAGCACGCACCGACCATAGGGGAGACCGGTGTCGATGCGCGGCCCCGCTCAGCGGTAGCTCAGCAGCCGCGGCTCGGTCTCGGTGTGGGTGTGCTCGTTGAAGGTGGACAGCGACAGCCCGGCCCGCCCGGCGATGATCTTGGTGACGCCGGTGTTCACCGACACCCGGTTCAGCGCCGCCCAGATCGTCGCCAGGGTGTTGGCCGGCGCGTCCGGGCCGGCGGTGAGCAGGGCGGCGGCGATCGCGATCGGGCCGCCCGAGCTGACCGCGACGACGTCCCGGTGCTCGCGCAGCAGGGCGGCGACCGCGGTGAGCGCGGCGGCGACCCGGGTGCGGAACGCGGCGAAGGACTCGGCGTACTCGGCGTCGAAAGCACCGGAACACCAGCGGGCGGTGGCCTCGTCGAAGATCGCCTGGAAGGCGCGGCCCGGCTGCTCCGACCGGTTCAGCTCGGCCATCATCGCGGCCCGGTCCCGGAAGTGCGGGCGATGCACCTCGACGACGTGCTGGAAGTCGAACTCGTTCCAGTTCGCGTCGGTCACCACCGGCGCGTCCAAACCCAGCCCGTCCAGGGTTTCCCGATGCCGGCGCATGGTGCCGCGCAGCAGCAGCGTGGGCCGCACCCCGCGGGCGGCGAGCACCCGGCCCAGCGCGGCGGCCTGCTCGTGCCCCCGGTCGGAGAGGGCGTCGTAGTCGTCGGCGCCGAACGACGCCTGACCGTGCCGGATCAGCAGAAGCCGGGCCACGGCGTCACACCATCCTTCGTACGACGGAAAGCGGAAGAAGCCGCATCGCGGCGCCGATCGGCACCCACGGCCAGGCCGGGACGAACGCCTTCAACCGGCGTTTCTCGATCGCCGCGACCATCGCCCGCACCCCGACCGGGGTGTCGACCATGAACCTGGTCTTCTGCTGGACGTGCTCGTTCATCTCCGACCGGATGTACCCCGGATAGATCACCGACACGTCGACGCCGGGAATCCGCTCCGACCGGACACCCTCGGCGATCGCCGCCACGCCGGCCTTGGTCGCCGCGTACGTCGTCATCGATCTGCGCATCCCGCGCAGCGCCGACATCGACGAGATCAGCACCAGATGGCCGCCCCGCTGCCGGCGGAAGATCTCCAGCGCGGCGTCCGCCTGGGCGAGCGCCCCCACGAAGTTGACCATCGCGGTCGCCCGGTTCGCGGCGAACCGGCCGGTGCCCAGCGGCGCGCCCTTGCCCAGCCCGGCGTTGACCACCACCCGGTCGATCCGGCCGAACTCGGCGGCGAACTCGCCGAACACCCGGGACACCGCGGCGTCGTCGGTGACGTCCAGCTGCTTGACGACCACCCGGCGGCCGGGCAGCTCGTCGCGCAGCGCCGCCAGCCGGTCCACCCGGCGCGCGCACAGCGCCAGGTCGTAGCCGAGCGCCGCGAACTGCCTGGCCATCTCCTCGCCGAGGCCGGCACTGGCACCCGTGATCAGGACGACTCCTCGTGACATGCCGACACGGTAGGGCACGCCGTCGCACCCGTCGAAACCGCGTCCTGATACATCCGATCAACGTCGGCTCCCAGGACGTCGCCGCGGCCAAGGGCGACACCTTCACCTCGATCGCCCACCTCGACCTGGGCGGCAACCGCCACTACGGGATGGTGATGACCGGCGGCGAAACCTCCGGCCCGGTCCAGGCCGCCGAATGAGGAGATCGTCAAACTCCTCTCGGGAACCGGCAACCTGTAGCCGCTCCCCGGCACCCGCCTGACATGATCATGCGACACGTGCCGGGGTGACGGAGGTTCGGATGGTCTGGCGAAAATTCTGGCGTACGGTCGGCTCGATCCCCGGGTTCACCCCGATCGCGAAACGCACCGTGACCCTCGACCGCTGGGTCAGCCGGATCACCCGCGGCCGGATCGTGGCCCTCGGCATGGCCCCCGGCCTGCTGCTCACCACCACCGGCCGGCGCAGTGGTCAGCCCCGCAGCTGCCCGCTGCAGTACGTCACGGACGGCGAGGGGTACGTGGTGGTCGGCTCCAACTGGGGCGGCCCGAACGCCCCGGCATGGGTCCACAACCTGCGCGCGACGCCCCGCGCCACCATCACCATCGGCGGCCGCGACGTGCCGGTCGACGCGCTGGAGGCCGACGGCGACGAGCGGGAACGCCTGTGGCAGTTGTTCGTGGACCAGTGGCCGGGCTACGCCCGATACCGCGACCGGGCCGCCCACCGCACCCTGCGCATCTTCCGCCTCGTCCCGGTCAGGTAACTCACGGCACGGGCCGGCGCTCAGCGGTCGGCGGCGTCTGATCGTCATCGGTCAGGGCCGGATCGGCGGTCCGGCGCATCAGCCGCGACCGCCCGACCCGGTCGGTGAAGCCCCACCGGCGGTAGAACGGCAGCAACTCCGGCTGGCAGACCAGCTCGACGCTGCGCGCCGCCGCCACCGCGGGATGCCGCAGCACCGCGTCCATCACGAGCGCGCCCACGCCGGTGCCGCGATGCTCCGGGGCGACGATCACGTCCAGCACCATCGCCAGGGCGACACCGTCGGTCAGCACCCGGGCGAATCCGGCGAGGCGGCCGGAGTCACGGTCCACGGCGGCGACGACCACGTCCGAGCCGGCCACGATCCGGGCCACCTCGTCGTCGGTGCGCCCGGCCGCCCACCAGGCGGTGGCGAACAGCGCCGCCAGCCGGGGGACCGGCGCGTCCGCGGGGCGGTAGGAGATCTCGACGGTCATCACGCCGGGTCGCCGGCGGGGGTGCGGATCTCCCCGGCCGACATCAGGTCGTTGTCGCCGGCCGGGCGCTGGGCGAGGGTGAGCCTTCCGGTCTGTGGCATCGACACTCCCATCCGGTTGTGCAGCGCTTCGTAGCCGACCCGGGTGACCGGGCTGACCCACCGTGTCCACCCTGCCACCGCAGTGCCGGGACGCCAGGGCGCCGAGCGGACCGGGGCCGCAGGACCGATCACCGACCGGGGTGGGCGGCTCACCCGACCGGGCCGCTCGCCAGGGCCACGGTGCCGGAGCGGGTCCGGCCGGCGGTGTCCGTCCAGGACAGCTTCACCCGGTCGCCGGGGTGGTGCCGGTCCAGCCGCTCGATCAGCGCGGCCGCCGAGCCGACCCGGGCGCCGTCGACGGCGGTGATCGTGTCGCCGCGGGCGAGGCCCGCCGAGGCGGCCGGCGAACCCCGCACCACGCTGCGCACCGCGGCGCCGCCGGCACCGTCGGCCGCGCCGATCCCCAGATAGCCGGTGGCGCCCAGGTGACTGCCGTCGGAGGCCTGACCGGCCTGGATCTGCCGGACGATGCTCATCGCGGCGTCGATCGGGATCGCGTAGCCGGCACCGCCCGAGGCCGGATAGCGGAAACCGGTCGAGGCGGCGGTGTCGACCCCGATCACCGTGCCGTCGGTGGTCAGCAGCGGGCCGCCGGAATCACCGGGCCGGATCGCGGCGTTCACCTCGATCAGGTCGGTGAGCTGCTCGGACGCGCCGCTCGACGCGTCCTGCGCGGTGATCGACCGGTGCAGTGCGGCGACCACGCCGCCGACCGCGCCGGGGGTGCCGCCGGCGCCACCCGCGTTGCCGATCGCGACGACCGGGTCGCCCTGGCGGACCGGGGTCGACTCAGCGAGCGTGGCGGTGGCCAGGCCGGACGCTCCGTCGAGGTGGAGCACGGCGATGTCCCGGGCGCGGTCGTAGCCGACGACGGCGGCCCGGTAAGCCCGGTGGTCGCCGATGTCGGTGACCGTGATGGCGGTGGCGCCGGCGATCACGTGGTTGTTGGTGAGCACGATGCCGTCCGCGCCGATCACGATGCCGGTGCCGGCGGCCGCGCCGTTCTGCGCGCCGAGGACGGTGTCGATGTCGACCAGGGCCGGGTCGACCTTGGCCGCGACCGCGGCGACCTGGGCGTCGGTGGCCCCGGCTGAGGACGAGGCGCCGTCGCCGGGATCTCGGGGCAGGTGGGATCCTCGGGTGCTCTGCTGCGCGACCGGCTCGCTCCGCAGACCCCAACCCGCGGCGAACCCGGCCCCACCGGTGACCATCAGCGCCGCGAGCGCACCGGCCACCAGCGCACCCACCGGCCGTCGCCGCGGCGGCGGGGCCGGCTGCGGCCAGTACTGCTGCGGCGGCATCGGCGTGTACGGCGACTGCTCGTGCGGGTTCACCCCCATTGATGTACTCCCCGATGCTGGAAAGGTCCTGACCTGTTCCTGTGCGTACGCCACGAACCGTTTATCGGCGCCGCGGCGTGGTATCCGGGGGGACATGGGTCGTACACGCAAATCGCTTCTGATCGTCGGACCGCTCGCGGCCGGCGTCGTCGTCGCCGCAACCGCCGTCCGCCGCCGCGGTGCCGCGCCGCCCACCCGCCGGCGGCACGTCCTCACGGTCTACAAACCCCTGTCCGAGTTGGAGAGCACGCAGCTGCCCGGCTCGCTGCGCGAGATCGCCGACCGGGTCGAGATCTCGCTGGCGGCCGCACCCGGCGGCCGCGGCACCGAGATCGCGGTCCGCATCCCGGACGGCTCCCCGGTCACCGACGGCGACGTCCGCCGCGCCCTGCGCGAAACCCGCTCCCTGATCGAGGCCGGTGACGTGCTGCTGCCGTCCGGCCCGGCCACCACCACGCCGACGCTGCTGAACCGGCCGCTGCAGGCGGCCACCCGCAACGGCCGCGAAGGAGGCCTGCTGTGAAGGCGCTGCAGTGGGAGGGTGTGAACAAGCTCGCCGTCGGCACCGTGCCCGACCCGGAGCTGCGCAACCCGGGCGACATCATCGTGAAGGTCGCCAAGACCGTCACCTGCGGCTCCGACCTGCACCTGCTCGGCGGGTACATCCCGTTCATGCAGAAGGGCGACGTGCTCGGGCACGAATTCCTCGGCGAGGTCGTCGAGATCGGCCCGGACGTGCGCAACCACCGGGTCGGCGACCGGGTCGTGGTGTCGTCGTTCATCGCCTGCGGCAACTGCTGGTACTGCGACCAGAAGCTCTACTCGCTGTGCGACAACGGCAACACCAACCCGGCGATCACCGAAACCCTGTGGGGGCACGCGCCCAGCGGCTGCTTCGGCTACTCGCACGCGATGGGCGGCAACGCCGGCAGCCACGCCGAATACATCCGGGTGCCGTTCGCCGACGTCGGCGCGTTCACCGTCCCGGAAGCGGTCAGCGACGAGCGCGCGCTGTTCGCCTCCGACACGGCCGCCACCGGCTGGATGGGCGCCGACCTGGCCGGGGTCGCCCCGGGCGACGTGGTCGCGGTGTGGGGCGCCGGGGCGGTCGGGCAGATGGCGGCCCGCGCCGCCGTGCTGCTCGGCGCCGACCGGGTGGTCGTCATCGACCGGCTCGAGAACCGGCTGCGGCAGGTCCGGCAGCACATCGGCGCGGAGACCCTGAACTACGAGCAGACCGACATCGCCGGCGAACTGCGCGAGCTCAGCGGCGGCCGCGGCCCGGACGTGTGCATCGAGGCGGTCGGCATGGAGGCGCACGCGCCCGGCCCGCACTTCGCCTACGACCAGCTCAAACAGCAGCTGCGGCTGCAGACCGACCGGCCGATCGCGGTCCGCGAGGCGATCCACGCCTGCCGCAAGGGCGGCTCGGTGTTCGTCCTCGGCGTCTACGCCGGTTTCGTCGACAAGTTTCCGCTGGGTGCGTTGATGAACAAGGGATTGACGGTACGCGGCGCCCAGATGCACGGGCAGCGCTACATCCCGATGCTGCTGGACCGGATGGCCACGGGTGAGCTCACCACCGAACACCTGGCCACCCATGTGATGCCGCTGGACCGGGCGCCCGAGGGCTACCAGATCTTCAAGGACAAGAAGGACGACTGCGTACGCGCGGTGTTCGTGCCCTGATCCCGGGCTCTTCCTCCCGGCCGGGTGATCCACGATGGACACCCGGCCGGGATCTGATAGTGTCCGGCTCGATCGTGACCCCGTCGAGGAGGTGAGACCCATGACCGCAGTAACCACGTGGGTGCTCCCCTCGCCGTCACGATCAGGCGATTGAGCTGAGGATTGCCGGGAGCCCCGACCGCCATCGGAAGGCAACCCGTCATGCACTCGCTCCACTTCACCGCCCAGACCACCGCCGACGGCGTCCTCGAACGCGACTTCCTCGTCGGTGACATCCCCGGCGTCCTCTGGTCACCGGCCGGCGACGCCGGTCCCGGCCCGCTGATCCTCATGGGTCACGGCGGTGGCCTGCACAAGAAGACCCCCGCCCAGGCGGCCCGGGCCCGCGACCTGGTCACCGCCCACGGTTTCCGGGTCGCCGCGATCGACGCCCCCGGCCACGGCGACCGCCCCCGCGGCCCCGAGGACGACCGGGCCCGCGCCGCCTTCGCCTCCGGCGACCCGTCGCTGTTCCGGTCGGCCAGCGTCCGCTACGGCATCCACCTGGCCGCCCAGGCGGTTCCCGAGTGGCAGCAGACCCTGGACGCGCTGCAACAGCTGCCGGAGATCGGCCCGGACGCGCCGATCGGTTACGGCGGCGGCATCACCCTGGGCACCGCGATCGGCCTCCAGCTGACCGCGGCAGATCCCCGGATCAGGGCCGCCGTCTTCGGCAGCGGCTTCTTCGTGTACGACGCGGCCCGGCAAGCCGCGCGCCGGATCACCGTCCCGGTCCAGTTCCTGATGCCGTGGGACGACGAACACGTCACCCGGGCCGAGGCCCTGGAGCTGTTCGACGCGTTCGCCAGCCCGGAGAAGACCCTGCACGCCAACCCGGGCGACCACCGGCGGATCCGGTGGTACGGCCTCGACCACGACTTCCTGCCCCGCCACCTGAAGTGAGGCCCGGCCCGCCTGATCAGTCCTCGTCGAGGCCGAGCAGGCGGGCCACCAGGGCGACCTGGTCGGCGTAGTGTTCGACGAACTCGGGGGAGCGCGGGTCCGCCCCGCACAACCCCTCGATCACGTGCGGCAGCGTCGTGGTGGCCATGCTGGCGGCCATCAGCATGATCTGCAGGCAGACCGGGTCGATCTCGGCCGGCAGCCGGCCCGCCTCCTGGAGCCGGCGCAGGTGGGTGACGCTGCCGCCGAGCATCTGGGTGCGGGAGTCCCGGTCCGGGTCGTCGTCGGGGCCGGTGTACTGCAGGCCGCTCCAGGCGAACATCCGGACACCGTCCGGGTTGTGCACGATCTCCATGGCGTACCGGCGGAGCTGTTCGGGCATCGGGGTGCCGTCCGGGGCGAGGTCGTCGCGGCGCTGCCGCCACTGGTCGGACATGGCCCGGTAGAGGCCTTCCTTGCCGCCGAAGTAGTACGACACCAGTTGCTGGTTGACGCCGGCGCGGGCGGCGATGGCCCGGGTGCGGGCGCCGGCGTAGCCGTGGTCGGCGAACTCGACGGCGGCCGCCTCCAGAATCTTCCGGCGGGTGCGTTCCGGGTCTCGCCGGCGTTCCTGAGGCGGGGGTGACCTGCGCGGACGTGGTGATGTCACAGACGGACCCTACACCGGATCAATCAATCACATGATTGACAAAGACATGCGGGCGCTTGATACCGTGTCGGGCATGACGAAAATCCTGATCAGCGGCGCCGGTCTCGGTGGTCTCGCGCTCGCCCAGGCCCTGCACCGCGGCGGCTTCGAGGTCGCCGTCCACGAGCGTGACCCCGGTCCGCAGACCCGCGGTCAGGGCTACCGCCTGCACATCGACGCGGATGGCAACGCCGCCCTGCGCGACTGTCTGCCGCCCGCCGTCCTCGATCTGGTTCGGGACACCAGCGGTGTCACCGGCGACCTGGTCGCCACCCTGACCCCCGACCTGCGGCGGGTGTTCGCCCAGGAGTTCCCCGGCATCCCGGACACGGAGATCACCAACGTCGATCGGGAGACGTTCCGCCGCGGCCTGCTCACCGGTGTGACCGACCTCGTCCACTTCGGCCACACCGTGGCCGACTACCGGGTCACCGAGGCCGGCCGGGTCCGGGTGACGTTCGCCGAGGGCGGCACCGACGAGGGCGATCTGCTGGTGGGTGCGGACGGGGCCGGCTCGGCGGTGCGCGCCCGGCTGCTCCCCGGCGCCGCGCCGCGCGATCTCGGGCTGCGCTGCCGATACGGCCGGATGCCGATCGACGCCACCACCGGCCCGCTGATCCCGGCCGATTTCCGCCGCGGGTTCTGCTGGGTGACCGGGAGCGGGGGCTGGGGCGCCGGCTTCGCGCCGGTGGTCTACCGGGACGGCCGCCCCGGCTACCTGATGATCGCGCTGGTCGGCCCGGCCGGCACCGGTCAACCCGACGACTGGCATCCGAAAATTCAGCAGCTTCTTTCGTACGCCGATGGCTCCTCCTTCTTCCCCATCACCATCCGAGCGAGCGTCCGCACCGACCCGTGGGCGCCCGGTCCGGTGACCCTGCTCGGTGATGCCGTGCACACCATGCCGCCGGCCGGGGGAGTGGGCGCCAACACCGCCCTGCAGGACGCCGCGACCCTGGCCGCCGAGCTGCTGTCCGGCAGGCCACTACCCGACGCGGTCGCCGCCTACGAGCGGGTGATGATTCCCCGGGGATACGACACCGTGGAGCGGTCCGTCCAGATGATCACCCAGATGTCCGGAGCCACCCACTCCTGAAACGCGGCAGCGTGTTAGCCCCGCCTCCACAGGGTGTCGGGCGCAGGGAGGCCCGTCGATGCGTACCTGACTGATCCGGATCGGATCCTGGTGGTACGTCGGGCTGCGGATCGTCGTCCGCTGTCGGGTCACCGCCATGGGGGTGCCGGCTGTGCCGCAGCGCCACGACGGCAGCCGGTGCGGCGTCCGGGTCCTCGGGTGAAGGGAGCTCGACCATGTCGTCGTCAATCGCTGACGACGTCGATCACCCTGCCGCCGAGCCCGGACCGGGACGTGGGCCGGCCGACCGGTTCGACGAGAACGTCGCCCCGGCAACCGTCGCCGAAAACGGCGGTGATGGCCTCGGCGAGCGCGGCGACCAGGTGTGCGGCGACGGTGGCCGCGTCCGGTCGGGCGAACACTTCCTCGCGCATGCCGAACGTGACCGAGGGTGCAGCCGTCGCGACCGCCGCTCCGCCGCGAGCCCACCGTCCGGCCGGGATGCCGACCAGCTTGACGTCCACTGAGCTGCGGACCCGTTCGCCGTAAACGGATACGACGGCGGTGGTCAGTTTCGCGATGAGGGCCGGTTCATGGCTGGCCAGCTCGTGTTCGAGTGCATGGATCGTCACGTGGGGCATCGGCCCCACCTCGGTGTCAGCAACGGCGGCTGGCAGCGTGCCATCGGCGCAGGATAGGACCGTTCATACGCGGCGGGAAGCGATTTCCCGTCGTCCGCTCCGGCGGTGGGTTCACCGATCGCAGCGACGGTGCGACGATGTCCGGCGGTTCCGTGCCATGGTCGGTCACCGGGGCGGCCGCTGCCGGCTCACGATGCGAGGCGGTCAGCCCAGGCCAGCAGTCCAGGATCGGTCAACGACGCGTACGACCGGTGGGCTTTGAGGGTGGTGCCCGGGACCGATGGCACGCCGATCACGAAGAGGCCGGCGGCGCTGGCGGAGGCGACGCCGGTCGCCGAGTCCTCGAAGGCCACGCAGCGGGCCGGGTCGGCGCCGAGGCCCGCGCAGGCCGCCAGGTAGAGGTCGGGTGCCGGTTTGCCGTGTTCGACGTCGCCGACCGCATACACGTACTTGAACAGGTCGGCCAGGCCGGAAGTGATCAGCGCGGCGTCGACGAAGGCGCGCGGGCTGTTGCTGGCGACCGCGATCGGGACCCGGCCCAGCAGCGACTCGACCAGGTTCCGGGCCCCCGGTAGCGGCTCCGCGCCCGTCGCCAATTCCTGCGCGACCAGGGCGGAGAGTCGTGCCGCCAGGGCCGGGCCGCTGCCGGGCAGACCGAAGTGGTCGGCCATCACCTCGCCGGCGGCCGGCAGCGTCTTGCCGATCAGCAGGTTCTTCTGCTCCGGCCCGAAGCCGTGGCCGTGCTCGGCGAACAGGGTCGTCTCGGCGCGTGTCCAGCAGGTCTCGCTGTCGACGAGCAGGCCGTCGCAGTCGAAGATGATGGCCGCGGCGTCGTTCGGAAGATCCACACCGTCACGGTACCCGGTACGGCGGCGCCACCCCCCAGCCCCAGTGCGGCACCGGCGCCTGTCGTGGTGGTGCGGCGCCGGGCTGCGAGTTGGCCAGGGCCAGTCGGGTGCCCCACTCGATGTAGCCCATGAACGCGGCCCGGAACTCCGGGTCGTCGGGCAGCCCGACCTCGTCGGCGGCGTCCACGAGCAGCGCCACCCAGCGGCGGCGTTGCTGCTCGGTGATCGCCCGCCCGAGGTGTTTGCCCAGCATGTGGGCGTATCCGCCGCGCGAGTCGGTGTACGCGGAGGGGCCGCCGAACACTTCGGACAGCCACATCGCCACATATCTCGGGTGGGACGGGTCCATGTGGGCGAACAGCGGGCCGATCGTGTCGTCGGCGAGGACCCGGGTGTAGAAGGCTGCGGTGAGCCGTTCGAAGGCCGCCGCGCCGCCGGCCCACTCGTACATCGTCGGCACCGAGCCCCCGGTGCCGTGCACCCCGGTCACCTCGTAGTGCCGCATTTCTTCGATGTCGTCGACGTAGGGCCGGATCTCGGCCAGAAAACCGGGGAAGAGCTCGCCGCCCCGGAATCCCTTCAGATGATCTTCGGCCGATGTCCAGGTGATCCGCAGCAGGTATGCCGCCGGCTCGTCGACGCAGCGGCTCAACTCGTAGTCGACGCACTGCGGGGCGGCCGCCAGCTGCACGGCCGCCCGCTGGTACGCCTGCTCGAACCCGGCGGCCCGGTCAGCATCGACCCGGTAGCGGAGGTATTCGACGATCATGACGCACCCGTGCCCGTAATCATGTAATCAAGTAATACACGCTTAGTCGGTATCTGTCGACGGCAGGTACGCCCCCGGCACCCGATCGGGCGCGACGATCGTCGCCTCCCCCGGGTACGGCTTGGTCCAGTTGTGCGTCTGATACCAGGTGAAGTGGTTCATCTGCGCCGGGTTGGCGAAGTCAGGCACCGCGTCCGGACCGGTCAGCCGCTGCCGGGACTTCCACGCCTCCCACTGCGCGACCAGCGGGGTGACCGCCGCCGGGACGGCCGCCGCGGGGGCTGCCGCCACCGGGGTGTCCGCACCGCACGGCGGCGGCGTCGACAGGCCCAGGGTCAGCGAGGTGCGGTTCGGCAGCGCGGTGAACGGCGTGAAGTCCGGCCGCCCGGTGAACGCGGTGACCATCGGCGTGGCCGCGCTGTCCTTCTGGTTCATCGGGTGGACCCCGAGGATCTGCTCGATCGTGCGGATCATCGTGATCTGCGAGTAGTACCGGCTGTCCACCACACCGTGCCGCGCGTACGGGCTGATGACCTGGATCGGCGCCCGATGCCCGTCGACGTGGTCCAGCCCGGCCTGCGAGTCGTCCTCGACCACGAAGATCGCCGAGTCCTTCCAGTACTTCGAGTGCGAGATGGTGTCGACCATCTTCCCGACCGCGAGATCGTTGTCGGCGACCTGCGCGGCGGCGCTCGGCGGGCCACCGGTGTGGTCGCTGGACAGCCAGAACATGTTCAGGTTCGCCGGGCCGTTGTGCTCGAAGTCCCGCTTCCAGATCTCGTACCGGTAGATGTCCGGCACCGCGGTGTCGAACTTCGGGAAGCCGGGCACCGACACGCTGTTCAGCGACGGGATCGGCGAGGACGACACGAGGTGGTACGCCGTGTCCGCCCCCGCGGCGCTCATGGTCTTCGCGTCGCAGTACAGGTTCTGCCAGGTCGCATCGGCCGGCTTGGTGAGGAACTGGTGGAATTCGCCGAAGTCGCGCACCGTCCTGCCGGCCGCCTGCGCGCCGGTCCAGATGAACCCGGTCCGCTGGTGACCCAGTGCATCGTCCTCGGTGTCGTAGCTGCGCGTGTACTCGCCGGCCGAGGACTCGGTGTACTCCGGGTCGTCGGCCTGCATCAGCCAGTTGTGCCCTTCGGCCGAGTTGGTGCCGATGTCGTAGGTGTTGTCGTACAGCCCGAACTGCCGTTCGAGCGCGTGCTGGTTCGGCGTCACGGTCTCGCCGAACTCGGCCACCGCAGGGTCACCGTCCGCCCGTGGCTCGTCGCCGAACATCTGGTCGTACGTCCGGTTCTCCTTGACGATCAGGAACACGTGTTTGATCGTCGACGGGTCGCCGAGCCGCGCCGGCACCGGCGTCGCCCGCACGCGTCCCCGTTTCGGGGCCTCGACCACCGAGCCCGGGGTCCAGCCGTTCTGCCGGAAGACCTTGGCGGTGTACGCCTTGATCACCCGATCCGCGGGCAGCGCGAACCGCTGCAGGCTGGACGTGGTGTCGTGGCTGCCGTGCCCGGCCGCGGTGGTGGGCCGCCGCGCGTCGATGCCCCGGGTGTTGGCCACCAGCACCTGCCCGCCGACCGTCGCGATCTCGGCCGGGAAGTAGTCGGTCGGCAGCAGCCCCACGTAGCTGACCGGCTCCTGTGCCCCGCGGAACCGGTAGACCGCGACGGCGTTCGCCCGTCCCAGGGTGACCAGCAGGTGCCCGTCGCCGGTCAGGGTCACCGCATCCGGCTCGTACCCGACCGACGCCTCCGGCCAGGGCTGCGTGGCGATCGTCTGCACCACCGCGTCCCGGGCGGTGTCGATCACCGAGACGTCGTTGGTGGCGGTGTTGGTGACGAACAGCGTGCTGCCGTGCGCGTACACCGCGGTCGGGTGCAGCCCCACGGTGATGCTGCCGACCGCCGCGTCCGGATCCGCCACGTTGATCACGCTGACCGTGCCGGTCGTCGTCGCGCCGGTCACCGGATTGGCCGGCACCTGCGTGTCGTAAGAGTTCAGCGTGGTGTCGCCGGTGACCGCGGTGCGCCCGCCCTCGTTGCTGACGTACAGCTTGGACCCGACCAGCGCCAGGTCCCGCGGCGCGTTGCCGGTTGCCCAGCTCCGGGTGATCGCACCGGTCGCCGCGTCGATCGCGACCACCCGGTTCTGCCCGTTGACCGCGGCGTACACGGTAGCGCCGTCCGCGCTGAACACGGCCTGCCCGGCCAGGGCCTTCTTCGTCGCGTCGGTGGGGATCGGGACGAACGCCGGGTCGGCGAGCGTGCCGTCGTCGTGCACGGTGAATCTGCGGTATCCGGTCGCCTGGGCAAGCCACAGCTGTCTGCCGTCGGGGGAGTAGGTGGGACCCTCCTGCCCGACGTCGTTACCGCTGATCTTCAGGTCGGCGGCCGCGTTGTTGCCGATCAGCTGCTGCACCCGCCACGTCGTGAGGTCGACGACGGCCAGCGCCATCCCGCCGTCGGTGATCGACGCGGCCACGTGCGTGCCGTCCGGGCTCACCACCGCGGACATGATCTTGCCCTTGTCGATGACCAGGCGCTTGCCGATCGGGTCGATGTACTGATCGGCGGAGACCACCTGCCCCTTCGCGGTGACCTGTCCGACCTGGTCGTGACCGAACGGGAGGGTCGACCCGTAGGCCACCCCGGCCCCGGCCAGCACGACCGTCGCGGTCGTCCCGGCGGTCACCGCGAACCACCGGCCGGACCTCTGTCTCACCTGCCTGCGGCGCTGTACCTGCATAGTCGCTATCCCTTCGGAAGCAGCTCGACGATGCCGTCGAACTGCCAGAGCGGATTCGGTGCGTCGCCGTTGTCGGTGCGCACGACGAAATAGCCGTTCACCTCTTTCGGGCCGTCGCCGTCCGCGACATACCGCCCGTCCGTGGCGACATCCAGCTGGTAGACGGCCTGACCCACAGCGGTCACCTCGGGCAGATGCCAGGAGACGACGCAGCGCCAGTCGTTGCCCGGCCCCTCCGCGTCGACCAGACCGCCGCCCTTCGTGCACGCCGCGGCCGCCTGCAACTGCGCCTCGGTCACGTCCGGCCGGTGCAACTGCCCGGCCTGCAGCCGATAGAGACGGGCGAAAGTGGTCGCCACCGAGGACTCCACCCGCGCCTGGGTGATCCCGGTCCCGGTCGAGCCGGGCACCGTGACGAGCAACAGCCCGACCGTCGCCACCGCCAGACCGGCCAGCGGCAGGGCGCCATCGACCAGCGCGCGGCGGCCCGAGCCGTCGTACGCCGCAGGGGTGAAGTCCCGGCGCACGAAGATCCGGTAGGCCAGAGCGGTGGCCGCGGCCGCCCACAGCAGACTGACCGCGACGCTGATCAGAAGCGGACCGAGCTCGCGCGGGCTGGTGAACAGGCCGTGCCAGCTGAGGAACGCGTGAATGGGCAACGCCAGGCGCACCGCCACCGGCAGCGGCAGCATCTGCGCCACCTGCATGCCCAGCCCCACCATCGCGGGCAGCAGCAGCCCCATCGGGTTGCGGCCGAGTGCCACCGAACCGAGCAGCCCGATCGCGGCCAGCGCCAGGGTCGGGGCAAGGGCAGAAATCCAGGACAGGATTGCCGGTACGCCGGCGGACCCCGCCGTCAGCACCTGCCCATCGAGTCCGATCAGCGGGTGGTCACCCACCGCGAGCAGCCCGCCCACCGTGCTGGACACGGCCAGCCCCGCCACCAGCAGCACGATCACCGTCAGGCCGGCCAGCGTCTTGGCCACGAAGATCCGCCGCGGTGACCGCACCGTGACCAGCAGATGCCGCCAGGTCCCCAGCCGGTCCTCCACCGCGAACACGTCGCCCGCGGCCGGCGCCGCCAGCAGCGGCAGCCCCCACGTGCCGGCGAACCCGAGCATGACCAGCGGACTCGCCCACCCGGTCGCGAGCATCCACCGCCCGAACAGCGTGTCCACCGGCAACGTCGTCTGCTGACCGACCCCCGCCACGAACAACCCGGGCGCGATCCAGCAGGCCAGGACCAGTAGCCGGATGCGCCACTGCGCCCCGAGCTTCACCAGCTCGAACCGATACCCCCGCCGCACCGGCACCGGCACCGGTCGCTCGCCGGTCCGTTGCGGGTCCGGTGCGATGCCGGCGGTCATGCCGCGGCTGCTTCGGTGAGTGACAGGAAGGCGGCTTCCAGCGGCGACACGGCCGGGGTCAGCTCGCGCACCGCGATGCCGGCCCGCACCAGCCGCACCACCAGGTCGTCCAGTGCCGGAAGGAGCGCCCGGATCACCAGGTCCCCGGTGACCGCGACCCCCGGCGTGTCCCCGGCCACCCGCCGGGCCCCGGCCGGATCCGAGGTGACCAGGCGATACTCCAGCTCGCGATGCTCGGCGGCCAGCTTGGCCAGCGGCCCCGAGAACACCACCCGCCCCAGGTTCAGAATGGTGACCTCGGAGCAGAACGCCTCCACTTCGTCCATCCGATGGCTGGACAGGATCACCCCGGTCCCGTCCGCGGCCATCCGTTGGAGCACCCCGTGCACCTGCCGTTTGCCGGCCGGGTCGAGCCCGTTGGACGGCTCGTCCAGCACCAGCAGCCGTGGCCTGGTCACCAGCGCCGCCGCCAGTCCCAGCCGCTGCCGCATCCCGAGCGAGAACGTCCCCGCCCGATCATCGGCCACCTCGGCCAGTCCCACCTGGCCGAGCACCTCATCGAGGTCCGCTTCCCGTGCCACCGCCCCGGCCCGGACACGACCGGTGCGGCCCCCGGAAACCTGACCCCGCAGCGCGGCCAGCGCCTCCAGATTCTGCCGCGCGGTCAGCGACGGATAGAGCCCGGGCCCATCCACGAACCCCGCCACCCCATCCGGCCCCGCCAGCGCCCGCCGAACCGGCACCCCGAGAATCTCCAGCGTCCCGCCGTCCGGCACAGCCAGCCCCAGCAGCAGCCCGAGCAGCGTCGTCTTCCCCGCCCCGTTCGGCCCCACCAGCCCGTGAATCTGTCCACGCCCAAGATCCAGGTCAACGCCGTCGAGTGCGACAACCTCCCCGAAGCGCTTGGTGACACCCCGGGCCCGGATCGCATGCAGTGCCGGCATAAGTCCCTCTTTCGTGACCTTCGATGGAATCTAGGGGCCACCGGTTATAGCCGGGTTAACGTCAGACGAAAGCCATCCGTCTGGGTCAATGCCCTAGATCTCTCCGGAGCCCACTACGGTCTCCCGGCCGGCGCGCACGGCTTCGGGTCCCGATTAGCCGCTCGCCGGTTCCGGGTCGTAGCTGGCCGCGAACGCTTTCGCGTCGTAGCTGGCCGCGCACGCCTTCAGGTCGCGGTCGGCCGCTTGCTGGCTCTGGGTTGCGGTCGGCCGCTTGCTGGCTCTGGGTTGCGGTTGGCCGCTTGCTGGTTCCGGGTGGCCGCTTGCCGGCTCCGGGTCGGGGGTGGCCGCTCGCCGGTTCCGGTCGCGGCCGGCCGCTTGTGCCGTGGCCGGCCACCCGCACTGCCGGCAGGTAGGCAACGGCGTACCGACTGGAGCACGCCGCGGAGAGGCGCTGGGCAAGAAGCGTGTGGCTCCCCCGATGGTGGGAAGCCTGGGGATTCGCAGGCGCCTGGTTGGTCAGCCGGGCAAGCCCGAACGATGAAACCGGGGCGGTGAACCCGGTAGTGGCAGGGCCGGGAGGCGGCTGGACGGATCGGCGGGCCGGGAGGCGGCTGGACGGATCGGCGGGCCGGGAGGCGGCTGGACGGATCGGCGGGCCGGGAGGCGGCGGGACGGATCGGCGGGCCGGGAGGCAGCAGGCCCGGAGGCGGCGGGACGGATCGGCGGAAATGGAGGCGGTAGACCCGAGGGCGGTGGGTCGGGCCGCGGAGGACCGGGAGCGGTGACGAGGGTGGTCGGTGGGTGTCAGGCGGGATTGCCTAGCCAGGTGGTCAGGTGGTGGCGGAGGTCGGTCGTGGGGGAACCGGAAGAGGCCCAGGCGACGTAGCCGTCGGGGCGGATGAGTGCGGCGGTGAGGTCGGAGGTGGCGGCTTTGGCCGAGTGGACGGTGAGGCGGTCGGCGTAGCCGGTGGCCAGGGCGGGGAGGTCGGGGTCGTCGGCGAGGTCGACCAGCAGGGCGCGACCGGAGTGGAGGTGGTCGGGGAGTCGGGTGCCGTCGTCGAACGTGAGGTCGGGGGCGCTGCGGCCGGTCAGCGGATGGTCGCCGGGCAGGTCGTAGCCCTGCCAGACGCCGGAGATGCGTTTGGCCAGCCAGGTGGTGGCGTCGACGGTGGAGGTGAGACCCTGAAGGACACCGCGAATGGCGCGGGAGTGCTGGTCGGGGCGCATGATCGCGATCTGGGCACGGGTCCAGTCGAGGATCTGGGCGCCGATCGGGTGGCGCTCCGCGGTGTACGTGTCCAGCAGCCCGTCGGGGGCCCAACCCCGGATGGTGGCGGCCAGTTTCCAGCCCAGGTTCATCGCGTCGCCGAGCCCCAGGTTGATGCCCTGACCACCGAATGGTGAGTGGACGTGGGCGGCGTCTCCGGCGAGCAGCACCCGGCCCGACCGATACGTACCGGCCTGGCGGGCGTTGTCGGTGAACCGGGTGACCGAGCTGATCCCCGTGACGGTCACGTCCACGCCGGTGACCCGGCGGATCGCTCCCTGCAGTTCGTCGACGGTGACCGGGCTGGTGCGGTCGGCCGGGGCGCCGTCGAACTCGGCGACCAGGATGCGGCCGGGGAACGGGCCGAACGTGTAGACCCCGGTGTCGGTGATGTGCCAACCCGGACGCAGGCCCTCGGTGCCGATCATGTCGGCGATCGCCTGGTAGGCGGTGATCTCCGGATCGGTGCCCGGGAATGCGAAACCGGCCAGTTTGCGGACCGTGCTGCGGCCGCCGTCGCACCCCGCGAGCCAACCGGCCTCGATGAGGCCCTGGTCGGTGGTGACGACGACGCCGTCGGCGTGTTGCTCGAAGTCGGTCAGGGTGACGCCACGGCGCACCTCGGCGCCGAGCGCCCGGGCGCGCTCCTCGAGGATGACCTCCAGCTGCTGCTGGCTGACCATGCCGAGCGCGCTGAACCGGCCGCCGGCGGCGATGTCCGGATCGTCGGGGTCGAGAAGCTGGCCGTCGAGCATCATGCCACCGAAGTGGCCGATGAATCGGGGCATCTTCTGCTGGACTGGGCCCCGGCCGGCGAAGCCCATGCGGGCCAGCGTCTCGTCGCGGGCCCGCTCGATCGCGGGCGACAGGCCGCGCCGGTCGAGGGCCTGGATGCCGGGCACGGTGATGTAGCCGGCCTTGACCGTCAGGTCGATCTCGGTGTTTCGCTCCAGCACCACCACAGTGACCCCGGCCAGTCGCAGCTCACAGGCGAGCAGCAGGCCCACCGGGCCCGCCCCGGCCACTACGACGTCGGTCATCGTCGTCCCCCGTCCTCCCCTTTTCACTGTCACCAGAAAAGTACTGCCACTAAAAGGTTCTAGCAAGTAAACTTTTGCTGTGACCGAAATGGGACTGCGGGAGCGCAAGAAGCGCCAGACCCGCGAGCTGATCTCCGGCGTGGCGACGGAGATGTTCGTCCAGCGGGGCTTCGACCTGGTGACCGTCGCCGAGGTGGCCGCCGCGGCCGGCGTCTCGGAGAAGACGGTGTTCAACTACTTCCCGCGCAAGGAGGACCTGTTCCTCGACCGGTTGCCCGAGCTGCTCGCGCTGACCACCGAGGCGGTCCGCAACCGTCCGGAGGGGACGAGTGTGCTCGCCGCCTTCCGGGGTGTCGTGTTCGACCTGCTGGCCGCCGGTCACCCGTTGAGCGCCTACCCGGGTCGGGGGCACGCCGGGTTCTACCGGGTGGTGGTCGGTTCACCGGCGCTGCAGGCACGGGTCCGTGAGTTCCAGCAGGAGTTGGAGGATCTGTTGGTCGAGCTCGCCCGGGAGAGCAGCGGGAGGGGCGGGGGCGAGGGGGAACTGCGGCTCCGGCTGGCCGCGGCGGTCACCGTCGCCGCCTACCGGACGGTCTACTTCCGGGCCGCCGCTCGCGTGCTGGCCGGCGAAGATCCCGTGGCGGTCGGTGAAACCCTCTTCGCGGAGTACGCGGAGACCTTCGCCGCCGCGGAGAAAGCACTGAGCTGAGGAGCGACGGACCACCGGGGCGGGATAGAAGCGTGCTGGTGCGGGAGGGTGCCGGCCGGCGGTCGAGGGGAGGCGCCGGAGCGGGGTTGAGGCGGTGCGGTGCGGTGCGGTGGGGTGCCGGGCCGGTGGTCGAGGGGAGGTACTGGTGCCGGCCCGGCGGTCGAGGGGAGGCGCCGGGGCGGGAGGGTGCCGAAAGTCGTCCCATTCGAATCCCTGGGTGAACGCAAAGGGAGGGCTGCGGAGGGCGCGGGCCGGTGCCGGTCAGGCTCGGGCGATGTCGAGGGTGCCCAGGCCGGCGGTGGCGGTGATGTCGAGGGCGGGGCCGGCGGTGAAGTCACCGGAGCGCAGGGTGGCGCCGGCGCCGATGCCGCCCTGATGGTTGCCGTAGAAGGCGATGTCGCCGGCGCCCTGCCCGACTGTCACCTTGACCGGTATCTCGCCGGCGGTGCGGATCTGCCAGGTGCTCACCCCGCCCGCCATCCGGATCGGCAGGGTTGCGGCCAGGCGGCCGAGGGTGATGTCGATGCGTTCGGCGCCGCCGTTCAGGTCGATGCGGCTGATCGTGCCCGCGCCTAGGTTCAGGGTGACCGATTTGGTGCCGGCGCCGATCCGCAGGCGCCACACCCGCTGGTCGCTCAACTGGACCTCGACCGGGCCGGAGCCGTCGCCGTTGCCGCTGAGCCGCAGCACGCCGTCGTCGAAGGCGCTGTCCGCCGGTCCGCTGACCTTGAAGTCGCCGTCCAGCCGGGCGGTGCGGACCGAAAGGTCGGTGACTCCGGTGACCAGTTCGAACCGGGCGGCGGCCGTGGTCCGGACCGGGATCACCGGGATGCTGGGCGCATGGCTCGGCGCGACGGACGACGGGGTGGGCCTGGGTTCGAGCGGAATGACCACCTGACTCGGCAGGGGCGGCACGACGGGCGCCGCGCGCTGATGGATGTCCGAGTTGGTGAGTGGGCGGGCGAGCAATACCGATCCGATGATGACCAGCAGCGCGAGGACCCCGGCGAGGATGACCGGCCGACGGCGCCGGCGCCGGGACGAGGGAGACGAATCCGGAATGTCGCTACCGCGGCCGGTAGCCGGCCGCCGGTCAGGATGGCGGCTGCCGGCGCTGTGGTCGCCGCCCCCGCCCGGGAGTGGGCCCTGCCGGCGACCCGCACCCGGGAGCAGACCCTGCCAGCCGGCTTTCCGGCGGCCGGGGGCATCCGGCCAGTAGTCGGCGATGTTCGGCAGGCGCCGATCGAATGAGGCGGTAGCCGTCGACGCGGTGGCAGGCAGCGTGGACCTGGTGGCGGTCGACGTCGCTGTGGTGGCAGGCAGCGTGGACCCGGTGGCGGTCGACGTCGCTGTGGTGGCAGGCAGCGTGGACCCGGTGGCGGTCGACGTCGCTGTGGTGGCAGGCAGCGTGGACCCGGTGGCTGCTGACGTCGCTGTGGTGGCAGGCAGCCTGGCCCCGGTGGCTGCTGACGTCGCTGCGGTGGCGGACGACGTCGATGTGTCAGCCGCCGACGTGGGCCCGGCCGCGGACGACGTGGGCGGAGCACCGGCCGGCGGGGATGGTGCATCGCCTGACGCCGATGCAGTCCCGGTTGACGCCGATGCGGTCAGTGGTGGCGCGGACGGTGCCGGGCTGTCCAGGTAACGGGCGATCCGCAGCCGGGTTTCCTCCCGGCCGGCCTGCTCCACACACGTCTCCTCGGGGCGCCGCACTGTTTTCCCGAGGACGGTACCGTCTCGTTGACGCCTCGCCAACAGGGATCACCCCCGGGCGCGGACCTGTCCCACGATCGCGTTGAAGGCGACGTCCTCGATCGACGGCCGGGGCTGCGACGCCTCCTGCGGCCACCACTCGGACACCGACTGCACGCCGGGCTCCAGCAGGTCGAGCCGCTGGAAGAGTTTGCCGAGCTGCTCGCCGGTGCGGGCGCGGAACCGGCCGTCGGCGTTGGCGGCCTCCAGCGCGGCGATCGCGTCGGCCGGCAGATACTCCCACGTGGAGTGGGAGGCGACCACATAGCTGCCGGGCGGCAGCGCGTCCAGGATGGTGTCGACCACGCCCTGCGGGTCCTCGTCGTCGCGGATGAAGTGCAGCACCGCGACCATCATGACCGCGATCGGCCGGTCCCAGTCGAGGGTGGCGCGCACCTCCGGGTCGTCGAGGATGGTGCGCGGGTCGCGCAGGTCGGCGTCGATGTAGGCGGTGACGCCCTCGGGGGTGCTGGTGAGCAGCGCCCGGGCGTGGGTGAGCACGATCGGGTCGTTGTCGACGTAGACGATCCGGGCGGCCGGGTCGATCCGCTGGGCGACCTCGTGCGTGTTGTCCGCGGTCGGGATGCCGGTGCCGATGTCGAGGAACTGCCGGATGCCGCGCTCGGCCAGGAACTTGACGGCCCGCTGCAGGAACGCCCGGTTCTCCAGGGCGGCCAGCCGGATGGCCGGCATCGCTTTCTCGATCGCCTCGGCCGAGGCCCGGTCGGCGGCGAAGTTGTCCTTGCCGCCGAGCAGGTAGTTGTAGCGCCGGGCCGGGTGCGCCACCGTGGTGTCGATCCGATCCAATGCGCTGCGCCGGTCGCTCACGACGTCTCCCCACGAACCACGAAGCCTCACCGAAGATCCGCAAGCATCGTAGTACGTCACCTCGGGTCCGAAACGGACAGCGGCGTGGAGACGGGTCAGGCGAACCGGGCGTGCATCTCCACCAGCAGTTCGCCGGTGCGTCCGTGGAAGGTGTCCAGCGCCGTGGCGAACGTGTCGGCCAGCGCCCGCGCCGGGTCCGGGTCGGCGGTGTTGAAGATCGTGATCACCGCCATCGGTGCACGGTCGATGCGTTCTCGCAGGTCGGCCCGCTGCTCCTCGGTGAGCCGGTCTTCCAGCCGGTCCAGCGGCAGGCCGGTCGCCGCGGTCACCAGCGCCGCCGCGGAGATCAGCCGGAACACCGCCCGCCGGTCCGGGAACGGCAGCGGCGCCCCGCGATCGAGCGCCTCCAGCGCGGGCCGCGCCCAGTCCAGGGTGTCCAGCCCGGCCACCTCGAACGCCCGCCGCGCCAGCCACCGGGTCACCCGCCGCTGCTTATCCGGGTCCCAGGTGGCGAACTGTTTGGCCACCGCCGCGTACGCCGAGGACACCGCCGGGCTCGGGGCCGGCATCACCGGCCGGGGCGGCGCGTCCCGCAGTGCCCGCTGGGCGCACCGCCGCAGCACCGTCGCCTGCAGGCTGCGATCGCTGTCCCGGATCGCGTACGCGGTCCCGAACCGGTCCCCATCGGCGGGGAAAGCCGCCGCGGCGATGTCCCGCACCGCGTTCATCACCTGCGGATCGTCGCGTTCGTGCAGGTCCCGCAGCCGGGCCCGGAGTTCCGGCGCCGGTTCACGTCCGGCTTCCAGAGCTTTCAGCGTCTCCCGCACCGCGGGTTCGCCGATCAGCCCGGCGTCCTCGGCGATCAGTCGCGCCCGGAACGCGGCCATCGCCGGCACGTTCGCCGCGGTCGGTTCGGCGAGCATCCGCCGCAGGAACGGATGGTCGAGCGCGGCCAGGCCGCGCCCGCCCTCCGGGACGAGATCGTCGGGCACCGGAGTCAACACCACGCCGGGCAGATCCCGGTCCAGAAGATCGGGAGGCAGCCGTACGCCGGTGAGCCGCTCCGCCAGGGCCAGACCGGCCGCCTCGGGAATGATGTCGTCCTGGTGGCCGAAGGGCAGCCGGCCGACGTGTTCGTCGAGCAGCCCCGGCTCCTCCCCGGACCGCCGCTGCGGCCGCACCTGGTCCAGCACCACCATCGTGCGCCCGTCGCGGACCAGCGTGAACTCGGAGCGGCCGCGGACGTCCCGGAAGACGCTGAGCGCCGTGCCGTCGCCGGCCTCGGCCGCCCGGCGCAGCACCTCCGGCCGGTTGCCCTGGCCGCCGTTGACCTCGATGCCGAACCGCCACCCGCCGAGGCTGGTGACGACCAGGGTGGCCGGTTCCGCGCCGTGCGGGAACGTGTCCAGGATCTGGGCGAGCTCGGCCTGCGGCAGCACGGCCGCCGGGTCGCCGCCGAACGCGGTGATCAGGTCGGCCTCGGCCAGGCCGCGGACCATGGTCAGGCAGAACGCCTCGCCCCACTCCGCGTCCACCAGCATCCGGTCGTAGTACTCGGCCGCCTCGTCACCCACCCGGTCACCGTACGATCAACGGCCGCGCCCCGGAGCCGATTCCTGACGACGCTCGCCCGACAGCGTGGCGGATCCGGGTGGGACCGCGCACCGCGCCGGACGCATTCCGCTATGGTCGACGGTTCCATTCCGGCACGATTGCCGCCGCGCACCCCGGCCGCCCGCACCGGATCGGCCCGTATTCCGGTCCACCAATCGGTGGCTTTTCTGTTCTCCTTTTGGTGAATAGGCAGGATCCGCGCCGCTGTGACAGCCTTTTTCCTGTGACGGTGCGCCGGGTGACGCTCGCGGAGATCCTCTCCTTCTACCGTCCCGCGGTCGGCGGTGACACGTGGGAGCAGGCCATCCCCGATCTGCTGGCCGACCCCGACGACGCCCGGATCGTCGACCTGCTCCGGTCCGAACTCGTCGCGCACGGCGATTTCGCCGAACCGATCGTCGTCGACCAGCAGGACCGCGACATTCTCAACGGGATGCACCGGATCGCCGCCGCGGTGCTGAATCGGCAGTCGGCGCTGGACGTCGCCGACACCTACGCGGATCTGCCGGAGAAACGGCGGGTTCTCGTGGTTCTCGGCGCCGAGGCGCTCAGCGCCGCGGTCGTGGACCGGCTGACCAAGGTGCTGTGGTCGTTCCCGTTCGCCGGTGGCTGGACCAACTGTGACGTGATGTTCCCCGGTGACGGTCGGGTCTCCGGCTGGTGGCACTGCCCGGACGGGAGGGACCGGGCGCTCGGCGACGAGCTGGTGATCCGCGCCGCCGAGGCCGGGATCCGGCTGACCGTGGAGTCGATCACCGAGGTGACCGGGGCCGATCCGGGGTGACGGTCAGCCGATCCGCAGGCGTTCGCACAGGGCACGCAGCTCGGTGCCGCCGGCCGCCCGGCGCGACCGGTCCAGCAGTGCCCGCGCGGTCTCCTGGACCAGCGACGACGTGTGCACGTGCTGCGGCGCCACCCGTTCCGCGGTGAGCAGGAACCGGATCGCCTCCCGGTCCCGGTGACGCAGCCGGGTCAGGGCGCGCGCCGTGTCGGCATAGAAGAACACCTGCCGGAACCCGACCGGCAGCACCGCCGGATCGGTCTCCCGGGCGATCGCCACCGCCCGGCCCGGCTCGTCGCCGTCGGATTCGATGCCGACCCGCCACACGTTCACGTTGGTCGGGCCGAAGTACAGGCCGAGCGTGGTGGTCTCCCCGGTGCGGGCGGCCAGCGCGGCGGCCTCGGTGAGCCAGGCCCGGCTGTCGTCGGAGCGTTTCCGGCCGCGGCTGCTGTCCGCGCAGATCAGCTGCAGCGAGCCGGTCATCTCCGGCCAGCCGGCCCGGGCCGCGTGCGGGCGCAGCTCGTCCACCGCCTGCGCGGCGAGCGTGTACGCGCGGTCGTAGGAGCCGCACGCGCCGGCCGCGGCGGCTCGCGAATAACCGGCGTACCCCCGCAGGATCGGATCCCGCGCCGCCTCGGCCGCGTCCCGGCAGCGTTCCGCGCCCAGCCATGCCTCGGCCGGATGGCCGAGATTGCGCAGCACCGACGAGGCGATGAAGGTGACCTCGCAGAGCAGCCGCAGGGCGGCCGGCCGCTGCTCGGAGCCGGTCGCGGCGTGCAGGCCGCGGAGCAGCCCGGGCAGCAGCCGTCCGGCGCCGGCGTAGTCGCAGGCCTGCCGCAGCGTGTCCAGCAGCGCGGCCGTCCGGGTCAGTTCCGGGAGCGACGGGAGTGCCGGAAGTGAGGCAGGCGTCGCGGTCAGGTCCAGGTCGACCAGGGCCTGGCGGACGGCGTGCACGGCGGCGTGCGCGGCGACCGCCTCCCGATCCCCGGCCGGCACCGCCGTCCCGGCCAGCTCGGCGGGGGAACAGTCCAGGGCGGCGGCCAGATCGGCGAGCATGAACCGGTTGTCGGCGGCCTGCCGGCCGCGCTCGATCCGGCTCCAGGTGGCGTGTGAGACACCGGCACGGCTCGCGGCGAACCGGATGCTCCAGCCACGCCGCAGGCGGCGGTCCCGGATCCGGTCGCCGATCGCCGGGTCGGCGGAGGGTCGAGGCGTCATGCCCCGACGCTAGGCGGGCATGCACCGCGGTGCGGTACATGCCCGTACCGGTCAGTGCGGGCCGACCGCGACGATCCGGATCGCCGCGCCGCCGATCTCGTCGGACTCGGCGAGGTCGATCGTGGCGTCGATGCCCCAGTCCCGGTCGCCGGCCGGGTCCTCGAAGACCTGCCGGACGCTCCACATCGCCGGGCTCGTCTCGATCTGCAGGAACTGCGGGCCGCGCGCCGACGAGCCGATGCCCAGCTCGTCGTACTCGTCGAAGTAGCTCTCGATCGCGTCCCGCCACCGGTCCGTGGTCCAGCCGGAGGTCTCGCCGTCCAGCTCGCCGAGCTCGGCGTAGCGGCCCAGGGCGGCCAGCTCGACCCGGCGGAACAGGGCGTTGCGGACCAGCACCTTGAACGCGCGCACGTTGCGGGTGACCGCGGGCGGCTTGTCGTCGATCCGCACCTCCTCGATCACCGCGCCCGGGTTGCGCAGCCGCTCCCACTCGTCGAGCAGGCTGGAGTCGACCTGGCGGACCAGCTCGCCGAGCCACTCGATCAGGTCGCCCAACTCCTCGGTGCGGGCGTCCTCCGGTACGGTCTGGCGCAGCGCCCGGTACGCGTCGGCCAGGTAGCGCAGCACCAGCCCCTCCGAGCGGGACAGCCCGTAGAAGGAGATGTACTCGGTGAACGTCATGGCCCGCTCGTACATGTCGCGGACCACGGACTTCGGCTTGATCTCGTAGTCGCCGACCCACGGGTGGCCGCGCCGGTACGTCTCGTACGCGCCCTCCAGCAGCTCCAGCAACGGCTGCGGCCAGGTCACGTCCTCGAGCAGCGCCATCCGCTCCTCGTACTCGATGCCCTCGGCCTTCATCGCGTTGACCGCCTCGCCGCGCGCCTTCTGCCGTTGCGCGGAGACCACCTGGCGCGGGTCCTCCAGGGTCGCCTCGATCACCGAGACCACGTCTAACGGATACTCCGGGGCCTCCCTGTCCAGCAGCTCCAGGCAGGCCAGCGCGAACGGGGACAGCGCCTGGTTCAGCGCGAAGTCCAGCTGCAGGTCGTCGACCAGCTTGTAGACGCCCTCGTCGGTACGTTCCAGGACGCCGCCGGCGATCAGCGCGCGGGCGATCGCGATGGCCCGGCGGATGTGCCGGCGCTGGGCGGCCGGCTCCTCGTGGTTGTCGGTGAGCAGGTGCCGCATCGCCTGGTACGGGTCGCCGCCGCGGGCCACCACGTTGAGCAGCATCGCGTGCGACACCTGGAACGACGAGGTGAGCGGCTCCGGATCCGCCTCGACCAGCCGGTCGAAGGTGGGCCGGCCCCAGCCGATCTGACCCTCCGGCGGCTTCTTGCGGACCACCTTGCGCCGCTTCTTCGGGTCGTCACCGGCCTTCGCCAGGGCGCGCTCGTTGTCGATCACATGCTCCGGCGCCTGCACGATCACCGTGCCGATGGTGTCGTAGCCGGCCCGCCCGGCGCGCCCGGCGATCTGGTGGAACTCCCGGGCCTTGAGCAGCCGGGTCTTCACCCCGTCGTACTTCGACAGGCCGGTGAACAGCACGGTGCGGATCGGCACGTTGATCCCGACGCCGAGCGTGTCCGTCCCGCAGATCACCTTCAGCAGACCGGCCTGGGCCAGGGTCTCCACCAGACGCCGGTACTTCGGCAGCATGCCGGCGTGGTGCACGCCGATGCCGTGCCGGATCAGCCGCGACAGCGTACGCCCGAAACCGGCCGCGAAGCGGAAATTGCCGATCGCCTTGGCGATCGCGTCCTTCTCGTCGCGGGTGCACATGTTGATGCTCATCAGCGACTGCGCCCGCTCCAGCGCGGCCGCCTGGGTGAAGTGCACGATGTAGACCGGCGCCTGCTTCGTGGTGAGCAGCTCCTCGATCGTCTCGTGCAGCGGGGACATCGCGTACTCGAAGAGCAGCGGCACCGGACGCTCGGCGTTGCTGACGGTCGCGGTCTCCCGTCCCGTCCGACGGGTCAGGTCGTCGACGAACCGGGTGGTGTCGCCCAGCGTCGCGGACATCAGCAGGAACTGGGCCTGCGGCAGCTCGATCAGCGGCACCTGCCACGCCCAGCCCCGGTCCGGCTCGGCGTAGAAGTGGAACTCGTCCATCACCACCTGGCCCACATCGGCCTGGGCACCCTCGCGCAACGCCAGGTTGGCCAGCACCTCGGCGGTGCAGCAGATGATCGGGGCGTCCGCGTTCACGCTCGCGTCGCCGGTCAGCATGCCGACGTTGTGCGCGCCGAAGATCGTGCACAGGGCGAAGAACTTCTCGCTGACCAGCGCCTTGATCGGGGCGGTGTAGAAGGTGGTGCGCCCGTCGGCCAGGGCGGCGAAGTGCGCGCCGGCCGCGACCAGGCTCTTACCCGAGCCGGTCGGCGTGTTCAGGATGACGTTGGAGCCGGTCGCGATCTCGATCAGCGCCTCCTCCTGATGCGGATACAGGGTGAGGCCCTGCTCCGTCACCCAGGATTGAAAGGCTTCGAAGACGGCGTCGGGTTCGGCGGTGCCGGGAAGGCGATCGGTCAGCGTCATGATCCTGCAATTTTGTCAGTACGCTCCGAAGATCGCGCGAAGGGGACCCGCCAGGCTGCCTGCGATGCTGACCACAGCCGCGATGACCGCGACGGTTGCGGCGATGCGTACGCGCATGTCCGGATCTGCTCCTCAGATTCTTTGATCTTGTCGGGTGAACTGTGCCCGGCGGCGGTTGCAGACGTGGTAGCCGTTCGGTTGTAGGGTCTGCGCCGTGGGACTTCCTGTGCCGGCGCCGATCTCCGACGGTGACCGTGAACGAACCGCCGAACTCCTCCAGCACGCGTGCGGCGACGGACGCCTCACCCTGGAGGAGTTCAGCGTCCGGGTCGGCGCGGTGTGGGCTGCCGAAACCGACGCCGAGCTCGCCCGGACCATCGACGGGCTGCCCGCCCAGCCGGTGGTCGGATCCGCCGCCACCGTCGACAAGGTGGTGACCATCTTCAGTCAGACCCGGCGGCGCGGCCGGTGGCGGCTGCGGGACCGGATCCTGCGCACCACCACCCTGTTCGGCTCCACCGAGCTCGACCTGCGGTCCGTGCTGACCGGACAGGACGTCATCGAGATCAGCGGCACCTGCTGGTTCGGTCAGATGACCGTGATCGTGCCCGAGGGCATGGAGGTCGACCTGACCGGGACACACGCGTTCAGCCAGCACGAGCTGCGGCTGGCGCCGGTCCGGCGGCTCCCCGGCACCCCCGAGGTGCGGGTCGCGGTCAACGCCTGGTTCTCCCAGGTCAACGTGGAGTCCCGGCCGCCCGAGCTGCCTACTCGTTGAGGAGGTCGCGGAGCAGGCGCTCGTCGTCGGCGTCCAGGTTGCCGACGAAACGGCGCAGCACCGAGGCGCGGTCCGGCTCGATCGCCAGCAGCCGGGACATCCGGTCGGCGACCAGGCCGGCCGGACCGTGCGGCGCGCCGTAGCGGAAGGCACGGCCGTCCCGCTGCCGGACCGCGGACCCCTTCTCGAACAGCCGGGTCAAGGTGGTCACGACGGTGCTGTACGAGACGTCGCCGGCCGGATCGAGCACGTCGCGGACCTCGCCCGGGGTGAGCGGGTGATCGGCGTCGGCCAGCACCGCCATGATCTCGGACTCCAACTGGCCCGGGCGCCGTCTGCTCACGCCCCGCACTGTATCGACCGCCGCTGTGGGTCCACGACCGCGACCCGCTCGGTCTATCGGCCGGCGGGCAGGCCGGGTGCGGCGCGGGGTGCGTTGATCACGGACAGTTCCAGCATCGGGGAGAGGTCGGCGCGGCCCGGCCCGCCGGCCCGCACCCAGCCGCAGATGTCGTCGAGCACCACGTCGTCGAGCACCAGGCCGAACCAGACCGGCCGGGCGCCGTCGCGCCGCGCCGCCGGCGTGGGCTGCACCACCAGCACGTTCGATTGGGCACAGACATCAAGACAGAGACTGCGGCGTACGCGGTGAGCCGGACCGAGCGCCGCCGCGAGCCGGTCGAGCTGGGCGTCGTGGTCCACCGTGGGATGTTTGCCGGCGCTGCCACAGCAGCAGTCCCGGCACACCGTGACCGTGCAGCCGTCCATCGCGTCGTCCTCCATGATCGACCACCCTACGGGTGCCGCCCGCGCGGTCGGCTGGGCGGTACCGCCGGGGGAATGGGAGCATGCGCGGGGGCGCGCGGAGGGGAGCCGGCGATGTTCGACCATTTCCTGTGGTCCGTGGTGGTGGTGCCGCCGCTGGCCGTGCTGGTGGTGCGGCTGCTGGACGACCGGATCGCGCCCGCGCGGGCGGCCGCGGTGATCGCCTGGTCGGCGGTGACCGTCGCGGTGACCAGCATGCTCAACCTCCTCCTGCTGGCCGCGCACGCGCTCGCCCAGGTGCCGGCGATCGGGCGGCGGTTCGGCTGGTCCGCCGCGGTGGTCGCGGCCGACACGGCCGGGGTCGAGTGGGTGCCGTGGCTCAGCGTGGCACTGCTCGTCGGCGGCCTGATCGCGGTGATCCGGCGCTGGCGGCAGCAGCGGCGGGTGCTGGCCATGGTCCCGGCCCGCGGTACGGGCGACCTGGTGATGCTGCCCGACACGGCGCCGCGCGCGTTCGCCGTGCCCGGCCACCCCGGGCACGTGGTGGTCACCACCGGGATGCGCGGCCTGCTCACCGACCCGCAGTTCGAGGCCCTGCTCGCCCACGAGAACGCGCACCTCGCCGAACACCACCACCGCCTCGCCCGGGTCACCGAGCTGGCCGTCGCCGCCCACCCGGCCCTGTGGTGGGTCGGCGGACACGTCGACTACCTGATCGAACGGGCCGCCGACGAACACGCCGCCGCCCGCCTCGGCAACCGGCGCACCCTGGCGCACGCGATCGGCCGGGCCGCGCTGGCCGGCGCCGGCAGCCCGTCCGCGGCCGCGCTGCACGCCGCCGTCCCCGGCGGTGTGGTTCCCCGCCGGGTGGCGCACCTGCTCCGACCGCAGCCGGTGGCAGCCCCGCGCGCCGCCGTCCTGCTGCCGGTCCTGGTCGCGCTCAGCTCGGTGCTCTGGACCGGGGAGGCCACCCTCGACCTGGTCGAACTCCTGCACAGCGCGCTCCGCTGAGCCGGTGCGGTGATCAGGTGAACAGGGTGCGGCCCCAGTAGTCGCCGGCGTCCGGCATGCCGGGCGGGCAGGCGAACAGGGCGCTCGAGGTGTGACGGATGTACTCGTTGAGGGCATCCTGTTTGGCCAGCTGGTTCTGGATGGGGACGAACTGTTTGCGCGGGTCCCGCTGGTAGGCCATGAAGAACAGACCGGCGTTCAGCCGGCCCAGGCCGTCGGAGCCGTCGACGAAGTTGTAGCCGCGGCGCAGGATGCGGGCGCCGGCGTTCTGATCCGGGTGGGCCAGGCGCAGGTGCGAGTCGACCGGGATGACCGGCTGGCCCTCGCCGTCCTGGGCTTTGAAGTCCGGCTCGTCGTGCTCCTGCCGGCCGGAGAGCGGGGCGCCCTCGCCCTTGTCCCGGCCGATGATCGTCTGCTGCTCGGTCAGCGACGAGCGGTCCCAGGTCTCGACCAGCATCCGGATCTTGCGGGTGACCAGGTAGGAGCCGCCGGTCATCCAGTCCGGGCCGTCGCCGGGCTGGACCCAGAGGTGCTCGTCGAGCTGGGCCGGCTCCTCCGCCTTGAGGTTGCGGGTGCCGTCCTTGAAACCGAACAGGTTGCGCGGGGTGGCCTGGGTGGTGGAGGTGGAGGAGGTGCGGCCGAAGCCCAGCTGGGACCAGCGGACGCTGACCTTGCCCATGCCGATCCGGGCCAGGTTGCGGATCGCGTGCACGGCGACCTGCGGGTCGTGGGCGCAGGCCTGCACGCCGATGTCGCCGCCGGAGATCGCCTCCTCGAGCGCGTCGCGGGGGAATTTCGGCAGGTCGGCCAGGGCGGCCGGGCGTTTCGCGGCGATCCCGAACCGGTCCCGGCCCTGCGCGTCGCGGAACAGCGTGGGGCCGAAACCGATGGTCAGGGTGAGACCGGCGGCGGGCAGGCCGAGCGCCTCGCCGGTGTCGTCCGGCGGGGCCTCCAGCGAGCCGCCGACCGCGCCGAACGTGCCGGCGTCCCGGCCCTGGGTCATCCGGGCGGCCGCGGCCGTCCAGTCCTGCAGCATGTCGATCAGGGCGGCCTTGTCGTTGGTGATCACGTCGAAGGCGCAGAAGTGCAGCCGGTCCTGGGCCGGGGTGACGATCCCGGCCTGCCGTGCCCCGTAGAACGGAATCGCCCCGGCGGCGTCCGCCGCGGAGCCGGCGCCGGATGCCGGAGTCGCGGCGGAGTCGCGGTGGGTCAGGGCCACCGCACCGGCTCCGGCGACGGCCACTCCGGCCGCGCCGGCGCCTGCCAACCCGAGCACTCTGCGCCGTTCCATGCCACGAACCTCTTTCCGGGGGATCCTGCTTGCGGTCTTGCCGAGGGGTGTTGTGGGCCCGGACGTGCGACGACGCCTCGCGTCCGGGCCGGTCCGATGCGGTTACTTCTTGGCGACCAGCGCCGCCACCCTGCTGATCGGTTCGGCGAGGGCGTTGATGTCGTCGCTGAGTTCCTTGAGGTCGGCCTGGGTGAGCTGGTTGTGCAGCTTCCAGCCGTCGCCGGCGCGGTGCTTGTCGAGCGCGGCCTGGACCTTGGCGAAATTGTCGTCGAGGGTCTTGACCAGGGCCGGGTCGCGGTCCTGCAGGGCCGGGCGGAGGGCCTGGATGGCGCCCTGCGAGCCCTCGATGTTGGCGGCGAAGTCCCACAGGTCGGTGTGCGAGTAGCGGTCCTCCTCGCCGGTGATCTTGCCGGTGGCGACCTCGTCGAGCAGGCCCTTGGCACCGTTGGCGAGCTCCACCGGAGAGAAGGTGACCGATTCCGCCTTGGTGACGATGGTCTGGACGTCCTTGAGCAGCTGATCGGCGACCGGGCCGTCCTTGGTGATGTCCTTGGTCGCCCAGAGGTCCTTCTCGATCTTGTGGAAGCCGGTCCACTCCTGGCCGGCCTCCACGTCGCCGTCGCGGGCGTCGATCTTCGGGTCGAGGTCGCCGAAGCTCTCGGCGACCGGCTCGATCCGCTCCCAGTAGGTGCGGGCGACCGGGTACAGCGCCTTCGCCTTCGCCACGTCGCCGGCCTTGACCGCGGCGACGAACGCGGTGGTCTGTTCGATCAGGGCGCCGGTCTGCGACTTGACGTAGCGCTGGTAGTCGGCGGTGGCCTGGGCCAGCTTGGCGTCCTCGGTCAGCGGGGCGGCCGAACCGGACACCTGGAAGGCGTTGCGGATGCCCTTGCCGACCATGCCGGGCTTGCAGGCGGTCTCGTACGACCCGGCGGGGAGCTCGACGATCAGCTCGCGGGACAGGCCGGGCGCGATGTTCTCGATCTCGCCCATGATCCGGTCGCCGGCCGCGTACACGTAGAACTCGTTGATCTTGGAGCCCTTGTTGGTGACGCCGAAGGTGACCGTGCCGGCGCCGGCGGTGCCGCGGTCGACCTTGCACTCGGTGTCCGAGGCCGCCACCGTGATCTTGCCGGTGCCGGCGGCGCCCGAACCCGCTTTGTCGGCGCCCTTGTCGGCGCATCCCGTCAGGAGTAGCGCGGCTGCGGCGCCTGCGGTCAGCAGTCGTGCGGTGTTCATCGTTCTCCTAGGAGGCGGTGGTGGCGGGGGTGGTGGGGGAGGCGGCGGCCGGGCGCTGGGGGCGCGCCGGCCAGAGGAAGAGAATGAGGACCGGGATCCCGTACGCCAGCCAGGCGACCGTCTCGATCACGGTGGGCGCGGGCGTAAAGTTGATCATGCCGCGGAGCAGCTCCGCGTACCACGCGGTGGGCGGGAAGCTGTCGGTCAGATCGAACGCGGTCTTGTCCAGACCGCCCAGGACGTTGGCCTCCTGCAGGCCGTGGAAGCCGTACTTGAAGATGCCGGCGGCGACCAGCACCAGCAGCGCGCCGGTCCACTTGAAGAACGTCCCGAGGTTGACCTTGACGGCGCCGAAGTAGAGCAGCCAGCCGAGCACGATCGCGGTGAGCATGCCCAGCGTGATGCCGATCAGCGGCTTGGCGTCGGTGGCGCCCTGCGCGGCCGCGTAGAACAGGATCGACGTCTCCAAACCCTCCCGGATCACCGCGAGGAACGCGACGCCGGCCACCGCGAGCGGGCCGACCTGGATCGCGCCCTCCATCCGGTCGCGCAGGTCCGCGCCGATGTGGCGGGCCATCCGGCGCATCCAGAAGATCATCCAGGTGACGAAGAGCACGGCGACGAACGACGCGATCCCCTCGAACAGCTCCTGGTTGGTGGAGCTGAGCTCGGCGATGCCGACCTGCAGCAGGACCGCGAAACCGATGGAGATCACCGCGGCCAGCGCGACGCCGGCCCAGACCGGGCGCAGCAGCGGACGCCGGTCGCTCTTGACCAGGAAGGCCACGAGAATCGAGACCACGAGCGTGATCTCCAGGCCCTCACGCAGTCCGATGAGGTAGATGGCGGTCATGGAGCTCCAAAGGTTAGCCAATCCTAACTCGGTATCGACACTGTGTTCTACGGAGTTGTAGATGTCAAATCCCGACTTTGTAACAGTGGTTATATAAGTGCTGTTAGGATCCCGGCGTGGTGAACTTCATCGATCCGACCGACCGGGCGGTCTGGCGGCCCCTGTGGGATCTGCAGGCGGCCCTGGACGCCGACATCGCCCGGCTCTACGCCGCGGCCGACCTCGGCGGGCTCAAGAGCACCTGGGTGAAAGAGCTGATCAAGCTGCATGCCGGCGGGCCGATGACGATCACCGAGCTGGCCGCGGCGGTGGGGCGGACCCACTCGGCGATGAGCCAGAAGGTGTCCGCGATGCGCGCCGCCGGATGGGTGCGGACCACGGCCGGGGCTGACGGGCGCACCAAGAAGGTGGCACTGACCGCCAAGGCCGCAGCGGTCGCCGACCGGCTCGCCGCCGAATGGCGGGCCACCGAGGAGGCCGTCGCCGAGATCGAAGCCGAGATTCCGTACGGGATGCTCCGCGTCGTGCGTGACATCGAAGCGGCCCTAAGCCGCAAGAGCTTCCGCGACCGGATCGCCGAGCGGCTCGCCGGGGACCCGGCGTGGGGCCTCGCCGGGGATCCGGCCTGCGGCCTCGCCGGGGATCCGGCGTGGGGCTGAGTGCGGCGCTGATCGACCTCCGGCCGCTGCGGAGCTCGCCGGCCTTCCGCCGGTTGTGGGCGGGCGGGCTGCTGTCCGGGCTGGGCACGCAGATGACCCTGGTCGCCGTGATGTACCAGGTGTGGCGGCAGACCCACAGCACGGTGTGGACCGGCGCGGTCGCGCTCGCGCAGGCGCTGCCGATCGTGGTGTTCGGGCTGTTCGCCGGCGCGCTCGCCGACCGGGCCGATCGGCGCCGGCTCAGCCTCGGCACCACCGCCGGACTCACCCTGTGCTCCGCGCTGCTCACCGTGCAGGGCTTCCTCGGGCTGCTGCCGGTCACCGGGCTGCTCGCCCTGGTCGTCGTGCAGGCCTGCTTCGTCGCGGCCGGCGGCCCCGCCCAGCGGACCTTCCTGCCCCACCTGCTCACGGCCGAGGAACTCCCGGCCGGGCTCGCCCTCAAGCACATCTCGTTCCAGGCGGCGATGCTCGCCGGGCCGGCCCTCGGCGGCCTCATGCTCGGCTGGCTCGGTGTCGGTGGCTGCTACCTGGTCGACACCCTGACCTTCCTCGCCGCGCTGTACGGCATCGCCGGGCTGCCGTCCCTGCCCGGCGGCGCCGAACCCGGCCGCTCCGGGCTCCGCGCCGTCGGCGAAGGACTGCGGTTCATGGCGCACAACCGGGCTGTCCGCGGCGCCCTGCTCACCGACCTCGCGGCCACCGTGCTCGCCATGCCGATCAGCCTGTTCCCGCTGATCAACGCGGAACGCTTCGGCGGCGGCGAACGCACCTTCGGACTGTTCCTCACCTCGGTCGCGGTCGGCGGGGTGATCGCGTCGCTGCTGTCCGGCACCTACACCCGGCTCGGCCGCCCCGGCCTGACCATGCTCGGCGGCGCCATCCTGTGGGGGCTGGCGCTCGCGGCGTTCGGTCTGGTCACCGACCCGTGGCTGAGCCTGGGCTGCCTGGCCCTGGCCGGGCTCGCCGACACCGTCTCCGTCGTGTCCCGGGCCACCGTCATCCAACAGCACACCCCGGCCGCACTGCTCGGCCGGGCCGCCGCCGCCGAGCAGATCGTCGGCCAGGCCGGCCCGGACGTCGGCAACATGCGGGCCGGCCTGGTCGCCGGAGCATTCTCCGGACCGGTCGCACTGGTCAGCGGCGGACTGCTGTGCGTCCTCGCGGTCGGGGTGATCGCCCGCACCTCGTCACCGCGGGCGTGACTTCCCGACCGCGGTCAGCACCTCGGTGCGCGGCTTGTGACACTGGTCGACCGGGATCGACGGGTGGATCCACCGGTTCTGGTCGTCGAGCAGGGCGATCCACGGCGGCGCGATGAAGATCTTGGTGCAGACCGGCGACCGGGACGCCGTGTCATCCGGCAGGCGCAGAGCCGTGACCAGCTCCGAGATGTCGGTCACCCGCTGCTCCACCGGCGCGCTGCTGCCATCGGCCCGCGGCACCGGCCGGATCTGGCAGACCACCGCGGCGACCGGCTTGAACGCGTCGTTGAGCCGGGCGCCGGACGGTGCGCCGGCCTCATCCTTGCGCGCCTGTTCGCAGGACACCCACTTGTCGTGCAGGCCGGTGACCTTGTCGGGCTGGGTGGCCTGAGCCGAACCGCAACCACCGGCGACCAGTGCCAACGCGGGCAGGGCGAAAATCCACTTCCTCATGGGAGTGAGACGTTAGCGGGCCGGGGGCGGTTCCCGTCAATCCGGCCTAATCGCGGGGCCACGCGGACAGCCGGTCACGAAGATCGCTGATCTGGGCGGGATCCAGGCCGTACAGGGTGAAGCGGGCATCATCCAGGCGGTCCAGGTAACGGCCCGCGTCGGCGATGTCCTCCGGATCCAGGGCCGGATCGGCGGCGTACGCCAACTCCAGGATCCGATCCAGCGGATACCGTTCGAGCGCGGCCGCGACGTCGATGTAGTCGCGGACCTCGCGGCGGTTCACCAGCGCGGCGACCTTGGTGGCGACGAGATCGTCCAGGTGCATGACCGGACCCAGGTCCATCACCACCGGGGTGCGGCGGCGGTCCAGGCGGCACAGGGTCAGGCGCAGCGCCCGATGCTCGCCGGCGACCAGGAACTCCTGGATGTCGGCGTCCATGCCGGGAAACAGTTCGTCGCCCTCCTCGCGGACCACCCGGTAGCCCGCCCCGGTCAGCGCCGAGGTCACCTCGCCGGCCGCCGCGGTCACCCCGCCCGCCGTGTCGGTGAACAGGTCGATGTCCTCGGTCGGCCGCGCGACCAGTCCGTTGACCAGCCAGGCGACGCCGCCGCCGAGAACGAACCCGTGCTTGTCGGCGACCGCCAAGGCGATCCGGGCGACGTCACGGTAGAAGTCGTCGACGTTCATCGGTGAGGGTCCGGCTCGCTTCTGGTTGGTTCGCTGTCGTCCGCTGGTCGGCCGGGTGCGGCTTCGCTTGTGTCGGCCGGGTCCAGGTTTGCTTGTGTCGGCCGGGTCCAGGTTTGCTTGTGTCGGCCGGGTGCGGCTTTGCTTGTGTCGGCCGGGTCCGGCTTTGCTCGTGTCGGCCGGGTCCGGGTTCGCTTGTGTCGGCCGTTCTGGCTTTTACGCTCTTCAGGCGGCCGCGCGGAGCCGCAGCCTGGGATGCCGGGCCTCCCAGGCGGCGCGGACGCCGCGCGGAAGGTTCAGCTCGGACCAGACCCGGACCAGGGTCGCGCCATCCAGAAACGCGCGCAACTCGTCGACCCGGATCGATTCCCGCAGCACATTTTCATACATCCACAAGAGCATCGTGCGCTGCGACAGATCGAACGCCCGCTGCGGATGCCACCACAGGCGCAACGGCAACTCGACGAACCCGCACGTCGGCCCGCGCAATTCCGCCAGGGTGCCGGCCACCACCACCGGCCGGTGCGGCCGAGCCAGGTGGACAACGGGTGCGGCGCTCGCGGACATGGGCCAAGCCTAAACCGGAACACCTATGACAAAGCAAGCGCCCGCATTCGTTCGTTGCCCTTTTCTCAGCTTTACGACCTCCAAAAGCAGCCCTCGATTCGCCACCATTGATTCCGTCGTGTCCGTGTGACGTCTCCCGCGATGTGGGTCGCGGGCGTGCCGATACGGTCCGGGCTTTCGCCGAGCGTCATCCGGCGGCGTGGGCCGCCGCCGGATGTCTCGGGCTCCTCAGCCGCTGCGGACGGTCCTCGCGGCGTGAGCTGAGCTGTGCCTGACCGACGCCAACTCCTGTTGTGTCTGAGCGGCGCTGGCTGCCGCCGTGCCCGACCGGCACTGGCTGCCGCCGTGCCCGACCGACACTGGCTGCCGCCGCGTCTCTACCCCGGTGTGGGCTGCCGGTGGAGGCCGTTGTCTGCTCGGCTGGCTTGCTGAGGTGGGGCTTGGTTCATGGCGGCGTCCAAGAGGGCCAGGGCGGTGCCTTGAACGGTCGCGGCGGCCTGGTCACGGGTCTGGGCGGCGATGTCGATCAACCAGATCAGTGACTCGATGCCGGTGGCGGATCGGATGGCGACGGCGAGGGACCGCCGGTCGATGGCGGGGTGGCTGTCGGCAAGGGGGCGAAGTGCGTCCTCGATCCAGCCGATTGCCCTGCCGCGGCGGAGGAGGGGCTGCTCCGTGCCGGCTGATCCACTGCTGTCGGTACCGGCTGGTGCACTGCTGTCCGGCTGCGTCGAGGTGGGGTCGCTGTCCGGGTGCCCCTGCCGTGTCGCAGCTGGGGGCGGTGCGTGCCAAACGGTGTCGTCGTGGCGGCCGGTGTGGGCGCGGGCAGCTGCGAACCGGAGCTCTGGACGGTCAGGGGTCGGCACGGCGGTGTCCCGTGGAGCGGCCAGGGAGAGCCGCAGGGCGGAGCGGAGCTGGGGCTCCCACTGGAGGTTGTAGGCCGTGAACGCGTCCATGAACGCCGTCATCCGGGCGCGAGGCTCGGTCGGGGCGGTGGCATCGAGCAGCGTGTCGGGCTGGATCTGGGGCTGTGCCGCCAGCAGGAGCGAGTGCTGGTTGGCGAAGTAGCGGTATGCCGTCGTGCGGGAGATGCCGCTGTGTGCGGCGGCGTCCTCCACCCGCGGCGTCAGCCCGTCGGCCAGCAGCTCACGGGTGGCCTCGACCAGCGCCTGCCGGGTGCGGGACTTCTGCCGGGTGCGCCCGGTCGACTCATATGGCATCCGCATGCCCATCATGGTACCGTCGTCCCACGAGGCACGGCAACCGGAGGTGGCAAGTCCGATGAGCAGTCACGATCCGATCCAGACCGATCCCGACCTCTACAAGGTGGTCTTCGAGAACGAGCGCGTGCGCGTCCTGGAATATCGGGATGCACCAGGAGACAAGACCCATACTCATCGGCATCCGGACAGCGTGATGGTGACCCTCAGCAGCTTCCGGCGCCGGGTCAGTTCCGGCGATCAGGCTGTCGATGTGGAGCTGCCCGCGGGCGCCGTCCGCTGGGTCGGGGCGCAGGAGCATCAAGGCCACAACGTCGGGGACACCCCGACGCACGGCATCTTCATCGAGCTCAAGGAGAAGCCCGCGGTTCAGGTTCCCGGGCTGCTCGGCCCACAGACCTGATCATTCGCCGAGCGCCGGGTCAGGTTCAGGCGAATCTTTCCGTTGTCAGCGGGACAAGTCCCTGACGGCGTACGTCGGCGGTCAACTTCCGCAGGACGGTGCCGGTGATGTCGGCGGTTTCGGCGCCCAGCAGCACGGTCACGTCGAGCCCCCAGGCTATGCCCTGGCCGACCCGGCGCAGATTCCAGGTGAACAGGTGGTCACCGGCCCGCCCGTTGCCGGAGGGCATGCCCCCGCCGGTGGTGCCGCGCCAGGCGGCGGACAGTTCGGCCAGTTGTGCGGCTCGCGGTTCTTTGGCGAACAGCACTCGATAGATCCGCTTCTCCTGAAAGCCGTCGGGGGTGTCGTCCATGCTCAAGCGCAACGGCGCGGCGTTCGCGAAGCGTACGACTTCTCCGAACACTCCGCGCAGAGCCGCCTCGGTCGGCAGGGCCCCACCACTGAGTTCGAGATGAATCCGCTCCGCCCGATCGCGGGTGATCGGCGTGGCCGTGGCGAGCAACTGCTCATTGGTGCGCAGCAGGCGGCCGAAGCTGCCCGCGTCAGACCAGCCGTCGCTACCCGCCGACCACATCGCGCCGCTCAGGGCAACGGTGACGTGGTCCGGTCCGTAGGTGAACTCCTCGACCAGCAGAACGTCCCCGGCCAACAGGTAGTAATCCATCGACATCCCCCATGACAACACCCGTCTATGGAAACCGGTGCCGGTCGATGTCGCGGGAAACGACGCGCCCCTTGCACTGTCCAGTAGCCGACCCGCCCAGGCTGGTGGGCAGGTCCCGCGGAGGACGGTCAGACCGAGGAATCAGCGAGAACGCACCTGAGGAGGCACGAAGTCACGGAGCCGGAACGATGAGGCCGCGTATCCGTGTCACGGGGTCGGACTGACGCGGTCGGACTGGCGGGGTCCCGGTTACGGAGTCAGGTGGCCGGGGGGTTACGGAGTCACGGGGCCGGGGAGTGCCTTGCGGGCGGCTTCGTGGTCGCCGGTGAGGCTGGACCAAGGGAGCCGGTTCCACAGCGCGAGCAGGATGTCCGCGGCCGGACCGGAGAGGGTGGTGATCGGGTCGCCCTCGCCCAGGGTCCATGACTCGGCGAGATCGGTGGCGGCGAAACAGACGGCCGCGGTGGGAGCGGGAATGCGACCGAGTGCGATCTGCCGCGGGAGGAAGGTGTCGCCGACTTCGGCAATGCCGTCGGCGCACCATGCGGGGTCGAGTTCGCTGGGGAGGTGGAGGGCGTTTTCGGCGTCCCAGCGGTGGATCAGGGTTTCCAGCCAGCGGCGGCGGCGCCAGAAGGCGACGGTTCGCGGTGGCCAGAATGTCGAGGCTTCGGTGTCCGGGTCGGCGGACAGAGTGGCGAGGAGGATGCGGCTGGATTCCTCGACCCACGGGGCGATGTCGTCCGGGGCGGGCGGGCCTTGGAAACGGCCGTGCCGTTCGGTGACCGCGGTGGCTGCCCAGAGGTTGCCCTGAGCCAGGTGGCCGGCCAGGTCACGGAGGGTCCAGTCGCCGCAGTGCTCGACCGGGGCGTCCAGGTCACCGGTCAGGCGCGACTGGAAGGTGGTCAGTTCGTTACGCAGGAGTGCCAGGTAGTCGGGTCCCATGGGCGGGACCCTACCGAGGACTGACACTGGGAGGGTGCCCCTTGGACGCTTGCACCATGTGATTGTGGACTGTCCCGAGCCGCGGGAGCTTGCCGAGTTCTGGAGCGCGGTGCTGGGGGAACCGGTCACCTACGACGACGGTGACTTCGTGGTGGTGTCGGCTGATACGACCACGTCCGGGTTGGCCTTTCAGCGGGCGCCGGACCATCGGGCGCCGACCTGGCCGGATGCGGCGGTGCCGCAGCAACTTCACCTGGACGTCATGGTGGAGGACGTGGCGCTGGCAGGCGCGGCGGTGGTCGCGCTCGGCGCCGTGGCGTTGCCTGGTGATCACGTGTTCGCTGACCCGGCGGGGCATCCGTTCTGCCTCATCCCGCGGCCCGGCTGGGCGCCGCCAATGCAATAGTCCGCGCCCGCTTGCCTGCCCGCGCCCGCCCGCTTGCCTGCCCGCGCGCGCCCGCTTGCCTGCCCGCGCGCGCCCGCTTGCCTGCCCGCGCGCGCCCGCTTGCCTGCCCGCGCCCGCCCGCTTGCCTGCCCGCGCTCGGTCGCTCGCATGCCGGCCCGATCCGCTTTGAGCCTGCGTGTGGCCTGATGCCGGCCTGCGTCTGTGCCTCGTCGGCGGTGGCGCGGCGTGGGCTGGGTCAGGAGTGGGGATGGTGAGGGCGGAGGTGGGAGCGTTCGCCCTCCTGGTCGAGGATGCAGAGGACTTCGGCGGGGCCGCCGGCGGAGCCGAAGGCGTGCGGGACCATGGTGGAGAACTCGGCGGCTTCGCCGGCTCGGACGGTGATCGTGCGGTCGGCCAGGCGGAGCGTGATGGTGCCGGCGAGGACGACGAACCAGTCGCGGCCGGGGTGGACTCTCAAGTCCTGGGGGACGGGGCGGTCGATCCGGAGTTTGGCGACGGTCATGCCGGTGGGGGCGCCTTCGCGGTTCAGCAGCCAGGTGGTCATGCCGCGGGAGTCGTCGTGGTGGGGGCGGATCACCACGTCCTCGTCGCGGCCTGACTCGACCAGCTGGTCGAGGGTGGTGCCGAGGGCCCGGGCGATGGGGGCCAGCTGGTCGAGGGCGATGCGGCGGTGGCCGGTTTCGATGCGGCTCAAGGTTGACGGAGTGAGGTAGGCGCGGGAGGCCAGCTCGTCGAGGGTCCAGCCGCGGGCGATCCGGAGGCCTCGGATCCGCTGCCGGACCAGAACATCCAACTCTCCGTCTTGCGTCATGCGCAAGATGATATGCCCATAACGCAAGGTGGGGGTAGCGTCGAGGCATGGCGAACGAACACGGTCACGGCGGGCAGCACGGTAACGGTGAGCTCAGGGGTGACGCGCAGCTCCGGCATGGCGGGCATGGGCATGGCGGCGACGGATCCGGCGGGCATGGGCATGGCGGGCATGGGCATGGCGGCCATGCGGACGGCGGTGACGGGTCCGGGCTTGCTCAGATGCTTGATCTTGATGCGGAGGTGTTGGGGGACTACTACCGGGAGCTGATGGACTGGGCTGCTTCGCTGGTGCCGGGGGAGCCGGCAATCGTCGACCTCGGGGCGGGGACCGGGACGGGAACCATTGCGCTGGCTCGGCATCTGGTGGGGGCTCGGGTGACCGCGGTGGATGTCGATGAGGAGATGCTTGCCCTGCTGCGGCAGCGGGTGGATGCGGCGGGGCTCCGGGACAGGGTTCGGACGGTTCGGGCGGATCTGGACGGCGACTGGCCGGCGCTCGGGGCGGCGGATCTGGTGTGGGCTTCCGCGTCGATGCATCATCTGGCTGATCCGCAGCGGACCTTGGAGCAGGTCAAGGATGTGCTGCGGCCGGGCGGCGTATTCATGATCACGGAGCTGGACGGGTTCCCGCGGTTTCTGAGCGATCCGGCGGGTGTGGCACTGGAGGAACGGTGCCATGCCGAGCTGGCGCGGATGCGGTTGGAGGGCGGCCTGCACATGGGTGAGGACTGGGGTGCCCGGCTTACGGCGGCGGGGTTCGCGGTCGAGGCGGAACGCCGCTTCGACATCGACCTGACACCGCCGTTGCCGCCGCAGGCCGGGCGCTACGCGCAGGTGACGCTGGAGCGCACGGCGAGCCGGCTTGCTGATCGGCTCAGCGGCGACGACCTCGCGGCGCTGCGCGACTACGCCGCGAGCGCGCCGGCCCGGTCCGACCTGACCGTCCGCGCCACCCGCGACGTCTGGATCGGCCGCCGCCCCTGACGGTCCGGCCGAAACCGCCCACCGGCGATGCGCTCCGGGAGCGTGCGTACCGGCGGCGCGTCCGAACAGCCGCGCGTGCGGCGGCGCGCCGCGAAAAGGCCGGCCGGTGGTGTGCGGGGGAGAGCGGGTGGTCCTCCCGAGGCCGGTCCGGGAGGGGCGGTGTCAGCTCAGGCGGGTCGTCACGATCAGGTTGTGGAGGGCGGTGACGGTGGCTTCGGCGGGGCGGTCCGGGAGCGCCGAGGCGTCCTTCGCCGCTTCCAGGTCGGCGCGCAGGCGGGGGATGTCGGCGGCCAGGCGGGTGGCCACTCCGGGCGGGAACGGGCCGTGTTCGGCCTCGCGCTTGGCGGCGATCAGGTCCGGGACGTAGGCGATCTCGGCCCCCAGCACGCCCAGATCCGTCTCCAGGCGCCCGGTCCTCATCAGATGGATGCCGGTCAGCAGCACCCGTAGGGTGTACAGCGCCGGTTTCAGTTCGCCGGTTTTCGCGTACAGCTTCTCCTGGCTGTGTGAGAAGCCCAGGTAGTGGTAGCTGTGATGCCGGGTGATCAGGCCGGGTGCCAGCGCGGTCAGCGCCTCGTGCAGCGGGCTGGTGACCACGACCAGCGGGGACAGCAGCTGCTCCAGCACGTAACCGTTGCGGCTGTTCAGCAGCTTGGCGAACTTCAGCAGGTCGTGGGAGACCACGTCGAGTTCGACGCCGTCGCGGACGCCGCCGCGCTGCAGGGTTTCCGGGCCGTGGTGCAGGCCGACGACCTCGGCGGCGGGCAGCACGTGGGCGGCGCGCAGGTCGAGGTCCGAGTCGACGGAGGCGAAACCGTACAGGTGGGCCCCGCTGACCGTGCAGAAGACCAGGGGATACGGGAGTTCCCGGGCGGCCGAGGCGGCCCAGGACGGCACGTCGATCGTCATGACAACCTCCGTTGGCGGATTCCGGTCAACAGGTGCTCGACCCGGTCGCGGTCCGGGTCGGACGGCAGCCGGGTCTCGGACCGGGCGCGGTCCAGGTCGGCCAGCAGGTCGGCGGCCCAGCCGGTGACCGCCTCCCAGGACAGCTCGCCGTGCCTGACGGCGAGCAGCCGGTCCCGCAGCGGGCGCACGTCGACCAGCACCTCGCCGGTGCGCAGCACATGCGCGCCGGCGATCAGCAGCCGGATCATGTGCATCGCCTGCTTGTGGTTGGTCTCCCCGGTCCGGGCCCGACGGGCGGCGACCCGGTCCAGCTGATCGCGGGCATAGTTGCCGTAGGTGTCGGCGACGCGGCGGGAGAGGAACGCCGTACGCGCGGCAAGAAGCTCTTCGCCGTCCGCGGTGACCGTTTCGACCAGCGGCGACCAGAGGACCTCCAGCACGGTGGGGTTGGCCTGCAGGGCGAGCGTGCAGAACCGCTCGACCTCCCAGGAGAACTGCTCCTCGACCGGCCCGTCGAGATGGGTGGGCGGTTTGTCGAGGCGCCAGAAGTCCCGGGTGGGCGCCGCGTAGACGCCCCGGCGGTCGTGGTCGCTGCCCGGCCCGTCCAGCCCGTAGGCGCGGGACCCGACCACGACCCCGAGGATCGTGTGCTTCTCGACAAGGTCCGTCATGATCCGGAACCGTAGTCAATCAGTCCCGGGCCGGCGACGGGTTTACAGGTCGAGGACGGTGGCGTCGATCTCGCCCAGCTCGGCCTCGGAGAGCACCGGGTTGGTCAGCGCGGCGATGTTGTCCTCCAGCTGCCGCACGCTGGACGCGCCGATGATCAGGCTGGTCATCCGCGGGTCGCGCAGCGCCCAGGCCAGGGCCAGCTGGGCGAGCGACTGGCCGCGCCGCTGGGCGATGTCGTCGAGCGCGTGCAGCCGGCCGAGAGTCTTGGCGTCCAGGGCGTCCTCGTCGAGGAACACGCTGGTGCGGATCCGGGAGTCGTCCGGGATGCCGTTGAGGTACCGGTCGGTGAGCAGGCCCTGCTGCAGCGGGCTGAACGCGATGCAGCCGGCGCCCACCTCCTCGAGGGTGTCGAGCAGGTTGTCGTGTTCGATCCAGCGGTTCAGGATCGAGTACGACGGCTGGTGGATCAGCAGGGGCGTGCCGAGATCGCGCAGGATCGCCGCGGCCCGGGCGGTCTGCTCGGCCTTGTAGTTGCTGAGACCGACGTACAACGCCTTGCCGGATCTGACGATCCGGTCCAGCGCGGACATGGTCTCCTCCAGCGGCGTCTCCGGGTCGGGCCGGTGGTGGTAGAAGACGTCGACGTAGTCGACGCCGAGCCGCCGCAACGACTGGTCGAGCGAGCTGATCAGGTACTTGCGCGAGCCGAAGTCACCGTACGGGCCGTCCCACATGGCGTAGCCGGCCTTCGACGAGATGATCATCTCGTCGCGGTGGTGGCGGAAGTCGGCGGCCAGGATGCGGCCGAAGTTGGTCTCCGCGCTGCCCGGCGGCGGACCGTAGTTGTTGGCCAGGTCGAAGTGGGTGACCCCGAGGTCGAAGGCACGGCGGACGATGTCGCGCTGGCGGTCGGCGGGGCGGCCGTCACCGAAGTTGTGCCACAGGCCCAGCGAGATGGCGGGGAGTCTGAGGCCGCTGCGGCCGGCGCGGCGGTACGTCATGGACGCGTAGCGGTTCTCGGCAGGGGAGTAGGTCACACGTACAGCCTAGGCATTCCGATCTTGATCGTGTGCGCTGGTAGGTTGGTGGGGACCCGCGTGGGAGAGACCGATCATCGGCGCCGAAGAGGCAAATCCTCCCCGGAAACTTTCAGGCAAACGGACCGCGCGGGCCAGCGACTCTGAAGTGCCCGAAACGGGGTATGACAGAGGGGGAGGTTGTTCCTCGACCTTCTCACCGCGCTGGAGTCGCCCATGACCTCGTCATTCACGCACCGCCACATCGGCCCGCAGGCCGACGAGCAGGCGGCGATGCTCAAAGCCGTCGGGTACGCGTCGCTCGACGAGCTGATGGATGCCGCGATCCCCGAGTCGATCCGGTTCCGTGGCGACCTGGACCTGCCCTCCGGTGCCTCCGAGGAGGAGACGATCGCCGAGCTGCGGTCGATCGCGGCCCGCAACACCGTGGCCACCCCGATGATCGGCCTCGGCTACTACGGCACCCACACGCCCGCGGTGATCAAGCGGAACGTCCTGGAGAACCCGGCGTGGTACACCGCGTACACCCCGTATCAGCCGGAGATCAGCCAGGGCCGCCTCGAGGCGCTGCTCAACTTCCAGACCATGGTCACCGACCTGACCGGGCTGACCACCGCGAACGCCTCGATGCTCGACGAGGCCACGGCGGTCGCGGAGGCGATGACGCTCGCGCGCCGCTCCTGCCGCAGCAAGAGCCCGGTGTACGTCGTGGACGCCGACACCCTCCCGCAGACGCTCGCCGTGCTGCGCACCCGGGCCGAACCGCTCGGGATCGAGGTGCGGCTCATCGACCTGGACGCCGGCGCCGACCTGCCCGACGAGTTCTTCGGCCTGCACCTGCAGTACCCGGGTGCGTCCGGCGCGGTCCGTGACCACGCCGCCCTGGTCGAGGCGGCGCACGCCAAGGGCGCCCTGGTCACCGTCGCCGCCGACCTGCTCGCGCTGACCCTGCTGCGTGCCCCCGGTGAGATCGGGGCGGACATCGCGGCCGGCACCACGCAGCGTTTCGGGGTGCCGCTGGGCTTCGGCGGCCCGCACGCCGGCTATCTGGCGGTGCGCGCCGGCCTGGAGCGCAGCCTGCCCGGCCGCCTGGTCGGGGTGTCCAAGGACGCCGACGGGGCGCCGGCGTACCGGCTCGCGCTGCAGACCCGGGAGCAGCACATCCGCCGGGAGAAGGCGACCAGCAACATCTGCACCGCGCAGGTGCTGCTCGCGGTGATGGCCAGCATGTACGCGGTGTACCACGGCCCGGCCGGGCTGCGCGCGATCGCCCAGCGGACGCACGGGCACGCGCTGACCCTGGCCGGCAGCCTGAGCGCGGCCGGCGTCGAGGTCGCCCACCGGGCGTTCTTCGACACGGTCACCGCGGTGGTGCCGGGCCGGGCCGCGGCGATCGTCGCGGCCGCCGCCGAGCAGGGCGTGGACCTGCGCCTGGTGGACGCCGACCGGGTGTCGGTCGCGACCGACGAGACGACCACGGCGGCGCACGTCGCCACCGTGCTGGCCGCGTTCGGAGTGCCGGTGGCCGAGGCCGCCGAGTGCGGTGCGAAGGCCCTGGCCCGCACCGGCGACTACCTGCACCACCCGGTGTTCAACACCCACCACTCGGAGACCGGCATGCTGCGCTACCTGCGCAAGCTGTCCGACCGGGACTACGCGCTGGACCGCGGCATGATCCCGCTGGGCTCCTGCACGATGAAGCTGAACGCCACCACCGAGATGGAGGCGGTCACCTGGCCGGAGTTCGCCAACATCCACCCGTTCGCGCCGGCGTCGCAGACCGAGGGCTACGAGGACCTCGTCGCCCAGCTGGAACGCTGGCTCGCCGAGATCACCGGGTACGACGCGGTCAGCGTCCAGCCGAACGCCGGCTCGCAGGGTGAGCTGGCCGGTCTGCTGGCGATCCGCGGCTACCACCGCTCGCGCGGCTCGCTGGGGCGCGACGTCTGCCTGATCCCGTCGTCGGCGCACGGCACCAACGCGGCCAGCGCCGTGATGGCCGGCATGCGGGTGGTCGTGGTGGCCTGCGACGAGAACGGCAACGTCGACCTGACCGACCTGGCCGCCAAGATCGAGAAGCACCGGGACGCGCTGGCCGCGATCATGGTGACCTACCCGTCGACCCACGGCGTCTACGAGACCGGCATCGCCGAGCTCTGCGAGCGGGTGCACGAGGCCGGCGGCCAGGTGTACGTCGACGGTGCCAACCTGAACGCGCTGGTCGGCTTCGCCAAGCCGGGCAGGTTCGGCGCCGACGTGTCGCACCTGAACCTGCACAAGACGTTCTGCATCCCGCACGGCGGTGGTGGCCCCGGCGTCGGCCCGGTCGCGGTCCGCGCGCATCTGGCCGAGTTCCTGCCCGGGAACCCCCTGGAGCAGGGCGACCACCACGCGGTCTCGGCCGCCGCGCACGGCTCGGCCGGCATCCTGCCGATCTCCTGGGCGTACGTGCGGATGATGGGCCCGGACGGCCTGGCCCAGGCCACCGCCACCGCGGTCCTGGCGGCCAACTACGTGGCGAGCCGGCTGCGCGAGCACTTCCCGGTGCTGTACGCCGGGGAGAACGGTCTGGTCGCCCACGAGTGCATCCTCGACCTGCGGCCGATCACCAAGGCCACCGGGGTCAGCGTCGACGACGTGGCGAAGCGGCTGATCGACTACGGCTTCCACGCGCCGACCATGTCGTTCCCGGTTGCCGGCACCCTGATGGTGGAGCCGACCGAGAGCGAGGACCTGGCCGAACTGGACCGGTTCTGCGCCGCGCTGATCGCGATCAAGGCGGAGATCGACCAGGTGGCCGCGGGGACCTGGCCGCGGGACGACAATCCGCTGGCGAACGCGCCGCACACCGCCTCCGCGGTGACCGCGGACGAGTGGTCGCACCCGTACCCGCGTTCGGTGGCCGGTTTCCCGGAGGGCGTCGACCGGACGGCGAAATACTGGCCGCCGGTACGCCGCATCGACGGGGCGTACGGGGACCGGAACCTGGTCTGCTCATGCCCCTCGCCGGAGGCGTTCGAGAGCTGATCCCGGGTCTCTAGCGCAGGTCGCGGTCGTCATGATCGCGGCCTGCGCCGTCTTCGGGGAGGGCCGGAACTTCCGCCAAACCGGGCGGCCGTATTGTTACCCTCAGTGATTTACGCCGCGAGGGCGTGGCGGGCCGGACCGCGGTGCGGCTCGATCGTCGTGCCGTCCGGCAGCAGCTCGCCGGTGTCCTCGAAGACGATGACGCCGTTGCAGAGCAGGCTCCAGCCCTGTTCGCAGAAGGTCGCCACGGTACGGGCCGCCTCCCGGTCGATAGCGTCGGCGGGCGGACATTGATTCAGGTGCTGGCACATCGGGTTTACTCCGGTAGGGGGCTGTGTGAAGGTTCACAAAGTCGGGCTCGAACGTTACCTCAGATCGAACGATGACGGTGCACTGCGGTGACGGTGCCGAGCCACGGTTTCGCGGTTTCGATGGTCCACGCTGAGACCCCTCGCGACCACTCTTCGCCACCTCCTCCCGGTGCTCCGCCGGCGGCGCCGACCACCTGCACCGCCCGTCACCATGCGTTACGTTCCTTTTCGTGGCACCGGGGTGATTCCGGTGACCCTGCCGAGCTTGTGACCGGGTTCCTGGCCGACAACGGACTGCCGGTGCGAAACCTCGGCCGAACGGATGACAAAGACAGGACTATCGGCCATGGCGCTATCTGCGGAGCGTCGCTCTACGTGTCGGCTGATGCCGGATCCGTAATGATCAACGCCACTCCCGGCGGCCCCAGTCCGATCCCCGTGGTACCGGACGTGTACGCCGTCGTCTGGGTACACGCCAGCGTGGCCCCGCCCGGTTCAACCGGAGACTGGGAACTCGGTTCCTGGCACGAAAGCTGGACCACCGACGAGCACGCCCGGGCCGTCCAGGACGTGCGTGACGCGATCGGCCGCGGTGACGTCTACCAGGTCAACGTGGTGGGGCACGCGGCCGCGGCGTACACCGGAAATCCGCAGGCGGCCCTGCGCCGCGTCGCCGCCCTGCCCGGCGCCCGCTACGGCGGGATCCTCGCCGACGACCGGGCCGGCTGGGCGATCGCCACCGCCTCCCCGGAGACCCTGGTCGAGGTGCGCGACGGGCGCGTCGTCACCCGGCCGATCAAGGGCACCCGGCCGGCCACCGCGGCCGGCCGCCGGGAACTGCTCGCCTCGGCCAAGGAGCGCGCCGAGCACATCATGATCGTCGACCTGGAACGCAACGACCTCGCCCGGCTCCCCGGCACCGGTCCGGTCCGCGTCGACGAACTGTTCGCGGTCCGCCGATGGTGCGGACTCTGGCAGGCCGAATCGGTCGTCTCCGCGCCCCTGACGGGTGACGTCGGACTCGCCGACCTGCTCCGCGCGGTCTGCCCCGGCGGCAGTGTCACCGGCGCCCCCAAGATCGCCGCGTTGGCCCGGATCGCCGCCCTGGAGCCGGTCGGCCGCGGGGTCAGCATGGGCGCCCTCGGCTGGATCGGGCACGACCACCTCGACCTGGGGCTGAGCATCCGCACCGTGGCGGTCGACGGCCGGCGGGTGCACGCCTGGGCCGGTGGCGGGATCACCGCGGACAGCGATCCGGAAGCCGAGGTCGCCGAGGCCGCCGCGAAAGCCGCACCGCTGCGTGCCGCCCTCGCCGGGACGGTCACCGCCACCGCATAGCGGTGCGGAGCGTCTTCTACCTATTGCGTGCCACTCTCCCTGTCCGCCCGCACGATCGGGGCCGGAGCGCGTACGTTGACGCACGCGTTTCCCCGGACACGGTCCACAGTGACTGCAGAGAAGGCAACACCCATGCTCGATGCCCTCGACCCGCCCGCCGCGGTGGAGTTCACCCGTTTCGCGCGGGACACCCGGCAGCGCCTGCACGGCAGCGCCTTCCAGCTCTGCCGCGACTGGCACCTGGCGCAGGACCTGACCCAGGCCACGCTGACCAAGCTGTTTCTGAGCTGGGAGCGGGCCGCGGACAGCGACAACCTTTCGGCGTACGCGCAGAAGATCCTCTTTCGCACGTACGTCGATCATCGCCGGCGCCGCGCCTCGACCGAGGCGGCCATCGGCGAGCTGAGTGAGCCGGCCTACTCGATCGACCCGGACCTGCGGATCACCGTGCTCGCCGCGCTCGGCCGGCTGCCCGCCCGGGACCGCGCCATCGTGCTGCTGCGCTACTTCGCCGACCACAGTGTCGAGCAGGTGGCCGCCGAGCTGGACGTGCCGATCACCGTCGTGAAGAGCCAGACCCGGCGCTCGCTGATCAAGCTCAAGCACATGCTCGTCGGTGACCGTCAGGCTCTGCTTGCCGCGTGAGGGTAGACTTCGCTGCGAAGGGGAGTAGTCCTTCGCCGGTCGTTCGACATCCTGGAGCCCGCCCGGGCTCCCGGCGCCCGGGCCCCGCTGGGGTGGACCAGACCTTCGGCCCTGCAGTGACGTGAGTCGCCGCGGACAGGGGCCGGGGTCTCGGCGTGCCTGGGGTTTCGGTCTCCTGCCACGGCAGGAGAGGACCGGCCATGGCAGCCGTCGGACACGACCTGCGCGGACGTCTGATGCCCGCGCTCAACTATCCGGCCGGGGCGCTGCTGATCGTCGCCGGAGTGCCCGGGGCCGGCAAAACCACCCTGCTCCAGCGGCTCCTCCCGCACCCGGGTGTCCGGCTGCTCGACTCCGGCCAGGCCCGCGAGGAGTTGCGGCCCTACCTCGGCGCGGTGCCGTACCGGTACTGGCGACCCGTCGTGCACGCGGCCCACTACGTGCGGCTGTACCGGGCGCTGCGACAGCCCGGGGCCATCGTGGTGCACGAATCCGGCACCCGCCGCTGGGCTACCAGGCTGATCACCGCCGCGGCCCGCCGGGCCGGCCGGCGCACCCACCTGCTGTTGCTCGACGTCGACCCGGCGCAGGCGCGGGCCGGGCAGGTGGCCCGCAACCGGAAGGTGCGGCGGTCGTCGTTCGCCGGGCACTGCCGGAACTGGCAGCGGCTGCTGCGATCGGTGGCCGACCCGGCCGATCGGATCCACCGGGACACCGCCACCATCACCATCATCGACCGGCCGCTGGCGGCCGGGCTGACCGCGATCCGGTTCGACGGGCTGCACATCGTTCCCGCGGCGCGGGCTCTGCGTCGCGCGGCCTAGCCAGGCGGGCCGTGGCCCGGCTTTGTCCGTGGCCCGGCTTTGTCCGCGGCCCGGCCGGCGGCGACGCGCCGATGGTAGCCGGTGACCGCGAGCAGCAGGCCGGCCCGGAGCAGCACCTCGACCAGCGTGCCGGTGTCGTGCGGGCCTGTCGGGGCGGTGGTGTAACCGGCGTACGCCCGGAAGTTGCGCCGCTGCTGCGGCGGCAGGACGAGGTGCGGCACCCGGGCAGGGTGCAACGGTCCCGCACGCCGGCGGGTAACGAGCGGATAGGCTCTCGGGCATGACGATCCGGCCGATTCGGCTCTATGGTGACCCGGTCCTGCGCACCCCTGCCGACCCGGTCACCGACTTCGACGCCAGCCTGCGCGAGATCGTGCGGGACCTCGAGGACACCGTCCGGGAACCGGGACGGGCCGGGGTCGCCGGGCCGCAGATCGGGGTCGGGCTGCGGGTGTTCTCCTACAACGTCGCCGGGCAGGTCGGACACCTGATCAACCCGGTGCTCAGCGACTTCGACGGGGAGCAGGAGGACGACGAGGCGTGCCTGTCGCTGCCCGGCCTCGGATACTCCACGAAACGGGCCATGTCGGTCACCGCACGCGGCTTCGACCAGCACGGGGAGCCGCTGGTGATCCACGGGACCGGGTTCCTCGCGCGGGCACTGCAGCACGAGACCGATCACCTCGACGGCCGCCTCTACATCGACACGCTGACCGGCGACACCCGCCGCCAGGCGCTGCGCGAGCTGCGCCGGGTCGTCCCGCGGTGACCGTTCCTGATCCGACCGACACGCGGCGGTACGCGGCGCAGTCGCTCGCCGCGGGCGATGCGACGGGCTGGTTCGAGCGGCTCTACCGCGACGCCCGTGCCGGCCGGGCGGTCGTGCCCTGGGACGTCGCGGCGGCGAGCGTGAGCCTGCGCGAGTTCCCGCTGCCACCCGGTGACGGCCGAGCCGCCCTGGTGGTCGGCTGCGGTCCGGGGCGCGACGCGGAACACCTGGCCGCGCTCGGCTACGCGGTGACCGCTTTCGACATCTCGGCGACGGCGATCGACCTGGCCCGGCAGCGGCATCCGGGGTCGTCGGTCGACTACCGGGTGGCCGACCTGCTCGACCCGCCGGCCTCCTGGCGGCGGGCTTTCGCGCTGGTGCTGGAGAGCAACAACGTGCAGGCACTGCCCGCGCAGATCCGGGCGCGGGCGATCGGTGCGGTGGGCGGGTTCGTGGCCGACGGCGGGACGCTGCTGGTCCTGGCCGCGGCGGCCACCGACGACCCGGCCGCGGGGCCGCCCTGGCCGCTGAGCCGGGCGGAGATCGGCGCCTTCGCTGCGCCGGGCCTGCGCGAGGTCTCGGTCGAGGAGCTGGCCACGCCGGGGTCGCGGTTGCCGGCCCGCTGGCGGGCCGTCTTCACGCGGTGAGGGACCTTGTCCGCGTGACCCGCTGACGTCCGCACCGGCCGGGCCGTTGACGCGGGGAGCAGCGGGGTGGCGCGCCGGGGCGTGCCGTCCGCGGCGGGCTTCGCGGGCTCGGCGGGTGGTGCGGGCCCGGCGGGCGGTTCGGGTTTCGGGGGCTCGGCGGGCGGTCCGGGTATCGCGGGTCTCGGCGGGTGAGCTGATCCCGGGTTTCGGGGGCTCGGCGGGTGGGCTCACGGCGTACGCGCCAATCGAAACGATCGGGAGGTCGGCGAAGGCTGGACGTGTCCGCCTACCCTGTCGCCGTGATCTTGCGAGGGCGATGGTCGGTGGCCGGCGCGGCGGTCGTGGTCGTCATGGCCGGTGTCGTGGTCTACGAAGTCCGGAAGCCCCGGGGGGACGACCTGCCGGACACGGTGCGCGACGGCCTCGCGGTGGCGGCCCGGGACGCGATCGAGGGCGCCGCCACCGGTGACCGGCTGGCCTGCGCGGTCCGGGTCATCGGCGCGGATCCGCCGACGGCGACGGCCGCGGCGCAGGTGCGTACGGCGTACGTGTGGTCGTTGTGCGAGACGGTCGGCGCCCGGGTCCAGTCCGGATCGTCGATGCCGGCCGCGGTGCATCTGACCGTTCCGCCGACGGTGGAGACGCCCGGTGACGGTGTCGCCTACGGCCCGGACCTCGAGCGGATCTTCCCCGCCCGGCTCCGCGATGCGGTCCTCGACGTCGACGGCGCCGCCCTGGAGCCCCAGGTTCGGCAGCGGATCCGCGAGCGCTCCTGAGCCCGCACCCGGTGAGTGGCTGTCTCGCGACCTGTTTCCGCAGCTAGCGTGACTATTGCACCGCTGAGCTCAGTCTCTGCCGTTCGGATCGGCGTACCGGTGACGCCGATGCGAACGCGTGAAGCTCTCGATCAGCCGGCGGTAAGATCGCGGCGAGTTCGGACTGGTCAGCGAGCGGGAGCGTCAGCATGGGTACCTGGGACGTCGGGCCATTCGACAATGACACCGCCGCGGATTGGTGCGGTGATCTGGACGAGGCCGCCCCGGGGCAGCGAGAAGCGCTGATCCGCGATGCGTTGAATAGGGTCGCCGAGCACGGCGACGAGTATCTCGACAGCGACGAGGCAGTGGAGGCGATCGCCGCCGCGGCCATCGTCGCATCTCAACTGCCGGGCGGGACGGCGATTACGACCCCCTACGCACCCGACTTCCTGCTGGAGGGCGGCCGGATCGAGGTACCCGACGATATCCCCGCCATCGCAGTACGAGCTTTGGATCGGATCGTCGGGGACGACTCGGAGTGGCGTGAGCTGTGGGCGGAGGCTGAGGAGTCGTATCCGCAGGCGCTCGCCTCGGTGCAAGCCATCCGCGACACTCTCGAACGGGCGATTCGCCGCTGAGCTGAGCGCCTGTTCGCCGACGCACGAGTCGGGACAACGTCCGCTTCGACCATGATCTGCGCCTCTGGCGAGCCTGCTGATCTGGCCGCAATGGGCTGAGGTAGCGCAGGCCGCCGGCCATCCGCGCGCGTGATCCGACGGGTCATGAGGGCGATGTCTGCCCGAGTGCAAGAGATGGAGGCGCCGGTGCCCGGATCTGCCGAATTGAGTGCGTCTGACCACCGAGTGGGCCACTACCTGTTCGTGTTGGCCGCATTAAGAGAACCTTGACCCACCCGCGGCCAGGTGGGCTCAAATGGCAGACGTGGCGGGGTGAGGACACGGATAACGAAGCGGTTGTGCACCAGGAAAACCTGCTCAGGGATGCCACGAGCAAGCGTGTTGCGACGCGGCTTGCCGTGGCGGAGGATCGGAAGACGCCACCCGGGATCATCGCTCGTCTGGCCGTCGACCCGTCGACGAGAGTTCGCCGGGCCGTTGCCGTTCGCTCGGATCTGACACGAACGGTGCTCAACACGCTCGCATCGGACGACGACAGGAACGTGCGGGAAGCGGTGGCAGCCAACCCGGCAACATCCCAAGAAGACCTGATCCGGCTCGTCGGCGATCCGCACCCGCACGTCCGCTGGGAGGTGGCAGACAATCCCGGGTGCGACGAACACGTGCAGCGCGCGATCTGTGCGTCACCCGACGAGGATCTTCGCTTCAAGCTCGTCTACCGCAAAGACCTCGCGCCCGACGTAGTAGCGGCGCTCGTTGCCGACAGCTCCGTCAATGTCCGCAGTGAACTTGCCTTCGAAACGGCTGATTCGGTCGCCTTGGCCGCCTTGGGCGCCGACTCCGTCGCCAAAGTCCGAGCCGGCGCGGCAATGAACACCCGCACGACGGCCGAGCAACGCCGCGTCCTCGCCAGGGATCGCTCAGCGCTGGTCCGGTCCGCACTCGTTCGCGCCGTCACCCTGGAGGAGAAAGACCTCCAGCGGCTCGCCCGAGATCGATCGGTAGAGGTCCGCTGGCGGATGGCCGCCGCGCTCATTACCCCACGACACATCCGCGACATCCTCAGACAGGACCCTGACGCCTCAGTCCGCTCGCAGGCGGAGGATCCTTCGTACTAAATCGCCTCGCCGGCGCATCCGCAGACGGCGCCACCCTGTTCCCTGCCCACGGTGCCTATCCTCGGCACTTTCAACTGCCGACGAGAGTGCGTTCAAGCCCATGATTTGAACGCCAAATAAGCCAGCGATGAAGCGGCTCCTGCCATTTGAAGGCCTGGACTATATCCGCGGATGACCCTAGGGTGCGACGAACCTCGTCGCTCGCGATCTTGGTGAATGATTTGTCCGGACCGTCAAGCGCTATACATCCGACAACCTTCCGGATAGCCGACGAGTCGTCAAAAACAGGAGTAGCCAGCGCAACGTGATGCCGTTCGATCGTACTGTGAAACTCCGAGTGGCTCATGCCCATCCGGTCGGCAGTGGGTAATGCGTTCCACTGATCCTCCGTAAGGCCTTTATGCGCCTTCCAATGCTTTTGAGGTCAATCCACTGGTCTTGACCCGTTTCGACGCATAGGCCGATGATGCCTTTGCCTGGCCGCCACACGACAGCCGTCGTGGCGCGGCGTCGTCGGGATCGATCGCGGAACACCCGCACTAGCCGCGTTTGGCGGGTCAGTCTTCGGTTGACCCAAGTTGGCCACCGTTCTTTACGTACCGCATACAGGGCGATTCCCAAATCGCCTGGAGGAATTCCTGTCAGTCGTGATATCTCGTACATTGCCGTCCGCAGTGTATCGCCGATCTTTTGAATATCCTCCAAGCGTCGACTCTTGCGACGCTCGGCGAAGGCACCAGAAATTTGCGTTAGTAGAGTAATTATGCCGGAAGCGATAGCCAGATACGCACGAGTCAGATCTGAAGCATTCCAGACGCGAGTCTGGATCAAGGCCAGTGCGATCACGAGCGCCGCTGCAATTGCGGCAAGGACTATCTTGCGATAGAGGGACGAACGCCCTGATTTCACATCATCCTCCCCGAAAGCCTATGTAGCACAATAGGGGGCATTGGTGTTGCTGTCTTGGATTCGCGATCCTTGGGCTGGCTTATCTGCCGACCGGACGGCGGGAACGGGGAAACCACCAATCGGTTTGTCTGGCGGAATGCAAAAATCGCTCGGTTCGTGCAACAACAGGCGTTCCGGAGCGCCTGAGGGCGTGGGTCGAACCGGTGGAAGTGCGAGGCGACTCACGGCGGTCATGCGCGTGATGCACGAACGGCGGCCTGGATAGGCGCTACGGACCTGGGTTGAGCTGCGCGGCCGTACTCAAGGCTGCTGGCTGGCATTCCTCGCCACATCGGACATGTCTTCGTCAACACCGGCAATCGCGACTGACTCCGCACCAGCAATGTCCATTGCGCAAGCGATCTCTGTATCTGGAGCTTCGCTTCCACTGATGTCCAACTTCAGCACAAGCCGGCAGAAGGCTTACGCGTTGCGCGACGAAGTTCATAGGGACACCCCACCGACACCAGCTGATGGTTGCGCCCTTGTGCCAGGATGGCGGGCCGGAACGGCGCAGGCGCTACCGGAGGACAGCCATGGTGACCAGCAAAATCGGCAGGATCGCCATAGGCATGGTCAGCACCCCGCTGCTGCTGTTCGTGGCGATTCCGCTCGTGTTGGCCCTGCTGGATGCGGTGACCAGCGCGGGCAATCAGACAGGTGAAATGGATCGCACGATCCAGTGGATGTTCGTGATCGAGGTGGCGCCCTTCCTGACCGAACCGATTCGCGAGTTCATCGACGCACGCGCCGCGGAGCTTTCAGTCAGCGCTGACGTACTGTGGTCAGCCTGGCAGTTCACCGCGCTGGCGATCCTGGTAGCCGGCTTTACCGGGGTGCTCTGGGCCCGGATTGCCCGGCTGGGATTGTGTCTGAGCATCGGTGGGATGCTCTGGGTGACCACCACAGGCCTGCACCGGCAGGCGACGCTGAGCTTCACACTGGCGTGGCTGATGCTCGAGGTAGTGCTGAGCATCCGGCCGGTCGAACGCCTTCGCCGGTCGCGCGCGATCGAACTCCTTCGCCGGTTCTGGCGGAATCTGACGCGTCCGCAGCTGGCGTCGTACGAACAGCAGCATCTCGAAATCGAGGTGCTGCCGGAACATTCCCTGGATGCTCGTTCAGGCACCCCCAACGGCCAGCCTCAGCGGTGATTTCGACACCATCATCCAACTCTCCTTGCGCCTGGGGCCGAGCAGGCCACTCCGGGGTGATGAGAATCGATAGCGGTCGTCCCGGCGGGCTTTGGTCTGGGTCAACTCTCATGCCGCCGAGAAGGCTAGTGATGTCGTCGGGCGGACCCTGGGGGATGTCGAACGTCCTCCAGCCAGCCTTCGTGCGAAGACCGCTTCCGGGATAGGGAGGTCGGCAGGCGATGGGTACCTGGGGCGCTGGACCGTTCGACAACGACGACGCCGCGGACCTCGCTGGCGACCTTGACGACGCGCCGGCGCATGTCCGGGTCGAGATGATCGGTGCCGTCCTCGCACGCGTTGCCGACCCAGCCGACGACGACTCCCAGCTCTCGGACGCTCCACGCGTCGTCGCCGCAGCTGCCTTGATTGCAGCCCAGTGCCCAGGTGGTGCTCCCGTCGTCTCCAACTATGGCCCGGGCACGCCCATGCCGCAGTTCCCTATGTACCTGCGAGGCCTCGCCATCAACGCGTTGGACTGTTTGATCGCGAAACCGACATGGCTAGCAGATGCTTGGAGGGAGAGCCCGAACGGCCCCGAATGGCGCCGGACCGTTTCAGATCTCCGCGCCGTTCTGGACCCGCCTCAGCAGGAAGCACTCTTCGCACTTTGAGAGACGCGCCGCACTCATCTGCCGCAGTCCGCGCACAGGACGCGCGGAGCACGTCACGCACCGTGTGCGGCACTCTCGCTCCCGGCCGGCCGCTCAGTCATAGCCGTAGTCGCTCTCCGGCCGCAGCGCTTGGAGGAAGCTGACGAAATCCGGCGCCAGTACGGTGATCCGGTAGTCAACCTCCTGATCCACGTGGACAACGCGCGGTTCGCCCCGGGGGCCGCAGTCCCGGTAGTCGAACGCGATCATGTCGTGGCCGGCCGAAGGACGGTCAGCGAAGTACACGCCGATCTCTGGATAGCCCCACTCCTGGATGAGGAACCGGCTGCCCGAGCGCCCAGCCAGGGAACAGTCCTTCTCCCGTCCGATCCCCATGATCGCGGTGAGGGCGACGTGGTCTTCGGCCCAGCTCGTTCCGCTCGGAGCCGGACACTGCCGGGATCCGCGCGCCAGCTGACGCCAGACTGCTCGGATAGAGCTCGACTCCGCGACAATGCGTAGTCGGCGGCGGTCGGTCGGGGGACTGTGCCGATCGCGGTACGGACCCTCGGTCGGACGCCGCGCAACCAGTTGGTCGGCTATTGCTGGACAACTTGACAGATCAGATTCCACAGAAGGCGGGGCAGCACCTTGAAGCCGACCCGGTTCGGCGGCCTATTCACGACCTTGAAGGTGAGGTTGAGGTCGTTGCGGGCCCGGTCGGCCAGACCTGTGTAGGCGTTGTCGGCCCACATCAGGGTCACCTCCGGGTTGTTCTTGCGCAGCTTAGGAAGCATCTCGCGGGCGGCATCGCGGTCGGTGACGTCTGCCGGTGTCACCTGCACCGTCATCAACAGACCCTTCGTGTCCACGATTGAGACTGGGGTGGAAGATGGTCTGGCGCCGACGATCCGTCGGGTGGCTGGATATTCCGATGCTCGCCGAACCGGCATTTCCAGGCCGGTGTGGAGGCTTCCGGCATTACGCAGACCCTGAAGGGATCGGCTTGCGACACCTACACTTAGGAGGTTTGAGCTCCTCGTTGTCGGTCTGGTCGCGGAGATCTGTGATGCGTTGGCGAGCAGCTGCAGCGTGGATGATGGCGATTATTGTGTGCGTGGCATCGGCGGGTTGTTCACACCGCTCCGGGCCGCCGCAGATGAGCTCGGCGGCTCGTGCCTACTTGGCGCGGGCCCTTGATCTGCTCCAGCGCAATTCGATTGACGCCGGCGCGGTCGACTGGCCGGTGCTTCGGGCTAAGGCCTACGAGGTGGCTGCCACGGCACAGACGAGCACCGACACCTACGAGGCGATCCACCGGGCGGTCTACCTGCTGCACGACGCGCACACCCGTTTCTTCACCCGGACCGAGGCCAACCTTGCGTTCGACCAGGCCACTATGTCGGACGGCCCACCCACCGGACGGATTCTGCCCGGCGGCTATGCCCTGTTGACGGTTCCCGCGATGAGCGGCAACGACCAAGCCGTGGCCGCCTACATGAAGGGCGGCGTTCAAGCCGTCCATGAGCTGGATCAGGACCACCCCTGCGGCTGGGTCGTCGACCTGCGCGGAAACGGGGGCGGGAACATGTGGCCGATGCTCACCGCGCTGGCGCCGCTACTCATCGGGCCCACTCTCGGCTACTTCGTCGACGCATCAGGTAAGCGCAGTTCGTGGATCCTGCGGGACGGCCAACTGTTCGTCGACGGCAGCCCACAGCTACCGCAACCCGACAACTATTCGTTGGCCCGACCGCAGCCACCGGTGGCGATCCTCACCGACCCACTCACCGCCAGCGCTGCAGAGGCCACACTCATCGCCTTCCGCGGACAGGCGAACAGCCGAACGTTCGGCCAACCGACCGCCGGATTTCCCTCAGCCAACGAGGCCTTCGCACTAAGCGACGGCGCCGTTCTTCTGATCACGGTTGCCAACGACGCCGACCGAACTGGCCACGTCTATCCCAACCTCGTCGCGATCCCACCAGATCAACCCGTGTCGCATTCAAAGCCGGGCCCCAGCACCCCGCGCGGAGCTGATCCGGTCATCGACGCCGCGACCCAATGGCTTGCCGGCACACCGGCCTGCCGGTAACCGATCCACGTCCCTCCTTTCGCATTTCTCACACCCACCTCGGCACACGGACATACATGCCCGGGCACGGCGTCACGAGATCGCACGCCTCCCGCTCGCCCCGGCCGGACACGAGACCGACGACCAGGCCCAGCAACGCGGGCAGACATCCGGTCGTCTCGAGTACCGCACATGCGTAGGTGGCGAGCGCACTACATTCGGCAGATCCGGATGTTGCCGACCGCCCCACCGTCACGCCGCGTAGCTGACGAAATTCAGGCGCGGGTCCATCCGTCCCATCTGCCGAACGCCCTCGTCCTGAGGACCACCCAGACGGACTACAACGGCTGCCCCAGCACCGCGCTTCGCACCGCTCATCCCACGAGCGTAAAACCGACCCTGAAGCGATCTTGAAGTAGCGAGCCAGGCAGTGAGCGGGAATGCCGCGACCGGGAACGACGATCCCATGGGGAATGACATGCCGCGGTCCCGAGCCGGGATTCCGCGGTCGGGAACCGAAAGGCCGTCGCGAGCTGGCGGTCAGGAACCGGCCGGGTCCAGGTGGGCGCGCAGCGTCAGCGCCAGCTCGTCGCGCTCCGCCTCGGTGAGGCCCTGGGTCGGAGCCTTGGCAAGATACCGGAAGACGGCGGGGCCGCGGCGGTCGTCCGGGAGGTCCGGCATCCGGGGCACGATGGGGAAGTGGACGTGGCCGAAGCCGTCCTGCTCCGCGAACTGCACCACGTAGGTCTTCGCGCAGCGGGTCGCGGCGTGCAGGGCGCGGGACACCCGGACCTGCCACGTGCCGAGAGCCGCCGCCTCGTCGTCGGTCAGGTCGGCGATCGCGGTGACGTGGCGGCGGGGGATCAGCACCAGCCAGCCGGGCAGCGTGCTGGTGAAGGCGTGGACCACCCGCCAGTGCGGGTCGGCCGCGATCCGCTCGCGGGGCGGCGGGTCGTCGAACCGGGCGTCGGTCGCGCAGGCGAGGCAATCCACGCCTGGACGATAGCGGCCGGCCTCAAGTCACCAGGTGTCACCGGCCATGTTGTAGGGGCGGGCCTCGCCGGGGCTCGGCTCGGGACGGCGGGCCTGCGGGATGACCGGCGCGGGCCGCGTCCCGGTGGGATCGTCCGCCGATCCGGCGCCGCTGAGGCGGGCGGTGGCCGGGCGCAGGGCGAGCGCGGCGGCGTAGCCGAAAGCCAGGGCGACCGGGAGCCAGAGGGGCAGCATCAGGCGGTCATACTGGCTTTTCAGCGGGTGCGCCGCGACCATCATCACACCGGTCAGACCGGTGAAGATCCAGAGCGGGGCGTACGGGCGCATCTTGATGATCAGGACGGCGACCGCGAAGCCGAACGCGGCCAGGGTGGTCGGCACGGTCAGCTCGGCCTTCAGCTGGGTGGGCCAGAAGTCCAGGTCACGGTCGATCAGCCAGCTGATCGGGTGGGGCACGTCCGGCTTCGCGGTGAAGTGGCCGGTGGCGTAGTCCTGAATGGTGTCGTTCAGGCTCGGCAGGTGCAGCAGCGAGCTGAGCAGCTGCCAGCCGAGCACCGCGACGGCGCCGGTCGCGACCAGGATCAGGCTGGTCCGGCGGTGCTCCCGGCGCAGCGCGGCCAGGGCGCCGGCGGCGAGTAGGGCCAGGGCCATCGCCATGCCGCTGGCCGAGCGGAAGGCGAACAGCCAGACCAGCGAGGCCGCGATGATCGCGAAACCGGACCGCCGCCCGCGCAGCACCAGCATGCCGCCGATGATCGAGGCGAGATAGCCGGCCATGACGCCGCCCTCGGTCAGCATCCGGGTCATCAGGAAGCCGGTGGGCAGCAGGAACATGGCGACGGCACTCAGCACGCCGGCCAGCCGCAGGCCGCTGGCCATCCAGACGGCCAGGTACGCCAGGGTGGCGGCGAGCAGGGCCAGCACCATGGTGGCCGCCATCATGCCGGTCCAGGCGCCGAGAACAGCCACGAACGGGCTGGCGAACAGCGGATAGCCCGGGCGGCTGTCGAAGATCGCGATGTACCGCGGGGAGATGCCGGCCAGCGTGTACTCGACGCACTCGGGGCGGTGCCCGTTGGCGACCAGCGACCGGTTGATCTCCCGGCAGATCTGCCGGGCGGCCTCGGTGTGCGCCTCCTGCTTGGTCAGCCCGGTGTACATCAGCGCCTGCCGCATGTACCAGAAGCTGTCACCGCTGACGATCTTGCGAGGATCGTTGTACCGGGCGAGGAAGAGCAGCGAGAGGATGACCAGGAGCAGAGCCAGCCACGCCGTTTCGACGAGCCCGCGCCTGCGCCCCGGCCGGCTCGTGCGGGCCCCGGTTTCGGTTGTCACGGTGAACACCTGATCTTGTGGGATGGGGTGGCGGCAACAGTGGACGATCCACACTGTCGGCGACAAGATACCGCAACGCGAAAAACCTGCACGATCCCCGGTGTGGGCGACGGGACGGCACCCGGCCGGAGACCGGGCACCGTCGTGCCGCCTACAGGTAGGGCCGGGTGATCAGCTCGATGGCGTGACCGGACGGGTCCTTGAAGTAGACGCCGCGCCCGCCGTGCTCGTTGTTGATCTCACCGGGGCGCCGCATCTGCGGGTCGGCCCAGTGCACGATCTCCTGCTCGACGAGCCGGGAGTACGCCCGGTCGAACAGCTCGTCGTCGAGCAGGAACGCGTAGTGCTGCATCTGGATCTCGACCGGCGGCTCGGCGAACTGCAGCAGCACGCCGTCGGTGAGCTGAAGGTTGGCGAACGGGCCCCAGGACGGGGCCTCCGGGATCTCCAGCAGGTCGCGGAAGAACCGCGCCGACGCGGAGCGGTCCCGGCTGGCGATGATGGTGTGGTTGAAGGAAGCGGGCAAGTGACTCGACCTCACGATACGTTCGGATGGGGCGGGACCTGGGCGCGCGAGGCGCGGGAGGTCCGCGGGCCGAACGTGGGGCGGTCAGCTAGCCACCGGGTCGCCGATCCGTGCGTGGCGCAGAGCCGGTCCGGTGTTCACGGTGGACGATGCTACCGGACAACTCCTGCAACGTCACGCGCAGCGCGTGCAACTCGTCCGCGACGGCCAGCACGGCGTGCGCGTGCGCGGCCGCGATCACCGTCGCCGTGCCGGGGAGTTTGCCCTCCAGACTGGCCAGCATCTCGCTGGCCCGGCCCCGGTGCGTCATGGTGCTCCCCTCGCGGTCCGCTTCGCTGACACGCCTATGAGTCTTGGCCCATCCGGATCGCGCGGTCCGGTGTTCGGCCAGATTCGCCCGGTCGATGCCATCGACGACGTTCATCTGCGTCCATCTTCTCGACGCGTGCCGGAAAGGTTCCGCGGGTTGCCGGGTTCATCCGTTGTGCGGCGCGCCGGTGGCTACCCTCCGGCGTGGGAGGCACGGGTTGACCATCGAATACGCGGCTCAGCGGACAGGGCTTCCCGCTGGGCGGCAATGAGAACGAACCGGACCGGCCCCGGCGGATGGGGCGGCTCAGCAGCCGGCGGGCGTTCGGGCACAACGGCTCGAACGCCTGCCTCGGCTGGGCCGACCCGGACCGCGGGCTGGTCATGGCGTATGGGATCGGCCCGGCCTGCGGGGAGTGACGCAGGCCCGTGGAGGCGAGCTAGGCCTGTGGGGTGGGCAGGGCGATCACCTGGCGCAGGTTGACGTGGCGGGGGCGGGACACCACGTACGCGATCAGATCGGCGATGTCGTCGGCGCGCAGCGCCGGCAGCAGCTCGAACATGCCGCCCAGCTGGCCGGCGAGCTCCGGGTTGTCGATGTGGTCGCCCAGCTCGGTGCCGGTCAGGCCGGGCTCCAGGTTGGTCACCCGGACCATCTCGGCGCCCAGCTCGGTGCGCAGCGACGCGGAGAGATGGGTGAGCGCGGCCTTGGTCGCCGCGTACACCGCATAGCCCGGGAAGGTCACGTGCGCGCCGATCGACGACACGTTGACCAGGTCGGCGGGGCGGCCGGCGGCCGCGGCGGCCCGCAGCCCCGGCAGGAAGGCGCGGAGCACGTGCAGCGCGCCGGTCAGATTCGTGTCGATCATCCGGGCCCACTCGTCGGCGCGGCCGTCGGCGATCGGATTGGGCAGCATCACGCCGGCGGCGTTGACGATCAGATCCACCTCGCCGGCCGTCGCCGCGGCGGCCGTGACCGCGTCCAGGTCGGTGACGTCGACCGGCAGCGCCTGAGCCCGGCCACCGCCGGCGATGATCTTGGCGGCCAGGTCTTCGAGCCGGTCACGGCGGCGGGAGAGCAGGAGGACGCGGGCGCCCGAGACGGCGAGGAGCTCCGCGGTGGCGGCGCCCATGCCGCTGGCGGCTCCGGTGATGACGGCGGTGCGATCCCGCAGGTCGTAGGTGTTCATGCGGCCCAGCCTGGACCGGTTTCCGCGCGGTAGGCAGGGGTGCGTCGATACGGGGATCGCCGTTGCCTAGGACTGACAGAACCAGGCTCCGATGTGCTCGCCGGGGCAGAATGGGGCCATGAACGGGGAGGCGGAAATCGGGGCGTTCCTGCGGGCACGCCGGGCGGCGATCAAGCCGCAGGACGTGGGGCTGCCCGCGCTCGGCCGACGCCGGGTGCCCGGGCTGCGGCGCGAGGAGCTGGCCCAGCTGGCCGGGGTCAGCCCGGACTACTACATCCGGCTGGAGCAGGGCCGCGGGCGGAACGTGTCCGATGCGGTGCTCGACGCGGTCGCCCGCGTCCTCGGGCTCGACGAGACCGAGCGGCGGCATCTGCACCGCCTGGCCCGGCCGGCCATCGCCCCCGTGCGCCGGCAGCGGGTCCGGCCCGGCGTGCGACTGCTGCTCGACATGATGGAGACGGTGCCGGCGTTCATCCTCGGGCGGCGGATGGACGTGCTCGCGTGGAATGCGCTCGGCGACGCGGTCAACGGGTTCAGCTCCTGGCCGGCCGACCGGCGCAACGTCGCCAGGCAGGCCTTCCTCGACCCGGCGGCGCGCACCTTCTATCCGCAGTGGACCGAGGTCGCGGCCGAGACGGTGGCGTTCCTGCAGCTCGACGCGGGACGGCATCCGGGCGACCCGCTGCTGGCCGCGATGGTCGACGAGCTCTCCGGCGCCAGCCCCGAGTTCGCCCGTCTGTGGGCCGACCGCCGGGTCAAGGAGAAGGCGTCCGGGACCAAGGTCCTGCGGCATCCCACGGTCGGTGAGATGGCCCTGGGATATGAGACGCTCACCCTGCCCGGCGAGACCGATCAGATGCTGGTCACCTACACCGCCCCGATCGGCAGCCCGGCCCACGACGCGCTGCGCCTGCTGACCAGCTGGAACGCACCCACCCGGGCGGTCGCATGATCGGTTACTGTGCCGGGCATGCGATTCGAGCCGGGTCAGGTCATCATTCGGCGGTATCGGCGCGGGCCGTGGCGCACGTGGGCGCAGCCGATGCGGGTGATCCGGGACGATGACGCGGGGCTGCTGCTCTGGGCGCCCGAGGGCGGCGACTTCGCCCGGCTGGTCGATGTGGACGGGCGGACCACCCGCGACGTGAGCCCCGACCTGATGCAGGATCCGCGGCTGGCCCGGCACACCTGGCGTGGCAACGACGTGCTGATCCTGATGCCGCCCGGCGCCGGATACTCGGTCTGGTGGTTCTTCGTCGCCGGCGGGTTCACCGGGTGGTACATCAACCTGGAGAAACCGGCGGTCCGGCAGGAGGACGGCGTCGAGACCACCGACCTGGTCCTCGACATCGTCGCCGACCCGGCCCGGAACTGGGAGTGGAAGGACACCGACGAGTTCGCCGAGCTGACCGGCCATCCGCTCTACTTCGACAGCGCCGAGGCGGCCGTGATCGAAGCCGAAGCAGCCCGGCTGATCACGCTCCTCGAGGCGGGCGACTTCCCGTTCGACGGCACCTTCACCGGTTTCCGCCCCGACCCGGCCTGGGATCCGCCCCGCCTGACCGACGCGGCGATGCACCGGTGATCGACGTGCGCCCCAGCTCCGCCTGATTCCGCCTCGCCGGCGCGGCGAGGCACGGCCACCGGTCTGCCGGTTCTCGGGGCTGCCGGCAACCGGCTACGGCGCGGGACGACCCGGCCCAGCCGAGACCCCCGACGGGCGCCGCGCCCAGGAGCAGCGGTGGACTTTCTCCACGAAAGCGGCCGCGACGTATCAAAGGGCGGGCATACCTGCCGCGAGGCGGTGTCGGACCCCTCGCTTAGGATGCGCGCCATGCGGGGTGAGGCGGGGGCGGCGGTTCTGCCGTTACGGGTGGCGACCGCGGGGGAATCGCTGGACAACGCGGTGGCGTTGTTGCGGCGGCGGGCCCTGCCGCTGCTGGTCATGGCGGCCGTGCTGGCGGCGGGCGAGCAGGTGCTGCTGCACCGGCTGCGGACGGGGCTGTATCTGCGGCCGCCGTTCTACTGGCCGGACATGGGCTACGACCCCTATTACGGCTATCGCGGGCAGCCGGGCGCCTTCGGCGTCTGGTGGCAGGTGGTGGCGACCGGGCTGGCGACCGAGGTGCTGATCATCACGTTGTTGGGGGCGTATGCGGGGGCCGCCGCGGGGCCGGCCCTGGTCGGCCGCTCGGTGACCAACCGGGGGGTGTTACGGCGTACGCCACCCTGGTCCGCCCTGCTGATCGCGGTCGTGCTGGCCGCGGCGGCCTGGCCCCTGGCGTACCTGGGCCTGGTGGGGTTGATCGTGCTTTACGGCCTTTTCGGGCTGGCCGTGCCGATGCTGGCGTTCGACGGGGTCAACCCGGTGCGCGCGGTGGTGCGGTCCGGGCAGTTGTCGGTGCGGACCGGGGCGCGGGTGGCGCGGGTCCGGATTCTGGGCTACCTGACCTGGCTGGGCATCCGGGCGGCGCTCGGCTTCGGGTGGATCGCGGTGGCCGGCATGCTGGCCGTCAACGTGGCCGACGCCGGCTGGCTGGACTGGGTCGTCCCGATCGCCTGGGGGATCGCGAACACGGTGGCCTACGCCGCGCTGGCCTGCCTCGACGCGGTGCTGCTGGTGGACGCCCGGATCCGGACCGAGGGGCTGGACATCGCGCTGCACCGCGCCCGGGCGCGCGGCGAGGATGACGCCGCCGTGGTGGCGGGCGCGCGATGAGGGGCTACGACGAGTTCGTCGGCCGGATCTTCGACGTGGTGCCGGGCCGGGTCCTGCTGCTCATCCTGATCATCGTGGCGGGTCTGACCGCCGCCCTGTGGTACTGGTATCCGTCCTGGGTGCCGCGCCGGATGCCCCGGATGCCCCGGCTGCCGCGCTTCCGGCTGCCGCGGTTCCCCCGCTGGCGACTGCCCCGGTTCCGGCGGCGGCGGAGGGTCAGGAAGAAACCGGACCCCGTGCGGCCGTCGCCGGTGCCCGACGACGACCCGGTGGCCGATGAGCCACAGCCGATCGGCGGCCTGTCCCTGGCCGACCGGTTCGCCCTGCAGGGGCGGTATGCCGAGGCGATCCGGGAGCGGCTGCGTGACACCGTCCGCGACCTCGCCCGGGCCGGCGTGATCACCCCGGAGCCGGGCGCCACCGCGGCCGAGCTGGCCGCGGCCGCCGCGGTGCGCCAGCCGGTGGTGAGCGCGCCGCTGGGCGGCGCCACCGAGATCTTCTCCGAGATCTGGTACGGGCGGCGGGAGGCCTCGCCGGGTCACGACGCCCGGATGCGTACGCTCACCGACGAGGTCCGTGCCGCCCTCACCACCGTGCCGGGAGGGCCGCGACCGTGACCGTCAAGAGACGCCGCCTGCGCGTCGTGATCCCGCTGGCGGTGCTGTTCGCGCTGGTCGCCGGCACCCTGATCGTCCACGCGATCGAGCAGCCCGATCAGGACGACAGCGACTTCCTGTCGCCGGTCAGCAGCGCCGGGATCGGCGCCGACCGGCTCGCCGGCCTGCTGCGCGGGCGCGGGGTCGGCATCGTCCGGGAGACCACCTCGGACGAGGCGATCGCCGCGCTCGCCGGCGGGGACGCCACCCTGTTCGTCACCACCCCGGCGATCGCCGACCTGGCCCGGATCAGCCTGCCCGACGGCCGGGCCGGGATCCGGATCGTCGTCGTCGCCCCCGAGCAGGCGCAGCTGACCGCGACGCCGTGGCCGGTGCGGGTGCGGGATTCCCGGTGGACCACCGAGGTCGCCAGTCCCGACTGTGCCGATCCGCTGGCCACCGGCGCCGGGCGGGCCGGCGTGCACGGCCTGCGCTACACCTCCGCGGCGGCGACCAGCTGCTACGACGGCTCGCTGCTCGACGTGCCGGCCGGGCAGGCCGCGGTCACCGTGATCGGGGCGGCCGACCCGTTCCGCAACGACCGGATCGGCGAGCACGGCAACGAGGCGCTCGCGGTAGGGCTGCTGGCACGCACCTCCCGGGTGGTCTGGCTGGACCAGCACCGGCGGGACACCCCGCCGGCACCGGCCACGACGCCGACCGACGAGGACACCGAGGACCCGTACGCCGCGCCGCCGACCCGGGAGCGGGAGACCGCCCGGCCCGACCGGGCGCCGCGGCGGACCCCGGCGGGTCCCGGCGGTGGCGGCGACGATGACCAGGCGCGGGGCGGCGGCGAGCCGGACCCGCTGTTCCAGGCGTTCCCGCCGGCCGTCTTCGCGACCGTCGCCCTGCTCGCGCTGGCCCTGCTGGCGCTGGCCGGGGCGGCCGCGCGCCGGCTCGGCACACCGGTCAGCGAGCCGTTGCCGTCCCGGGTGCCGTCGAACGAGACGATGCTCGGGCATGCCCGGCTCTACCAGCGGGCCCGGGCCCGCGACGAGTCGCTGGGCCTGCTGCGGTCCGCGGCCCGCCGGCGGATCACGGCGCACCTGGGCCTGCCGCCCGGGGCGCTGCTCGCCGACCTGGCCGAGCATTCCGGATACGACGAGGACGACATCCGCGAGATCCTCGCCGACTTCCACCCCGACAACGACGACGAGCTGGTCTCGGCCGCCGCCGCCGTGCAGAACCTGGTACGCGAGATCACCGGATTTGAAGGAGACCAGCCGTGACCCCCGATGCCCAAGAAGCCCGCCTCGCCCTGGGCCGGCTGCGCGCCGAGGTCGGCAAGGCCGTCGTCGGCCAGGACGCGGTGATCGGCGGCGTCGTGGTGGCGCTGCTCTGCGGCGGCCACGTGCTCCTCGAGGGCGTTCCCGGGGTGGCCAAGACGCTGCTGGTGCGCACCCTGGCCGCCGCCCTCGACCTGGACACCAAGCGGGTGCAGTTCACCCCCGACCTGATGCCCGGCGACGTCACCGGCTCGCTGGTGTACGACTCGCGGACCGCCGCGTTCAACTTCCGGGCCGGCCCGGTCTTCACCAACCTGCTGCTCGCCGACGAGATCAACCGGACGCCGCCGAAGACGCAGGCGGCCCTGCTGGAGGCGATGGAGGAACGCCAGGTCAGTGTGGACGGCACGGCCCGGCTGCTGCCCCAGCCGTTCCTGGTCGCCGCCACCCAGAACCCGATCGAGTACGAGGGCACCTACCCGCTGCCCGAGGCCCAGCTGGACCGCTTCCTGCTCAAGCTCGTGGTGCCGTTGCCGGAACGCGACGCCGAGCTGAACGTGCTGCGCGCCCACCACCACGGCTTCGACCCGCGCGACCTCAAGGCCGCCGGGGTGAGCGCGGTGGCCGGCGCCGCCGACCTGGCCGCCGGCCGGGCCGCGGTGCAGCGGGTGCAGGTCGCCGACCCGGTGCTCGCCTACGTCGTCGACCTGTGCCGGGCCACCCGGGTGGCCCCGGCGCTGGAGCTGGGCGCGTCCCCGCGCGGTGCGACCGCGCTGCTGGCCGCGTCCAAGGCGCACGCCTGGCTGAACGGCCGCGACTACGTGGTGCCCGACGATGTGAAGGGCTACACGTTGCCGACCCTGCGACACCGGATCCGGCTGCGCGCCGACGCCGAGCTGGACGGGGTGACCGTCGAGTCGGTGCTGGCCGCCGTCCTGGCCTCGGTGCCGGCGCCGCGCTGATGATCACCAGGCGTTTCGCCGGGCTGCTCGCGGCCGGACTGCCGCTGCCGGCGCTGCTGCCGTCGCCGTGGCTGGGACTGGCCGTGGTGCTGATCCTGGCCGGCGGGCTGGCCCTGGCCGACCTGGCCGTCGCCGGCCCGCTGAACGGGCTGCGGCTGCGCCGCGACGGCGACCGCACGGTCTGGCTCGGCCACCCGGCCACCACCCGGCTGACCGTCACCAACACCTCGGACCGCACCGTCCGGGTCGGCCTGCGGGACAGCTGGGTGCCGTCGGCCGGCGCCGGGCCGCTGCGGCACAGCCTGGAGCTGGCGCCGGGCGGGGAGGGCACGGTCACCACGACACTGACGCCGACCCGGCACGGCGACCGGCCCGCGGTGCGGGTCACCACCCGGTCGTACGGACCGCTCGGTCTCGCCTACCGGCAGCGGCGCCGGGCGTTCAACGACCGGCAGACCCCGGCGTGGACGCTGCGGGTGCTGCCCCGCTTCCCGTCCCGCCGGATCCTGCCGGAGAAACTCGCCCGGATCCGGGTCCTGGACGGCGCCGTGGTCACCCGCGGCCGCGGCCACGGCACCGAGTTCGACGTGCTGCGCGAGTACGTGATCGGCGACGACGTCCGGTCGATCGACTGGCGGGCCAGCGCCCGGCATCACGACGTGGTGGTCCGCACCTGGCGCCCGGAACGCGACCGGCGCGTCTACTGCGTGCTGGACACCGGCCGCACGTCGGCGGTCCGGATCGGCGACGCGCCCCGGCTGGACAACGCGATCGACGCGGCCCTGCTGCTGTCGGTGCTGGCCGCCCGCGCCGACGACCGGGTCGACCTGCTCGCCCTGGACACCGAGATCCGGGTCCGGGTCGAGGGCGGCGGGCACCGCACCCAGCTGCCCCGGCTGATCGACGGCATGGCCTCGCTGGAACCGGCCCTGGCCGAGACCGACTTCACGCTGCTGGGCCGCGAGCTGCTGCGCCGGGACCGCAAGCGCGCCCTCGTGGTGATCTTCACGGCGCTGGACACCGCCCCGATGATCGAGGGCCTGCTGCCGGTGCTGCCGCGGCTGGCCGCCCGGCACAAGGTGGTGGTGGCCGGGGTGCGCGATCCGCAGGTGGCCCGGCTGGCCGCGCTGCCGGCCACGCCGACCGCCGCGGACGTGCACACGGCCGCGGCCGCCGAGCGGGTGCTCGCCGAACGGGACCGGGTGCGCGACGTGCTGGGCCGGTCCGGGGCGACCGTGGTCGACGCCGACGCGGCCGACTTCGCGAGCCGGGTGGCCGACGTCTACCTGCTGCTCAAGGCCAGCGGCCGGCTCTGAGCGCTCAGGCGGTCGGCAGGTCCGCGTGGTCCGGGCCGGCCGGCGCCCGGGCGTCCGCCCGCCGGCCCCAGAGCAGGGCGTACCAGAGGAAGCCGAGCCAGACCACGGCGCCGATGCCGACCCGGACCACGGCCGGCAGCCCGGACGGGGTGACGAACGCCTCCAGGCAGCCGGCCACCGCGAGCGCCACCACCAGGCCGACCGCGATCACCATGCCCTCCCGGAACCAGTCGATCAGCGACTGGCGGCGGGTCCGGGACGGCCCCGGCGCGATCCACGCCCAGCCGATCCGCAGCCCGACCCCGGCGCCGACGAACAGGCAGGTGATCTCCAGCAGGCCGTGCGGGGCCAGATAGATCAGGAAGGTGTCACCGGCGTTGCGGCTGACCATCACCGCGCCGAGCACCCCGGTGTTGAGCAGGTTGCCCCAGAGCAGGTAGAGCACCGGCAGGATGAGCACCCCGGCGGCCAGGCACTGGGCGGTCAGCAGCGCGTTGTTCGTCCATACCTGCAGCGCGAAGTTCTGCGCCCGGTACTCGCTGTAGTAGCTGACGAAGCTGCGGCCGGCGATGTCCTCGATCTGGTCGCCGGAGACGAAGGCGGCCAGCGCGTCCGGGTGGTCGGCCAGATACCACACCATCGCCGCGGTCACCGTGACCAGCACCACGCCCACCGTGCCCCACCAGGCCCGGGTCCGGAAGAGCGCGCCGGGCAGGCGGTAGGCGAAGAAGTCGGCCAGCGGTCGCAGGGAGAAGCCGCCGGAGGTACGGGTCACCGCGGCCCGCCCGGCCAGCACCAGCCGGGACAGGTCGGCCAGCAGCACCGGATCGGCGTTGCGGCTGCGCAGCGCCGACAGGTGGGTGGCCGCCCGCTGGTAGAGCACCACCAGCTCGTCCAGCTCGCCCGGGTTGAGGTCCTTGGCCCGGCCGGCGAGCAGCTCCAGCCGCCGCCACTCGCCGCCGCGCTCGGCCAGATACGCGTCGAGATCCATCATGAGTTCTGCCGCCCCCGCCGGTTCGTTGTGCGGAAGCGTAGTGGACGCTGTGCGGGTGACAGCAGCAGCCACCGACCTGGTCACCGCCGAGGCGGTCGCCCTCGACCTGCGCCCGGCCCGGCTCGGTTCCCGGGCCATCGCGTTGGGCATCGACATCCTGGTGCAGGCGGTCATCGCCCTCGTCCTGTCCATGGTCGGCAGCGCGGTGCTGGCCACCCTGCCGGAGAGCATCGTCGACGACGCGCTGTACGCGGCGACGGTGCGGATCGCGATCGTGCTGGTCCTGCTCGGCTATCCGACGCTGGTCGAGACCCGGACCAACGGCCGCAGCCTCGGCAAGTCGGCGATGGGCCTGCGGGTGATCCGCGAGGACGGCGGTCCGATCCGGGCCCGGCACGCCTTCACCCGCGCCCTGGTCGGCCTGGCCATCGAGTGGCCCGGCCTGCTGCTGCCGTTGGTGACCTGGGTGGTGGCGCTGGCCGTGATGCTGTTCTCGGCGCAGGGCCGGCGTCTCGGCGATCTCGCGGCCGGCACGATCGTGGTGCACGAGCGGCGGCCGATGTCGTTCCGTTTCGTGCCGGCCATGCCGGTCGGCCTGGCCCCGTGGGCGGCCGGGCTGGACCTGGCCGCGGTCGACGACGAGCTGGCCGGGCAGGTGCGGCAGCTGCTGTCCCGCTTCGGTGACCTGGCCGAGCCGCACCGCACCGCGCTGATGCACCTGCTCGCCGGTGAGGTGGGCGCCCGGGTGACGCCACCGCCACCGCCGGGCACCCCGCCGTACTACTTCCTGGCCGCGGTGCTCGCCGAGCGGCGCCGGCGGTCGGCCGCGTCGCTGATGGCCGGGCGCCTGGTCACCGAGCGGCTGCTGCCTGGTTTCGGGCGGTTCGTGCAGGCCGCGCCGCGGCTGGTGCGCCCCGGCACGCCGCCCGGCGGGTCGATGTGACCGGGGTGCGGCTGGAGCCGATGACCGAGGAGGAGTACCGGTCGTGGCGGGCCGACGCGGAGGCGCACTACACCCGGAGCGTCATCGCGTCCGGCCGGTCACCGCACGATGCGGCCCGTTTCGCCGCCGACACCTATCAGCGGTTGCTGCCCGGCGGCTTCGCCACCGCGGACAACCATCTCTGGTACGCCCATGACGGTGACCGCCGGGTCGGCTTCCTCTGGATCAAGGTGGAGCACGGCGCCGCGTTCGTCCACAACGTGGCTGTCGAGCCGGACCTGCGCCGGCAGGGTCACGGCCGGGCGATCATGCAGGCTGTCGAGCGCTGGTGCCGGGAGCGCGGACTGACCCGGATCGGCCTGCACGTCTTCGCCCACAACACCGGCGCCCGCGCCCTGTACGAGGCGCTGGGCTTCGTCGAGACCGGCCGCAACCTCGCCAAGGATCTCTAGAACAGGCCGGCCGGCAGGTCGAGGGCCGCTCCGGCGAGGTTTTCCCGCAGGTGGGCGACCGACGACGTACCGGGAATCAGCATGATGTTCGGGGAGCGCCGCAGCAGCCAGGCGAGCGCGACCGCCATCGGCGTCGCGCCGAGGTCGTCGGCGGCCCGCCGCAACTCGGCGGTCTGCAGCGGGCTGAAGCCGCCGAGCGGGAAATAGGGCACGTAGGCGATGCCCTGCGCGGCCAGCGCGTCGATCAGCGGATCGTCCTCCCGGTTCGCCAGGTTGTAGAAGTTCTGCACGCAGACGACCGGGGCGATGGCCTGCGCCTCGGCGACCTGCTCGGCGCTGACCGTGCTCAGCCCCAGGTGCCGGATCAGGCCCTCGCGGCGCAGGTCGGCGAGGGTGCCGAACATCTCCGCGATCGAGCCCGGCTCGGGCCGGTCGAAGCCGCCGACCCGCAGGTTGACCACGTCGAGGGTGTCCAGGCCGAGGCGGCGCAGGTTGTCGTGGACCTGGTCGCGCAGCTCGCGCGGGCTGCGGGCGTGCGGCCAGCCGCCGGTCTCGTCGCGGCGGGCGCCGACCTTGGTGACGATGTGCAGATCGTCCGGGTAGGGGGCGAGGGCCTCGCGGATGATCTCGTTGGTCACGTGCGGGCCGTAGAAGTCGGCCGTGTCCAGGTGGTTGATGCCCAGGTCGACGGCGGTGCGCAGGACGGCGATCGCGGCGTCGCGGTCTTTCGGCGGGCCGAAGACGCCGGGCCCGGCGAGCTGCATCGCGCCGTAGCCGAAACGGGTGAGGTCGAGGTCGCCGACGCGGTAGCGCCCGCCGGGCAGGTCGTGGTTCATGCCACCACCATGCCGCGCGGCGCCGCCGGTAGGGAGGACCCGGTCATCCTGGGACCGGCAGGGCCAGGCAAGCGGTCCAGCCTCCTAGGATGCGTGAGGCGCCGTGACGGGCGTGCCGCCGCCCGGGCTGCGGGAACCGGCCACGCGACACTGCACCCCGCTCTAGCCGGTGACGGCCTGTTCCAGCCGCACGTCCACGGCCTGTCGGGCGGCCCGGCCAAAGGCGTCGCCGCCGTCACATGATTGCCGGATCCGCCCGGGACGCCTACGCGGCCCGGTGCGGGCTGCCAGGATCGTGAGGTGGACTTCCGGCAGGCAGCGGCGGACGGGCGGCAGACGGCCGAGGCGCTCGGGGCGCTGCAGGCCTGGCTGCTCGCCGAGGACGCCTATCGGCGTGGCGGGGTGCCCGACGAGGTGCTCCAGTTCCTTCAGGACCATGTCGGCCACCTGCTCGGGCCGCAGGCGATGGCCACGGCCCAGATCTTCCTGCGCGGACACGCTGACTGGGCCACGCCCGCGCGGGACCGGGCGCTGCTGCTGGACCTGCTCGCGGAGATCGAGGGCGCGCGCCGGCCCGGCTTCGAGTTCGGGTGGTACGCCTTCGGGCCGGACGGTGCGGACGACGGGCCGACGACGCTGCTGGTGATGGCGGAGTACGGCGTCCACGATCCGGTGTGGGAGCGGCCGCGGGGCAGCGGCTCACCGGTGTCGCTGGCCGATCACGGCGTCTCGGAGTCGCTGGTGCGGCGGCTGCGGGCGTGGAACGAGACGTTCGAGCGGTACGGGACCCGCGACGAGGATCGGGCGGACGACGCGTGGGCCGCCGAGGGTCTGGCGCTGGCGCACGAGTTGCAGCGGGAGCTGCCGGACGTGGAGGTCCGCTACTACCACGGTGACGACGACCGTCCGCTGCGCGACGTGGTCACCGGGGCGTCCTGACCGGCCCGGCGTCGGTCAGGCCCGGGGCCACAGGTCCCACGGGGTGCGGCCGGGGCGGAAGCCGAAGGCGTCGGCCATCGCGGTGGCCTCGCGGAAACCGTTGGCGACCAGCTCGGGGCGGTGCGCGTCGCTGCCGAAGCTGACCGCCCGGCCGCCCTCCTCGTGCCACCAGCGCAGGATGGTGGCGTCCATCGGGATCCGGGTGTTGATCTCCAGGGCGCGGCCGGACTCGGCGGTGGCGCGCAACGCGTACCGGAAATCGTCCTCGAACAACGCCGGGTCGAACGGCCCGGACTTCTCGGCGGGCCAGGAGCGCAGCGGATAGTCGATGTGCGCCAGCACGGTGAACGGGTCGTCGCCGGCGACCATCCGGGGGATCTCGGCGAGGTACTCGCGGACCAGGGCGGCCGGGTCGCGGTGCGGGAACAGCGCCCACGGCTCGGCGAAGCCGGCGCCGTCGGGCAGGCAGTGCAGCGAGCCGAGGACCCGGTCGAAGGTGCCGGCCGAGAGGATCCTGGCGCACTGCTCGGCGTACCAGTGCGGCTCGCCGATCTCCAGCCCGGTGAGGATCCGCAGGCCGGGGAAGCGGTCGCGGCAGCGTTCGACGGCGGCCAGGTAGCCCTCGGCGTCGAAGGCGGGCGGGTGCAGGATGCCGTCGGCGTCGGCGGCGGCGGTCAGCTCCGGGCTCGCGTACGGGCCGTCGACCGGGACCGGCCAGCTGGTGTGGTCGACGTGCTCGGTGAACGCGAGCGCGGGCAGGCCGATCGCGACGGCCCGCTCGCAGGTGCCCTCCATCGACCCGACCCGGGTGTCCCAGGACCACTCGCTGTGCACATGGCTGTCGGCCGGCAAGGTCATGCGCACCAACCTATCGGTGTGGCGCCGCCGGTACCGGTGCGACCCGGGTGACCGCCGCCGCGGTGCTGCGCCGGCGGCTGCCGGCGACGGTCAGGGCCAGGCCCGCGGCCAGCCAGCAGAGCAGCACGGTCAGTGGCCGGGCCGCGGCGTGCCCGTCGAAGAAGGCGGCCGAGCGCAGCAGGGACTGCGAGGCCCCCGGCGGCAGGAACTGCCCGGCGGCGCCGGACCACCCGGGCAGCATCTCGGGCGCGCTGGTCGCCCCGCTCAGCGGGTTGCCCAGCAGCATCAGCAGGACCGCGCCGGCGCCGAAGCCGGCCGTGCCCAGCAGCGACTCGAAGCCCAGGATGGTCAGTGCCGGTGCGCCCAGGGCGAGCGCCATCACCGCGGCGTTGGTCAGGTAGTCACCGGTCAGCGAGCCCAGCCAGTACTGCAGGATGGCGGTCATCGCGAGGCCGCCGAGCGCGGCATAGGTGAGCGCGCCGGCGATCCGCCGGGTGGCGCCGTCGACGCGCAGGCTGAGCAGTACTGCGGCGAGCATGCCGCCGAGGACCATGGGCAGGGCGGCGGCGGCCAGGCCGGCGCCGCGGGCGTCGTCGGCGGGCAGCGGCACGATGTCGCGGACCGGGGGAGCGGCCGATCCGCTGAGGGCCGCGGCGACACCCTGTAGGGCCTGGGCGACGGCCGGGCTGGCGGCCGAGGCGGTGAGCACCTGCGGGGTGCCGCCGGTGAGGTCGATCGCGCCGTACACGTCGCGGTGCCGGATGGCGGTCTCCGCGGCGGCCGTGCCGGCGACGGTGGAAACCGTGAAGGCGCCCGGGCGGTTGTCGGCGACGGCCGCGGTGACCCGGGCCGCGGCGGCCGGGGGACCGGCGACGGCGATCGGGATGTCGTGCACCGCGGCCCGGGTGGCGGGCCAGGCGAACGCGGTCAGCAGCGCGCTGATGATCACCGTGAGCAGGGCGACGGTGGCCAGGACGCGCGGCCAGGGGCTCGGTGCGGTGTTCATGCCGGCTCCTACAAGAGAACGATCATTCGTTTTAGAGTTTGGAGCCCCTCGTGCCGCCGTGTCAAGAACGATCGTTCGTTTTATGGCTCAGGCCGCCTCCGCCGGCGTGATGCTGCCCAGCAGGTCCTCCGGATGCACCGGCCGGCACAGGTGGTACCCCTGCCCCAGGTCGCACCCGAGCATCCGCATCGCGGTGCGCTGTGCCTCCGTCTCGATCCCCTCGATCACCGTGCGCAGCCGCAGCGTCCGGGCCAGCTCGACGATCGTCCGGATCACCGCCATGTCCGCGGTCGTCGGGATCTGCTTGCTGATGAACGCCCGGTCGATCTTCAGTTCGTCGACCGGCAGCCGCTGCAGGTAGGACAGTGACGAATAGCCGGTCCCGAAGTCGTCGATCGACACGTCCACCCCGAGGTCCTGCAGGTCGCGCAGGCAGGCGATGGCCGTCTTCGGGTCGCTCATCAGCACCGACTCGGTCAGCTCCAGGGTGACCGCCTCGGCCGGCAGCCGGGTGTCGCTGAGCATCCGCTCCACGTCCGCGGCGAACTGCGGATCGGTCAGCTGGCGGCCCGAGACGTTCACGTTGATCCCCAGGTGCGGGCGGGTGCGGCGCCAGGCCGCCGCCTGCCGACCGGCGGTGTGCAGCACCCACCGGCCCAGGTCGCTGATCAACCCGGTCTCCTCGGCCATCGGCACGAAGTCGGCCGGCGACACGTACCCCCGCTCCGGGTTCTGCCAGCGCACCAGCGCCTCCACCCCGACCGGCTCGCCGCTGTCCAGGTCGATCAGCGGCTGATACTGCAGCCGGAACTCGCCCAGCGTCAGCGCCCGCTGCAGATCGCCGTTGAGGGTCAGCCGGGCCAGGGCCTCGGCGTGCATCTGCGGCTCGAACAGCACCACCTTGCCCGGGCCCTCGGTCTTGGCCCGGTACATCGCCACGTCTGCGTTGCCCAGCAGCTCACCGGGCGCCGGGCCGGGGCCGGCCGCGATCCCGATGCTGGCGCCGATGAACACGTCCTGCCCGGCCACCGTGAACGGCTTCTTGATCGCGTCGATCAGCCGCTGCGCCACCGGGACGGCCTGGTCCGCCGGGCAGTCGGCGAGCAGCACCGCGAACTCGTCGCCGCCGATCCGGGCGGCCGTGTCGGTCGGCCGCAGGCAGCCGCGCACCCGGCCGGCGACCAGGCCGAGCAGTTCGTCGCCGGCCCGGTGCCCGAGGCTGTCGTTGACCGCCTTGAACCGGTCCAGGTCGATGAAGAGCACACTGGCCGGCACGCTGCCGGCCAGCCGCTCGGCGAGCATCTCGAGGAACAGCATCCGGGTCGGCAGACCGGTCAGCGGGTCGTGCCGGGCCTCGCGCAGCGACTCGATCAGGGTGAGCCGCTCGGACGCCTCCCGCTCCCGGTCCTCGCGCAGCGACCGTTCCGTGGTGAGCAGGCCGATGTTGGTCAGCGCCAGGCCCAGCGTCTGCGCCATCGCCTGCAGCAGCTGCCGCTCCTCCGGGTCCAGCGGGTCGCCGGCCCGGGCCAGCAGCAGCGTCCCGCCCGGCTTCGCCCCGAACCGGACGGTGCTCACGTGCAGCTCACCGATCCCGGGCACGGTCAGCATCGCCGGCCGCGGGTCACCGTCCAGCAGGGACTGCAGCTGCTCGCGGCTCGCGCCCCAGGCCACCTCGACCCGGCCGTCGCGCAGCACCGCCCCGATCTCGGTCTCCAGCACCTCGGCAGCCCGTTCGACGGCGACCATGATCGCGGAGTGTTCCTCCTGCGGCGCGCAGACCGCGGCGAAGAACTCGGTGAGCTGATGGGTCGACCAGTGGTTCATCGTGCTGTCCGTTCTCAGGCCAGGGCCAGGGTGACCAGGGTGAAGTGGTGCATGCCGAGGGCGCCACGGACCCGGGCGATCTCCCCGTTGGTGTAGAAGCCGCCGTACGGCACGCCGTCGAGCCGTTTGCCGATCTCGGCGTTCTCCCGCTCCACCCCCGCCTCACCCAGCTTGATCCAGCGGGCCGCGCAGTCGAACACCAGCATGCCCAGCGCCGGGACCCCGCCCAGCGCGTCGAGCGCCTGCCCGGCCGCCTCGCCGGCCCCGTCGAGCAGCGCGTCGCTGTCGCTCTCCATCAGCCAGACCAGCGCGCCCTGCGGCACGTCGGCCAGGCAGAGCAGCGACCGGTCGGTCCGGTTTCCGTCGTGGATCACCCGGATGTCCTCGCCGCTGCGCCGGGACAGCCCCAGCGGGTGGTGGAACGCCAGCTCCCGGAACCCGGCCGGGTCGTCGAGCGCGGACTCGTCCACGCCCAGCCGGCGCAGGAAGACGTCCAGGGCCGGTTCGCCGTCGAGCTCCAGCACCCGTCCGTCACGGCTGCTGGTCACCACCAGCGCGTCGCCGTCCTTGCGCCAGCCGTGTGCGATGCCCACCCCGAGCGGCCGATCCGAGCCGACCGCCACCCCGACCACCGCGTCGGACAGGATCGCCACCCCGTCGCGACCGCCGTGGAACTGGTAGGTCCGCACATACGTCAGGTCGTCCCCGGCGCACCCGCCGACCAGCGGGATCGCCGCGCCGGCCACCGAGAAGGCGCCGCGCACGATTTCGTGCTGGGTGCCGGTCAACCCGTCCCCGATCATCAGCAACGCCCGATGCTCCGCATCGATCCCGGCCAGTGCCGACGCGGCCCGCGCTCCCGACTCCCGGAGGCGGCCACTCACGCTCTCCGACACCTGGGTACGGACGGAGAACCCCGCCCCGCCCCACGCCGTCATGGCCACCCCGGCCCGACTCACCCGCCCCTCGGCCAACTGCCCCGACGTCGTGCAGCCGACGATCACCGTGGCCGGCCCGGCCTGCGCCCGCAGCGCGTCGAACAGCTCGGGCACCTGGTAGCCGACCGAGCAGAACACGAACACGACGGCCGGCACCCGCCCGCCCAGCGCGCCGGCGGCCGCCTCCGCCCCGGCCGCGGCCGGATCGCTCAGCGTGCTGTGCCCACTGCCGAACCACCGCTCCCCACCGATGCCATCCGTCATGCCCGCAGACATCGGCCGCCGGTCGCCCGAGTTGAGGTGCGCGCCTAGAGTCGGCCGATGAGCTCCCTCATTCGCAACGTCTCGTTCGATGCGGCCGACGCGTACGCGCTCGCGGTGTTCTGGTCCGGGGTGATCGGGCATCCGGTGCACCCGGAATGCGCGCCCGGCGATCCCGAGGTGGTCATCGAGCCGCCGGACGGCCCGCGGCTGTACTTCCAGACGGTGCCCGAGCCCAAGCAGGCCAAGAACCGCGTCCACGTCTGCCTGACCCCGCGGGACGGGGGGCGCGACGCGGAGATCGACCGGCTGCTGCGGGCCGGCGCCACGCTGTTCGCCGACCACCGCACCCCGGACGGCGCGGGCTGGGCGGTGCTGCGCGACCCGGCCGGCAACGAGTTCTGCCTGACCCGCTCCGCCGCTGAACGACACAGTTGAGCATTTTTCAGGTTTTGTCGGATCTGTCGACGGGTACAAGATCACTACACCTCCGGTGCGGGCCCCCCACCGGCCTCACCGTGGCTTCGCCCGTCTTCCGGAGGTGTAGTGATGAAGAACGTTCTCCCTGCCGCCCTGCTCACCGCGGCCACGTCCCTCGCCGCCATCCCGCACCCGGCCCTCGCCGCCGCACCCTCTCCGATCGCCGCGCCGTCTTCCGCGGCCGCGCGGTCTTCTGCCGCCGCGCCGGCAGTGTCCGCCACCGCCCAGGTCTACGACGAGGACAGCCGCCTGCTCGCCGAAGCCCGCTTCGACGCCCCGGCCGACGCCTTCACGGTGACCAAGCGCATCACCGGCACCGAACGCGCCTACCTGGAATACCGCTACACCACGCCGGCCGGGGCCGTGCAGACCGGCACCCAATGGGGCTCCCGCGCAGCCGGCGAAACCCTCCGATTCCGGCACGACTTCGCCAAGGGCCGTCAGGTCACCTTCCGCGTCTGCCTGGAGGGCGACCACCCCTTCAACCCCTGCAGCGGCGCCGACAACGGCGAGAACTGGACCCTGGCCATCGCCTGATAAGCCCGCCGCCCGACTGCCACCGGGCGCGGAGAAACTCGCGACAGTCGTCGCCGGCCACCCCGCAGTTGACCCAGCGGTCAGGGCGGGCGGCAGCAGCCAGTTCGGCGCCGGACAGTGCCTCCTCCGGTCCGGCGGCGCGGGCGACGGGCACGTTCTCGAACTCGAAGCCGGCCGGAGGTGGCGGCAGGCTGGGCAGGTCGCCGAATCGGGGATCGCCGAGGCTCTGCCGGCGATGCACGACGACCAGGAAACCCTCCCCGGCCGGGCGGACGCTCACCCATCGCACGGTTTCGTCATCGGCGCTGAGAAACTGCTCGACCTCGCCACCGCGCCGCAGAGCACCGACAGCGAAGTTACGGGTCAGATACCGCATTCAAAGAACTTAACGGCTCGCCGTCGTGCTCGGCGGTCCAGTGGCCGACGACGCAGGCGGCCTCCGGGGAGCCTCTGCTCGGTTACCGCGGACCAGTCGGTCCGCTTGATGGCGACAGTCTGGTCGCCAGGCCTCCGGGGCCGGGCCGCAGGGAGGAGACCGGGGCATGGCAGCCCGCACCCGGCGCGCCCATCGCCGGCGGACTTCCGGGATAGGGTGCTCCGGTGCTTGTACTGACCGGCGCCGATGTGGAAGCTCTGTGTGACCTGGACGCGCTGACGGCGGCGATGGCCACCGCCCTGCGCGAGCTGAGCTGCGGGCGGGCGCACCTGCCGCCGCGGGCGAGCCTGCTGGTGGACGGGGCCGGGCTCCTCGACATGCCGAGCTGGATTCCGGCGCTGGGGGCGCTCACCACCAAGGTGGTCAGTGTGTTCCCGGGCAATGCGGGCGGGGATGTACCCGTACGGCAGGCGATGATCGTCGTTTTCGATCCGGAGAACGGCGTGCCGGTTGCGATGATCGATGCCGGGTGGCTGACCGCGGCCCGGACGGCGGCCTGCTCGGCGCTGTCGGTGCGGCTGCTGGCCAGGCCGGACGCCGCGGTGCTGGCGATCGCCGGGACCGGGGTGCAGGCGCGGGCGCACGCGGTGGCGGTGAGCCGGGTGCGGCCGTTCCGGGAGGTGCGCGTCGCCGGTTCGTCGCCGGACCGGGCCGCCGCGCTGGCGGAGGAGCTGTCCGCGGTGCTGCCCATGCGGGTGCGGGCCGTCGCCGACCATCGGACGGCGCTGCGCGGGGCCGACGTGGTGTGCGGGGCGAGTTTCGCGGTGCGGCCGCCGATCCGCCGGGAGTGGCTGGCGCCCGGCACCCATGTGACCTCGGTCGGCTACCGGCTGGACGGCCGAGAGGTGGACGATGCGACGGTGGCCGGGGCGGCGCTGTTCGTGGAGTCACGGGACGCCGCGCTGCGCGCCGTGCCACCCACCCCGGATCTGGCGCAGCCGCTGGCCGCCGGGCTGATCACCGCCGGACACGTGCGGGCCGAGCTGGGCGAGGTGATCGCCGGAACCGCGCCCGGACGGCTCGACGACGCCGAGTTGACGCTGTACAAGTCGGTCGGTGTGGCGGTGCAGGACGGCGCCGCGGCCGCGCTGCTCCTGGCCGCGGCCCGCGATCACGGCCGCGGTCAGGAGATCACCGGGTTCTCGCCGATCGCCGGCACCAGTACGGCGAAGTCGAAGGCGTCCGCGGCCGGCAGCTCGATGTAGCCGTCGAGATTGCGGAACCGGCGCGGTGCCTCCGGTGTGCCGCGCAGCGGGCGCAGATCGGTGATCCGGACGCCGTCGTGGGGGAGCAGCGCCTCGAGGCTGCCCGGGACCGGCTCGGCGAGGTCGACGGTGAGCACCTCGACACCGCTCTCGGTACCCGGGGCGGGCCGCCGGGTCGGAGTTCGGCCCCCGCCGCAGGTGACCGCGATCGACAGGTAGTCGTCGCCCAGGTCGCCGGCCAGGTGACCACCGGCGACCGGCACCTCGAAGGTGCCGCCCAGGCTGATCGGAATCCGCTGCAGGTGGGTGTTGGCCGCGGAGATCACCAATCGGCCGCCGCCGGCCAGCAGGTGGCGGGCGGTGGCTGCCATCGCCGCGTCCCGCACGTTCACCGCGGCGTGGACGCCCGACCCGCCGACCGCCGCGACCTGCGCGCGCAGCATCTGGTCGAGCAGGCCCGCCAGGCGCAGCTCGTGCCGGGCGGTGGCGAATCCGTCCCCGGCGCCACGTCGCGCGTACAGCGGGCGCATCGCCTCCATCCGGGTGGCGAGTTCGGACAGCAGGATCGTCAGCGCGTCCCGGTCCGCTGGCGGGACGGCCTGGTAGGCGCGGAACGCCACCAGGGTGTGCGGGCTGGCCCAGGCCTTGCCGTACGTCCGGATCCGATCAACCAGCTGGGCGGCGGCGGGGTCGGCTTCGGCGAGATAGCGGGCCACCCCGTCGATCGCCGGGAGCAGGGATCCGAGCTGAGCCGGCAGGTCCAGACCGGCGAACCGAACATTTCGCCCGGTGCGGTGGTGCTCGCGAAGCCAGCGGATCAGTCGCCGCGTCTCCGCGGTGCCCCCGAACCCGTAGGTCAGCCCCCGGTCCGTCACGTCGTCGGCTGCACCGGCGCGATCTTCCACGGCGACGTCCGGGTGCACATCGCTCGCTGCGTCATGGTCGTCATGGGCAGTGCTGTGCGCGCCGGCGATCCAGCGGCCGACCGCGAGGCCCTCGCTGAAGCCGGACTCCAGCGCCACGTCGGTGAAGCCCATCCGCTCCACCAGGAACCGCACCAAACGATGCCTGACCTGCTGATACTCCCGGACGTTGTGCGCCGACTCGCCGATCCCGACCACCCGCGCCCCGCCGACGAGCTCGCGGAGCGGCTCAAGGTCGTCAAGGCCGGCGTCCGGGTCCAGAGTGGACAGAAGCATCGCGCGGGCTCCCTCGCGTCGTGGTGATCCAGCGCCCTCGGCCGGGACCTGACGACCCTACCGTCACCACCAACAACCTAGAATCCTAGGATGCTAGAGAGGCGGTGCGGCACGCCGCCCCGAGAACGGATACGACGGCTTCGCCGACAACCGAAAATCAACGATCACATTCATTCTTTTGTACGGTGTTCCGGGCCCCCAACCGCAGAGATCAGGTCCCGTTGGTGCGCGGCGAGGTCGCGGCCACCCGGGATCGCTGGGCGGCATCCGGGGCGTGTCGCCGGGTCGAGGCGGGCCGCCCATCTCCTCGCGCCGCCGTTTTCGGTCACAGCCAGTGCGCTCCGTAGTGAGATCAGGCGCTTGTTCACCGGCGCGGCGGGGTGCGCAGACCTACCACCGGGCGGCTGCGGCGGGCCGGGGCTGAGTGCGGACTGCAGAGGCTTGCCGGGCGATCGGGCTGAAAGCGGCCCGCGCCCTTCCGGGGCGGGTGAGCGCTGCCGGAAAATGGTCCCGGGCGAGTGCCGGGTTGTCGCGGCCGGCCGGTGGTGCCGGCTTTTCCCGGGCCGCTGATCCCGGCGTCCGCACGCACCGAAGGCCATCGACGCAGGTGATCCGAACGCCGGGTGGAACCTTGCCGCCGTCGTCGACCGGGCCGTGGTGCGCGACGTCAGTGGTCGGGCGGAACCTTGTCGCCGTCGTCGACCGGGCCGTGGTGCGCGACTTCAGGGGTCGCTGTCGTCGACCGGGCCGTGGTGCGCGACTTCAGGGGTCGCTCATTTCTCCGCGTCGATGATGAGGAATTCCGGGTGCGGGTGGCGGAGGAAGTCGTGGTGGGAGATGTCCCAGCCGTAGGCGCCGGCCCGGCTGAAGATGAGCAGGTCGCCGACGCGGAGGTGGGCGACGTGCTGGCCGCGGGTGAGGACGTCGCGGGGGGTGCAGAGTTCGCCGACGGCGTCGATCTCGGTGTCGGTGACCTCGGGGCGGGGGTAGGGGCGGGTCCAGGACTCGATCGGCAGGATGGTGAACGGGTGGCTGTAGCCCCAGGCGGCGGGCAGGCGGAAGTGGTGGGTGCCGCCGCGGAGCACCGCGAAGGTGCGGCCGTGGGTGGTTTTCAGGTCGACGACCTCGGCCGCGTAGAAGCCGGCGTCGGCGGCCAGGAAGCGGCCCGGTTCGAGGATCAGTTCGAGGCTGTCGGGGACGGTGACCGTGGACAGCGGGGCGAGGTCGATCGAGGTGTCGGAGGTGTAGTCGATTCCCAGGCCGCCGCCGGCGTTGACGACGCGCAGGTCCACCCCGTACCGGGAAGCCGTCGTCATCGACCAGGCGATGGCCTGCGTGAGGAAGGCCGCGTGCGCTGCGCCGTCGAGGTTGTTGGAGACGGCGTGCAGGTGGAATCCGATGACGGTGAGCTGTGGGGGGAGTTCACGCAGGACGGTGGCGAGCTGATTTTCGTCGATGCCGAACGGGGTGGGGCTGCCGGTCATGGTGTGGCTGCCGGTGACCGCGACGGTGGTGCGGTTGATGCGCAGGCAGATGTCGCCGCGGAAGCCCAGGGCGGCCAGGCGCCGGGCTTCGAAGGGGCTCTCGACGTTGATCAGGGCGCCGGCGTCGATGGCGGCGGTGAGTTCCGCGTCGGTCTTGGCGGGGCCGCCGAAGACGATGCGGCGGGCGCCGGCGTGGCGGGCCAGGGTGAGTTCGCCGCCGGAGGCGACCTCCAGGCCGTCGCAGGCGGACAGCAGGGCACGGACGACGTCCGGGTGGCCGTTGGCTTTGACGGCGTAGAGCAGGGTGGTGCGCGGTGGCAGGGCGGCGCGCAGGCGGGCGGCCTGGCGGCGCAGCGTGGTGGTGTCGTAGAGGTAGGCGCAGACCGGGGTTGGTCGGGCGGTGAGCGCGTCGGTGATGTGCGGGGGCGGCTCAGCCATGCAGGGGGTTCTCCACCGGGAGGTAGATGTCGCCGTTGTCGGCGAGCCGCATCCGGACGAGGGCCTTGTGCGGGACGGTCGGTGCGGTGAGGGCGGCGTGGTCGGCGCGGGCGTCCGGGGTGTCCAGAGCGTCGTAGGTTTCGTCGACGACGTCGCGGATGATCCGCCAGGCGTCGGGTTCGTCGAGGTCGAGGTGCAGGACGAGTTCGCCGAGGTGGGCCTGGAACGCGGTGTAGCCGAGTTTGGCGCGCATGACGGCGGGGTCGGTGGTGCCGACGACGGAGTCGGGCCAGAGGTCGACGTCGTGGCCGGCGGCGGCGAGGCGGGGCAGGTGCAGGCGCAGGCCGGCGAAGTCGCGCAGGGCGAGCCGGTGGGGCCGGCCGTGCAGGAAGGTGGGCAGGCAGTTCTGCAGGTGGGCTTCGATGCCGACGCCGTGGGCGGCGAGGCGGAGCAGTGGGGGGAGCAGGAGCCGGGTGTAGTCGCGCAGCCAGGCGGCGGGACCGCCACCGTGCCGGGTGAGCAGGCCGGGGAGCCGGTGGGGCAGGGCGCTGCCGGGGATGGCCTCCTCGCCGGGGTGCAGGCGGCCGGTGAGGCCGTCGCGGACGATGGCGGACAGGTCGCGTCCGGTGCCGGCGGGGACGGCGGCGCCGTGGGTTTCGGCCATCAGCAGCAGGGTGGGTTCGCCGGTGGTGAGGCGGTGCAGGAGGGCGGAGACGGCGGGGCCGTTGCGGGTGCTGGCGACGGAGATGCTGCGGCGGGTGGAGGTGATCTGGATGTCGAGGGAGACCTTGAGGTAGTGGCGGCGGCCGTCGGCGGCGGGTGGGAGCAGCAGGGTGCGCAGGGCGGCGGTGGGGACGGCGTCGAGGTGGCCGTCGGCCGGGCGCAGGACGCCGGCGTCGAACAGGTCGCGGTATCGGTGGCGGACGAGGTCGTGCTGCCAGGCGTGGACGGGCTGCAGCCGGAAACCGGACGGTGGGCGCGGGATGGCGGGGTAGTGCGTGCTGAGGTCGTCGCCGAGGTGGGCGTCATCGCGGACGGCGATGAATCGGATGTCGGTGGATCCGGATTCGAGGTCGTGGGCGAGGACGTCGCAGGTGTCCCAGCCGAGCCGGGTGCGGCCGCAGGGGTGCAGGTTGTGTCCGGTGACGGCGAGTCGTTCGGCGGCGATGGCGGCCTCGTCGGCGTCGCCGCCGGGGGCCGGGCCGGGCCGGGCCAGTGCGACCGCCAGGTTGATCACCGCGTTGCGGATCTCGGCGGCGAAGCGGGGTGCGTCGATGCCGGTGAGCAGGTCCACCGGGTCGGCCACGCCGGAGCGGGCGAATTCGATCCGGTGGAACGCGTGCCGGGTGGCGCCGGGTGCGTCGTCGTCGGTGAGGCCTTCGCGGGCGAGGGCGCCGCGCAGTCGCCGGCCGACGGTGTCGGCGGCCCGGGGCAGGTTGTCGAGGAAGCCGGTGACCAGGTCGGGTGCGTGTACGGCGAGGGCGGCCTGGGTGTGCGCGGCGGCCGCGGCGAGGCGGCCGGTGGTCAGGCTGGAGGTCATGCGTACACCGCCATGGGGTTGGGCTGGTGGATCCAGATGTCCTGCAGCGGGTCGGCGGCCAGGCGCATCGCGGTGGTCGCCTTGATCGGGAGGGGTTCGGTGAGCAGGGCGGGGTGGTCGCGCAGGCCGGCGGCGACGATCGCCCAGAGGCGGCCGGGTTCGGCGCCGTGGTGGGTGGCGAAGGCGTCGGTGAGCTGGGTGGCGACGGTGCCGAGGGCGGCCGCGGCGAGTTTGGTGCGCAGTGCGGTGGGGTCGTCGGTGGGCAGGTCGCCGTGCAGGTCGAGGCCGAGGCGCCGGTCGACGCGGACGCCGCCGAGGTCGCGGTAGAGGATCCGGACGGGGTGCCGGTCGCGGAGTACGACCAGGGTGTTCTGGCCGTGTGCCTCCAGGGCGACGCCGCGGCTCAGCAGGGTGGCGAGCGGGGTGAACAGGATGCCGGTGAGGGCGGTCAGCCAGGTGTACGGGTCGTCGACGGTGTGCAGGAAGCGGGTGGCGAAAACGCCGAGTGGCACGGCGGTTTCGCCGGGGGCGAGGTGGGGGGCGCGGCGGATCAGGTGGGCGAGGCGCCGGTCCGGTCCGTCCTCGGTGATCACGGCGCCGGCCTCGGTCTCGGCGAGGATGTCGATGGGCAGGTCGGCGCAGAGGCGGGTGAGGGCCTCGGAGAGGATCGGCCCGTTGTGCACGGCGGCCGGGCTGACCGTGCGTACGGCGGAGGTCATCTGCACGTCGACGGCGGTTTTGAGGTGGGGGCCGCCGCTGACCGGGGCGACGGTGCGCAGCGACATCAGGGGGCGCATCGGGCGGGTCGGGCCGGCGTCGGTGAGCCACGGGTATCGCCGGAGCAGGCGGGCGGCCTGCCAGGGGTGGGCGTAGAGGACGGGTTGCCCGGTGCCGTGCCAGCGTTCGGCGGGGACGCGCAGGCGGCGCAGGCGGATCACCGGCCGGTGTTCGGGGGCGTAGGCGAGGACGTCGGCGACGGTCATCCCGGCGCGGGTGCGGCAGCACGGGTGCCGCGGGTGTCCGTCGGTGTCCAGCTGTTCGACGGCGGCGAGGTCGGTGGGCAGGGTGGCCGGGGGGAGCGCGTCGGCCCGGGCCAGGGCCAGGTTGGCGACGCTGTTGGCGATCTCGGTGACCAAGGTGGTGCCCGGCCACAGTTTCGCGGCGAGGTCGACCGGGTCCATCTCGGTGTAGGTGGCGCCGGGCAGTGGCTCGCGGTCGATCGCCAGGCGTAGCCGGTGCAGCACGGCGGCGCGGGCTGCGGGCAGTGCCGCGTCGTAGCGTTCGACCAGGTCGGGCCGGAGGTTTTCGAGCTCGGCGCGGGTCTGGGCCGGGTCGGCGGTGGGGGTCGGCTGCGGCACCTCGTCATTGTCGCGTCGCGGGGGCGCGGTGTGGCTCGCGGGTGGGTGCCGGGCGAGCGGCGACACACTGGTGACGCGCCCATCGGAGAAAATCCGATACATTCTCATATCTTCAACGAGCGGGAGGTCATCGTGGACACGGATGTCATCGTGGTCGGCGCCGGGCTGGCCGGGCTGGTCGCGGCGCGTGAGGTGACCGCCGCCGGCAAGCGGGTCCTGCTGCTCGACCAGGAGAACGCGGCGAATCTGGGCGGGCAGGCGTGGTGGTCGTTCGGCGGGCTGTTCTTCGTCGACAGCCCGGAGCAGCGGCGCGCCCGGATCAGCGACAGTCTGGAGCTGGCCTGGAGCGACTGGCGGGGCAGTGCCGGCTTCGACCGGCTCGGCGACGAGGACTCGTGGGCGGTGAGGTGGGCACGGGCGTACGTCGAGTTCGCCGCCGGCGAGAAGCGGTCCTGGCTGGCCGGGCTGGGCCTGAGGTGGCTGCCGTTCGCCGGCTGGGCTGAGCGCGGTGACCTGCGCGCCGGCGGGCACGGCAACTCGGTGCCGCGCTTCCATGTCACCTGGGGCACCGGCACCGGGGTGGTCGAGCCGTTCGTCGCCGCCGCGCACCGGTCCGCCGAGGCCGGCCTGCTCGGGTTCCGGCACCGCCACCGGGTCGACGAGCTGATCGTCGAGGGGGGCGCGGTCGTCGGCGTACGCGGGAAGATCCTTGCTCCGGACGAGGGCGCCCGGGGGGTGGCGTCGAACCGCGAAGAGCTGCAGGATTTCGAGGTACGGGCGCAGGCCGTGATCGTGACGACCGGGGGGATCGGCGCCAACCACGATCTGGTCCGCGAGTACTGGCCGGCCCGGCTGGGCACCGCCCCCCGGGAGATGATCACCGGGGTGCCGGCGTACGTCGACGGCCGGATGCTCGCGATCGCCGAGGCGGCCGGGGTGCGCCTGGTCAATCGTGACCGGATGTGGCATTACACCGAGGGCATCCGCAACTGGGCGCCGATCTGGCCCGGGCACGGCATCCGGGTGCTGTCCGCTCCGTCGCCGATGTGGTTCGACGCGCTCGGGCGCCGGCTCCCGCAGCCGTACTACCCGAGCTACGACACTCTGGGGACGTTGCGCTACCTGCGGACGACGCCGGAACTGGCCGAGCACGACCACTCGTGGTTCATCCTCACCCAGAAGATGATCGAGAAGGAGTGGGCGCTGTCCGGGTGCGAGCAGAACCCGGACGTGACCGCGAAGGATCGTCGGGCGTTCGTGCGCGAGCGGCTGTTTGGCAAGGGCGCCCCGGCGCCGGTCGAGGCGTTCAAGGAGCACGGCGCCGACTTCGTGGTGGCCGGCACGCTCGACGAGCTGATCGCCGGGATGAACAGGCTGACCGACCGGCCGCTGCTGGACGCCGCGCACGTGCGTGGGCAGATCGAGGCCCGGGACCGGCAGCTGGCCAACAAGGTCACCAAGGACGCGCAGATCCAGGGTATCCACAACTCGCGCCGCTACCTCGGCGACAAGCTCGGCCGGACCTCGGCGCCGCACCGGGTGCTCGACCCGGCGGCGGGCCCGCTGATCGGCGTCAAGCTGCACATCCTGACCCGCAAGACGCTCGGCGGCATCCAGACCGATCTGGACTCGCGCGCCCTGGCCCCGGACGGCTCGGCGCTGCCCGGGCTGTACGCGGCCGGCGAGGTCGCCGGTTTCGGCGGCGGCGGTGTGCACGGCTACAACGCCCTGGAGGGGACGTTCCTCGGCGGCTGCATCTTCAGCGGCCGCGCCGCCGGCCGGCACGCGGCCCGATCCCTCTGAACGCTCAGCGCCGTCGATCGGTTCAGATGCGGCGGCGTGATTCGCGGTCGCCGCACAGTTGCGCCCGGCACCCGTCCACGACCGGGCCGGGCGGGGTTCACCCCGGTGACCGACCACGGAACGGGGGACTGGCGATGGCGGACACGGCGCCCGGGCTCGGCCCCGACCTGCACCCGGGTGCCGCCCAGTCCGGCGCGGACGACGACGGCCTGGTCCGGGTCCGGCTCGGACCGGACGGCCGGATGCTGTCGCTGGAGGTCGACGCGCGCTGGCCGGACCGGCTGCCCGGGCCGGAGGCGCTGACCGCGGCGATCCTCACGGCGTACCGCCAAGCGCTCCTGAAACGCATGGCGGCCCGCCTGCTCACCGATCCGGCGGCGGCGCCGCTGCCGGACGTCACCGACGCCCACTGGCTCGCCGGGATCCGCGACGCCCTGGACGGCACGCTGCGCCGGATCTGTCCAACCGGCCCGGCCCGGCACCCCGCCGGCGGAGACGGCGCATGAGCGCGATCCGGGGTGCTCGCGATGAGCTGCTCGACTGCCTGGCCCGGGAGGTCGGCGCGGTCGCCGTCGCGCACCCGGTGCGGGTCGCCGTGGACGGGCCGCCCGCGGCCGGCAAGACGACGCTCGCCGACGAACTGGCCGGCGTGCTGCGCGCCGCGGGCCGCGTCGTCGTGCGCGCCACGATCGACGACTTCCTGGTGCCCCGGGCACGGCGCTATGCGCGGGGCGAGTTCTCGATGGAGGGGTGCTACCGCGACGCCCACGACCACGATGCGCTCAAGCGGGTCCTGCTCGACCCGCTGGGCCCGGGCGGCGACCGGCGTTTGCGCACCGCGGTCCACGACCACGGTGCGGATGCGGTGTGCTGCCCGCCGCCGTCGCCGGCCCCGGCCGACGCGGTGCTGATCTTCGACGGTGTCTTCCTGCTGCGGCCGGAGCTGGTCGACCGGTGGGACCTGCGGGTGCTCGTGACGGTGTCACTCGACACCACGGTGGAGCGGGCCCTGGTCCGGGAGCGGGAGAAGGCGTCCCGGGCGGCGATCGAGCGGCGGTGGCGGGAACGGTACATCCCCGCGCAGCGGATCTACTTCCGCACGGCGCATCCGGTGCAGCGTGCCGACGTCATCGTCCACAACGACGATCCGCGGTGCCCGGCCTGGCAGGTGCGGCGGGCTCCGGGGTAGATGGCCTCGAAGGCGGGACAGAAGGCTGAAATCCGGCAAGACCGCCTGGACGACGGTGCGGGCCGATGCCTTCGACGCGAAGACCGGCGACTCCTGCGACTCGGTCCCGGAGCTCACGGTCGGTGCCCCCGGCGAGGCGCCGGCCGTCACCTTCGCCGGGGACGGCGGCTGCGCCGACTTCGTCGTGTTCCCGCTGGTCAGCGGCACCGACATGCGGTAGTCGCCCGGCCGGGTAGCCAGCTCATCGTCGGCGGCCCGGCCGCCGTGCCCGCAGGCCGGCACCCGCCAGGACGACGCCGATGACGACACCGGTCACGAAGGCCGCCGGCCCGGAACGGGCCGGGCGTTGCACCGGCAGACGGGACGGCTCCGGCGCGGGCGGGTCGACCGGCGGCGGTTCGGGCCGGGAGTCCGGCGCGATGTACATCGTCGCCGTGGTGAGCGCGAGCACCAGGGCGCAGACCGCCTGGAGCACCAGGATGACCGTCGCGAGGTGTGCCACGCCGTTCCGGGCGTCCGGGGTGTCCGCGGTGAAGAAGGTCATCACAGCGAAGTAGACGCAGGTGAGCACGTCGCCGGCGACCCCGGCCGGCGTGGTCTGCGCGATGCGGAACGCGTCGTACCGAGCGCCGTGGCCGGCCGAGAAGTAGAAGATCATGCTGCCGATGAGCAACGAGTAGAGCACGGCCCCGACGAGCGTCTTCACCTCGGCGAAGTAGGTGCCGGCACGCTCGCGTTCGACATATCTGCTGGCCCCGTGGAAGCCCAGGCCGTAGGAGCCGATCCGCGCATACGACACGCAGGCTTCGGCGTAGATGGCGATCAGCTGCAGCGCGCCCAGCCCCGCCGAGATCCAGGCCAGCGTGGTCACCGGGCCGTGCACCCGGTTCCGGAGAGCGGGCGCACCGGTGATCAGGAGGAAGGCCGCGACGTACACACCGATCGCCGTGAAGTCGTAGAGGATCGTCCGGCCGAACCTGATCGCGACGCCGGCCGCTCTGCCGCGTCGGCTCGCGAACCGCAGGAGCCGGTACTCCAGCACTCCGAACGGCGGCACCGCCCGGCCGTTGCACCGGTCGAGCACCTCCCAGTAGGCCGCCTCGGAGAAGGTGTCCTGCCGTTTGCGCAGCTCGACGATGAACTCCCGCCCGTTGGCGAGGATCCACCGGATCGCCGAGAGCACCCCGGAGAACTTGACGATCTGCAGGAGCAGCAGCACCGATCCGGCGACGAGGAGAACTCGCTGGAGGCTCACCGCCCGCCTCCTCCCGCCGGCATCCAGGTGCGCGACGGTTCGATCTTCACCGATCGGGGTGCCCCGCGCAACGGCCGGTCGTGCCCGATGCTGGGACGGTGATGATCGATGAAGGGGCGGGGATCCGGCGGCCGCGGCTGGCGCAGGCGCCGCCGCGGGTGCGGCTGGCCGTGCGGGAGATGCTGGGCGGGCCGGTCGTCGCGGAACAGGCGGCGGATGCCGGGTTCACCCCCTCGATCGCTTCGGTGGTCACCGGCGGTGACGGGAGGCGGCTGTTCGTCAAGGCGGCGCCGGTCGGTGACGGGCTCGGTGAGGCGGTGACGGCCGGGGTGGTCCTGGCCGGGGTGACCGGACCGGTGGGTCCGCGGCTGGTCGGCTGCGCGTCGGCCGGACGGTGGCGGGTGGCGGCCTACGAGGTGGTCGACGGGACCGCTGTGACCTGCTGGCGGGCCGCTGATCTGCCGCATCTGCTGCGGGTGGTGGATCGGCTGCGGAAGATCGCGCAGCCGTGCCCGGTGGTCGGTGTCACTCCGTACGCCGAAGCCTTCGTTCCTCTTCTCGGTACCTGGCGAGCGCTGAACGGGGAGGGTGACGGCGGGGTCGCGGTCGATCATCTGCGCGGGCGGCCGCTGCCGGTCGAGCTGCCGATCCCGCTGCTCGCCGGGCTGGAGGGGGACTGGCTCGACGCGCTCGCTGCCGGCACGGCCCTGCATCACGGGGACCTGCGGCGCGACAACGTCATCCGGGAGCCGGGCGGCCGGCTTCGGATCGTGGACTGGACCCATCTGTGGACGGCGCCGGGATGGCTGGATCTGGTGCGGCTGGGGCCGGACCTGGCGATCTGCGGGCATGATCCGGAGCGGATGCTGCGGCGTTCCTGCTGGCGGGACGCTCCGGCGGACGCGGTGGACGTGGCGCTGGCCGGGCTGGCCGGGCGGGCCTGGCGAGAGGGCTGGCTGCCCCCGGTCCCGGGCCTGCCGGGGCTGCGGCGCATGCAACGGCGTCAGGGCCTGCACCTGCTGCGCTGGCTGGCGGCGCGAAGGCGGCGCACCTTGCCTCCGCCCCTTGCGCAATGACAAGATGTCACGCATGCAGTTGCGGGATGACTATCTCAGTGGCAGTGCGCTGGCCGAACGTGGGTGGACGCCGGCGGCGATCCGCCGGTTCCTGGGGGCGCCGGACCGGACCTCGCCGAGACCGGGGTTCTGCCGGGAGCGGGTGGTCGCCGCGGAGCAGTCGGAGCCGTGGCGGCGGTGGCGGGCCGGGGCGGTGCGCCGGTCGGCGCGCGGCCGGGCGGTCGTCGACGCGCGGCGGGCAGCGCTGCTGGCGCAGGTCGCGGCGCTCGACATCCGGGTGCCGGTGCTGGCGTCCGCGGCGCTGGCCGAGCTGGCGGTCGCGCATCGCCATCGGGGCTACCGGGTGGACGAGGTGGATCGGACGACGCTGCGCCGCTGGATGGTCGATTACCTGCGGCAGCAGGCCACGCTGTACGACGCGGCGCTCGACGCGGTCTTTGCCACGGTCGGGCGGGCGGAGGCGACGGTCGCGATCCGCAACACGGTGTACGCGGTGATCGCCGCCGCCTACCCGGAGCTGGCCGGGGAGGCGCGCCGGCAGGTCGCCGAGCACGCCGCGGCGGTCCCCGCCCGCCCCCGCCGGTCCCGCGCCGGCCACCGGCGGTGACGGCGCGCCGGTCGGTCCTTTTCGGGCCTTGCGGGGGTACGCGATGAGCCGGTGCCGTCGGATCCGTCAGTCCCGTTGCGCCTCCCGACGGATCTGCTCGATCGCGGTCACGGCCGCCTGCCAGCCGACCGTGACGTCCGGGGCCGCGTCCGTCCCGGACAGCAGCGGTGCGAGTTCCCGGCACATCTGGACGAGGGCGGCCCGGGTGCCCGTCAGCCAGGCCCGCGCGCTGCTCACCGCCCGCCGGTCACCGCCCCGGCCGGCGCCGATCCGACGGTGCTCGGCCAGGGCGGTGGCGAGCGTCTCGCGGTAGCGGGCCAGGTAGGCCTCCGGGGTGCCGCCGAGCGCCGCTTCGAGGTGGTCGAGCACCAGCTTCGGGTCGCGCACCGGGTCACCGGTCCGCGTCCCGAAGTAGTGGATCGCCGCGAGGCAGGCCGCGAGCCGGCGGTGGACGGTCTCGGCGACGCCGAGCGCCGGGCGGCGCTCGGCGGCATCCAGGGACTCCACCAGCACCGGCGCCCAGGCGCGGGCGCCGGGCTGTCCGGATTCGGCGCCCAGCAGCGCGGCCTGCCCGACCGAGATCACCGCGAGCCACCACTGCGGGTCGTCGGGCAGGTCGTCGCGCCGGATCAGGTCCCGCATGGTCGCGGCGGACCTGATCCGGTTCACCTCGGCGAAGCTCGGGACGCTCATCAGTTCGGCGCGAACGGCAGCAGCCAGTCGCCGTCGCGCCACGAGCTGGGGAACACGTCGATGCCCGCCTCGTGGAATTTCTCGACGCCGAGGTCGATGAGTCCGTCGGTCGGCTGGAAGTGACCGCTCGAATCGTTGATCTCGACGCCGAACAGGTCGTCGATGTGGCCGGTCCCGGCTGCCCGGAGTTTGCCTTTCAGCCCGGCCAGGACGGTGTGTGCGATCTCCACCCGGGGCCAGCCGCTGCCGGTGGTCCCGGCGAAGGCGGGGATCACCTTGAGCTCACCGTCCATCGTGATCCCCCATTTGAAGTATCCCTCGGTGCCGGGCGACGCCTTGCTGATCGCGTCCTTGAGTGCCTGCAGCCCGCTGCCCGGCCCGATCGTAACCGGGCTGACCCCGCGTTTGGCCGCCGCGTCCAATTCGATCTTCTGCATGCCCTCGTCCCTGAGGTTGGGCAGGCAGTTGTGGACGAGGACCGGCGTGGCGCCGGCCAGCACGTAGAAGGTGTGCAGCGTCGCGACCGTGAGGTTGTGCATGATCCGGCGGCCGGTGTGCTGCTGGACGGCGGTGACGGTCGCCGGCCCGCCGCGCCCGAGCAGGGTGTCGCCGGGCTGCAGGGCCCCGGCGTCGGTCCACTGCCGGGTTCCCGCGTTCCAGAACGGGTGGTGTGCGGTGGTGTGCACGGCCTGGTCGCCGTGCCGGCCGCCGATGCGGACGTCGGCGAACGCGGTGTCCAGGTTGCGGTGCAGGTCGGTCACCGGTTCGGCGGCGGTCACCCCGGTCTCCGGGTCGGTGGCCAGGACCAGGTCGCCGACCCGGACGGCGGCGATCGGCACCGCGCGGCCGTCCGCGAGCAGCACCCGGGTCTGCGGCGTGAAGCTGTCGCCCAGGCATTTCTTGATCAGATCGTCGAGGCCGTCGAGGATGCCCTTGCCGTCGATCAGGCCCTTGAGTGCGTCCGCGACGGCCGGGAACCCCTTGACGTCGATGGCGAGCTTGAGGGCACTCAGTTCGTCCGCGCTGAAGGTGATCTTCTTGGGCAGGTCGACGTTGAGCTCGATCAGCTTCGTGAGCTTGAGCGCGCCGAGTTTCTTGAGCGCCGCGTCGATCAGGTCGGCGCCGATGTTCTTGAGGCCGTTGAGCAGCTCGCCGGAGAGCAGTTTGGCCAGGCCCGCGGCGATGCCGTCGCGCAGCACGTCGATCGCCGCGGTGATCTTCCCGATCTTCGGCAGGTCGAGGGTGGCCAGGTCGACCACGCTCATGCCGAGCGCCTTGGCGTAGTCCCCGTTGCGCCATTCGTCCAGGTGGATGAGGGAGCCGGGGTGGTCGATGAGCTGCTTGACGCCGTCCTTGAGCATGTCGCAGGCTTCTTCGGAGTCCGGCGTGTTGCCCGGGGTGTTGCCGGGGGCGCCGAACGCGCAGAGCCCGGAGAGCCAGAGGCCGCCGGCGATGCCGAGCACCTCCTCGCTTTCGCCGCGGTAGAACTTCTTCAGCCAGTCGGGGAGGTCCTTGGCGGCGAGCTTCTTGTCGACGTAGTCGCGCCAGGTCTGCATCCAGGAGGTCTGGCGGGCCTTCTTCTCCGCCTCGGTGAGATCGGCGAGCTGGTGCACCGCGGTGTGGGTGTCGGCCGCGATCTGCACCATCCGGGCGGCGGTGTTCTTCATCGCGGTGGCGAAGGTGGTGGCCGAGTCCGACGCCGCCTTGATCTGCTTGGCGATCGAGTCGGCGTTGTCGGCGGCGGTCTTCGCCTGGTTGGCGTAGTTGCGGGCGGCGCCCGCCGCCTGCCGGCCCACGGCGGCGTCGTGTCCGGCCTGAACCGCCATGCCCTCGGCGGCGTTGGCGTAGGCGGTCGCCTGCTGGGCGGCGTGTGCGGCGTCGTTGGCGGCCGCCACGGTGGCGCGCGCCTCGGTGGCGGCGTTGTTCGCGGCGGTGATCGCGGCCTTGCTCGCCTTGATCGCCCGGCTGGCGTCCTCGGCGGCTTTCTGTGCCGCGGCGTAGGCGGGCTTGACCTGTTCCTGCGCCCGCAGCGCCTCCTCGGCCGCGTGCACCGCGGCGGCCTCCGCGTCGGCCGCGTGCTGTTCGGCCGCGGCGCTCTGTTCGGCGCCGATCAGGATGGCGCTGTTCGCGACGTCGATCGCCATCTGCGCGTCGTTGTCGGTGGCCGCGTACTGGTCGGCGACGCTGAGCGCGGCGGCGGCCGGGTCGGCGATCGCCCGGGCCGAGGCGCGGGCGTCGATGGCGGCCCGCCCGGCGATCCGGCTCTGGAACGCGGCGATGCCGGCTTCGCGCAGCGCCGAGTCGGCCGCCGAGCTGGTCAGGTCGGCGTCGGCTTTGGCGGCGGCGGCCCGGTTGATCGCCTGCCGGGCCACGTCGACCGACTGCCGGGCCAGGTCCTCGGCCCGCTGGGCGTCGGCGATGGCCCGGTTCGCCGCGGCGGCGGCGTCGGCCGCGTCACGGCGCGCGGCGGCGGCCGCGGCCGCGGCGGCTTCCGCCTCGGCCTTGGCGGCGGCCGCGGCGCCGTTCGCCTCGGTCCGTGCCTGATCGGCGGCGGCCCGGGCGCCGGGCAGCTGGGCGCCGATGATCGCGGCCTGTTGCGCGGCGTAGTCGCCCTCGGCGGTGCCCTTCTTGGCGATCGCGTCCTGCTGGTACGCCTCGTAGCTGAGCTGTTTGGTGTCGCGGTCGCTGATCGCCTTCTGGGCGCGCAGGGAGGCCGCCTTGGAGTCGTTGACCAGAGTGTCGAACCGGTCGATCGACTTGGTGACCTCGTCGGCCGCGGCCTTGGCGGTGGCGCCCTTGCCGGCCGCGACGTTCTGCTGCTCGACCGCCCGGCGCGCGGCGTCGTAGGCGGCGGCCTGTTGGGCGATCGCGATCGCACTCTGCTGCCGGGCGATGTCGCGCTGGGTCTTGGCCCGGGTGTAGTGCTCGCGGGCCTCGGCGGCGCGGGACCGGGCGTCGCGGGCGTCCTGTTCGGCGCGCAGCCGCTGCTGGTGCGCGTCGGCTTCGGCGGCCTGGGCGGCGGCGGCGAGTTTCTCGGCCTGGGCGGCGAGCTTCGCCGCCGCGGCCGCTTCCCGTTCGGCCTCCTGCCGGTACTTCACCGCGTTGTTCGCATCGACGGTGGCGTGGTGGTCGGCGTCGAGCGTCCTGGCCGCGGCCTCGGTGGCCTCGGCGGCATGGCAGGCGGTCGCGGCGGCCTGGCCGGCGGCGTCGGCGGCGTCGTTCTGCGCCTGCATGACCGCGGCCCAGTCGACGCCGTGCGTCAGGCCGGTGGTGACCAGGGTGTCGGCGGCGGTCTTGGCGACGCCGGTGTGCGCGGTGACCTGGCCGGCGTTGCGGGCGGTGGTGGCCGACTCGGTGCAGGCGTCGGTGCGCAGCCGAGTGAGGTCGGCGGTGTGGGTGGCGCCGCCGGCTGTGCGGATCGGCAGGTCCGCGGCGTAGACGGCGTCGGCCTGCTTGGCGTATTTGTCGGCCAGGCCCATCGAGTTCGCGGCCACGGTCAGCGCCTGGGTGGCGGTGACGCTCTCGGTGATGATCGTCGTGCGGGCGGTGGCCGCCTGGGTGGCCCGCCGGGCGAGCGCGGTCAGGTCGTCGACAGCCTTGGTGCGCGCGGCCAGCGCGGCCTCGATCTGCTGCTGCGCGGCGGTGTCGCGGGCCGCGGCCGCGGCGTAGCCGGTGGTGTAGAACGCGGCGATCGTCGCCGGGTCCTCGGTGTCGAGGGCACCCTGGCCGGCCCACCTGACCTCGTAGCCGCCGGCGGCGACGATCTGCTCGACCCGCGCCTTGATCGTTTTGGCCTGCTCGGCCGCGGTGATCCGGTCCTGCTGGTCGGCCGCGACCGCGGCGGCGTGCCCGACCGCGATGAAGTCCGCGATCCTGTCGTCGTTCCCGGTGGCCAGCGCCGCGGCCGCCTTCTGCCGCTCGACCGGGCCGCCGGTGGCGGCCCAGTCCTGCACGATCTCCCGGTTCTCGGCGGCGTCGCGCGTGCGACGTTCGGCGGCGGCCGCCCGGTAGACCGGCAACGCGCGGTCCAGGAACGGCGCGAACTGGGCCGGGTCGCCGGCCTGCAGCACCTGCGCGGCGGCGGCCCGGACGTCCGGGTCCGCGTCGTAGTCGGCGAGGTCCTGGATCAGCATCCGGTCGAGTTCGGTGTCGTCGATCGGGCCGTCGGCCGCGAGCCGGCGTTCCCGGTCGGCGTCGGCGGCCGCCTCGCGGGCGATCCAGTCCTGCAGCGTCGGGGCCGCCGCGGGCGGCACGGCCTCCGGTGTGATCGGTACGGCGGCGTTCGCGGCCTGCGGCAGCATCACCACTGCGAGCAGGCTTGCGACGACCGCGGCGATACGTGCGCGCGTCATCCCGTTGTTCCCCCGTGTTGATGATCGACAAGTGTCGATGCGTTGCTTCTGTCAGTCGTACCAGAAGCGGGGCGTTCGTGGGGGGCCCGGGAACGGGAAAACGCCCGGGCCGGCGTACGGCCCGGGCGTTTTCGCGGTCTTACTGGGTGATGCGGATGTCGTCGATGTAGCCGCGGTAGCCGCCGGTGCCGGCCGGCTGGTCGTAGCCGAGGTCGATCTGGGTGATCCGCTTGCCGTTCGCGATCGCGCCGAGCGGCACGATCACCTGGGTCCACGTGTCCAGCGGCAGTTTGCCGCACTGCTTGAACGGGTGCACGACGTTGCCGCGGGTGTCCTTGACGCCGGTGTCGCGCAGGGAGACCGTGGTCGCCGCGATCTTGTCCTCGAGCAGCAGGTCGAGCGACACGCAGGAGCTGTTGCTGCCGGTCACCCCGCCGAACGACCGGGTGCTCTGCGGGTAGATCCAGTAGGACAGCTGGGTGCTCGGGGTCACGTAGGTCTCGCCGAGGCTGTAACCCTTCATGTACGCGTGCGAGCTGGTGGCGCTGGTGTCCTTGCCCGAGTAGAGCACGACGTTCGAGCCGGTGCGGCCGGTGGCCGGCCCCTCCTTGAGCTCCGGACCGGTGACGCTGGCGACGATCGGGCCGACGTTGAGCGATCCGCCGGCCGGCTTGGCGCCGGTGTCGGCACTGTTGGTCCAGGTCAGCTTGGTGTCACCGGGCTCCGCCGAGGTGCGGAACTTCGGCGCGCTCTCCAGGTCGGAGAACGACAGGTCGTCGATGAAGCCACGGTAGCCGCCGGTGTTCGCCGCCTGGTCGTAGCCGACGGTGACCCGCAGGATCGTGCGTCCGGCCGCGACCGCGCCGAGGTCCACGTCCACCTCGTTCCAGGTGTCGAGGGTCAGCTTGCCGCACTGCGCGGCCGGGTGGACCGAGTTGCCGTGCTGGTCCTTGGCGCCCGAGTCACGCAGGTTGGTGCCGTCCGAGAAGATCAGGTCGACCGCCACGCAGGAGCTGTTGGCGCCGGACACCTGAGTCATCTGCGCCGAGCTCTGCGGGTAGATCCAGTACGACAGCTTGGTGGTCGGCCGCACCGAGACGCCCTTGAGCCCGAACACCTGGTTGTAGGCGAACGACTTGGTGGCGTTGTTGTCCATGCCGGAGTACATCAGCGCCTGCGACCCGGTGTGCGCCTTCTCGGCGCGCACGCCCAGCTCCGAAGTGGTCACCGAGTTGACGATGCCGCCGACGTTGATCGTGCCGCCGTGCCCGTTGCCGGTGTTGTCGACCGTGTTCTGCCAGTTCGGCCGGGCGTCGGCGGCCTCGAAGCCGCTGCCGAAGTCCAGCCGGCGGTCCTTGGCGCGCGCCTCGTCCTGGCCCTTGAGCAGGAAGGTCTGCAGGGCGACCAGGGTGTTGGCGGCCAGTGCCGCCTGGGCCGCGGCGAGCAGGTTCGGCGAGAAGCCGTCGTGCTCGGCGGCGTCGCGGATCGGGATGACCCGGGCGTGGTAGCCGTCGCGCTCGATGACCGCGGCGGCGTCCTCGTCGCGCTTGTTGGCGGCGGCGCCGCCGGTGAAGATGAAGTCGGTCAGCGCCTTGTCGAGCTGGTCGTCGGGCGCGTTCAGGGCGACCTGGGAGGCCAGGGAGACCTCGGAGCCCTTGGCGTTGTTGTGGACGAACAGCACGAACTGCCGGTTCGGCGCGCTGACCAGCTCGTCGGTCACCTGCAGCAGCAGGAGCTGCAGCAGCGACTTCTTGGCGGCCAGGAGCTGCGCGGCCCGCAGCTTGGCGGCCTGCTCCGCGTCCGCCTTGGCGATCGCCTCGCGGATGTCCAGGTCGGCCGCCGCGGCCGCGCCGGTGTTCAGAAAGGTGTCCCAGTCGGCCTGGGTGGTGCCGTCGGCGATCGCGGCCTGGGCGGCATCCCGGACGTGGCTGCCGGCCTCGACCCGCTGCCAGACCCCGAAGATGAAGTCGCGGTCGTTGCGCTCGATCAGCGCGGTGTCGGACGGGTCGAGCCCGACGGTCACCGCGACCGAGCGCCGGCGGGCCTGCGCGGCGGCCTCGGCGATCTTGGCCTGGGCGTCGTCGTTGGCGGCCACGAAGATGCCGGTGACGATGAAGTCGTACGCGGCGTGCGGGTCGTCGGACTCGTACGCCCGCAGCGCGGCGGCCTTGACGTTCGTGCCGGCCTCGTCGCGGCGCCACAGCGCGAAGACGAACGCCTGGTCGTTGAGGACGAGCAGGTCGACACCCGGGTTGACGCCGATCGCGCCGGCCGCCTTGACCTTGTCCTCGTCGGTGGCCAGGTTCGTCGGATCGTCCACCGTGGCGGCGGAGGCCTTGGCGGCCCGCACGCCGGCGGAGGCCGACGGCGACGGTGACGGGGCGGCGTGGGCGGCTCCCGGCACACCCAGCAGCCCGCACACCAGGCCGGCCGCGAGCAGGCCGGCCTGGACGGTTCTCACAGACATGACGATTCTTCCCCCATGAAGATGGCCGGTCCCGCGGTATGCGCGCCCCGGCCGTCCGGTCCGGACAGTCGCCGGGCACGATCTTGCCCACAGCGACGGGCGCAAATATACGGCACCGCCGCTCGGCGGTGTGTCCGGTGGGACATACCGCACAGGCCCGGGCCGGCCGCCGGAGCGGCCCGCCCGGGCCCGGGAGTGCGTGATGCGGGGGAGTGGGGTCAGGCCAGGTTCAGCGCGACCTCGACGTTGCCGCGGGTGGCGTTGGAGTAGGGGCAGACCTGGTGGGCGGCCTCCAGCAGCGCCGTGGCCTGCTCCTCGGACAGGCCGGGCAGCTCGGCCTCGATGGTGACGTTCAGCCCGAAGCCGCCGCTGGGGAGCTGGCCGATGCCGACGTCGACGGTGATCGCGGTGTCGGTCAGCGTGACCTTCTGCATGCTGGCGACCCGCTTGAGGGCGCTGTGGAAGCAGGCCGCGTAGCCGGCGGCGAACAGCTGCTCGGGGTTGGTCAGGGCGCCGCCCGGGCCGCCCATCTCCTTCGGGATGGCCAGGTCGAAGTCGAGGACGCCGTCGCTGGAGCGGACGTGGCCGTTACGGCCGTCGCCGGTCGCGGTCGCCGAGGCGGTGTAGATCGCGGTCATCCGGGGATGCCCCTTTCGAGGGATGGTCGACTCAGCCGCGGGCGCGGATGAGCAGGCTGTGCAACTGGGTGAGCTCGTCGACGGTCAGGTTGACCGAGCAGAGCAGGGCCTGGGTCAGATCGCCGATCGCGTCCCGCAGCCGCAGGCCGGAGTCGGTCAGGCTGATCAGGACGGTGCGTTCGTCGTCGGCCCCGCGGACCCGGGTCAGATGGCCCTGCGCCGCCAGGCGTTTCAGCAGCGGGGAGAGGGTGCCGCTGTCGAGCCGCAGGGTGCGACCGAGATCACGCACGGTAGTGGGGCCGTCGTGCCAGAGGACGCGCAGCACCAGGTATTGCGGGTAGGTCAGGCCGTGCGGGTCGAGCAGCGGACGGTAGAGCGCGGTGATCGATCGGCTGGCCGCATAGAGCTGGAAGCAGATCATCTCGTCCAGTGCCGTGCTCTCCCGCATGCCCAGAAAGGTAGTGGGCAATTTAGTTGTGCACAACTGATTGGTGGCGACCGTCACCACCGTGTGTGATCATCGCGGGATGCCGGGCATCCGATTCGTGAAGCTTCCCCCCGCCGCCCTCAGCGCCCTCATCGACGGCGACCTGGCCGCCGCGAGCCACGCCGCCGGTACCCCGCTGAGCCGCTACCTGATCGACGAAAGCTGGCTGTGGCGCATCCGGCTGGAGGACGTGCGACGCGACCCGGAGGCCGCCGACTGGATCGCCCGGGCCGCGGTCACCGACCCGGACGGCGTCGTGGTCGGGCACGGCGGCTTCCACGGGCCGCCCGACGCCGACGGGATCGTCGAGGTCGCCTACTCCGTCGACCCGGCACACCGCCGGCAGGGCCACGCCAAGGCGATGCTGCGCAGCCTGCTCGACCGCGCCGACGCCGACCCGCGGGTCACCGCCGTGCGGGCCAGCATCCGCCCGGACAATCTCGGCTCCCGCGCCACCATCAAGGGCTTCGGCTTCCGCAAGATCGGCGAGCAGTGGGACCCGGAGGACGGCCTGGAGGACGTCTACCTGCGCCCCACCCGCTGATCAGCGGTCCAGCCGGACCACCAGCGGCCGGTGATCGGACACCGCCGGATGCGGCGTGCGAACCTGCACCACCCGACCCAGCTGCCGCCCACCGCGCGGATCGGCCAGCACATGATCGAGCTGGGTGCGCGGCGACGGACTCGGAAACGTCGCCGCCCGCGCCAGCGGCCGCCACCCGGAGAACGCGCGGACCGGCCCGGCCGGCATGTTCAGATCACCCAGCAGCACCCGCGGCGCCGGCAGCGCCCGCATCGCCCGGACCGCGTGCCGCAGCTGCCGCACGTTCCAGCCCGGCACGAACGACAGATGCGTGGTCCCGACACTCATCAGCCCGTACGGCGTCTCCAGCACCGCCGCGAGCAGCACCCGCGGCTCGTCCTTGAGCAGCAGCAGCCCCTCCGGGGTGAGCACCGGCGACCGGATCGGCGCCCCCGGCAGCTGGGTGATCTGCCACTGCCGCACCGGAAAGCGGCTGACCAGCGCGATCCCGTACTGCGGATGGGCGATGTCCGCGTCGGCATGCCACGGCTCCCAGGTCTGCCCCGGCGTGCCGACCACCGCCGCCGCGAACCGGTGCGCGGGCGCCCCCAGCGCCTCGGCGCACAACACGGTCAGATCCAGCCCGCCCGACCGGGGCTGCGCCCGGTCGACCTCCTGCAGCCCGAGGACGTCCGCGTCGAGCTCGCCGACAGCGTCGCGGACCCGATCGGCGTGTACCGTGCCGTCGGACAGTGATCTGCCGTGCAACAGGTTGAACGTGGCCAGGCGCACCGGCCCGACCTTAGTCGATGGAGGCTGGCATGTTCATCAAGGCCCTGTGCTGCACGATGCTGATCTTCGTGGCCGGCGCGATGCTCGGCATCTGGCTGCAGCGGGCGCGCGGCCGCAAGTGATCGTCCTGCTTTTGGTGGCGGCCGCGGCGGCCGGGTGGGTCGACGCGGTCGTCGGGGGTGGCGGCCTGCTCCTGCTGCCCGCGCTGCTGCTCGCCGCACCCGGGCTGCCGCTGCCGACCGCGCTGGGCACCAACAAGCTCGCCGCGATCTGCGGCACCGGCACGGCCGCGGTCACGTACGCGCGCCGGACCAAGATCGACTGGGGGGTCGCCGGGCCCTCCGCGGCGGTGGCGCTGATCTGCGCCGGCTGCGGGGCACTGCTGGCCGGGGCGATCCCGGCAACGGCGTACCGGCCGATCGTGATGATGGTGTTGATCTTCGTGGCGATCTTCGTGACCGTGCGGCCGGCCATGGGGCTGGCCGAGCACGGGGAGAAACGCACGCCGGTGCGCCGGGCGCTGGCCGTGGCGACCGCGGGCGGGCTGGTCGCCGCCTACGACGGACTGATCGGTCCGGGTACCGGCACGTTCCTGGTGCTGGCCTTCACCACGATCGTCGGCGCGGACTTCGTGCGCGGCTCGGCGATGGCCAAACTCGTCAACACCGGCACCAACCTCGGGGCGCTGATCGTTTTCGGCGTCACCGGGCACGTCGACTGGCTGCTCGGCGCCGGCATGGCGGTCTGCAACATCGGCGGTGCGTTCCTCGGTGCCCGGATGGCGCTGCGCCGCGGCTCCGGCTTCGTCCGGATCGTGCTGCTGATCGTGGTGCTCGCCCTGATCGTCAAGCTCGGCGTCGACCAGATGAGAATGGGCTGATGAGCGACGAGTCGCAGAACCTGATCGCGGAACTCAAGGACCAGGAACGCCGCCTGGTCTTCGACCACTTCGACGAGGCCGACGCGTGGGCGTTGGGCTGCCTGCTGGTCAACCTCGCCACCGAGCGCAGCCTGCCCGTCGCGATCGACATCCGCCGCGGCGAACAGCAACTGTTCCACGCCGGGCTGCCCGGCTCCACCGCCGACAACGACGTCTGGATCCAGCGCAAGGTCCGGGTGGTCTACCGGTTCGCCGCCTCCTCCTACCTGGTCGGCCGCGAACTCGCGGCCAACGGCAGAGAGCTCGACGCCGCGATGGGCGTCGATCCGATGCGGTACGCGGCCCATGGCGGGGCTTTCCCGGTACGCGTTGCCGGGGCCGGCGTGATCGGCGTCGTCACCGTGTCCGGGCTGCCGCAAGCCGACGACCACGCGTTGGTCCTCGAGGCGCTGGAGACCTTCCTCGACCGATGAGCTCTGCCGTCGGCAGATCCGTTTGGGGCCGGGCCGGATCCTCGGGCAGGCTCGACCCATGCGGATACTGATTCTCGGCGGCAGCGGATTCGTCGGCCGGGTCCTGGCGGCCACCGCGGTGGCCGACGGCCATGCGGTGACGGTATTCAATCGCGGGCACCGCGACCCGATCCCCGGCACCACCCTGATCACCGGCGACCGCCTCGCCGACGACGGACTGGCCGGTCTGGCCACCGGGACGTGGGACGCGGTCGTGGACACGTGGTCGGCTCAGGCGTCCGCGGTGCGGGCCGCCGCCCGGCTGCTCGCCGGGCGTGCCGGGCACTGGACGTATGTGTCCAGCCGATCCGTGTACCGGTGGCTGGCACCGCAGCCGCTGACCGAACAGACCGCACTCGCGGACGTCGACGATCCCGGATACGCCGGGGACAAACTGCGCGGCGAGATCGCCACCGAGGCGTTCGGCGGGCCGGTGCTGCTGGCCCGCGCCGGGCTGATCCTCGGCCCGCACGAGGACGTCGGCCGGCTGCCGTGGTGGCTGCGGCGGATGCACCGTGGCGGCCCGACCCTCGCGCCCGGCCCCCGCTCGCTGCCGCTGCAGTACATCGACGTCCGCGACCTGGCGCTGTTCCTGCTCGCCACCATCGGCGCCGAGGGGCCGGTCAACGTGGTCAGCGAAGCCGGCCACGCCACCATGGGCAGCCTCCTGGACGCGGCGAACGCGGTCACCGGCGGGCACGCCGAGCTGCGGTGGACCGACCCGGAGCCGATCCTGGCCGCCGGGGTGCAACCGTGGACCGACCTGCCGATCTGGATGCCGCCGGGGGAGGCCCACGACTTCATGCACAAGGGGGACGTCAGCCGGGCCCTGGCGGCGGGGATGCGGTGCCGACCGGTGATGGAGACGGTCAGCGACACCTGGGCGTGGCTGTCGGGGCTGCCGGGGGCGGCGCCGTTACGGACCGATCGGCCCGCGGTCGGACTCGATCCGGACGTCGAGGCGAAACTGCTGTCGGACTGACGGCCCGCGGTGGTGCGTCTCCCGCCCGGATGGCCGGAGACGCACCGGCGGTCATCCGCGTTTTCGCAGGGCGAAAACGCCCCAGCCGAGATACTCGCGCCGATGGCGCACGTGGCGCAGCGGGTCGGTGTCGAGTTCGGCGCGCATCCGCGGGGCCAGCTCATCGTGCGGGTTGGCGTCCAGCCAGGTCCGGATGTTCAGCCAATGCGCGGCCGCGTACCGGTCCCAGCAGTCCTGATCGGCCAGCACCATCTCGACGAGGTCCCAGCCGAGGTCGGCACCGAGGTGGGCGACCAGTTCCGGCAGCGACCGGAAGTCGTCGCGGGCCTGCGCGTGGCACGCCTCGACGGTCTGCTGGTCGGGCGGTTCCCGTCGCCAGTACGGCTCGCCGATCAGCAGCATGCCACCGGGACGCAGGCTGCGCTCCAGGATCTCGATGGTGCCGGCGACGCCGTGGCCGATCCAGGTGGCGCCGATGCAGGCGGCCACGTCAGCCGGTTCCGGCGCGACGAAGCCGGCGGCGTCGCCGTGGACGAACTCCACCGGAAGGCCGGCCGCGTGCTCGCGCGCCTCCGCGATGAAGGCGGTGCTGAGGTCCACCCCGATGCCGCGGATGCCGTGCGCCAGGTGCCAGCTGCGGAGCAGTTCGCCCTTGCCGCAGCACAGGTCGACGAGGCGGTCGCCGGCCCGCAGCTTGATCGCTCGGCCGAGGACGGCCAGCTTCGCGGGCGAGAACGGGTTGAGAATGCGAAGGTCACCCTCGCGGATGACGTGATGACGGGGGATGTCCATGGCGGAGTGTCCTGTCTGGGCTCGGTGCGATGGCGAAGGTCGTCGAGGAATCGCTACGCAGCGGCATCAGATGCACCCACACTCTCCGGTCCGGATTTCGGGGTCAGGCTAGATCTCGTCCGGATGACCGGGCAACCGGTATATCCCGGTGGTAATACAGCGTTTCATGCCGATACAGTGTATCGGCATGAGACCTCGTATCGCTGTGGTGGGGGCCGGTCCCGGGGGGCTGAGCTTCGCGCGGGTCATGCATCACCATGGCCACTGCGTCACCGTCCTGGAGCGTGATTCCGGACCGGATGCCCGGCCACCCGGCGGCACCCTGGACCTGCACGAGGGCATGGGCCAGGTGGCGCTGGAGAAGGCCGGCCTGTTGCCGGAGTTCGAGAAGCTGTCCCGGCCCGAGGGCCAGGCCATGCGGATCCTCGCCGCGGACGGCACGGTCCTGCGGGACTGGCGGCCCCGCCCGGACGAGCGGGCCAACCCGGAGATCGACCGGGGCCAGCTGCGCGACCTGCTGATCGGGCCCCTCGACGTGCGGTGGGGACACGCGGTGTCCGGGGTCGTTCCGGGGGCGGTGCACTTCGCCGACGGGCGGCGGGAATCCTTCGACCTGGTGGTCGGCGCGGACGGCGCCTGGTCCCGGGTGCGCCCGGCCGTCTCGCCGGTGACGCCCCACTACACCGGTGTCACCGTGGTCGAGACCGCCCTGGACGACGTCGACACCCGCCACCCCGAACTCGCCGGGCTGATCGGTGACGGTTCCGTCGGGGCGTACGGCGTGAACCGCAGCATCGTCGCCCAGCGCAACAGTGGCGGCCACGTCAAGGTGTCCGCCCGCTTCCGGGCACCGCTGGACTGGCACGCCGGCCTGGATTTGACCGACGCCGCGGCGGTGCGCGCGACACTGCTCGCCCGGTTCGACGGCTGGGCGGCCCCGGTCCTCGATCTGGTCCGCCGGGGGACCGCGTTCGTTCACCGTCCGATCCACGTTCTACCGGTGGGCCATACCTGGGCCCATGGTCCCGGGGTGACCCTGCTGGGCGACGCCGCGCACCTGATGCCCCCGCTGGGCGCCGGTGCCAACCTGGCCATGCTGGAGGGCGCCGAGCTCGCCGAGGCGGTCGCCGCCGGTCCGGAGGATCTCGACGGGGTGGTCCGAACTTTCGAGGAACGGATGTGGGCGCGGGCCGGGATGTGGGCGCGGATCACGACGGCCGGCCTCGAACGCCTCGTCAGCGCGGACCCGGCGGAAGCCGTCGCGCAGTTCGACCGGGTCAACCAGGATTCCGGTGCCCGAACCGGTCGCTGCCCTGCTGCTTGAGTACCTGGGACAGCGCACAAACCTGCGCACTGCGACCAACCGCGACTCGCGCTGGCCGTTCCCCGGCCGCTGGGCCGGTCAACCGCTCCAGTCCCGCGTCCTGTCACCGCTGATTCACGCGCTCGGCGTCCCGACCACCAGCGGCCGCGCCGCCGCAATCCGTCAGCACGTGCTCACCAGCCCCAACGGCCGGGTCGCTCCGCGGGTGCGCTCGGCCGGCCACTGCCGGTCCGGGTGGAGGCCGATGCCGCGGCGTACGGCATCGTGGTGATGCGACTCGGCACGCATTCCGCGCTGCGGGAGGCGATCGTTCTGTACCGGGCTGCCGGATACAGCTCATCGCCGTACCGTCAATCGGTCCTGGAGAAACCGCTCACCGGTCAGATGAGGCGGTCGGCGGGCGGCTGGAGAATGCAGAACTCGTTGCCGTCCGGGTCGGCCAGAATGTGCCAGACCCAGCCCTCCTCGGCGATCGGCTGCTCGGTGAGCAGGCGGGCGCCGAGGGCGGTGACGCGTTCCCTCTCGGCCTGCAGGTCGGGGACGCGTAGGTCGAGGTGCAGACGATTCTTGGTGGCTTTGCGCTCGGGGACGCGCTGCAGGAGCAGTTCGACGCCGTTGCCGTCGGGCGGGAGCAGGCGGCGATAGGGGCCGTCGCCGTCCGGGCCGGGGGTGTAGCCGAGGACGCCGGACCAGAAGGCGGTGGATTTCTCCAGGTCGCCGCAGTCCAACACGATCGCCAGGACGACGGTGGAGCGCCCGCCGAATCGGGCCGGTCCGTGAGTCACCCTGACACCCTAGCCGGTTTCCAATCCTAGAATCCTAGGACGCCTTAGAGGCAGTGCGGCAAGCCGCACCAAAACTCGAAAAGGACGGCTTCGCCGACCCCGGTAAATTCAAGAGCCGTGATGCTTGAGCTGCCGGCGGGCTGGGATTGGGAGATTCACAGGTACGACGGATGGCGGTTGACATTGATCGGGGATGTCGATCTGACGTACCACTGGAACCGGGAAGTCATCTTCTGCGACGTCACCCATCTGGCATGTCCGTTCCAGTTCTGCGACCCGATCTTTCGCGAGCCGACGCCGCGGGAACTCGCCTCGGTCCGCGAGGATGAGCCGGCGGTGGTCGTGGCGTTCGACGTCGAGGACATGCCGTGCCTGATCGCGGCCGAGTCGGTCGCGATCAGGCACGGCACGGTGATGCGCCGCTAGTGGGCGTATTTCAGGCCGACAACGCCGGCCACCACCAGGAACAGGCAGATGATCCGGGCCGGCGAGGTGTTCTCGCCGAGCGCGACCATGCCGACGACCGCGGTTCCCACCGCGCCGATCCCGACCCATACGGCGTATCCGGTGCCGACCGGGATGGTGCGCAGCGCGTAGCCGAGCCCCAGCATGCTGAGGATGACGGCCACGCCGAAAACGCCGGTGGGGAGGAGTCTGCTGAAGCCGGCGCTGCGGTCCAGGGCGATCGCCCAGACGGTTTCGAGCAGACCGGAGACGACGAGAACGGTCCAGGCCATGACGGACTCACCTCGGTGAAGGCGGTCGTCTTGTCGGGCCGGGTACGACACGCATCTCGTCCGGGGCGGCCACGGTCGTGGCGCCGTGACAAACGGTAGCACCGGTGGCACCGGTGGCACCGGTGGCGGAGCGGCCGATGGATGCGGGTGTGCGGGGCGTGTCATCATGGCCCGCCTATGGAGACGTCTACTACCTGGCGAGCGCCGCTGTTGTGGCGGTTTCTGCTCGCGCTGTCCCGCGTGGTGATCGCGCCGGTGTGCCGGTTGCGGGTGTCGGGTTCGGTGCCGGCGGAGTTGCGGTCGGGGCCGGTGATCCTCGCGGCGAATCATGTGAGTCCGTTCGACCCGCTGGTGTTGGTGGCGGCGTGTCACCGGGTGGGGTTGGCGCCGCGGATCATGATCACCGGTGGGTTGTTCGACGCGCCGGTGGTGGGTGCGGCGATGCGGGCGTGTGGGCACATCCGGGTGGATCGGGGTACGGCGCGGGTGGCGGAGGCGTTGCCGGCGGCGGCGCAGGCGCTGAAGGACGGTGCGACCGTGCTGCTGTATCCGGAGGGGCGGATCGGGCTGGATCCGTGGATGTGGCCGGAGCGGGGTAAGACCGGGGTGGCGCGGATGGCGGCGGCGACGGATGCGCCGGTGGTGCCGGTGGCGCAGTGGGGTGCGCATCGGGTGTTGCCGTATGAGGCGCCGACGCGGATCGGGCGGGCGTTGTTGCGGGCTCTGTTCACGCGGCCGGTGGTGCGGGTCGGGTTCGGCGCTCAGGTGGATGTGTCGGGCCTGTCGGGTTCGGCGGGTGCGCAGGCGATGCGCGCGACGCGGTTGATCATGGAGGGGATCGACGCGGCTCTGGCGCCGCTGCGGGCTGATGAGATGCAGTTGCCGCGGTACGTCGATGCCTCTCGCCCGGTCGACCTGTCGCGGGTGCGGCGCCCGCTCTGATCGGGGGCGGGTGTTCGTGGTCGGCTCGCCTGCCGCTGCGGTCGGTGTCGTGGCCCGGTGGCAGGATCGGCGGCATGGTGAAGGGGCGGATCGTCGCCGAGAGTCTGCGTCCGGGTGCCGCGTTGGTCGTGCCCGGGCTGGAGCTGGCGCGGGTGGCGCGGGTGGCGGTGGCGGCTCCCGGGCCGGGGCAGCCGGCGGTGTGGACGCTGCTGGATGTGGTGGCGCCGGAGGAGCGGTCGGCGGAGTTGGCGGCGGCGTTGAGTGCGGCACTGGCTCCCGACGGTGGGTGGTATGCGGATTTCCGGTCCGGTGGCGAGCATGTGGTGGTGTTCGCCGGCCGGGTGTTCCGGTATGCGGTGGGTGATGGGGTGGGGCGGGCCGAGGCGGTGGCTTACGGGCGGTCGCTCGGGGTGCCGCGGGCGCAGCTGGACTGGGGTCCCTGAGGGCGTTGCGGTCTGGTGGGTGAGGGGGCGTGGTAGGCGGGGTGTTAAGTCACCGGTTGGCGGTGCGGGCGGATCTGCCGGTGCTGGAGTCGCTGGTCGAGGCGGCGATCGGGGAGTTGCAGAGGGGTTTTCTCGACGAGGGGCAGATCGCGTCCAGTCGGGCGATCATGGGGTTGGACACGGCGTTGATCGACGATGGGACGTATTTCGTGGTCGAGGCCGATGGGCGGGTGGCCGGGTGTGGTGGCTGGAGCCGGCGCGCCACGCTGTACGGGGGTGATCATCGCGCGGGGCGGGATGCGGCGTTGCTGGATCCCGTGACGGATCCGGCGAGGGTCCGCGCCATGTACACGCATCCGGATTTCGTCCGTCGCGGCATCGCTCGGTTGATCCTGTCGTTGAGTGAGGCGGCTGCGGCGGCGGAGGGTTTCCGTGCGTGTGAGTTGATAGCGACGCTGTCCGGGGAGCCGTTGTACCGGGCCGCGGGTTTCGTTCCGGTCGAGCGTCTCAGCGATGCTTCGGGTGGGGTGGCCGTCCCTTTGGTGCGGATGCGCAAGGCTCTTTGATGCCGTTGGCCGGATCGCCCGGCGGCCACCTTCGCCCTCGTTCCGGCGCATCCGGACGGCATGGCGCCCGGATTTATCTTGGGATCCGATTTGTCAGCGCTGCGGGCGTGCTCTCGACTGACCGGTGGTGCCGGGGCCGCGGCTGCGGGCTTCGGTGGACGGTCTGCCTGTCTGAGGGTGTCGGGGGTTACCAGTCGCGCCATTGGTCGGTGAGTTCGGCGGGGTGCAGGCCTCGGCGGCCGGCCACGGCGGTGACGTCGACGCCGGCGCCGACGAGGACGTCGTGGACGTAGGCGGCGAGTTGTTCGCGTTCGTCGGTTTCGATGTAGTCGTCGACCTCGTTGAGGGCGAGCACGACGCGTTCGACGGCGGTCCAGATGTCGTGGTCGCTGCTGGTGGGGGAGAACTCGCGGACGTCGTCCTCGTAGGCGGTGAGGGCGAGGTCGACGGCGGCGATGAAGTCGGGGGGCCACAGCTCGGCCGCGTACGCCTTGTCGGGGGTGAGTTGGCCGGCGGTGATCTGGGCGGTCTGGGTGCTCACCTGGCGGCGCCAGAGGTCGCTGGGTCGCTCGCCGGTGGCCCCGCGGCTGTCGCCGGGCTGGTGTCCGGTGGGGCCGGGCTCGGTGGGCCGGTCGTCGGGTCGGTGGCCGGTGGGCCGGTCGTCGGGTCGCTGGCCGGGGTGGTGTTCGCTCATGTCGTGAACCTAGCGAGACCCACCGACACTTTCGGGTGGCTTCCGGCGCCGGTTCCCTCGAAGGCGATTGTCGTTTCGCTGGCTGGGACCGGAGGCGGTAGGGGAGTCGGGATGCCGGCGCCGGCCGCCGAGCGCCGTGCGGGCGAGCCGGGGTTGGGTGGTCGAGCCGGGCCCGCAGGGTGTGCGGGTGGCCGGGTCAGGCGTGCAGGGCGGCTTCGACCAGGGCGAGGGCTTTGTCGGCGGGGATGCCCAGGGCGCGTGTGGTTTCGGCGTACGCCGCTGCTGCTTTCTGGGCCCGCAGCGATGTGCCGGTGGCGCGGGCGGTGATGACCGTGCCGGCTCGGCCGCGGGTTTCGACGAGGCCGGCCTGTTCGAGTTCCTTGTAGGCGCGGGCGACGGTGTTGGCGGCCAGGCCGAGGTCGGTGGCGAGGTGCCGGACGGGGGGCAGGCGGGTGCCGGCGGCGAGGTGGCCGTCGGCGGCGAGTGCGGCGATGCGTAGGCGGACCTGTTCGTAGGGCGGGGTGGGGGAGTCGGGGTCGATCGTGATGTCCATGGGTTGTCCGGCCTGTTCGGGCGACGAAGGGAACGAAGCGGGGGTCTCAGATGAGTGTGGGGGGTGTGTTGCCGGCGGCGATGACGGCCCGCCGGATCGGGACGAGGGCGAGCAGGATGCCGCCGGTGACGAAGAAGACGACGAGCGAGACGATGCCGAGGCGGTAGCTGCTGGTGAGCTGGAAGATGATGCCGAAGAACAGCGGGCCGAGCCAGCTGGTGCCCTTGTCGCTGATTTCGTAGAAGCCGTAGTACTCGCCTTCCCGGCCGGTGGGGATGAGTTGGGAGAACAGGCTGCGGCTGAGGGCTTGGCTGCCGCCCATGACCAGGCCGATGCCGGCGCCCAGGAGCATGAAGGGGACGGGGGCGCCGGCGGGGAGCCAGAAGGCGGCCACGACGACGACGAGCCACAGGGCGAGGGCGACCAGGATGGTGTTGCGGGCGCCGATGCGGTTGGCGAGGGCGCCGAGCAGCAGGGCGCCGCCGAAGGCGAGGAATTGGACGATCAGGATGGTGATGATCAGCGTGGATTGTTCGAGTTTGAGTTCCTCGGTGCCGAATTGGCTGGCGAGGGAGATGACGGTCTGGATGCCGTCGTTGTAGATCAGGTAGGCGCCGAGGAAGGCGAGGGTGAGCGGGTAGGCGCGCATCGACTTGAGGGTGTGGCCGAGCTGCCGGAAGCCGTCGGTGACGACGTTGCCGCGGGTGGGGGTGCTGTCGGCGCCGGGGTGTTCGCGGAGCCAGAGCAGGGGCAGCAGGGTGAAGGCGGCCCACCAGACGCCGGCCGAGACGATGGACCAGCGGGCCAGGTCGAGGGTGCGTTGGGGGTTGCCGTCCTGGCTGAACAGGGTGACGGCGACGAGGTTGAGCAGCAGCAGGACGCCGCCGCCGAGGTAGCCGATGCCCCAGCCGCGGCTGGAGATCCGGTCGCGTTCGTCGGGGCCGCCGAGGTGGGGCAGGAACGAGTTGTAGACGACGACGGAGGCGCCGAAGGCGATGTTGGCGATCAGGAACAGGATGCCGCCGAGCAGGTAGCGGTCGCCGGTGACCAGGGCCATCGCGACGGTGGCGGCGGCGCCGGTGAACGCGGCGGTGGCGAGCAGGGGTTTCTTGCGCGGGGAGCGGTCGGCGACGGCGCCCATCACCGGTAGGACGAAGACGGTGAGCAGCACCGACAGCGACACCAGGTAGGGGAAGTAGGAGCCGGCGGCGACGGTGAGCCCGAACGGGTGCACGGAGGCGTGGCACTCGTCGGCGTCGATGGAGCAGCCGGCGGCCCGTTCGGTGACCTTGGTGAGGAACGGGCCGAGGAAGACGGTGATGACCGTGGTGGAGAACGCGGAGTTGGCCCAGTCGTAGAGGTACCAGCCGGTGCGTTCCCGTTTACCGGCGGGTGCGGGTGTCGGGGTGCCGGTGAGGGCCATCGTGTGCGCTCCAGGGTGTGGGTCGGTGCGCGCACATGATGCCATCCACGGGCGTTTCAAGCGAGATGTTGGTCACTGTTCATCGGGTGTCCACCAGCGGGCCAGGGCGCTGATCGCGGGGTCGTCGGAGGCGGTCAGGGCGGTCCACGGGTCGCTGCCTTCGGGGACGTCGAGGCCGGCGTAGGCGGCGAGGTCGTGCGGGTCGACCGGGTCGGTGGTGGGGGTGTAGGCGGCGGCGTGTCCGAGGGTGGCGGCGTCGGTCCAGGGGAAGCCGTCGACGGGTTCGGGGAGTTCGCCGACTTCGAGGTGGGGCGGGAAGTCGTCGGTCAGCGCCACCGGGTCGTGGTGGGTGTCCGGGATTTCGGCGATGTCGTGCTGGGCGTCGTCGTGGTGGGCGTCGTCGTGTCCCGGGTCGTCATGATCGTGCTGATCGTGCAGGTCGGACATGTCCGTCAGGTCGTGGCCGGCGGGCAGGTCGTGGGAGTCGTCGAAGTCCGGCAGGTGGTGATCGCCGCCGTCGTCGTGGTGGTCGAAACCGCCCCAGTGGTCGCTCATCTGTCCCTCTCGTCGATCGGTGCCGGGGTCAGCGCCCGGGCCCGCAGCAGCGCCTCGTCCGCCTGGCGCACCCGTACGCGTACCGTGTCAAGCTCTTGCTGGGCCACCGCGCGCCGTTTGGCGCGCCCGGCGGTGTCCTCCGCGGCGGCCGCGTCGATGTCGGCGATCTGCGCGTCGAGGTCGCGCAGCCGCCGCTGGGTGGCGTCGTCCAGGGCGACCGACAGGGCGTACTGCAGGTCGGTGAACCGGACGGTGATCTCGTCGGCGAGGGCGGCGCGGGCCTCGCCGAGCACGTCGCGCAGCCAGCCGCGGGCGTGCTGCCGGTCGGAGTGCACGCGCCGGCGGTACAGCACGTACCCGCCGGCGGCCAGGCCCAGTCCGATTCCGGCGACCGGGACGAGCAGGCCGCCGGCGGCGCCGAGCACCGAGATGCCCAGGGCGGCGCCGCGCCCGGCCATGAACGCGATGCCGCCGGCGGACAGGGCGATCAGCATGTTGTCGCCGGCGCCGTCGCGCGGTGGCGCCGCGGTCAGTTCGTGGCGCAGTGTCGCGTTCAGTTTACCCAGCACGGCGTCGCGTTCGTCCGGTTCGAAGGCGCTGGTGAGCACGGTCTCGGCGACCTGGGCGAAGGTGTTCTCCAGGCGTTGCGACAGGTCGGCGGCGACCGCCCGCAGGTGGGTGTCGACGTCGTCGGGCAGGTGGGTGAGCTGCTCGCCGCGCATCTTGTCGATCCGGGCGGACAGGTCCTGCTGGATGTCGGCGACCCGGCTGCGCAGCCCGCCGACCGCTTCGACCCGGGCGCGCTGCACCTCGGCGTTGAGCAGCAGCGACCACTGGCGGGACTCGGTGCGTTTGCGGGCGGCCAGGGCGGCCCGGTCGGCGCGCAGTTCGGCCTGGCGGGCCGGGTCGGCGGTGGCGGCTTGGACCCGGGTTTCGGCCTGGGTCTGCAGGCGGCCGAGTTCGCCGCGGGCGGCGCGCAGCACGTTGGCCAGTTGCAGCTGGTGGCCGCGGCCGGCGAGTTCGATCAGGGCGTGCTGCAGGGCGGGGATCTGTGACGCTTCGGCCAGGGTGCTCTGGTGGTCGCCGGCGGCGGTCAGGGCGAGTTCGGCGAGGCGGGCGGAGACCGGGTACCAGGGTGCGGCGGCGAAGCGCGGGGCGTGGGCCTGCAGCAGGGCCCGGTTGTCCTCGGCGATGCGCCGCCACTGCCCGAACGCGTCGATCTTGGTGAGGGCGAAGACGACGGCGTCGACGCGTTCGGCGGCCTGGGCCAGGAAGGCGAGTTCGGGGCTGGACAGGGGGGCGGAGGCGTCGGCGACGAACAGCAGGGCGGTGCCGCGGCGGACCGCGTCGAGGGCGACGACGGCGTGCACCGGGTCGAGGCCGCCGGCGCCCGGGGTGTCGAGCAGGCTCAGGTACTGCAGCAGCGGGGCGGGGTGGGTGACCTCGATGCGGCGGGCGCGGTGGGCGCCGCGGGCCCAGGCGCCGAGGTCGTCGACCGGGACGCTGTCGCCGCCCTCGGGCAGCCAGGCGCGGGCCGAGTACGCCGGGCCGGGCACGAAGTCGAGGTAGGCGGCGGTGGTGACGGCGGCGTCGACCGGGGACAGGCCGGGGACCCCGAGCAGGGCGTTGACCAGGGAGCTCTTGCCGCGTTTGGTTTCGCCGACGACGACCACGCCGGGTCGGGTGAGCTGGGTGCGGCGCAGCTCGGCGAGGTCGGCGGCGGCGTCCATGTCGACGCCGCGCAGGTAGGCGAGGCTGTCGCGGACGGCGGCGTCCAGGGTGGCGGTCAGGTCACGCATGGCGGACCTCCTGGGCCAGCAGCTGGAAGCCGCGGTGCGCGATGTGCGCGACGCGGGCCTGGGCGGGGCCGGCGCCGTCGACGGCGTAGGCGCGCCAGCGGCCGGCCGCGGCGATGGCGGCGGTGGCCAGTTCCTGCTCGGGTGCCTGCGGCAGGTCGAGGATGTACCGGGGGTCGGTGGAGGTGGCGAGGCGGATCAGTTCGGTCTCCCGGTCGGCGGGCAGGCGTACGGCGCCGGTCGCGGCGCGCTGGGCGGCGTCGAGCAGTCGCAGCCGGTGGTAGGCGGGGTCGCGCAGCACGGTTTCCAGGGCGTCGCGGACGCCGGCGCGCAGGCGGGGGTCGCCGGTGTGCCCGGCGAGGCGGTCCAGCCGGGTCAGCGCCCAGCCGGCCTTGATCGCGTCGGCGCGCCAGCCGAACGACTGTTGCAGGGTGGTGCGCAGCCGGGGGATGCCGGAGGCGGCTTCGAGGCGGCGCACCAGGTCGCCGGTGCCCAGCCGGGGTTCGGCGGCGAGCTGCGCGCAGGCGAAGCCGATGCCGTACAGGTCCAGGCGCCCGAGGAGCCGTTCGCGGTGGTCGGCCGGGATCGGGGCGGGCAGGGTGCGCAGCAGGTCGGTGGAGGTGAGCAGCAGGGTGAGCTCGCCGGTGGGCAGGGCGGCCAGGCGGGCCAGGGCGTCGCGGTCGGCGTCGGTGAGCCGGCCGGCGCCGGTGGTCTCGGCGAGCAGGCCGATCAGCGGGACGACGCCGCTGACCGTGCGGCGCAGCAGGGCGGCCTGCTGCTCGGCCAGGGGCGCGGCGACCGGCCACGGGTCGCCGGCGCCGCCGGCCAGGGTGTCGACCTTGGCCAGGACGCCGAGGGCGTTGATCGGGCTGGCCGCCAGACGGGCGGACGCGTCGTGGAAGGCGTCCAGGGCGCGTACGTCGTCGGCGCGCACCGCCTGGGTGAAGACGTAGATGACGGCTTCGGCGGCGGCGACCTCGCCGGCCGAGTCGGCGTCGATGTCGTCGTCGAAGGGTGCGTCGCCGACGACGTGGCGGGCGCGGTCGCTGGAGGCGGTGTCGGTCGAGGACAGGCCCGGGGTGTCCACGACGGTGATCGTTTTCAGTCGGTCGTTGGTGAGGGTGACGTCGAGGTAGGCGATCCGGGTGGCGGGCACGCCGAGGCGGGCGGGGACCATGCCGTCGTCGTCGAGGGGCAGGCTGTGGTGGATGCCGTCGCGGGTGACGATGTTCACCCGGTCGGCCGGGCCGTACCGGAACCGGGTGACGACCCGGGTGCACTCGCCGGCGGCGGTCGGGGCGACCCGCCGGCCGATCAGGGCGTTCACTAGTGTCGACTTTCCGGCTTTCAGGCGCCCGGCGATCGCGACGCGTAACGGCTCGTGGAGACGGTTGCCGATCTGTCGTACCTGGCCACCAGCAGCGGAACCGAATTCCGTGACAATATCGTGACAGAGGGTAGCCAGTCGGGTGCTGAGCGGGCCGGTCACCGTGACTCGTCAGCTGAGCACACCGTCAGCGACAATGTGCAGAAGGCGGCAGTCGACGTCACGAAACGGGGCCCTTTCTCGACCGTGGATCAGGATCAGGTTTGATTACCTGTCCGCGGCACAGCCTACGGATGCCGACACCACCCGGGGGATCCCGTGTTCGTGCCAGAGAAGGAGGACCACTAGTGGCGGACGAGGCTCACCTGGCCGCATCCTCCACTCTGCGTCACGGCCCCGGCCTCGTCGTGCTCGCCGGCCCGCCCGGCTGCGGCCGCAGCACCCTGCTGCAGCGCCTCGCCGCGACCCTCGGCGGCCCGGTGCACGCCGGCGGCGGCCTGGCCATGCTCGCCGGCGTCCCGGCCCTGGCGCTGTCCCGCGCGGTCCGCGCCCGGCTGCCCGGCGACGACGTGCACCTGCTCGCCGAGGCGGTCCGCTCCCGGGTCCGCGGCGGCCTGCTCGTCCTGGACGACCTGCACCACTGCGACCCGGCCACGATCGCCGCCCTGCCGCACCTGGCCCGCACCTGCCGGGTGCTGGTCGCGCTGCGCACCCCGCACCGGCTGCCCGACGAGGCACATCAGCGGCTGCGGGCCGCGGCGAGCGCCTGGATCGGCGTACCCCCGCTGACCGACGACGAAGCGCTCGCCCTGGCCCGGCGCACCGCCGCCCGCCTCGACGAGGGCACGCTGACCGCGGTCGCCGCCCGGGCCGGCGGCAACCCCCTCGCGATCATCGCTCTGGCCCGGCAGGCGGCCGCGGGTCGCGCACCCGCCGGCCAGGACATCGATCAGATTGCGTACGCGATAGCCACCGCCCTGGCCGATCTGCCCCGCCCGGCCCGCACCGCCCTGGCCGCCCTCGGTCTGCTCGGCCGGCCCGCCCCCGCCGGACTGCTCGGTCCCGGCGCGGCCGACCTGCTCGCCGCGGGCCTGGTCGGCACCGAACCCGGCGGCGATCTGTACCCGGTGTCGGCCTACGTCGCGGAAACCGCCGCCGGGCTGCTCGACACCGCCGCCCGCGCGGACATGCACCAGCGTCTGGCCCAGCTCACCCCACCGGCCGAAGCGGCCCGGCACCTGGCCGCCGCCGGCGACACCGCCGGCGCGTACCGGCACGCCCTGACCGCCGCCGACCAGGTCGTCGGCGGGCAACGCGCCGCCCTGCTGCTGTTCGCCTGCCGCCTCGACACCCCGGTCGACCTGCGGGTGCGCCTGGCCGCCGCGGACGCCCTGCTGCAGGCCGGGCAGCCCGGGGACGCGGCGGGCGTGCTGGCCGCGGCCGGCGCCCGGGCGAGCGGCGCGGCCGCCCCGCTGGCCCTGGAAGTCGCCGTCCTGCACGGCGAGGCCCTGCTGCAGGCCGGTGACCCGCACGCCGCCGCGGCCGCGGTCACCGGCGTGCCGGACACCGCCGCCGCCCCCGTGGTCGCCGCCCGCGACCGGGTCATGCTGCTGTCCGCCCTGGCCACCGCACCCATGTCCGCCCTCGACCTGGCCGAGAAGATCGCCGCCCGGCACGCCACCGCACCCCCCGGGGTCGCCGCCGCCCTGGCCGCCGTGCGTGCCGCGCACCGGGTCGCCGGCTGGGACACCGACCTCGCCGCCGCCGCCGACCCCGGCGGCGACCCGCTGATCAGCCGGTGGAGCGCCTGGCTGCTGGTCGAACACCTGGCCGGCGACGGCCGCCTGCAGGAGTCCGCCGAGGTCGCGCTGCGCGCCGCCGAGGTCGCCGGGCAGCAATTGGCCTACACCTGGCAGACCCGGTTCCTGGCCGCCGCCGACTGGGCGCTGGCCCTGCACGGGCCCGCCGACGGCGTCGTCAAACGCGCCACCACCCTCACCGACCTGGCCGTCCCCGACGACGCGCAGGCGTACGCCACCGCCGCGACCGCCCTCATCGAGGCCGACACCGGCCTGCTCGCCGCCGCCCGGGCCCGGCTGAAGACGGCGCCACCGCACCCGGCCGCCGACTGGGTCGCCCGCGAAGCCGCCTGGCTCGACGGGCAACCCGAGCGCGGCGCCGCCACCGGCACCGGCGACGGCCTGCTCGCCGGCCTGCACGCGATCACCGGCCGGTGGGCCGCCCACGACCTCGGGCTGCCGGCCGCCGCACCCATCCCCACCGGACTGCCCGGTCCCGCCCGGCGCACCCTGACCGCCTGGGCGGTCGGCACCGGCTTCCCGGCCGCCGCCGACAGCTGGCAACCCGTCGCCCTGCGCGAACAGATCCGCTGCCTGCTCGCCGCCGGCCTCACCGACCCGGACCGGGACCGGGCCGTCACCGCCCTGCTGCGCGCCGAGGAGCTCGCCGACGCCGCCGGGCTGACCGTGCTGGCCGGCCGCGCCCGCCGCGGCCTGCGCCAGCACGGCATCCACCGCGACACCCGCAGCCGCCGCTCCGAGGGCGGCCTCACCCAACGCGAACAGGACGTGCTGCGCCTGGTCGCGGCCGGCGAGCCGACCCGGCGCATCGCCGGGCAACTCGGCATCTCCACCGAGACCGTCGACACCCACATCCGGGCCAGCATGCGCAAACTCGGCGCCCGGACCCGCACCGAAGCCGCCGCCCTGGCCTTCGCCGCCGCCGGGCCCCGCGCAGACACCAGCGACAACAGCGAGGATGGCCGGTGAACAATCCACCCGACACACCACGCCACGTAGTTGCCGGCACCGCCGACGCCGAGACCATCCTGCGGCGCCTGGTCCGCGACGGCTGGACCGCCCGGCCCGGCTTCGCCCTGCCCGACGCCAACTGGGATGTCACCGCCGCCCACCTCGTCCTGCACGGCCGGGTCTCCGACGACGACACCCACACCGCCGGCCTGGCCGTCCTGGCCGCCGCCCGCGGCGCCGCCGTCATCGTCATCTGCGACACCGACTCCCCGGCCGGCCGCGCCCTGATCGACGACCTGTCCCGCATCGGCGCCGTCAACCAGGACCCCGACGGCGCCGACCCGGTCGCCCACCTCATCCCCGAACAACGCGCCCTGCTCGACCGCCTCGCCGCCGGCGACACCATCGCCGCCGCGGCCGCCGCCGAGTTTCTGTCCCTGCGCACCGCCAACCGACGCATCGCCGAAGCCCGCGCCCTGTTCGGCGTCCGCACCACCCGCGAAGCCGTCCTGGCCTACCTGCGCCAGCGTCAACCCGACTGACCTTCGCCCCACCCGCTGGACCCGTCCCCGCACCCTCGCCGATCATGAACGGATGAGGCGCTACACGCTGGCCGGATTCGTGGCCGGCCACCCGTGGACGACCGGCGGTCAACCCTGGACCGCCGACCTGCCGGGCACGGTGGCCACCGTCAGCGACTGCCTCACCGCATTCCTGCCTCTGGGCCGGGACATCGAGCCGTGGCAGCAGCCCCTGTTCGAGCCGTGGCACCGTACCCTGCGTCAGGCAGCCCGCGCGGCCGAGCGGGCACCCGGGTCGCACGTGCTGAGCATGAGCGTGCCGGCCGACGGGTCCGACCCACTCACCACCATGATCGAAGAGTGGATCGGTGACCTTCCGCACCCGATCCGGATCAACCTCGCGCACCCCGCGGCCGCCCCACCCGGAACGATCCGCGGACACGAGGTCCTCGGCTTCTCCGGCGGCCGCTTCCACAGCTGGCTCTGCTACCGCCTGGACATTCCGGCAGCCGCCGAACTCGGCGTGCAGGCGGCCGGCAACGCCCTGCTGAGCACCCTCGACGACGCCCGGCGAGTCGCCGACATGGCCAACGACAACCGCGGCACCCCTGACGGCACCCCGCACGACATCACCTGGTTTCCCGCGCTCATCACCGAACACCACGACGCGGCCCCGGCACCGCAACGCTGAACCGGGACAGGGCGCTCGACGCCGGCCGCCGGCACCGTCACGCCGTCCTATGGCAAGGGAGCCGGATGACCGGCGATGGGGCGTGGAACGCGCTCATGCCGATGCGTCCGATCATGCCCGTGGTGACGGCCTATCCTGGGCCGGTGCTGGAAACCGTGGCCCGTGCCCTGTTCGAGTGTCTGATGTTCGTTGAACTCAGCGACGACGACGCCGTTGACCCCGACAGCGCGGTGGCCTTGATGGAATCGGTCTCTCACGTGCTGCTCGAGCTGCCGCTCGCCGAGCGACTCGTCCTGGTCCAGCTGGCGCAGCGCCAGGCCGAGCAGGAGTCACTACCGGCTCGCCGAGATTTTCTGGCGTCGCTCGGTGGCGGCCTCGGACTTATCGACGAAGGCTGACCGACCGCGGCTGTGGGCGCCGCCGGCACCTGCATGCGCGAGGGTGATCCCTCGGTCACGGCCACCCGGACACGTGACGCCGGCCCGGTCAAAGCGAGGGGTGTTCGCCTAATCCGGTTCGTCGCCGCATGGCGCTGAGCATGGACCGGACGTCGTCGCGGGCCAGCCCCGCCGGGTCAGTGGCCTGAGCGAGCGTGCTTGCGGGGCGTCGGATCGTCGCTCGCCACCGGTGGTGGGCGTGACGGATCGAAATCGCGGTTGCAGCGGCCGCGAAGTCGTACCGGATCTCCAGGACCCCCTGCGTGCCGGCCGCCCACCAGGCCTGCCAGGGTGGTGTGCAGAGTTGCTCGAGCAGGGCGTGAAGAGTGGTCTCGTAACCGGCAGGGATGCCGTTCATCGGTCCGCCACCGATGACCTCGACGCGGGCGCCGAGGTCATCGGGAGTCAGCACGGTGATCGCGGGACGAGTGACAGATCCGTCGGTGGTGCCGGCTGCCGACTCATCCGGCTCGGCGGTGCCCGACGAGCCCGGATTCGTCAGATCGAGCCGGAGTACGCCCTGCTCCTCGCCGAGCAGGCCGATCCAGGGCTTGATCTCCATGGTGTTCGCATCCGTCCAGCGCAGCGTCCGGGCGGCGCGCCGGAAACCTGCCGAGGTGCTGAACGCCAGAGCGGACGCGGACGCGGCGACCACCTGCCCATCGACACGTCGCCGGGCCTCGATGATCACCCGGCCATAGCCGTCATCATGCAGCACGAATACCGGACGAGCGGTATGCCGCCGGTCCGGGCTGGTCTTTGCCGGCCCGGTCCACCGGAAACGCAGACCGGCCGCCAGCGCGTGGTCATACGCGCGAGCCAGAGCGTCGCAGTTCCCGCCACGGTCGTGCGCCAGTCGAGTGGCGGCGGCATGCACCACGTCCAAGACCAGACGCGCACGGTCGGTGGCCGGCAGTGCCGCAACGGTGGGCGGTATCGCGGCCGCCGCCGTCTCGAACCCCTCGCGAACCTCCGGATACACCGTCACCACGACATCCGCACGGCTCCGGTCGAGCCGGCAGAAGAGCCGCAGCTCCGAATGACGTGCAGGAATGGCCGCCTGCGCCACCGCTTCGCTGTACAACTCACAGACACTACGTGCGCTGCGCACGAACGCGTCCTCGTCGGGGTGCTCCAGCCAGGGCCGATCAGGGAACCCGGCAGGCGGCCAGAACCCGACCATACGCAGGTACGACATGCTATCGATCATGCCGCACGGCAGGGAGAGCCACCGGCGGTCGCCTGCGCCATGGGACGGACTCGACGAAGGCTGGCGCCGCAACTCGCGAACGGGACCGGCGCATGGTCTCCGCGGGTTTGCACCGTTGACTACGATCCGGGACATGGCGTTCCGGGTGAAGCGGGTGCACGACGATGCCGATCCGGCCGACGGCTGTCGCGCCGAACTCGACGCCCACCCGCAGGCCGTGGCCGACCCGCGCCGGACGCCCCGCGAGCACGGCACGATCACCCTGCTGCACAGCGTCCGCGAGACCACCGACAACCATGCCCGCGTGCTCGCCGACCATCTGTCCGCCGGCGCCGACCTGCCGGCACCGGCATGACGCTCGGCCGCGGGAAGCTCGCCGCCACCGCCGCCGCGATCGCCGCCATCGGCGTCGGCATCGGCATCGGCATCCACGGGCTCGGGGGCCGCACCATCACCAGCAGCAGCCCCAGCCCCAGCAGCCCCAGCGCCAGCCCGAGCCCCAGCGCCACCTCCAGCCCCATCACCACAGCCACCACCAGCAGCACCAGCCCCGGCACCACGACCGCCGACACCCCGGCCGGGGCGCCACCGCCGGGCAACGCGAGTTTCGACTACCAGATCGGCGGTGCCTACACCCCACCTACCGGGGTCACCGTGGTCAGCCGCGACAGCCAGGCGTCCCCGGCGCCCGGGCTCTACAACATCTGCTACGTCAATGCCTTCCAGGCCCAGCCGGGCACCCAGCCGTGGTGGCAGGCCCACCACCCCGAGCTGCTGCTGCGCACCGCCGACGGCGACCCGGTCATCGACAAGGACTGGAACGAGGCCCTGCTCGACTTCTCCACCGACGCCAAGCGCAGCGCGCTGACCGCGATCGCCGGCGCCTGGATCGACCGGTGTGCCGCCGCGGGTTTCCAGGCCGTCGAGCCGGACAACCTGGACTCGTACACCCGCTCCGCAGGGCTTTTGACCAAGAATCAGGCCATGGTGTACGCCACGGCGCTGGCCGGCCGCGCCCACGAGGAGAAACTGGCGATCGGGCAGAAGAACACCGCCGAGCTGAGCAGTGCCGACGCGCACCGCATCGGCTTCGATTTCGCCGTCACCGAGCAGTGCGCCGACTTCGACGAATGTGACGCGTACACCGCCTCGTACGGCGATCGGGTCTTCGTCATCGAATATTCCACGGCCGGTTTCACCAAAGCCTGCCACGCCTACGGCGCCCGCCTGTCCATCGTGCTGCGCGACCTGGAAGTGAGCACCCCCGATTCCCCGTCGTACCGTTACCGGGCATGCTGAACGCGGATCCCAAGCGACCTGTAGGGGAGAAACGTTGAGTTCAGTGGTCAATCACATCACCGTCGACTGCGTCGGCGACCCGTACGACCTGGCGCGGTTCTGGAGCGCGGTCACCGGCAACCCGTTGTCCGACGACGATCAGCCGGGCGATCCGGAGGCCATGGTGATCCCGCCGGCCGGTACCGGTCCGTTGATGCTGTTCGTCCGGGTGCCCGAGACCAAGACGGTGAAGAACCGGCTGCACCTGGATGTCAAACCGACCGACCGGACCCGCGACGAGGAGGTCACCCGCCTGCTCGGGCTCGGTGCCCGTCCGGTGACCGATCACCGCCGCGGCGACGGCTCCGGCTGGGTCACGCTCGCCGACCCCGAGGGCAACGAGTTCTGCGTCGAGCGTTCCGACGCCGAGCGCCGCGGGGGCTGACCCGGGGGTTACGCACCTTGAAGTGCGTACTTCCTGATGGAGAGTTACCACGCCATGGTGGAGGAACACATCCGCTGGGTGGCACGTGCCGCCCAGCCCGCCAAGGATCAGAGGTAACAGCATGTCGTCTCCTTCGCTTCCCGGTGGCTCCGGGAATCTGGGTGGCTCGCCGGTCACCCGGTTCGGGTACGGCGCCATGCAGCTGGCCGGTCCGTGGGTGATGGGGCCGCCGGCCGACCGCGACGGAGCGCTGGCCGTGCTGCGGGAGGCCGTCGAGCTCGGGATCACCCACATCGACACCAGCGGGGCGTACGGGCCGCGGATCACCAACGAGCTGATCCGTGCGGCGCTGCACCCGTACCCGGCGTCGTTGTTCATCGCGACCAAGGTGGGCGCCCACCGTGACGCGCAGGGCGGCTGGCCGACGGCCCGGCGCCCGCAGGATCTGCGTCAGCAGGTCTCCGACGATCTGCGGACTCTCGGGGTGGACACGCTCGACCTGGTGAACATGCGGATGGGTGACGCCCGGGGGCCGCGGCCCGGCTCGCTGGCCGAGGCGTTCGGGACGCTCGTCGAGCTGCAGAAGCAGGGGCTGATCCGCCATCTGGGGGTCAGCAACGTCACCGCCGAGCAGGTCGGCGAGGCGCAGTCGATCGCGCCGATCGTGAGCGTGCAGAACATGTACAACCTGGCGCACCGGCACGATGACGCCCTCGTCGACCGGCTCGCGGCGGACGGGATCGCCTATGTGCCGTTCTTCCCGCTGGGCGGTTTCACCCCGTTGCAGTCCGCGGCGTTGACGTCGGTGGCGGACCGGCGCGGGAGCACGCCGATGGCGGTCGCGCTGGCCTGGCTGCTGCAGCGGTCGCCGAACATCCTGCTGATCCCGGGCACCTCGAAGGTGGCGCACCTGCGGGAGAACGTCGCCGGGGCCGGTCTGGTCCTGTCCGGCGAGGATGTCGCCGAGCTGGACGGCATCGGCCGCTAGCGCAAGCGGGCGGCGTAGCCGGGCCGAGGAGGCGGGGAGGAGGATGCTTCGGGGGATCGAGGGTGAGGAGCATCCGGTGGCAACGACGACAGCCGCGCAGGCACGGGCCGACGCCAGAGGGCGGTACAACGCGTTTCTGGCGGTGTGTCCCAGCCACAAGATGCTGGAGCGGATCTCCGGGAAGTGGGTCATCCTCATCCTGTCGGCGCTGGGCAGCGGGCCCGGCTGTGACGGCGACCCCCGCCCGATGCGCTACTCGGAGCTGTCCCGGGTGCTGGCCGGGGTCAGCCAGAAGATGCTGACCCAGACCCTGCGCTCCCTGGAAGGCGACGGGCTGATCAGCCGGACCGTGGTGCCGAGCGTGCCGGTCACGGTCTCCTACGAGCTGACCGAGCTGGGCCTGTCCCTGCACCACCTGATGCGCGGCCTGAAGAGGTGGGCCGAGGATCACGTGGAGGCGGTGTCGGCCAGCCGCACCCCGGAGTGAGACTCGACCGTGGTGGCGGCGCGCAGTGCCGCCGCCACCCGCCGGTTGCCGGTCATCGTCGCCGTCACCAGGGTCATGCTCAGCAGCAGGCCGCCGCCCACGTACAGCGGGGTGCGCACGTCGAACGCGGCGGCGAGCCAGCCGCCGAGGAAGGCGCCCAGCGGTGCCGCGCACATGGCCAGCATCCGGGAGGTGGCGGTGACCCGGCCCAGCAGATGACCGGGGACGATCGACTGGCGCAGCGACGGCGCGAGGACCATGGTCGCGCCCATGCCGGCGCCACAGACGGCCAGGGCCAGCCCGGCGGCATACGGGTTCGGGGCGGCGGCCAGGCCCAGGACGGCGAGGCCTTCGATGGCGGCGGTGCAGGTCAGCGCGGTGCCGGTGCCCAGGGTCCGGCGAAGCGGCGAGGCGAGGCCGGCGCCGAGCAGCCCGCCGGCGGCCTCGGCGGTCAGCAGCAGGCCGAAACCGGCGGTGCCCAGGCCGAGGCGATCGTGGGCGAACAGGGCCAGGACGGTTTCGGCGGCCACGAAGGCGATGTTGCCGATCGCGGGGCGCAGCGCGAGGCCGAGCAGCAGCCGGTCGCGGAACACGTACGACGCCCCGGACCGGGCCTGCCGCAGCAGCGACTCCCGGGCCTGGCGGGCCGGCCGGTGCAGCGCCGGCAGTGACCTGACCAGCAGGGCGGAGACGGCGAACGACGCCGCGTCGGCCAGCAGCGGGAAGGCCCGGCCGAGGCTGAGCAGGGCGCTGCCGGCGGGGCCACCGGCGCTGACCACCTCGTCCGGCGCCCACAGGATGCCCCGCTCGCGCAGCAGATCCGCGGTCCGCGGGTCGTCGAGCTGGTTGTTGGCCGGCCCGGCCACCGCGGCGCACCGCAGCCGCGGCACGGTCGCCGCGGTCAGCACCCCGCCCAGCGCGGCCGGCACCAGGATGTCGGTCTCGGCGCGCAGGCAGTCGTCCGGGCCGGTCCAGGTCGCGCCGTGCCGGTCGGCGAGCGCCCGCCGGCTGTCGTCGACGTCGGCCACGGTCAGCACCGCGCCCTCGGCGGCCAGCATGCGCAGCAGGTGCGCGCCGACGTGGCCCAGCCCGAGGATCGCGATCCGGCGCCCGGCCAGCTCCGGCGTGCCGAACCGGTGGGTGCCCACGGCCCGCAGGGCGGCCACGACACCGGCCGCGGTGTGCGGCGAGGAATCCCCGCTGCCCCCCTGCGACCGCGGACGGCAGAACACGTGCCGCGTCCGGTCGTGGATGACCGTCATGTCGTCGGGGCCGGTGCCGACATCCGGACCGGTCGCGTACCGCCCGCCCAGATCCTCGATCAGGTCACCGACGTCGTGCAGCAGATCCCGCCGCCCGGCCGCGTCCAGCCGGTGTCCGGGCGGCAGCGTCACCACCGTCTTGCCACCCCCGAGCGGGAGACCGGCGTACGCACACTTGGCGGTCATCGCCGCCGACAACCGCAACGCGTCGGCGAGCCCCGCGCGCCAATCCGGATAGTGCTTGATCCGGCAGCCGCCGGCGGACCGGCCGTGCGCGGTGGCATGCACCGCGATCGTCACGGCCAGCCCCGAGCGCTCCCCACGCCGCGTAACAACATATTCGTGGTCCATGGCAAAAAACTAATGAGGTGTACGTCGTGGGCGATCTGTTTCCGAACGATGTTCGCGCGCTGGGCGATAATTCCGGCCGTGGACGAACTTGATTCGGCGATCGTGGCCCATTTGCAGACCGACGCCCGGCAGACCAACCGCGACCTGGCCCGCGCCGTCGGGATCGCCCCGTCGACCTGCCTGGAGCGGGTCCGGTCACTGCGCGAGCGCGGGGTGATCAGCGGCTTCCACGCCGAAGTGGACCTCGGCGCCCTCAACCGCGCGGTGCAGGCCCTGCTGCACGTGCAGGTCCGCCCGCTGAACCGTGGTGTCATCGAGAGCTTCAAGGCGTACGCGATGGGCCTGCCCGAAGTGCTGTCGGTGTACGTGCTGGCCGGCGGCGACGACTTCCTGGTACACGTCGCCGTGCCCAGCGTCGACGGGCTGCACGCGTTCCTGATGGACAAGCTCAGCGGCCGCCGGGAGATCATCGGTTTCCGCAGCTCGATCATCTACGAGCACACCCGGAAACCGGTGATCGACCCGCTCGACCTGTGAGCCGTCAGTCGGCGACCGGGACCGGGGTCCGCGAGGGCATCGGCATCAGCGCCACACATCCGATGGTGATCCACGATCGCCGTGACGAGCAGCACGATTCCGGTGGGCACCCCGGCGAAGAACGCCGGCAGCGCGGTCAGCACGGCGACCCGGCCACCCGCCGGGCACTGCACTGGTTGGCCCTGGGCGCCGGACCGGGCACGCTGACCGCCGCGGCGGCCGCGGACGCTGAGCCCCGGCGTGCTCGGCCTGATCGCGGCCGGCTGCGCGCTCGGCTACGCCCCGTTCGCCCGGCTGTTCCGGCAGATCATCGAGATCCTGCTGTTCGGCGCCCGGCACGACCCGATCCGGGCCGCCACCCGCGCCGGCGGCCGCCTCGGCGACGACCCGGTCCCGGCCCTGCGGTCGCTGCGCGAATCCCTGGCCCTGCCGTACGCGGCGCTGCTCGACGCCGCCGGCGAGGTGGTGGCCGCCAGCGGCACCACCAGCGCGACCGTGGTGCGCCACCGGCTGGCCGGCCTCGGGCACCTCGACGTCGGCCTGCGGACCGGTCAGTCCCACCTGCTGCCCGGCGCCGTGCAGGTGCTGACCGTGCTCGCCCCCGCCCTGGCCCAGCTGCTGCACGCCCGCCGGCTCGGCGCCGACCTGCGCGCCTCCCGCGCCGCCATGGTCCAGGCCATCGAGGAGGAGCGCCGCCGGCTGCGCCGCGACCTGCACGACGGGCTCGGCCCCGGCTGACCGGTCTCGCCTACGCCGCCGACGCGATCGTGGAAGCCGCCGCGCGCGTCGAGCAACCGACTGCCTGTGCTGCACTGCCCTCGGAGCGGGTCAGCACCCGTACGTTCCGGTGCGGTTCCGGGTCTGCACAATGTCGCGGGCCGGCATCCAGGACCTGTCGGTCAGGTGTCGACCGTCAGGTCCTGGGTGCCGATGACGGAGAGCAGGGCCAGCTTCTGGTGGCTGTCACTGCCCGGGACGGCGGTGTAGACCAGCAGCGAGTGGCCCTGCTCGGGGTCGAGCAGCGCCTGGCAGGTCAGTTCCAGCCCGCCGACCTCGGGATGCACGAAGCGTTTGACGTGCTGGTACCGAATGCCGATCTCGTGCTCGTTCCAGACCTCCCGGAATTCCGCGCACCCGTCGAGCAACTGCTGCTGCAGTTGCGCGGCGCGGGAGCCGGGGCCGCGCAGGGTTGCCACCTGCCGCAGGCCGGAGGCGAAGACCCGGGAGTGCAGCCGGTGGTCGTCCGGGTGATACCGGGCCCGGCTGGCCGGGTCGGTGAACCAGCGCCAGCCGATGCTGCGGGCCGGGCCGGTGAACCGGGTGAGGTCGCCGTTGAGGGCGACGCCCAGCGCGTTCTGGCGCAGGGTTTCGCCGAGCTCGGTGATGATCTCGGCCGGGGTGTCGGTGAGCCGGTCGAAGATGCGCAGCAGGCCGGGGCTGATGTGGTCGCCGGCGTCGCCGCGCACCGGTGGGTGGTGCCCGGCCAGGCGGAACAGGTGGTCGCGTTCGTCGAGGGACAGGTGCAGGCCCTGCGCGATCGACGCGACCATCTGCGGCGAGGGGTGCGGTCCGCGGCCGCGTTCCAGGCGGCTGTAATAGTCGGCGGACAGGTGGCAGAGCGTGGCGACCTCTTCGCGGCGCAGCCCCGCCGTGCGGCGGCGGGTCCCGCGGGGCAGGCCGACGTCCTCAGGTTGCAGGGACTCCCGGCGTCGCCGCAGAAACTCGGCGAGCCCGGCCCGGTCGATCAGCATGCGTCCCCCTCCATCACCACAACCACGCTTCCCTCGCCAGGACGCGCCCACCGGTCAACCAGGACGCGAACACGATCAGGACGACCGGTCGCTCACCGGTGCAACCCGGCGGCGAACGACACCCGCGTCATCTCCTCGGAGACGCGCCAGATCCGCTCGGCGTCGGCCTCCCCGCGCAGCCGCGAGTACAGCTTCTGCTCGGCCGGCGCCCCACCCAGGCGCCCGGGCCCGCCCGGGCCGTAGAAGGCGCCGTCGCGCCCGGTCGCGGCGAGCAGCGCGGGCAGGCTCGCCGAGTCGGCGGTGCCGAGCAGGATGCCGCGCGCCGACAGGGCGCCGATCAGTCGCCGGCCGATGGTCTGCCGGTCGCGGCCGACCTCCGGGCGGGCGGCCAGCAGACTGGTCGGTGCGACCCCGGGGTGTGCCAGGGTGCAGGTGATGCCCCAGCCCAGCCGCCGGCTGCGGCGGCTCAGCTCCAGCCCGAACAACCCGAGAGCGATCTTCGATTGGCTGTACGCCCGCATGCCGTCGTACGAGCGTTCCCCGTTCAGATCGTCCCAGTCGATGGCGTGGGAGTCGGCCGCGACGCTGATCTGGTTGACCACCCGCGCCGCGCCCGCCCGCAGGAGCGGCAACAGGTGCGCGACCAGGGCGAAGTGGCCCAGGTGGTTGGTGGCGAACTGCAGCTCGAAGCCGTCGATGGTGCTCTGCCGGCTCGGCGGGGTCATCACCCCCGCATTGTTGATCAGCAGGTGGATCGGCCGGTCCTCGGTCCGCAGCGTGGCGCCCAGCGCCGCCACCGAGGCCAGCGACGACAGGTCGAGCTCGCGCAGAGAGACCCGTGCGGCGGGCTGCTGCCGGCGGATCGCCGCGATCGCGGCCTCGCCCTTGTCCCGGTTGCGGACCGGGAGGACGACCTCGGCGCCGGCGGCGGCGAGCCGGGTGGCCACGCGCAGGCCGATGCCGTCGCTGCCGCCGGTGACCACGGCCCGCCGGTCGGACAGGTCGGGAAGGGTGAGGTCGGGCTGGGTGCGCGGCATGGGCTGCTCCTCCGTGGTCGGTGCGCGGGTGCTGTGACCAGGATGCGGCGGCCGGCCGGCGTTAACCACGGCCTGTCGATCCCAGGCTCGCGGAACTCACGACCGGCCGGCGCGGCCGCGCCATGCCTTGGAGGTGGCGGCGGCGGCCGGTGCCGATATGACATCGTGGTCGCCGTGCCGGCGCCCGCGGACCGGCTCGACCTGGCCCGGCATCCGAGCTCGGACGCCGACGACGCTGTCCGAGGTAGGACGGGGTACTTCGATACAGTCGTGGCGTGCAGCCGAGAATCGACGCCGGCAATACCGTCCTACGGCCGTTGGTGTTGACTGGAGGACCGGCGGTCGGCAAGACGACTACGGGTCGGCTTCTGGCGGAAGGCCGAGCTCAGGCCGCTTTCGTTGATGTCGATGATGTGCGGCAGCTGGTGGTGGCCGGGGCTGAGGCGCCCTGGCGGGGCACCCAGGGAGCCACTCAAGCCGCTCTTGCGGCCGAGAACGCCTGCGGTCTTGCTCAGCGGTTTCTGGCTGAGGGGTTCGACGTCGTGATCGTTGACGTGCTTACGCCGGCTACGTCGGTGATTTACCGGCGGCTGCTTCCGACCTGCCTGATAGTTCATCTTCGGGCAAGTCCGGATGAAGCGCGGCGCAGGGCGATGACTCGGAAGGTCTGGTTGACGGATGCGGAGTTTGAGCTGCTCCACCGCAGAGATCGAGAGGCGCCTCCGCAAGCCGACGCTCGGATCGAGGTCGCGGGTCTGACGGTTGAGCAGCAGGTAACCGCCGTCGCGGACCTCTGGTTCGGCGAGCGCTGACAGGGTCGCCGACCTGCCCGCCAGCCTCGCCGAGCAGCAGTGGCGGGCGCCGACCGTGTGCGCGGGCTGGCGGGTGCACGAGATGGCCGCACACCTGCTCCAGCCGGTTCCTGCGTGACTACCTCGCCGGCCGGGACGCCGCGCCGACCCTGGTCAGGACCGTCGGCCGGCGCCTTCAGCCCGGACGGCGGGGCGGGCGGGCGGTCAAGCAGTACTCCCGGCCGGCCGGGTCCCGCAGCGTCGTCCAGTCCCCGGGCACCCGGCGCACCACCGTGGCACCCAGCGACTCGTGCCGCGCCACCTCGCCCGGCACATCCGTGCACGCCCAGTCCAGGTGCATTCCGGCCGGCCCCGCGCCCACCCGCTGCAGCAGCAGCTTCATCGGGAGCGTCGGCGGCGGGGTCAGATGCTCGAACTCCGGCGCCCCGGACGGGGTCCGCGCCCAGCCGGTCAGGGCCGTCCAGAACGCGGCCTCCACCTCGTACAGCTGATCGGGAATGTCGAGACACACCTGGTCGACGACCGCGGACCGGTCCAGCGCGACGATCTTCTCCCCGGACCACGGGACCACACAGAACACGATCCCGGCCGGGGACCGCAGCACCATCACGTCGTCCTGCCGGTCGACGACCCGCGCCCCGGGCACCTCGAAGCCGGCGAAGTCGTCGACGTGCAGGTCCAGATGCGTACGGGCCGGGCCGTCCCCGACGACCTGCACCCGCAGCCACGGGTCACCGGCCGGCGGCAGCAACGTCGCGAACGTGCCACCGCCGCGCCGCGGCGACATCACCGAACCGGTCACGGCGAGCCAGAACCGCTCACCGGCCGCGGCCAGCCCGGCGGGGGAGTCCAGGAAACCGGTCACCCAGCGGATCGTCACGGCAGCAGCACCACCTTCCCGCAGTTCGCCCGCGCCTCGACGATCTCGTGCGCCCGCGCCGCCTGCGCCAGCGGCAACGCCGCGTGCACACACACCGTCAGCCCGAGATCCCACAGCTCACGACCGTGCCCGGCATACACCTCAGGATTGCCGCGGGCGAAGTTGGCCATCGTGAACCCGGTCATCGTCTTGGCCCCCGCCAGCAGATCGAAAGCGGGCACCGTGCCACCACCACTGGCGAAGAAGATCAGCCTGCCGCCGGCCCGCACCGACCCGAGCGCCGCGCCCAGCAGGTCACCACCGGCCCCGTCGAGCACCACATCCACCGGGTCCGGCAACGGCAACCGGTCGTACGTGACCACGGCATCCGCCCCGAGCCCGTACAGGAAATCGGCTTTTCCGGGCCCCGCCGCCGCGACCACCCGCCCCGCCCCGCGCCGCCGAGCGGCCTGCACCAGCAGATGACCGACCCCGCTGGCCGCCGCCGTGACCAGCACCGACTCACCCCCGCGCAGCGCCGCGACGGTCAGCACCCCGAGCGCCACATGCCCGGAGCGCACCAACGCCACCGCGTCGACGAACGAACCGGGAATCCGCTCCGCAAACGCCGCCGGCACCGCCACCACCTCGGCATACGAACCACCGAACGGCAACGCCGCCACCCGGTCCCCGACCGCCCAACCCGACACGCCCGGACCGATACCGATCACCTCACCGGCGACCTCCCCACCCGGCATCGCCGGCAGCGGACCGTCCCCGCCGCGCACCCGCGCCACCCCGGGCCGGGTCACCCCGATCGCCGCCGCCCGGATGAGCAGCTCACCCTCGCCCGCAACCGGCTCCGGACCGTCCTCCACCACCAGCACCTCGGGACCGCCGTGCCGGTGATAACGCACCCGCCGCATCAGTGTCAGTTCCTCCCCGTCCGCAACGCCCGCGCCACATCCGGGCGCCCGAAACCCTCGGCGAACCCGGCGGCGACCTCCCACGGATACTCCACCGCCCGCAACTGCGCCTCCCACCGGCCCGACGCATCGTCGACCACCGCATACCGGGCATGCGGGCTGCCGGCCGCCATCTGGTGCTCGAACGGCCGGTCATCGGTGTACGCCGGCCAGCCGACACTGCCGGGGTTCACGATCAGCGGCCCGCCCGGCAGCCGCAGCGATCCGGCCAGATGGGTGTGCCCGCACAGCAGCAGCGCCGGCCCGGCGGCCGCCGCACCGAGCCGCTCACGCACCTCGTCCCCGGTCGCGTCCCGAACCCCGTCCGCGGTGACCGTGTGCAGCAGATACTGCAGGTCGTCGGTGGGCGTGCCGTGAAACGCCAGCACCCCCGGTGCGGGCGACACCACCGCCGGCAGCGCCGCCAGCCACGCCCGATGCGCACCGGTCAGCAACCCGGTGGTGATCCGGTCCGCCATGCCCTGGCGATCCTCGGGCAGAGTCAGCACCTGCCGCTCGTGGTTGCCGGCCACCGTCACCAGATCCGCGGCGATCAACCGGTCCGCGGTCTCGGCCGGCTGCACATAGCCCGACAGCAGATCACCCAGGTTGACGGTCAGATCGACGCCGTCCGCGGCGATCGCCGCGAGCACCGCGTCCAACGCCGGCAGATTGCCGTGCACATCGGAGATCACCGCAAGCCGCATGCGATCACCCTACGGCGACGGGAAACCCATTTTGATACGCCAACCGGGCGTCCGCCCCCGCCGCCAGCACATCCAGCTGATCATCCAAGGTCAGAAACACCGACCACGGCTCACGCCCGGACACCGCCACCAGCCGCTCCACCACCAGCTGCTCCAGATCCGGCACCCGCTTCGCCTTCCACACCTTGTCGGCGACGGCGACCAGCAGATCCTCCACGCCCAGCCCCGGCGCATCCCACACCCCGTGACTGGCCGCGAACCGGGCCAGCCGCGGCGCCACCCCCGCCGCCAGGAGCAGCCGCTGCCCGGCCGACTCATGCCGCGACCCCGGACCCGACAACTCCCGCGGATGCCACACCTTGCCGATGTCGTGCGTGGCCGCCCCGAACAGCACCGCCGCCCGATCGAAGACCAGCCCCGGATACGCCGCGGCGAGCCAGCCGGTCAACTCCCACGCCACATCGTGCACCGCCCGCAGATGCGCGCCCAGCCGCGGTGGTGCCTGCATCGACACCAGAAGATCAGCCACCTCCGGCGGCAACAACCGCAGCCGCGGTACGCACGGATCCCGCAACGCCCCGCTCAACGTGGCCGCAGCCATCAGGCACCCCCCTCGGCGAGCCGGGTGAACCGGCGGGCGAACTCGCGGTAGGCGACCGCGTACCCGTCGTCGCGCCCGCTCAACTGTCGCACCTCGGCCCGGACCAGACCCACCGCACGCTCGCGCTGCCCGCCGGCCAGCGCCACCGCCGGCACCACCAGATGCCGCGTCTGCTGCGCCACCACCGTGCCGATGTCACGGCGCAACGCCACCGGATCCGACCAGCGGTCGATGAACGGCTGCCCGCGCACCACCACCTCCTCCGCCAGCTCCGCGGCGATCTCGCTCAGATCCGCCCCCGCCGGGAACCGCCAGCCCCGCCCCAGCGGCAACGTCACACACGCCACCGGCTCATCCCAGCCGGCCGTCGCCACCAGGATCCGCTCCACCACCGCATGCCGCACCCCGACCACCGGCTCCGCCACCACCGACGTCTGATGATCGGTCAGGCCCAGGTCCAGCCAGCCGGAATCGGCCTGCAACAGGATCCCGTGCCGCCGCCGGGTGAAACCGCAACAGGCCAGCGCTCGCGCGCAGGCGTCCGTGACCCGTTTCCGCACCGCACATTCATAGCATCCACAAAGGACGGGTGAGCGCATTTCGCGATACCTGTCGTTACCGACAGTTCCACCGCCGTCGATTCAATGGAGTATCGACCCCGCTCCCGCCGGCCCGGTCGGCTTACCCGCTCAGCCACAGCGACCGGACCGGACCCGCCGTCACCCACACCGCTCGACGACCACCACCACACCCACCGCGGCGAGCTGTTGCCGCAACAGCTCCATCTCCGCCTCGGTCCCGGTCACCCCCCTCTGCCGTACGCCGTCCAACGACCCGATCGCCACCCCGCGCCGCCGCAACACCCGCAGCACCGCCAGCCGATCCGCCTCCGGAAACCCGACCCGGAACCGTCCACCCTGCGCCAGCACCGCCTGCCGCAGCTCGTCAGGCAACCCGTCCCGGCCGCACGAGACCTGATCCCCGTCCGGACACCGGTGATGGACGTCCCACAGCAGCCGCCCATCCCGGACAGCCTCCGACACCGTCGCCGTCCCGCAGTGAAACGGCACCCGCACCTCACCCACCGCAGCATCATGGCAGCCACCACCACAGCGACCGGGACTGTGCCAGGAGCGGTGTCTCCGGCCCGACATGCCGGGCTGAGGCCCGGCGGGATGGGCACTGTGAGTAGCGACATTGAACGTTGCGAGTCCACTCGCTGAGCTGCCCCGCCGGTAGATCATCCGGCGGTCTCACGAGGGTGATACCGAGGAGCGGGCGCTCAGCGGGCCAGGACGATGAGGGCAGCGGCGACGTACCAGGCGTTCGTGACCAGAAGGAACAGCCGCTCGGTGACCCCGAAGAGCCGGCGTAGTGGCCGGAACATGGTGACGGCGACGGCGGCGAGCAGTACGGGCGTCGCGATGGCGAGCCAATGTGGCACGTCGGGGTGTGAGGTGGCGGCGCGCAGCGTGGGGGTGAGGCCGTCGATGGCGAGGTAGGTGAGGGTGAACGCGGCGATGGCCGACAGGTAGTGGGCGATGCCGGTCGGTGTGAGCCCGCGGCCTTCGAGGTCGGTCGGGAAGACGGCGATGCCGATCCTGGCTACCGGCAGCAGCACCAGGTAGACCAGGGGAGTCGTGGGCGGGTCCAGGTTCGGTGCGAGGGCCAGGGCGGCCGCGAGCGCGAGGACGCCCAGCGAGTTGACGATCAGGCCGGTGTGGAACAGGCGGGCGTACCGGCCCACGCCGTAGTCGCTGACGGCGTGGTCGGCCAGCCGGTATCCGGTCGGCAGGACGTGCAGCGCGGTGATGATGATCAGGTAGGCGGCGAGCGCGATGAGAGCCGCGGTGGCAGCGGTCTGCGAATTGATCATGATGATGGGGAAGATATCAAGCGCTCGCATTCCGATCTTCGCCCGCAGCCGTCCACCGCCGGACCACCCTCAGCGACCCCGCCCAGGACGACACCATCCGCGTCGGCACCCACCAGCGGACCCACCATCAGGAGCACCACCGAGCCGGAAACGGCGCACCGTATCCTCGGCGTACGCGACGACCAGATCACCGCCCGGGCCCCCGGCCAGCCGATCGCGACAGGACCGTACAAAAGCAATCCCGGTTTAAAGTTCCCGAGTCCAAACCCGGAATCAGACCAACAAAGCCTCAACCACAGGAGAATCCATGAGCGACTACGACGAACGCTACCGCAGCGGCAACACACCCTGGGAGATCGGGAAACCACAACCCGCCCTCACCGCACTGCTCGAACACGGCGTCCGCGGACCCAAAGTCCTCGACCTCGGCTGCGGCACCGGCGACCTCGCCTGCACCCTCGCCCGCCGCGGATACCACGTCACCGGCATCGACATCTCGCCCACCGCCATCGAACGCGCCCGCCAGAAAGCCGCCGGACTCACCGCCACCTTCCACGTGCAGGACGCCACCAAACTCGACCTGCCCAACAAACCGTTCGACACCATCTTCGACTCCGGCCTGCTGCACAACCTGCACCGCAACGGCGGACCCGTCGACCAGTACCTCGCCCAACTCCCCGAACTCGCCGAACCCGGCACCCTGCTCTACATCCTCGCCATCTCCGCCACCGCCGGACAGGGATGGACCATCACCCGCGAATACCTCCAGGAAAACCTCCCCGAACCCACCTGGACCGACACCAGAATCAAAGACGTCACCGTCACCGCCCAGGTCGACGACACCACCATCACCATGCCCGCCTACCTACTGCGCACCGCCCGCTCCTACTGACCCACATCCCCCGGAATCACACTGAACACCGCCAGATCAGCCCGCCCCGACCGCGTCCACGACGCATTCCGCAACACCCCCTCGAACCGGAAACCCGCCCCCCGCGCCACCCGCCGCGAACCCACATTCCGCACATCCGTCTGCAACGTCACCCGCGCGAACCCCAACACCGACAACGCCCACCCCGCCACCAACCGCGCCGCCTCCACCGCGAAACCATTACCGCGCGCCCACACCGCCGTCCAGTAATGAATCTCCACCGTCATCGCCGACCAGTCCGCCCCGAACAACCCCACATGACACGCCAACCGCCCACTGGACCGCTCCACCCCGGCGAACACCTCACCCCGGGCACACCAGTCCGCCACCCGGGACAGATCCGCACCCGCGAACCGGAAACCGACCGGCGCGAACCGCAGAAACTCCCGCTCGTTCCACACCGCATGCACCCCCGGCGCATCCCCGGACTCGAACGGCCGCAACACCAGGCGCGCCGACTCCAACCTCACCCGCGGAATCCCCGACTCAACGCCCACGGTAAAAAGAAACCGCCTCCGCCAACGCCAGATCCGTCAGCACCGGATCATGCCGGGCACCCACATCCCGCATGAACGCATGCTCCCCACCCTGATAAACATGCAACTCCGCATCATCGAGCCCCGCCGCATACAACGCACCCACGATCCGCAGCCGCGCCTGCGAAGGAACATGCGGATCCCGCGACCCGAACACCACCATCAACCGCCCCCGGATCTCCCCGGCCCGCGCCAGCGAATCCGCCACATCCGCACCCAACCCACCATCCTGCAAACCGGTCGGATAAAAACACACCGTCGCCGACACCCGCGGATCCAACGCCGCCCGGAACGCCAGATGCCCACCGATACAGAAGCCCGTCACCAACAGCGCCGACACATCCGCCCGGGCCTGCAGATAATCCAGCACCGCCACCCGATCGGCATCGAACTGCGCCGTCGGCGTCGCCGCCGCACCCGCCAACCCCCGCGCCTTGCCCGCATCGTCGAACGCCAACGCCACCCCGGCCAGCTCACCCCGCGGATAGATCTCCGGAACACACACCACAAAACCCTCCGACGCCAGCCTGCGCGCCGACCGCAACGTCGACTCCGTCAGCTGAAAAATGTCGGTGTACAACAACACCCCGGGAAACGACCCACCACCGGACGGCCCCACCACCACCGCACGAATCTCACCGATTCGCACCTCATCCTCGACCAGCTTCATGCGAGCCAACCTACGCCCGGCACGATCACGCCAACTCGCGCAACACCCGGTTCGTACGATTCGACTGGATCGCCGCCCGCTGCTGCTCCGCCGTCACCTCGATATAGTTCTGCGACGTCGCCAACGACGCATGCCCCAACAGCCGCATGATCTCCGACGCATTCGCCCCATCCTCGGCAAGACGCGTCGCAAAGGTATGCCGCAATGCATGCAACTGCGCACCCCGCGGCACCCGGTCACCGATACCCGCCCGCCGGAAACACGACCGCACCAGATACTGCAGACCACCCCGCTGCAACGGCGCCCCATGCCGATCCACCAGCAACCGATCCACACTCGCCACCCGACCGAACCGCACCCGCCGGCTCGCCACATACCGCGCCACCGCGGCATCCAGCCCCGCATCGATCGGCACCGACCGCGGCCGCCCACCCTTACCGGCCACCTCGATCCGCCGCTCACCATCACGACCCGACACCGCACCGACGGTCAACCCCAGCAACTCCGAAAGCCGCAACCCGGCACACAGAGCCAACGCCAGAACCAGCACATCCCGCTCCGGCCACGGATCACGCTGACGCTCATCCGCGACACTCGCCACCCGCAACAATTGCTCCGGCGTGTCCTCACCCCGCAACGGCTTGGGGGAGTGCGCCACCATCCGCGGCTTGTCCACCGCCGACATCGGATTGCCCGCCACCACACCCTCGGTCACCAGAAACGTGAAAAACGCATTCCACGACGACCAGGCACGCGCCACGGAAGCGGGGGCGCGGTCCGCCGCGAAACGCGCGAACGCCGCCCGCAACAGGCGAGGGGAGAGGTCCGCCGGATCGGCCGGCGCGGGGGACACCTGCCGCAACACCAGGGACAGATCGCGCCGATACGCAGCGAGAGTGTGCGCCGACGGCTTCCGCGTGGCCCGCGCGGCGAGGAACTCCTCGACCAGGTCAGAAAGGGGAGAGGGCGGATCGACAGATGGTTCGTGCTGCATAAGAGATATTATGCATGATATATCCGCATTCGTGCCCGTCTGCACCGTAGCATGCCCGCCACCGACCAGGACACCCGATCACCCGAATCCGCCGGTCGGGGAGGGCAGCCACGATGCCGAACACCCCCGCATGCGTGGCGTGGCTAAACCGGTGTGGAAATCATCTCGGGAACGGTTCCGCCCAGCACGGTAGTCACCCGGAAACGCTCGGACCGGTCGGTGGTCACCGTTGGCCGGCTACCACGGGCGGATCGGGCCGCGGCTGACTTGGTTCGGCTCGCCGATCCACACGACGCCCGGCAACTGGCCCGACTCGGCCATCTCGATCTGCCGGAAACCATTGAGTTCGGCGTGATGCGCTCGCCGGAACGGGCCGGCCCCGCGGTGAAACCTCCACAGCTTCCGGGCCGGTCTGCCGATCGCACGAGACGTCCCGGAGTGACACCGCAGGGGATGGCACGACCACACCTCTCCAGCCTCTAGTTGACATAATATACATTATCGACCTGAGATTTTGGCGAGCGGACCATAGGCTGACGCGCATGCCGATCCCCGCATTCGTCCTCGCCCTGCGCGCCAAGCTCGGGCACGACCCACTGCCCTTGAACGGTGTGATCGCCGTGGTGCTCGACGAGAACAACCGGATCCTGCTCGTCCGGCGCTCCGACACCGGCGAATGGGCCCTCACCACCGGATGCCTCGAACCCGGCGAACAACCCGCCGACGGCGCGCTCCGCGAGGTCTTCGAGGAAACCGGTGTCCGCGCACGGGTGGAACGCCTGCTTTCCGTGGAGGCGCTGGATCTGTCGGTCGCACCCAACGGCGATCAGATCTACTGGCTCGCCATCGGTTTGCTGTGCCGGTCCGTCGAGGGTGACGCCCGGGTCAACGACGATGAATCCGTCGAGGTGGGCTGGTTCGATCCGGATTCGGTGCCGCCGTTGCCGGCGCACCAGGCGCGATGTCTGGCGCTCGCGTTGTCTGACGACGCCGGTCCCTGGTTTGCCGCTCCCCTGGATTGACGGCGTCACAGGGACGGCTGAGCGGATTCAGCGGCGGCGGCGATGGGCGCGGCGGGAAATGCCGGGTTGCGGTGGCTGCGTGCGGCGCGGTTGGTTTGCGGGGCGAAGTAGACAGCGGTTGTACGGTGTTTCGGCCGGCTCCGAACGCAGGCTCGTGCCCTCGTTCGCACGCGGCGATGTGGTCTCGGTGCGGGGCTCGCGGGGCGGCATCCGAGGTGTGCTCCCGGGTCAAGGCGGTTTGCCCTCTCCCCGGCTCAAGGTGATCCCGCAACTTGCGGTTGCGAAAAGGTCGAGCCGGTCAGTCCCGGTGACGGGCCGTCGGCTGAATGGGTTCGGGCGGGTTTCGCGCGAGGACGGTTGTCTCTCCCCCGGGCCTCCATGATGATCAACATCGGTGGTCGGTCGGCGGGATGGGTGTCGTGGTGGATGCGGGGCGCGCGGGGCGGGCCGACGTGCGGGATGCGCTGGCGGGTGCGGGTTTCGTGGTGGAGGGTTTCCTCGACCACGCGGAGCTGCCCGCGCAGGGTGAGGTGTGGCGGCCGTTCATCATGTCGTCGGCGCGGCCGGTGAAATGGGTACGTCATGAGTCTGACGATCATGATGCCCGGGTGGATCGGCTGTGGCATCTGGTGAGTCGCCGCAACGGCACGATCGATGCGGACGGTGCGGTGCTGCTGTCGTTGGCTCAGGGTTCGTTCGGTCCGTTGCCGTGGATTCGGGTGCGGGTCGGTGAGTCGTTGCCGCGGGTCGCGGGGTTCCGGGAGTTCGTGGCGTTGTCACCGACGACGTGGGCGAGTAGCGCGGTCAGCGAGGAGGAGTATGCGACGTGGATTCTCGCTGATCCGCTCCCCTGAGCCGCCCACCCGCGTGTGCGGCTGATCGGCCGTCGGCCCGGTCTCGTCCGCGCGCGCTGCTTCCTGAGCCCGTCGATTTTGTCCTCGTCCCGGCTGGATCCGTTCTTTGCGGCTGTCAGTCATGAGGGCGACCGGTTGCCCGGGATGAGACGGTCCGCCGAGCCGGTCGACCCGGTTGCGTCCGGCTGAGTCGTTGTCGGGTCCGGCGCGGCGGGCGTCGGCGGTTCCCTTGAGCGCTGCCGCCCTCTGGGGCGCCGGCCGGTGGGTCGCGGTCTTGCGGGTGATCTTGTCGCCGGCCACTCCCTCAATAATGATCATCTTCGCCGGAGCGCTGGGCCTGGTCGATGAAGTGCCCGATCAGGCTCTCCCCCGGGCTCGCATGATGATCAACGTCGGGGGTCGGTCGGCGGGATGGGTGTCGTGGTGGATGCGGGGCGCGGTGGGTGTCCGTGCTCTGTGGGCTGCTCTGTGGGCCGTGCCGGGGTGGTACACCGGTGCGTGCCCGGTGATGTGGCGGCCGGTCGGATCGGCGGCGGTGGTGCGGTGGTGCGTCACGTGCGGTGGGGTGGTCGGCGGGGCGTGGGGTTCTTGTCGGTGGGGGCTGGTAGAAAGAAGGCCCTCTCATACAGGCGTACGAAGGTGGGGCTGAGATTGATGGCGGCGGCGGGTGTGGAGGCCCGTGGGTTGACCACGGAGGAGTTGGACGGGATCCGGGACGCGTTGGCGGCCGGGCGCAAGCCTCGGGTGCAGTTCACCGAGGCGGCGGGGCAGATCGCCGGGCAGATCGGGCAGGTGGTGGGGCTGGCGGATCCGGCGGTCTCCGATGAGTGGGTGGTGGTCCGGTTCGGTCGTGATGAGCTGCCCTTCTCCCCCGGTGATCTGCGGATCGCGCCGAAAGGGGCGCCGGTGAGGAAGGTGGTGCCGGTGGTGGAGCCGGAGCCTGAGCCGGTGTTGTCGGGGCCGGAGTTTCTGATCGACAAGCCGATCGGGAGACCGGTGGAGAAGCCGCGGGCGGCTCCGGTGCAGCGGCGTGGGGATGACGATGGTGTGGTGGGAAAGGATGTGCAGGACGTGACGGCTCCGGCTCCGCGTAAGGTGGCGGCTCGTTCGGTGAAGGCGAAGCCTTCGCCGTCGTTGACGGTGACGCTGGCCTACGGCGAGGGTGAGTGGACGGTCGGGGCGACGCAAGGTGCCAAGGCGCTGGCGAAGCCCTATGTGATCCGTCCGGCCGAGGCGTTGAAGATGGTGCAGCTGATCGACGTTCCGGGGGTGCAGGAGGCGGTGGAGCAGATCCTGTCGGCGGAGCGGGCGGAGGCGGAGCAGCAGGCGCAGCGGTTGCGGGCGGAGTTGGCGGAGATCGAGGCGCGGTTGGCGGAGCTGGGTGAGGCGGGTCAGCAGCCGTCGTGATCACCGGTGGTCCGGTGGTGCGTCGATCAGGGAGCACGGGCCGGGTGTCGGTGTGCGTCCGTGCCCGGCCGTCTCGTGGGCGGCTTGGTGACGGGGTGCTGCTCCCCCGGCGCCGCTAGCGGCGGGTTTCCCGATGGCCGGAAACGGCGAAGCGCTCGCACGGGGCGAGCGCTTCGGCGGGATGGGGGCGTGACGACTGGCCGGGGCCGGTTCGGCGCGGCCGGTGGGGGCTGTTTACTGGGCGCTGATGGTGCCGGTGCCCAGCAGCAGCAGGAGCAGGGCGCCGAGGGCGAGGCGGTAGAAGATGAAGATGCGGTAGGAGTGCTTGGCGACGAATTTGAGCAGCCAGGTCACGGCGAAGTAGGCGACGATGAAGCTCACGGCGGTGGCGACGATGGTGTTGGTCCAGCCGACGCCGTGGGAGATGTTGTCGTATTCCTCGTAGCCCTGCAGCAGTGAGGCGCCGGTGAGGGCGGGCACGGACAGGAAGAACGAGAGTTTGGTGACGGTGACCCGGTCGAGGTCGCGCAGCAGGCCGGCGGACATGGTGGAGCCGGAGCGGGAGATGCCGGGGATGACGGCCAGGCACTGGACGGTGCCGATGATGAGGGCGTCTTTCCAGGTGACGTCGTCTTCGTGGCGGACCTGGGTGGCGGCGTAGTCGGCGAAGGCCATGACGGCTGACCAGACGATCAGGGCGATGGCGACGAACCAGAGGCTGCGCAGGGTGGTTTCGATGGCGTCTTTGAAGGTGAGTCCGGCGATCACGATGGGGATCGAGCCGAGGATGACGGCCAGGGCGAATCGGTAGTCGGGGTGTTTGCGGGCGTCGGCGTTGGTGAGGCCTTTGAAGAAGGCCGGGACGATCCGCAGGATGTCCTTCATCAGGAAGATGATGGTGGCCAGGACGGCGCCGGACTGGATGATCACGGTGAAGGCGGTGATGTCCGGGTCGTCGAGGCGGTAGCCGAGCAGTTTTTCCAGGATGGTCAGGTGTCCGGTGCTGGAGACCGGGAGGAATTCGGTGACGCCTTCCACCGCGCCCATCAGAATCGCCTGAAAGATGTTCAACCTGTTCCCGCCCTGTTTGTTCCGTTGCCTGGCCGGTCAGAGCATAGGGGGCGGGCGACGCGCTCGGTGTGTGGGGCTAGGCGGTGCGGCGGCGGTCGCGGGCGGCGGCGATGGTGTAGGCGGGGTCGCGGTCGAGGTTGTGGCGGTCGCGGTCGTAGCGGCGGGTGGTGCGTGGGTCGGCGTGGCCCATGGCGTCCTGGACGTCTTCGAGGGGTACGCCTTCGGCGCGGGCGGTGGTGGCGAAGGCGTGGCGTAGCGAGTGTGGGGAGAGTTTGTCGGCGCCGGCGATGCCGGCTTCGGCGGCCAGGCGCCGGACGAGGCGGAAGACGGCGTGCCGGTCGAGGCGGGCGCCGGTGGTGGTGGCGAACAGGGGGCCGGGCTGGGTGCCGCGGACGCGGAGGTAGGTGTCGAGGGCGGCGGCGGCGCTGGGGGTCAGGACGCGGCGGCGGGGGCGGCCGCCTTTGCCGGTGAAGCGGACGGTGCGGTGGCCGCGCTCCCAGCCGAGGTCGGTGAGGTCGAGGCTGACGAGTTCGCCGACGCGCAGGCCGAGGTCGGCGAGCAGGGTGAGCACGGCGCGGTGGCGCACGGCGGCGGGTCCGTCCTGGCGGTCGGCGGCGGCCAGCAGGTTGTCGACTTCGTCGGGGGTCAGGCCGATGGTGGCGGAGTGGTCGCGGTCGACGTAGGGGCGGTCGGCGTCGGCGACGGGGTTGCCGGTGACGACGCGGAGTTTGACGAGGAAGGCGTACCAGCTGGAGAGCCCGGAGAGTTTGCGGGCGACGGTGGCGGCGGCCATGGGGCGGGCTTCCAGGCCGCGGGCGTAGGCGTTGACGTCGAGGAAGGTGGCCTGCAGGGGGTCGAGGTGGTGTTCGGTGCACCAGGTGAGCCAGGTGGTGACGTCGCGGCGGTAGGCGTCGCGGGTGTGGTCGGACAGTCGCCGGTTTTCCAGCCAGGCGTCGGTGAAGCGGGTGGCTGACGCGGTGACGTGGGGCAGCAGCGACATGGGGTCCATGGTGTCAGTTCTCGATCACGGTGCGGTCGGCGACATGCCAGTGGCGGGTGTGTCCGACGGCGTCGGCGAAGTAGTGGTCGTGGGTGACGGTGAGCAGGGTGCCGCGGTAGCGGCGCAGGGCTTCCTCGATGACGTCGAGGGCGTCGAAGTCGAGGAAGTTGGTGGGTTCGTCGAGGAGCAGGATGCGGGCGGGACTGTTGACGAGGATGGCGAGCAGCAGGCGGCGTAGTTCGCCGGCGGACAGGTCGCGCAGCCGGGCGGTCCACTGGTCGGGGTCGAACTGGTGGCCGGTGAGCAGGCGTTCGGCGTCGTCGGCGTAGACCGGGACGTGGGCGCGGAAGTGGTCCAGGACGGTGGTGTCGGTGCGCAGGTGGTCGGTGGTCTGCGGGAGGACGGCGACGTCGGGGTGGCCGGCGGCGATGGCGCGCAGCAGGGTGGTTTTGCCGGTGCCGTTGCGGCCGGTGATCAGGATCCGGTCGCCACGGGTGACGTCGAGGTCGATGTGGTCGAGCAGGGTGCGCTCGCCGAAGCCGAGGGTGAGGTCGCGGATTGCCAGGACGGTGTCGGCGGGGTCGCCGTCGTCGTCGGGGAAGGCGAGGGTCAGGGGTGGGCGGCGGCGGGGTTCGGCGATCCATCGTACGGAGGCCATCTGGCGGCGGAGCCGGCGTTCTCTGACTTTGGCTTTGCGGGCGACGCGGCGGGCGACGCGGCGCAGGTGGGGGGCTTCGGCGCCGGAGCGGACGGTGTTCTCGACGCCGCGGGCGTGGTTCTTGGTGCGTTCGATGTCGGTTTCCCAGCGCAGGCGGTCCTTCTCCTGGGCTTCGTAGTCGAGCAGCAGGCGTTCCCAGCGACGTTGTTTTTCCTGGCGGTAGGCGGTGTAGCCGCCGCCGGGATAGTCCTGGGGGTGTTCGTCGATGCCGTCGAGTTCGATGATGCGGGTGACGGTGGCGTCGAGGAAGGCGCGGTCGTGGCTGACGGTGAGCACGCCGCCGGGGAATTGCTGGAGCCAGTCGCGCAGCCAGGTGGCGCCGTCGGTGTCGAGGTGGTTGGTGGGTTCGTCGAGGAGCAGCAGGTGGGGGTGGGAGAGCAGGGCGCGGGCGAGCATGAGGCGGGCCTGTTCGCCGCCGGAGACGGTGGCCAGGGGCAGGGTGTCGTCGAGGTGGTCGATGTCGAGGCGCTGGCGGATTTCGGTGAGGCGGGTTTCGGCGGTCCAGCCTTGCAGGGCGGTCCAGCGTTCCTGGGCCCGGGCGTAGGCGTCGAGGACGTCGGCGCCGGCGGCGAGCCGGTTCTCCAGGGTGCGCATGGTGGTGGTGACGGTGGCGAGTTCGCCGAGGCCGGCGGTGAGGTAGGCGCCGACGGTGTGGTCGGGGTCGGGGATCTGCTGGGTGACGTGGGCGATGCGGGTTCCGGGGGTGCGGGTGACGGTGCCGTGGGTGGGTGGCAGGTCGCCGGCGAGCACGCGCAGCAGGGTGGTTTTGCCGGCGCCGTTGGGGCCGACGAGGCCGTAGCGGTCGCCGTCCTGCAGGATCAGGTCGACGCCGGAGAACAGCAGGTCGCCGTCGTGGGTGCGGGCCAGCCCGGTGGCTTTGAGGTGGGCGGGCATGGCGGCCTCCTGGGGGTGGGCTCGGGTGGGAACCAATCCGGGGACCAATAGTGGACGGCCGGATGGGCCTGACCGGCGTTAGGCTGCGGGCGTCGGCCTCGACCAGGCCCGTGTGCGCCACGCGCGTTGATGGCACGACCGTCCGTGATCCGTGGGTTATGTTCTCCCGCTGGAAGGACCCTGTCATGCGTGTTTCCGCTGTTGCCAGCTCCCCCGTGCGTGATCTGTTGGCGCTCGTCGACCGGCCGGAGGTGATCTCGTTCGCCGGTGGGCTGCCGGCGCCGGAGATGTTCGATGTGCCGGGGTGGCGGGCGGCGTTCGACGCGGCGTTGAGCGGGCCGGCCGCGCGCCGGCATCTGCAGTATGCGCCGACCGAGGGTGATCCGCGGTTGCGGGAGTTGGTCGCGGCCCGGATGGCCGGGCGCGGGTTGGCGACCGGGGCCGGTGACCTGTTGGTGACGACCGGGTCGCAGCAGGGGTTGACGCTGGTGGCGGCGGCGTTGCTGGAGCCGGGGTCGACGGTGGTGGTGCAGGAGCCGACGTATCTGGCGGCGTTGCAGTGTTTCGCGATGGCCGGGGCGCGGGTCGTGTCGGTGCCCTCCGATGAGCAGGGGGTGGATCCGGCGGCTCTGGCGGAGGTTCTCGTGCGGGAGCGGCCGGCGCTGGTGTATCTGGTGCCGACGTTCGCGAATCCGACCGGGGCGACGATGAGTGCGGCGCGGCGGGCGCAGGTGGCCGCGGTGGCGGCCGGGCACGAGGTGTGGATCGTGGAGGACGACCCGTACGGCGAGTTGCGGTATCGCGGGACGCCGCTGGCGCCGCTCACGACGTACGGTGATCGGGGTATTTATCTGGGTAGTTTGTCGAAGATCGGTGCGCCGGGGCTGCGGCTGGGTTGGGTGCGCACCCCGGCGGCGCTGCGGTCGGCGCTGGTGATCGCGAAGCAGGCGGCCGATCTGCACACGTCCACGATCGATCAGGCCGCGGCGGCGGCCTATCTGGCGGCCACCGACCTTGACGATCATGTGCGCCGGCTGTGCGACGGGTATCGGTTGCGGCGCGACACCATGCTCGCCGGACTGCAGGGGATCACCCCGGGTGGTACGTCGTGGACCGATCCGGACGGCGGCATGTTCGTCTGGGTGCGGCTGCCGGAGGGCACCGACACGACCGCGCTGCTGCCCGTCGCGTTGCGGCACGACGTGGCGTTCGTACCCGGCGCGCCGTTCTACGCCGGCCGGCCGGACCCGGCCACGCTGCGGCTGTCGTTCACCACCGGCACGCCGGAGCAGATCACCGAGGGTCTGGGTCGGCTGGGGCGTGCGATCGACGCCGCATTTGACATGCTGGCGGGGTCCGACACGTGACCTGAGGAGACACCGCGATGGCGAAGCTGGTCTCGACACTGTTCATTTCGGCCGATGGGGTGGCCGAGATTGATCCCGCATGGCATTTCCCGTACTTCGACGACAACATGGGCCGCGCGGTCAGCGAGGACTACGAGACCGCGGACGTGCTGCTGCTGGGCCGATCGACGTACGACAGTTTCGCCGGGGCGTGGCCGCTGCGCGAGGCCGGCGGCGAGGACGACGCGCCGTTCGCCAAGCAGCTCGGCGACACCCGCAAGGTGGTGGTGTCCCGGCAGTCGCTGGAGTTCACCTGGCGCAACTCGGAGCTGCTCGGCGGGGAGCTGGCCGCGGGTGTGGCGGCGCTCAAGGCCGACCCGCAGGTCAAGGGCATCCTGGTGCCCGGGTCGATCTCGGTGGTGCAGCAGCTGCTGGCCGCCGGGCTGGTCGACGAGCTGCGCCTGCTGGTGCATCCGGTCGCCGCGCGGCGGGGGCGGCGGCTGTTCGACGAGGGGGACACGGCGTACCACCTGAAGGTGGTGAGCACCGAGGCGTTCCCGACCGGGGTGCTACGGGTGATCTATGCGCCGGGTGAGGCGCCGTTCGTGGCCGGCTACGAGGAGACCAAGGGCAAGGTCTGACTCCGGTGGGGCCGCCGCGGCGGCCCCACCGGCTGCAACCGGGTCATGCCGCCACGGCCAGGCGCATGCCCTGCGCGTCGGTGGCACTCAGCCGCGTCGCCATGGTCGAGCGGGCGGCGATCTGCGCGGCGTACGCGGCGCGGCGCCGGGCGACACACCCGTCCTTGGCGACCGGGCCGGACACCTGCTCCATGTGCGTGGTCAGACCGTCGCGCAGCAGGGCGAGAGCCTCGGTGCGCAGCTGCGACACCCGCGACTCGGTCACCCCGAGCTCGGCGGCGACCTCGGACAGCGGACGCTCCTGCAGGAACGAGGCCTCGACCACGAACCGCAGCCGCTCCGGGAGCACCGTCACCGCGTCGTGCAGGTAGCCCAGGCGCTCCCGGTGCAGCAGCATCTCCTCCGGGTTCATCGCCGACTCGGTCACCATGTCCTCGGCGGTGCCCGAGGTGAACCCCTGCAACGACAGCACCGCGGCACGCTGCACGTCGTCGTCGACGCTGCTGAGCTCGCCGACCGCGACACCGAGCAGTTCGGCCAGTTCCTCGGCGGTCGGGGTGCGGCCCAGCTGGCGGGTCAGCTCCTCGCGGGCCACATCGGCGCGGCGGGCCCGGGCGCGCACCGACCGGCTCGCCCAGTCCATGCTGCGCAGCTCGTCGAGCAGTGCGCCGCGGACCCGGACGGCGGCGAAACGGCCGAACGGGATGCCGCGTGCCGGGTCGTAGGCCTGCGCGGCGGTGACCAGCGCGGCGTAGCCGGCCGAGGCCAGGTCGTCGCGGTGCACGTGCGGCGGAACCTTGAACAGCATCTCGCGGACCATGTGACCGACAAGCGCCATGTTGTCGCGGATCATCTGCTCCTGCTCCCGGCTGACGGAGCGGGTGTTGCCGGTGTGCTGCGCGGTCGCGGTCATGTCGAATCCCCCCGTGGTGTCGGTTGCAGGGGGAACTTTTCGCGGCGACGGGTGCAGCGGATGGGCACTCTTGGTTGCCGCTCGGTTGCACTGCGAATTTCTTCTCAAGTCCGGGAGGCGGGTTCATAGCAGACCCACAGCGCGGCCGTCTTGACTTTGCCGGCGGCCGTCTCGGCTTTGCCGGCAGGAACGCCGCCGGGCCTGGGCGGCCGGCGGCGTCTGTATCTACCCGCTGTTGCCACCCGGCTTTCGCCGGGGGTGCGGTGTGGCTTACGCCTGGTCGGCTCAGCCCAGCAGCCAGCCGTTGTCGACGGCGAGGCGGACCGCCTCGGCGCGGGTGCGGGCGCCGGTCTTGCCGATCGCCGAGGACAGGTGGTTGCGCACCGTGCCGTCGGACAGGCGCAGCTCCCGGGCGATGTCGGCGACCGTGCCGCCGTCCCGGGCGGCCTGCAACACCTGCGACTCCCGTTCGGTCAGCGGCGAATCGCCGTGGGCCAGGCTCTGTGCGGCCAGCGCCGGATCCACCACCCGCAGGCCCTGGTGCACCCGGCGGACCGCGTCGGCCAGCTGCCGGGCCGGGGTGTCCTTGACGACGAACCCGTGCGCGCCGGCCGCCATCGCCTGACGCAGATAGCCGGCCCGGCCGAAGGTGGTCACCATCAGCACCCGGCACTGCGGCAGCGCCTCGTTGAGGCTGCGCGCGGCGCTGATCCCGTCCAGGCCGGGCATCTGCACGTCGAGCAGGGCGACGTCGACCTCGTGGGCGCGGGCCGCGTCGACGACCTCGTCACCCCGGCCCACCTCGGCGACCACCTTGATGTCCGGTTCCAGGTCGAGCAGGGCCGCCATCGCGCCGCGGACCAGAGCCTGGTCGTCGGCCAGCAACAGTTTGATCATGAGGGGACCTCCACTCGAACACGGAACCCCGGCCGGTCCCCCCGCTGGCCGGCGGTGAGGTGCGCGCCCAGTTCCTCGGCCCGCCGGCGCAGCCCGGCAAGCCCCTGACCTGGATTGTCATTGCCGACGGCGCCCTGACCGTCGTCGACTATCTCGACACTGTTGGGGCTCAGGCGCACCTCGGCGTGCCGGGCCCGGCTGTGCCGGACGATGTTGGTGACCGCCTCCCGGATGGTCCAGGCGAACAGCTCCCGGTTACGGGTCGGCACGTCGTCGGCGGCACCGGGCAGATCCGCCTGGACGTTCGCCGCGGTCAGCGCGGCCTTGGCGGCGGCGATCTCGCCGGGCAGCGAGATGCCGCGCATGCCCAGTGCGGTCGCCCGCACGTCGGCCAGCGCGTCGCGGGCCAGTGACTCCAGATCGGCCAGCTCGGCGCGGGCCCGGTCCAGGTCGACGTCGAGCAGCCGCTGGGCGAGCTCCGCCTTGACCGCGACCACGGTCAGCGAATGCCCGAGAATGTCGTGCAGGTCGATGGCGATCCGGGCCCGCTCGTCGGAGACGGCCAGCTCGGCCAGCTCGTGCTGGGCCTGGATCAGCCGGCCCTGCCGTTCGAAGGCCAGCCGCATGCCCCAGGTCGCGGCGCCGGCCAGGATCACCGCCAGGGCGTAGCCGTGGGCGCTGGTGGTCTGCCACCCGGGCACGAACCGCACGGTCAACTCGATGGCCGCGGCGATGACCACCACGACCGTCAGGCCGTGCCGCAGGGGCAGGCCCATCACCGCGGTCGCCGCGATGTACACCCCGCAGGTCAGCGTCGTCTCACCGACCGCCGGCACCTGCAACACCGTGAACACCAGCATGACCAGCAGCGCGATCCAGATCTGCAGGGCCGAGGCCGTTTCCGGGCCGTCGCGGCGGTGCCGGCGCATGGTGGTCGAGGCGACCAGGAAGGTCGCCGCGAACAGCAACAGCGACACCAGGCCGGTGTCGCGCCACATGCCGTCCGGCTGGTGGAGCAGGATGTTCAGGTTCTCACCGAGATAGAACAGCCAGATCCCGGCGAACACCCAGCCGGCCCGGAAGCCTGGGCTGGGTGTTCGCGTCGTGGCCGCTGCCCCGGACGGTGCCGGTGTCGCGGTCGGTGCCGGTGCCATGTGATGACGGTACCGGCAGGTCAGACGCGGGCGGTGTCGCGACGGAACCGCCACATCGCGCCGGCGGCGAAGACCAACGTCCAGGCGACCACGTTCAGCACGGCCTGCCACAGCTGACCGTCGTGGGTGTCCGGGTAGCGGGCCAGCTCACCGACGCCGTACACCGGGGTCCACTTGGCGATCGCGGCGAACGTCGAGCCGAACTGGTCGAGCGGCACGAACAGGCCACCGGCGAACGACAGGAGTGCCAGCACCGGGCCGAGGATCTGCATCACGTTCTCGCTGGGCAGCAGGTAGCCCATGAACAGGCCGAACGCGGCGAACACCAGGGCACACACCCAGGCCAGCGCGGCGCAGGCCAGCCACTGGGCGACCGGCAGGTCCGCGCCGAAGAACAGCCCGGTGACGTTGACGACCACTACCGACACCAGGCCGATCAGCATCGCCAGGGTCAGCTTGATCGCGACGTACGCCGCCGGCTTGAGCGGGGTCAGGCGCAGCTGACGGCTCCACCCGGCGGCCCGCTCGATGGACACCATCGCCCCGCCCGAGGTGGTCGCCAGCATCGCACCGTAGACGGCCATGCTGATCAGCACGTACGCGGTGACGTTGCCGTCGCCGATGCGCTCGTGCTTGTAGTCGGCGCTGGTGCCGAAGAGCAGGAAGAACGCCGGCGGCATCACGACACTGAAGATGACGGTGCGCTTGTTGCGGATCAGGCGCCGCAACTCCAGGGCGATCATGCCCAGGTTGAAGCCGCCGAATTTGGGAAGTTTGCGGTCCGTCCGGCTACGGTCCACGGTCACGGCGGTCATGCCGGCTTCTCCTCGTCATCGTCGGCGGTCAGGGTCAGGAACGCGTCTTCCAGGTTCCGGGAGGTGATCTCCAGGTCCCGGGCCTCGGTCTGGGTCAGCAGATACCGGGCGATCGCGTCGGTGTCGCGCCCGTGCAGGTAGATCGTGTCGCCGCGGATCTCGGTCGTCTCGACCCCGGGCACCTGCGACAGGTCGGCGCGTTCCGCGTCGGGCAGGGTGGCGCGCACCGTCCGGCCCGCGGCCAGCGCCTTGACCTCGGCGGCGGTGCCGTCGGCGACGATCCGGCCGCGGCGCACCAGAACCACCCGGTCGGCGTACGCGTCGGCCTCCTCCAGGTAGTGGGTCGCGAAGATGACCGTGCGGCCACCCTCGGCGTCCTGGCGGATCGCGTCCCAGAACTCGCGGCGGCCACCGACGTCCATGCCGGTGGTCGGCTCGTCGAGGATCAGCAGCTCCGGATCGGGCAGCAGGGCCATCGCGAACCGCAGCCGCTGCTGCTGGCCGCCGGAGCACTTGCCGACCAGCCGGTCGGCGATGTCGGCGATCCCGGCCCGTTTCAGGGCCACCTGCACCGACGAGCGCGGCTTGCCGAACAGCACCGCGGTCAGCCGCACGGTCTCCTCGACCGTGTAGTCCTTGAGCAGACCACCGGTCTGCATGACCGCGGACACCAGCCCGAGCGCGACCGCCTCGTGCGGGGCCCGCCCGTACACCTGGACGGTGCCCGCGCTGGGCTGCGAGAGCCCGAGCAGCATGTCCACCGTGGTCGTCTTGCCGGCACCGTTCGGGCCGAGCAAGGCCACCACCTCTCCGGGGCGGATGCGCAGGTCGATTCCGTTCACGGCGGTGACCGTGCCGAAACGTTTGACCACGCCGTCCAGATTCACGGCCAGCTGCCCCGTACCGGAGGCCGCGAGATCGGTTGAAGCGGTGAGCGTCATGGGAACATTGTGTTGGCGCACCATCGTGCTGTCCCCCGCTATGCGTCACGGCTCGCCCATGACATCCGTCAGTATGTGCTTTGTCCGGCGGCGTCCATCGACGACACTTTCCGGGATGGAACCGACGCACAGCGCCCTTATCGTTCCTGTACCCGAAGCCGAGCCGGCGGTGGCCGACCTGAGGGCCCGACTCGACCGGGCCGCGTCCTGGGGAGTGCCCGCACACATCACCGTCCTCTACCCGTTCCTGCCACCGGCCCAGCTGACCCCGCAGGTGCTGGCCGCGATCCGGCTGATCGCCGCCGGCGTGCCGCGCTTCTATCTGACCCTGGACAGGATCGGCTGGTTCGACGACCGGGTGCTGTGGCTGTCACCCAGCCCGGCCGAACCCTTCCGCGAACTGACCAACCGGCTCGCCGTCCGATTCCCCCAGACCCAGCCCTACGAGGGTGAATTCGCCGACGTCATCCCACACCTGACCGTCGGGCACGACACACCGGGCCTGCCCGAAGCAGCCGCCCAGGTGCAGCCGCTACTGCCGATCCGGGCCAGGGTCACCTCGCTACGGCTGATCGCCGGCCGCCGGGAGCCCGGCGACTCCTGGCACACCCTGACCGACTTTCCCCTCGGCTGACCCTCCCCCGACCCGGCTCGCCCACCTGACCTACCTCAGGTGACGGCCCAGTCCGCTGTCCCTCAGGTGACCGCCCACCTGACCGTCCCCGGATGATGACCCACCTGGCGATGCTGGCCCGGGCTAAGCGTCGGCCGGCTCGCTCGCCACGACCTGCTCGACGGCGGCCTTGGACAGGCCCAGATTGCGCAGCGTGCCGTCCTCCTGCTCCTCCTCCAGCAGGGCCAGCAGAACATGGCCGGTGCCGATGTCCTCGTGCGACAGCCGCAACGCCTCCCGGAAGGTCAACTCCAGCGCCTTGCGCGCCCGGGCGTCGTAGGGCACCAGCTCCGGGACCTCACCGGCCGGGGCCGGCAGGACCGCGGTCAGCCGCTGCCGGATCTCGTCGATGCCCAGGCCCTGCGCCATGATCGCGGTCACCGCGGTGCCCTGCGGCTGGTCGAGCAGGCCGAGAGCCAGGTGCGCCGGGCTGATCTCCGGGTTGCCGTGCGCCTTGGCCAGGTTCAACGAGGCGACGATCGCGGCGCGGGCTGCCTCGGAGAACCGGTTGAAGCCCTGCGAGGGGTCCAGCTTCTCCCGGGGGACGAAGCGTTTCTGCGCGGCCTGCTTGGACACCCCCATGCTGCGGCCGATGTCGGTCCAGGACGCGCCGGAGCGCCGGGCCTGGTCGACGAAGTGCCCGATCAGGTGGTCGGCCAGCTCGCCGAGGTGGTCGCCGAGCAGCACGGCATCGGACAGGCGGTCCAGCGGGTCGTCGGGGCGGTTTCGGCTGATGGCGGCGATCAGATCATCGAGGCGTACCGGCGGATCAATCTGCGTCATGCCGTCAACCTTAGGTTGACGAATTGCTGGCGTCAACCTTGAGTTGACGGCGTAGGGTGAGGGTATGGATCTGACCCCGCGGCGATGGCGTCCGGCCGACGCCGACGAGCTCGGCCCGCTGCTCGACGACCTGGACGTCCGCCGAAACCATCGTCGCCTCGACGGGACCGGCTGGGTGACCATGCTCGACCCGGAGGGCAACGAGTTCTGTGTGGAGCGCAGCGCGCCCGAGCGGGCCGGTCAGGAGCCGCTTCGGCTGCGCGGGGCCCCCGCTTCGCGGCCCTCCCGGACAACCGGGGGTTCCGGGACTCCCCGGAGGCGGGCACGCATCCCGCACGACGGCCCGCTCCGCGCGCCCGGCAGCCAGGGGGAATCAGGACTTCGCGGCCTCGCGGCGGCCGCGCTTGCCCAGCGGCACTTCGGACATGTCGACCGTCTGCGAGGTGATCTTCTTGTAGCCGTAACCGTGCTCCTCCAGCCACGCCACCGCCTTCATCTCGGCGTTGATCGCGGCCTGCGGGATCTCCTTCTCCTCGGTGACCTGCTCGGCGAAGCGGAAGGTGAAGAACGGGCGGGCCGCGATGTCGTACGTCAGGTGACCCTGCTCGGTGTACTGCGCGGTCAGCAGGTCGTCACCACCGTTGGCGGTCAGCTCGGTCTTCTGCTTGTCGGTCAGATTGTCGAAGGATCCGCGGACGGTGACACGGATCGTGCGGGTCTGGCTCATCCGGCCAGTATCGGCATGCCGGCCCGTCAGCGACAGCCGATTATCGGCAGCAGGTCGCCGGGGGCGGCCAGGGTGTGGTCGGCGGGGGCTGCCGGGTCGTGCATGTGGCCCCAGGCCGCGGCGGCGCTGCGGCTGCCCGCGGCGGTGGCGGAGCCCAGGTCCAGGGGCGAGTCCCCCACCATGATCAGCCGGTCGGGGGTGACCCCGAGGCGGTCGGCGGCCAGCAGCATGCCGTCCGGGGCCGGTTTCGGGGCCCTGATCTGGTCGCCGCCGATCAGCAGGTCGCAGGTGATGCCGGCGGCGTGCAGCAGCAGCGTGGCGGCGCGGGTGGAGGCGCCGGTGAAGACGACCAGCGGCAGGCCGGCGGCATGCAGAGCGCAGAGGGTGTCGAGGATGCCGGGGTAGACGGGCACGCTGACGTCGTCCAGCTGGCGGAAATAGATCTCCTGTTCAGCCGGGGACAGGGGGCGGCCGACCAGGTGGGTGAGGATGACCTCGTTCGTGCCGCGCCAATAGGAGCCGACCACGTCGGCGGGCGTGACCGGTGGGCCGCCCAGCACGGCCACCGCCTGCACGAAGGCGCGCGGGACGGCCTCGGTGGAGTCGATCAGTGTGCCGTCCATGTCCCACACCGGAATGATCATGCGGGACCTCTCTGGGGTGGGCGGTGTCAAGTGGGGCTTCTCCTGACTGGAGTGGATCATGCAGTGAGGAATTCGTGGGCGCCGCGCAGGCGGGTGTGCAGCAGCTGTTCGGCACGGTCGACAACGAGGCGGACGTCGCCGGGGCGGTGCAGGCCCCGTGCGGTGAGCGTGGTGGCGGGGATCGCGGCCGGATCGAGGCCTTCCCGGCGGGCGACCAGGACGCCCAGGTCGTAACGGGAGATCGGGTCGGCGCCGGCGACGTTCAGGATTCCGGCGTAGTCGCCGGCGGCCAGTTCGAGCAGGGCGTCGGCCAGGTCGTCGACGTGGACGGGGGTGCGGATCTCGTCGGTGAACAGGGCGCCCCGGGCCCGGCCGGCGATCAGGGCGCGGGTGAGGATCTCGTGGGCGCCGTTGCCGTCGCCCAGGATCAGGGAGGTGCGGACGACGGCCGCGGAGGGGGTGATGGCGCGGACGGCGGTCTCGGCGGCGGCCTTCGCGGCGCCGTAGCGGTAGACGGGATCGGGGAGGGCTGACTCGTCGTAGTGGATCTCGCGGCCGGAGAAGACGGCGTCGCTGGAGACGTGTACCAGGCGGATGCCCGCGGCGGCGACGGCCAGGTGGGCGGCGCCGTCGGCGGTGGACGGCCAGTCGTTGCGGTCGCGGCCCGAGGCGGTGTGCACGATCGCGTCGGGGCGCAGGTCGGCGAGGACCCGACGGATGCCGGCCGGGTCGCGGATGTCGAGGTGGACAGACGCGGTCGGGGCCGGTGCGGCCACATAGGTGCCGATCGGCTCCCATCCGGCGGCCGCGGCACGGGCGAAGACCCGGCGGCCCAGGGAGCCACTGCCGCCGGTGATCAACAGTCGTCGTGTCACGCCGGGCAGCTTAACCGGGCTCCGCGATCAGTCCGGAAGCAGCGAGACGGCGCGGGCGCGGGATTCGGGGGTGGCGGGGAGCAGCGGCAGGCGTACGGACGGGGTGGGGATCCGGCCCTGCGCGTGCAGGACGGCTTTGATGACCGAGGGGTTGGGCTCGGCGAACAGGGCCGCGGACAGCGGGGCGAGCAGGTGGCCCAGTTTGCGGGCGGTGTCCAAGTCGCCGGTCTGCCAGGCCGCGGCCAGGGCGGCGAACCGGTCGGTGGCCAGGTGCGCGGACGCGGTGATGCCACCGGCGGCGCCGAGGGCCAGCATCGGGGACAGCAGGGCGTCGTCGCCGGCCAGGATGGCGAAGCCGGGCGGCGGGTCGGCCAGCAACGCGACCGCGTCCGGGTCGAGGCTGCCGGTGGCGTACTTGATCCCGATCACGCGGTCGAGTGAGCCGATCCGTCGCAGGGTGCCGGCGTCCAGCACCTGACCGGTGCGGGCCGGCACGTGATAGATGACCAACGGGACCGGGCTGGTTTCGCTGAGCGCGGTGAAATGGGCCACGACACCGTCCGGGCCGGGGCGCACGAACGGCGGGACGACGCTCAACCCCGCGTCGGCCGGCGCGGACACGGCGCTACCGACCGATGCGGACACAGCGCCGCGGGGCGGTGCGGACACGGGCCCGCCGGCCAGCAGCGGGACGTGGTGGGCGGTGGCGACCCGGGACAGCACGGCGAGCACCGCCTGCTGCTCGCCGGGGGTGAGTGACGACGGCTCCCCGGTGGTGCCGAGCCCCACCAGGCCGGCCGCGCCCGCCTCCAGGACCTCGTGCGCGAGCCGTTCCAGGGCGGGTAACGCCACCGCTCCGGACGCGTCGAAAGGAGTGATCATCGGGACGAGGACACCGGTCAGCTGCATGCAGTCCAGCCTTGCCGCCAACGAGCATCACATCCAGTTCACGTTTGTGGGGCCATCCGTAAGCTCAGCTGATGCTCGACGTACGCAAGCTGCTGCTTTTTTGTGATCTTGAACGTCTGGGAACGATCGCCGCGGTCGCCGCGGCGCGGGCCTATACGCCGTCGGCGGTGTCGCAGCAGCTGGCCGCGCTGGAACGGGAGGCCGGGGTGCCGCTGCTGGAACGCACCGGGCGGCGGGTGACGTTCACCGCGGCCGGGCGGATCCTGGCCCGGCACGCCACCGCCGTCCTGGCGACGCTGGAGGAGGCGGACGCGGCGCTCGCCGCGGTGCGGACCGGGCCGGCCGGGCCGATCCGGATCGGCGCCTTCCCCAGCGCGATGCGGGCGCTGCTGCCGCAGGTGCTGGTCGCGCTGGGCCGCGACCATCCGGCCCTCGAACTGACGGTGACCGAATTGGACCCGGTCGCGGTGCCGGCCGCGCTCCTCGACCGCAGCCTCGACGTCGGGCTGCTCAACGACTACGACATCGCGCCCGCCGGGACCGACCCGGCGCTGGAGTCCGTGCCCCTGCTGCAGGAGACCGTCTACCTGGCCGTACCGGCGCCCGCCGGCGCCGGCACGCTGGCCGCGGCCGCGGATCTGCCGTGGATCCTGGCCACCCCGGGCACCCTGTGTCACGAGGTCACGCTGCTGATCTGCCGGACCGCCGGGTTCCGCCCGCAGGCCCGCCACCATGCCGACGACTTCGCCACGGTCCTCGCCCTGGTCGCCGCCGGGCAGGGGGTGTCGATCGTCCCCGAACTCGCGGTTCCGGCCGCGCCGGCCGGAGTCCGGCTGACCGCCCTGGACACCCGGCGGCGCACCCGGATCGCCTACCGCCGCGGTGCCGCGACCCACCCGGCCGTCGCCGCGGTGATCACCGCCCTGGACACCGCCACCCGCACCGCGCCGACGCTCAGCGGCGCGCCCCGATGAGGAAGCGACGGGAATGGGCGACGAGATCCTCGAACGTACCCATGGGTGAAGATCATGCAGGATGGGTCGCATGACTGTCGCCGATGTCTACCGGGAGTTCGCGGCCACCGAGGCGCGCGGGGTGTCGCCGATCTACGAACGCCTGGCCCGGCAGGTGGCCGCCGACCCGGAGCTGCTCGACCGGCTGGCCATGCTGCCCGCACCGAAGCGTCAGCCGAACCTGCTGTTCGCGGTGGTCCGGCTGCTCGGCGGGCCGGTGGGTGACCCGGCCGGCTTCCACGACTTCGCGCTCGCGCAGTGGGACGCGATCCTGGCTCAGCTGATGGTCCGGGGCACCCAGACCAACGAGATCGGGCGTACCGCCGCGCTTCTTCCGGTTCTTGCGGCGTTGCCGCAACCGCTCGCGTTGATCGATGTCGGTGCGTCCGCGGGCCTGTGTCTGTATCCGGACCGGTATTCCTACCGCTACGGATCGCACGTGGTCGGCGACAGCGGCCCGCTGCTCGACTGCGCGGCCACCGGGTTCACCCCGCCGGACCGGCTGCCGCGGGTGGTGTGGCGCGCCGGCCTCGACCTCAACCCCCTCGACGTGACCGATCCCGACGATGTCGCCTGGCTCGACGCGCTGATCTGGCCGGAGCACACCCACCGGCGCGATCGGCTGCGCCAGGCGGTCGCCATCGCCCGGGCCGACCCGCCACACCTGGTCCGCGGCGATGCGGTGACCGACCTGCCGGCTCTGGCCGCCCAGGCTCCGGCGGGTGCGACGCTGGTCGTCTACCACACCTCGATGCTGTACCAGTTGCCCGACCGGCAGGCGTTCCTCGACGTGGTGCGGGCCCTGCCGGCCCGCTGGGTCGCCGTCGACGGCGACATCGGCGCCGACCTGCCCGAGCCGCCCACCGCCGATCTGTACAACGTGCTCGCCCTCGACGGCGAGCCCCTGGCCTGGGTGCGCGGGCACGGGCAGAGCGTCACCTGGTTCGGCGCACATTCACTCACGTAAACGTTTTAAACACCCCACGCGTCGAGGTTCTTCGATAGGTTGCAGCGGACTGCTTCACCCGATCGGAAGGAGCTCGACGTGCGACGACTGCTCGTGGCCACCCTTGCCACAGCGTTGACGCTGGCCGCAACGGGCGCGGCCGCCCAGGCACACCCCAGGGTCGCCGCGCCCGCACCCGGCGCGCCCGGCATCGGGGACCCGTACTACCCGGACTACGGCAACGGCGGGTACGACGTCTCCCACTACGACATCCGGCTGCGCTACACCCCGGCCACCGACAAGCTGACCGGGACCACCACGATCCTGGCCACCGCCACCCAGGATCTGAGCCGGCTCAACCTCGACTTCGTCCTGGACGTGTCGACCGTCCTGGTCAACAACCGGCCGGCCACCTTCGCCCGCGAGGGCGACCACGAACTGGTCGTCACCCCCGCCCGGACCGTCGCCAAGGGGGGCGCGCTGACCATCGTCGTCACGTACTCCGGCGTGCCGTCCACCAAGGTCGCCGGCGGATTCACCGCGTGGACCCGCACCCCGGACGGCGCCCTGGCCGTCGGCGAACCGGAAATCGCCTGGTGGTGGTACCCGAGCAACGACCACCCGGCGGACAAGGCCACCTTCGACGTGTCGGTCTCGGTGCCCGACGGCGTCGAAGCGATCAGCAACGGCGTCCAGCCGCGCCCGCCGGTCCGGGAAACCCTCGGATACACCCGGTGGAGCTGGCGTTCGCTGAAGCCGCAGGCCACCTATCTGACCTTCCTGACCATCGGCCAGTACGACGTCACCACCGACACCACCGCGGACGGGTCGGTCGTCTACAACGCCTACTCCCAGCTGCTGAGCCCGGACTTCCGGGACGCCGCCCAGGCCAGCGTCGAACGCACCGCGGAGATCACCGACTGGGAGTCGACGGTCTTCGGCCCGTTCCCGTTCGAGGCCCGCGGCGGCATCGTCGTCCCGCCGAACACGATCAATTTCGCGCTGGAGAACCAGACCCGGCCCAACTACTCCGCCGGCTTCTTCCGGCGCGGCTCGAACACCTACGTGATCGCGCACGAGAACGCGCACCAGTGGTTCGGTGACTCCGTCTCGGTGCGGACCTGGCAGAACATCTGGCTCAACGAAGGTTTCGCCAGTTACGCCGAATGGCTCTGGTCGGAGAAGAACAACGAGGGAACCGCCCAGGAGATCTTCGATTACCTGTACGCCACGTCTCCCGACGACGCGCCGGTGTGGACCACCGCGCCGGCCGATCCCGGCACCGCCGAGCTGTTCGGCGACGCCGTCTACGACCGCGGGGCGATGACCCTGCACCAGCTGCGCCTGGCCGTCGGCGACGACGCGTTCTTCCAGATCCTGCGCACCTGGACCGCCACCCACAGGTACGGCAACGGCACGACCCCGGAATTCACCGCCCTGGCCGAGAAGATCTCCGGAAAGGACCTGGACGCACTGTTCCAGGCCTGGCTCTACACCCCGGCCAAGCCGGTGGTGGCCACCGCGGCACGCTCGCTGAGCGCGCCGGTCGCCCCGAAGTCGTGGGCGGCGATCAAGCAGACCCACGCGCTGCTGCACGAGCACTGACCGGTCGGGGGCCGCGGCGCGCGCCGCGGCCCCCGACTACGGGCGGACGGCGGCGAGCTGGGTGGCCTGGGCGACCAGGGCGCCCTTGCTGTCCCAGAGCAGCGCGGTCTCGTCCATCCGGCCGCTGGTGACCTCGGCGGCCCGCATGGTCATGCGCAGCGGGCCGGGGGCGGGCAGCCGCCGCAGGTACGCGGTGAGGCTGACCGTCGGAGCCCAACCCTGGATGCCGAGGGTGAGCGAGATCGGCGGGGACGGATCGAGCGCGACGAGCAGGCTCCACGGGTCCCAGTCGGTGCCGTCGCTCAGCCGCAGCCAGCCGCTGACCTGCCCGGTCGACGACGGCTGGCCCACGGCGAAACCCAGACACGACGGGTCGAGGCGATGATCGACGACGTCGAGCAGGTGCACCGGGAACGCGGCGCCCGGCGGGCGCGACGGCAGCAGGAAACAGTCGTCCTCGGCCGGCAGGTCCGGGACCGGCAGGCCCGACCACCACGGCGCCGCATCGTCGAGCCGGCCCTGGGTGAGCAGCGACTCGGCGCACGGCTCGCCGTCCTGGCTGAGCCGGGCCCGGTACTGCGCCGAGCCGCGGCCGGAGCGCAGCAGCTCGACACCGACCGTCGCGGCGCCGGCCGCGGCGGCCGCAGGAACGCGGTGGTCATCGCCACCGGATGCGGGTGCGCCGCGGTGTCCGCGGCGGCGGCGACCGCGCGGGCGATCACCGCCATCAGGTAGCCGCCGTGGAGTTTGTCGCCGACACCCCACTGCGGATCGAGGTCGGCGTGGTATCCGTCGTCGGCCGGCTGCACGGCGGTGGCCTGCGGGAAGCTCTGCACCCGACCACCCTAGAGGCGTTCGATGATCGTCGCGTTGGCGGTGCCGCCGGCCTCGCACATGGTCTGCAGCCCGTACCGGCCACCGGTGCGCTCCAGCACACCGAGCAGGGTGGTGGCCAGCCGGGCGCCGCTGGCGCCCAGCGGGTGACCGATCGCGAGCGCGCCGCCGTCGACGTTGACCTTGGCCGGGTCGGCGCCGGTCTCGGCGAGCCAGGCCAGCACCACCGAGGAGAACGCCTCGTTGACCTCGAAGGCGTCGATGTCGGCCAGGGTCAGCCCGGCACGCCGCAGCACCGCCGCGGTGGCCGGGATGATGCCGGTCAGCATGTGGATCGGGTCGTCGCCGACGGCCACCGCGGTGTGGATCCGGGCGCGCGGGCGCCAGCCGTGCCGGGCGGCGTACTCACCGGTGGTGATCAGCAGGGCGGCGGCGCCGTCGTTGACCGGGCTGGAGTTGCCGGCGGTCACCTTCCAGTCGATCACCCCGAACCGGCGCTCCCACCGCGGGTCGGCGAACGACGGCGCCAGCGCGCTCATCGCTTCCCGGTTCGCCCCCGGGCGTACCGTCTCGTCGGTGTCCAGGCCGGCCAGCGGGGCGACCTGCGCCGCGAATCGGCCGGCCGACCAGGCGCGCGCCGCGTTGTGGTGGCTGAGCAGGGCGAACTCGTCGAGCTGGGCGCGCGACAGGCCCCATTTGCGGGCGATCAGCTCGGCCGCGACGCCCTGCGGGATCAGGCCGCCGTCGTAGCGTTCGGTGATCAGCGGCCCGCCGACGTCGTGGCCCAGGGTCTGGCTGCCGATCGGCACCCGCGACATCGATTCCGATCCGGACGCGATGACCAGGTCGTACGCTCCGGAGATCACGCCCTGGGCGGCGAAGCTGAGCGCCTGCTGGCTGCTGCCGCACTGCCGGTCGACGGTCACGCCGGGCACCGATTCGGGGAGTCCGGCGGCCAGCGCGGCGAGCCGGGTGGTGTTCCCGGACTGCTCCCCCACCTGGCCGACGGCGCCGCCGATCACGTCGTCGATCGTGGCCGGATCGAGGTCGGGGACGCGGGCGATCAGCGCGCGCAGCACGTGGGCGTGCAGCGAGACGGGGTGGATCCCGGCGTACGCACCGGTGGGCTTGCCTTTGCCGAGCGGGGTGCGCACCGCGTCGACGATGACGGCGTCTCGCATGGGGGTTTCTCCTGACCACAAGTTTCGGACCGATCGGTCCCAGCGTAGCGGAGAGTTGGACCGAGCGGTCCGTTACCATTGTCACCGTGCCCCGCCCCGCCACCCCCGGCTCCCGCGACGCGATCCTGCACGCCGCCAGCCGGCTGTTCTACTCGCACGGCGTCCGCGCGGTCGGCATGGCCCAGGTGATCGACGCCGCCGGCTGCGGCAAGAACCTGCTGTACCGGCACTTCCCCAGCAAGACCGACCTCGCCGCGGCCTACCTGAAGCTGGTCCGCGCCGACCGTGACCGGTCCGCCGACATCGCCCTGAACGGCGCCGCCGACCCGGGCAGCCGACTGGTCGCGCTGGTCGGCGAGGTCGCCGCCCTGGTCCGCGGCCCGCACTACCGCGGCTGCGCGTTTCGCAACTACCTCACCGAGTTCCCCGGCGACGACGACGAACCGGCCCGGATCGCCCGCGCCTACCTGCGTGACACCCGTGCCCGCATCGACGACCTGGTCGCCGCCCGGGGCCTGGCACCGGTCACCGCCGACCGGATCTGGCTGATCGTCGGCGGCCTGTACGCCGGCCCCGCCGACCAGGCCGAGGTCGCCGTCGACTGGGTCCGCGAACTCGTCGCCCAGGTCGGATATCCGACCGGCAGCACTGGTTCGCCCCGCCACGGGATAAATAACGGCTGATGTCTCGGTCGTGGGGTTCCTCGCCCGGCCCGACTCTGGGACGCTGCACATAGTTCCCCGTCGTTGTGGACTGCTGGGAGGTCGTCGCCCGTGGAGGTTGCCGCCTGGTTGTGGACGGTCACCCTGGTCGGACTCGGCGCCCTCGTGCTCGCCGACCTCGCCCTGGTCAGCCGCCGCCCGCACGAGCCGAGCCTGCGCGAATGCGCCCTGTGGGTCACCGGTTACGTCACCGCCGCACTGCTGTTCGCCGGTTTCCTGTGGCTGCGCTTCGACGGCGCCGCCGCCGGGCAGTACCTGGCCGGCTGGCTCACCGAGTACAGCCTGTCGGTCGACAACCTGTTCGTCTTCGTCATCATCATGTCGCGGTTCCGGATCGAACGACGCCACCAGCAGAAGGTCCTGCTGATCGGGATCATCCTGTCGCTGCTGCTCCGCGGCGTCTTCATCGCCCTCGGCGCCGCCGCGATCAGCCGCTTCACCGGGGTGTTCTACATTTTCGGCGGCTTCCTGATCTACACCGCGGTCCGGCTGTTCGGCTACGACACCGACGAGCCGGAATACGCCGAGAACATCGTCATCCGCTGGGCCCGCCACGTCCTGCCGATGACCGGCAGCTACGACAACGCCCGCCTGACCACCCGCGATGCCCGCGGCCGCCGCCGCCTCACCCCGCTGATCGTCGTGTTCATCGCGATCGGCACCACCGACGTGATCTTCGCTCTGGACTCGCTGCCGGCCATCTTCGGCCTCACCGACCAGCCCTACCTGATCTTCACCGCGACCGTTTTCGCCATGATGGGCCTGCGTCAGCTCTACTTCCTGCTCGGCGGCCTCCTGGACCGCCTGGCCTACCTGTCCATCGGCCTCAGCGTCGTCCTCGGATTCATCGGCGTCAAACTCGTGCTGCAGGCCCTGGCCGACAACAATCTGCCCTTCGTCAACGGCGGCGACCCGGTCGACTGGGCCCCGCACATCAGCATCGGCGTCTCCCTGTCGGTCATCGCCGGCACTTTGTCGATCACCGCCCTGGCCTCGATCCTCAAAGCCCGCCTCGACGCGTCGAAGATCAGCTCACGACGATGACGCATTCCCACGGCGACGGATTCGCGGGGCGACGGTCCGGACGGCGATGTGGACGGGCGGACAAATAAAGATCAGTTTCTTCATGTCCCATGCTGCGGCCGATATCTGATCGCCGCTCCCGCGGAGGCCGGGCAGGGCGATTTTGGCCGCTGGCGCGTCCAGGACAAATCGCCCTGCCCTTCATTGCCCGTGGCCGGTCACCGAAAAGACCGCCCGTGGCCGCCGGCCGAGCCACGGCTTTCCCGCACCATCGACACCGACCGTGTGCGTCCGCCACGCGAAGGGCGCTCGCCATCACTCCCGGAAAAAGTGCTCGCCGCGCCACCGGCGACCAACCGGACGTGGCTGATATAAAACCACCGGCTCACCCTTTTACCGATCGGACATCTTCACCATCTCTCGTGGGCGCGACGATTCAGCGAAACTCGCCGCACCTCCCCCGGTACTGCGACCTGAGCCTGATCCCGATAAGTCAGAAGTATCGCCGGGCGCCCGCATTCCCTGCCGACAAGTGGCATGTTCCTGTTGTGCCCGGATCGCGCGGCCCGGCCGAACTACGGAGGAGATTCCCATGAATATTCGTAAGCCGTTCCTCGGCGCCGCACTGACCACCGCAGTCCTGGCCGGGACGCTTGGCGTGAGCCGGGCCGCACAGGCCCGGGCCGCCGACTGGAGCACCGTGGCCGCACCGTATTTCGCCCTGGTCTTCGACGAGTATGGTGGCCCCACCACCATCGGGCACACCCAGAACGAGTACGTCTACGCGGTCTGCCAGCAGGACGGCATCTGGGGCTGGCAAACCAACGCCTACGTGCCGTCGCTGTCCGCATACGGCTGGATCCGCAACGGCGACCTCTTCGGCTATACCAATCCGGCTGAGGGTCTCAGCGTGTGCTGACGGATGAGCATGCCGACCATCGCCGGCGCACCATCCCCGCGCTCCCGGTGGATCCGGGTCGGCGCTAGGCTCGTCCGTAGCGTCGCGTGTCGGTGGCAGACCGTGTCAGGCATGGAGGCGCCGGACGGAAGGGGAGATCACCATGATGATCGTTGTCCCTTCGCCCCGCCCCTGTGGGTGAGGGCGAGAAGACCAGGGTGATCGCCTGGAATCGCGAGCTGCGCAGCGTCCACGGCAGATTGCGCGAGGCGCTGGCAGTGACCCGGCACGCGTTGGCCGCGGGCGAAGCGGTCGAGCCGGCCACCAGAGATCTGCTGCTGTTCTGTCACGGGTTCTGCACGGCGCTGGCCGCCCACCACGAGGGCGAGGATCATCACCTGTTCCCCGCGATCGTCGAGCAGCATCCCCACCTGCGGGAAACGCTGCGTCGCCTGCAGCAGGACCACTCGATGATCGCTCACCTGGTGGGTGGGCTGCAGTCCGCCGTCGCCCGGGCTGCGCCACCCGCAGAGCTGCACCGTCACCTGGACGGTGTGGCGGCGATCATGGAATCGCACTTCAGGTACGAGGAGCGCCAGCTGCTGAGCATCCTGGAGGGCCTGGCTCTCGACGTGGAACCGCACTCAGCGCTGGGGCCCCTGTAACCCCACGGCTATGCGCCCGCGGTGGATGCGCTACCAGGTGAGCTCCGGGCCGTCCAGCGAGAAGTAGCGGGGCGAGGTCTGATCGTGCCGGTCCAGCAGTGCCGCGAGGCGTTCCGCGGCGTCGACCGGATCGGTGGCGGCGTCCCGGCCACCCATCGCCGTGGTCAGCGCGCCCGGATGGACCGCCCAGCAGCGGATCCGCCCGGCGAATTCCTGGGCGAGGGCGACCGTCAGCATGTTCTGGGCCGCCTTCGAGATCCGGTAGGCGTAGCTGGTCCGGTGCGCGGCGAACACCCCGGCCGCCTGCGCGGTCAGCGAACCCAACCGCGACGACACGTTGACGATCAGCGGATCACGGGCCTGCAGCAGCCGCGGCGCCAGCGCCTGAGCCAGACGCAGCGGACCGGCCACGTTCACGTCGACCGCGGCCAGAATCGTCGCCGGGTCGGTCTCCGCGAGCGGCCGGCCCGGCGCACCGATCCCCGCGTTGTTGACCAGCACGTCGACGGCCCGCTCCCCGACCGCGGCGAGTAGCTCCTCCCCGACCGGGTCCCGCACGTCGTGCCGCACGACCCGCACCCGGCCACGGCCCGCAGCCGCACCGGCATCCCGGACGCAGGCCACCACATCCCAGCCGCCGGCGGCGAGCCGCTCGGACAGGGCCGCGCCGAAACCGCGGGCCGCCCCGGTCACCACCGCCAGGCGGTTCACCGGCTCACCGCGCACTGCCGGAAGCGACGGTGCGGAACAGCCGGTCGCACCACCGAGCCAGCCACGGCCGTTGAGGAGCATCGGAACGAGAACTGGCGCTAAGGGTGATCTTGATCCGGGCGGACACGATTGGGGTACGTCGGTCGTCGTGATCGGCTGACCGTTAGCCCGGCTTCGATCATGTTCGATCTCTTCTAGCGTTTTGGGCTGTGCCGGTTGAGTTCCTCACTGATGAGCAGGCCTCCGCCTATGGCCGGTTTCCGGCCAGGCTGACGCCGACGGAGCTGGAGGGCCTGTTCTTCCTGGACGACTTCGACCGGGACCTGGTGGCCCGGCGCCGCGGTGACGAGAACCGGATCGGGTTCGGGTTGCAGGTGGCGACCGTGCGGGCGCTGGGCTTGTTTTTGGCCGATCCCCTCGAAGTGCCGACCGAGGCGGTCGACTACGTCGCGCGCCAGGTCGGCGTGGCGGATCCGTCCAGGGTCAAGGGGTACCTGCGGCGGGAGAAGACGCGTTTCGAGCATCAGTGGGAGATCGCCCGGGAGTACGGGTACACCGACTTCGCCGCGGCGGAGCCGGAGCTGATTCGCTGGGTCGATGACCAGGCGTGGACGAGTGGGGACGGGCCGAAGGCGCTGTTCGACGTGGCGGTGGGCTGGCTGCGCGAGCGCAAGGTGCTACTGCCGGCGGTGAGCACGCTGGCCCGGCTGGTGGCGCAGGTTCGTGGGAAGGCCACTGATCGGCTGCACGAGCGGCTGTCGGGGCTGGTGTCGGCGGAGCAGGCGCGGCTGCTGGAGGGTCTGCTCGACGTTCCGGAGGGTTCTCGGTTCTCGCAGCTGGAGCGGTTACGGACGCCGGTGACGAGGACGTCGGGTATCGGCATGGTGCGGGCGTTGCAGCGGGCCGGTGAGGTCGCCGGGCTCGGCTTGGGTGGGCTGGATGTCGCGATGGTGCCGTGGCGGCGGGTGTGGGAGCTGGCCCGCTACGGGTTGGAGGCGAAGGCGCCGACGCTGCGCCGGCACCCGTACCCGCGCAAGCTGGCCACCTTGCTGGCGACGGTGCGGGCGTTGGAGGCGCGCTCGGTCGATGACGCGTTGGAGTTGTTCGACGTGCTGATGACCACGGAGTTGATGAGCCGGGCCGAGCGGCAGTCGAAAAAGGAGAAGCTGCGCCGCTATCCGAAGGTGTCGCGGCATGCCGGGAAGCTCGCGGCCGCGGTGGCGGTGCTGCTGGAGGCGGCCGAGTGGGGTGAGCAGGTGCGCCTGCAGCAGGTGTGGGACGCGATCGAGAGCAAGGTGTCGCGCGCTGAGCTGCGGGCGGCGGTCGCCGGGATCGCTGAGGTGTTGCCGCCGGCGGACGCGGATCCGGATGGGGAGTGGCGGGCGCATTTGCTGGAGCGGATGGCCACCATCCGCGGGTTCGTGCCCATGTTGTGTCAGGTCATCGAGTTCGGCGCCACCGCGGACGCCGCGCCGGTGCTGTACGCGGTCAACGGCCTGCCGGAGCTGCTGGATGCACGGCAGGGCCGCAAGGTCGCCGCCGGGTTCCTCGACGCCCGCCGGATCCAGGTGGACGTCGTGCCGTCCGGCTGGTGGCAGCGCCTGGTGTTCCCGAAGGACCGGCCGCCGGGCACGGTGGACAAGGCCGCGTACGTGTTCTGCGTGCTCGAGCAGTTCCATCAGCGGCTCAAGCGCCGTGACATCTTCGCCGCGGTCTCCGAACGCTGGGGTGACCCGCGGGCCCGGCTACTCGACGGCGACGCCTGGCAGCAGGCCAAGGCGCCCGCGTTGAACGCGCTGCAACTGCCCGAGGAACCCCACGACCTGCTGCAGGCTCACGCGGTGACGCTGGACGAGGCGTGGCGGACGGTCGCGGCCGGGCTGTCCGCGGACACCGCGGCCCGGCTCGACGACGAGGGCCGGCTGCACGCGCAGAAGGTCACCGCGATCCCGGACCCGGCGAGCCTGGTCGACCTGCGCCATCGGGTGCAGGCGATGCTGCCGCGCATCGACCTGGGCGAGCTGATCTTGGAGGTGATGGCCTGGTACCCGGGCTTCGCGGCCGCGTTCACCGCGCTGTCCGGGTCGGCCACCCGCCTGGACGACCTGCACGTGACGATCGCCGCGACCTTGACGGCGCACGCGCTCAACGTCGGGTTCGCCCGGTCATCTCCGACGGCATCCCGGCGCTGACCAGGGGCCGGATCAGCCACGTCGACGCGACCTACCTGCGGCCGGAGACCTACGCCGCCGCGAACGGCGTGTTGATCGACGCCCAGGACGGCATCGGCATGGCCCGGGCGTGGGGCGGCGGCTTGGTCGCCGCAGCTGACGGGATGCGGTTCGTGGTTCCGGTGCGCAGCGTGCACGCCCGGCCGAACCCGAAATACTTCGGTCAGCGGCGCGGCGCGACCTGGCTCAACATGGTCAACGACCAGGCCGTCGGCACCGCCGGCCGGGTGTTGTCCGGTACGCCGCGCGACTCGATGCACCTGATCGACCTGCTGTACCGGCGCGACGGCGGCCGCCGCCCCGAGGTCATCATCACCGACACCGGCTCGTACTCCGACGTCGTCTTCGGCCTGCTGCAGCTACTCGGCTTCGACTACCGGCCGCAGCTGGCCGACCTGCCCGACGCCAAGCTGTGGCGCATCGACCGCAGCGCCGACTACGGCCCCTTGGACGCGACCGCCCGCGGGATCATCGACCTGGACCGGATCCGCCGGCACTGGCCCGACATGCTGCGCATCGCCGGATCCATTCACACCTGGCAGGTGTCGGCCTACGACGTGCTGCGGGTGCTGTCGGCCGGCGGGAACCTGACCCAGCTCGGCGAGGCCCTGGCGGCCTATGGGCGGATTTTTAAGACCCTGCACGTGCTGACCTTCGTCGACGACGAACCGTACCGGCGCCAGATCAAGGGCATGCGCAACCTCAACGAGGGACGCCATGACCTGGCCCGGCACGTCTTCCACGGCCGCCGCGGGGAACTGCACCGTGCCTACCACGACGGCATGGAGGACCAGCTCGGCGCGCTCGGCCTGGTCCTTAACTGCATCACGCTGTGGAACACCCTCTACCTGGACCTCGCCCTGGCCGGGCTGCGTGCGCAGGGCTATCCGGTCCTGGACGCCGACGTCGGCCGGCTCTCGCCGTTCGTGCGCCACCACATCCGCGTCCACGGCCACTACACCTTCACCCTGCCCGACTTGGGTGGGCGCACCTACCGCAGGCTGCGCGACCCGGACGCCGGCGACGACGAGTAGATCGGAGAGGAGCTCAGCAGGGCTAGTGCCCTGTTGACCGGCTTGGCTGGCACAACGGTGGTGGCGACGCTGGCGGTGATGCGGTCGCGGCGGTCGTGGGAGATGTCGGTGTGGTGCTGGCCGCCGGGGTGGCTGTCGGGGTCGACGTGGACGGTGACGCCGGTCAGCCGGGGCACGCCGTGGGTGAGTTGGTGTTCGGCGTCGGCGGCGATTTCGTGTGCGGCGAGCAGGGTGAGGTTGGCGTCGACGACGACGGCGGCTTCGGCGTGCATGCGGTGCCCGATCCAGCGCAGCCGCAGACCGGAGACGTCGTGAACGCCGGGGATGGCGCGCAAGGTCCGCTCGGCCTGGTCGACCAGTTCAGGGTCGACGCGGTCCATGAGCCGGTGGTAGACCTCGCGGGCGGCGTCTTTGAGGACGAAGGCGATCGCGATGGTGATGGCCAGGCCCACGGCCGGGTCGGCCCAGCTCCAGCCCGCCCAGGTGCCGAGCGCGGCGAGGACGACCGCGAGGGAGGTGAAGCCGTCGGTGCGCGCGTGCAGGCCGTCGGCGACCAGGGCGGCGGAGCCGATCCGGCGGCCGACGGTGATGCGGTAGCGGGCGACGATCTCGTTACCGGCAAAGCCAATCACGGCAGCGGCGAGAACCCAGGGCAGGTGCGTCATGGGTTGCGGGTGCAGCAGCCGGTCAACGGCGAGCCAGGCGGCGGTGATCGACGAGGCGGCGATGACCAGCACGATGACGATGCCGGCGAGGTCTTCGGCGCGGCCGAAGCCGTAGGTGTAGGCGCGGGTGGCGGCCCGGCGTCCGAGCATGAAGGCGATGCCCAGCGGGACGGCGGTGAGTGCGTCGGCGACGTTGTGCAGGGTGTCACCGAGCAGGGCGACCGATCCGGAGAACACCACGATCAGCGCCTGCATGATCGCGGTCGCGCCGAGCACGGCGAGCGAGATCCACAGGGCGCGCATGCCGTCGCGGGAGGCTTCCATGGCCGAGTCGACCTTGTCGGCGCTGTCGTGCGAGTGCGGTGTGATCATGTGCTGGAGGCGATGCCAGAGTCCCTGGCCGTGCTCGTGGCCTCCGTGATCGTGATCATGTCCGTGGCTTTCACCGTGCGGGTGCTCATGGCCATGGTCGTGGCCGTGGCCGTGGTGCTCGGGTGCGACGCCGTGCGGTTCGTGGCGGTGCGCCGGCTCAGCCATCGCAATCGTCCTCGTGCTCGCGGGTGGTCTACGTGCTGTCACCGCCATAATATGTGCTCATGCACGCACGCGACAACATGGCAAGTGCCAGTGACCTGCAACAACGCGCTGTGAGTGACAACGTCATCGGTGCAGCAACGCTGGCGCTGGGGATGCTTGCGGACGCGACGCGGCTGCGGCTGATGGTCGCGCTGCTGGCCGGCGAGCAGGACGTGACCGCGTTGACGGCAGCGGTGGGCGCGGCGCGTCCGGCGGTGTCCCAGCACTTGAGCAAGCTGCGACTGGCCGGCCTGGTGGCCGCTCGGCGCGACGGGCGCCGGGTGATCTACGTGATCGCCGACGAGCATGTGGCCCGGCTGGTGACCGAGGCGGTCTACACCGCCGAGCACCGGGTGTCGGCCAGCCCGGACCATCATCTGCCCCCGCAACGCTGACCCGCCTCGGCGAATACCCAGCCGGAACCGCAGGGAGGCGGTGTCCGCCCCCGATCGGCTCCCCTGCCTCGCGTTGCTGCGCACGATCGCAGTGCGTCTCAGTACAGGTAGACGTCGATGAGGAAGGCTGCCAGGCCGGCGAGTGCGGCGGTGGCGGCGAGCCGGCGGCCGGTTCCCGCGGCGAGGGGCCCGAGGCCGAGCGCGAGCGCGGTGACCGCGATGGTGAACACGCCGCTGCCGGTGTCCTGCCACGAGGCGGGCAGGACCGCGACGGGCGCGTCGGTGAAGAACTGGGCGCCGTGGGCGGCGCGCAGGATCGCGTTCCACGCCAGCGGCCCGAGCAGGGCGCCGATCGCGGCGGTGGCGATCACGGCCGGGCGACGCGGCCGCACGGCGGCGGCGACCAGAACGGCGGCGAGCAGCGCGGACAGCGCCGCGCCGTAGATCATCGTGCCCCAACTGAGCATGATTCCTCCCGAACTCGTTCCCGCCAGCGATACCGTAACCACGGTTACATTACCGAGGGTGGACGGGGACGCGCGATGGACACGACACGCAGGCGACTCCTGCAGGCCGGCTGGACAGTCCCGGCCGCGGCATTGACCGTCGCGGCCGCGGCGCAACCGGCGCGGGCCGCCGGCGATGACCATGCCGGGGACTGCCATGGCCGCCTCGCGCCGGTGGTGACCGCCGCGGCGGACTGGGCGCCGGTCGCGCAGGCGCTGGGGCGAGAGGGCAAGCTGCTCGACGACGGCCGGGTCTACCGGGTCGGGTTCGCCCGTCGGGACCTGACCGTGGTCAGCGGCGCCGTGACGATCAAGCCGGCGTTGTCGCTGGGGTCCTACGCGGCTTTCACCCGCTACCGCGACGGACAGGTCCTGCTGATGGGCGACCTGGTGGTCACCGAGCAGGAAATGCCCGCCGTCACCGACGCGCTGCAGGCTGCCGGGCTGGCGCAGACCGGCATCCACAAACACCTGCTCGCGCACGAGCCGCAGCTGTGGTGGACCCACATCCACGCCGTCGGCGACCCGGTGAGCGCCGCCCGCGGTGTCCGCGCGGCCCTCGACCACACTGGCACTCCACCGCCCGCACCGGCGAACACCACCCCTGGCGAGCTGGACACCGCCGCCCTCGACCAGGCCCTGGGCCGGACCGGCGCCTGGGACGGCGGGGTCTACAAATACACGATCGCCCGCGCGGAAACGATCACCGACCACGGCCGGACCCTCACCCCGGGCATGGGCGTCACCACCGGGCTCGGCTTCCAGCCCGCCGGCGACGGCCAGGCGGCGGTCAACGGTGACATCGCCATGCGCGCCGACGAGGTCCAGCCGGTGATCACCGCCCTGCGCGGCGGCGGCGTAGCGGTGGTGGAGTTGCACAACCACGCCCTGCACGACGAGCCGCGCATGTTCTACCTGCATTTTTGGGGCCACGCGGACGCGCAGGCCCTCGCCCGGACGCTGCGCGCCGCGGTCAACGCCACCGCCACCACGCCGTAAGCACCTCGGCACGAGGGCCGCCTCGTCAGCCTGGGCGTCGCTGTCCGGCTTGCTGGTCCGCCTGTCCGTGTGCCGGCCGGGTAGTGCCGTTTCCCGACGACTCATCTACTGTAACCATGGTTACATCAATCGGGATGAGGGTGGTATGCGGTGACGGCACAGCGCACGGTGGTGTTCGTGTGTCCCCACGGGGCGGGCAAGAGCCGGATCGCGGCGGCCTGGTTCAACGGGCTGGGCCTGCCCGGCTGGACGGCGACCTCGGCCGGCATGGAACCTCAGCAGCAGGTCAGCGTGCACGCCGCACGGCTGCTGCAGAACACGCCGGTGCTGCCGTTGCTGGACGAGGCGATGCCCCGGCCCCTGTCGGCAGTCCCGGAGCGGGACCTGCTGGTCGCCATCGACTGCTCCCGCGAGTTCCCCGCCGACCACCGGTGGGACCTGGAGCAGCAGCAGTTCACCCCGCAGATGTGCACCGAGATCCGCGACCGGGTGCAGGCCCTCGCCGCTGCTCTTGCCGGGCAGCCGTCATGAGCCGACCAGCCGGGCAGTGGGTGTTGCTGTCCTACCGGATTCCGCGGGAGCCGTCCGCGCCGCGCATCGCGGTGTGGCGCAAGCTGGAACGCCTGGGCGTCGCCCGCCTCGGCGATGGCCTGGTGGGGTTGCCGGCCGACGCGCGCACCCGGGAGGCGCTCGACTGGATCGCCGACGAGATCCTGCAGGCCGGCGGATCGGCGACGGTGTGGCTGGCCGCTCCGACCACAGCCGCCCAGGAACGCGCCATCGCCGAGTCGATGCGCGACGCCCGTGCCGGCGAGTACGAGGCCGTGCGACTCGAAGCGCAAGCCGCTGCCGGGTTGCCGGACACCGAGCGGGCCCGCGTCGTGCGCCGGCTGCGGGCTGAGCTACGCCGGATCGACCGCCGCGACTTCTTCCCGCCGGCCGAGCGCGACGCGGCCCGCGCCGCGATCCAGGCCCTCACCGGCGCCGCAACCGACGTCCCGGTGGAGGAGGACGCATGAAGTGGGCCACCCGTGCCGGCGTACACATCGACCGGGCCGCATGCGCCTGGCTGATCCGCCGCCACATCGACCCAGACGCCGAGTTCGTGTTCGTCACCGACATGACGGCGGTCCCGGCCGATGCGACCCCGTTCGACATGCGCGGCGTGGATCTGGGCCACCACGGCGACGACTGCAGCTTCGAAACGATCGTGCGCCGCTACGAACTCACCGACCCGATCCTGTGGAAACTCGCCGAGATCGTGCACGAAGCCGACCTCGACGACGAACGCTACGACGCCCCCGAAGCCCCCGGCCTCGACGTGATCCTGCGCGGCTTGTCGATGATCTGCGACGACGAGCAGATCCTCGCCCTGACCGGGCCGGTCTTCGACGGCCTGTACGAGTACCACCGCCGCGCCCTGCTGCTGAACCGCCCACCTGCCTGAGCATCAGCCGTCACCCGCATGCCCGCCCGAGCTCCAGAAAGGCGCTGATGAACAGCACCGACCCGTCGTCCCACCCCTCCGCTGCGCCAACCGGCCCGGCACCGGGGCAGCAGCCGGCCCGTGACGTGGTCCCGTTCGGCGAGGCCGTCAAGGCGTGGCTCGTGATCTCACTGCAGACCTTCGGCGGCCCGGCCGGGCAGATCGCCGTCATGCAACGCCACCTGGTCGACGAACGCCGCTGGATCGGGCAGAAACGGTTCCTGCACGCGCTGAACTACTGCATGCTGCTGCCCGGGCCCGAGGCCCAGCAACTGGCCATCTACGTCGGCTGGCTGCTCAACGGCCTACGCGGCGGCCTGTTCGCCGGCACCCTGTTCGTGCTGCCCGGCGTGGCCGCCCTGCTCGCGCTGTCGGCGGTGTACGTCGGCTTCGGCGACACCACCGTGGTCACCGCCCTGTTCGCCGGCCTCGCCCCGGCCGTCGTCGCGATCGTCGCCCAGGCGGTGTGGCGCGTCGGCAGCCGCGCCCTGACCACCAAGATCCTCGTCGGCTTCGCGGTGGCCGCGTTCGTCGCCCTCGCCGTGTTCGGGGTGCCGTTCCCGACCGTGGTCGCCGCGGCCGGTGTGACCGGCTGGGCACTGCACCGCTGGCGGCCCGCCCTCGTCGCCGGCGGTGGCGGCCATGGCGGCGCCCAGGACGGCCCCCAGCCGTTGATCTCCGACGACGCGCTGCACGACGACCGGCCCTCGGCCCGGCGGGCGCTGACCATCCTGACGGTGGGGCTGCTCGCATGGTTCCTGCCGATCGCCACGGTCGCCGCCCTCACCGGGGTCAACAGCGTCTACACGCAGCAAGGACTGTTCTTCTCCGGTACCGCCGTGGTCACCTTCGGCGGCGCCTACGCCGTGCTCGCCTTCGTCGCCCAGCGCGCCGTCGAGCACTACGGCTGGCTGGCCGCCGGCGACATGGTCCGCGGCCTGGCCCTGGCCGAGACCACCCCGGGCCCGCTGATCATGGTCGTGCAGTTCGTCGCGTTCCTCGGCGCCTACCACCATCCCGGCACCGTCAACCCGTGGACCGCCGGCATCGTCGCTTCCCTGCTCACCACCTGGGTGACGTTCGTGCCGTGCTTCCTGTTCATCCTGTTCGGCGCCCCCTACGTCGAACGGTTGCGCGGCAACCACGCCCTGTCGGCCGCGCTGACCGGGATCTCCGCCGCCGTGGTCGGCGTGATCGCCAACCTCGGCCTCTACTTCGCCGTGCACACCCTCTTCACCGACATGCACGAGGTCACCAGCGGGCCGTTGCACCTGCAACTACCCGACGTCGCCACGATCCGCCCGGTGCCGGTAGGGATCGCCGTGGTCTCCGCCGGGCTGATCTTCCGGCTGAAATGGTCGGTCCTGCGGGTCCTGGGCATCAGCGCCGGCCTCGGCCTCGCCGCCGGACTGGCCGGCCTGCCCGGCATCTGACAAACCGGCGCCCCCGGGCGGACGTCCCGGCCCGGTTAAAGATCACTCTCGCTTGTGCCTTTCCCGGCACCCGACCCGCGGCACCTGTAGGCGTTCTCACAAACGGTCCATTGTGAGAACCGTCCGCCGACCGACACCACCGGCATCACTTCGGGTCGGATTTGTTCTCACAACGCGTTCTCACGCAAGCGCGTCGGTCCGCGATTCTGAGAAATGTTTGTGCGAGCATTCCGGGCATGGCCGAACCCGAGAACCGCGAATCCGACTCGCGTGACGCCGCCGCGATCGAGCGGCACCCGTGCCCACGCTGTCTGGCGCAGCCCGGCTCGCCGTGCCGGTCGCGCTCCGGCGTGGTCGCAACCTCGTACCACACCGGCCGGTTCACCAGGGTCGGCCGGCTGAGCAAGGCCCTGCGCGTGCTCACCCCGGCCGGCCGCGGCCCGGGCCAGCCGTGGCGGCCCGGCACCCCGCCGCTGACGCTGATACCCGCCGACCTCCCGAGCGCCGACATCCGGATCGGGTACGCCCGGTGCAGCACCATGACCCAGGAGCTCCAGTCACAGCTGGACGCGCTCGCCGCGCACGGCATCCCCCGCGACAAGATCTTTTCCGAGAAGATCTCCACCCGGATGCGCATCCGGCCACAGTTCGAGGCGGCCCTCGCCCTCGCCCGCGAGATCAAGGCCCACGCCCCGCACTGCCGGGTCATCCTCACCGTCAACGAGATGAAGCGCCTCGGCCGCGACGCCGCCGAACTCACCGCCCTCGCCGACCACCTCGTCGCGCACGGCCTGGTCCTGGAGATGCTCGCCGGACCGCTGCCGGGCATCTACGACCCGACCGGGCCCGGCCGGATCCTGTTCGCGTTCTTCGCCGCCCTGGCCGAGACCGAACGCGACAACATCCGCGAAGGCACCCTCGAAGGCCTCGATGCCGCCGCCCGGCAGGGCAAACACGGCGGCCGGCCCCCGGTCATCACCGACGACATGCTGCACACCGTGCTACGGCGCCGCGCCAACGGCGAGACCGTCGAAAGGATCCAGCCCGACCTGATCATCCCAACCGGCAAGCGCAAAGGCCGCAACCCGAGCGTGGCCAGCATCTACCGGGCCATCGCCGCGTACGAGAAGGCCCAGGGCTACCCGGACGCCATCGAGCAGGCACACGCTGAGCACGCAAAGCGAGCCAGCGACCGCCTCCCGGCGATCGTGCGCCCCCGGCCCGCTCGGGTTCTCGACCCGATCGACCCCGAACTGGCCGCCCGGATCCAAGGCCGCCCCCTCGACCGGATCGAGTAGCCGCTCCTCACCTTCACGCCGCAGCGGAACTCTCCAAGATCACCGTTAGCGCCAGTTTTCGCTCCGATGCTCCTCAACCCCCGCCACCGGCGCGGTCATCGCAGGACCAGCAGTCGCGGCGAAGCAGCGGCGTCGCCGGAGTCGTACGCAATAGGCGCCATGGAGGCCAGCGAACCCGGCGGCGGGGCCGCGGTGCAAGAGAAGGTACGACATCGCACCGGGAGAAGCTTTCAGAAGCGGCTGTTGGCCAGCCAGCGGCGCAGCAGGGCGCGGTCGCCGGTGGACGGGCCCGGTTCGCGGCGCCGGTTCAGGGTCAGCAGCAGCTCCTTGGCCGGCGCGCGCAGGGTCACGGCGGCGGGGACGGTGACGTCCGGAGTGTCGGTCCAGGCGGCGCCGGTCGGGGTGAGGGTGGCATGCCAGGTGTGCCGGCCATCGCTGAAGCGCAACGTTTCGCCAGCGCCGCGCAGGCCGGCCATCCTCGGCTGCGGGCGGGCGCTGAGCGTGGCGCAGCACAGCAGGATGTCGCTGACCCCGTCGACGGCCAGATCCTGGTCCAGGTCACCGCCGGGCGCCACGTCGAACCGGTGGATGATCAGGTCGTGCAGCATGCGGCGCGCCCAGAAACCGGCGATCGGATACTTCGGCACCCACGCCCAGACCGTCGTGTCGAAGCCGACGTCGCGGACCGCGGCGATCAGGTCCGCGGCACCCGAACTCAGCCACCCGGGCCAGTCGTCCGGGTCGTCGGGGGCCGGGATCACCGCGTACGCCGGCGGGGTCGGCGATGGTGATCTGATCACGCCGGTGGCCGTCCGATGGCCGGTGCCGACGTGGGTGACCAGGTCACGCAGCGTCCAGTCGGGGCAGGTCGGGATCGGCTCCCCGGCCGCACGCCCGCGGATCGCGGTGATCAGGCGGGTGGTCTCGGATTCCAGGGCGGACAGATACCGGTCAGGAGTGAGCCAGTCCACAGTTGTCGATGCTACGCACTCCGCAGCAGCCGGTACACCTCTGACCGTGGGCGGCGCCGGATCCGAAAATTCGTGCCACGCCGCCCGACTCCATCGAGGCCGGCAGTGTTGCTCTCCGGGCACCCGGTTCCGGGCTTTTCCGGCGGGCACAGGTGACGTCCTGGTTCACTCAACGGCGCCGAGACTGTCGCCTCTTGTGTGATCAACTCGAGCCAACGCCGCCCCGTGGTCAGAGCGCTCCGAGTCCGGCTCCGCCGGACCGTGCGCCAATGCCCGGGCCCGGCACGCCGACGAGCAGAAAAGCAGCGGTGTCCTTACTTCCTCGAATTCACGAACCGCCGCTTCTCGCGGTGTCTCGCCCCGCTCCACCATGCCACCCGATAGTTCCCACTGCCCTCAAGACCGGTTCAGCACGAGCAGGGTCTCGCCCTCGTGCGTGGCCACCACCAGCGCGAGCGGAAGCGGGATGTCGGCTTCGAGCAGCCCTGGCTCAATTTCCGCCTGGTCGGAACTCCAGCAATTCGATACCCGCCGCATCGGCGGCGATGAGTGGGGCCATGAGGTGAGTATTGCTCCGAAGCGGGCGGTGCCTGCTGTTTGATTCCCGACATGTCGGGAATGCGGCGCCGGACATCGCCGAAGGAGTTCTCCATGACATCCACGTCGAGCCGCATCACCACGGACGACGCACAGGCTCACTGGTACGAGGAGCGTGCGGCGCAAGCCACCTCACCCTGGATGTTCTCGCCCGCCGATGACCAGGCCACCCGGCGAGAGCCGCTCTGGTCCGGCTCCTGCCACGACGCCCGGTTCACCACGGTGCAGGGCCACGACTCGGTCTGGGTCCTGGCCACGGCCGGCGACGGGGCCCGCACGGCCCTGCGCGTGGCGTACTGTCCCGGCGGGCTGCTGCGAACGGTGGACGTGGAGCCGGCCGGCAGCGGTGTACGCCTGCGGGTCGAATCGGCGATCGGGACGTTCCGCACCGAGATCGCGCTGCCGGATTCTGACGTGGCCCTGCTGCACGCGACGACCACGCTGACGCCCGCCGCCACGCTGAGCGTGCCGTACTGGCCCCGGGATCTGATCCCGCTGGGTGACGGCGACGCCCTCACCGACTCGGCCGGGCGCGTGTACGCGTATCAGGAGGGCGTGCGCACCGGATGCGTGCACTTCAGCGTCACCCGGCCCGAAGGCGCCGGCAGCATCTACTACTTCCAGAACCTCACGGCGCTCAACGACTACGCCGAACAGACCACCACCTCGCTGGCCGGGGTGGTGGGCGGCGCGTGGCCGGAACTCGGCCTGTCCTTGCCGGTCTCGGTGGACAACCCCCTGCGTGCGGGGCAGGAGACGGTGCTGTCCGACGCGTACGTGCTGTTCTGGCCGTCGATCCCCGATGACGACACGGGGATGGCCGAGCAGTTCCTCGACTCGCTGGCGCGCATCCTGCTGCTGCTGCCGCACCGCGAGCCGGCCTACATGCCGTGGCCGGACATCGCCGAGAAAGCGCTGCGGGACCTGTCCCAAGCGGCCGGCTGCAGCACCCGCATCGACGGGCACCGGTTCCTCAACGCCTACGTCGGCGACGTCGATACACCGCCGGAGAGCATGGTGCAGCTGGCCGTCCTGCTGCCGCTGCTGGAGTACGCAGAGTGGCGCGGCGACGAGATCGCGCTGACCGGCGAACTGCTGGACGGGCTGCCGGGCTTCTTCGACGACGAGGCCGGGGTGATGGGGCGCTGGCTGATGGCCCGGAAGGACCGGCTGGACGGCTCCGAGCCGCAGAAGAAGCCGGGGACCATGGACTCCTGGTACCTGTACCACTCGTTGCTCAACCTCGCCCGGCTGGCACGCCACGGTGACCGTACGGCCCGGCGGCTGTTCCTCGACTCGATGGACTTCGCCGTCGAGGTGGCGCACCATTTCGAGTACCGCTGGCCGGTGCTCTACGACATGTACACCCTCGACGTGGAGGTGGCCCGCTCGGGCGAGGACGAGGCCGGGGAGAGCGACGTCGCCGGCCTGTACGTGCACGTCATGCTGGAGGCCTTCGAGCTGACCCAGGACCGGCGCTTCGTCACCGAGGCGACGGTCGCCGCCGACCGGCTGGCAGGGCTCGGGATGCGGATGTTCTACCAGGCCAACGTGACCATGTTCGGCTGCGCCGCGCTGCTGCGCCTGGCCGAGCTCACCGGCGAGCAGCGGTTCCGCCGCCTGAGCTACGTGGCCCTGGCCAGCGCCTTCAACAACACCTGGACCTGGGAGTGCGACTACGGCCACGCCGCTCACTACCCGACGTTCCTGGCCATGCTGCCGCTGCGCGCCGCTCCGTACATCGCCGTCATGGAAGCGATCGAGGCCTTCAGTGCGGTCCAGTACTACCTGCGCTCGTTCTCCGAGCCGATGCCGTCCTGGATGACGGTCCTGCTGCCGCAGTTCTGCCGCGGACTGCTGGAGCGTGCGGCCTTCTACTACCCGCAGAACCTGCCGGACGACGTGATCAGCGACGAGCAGGAGTCAGGATCGCTCGACGCGCGGCTCTGGATCCCCCTGGAGGACCTGCGCGACGGCTGGGAACGGCCGGGCCAGGTCGGGCAGGAGGTGTACGGCGCCGGTGTGCCCTTCGCCCTCGTCCCCCGGCAGTACCGCCGGATCCCCGAGGCCGGCCTGCTGGTCTTCACCGACTACCCGATCGCCGCGTTCACCGTCGGCACCGGCCGGGCGACGCTGCGGGTGACCGGGGACGCCCGGTTCACCTGCCGGCTGCTGCTGATCCCCGACGATCCCGACCGTACGCCGCAGGTCTCGGTGAGCGACGCCGCCGACGGCGGGCTCGTGCCCGCTGACCGCACCAGCGAGGGATACCTGGACCACCGGCTGCGCGGCGACCAGGCCGTGATCATCCGTTGGCAACCGACTGAGAACGAGGAGCACGTCCATGACCGCCACCGCGCAGAAGCATGAACCCGCCACTGCCCTGCTACCCGAGTCGGTAGCCGGCAAGAACATCCTGATCACCGGCGGAAGCACCGGTATCGGCCGGGCCACCGCCGAGCTGCTGGCGTCCGCCGGGGCCCGGGTGGCGATCGTCGGACGCCACCAGCCGGAACTCGACGACGCGACACACGACATCCACGCGGCCGGCGGTGACGTGCTGGCACTGCGGGCCGACCTCACCGCCGACCGCGACGTCCAGCGGGTCTTCGCCGAGCTCGACCGGCATTTCGGCGACGTTCACATCGTGATCAACAACGCCGCGCTGGGTGCCGGGTCGATCGCCGAGGGCACGTACGAGCAGTGGGAGTACGTGGTACGCACCAACCTGCTGGCCTACCTGGCCGTCACCCATGAGGCCGTCACCCGGATGAGAGAGCAGGGCAGCGGCCACATCGTCTGCATCGGGTCGATGAGCGCGGACGTACGCGAGAAGGGCAGCTCGGTCTACGTGGCCACCAAATCCGGGATCCAGGGCTTCACCGAGGCGCTGCGCAAGGAGGTCAACGAGTTCGGGATCAAGGTGAGCCTGATCGAACCGGGCGCGGTCGGCACCGACATGCAGGCGCAGTTCTCGCCGCAACAGCAGCGTGAGCAGATCGAAGCGATGACGATGCTGGACGCCCGGGACATCGCCGCCTGCGTGCTCTACACGCTCACCCAGCCGCGCCGCTGCGACGTCGTCGACATCAAGATCCGTCCGCACCGGCAGGAGATCTGATCCACCGCCCGTGTGGCCGCCTCATGCCGCGGCCACCGCCAGTTGGTCCGCGGCGCGCGGCACGCTCGCCACGGCGGACGCGGCGACCGGCGGCACCGCTCGCTGCCGGCGGGCGCTGACGAGCACCGTGCACACCACCAGAGAACAGGCCAGCCCGGTCAGCGAGCACACCAGCACGGCGCCCTGGCCGAGGCTGTAGGCGTACGCCGCCCAGCTGAGGTTCGCCGCGCTGGCCAGCACCCACCGCAGCCCGGACACTCCGGACAGGTCTTGCCGGCGGTCGCGCAGCAGGGCCAGCGGTTGCGGCACGTTGGCCAGCACGACCGCCACGGTCAGGACCATGCCCAGGACCGACGCGAGCGTGCGGTGCTCACCGCCGGGCAGGCTCGCGAGCCCGGCGGTGAGCGCCGTGGCCGACAGCAGCACCGCCGCACCCACGGCGGCACGCGCACCGAAACGGCGCTGACGCAGCTCGGCGCGTGCCGCGAGCAGAGCGACCAGCACCGCGATTCCGGCGCCCGCGCCCACCGTGTTGGTGTAGATCTGCACCGGGTCGTCGATCAGCAGCCCGTACTCGACCCATCCCACCGGCAGCGCGAATCCCAGCCAGGTGGCGGTGGGCGACAACCCGGCGGTGCGGCGCAGCACACACGAGCGCCACACCTGCGGCCACATCAGGGCGATCGACAACGCCGCGGCGAACCAGCCCAGCACAGCGGAGAACATGAACCTACCCATCGCAGACATGCGACGGCCGGGTGCCAGCCGCCGGGGAACGTCTGCTGATTCGGCCCGCGTCACGAGCCGCTGAGTCGAGCCGGCCGGCTGCTACCGACCGGGACCCGAGAGCAAACCGGGGTCAGGTCACACGCTGATCGCCACGAAGACCGCCCCGGTGCCGCTCTTGTCGGCCGCGGTCTCGAACGCCTCGTTGATGCGTTCCAGCGGGAACCGGTGGGTGATCAATCGCTGGGCGTCGAGCATGCCGCTGGCCAGCAGGTCGACCACCATGCCCTGTTCCGGGTCGAGCTCGTGCACGGCGAAACTGGCGCTGGGCAGGATCCGGATTTCCGACTTCTGGATGTCCTGCCACGGCAGTGCGATCTCCACGTCACCCTCGTCGAAGCCGCCCACCACCACGACCGCTGCGCCGCGGCGCGCCGCCCGGGTGGCTTGCGGGAGCGTCACCGGCATCGCCGGGCCGCCCACGCACTCGAACACGACGTCAGCGCCCCGACCGCCCGTGAACTCCATCACCCGGGCGACGACGTCCTCGTTCGCGGCGTCGACGACGGCGTCCGCCCCCAGCTCGCGGGCCATGCGCCGCGACGACGCCACCACGTCACTGATGATCACCCGGGCGCCGGTGGCCTTGGCGAGCATCAGTTGGCCCAGCCCGATCGGGCCGGCGCCGAGCACGGCGACCCGGTCGCCGATCGAGAGCCCGCTCAGATGCTGCGCATGCAGGCACACCGAAAGCGTGTCGACGAGCGCCGCCTCCTCGAAACTGATCCGCTCCGGGAGCCGGTACAGCTTCGCCCGCGGCGCGACGAGGAACTCGGCGTAGGCGCGCGAGACGGTGCGCGTACGCACGTCGTACAGATGGGGGCAGATGTTGTAGCGGCGGACCCGGCACCATGGGCAGACACCGTCACCCATCACGGTTTCGACCACCACGCGGTCGCCCGGGTTCAGGTCTGACACGCCCGGTCCCACCTCGGCGACCTCGCCGGCCACCTCATGTCCCATGACACGGCCCGTCACCGCGGGATCGGGGACCTTCCAGTGCCGCAGATCCGTTCCACAGACACCGGCCACACGCACCCGGATCCGGGCCCAGTCCGGGCCGGGAAGCTCCGGCGAGTCGACTTGTTCGACGGTGAATGTCCCGTCCGCTGTCTTGACCGCTGCCCGCATGCGCGGCGCCTCCTCGATCCGGTTCGCGAGCCGGTCGCGCAGGCGAGTGGCACGCCAGCTCAGCCGGGGGCCGACTCTTCGCACTCTACGGATCGCCGGGGCCGCGGATGCGCCAATCCGGATCATGGCGGTCATGCCCGGCCGGGGCGTGATGACGAGGCCCGTCGTATAGAAGGCCATTGAGACTGGCGGGCTCCGTTGATCGAGTAGTCGGAGCCTGCCAGTCTCAATGGCCGTGACGGGGTGCGGCGTCGGAACGGCCTGCTGGGGTGCCGGTAAGAAACCTGTCACCAGCCGCAGATGACGGCCTGTATGTGCGTTCGCTTAATGGGTGTCTGTTTCAGTTCGCGTCTGTCCGTTAGGGGCGTCGGCTGCTAGGTCCAGTGCTCGGTACAGCGTTGACCGGCCGACGCCCAGGTGCGCGGCGATCGCGGTCACGGATTCGCCGCGGGACAGCCGGGCGCGGGCGATGTCGAGTTGGTCGGCGGTGACGGCGACCGGTCGGCCACCGCGGCGCCCGGCGGCTGCGGCGGCGCGTAGCCCGTCGAGGGTTCGTTCGCGGATCAGTTCGCGTTCCAGTTCGGCGAACAGCAGCCGGTCGGCGATGGTGGCTCCGTCGGGGCGGTGGACGCCGGCGCAGACCCCTGTCAGGATCTCCAGCACGATGCCGCGGGCGTGCAGTTGGTCCTCGACGAAGATCAGCAGCTCCTTCATCGACCGGGCTACTCGGTCCGGCTTGTAGATCACCAGGGTGTCGCCCGGCTGCAGCCGGGCGAGGGTGGCGCGTAGTTTCGGTCGATCGCCTCGGGTGCTTGCCGTTTCCACCACCACCTCGCGACAGTGCGCGCCGGTGAGGGCATCCAGCTGCGCTTGATGATCCTGGGCCCGAGTCGACACCCGGGCGTAGCCGACGCGGATCCGGTTGTGCGGATGCTCGATGCCGGCCGGGATGCCGGTAGGGGCAGTGGTCATGCCCGGCATCGTCCCGCAAACGTCCCACAACCAGGATGAATACACGCTGGTTTCGGGACGGATTACGGGACTCTGCGACCTGCGGAAACGGCGGCGATCGTGGCTGCAGGTCCGGGCGTCCCGGAAACCCTCGTTTGCGAGACGACTCCGGGAAGCCGGCACGGACACAGTTGTCGTTCATCCGGCCGCGACCGGCCGCGCATGTTGGCATGTGCGGCTGTGGGGGTTCGACGGTTCGCCTGCCGGGCACCTGTCAGCGTCGGGGTTACCGTGAAGGCGGCCGGTCCCGACGCACCGGATCGTGTCGACTCAGCCGTCCAGCCGCACTAGCCGTTCTCCAGGAGGTTGTTGATGGGTGACGCCGGCAACGCCTGGGTTACCGTGACGCGGACCGATCGTGCCGGCGTGGTCTGCACCGTCCATGGGGATGTCGATCAAGACACCCGTGCTGTGGTGACGCGTGAACTGTTGGCGGCTGTCACCGCCTCATCACCTCCGGACGTGGTCGTCATCGACCTGAGCGCCGTGGCGTTTCTTGCCGCCGCAGGGTTGCACGTGCTCGGCGAGGTTGCCGCAGTCTGCTCTGAGCGGCGCGTTCCGGTCCGGCTCGTCAGCGCCCCGGGCGCCTGCACTACCAGAGTCTTGCAGCTGTGTCCGCCCGGTGGCGACGTGCCGGTGTTCGGCAGCGTGGCCGATGCTCTCGCCCTCGGTCAGGCGGCTCATGCACCACAACCATCGGCGTCGGCGGTGCCCGAACCACTTCACCGCTTCGTCGGCGCTCCCGCGCTGCCGGCGGTCGCGGGACCGGCGTGGCGCAGTCGCCCCGAGCAGGCGATCATCGACGCCGAGATGCGGGCCAGCCGGCGCGCGATCCTGGCGCTGTTTCGCCGCCGGTTGCGCACCGACGTGGCCACGCTGGTCGCGCCGGATTTCCTGGTGCTCGCCGACGAGCCACTCGTGTTCTCGGCGATCACTACCGCGGCGTTCGGTGTCGCCGATGCCTGTGATGTGCAGACCTACGACCCGGTGACCCGGTCGTTGCAGGTGGTTGCGCAGCGGGGTCTGCCGCGGGCCTTCGTGGAGCATGTCGCCACGCTCGACGTGACGGCCGGTTCCGCGGCCGGGGTCGCGGCGCGCACCGGTGAACCGGTGCTCGTCGACGGCGTCGCGGCCAGCCGGGTATTCGACGGCCAGCCGACACGCGAGGTATTGCTGGCCGCCGGGTCACGTGCTGTGCACAGCTATCCCTTGCACGACGACCACCGCCGGCTACGAGCGGTCCTGTCGCTGCACTATCACAGTGCGGGACGCCATCCCGGTCAGGAGTTGCTCGCCTGGTACGCCGAGCAGGCACTCTCCCGCGTTGCCCTGCCTTTCACACTCGCAGCCGATGCCGGGCAGCTCATGACAGAGTCGATGAGCGCCGGCATCGCCGTGGCCGCCTCTGATGCGAGCACCACGACGATCACCGTGTCCGGATCGCTCGACGCCAGCACCGCCCCTGAGCTGACCGACCTCATCCATCAGACGCTGAACCGCCTCACGACGCCCCATGCAGTCCACATGGACCTGCGTCAGCTGCAGCATCTCGCGGCGGCGGGCGGGCGCGCCCTCATCCAGGCCGCCGAGCGATGCCACGCCCATGGGGTCGACTGCTACCTGATCATGGGCGCCGATGATCCCGCCCGCACCGTGCTGACCCGGCTGCAAGCACCCAGCAGCCTGCGCATCGTCGAGGACGTGCACCTGCTTCGTGGCCAGCAGGGGCAAGGACCGGCCGCGCCGTAAGTCTCGACCGCGACGTCGTCCTCGCCCAAGGGTCGCGACGCTAGTGGCCAACCCAGCCATCCGCTTGTGTAGACCTCTACCGCGACAGCCACGACGCGCTACCGGTGCGGCAACGTCGCGAGGTAAGTTCCGGCCGGCGCGGGGAGTCGCTGCGCACCAAGGCGTTTGATCAGTGAGATGGTGAGTCCGTGCAGAACAGCTCAGCTAACGACCTCGATGGCCTGGTGGGGGACGCGCAGACCGTCCGGCACACCTTCGAGTCCATGCCGTTGATCATGATTGAGTGGGCGGGTAGCGACCACCGCATCGCCGCCATCAACGCGGCGTTCCGCCGGATCGTGGGCCGCGAGCACGAGCGGCTGGTCGGCCTGCCGACGCGTGAGGCCACGCCGGAACTCGCCGGTCAGCAGGTCTTCGAGATGTTCGACGAGGTCTACACGACCGGCCGCGAGCAGGTAGCGCGGGAATGGCGTTTGCAGGTCAGTGCCGGACCGGGCGGCGAGCTGCGGGAAATCTTCCTCGACTTTTACCTGGTCCCGGTGTACGACGACAGCGGTGCGGTGGTCGGCATGCGAGCGTTCTCCACCGACGTAACCGACCGCGTACGGGAACGGCAGGCGGCCCAGGAGCGCACGGCGGCGGCCGAACATCGCTATACCCAAGCCCGCGACGTCATCAACGCCCTGCAACGACAGCTGCTGCCCCCCGGGTTGCCCGTGCTGCCGTCGGCGCGGATCGCGGGCAGCTACCTGCTCGCCGACGCCGAAACCGCCGCGGGCGGTGACTGGTTCGACGCGGTGCCGTTAGCCGGCGGCCGGGTGGCGCTGGTCGTCGGCGACGTGGTCGGGCACGGCGTCGCCGCGTCCGCCGCGATGGGGCAGCTGCGTGCGGTGCTGCAGGACCGGCTTGACGACAGCGGTGACATTCTGACCGCGATGGGCGCGGCTGACCGGATGGCCCGTCGGATGCCGGCCGCCCGCGCCGCTACGGTGTGCATCGTGGTACTCGACCCCGTCGACGGCGCACTGAGCTGGTGTTCGGCCGGGCATCCGCCGCCGCTGGTGGTCAACGCCGACGCCGCCCGGTTCCTGCCTTCGTCCGGGACCGCCCCGCTGGGCACCGGCGGGCGCTACACCGTGTCCAGCGACCAGTTGCGCGCCGGTGAGATGGTGCTGCTCTACAGCGACGGCATCATCGAACGACCCGGCCGCGAACCCGCCGCCGCCACCGTCGAGCTGTCCCAGGTCGCCGTCGACACCGTCGCCGGGCGCGGCATGGACACCGACGACCTGTCCGCCGTCGAGCGGGCCTGCACACAGATTCTGGAACTACTGGTCCGCCGAACCGGGCACACCGACGACATCACCCTGCTCGCCGCGCAACGCCGCACGCCGTCACCGCCGCTGCACCTGAGCGGTCCGACAGCAACAGTGACCCCGCGGGCTGCCCGGGCCGCCGTCGAGGACTGGCTGAGGCTGCATGAAGCCGGGGAAGAAGACCTTGTCGCGCTGACGCACGCGGTCGGCGAGCTGGTCACCAATGCCGACGAGCACGCCCGGCCCGACACCGCCGACGCCACGGTGACGGTCACCGCCGAACTGCGCGACGACGGCGAGGCACGACTGTGCGTCGCCGACAACGGCCGCTGGCGGCACCGCGACCGCCCCGGCGACGAGCAATTCCGTGCCGGCCATGGCTTCGGATTGGCCATGACCGCCAGCTTCGCCGATGACCTCGACATCGACCGCGGTGAGCACGGCACTACCGTCAGCGTGCGGCGGCGACTGTACCGCCCGGCCCGGCTGCTCACCGCCGAACAGATCAACCACGAGCGTCCCCCCGCGGACGAAGCGCCGAAAGTGATGATCATTCTTGATCAGCCGCACGCTGCCGGCAGCCGCATCGCCATCCACGGCCCCCTCGACACCGACACCGTCGACAACCTGCGTACAGAACTGGACCGATACACCCTCGGGGGCACCCACGAGCTGACCGTCGACCTCACCGGCGTCACCCACCTCGCCAGCGCGGCCGTCGCCGAGCTGTACCGGCCACAGCAGTACGACCCAGCACGCCCCTACCCGCTACGCCTCTACGCGCCCGCCGGCAGCACCGCCCACCACGTGCTGAGCCTGATCAACCTGCCCCACACCACCACCGACCCCGACGGCAACGACAACGATCCGCAACCGCCCCGATAGGCCGCCAGCCCTGTTTTCACCCTTTGGTCCATCACGTGGGCCAGTAGGTCAGCCCAGCGGCAGACGGCTGCTCATATCGAGTTTGACCTCGCCGTACAGGGCCACATGGGTCCAGAACAGCGGGGTCAGGCCGCGCCGGTCGGCGTCGGTGAGCGTGCCGGCCCAGTCGGCGTCGGCCAGGACATCCTGGACCATGAGGGTGTTGACGTAGACCAGAGCGGCCTGGAGAACGCGCAGGCACAGTACGGACAGTTCCTGCTCGCCGCGGCGGTTGGTAGCGATGTCGCCGCCCTTGCCGAAGAAGATCACACTGTTGGCCCGGTTCCACGACTCGACGACGTTGAGCCCTTCGTTGATCTCGCGTTGCAGGTCCCGGTCGCGCAGGTAGCGGGCGACGAAGATGGTCCGCTGGGCACGGCCGACCTCGATCATGGCCTGGTAGGTGGGGTGGATCGCATTGGCCCGGGTGAACCGGCGCAGGATCGCCTCGGTGGAGGCGGTGCCGGCCCGAGCCGCGGGTACGCGTCCGCCTCGCCCGCGGCAGGCCGGTAGAGCCGGACCTTGTTGATCCGCTTGATCCGGGGCAGCAGGTCGAAACCGGGCAGCCGGGTAATGCCGAACCCGACCTCGGATTGGCTGTGGGAGTCGACGTAGTTGCCCTCGACCTCCATGGTGGTGCCGTGCCGCATCGCGCCCTCGACCATCGCGGCGACCTCGGAGGCGGTGCAGTTGATCAGCTGCGAGTGAATGGCCATGCTCTTGCGCTCGACGTGCCAGTAGATGAGCACGCCGCGGCCGCCGTAGCGCGAATGCCACTCGGTGAAGATGTTCTGGTCGAACGCCCCGAAGTGGGTGGAGTCCGACGCCACCGCGGTGGAGCCGGCGTCCCACACGGTCTGTGCCCGGGCCGCGAAAGTGGCGTTGGCGATCTCAACCGCCAGCGCCGTGCTGCGGTGATGCCGATCCGCGCGGATGCACGGTGCCTCCGATGATCTTCGAGTGCACCATAACTGTCACTATGGTGCATCGCCGTTATGTCCGTTTCTTGCGGTCTCTCGTGTTACTGGATTACTGGTAATTGTAATGCAATAATCCGGCAAGTTCTGTCAGAGCGATCCTGCTCGGGTTTTCCGGGTGCTGCGTCCGGATCGAACCGCTGTTCACTGAGCGGCACGGCCAAGGCGTGGTGCCCACATTCCGTCCCCGAGCGACCTGCTACGGCTCTTGACTAGGCGCCGGGACAGTCCGAGACTCGCTGAACGCGATCGACCTGCTCTATCGCCGCGAGGGCGGCGTCTGACCTTGCCGGCCTCTACGCGATTCCGACGCGGCGGGCGAGGGATGGGCGGGTTGGTCATGTAATCCGCCATGCAGGCTTGCCGCCAGTCACAACGGCGATCGGGAGCACGTGGTGGCTTGCATGTGGGGGTCCATGACGGCAAAATCTCCCCATGATCAAAAGAATTGAGCTCTCCGGTACCCGGTGAACGCGTTCGAGGCCCGGGTGGACCGGGTGCTAGGTGCTGGCCCCTTCCGCGAAATCGGTCGTCCACGCGTTACCGCGATCTCGCCCCATGAATCGCTTATCGCGGTAGGCGGGTCGCTGGATCGGCCACAATGGCACGGTCGGGACGTCTCTGATCGTTCACGACCGCATCCGGGTTGGCACCCGACGGCGGTCTACCGCTCCGACAACCTGACCTGCGTGTTCCATATGACCACGCGATGGCCAGCCAACGCGCTCGCCTTCCATCCCACCCTGCCGTTGTTGGCGATCGGCACCGGCGCGTACGACGGCGGATGGTCCTACAACGGCGAACTGCTGCTGCTGGACCTGACCACCGGTGCGACCGTGTCGCTGCTGGCCGATCCGCGGGAGGTCCGGCAGCTCACTTGGCAGGATCCAGAAACTCTCGCACTGGTGCTCGCTGTTCCGTGCGACGAGGATGAGGAGCGGTTCGGTACCACATCTCTGGCCTGCACCATCCGCCGCGACGACTGGAGCCGGGCCACCGCAGGCATGCTTCGTATGCCCTACGGCGAAGAGCCGTACATGGACGAATGTCGAACGGGCCCGGCTGCCGCTGCCGCTGCCATTGAACGGTTGTGCTCAGCACGAGGACTTGCCTGGACGCCCCGCCGCGCCGTCTGGGCGGTGCAGGCACTCCCAGACGGCCGTATTCTCGCCGCCCTCGAAGGTATTGCTCTGGAGTGCTGGACACCGACGTCCGAGAGCCCCGCCTGGCAGGTGCCCATCGACGGTACCGGTTGCCAGGTCACCACGCTGCCGGACGGACGAACAGCGGTGGCGTTGACACAAACCCCACCCGCCTTCCACGGCGGCCGATGGACGAGTGAGCCGAGCGTGGTGGTGGAGGTCGACCTCAATGAGGGCACGGTCCGAAATACCCGCCAGGCCGCCTCGCCCGCAATCGTGGTATCCCGGGCTGACGGCCGGTGGGCGTTACGCAACACCGAACACGACACCGCAACGATGACCGGCGAGGTCACATTCATCGATCCTGGTGATGCCCAGCCGACCACGGTTCATCTGGGTCGTTACGACCTGTTCAATCACTACTTCGACATCCGGTATGCCCCCGACCTGCTCTTCCTGCAAGGTGTGGGCAGCAAACCCTGGCGTGACAAGTGGGTGGTCGCCGTCGATGTGCCACGCGGGCGGATACGGCGGCTCTTCCCGCTCGAGTGGGATGCGTCGCGCGGTGGGCACCTATTCGGTGGCTGTGGCGCCTACCTCAGCGACCGAGCCGGCCCCGCGCTCCTCCACACCGGTGCCGTTCACGATGGTGCGGGACTGTTGACCGGGAACGCTTTCGTGGCCCGTCGCGCGTATCCGACCGGCGAGCTGCAATGGGTGTTCACCGCCGACCATCAGGCCACCGCACTCGACGCAGACGGCGACTTCGTCTACGTGACGTTCAACTCGGGAGAGCTGGTCATCCTGCGCGCCGTGGACGGCGCGGTGCAGGTGCGGCAGCAGCTCCAGGTGAACGGGTACCGGGTCATTCCGCTCTCACTGGCACGGGTGGGAGCGAACCGGCTTGTGGTTGGCACGCTGGACGGTCGTGTACTCGACTGTTCGATCGCCGCGCTGCCTCGATCGGGGTAAGAGGGGCTCGGTTCGGATCCGTGTGCACGAGCCGAGCTCTTTGAGGGAGGGCTCCGTATTCGAGCCCGGTGTTGCGTTTGAGGGTCGCCCAACGCTCCATCCGCTCCCGCTGCGCCGAAGGCGCCCTGTCCCTGGCGACCTCGCGGAGGAATACAGCGTCGGCCGTTCCGCTGTCCAGGCGACCCGGCATCCGGCAGCCATGAAGAGGCGGGTCCCGAGATCAACTACATCTCCTCTGACCAGCCTTCCCGCTAGTCCTCACGAGATCGTTGGTCGAGGGCCGGGATCGGGGGCCACTTCATACCGGCCGCGCGGGAGCAGGGAAGGGCGTCCCGCGCGGCCGGTGTCGATCAGCCGGCGAGCTGGCCGGACTCGACGGGCAGGCCGGCGGTCACCCAGTCCTGGATGCCTTCGCGGTACTTGCGCACGTTGGTGTAGCCGAGGGCGGTGAGCTTGTCGGCCACCCGCTGGCTGTTCGGGCAGGCCGGGTTCGAGCAGTAGGTCACGATCGGCGCGTCGCGGTCGGGCAGCAGCTCGCCGGCGCGGTCCGCGACGTCGGCCTCCACCAGCGCGATGGCGCCGGGTAGGTGCTGCTGAGCGTAGTAGTCGCCGCCGAGGGCGTCGACGACGGTGACCGTGCCCGCGTCGATCTCGGCGCGAAGCTGCTCGCGGGTGATGAGGGTGGTCATGGCAACCTCCAAGTGATCGGACTACAGTCCGGTTATGCCTCAGGACATTAGCGGACCGCAGTCCGTTTACGCCAGCGCGGCCGAGGAACTCCTGCTGTTGCGCAGCTCACCGCCGACCGAGCGGGCCGACGCCGCCCGCAACCGGGCCGCCGTGCTGGACGCGGCAGCGGCCCTGTTCAGCCGACACGGCATCGAAGCGGTATCCATGGACGCGATCGCCGCGGCCGCCGGCGTGGGCAAGGGCACGCTGTTTCGCCGCTTCGGCGACAAGGCGGGACTGGCCGTCGCCCTGCTCGATGAGCAGGAGCGCAGCCTGCAGGAGGCGATCCTGTTCGGCCCGGCCCCGCTCGGGCCGGGCACGCCGGGCGACGATCCGGGCGTCCGCGAGCGGTTGCGGGCTTTCGTGGCCGCCTACCTCGACTACCTTCTGGCCCATCTGCCACTGGTACGGATGTCGGAGACCGCTTCGCCCGGCGCGCGCTACCGGATCGGCGCATACCGGTTCTGGCACCGGCACGTCTCGCTGCTTCTGCAGGATCGCGATGACCCGCAGGCCGACGCGCACACCCTGCTCGCCGCACTCGCCGCCGATCACGTGCACGCCGTGGCCGACGAAATCGGTGCCACCCGGGTACGCCAAAGCGTGCAGTGCCTCGCCGACGTCCTCACCGCCTGAAGCCATCGGGGCGAAGGAAGGTCGGTACAGCTGTCGGCGGTTCTCCCCCCGCGCATCGCCGATGTGGGCGGCACCGGGTTCTGGCGTCAGGTCCGCGCCTGCCCCGCTCGGGCAGGCCCTGGCCGCATCATGCGGCCCTACCGCGCCGGGCAGGAGGACCGGCGCGGCGCGGGCATGAGATCAGCGGCCGTTTCTGCGGAATTCGGGAACGGGCAGGCCCCCGATGCCCCAGTCGTCGAGCTCCACCTCGTCGATGACGACGAAGGTCGTCCGGGGGTCCTTGCCGAGCACGTCGACGAGGACCTGCGTCATCTCACCGATGATGCGGCGCTTCTGCTCTCGCGTCACACCCTCACGAGTGATTTTCACATTGATGTACGGCATGGTCAGTCCTTTCCGTGGCGTCGGGGAGTCGCGTGGAACGCCTTGGTCACGATCTGCCAGCGTCCGTCGGCGTCGAGCAGGGTCAGCACGTCGGTGTAGTCGACGTCGCCCAGGGAGCATTCGACGACGGCGACGATGAGACTCGGGGCGACCTGCGTGATCGCAACGATGCGGTCGTTGCGGGCTTCGCCGCGTGCTGCGGGAGCCGTCCGGTGTGCCACCACGTCGAGGTAGGTCGGCAGGTCGCGGTGCAGCGTGCCGTCCGGGGTTTGAGTGATGTAGAGCGCGGCGGGGTGGAAGACGGCCGCGAGACGGTCGACGTCGCCGCGGTACAACCCGTCGAAGTAGGTCCTCAGCAGCCCCTCGACGTCCGGGAATCCGACGGCGCCACCCGCGGGAGCGACCGTCATGACCGCACCGTGACGAAGCCGCCGTCCACCGCGAGGGTGTGACCGGTGACGAACTGTGCCGTCGCGAGGTAGTGCACCGCCTCGGCGATCTCGTCGGCTTCGCCGACGCGGTCGAGCACGGCAAGGCCGGCGAACGCGTCGACGTCGACGGCGGCGTGCAGCGGAGTCCGCACGACACCGGGGGCCACTTCGTTGACCCGGATCGCGTTCGGTGCGAGCTCGGCCGCGAGTGCCACGGTCAACGCGCGGATCCCACCCTTGGAAACGAGCGCCGCGGACGCCGGGAAGCCGCTGACCGCGTGGTCGTTGAGTACCGTGCCGATGTTCACCACGCAGCCGCCGCGGCCCTGCGCGACCATGCGACGAACGACTGCCTGGGTGGTGAGGTAGGTCCCGCGCAGATTCCCGGCGAGGAAGCCGTCGAGTTCCTCGCCGGTCACGTCGAGGAACGGCTTCGCGGCGAACGTGCCGGCACTGTTGACGAGTACGTCGACCCCACCGAACCGGTCGACAGCGGTGCGGACGAGGCGCTGTCCGGTGTCGGCCGCACCGATGTCACCAGCGACCGTCGCCACCCGGTCGCCCGCCGACAGGTCGTACTCCGCCTGCTTGAGCCGCGCATCGTCACGTCCGCCGAGGACCACCTGGTAACCGTCGGCGAGGAAGCGGCGCGCCGCGGCGAGGCCGAGACCACTGCTGCCGCCCGTGATGATCACTGTCGAGGAACTGCTCATGGCTCATCCTGTCGTCGAAGGGGACCGGTCGGATCCGGCCGGCCCGTCAAGCAGTGACGCTACGGAGAAACCAACCGATCAGTCCAAGACGCGGTGACCTCGAATGTCATAAGCTCGGCTTATGAACGTGGACGTGCGGGACCTGGAGTTGCTGGCGGCGCTGGCGAGCGGGGGGACCCTGCTTCAGGCAGCCGAGGAGCTCTATGTGAGTCAGCCCGCGCTCAGCCAGCGGCTCGCCAAGATCGAAGCGCGCGTCGACGCGCAGCTCTTCGAACGCCGCGGGCGCCGCCTGGTGCCCACCGAGGCCGGCAGACGCCTCACGGTCAGCGCCGTGCACGTGCTCCGGGAACTCAGCGCGGCCGAAAACGACGTACGCCGCATCGCGCAATTCGGACGCAGTCGCGTGCGGGTCGCAACCCAGTGCAGTACGACCTTCGGCTGGCTCACCCCGGTGATCCGCCGCCACCGTGAAGATCACCCTGACAGCCAGGTGCGGGTGGAGTCCGTGCCGGATGACGACGTCGTCGGCGCACTGCTCGACCAGCGCCTCGACGTCGCGGTCCTGACCAAACTCGACCGGCGGGCGGAGGAGCTCCAGCTGACCCCGCTCTTCGACGACGAGATGGTCGCGGTGGTCGCGCCGCACCATGCGTGGGCACGGCGCGACCATGTGGCGCCGCGCGACTTCGCCCACGTCGATCTGATCTTGTATGACTCCTACGACCCGGCCCGGGCCCTGGCCACGCCGCTCCCGCTGCCACCCGGCGCCCACCCGCGCAGCCTCACGACGGTACCCATGGTGACGGACCTCGTCGTCGAGCTTGTCGCAGCCCAGGAGGGCGTCTCGGTGCTCCCCTCCTGGGTGATCGCGCCGTACTCCGAACGCGGTGACGTCGCTGTGGTGCGCATCGGCGCGCGGCCGACTACACGCACGTGGTACGCCGCTGTGCGCGCCGGCGACGAGCGCGCGTCAGTACGCGGATTCATCAGCGCCCTGAAACAGCACTTCGCCGCCCAGGGCCCCGGCGAGGTGCTGCTGAACGCGGCGGGCGGCTCGGGTCACCTCTAGTACGGGACATGTGCTGGTTGCACCGGCGCTCCCATTCCCTTCTAGAGGACCCGTCCCGCCAGGGCGCTCTCGCTGATCGGGCCGTACTGGCGGGAGTCGAAGGACACCGTCCGGTGATCGCCGAGCACATACACCTGGTCGGCCGGCACGGTGACCGGCGTGCAGTCGGTGCCGGACCAGCCCGGGTCCGCCGGCAGGTACGACTCGTCGAGCGGCCTGCCGTTGCGCCACACCTGCCCGTCGCGGCAGGTGATCTCGTCACCGGGCAGGCCGATGACGCGTTTGATGACCAGGCGGTCGGTGCCGGGCATGGTGAACTCGACGATGTCCCCCCGTTGGACACCGGTGAGCCGGAACGCCACCCGGTCGAGCACATACCGGTCGCCGATGTCGTAGGCGGGCTGCATGCTGCCGCTCGGCTCGTACCCCACGGTCACCACGAACCGGTTGACCAGCAACCCGCCGACGATGCCGATCAGTGCGATCAGCACGGCCCGCCGCCGGATCCGGACCATCCGCGGGAGTTCCCGCACCCGGGCGCGACGTTCGTAGCGGGCCGCGCGCAGCCCGCCGGCGGCCCACCGTACGGCCGCCCAGTCTCCGGTGACCAGGGGGAATTCGGCGAGTACAGCCTCACCCCAGTCGCCGCCACGATCCCGGCGGCCGCGCACCGCGGCGGCCAGGACGGCATGCGCCATCCGGCGGACCGCGCTCATGCTGTCCGCGCCTGAATGGCGCCGCCGAGACGGCGAACCGGTTCGGCGGCGGGTTTCGCCGCGGCCAGACGCTGCTGCGCCAGGGCGGCCCCCTCCGCGCTCAGCCGGTACATGTGCCGTGGTGGACGGCCCGGCTCGTCGGAGGGCTCCCACCTGGTCTCCAGGAGGCGCTGCTCGCTCAGGCGCATCAGGATCGGGTAGAGGGTGCCGGAGGCCAGGGTGGTCTCCCGGCTCAGGTCGTAGCCGTACCGCCAGCGTTGCGGCGCGTCCAGCAGCGCGCTGAACAGCAGCAACGTCTGCGGTGACGTATGCGGTTTCCGTGGCATGCGCGAAACTCTACATAACTCGACCAACGAAGATCAAGTGAAGTGGCAGCCGAGCTCGACGAAGGCACACGGCATGACCCGGTTCAACGGCCCGGTCGGCGCCCTGACCGGCAACAAGCCGATGTTCGACAAGGTCACCTTCACCTGGCTCGCCGAGTGGCTGGTACCGATCCCGCCGACCGCCGAGGCCAGGGTGACGGTTCTCGCCGGCCTGGTCGGCCGCCAGAGCGTGCAGTAGCCACGCCGTCAGTCCCAGCAGAGACAGAACGGCTTGCCGGCCGGGTCCGCGTACACCCGCCAGTTCTCCCCGGAGGCCGCCAGGGCGGTCGCGCCGAGCTTCAGCGTGGCCGCTTCGGCCCGGTCGATGTCGTCGACGGTCACGTCGATGTGCACCTGCTGCGGATGCGCCGGGTCCGGCCAGCGCGGCGCCCGATAGTCGGCCACCTGCTGAAACATGATCGGCTGCGCGCCGTCCTCGCCGATCATCGCCATGCCCTCACCCTCGTATGTGACGGGTTTGCCGAGCAGCTCGGCGTAGAACGCGGCCAGCCGCGACGCGTCCGGGCAGTCCAGCATCACGCCCATCAGCGTCGTCGCCGGCGCACCCGCCTGCAGGCACAGGTCGAACGGATGCCCGGCCGGATCGGCCAGGGTGTGCCACGTCTGGTTCTCCCGCAGCAGCGTGGCACCCAGCTCCACGGCCCGCGCGGCGCCGGCCGCCAGGTCGGGCACCCGCAGATCCAGGTGGGCCTGCTGCGGAAACCGCGGATCCGGCCACCGCGGCGGCACATGATCGGGCGCGGCCTGCACCGCCACCCGCCAACCCTCGGCGGTGCGCAGCTGGATCCAGTCGTCGTCGGCGTACTGCTCGCTCCACCCGCCGAGCGCCACATAGAAGTCGGCAAGCCCCCGATGGTCGGCGGCATCCAGCGCCACTGTCCGCAATGTCCCGGTCATCGCTCCATCATCCCCGTTTCCCGCTCCCGCACCAGCCACCAAACCCCGGATCACCATCCGCTTGCGGGGGTACGCGGTGACCCGCCCGCCCGCTGCCGCACCCGGGCCGCCTCCCGGGTCAGATGATCGCGTTCCGGCACACTGCCGGCCTCCCGCGCCGCCCGTGCATACAGCCGCGCCGCCGCCTGCACGTCCCCGGCGCGCTCGCACAGATACGCCTTGACCGCCGCGTACCGCGGCACCTGCTCCCCCACCGCCTGCAGGGCCACCAGCCCGGCCCGCGGCCCGTCCGCCGCACCGACCGCCACCGCCCGGTTCAGCCGCACCACCGGACTGTCGGTGATCCGCACCAACTCGTCGTACCACTCGACGATCTGCACCCAGTCGGTATCGGCCGCCCGCGGCGCATCCGCGTGCAACGCCGCGATCGCGGCCTGCGCCTGATACTCCCCCAGCCGATCCTGCGCCAGAGCGTTCTGCAGGATCAGCACCCCTTCACCGATCATGGCGGTATCCCACAGCGACCGATCCTGATCCGCCAACGGGATCAGCCGCCCGCCCTCGCCCGTCCGCGACGCCCGTCGGGCATGATGCAGCAGCATCAGCGCGAGCAGCCCCGCCACCTCCGGGTCGGCGGTCAGCCCGGCCAGCTGCCGCGTCAGCCGGATCGCCTCGGCCGCCAGATCCACATCGCCGCTGTAACCCTCGTTGAACACCAGGTACAGCACGCGCAGCACGGTGCCCGGATCACCGGGCCGGTCGAGGGCCACCCCGGTGATCTTCTTCTTGGCGCGGCTGATCCGCTGCGCCATGGTCGCCTCGGGCACCAGATACGCGGCGGCGATCTGCCGGGTGGTCAGCCCGCCGACCGCCCGCAACGTCAACGCGACCGCCGCGCTCTGCGACAGGCTCGGATGCGCGCAGAGAAAATACAGGCGCAGCGTGTCGTCCACGCCCGGCGCCGGCCCGGCCGGCGGCTGTGCGTCCACCGCCTCCTCCCGCCCGCGCCGCGACGCGTCGGCCCGGACCGCGTCGACGAACTTGCGCCAGGCCGCCGCGACCAGCCACCCTTGCGGATCCCGCGGCGGATCCGCGGGCCACGTCTGCAGAGCCCGGATCAGCGCCTCCTGCACGGCGTCCTCGGCCGACGCGAAATCCGCGCCACGGCGCACGAGGACACCGATCACCGCCGGCACCAGGTCCCGCAGAAGTCGTTCGTTCATCTGATCCCCCAGCCCCGCAGCATCCGCTCGTTGCGTCGTGCCGATGGCCGGGTGCGCTCGCCGGGCCGGCACCGGGGGCGGCGGGTGCTCGCCCCCGGTGCACACGCGGTCACCACGTCGCGGGGCGGCCGCCGGCCCCCGCCGTCACCGGCGCGGACCGTGGCCGCCCGGTCATTCGGTCACCGTGGGCGGCTCGGCCAGGAACGGCCGGACCTCCAGCCACTCGTGGATCGGCGCGCCGCCCTGGCCGGGGGCCGCGGACAGTTCGCCGGCCAGGGCCACGGCCCGCTCCCACGAGTCGACGTCGATCACCATCCAGCCCGCGATCAGGTCTTTGGTCTCGGCGAACGGCCCGTCGGTGACCGGCGGCCGGCCCTCGCCGTCGTAGCGCACCCATGCCCCGGTGGGCGCCAGGGCCTGCGCGTCGACGAACTCGCCGGTGGTTTCCAGGCGGGCGGCGAAGTCGCGCATGAACTGGATGTGCGCGTCGACCTCCTGCGGCGTCCACTCGTCCATCGGCGCGCAGTCGGCCGCCGGCTTCGGACCGCCCCGGTAGTGCTTGAGCAGCAGGTATTTCATGGTGTCTCCCTACGTCGGCACGACCCGTGGCGGGCCGTCGCACCCCTGGGACGGAGCCGCTCCCGTATTCTCGACACCCCGTACGACAATTTTGTGGAAAAGATCGTCAGCGGTCGGTGAGGTCGTCCATCTCCTCGGCGTCGGCGGTCGCGGCCGCGGGCCGGTTGGCGCCGGTCCGGTTGATGCCGGCGTTGCTGCTGCCGTCGGCCGGTGTGCCGGACGTCGGCGGCGCGTCGGTGAGGAAGTCCCCGGTCTCCGGCAGCCCGGAGACGTGCTGGTCGGTGCTGCCACCCGCAACGGTTTCAGGTTCGCTCATACCGGGACCCTTACCCGGTTCGCGGCTGATTGTTACCGTCTGAAGCGGATACGCCGCCTTGGGGGGACCGGGACGTGACGACGACGCTGGATGTGCACGGGATCACCATCGCCTACCGTCGCGCCGGCGACCCGGGCAACCCGCCGATGCTGCTGCTGCACGGCCTGGGTGACAGCTCCGCCGACTGGCATCCGGTCCTGCCCGACCTCGTCGAGACCCACTGTGTGTACGCGGTGGATCTGCGCGGCCACGGCGACAGCGCCCACCCGGGCACGTATTCGTTCGAGCTGATGCGCGACGACGTCCTGGGGTTCCTCGACGCCGCCGGCATCGAGAAATGTGTGCTGGTCGGGCATTCGATGGGGGCGGTCGTCGCGGTGCTGCTGGCGTTGCGTGCCCCGCAGCGGGTCACCCACCTGGTCCTGGAGGACGCCTCGGTGCCCCGGCCCGGTATGCTGCGCCGCCCGCCGCTGCCCCCGCCGGTCGAGCCGGTCCCCTACGATGTCCCCGTCGTCAACGCGATCCGCGCGCAGCTGGACCAGCCCGACCCGGCCTGGTTCGAGGCGCTCGCCACCCTGCCCGTGCCGACCCTGCTGATCAGCGGCGCGGAGAGCCCGTTCCCGCACGAGCTGCTCGCCGATTCCGCCGACCGGATCCCGGACGCGGTCCTGGCCACCGTCACCGCCGGCCATCACGTGCATCTGGAGCAGCCGACCGCGTTCACCACCGAGATCGCCCGGTTCCTCACCGGCCGCGTCCCCCGGTGACCGACCGGCCGCCCACGCCCCGCACGGACCGGGCCTCGAACACCCGGGAGAACCAGCCGGGCGCGTACCGCCGCATAGTGGTCTACGGCGTGACCGGCTCCGGCAAGTCGACCCTGGCCGCCCGGATCGCCGCCCGCACCGGCCTGCCCTATCACCCGGTCGACGACCTGGCCTGGGAACCCGGCTGGGTCGAGGTCCCCGTCCCCCTGCAGCGGCAGCGGATCGCCACCATCTGCGCCGGCGACTCCTGGGTCCTGGACAGCGCGTACATGTCGTGGCTGCAGGTGCCGATGGCCCGCGCCGACCTGATCGTCGGCCTGGACCTCCCGCAGTGGCGGTGCCTGGCCCGGCTGCTGCGCCGCACCCTCGTCCGGCTGCTGCTGCGCACCCGGGTCTGCAACGGCAACGTCGAATCGCTGCGCGAACTGTTCACCCGCGATTCGATCATCCGCCAGCAGTTCTCGTCGTACCCCCGCAAGCGCATGCGGATGCGGGCCTGGCACCTCGACCCGGCCATGCCCCCGGTCGTCCTGCTCCGCTCGCCGCGCGCCGTCCGGGCGTGGCTGGCCGCACTGCCCCCGGGCCCGGGACCGGCCTCCTCCGGCTGACGTGCCGGCCACCCGGAGCCCGCCCGGCGGCGAAGGTGTTCGCGGCCCGGCCGCAGTCACCTTCGCCGCCGCCCGCCGACAGCATCCTCACCCGAGCTGTCCGAGGATGATCGAGGCGCCGGCGGTCAGCACCACCAGACCCAGCGTCCGCCACCCCGGCAGCCCGGCCCCGCGCAGGCAGGTGACGCCGTGCGGCACCAGCGCCACCGCCAGCCCGGCGACCTCCACCACCGACGCCACGGTGCTGCCCTTGAGCACCCCGATCATCAGCCCCGACATCAACGCCAGCGCGACCGCCTGCCACGCCCGCAAGACCCGCGACAGCCGGCCGCCGACGGCCAGCACGATCCACCCCGTCATGATCGCGACGCTGAGGCTGGAGACCACCCACTCCGGATACCGGTAGTAGGCGCCGACCGCCTGCTCGGCGACGACCGGCCCGGCACTGCCGGTCAGGGAGAACGCGAACGTGTCGGCGCCGTGCTGGAAGACCCGCGCGAACAGCCCGGTGATCACCAGGGTGCCGCCCCACCGGCCCCAGCCGGGCCGGCTGTCCGCGATCTGGGCGGCGAGCATGGCGATGCCCGGCCACAGGGCGATGATGCCGGCCAGCGCCAACGCGTACGACGTACCCCACAATCCTGGTCTCTGCTGGTAGGCGGCGATCTGGTGGGGGAAGAAGAACGGCACGCCGAGCCGCAGCGCGGTGCCGGCCAGCAGCAGCGGCGGCCCGGCGATCAGGGACAGGCCGCCCAGCCGCGGCCCGGGGAACACGAGGGTCATGCCGGACACCATGCCGCCGGCGGCCGGTGCCGCACATCGGGCCACGGCATCGACAACGGGCACGCCGGTGCGACCCGAGGATGAGCGACCCGAGACGGATGGCATCGACGCCGGTTGCCGGTAGCCTGACGTCGTGACCGCAGCGCGCGCACCGATGGTGGATGTGGCCGCCGCCGTCGCCGTCCTCGCCGCGTGCGGGGTCGCGGCGCAGGAGGTCGGGCCGCCCGCCGGGTGGCGGTGGGTGCCGATCGTCGCGGTGGCCGCGCCGGTCGCGGTGCGCCGCCGCTGGCCGGTGCCGGCCGCGTTGACCGCCCTGGCCGCCGCCGGCGTGCTCCTGCGGTCCGGGATCGTCCCGTCCTACGCGGCGCCCGGCCCGATCGCCGCGGTCGCCCTCACCCTGTACGTGGTCACCGCGGTCCCGGTGCTGATCGCCGGCCTGGCCGGTGCGGCGCTGCTCGGCCCGCTGTGGCCGACCGTGGTCGCCGTCCCCTGGCTGACCGGCTGGCTGGTCCGGCACCGCCGGCACCTCGCCGAGCAGCTCGCCGAGCAACGCTCCGCCCGCGCGGTCACCGAGGAACGGCTGCGCATCGCCCGCGACGTGCACGACACGGTCGCCCACAGCCTCAGCATGATCACCATGAAGGCGAGTGTGGCCCGGCACGTCGCCGCGACCCGCCCCGAGGAGTCCGCGGCCGCCCTGGAGGTGATCGAGACGGCGGGCCGGGAGGCGCTGCTGCAGATGCGCCGCACCCTCGGACTGCTGCGAGACGAGCCGGCCGACCTGCACGCTCTCGGCGACCGCGACGGGGTGACGATGAGCGTGGCCGGGGAGGCGTCGCTGCCCCCCGGAGTGCGCGCGGTGGTGTACCGGATCGTGCAGGAGTCGCTGACCAACGTGACCCGGCACGCGCCCGGCGCGGCCTGCACGGTCGACGTCGACGCGGGGCCGCGGGCGGTCACCGTCCGGGTCGCCGACGACGGCGGATTCGGGCTGCGCGGGATGCGCGAGCGGGTCACCGCGTACGGCGGCACGCTGGCCGCCGGGCCGCAGCCCGACGGCGGGTTCGCGGTGACCGCACACATCCCGTACGACGACGAGACACCGTGACCGAGCCGATCCGGGTCCTGATCGCCGACGACCAGACCCTGCTGCGCGACAGCTTCCGGGTGCTGCTCGACAGCACACCCGGATTCACCGTGACCGGCGAGGCCGCCACCGGGCGCGACGCCGCCCGGCTAGCGCTCGCCCACCGGCCGGACGTGGTACTGATGGACGTGCGCATGCCGGACCTGACCGGCATCGAGGCCACCGAGCTGATCTGCCGGCAGACCGACGACGTGCGGGTGCTGATCCTGACCACGTTCGACCTCGACGAGTACGTGTACGGCGCGTTGCGCGCCGGCGCCAGCGGCTTCCTGCTCAAGGACACCACCGCGGCCGGCCTGATCGCCGCGATCCGGGTCGTCGCCGCCGGGGAGGCGCTGCTCGCCCCGACGGTGACCCGCCGGCTGATCGCCGCGTTCACCGCGGCGCCGCCGCGCCCGGCACCCGCCGTCGCGGCGCACCTGACCGCCCGCGAGCAACAGGTACTGCTGCTGATCGCCCGCGGCCGGTCCAACACGGAGATCGCCGGGCAGCTGCGGCTGAGCGTGCCGACCGTCAAGACGCACGTCGGCCGGCTGCTCACCAAGCTCGCCGCCCGCGACCGGGCGCAACTGGTCGTCGCCGCCTACGAATCCGGCCTGGTCACCGCGGCGATCGCGGATTCCCGGGTGTCGCCGAAGTAGAGCGGCACGAACCGGCCGGCCGCGTCGCGCCCGCAACGCACCAGGACCCCGGCGACCAGGCCGCCGCGCGGCGGATCCCAGGTGACCAGCGGCGAGAACCGGGCCTCGGCCCCGGACGCGGCGACCCCGTCGGCGATCTTCTCCGCGGCCGCCGTCTCCGGCGCCGGCTGATCCGACATCCAGCCGAACACCCGACCGGCGCGCACCTCCGCGCCGTCGCGGGTCGCGCACCACAGCGGGTAACTCTGCGCTATCACGCTCACCCGCCCATTCTGGCGCCCCGGCTCACCGCGCCGGGCGGCTGATCGCATTCTCCACCAGATCGACCGTGGCCCGCGGGTCGTCGACCTCGACGACCAGCCGCGCGTACGTCTCGTCGCGCAACGCGATGACCACAGCCCGGTTCGGGTCGCTGACATCCCAGAAGATCCGCTCGCCGGCGTGGTGGAACGAGCCGGCGGTCAGCACCCCGGGAAGGTGGGTGCCGCCGGTGCGGATCCCCTTCCACCCGCGGGTGATACCCGGGTCGATGGTGGCGCCGGCGACATTGGCCAGCGGAATCTCCAGCCGGCTGCGCAGCGCCCACACCTTGTGCAGACCGAGGACCTCGACATGCAGGGTGTCACCGACAACGCTGATCTTGGCGGCCATCTGCCGCCTCCTTCCCGAGGGGGTTGATCCGGGCGCACAGCCGCAGCCCGAGCAGGGTGGCCGCCTGACCGCCCAGGGCGGTGTCCAGGTCGGCGAGCGCCGCGGCGACCTCCGCGGCGACCTCCGGATCCTGCGGGGCACGTTCCGCGGCGGCCAGCAGCAGCAGATCGAGCACCGGGTCGGCGGCAAGATCGGTCAGCGACCCCGGCCCCGCGTGCCGCAGCAGCGGCCCGACCTCGTGCTGCAGGCTCCAGCGCAGCGCCCGCAGGTAGAGCCCGCGTTTACTGCCGAACACCTGGTAGAGACTGTTGCGGTGGACGCCCAGGTGGGCGACCAGGTCGTCGACCGAGACGCCGTCGAACGCGCGCCGGGCGAACAGCCCGGCCGCGGCCCGCACGACCTCGGTCTCGTCGAACGCTCGCGGCCTTCCCATGGGCACGACGCTACGCCGTTTAGGAACGACCAGTCAAGAACGATCGTTCCTCAACGCTGCGATGCGCCGTAGCAGCCAGCTCACCGAACCACCCGATCACCCGACGGGCACCCCGCGACCGTCACCACCACACCCAGAAACCCCGCCGGAACCGCAGCGCACCTCATGACCAGCCGTACAACACAATCCCCACCGCCACCCCCGAGCCCCGAGATGTTGATCACCGAAAGACCCGACAATCCCGGACCGGTTGTGCCGCCACCACCACGACAGTTAGGTTGTGGAGGCCAACTGCGGCGACGTGAGGGAAACCGGTGCAATCCCGGTGCGGTCGCGCCACTGTGAACTGCCATCAACGGCAGTAAGCCAGGACGCTCACCCGTCCGCAGCTCGATGATCGGGACGCGCAATCCCGTAGGAGGACGACACCACCATGCCCAAGGCCCAGACCACCCGGCCCCTCGCCATCCCGGCGATCTCCACCCGCCTGCTGCTCACCGCCGCCGGCATCACCCTCCTGCTGCTCGCCCTCGCCTACCTGGTCGCCTTCGACCAGGGCGCCCTCTCCCGCAGCGGCATGTACATGCACGAACTCATGCACGACGGCCGGCACCTGCTGGGCGTCCCGTGCCACTGAGGCCCACCTTCGGGCGGCTCCTCATCGCCGGCCTCCTGGCCGGCCTCATCGCGGGCATACTCGCCGGCACCTTCGCCTACTTCGCCGGCGAGCCCCGCGTCGACGCCGCCATCGCCATCGAGCAGCAGAACGCCCTGGCCCACGGCGAAGCCGGCGGCGGCGAGGAACTCGTCAGCCGCGACACCCAGAAACACGTCGGCCTGTTCCTCGCCACCGGCCTCTACGGCATCGCCATGGGCGGCTTCCTCGCCACCGCCTACACCCTGCTCCGCCGACGCCTGCACACCACCAGCGACACCCGCGCCGCGATCGGCCTCGCCGCCGCCGCCCTCACCGGCATCGTCCTGGTCCCCTGGCTCAAATACCCACCCAACCCACCGGCCGTCGGCGACCCCGCCACCATCAACCAACGCACCACCAGCTACCTCGCCGTCCTCGCACTCGGCCTGGTCGCCATCTGGGCCGGCATCATCGCCGCCCGCACCCAACCCACCGAATGGCGCCGCGCCACCGCCGCACTCCTCGGCTTCCTGACCGTCGTCACCATCGCCTACACCCTGCTGCCCACGGTCAACGAAGTCCCCGCCACCTTCCCCGCCGTCCTGCTGTGGAAATTCCGGCTCGCCTCCCTCGGCACCCAGACCATCCTCTGGACCGTCCTCGGCATCGCCTTCGCCGCCCAACTCCACCGCATCGCCACCAGCACCACCCCGGCCCAACCGGCCACACCACAAACCACCACCGCCTGACCGCACCACCGCCGAGACCGCTGCGCGCCCCAGGCCCGCAGCGGTCCTTCGCATACCGCCTGCGTACGCCACCAGCACCCGCGACATCGTTCATCGCAGGCCCAGGTCGCCCAGGACGCGGTCGCTGAGCCGAACAGGGTTGGCACTCGTCGCGCGAACCCTGCCATCCACGACGCGGTAATAGCCCTGGGTCGTGCTGACCAGGTTCCACCGCCTGGCGCCCCGGGCCTGCAGCACCACGCACTCGCCGCCAGGGTGCAGGCCGGCCTGCCCGGGTCCGTCGCCGATCAGTAATGGGTGCCGGGGCCTCCGGACGCGACACCGCAGTTGCGGCAAACTCTCCACAGGTCCCAGTCCTCCCGACCGCAGACCAGGCACCCTCCGGCCCGGTCGGCACCGGCGGCGCACGCATCGAGCACCCGGTCCACCACAACCGGCAGCGGCTCGGCCGGATGCTTCCGCGGATCGGGACAGTAGGCGATGTCGTGGCAACCCCATGAGTCCCACGGATGCAGCGCCGCCGGGACACGTCTGCCCTCCCGCTTCTGCAGGCGTCGCCGGGCAGCGAAGGCGACCACCCTCGGCAGCACCAGAGCGCGGGCCGCCTCCACCTCGTCGAGGGCCCGGACCAGCGACGACGGATCGGCCTCGATACGCCCCGGAATGCGGTGCGTGGTCGCCAGATGATGCCAAGTGGCGTGGAAACCATACGGCGCGAAATGGTAGAGGCAGTTCCGCAGACGCACTCGCCGTCGTCGGGGGTCGAGGCTCTCGTCACGAACCCGGCGCGCGGTCGCGGGAAAACTGGTCACCCCAGAATGATCACAGAGCCGGCCTGCTGACCATCGATGCCGGTTCCTTCACCGAGCAGGCAAACCCCACGCGCACCGCACCGACACCGAAAGCCACCGCCGGTCGAGGGCCACCCGGACGACCCCGGCTCCTCTAGGGTGTCGCCATGCCCCGATTCACCGGACTCGACGACCTCCTCAGCCGCGAAGAACTGGGCACCACCGCCTGGCACCTGATCGACCAGCCCCGCATCACCGGCTTCGCCGACATCACCGGCGACCACCAGTGGATCCACACCGACCCCGCCCGCGCCCGCCGCGAGGGCCCGTTCGGCACCACCATCGCCCACGGCGCGCTCACCCTCTCCCTGTGCATGACCTTCCTGACCGAGATCGTCCAGGTCGACAACGTCACCTTCGTCGTCAACGGCGGCTTCGACCGCGTCCGCTTCCACACCCCGGTCCGCGCCGGCGCCCGCCTGCGAGGCAGCATCCGCCTCCTCCAGTCCCGACGCCTGCCCAACGGCGCCCGCCTGGTCCTGCGCACCACCGCCGAAATCGACGGCGAACCTCGCCCCGCCTGCGTAGCCGACCAGATCCTCGCCCTCTACGAAGCACCTCCGGCCCGGTAACCACCCACCGGGTCCTCGGAACCGTCTGCGGTGGCACCCCGCCCGGGCTCGAAAGCCGGGCCACCACGACCTCGTGTCGGACAGGCCGCTCCGAGCCGCAACCGCTTTCGGCGCGAGCTGCCACCGTCGTACGCGCCAATCGGCTTTTGATCTTTTCTGTGCGGTCGGCGGAGCCGTCCTTTTGGAGTTTGGTGCGACTTGTCGCACCGCCTCTAAGGCATCCTAGGAAGATAGGAAACGGCCTCCCGTAGCGTCCGGAGCGTGACCGATGTGATGACCTGGCACCCGGTGACCGAGAACGACTGATCTCCTGCTCCAGCGCTGGCTGAACGCCCCGCACGTGCACCGCTGGTGGTTCCACGAGGCCGCCGCGGAGGCGATCGACCGCGGCTTGGGGCCCGGCTCGGAACCGAACGAGGATCGTTCCGTGGCGCAGCCGGGTCGACCGTTTCCCCGCAGGTCAAGCCGGCCGGCGCGCTGACCCCTCGGCGCGCAACGCCGATGGCACCACCACAGCAGTGTCATCCGACGTAGCCCTCTGGCGTGTCCGCATCGCCCCGAGGGACTGTGCCACGAGCGGCTTTTCTGGCTCGATTCGCGGGTTTTGGTTCGGCGGGATGGGCACGGTGAGTAAAAGACCGCAGAGATCGTGGAGCCGTCGAAGAGGGCCGTGGTCAAAGGCCGTGGGCTGTCGCCTGAGCAGTCCGCGGCGGCTGCGACGGTGGCCGAGGCCCGGCAGCGAGGCTGAGAGCTGACCGGCCCGAACGGGCTGTTGAAGCTGTTCACCAAGAATGTTCTCGAGACGGCGCTGAACGAGGTGATGACGGAGCACCTCGGTCATGGGCCGCCCTACTGGTGAGAGCGCCTATTCAACTGTCGCCTATTCTCGACGTTGAGCCCCCCGCCGATTACTTCCGTATGCGGGCACCTGGGGCCGAATCAGGCGCGTGCAGGGCAGGCGTTCGCAGCATCGAGTCTCCTGGTCGGCACTCAGGCGAAGGCGTCCAAGAGCGTGCTGATCTGCAACCGCAACGCCGGCGAGTGCGCGCCGGCGACAATGACAGAGACCATGTCACCGTGGGGTGCCAGGCGGACGTCGAGCGTCTCGAAGATCCCGTCCATGGTGTATGAGTGCCAGCTGCCCCTGCCTTCGTCCTTGCTGTTGTCCATTGCCCTGGCCACCACCTCGCGAGCTTTGCCGGTGGGGCGGTGCAGGGCGTACTCGGAGAGCAGGTCGAGGAAGGCACCAAGGTGCGGTAGCTGGATTCGCCCGTCTATCTCGGTGCCCTTCGGCTTCGGCAGCCCCGCCTCCTCCTCGGTGTCGTCGCGCGGCTGTAGGCCACCACTGACGGCGTGCTTGTCGTCGAATCCAAGACGCACGTCCGCCCAGAGGTCCAGATTGCGGATCGAGCGAGCGGGATCGTAGGCAGCGGTGGGCAACTGCGGGATGCGTTTCCGGCCCGTCTCGTCGAGGCGGTAAGGGGCGTCGAACGCGGAATGCCAGTGCTCGACGGCCGATGCGAACCGCTGCTCCGCTGCGGGACCGCTGAGGTCTAGATACCGGCCGATGTCCTCCCAGGAACTGCCGCGTTCCCGTTCGTAGATCACCGCAGTGATGACGAGCCGATCCGCATGACTGGCCACCGCCGCCGCCTCGCTGACGCGGCCGCCGGCGCCGGAGAACTCGTCGTAGCGGGTGACCGCCAGACTCGCCGCAGCATTGGACAGACCGCTGGCCTGGTCGGAGAGGACCAGACGGGCAAGGGCACGGCGCGAGAAATGGGAGCGGTCGTCGTCGTACGGCGTTCTGGCGATCATCGACGGAGCGTTGCACATCGGCGCCGCGAGCAATTGCTGGCCCCTCACGAAGTGGTTTCCAGACCAAAAACAACGGTGAGTAGTTGATGTCGGCCCTCTCCTGGACGCCTGTCCCCAATAGCTGGCAGTGGCCGCGCCCAAAGCCGAGCAGCCGACGACCGTCCGGCGATCCCGGTCGCCGCAACCGTTACACCGCCCGCTCGACCAGCGCGGCCGGGAACCGTACGCCGGTCAGCTTCTCGGATACCGACCACAGGCGCGCCGCCAGTTGCTCGTCGCGAGCGCGGGCGGAGCGGTTGATCAATTGGGGCTCGCCGATCATGTGGGCGAAGCGGCTCGGCCCGGTGAAGCTGTTGCCGGGCAGGTCGGCGGCTGCGGCGTAGAGGACCGGCAGCGCACCCTGCTCGGCACTCTGGCCCAAGGTGCGGACGATGAACCGGCTGACCGGGCCGGCCTCGGTGTAGATGTCGGTACGCACCAGCCCGGGGTGCGCGGCCATGGCCCGCACCGGCGAGCCGGCCGCGTCCAGGCGCCGCTGCAGTTCCGCGATGAACAGCATGTTCGCCAGCTTCGACCGGTTGTAGGCCGGCGACTGCCTGTAGGCGCGGCGCTCGTCGTTCGGATCGTCCAGGTCCAGACGGCCCATCCGCTCGGCCTGCGACGCCAGGCTCACCACCCGCCCGGTGACCTGTGGCAACAGCAGGTTGGTCAGGGCGAACGGCCCGAGATGGTTGGTGCCGAACTGCAATTCGAACCCATCGACGGTACGGCGTAGCTCCGGCGCGGTGATCCCGGCGTTGTTGATCAGCAGGTCGATCGGCCCGGACCAGCTGTCGGCGAACGACCGTACGGACGACAGGTCGGCCAGGTCGAGGCGGCGCACCTCGACGCTGCCGCTGATGGTGCGGGCGGCGGCCTCGCCCTTGCCCATGTCACGCACGGCGAGCACGACCCGGGCGCCGGCGCCGGCCAGCGCCCGGGTGGTGGCCAGGCCGACGCCGGAGTTGGCTCCGGTGACGATCGCGATCCGCCCGGTCAGATCGGGAAGGGTGAATGGGGACATGGGGGCACTCCTCCAGTACGTGATTGCACTCAGTGGCATCACGATACGATGATGATGCCACTGAGTGCAATCACGTAGGCTGTGCCCCATGGCGAGATGGGTACCCGGCACGGTCGAGCGCCTGCGCACGGCGGCGCTGACGCTCTTCGACGAGCAGGGCTTCGAGAAGACGACGGTCGCGCAGATCACCGAACGGGCCGGGATGAACCGGCGCACGTTCTTCCACCACTTCGCCGACAAGCGCGAGGTGGTCTTCGCCGGCCAGGAACACTCCGAGGAACTCATCGCCGCCGAGATCCGCGGCCAGGACCACGGGACGGACCCGCTTCGCGCCGCGGTCGCCGGGCTGCAGGCCGTCTCCGACCAGGTCTACGAGCAGTTCCGCGAGGGCGCGGTCGTGCTCGGCCGGGTCATCGCCGCCAGCCCCGAACTGCAGGAACGTGAACTGGTCAAACGCGCCATCCTGGCGGACCGGATCGCCGCCGCGCTGCGCGACCGCGGCACGGCCGACGCCGCCGCGACCGTCGCCGCCTGGACCGCGGTGGCGATCTTTTTCGTGGCCCGCAATCAGTGGAACCAGCCGGATAACCAGCACACGCTGGCCCACCTCATCGCCATGAGCCGGGAGGACTTCCTGGGCGCCACCCGGCCCACACCCTAGAAGCCGGGTCGCGACCGTCGGATCCGGCGCGCACAGGCCGGGTCCACGACGTGCCGAAGGGTTGGTCGATGGTGTCTCCGCACAACGAAGCTGGCCCGGCGGCAGCGGTTGCGTAAGAGCTGACCATCTTCCGCCCGGGGCCACGGGAGCTGACAGGCGCACACCGAAGCCGACCTTGTCGCCCGAGGCCTGCCGTCGCGGTGAGGGCCACGGCAATATCGGGCTGACCCACTTTCAGGTGGGGAATGCGGCGAGGAGATGGTCTCGGAGCGCTCTGACGGCGAGCGGTACGTGCCGGGCGGAGGGGTAGGCCAGGTACAGGGGGAAGCCGGCTGTCTCATAGGCGGGCAAGACGGGGATGAGCTCGCCGCTGGCGACGGCGTACTCGCCGACGAGTCGGGGTAGCAGGGCGATGCCGGCGCCGGCGACAGCGGCTCGCCGGACGAAGGACATGTCGTTGACGGTCAGCCTTCCGCTCACGGTGACGTCGACCCCGTCGTCGCCGTGCGGATGACGGTGCAGCTGCCATCGGGCCTGTCCGTTGTGGGCGCGGAACAGGATGCAGCTGTGCTCGGCGAGCTGCTCCACCGTGGCGGGGATGCCGGTGGGGCCGGCCAGGTAGCCGGGCGAGGCGTAGAGCCGGAAGCTCATGTCCTGCAACTTGTCGGTGGTCAACCCGTGCTGGGATGGCCGACCCACCCGCAGGGCCAGGTCGTAGCCGGCTTCGACAAGGTCGGGGGTGTGCGCGAGCAGGTCGATGTCGACGCGTACCAGCGGGTGTTGGGCGGTGAAGCTGGTCAGCAACGCGGGCAGCACCTCCGCGCCGAGGTCCGGCGGCGCGGTGAACCGGATGACACCGCGGGGCACTTCGCGGGCGTCGACGGCCGCGGTGACGGCGTCGCCGACCTCGGCGAGGGCGGCTGCGACGCGACGGTGGAAGGCCCGGCCGGCGTCGGTCAGGCTGACCGCTCGGGTGCTGCGGTGCAGCAGCTGCGTGCCGAGGCGTTGCTCAAGCCGCTTGACCTGGCGGCTGACCGACGACTTCGGTATGCGCAGTACCCGAGCCGCGGCGGTGAACCCGCCGCAGTCCACGACTTGGACGAAAACCGCGACGTCGTCGAGGTCGAGACCGCCCGGTGTGTGCGGGGCCTGACCGGCAGCGGTGTGGTGCGGCGAGGTGGGTCGAAGGGTCCCGCCGGCGACTGCCGGCTTCGCCGTGGGCTCCAGTGTCACGGTGTGAAGTGTCCCTGCGATTGTTCCCCGTGTGCAACAACGCGTTCGGATCTTCGCGTCTAGTGCCCATGCTGGCAACGCCCGTACCGTCGGCGGCAGCGGGAGAGACCCGCCGGCAGCGCCTCCGAAGGGACCCCCGCCGATGCCCCCCACCGAATCAACCAGCAGCCCGCTTGCGACTGGCCACCCCGGGCCGCAGCGTGCGCCAGACCGGCCTCCTGTGCTGGTGGCGCTGGCCACCGCCGTCGTCCCTGCGTATCTGCTCCCGGCGGTGACCACGGCCGGGAACGCGCTGGTGATCCCCGACCGTGCGGTCGCCACGGCACTGGCCACAGCCGCCTGGACCACGATCGCTATCCCGTCGGCCGTCGCGTCGGCGCTGGTAACGCTGTGGACCCGTGGGCGCACACCGCCCCGACGGCCGACGGCCGCGCGCAGCGCCCGGGCGTTCACCCTCGCGGCCCTGGCCTGCACGGTACTCGCGGGCGCCGGCAGCGCTGTCCTCATCGGCAACGGTGTCCTGCCACTGTCCGCGCTGCAGTACACCCTCACGTCCGCCGCGATCGGCGGCGGTCTGGTCGCCGGCCGATGGGCCCGCACCAACCGGACCAGCCGCCGCGCCGGACGTCGGCGCGTTGCCGCGCGTCCCGCCAGCCGATGACCGCAGTCCATCTCAGCTCGCTGCGACGGCTCGGCACACCCTTTCCCGCTGGAGCCCCGACCGGGCAACCGCCCCCGGTGTCCGGTCACCGCATCGCCGACGACCCGCACGCTGTCACCGACGAAAGGCAACCCCATGATCCTCGTTCTCGGAGCCACCGGACTCGTCGGCGGCGCCGTCCTGCACCGCCTGGCCGCACTCCAGGCGCCCGTACGCGCCCTGGTCCGACGCCCCACACCCGCCGTGATGTCGCTGTCCGCGGCCGGCACCATCGACGTGGTCGTCGGCGACGTCGCCGACGAGGACTGCCTGCGCCGCGCCGTCCACGGCGTACGGCAGGTCTTCCTGGTCATGGCCAACGGGCCGCAGCAGCAGCACCACGAACTCGCCGTCGTCCGCGCCGCCCTGGATGCCCGGGTCGAGCACCTGGTCAAGGTCTCCGCGCCCTACGTCGGACCCGAAGTGCCCGTCGCCATCGCCCGCATGCACCACACCATCGAGCAAGCCATCGTCGCCGCGGGCGCACGCCACGACATGCGACACACGTTCCTGCGCCCGTACGCGTTCATGCAGAACCTGCTCCACAACGCTCCGCCCATCCGGATGGCCGGCTTCTTCACCGGCACCACCGCGGACACCCCGATGAACATGGTCGACGTCCGCGACATCGCCGACGTCGCCACCACCGCCCTCACCACCACCCGCACCCACGGCCGCGCGCTGGTCCTCACCGGACCCAGAGCCGTCAGCTACCCCGACGTCGCGCGGCACCTGAGCGCACTCGGGCGTCCCACCCGCTACCTCACCATGCGACCACCCGAGTACGCCGCGAAGCTGCACCGCGCCGGCCTGCCAACCTGGACCATCGAACACCTCCTCGAAATCCAGGCCATGACCCTGACCCACCCCGAAACCCCCACCAGCACCGTACGGGACGTCACCGGCCACACACCGAGAACGATCGAAGCCTTCCTCGCCGAGAACCTCACCGAGTTCACCCACCCCCGCGGCCTCCGCGAACGACTCATCGCCGTCCCCCTCCGGCTGGCCACCCGCCGCCACACCACCGCGGCAGCCCCCATCGCCTGACGCCATCACCACCGGTGGTCTGGGGGAGCTGATACCTGGTCGACCCTGAGGACCACCGCGGCTGACGACCCCGCCCACCACATCTACCGCAGACGGTCAGCTCGGTCGGCAACGAGCGGCCCGCGCCTCCAGGTGGCGCCGTTCGGCCAGGCTCGCCGTCGCTTTCGCCGCACGCCGGTAGAAGTCGTACGCCGCGCCCCGCTCCCCCGCCGCCTCCAGCAGATGCGCCCGCACCGACCACAACCGGTGATGCCCGGCCAGCCGCTCGTCGGCGTCCAGGCCGGCCAGCAGTGCCAGCCCCGCCCGCGGACCATCGATCTCGGCCAGCGCGATCGCCCGGTTCAGGGTCACCATCGGGTTCGGCGCGATCCGCTCCAGGATCAGGTACAGCGCGTGGATCTGCCGCCAGTCCGTCTCCCCCGCGGCAGCCGCGTCCGCGTGCGTCGCCGCGATTGCCGCCTGCAACTGATACTGCCCGAGCGTCGGCCCGCCCAGCGCCGCCTTCGCCAGCGACAACCCTTCCCGGATCAGATCCCGGTCCCAGAGTGACCGATCCTGCTCCTGCAACGGAATCAGATCACCGGCAGCGGTCGTCCGTGCGGTCCGCCGGGCGTGCGTCAGCACCATCAGTGCCAGCAGCCCGCTCACCTCCGCGTCGTCGGGCAGGTGGGCGTGCACCAGCCGGGCCAGCCGGATCGCCTCCCCGGCCAGATCGGCCCGGTCCAGCGACCGCCCCGACGACGCCGTGTACCCCTCGTTGAAGATCAGGTAGAGCACGTGCAGCACCACCGGCAACCGCTCCGGCGCCGACGGCAGCGGAAACGTGCTGCCCGCCGCCCGGATCCGCTGTTTCGCCCGGCTGACCCGCGCCGCCATCGTCGCCTCCGGCACCAGGAACGCCCGCGCGATCTCGGCTGTCGTCAGCCCGCCGACCGCCCGCAACGTCAGCGCCGTCTGCGAGGCCGCGGTCAGCGCCGGATGACAGCACAGGAACAGCAAAAGCAGCGTGTCGTCCCGATCCGGCACCTCCTCCGGCTGCACCTCGGCCCGCGCCGCCACGGCCGATTCCCGGTCCCGCCGCGCCGAGCCGCTACGCACCTCGTCGACCAGCCGGCGCGCCGCCACCGTCATCAGCCAGCCTCGCGGATGGGCCGGCACCCCGTCCACCGGCCACTGCAGCGCCGCCGCCAGGCCGGCCTCCTGCACCGCGTCCTCACACCCGTCGAACTGCCCGTACCGCCGCACCAGCGAACCGAGGACTTGGGGCATCAACCGCCGCAGCGTCTCCTCGACACCCGTCGGGGCGGGTGTCGCGGCCGCACCCGGGCCGGCCGCGGCCGGGACACCCGGCCCGCTCACGCCTCGAGCAGCCCGTCCGCGAACATCACCTGACGCACCTCGACCGCCAGCCCGTCGATCGCCGCATCCGGGATCCGCGCCGCCAGCTCCACCGCCCGCGCCCGGTCCGCACAGTCGACCAGGTAGAACCCGCCCAGGAACTCCTTCGCCTCGGCGAACGGCCCGTCGGTCACCACGGTCTGCCCGTCGCGCACCGACACCACCACCGCCTGCGACGGATCCACCAGCGCCTGGGTGGTGATCAGCTCCCCGGACTCCTTGAGCGTTTCCATGAACCGCCCGTGCCCGTCACCGATGGCGCCCTTCTCCTCGTCGGTCAGGGCCTCCAGCACGGCCGGGTTGATGTAGAGGCTGATCAGGAACTTCATCGTCGTACCCCACAGACTTCGCCCGGGCTCCTCTGGGAGCCCTCTCGCCGACAGGTCGGAGCCACGGATCCCACCTTGACATCCCCCACCGACATTTTTTGCCGGGCCCGCCTCGGCAACACCCCATCGCGGTCCGCAAGGCCGTCGAATCGGTTGGGCCGCACGCGCTCATCGACGCTGATCTTCGCGGCCATGACACCGGAGACGTCCCGCGTGGGTCGCGCCCTATCTGACCAGGCTCGGCGTCGGGGCGCCGACCTTCGATACAACGCGCAGGCGGCACTGTGCGCACGTCGAGCGCATCGCCTCGGAGAACATCGGCAGCCAGCTCAGACGCCCCCGGGGCATCAGCCCAGAGGAACCGCAGCCGACTCGCATCACGAACCGATCCCGTTACGGAAGGACGTCCACGTCTAGGACCCTTCAGCTTGCGCGGCGGGCGTCGGTCGCTCAGCACTCCTGACCGAAGATGCCCCTATCACCTGGGTGATGTCCCACTCCGGCTAGCGCATCCTAGGAAGATAGGACAAACGCCTCGGGAGAATCCGCGGCGGTGAGGCACCTTGCGGAAGCAACCGTGACCTGGGATCCGCACGACGCCACCGGGGACCGGATTCGATCCGCGCATGGAGCCCCGTCGGCGATGGCCGTGGCTGCTGTCGAACGCCGGAATCATGAGCGTCACCGTGTTCGTCGCTGGGCTCGGGATCACCGCGCTGGTGATCATGCTGTTGATCGCAGGTGGCGCTGCGGACGCCGGCCAGGCGAAACTGCAGATTGAAGCGCTCAAGTACGGGCTGGGCTTCTCTGCCACGGCCGGCGCGGTCGCCGCGCTGCTGCTGGGCTCTCATCGCCAGGTGCTCGCCGAACACCACTGTCACGGATGCTGTGGTGCCCGTGTCGAGCCGCACCGCACCTACACCGTCATCGCGCGCCGGTGTCGGCGTCGTAGCGACAGAGGGCTCAACAGCAGCGCAGGCGGGGCGGCGTCACTGCCGAGGTCATCCTTCTCAAGCCGGTCCGTTCGGGTGGTCTTCGCCTGGGCCGGCAGCGCGTAGCAGGTTGTCGTGGATACGGGCGAGGGCGGCTGCGGCGTCGGTGAGGTCCGCGGCTGCTTGAGGCTGATCACCGGGCGTAAGGGCTGCAGTACGCAGGACATCTTGGAGTGCGGCGCGGGCTTGTAGGGCGGCGGCGAGCAGATGGTTGACGACGTCTTGTCGGTCGTAGTTCACGGTGGCCGCTGCTGGAGAGTGCATGGCGTGTCCTAGTGGGTTCGTTCGTCTGTCCCGGGTTTGCTGCGGCGGTGGCGTTGGTCTTACACCGAGCAGCGGGGCGGGACGATGTACCGGCTGTTGCCCTGCGAGGCGCCGGATGTGCAGGCTCTCTGCAGCCGTGGGCGACGCGGCGTGGTCGTGATGCTGAGCACGGGCCGCCGTCGCTCAGCCGGCCGGGTGGGGCCGGGTGCGATGTTCGGTCAGCAGGCGCATGGCTTCGGTGGCGCCGGTGGTCAAGGTGGCGATGTCAGCGTCGGTGAAGGTGCGGGGGACGACGTCGATGACGCAGTGGGCGCCGAGGACATGGCCGCTGTCGTCGGTGAGGGGTACGCCGGCGTAGCTGCGGATCGGGGCCATGGCGAACAGTGGGTTGTCGGCGTGGACGGGGTCGACGGTGCCGTCGGCGATGCAGTACGGCTCGCCGGCCAGGACGGTGTGGCTGCACAGTGCCCATTCGGCGGGGGTGCCCTGGACTTCGGCCATCCAGCCGGGCACGCCGTGCTGGCCGATGATGAATTGCGAGCTGTCGAGCACGACCGAAACCATGGACACCGGAGTACCCAGCAGATCGGCGGTGCGAGCGGACAGAGCATCGAGTTGGGCCTGCAGGGTGGAGTCGAAGACGTCGTATCGGGCGATCTGCTGGATACGGGCCGGCTGGCCGAGTCGGCTGAACAGTTCCGTGGTGGTGATGGTGTTCATGCGGTGCTCCTGGTCATGGTGTGCGCGGCGGACAGGTGGGTGTGCGACGACAGGCGGATGTTCAGGGCCTGGGCGCAGAGCCGGCTGACGGGATCGAGGCCGGCCATCGCGGTGAGCAGCCGGTGCAGGGCATCGTCGCCGCTCTCTTCGCCTGACATGCCGGCGGCCTGCAGCAGCCGTTCCCAGGTGGAGCGGCCGGTGTGGCCGTGCACGCGCAGCATCGCCTCGCGGGCGTCGGCCATGGTCGGCCGTTGCAGCCCGTAAGAGCCGGGCGCCGTGTCGCCGGATGTGATCGACATGAATGCCTCCTGGACGAGCGGGGCCGCCGAGCCCCGCTCCGGGTTGGTGGTGTGCCGGGTGGCGCCGGTCAGTGGCGGAAGGCGCTGACCAGAGTGGTCAGGTCGCTGGCCAGGCGGGTCAGGTCGCCGGAGGCCTGTTGGGTGGCCTTGGCGCTTTCGGCGGTGGCGTTGGCGACCTCGGCCACCCCGGACATGGTGCGGGCGACATTCGCGCTACTGGTCGCGGCCTCGGCCACGGATCGGCTCATCTCACCGGTGGTAGCGGTCTGTTCCTCCACGGCGGAGGCGATGGTGGTGGTGTAGTCGCCGATCTGCCGGATCACGTCGGTGATCTCCCCGATCGCGGTGGCGGCGGTGGTGCTGGAGTTCTGGATGTTGCTGATCCGGTGCGTGATCTCCTCGGTGGCCTTCGCGGTCTGCTGGGCGAGTTCCTTGACCTCCCCGGCGACCACTGCGAAGCCCTTGCCGAGTTCTCCGGCCCGGGCGGCCTCGATGGTCGCGTTGAGGGCCAGCAGGTTGGTCTGTTCGGCGATGCTGGTGATCAGCCGGACCACATCACCGATCTCTGCACTGGCGGCACCGAGTGCGGCGACCTGATTGGTGGTGCGTTCGGCGACGGCCATGCCGTTCTGCGAGACCTGCGCCGCGGCGCTGGCGTTCGACGCGATCTCGGTGATGGAGGCGCTCATCTCTTCGGCGCCGGCGGCGATGGACTGCACGCCTGCGTTGACGTTCTCGCTGGCGGTCGTCGCCGTGGTGGCCCGGTGTGCAGCGTCTGCCGCACCGGTCTGGAGCTGGGTGCTGACCGCGGTCAGTTCCTCCGACGCGCCGGCCAGGGTCACGGCTGACCCTTCGATGGTGGTGACCGCCTGCCGTAGGGCTCCGACCGCGGTGTCCAACGCGCGGCCCATCTGCCCGGTCTCGTCGCGGGAGGTCATCCCGGTCGTGCGGGTCAGGTCGTTGCCGGCCAGGGCCTCGCAGACGGCCTTGACTTTGTTCAACGACCTGACGATGGAACGGGCCACGAACACACCCAGCCCCAGGGCCAGGGCCAGCCCCGCCACCAGGAGCAGGATCGACACGATACGGCTGGAGTCGTAGGCGGACTGTGCCGTCCCGGCGTTGCGGGCCGCGTCGGCGTCCTCGGCCCCGGTCAGCGCGGCGATGTCCTTGTTCATCTGGGCCATCAGCGGCAGGACCTGGGTGGTGCGGATCGTCTCCCAGCCGACGATGTCGTCGCGTTGCCCGGCGGGCAGGAGCTTGGTCTGCGCGATCTGCACGTAGGCCTGCCACTGCGACTCCAGATCGGCTATCAGCGCCGGATCGCCGGCAGGTCTGCTCGCCTTGTAAGCGGCCAGCGCCGTGGTGAAGGCCTGCTGGTCCGCGGAGAACGCGTCGGCGTACTTCTGGGTGTCGGCGGGCTTCTGGGCGATCAGTTGGAAGGCGGTGTCCAGCCGCGCCTGCACCAGCGTCTTGTCCACCGTACCGATTGCTTTGACCGACGCGACGTTACTGCGATAGATCAGCTGCGCGGACCCGCTGGCCTTTCCCAGTGCGGACAGCCCCAGCACCCCGATGAGCAACGCGACCAGCGCGGCAAGCGCGACAGCCATCAGAATCTTGACGTTCACGCTCAGGTCGGCGAACGATCGCCGTCCCCGGGCCGTGGGCGCCACCGGAACGGCGGCAGCAGTGGTACTCATGGTGCTCTCCTCGGCGCGTGACAGAAGGACTCCGAGCCGTTTTCCGGCCCAGACATCCCGCGGTCAGACTCCGCCGGCCGCTCTACACCTGATCGGCAACCCCCGGCACCGGACTGAGCCCTCACCAGGTACCCGGGATACCGCGCAGGTCTCAGCACCGCTGAGACGAACCGCAGGTGAGGCCTGGATCAACTGCTTGCCGTTGTGGTCCAGGCACCGGCCCGTTGCAGCGCTCGGACCATGCCGGTGTCCGCTGTCCTGGTCACCGGTGTCCGCAACCGCTCCAACTGCGGGAGCCGGGAACCGTCCGGAACGTCGAGCAGATCCTGCAACTGTCGGGCCTGCCCGGCCGAAAGCAACCCGGGCTGTCCCCGGTAGTCCACGCCCGATCATCGATCCACCGAACAAGATCCGGCTCGGCGTCGGCGAAGTCGGTGTACCCGTACTCCCGGACGATCTCCCACTGATGCTCGAACCGGGTCAGCCGGCGCCGCAGATACCCCTTCACCACCGACGCATCCGCCGCGCCGACCTGCCCGGCGACGTGGTCGACCGGCTCGGTCGGCACCTGCAGCGGCTTCCCGTTCCGATCTCTTTCCAGGGCCGCATCAGTGCAGCCCCGTGATGAGCTGGCAATTCCTGACCCTCGACCGACGACCCCGCGCACCGCGACGAGAGCCGGCGGTCGATCGAGCCGCTGAGGCTACGGGCGGTCAGAACCCGCAGAAGGAGTAGTCGTAGGGGCGCCCCCGGGCGTAGACGGCTCGCAACCGCGGCTGCCTGACCTCGGGCCTGCGGGCCAGAACGCGGAGGAAGACCCGGCCGTCGGGCTCGAACCGGTGCGGGAGGCGCGCCGGCAGGGCCTCCGGCGGGATGAGCACCGACCGCCCGACCGGCTTCGGGTCGCGGTGCACCGCGAGGTGCCGCCAGACCTCCCAGGCCAGCGGGACCGGCTTCACCGGTGGGGCCACCGGCCAGGGTTCGCCGGTCTGCGGATGCTCCGGGATGAGAGCGAAGTCGCCGGCGGGGTCCGGAAGGCCGGGTCCCGCCAGGACCAGGGTGCCCTCCCGCCCGGTGCCGGGCGGGCCGACGAGACGGTCGAGAGTGGGCCGGAGAATTCCGGCGACCCGGTGATCGTCGATCATCACCGGGTCACCGCCCGAGGCGGCCAGGAGGTGCGCCAGCGCTGAGCCGGCGGCGGCCTCCCACATCGGGTGCCAGCCGCCGTCCGGGTCGCACGGCGGGATACCGGACTCCTGGCCGAGCAGGCCCGCCCACTCGCGCACCGGGTGCGGGCCGGGGCCGTCCTCGGTGGTGCGGGTGGTCAGCGGGTCCAGCCAGACCGCCTGCGGCAGGCCGCAGTCGTCGACCCGGCGGCCCACCGGCGTGCCGCAGGTCTCACAGACCAGGTTCGGTTCGCCACCGCCGAGGCCGCAACAGGCGGCGTCGTCGACCAGCGCCAGGTCGATGACGGCGCCGCGGACGTCCCCCGGGGTGAGCAGCACCTGACCGGCCGGACCGGCGGAGATGCTGAACCTCGGCGCGTACCAGCCGAGTGCCTCGGCCTCACCGGGCTCACAGTCGTCCCACCGCCGCCACGGCGATCCGGAGGGCAGGGGATTCACCGCGAACGTGCCGGGCTCCAGCGCCGGCGCGAGCGATCCCTGCGCGTTGCCGTAACTCTGCTCCGCGTGGGCCGGCAGCGCCACCCTCGACACCGGAACCGTCAGAGTGGCGTCGCAGGTCCGGCAGCCGAAAACCGTCACGCATCCCCCGTCGACTGAAGTCGATCTAGGCTACCGGTCCGACGGCGGGAATGCCGTCGAGGAGCAGGACCACGCCATGGGTGGCGGCTTCGCGGTCTCGGGAGATCTCCCGGTACTCCGGCGAGGTGGACCACTGTTCGAAGTGTTCGCGGGTGTCGAAGGACATCAGGATGGCCTTCTCGTAGGGCCATTCTCCCTCGACCACCCGAGGTGACTCGTCGGCGGCGAGGAGGCGGCCGTGGTACCGGGTCAGGACGGGCATGAAGGCGGCGGCGTAACGGTCGTAGCGCTGCCGGTCGTGGATGGCGATCTGGGCGAGTGCGAAAACGGTCACCGCCTCAGGTTACTCATCGGTAGCTTGGCGTCAATGGCCGATCAGCGGCCGGCGGGTGGCCGCTGATCGGCGCGGGGTCAAGCGGCGTCAACGGGTGGGGTACAACCCTTCGGACAGTTCGACCACCTGGTCGTGGGTCAGCGGGATGTCCTGCGGATCCCAGCCGACCTCGATCTGTGTGTCACCGCCCCACTCGATGATCAGGGAGGCGGCGTCGGGCAGGTAGGCGACGCGGCGGCCGTTCACCTTCCACGTGTCGGTGGCGCCGTCCGGGTCGAAGGCGCCCTGCTGCATGGTGACGCAGAGGCCGGTCGGGTTGCGCTCGCGGGCGGCCTTGTCCGGTGTGGCCAGGCACATCTGGTCCGCGCCGAGGTACTGCAGGATCAGGCCGGGCGGGGCGAACGGGAGACTGAACGGGGTCGGCACGGCCGGGATGCGGGCACCGCCGGTGAGGTGCTGGGCGATGGATCGCACGGTGCCGCTGTCGCGCGGGCCCCAGCTCTGCACGGTCACCCAGGTGCCGTCGGTCCGCTGCCATTGGACGAAGACGTACGTGTCGCCATGGCGGGCGCCGTCGTAGTGGCCGGTGACGTGCAGGCTGGCCGGGCGGTCCTGGATGACCGTCGTGGTGCTGTCCGGGGTCTCGGTCTCCGGGTCCGGTCGGATCGGGCCCTCCTCGATGGAGAGCACGTCCGCGTCGCCCGACGAGTTCTCGAGCCGCAGGTTCGGGCCGAGCTGGGTGACGACCGAGCCGTAGGAGGCGTCGATCCCGGCCGGGAGGTAGCCGGGCCGCAGCGGGAACGTCGGGGCTTCGTAGACCGGGCGGGCCGGGGTGACCGAGGCCGTGGCCGCGGGGCCGGGACGGGGGGCCGGGTGGTGCCGCAGGACCAGCGGCGTGCCGGCGGCCGCGGCGACCGCCACGACCGCGACGGCGGCCAGGGCGCGGCGGCGGCGCCGGTTCCGGTGGATCCCGGCGGTCACCGCGGACAGCAGGTCGGGGTGCGGGGCGGGGCGCTCGGCGCGGTCGAGCAACGTCGTACGCAGGTCGTCTTCGAGGTTCACGGTTTTGCTCCGGCCGTCGTCGGGTGGGCGGGGTCCAGGTCGGTGCGCAACTTGGCGAGGCCGCGCGAGGCGTGCACCCGCACGGTGCCCGGCGCGCAGCGGACGATCTCGGCGATCTGCTGGTCGTCGAGGTCCTCGTAATAGCGCAGCACCAGCACGGCACGCTGGGTGCGGGTCAGCTCGGCCAGCCGCGCCCACATGTCGTCGCGCAGCGCCTGCCGGTCGGCGAACTCGGCGCCGGCCCCGGTCGCCGCGCGATCGTCGGCGATCTCCGCCGGGCGTTCGGTGTTCGACAATCGGCGCAGCCACGAGATGTGGGTGCGGACCAGGGCGGTCCGCAGATACCTGTCCGGCTGATCAGTCTCGATTCTCGACCAGCGGCGGTACGCCTTGACCAGCACCTCCTGCACGAGGTCCTCGCCGTGGTGCCGATCGCCGCAGAGCACGTAGGCGAAGCGCCGTAACGCGTCGCCCCGGGCCCGGACGTATTCCTCGAAACCACTGTCCACTGATCCCCGCCTTTTGTGCCGTCACCCTTCCTGACGCGGTGAGTGGGCCGCGCTGCATACCGCCCGGCAGATGTCGGGCCGTTCCAGCACGCCGGTACTGTCGCAGATCTGGTCGATCGAGCCGATCGCCGGCCGCCCGTCCAGCAGAGCCTCGGCGAACCGGCCGGCGTCGATCACCGGATAGCCGCGGTCGAAATACGGCCGCCGGCGGGTGTCCAGGGGCGGGCACAGGCCGAGGGCGTTCTGCCGCCGGGCCGCCTCCTCATAGGCGTCGGCGAGCGCGTCGGACCGCGTTTTCGCATCGTCCGCCGCCAATGCCGCGGCGAGCCGCGGATCGGGGCACGCCGCCGACAGCCATTTCTGATAGGGCGGCCACCGTCGCTGCTGCAGCAGCAGGAGCCGGGCGACATCCCGGGCCAGGCGTGCGGTCACCATGCGGGATCCCGGGTCATCGCCGATTTCCGCGGTACGACCGACGAACGCCTCTTCCTGCCCGATGCGGGCCCACTGACAGCCCAGCACATGGCGCAACAGGTCGTCCGGATACCACTTCCAGGTCGCCCGGACCGCCGCCAACTCCCCGCCGGGGTCGTGGAACACCGCGCCGCCGGCCACCTCGGCGAGCCGCTGCCACGGGAGGCTCAGCCACTGCGGGTCGGCACCGAGCCGGTGCCGCAGCCAGGTTTCCAGCGGCAGAATGTCGATGTAGTGGTCGACCGGGCCGTCGGTGTCGGCCATCGACCGGACCCGGGCGCCGGGCGGCACGAAGTGCGTCGGCCAGCCCCGGAACCGTTTCGGCAGCCCCTCGCGCAGGCGTTGGTCGAGGTCGCCGGGATCGTCGAGAAACAACTGCAGGCGCGGACCCCAGTCGTGGTCGGTGGAGCGTGCCGTGTCGAAGCCGAGGACGTCACTGCCCGGGCCGATCCGGGCCGCGAGGTGCGGGCGGTCGTCGAGCAGTGGGCGGACCGCCTCCCGGTAGAAGTCGCGGGCCAGTTCGACGCCGCGCCGGAATTCGGGCATGAATCCGGTCTACCATCCGGAACTATGTGGATCATCGGGATTTCCGCGCCGTGACGGCATTGACGCACAGCACCGCGAACGAGGTCACCGGCGGGGTGTGGCGGATTCCGCACCAGGGCGGGACCGCGGTACGGAAACTGGTGATGCGCCGCCGGGCGGGGGCCGCGGCACATCTGGCCGCCAGCGACGATCCCGGCCATTTCAACTATTGGCGGCGGGAGCCCACCGCGTACGCCGAGGGGCTGGCCCGGACCGCGTTCACCGCCGGTGGACTGTCGGTTCCCGAGGTTTACCGGATCACCGAACTGGCCGACGGGTCGGTGGAGATGCTGCTCGCCGACGTGCCGGGCCGGCCGATGCAGGCATGGCGGCCGGACGATCTCGGGGAACTCGCCTATCGCCTCGGCGTCGCGCAGTGCCGGCGGCTGGCGGAGATACCCGCGTACGACTGGCTGGCCCGGGATTTTCTGCGGGACTACACGCTCGCTCAACCCGTTCCGGAGGAATTGGACTGGGATCACCCGGTGGTGCGTGCGGCGTGGGATCCGGAATTGCGGGCGCGGCTGCGGGAGATGTGCGCGGCCCGGCAGGACCTGCTGGCGGCCGCCGACCGGTTGCCGCGCACCCTGTGCCACCACGACGTGTGGCCGATGAACGTGGTCCTCGCCGCCTCCGGGCCGGTGCTGCTGGACTGGGCGTTCGTCGGGCCGGGCGCGATCGGCGAGGACGCGGCGAACCTGGCCCTCGACACCTTCTTCGACGGCCTGATCGACCTGAGCCTGCTCGACGGGGTCCTGGAAGCCGTCACCGACGGCTACGTGCGCGGCATGACCGAGGTGGACCCGCTCGTCGTCCAGCGCGCCATCATGATCACCGGCGCGGCGAAGTACTTCTGGCTGGCCCCGCGCATGATCGACATGCTGATGCGCGACCAGTCGGCCGCCTACGACCGGCGGGACTGGCCGGAACGCTTCGCCGGCCGCGCGCCGATCCTGGAGGTGGTCGCCCGCTGGGCCGGCGAGGCGCTGCGCTGACCGGAGTTGATCTCGGCTGCCAGGATGGGCCGCATGTCCTATGACGACTTCGCCGAGGCATACGCGTCCGAGACGGAGGGCAGCCTCGAGAACGCGTACTACGCCCGTCCCGCGATCCTCGACCTGGCCGCAGACGTGACCGGGCGGCGCATCCTCGACGTCGGCTGCGGCGCCGGCCCGCTCCTCGAGGCACTGCGCGACCGCGGCGCCGACGTGACCGGGATCGAGCCCAGCGCCGGCATGCTCCACCTGGCCCGGCGGCGGCTCGGCGCCGGCGTCGCCCTGCACCGGCTCGGCCTGGGCGGCGATCCGCTGCCGTTCCCCGACGCCACGTTCGACGACGTCGTCGCCTGCCTGGTGCTGCACTACCTGGAGGACTGGACGGGCCCGCTCGCCGACCTGCGGCGCATCCTCAAACCCGGCGGCCGGCTCATCGTGGCGGTCAACCATCCCTTCCTCTACAAGCTGATCAAGCCCGAGGGTGACTACTTCGCCGTCGAGGAGTGGTCCGACGAGTTCATGTTCAGCGGCCGCACCACCGTGCTCACCTTCTGGCACCGGCCGCTGCACGCCATGTTCACCGCGTTCCTCGCGGCCGGTTTCCGGGTCGCGGTCGTCAGTGAACCCGCACCGGCTCCCGGCGCCCGCGAAGCCTTCCCCGACCTGATCACCTCGCCGTCGGGCCGCTTCATGGGTTTCCTCTTCCTCGTCCTCGATGCGGCCTAAGTACTGCAACGGCACTCAGCAGGCACCACGTATTGATGATCGGCTCGTTGGGCGGGTCATGGTGGACGTCGATGTGTCGGGCTGGTCGGCGGAGTAGGACCGGTTGCATGGCCGGTTCGCTCACCGTTTACCCGGTCTGAGCCACGGCGGCGGGCCCGGCAGTACCTGTCTGGGCTGGCCGCCGGGTTGGACCGCAAGAATGGCTGGACTCTGGCGGAGCAGGCCGGTGACATCTCACCCGACGGCATGCAACGGCTGTTGGGGTGGGCGGACTGGGACGTCGACAAGGTCCGTGACGACGTGCATGACTACGTTGTCGAACACCTGCACGACCCGCAAGCGGTGCTGATTATCGACGACACCGGGTTCCTGAAGAAGGGCGTGAAGTCTGCCGGCGTGGCCCGGCAGTATTCCGGCACCGCCGGCCGGATCGAGAACTGCCAGGTCGGGGGTGTTCCTGGCCTACCGTTCGAGCAAAGGTCACGCGCTGATCGACCGGCAGCTGTATCTGCCCGTGGCGTGGACTGACGACCGTGACCGCTGCCAGGCCGCCGGTATCCCGGACGAGGTTGAGTTCGCCACCAGAGTGCAGATCGCCCGGACCATGCTCGGCCGGACGTTCGCCGCAGGGATCCGGGCGGGCTGGGTGAGCATGGACGAGGCCTACGGCCAGTCGAATTCGCTTCGGGTCTGGCTCGAAAGCCACGACCAGCCGTACGTGGTAGCGACCCGCCGCAACGACGACATGATCACCACCAGCATGGACACCGCCCGCGCCGACGAGCTGATCGCCACCCTGCCCGGCCGGGCCTGGTCCCGCATCTCTGCCGGCCTTGGTGCTCACGGCCCCCGCGAATACGACTGGGCCCGGGCGCCAGTGCGGATTTGCTGGCGGCCCGGCCGCGGGCACTGGCTCCTCGCCCGCCGCCATCGCACCACCCGGCGAACTGGCCTACTACGTCTGTTACGGACCGCGGAAGACCGGCCGATGGACCTGGCCCGCAGCGCCGGCGGCCGCTGGGCTATCGGCCCGATCTGCAGTCGTCGCCGCACCCGGCCGATCCATGGACGTCCCTGCAGCAGGAAGCGGCCCATCATGCCACTCGGCGGCCCCGCCGGGTCACACCGGACGGACCGGAACGCCCCCGGCGAGCGAGTTGAGCGGGGTCCGTGACCGCTGTGGTCCGCGCTGGACGCGGTCGACGTGTGGTCCCTGTCAAAAACCTCATCGTCGGGATACGACACCTGGCCGACCTCGGCGCCCACCAGGATCATGGCACCACGGCACGCTGCCCGCATCAGGACGGATGATCCCCAAGAAGTTAGGGCTGCGAGCCGGCCCAACCGCGGATGCGCTGTAGGGCGCGGTCGGTGTGGTCCGGTCCGGGTGGAAGATCTTGGACTGTCCACCGGTGATGCTCAGCGAGAATTGCCCGGGTGGTGGAGGGTGGATATGCGGGCAGCCTCACGCCGTAGGGGGCGTGAGGCTGCCTGCTGCCGATTACTTAGCTGATCTGGTCGGAGGGTTACGGTGCCCGGTCGTCACGGTCCTCGGCGTAGGGGGTGTCGAGGGAAGTCGCCGGACTTGCTGGTTCAGCTGTAGGAAACCCAGGACTTGGTGGTCGGGGTGTTCTTGGCGGTGCAGACGGCGTGGTTGCCCGAGAGCAGTTCGGTGCTGAGCACGTTGACGGTCAGGCCGCACACGTTGGCGGCGACGTCGACCGGCACGTTCTGCAGCGCGATGACCTGGTTGCCGCTGGCGACGTCCTGGACGTAGACGTTGACCAGGCCGTTCTGCGGGTTCGCCATGGCGGGGCCGGTCAGCGCGAGGCTGCCGGCGGCGGCGCCGGCGGTCAGGGCGAGGGCGGCGACAGCGGTACGGATACGCATCAGAGAATCTCCGTTCAACCGTAGGGGGTGTTGCTCGAACGGGGGCTCTAATCCCCTCCACGAAGATCAGTAATCACAGAGAAAACAAAAGTCTAATTTCCTGCAAACGTCTTTCGGCCAAAGCTGAACCATGCTATTTACGCCGACCGCGAATGCAACATTCTTCATATGTGCAACTTGCACATATGAACAGAGTGGAGCCACTCTCTGAAATTACTGATGAGTCACTTTCTTGTATGGCGTTGCAATGCCGATAGCGGACACAGAGTCTGGTGCCGCAGGTGGTTAGATGCCCCGTCTGCGCAGGTGGTTCGGCTGGTGCCAGGGCCCCAGGGGGCGTCTCGATCGGGTTCGTCCGGTTGGGGCCTGCACCCGGCTGTCTTCACGATCCCTGCTCGTGATTGACGGGGGTTAGCGTCGATGCCGAGGTGATGCAGATGGCAGCCACGGCGCTACAGGTCGAAACCGTCGCTAGTCGGCGCGGAATTCGGGTGCGCGTCGCCGGCGAACTCGACCTGGCAACTGCCGGGATACTCGGCGACGCCCTAGCCGAAGCACTGACGGCCGGGACCGGTCATATCGACCTGGATATGGCGGACGTGTCGTTTCTCGACTGCGCTGGCCTGCGGATGCTGGAGCGCGCCGTCACAGCGTCAGACAAGCGGCTGCGTCTGGTGGCAGCCAGTGCGACTGTCTGCTGGATGCTGCGCATCGCCGGCATGTCGGCTTTCACGAACATACCCGCTACGTCGACTTTGTTGCACCGAAGCGTGACCGCCGCCTTGATCTTCGGTCCCCTCTCCGTACGGCAGCTTGCCCGATGGCGCACGAAGGAACGGCGGCATGGTGGGGTCGCCATTCGGTAAACCCGGCTGCCGTTCTGCCGGCGAGTCGTCATCATGGGCGCGTGCTGACCCTCGAAGCTCCTCTCGTCACGAAGCGCCTGCGCCTACGTCCCTTCCGCTCCCAAGACGCCGATGCCCTCTACGACCTCCGCTCGTGCCCTGAAGTCCTGCGCTACCTCTACTGGCCACCGGCTTCAGTGGAAGGCGTACGCGAGGTCGTCGCGGCACGGCTCGCCATGACTAAATTAGCCGCCGACGGGGACTGTCTAGTGCTGGCCGTGGAGGTGGCGGCCACCGGCAGCTTCATCGGGGAGGTGGACCTCAGCCTGGTCAGCACCGAGCATCGTCACGGCGAGATCGGCGTGATCCTGCATCCGAGCGCTCAGGGTCACGGGTACGCGACCGAGGCGGTAGGCGCCCTGCTGAACTTGGCCTTCGACGTGTTGAAGCTGCACCGGGTGACTGCTCAGACCAGCGCCGGCAATCAGGCGGCGGCGGGGGCGATGCTACGGCTCGGCATGCGTCAAGAAGGACACCTGCGTCAGTGCGTACGCTTCGCCGGCGAGTGGTACGACGAGCTGATCTTCGCGATCCTTGCCGAGGAGTGGGCCAACCGAACGGGCTCAGCGCCATCGCACACGGAAGGCGGGCACGGCTTTATTGGACACCATGGCTTCCACAACGGTCACCCATAAGCTTGTATTCTAACCTTCAGCGCAGCTTGATCACCTGTCCGCCGGTAGGCGATTCGCCGGTGCGTGGAGCCCGTGACCAGGGCAGCATTCCGCCGCGCCGCCTGGCGCGCTGTTGATTCGAGCACCCGCCTGGCGTCGAAGTGAGGGCCTCGCCGAGGTTTAGGGACACGCGCTGGTCACGCCCTCGTAGCGCTGGGGTTCCTAACGTCCGCCGTCCCCTGAGTAAGGCCGCGTCTCTCCGGTGGCACCGGTTTCTCGAGCGGCACCATACACGTTGAAGGTGACGGTGCGTTACAGACACTGCGGAGCTACGCCAGCTCGCACAGCATCCGCTTCTAGCCGACGAGCGGATACCTGATCTTGCAGGCGCCCTCCACAGTGCCATTGGCAAATAGCCTATGTGTGGTGTTCCGTCGATGGTCTCCGTCCGCCGGTACAGTTGCGCAGGTGACGGACGAGCTGTGGGACAGCTACGACCGGGATCCGAGCGGTCGCGCTGCGTGCTCGCGCTCTATGCCGTTCCTAGCGGCGTTCGCGCCCAGGCCCGTGCTGTTCTCACGGCCGGAGGCGGGCTTGATCGCGCTTGCGCATGGCTCGCGGCCGCGGAGGCCGCAGACCCGACCTGGCACTACAAGTCACACGGCTGGACGGCTTCCCTGATCAACGGCGCTCTGCAGATAGCAGAGACAACTGAATGACCGCGGTGCCGGCCGCATCTCGAAGGCGGCTGCAATTTCCTCTACCGCTGCGTCTAGTCAAGCGCAGAAATGGAGGGATCCCCATCCGGATTTGCTACGTCCGCGCGTAAGGCGTCGGCAAATAGGTCACGGACTGTAGTCATCGGTCCGTGACCGGCACGAGTCGATGGGGAGGTCCTGTTCGGTAGTGTCCGTTCGTCGATCTGCTGACCCATCCGACTGTCGGAGTTGCGGTGATGTGGAGACGCCGAGTGGGCAGCATGAGGGTCACTCGGCCGATGTCGCGCTGCTGAAGACGCTGGCGGTGTCGGTGACCATGCTGACGCTCACGGCCATCGGGCAGTTGGTCACCTTGCCTGGGGTGCCGGTGTACTGGCGCGCCACAAACGGCGATGCGGTGTTCACGACAAGCGGCCCGACGGCACCACCAACGCGCACATGACATGAGCGGACCGGGATGGCGGCTGCGGACTGCCGGGCCGCCGCTACCGGGGAACGCAGTTCCTCAGGAGTCGATATACGCCGATAGCATTGCCGCGTGAAATCCGTACTCGGGGCCAGAATTCGCCTCACCCGCCGGTGCCTGGCAGCAGCAGTTGCCGTTTCCGTCCTACTCGTCCCGGCCCGGGCTGCCCAGGCCACGGAGACCGCCGCGACTCTCAGCCCGTTCGCCGCCGACGTCACGCTCACCCGCGTGACGCCGGACACGACCAGTCTCATCAGAGCCGTCGAGAACGCCGGGGTAACCAAGGGCTCGATCAGCGATGTGCTGGCGACCGGCCGGACCGGAACCCCGGGGCTGTGCCACACCCCGAACGGTTTGAACGGCGCCCTCATCCCCGACGGCTTCTGCTGGGACAAAACCGACGACGAATCGACCTATGGCGAAGGCGGCGGCGGCTGGATGCCGCAGGGCTTCACCACCGCCGACGGCGCCTATGTGGGCCGCTCACTCACGATCACCTCGTGGTACCACGGCACCTACGTTCGCGACCGCGAGCCGCCGGCCATTGAGGACTACGCCCGTATCTCGATCGCCGAGTCGACTCCGACCCGGGTCCGCTACGGGCACGTGGCGCTGGTCGAACCCGCGGCCGGTGGCACGTTCAAGCCGCTCACCTTCCGCACCCATGCCGACGGCATCGCGTGGTACGGCGACCGGTTGTTCGTCGCCAACGGCGCCGAACTTCAGATCTACGATCTGACCCACCTGTGGCGGATGACCGACACTGCCGGCGACGGCACGGGCCTCACCGCAGGAAGGTCGTCGGCCCGCGGCCACCTGTGGGCACTGCCGCTGGTGGCTCGCTACAGCACCGTCGGCACCGCCCAGGTCGACACCGAATCTTCGGCCTTCGACAAGGACAACCCACGCGCCTGCGGTCCCGCAGTCGCCAACTACCTGTGCCTGAGCAGCCTGAGCCTCGACCGCGCCGGCGTGACGCCGGCCCTCGTCTCGGCGGAGAACCGGACGAAGCCCGGCGGCCGGGTCGTCCGCTGGCCGCTGACCGCTCTCGGCGCGGGCACGCCCAGCACGGTGGCTTCGGAGCCGGAGGGGTACATCTCGCCGGTCGGTGGAATCCAGGGGACCGCCACGGATGGCACGAGCTACTACATGAGCGGCACCTGCCCGCTCTCCTATCCGAGCGCCGACACGCTCTACGCCTGCATCTTCGTGGCCGCACCGGGAGAGACGCCACGTGTGTTGACCCAGGCGCCGCGGCTGACCGAGGGTCTGTCCTGGGATCCGCGCGCTAAGCGGCTGTGGGGCACCAACGAGGCGGTGCCCTCAGCCGGCCACGCGCTCCGCGTCGTGTTCTCACTCAACCCCGGCGCGGGTGCGGCCGTCGACGGCTGGGGCTGGCTGACCAATTACCACATGGCCGGCTCGGCCTGCGCGACGCCGGAGGGCAACGACACGGGCCTCGGCACCAAGATTGCTGTCTGGACCTGTACGGGTTCGGACCTCCAGCGGTGGCGGTACGACAACGGCCTCATCGTGCACAAGGTCAGCGGTCTGTGCCTGACGCCCGCGGGCAACGGCGCAGATGCCCAGGGCACGGTACTCACCTTGTGGACCTGTGATGGGGCCAGCGACGTCCAGCGCTTCTCCGCCGGCCCGGACGGCAGCCTCGTGAACCCGTGGGGAAAGGGCCTCACTCCGAGCGGCAACGACGTCGAGAAGGGAAGGTACCTGACTCTCTGGACCAAGGGGACACCGACACCTGACGTTCAAGACTGGGTCATCAAGGGATTCTGAGTTCGTGGAGGCCGGACCCACGTCCGGTCTCCACCGAACTCTGCTCAGCAGAACCCGGTCCACGGGCCCACCGTGTTGACAGGGGGTCCGTACCAAGATCGGTGTCTCCGACTATTCGGCCGGTAGATTTCAGCGGCCGAACAGCCGGTCACCGAAGGTAACGGCGAAGGCGCACGTTGCCGCAGCGCGCCCGCCGGCCCGCCGGATGGCGCCGCAGACGACAACACCAAGCCCGCCTCAGCCACTACAAACGCTGAGGCTACGCACCCTGCTGAATGCCGTTGCAGTACTAGAGCGCCGATGCGGGCCGCACCGGGACGGGGATCGGCGTGGCTGCCGTCGATGTGCGCGGCCGTGCCGGGCGGCTACTACGATGTGCTGATCGCCGGGTTGGCCGCCACGGCGCTGGTCACCGCTTTCTGGGCGTACGCCGTGGTGGCGCACGTCCGGCACACCCGCACCGTGCCGTGGCCGCTGCTGCTGACCCCGCTGCTGTTCGCCGCCGTGTGGCTGCTCGCCTCCGGTGACCTTCTTCGCCGTCAAGGACCCCGCGATGGCCAAGGCCGCCGGGCTGGCCTGGTTCCCCGGCATCCGCCCCCGGCCCGGCGACGAAGGCGAGTCCTTCGAGCCGATCGACGGCGACTGGTACGCGTATGTGATCCGGCACGGGCTGTGACAGGATCGCGACCACGGTGCCCCGCCGTGGGGCCTGCAGCTGAGCGAGTGGGAAGGCCGCACCGAGGCATGAGGCGATTCTTCTTCCCCGGCGAGCGTGCCGGCCTGACGAAGCGGCCGTCCCGGCTGACCGGTTTCCGGGCGCTCCTGGCCGGCGGCACCCTGCTGACGGTGCTGACCCTGATCCTGCAGCCCGCCACCGAAGTCCGCGGCTGCTCGAACTACGGCGGCAACGGCAACGGCACCGCCTTCGCCGACGAGGGCTGGGACCTGACGTACCACGTGCTGCTGCTCGTCTGGTTGCTCACGGTCATCACGGAGCAGCTGCTCCCGATCACCTGGAACGGCCGCATGGCGGGACCGGTCATCGCCCGCGGTGTCCTCGCCGTCACCCTCACCCTGATCGCCTGCTGCGGCATCGGCCTCAAGCTACTCATCCTCTGCCATTAGCCCTCCCCTCACCCAGCCCCGCTGATGAAGCAGAACGGCGCCCTGGCGAGGGTCCTCGCCCGCATGCGCCATGAAGGTCGGCATGGCCGAGGGATCTTCGATGGGACGTGGCGGTACCGCTGCTGGGCCCGGGCGACGTCGTCGGCGCGAGTGCAGACGACGTCGGATGAGCGCCCGGTCGGGTTGGCGCTGCAAGCACGCCGAGCACAGTCCGAGGCCGGCGTGTCGGCGCACCTGCCCGCACTGACGGCAGGCTCGCGCCGGTTGCTTCGGCGGGCGGGGGGCGCGAACAGGTTCCGCACCAGTGGCTATTTGCTGAAGAACCTGCCCAGGTAGCGGGCGGCTGTGTGGTCACCTGATTCCGCGGCGCGCCGGACTTCTTCCACTCGACCGTGCTCGAGCAGCACGGTCAGGCGGCGCGCATGGGCCAGACGGGCCTGGTCCGGATGCTGGTCCGCCCACTCCTGGAGAGCAGCAAGCGCGTCGTCCATGCGACCGCGGTCGTTGAGGTGGTGCACAAGCCACATGACGTCATGGCCGGCAGCGATCTCGCGGCGGAGTTCGTCCTCCCGGCCCTGGCGGGTCAATGCCTCCATGAGCGTGACACCGGCGCGATCGTCGCCCGCTTCCTGCATCGCCCGCAAGTCGTCGAGCCGGTCGGCATCGACCAGGATCTCGAAGAGGGTGACAGCGGCGCACCTGTCGCCGGCACCGGCTCGGCGCCGCAGCTCGGCTTCGTCGCCGGCCAGACGAAGCGCGCCCATCGTTCGATCGCACAGCCGATCGGCGCCCTCATCTTCGTGGACGGCATACCGGTGCGCGGCGCCGTAGTAGGACCAATCCCGCACCGCGGCATCATGCCATGGGACGCATGCCCGGGTGTCCGCTCGCCGACAGGCTCGAACGCCCGCACGTCGGCTCCGGATCCGGAGGCTGAGCCCAAGCCGGGAAGGCAACGCAGCGTCATGCCGACGCCGGCGCTGAGGTGAACTCCGACCACTCGATCCAGGGAGCCTGCCGGTCTCGACCCCGGAAACGGTGGTCGTCAGCGGTGCCGGGCGGCCGCGTGCAGGACCTCGGTGATCAGCGTGGCGATGTGCGGGCCGGCCAGGGCGTACACCTGCCGCCGGCCCTCCCTGCGGACCCGGACCAGGCCGGCGAGACGGAGTTTCGCGAGATGCTGGGAGACCGCGGGCCGGGCGGCGCCGGTTGTGGTGGTGAGCGCGGAGACGTCCTGATCGGTGGGGACGAGGGCGGCGAGCAGGCGCAGCCGGGTGGGGTCGGCGAGCAGTCCGAGCATCGTCGTTGCCACGGTGAGGGTGTCGCCCGTTAGGTGTTTCTGCAGCTCACTGGCATCTGCAACGTTGTCGCGTGCGCGCATGAGCACATATTATGGGTCTCGCCCACACGGCGACCACGCACGGGGAGTTCCGCCGATGACCACATGGCACGGGATCAGGCACCGCCTCACCCCGCATTCGCACGCCGCCGCGGACCGGGTCGATGACGCGCTGGAGTCGTCGCGGGTCGGCATGCGAGCCCTGTGGATCTCCCTGGGCGTGCTCGGCCTGACCGCTTTCGCCCAGGCGGTCATCGTGTGGCGCTCCGGGTCGGCGGCGCTGCTCGGCGACACCCTGCACAACGCCGCCGACGCGCTCACCGCCGTGCCGCTGGGGATCGCCTTCTGGCTCGGCCGGCGGGCCGCCACCCGGGCGTACACCTACGGTTTCGGTCGCGCCGAGGACCTGGCCGGGATCGTGATCGTGCTGGTCGTCGCCACTTCCGCGGCGTTTTCCGGGATTGTCGCGGTACGCCGTCTGGCCGACCCGCACTCTCTCACCCACCTGCCGTGGGTGGTCGCGGCCGGGCTGGCCGGGTTCGCCGGCAACGAGCTGGTCGCGCGGTACCGGATCGCGGTGGGCCGGCGGATCGGCTCGGCGGCTCTGGTCGCCGACGGCCTGCACGCCCGCGCCGACGGGTTCGCCTCGCTCGCCGTGGTGCTCGCCGCCGGGGGTGCCTGGCGCGGCTGGGCCTGGGCCGATCCGGCGGCCGGGCTGCTGATCACGGTGGCGATCGGGCTGGTCCTGCGGGACGCGGCGCGGGAGGTGTACCGGCGGCTGATGGATCGGGTCGACCCGCACCTGGTCGACGCCGCCGAGCGGGAGCTGCGCCGGATCCCGGGTGTGCGGGGCGTGTCCGGGATCCGGATGCGCTGGATCGGACACCGCCTGTACGCCGAGGCGTCGGTGCTGGTCGACGCCCATGTGAGCCTGATGGCGGCGCACGAGATCGCCGCGGACGCCGAGCATCGGCTCACCCACCAGGTGCCCCGGCTGACCGAGGCGAGCGTGCACGTGGACCCGGACACGCCTCCCGGTGCCGCGCATCACCTGCGGCTCTCCCACGCCGCGCCACCGGCTACATTCGGATCGTGATCGACATCGCGGTGGCCGGCCCCGAGCATCGTACGAGAATCGTCTCCGCCCTGGTCGCAGCGTTCCGTGGGGATCCGGTGATCCGCTGGCAGTTCCCGGACGACGACAGCTATCCGGAGCTGGCCGCGGTCTTCTTCGGGCACCTGTTCGACAAGCGGGTGCACCGCGGCGCGGTGTGGGTGGCCGAGGGCGGCAACGCGGTCGCGATCTGGGAGCCGCCGGCCGACGCCAGCCCCGCGGTCGAGGATGTGCTGCCCCGCAAGCTGCCGGCCGACGTGCTGGCCCGGGTGCGCGCCTACGACGACGCGGTGCACGCGGCACTGCCCGCCGAGCCGTACTGGTATCTCGGCGTGCTGGGTACCCACCCGGACCACAGCGGCCGCCGGCTGGGTCACGCGGTGATGGCCGAGGGGCTGCGGGCGGCCGCCGCGGATGGGCGGCCGGCGGTTCTGGAGACCGCCACCGAGGGCAACGTGCGGATGTACGAACGGGCCGGCTGGCGGGTGATCGCCGAGCTCACCGACCCGCTGCCGGTGTGGGTGCTCCAGAACGACACCTACGGGTCATCCCGGATGTGATCAAACGCCCACATTCGGGAGGGTTCATCTATGCGAATCCTGCTTCCCGCAGTCGCGCTGTTGCTGGTCGCGGCCTGCGGCACCACCACGACCCCGACGTCGGCGCCGGCCGGGGTGAACCCGCACGCCGGGCACCTGGCCGGCTCCGCGCCGCCGTCGCAACCGCTGCGCGCCGGTGAACGGTTCGTCGATCTGGCCCTCCCGCAGGCGTACACCCCGAAGGCTCCGAACGGCGGCACCGACGAATACCGGTGCTTCCTGGTCGACCCGGGCCTGACCGGGAACGCCTACCTGACCGGCAGCCGCTTCCTGCCGCAGAACGCGGCCATCGTGCACCACGCGATCTTCTACCGTCTCGACCCGCAGCAGGCCACCGAGGCCGCCCGGATCGACGCGCAGACCCCGGGTGAGGGCTGGACGTGCTTCGGTGACTCCGGCGTCGAGGGCCAGACCGCGTGGGTCGCGCACTGGGCGCCGGGCGCCGGTGAGACGCAGATGCCGGCCGGCTTCGGTTTCGCCATGCCGCCGGGCGGCAAACTGGTCATGCAGGTGCACTACAACCTGCTGGAGCCGGGCGCGGCCGGGCAGAGCGACCAGTCCGGCATCCGGCTGCGGGTCGCCGCCGGCGCCACCCCGCTCAAGCCGCTGTCCACCGATCTGTTCCCGGCCCCGATCGAGCTGCCGTGCGCGGCCGGCGAGTCCGGACCGCTCTGCGATCGCGCCGCCGCGATCGCCGACGTCGGTTCCCGCTTCGGTGCCGACGCCGGCGAGCAGGAGGGCCACCTCGTCGAACGATGCGACGCCGGCAAGGTCACCCCGGGCACCACCCAGCACTGCGACCGGCCGATCGAGGAGCCCGCCACGGTGTACCTGGCCGCCGGCCACATGCACCTGCTCGGCCGCTCCATCACAATCGAGCTGAACCCGGGCCGGCCCGGCGCCCGGACCATCCTGGACGTCCCGCAGTACAACTTCGACAATCAGGCCCTGGTCACCCTGCCGAAGCCGATCCCGGTCAAGCGCGGCGACGTCGTACGGGTCACCTGCTCCCACGACGCCAAACTGCGCCGGCTCCTCCCCCAACTGCACACCGTCGCCCCGCGGTACGTCGTATGGGGCGAAGGCACCAGCGACGAGATGTGCCTCGGCATCCTCGTCACCGGCCCCGCGTCCTGACCGGGCGCCGCCGGCCGCCTCGCGATCAGGCGGCCGGCCACCCGATCGGGTGACAGCCGTTCGTCGGCCACTCCGAACCCGGCACAGGGCATCTGGCCTCGCGACAAGCGCTCGCCGCGCCGTCCCGCCCGGCCGCCGGGCACCGCGGTTTCCGGATCAACCGGCCGCGCGGGGTACCCGCCAGGGTTGCTGTATGACTATAGTCCCACGCATGAAGACCACACGGCCCCGATTGATGGGCACCACTGAAATCTGCGTCCGGCTGGGCGACCTGAGTCGCCAGCGGGTCAACCAGCTCTCCGCCAAGACGAACTTCCCGAAGCCGATCGCCGACCTGGCCCAGGGCCGCGTCTGGCTCGCCGACGAGATCGAGGAGTGGATCGCCCGCCACCGCACCACCCCGATGCCCCCGCACCACGACGCCTGACCCGGTACACCGCACGCCGCCCCGGACCATTCGACGGACCCCACTCCACGCACGTGTCCCGGACGGCATGCAGGACCCCTCCCCCCGCTGAGCGACGCGCCCTCCCGGAGGTGCACATCCCGGAGGCCGCGCCCGACGCGGATCACCACGGCCCCGCACGCGCCAGGGCGACCCCCGGAATCAGGGACCGGGGGCAGCCTCGGGAGTCACCCGGCCGGAATGGACGCCGCGGTCGGAGACCGGAGCCGGCCACCGGAACCAGGCGACCGGGATGGACGCCCGAGTCAGGGACCGGAGGCGCCCCGGAATCAGGCGGCCAGGGCGGACGTCGGGGTGAGGCGGGCCGCGCGCATCGCCGGGTAGACGCCCGCCACCACCCCGGCCAGCAACGCGCCACCGAGCCCGGCGGCGACGCTCCCCGGCGGGATCACCGGCGGCCAGCGCTGCCAGGTCGCGTATCCGATGGTCGCGGCCACGCCGATCGCCGTCCCGGCACCCCCGCCCAGCCCGGCGAGCAGCACCGACTCGGTCAGGAACTGGAGCCGGATGTGCCCGCGGGGCGCGCCGAGCGCACGGCGCAGCCCAATCTCGCGGCGGCGTTCGAGCACCGAGATGACCATGGTGTTGGCCACCCCCACCCCGCCGACCAGCAGCGACACTCCGGCCAGGCCGAGCAGCAGCGCACCGAAGGCGCTGTCCGCGGCCCGCTTCGCGGACAGCGCGTCGGAGGGCCGGGACACCCGGACCAGTCCGGGCAGCTGCGGGCTGACGGTCGCCGGCAGCACCGCCCGGACCTGCTCGATGGCCGCCTCCCGGCAGCGGACGTAGAGCACCGTCGGATGCCCGTCGAAGCCCAGCAACCGGCCGGCCACCGCCCAGCCGACCAGCACCGACTGGTCCAGGTCCGGGGCCAGCGGCACCGGCGCCAGGATGCCGGTCACGGCGAATCGGCGGTTGCCGACGCTGACCTGCGGGGCCGGACCGTCCGGGCGGATCTCGCCCAGTCCGAGCCGGGCCGCCGCCTCGGCGCCCAGCACCACGGTCGGGAACCGGGACGTCGCCGTGGTGAGGAACCGTCCGGATCGGATCCTCGCGTTCACCGCGGTGAGCAGGTCGGTGCGGGCGGCCAGCACGGTCAGTCCGGATCCGTCGTACGGGTCGACCAGGTCCGAGCGGCGCACCACGGCGTGCACGTTAGCGACGGCGCTGACCGCGGTCACCGGCCCGATCCGCGCGGCCATCGCCACCGACTCCGGCGGCAGCGGCACCGGCCGGTCGCCGGCGCTCTCCGGCTGGACCCGGAGCAGGTTGGTGCCGAGCGCAGCGAGCCGGTCGGCCACCGCCTGTCGGCTGGACGCCGGGATCCCGGTCACCACCAGCATGGTCGCGATACCGATCGCGATGCCCAGCGCGGAGAGCGCGGCCCGCAGCTTCCGGGTCCGCAGGCCGACCACGCCGAGCCGCAGAACGTCACCCGGCAGCATCGCCCCGCCCATCCCGGAGACCGGCACCATCGATCCGCGCCTCCCGGAGACCGGCACCATCGATCCGCGCGCCCCGGAGGACTGCACCATCGGTCCGCGCGGCGCCGAAGCCCGCCTCCCCGGACCCGGTGTCCTCGAGCCGTCCGTCCCGGATGGTGATGCGCCGCGGCAGCCGCGCCGCGATCTCCCGGTCGTGGGTGATCACCGCGATCGTCGCCCCTTCCGCGTTCAGCCGGCCGAGCAGTTCCAGAACGGCCTCGCCGTTCGCCGAGTCCAGCGCACCGGTCGGCTCGTCGGCGAGCACCAGCGCCGGGGCGTTCACCACCGCCCGGGCGATCGCCACCCGCTGCTTCTCGCCACCGGAGAGCTGCCCCGGCCGATGCCCGCGGCGGTGGCCGAGCCCCACCCGGTCGAGCGCCTCCTCGGCAAGGCTCCGGCGTCGCCGGGCCGGCACCCCGGCGTGCAGCAGGCCGGTCGCCACGTTCTCCGCCGCGCTGATCCCGTCGATCAGATGGAACTGCTGGAAGACGAATCCGATCCGGCGCCCGCGCAGACCGGCGAGCCGACGGTCGCCGAGCGTGGTGACGTCCCGGCCCTCAATCGCCACGGTTCCGCTGGTCGGCAGGTCCAGGGTGCCCATGATGTGCAGGAGGGTGGACTTGCCGGAGCCGGACGGCCCGACGATCGCCGCGAGCTCGCCGGGGGCGAGGTCGAGCGACACCCGGTCGAGGGCGGTCACCCCACCGGGATAGATCCGGCTGATCTCGCGCAGCGACAGCACCGGTGCCGTCACGGGGTGCTCACCACCGTCAGGCCGTCGGTGATTCCGGGGCCACTGACCTGCACCAGGCCGCCGGAGAAGACGCCGGTGGCCGCCGCGATCAGGGACCCGTCGGGGCGTTGCAGGGCGTAGCCGCCCTCGGCCAGCGCGACCAGGGCGCCGACCGGGACGGCCAGCACACCCTTGCGCACCAGGGTGGTGATGCGCACCTGGACGGCGGCCGCGTCGTACGCGGAAATCGGGGTGTCCGGGGTGACCGTGACGTCGACCTTGGCGGCTTCCCCACCCTCCCCGCCGGTGACCGCCCGGCCGATCGCGGTGACCTTGGCCGGCGCCGCGGTGCCGGACGGCGCGATCACGGTGACCGCGGTCCCGGTGCGCACGGTGGCCACGTCCGCCGGGCTCATCGGCACGGAGACCACGGCGCCGGTCGCGGTGACCGCCAGCACCGGCCCCTCGGCCGGGTCCCCGGCCTGCGCCCGCACCTCGCTGACCCGGCTCGGCCCGGGCAGCACCACGACGCCGCCCGGGGCGATGCCGGAACCCGGTAGGTCGTCCTCCCCGCGCCACCGTTTGATCGCGGCGAGCAGTCCGGCGTCGGCCACCTCCGGGTGCAGCGACCGCGCCGGGTAGCCGAGTGCGGTCAGGTTCTGCCGGACCTCGAGCACGTCCCGCCCGCTCAGCCCGGGCTTGTTCAGCGGCCGGAACAGAGGCGTGTCGCCGTAGATGACGATCACCGGCTGGTCGTCGACCCGGTACAGTTCCCGGCCCCGGATGGTCTTGCGGCCGGTCTCCGGCAGGTGGGTGATCACGCCGGTGCCGGGGCCCTTGACGACGCGGGCCGGGCCGAAGCCGAGCGTCCCCGGCACGGTGCGCTCGTCGGTGAGGTCCATCGTGCGCACCTGGATGGTGGTGACGGCCGGTGCGGCGGGCGGCGCCGGAGCCGCCGGGCGGTGCCCGCGCACCGCGAGGGTCGCGCCCGCCGCGGTCACCGCGACCGCGGCGACCGCCCCGGTCGCCCGCAGCGCGCGACTAGGAGCCATGGCCGAACGCCTCCAGCAGGCAGTCGTGCTCGATCTGGCTCTCGTTGGCCGGGATTCCGCCGTCGGACGAGTCGTAGGTCCACTCGCCCGGCTTGGTCACGTGCACCTTCAGACCGTGCGCGCGCAGACATTTCACGTGGTCGTTCCATTGCGCCGCGTATTTCGGGTTGGCGTCCTCGTCCAGTTCGGGCGGCTGCCGCGGAAGTCTCCCGGCGCAGGCGGTGTACGCGGACCTGGGCTCGCCGCTCTGGTCGAGCCGGCGCCCCGGGCCGGCCGGGCCGGGCTGATCGACCGGATCGGCCTTGACCCCGTGGGCGACCAGGCAGTCGTCGTAGGCGGTCCAGAACCGGTTCGCCTCCTCCTCGCTGGTGTCGAGTCGCAGCTGCGGCCGGGAGGCGGCGGGCGCCGAGGTGGCGGCGGCGGGCGGGGCGCTCTGCAGGGTGGCGACCCGACCACCACCATCGGCGGCGGTGGGATCGGGAGCGGGCGCACTGCACGCGCCGAGCGCCAGCAGAGCGGTCAGATAGAGGATCTTCGGCATGGACAGGACTCTGGCCGGAACTTGTCAGAGACCTGTTGTGGTCCGGTAGTGGTCCGGTTCCCGGGCCGTTGGGTGGCGCGCGGCCGCCTACACTCGCCGCCGTGTGCGCATACGTGCTGGTCGCCGAGGACGACCCGAAGCAGGCCGAACTCGTGCGGCGTTACCTGGAGCACGAGGGTCACGCCGTCGTCGTGGTCGGTGACGGCCGGGCGGCGCTGGAGGAGATCCGGCAGAACCCGCCCGACCTGGTGGTGCTCGACGTGATGATGCCCCGCGTCGACGGCCTGGACGTGTGCCGGATTTTGCGCCGCGACTCGGAGCTGCCGGTGCTGATGCTGACCGCGCGCACCACCGAGGACGACCTGTTGCTCGGGCTGGACCTGGGCGCCGACGACTACATGACCAAGCCGTACAGTCCGCGCGAGCTGGCCGCCCGGGTGCGCACGCTGCTGCGCCGCAACCGGCCGGCGGCCCGGGTCGCGGATCCGGTGCTGCGGGTGGGCAATCTGCAGGTCGATCCGGTACGCCACGAGGTGCGCGCCGACGGACGCCCGGTGACCTGCACCCCGGGCGAGTTCCACCTGCTGCGGACGCTGGCCGCCGAGCCGGGCCGGGTGTTCACCCGCGAGACGCTGCTGCGGCACCTGCACGGCTTCGACTCGTACGTCACCGCCCGCACCGTCGACGTGCACGTGATGAACCTGCGCCGCAAGATCGAGCCGGATCCGCGCCGACCCGCGCGGCTGCTCACCGTCTACGGTGTCGGCTACAAGCTCGCCGATGGCTAGGGCCCGCTCCGCCGGCCGGGGCAGCCTGCTGGGCCGGCTGCTGGTGCTGTCCGCGGTGGTGTCGCTGCTGTCGATCGGGGCGACCGCCTGGCTCGCGGTCCGCACCACCACCCGCGCGATCCAGCGGGAGCAGGGCCAGGCGCTCACCGACGACGCGAAGATCTACGACACGCTGCTCGGCTACGCGGCCACCCATCGCGACTGGTCCGCGGTCGCCCCGGTGGTCGCGCAGCTGGCCGGGAGCACGGGTCACCGGGTCGTGCTGACCGGGCAGGCCCGGGAGCCGATCGCGGACTCGGCGTCCGGCCCGCTCCCCCAGCAGCCGCTGACCACCGTCGACCCCACCGACGCCGGCAACCGGATCGATCCGCGGGCGGTCGGCCCGTTCCGGCTCACCACCGCCGAGCGGGCCGGACTGCGCCAGATCGCCGCCCGGGTGCAGAGCTGCCTGCGGGAGCCGAGCACCCCGGCGCCGGCCCGCGACGGCCAGCAGCGGGTCCTGCCGCACAATGTGGAGATCGTCGACGAGCCCAGCGGCCGCCCGCGGCTCGAAACGCCCGGCAGCGACCTGAGCGCCGACACGGTGACCTGCATGGAAGGCCGCACCGCGCTGGCCGCGCCGACCGCCACCGAGGCCACAGCGCTGCAGCAGCTCGATCGGCTGGTCAACTCCTGCCTGGCCCGCCAGCACCTGCCGGCCGTCACGATCGGCCTGGAGAACACCTGGACCTGGGCCGACGCGGAGTCGGCCCGCTCCGGTCGGCGCCGCAACCAGCCGGTGGCCGACTGCCTCACGGCCGGTCGGCGCGAGCAGCTGGCCGGCTGGGTGGCGCCGGCCGCGCTGCTCTTCGTCACCGCCCCCGGGGAGCAGAGCGCGCGGCGCGCGTCCACGCTGGACCTGTCGCGCCCCAACCAGATCCGGATCGGCGCGGTGACCGGGCTCGTGCTGCTCGCCGCGATCGGGGTGACCGCGCTGGTCGGGGTGCGCCTGGTCCGCCCGCTGCGGGCGCTGACCGCGGCCGCCGGTCGGATGCGCGACGGCGACGCGACCGCCCGGGTCCGGGTCACCGGGCGCGACGAGATCGCCCGCCTGGCGACCGCCTTCAACGACATGGCCGATCGGCGACGGCATGTCGAGCAGCTGCGGCACGCGATGGTCGGCGACATCGCGCACGAGATGCGCACCCCGGTCACGAACATCCGCGGCTGGCTGGAAGCGGCCGCCGACGGCGTCGTCCCGCTCGACCGCGAGCTGATGGCCTCCCTGCTGGAGGAGGCGATGCTGCTCCAGCACGTGATCGACGACCTGCAGGACCTCTCCGCGGCGGACGCCGGCGAGCTGCGCCTGCACCCGCAGCTCGTGGAGGTGGCCGAGCTGCTGCCCGCGATCACCGACGCCTTCACCGCCGCCGCGGACCGGGCCGGCGTCACCCTGCACACGACGGCGGCGTCGGCGCTGGTCACCGTGGATCCGATCCGGATACGCCAGGCCGTCGGCAACCTGATCACCAACGCGATCCGGCACACCCCCTCCGGGGGCAGGATCGACATCATCTCCGGTACGAGCGCGGGCCGGCTGCGCATCGACGTCACCGACACCGGCCCCGGCATCCCGCCCGAGCAGCAGGCCCTCGTGTTCGAGCGGTTCTGGCGCGCGGACAAGTCCCGCAGCCGGCAGACCGGTGGCAGCGGCCTGGGCCTGTCGATCGTCCGCAAACTCGCCGAGGCGCACGCGGGCACGGTGACGGTGACCAGTCCGCCCGGCCAGGGTGCCACGTTCCGCATCGACCTGCCGGTCGCCGGGCCCCCCGGTTCGCAGCGCGCCGGGCGTGGTTCGATGGGACGGTGAGCGGGCCTGGGCAGCGGATCGCGTCGACGACCTCGCCGGGCGGCGCCCGGATCGGGTATGCGACCGTCGGCAGCGGACCGCCGCTGGTGTTCGTCACCGGGTGGCTCAGTCACCTGGAGCTGAGCTGGGCGCTGCCGGCCGAGCGTGGCTTCTTCCAGGCCCTCGCCGACGGGCGGCGGCTGATCCGCTACGACAAGCCCGGCTGCGGCCTGTCCACCGCGGCCGGCGACGGGCCGCACACCATGGAGCGGGAGGTGGACGCCCTGCGGGCGGTGGTCGACGCGACCGGGCTGGAGCGTTTCGACCTGGTCGGGATCTCCACCGGGGCGGCGGTCGCCGCGGCCTGGGCGGCCCGGGAGCCGCGGAGCGTGTCGCGGCTGGTGCTCTACGGCGGCTGGCCGTACGGTCCGGACGTGGCGAGCCCGGAGATCCGCACGCATGTGCTCGGGCTGATCCGGGAGCACTGGGGGCTGGCCAGCGACCTGCTCGGCGGCGTCTTCGCCCCGGACGCCGACCCCGGTACGAGGGCCGCGTTCGTGCGCTACCAGCGCGAGGCCGCCACGGCGGAGGTGGCGGGCGCGATGCTGCTCATGGCGTACCGGATAGACGTCCTTGACCTGCTGCCGTCGATCTCCGCCCCGACCTTGGTGGTGCACCGCGAACGGGACCGGGCCGCCCCGATCGAGCAGGGCCGGCGGCTCGCCGACGGCATTCCCGGAGCCCGCCTGGAGGTGGTGCCGGGACGGTCGCACCTGCCGTACATCGGGGACTACCGGCCGATCACCCGCGCCATCCGCCAGTTCCTCGGCCTGCCCGCCGCCCACCGTGGCGCCGCGCCGGGCCTGACCGAGCGGCAGCGCGAGGTGGCCGCGCTGATCGCGCAGGGCCGCACCAACCGGGAGATCGGCGAGCGGCTCGGCATCACCGAACGCTCCGCGGAGGCGCATGTGGAGCGGATCCGCACCCGGATGGATTTCCGGTCCCGGGCGCAGATCGCCGCCTGGTACGTGGCGACGGCCGGCCCGGCATGACCGGGAGCCCGGCAGTGAGCAGCTTCAAATCCAGGGACCTTGACGTGACAGAGCGCACCATCGGGTGCGGGTGTACCTGGCGTGACTAGCTGTCAGCGGTGTCCGGGGCATCTGCACCGGTCATCTTGTGCGACACGCTGTTCTCGGTCGGGGTCAGCCGGCGCGCCGCCAGCCTGGAGGAGCCGACCTTCACCCGTTTGACTCTCGCGAGATCACGACGTCACCGCTCCAGTTGTGCCGCTGCCTGCAACTCGCCACGTACCTGGCGCAGGTGCATGCGCATCGCATCGGTGGCGGCCATCGAGTCTCGGGATTCGACAGCCTCCAGCAGGTGGGTGTGCCACATGATGGCCCGATCGACCCCGCCGGGCACCTGAGTGGCCAGCGTGCGGGAACGCCGCCCCAGGGTGACCAGTGACGTGTGCATGGCAATCAGTAGCGGATTGTGTGTCGCGTACGCGAGCGCGCTATGGAATCGGATGTCCGCCTCGGCCTGCGCCTCGGGTTCGCGATCCCCGAACCGCTGTTGCTCCGCCAGCAGAGCACGTAATGTCCGGCGTTCCTCCTCGGTGGCGCGCTGCGCGGCCAGTCCGGCGATGACCGGCTCCAGAGACTCTCGCGCCTCGATGAGGTGGGTCACGACCAGCTCGTGAAACATGTCGGTGTCGACACCGCAGCGGAGGTAGTCGGGATCGAGCTCATTCCACTGCTCACGCGGGGCGATCGTGCTGCCGCTCCCCTGCCGTACGGAGACGAACCCTTTACCGGCCAACTTATGGACTGCCTCGCGGATGGCGCTGCGGCTCATGCCGTAGGCATCACACATCTCGATCTCGGTGGGCAGCTTGTCACCCGGCCGTAGATCACCAGCCGCGATCCGCTGCAGATGGTCGTCGACCACGATGTCGGCAAGGTTCGCCTTGGTCACGTGATCTCCCACCGGTCGCTTCCTCGCCTCGGCCGGAACTAGCTCGGCATCGCCAGGATAGCGATCGCCCACAGACGCCTGCAGCCCTGGTCATAGTCGGCCCGATGACTCGGCCGGCCGCCATCCCGGCATCCGGATCGATGGCGTACTCGTACTTCACCGTGCATCAGCTCCACGGACCGCTGCCCCTGCGGAACGGCGGCGACACCCCGGCATTGTTCTGCTGGTCGTTCCTGGTGATAGCGGCCGGCGCCGGATCCTGGTCCATTGACGCATGGCTGTACCACCGCTGGGCCGACATGGCACCGCTTCGCAACTGACCAAACCGGGCGCCACCACCTCACGCGCCAGCCAGTCGGCATCGATGATCACCGCTCCGGGTTCCGCCAGCGCCCCGGCTCTGCACCCCCGGCTGCGGCCGGGGCGCCGACGACGAGGAGAGAGACATGTCCTCTGATGAGGCCGGCAAGCAAGGCGCGACGCCTGATCGCTCCGGCGGTTCTAAGCTGGGCGAGCTCAGACCGCGCCGGCGACACGTGACGTTTCCCTCAGGCTTGCGGCCGACAACACTGAGTAACCGCCGTCGACCATCATCTCGGTGCCGGAAATGAACGACGCATCCTCGCTGCACAGGAAAAGCACCGCTCGGGCAACGTCGCAGGGCTGACCGGCCCGAGGCAGAATTCGGTGGACGCCCCACGCAGATTCCCCCGCGTCGCCATCGCCGGGGACGGGCCGGACCCCCTCCGGTGCTCCCATCCATCCCGGGCTCACCAGGTTCACTCGAATCCCGCGAGGAGCCAGGTCGAACGCCTGACAGCGGGTCATCGCGAAGATGGCGCCCTTGGCGGCGTCGTGAATCCATCGAAGCGGTTGAGCCTCGCGGGCCGCGATGCTCGCCGTATGCACCGCCGCCGACCCAGGCATCATGTGTGGCACGCATTCGCCGAGCAACATCGCGGCGCTGCGAACATTCACCGCCAAAGCTCGGTCCCATTGTTCGTTGGCCGCATGGGCTCCGGCCGCCACCAAGCCCGCCGTACAGTTGACGAGGTACGAGATGGCGCCCCAACCGGCGGTGAGATCGCCGACCGCGCTTCGCACCGCGTCGGGATCCGACACGTCCACCTCGATCGGGCGAAGCGCTCCCTCCACTTCGTCGGCGAGCGCATCGACGAGGCGAAACAGCGCGGGCCGGTCGGCGTCCAGCAGGGCCACATGGCAGCCCTGAGCCGCGAAGTCACGGGCAACGGCGGCACCGATGCCGGAAGCCGCTCCGGTCACCACAGCGACCTGATCCTGCATCTCGGGATAGCGCTGTATCGAGTTGACCATCACCACCCGAAACCCATTTCGTGAATGGCGACGGTCCGGTCGCCGACAGCGATGCCTCCCATCTGGTCACCGACCATCCTTCACGCGACACGCCCGGCGGGAAACCGGGTGAAGTTCTTCGGGTCGTACAGCGGCAAGATGATGTCGGCGGTCCGCCGGACCCGCTCGTACGCGGTCAACGCTTCGTAGATGTTCTCGGTAATGCCGATGGGATGGTTCTGCTCGACGTTCTCCAGGTGGAAGAACGCGTCGGAGATGGCGACCACGCCGTTGGCGGTGTCCACCTCCACCACCATCGACGCTCGGTGGTGTGCGCCGGCCCACCAGGTACGCAGGCCGGGCGCGATGTGATCCTCGTCGGCCAGCAGGCGTACCCGGGGCCATGCGGTTGTCACCAGCGGCACCAGGATGTCGTCGGGCAGCGAGGTGGCGCGGTCGTCGTGCGGGTGGTCGTGGGTCCTGTGGAAATGTGACCAGCCACGCTCACTGATGCAGATGGCCGCGTTGTTGAAGGCGAGCACGTTGCTCACCGAATACAGTTGCAGGGGCGTGAGGATGACGTGGGTGACCTCCTCAGCCGTCACTCCGACCCGGGCAAGCTGATCTGGCAGGAATTCGCCCTCGGCACGCCGCATCGCGGCCCGCTCACCGAGAAATGCCGCCCAACCTCGGTTCATCGGCTCGAGATCAAGCGCCGGGCCGGTGTTGACCAGCGCGACGATCCCCTCACCACGGATCAACACCACCTGAAAGGTCAAGGGATGCCAGCGGTCCCAGTCGCGCATCCAGAACAGCTCTGGACCGGGTATCTCACTGTGACCGACGGCGAGCGTGGTCACCTCGTACCGGGGCATGCCGCTCCTCCCGAGATCTGCCGAGGGACATCAGCGGCGAAGCCAATGCGATCGACGCGCCCCGTCGGGCCGGGTTCCGCGCCAATCTGGCGCACGTACGTGCACGTCGCGTCAGCCGCGGCTGGCGAATCGCCGCCGGCGACGGTGTCCACAACGTGGCGGTGCCAGGCGAACGCACGATCCACCGCGCCCGGCATCACTGCCGTCCTCATTCCGGATCGCCGGCCGAGACCGGTGATCGAGGCGTGAATGGACACCAGGATAGGGTTGCCGGTCGCGTGCGCCAGCGCCTCGTGGAAGGCCATGTCGGCCTCCGCATGCCGACTCGGATCAGCTCCATTGAGCTGCGCCGATTCTCCGGCCAGCTCCCCGAGTCTCCGGAGTTCGGCGGGTGACGCGCGGTCCGCGGCCAGCGCCGCGATGGCCGGCTCGACGACCTCCCGCGCCTCCGCCAGATACCGGAGTAGGTCACCGTCATGTCTCATGGCCAGATACTCGGCGTCCAACTGATTCCAGTCGCTCCGCGGAGCAACGGTGGATCTGCTGCCCTGCCGCAGCGTGACGAAGCCCTTGGCGGCAAGCGCTTGCAGTGCCTCCCGCACCGCGCTGCGGCCGAACCCGAAGAGTTTGCACAATTCGGCCTCGGTCGGCAGCACGGCACCTTCCTTCCATTCACCCGTGGCGATCCGGTGAATGCACTCGTCGACAACCATCTGGCTGCGCTTACGCCGGACCACCACGCATACCCCCGTCAGAAGTCAAGATGGCCGATACCGGTGTCGTGTCCCACGAGGAGTACAGGCTTGCCCGCTTCGGCATCGTCCTGCCAAGTGAGCGCCCGGGAGCCGCTTGGGCAGCCCTGGCCGCCCGACGCTGGCTCCATGGATTCCTCCGTCCCAGCCTCGCGTCCACAAGCACGATGGGACGACGAACCAATTTTCATAATATGTATGTCAAGATCTTGCCCGCGAAGCCACCTGATGTCTACCAGTGTTCGCATATAGATGTTATGAGAGCGAGAAGGGGCGGGTCTTCAGCCAGCAGCCTGGGCCCGTGTTTGCGACACCCGCGAGGTCGTGGGCCCGTAGAAGTCGCCAGTACGAACGCTTGTTGCTCCGTGGTCGGACGCGGATCGGCCCGCCGCCGATGCCGGCGAGGGAACGCCCCTCGCCGGCATCGTGGTCGTCAGGCGTCGAAGCGAACGTTGCGCCTACGACGCATCAGCATCATCGTCACGCCACCCCCGAGGATCAGGACAGCACCTACGATGCCGACCAGCATGACGGGCGAACCGGTCAGCGGCAGGCCGGAACCTCCGCCGCTTGGCGTCGCGGGCGCAGCGACAGGGGTGCTCGCGTCGGGCCCATCCGGCTTGCAAGCGCCGACCCGGGCGTACCGGAGCGAGGCGCGCGCCGTGGAGCGGCGCGTCCCGACGAGGAGGTTCGCCTCATTGATCACCGCGGTGACACCATCCGAGGCGCATGCGGTGTCCACCTTGGTGCTCAGACAGACCTGCGGGTCGTCCCCACGGAAGGCCAGCGTCACCGCGGCCTTGCCGGCCTCCACGGCGTCGCCCGTCGGGGCGGTCAGCACGACGTCGGCGGTCAGTCGCGCGGTCGCACCGGTGGCCGGGATGGACGAGAGGTCCAGTTCCTGACCCTTCAGCGCGATCCGGTCGAAGCCGGCCACCGGCTGGTTGGTGGCGTCACGAAGGGTGACCACGGCGCTTGCGTACCGGCTGGGTTCGATGCCCGTAAGGGCAAGGGTGGCCCAACCCTTCACGTGGCCGGTCTTGTTGTCACAGTAATAGGAGGCGGGAACGATGGCGGGCACCGAGGCGATCGCGACATTGCAGCCGGTGTGGCCCGCGGCGTCGAACACCTCGAAGCGCCCGGAGTCACCGACCGACCAGAGGCAACCGGGAGCCGCCGGGTCCTCGCGCAGCGAGTAGGTCCGGGTGGCGAGCCCGGTGTTCAGCGCCGCAACGCCGGCGCAGGGACCACCTGTGGCGAAGTCGTAGCACATGTAGGTGGACGTGTCGTCGGAGTGCACCATCGGCAGGTAGATCCGGGCACCCAGCCGTTCAGGCGATCCGAGACCGTCATAGCCGAGGACGCTGGTGCCGGCTGCGGGGAAGCCCGTAGGCGTCGCCACCTGCTCGCCCTGGATGCTGTAGCAACGCCAGCCGACCAGCCGATGATTGGCGCTCAGCGTCCAGCAGGCGCCGGTCACCGCGCCGCCGTGGTCGAGCATCGGCACGAAGAACTTCGACGCGTCGCCGGCCGCCGGCTCGGACTTCGGGAAGCCGGGACAGACCGCGTTCGTCGTGGTGTCGAAGCAGACCAGGTCGATACGACCGGCGATATGGAACGACGTGAAGACGTAGCGGTCGTCAAAGGCGTCGGTTTGCGCACGGGCGCCTTCGGTCGTGTCGGTGTTCGCCGCGGCTGCCGCGTCGACGGTCACCGGGAAGCCCGCGCACCCGGTGCCCTTCACCGAGTCGAAACAGAACAGCTTGCCGGTCTCGTTGCGCAGGTAGAGACGGCCTCGCACCAGAGCCGCGCCGCTCAGGTCGATTCCCCCGCGGACGCGGGGCATCGCGTCACCGGCCAGCACGGTGAAGCCGCAGGAACGGTTGCTCACCAGGTCGACGCAGGCGACTCCGACGGTGTTGTGGTTGCCGTCCGCGGCGCCGCGCTGCGCCGGGAAGTAGAGCCGCCCGCTGGACTGGTCGACGACGGTACCCGGTGATAGCGCAGTGTAGTAATCGTCTGCGCCGGTGTTGATCGCCTTGCCGGCCTCTGACGAGAAGAAGGTGGTGCTGGTCTCGTATCCCGGGCAGACCGCGCCGGTGGCCTTGTCATGGCATTCCATCAGCTTGGCCCCGGGCGCACGGTGATGGTGCACGGTGTAGACGTTCGACCCGAAGAAGGCCGCGTACGTGCCGTCGCCGCCGCCGGAGTTTCCGACGAAGCCCTTGCCGGCGGGCTTGACCGGCGCCTCGCTGCCGTTCGTGCCGGCCGGTAGGACCGCACCGGCCACCCGGACACTCTTCACCGTGGCCGGCTGCTCCGACGCGTACGCGCTGCCGTCCGCACTGAAGGCGGTGGTATAGCCGGTCGGCGCGCGCAGGGATCCCGGAACGAACGCCTGCCCCGCCTCCACCGGATCGGTCACTTGCGCGGGGACTGCGGCATTCGTTCCGTTGTGCAGGCCGATGACCCAGTTGATTCGCTGACCGGCAGCCACGTCGCTGCTCGATCCGGTCTCCGCCACTGTGCCCGACTTGGTGGCCGAGACGTCGCCCGGGGCGGCGCCCGCGGCGTACGGGTTCACCGTCAGCGCCGCAGTGGTCACGGCCAGAACGGCACCCAGGCGACGGCTAAGTGATGTGATGAATTGCGCGTCCGAAGGCGCTTTACCCATTGGTAAGGTTTCCTTATCGTACTGCTGACGGTCATACATGTGATTACTGACCAGTTGATCAAGGAACTGGAGCTTGCCATCGCCGGCCATCGGGCGCAAGCGGCTGAGGTGCCCGGCGCCCGCGAGTGCCGAAGATCATCTGTTCGGTCAAACCCGTCCCTGATGAGGAGAAGGTGTGCGGGGCATCAGTAGGGTGGTGGTGGAGATTCGCCGGACGAAGGGTCGAGAGGTGGGGCGACCGAAAGATCCTCAGCGGCGGCAGGACGTGGCCGATGCTGCGCGCCGCGCCGTCGTTCGCGATGGGCTCACCCAGGTGCGCCTACGGTCGATCGCCGATGAGGCCGGCCTCACCGCGGGTGCGGTGTTGTACTACTACGGCAACGTCGACGCTCTGCTCATCGAGGTGTATCACCAGGGCGTCGAACGCTGGTGTGTGGAGCGGGAAGCGCTGGTCCGCAGACACGACGACGCACGGCTGCGTCTACGCGAGTGCATCGAGACCGGCGTTGCCGACGGCCCGGACGATGAGCTCGGCCGGCTGCTGATGGAGTTCACGCCGCGGGTGCTGCACGACCCGACCGCAGCCCGGCTCGACGGGGAATTCGCGCAGCGTCAGGCCGACATCTACGCAGAAGTGCTGAACCGCGGCGTAGACCAGGGGCATTTCCGGCTCAGCGATGCCGCGGAGCTACTCGCCGCCACGTTCGTCGCCATCGAGGACGGCCGTCAGCTCGACGTGCTCAGCGGTCGCATCAGCCGGCAGGAGTCGGTGCGGACCCTCGTGTCGTATGCCCGGGCAGTGACCTCCTGCCATATCCCCGACACCGTCGGCTGACCGGCCGATCGGCCGGTCAGCCGGTGAGCGCCGGCTCCGGTCGCGGGCAGCCGATGAGGTTTGCACGAACCCGGCGGCAATGGAAAGCACACCAATCGCCACCGCGCTCCTGTCTCACTGCCCATCCTGGGGCGCGCGAACTCTGCCCTCACACCGCACATATTTGCCAGGAGAACGGTGGGCGCGAACGTCACGGCGTCGCAGCGGTCCTGCGCCCGGTGGTGAGGCGGTCACCATCCGGCGCCCGGGACACATCCGCGAGTGGGCACCCATTGTGATCAACATCGCTGCAGGAAACGTAGGCGGCCTCGGCGAACGTCTACATTGACATGAACAGAGCAACGAGGCGCGTGCTGGCCATCGCTACCGGCGCCGCGGCTGTGGTCGGTGCCGTCCCACCGGGCAGCGCCGCCGCGGCCGACATCCAGGTCAGTTACATCGCCACCATCCGCGTCGACAGCGGCCATGGCGCGGAGTACTTCCAGGCCCGCTTGACCGACCCGGCCGACGTCCGCGCCGCTACGGACAATATGCAGGGCGTCACCAACCAGCACATCAACGGGCGGGTCGTATACACCGGTGCGGACGTCAACAAGGGTTACACCTGGCACCTGGACCCGGCCGACGTCAGCTTCGTCGACCAGTCGATGGAACTCTGCGACGGCGCGCCCAGCTACGTCGCCGGCGACCCGAACAGCTACACGCGGTACTGCCCCTGGCACAGCAAGGTTCAGGACCTCCGCGTCACCTACACGCCGTACCGCCCGCGAGGCTGACCTGATCGGCGCCGCGGTCTCGCTGCGGGGCCAAGCGGGCCGGACGGCGCCGAGTCCCGGCGGGCTCATCTCCGACCCGGAAGTCGTGGGCCAGCCCTGTACCTTCCGTCCCGGGACGCTTGCGGCAAAGCGGGTCCAAGATGTCTGACACCGAGCCGGCATGACACCCGTCCGGGTCGTCTTCGTCTGCCCCGCACAAGGGTGGAGACGCGCTCCGCCCTCTCGGACGCTTCAGCGTCCACTGTCGTTGTAAGACCGTCACCAGCACATCGCATGGCCGTGGATCACGAGTCCACGGCGTGAGCAATCCAGCAGGAGGATCCCTTGCGCACTACGAAAATCGCTGTGTCCGTCGCCACCGTTCTTGCCGGTCTCGCCGGCACGGTGAGCCCGGCCGCCGCCGAACCCGCAGAACCGGCACTTGCCGTCAGTGACCTCACTGTCCTCGGTGGCGGCACCCGCGACGCCCGCGGCAACACTGTCGGCCGGGACGTGTGCGGGCCGCGCGGCACCGTCCTGCCCCGACACGCACTCGGGGACGGTTCGAGCGCGTACTACGCCCACGGCGACGCCCTGGGCGCGGGCCTGGACCCGGACCGGGCAGTCACGACCGACCTGTGGTGCACGTTCTCCCTGACGGTCACCGCCGCCCAGGGCCGGGCGTACAACCTGACGAACCTATGGATGGCCGGCCAGAGTCGTCTGGCAGCCGGCACCTCCGGCACCGCGACTACCAGCGTCAGCTCACCGAGCGGCCACACCAACCTCACCACCACGATCAGCGGCCCCACCACGCTGGGCGAGAACTGGCAGCTGAACGGCCTGCCGAGCGACAGGGCGCTGATCGGCGGTTGCGGCACGGCGGAGACCCTCGTCGTCACCCAGCGGATGCACCTCCCGCGGGAGTCGAACGGCTACCTGAGCAACGTGGCGGACCCCGGCTGGAACTCCACCCGGCTGATGCTGTCCAGCGTGCCCTGTAACGACTGACCCCAGAAAACTGTTCGCGGTTGCGGCGTACCGCGCCGCCGCAGCCGCGAACAGCCCACTGCCCAAGCGCCTCACGGGCACCAGCCCAACCGCCAGCTGGCTGGGCAGCGATGCCGACAGATCCGGGCCGATCGCTTCCCGGACACTTGATCAGCCCAGCGTGCGCGAACAGGCCGATACACGCTGGGCCGCCGACGGGCTGGGGCGACGGCGGCCAACCGCGTTGACGCGTGGTTCCGACAGCCGGCGCTGGTAGCGGGCGTGCACCCGCCGCGGTGTAGTACCGCATCCGAGGCACGTCGCCTGAGCCGTACCGGCGTGACACGGCAGACGACCGCCGCTTGGCGCGGCTTCGCCATCCGAGGCCACTTCGGATCCGGATCCTTAAACGGCGTGATCGTCGAGACTTTGTCGGACCGCGGCCAGCACCTCAGGGTCCTCACAACCGCGCGCATATCCTTCGATGCGGCGCCGGATGTCATGGCCCAGCAGCCACGTACCGATCCGTTCGGCGACGGGGCGCAATATCGCCGGGCGGCAGCGGAAATGGTACCGCCACGTCGCCACGGTGTGATCGGGCAGATCCGGGGCGGGCGCGAATCGCCAGCCGCCCGCGAACACGTCGAAGAACCACGGACCGCGCACCATTTTCATGCCGACATGGCTCGGCGGGGCGAAGGACACGTACTCGCTGATCATGACGATGCCGTGCCGTGAACGCGTGAAGGTGCGCACGCCCTTGCCAGGATCAGTCGCGCCATCGATGAAGTGCTGTTCGCGGACGAACGGATCCCAGCGGTAACGCAACGGTGCGGCGGTCTGGGATACAGCAAACGCGACGTCCGGGGTCACGGGGACAACGATCACGGCTTCCACGACAGGCATGCGGTCATTATCGGCCGCCGGACCTCAGGGCGCTCAGTGCCGAGCAAGGCGTGAGCCGGGTCATCTTCGCAGCGGTCATAGGAAGAAGTCGGCGACGGTCGGGGCATAGGGGATGTCGATGAGGAATCGACGCGGCCGGCCCGGCGGGTGGTAGACGGTCACGGCGGCGCCGGACGCGGTCCGCTTCAGGAAATCGTCACGGGCGGAGCCGAAAAACCGGTAACGCCGCTGTCCCCCGTGTTCTGCGGTGGCCTCATGCCAGTGCACTGAAATCGTGTACTGGCAGACATCGGGGCCCCGCGGGTTGACCGTCTGGACCAGCTCACGGTTGGTCACCTTCGCCGTAGCGCAGACACCGTGGCGGCGCAGCCTGCGTAGTCGTGCCCGGAGCCACCACATCCGCGCTCGACGACAGGCCATCACCGCCGCTATGCCGGAAGTGACACCGGCCGCCTCAACCAGTTCGTCGGTGTGGAACCCGGCGAGTCCGGTCAGCGGTGGGGTCTCCAGCAGAAGACCGACGCCGATCATGGAGGCCAGCACGGACGTCGCGAAGAACGCCAGCATCACGACACCCCACGCGGCGCTGATGCCGAAACGCGTCCAAGCCCCGGTCCGCCCCTTCTCCGGCGGCACCGGCTCGCGGTGGACGTGGTACGGCATGCCGCCCATTGTCTCGCATGGGCGAGGCGGGGAGCGGCGTGCGGCAACACCGGTCGGTCGGGTCCGCGCACCGCTATGGCGCCGCATGCCGCACCCGTTTAACGCCTGCCTTTGGCCCGGAGTCCAGCGTCAGCAGAAAGAGCCCATGACGACCGCAAGTGGCGCAGGTCGCGGCCACCACTGCCGACGGCGCCAAGGCCACCCAGCAGGCAGCCACCGACCTCACCGTGCTCGCCGGGGAACTCACGGCCACCGTCAACAGCTTCCGCCACTGATCGCTCCCCATCCGGTGGTGTGCAGTCAACAGATGAGGGCCGAAACCCGAGCGGCCTGACCGGGGAGCCCAGCATGCGCCGATCCGGTTTCAAGCCGATCAGCGACAGGTACGGGCCGCCGCGATTTGCAACCGGCTGGCACTTCGCAGGCAGGCCTGAATGCCGAACGGTCTGACTGTGAAGCCACCACGAGCAGTTGATGTCTTGAGCGGAGACACACAGCCGGGTCGCCAGGCGGGTTCCTGGCGGTCGGCCTGTCCTGCCCGACTCGGGGTCACCGTTTGCGGTGTCGTGTTGGTCTCTTACTGCTGGCTACTGATGGCCCAGCCGATGTCCGGCCGCGCAATGATGATCATGAGCAACCTGATGATGATCGGCGCGGCCGTGACCGCCACCACCGTTGCAGCGCTCGGGTTCCGTCGCCTGACCACATCCTCGCGGCGGGGTGCCGCCTTGCTGATCGGCTCGATGGTCAGTTTCGCCATCGGCCAGACCATGTACTTCAGCTATGAACTGCACCCAGAACACGGCCAGCCGTTCCCGGCACCGGCGGACGTCGCGTATGTATGCTCCTCGTTGCTCCTCGTTGCCGCCATAGCGATCCTTGCGCCACGGCAACGCCGGCGTCTCCAGACTGCACTCGATGCCGCCATGATCGGTTGCGCTCTGTTGTACGTGAGCTGGGCACTGGTGCTCGGGCCCATCGTGCGCGGGGGCGCTGGATCGGCGATGGAGTGGACCCTGCTGCTCCTGTACCCGATCGTTGATCTGATCACCGGCAGCATCGCCTTGCTCGTCGTCGCACAGGCCGGCACCCAATATCGCGGCCCACGGCTGACCATCGGATTGGGCGCGCTCGCCTTGGCTGTCGGAGACAGCGGCTTCGCGTACCTGGCTCACCTCGGCCTCTACGTATCCGGCGAATCGGTCACCGACGCCGGTTGGGTCATCGGCTATCTGGCCATGGGGTGGGGTGTCTGGTACCTCGCCGCGATGCAGGAACGGCCTGCGGGCCAAGCCCGCGCGCGTTCCGTAGCCAGCGACGCCGGAGCCGCGACCGTGCCGACGCGGGCGACGGTGGTTGGTGTGACCACGCCTTACCTGCCTTTCGCAGCAGCGCTGGTCACCACGGTGTTCCTGGTCGCCCGGGACGGCTCCGTGCCCAAGGAACTACTACTCCTCGGTCTGGGTTTTGCGCTGCTGGTGATGGTTCGGCAGGTGGTGGCGTTGTGGGACAACATTCTGCTGGCGGGAAAGCTCCGCAGTACCGTCGAACGGCTACAGCTGCGCGAGCAGGAACTCGAGATGCTCGCGTTTCACGACTCGCTGACGGGGCTCGCCAACCGGACACTGTTCCATGATCGAGCGCGGCACGCGCTGATCCGGCAAGACCGGCTCAAGACCTCCCTGTCGGTGCTTTACATCGATCTCGACGGTTTCAAGGCCGTCAACGATCGGCTGGGCCACGCGGCGGGCGACGCTCTGCTGGTGACCGTTGCCGAGCGTCTGCGCTCCTGCGTCCGGGCCTCTGACACACTGGCGCGCCTTGGCGGCGACGAGTTCGCGGTGCTCGCCGATCCGATGCAGGCTGTCGAGGATGTTGCCGTCATCGCGGAACGCATCGTGCGGTGCCTGGCCGCACCGGTATCACTGAGCAACGGTACAGCCATGGTTACCGCCAGCGTTGGCATCGCCACCCGCGAACCGTTCAGCGGAGACCTCGACGCACTGCTTCGGCGTGCCGACGAGGCGATGTACCAGGCAAAGGGGGGCGGCAAGAATCAAGTCGTACAGGCAAGATGATGACTCGCTGGCAATGACTTCCGGCGATCGCGCTGGGTGACGTAGCTGGCCATCGTCGGGCAGTCCTGTGCGGCGAACAACTGCCCCCGCTCGTTCCCGCGTACTTGCCGCAGGCTGCGCCGGATCGGGTGTGCAATCGTGAAGCCCTTGCTCGGCATGTGTCGTGGCCCGAATGGACCCGTCGGAGATAGGCGGCCCGGCATCGCTGAGCGATCTCCCATGCCAGGACGTGCTGGCGGATAGTCCCTGCGACGGCTTCGTCAGCGCGAAATTCGAACACGACATGCTGCCGCTGGCCTTTGGCCGCTGGGCTGACGTCGTGGACTGTTGCCGTGACCGCCACCTCGCCGGGATCGAGCGACGCCGACAATGAAACTTGATCACCAGCCCGGAGCTGCACCGATGGGTTCACCAAGCAGGTGTGAGATCGGCCAGTCTCGCTCGCTCGGGAGAGAAGGGCACGGCGAACGCCTCGTAGCTGGGCCGAGTAGCTGCTCGATGGGGCTCAGCTGGCGTGGGCATCCGAACGCGCATCACTCGGTAGATGCTTCGGGGGCTGTCGGCTCCGCCACGACGTGCTCAGCATCGCCGTGCTCCAGCCGATGAGTCAGCGTGCCTGCGAAACGGATGGGGCGAGCCCAGGGACCAGCTTGGGCTTGGTTCGCCGGAATCGGCCTGCTCGTGGTTATGGCGTATCCGTTGCTGCCCGGTGATGGACTTCCGAGATGTTATTTCGACGGGATTGGCGTCGGCGGCACCGTAGCGGTGATCCTTGGCATCCTCCGCAACCGGCCTCGAGCGGCGGGAAGCTGGTGGCTGCTTGCCGCGGGCCAGCTGGGCACCGTTGCGGGCGACATCATGTACGACTACCGGCAAGCCGTGTTGCACAACGCCTCGTGGCCTGGACCGCCTGAAGCGCTGTACCTGACCAGCGACCTTGCCGTGGCAGCCGGGCTTTTCGGCCTGCTGCGTAGGCGCCGCCGCAGCAGTGATCACGCCGCGTTCGTCGACTCGGCGATCATCGCAAGCGCCTTCGCCCTACTCAGCTGGATATTCCTCATCAAGCCCGCAGCCAGGGACGCCTCGCTGGGTAGATGGGCGCAGGCGATGATGGTCGCCTTTCCCACGGTGGATCTGCTGTTGCTGGCGATGGTGGCGTGCCTGCTCACCGTGAACGGTGCTCGCAACACCGCATTCTTTCTGATCATCAGTCGGATAGCAGTCACCCTCGTTGGCGACTACACATGGCTCATCGCCGACCGGACCTCCTACGATCCCGGTGAGGTCGCCAGCCGGCTGGTCGATATCGGATTTCTGATCGCATACGTCACGCTAGGGGCGGCAGCGCTGCATCCGAACATGGTCGAGGTCGGGCAGCCCACCACCGCTCCGCGACGCCCGACATCGGCGATACGGCTGGTGTTCTTGGCTGCTGCCGTCCTGATAGCTCCCGTTCTACTGGCATGGCAGGCGCGAACAGCAAGCGGATATGTCCCCGACGCGAATGCCATCGCTTCGGGCAGCGCTGGTCTTTTCCTCCTCGTCGTCATCCGCATGGCGCTCCTGTTGCAGCAGGTGCGCGCCCAGAACCACCTGGTGGAGCGACAAGCCCAACGACTGCGGGAGCTGGCTGAACGTGACGTGCTGACCGGCCTGCCCAACCGCCGGGCGTGGGACGAGGCCCTGCCCGCTGCCCTGAACCGGGCCGCCCGCGATGGCAGCCCGGTCACCGTGGCGATTTTGGACGTCGATCATTTCAAGGCGTTCAACGATACTTACGGCCATCCAGCGGGGGACCGGCTGCTGCGCGAGGCCGCAGCTTCCTGGAGAGCGAACCTGCGTGAGGCCGATCTTATCGCCCGATACGGCGGTGAAGAATTCGTTGCGTTACTTCCCGGCACGCCGCTCGGCGAGGCCACGATAACGGTGGATAGGCTCCGTCCGACTACGCCGATGGGGTGCACTTTCTCCGCTGGTGTGGCCACCTGGGACGGTCATGAGAGCGCTGCCGAGCTCGTCAGCCGTGCAGACCGCGCGCTTTACCGGGCAAAGCACGCCGGTCGTGATCGCGTTTAAAGCGACATGCCTCCGGAATCCGTAGCCGCTTGAACTGGCTCCTCGCTGCCGTTATCGCGGAATTCCTAATACCGGAACGAGGCGACGAGAGTGTCCAAGTCAGTGGCCAAGTCACCGAGCTCACGAGCCGCTTCTCGCGTGGACGTGGCGTCGCGGGTGGTCGCCGCGGCTATGTCGGCGACGCTGGCCACGTTGTCCGCGATGTGCTGGGAGCCCAGTGCCACCTCCGACACGCTACGGTTGATCTCGTCGGTGGTGGCCGACTGTTCTTCGACGGCCGCGGCGATATTCTCCTGCAGCTCCGCAATCTGCATCACGACGTCAGTGATGCGGCCGATCGCCGCTGTGGCATGTTCCGTGGTTCGTTGAATGGCATTGATTTTTGCGATGATGTCATCGGAAGCCCGTGCGGTTTCCTGCGCGAGATCCTTCACCTCGCTGGCCACCACAGCGAATCCCTTACCGGCGTCGCCGGCTCGTGCGGACTCGATGGTCGCGTTGAGGGCGAGCAGATTCGTCTGTTCGGCGACCGAAGTGATCGTCGCGACGATCGCGCCGATCTCCGCACTGGCGGTGACCAGTTGGGCAACCGACTCTGCGGTTTGCTGCGCGGACGTGACCGCTTCCGCAGCGACGCCCGCGGCAGAGGTGGTGCTCCGGGAGATTTCTGAAATGGCCGACACCATCTCCTGAGCCGCGCCGGCCATGGTCTGCACGTTGCCGGACACTTCGTCGGCAGCACCGGCCACGACCGTGGCCTGGGAACTGGTGTCGAACGCCTGCGTGTCCATGCGCTGGGCGACGTCGGCGAGTCCCCGGGACGCGGCGGCCAGCGAGGACGCCCGCTCGCCGACTCCCGAGAGGATTTGCCGCATCGCGTCGCCGGCCTCGTTGAATGCCTGCGCCATGTCGGTCAGCTCGTCGCGGCCGTCGGTTGGCAAGCGTGGCGTGACGTCGCGTCCGGCGAGAACACGCAAGGCTCTGGCCACTCTGGCGGCCGGCTGGACAATGCTTGCCGTGAGCAGCAGGCCGAGCAGCACGGTCAGCACCAGCGCCAGCCCGCACCCGATCAACAAGGCCGTCCGCAGGCGCTGGGCCGCCGCCTGTGTCTCACGCTGCGCAGCGTCGCTGCGGGCGATGACTGAGTCGGCCAGCTTGTCGATGTTCTCGCCCACCGCCTGAAACGTTTCGTAGGCGGGCCCGTTCATCAGGTCCGCCGTCCGCTGCGGCGCGCTCCGGCCGCCGGTGCGCATGATGGCGACGATCTGATTATCGAAACTGAGGAAGTCGGCAAAATGTTTCTTGACCGCGTTCAAAGAATCCCGCTCGCCGGCAGCTAGATCAGCACCCTCGATCTTGGCGATTTGCCGCTTCACCAGCTCGTACGCCTCCAGCGTGCCTTTACGGTTGCTCGACTCAGGGTCGGCGGCGGCTTTTCCGCCGATCAGCGAGGAATCCCAGCCGAAACCCAGCTGCCAGGCGCTGGCGTCGGCGTTCAAGAACTTCAGCTGCATGACGTCACGGGTCAGCACCTGCAGTCGCCCCACCTCGTCGGCTACGTGTGTCTGCCGCCGCGACTCCACGACCCCCACCGAGGTCATCACTGCCACCAGCAGGCAGAACAGCCCGAAGGCCAGAAACAGCCGGCTACGCAGTCGGAGGCGTCGCAAGACACCGAGCATGCCAGCCTCCCGTACGAACCGCGATCACCCCGACTTTACGACTCCATGACGGCGCATTCGTCGCTTCGGCTGACCAGGCCATCCGGTGTCCGAGAATCAAGCGGTGCCGGCGAACTGCGAGGTCTGGCCGAGCCCTTCGGCTGACAGGGCCGAGTAGCCCCCGTCCACCATCAGCTCTGTTCCGGTGATGAACGAGGCGTCGTCACTACAGAGGAAGAGCACCGCCCGAGCCACCTCATGTGGTTCTCCCAGGCGGCGCAGGATGTGGTAAGGACCCCATACCGGCTCCCAGGCCTCCCGGTCGTCCTGGGCCGCCCGCAAGACCTCCGGCGTCCAGATCCAGCCCGGGCTCACCACGTTCACCCGGATCCCCCGCGGCGCGAGATCCAGAGCCTGGCACCGGGTCATCGATACGATGGCACCTTTGGTCGCGTTGTATGTCCACCGGTCCGGCTGCGCAACATGTGCGGAGATGCTGGCCGTGTTCACCGCGGCGGAGCCGGGCAGCATGTATGGCACACATGCAGCGAGGACCATCGCTGTCCCCCGGACATTCACCTGCAGGACGCGGTCCCACTGCTCCTGAGTGGCGTCGACCCCGGCGGCCACGAAGCTCACCGCGCAGCTGGCGAGGTAAGAAATCCCGCCCCATCCCGCAACCAGCTCGGCGAGTGACTCCTTCACGGCCGTGGAGTCGGCGATGTCCACCGTAATCGGACGGACTGTGCCCGGCGCTCCGGCGGCGATGTCGGCCGCGGTCCGGTGCAGTTGCGTCTCATTGATGTCGAGCAGGGCGACCCGGCATCCCTGCGCGGCGAAGTCCTGAGCGATGGCGGCGCCGATGCCGGATGCCGCTCCGGTGACCACGGCGACCTGGTCGCGCATCTCGGGATAGCGCTGAACAACGTTCACTGTCGAAGCTGATCACATTCATCATATGAATGTCAATCATGGGGTTGGCATCCCGACGCCGTTTCAGGAACAGGATGAGACTTGCGGGTGGAAGCCGGAAGCCGCTCCCTGCGCGTCCACCGGGCCGCCGGCTTGCAGGTCACCGCGCACCTGGCGCAGGTGCATCCGCATGGCATCGGTAGCCGCCAGCGCGTCGCGCGCCTCAACCGCCTCGACAAGATGCGTGTGCCAGGCGATCGCCCGGTCGACACCGCCAGGCGTCTGAGCCGCAAGAGTGCGAGAACGACGGCCCAGCGTGACCAGTGAGGCGTGCATAGCGATGATCAACGGGTTGTGTGTGGCGCGCGCCAGCGCGCTGTGGAACCGGATGTCCGCCTCGGCCTGAGCATCGGCATCCCGGTCGCCGAGCCACTCCTGCTCAACTAGCAGCGCGCGCAACTCCCGGCGCTGGTCTTCGGAGGCGCGGATAGCCGCCAGGCTCGCCGTCACCGGCTCCAGCGCCTGTCGAGCCTCAATGAGGTGCACCTCGACCAGTTCGCGCAGCATGTCGGTGTCGCTGCCGCAGCGCACGAAGTCGGGATCGAGCTCATTCCATTGTTCGCGCGGTCCGATCGTCGTGCCGCTGCCCTGGCGCACCGTGACGAATCCCTTGCCCGCGAGCTTGTGCATGGCTTCCCGGACCGCGCTGCGGCTCATCCCGTAGGCGTCGCACATCTCTGGCTCGGTAGGCAGGCGATCCCCCGGCCGCAACTCTCCGACCGCAATGCGACGCAGGTGGTCGTCCACCACGATGTCGGCAAGATTGACCTTGGCCACGTCGGACTCCTGCCGGTAGCTCCGCGTACCGACTTGGCGCCAGTACGCGGAACATAATACCAATTTCTCTGAGGTCGAAGGTTGTGCCGTCTCCCCTTCAGCAGGCTTGACGGCCGGTCGGCCGAATCACCGTCTTGACGGTGGCCCGCTCACCGGATGCCAGTTGCCGGAACGCTTCCGGCGCCTCGTCCAGACCGATCTCCCGATCGATGAACAGGTCGACCGGCACGGTGCCATCGAGCAACGCCTCAGCGGCTTCGCGGAAATGTGCCTCGCTGTAGCAGAACGATCCCACGATCCGGCGCTCCGCGGTGGTGAGGGCATACGCCGGCAACTGCACCTGCGGGGAGCCCATCCCCACGATGCACACCGTGCCCCCTGGGGTCACCATGTCCAGCGCGGAGTCGATCGTCGCTGAGATGCCGATGGCATCGACCACTCGGGCGATTTCGGTGACCCCGCGAGCCTCCAACGCTTCTCGCAGGGTGGTGGCGCTGAGGGACAACCCGACCGCGCCGAGCCGCTCGGCACGGCGTACTTTGGTAGCGTCGAGGTCTCCCGTGAAGACGTCGCGGGCGCCGTCACGCCAGGCGGCCCACGTCGCGGCGAGGCCGATCATTCCGGCGCCGAGAACAGCCACCTCAGTGTCTCTGCACACCCCTGCCTGACGCACTGCCTGCAGCCCGACGGCGAGCGGCTCGATCAGAGCGCCCTGCCAGAGACCCGCTTCCAGGGGAACGGCGTTGGCGGCCGGCACGACGATCTGCTCGGCGTAACCGCCCCGGTAGTGAGAGTCGACGCCGATGACACGACGATAGGGGCAGAGGTTCGTATTGCCGGCATGGCATCGGATGCACTGACGACAGCCGATCACCGGGTTCACCGCAACGCAATCGCCCGAGGACCACCCTGTCACGCCGTCTCCGAGCTCGAGCACGGTCGCCGAGATCTCGTGTCCCATCACCATGCCGGCGGTGCGCCGGCCTGTCTCGCCCGCGTAACCGTGCACGTCCGAGCCGCAGATGCCGACTGCGTCCACTCGCAGCAACAACTCGCCTGCGGCAGCCACCGGCTCCGGTACGTCCTCCACGACCATGCGCATCGGGCCCTGGAAGATCAGCGCTTTCATGCCACCCGTCCATCCGGGAAGCGTGCAAAGTTCTTGGGGTCGTACAACGGAAGCACGATGGCAGCCGTACGCCGCACACGCTCGTGGACGGCGAGCGCCTCGTAGATGTTCTCGGTGATTCCGATCGGATGGTCCTGTTCCACGTTCTCCAGATGGAAGTACGCGTCGGAGATCGCCACCACACCACTCTCGGTGTCCACCTCCACGACCACCGACGCGCGATGATGCGCCCCGGCCCACCAGGTACGGATCCCTGGCGCGACCTCGTCCTCGTCGGCCAGCAGCCGAACCCGGGGCCAGGCCGTTGTGACCAACGGAACGAGGATTTCGTCCGGCAGCGAGGTGCTCCGGTCGTCGTGCGGGTGCCGGTGCGTTGTGTGGAAGTGACGCCAGCCCCGTTCGCTGATGCAGATGACCGCGTTGTCGAAGGCGAGGACATTGCTCACGGAGTACAGCTGCAAGGGCGTGAGGATGACGTGGGTCACCTCCTCCGATGACACGCAGACCCGAGCGAGCTGATCAAGAACAAACTCGCCCTCCTCCCGGCGCATCGCCGCCCGCTCGCCCAGAAACGCCGCCCATCCCCGGTTCATCGGCTCGAGGTCGCGGGCCGGGCCGGTGTTGACCAGTGCGGTCACGCCGTTCCCGCGGATCAGCACAGTTTGGAACGTCAGCGGATGCCATTGCTCCCAGTCACGCATCCAGAACAGCTCCGGACCAGGTATCTGGCTGTGACCGACGGCAAGCGTGATCACCTCGTAGGTGGACATTGCGCTCCCTTCACCTTCCCCGAGCTGGGCACCTGGTCCGGCATGGCAGCGCCGACTCGGTGGATCTCGGTGCGAACCTGTCGCATATGCATCCTCATCGCGTCGCGGACGGCGTCCGGGTCACCGCCGGCCACGGCGTCCACGACGTGCCGATGCCAGAACACGGCGCGTTCCACGGCCCCGGGCACCGCCGCCGTGGCGACTCTCGATCGCCGTCCGAGGCCGGCGATCGAGGCGTGGATCGACACGAGAACCGGGTTGCCGGTGGCTCTGGCAAGCGCCTCGTGGAAAGCCATGTCCACCGCGGCGTGCCTGCCGGGGTCTGCGCCGCCCACTTGTTCGAGTTCCTCGGCCAGTTCCCGCAACCGCTGCACGTGCACCGGTGAGGCCCGGTACGCGGCGATCGCCGCGATCGCCGGCTCGAGGATCTCGCGCGCTTCCACGAGGTGACTCAGCAGGTCGCCGTTGTGGCTGACGCGAAGGTACGCAGGGTCCAGCTGGTTCCACTCGACGCGCGGCGCGACCGTGCAGCCACTTCCCTGCCGTACCTTCACGAAGCCCTTGGCCGCCAGCGCCTGCAGCGCCTCACGGACGGCACTGCGCCCCACCCCGTACAACCGGCACAACTCCGACTCTGTCGGAAGGGTGTCTCCCTCCACCAGTTCCCGTGCGGCAATCCTGCGCAGGTAGTCATCGACAAGGACTTCGCTACGTTTTCGCCGGACCACCGCACGCCCCCGTCAGAAGTTGAACTGGCTGATGTTGGAACCGTCGAAGGTCACCAGCGGACCCGAGATGACCTGACCCGCCGGCGTGATGCTCATCGTCCCCAGGCTGCCGGCGCTGAACGTGGCGCCCGGCTGGGCGGTTATCGTGCCCCTCGCCATGCCGGCGAGCAGGTAGCCGGCGATGACGCCTTCCCGCTTGGGATCCCATAGACCGAACTTCTTGACCGTCCCGTCCTGGATGTACGCCTTCATCGAACTCGGCAGGCCCAGACCGGTCAGCACGAGCGTGCCCTTCTGCGGCGACTCGCTGATCACTTTGGCCGCCGCTGGCAGGCCCACGGCAGTCGGCGAGATGATCGCCGCCAGGTCAGGGTGTTTGGTCAGCAGCGCCCGTGCCTGCGTAGTGCTCTTGTCGACCTGGTCGTCGCCGTAGACGGTGTCGACCAGCTGCATCTTGGCGTACTGCGGATCGTTCTTCAGCTCCTTCTTGAGACCCTCGATCCAGGCGTTCTGGTCCGGTGCGGTGGAGGTTGCGGACAGGATGGCGAACTTGCCCGTGTAGTTCATCTGCTGGGCGGCGAGGTCGAGCAGGAACTTGCCCATCGGCGAGAAGTCGGTGGGCATGATCGCGGCATCGCGCCCGTCCGTGGCCTTCATGTCGGAGTTGATGGTGATGACCTTGACACCGGCCGCCTTCGCCTTCTCCAAGCTGGGCAGTAGCGCTTCGTCGTCGTTGGGCGAGATGGCGATCGCGCTGACCTTCTTCTGGATCGCCGCGTCGATGAACGGGATTTGCGCTGTCGGATCGGGGCTGGCGGGACCGGCTTCCTCGAACTGGTAACCGAGCGTCTGGGACGTCTCCTTGAAGCCGGCGACAATCGCGTCGAAGTACGGGTTGCCGAGGTTCTTCGGTATGTAGACGACTTTGACCGGTCCGCTTGACGTCGTCGATCCGCTCTTGGCGGAAGGCGACTTCTGACAGGCGGTTGCCGACACCATCGTCGTTACGGCCAGCGCTGTCAGTAAGAATCGGGGTATCGTGCGAATGGACAACAGTTCCTCCTATGGAGTTGCAGCTCCGTACGGAATTCGTCGCGACGGGTCCAGGTGCGGACGCCGTCGTGCCCTACGATCGGCGACGGCCCACCGACGACGGTCGCCGTCGTGTGTGGTGGCGCAGGCGCGCAGCGAGGGAGGCCGTCATCGTCGGTACGAGGATCGATCCGATGAGCAGAAGGCCGATGACGGCGTTCTGCATCTCGCCGTTGACCGAGGCGACGGTCATGGCCTGACGAACGACGACGATCGCGAAGAACGCCAGCAATGTGGCGAGCATCGAACCCCGGCCACCGAAGATGTCCGTGCCTCCCAGAACCACAACGGTGATGACCAGCAATTCCATGCCGGTGGCGAAATTCGACTGGGCGGACCCCAGGCGCGAGGTGAGCAAAATGGCGGCCAGGCCGCAGACGGTTCCCGACAGCGTGAATGCCACCGTGCGGACCATCGCCGTGCGGATTCCCGAGTACCTTGCTGCCTCGGCATTGCTACCGATCAGGTAGCAGAGTCGCCCGTATACCGTGCGATGCAGCAGGAACCAGAAGGCGGCGGCCGCGACCAGCAGCACGAGCACCGGCATCGGTAAGTCCGGCATGGTGCCGAAAACGCCGTACTGGTCAAAACCCACGAACGCTTCGGGAAAGTCGCCGATGGACTTGTCGGTGAGAACGACCTCGGCCATGCCCTGGTACAGCGCCAACGTGCCGAGTGTCACCACCAGACTGGGCAGTCCGAAGTAGGTGATGATCACCCCGTTCACGGCACCGAGCAGCGCGCCGGCGAGGACCGCCAGCACACATGCCAGCCAGGTCGGCACTCCGGCTTGATATGTCTTTGCCAGTGTCGCGGCGCTGAGCGTCACCATCGAAGCGACCGACAGGTCGATGTCACCGTTGATCACGATGAGCGTCATCGGCAGCGCGACGAGGCCCATCTCGACGTAAGAGCTCGTGTTGGTCAGTAGTGCCGCGGGATCCCAGAAATCGGCTGACATGAGGACTCCGACCAGCAATGCGGCGACCAGCAATGCGGCGGCAGTCGACTCCGGAGCGTGCAGCAGGCGCTGCCGCCACGTCTCCGTAGATGCCGTCAGCGGCTCGCCGGCATCGGCCGTTACCGACGGGGAGATCGTTTCGCTGGTCATGCCAGTGCCCTTCCTGACAGGCGCCGCCGCTTCTCGTAGTTCATGCGGATGCGCGCGTCGAAGATGACGGCGGCGAGGATGATGGCCCCCTGCGCGGCGCTCTGCCAGAACGGCGACACCCCCACGACGGTGAGACCGTTGCCGAGGATGCCGATCAGCAGGCAACCGAGCAGGCTGCCCAGGATGCTGCCGCTGCCGCCGAAGATGTTCGTACCGCCGATGACCACCGCGCTGATCACTGCGAACTCCATGTGCAGGCCCGCGTCGGCGGGATTGATGCTGGCGAATCGGGCGACGTACATGGCGCCGCCGAGCCCGGCGAGTGCGCCGGAGATCACGAAAACGCCGACGGTCAGCCGTTTGACCGGAAGGCCCCGCGCGACGGCGGCCTCGGGAGACGAACCGACGGCGTAGAACCTGCGTCCGGTCAGCGTGTACCGGGTGAGGAAGATACCGAACACCAGTGTGGCCGCCGCCGATACCAGCAGCCACGGCACGGCGGTGTGCGCTCCTGAAGCCAGGCTCACCACGCCGCGAGGCAGATCCCAGTCGTTGACCTGACGGCCACCGGAGATCAGAAAGATCACGCCGCGGAAGGCGGCGAGGGTACCCAGGGTGGCGATGATCGCCGGCACTCTGCCGACGCTTACCACCAGCCCGTTGCACAGACCAGCGGCGGCGCCGACGAGGACGGCTACCAGAACCGCCATCGGCACGGAGACGCCGGGATGGTCGCGGACCAGCATCGCCATCGCCATTGCGCTCAGTCCGACGATGGACCCCACGGAGAGATCGATGTTGCGGGTGACGATGACGAGCATCTGGCCGACCGCCACAATCGTGATGATGCCGATGTCCAGCAGAATCTGGTTGACATTCGTCGGAGACAGAAAGCGTCCCTGCAGACCACCGAACACAGCCGTCAACGCCAGGACGAAAACGCCGATACCGAGATCACGGAAGAGATAGAGGCCGCGCCCACGTGGCATGGAGAATTTCATGTGCTCGCACCCGCCACGTCCACGTTGCGAGTGGCCAGTGCGACGATGCGTTCATCGGTCGCGTCGGCGCGGCCCAGTTCGCCGGCTAGTCGGCCCTCCCGGACCACCAGGATGCGGTCGGCCAGCAGACGCAGTTCCTTGGTCTCGCTCGAGATCACCACGATGGCGATTCCCCGGTCGGCGAGGTCGAGCACAATACGGTGGATGGCGGCCTTCGCGCCGACGTCGACGCCCCGGGTCGGCTCATCGACGATCACCACCTGCGGCCCGGTGAGCAACCACTTCGCCACCGCGATCTTCTGCTGGTTGCCGCCGGAGAGCGAACTCACGGGTTGCTCGGTTGACGCCGCGCGAACTGCGTACTGCCGGATCGCCCCCGCCGCGGTTTCCCGCTCCCGGCGCCCACGCCGGACGCCGTGACGAGCCAGCGACGACAAGAGCCCCACCGTGGCGTTCTCCCGGATGCTGCAGCGCACGGCGAGACCATGGCGTGCACGGTCCTCCGGCACGTAGACCAGTCCGGCGCGAACCGCCTGAGCGGCGTTGCGCGGCCGTGACCGCGAAGTGCCCACCTCCACTGTGCCGCCTTCGCGCGACCGAACTCCGAAGATGGCCTCAGCGATCTCTGTACGGCCCGCGCCGACCAGTCCGGCCAGTCCCACGACCTCCCCCGCGCGCACGTCGAAGCTGACCTCCCGGAATGCCCCGGCGCTCGCAAGATCTCGCACCCGCAGCAGTACGTCGCCGGTGGGCCTTGCGGCGGGCGCCGCTGCCTCCTCGACGGCCCGCCCGGCCATCGCCCGCACCAGGGCGTCGGCATCCGTCTCGGCAGCCCGGACCACGGTGACCAACTCGCCGTCGCGCAGCACGGTGATCCGGTCAGCGATCTCCATGATCTCTTCGAGGCGATGACCGATGAACACGATCGCTACACCCCGGTCGCGCAGTCCCCGCAGATTGCTGAAGAGCCGGGCCACCTCCGCAGGAGTCAGCGATGCGGTGGGCTCATCGACGATCAGCACTTTGGGATCTCGGCGCAGTGCCGCCGCGATGTCGACCATCTGTTGGTCGGCAACGGATAGATCACGGACCTTGGCCCGGGGGGACACCCGGCAGCCGACCCGGTCCAGCAGCTTCTGAGTCTCCCGGATCGCGGCGGCCCAGTCGATGGTTCCCCAACGGCGCGGCGGACGGTCCAAGTAGATGTTGCCCACCACGTCGAGGTCGCCGAACAACCGTGGCTCCTGGTGGATGATGTTGACGCCGGCTGCCTGGGCAGCCTGCACGTTACCGGGAGGAAGTGACACTCCCCCGACGTCGACCGTGCCGGTGTCCGACGCCACGACGCCCGCCGCGATCTTGACAAGAGTGCTCTTGCCAGCGCCGTTCTCGCCTAGAAGGACGTGGATCTCACCGGGCTCGACGACGAACGTGACATCGGTCAGCGCCCGGGCGCCACCGTACGACTTCGACAGGCCCCGGCAGGCCAAGGCTGCTTCCACCGGATCGTCCTCCACCTCATGCCGTCGCCGATGTGATGGCGGTGACGCTCGCAGTTCATAAGATGTATGTCAAGGGTGTTGCCGGTTAGCTCGCGCGAGCCCTACCGTATGGGCTCGATACATCACATCAATTCGAGGACTGCCATGGCTGACGGACCACACATTGTGATCACGGACTGTGACCTGGGAGATACGGACATCGAGGAAGAGCTCCTGATCTCAGGTCTCGACGCGCGGGTGACGGTCGCTCGGTGCAAGAGCGAGGATGATGTCATCGACGCGGCCGGCGACGCTGACGCTCTGCTCGTGCAATGGGCGCCCATCACCGCCCGCGTCCTCGAAGCGCTTCCCCACCTCAGGGCGATCAGCCGGTACGGCATCGGACTGGACATGATCGACCTCGACGCCGCCCGGACTCGCGGCATCGAGGTGGCCAACGTGCCGCACTACTGCACCGAGGAGGTCGCCTCCCACGCGGCGGCCTTACTACTCGCGCTCTGGCGGCGCCTTCCCGCGCTGGACCGCAGCGTCCGGGCCGGGCGATGGGAGCCGGTGCCGGTCATGGCCGGCGTCAAGCCGCTCTCGTCCGCCACTCTCGGCCTGCTCGGCGCCGGGCGCATCGCGCAACTGACCGCGCGTCCCTTCACCGCCTTGGGTACACGAGTCGTGGCCTACGACCCGTACGCCACAGCAACGCCGGGTGTCATCGAGCTGGTCGGCCTGGACGAACTCGCCGACGCTGACCTGATCAGCTTGCACGCTCCGCTCAACGCGGAGACCCGGCACCTGGTCGACGCGGCATTCCTGAGCCGGTTGAAGTCGCACGCGGTTCTGGTCAATACCGCCCGCGGTGCTCTCGTTGATACCGCGGCGCTGATCGACGCTCTTCGCGGCGAACGCATCGCCGGCGCGGGCCTCGACGTCTACGAGACCGAGCCGCTGCCGGCTCACCACGAGTTGACCTCACTGGAACGAGTTCTCATCACCCCGCACGCGGCCTGGTGCTCGACCGACGCGCTGCCGACGTTGCAACGACAAGCCGCCGAGAACCTTCTGCGGCTTCTCGCCCCCTCCGCCTGACCGCCATCCGAGAAGGAGTTCCATGCGCATCGCGCTGCTGGACACCGCCTCCGGGCCTCGGCTCGCCGCCGAATGCGACGGCGCCTACCTGCCGATGGCCGGCAACGACCTGCGAGCAATGTTGACCGCGGATGCCGATCTGACCGATCCGGTACTCGGTTCACCACCGGTGACCGGCAGTCTTCGCGCCCCGTTACGACCCGGCAAGATCGTCGCAATCGGCCTCAACTATCTCGACCACATCCGCGAGACCGGCCTCGACAAGCCCGTTGAGCCGCTCATCTTCACCAAGTTCGTGTCCAGCGTGGTGGGCCCCACGGATGACATCGTCGTGGACCCGGCGCTGACCGAGCGCGTCGACTGGGAGGTCGAGCTGGCCGCGGTGATCGGCCGCCGCGCGCGCAACGTCGACGTTACCCAGGCACTCTCCCACGTCGCCGGATACCTGGTCGCCAACGACATCTCCGCTCGGGACCTGCAGTTCCGCGATGGTCAGTGGGTGCGCGGCAAAAGCCTCGACACCTTCTGCCCGCTCGGCCCGGTCTTCGTGACCGCGGACGAGATTCCCGATCCGCAGAGGCTCTCGCTACGGACGATCGTCAACGGCGAGATTGTCCAGGACTCCAGCACCGAGGAGATGATCTTCTCCGTGGCCGAGTTGGTCGCCTTCTGCTCGCGAAGCTTCACCCTCGATCCCGGCGATGTCATCCTCACCGGCACGCCGTGGGGCTGCGGGGAGTTCATGAACCCGAAGCGGTCGCTGCGCGAGGGCGACGTGGTCGAGGTGTCGGTCGACGGAATCGGCCGGCTGCGCAACACGGTCCGTCACGCCTCCTGGTCACTCAGCCGAAGGACCGAGCCGTGCGAATAGCGCTCTTCATCACCTGCGTCAACGAACTGCTGCGACCACAGACCGGGCAAGCAGTCGTCCGCGTGCTGCGCCGGCTCGGTCACGCTGTCGAGTTTCCCATGGCCCAGACCTGCTGCGGGCAGATGCAACTCAACTCCGGCTATCCCGATCTGGTCATGCCGCTCGTGCACGACTATGTATCGACTTTCGAGGAGTACGACGCGGTGGTGACCCCCTCAGGATCGTGTGCCGCCATGGTGCGCGAGCATTACGGCAGGCTCGACGCCCGAGCCGCCTCGGTGGCCGCGCGTACCTTCGAGCTTTCCGAGCTGTTGCTCGACGTGCTGGGCGTGGAAGATGTCGGTGGCAGGTTCGCGCATCGCGTCTCCTACCACCCGACGTGTCACGGGCTGCGTATGCTCCGGCTCGGCGACCGCCCGCTGCGCTTGTTGCGCCGCGTGCGAGGCCTCGAGCTCTGCGAAATACCGGAAGCGACGCAGTGCTGTGGCTTCGGGGGCACGTTCTCGCTGAAGAACGCCGCGGTTTCGGGTGCGATGCTCGCCGACAAATGTGCTGCCGCGGAAACCACGGGCGCTCACTATCTGGCCGCTGCCGACAATTCCTGCCTGGCCCACATCGGCGGCGGCCTCAGCCGGCGCCGCAGCGGTCTCCAGACGATCCACTATGCCGAGATCCTGGCGGCCGGGCAGTGAGCGGCCTCGGCATACCGGGAACGGCCCGAGGCGTCCCCTTTCCCACCGCCGCGGCGCGGGCACTCGCCGACGAACAGCTGCGGGCCAACCTGCGCCGAGCGACCAGCACCATCCGCCGTCGCCGCGACGAGGCAGTCGGTGAGATCGCCGGCTGGGAACAGCTGCGCGACGCCGCAGCGGCCATCAAAGCCGAGACCATGGCCCGGCTGCCAGAACTGCTGGAACGATTCGAGGCGGCCGCGACAGCAGCCGGCGCCCAGGTGCACTGGGCACGTGACGCGGTAGAGGCCGGCGCCATCGTTGCCAGGCTGGTGGCCGCCGCAGGAGCCAGCGAGGTCGTCAAGGTCAAATCGATGGCGACTCAAGAAATCGCGCTGAATCACACGCTCGCCCGCTCGGGCGTCGACGTGGTCGAGACCGACCTGGCGGAGCTCATCGTCCAGCTCGCCGACGACGTTCCTTCACACATTCTCGTACCCGCGATCCATTACAACCGCAAGCAGATCCGCGACCTGTTCCGCGATCGGATGCCGGACGCGCCCGCTGATCTCAGCGACGATCCGCATGCGTTGGCGGCGGCCGCACGCGCACACCTGCGCGCGCGTTTTCTCTCCGCCCAGGTGGCGGTCTCGGGCGCCAACTTCGCCATCGCCGAGTCCGGCACCCTGGTCGTGGTGGAAAGTGAGGGCAACGGCCGGATGTGCCTCACCCTGCCGCGCACCTTGATCAGCGTGGTAGGGATTGAGAAAATCATTCCGCGCTTCACCGACCTGTCGATATTCCTGCGCCTTCTACCTCGCTCGTCGACCGGTGAACGCATGAACCCCTACACCTCGACGTGGACCGGCGTGACTCCGGACGACGGTCCGCAACAGCTTCACATCGTCCTGCTCGACAACGGCCGCTCAGCAACCCTGGCCGACCCGGTCGGACGCCAGGCGCTGCACTGTATCCGGTGCTCGGCGTGCCTGAACGTCTGCCCCGTCTACGAACGCACGGGCGGTCACGCGTACGGCAGCGTCTACCCGGGGCCGATCGGTGCGGTCCTCACGCCACAGCTGACCGGAGTCGCCGCGAACCCGTCGCTGCCGTTCGCCTCGACGCTGTGCGGCGCGTGCTACGACGTCTGCCCGGTGAAAATAGATATTCCCCGCGTGCTGGTACACCTGAGGCAACAAGCGGTGCTCGCCTCACCGGCGGCACCCGAAGGCGCCGTGATGCGGGCATTGACCTGGACCATGAGCGATCGCCGCCGGTACGAACGAGCCTTACGGGCCGCTCGCGCCGGCGCCGCTCCGCTGGTGCGGATACTCGGCCGACGCACGGTACGCCGGCTACCGGCACCACTGTCGCCCTGGACGCGCTATCGCGACGCCCCGCTGCCCGCAGCCGAATCCTTCCGGGATTGGTGGAGACGCAATGACCCACGCACGTGACGAAATCCTGTCCCGCCTCCGGCGAGCCTTGTCAGACTCGCCGGCGGTGCCGCAAGCTCTCCCGCTGCCGACTCCGACACAACCGCCGGACGCTCTCGCTCTGCTTTGCGAACGGTTGCTCGACTACCGGGCGCAGGTGGTCACCACCACGTGGCACCTGCTGCCTGACATGCTGACCGAACTCGTCACGGGCGTAGCGGACGACATCGCCGTGCCCGCGGATCTGCCTTCACGCTGGACCGCGGCCTGGCAGGCACGTGCCGTCGTGGACCGGGGCCACCTGAGCAACGCGGTGCTGGACCAGGTGGGTGCTGTGGTCACCGGTTGCGCGCTCGCGGTGGCCGAGACCGGCACGATCATCCTTGACGCCGGCCCCCGCCAAGGGCGCCGGGTGCTGACCCTGCTTCCGGATCGGCACATCTGCGTAGTCGATGCCCGGCAAGTAGTCGCGGACGTGCCTGACACCTTTGCCCGGCTGGACCACAGCCGTCCACTCACCTGGATTTCCGGGCCCTCCGCTACCAGCGACATCGAACTACGCCGCGTGGAAGGCGTTCACGGTCCCCGTCTGCTGCAGGTCGTACTGGTCAGCTGAGCTTGCCGCATGCGCGGCGAGCGGCAAGCGGCGCGACAACCAGCCCGGCAACCACCACTAGACACCATAACGGCCGGCCTGGCTCGGACCTTCACCACCTCGGAGATCTCATGAACCGACGCCCCACCACGACAGCGCCGACGCGGGTCATGGCTCGCACGCTGAGCATCGTCGTCGCCGTGCTGGGCGCGGTGACGCTAGGCAGCCGCACCGCACGGCCCAGGCCAGTGTCGCCGTGACCATCGTGACGCACTGGAAAGATCGCGACTCCTTCGATTGCTACGCATTCCCGAGGCCACCCAAGCATTCGGCGGGCCCATCCACGACGCTCACGCTCACCGATCACATGCGCACTCCACCGAGCCGGGACGTTGCAACCTCCGGCGGGTGGACTCACTCGACACGAGCGACCTGGTGCACCCGAAGAGCCGACACTCAACGGCGCTCACTCGAAGGCACCGGACGGTGACTGGGTCACTCAGGCCATCGAGCTGTGCCGGCTCGTCGAACGCGGGCTGCACCTGTATCTGTGGTTCATCGGCGACCGATCCGCTCGGCTGCGGTGTGGCGATGACCGCCGGGATCCGCCCCGGCCGAGCGGGCCCACGGCGGCGGCCCGGCTCGCCGGCTGCGGTATTTTCCGGCCTGTCCACCGGCCCCGGCGCCGCGACGATGGGTCGATGGTGATTCTCGGCTATGCCGTTCTGGCCTATGTGACGTTCCTGTTCAGCATCGGGTGGGCGGTCGTCTTCCTGACCGGCCCGGTGGACGGCCCGGCCACCCACTCCCCCGCCACCGCCCTGACCGTCGACGCCCTGCTGCTGCTCGCGTTCGCCGTCCAGCACACGATCATGGCCCGCCCCCGGTTCAAACGTCACCTGCCGGCCGCCGTCGAGCGGAGCACCTTCGTGCTCGCCGCCAGCCTGGTCCTGGTAGCCCTGTTCGCCTGGTGGGAGCCGGTTCCCGCGGTCGTCTGGCGGGGCAGCCCGCTGCTCTGGGTGCTGTACGCGGCGGGCTGGGCGCTCGCCGTCGCGGCGACCTACATGATCGACCACTTCGACATGTTCGGGTTGAAGCAGGCCGTCCGGCGGGACGCGTATCAGGCGCCGGCCTTCCGGGAGCGCTGGCTCTACAAGCGGGTCCGCCACCCCATGATGCTCGGCATGATCATCGCTTTCTGGGCGACGCCGACGATGACCGTCGGGCACCTGTTCTTCGCGGTGGCCTCGACCGGCTACATCGCGATCGGTATCCGTTTCGAGGAGCGTGACCTGCGGCGGCAGCTGGGCGACACCTATGCGGAGTATGCCGCCCGGGTGCCGATGCTGATTCCGGGCACGCGGCGCGCGCACTCGAAAGTTGCTTAGCATATCGAAAGGCATCAGGATCTTACGGGATGGATCCGTTCACCAGGGTGCCGCTCGGCCGCACCGATCTCACCGTGACCCGCCTCGGCATGGGCCTGGCCCCGATCGCCGGGCTGTTCCGGCCGGTCGGGGACGCCGGGGCGATCGCCGCGATCGACGCCGCCGGGGATGCCGGGGTGCGCTTCTTCGACACCGCGCCGCTGTACGGCGCGGGGTTGTCCGAGGTCCGGGCGGGCCGCGCGCTGCGCGGCCGCCGGGGGTTCGTGCTGTCCAGCAAGGTGGGCCGCCGCCTGGTCCCGGCCGGCGAGACGCGGAACGAGCTGTGGTCCGAGCCGTCCGGCGCGGCACAGGTCTGGGATTTCAGCGATGCCGGCGTACGTACGCTGTGGCGCGCCAGCCCGGACCGACTCGCCGTGGATCGCCTGGACATCCTGCATCTGCACGACCCGGACGACCATTTCGGGCAGGCCGTGCACGAGGCCCTGCCCGCCCTGGTGGAGCTGCGCCGCCAGAGGGTGATCAGTGCGGTTTCGGCGGGGATGAACCAGTCGGCGATGCTGACCGACCTCGTCCGCACCGGGCAGCTGGACCGTGTGCTGCTGGCCGGCCGGTACCCGCTGCTGGACCAGTCCGGCCTCGCCGACCTGCTGCCCGAGTGCCACGCGCGGGGTGTCGCGGTGATCTGCGGCGGCGTCTACAACTCCGGCATCCTGACCGATCCCGATGGCAGTCCCACCTACCACTACCGGCCGGCTCCGGCGGCGCTGGCCGCCCGGGCTCGGGCGATCGCCGCGGTCTGCGACCGGCACGGCGTGCCGCTGCGGGCCGCCGCCCTGCAGTTCCCGCTCGCCCACCCGGCCGTCGTGTCGGTGCTGGTCGGGATGCGGTCGGCCGCCGAGGTCGCCGACGCCGCCGCGATGGCTCTGCCCGGTCCGGATCTGCGCGCATGCGCCCGTACGTCGACATCGCTCCCGATCTTCCGGGTCGGACCGGCTCATGTCCGGTGCGAACCGGCCGGTGTGCGAGGTGGTGGCGTCCTGCGGGGAGGTCACTCTGGTGCTCACCGGCATTCCCGGCGGCCGCTCCGGCGCTGCGTCCGGCCGCACCGCGATCCGCGTCTATCGATGGGAGATCTCGTGAGGTATCTGCGCGCCGGAGCGCCGGGGGCGGAACGTCCGATTCTGTACGCCGGGGGGCGGCTGCGCGACCTGTCCGAGGTGACCGCGGACATCGACGGGGCGTTCCTGGCCGCCGGCGGGTTCACCGGGGACCCCGACGAGCTGCCGCCGGCCGATCTCGACCATCACCGGATCGCCCCGCCGATCGCCCGGCCCGGCGTCGTCCTCTGCATCGGGCCGAACTACGCGGCGCATGCCGGCGAGTCCGGGGCGGCGCCGCCGGCCGAGCCGATCGTCTTCTCCAAGGCGCCGAACACGGTGATCGGCGCCGAGGACGACATCCTGATCCCGCCCGGGTCGAAGCGCCTCGACGGGGAGGTGGAGCTGGGCGTCGTGATCGGCCGCCAGGCGCGGTATCTGTCGGACCCGGCGGCCGGGCTGCAGTGCGTGGCCGGCTACGTGCTCTCCAACGACGTGTCCGAACGTGATTACCAGCTGGAGCGGTCCGGCGGGCAGTGGTCCAAGGGCAGGTCGTGCGAGACGTTCAACCCGCTCGGCCCGTGGCTGGTCAGCCCGGACGAGCTGCGGTTCCCGCTGCGGCTGCGCAGCTGGGTGAACCGGGAGCCGCGGCAGGACTCCAGCACCGCCGACATGATCTTCGACGTCGGCCACCTGATCTGGCACCTGTCCCAGTTCACCGTCCTGGAACCGGGCGACCTGATCAACACCGGGACTCCGCAGGGGGTGGCGCTCGGCGGCCGCTTCCCCTACCTGAACGCCGGCGACGTGGTGGAGATGGAGATCGACGGACTGGGTCGGCAGCGCAACGTGGTGAAAGGGTGAGAAACGCCGCGGGACCGGGCCGTCGAACGGGCTCGGTCCCGCGGCAGGCGCGGGAGTCGGCGTCCTCGACCCTCGGCCCCACCGCATCGCCCGCCACCTGTGCTCCCCCGGGCGCGCCGCCTCTCGTCCGGTTGCGGGAGGCGCCACGCGGATCGCCGGCCGGGCACCTGCGTCAGCGGATAGCAATAGAGACATATGTCATCACCCACATGTGCAACCTTGCCGAAGCCGCTGGTCAACGGGCCGGAAACGTGAGTGACCGTCCGGTAACACAAGATCACATGCCACGGAAATGCTCTTGGCCTCGTCTATGCGGGTGTGCAGCAGGAATCCATCGAGAAACGAACCGTCCGCTGGCGCCGACTGGTGACCACCGTCGTCGCCGTACTGTTGTTCTGGGTCGGCGCGGGGGCGGCCGCAGCCGAGGCGTACGTCGAATCCGTGCCGGTGCCCGGCGTGAGCCCGGAGCCACAGGCGTCCGTCCTGTACTACCGCGACGGTCGGACCATCCTGGCCCGGGTCGGTGCCACCGACCACAACGACGTGGCGCTGTCGGCCGTCTCGCCCGAGCTGCGCCGGGCTGTGCTGATCGCCGAGGACCGCGACTTCTACCACCACGTCGGCGTCTCCCTGCGCGGCGTGATGCGGGCCATGGTGGCCGACGCGGGCGGCGCGCACCAGGGCGCCTCGACGATCACCCAGCAGTACGCCCGCAACGCCTTCCTCACCCAGAACGTCACGGTGAACCGCAAGGCCCGGGAATTCGCGCTGGCCCTCAACCTGGAACGCGAGCACTCCAAGGACGAGATCCTGGAGCGGTACCTGAACACGATCTACTTCGGTCGGGGCGCGTACGGGATCGCCGCCGCCGCGCACGCCTACTTCGGGATCACCCCGGATCGGCTCGACTTCGCCCAGAGCGCGGTGCTCGCCGCGGTCATCAAGGATCCCTGGGGATACGACCCGGACCACGACGCCAAGGCGGCCCGGCGGCGCTGGAACTGGATCTTGGCGAGCGCCCAGGCCAACGGCTGGGTGGACCCGGCGGTGACGTACCCGCAGCTGCAGCCGGCCGGCTCGCCGATCGGCGGCCCGCTCGGTCTGGTCGTCGACCAGGTGGAACGCGAGTTGTCCACCCACCAGATCACCTCCCAGCAGCTGCACACCCAGGGCCTGCAGGTGGTCACCACGCTGGACGCGGCGGCGCAGCAGGCCGCGGTGGGCACCGTCGCGGCACAACTGCACGGCCAGCCGTCCGGCCTGCAGGCGGCCCTGGTCGCGGTCGATCCGGCGACCGGTGGGGTACGGGCGTACTACGGCGGCGAGCACGGCAGCGGCTACTTCGACTACGCGGCGGCTCTGCACCCGGCCGCGTCCACGTTCAAGCCGATCGTGCTGGCGGCCGCGCTGGGTCGGGGCATCGCCTATCAGTCCCACTGGGACGGCAGCTCGCCGCGGTTGTTCCCGGACCGGGGCGTGCCCCTGCGCAACCACAACGATCTGCAGTGCGCCGACTGCACGCTGCAGCACGCGATGGTCGACTCGCTGAACACGCCGTTCTACGCGGTGACCGCGGAGATCGGCCCGGACCGGGTCCGGGACATGGCGGTGAAGCTCGGCATTCCGGACACTTACCACGGGGCCAAGTCGATGGTGGATGTCAAGGGTGACCCGGCCCCCGGCCACACCCGCGGCGACATCGCCATGGGTCGTTACCCGGTCACGCCGGGCGACCTGGCCACCGTGTACGCGACGCTGGCCGGCAACGGCGACCGGCACCAGCGCCACTTCGTGCGTTCGGTGACCGGGGCGACCGGCTTCGACTACACCGAGCCGACCGGCGGTACCGCCGCGGTCGACCCGAAGATCGCCGCCGACGTCTCCACGGTGTTGCGGTCGGTGGTGCAGGAGCACGGTTTCACCCCGGGTCGTCCGGCCGCCGGCAAGACCGGCACCCAGCAGTACCTCGAGACGCGCGACAACCAGGACGCCTGGATGGCCGGCTACACGCCGGAACTGGCCACCGCGGTGTGGCTCGGCAGGGCGAAACCGGGGCCGCTGCGCGACGCGAAGAACAAGCGGATCGAGGGTGACACGATCCCGGCCCAGCTCTGGCGCGAGTTCACCCGGTCGGCGCTGCAGGGCGCGCCGGTCACGCCGCTGCCGGCACCGGCGCACGTCGGGCGCGCCGACACGGGCGACTTCGGCAAGACCGGCCACGGCGGACACAGCCCCGACTCGGTCACCGATCTGCACGCCGCCGCGGCCGGTTACGAGCCGGTCGTGCACACCGAGCACCCCGGCAAACGGCTCGCGCTGACCTTCGACGACGGCCCGTCCGACTACACCCCGGCGGTCCTCGACCTGCTCGCCCGGTACCACGTCAAGGCGACGTTCTGCATGGTCGGCGAGAACGCCGGCTGGTATCCGCAGCAGGTGCGCCGCATCGTGGCCGACGGCCACCGGCTGTGCAACCACTCGATGCACCACGACGACCTGGGCATCGTCTCGGAGGCCAAGAGTCGGGCGGACATCGCCGAGACGGACGCGGCCATCGCCGAGGCCGTCCCGGGCGCGACGGTGACCTACTACCGCGCCCCGTACGGCGACTTCGGCCCCTCGGCGAAGGCCGGCGGCAAGGCCGGGCACACCCCGCTGGGCTGGGTCGTCGACCCGGACGACTGGACGCTGCCCGGCGTCGACACGATCGTGTCGCGGATCCGGGCGCAGCTGACACCGCGGGCGGTGGTGCTCGTCCACGACGGCGGCGGCGACCGCAAGCAGACCGTGGAGGCGCTGCGCAAACTGATCCCGGGCCTGCTCGCCGAGGGGTGGACCTTCGACTTCCCGGAGACGACGATCACCTCCTCGCCACTGCCCGGCCCGCACGCCGGCGCCACCACCCCGGCGCCGTCCCCGTCGTCGGCGTCACCGTCCGCATCGGCTTCCCCGTCACCGTCCGCCTCGACCTCGCCGGTGCCCGTCCCCACGCCGGCACTCCCGGCGAAGACCGACGCGCCGCGGCCGGACACCACGCCGTGACACTGCCGCCGCCGCCGGCACGGTGCCGGCGGCGGCACCGGATCCGCGGCGATCCCGACGGTCGGCCTCGGCCCCACCCGGGCCAGCGACGAGAACCCCGTCCCGCAACGCGCCGTCAACGGCGGCGGGGGCACGCTGGGTGCGGAGGGTCTTGGCGTAACGTGTGGGATCATGCCGGCGTGGTGATTCAGCCGGTCGAGGCTCTCAAGGGTCGGAGTTGAGCATGTCTCACGCCGCGGACGACACGATCGGGAGCGATCCGTTGGCGGTCATGACGTTGTCCTACCTGGATGATCCCGAGATCGCGTTGCGTGCAGACGACCTCGAAGCCGAACATCGAACGAACACGTGGCACTACAGTGTGCCGAACCGCTTTGACCTCACCGCCGTTGCCGCCGCCCTGGAACATGTCGTTCGGCACCTGGCGAAGCGACACGGCCCCGGCCCGGGCATCTTCTACTGCTGGTACGACGAACAGGCTGGGCAGCTTCGCTGTTCGTTGACATCCAAGCCCGCGGACAGTCTCCCGTTCGGTGGTCGTTACCGATTGACGCCCGAGGTCACCGATGTACTTCTTCTTGCGGCCTCCGATGCTCAGCCGGGAAGGATCCCCTGGACGGAGCTGACCGAGGTTCAGAACTCGGCCGATCTGAGCCGGCAGAATCCGGATCCCTTCCCCGTGTGGGCCGCCGCTCTGTCCTGAAGCAAGCTCTACTCCCCCGCTGACGTCGTCCACCGTGTCCCCGTCGGTGCCGCTGAGGGTGGTCAGCGCCGCCCGGACCGGTGGAGGTGCCGTTCACCCGGGACGCGCTGCGCCGGATGCTCGGCGGGGTCGGGGTGCCGCACCTGGCTGTCCGGCTGGGCCTGCAGGATCCGGAGCACACCGCCCCGCCGCACACCCCGCGGCTGGCCACCGAGCAGGTCGTCGAGATCGTCTAGGAACCGCCGTGCGGGTGGTCGCCCAGCAGGCGGGTGGCCAGCACCGCGGCCTGGGTGCGGCGTTCCAGCCCCAGCTTGGCCAGCAGGCTGGACACGTAGTTCTTCACCGTCTTCTCCGCCAGGAACATCCGGCCGGCGATGTCCCGGTTGGTCAGGCCCTCGGCGATCAGCTCCAGGATCCTGCGTTCCTGGTCGGTGAGGCCGGCCAGCTCGCGGGGCTGCTCCACGCCGTGCCGGATCCGCTCCAGTACCCGCTGGGTGACCGCCGGGTCGAGCAGCGACTGGCCCTGCGCCACCCGGCGGACCGCGTCGACCAGGTCGGTGCCGCGGATCTGTTTGAGCACGTAGCCGGACGCCCCGGCCATGATCGCGGCGAACAGCGCCTCGTCATCCTCGTACGACGTGAGGATCAGGCCTTTGATCGTCGAGTCGACGGCGCGCACGTCCCGGCACACGTCGATGCCGCTGCCGTCGGGCAGGCGGGCGTCGAGCACCGCCACGTCGGGCCGCAGCGCCGGGATGCGGGCCGCCGCCTCGTGGGCCGAACCGGACTCACCGACCACCTCGATGTCACCGGCGGCCTGCAGCAGGTCGATCAGGCCGCGCCGGACGACCTCATGGTCGTCGAGCAGGAAGACGCGAATCATGGGTTCTTTCTACACGTGAGGGCGCCGCGGCGGCCAAGCTAGCCTGTGCGGCATGGGTGATCCGATTGCCGGGGACGGACCGCCGTCGCTGGGTTTGAGCCCGCTGTCGCGGGTCCGCCTCGACGAGCTGCTGCACGAGATGCTCGACCGGGTCGGCGAGGTGATGTCCAGCCGGGAGCGGCTGCGCGCCCTGCTCGACGCGGTCGTCGGCATCGGCAGCGACCTCGACCTGCGCAGCACCCTGCAACGCATCGTCGAGGCGGCATGCGCGCTGGCCGGCGCCCGGTACGGCGCACTCGGCGTGATCGGCGCCGACCGCACCCAGCTCGCCGACTTCATCACGCACGGCATCGACCCGGCGGCGCACGCCCGGATCGGCGACCTGCCGCACGGCCGCGGCGTGCTCGGCCTGCTGATCACCGATCCGAAACCGGTGCGGCTGCCGGACATCACCCGGCACCCCGACTCGTTCGGCTTCCCGCCGAACCACCCGCCGATGCACAGCTTCCTCGGCGTGCCGGTCCGCACCCGGGACCAGATCTTCGGCAACCTGTACCTCGCCGAGAAGCAGGGCGCCGCCGAGTTCAGCGAGGACGACGAGGAGATCGTCGTCGCCCTGGCCGCCGCCGCGGGCGTCGCGATCGACAACGCCCGCCTGTTCGCCGTCGCCCAGCGCCGGGCCCGCTGGCTCACCGCGACCGCGGAGATCACCAGCGTGCTGCTCGGCGACGTGCAGCGCACCGATGCGCTGCGGCTGATCGCCCGCCGGGCCCGCGAGCTGTCCGGCTCCGATCTGGTGATGGTCCTGCTGCACGACGAGGTGACCGGGCGGTACACGGTCGAGGTCGCCGACGGCGCCGACCCGGGCTGCGCCACTCTCACCGGCAGGTCGCTGCTGGTCGAGGACACGGCCCTGGCCGACCTGGGTCGGGAGACGTATCGGCACGTGCCGCGCCTGCCGACGGTCGCCGACTGGCCGGTCCCGGTGCCCGACGGTCCGGCGCTGGCCGCCCCGCTCAGCGGCACCGACATGCTGCACGGCGTGCTGCTCGTCGCCCAGCCCAGCGCCCAGCCGCTCGGCGACGAGGACGCGGTGCTGCTGGCCAGCTTCGCCGGACAGGCCTCGCTGGCCCTGCAGCGGGCCCGCGCCCAGGAGGAACGCGGTCTGCTGCTGGTCCTGGAGGACCGTGAGCGGATCGCCCGGGACCTGCACGACGTGGTGATCCAGCGGTTGTTCGCCACCGGCATGCAGTTGCAGGCCGCGATCGTCCACGCCACCCGCCCGGAGGTGGCGGACCGGATCAACACCGCGGTCAACGATCTGGACGCGACGATCCGCGACATCCGCTCGTCCATCTTCGAGCTGCGCGCCCCGGTGGGTCCGTCGCTGCGGGCGGAGCTCCGCGAGGCGGTGACCGCGGCGGCCGGCACCCTCGGGTTCACCCCGGTGCTCGACACCACCGGGCCGATCGACAGTGTGGTGCCCGACGACGTCGTTCCCGAGCTGCTCGCCGTGCTGCGCGAGGCACTGTCGAATGTCGCCCGGCACGCGCAGGCGCGCAGTGCCCGGGTCAGCGTGCACGCCGGCAACACGGAGGTCACGCTGCGGGTGGAGGACGACGGGATCGGCTTCGATCCGGCGCGGGCCCGCGGTGGCCTGGTCAACATGGCCGACCGTGCCGACGACCTGGGCGGCACGTTCAGCACGGGGCCCCGGGCGGACGGCACCGGGACCACGGTGACCTGGCGGGTCCCGCTCGGCACTTGACCATCGGCAACCGACTCCGGCACCGGCCACCGGGCCGCTCCCCGGCGGCGACCGAACCCCGGAAAAGGTCCTTCGGCCCTGACCACCGGCCCGCCGGCCCGGCATCGTGAAACAAACCGGCGTTTCCTGGCCGCGGCGGTGACCTGCCGAGAGGACTGATGATCATGGCCACCTACGACGACACCGACCTGCACCGTGCCGCCGCCGCGGGCATCCGCGCACCGTCGCTGCACAACAGCCAGCCGTGGCGGTTCCGGCTGGCCGGCGGCGCCATCGAGATCCTCGCCGACCCGTCCCGCCAGCTGCGGGTCGCCGATTCCGCGGGCTGGGCCGCCCGGCTCGCGTGCGGCGCCGCCACCTACAACGCCCGGCTGGCCCTGGCCGTCGCCGGCCGCCCCGCCGACGTGCTGCTGACCGCCGACAGCGACCGCCCCGACCTGGTCGCCCGGCTCACCCCCGGCCGGGAGCGCCCGCCCACATACGCCGAGCAGGACCTGCACGCCGCCATCACCCGCCGGCACAGCCACCGCAACCCGTTCTGGCCCGACCCGGTCCCGGCCACCGCCCGGATCCGGCTGGTCGAGGCGGCCCGCAGCGAACACGCCTGGCTCGACCTGCTGGTCGGCATGGCCGCCCTGGCCGGCTTCGCGCAGATCGCGCACAGCGCCGACCGCGTCCTGCGCCGCGACACCGCGTACCAGGCCGAAATGATCGCCTGGACCGACGCCGGCAGTGCCCCCGACGGCATCCCCGCACACGCCGGCGCCCCGATCACCGAACCGCAGGACCTGCTCCCCCAGCGCATCCTCAGCGACCGGCACCGCGCCCCCGGCCGCGACTACGAACCCGAACCGCTGATCGGCATCCTCGGCGTCGCGGGCGACCGCCGCCTCGACCAGGTCGTCGCCGGTCAGGCCCTGCAGAAGGTGCTGCTCACCGCCACCGCCGCCGGCCTGGCCACCTCGCTGATCTCGCAGCCGATCGAGGTGCCCGCCGCCCGCGACCAGCTCCGCCGTTCCCTGGGCCGCACCGGGTACCCCCAGCTGGCCCTGCGCGTCGGTTACGGCACCACCACCGGCCCGCTCACCGGGCGCCGCGACGTCCCCGAGGTGCTGACCGGCGCGCCGGTCACGCAGGCACAGTCCCGGTAGAAGGTGAGGTCGTTGCCGGGAACCGGGTGCACGGGGCGTCACCACCGGTTCGGCCATCTCTCAGACTCGCGGCCGCCCTGCCGATGGGCTCCAGGAGAGAACCCCCGCGAAGATGGAGTTCCGAATGGGCGCAATCGTTACCCGAGCAGCTCCGATCGGGTCGGGGCACAGTTGCGGGAGTGACGCGGCGACAGCCGCCGCCGAGTCGGTGCTGCAGGCACTCGGCGGCCGGGTGCCGGCCGCCGGTGACCTCGTCATCGTCTTTCCGACCTTCGACCTGGAGCCCGCGATCGTCCTTGCCGCGGCTGAGGCGGCGGCGGGCGATGCCACGGTGGTCGGCTGCTCGTCGTTCGCATCGTTCACCGAGGCCGAGCACGTGTCGGCCGGTTGCACCGCGGTCTACGTCCCGGCCCACGGTGCGTCGTTCGGCGTGGCCGCCGGCGAACCGCTTGCCGATGACATCGCCGGGGTCACCCGCCAGGTGGTGGAATCGGCTCGCGCGAAAGCCGGCGTACGGCACCCGCATTCGGTCCTGATGATCCTTTCCGACGGTCTCGCCGGCGACCAGCGTGAGGTGCTGCGCGGGGCATACGCGGTCGCCGGCGCCACGGTGCCCATCGTCGGCGGCGCGGCGGCAGAACCGTTGCGGATGGCCAGGACGTACCAGCTCGGCGAGGGCCGCGTGCTGCACAACGGGGTGGTCGCCGTGTGGATCAACTCGCCCGTTCCGCTCGGTGTGGCGGTCCAGCACGGCTGGCGGCCCACTGGCGAGCCCATGATCGTCACGCGCGCGGAGGGCAACGTGATCCGCGAGATCGACGGCCGGCCGGCCCGCGAGGCGTACCTCGCGATGCGTGGCTGCGGTACCGGTGAGGACACCGGCATGTCCTTCGCGGGTCTCGTGATGGACCGGCCCCTGGGATTGCCGAACGCCTCCGGGCGGTTCGACGTGCGCCACATCCTGGACTGCACCCCGGACGGTGGTCTCGTCATGTTCGGCTACGTCAGTGACTATGCGGTCGTACAGGTCATGGAGAGCAGTTTCGAGGAGCTCATCGACGCGGCCCGGCAGGCGACCGCCGAGGCGGTCGGCCAGCTTGCCGGGTCACCGAGGGGCGCGCTCGTGTTCAGCTGCACCGCGCGCACCGCCCTGTTCAGTGAGCGGGTCGGTGCCGAAGCCGGTGCGGTGCGAGCAGCGTTGGCCGGGGCGCAGGCCGGTGGTCTGTTCACCTACGGGGAGTTCGCGAGGGTCTCCGGCTCCTCCGGTTTCCACAACGCAACGGTCTCGGTGCTGGCGTTCTGATGACCGACACCATCCCGGCGGACGTTGTACCGGCAGACTCCGCGGAGCTGGCCCGACTGCAGGAGGAGGTCCGGCAGCTGCGCACACAGATCGCCGCCTCGCACGCCACCTCCGCACGTGCGTTATCGCGAGCCACCCGCCTGGCACAGGTGGTGAGCGTGCTCGGCCAGCTGGCCGATGTCGACGACATCTTCGCTCGCGCCGCCGGCGAGGTGGCCGAGCTGTTCAACGCCGATGTCGCGCTCTTCTGGCTGGTCACGGACCATGGCGTGGAGCTGTCCGGCTGCTGGGGAATCCCGGCACATGATCTGCCCGCCAACGCCGCTGAGCTGCCGCCCGACCTGGCGGCCACGCGACGCGGCGAGACGGTGACGGCCGGTCCGGCCGGCCAGGTGCCGTTGCCTGCCTGGCTCAACCGTGACGGCGTCCAGCACGCCGCCTGGGCGCGCCTTGCCAGTGGCGCGGAGAACCTGGGCTACATGCTGCTGATACGTCATTCCGAATCGCCGTTCGACGCAGCCGACTCCCTCGAGTTGCGCGCAGTGGCCAGCCGGGTGGCGCTCGCCGTCGACAACACGCGCCTGCAGCGGCGTACCCGCATGCAGCTGGAGCGGCTGCGCCGCCTGCATGATCTCACCTCGAATCTGGTCGGCATGCTCGATCTTGATGAAGTCCTGCACGCGGTCGCCCGGATGACGATCGCCGAGGTTCCGGTGGACGACGTGACGATCGCCCTGCACGGGGATCACCCGGAGCCGATCTCGGCGTCCGCCGGGAAGGTCCTCCCGAGTGCCGCGGACCAGGCCGATGGTCCGGACACCACCGCACTGCGCCTCCACGCCGGCGGCCGTGAGGTCGGAACTCTGACGGTGCACGGAGCGCCGCCGGCCGGCGGTGAGGCCGACGCGCTGCTACGCCACCTGGCAGATCTGGCCGCGCTGGTGATCTCGAAGGCGTTGCTGTTCCAGCGGGTCAGAGAACAGGCGGAACACGACACGCTGACCCGGCTGGCGAACCGTGCCCTGTTCATGGAACGCCTGGAGCAGGCGGTGGTCGATGCCGAACGCACCGGCGGCACGGTCGGAGTGATCTTCGCGGATCTCGACAAGTTCAAAGCGGTCAACGATACGTACGGCCATGACGTCGGTGACGCGTTGCTCGTCGCCATGGCCGCACGGCTGTCCGCGGCCGCCGGTCCTGCCCACCTGGTCGCGCGGCTGGGCGGCGACGAGTTCGTGGTCCTCTGCGCGCCGCTGACCGATCCGGCGGAGGCGCGCGCCGTCGCCGATCGGCTGGGGCGCGTGCTGGAGGCGCCCTTCGAGCTGGGCGGCACCCGCCTGCCGGCCGGTGCCAGTTTCGGGCTGGCGACCACCGGCGAGGCCGGCTACGACCCGGAGGCGCTGCTCCGCGCTGCGGATGAGGCCATGTACACCGCCAAGGCCGCTGCCCGTACCGCGGCGAACCGGGCAGAACCCTGACTCGGAACTCCTGACCCGATCGGGCGCATCGGCATGACCTGCCGGCGCGCCTGCGGGACTGAACAACGCCGGCGTCTGGCAGCGGCTGCATGAGGTTCTGCTGGCCGGGCTACGCGCGGCCGTAGCGGCTTCAGCAGCCGAAAGGCTGTCTCGTATCTCTCATCTGAGCTGTTGAGGCACGGGGCAGCCAGCAGGGCACCGATCGTGAAAGACGGCGGGGGCACCCCGGGTCGGCGGAAGCAATGGCTCCCTGAAGGTCACAGCCACCCACCGCCCCGGCTGTCGAGAGGACGCTACACCGGGAGGACAGCAGCGCGGCGCCGACCGCTTCGGCTCACCATTGGCCGCCCGACCCGTCGTGGTTGGTGGCGAGCATCGTGGACGCCCAGTGGTCGTCGCCTCCGCTTCCGGTCCCGCGGAGCGAGGTCCTCCTCTGCCGCTGGTTCTTCGCCAGGCCTCGCAGGGCCGTCGCCGCAACCTCGCGAGGCGCCCTCGCTCGCCGCCGAACCAGGAGAACCACAGCAAGCGCGGCCGGCACCACGCCGATCATCACTGTTGTCACCACGCCCGCACTCCTCATGTCCGTAGTGTGCGCACCCCTGGCAACCGCCACCGACTGCCCGGACGCAGCGGGTCATGCCGCAGCCGAAGCCGAGCTCGTTGAGCAGCCATTCCCCAGCGGATGCCGGTGAACAAGACGAACAAGATGCCGCACGACCCGTCGTGGTCGTCGACCGGCCGGCGACCAGGGCCCGACCGTGACCGCTGCTTGGGGACCAGCGATATGCTGCCGAGGCATACCGGCTTCCGGACCGCCCCGGCTACCGCCTACTCGTCACGCCGGCCGGTGATCGCGGCCAGACGACGAGCTCGCCGCTCAGACACAGTCCCAGTAGAAGCGCCCCTCCCGCAGGTCCTCACTGAGGAACGCGTATCCGGTCCCGCCGCCGAAGTTCAGCGTGAACGGATTGCCACCCCAGCCGTCCGACCCGTCCAGCTGGAAGAAGAACCGCCAGCTGTCGTCCAGCACCTCGGACGTCCACGGCTGCCAGAGGATCGGCTCGCCCCCCACGTAGCTGCGCCACTCCACGTACGCGTCGTCGTCAGGCTCCGGCAGCCCACCCCGGGCCGCCCGCTGGAACGCCGCCGCCCGCTCGAACGCCGCCGCGTCGGCCGGATCCGGATCACGAAGATCAAGAGACAATTCAGCCGGTACGCGGTCCTCCCACGACGCCCCCCGCCGCCACAACGACGGCCCGCTCCGGCGCGCCTCCCCCCGCACGAACCCCGGCACCCGCCCGCCCGGCTGGACCAGCAGCGCGTTCTCCCAACCCTCCGCCAGGAAGGTGCCGTCCTCGTCGCTGAGGAACAGGTAGGCCATCCGGGTATCCGGCCCCGGCAGCGGGAACTGCCCCACGAACGTCATCGCCGCACCGGACGTCCCGGACACCGGCCAGAACGGCTCATCCAGCCAGAACGGCTGCCCGCCGAGCTTGGCGACCGGCCCATCGATCGCCCGGTCACCGACCCGCCAGAACAACTCCCGCCGCGGCGTCAGCCACCGATCGAACGGCCCCGCCGCCCCCGGCGACAGCTCCGCATCCTCCAGCCACACCATCGGCCCATCCTGCCACCCGGACCAGGTCTTCGACGTCTTCCTCGACCTGTGCTCCGCTCGTGCACTCCCGTTGGCCGGTGAGTCGTCGGCTCTGCGCCCCTCGGGTCGCGGCGCATCGCGCGGGATCAGCCGGTCAGTGGCCCGGACCGGTGATGATTCTGCGGCGTTCGGACTCGTGGGCGCCGCCCTTGTTGTCCAACGTGGCGCAGGCGTCGTCGATGTCCTCGGCGAGCAGGTCGACATGTTGACGGGTCATGGTCTCCTTGACCAGCGCCCGCATGATCGTCACGTGTTGGGCGTTCGGCGGCAGGGTGTAGGCGGGCACCATCCAGCCGCGTTCGGCGGACAACTGCCACGCCAGGTCGAACTCGTCGTATCCGTTGTCGGCGGCCAGGCGGAACGCCACCAGCGGAAGCTGCTCCTGGTCCGCACCGATCAGCTCGAAGCGGTTCATCGCCGCCAGCTTCTCGCCGAGCGTACGGGCGTTGGCCCGCATGTTCGCCATGATGTATCGGTATCCGGCACGGCCGTAGCGGACCAGGTTGTAGTACTGGGCGAGGACCATCGCGGATCCCGTGGAGAAGTTGAGGGTGAACGTCTTGTCGGTCTTGCCGAGATAGTTCTCCTCGAAGACGAGGTCCTCGGCCAGATCCGCCCGTTCCCGGAAGATCAGCCAGCCGATGCCCGGATAGACCAGACCGAACTTGTGCCCGGATACGTTGATCGAGCGCACCTGTTCGAGGCGGAAGTCCCACGGCGAGTCCGGGTAGAGGAACGGCCACACGAAACCGCCGCTGGCGGCGTCGACGTGCAGCGGCACGTCCAGGCCGCGCTCGCCTCTGATCCGTAGCAGCAGATGGTTGAGGCCGGCGATGTCGTCCTTGTGCCCGGTGAACGTCGTCCCCAGCACGGCCGCGACTCCGATCGTGTTCTCGTCGAGGTGGGGTTCGACATCCTCCGGCCCGATCGTGTACCTGCCGGGCCGCAGCGGCACGATCCGCGGCTCCACGTCGAAATACCGGCAGAACTTCTCCCACACCACGTGGACGTCGCCGCCGAAGACCAGGTTCGGGGAACCGGTGTCACCACGCCGCTTGCGCCAGTTCCACTTGAGCGACAGACCGGCCAGCATGATCGCTTCGGAGGAGCCCTGGGTGCGCGCGCCGGTCGTCTCGCCCGGAGCGTGGAAGAGGTCGGCGATCATCCGGATGCAGCGCTGCTCGATCTCCGCGGTGAGCGGATACTCGGCGTGGTCGATGAAGTTGCGGTGCAGGTTGGCGGCGATCAGGCGCTGCGCCTCCGGCTCCATCCAGGTCGTGACGAAGGTGGCCAGGTTCCGGGCCGGGTCGCCCTCCAGCGCCATCTCCTCGGCGACCAGCCGGAAGGCGTCGGTGGCCGTCATACCCTCGTCCGGAAACGTCCGGCTCGGCACCTCCTGCGTCACGAACCGGTTGCCGAACAGCGCGGCGTCGGCGTCAGTGCTCATCTGTCCCCCTGCGAATAGTGGCCGGAAGCATCAGGACGGCGACGGTCCATGACCGCTCGACGTCACTCAACCCGCGCTGGACGACCTCAGCCGGCGACAGCGACGCCGGCGGGCGGGCTGCCCCGGCAGCGGCTCCCTCCGGCCAGCGCACCCGGCGACGACGACCGCGCCGGCGATCAGCGAAACCCTCGCGCGGTGCCCGATCATCCGATCCGTCCTCCACTGTCGGCGGCGGCTCAGTCTGGCGCGGCGGCCCGCCGATTCCGTCATCCCCCGCGGATGACCGGATCGCCCCGCGGCGATACGGCGATGCGGCGGTCGGCGAGCGGTTCGAGGTCACGCACACGCCACCGTCGACCTTGCTCGGCGGCTCCGGGGGAACGAGGGCGAAGGCCACGACGGCGGACGATCGAACGCCGGGAAGCCCGGGCCGCCACACCGGGCGGCGAAGAGCTGGAGCAGATCCGTCTGATCGCCCGGTCGCCCGCCCGCCGACCCGGTGAACCGGCGCATCGGCGCCGAGGGTCGATAGACTGGCCGATGCCGCCAGAGTCGGCATGCAGCTCGGAGGAAAGAGCGATGGGATGACCGCCGCCGGCGTAGTGGACACCGCCGCGCTGTCGATGTTGTGGGACGACCGGTGGCCCGGCTGTTCGAAGCTGCCTTACGAGCTTCGCGATGTCAGAGACCGGTGGATACGGTTTCACACTCTGCCCGGATCCAAGCGCTATCCCGGATCGGATGCCGAGTACGAGATGGTCCTCGCCCGGCACAACAACATCCTTGACGAGTTGGTGACCGGCCCGACGGTCCTGGTGGCCACTGCCGGTTATTCCGACACCGCACAGCCACAGCAACCATGCCGGTCACCGGAGACCCTGGCCGTGCACCCACGCGCCGTGTATTGGACGAGCGTCTGCATCGACGACGAGCCGGGGTTCGAGAGCTGGATGCACCTGTACGTCAGCCGGCTGTCCTGGTCGGTAGGGTGCCTGGATCCGTTGTTGCGTCGGGTCGCTGACGATGTGATCGCCAACGTGCTGGTCGCGGATCCCGGCTTGCGATGGCTGTATCACCCCTATGACGGCGGCATGGACGTCATGCTGTCCACCACGGCCGAGCGTGACGCTCTCCGGGACCGGCATCAGGACTGGTTGTCTTCGCACCCGGGCGGCTTGTGACTCGCATCTGACAGGATCGCCGAGGGACGTAGGGTGAGCTTCTCTCGATGATCGAGCACCGTGCCGGTATGTACGTCGACCGTCCGAGGTAGGACCGCGCTTTCGCCGTGGTGACCGGTTCTGACCTTGCGCGCGGGCCCGGTGAACCCACGGGCTTCCAGGGGTCGGCCTCGGTGCGCACGGCGGCCCTACGGATTTCCGCAGGGCCGCCGCCGTACCACTCCGCCGGAATCAGCCGCAGGCGGTGCCGTTGCCGTCCGCGTCGAGCTTCTGCCGGTCCTTGCCCACCACCTTGATGTGGGTGAAACCGTGGGCCGCGAGCCAGGCACAGTGATCGGTGACCCCGGTCGGGTAGACCAGCGGGATGCACTGCGCCTGCGTCCCATAGTTCCGGTCACAGCCGTCGACCGTCGGCGCCACCTTGACCGGCGTCTTCGGCGACTTCTGCGGGCGGACCCGGGCCCGCCCGGGCTGGGCCGCGAACTGCTGCACGAACGGCGCGGGTGCCCCGTGCGGCCGGGGCCGGGCGCCCGATCCGGAGCGGGAGGTGTTCTCCTCCCGGCGCTGCGGAGAAGCGGACTGGGCGGCGGCCCCGGGCACGTCACCGACCGGGTCCGGCGAGCCGGCGAAGGAGGCCGACGGGCTGACGAAAGATGCCGGCGAGCCCGCGAAGGAGGAGGGTGACCCGGTGACCGTCCAGGCCGCCGCACCGCACACCGCGGCGGCCGCCACGGCGATTCCGGCGAATCGAATCCGGATCATCCGACATGCACCCACTTCGCGACTGAGGGGACTCCGTTGGTGCCGACCGCGAACAGCATGTACCAGCCGGGCGGCGCCAGGTTCGGGTTGCTGGTCAGGTTCAGGCCGATGGTGTTGCCGGTGACCGTCATCGGCAGGTCGACGAACCGCTGGTTCGGGTCGCTGGAGTGGGTCACCGCGGCCGGGCGGATCAGTTCGGCCTTGAGGATCGGCGCGTCGACGGTGATCGTGTGCGAGGTGCCGTACGCCCACTGGGTGTCGGGCATCGCGGTGATGTGCGGGCGCGCGCCGTTGGCCAGGTAGGGCGGGGAGTACACCGAGATCCGCATGTCGAAGGTGCCGTTGCCGGGGTTGTCGCCGACCGCCATGACCCGGCCGTCGGGCAGCAGGAACGCCGACGAGTGGTAGGTGCGCGGCACCGGGTCGGTGGCCATGCCGGGGGTGAAGGTGTTGGTGGCCGGGTTGTACATCGACGCCTCGTACACCGGGTCGGCGCGGTTGTGCAGGCCGCCGCCGGTCTCGAAGACCTTGCCGTCGGGCAGCAGCACCGCGGAGACGTACATCTTGCCCTGGGTGCCGGTCTCCGGGACGCCGCCGGTGAGGGTGCCCCCGGGCAGTGCCGGGCCGGCCGTGTAGACCGGGTTGGCCTGCTTGAGGTCGATCAGGTCGGTGAGCCGGTGCGCGTCCGGGTTGGTCTCGATGTTGCCGCCGCCCATGGTCAGCACCTTCTGGTCCTGGGCGGGCGGCAGCAGCACGCTCATCGACTGGTCGCGCTGGTCCTTCTGGCGCAGGCCGTCGACCGGGGTGATGGTGTTGGCGGTGTAGTTGTAGATCGACGAGCCGGTGCCGGGCAGGCCGTTGCCGAAGACGTGGCTGCCGGTGTAGAAGAGCCGGCCGTCCTGCATCAGGATCATCGACGGGTACAGGCCCCAGAAGTTCCAGCTCTGGTGTGCCTCGTTGAGTCCGAGCCAGCGCTGTTGGGCGGTGGCGAAGTACTGGGTGGCGACCGTGCCGGAGGAGTCCTCGCCGAGGCCGCCGAGCGAGATGATGTCGCCGTTGCCCATCTCGGTGGCCGACGGGTACCACGATCCGGAGGTCATGTCGTTGACCCGGGTGTAGGCGTTGGTGGCCGGGTCGAAGACGTACGAGGTCTTCAATCCTTCGTAGCCGTGGCTGCCGTCGGCGGCCGGATAGTCCTTGTTGCCGCCCATCACCAGCACCCGGCCGTCGGGCAGTTGCACGTGCCCGGAGCAGAACAGGTCGGCCGGGGTGGCCACCGTGGTGAAGGTGCCGTTCGACGGGTGGTAGACGGCGGTCTTGAAGGTCTTGGCCGCGAAGTCGTCCGGGTTGTTGCCGGAGCCGGCGACCAGCAGCACGTCCCCGTTGCGCAGCACCACCGAGTGGATGCTGCGGACCGGCGAGTTGAACGGCATCACCGCCCAGGTGCCCTGGGTGCAGGCGGCGCCGGCGCTGCAGGACTGTTCCGGGGCGGGCTGGGTGGCGTCGTTCATCTGGTAGTCGTCGGTCAGCAGGGTGCCGACGCCGTAGATGGTGATCCCCCAGACGATCTGGTCGGTGTTGGCCGGCACCTGCGGGGTGCGCACGGTCTTCTGGGTCCAGGCGGTGGTCACCGGCAGGGTGGCCAGGTCGGTCCAGTACACCCAGCCCTGTGCGACGTCGTGCCGGAACATCGTCATCACGGTGTTCGCGGTGCTGGTCTGGTACCAGGCGGACAGATCGTACTGGTGGCCCGGCGTGACGTTGGGCGCGCACGAGGTGTCTTCGAGCATCATCGCCTTGCGGTCGCCGGAGCCGGCCGAGCTGATGCTGATCTGCATGGCGTTGGCGCCGCTGTGCGCGGTGTGCGAGACGGCGAAGCTGTAGCCGCTGGAGCCCCAGCCGGACTTCTCCCAGCAGACCGGGAAGCCGGTGCTGTCCAGAGCTTCCAGGCCGGGGTTGCCGACCAGGTTGGCGCTGGCGCCGGCCGGCAGCTGAGGCAGGCCGACGAAGAGCGCCAGGGCCAGAACTATCAGCTGGGCGATGCGGAGCCGGTTGCGCCGGCTCATCAGTGGACGGTGCGGGTGGGTCACGGACGCCCCAAACGGGTCGGTGGGTGGGTTCATCGGGGCCGGCCGCCCAGTCGCAGCCGACCGACGTGTTTGAGGAACCGCAGGCCCTCGGACACGGTCGACTTGGATTCGCCGGCGAACCGGGCCTGGAAGGTGTAGGGCACCTCCACGACGCGTCCCGGCCGGTTGCGCACGATGAGTTCGAGCAGGATCTTGTATCCGAGCGGCCGCAGCCGCCCCGCGTCGAGCGAGCTGGCCCGGATCGCGAACAGCCCGCTCATCGGGTCGCTGACCGCCAGCAGGCTGTTCCGGAAGAGGGTCTTCACCAGCAGCGTCGACCCGCGGGACACCAGTTTGCGGTATCCGTCGGCCAGTCCCCCGGTGCTGCCGCCGGCGGTGTACCGGGAGCCGACCACCAGGTCGGCCCCGTCGCGCATCCCGGCCGCGATCAGGTCGGGCACGATTTCCGGCGGATGCTGCAGATCGGCGTCCATCACCACGATCCATTCGCCGCGGGCGATCCGCATGCCCTCGACCACCGCGCCGCCGAGGCCGCCCGCACCGTCGTCGCGGTGGTGCACGGTGATCGGCATCGGGTAGGTGCGGGCCAGGTCGCGCAGGAGGGCCACGGTGTCGTCGGTGCTGTCGTCGACGAAGACGATCTCCGTCTCGGTGTGCGGCAGTGCCGCGGCGAGCCGGTCGAGCAGCGCGTGCACGTTGTCCCGCTCGTTGTACGTCGGCACGATGATGCTCTGCCGCAGTGCGGTGCGGGCGCCGGGCACGCCGATCTCGCCGGGCAGCACGGCCCGGGTCCGCCCGGGCTTGCGATACCGGTCGAGCGGGACGGTCTTGTCGCCGGGTGTGACGGTGGCCCGGATCGGGGAACCGGGGGTGACGATGGCCCGGATCGGGGAACCGGGGGTGACGATGGCGCGGGCCCGGGAGCCGGGGGTCATGAGTTCTCCTGTCGGTTGATCCGGCGGACCTCGATCCGGCCGCCGTCCGGGCCGAACCCGGCGACCACTGTCGAGTGGGTCAGCAGGGTGTTCACGGTCGGCAGCGCGCTCGGGTCCTGCCGCAGTGCCGGGGTGGAGACGATGTAGTCCACGTCGTGCCATCCGTGCGGCAGGGTGGCCTTCACCGCCGGGTCCAGGTCGAGCTTGTAGAACCAGATCACCTTCTGCTGCTGATATCCGGCGCGCACGCAGTCGAGCCACAGCACGTCGTCGACGACCACGGTGGTGTGCGCCCGGTCCAGCACCGCGGTGCGCAGGTAGTCGGCGGCCGCCGCGTACCCCGCGTTGTCCTCGGCGGTCAGCGCCCGCTCGTTCCCGGTCCACCAGCGCGGCACCACCAGGACCGCGGCGAGCAGCGCGAGTACGGCCAGGGCGGCCGGCCGGATCCAGCGCCGCGGCGCCAGCACCGCGAGCTGGTCGAGGGCGCCGGCGATGGCGATCGCGAAGAACGGCAGGATCTGCACCACGTACATGGCCGGCAGGTAGCCGCCGGGCCGCAGCGCCACGAGGGTCAGGATCAGTCCGGCCACGGCGGGCGGCCGCAGACGACGTACCGCCACGATCGCAACGGTCGCGACCAGGCCGGCGATCAGAATGATGGGGTCGTAGAACAACCACGAGTGCAGCAGCTGGTTGGCGCCGGATCCGGTGGTGAAGATGCTGCCCGAGCCCGAGCGGTTGGCCAGCTGGAACTGCCAGGCACCGATCAGCGAGACGTGCCCGGGTCCGGGGAACAGTTCGCCGCGCAGCAGGGCGTACAGCGGATAGAACGCGCCGACCAGCACCAGCCCGCTGGCGTAACCGCCGATCGCCCACGGCCGGGTCGAACTGCGCGCCGCGTTCTGCCAGAGCGCGACCAGCACCGCGGGCAGGGTGACCAGCATGGTCTCCTTGCTGAGCACGGCGATCGCGGTGGCCGCGCCGGCCGCGGTGACGTGCCACAGGTGCCGGCGCGGGGAGAGGACGAGGGCGAGCGCGCCGAGCATCCAGGCGACCGCGAAACTGTCCAGGTAGATCTCCCGGTCCATGGTGACGGCCAGCGGGGACAGTCCGAAGATGAGCAGTGCGGCGGTGGCCGACCAGACGGCCATCCCCATCCGCCGGCAGATCGTGTAGACCAGCATCAGGCTGGCCGCGATCACGGGGAGCATGGCGATCCGCCCGGCGGCCACGGCCGGGCTGTGCACCCCGAACACGCCGGGCAGCCAGGACAGCGCGGCGAGCTGGATCCACGCCAGCGGCGGATGGTCGTACCAGTAGGTGTAGTGCGCCAGGCCCCGGCCGTGCGCCACCGCCCAGGCCTGCGCGAGGTAGGTGCCCTCGTCGTCGCTGGCGCCGGGGAAGCCGGTGATGTTGAGCGCGTAGACCGTGAGGATCAGCGCGGTCACCGTCACCATCAGGTAGGTCTCGGGGTTGCGGCCGCGGCGTCGCCGCCGGGCGGGTTGTTCGGTTGCGGTGGCGATTGCTTGGGTACGGTCGTCAGCCGCGTCCAGGAGAAGACTCACGCCGCGGCACCGGCCTCGGCGGGCGTGGCATTGCCGTGCAGGTGGGCGCCGACGTGCGCGGTCAGCTCCCAGTTGCGCCGGCCGGTGTACTCACGCCACACCGCGCGCAGCGCCGCCACGCTCAGGACCAACGCGTACGGGAAGGCGCCGAGGGTCAGCCAGGCATAGTGCCGGAAGCCGATCCTGAGGTTGTACTGCAGGCCGAAGTCGCGCAGCCCGACGGTCTGGAACACGATGTTGGCCAGCATCGGCACCACCGGCACGAAGGTGGCCAGGGCGATGCCGACCGGCAGGTCCGCCCAGAGCGCCGCGCCCACCCCGACCGGGATGGCCAGGCCGGAGAACGCCTGCAGGAACGGGCCGGTGAGGGTGTAGCGGGCGAGCAGCCGCTGCCGGAACGACGGTAGCCGGCGCCACTCCCCCTTGCGCAGCACCTGCAGGAAGCCCTGGTTCCACCGGGTGCGCTGCTTGAGCAGGCTGCCGATCGAGTCGGGCGTCTCCTCCCGGGTGACCAGCGACGCCTCGTAGGCGACGACCACCTTGGCGCCCCGGCTGGACAGCCGTACCCCGAGGTCGCAGTCCTCGGCCAGGCAGGTGCCGTCCCAGCCGTTGGCGGTGCGCAGCACGTCGGTGCGGACGAACACGGTGTTGCCGCCGAGCGGGATGAACCCCTTGTCGGCGTGCAGGTGCAGCCGGCTGCGGAACCAGAAGAAGTACTCCAGGCAGTTGTGCAGGCTGTACCAGCTGGAGTGGAAGTTGATCAGCTGCACGCCGCCCTGCACCACGTCGGCGCCGGTGGCCCGGAACGCGTGGTCGACGTGTTCCAGCAGGTCGGGGTGGACCTGGTCCTCGGCGTCGAAGACGCCGACCACGTCACCGCGTACGTACGGCAGCGCGGTGTTCAGCGCCCGCGGCTTGTTCTTCACCTCGTTGTGGTCGGTGACCACCAGGATCCGGTCCGGCGCGCTCGCCGCGACCCGGTGGGCCACCGCGGCCGTCTCCGGGTCGTCGTGCCCGATGATCAGGATGATCTCGTAGCCCTGGTGGGTGGAGCGCAGCAGCCGCTCCACCGTGTGTTCCAGCACGGCCTGTTCGTGGCGGGCCGGGACGAGCAGCGAGAAGGTGACCCGGTGATCGCCGTCCGGCTCCTCGAACCGGGTGGCGGCCAGCGTCTCCGGCGTACGCCAGGCGTGCATGGTCCACCACAGCGTCACCGCGGCGAATACGGAGAGCACGACGGAAATTGAAATCATGACGGCGGCAGCCAAGATCGGAGGCCCTTTCGGCAAACTGCGGCAGCTCAACGGAAATGGTGTGCGGCGAGACTTTATCGCTGCGCGCCGGGTGCAATTCAAGTCGATCAGAGCACATTCCCCTGATCCAGTGAGCCGTGCCAATATAGCCGCTATTGTCCGTTTGGCTACGCTTGCACAGATCCGAAAATCTGGGACAAGACATGAAAAGGCATCCGCCCCGACCGTGGGAGCGGATGCCTTTTCGTTATCGCTTTCAAGAAAGAAGGTAAACCATCTAGCCTATTTCCCGACATCCCGCTTGCGGGGGATCTCGCGGCGACCTTGCCAAGATCGATTCGCCGGTACGCGGTTACCCGTTCTAGCAGGTGGCGGACCTCCGCCACCCCGCGGCGCGCCCGCCCGGGCCGGGATCACCCGATCGGGCGCGGCACCGCGGAGGGGGATCAGTCCGTGTCGGTGGAGAGCAGCTCGTAGTCCTGGGCGGTGACCTCACCGCTGGTCGCCGGGGCCGGCTGCACGCCGGTCTGGCCGTACCGCGAGATCCGGATGACCAGGGGCGGCTGTGGGGTGATCGGCTCGGCCGGCTGCGAGGCCATCCGCTGGTCGGGCATCGACACGGTGAACTCGGTGAGCCGGCCCTGATCGTCCAGCACGGCCCGGTAGGGCATCGCTTTGGCGCCGACGCCGTACAGGTAGGTCGGGTCGTTGAACAGCTTCTGCAGCTCCGGATCCTTGCCGGTGGCGTCCAGCGTCCCGGTGATCACGGTGCCGGATCGCTGGGCGCTGGTCACCGCGGCAATCAGCGTCCCGGCTCCGGTGGCGTCGGGCCGCCGGGCGTCGGGCAGCCGGGCCATGGAGTCCAGGCCGCTCTGCTCCTCGATGGCGGCAGCCGCGATCAGTTTCTTCTCGTCGGCGGCGACCCAGTGCTCGCCGTCGAGTCGGGCGTAGCTCTGCTCCACCGAGCGCAGCTGGGCGCCGCTGAGATGTTTGCGGTAATACCCGAGAAGCTGGGCGCGCAGCTCCGGGTTCGCGTCGAGCAGGTATTTCAGGTAGAAGTGCGGGCCCACGCGCGCCATCGCGAAGGTGTCGGAGTGCTCGATCAGCACGCTGTCGGGCAGGTGCACGACGCCCTGCCGGATGTCGGCGACGTCGCTGGCGCCGCTGCGGGTGAAGGTGTAATCGCCGGCGGCCAGGGCGGTCACCGAGTCGCGCAGCGCCTGCCGGGCGTCGCCGGGCAGGGCGGTCCCGGCGGCCGGGCGGTCCGCCCGATGGTCCGGGCCGAGCACGGTGATCGCGACCGGCACGGCCAGCACCGCCGCGGCGGCCGCCGTGACGACGGCCAGTCGCCGGCGCGTCCGCCGGCGGTGCGCGAGGTGCAGCACACCGGTGGGCGGGAGTGGATCGGTGGAGCGGGCCATCTCGTTCATGGCAGTCCTCAGGTCGTCTTCGGTAGGCATGGTCGTCCCTCAGGGCCGGTGGTCGGTGTGCTCGGTGAGGCTCTCGCCGGACGCCGGGTCGGCGAAGCTGACCCGGAGCTTGCGCAGCGCGCGGAAACAGGTCGACTTCACCGTGCCGAGGGTGACGCCGAGCGCCTCCGCTGTCTCCCGCTCCGTGTAGTCGTCCAGGTAGCGCAACACCACGACGGCGCGTTCCCGGGGGGCGAGAGCGTCCAGGGCGGCCAGGAGCGAGTGGCGGTCCTCGACCGTGTTCTCCATCACCGGCGGCAGGTCGGGCAGCACGTCGACCGGCTGCTCGTGACGCTGGTGCGCGGTGCGCCACCAGTCGATGACCGCGTTGGTCACCGCCCGGTGCAGATACCCGTAGGGATCGTCCTGCTCGATGTGCTGCCACCGGCGGTAGGCGCGGACCAGGGCCGACTGCACGATGTCGCGCGCCTGCTCATGGTGGCCGCACAGCAGTTCGGCGTGCGCGATGAGCCGACCGGAGCGCGCCGCCACGAAGGCGCTGAACGTCTCGTCGGTATGGCGGCGTTGTCTGACTCTCATGATCACTAAGACGGCATGGCCGGGCGAAAGGTTGACAGACCCGCCGGCCGATCGCGTTGGCATGTTTCCGGGATTCGCCGGGCGCGGCCGGTCGGCATGCTCATGGACATCACACGCATCACGGGATGCGGGATCGTCCTCCGGGGGAGAAAAAGATCGTGAACGTTCGTACGCCGCTCGTCGTCGCCGCCGTCGTCACCGCCGCCGCCCTCACCGGCTGCTCCAGCACCGCGACCACCGGCAGCGCCGCCCCCGCCACCACCGCGCCCGGCACGGCCGGCAGCCCGGCAGCCGGTGGCATCGCCGGCGGCGGCTCCGCCAAGCCGGCCCCCGGCACCCACACCCCGACCACCAAGCCGGCCGGCACGCACGCGCCGACCGGGAAGCCGGCCGCTTCCGACGGCTGCACCCCGTCGGAGGCGACGCTGCTCAAGGCGCTGCGCACCGGCAAGCTCGTCGGCGTGCTGGCGCCGACCGACACGCTGACCGAGATCACCTGCTACCAGGGTTACGCGCTGGCGCTGACCCACCCGAAGGAGGCCGACAACGCCCGGGCGGTCTTCCACTACACCGGTGGCGCGTGGCACGGCATCGGCGGCGGCACCTCCGACTACTGCGAGGGCATCGTCCCGGCCGCCGTCCAGCCGCACCTCAAGCACTGCTGATCCGCCGCCCGCGGTGCAGGGTGCCGCTGATACCGGCGACGTCGAGGTCCAGGCCGCGACCATCGTGCAGGTGCAGGTGCAGGTGCGGCTCGGTGCTGTTACCGGAGTTGCCGACCAGCCCGACCTGCTCGCCGGCCCGGACCTGCTGACCCGGCACGACCCGCACCGACCCCGGTCGCAGGTGGGCCAGCACGACCCGGATGCCGGCCCGGTCGATGACGACGTGGTTGCCGAACGGCGGTCCGTAGCGGATCACCCCCGGCACCTGGTCGGGCAGGCCGTCGACCGCGGTGACGATCCGGCCGTCGCACGGCGCGGTCACCGGTGCGCCGTACGACGGATGGTCCGTCAGTCTCCGGCCGCCTGCGCCACCGGGCCGGACCAGGTCCACCGCGCCACGCTGCTCGGGGACGCGCCGGTGGTGGTTGAGCCCGCGGCCGCCACCCTGGACCACGTACCAGGTCCCGCGCAGCGGGAACGCGGTCAGCCTCGCGGCGCTCCCCCACCGGAACCGCCGCCCGCGCACCAGCAGCACACCGACAGCCCCGAGGAGCAACGCACCCGGCACGACCCGCCACGCGGCGCCCGCGGGCAGGCCCGGGACCCGCCCCACCGCGGCGAACGCCACCAGGAACTCCGCCTCCACCAGCCGTCGCCACCACCGGGGCAGCGCACCCGGAGCGCCGAAGCCCTCGAACAGCACCAGCCCGGCCAGCAGGGCCAGCAGCCGGCCCGCCGCGCCCGCCACCGACCCGGCCTGCCAGCAGGAGACCACCCAGCACGCCAGGCCCGCCCCGGCGACACCGCGCAGCACCGCCGGCCGCGACCACGGCCGTCGCCGCGGCCGGTAGCGCCGGCCGTCGACGAGCAGGCCGGTCAGCCGTCCGTCGCGGACCCGCGCCCAGGCCAGCACCGCCCCGGCCGGACCGGTGACCAGCAGCCCGTCCGGAGCGTCCGCCACCCCGGAGATCCCGCCGACCCGCTCCCCGGTGGCGGCCACGATCGCGCGCAGCCGGTCCTCGCCCACCCGCCGCACCACCTCGGGCGCGAGCTGCGGCCACACCCGCGGGTCGGCGGTCAGGAAGCGCCGCAGAACCTCCGCCTCGTCGGTCATCACGCGGTGAGCCGGTGCCCGTATCCGGTCGCCAGGGGCAGCAGATCCGGTTCGCCGTACGCGGTGACCATCTCGCCGAACCGCTGCGCCTTGCCCGGCCCGAAGCGGGCGACGCTGACCGTGTAGGCCGCCGCCGACACGAACACCGGCGGGTTCTTCTTGCTGTGGAACTTGTCGGCGTACATGACCAGGGTCTCCTCCGGCGTCTCGGCCACATAGTCGCCCGGCGGCAGCGGCAACCCCTGGTCGAGCACGTCCGCCCGGGTCACCCCGACGCCGGTGTGGCAGGAACAGAATCGGCACAGGTAGTCCGGCCAGCCCTGCGCCTCGAGGAGTTGATGCCCGAGCAGCCCGTGCCGGATGTAGTTCGGGTAGTCGAGCACCCCGTCCCGCCCGTACAGCCGGTAGACCCCGATGTCGTGCAGCAGGCAGCCGGCCCGGACCAGATCCGGATCCACCCCGAGCTCGCGGCGCGCCATCAGCTGCTCGGCGATCCGGCAGACGATTTCGCAGTGCGTCCACACCAGGTCGAACGCCTCCGGAGTGGGGGCCACGCGCTCGTGCAACTGCCGGATCTCGGCATCCGAGGGAATCCACATGTCCGCGAATCATTCCAGGCGGCCATGGGTGTCCCCGGACCGGATCCGGCGCGAATGTGGGGTGGGACTACCGATGCGCCGGCCCCGGCCGGGCCGGAGGGTGGTGAGCGGCGCGCAGGACCCGGCGGCCACGAGGTGGGGAGAGACCGTGGAGACGTTGCAGGCACATCTGTTCGGGCGCGACATCGACGGGCTGGCCGCCCTGCTGGTGCGGGCCGGCGTCCGGGTCACCCCGCTGCGGGACGAGCCGCAGGCGACCGTGGTGGTCAGCGGGGCCACCGTCGCCGAGGCCCTCGACGCCTGCCCGGAGACGTACCGCAAGCAGCGGTTCGGCCTGCTCGTCGTGGCGGAGTCGCTCGACGCCGCCGGGGTGCGGCACGGGTTCCGGGCCGGGGTGCGCGCGATGCTGCCGCGGGCCGGGGTGACTCCGGACCGGCTGGCCGCGGCCCTGCATTCCGCCGGCCAGGGTGACCGGCGGATACCCTACCCGGCGATGGTCAAGCTGCTCGCCGGCGCGGCGCCGGCACCACGGGAGCTGTCGGCCGAGCCGCTGACCCCGCAGCAGGCCCGGGTGCTACGGATGATCGCCGAGGGGCAGAGCAACGCCGCCATCGCCCGGGACCTGGCCTGCTCGGAGCACACCGTGAAGAACGCCGTGTACGACCTGATGGCCCGGCTGCATGTGAACAACCGGGCGCACGCGGTGGCCCGCGGCATCCGGACCGGGCTGATCTGAACCACCGAATCCGGGTAGTTCCTACGCCTGTCCCGCGACCGCGCACCCGCTTGGCTGGGCGGCATGACGGGTGAATCGGTGAATGTCAGTGTCATCGCGCTGGATCCTGTGCTCGAAGCCGGCACGCGCAGCGCGCTGAGCGATCGTCCCGGCGTGGCGGTGGTGGGCGTGGGGGTGCCCGCCGCGGTCACCATCGTGATCGTCGACGAGGTCGACGAGCAGGTGCTGGACCTGGTCCGGCTGACCCGGGCGGCGCCGCACCGGCCCGAGGTGGTGGTGGTCGCCACGGAGGTGGCGCAGCCGCAGGCCCTGCACGCCATCGCCTCCGGGGCCCGCGGCCTGCTGCGCCGGCGGGAGGCGAGCGCGGCGCGGCTGACCCGGGCCGTGCTGGCCGCGGCGAGCGGCGACTGCACCGTACCGCCCGATCTGCTCGACGATCTGCTGGACACGGGCGCGCGCGGCCCGGCGGTCGCCGGGCTGACCGACCGGGAACGGGCGGTGCTGCGGCTGGTCGCCGACGGCCGGGAGACCGGCGACATCGCCCGGACACTGTCCTACTCGCCGCGCACGGTGACCAGCATCGTGCACGACATCACCCAGCGGTACCGGCTGCGCAACCGGGCGCACGCCGTCGCGTACGCCATGCGGGTCGGTCTGCTGTGAACGGTGAGAGTGCCTGTTCTTCTCTGCCGCGGGCGCCGGCCGCTGGCGACTCTGGAGGACGTCACGCAGCTCCAGGGATTCACGCAGAACAGAGGAACCTCATGGCGATCGCACCCGTCACCCGGCAGGTCAAGAGGGCATCCGACTTCTCGGTCTTCGAAGATCTCGAGTCCGACGTCCGGATCTACTGTCGCAAGTTCCCCGCGGTCTTCCACCGGGCGAAGGGCGCGGAGCTCTACGCCGAGGACGGCCGGATGTTCATCGACTTCTTCGGCGGCGCCGGCACGATGAACTACGGCCACAACAACGAGTACATCAAGAGCCGGGTGACCGGATACCTGGCCGGCGACGGGCTGATGCACGGCCTGGACATGCACACCGTCGCCAAACGGGAGTTCCTGTCGGCCTTCGCCGAGCTCGTGCTGCGCCCCCGCGACCTCGACTACAAGGTGCAGTTCTGCGGCCCGACCGGCACCGACGCGGTGGAGGCGGCGCTCAAGCTGGCCCGCAAGGCCACCGGGCGCACCGGTCTGATCGCGTTCACCGGCGCCTACCACGGGATGTCGCGCGGCTCGCTCGGCGTCACCGGCGGGTTGCGGGCCCGCCGGGCCGGCGGCGTCACCGCGCAGGACGTCACCTTCATCCCGTACGAGGACGGACCGCACGGCGCCTTCGACGGGGTCGCGCTGCTCGAACGCCTGCTCGACGATCCGTCGTCGGGGGTGGCCCGGCCGGCCGCGGTCATCGTCGAACCGATGCAGATGGAGGGTGGGATGTATCCGGCCTCCCCGGACTGGTTGCGCCGGCTGCGCGCGGTCACCGAGAAGTACGGTGTGCTGCTCATCCTCGACGAGATCCAGGCGGGTTGCGGGCGTACCGGCACGTTCTTCTGTTTCGAGCGGGCCGGGATCGTGCCCGACGTCGTCACCGTCTCCAAGGCCATCGGCGGTTACGGCCTCCCGCTGTCGATGACCCTGTTCCGGCGGGAGCTCGACGCCTGGGAGCCGGGCGAGCACACCGGGACCTTCCGCGGCAACCAGCTCGCCTTCGTCGCCGCCACCGCCGCCTGCGAACTGTGGCAGCAGACCCAGTTCCGCACCGACGTGGTGGCCGCGGCCCGGCGGCTGGAGCGGTTCGGCGCGGAGATCGCGCGGACGCATCCGGGCGTCGCGGTCCGCGGGCTCGGCACGGCGCTCGGCATCGACCTCGGCCGCGACGGCGGCGGCGGCGGTCCGGAGCGGGCCGCGCTCGTCCAGCGGTACGCGTTCGACCACGGCGTGCTGGTCGAACTGTGCGGCCGCCACGACGAGGTCGTCAAGATCCTGCCACCGCTGAACATCGACATCCCCCGGCTCGACCGCGGCCTGGACGTGCTGCGCGACGCCCTCGGCACGGTGTGAGACCACCCGCGGCACCCAGGAGGAGACATGCGCACGCGACGGCACCTCATCTCGATCGACGACCTCAGCGACGAGGACCTGCGCTGGATCGTGCGCCGCGGCGCGGAGTACAGCGCGGGCACCGCGGGCGGCGGCCGCCCGCTCGACGGCGACATCGTCGGTGTGCTGTTCCGCAACACGTCCACCCGGACCCGGACCGCGTTCTCGGCGGCGGCGCTGCGACTCGGCGGGCGGCTCATCACGTACGGGCCGCAGGATCTGCAGGAGAACACCGGCGAGACCGCGGGCGACACCGGCGCGGTGCTGTCCCGGATGCTCGACGTGCTGGTGGTGCGCACCGCCGGCGGGGACGCCGAGCTGCGGGCGTACGCGGCGTCGCGGCGGATGGCCGTGATCAACGCGATGAGTGCCAGCGAGCACCCGACCCAGGCGCTGACCGATCTGACCACGCTCACCCGCCACTTCGGTGGCGTCGACGGACTGCGCGTGCTCTACGTCGGCGAGGGCAACAACACCGCGTCGGCGCTGTGCCTGGCGCTGTCCCGGTTCCCCGGCACCGAGCTGCACCTGCGGACGCCGCCGGGCTTCGGCGTCGACCGGTCGTTCCTGGACCGCGCCGGCTCCCGGGTCGTCCAGCGCCACGACATGACCGACCTGCCGAAGGTCGACGTCGTCTACACCACCCGATGGCAGACCACCGGCACCACCAAACCGGTGCCGAACTGGCGCGAGCTGTTCGCGCCGTTCCAGGCCGACGATGCGGTGATGGCGGCCACCGGCGCCGGCGTCTTCCTGCACGACCTGCCCGCGCACCGTGGCGAGGAGGTCACCGCCGAGTTGCTCGACGGGCCGCAGAGCATCGCCTTCGAGCAGGCCGAGAACAAGTACCACAGTGCCCGGGCGGTGCTGGAATGGTGCTCCCGGTGAGCCGCGCCGGCGCGCGGGCCGCGATGTACACCGCCGGCGGCATCTCCTCGTTCGGCACCCAGATGACCATGCTGGCGCTGCCCTGGCTGGTGCTGGAGACGACCGGTTCGGCGGCCCGGACCGGCGTGGTCTACGCCGTGCAGGTGCTTCCGCTGGCGCTGCTCGGCTTCGCCGGTGGCGGCGTGCTGCAGCGGCTGGGCGCACGGCGCACCATGCTGCTGGGCGACGCGTTGCGGGCGCCGCTGGTGGCCGCCGTCCCGATCCTGCACGCGGCCGGCGCGCTGAGCTTCGGGCTGCTGCTCACCCTGGTCGCGGTGGTCGGCGTGTGCGGCGTCCCGTACGCGGCCGCCCAGCGGGTGCTGGCGATGGACCTGATCGGTGCCTCGCCGGGCGCGCTGACCCGGGCCTACGGCGTGCTGGACGGCGTCTACAACGCGGCGGCGCTGGGCGGTCCCGCGGTGGCGGGCACGCTGATCGCCGTGGCCGGCGCCGCCGACGTGCTGTGGATCGACGCCGCCTCGTTCGCGGTCTCCTTCCTGCTCCTGCTGACCCTGGTGCCGGGCGGCGCCGGCCGGGCCGCGGCGGCCGGCCGGGATCGCGGCACCTGGGCGGGGCTGCGCTATCTGCGCAGCGACCGGGTCCTCGGCCAGGCGGTGCTCTCGACGGTGCTGTTCGGCCTGGTGCTGCGGGTGCTGGCGTTGAGCCTGCCGCTGCTGGCGTACACCCGGTTCGGTCACGACGCCCGGGCCGGGGGCCTGCTGGTCGCCGGCTCCGGTGCGGGCGCGCTGATCGGCTCGCTGGTCACCTACCTGGTGTCCACCCGGGTGGAGCCGGTGCGCCTGGCCCGCGCCGCCATGGTGATGATCGCCCTGCCGCTGTGGTTCCTGCTCTGGCCCGCCCCGCCCGCCGCGCTGGTGGTGGCGGTCGCCGTGTCGTCGGCGGCGGTGACCGTCTCGAACGCCCCCTACGCCGCGATCGTGAGCACCCGGGCACCGGCCGGCGTGCTGCCGGCCGTGGTCCAGACGGTGATCACGATCAGTACCCTCGCCGGGCCGCTGGGCCTGCTGCTGGCCGGGGTGCTGACCGACCGCGCCGGCATCGGCGTGGTCCTGCTCGCCGTCGCCGGCACCGCCACGATCGCCGCCGTCAACGTGCTGGTCGCGCTCTCCCGCCTGCGGCCCGCTCCGGAAAGGACGCTGGGACATGTCTGACCAAGTGCATCTGGCCGGTGGCTGGCGGCTGTGGAGCCAGTTCGCGCTGCGCGGGCCCGGTTTCCCGGCCGACGGCGTACTGCGGCTGGCTCCCGCCGGTCTCGCCGCCGCGGCCGACAAGGCCGCCCAGGCGCCGCCGGCCGGCCCGGAGTGGGCGGACTTCACCGGACTCTACGATGCGGCCGCGGTCGCCACCGCGCTGGAGCTGCAGCGGGTCGCGGCGCTGCCGGCCTTCCAGGCCGCCGTCGCCTGGCAGAACCGGGCCGTGCTCGGCACCGGGATCCGCCCCTTCCTGGCCTGGCAGCCGAGTGCGGCCGGGCGGACCAGCATGCCGCGCCAGCGGGAGGAGCTCGTCGCCCACTACTGGCAGCGGTTCTGCGTCAAGAACGACACCATCGGCTTCTTCGGCCCGGTCGGGTGGGGCCGGATCGACCGCACGGTGCCGGGCGTCGTGGTCGACCCCGGCGACCGGTTCCTGGCGGCGTCCGAGGTGTACTTCTCCAGCTGGGCGATCGACGCGGTGGCCAAGACCGTCGAACAGATTCCGGGCCTGCGCGAGCACGTCGCCCCGCGCCGCGTCTCCTACGCCCGGATCGGCGCGGACACCGTCACGGTCGCCGGCAGCCCCGCCCAGCCGATCGACGCCGAGGCCCGGCGGATCCTCGCCCTGTGTGACGGCGCCCGGCTGCCGGCCGAGATCGCCGCGGCGACCGGCCGGCCCGCCGGTGAGGTGCTGGACGTGCTGGACGTGCTGGCCCGCCGCCGCTGGATCGTGTGGCGCCTGGAGATCCCCGCCGACACCCACCCGGACCGCTGGCTGCGGGCCACCCTGGCGCGCATCGCCGACCCCCGGATCCGGCAGGACGCCCTGTCCCGGCTGGCGGTCGTGGAGCGCGGCCGGGACCGGGTGCGGGCGGCGGGCCGCGACCCGGCCGCGCTGCTGGACGCCTTCGACCGCATGGAGACGGCGTTCGCCGAGCTGACCGCGACGGCCGCCCAGCGGGAGAAGGGTGCGCGGACGGCACCGTGCCGGGCACTGACGTATGCCGACACCCGGCGCGCCGCGACCGTCCGGGTGGGCGCGGCCGTGCTGGCCGAGCTCACCCCGCTGAGCTTCTGCCTGACCGCGGCCCGTTGGCTGGTCCACCGGTTCGCCGAGGTCGCCGAGGGCCGGATCCGGGAACGGTTCGAGACACTGCGCGCCGAGCTGGGCACCGTGGATCTCGCCTCGCTGTGGATGCGGTGCATCCCCAACCCGTACGCCGGAGCCCCCGACGACGCCGAGGAGATCCGCCGGGAGCTCCAGCGACGCTGGGCCGCGATCATCGACGCGCCGCCCGGCGCCCGCCGGGTGCGGCTGCGCGCCGCCGACATCGCCGACCGGGTCGCCGCCGCCTTCGACGAGCCCGGCCGCGGCTGGGCCCTCGCCCGCTACGCGAGTCCCGACGTGTTCGTGCTGGCCGACAGCGCCGAGGCGGTGGCCCGGGGGGACTTCGAGCTGGTGCTGGGCGAGATGCACGTGGGCACCAACACCCTGACCCAGTCGCTGTTCGTCATGCAGCACCCGGACGCGGCGGAGCTGATCGCCGAGACCGACACCGACTTCCCCGGCCCGCGGCTGATGCCGATGCTGCCCAAGGAGTCCAAGGCACTGCGCTGGTCGACCCGCAGCCGACCGGCCCTGATCCGGCCGGCGGACTACCTGGTCGGCGTGGTCGACCACACCGCCGACCCGCATCGGCCGCGCACCCTCGCCGGGGCCGACGTCCTGGTCGAGGAGCGCGACGGCACGCTGGAAGCGGTCCTGCCCGGCGGCGAGCGGTTCCCCCTGCTCGACGTGTTCGGCAACGCGCTGACCAACCAGGTCATGAACCGGTTCGCCGTGCAGCCCGACGAGGGACACACCCCCCGGGTCACGGTCGACCGGATGGTGCTCTCCCGGGAGACCTGGCGGCTGCCCGCGGACACCCTGCGATTCGCGGCCGAGAAGTCCGAGGCCGCCCGCTTCGTGGCCGCCCGGGCGTGGCGGGAGCACCAGGGCCTGCCCCGGTTCGCCTTCGTCGTGTCACCGGCCGAGCCACGGCCGTTCTACGTGGACTTCGACAGCCCGGTCTACGTGAGCATCCTGGCCAAGGCGATCCGCCGGCTCAGCAGGGCCGACCCGGTGGCCGTGCTGACCGTCAGCGAGATGCTGCCCACCCCCGAGCAGGCCTGGCTCACCGACGACCAGGGCGCCCGCTACTGCAGCGAACTGCGGTTCGTGGCGGTCGACCAGAGCACCGGAGGCCCGCGATGATGCCCACCTTCGTATCCGAGCTGCCGGACGGCGACACTCCGGCGCTCATCACCCCCGGCGGCAGCCTCAGCCGCCGCGACCTGCACCACCGCTCCCGGGCCCTGGCCTGGGCGCTCGCCGCCCGGCAGGCCGGCCCGGAGAAGATCTGCGTCGTCGCCCTGGCGGACGGCGTCGACCGGATCGTCGCGGTCACCGCGACCGTGCGCACCGGGGCGGCGTTCCTGATCGTCGACACCGACCTGCCCGACCAGCGGCTCGCCGCCCTGGCCCGCGGCGCGGACCTGACGATCACCAGCGCGGCCCTGGCGCCCCGGCTCGCCGCCCTCGGCCTGCCCGGGCCGGCCGTCCTGGTCGACGACACCCATCCCGAGCTGCCCCTGCCCACCCGGGTGGCGCCGCGCTCGCTGGCCTATGTCAGCCACACCTCCGGCTCGACCGGCACCCCCAACGCGGTCCTGATCGAACACCGCTGGATGCATCCCTACCTGCGCGGCATCGTGCGCGACTACGACCTCGGCCCGGACACGGTGGCCGTGCAGCTCGCCCCGCCCGGCTTCGACGCCGCCCTGCGCGACACCTATGCCCCGCTGGTCGCCGGCGGCCGCCTGGTGGTCCTGCCGCGCGCCACGCTGCTGCGGCCGGCGCAGTTCTTCGCGGCCCTGGCCGAACACGGGGTCAACAGCATGCTCAGCGTCACGCCCTCGTTCCTCACCTTCCTGCTCGGACAGCCGGGCGCCGAGCAGGCCCTGCGCGGTCTGCGGCTGGTCGCGACGACCGGCGAGCCGATCCGTCCGTTCCTGCTCGCCGGCGGACGCCGGCTGATCGCCGGACGGCTGATCAACCAGTACGGGCCGACCGAGTGCACGATGACCACCACCCGCTTCGAGGTGCCCCGGGAACCGGACACGAGCCGGGACGTGATCGGCACGCCCGTCGACGGCACCGCGGTGCGGCTGGCGGCCGGTGGTGAGCTGTGCATCGCCGGTCCCGGCGTCGCGCGCGGCTACGCCGGCCGGCCCGGCCTGACCGCCGACCGGTTCGTGCCCGACCCGGACGGGCCGCCCGGCGCCCGCATGTACCGCACCGGGGACCTGGCCCGGCGCGGGCCGGACGGCAACCTGGAGTACCTCGGCCGCCGCGACCGGCAGATCAAGATCCGCGGTTACCGGATCGACCCCGGCGAGGTCGAGGGCGCGCTGCTCACCCACCCGGCCGTGACCGGCGCCGCGATCACCGCGGCGGCCGACGACAGGGCCCGCACCTACCTGGTCGCCCACCTGACCGGCGACCTGGCCGGGGTCGCCGACGCCGCGCTGCGCGCGCACCTCGCCCGGACCCTGCCGCCGCACATGATCCCCCGGCGCTTCGCCCGGCTGCACCGCTTCCCGACCACCCGCACCGGCAAGGTGGACCGCCTCACCCTGGCCGCCTCGGAAAGGACCGCTCGATGAGCACCAACCAGACCACCGATCTCACCGAACTGATCACCGAGATCTACCGGGAGACGCTCGCGGACGCCACGCTCGGACCCGACTGCGACTTCTTCGAGGCGGGCGGGGACTCGCTGGCCGCCTTCCAGATCACCGCCCGGCTCCAGGAGCACCTGGGCACCGACGTACCGGTGGCGCTGGTGTTCTCCTATCCGACGCCGGCCGACCTGGCCGAGTGGGTGCGCTGAGATGGCCGGTTCGGAGAGCACGCCGCTGCTGCTCGGCGGCCGGTTCCGGCTGTGGGAACAGTTCGCGCTGCGCGGCCCGGGTTTCCCGGCCGAGGGGGTGTTGCGGCTCGTCGCCCCGGAACTGTCGGCGGCCGCCCTTTCGGAGGTGCCTTCCCCGGAGGCCGCTTTTCCGGAGGCCGCTTCTCCGGAGGCCGCTTCTCCGGAGGCCGCTTTTCTGGAGACCTATGACGCGGCCGCGGTGAAGACCGCGCTCACCCTGCAGGAGATCGCGGCCCGGCCCGACTACAAGGCCGCGGTGGCGTGGCAGAACCGGGCGCTGCTCGACCGGGCGGTCCGGCCGTTCCTGCGCGCGCGCCCCGCGTCGGCCCGCACCAGCAAGGACCGTCAGCGTGAGGAGCTGGTGGCCCACTACTGGCAGCGGTTCTGCGTCAAGAACGACACCATCGGCTTCTTCGGCCCGGTCGGCTGGGGCAGGTACGACCCCGGAGTGTCCGGCCTGGTGGTCGAGCCGGGCGAGGGCCTGGTCGAGCGGACGAACATCTACTTCGCGAGCTGGGCGATCGACGCTCTGGCCCGCAGCCTGGGCGCCGATCCGGTGCTGGCCCGCTGGGTGGCCCCGCGGCGGGTCCCGTTCGTGACCACCGCGGCCGCCCTGCCCGGCTGCCCGGCCCAGGATCTGTCGCCGGAGCTGCTGCGGGTGCTGCGCTACTGCGACGGGATCCGGACGCCCGCGGCGATCGGGGAACTGACCGGCACGGATCCCACTGAGGCGCTGTCCGAACTGGTCCGGCGGCGGCTGGTGCACTGGCGGCTGGATCTGCCCGCCGACGCGTACCCGGAGCGGCATCTGCGCGCCTGGCTCGAGGGGGTCGGCGACGATGACGCCCGGCGGCGCGGGCTCGACCGGCTCGACCGGCTCGAACGCGGTCGGGAGCGGGTCCGCGCGGCCACCGGCCCGGGCGAGCTGGCGGCCGCGATCGAGGCGCTGGAGAACGACTTCGCCGCGCTGACCGACGCCGCCTCGGCCCGGGAGAAGAGCGCCGGCACGGCACCCGGGCGCGGCCTGATCTACGCGGACTGCCGGCGATCCGCGTCGGTCCGCGTCGGCGGCGACGTGGTCGCCGCCCTCGCCCCGCTGGAGCTGCTCCTGTCCAGCACCACCTGGCTCACCTCGGAGTTGGCCCGGCGGTTCCGCTCCCGGATCCGGCAGGTGTTCGACGAGTCGCGCCCGGCCGACCTGGCCGCCTTCTGGTTCGCCTGCATGCCGGTGGTGCACCGCGACGCCCCGGCCGACGCGGCCGAGCTGCAGCAGGAGTTCTGGCGCCGCTGGCAGGACATCCTCGGCCCGTGCTCGGACGCCCGCCGGGTACGGCTGCGCCTCGCCGACATCGAGGAGCGGGTCCACCACAGTTTCCCCTCGACCGGCGGTGGCTGGCCGTCCGCCCGCTACCTCAGCCCGGACGTCATGATCGCCGCGGCGAGCGCCGAGGCGGCCGGCCGCGGCGAGTTCGCACTGGTCCTCGGCGAACTGCACGTCGCCATCAACACCCTCGGCGCCGCCCTGTACCTCCATCAGCACCCGAATCCGGACGAGATGCTGGAGCTGACCACCCGGGACCACCCGGCGCCCCGGCTGCTGCCGATGATCGCCAAGGAGAACCGTTCCCGGCTGTCCATCCGGATCCGCTACAGCCTGGCCCGGCCCGAGGACCACTACGTCGCGTTGGCCGACTTCACCGCGGACCCACGCCGCCCCCGTACGGTCAACTGCGCGGACGTCGCCGTCCAGGCCGACGGCGACACCCTGTTCGCGGTCCTCCCGGACGGCACGCGGTACGACGTCGTCGACGCGTTCTCCCACGTCCTGACCACCCTCGTGATGGACCGGTGGCGGATCCTGCCCGAAGCGGACCACACCCCGCGGGTGACCGTCGACAAGGTGGTGCTGGCCCGGGAGACGTGGCGGTTCCCCGCCGCCGAGCAGGGCTTCGCCGACGCGAAGACGGAGGCGCTCCGGTTCGCCGCGGCACGCCGATGGGCCGCGGAGCGGCAGCTCCCCCGGTTCGTCTTCGTGACCTCGCCGGCCGAGCCACGGCCGCTGTTCGTCGACTTCGACAGCCCGGTCTTCGTGAATCTGCTCGCCAAGGCCGTCCGCCGGCTGGTGCGCAAGGACCCGGCGGCCCGGCTGACGGTGAGCGAGATGCTGCCCACCCCGGAGCAGACCTGGCTCACCGACGACCAGGGCAACCGGTACACCTCGGAGCTGCGCTTCGTCGCCTACGACACGGCACGCTGAGCACCCGGCTGATCTCCGCGGCGGTGGGCTTGGTGGCCGGATCTACGATTCTCGATCGTGACGACGACACCGGGCACGATACGAGTCGCGATCCAGATCCCACCGTCGCGGGCGGACTATGCGGCCATCCGGCGGGCCGTGGCCGAAGCCGACGCGCTCGGCGTCGACGCGATCTTCAACTGGGACCACTTCTTCCCGCTCGGCAAGGACCCCTCCGGCAAGCATTTCGAGTGCTGGACCACGCTCGCGGCCTGGGCCGAGTCCACCGGCCACGCCGCGATCGGCGCGTTGGTCAGTTGCGTCGCCTACCGCAACCCCGACCTGCTCGCCGACATGGCCCGCACCGTCGACCACATCAGCGACGGTCGGGCGATCCTCGGCATCGGCGCGGGCTTCCGCGAGTGGGAGGCCGAGGAGTACGGCTTCGCGTTCGGATCACCGGCTCAGCGGGTGCGCGAGCTACGCGAGGCCCTGCACCGCATCGAACGCCGGCTGCAGCTGCTCAACCCGCGCCCGATCCGGCGGATGCCGATCCTGGTTGCCGCCGACGGGCCCCAGGCGCTGCGGCTGGTGGCCCGGTACGCCGACATCTGGCAGACCTTCGCCGAGGACGACGTCTTCAGCGAGAAGTCGCGCCGACTCGACGGGTTCTGCGATGAACTGCGGCGTGACCCGGCCACCATCGAACGGGCGGTGTTCGTCGACGGCGACCCGTGGACCGTCGCAGCGCCGCTGCGTGCGCGCGGCGCCGGCATGTTCACCCTGATGACCCGCGGCCCGGACTTCGATCTCGACGAGCTACGCCGCTGGCTCGCCTGGCGCGACGAGGAGAACGCCCGCCTCCCGGTGGCCGCCCGGAATCCGTGATGATGCAGTGGTGACCACCTTCTCCGGCACCGGGCAGTTCGCCGGCGCGACCTTCGTCAGGACCAGCTTCCAGGGCGCCACCCTGCGATTCTCCGATGTCAGCGGTGTGACGATGCGCAGCGTCGAGGTGGACGGCCTCGACATCGACAGCCACGACCTGTTCTCCGGCCGTCTCCTGGTCAACGGCGTCGATGTGGTGCCGCTCGTGGATGCCGAGCTCAACCGGCAGTTCCCGGGCCGCGAGCTGCAGCGGGCCCAGACCCCCGCGGGGCTGCGCGAGGGCTGGGCCGCGGTACGTGCCGCCTGGCAGACGACGGTGGCGGACACTCCCCCGGACCTCGTGGACGCCCACGTCGCGGACGAGTGGTCACTGGCCCAGACCCTGCGGCACCTCGTCCTGGCGACCGACGCCTGGCTGCGCGGCGCGATCCTGCGGACGCCCCGCCCGTTTCACGAGATCGGCCAGATCTTCACCGGGGCCGACCGGATGGGCTTCGACATGTCGATCTTCCGCACCGATCCGCCGGCCTACGCGGAGATCCTCACGGTCCGTGCCGAGCGTCAGCGGATGGTCACCGACTTTTTGGCCACGGCCACGACGGACCTGCTCGCCGAGCAGCGCGACAACCCTTGGGGCGGCGGCGACCGGCGTCCCAGCGTCGGTGACTGCATCCGGGTGATCCTGGAGGAGGAGTGGGCGCACCTGCGCTACATCAAACGGGATCTCGCCCGCCTGCGCCAGCGGCCGGCAACCTGACCCGTGGGACGCTGGGAGCCGCGGTCACCGGCTGACCGGAGATGCAGCCCGGTCGTCGGCACCGGGCTGATCGGACGTGATCCGGTACCCGCCGCCGGGCAACGGCTCGGATCGGTCGGCGATCCATGTCGACCACCCGGCCGGCCAGACCGTGGACCGATCCCACACCGCCTCGTCGAGCCTGGCCGGGGTGGCCCATGCCCCACGAAGATCCGCTCCGCGCAGGTCCGCCCCACGAAGATCCGCCCCGCCCAGATTCGCCCTGGTGAGGTTTGCACCGATGAGGTATGTCCCGATGAGGTGCGACTCGTTGAGGTCCGCGTTGGCGAGATTCGCCCCGGTGAGGTCCGCCCCGATGAGGTACGCCTGATGAAGGTTCGCTCCGCGCAGGTTCGCCCTGGTGAGGTCCGCCCAGGAGAGCTTCGCCCCGAAGAGGTTCGCCTCGAAGAGGATCACCTCGATGAGCTTGACCCCGCGGAGGTTCGCACCGCGGAGGTCTGCCTCGCTGAGGTCGTAGTGGGTGCCGAGGCGGCGAGTTCCCTGACGGATGACGTCGATCGGGGGTTGAGCTCTACCGTTGCCGGGATTGGCGCGGATCCGGGCAACGGCGGCGTCGGCGTGCTGCTGAATGTCGGCGTCGGTCAGGGGGTCCGGATACCCGTCGCGCAGGAGGCGGGCCGCCAGGGCGTGGAAGCTGCCGAACGTGCGCGGTGGGGTGACGGGATCGGTCATTCGGTGGCCTCCTTACCGGTGGCAGAGGCGCGGGCAAGCTCCTCGGTGGGCACCGGGGTGCCTTTGCGGCACCAACAACACCAGGGAAAATATCGCCTGGTGGTGAAGAAATCAGCGGTTGCGGTCACGGCCTGGCGTACGGCGGTGTCGCCGGTGGCGGTCTTGGCGACCGCGTCGGTGTTGAAGACTGCCTGCACGGCGCGTTCCCAGTGGTCCTCGGCGGCCGGCCAGTCGTGATCGTGCAGGACGACGAAGGCGGCGGCGAAGCCGTCCGGGACGTTGTAGCCACTGTGGGCATACACGAGGTTCTTCAGCGGAGGGATCTCCGGGATCCAGTCAGGCATCCGGGTCGTCCAACGGGGTGCCGAGGACATCGGTGATCGAGCGGCTGCGGCGGGCGGTAATGGCCCGCTCGATGGTGATGCCGATGGCGGCACCGACGATCGCCGGGGTGGCCAGCCAGCCCGCCACCGACAACGGCCAGGCCAGCGCGGGCACGGCGACCGCATGATCGCCCGGGGAGATGACGCCGATGGTCACGTCGTAGGTTGTCCGCCAGCAATTGACCAGGCCGTTGGTCACATACAGCGCGAGGAAGACGCCGGTCAGAGGCAAACCGCGGACCAGAAGCCAGTGCTGCAGGCCGGTGTGCGCGCCCACCGCCCGCAAGCGGCGGCGCCACCGGGCCCGGGTCCAGAACGGCTCCGGCGGTGGCGGCAACAGCGGGAGGCCGGACGGGTTCGACGCCGCGGTTGCCGGTGCGCAGGGCGCGGAGCCGGCAGGGTCCGGCGGATCGGGCATGGCGGCCACGGTAGTGGGCCGGGACCAGTGATTCCACTGGCCATGGTCGGGCTTCCACTAATGGGCGATGACCCGTACGGGGCATGTCGACGGCGTGTCGCCGCGCCGGCTCGGGCAAGTCTTCCCGACCTGGCACCGACCGGGCACCTCGGGCCGGCTCCCATGATCACTGCCGGGTTCGAGGCCTGGGCGAGGGCGGTCATGACGGGGTGACCGGCCCGTCATGACCGCCGCGTGCTGTGTCAGGCGTCGTCCAGCAGGCCGGTGATCAGCTCGGCGAAGCGGCGGACGTGCGGCTCCCGCAGGACGCTGAAGTGGTCGCCCGGGACGCGATGCACCCGGACCCCACCGGTGACCAGTTCCCGCCAGCGGGCCAGATAGTCGCCGTAGCTCTGCCCCGAGGCGACCTCGTGCTCACCGCGGACCAGCTCGTCGCTGGCAATCAGTTCCAGGCGCCCCGGGAAGACGCGGTGCCGGTAGCTCATGTCCATCTCCATCACCTCCCGCCAGATGCGCACCGCGGCCGGCCAGTGGCCGGCGCCGCCCTCGGGCAGGACGATGCCGGTCGCCGGGTCGACGTCGTCGACCAGGTGGTCGAGCAGGCTCAGGATCTCGGTCCGGCGCTGTGGCGTGTCCGCTCCCTCGGCCAGCAACGCCTCCAGGCGGCGCATCAGGGCCAGCTCGCTCCAGCCGTCGTCCCGGCTGTGCATGTCCAGGCCGGGGTCGAGCAGCATCACCGTGACCTGCTCCCCCGCGTCGATCAACCGGTGGGCCATCTCCATCGCGATGCCGCTGCCGCCGCACCAGCTGAGGATCCGGTAGGGACCCTCCAGCCGCGCGTCGCGCAGTTCGGCCAGGTAGCGGGCCGCCATCTGTTCGGTGCTCGGGGTGCCCTGCGGGTGCGGTCCGGGCCATTCGAACGCGGCCACCGGCTGCTCGGGGTGCAGGTGCGGGAGCAGCCGCTGGTACCAGTGCGCACTGCCACCGCCGGGGTGTACGCAGATCAGCGGCACCCGCCCGGTCCCGTCGCGCAGCCACATCAGTGCCCTGCCGGAGCTCTGTTCGGTCAGGGTGGCCGCCAGCCGGGCGACCGTGCGCTGTTCCAGGAAGGATCGGAAGGTCAGCTCGTAGCCGTGCCGGGAGCGCAGCGCCGCGATCACCCGCATCATGGCCAGTGAGTGTCCGCCGAGGTCGAAGAAGTCGTCGTCGGCACCGATCCGGGCGACGCCGAGCGCCTCGCTCCACGCCTGCGCGAGGTGCCGCTCCCGGTCGGTGCGGGGTGCGGTGTACGCGGCGCCGGTCGCCGGCCGGGATCCGTCCGGGGCGGGCAGCGCGGCCCGGTCGACCTTGCCCGCCGGGGTCAGCGGGAAGTCGTCGACCGCGCGGAAGTGGGTCGGGATCAGGTGCTGCGGCAGCCGGTCGGCCAGGTGCGCACGGAGGTCGGCCGCCGGGACACCGCCACGGGTGTAGGCGACGAGGGTGGCGTCGGGCGTGCCGGGCCGGTGCACGGTGCAGACCGCGCCGGTGACCCCGGGGCAGGCGGCCAGGGCGTGTTCGACCTCGCCCAGCTCGATCCGGAAGCCGCGGACCTTGACCTGGTGATCGCGGCGGCCGTGGAAGCTCAGGGTGCCCTCGGCTGACCGGGAGGCCACGTCGCCGGTGCGGTACATCCGCTGGCCGGGCACGGTCGCGTACGGGTCGGGGACGAACCGTTCGGCGGTCAGCGCCGGACGGCCCAGGTAGCCGCGGCTCACGCCGGCCCCGCCGACGACCAGTTCGCCGCGCACGCCGGCGGGCAGCGGCCGCTGATCGTGGTCGAGGACGTAGACGCGGGCGTTGGCGAACGGCTGCCCGATCGGCGGCGGGCCGGCCGGCGCCGAGGTGCCGAGCTCGGCGGCGGCCGCGCAGACCGCGGTCTCGGTCGGCCCGTACCCGTTGACCACCCGGGTGTGCGGGGCCCACCGCGCCACCTGTTCGGCGGTGACCGCCTCACCCGCCGTGACCAGCACCCGCAGGTGCGGGAAGTCGTCGGGCCGGAGACGGTCCAGCAGGGACGGCGGCACCGTCATGTGGGTGACGACGCCGGCCTGGGCGCGCAGGTCACCCGGGTCGGTGCCGGGCGGCGGCAGCACCAGCGCGGCGCCGTTGGTGAGCGCCATCGCCAGTTCCCACACCGAGGCGTCGAAGCTGGGTGAGGCGAACTGCAGCACCCGGTCGCCGGGGCGGACGTCGAGGTGCCGGTTCTGGGCGTGGCGCAGGTTGAGCAGCGCCCGGTGCGGCACGCCGACGCCCTTGGGCCGCCCGGTGGAGCCCGAGGTGTAGATGACGTAGGCGAGGTTCTCCCCGTTGAGCGCCGGCGGCGGGGCGGCGGGCAGGGTGCGGTAGGCCTCGTGGTCGACGATCTCGGCGCCGGGGGCGAGGGCGGCGTACGCCGGGTCGGTGAGCACGACCGCGGGTGCCGCGTCGTCGAGCATGTACCGGATCCGCTCGGCCGGGTAGGCGGGATCCAGCGGCAGGAAGGCGCCGCCGGCCCGGAGCACGGCGAGCATGGCGACGACGAGATCCGTGCCGCGGGGCAGCAGCAGGCCGACCACCGTGTCCGGGCCGACGCCCAGCCGGTGCAGGCGGGCGGCGAGCCCGCCGGCGAGGGCGTGGACCTCGTCGTAGGACAGGGTTCGGTCGCCCTGCCGCAGCGCGACCGCCGCGCCGGTCGGGACCAGGTCGTGCAGCAGCGGCAGCGCGGGGAAGGCGACCGGGTTCTGGAACCGGTCGACGGCGTCGTGGCGGTCGGCGGCCGCCAGGCCCACGGCTCGGGCGTCGCCGCCGGGGTCGGCCGCCATGGCCTCCAGGACGTGCCGGTACGTGCGCCGCAGCAGCTCCAGGTGGGGCCGCCCGATCCGGGCCGGGTCGGCACCGAGCCGCAGCACGCCGGGGAAGGTCCACACTTCCAGCGCGAGGCTGCCCGGGCTGAAGTCGTCGATCATCCGCACCCCGGACTCGGCCTCGCCGGCCAGCACGTGGAAGTCGAGGTAGCCGAACGCGACCTCGATCAGCCGCGAGGCCGATCCCCAGTCCCGTTGCATCGTGGGCTGCGGGTAGCGCCGGTGCGGCCACAGCCGGGCCTCCTCGGCGAACACTCCGGCGACCAGCTCGCGCCACGTGCGGGCGCGGGTGTCGGCGGCGAACGGCACGGTGTTGAGGTACATGCCGAACACCTCGTCGCCGCGCAGCCGCTCCGGCCGGCCGTTGCAGAGCAGTCCGTCGAAGAAGCGTTCCTGGCCGGTGGCGACGCTCAACGCCTTGAGGTGGGCGGCGTGCAGCACGCTCTTGAGCGAGGCGTTCGCCGCGGCGGCCAGCCGCTTGAGCCCCGGGGCCAGGTCGGCCCAGGGCACGTCGACGATGGTGGCCGGGGCGCCGGCGGGCTCGGTGGCCCACTCCGGCGGCAGCTCGAACCGGTCGCGGGAGGCGACCGTGGCGGCCCAGAACTCCCGGTCCTCGGTGGAATCGAGGGCGGCGCGCTCCAGGTGGACGAAGTCGGCGAACCGGACGCCGGGCGGCGCGGGCAGCTCGGGCGGGGTGCCGTCGCGCACGCCGCGGTAGAGGTCGATCAGCATCGCGACGGTCGCGGTGTGACTCCAGCCGTCCAGTATCGCGTGGCACTCGGCGTGGGTGAGCAGCCACTCCTGGTCGCTGAGCAGGTGCACGGTGTAGCGCACCAGCGGGGCCCGGCCGATGTCGAACGGTACTTCCCGCTCGGCGGCCAGGAACGAACGTACCGCGTCCTGTTGGTCCGCAGCGGGCCGGCCGCGCAGATCGCGGACCTCGACCGGCAGCTCGGCCCGTTCGTGCACCAGCTGCATGATCTCCGAGTAGGTGCCCAGGTCGAACGAGGTACGCAGGATCTCGTGCCGGACGAGCAGCAGCCGCAGTGCCTGCTCCAGCGCCCCGGCCGCGAACGGCTTGCCGTCGCGGATCCGGTAGCAGGAGACGTTGCGGTACACCGCCCGGTCCGCCCCGGACAGCATCTCGTACAGCATGCCGGCCTGGTTCTGGGTGATCGGGTAGGCGTCGCTGAGTCCCGGCGGCAGCAGACGCCGATCGGCGTCGCTGATCTGGGTGAACGGCTCGACCGGCCGCTCCGGGGAGGACTCGGCGCGGGACCCGGTCAGCTCGGCGAGCGCGGCGACGCTCTGGTGGGTGAACATGTCCTGCACCCGCAGGGCGATCCCGGCGGCACGGGCCGCGCCCACCACCCGGATCGCCCGCATGGAGTCGCCGCCGAGCTGGAAGAAGCTGTCGTGGCGGCCGACCTTCGCGATGCCGAGGGCGGCGCCGAACTCGCCGGCGAGCAGGTTCTCCACCTCGCCGTGCGGGGCGTCGTACGCGCCGGTCGGCACCGGGGCGTCCGGGTCGGGCAGGGCCCGGCGGTCGAGCTTGCCGCTGCCGGTCAGCGGCAGGGCGGCCAGCACGGCCCAGCGTGCCGGGATCATCGCCTCGGGCAGCCGACGGCGCAGGTGGGCCCGGATGTCGTCGACGCTCGTGTCGGTGACGACGTAGCCGACGAGCTGTCCGTCGGCGACGGCGGCCGCCGCGTCGGTGACCCCCGGGCACTCCCGCAACACGGTCTCGACCTCGCCCAGCTCGATGCGCTGCCCGGCGATCTTCACCTGGTGGTCGAGGCGGCCGAGGTATTCGATGGTGCCGTCGGGCCGGTGGCGGGCCAGATCACCGGTGCGGTAGAGGCGGCCGCCGGGGTCGGCACCGAACGGGTCGGGCACGAACCGGTCCGCGGTCAGGCCGGGCCGCCCGATGTAGCCGCGGGCCACCTGCACGCCGCCGATCAGCAGTTCGCCGGGCACGCCCACCGGTTGCGGCCGCCCGCGGTCGTCGACGATGTACGCGCTGGTGTTGGCGATCGGCCGGCCGATGGTGACCGGCTCGCCGGGCAGACAGCGCAGGGCGGTGACGTCCACGGCGGTCTCGGTCGGCCCGTACAGATTGTGCAGTTCGCCGCCGATCCGCTCGTGCACCGCGTCGGCCAGGTCCGCCGGCAGCGCCTCGCCGCTGCAGATGATCCGCCGCACCGAGGGCAGCGTGCCGCACGGCTCGGCCAGGAAGGCGCGCAGCATCGACGGGACGAAGTGCAGCGTGGTGATCCGCTCGGCGGCGATCAGGGCGGCGAGATAGGCCGGGTCGCGGTGGCCGCCGGGGCGGGCCACCACCAGCGTCGCGCCGGTCAGCAGCGGCCAGAAGAACTCCCACACCGAGACGTCGAACCCGGCCGGTGTCTTCTGCAGCACCCGGTCGCCGGCGTCCAGCCGGTAGGTCTGCTGCATCCACTGCAGCCGGTTGACGATGGCCCGGTGCTCGATCAGCACGCCCTTGGGCCGGCCGGTCGAGCCCGAGGTGTAGATGACATAGGCGGCGTGGGCGGGGGTGACCCCGCTGACCGGATCGCTGTCGTCCCCGCCCTCGGCATCGGCGAGCAGCCGCTCGGTGACCACGATGCGGGCGCCGGCGTCCTGGGCCATGAAGGCCCGCCGGTCGGCCGGGTGCTCCGGGTCCAGCGGCAGATAGGCGGCGCCCGCCTTGAGCACGCCGAGCAGGGCGAACACCAGGTCGGCGCCGCGCGGCAGCTCGACCGCCACCACCGACTCCGGCCCGGCGCCGAGGCCGCGCAGGTGGTGGGCGATCCGGTTGGCACGGGCGTTGACTTCGGCGTACGTCCATTCCCGCCCCTCGTATCGCAACGCTGTCGCCGTGGGTGTGCCGGCGGCCTGCGCCTCGAGCAGGGCGGGCAGTGTGCCACCCGGATAGGTCTGCACGCTGCCGTTCCCACCGCGGGTGAGCTGCCGCAGCTCCCCCGCGGTGAGCAGATCCAGCCGGTCGGCTGGGGATCGCGGGTCGGCCACGGCCCCGGCGAGCAGCTGCCCGAGATGCCCGGCGAGCCGCTCGACGGTGGCCCGGTCGAACAGGGCGGTGGCGTAGGTGATGCCGCCGGCCAGCGATCCGTCGGGCCGCTCGGCGATCGCGACGGTCAGGTCGAACTTGGCGCTGCTCTCCCCGACCGGGATCCGCTCGAACCGCAGTCCGCCCGCCTCGCGAACGGTGGCCGGCGTGTCGTCCATCAGGAACATCGTGCTGAACAGCGGGGTCCGCGACGGATCGCGCCCCGGCGCCAGTTCCTCGACGAGCCGTTCGAACGGCAGATCCTGGTGGGCGTGGGCGTCCAGCGTGACGTCGCGCACCCGGTCGAGGACGTCGGAGTAGGACGGGCTGCCGCTCAGGTCGGCGCGCAGCACGACGGTGTTGACGAACAGGCCGGGAAGGTCCTGGACCTGCGGGTGGTCGCGGCCGGCGACGGTGGTGCCGACCGCGATGTCGTCGAGCCCGGTGTATCGCGACAGCAGGATCAGGTATCCGGCGAGGGCCGCCTGGAACGTGGTCGCGCCACGCCGCCGGGCCAGCTCGGACAGCTTCCGGGCGACCGGCGCGGGGATCACGAACGGCAGGAAGGCACCCGCGGGGTCGCGCACCGGCGGCCGGGGACGGTCGGCCGGCAGTTCCACCGGGACGAGACCGGCCAGCCGGTCACGCCAGAAGGCCAGGTGCTCGTCGAGTGGGGCGCCGGTGCGCTGCCAGAGAGCGACGTCGGCGTACTGCAGGGCCGGTGGCCCGGGAAACCGGTGCCCGGCGTAGAGCCGGATGAGCTCGTCGACGAGCAGGCCGTCGGACCAGCCGTCGGTGGCGATGTGGTGGATGGTCAGCGCGAGTGCGTGCTCGTGCGGGCCGAGCCGGGCCAGGGTCGCCCGCAGCACCGGGCCGTCGGCGAGGTCGACCGGCTGCCGGTCGGTGGTGCCCAGGGCGGCGAGCCGGGCCTCGGCCCGGGCCCGGTCGAGCGCGCGCAGGTCGAGCCGGGTCAGATCGACCGGGGCCGGGTCGTCGATCACCTGCACCGGGTCGCCGTCGCGGAGCGGATAGCGGGTGCGCAGCACCTCGTGGCGGGCGACGAGAGTGTCGAGCGCGCGGCGCAGGGCGGGCTCGTCGAGCGGGCCGGTGAGGCGCAACACCGTGCTGGCCAGGTATTCGGTGGTGCCCGGCTGGAGCTGGTCGAGCAGCCAGAGCCGCTGCTGGGCGTACGAAAGCGGAATCGGCGCCGAACGATCCGCCGGTCGCGGGCCGGCGGCCGGCCGCGGCGCGGTGACGCCGCTGAGCCGGCGGCGCATCAGCTCCGCGCGCAGCGACGCCGGATCCATGGTCTCGGTCATAGCGCACCCTCCGGGGTTTGCGGGCCACACTCGTCGGATCATCAGGGTGCCGCCCGGGCGGCCGCCGGGTCAGAGAACAACCGGTGCCGGCCCGGTGCCGGCAAGACTGCGCGTCCTTCTCTGCGCCGCTGCCGTACCGTCCGACAAGGCTCGGTGCATGAAGACGCCGGCATTCGCCAGCGGGATCACCGGCACGATCGGTGCGACCCCGCTCGTCGAGCTCACGCGGCTCGGGGAGAGCAGTCCGCTCCGGGTGTTCGCGAAATTGGAAGGTCACAACCCCGGCGGCAGCATCAAGGACCGGTCCGCGCTCGAGATGATCCGGCACGGTGTCGCCGTCGGCCGGATCGTCCCGGGTCGCTCGGTGGTGGTGGAGTCCAGTTCCGGCAACCTCGGCATCGGACTCGCCCAGGTCTGCGCCTACTACGGGGTGCGGTTCGTGTGCGTGACCGACCCGCGGGCCAACCAGCAGAACATCGCGATCATGCGGGCGCTCGGGGCCGAGGTGGAGGTCGTGACCCGGCCCGACCCGGCGACCGGGGAATTCCTGCCGGCACGGATCGCCCGCGTCCGGGAGCTGGCGGCGGCCCTGCCGGGCGGCTACTGCCCGGACCAGTACTCCAGCCCGCTGAACCCGCAGGCCCACCATGCCACCATGCGGGAGATCGTCGAGGCGCTGCCGGCGCCACCCGACGTGCTGTTCTGCTCCACCGGATCGTTCGGGACGCTGCGCGGCTGCGCCGAATACGCGCGGGAGCAGCGGCTTGCGGTACGGATCGTGGCGGTGGACGCGGTGGGCAGCACGATCTTCGGCACGCCCCGTGGGCCCCGGGTCATCCCGGGGCACGGCGCGGCCGTACGTCCCGCCCTGTTCCGTGACGGGCTCGCCGACGAGGTGGTGCACGTCGACGACGCCGCCTGCGTGGTGGGGTGCCGGCGGCTCGTCGCGCTGGAGGCCATCCTCGCCGGCGGCTCCTCCGGCGCGGTCGTGGCGGCGCTGGACCGGGTTCGCGACCGGATCGCGCCGGGTTCGAGCTGTGTCCTGATCTTTCCGGACCGCGGCGAGCGCTACCTGGACACCATCTACGACGACGACTGGGTCGCCGAGCGGTTCGGCGACATCGCCCACCTGTGGAAGCAGAACGCCATGGAGGCCAGCCCGTGTTGATCCTGGGAAGAGCAGACGTCCAGCGCATCCTGGAGGATGCCGACGAGGAGGTGCTCCGGGCGGTCCGGGCGGCCTACCTGCGCCACGAGGAGGGCCGGACGGCGGTGCCGCACTCGGTCTTCCTGCGCTTCCCGGACGACGACCGGAACCGGATCATCGCGCTGCCGGCCTACCTGGGCGGCGACGACCCGGTGGCCGGCGTCAAGTGGATCGCCTCGTTCCCGGCGAACATCGGAGCCGGGCTGCCACGGGCGACCGCCGTCATGATCCTCAACTCGATGCGGACCGGCGCGCCGGAGGCCGTGCTGGCCGCCGAGACCATCTCGGCGCGACGGACCGCGGCCTCCGCGGCCCTGGCCGCCGGCACCCTGGCCCCGGACACGCCGGGAGTGACGCTGATCGGCTGCGGGGTGATCAACGCCGCGGTGCTGCGGTTCCTGCGTACGACGCTGCCGGAGTTGAGCACGGTGACCGTCTTCGACCTCGACGACGGGCGGGCACGGTCGTTCGCGGACCGGATCACCGGCCTCAAGGTGGAGGTGGCGCCGAGCATCGAGGCGGCGCTGGGCGCGCACCGGCTGGTCTCGTTGGCGACCACGGCGGCCCGGCCCCATCTGGACACCGACCACTGCCGGCCCGGGGCGGTCCTGCTGCACCTGTCGCTGCGGGACCTGCCGGTGCCCGCCGTGCTCGCGAGCTCGAACATCGTGGACGACGCCGACCACGTGTGCCGGGCCTCGACGTCGCTGCACCTGGCCGAGCAGGAGACCGGGCACCGCGACTTCATCAGCGGCTCACTGGGGTCGTTGCTGGCCGGGACGCCGTACCGGCGTCCCGCCGATCGGCTGACCGTGTTCTCGCCGTTCGGGCTGGGCATCCTGGACCTCGCCGTGGCCCGGCTGGTGCTCCGGCGGGCCACCGAGCGGGGCGCGGGCGTCGAGTTCGCCGGGTTCTGATCCGGGCCGGCGAGGCGGAGCCGACCGTCAGCCACGGTATGACCCATCAGGGATGAGCGAAATTCACCAATGAAACGAGATGATCACGTAAATAGAAGGCAATTGATGCCTGTGCATCGTCTCCCGCACCCCTGCCGCGAGGAAGGGGCATCCGCAGAAGTCGATGGCCGAGAAGGGAAACCACGTGCGCATCTCCCGACGTCAGCTCTGGACGGCCTGCCTCGCCGCCGGGCTGGCCATCCCGGCGGCCACCGCCGTCGCCACGAGCGCGGCGGCAGCCGGCAGCACCGCCGGCCTCACCGCGACCGTCCAGATCGGCCAGGTCACCGGCAGCGCCCTCACCGTGCACGTCACGGTGCGCAACACGTCACGGTCGGCGATCGACGTGCTGTCCCGGGACCTCCCGCAGGCCCGCGAGATCAAAGCCGTCCTGGCCGTCACCCGCGACGGTGTACCGGTGCCCTATCGCGGCAGGCTGGCCAAGCTCGCGGCGCCGACCGCGGCCGACTACACCCACATCCCGGCCGGTGGCACCTACGCGGCGACGGTGAACCTGGCGGACGACTATGACCTGTCACGGCCGGGAACCTTCACCGTCGCACTGGCATCGGCCCAGGTGCGGACCCTGAACGCGGCGACCGCGGCCCGTCCGGGCACACTGCGGGTCGACGCCGGTCCGGCCTCCGTCCGCACCAGCGCCGGCATCCGGCACGCCGGCAAGGCCGCCAGCGTCGCGCCGACCACCACCGAGCGGGTGAGCCTGGCGGCCGCCGCGGTCACCCTCACCTATCGCGGCTGCACCACCAGTGAGAAGACCGCCCTGAAGCTGGCCGTCAGCAACGCCGCGACGTTCTCGCAGAAGTCCACCACCTGGCTCGCGGCGAACCCGTCCGGCGGGGGCGCCTACGCCACCTGGTTCGGCGCCTACAGCTCGTCCCGGTTCAACCGGGTGACCTCGGCGTACAACAAGATCACCGGCGAGCTGACCGGCAAGACCGTGACGCTCGACTGCACCAGCACCGAGGACTACTACGCGTACGTCTACCCGGACGAGCCCTACATCATCTACCTGTGCAACGCGTTCTGGACGGCGCCGGCCACGGGCACCGACTCGAAGGCCGGAACCCTGGTCCACGAGTCGAGCCACTTCACCGTCAACGGCGGCACCGACGACCACGTGTACGGCCAGACGGCGGCCAGGCAGCTCGCCGCGTCGAACCCGGGCAACGCCGTCGACAACGCCGACAACTACGAGTACTTCGCCGAGAGTCGCTGACCCGCGATCGGCCGGCTCCGACCGGCCGCCCGTCATGACCGCACGCGGGGCTGTCCCGATCGGGACAGCCCCGCGTGCGGTGCCGGATCGCCGGATCAGGAGCCGGTGTAGAGCAGGCGGTTCGGCGAGCCGCTGCCGGCGCCGGTGACCACGCCGGTGGTGGCCGCGTTCACGATCGCCGCGTTCACCGTGGCGACCGAGGCGCCCGGGTACGCGGCCAGGTAGAGCGCCACCGCACCGGTCACGTGCGGGGCGGAGAAGGACGTTCCGCTTCCGGTGTACGTCGCGGTGTTGCCGGTCCGCCAGTCCGAGGTGATCGAGACGCCGGGGGCGAACAGGTCGAGCACCGAGCCGTAGTTCGACCAGGAGGCCCTGGCGTCGGAGCTGTCGGTGGCGCCGACGGTCAGCGCCTCGGTCACCCGGGCCGGGGAGCTCCCGCCGGCGTCGACTCCCGAGTTGCCGGCCGCGATGGCGTACGGAATCCCGGCGCCGATCGAACGGCGCACCGCCGCGTCCAGGGTGCTGCTGGTGCCGCCGCCGAGGCTGAGGTTGGCGACCGAGCGGCCGGGGGTGGCGTGGGCGGTCACCCAGTCGACGCCGGCGATCACCCCGGAGGTGCTGCCGGAGCCGTTGTTGTCCAGGACCCGGACGTCGACGAGATTCGCGCTCTTGGCCACGCCGTACGTGGTCCCGGCCGCGACACCGGCGACGACGTGCCGTGCCCGTTGCCGTCCTGCGCGACGTTGTCGCCGTCGACCGCGTCGTAGCCGTACGAGGCCCGGCCGCCGAAGTCCTGATGACTGACGGTGATGCCGGTGTCGACGACGTAGACGGTGACGCCGGCGCTCGGGCCGTACGAATAGGTGCCGCTCAGCGGCCGCGCCCGCTGGTCGATGCGGTCCAGGCCCCAGGGTGCGCCGCTCTGGGTGTCGGCGATCCGCACCCGCTGATCGGCCTCGACGGAGGCGACCGAGGGGTCGGCGGCGAGCCGGGCGGCCTGCGGCGCTCAGCTTGGCGGCCCACCCCTCGACGGCGTGGCCGAAGACGTGGGAGACGGTGCCGCCGTACCGCTTGGTGATCTGGTCCGCGCGGGTCTGGTCGGCCTCGCCGCGCTTGAGCACGACGACGTACGAGCCGCCGATCGCGGTGGCACTGTCCGCGTAGAGCACCGTTGCGGTCGCGGGGGCGGCGAAGGCCGGGGTCGTGAGGGAGAGGGCGAGCGTGATGCCGGCGAGGATCGCGGCACTGCGGGTAGCGGGGCGCATGGTGTCCTCCATGGTCGCGGCGCCCTGGCCGGGCACCTGGCGACGACAGCAGGAGCAGAAGTTTGATTGACGATCAACGATATGTAAGCCTCTCGGCAACGACCTTTGTCAATTTTCGTCACGATTGCGGAAAAGGCGAGGTCAGGCGTTGATGGTGACAGTTGTCAGCTTTCCGGACTGACGTCACTCACCCGCAACCGATGACAGCGCGCACTGGGCTGACCTCGAGTGGGCAGCCAGGCTTGTCGATGACAGTGAACCCAGGCGCATCGTTATCGCAGGAGAAACGGATGACACATCGGCAACGACTCTCGATGATCGCGGTCATGGTGGTGGCCGCGTTGGGACTCAGCTTCACGGGTGCGAGCGCGGCCGGCGCCGCCCCGGACACCCCGGTGGCCGCGCCACCGGTGACCGCCCTCGCCACCCCGATCACCGGCACGGCCACCGACGGCGGCTCCTTCGCCGGCAGCTTCACCCCGGCCCGGTTCGTCGCCCGCAACGGCAGGCTGCTGGCCACCGGCGTGCTTTCCGGTACGGTCAGGGACCCGTCCGGTGCACCCGTCGGCACGGTCAGCCGCACCGTCAGCCTGCCCGTGACCGTGGCGGCGGCGACCTGTCAGGTGCTCGACCTCGTACTGGGGCCGCTGCACCTGAACCTGCTCGGTCTGGTCGTCGACCTGAACCAGGTACACCTGCTGATCACCGCGGTGCAGGCGCCCGGCGACCTGCTCGGCAACCTGCTGTGCGCCATCACCCATCTGCTCGACGGCGCCCCGGCGGTGGGCCCGCTGGCCGCACTGCTCAATGCCGTCCTGGCCTTGCTGGGCCGGCTCTGACCCGTCCCGCTCCCGCCATCAGGACCGGCGCAGCGCACCCCGCCAGGTGCGCTGCGCCCCCGTTACGTCAGCCAGCCGGCGTTCTCGGCCAACCGGACCGCCTCCCAGCGGTTGCGGGCGCCGGTCTTGCGCAGGATCGCCGAGAGGTAGTTGCGCACGGTGCCCGGGCTCAGGTGCAACTCGGCGGCCATCTCGGTCGACGGCATCCCGGATGCGGCCACGCTGAGCACGGTGAGCTCGCGCGACGACAGTGGACTGCGCGGCGCCGTCACCATGGCCACGGCCAGGCTCGCGTCGATCACACGCTCACCCCGGACCAGGCGGCGGATGCCGCGGACCAGTTCGCACGGCGCGGCCTGGGTGTTGACCACGCCGTCGATGCGGCCGCCGAGCGCCCGGTTGAGCAGCACCGACTCGTCCGGGCCGGCCAGCGCCAGGGTGGCGCACCGCGGTTGACCGGCGGTGAACCGGGCGATCGTCGCCAGACCGTCGCCGGCCATCAGCGCAATGTTGATCACGGCCACGTCCGGCGACACGGCGCCGGCCATGTCGAGCGCCGGGCCGAGCGCGTCCAGATCGGCGACCACGTCCAGGTCGTCCTCCTGGGACAGCGTTGCGGTCAGGGCGCCGCGGAGCAGGGTCAAGGGTTCGACGAGCAGAATGCGGATCACGATGGCCTCCCAGCCGGGGTCGAAGAGCTTCGGTACGGCCGGATGCCGGCCGGTTTCCGGATCCCTGCGGGGAGGCTGGTCAGCGGGGAGGCCCCAGGTGGCGGACGGTGCGTCCGCGAGCGGGCAGAGGGGTGCCCCGGTGCGGCGTGGTGGCCGGGACGTCGGGCCACCACGATGAACAGACGATGGCCATCGCGGGCGCGTTGCCGCCACCGGCGTCACGGATCTGCCCGGTGGAGGCCGAGTGCTCGCCCGGCTGACCGGGCGAAGCCGGTACCGGGGCGCTCGGCGCTGGAGCGTACGGGGACGCGCGGCGAGGCGCCGGGGCGCCGGCGCCGGGCGTGGTCAGGATCGGCGTCCGGCGCACCGAGAAGGAGCTGGACCGCGGCATGCCCGGCCCGGGCGACGCGGCCGGCCCCGCCGGGCCGGCCGGTGAAACAGGCTCGTCCAGCTGGGGCAGCGCCTGTCGAACCGCGGCCGTCCGGGCCGGGACCATCGTGTCGGGGAGCACGGCCCGGCCGGTCTCGGACACGAGGTGATGCACCGGCTTCGTGGCGGCTCGCACCCGACGGACCGTCGCACCGGCCGAGGCGTGAACGGCGGCGACGACCGGGGCTGCGGCGCGGATGCGCGGCGCCGCGACCGTGCGACGCGGCGCCGCGATCGTGGGCCGGTGAACCTCGGCCCCGGGCACCGGTGCGTGGGCGACGGCTCTGGTGACGCCACCGGCCACGGTCGTGAGCGGGTCGACCGCGGCCGGCGCGCCGAGGGAGCCCGACGGCCGGTCCCCCACCCCGGTATCGGCACGCGCCGCATGATCGAAGAGGGTCAGCACGAGATACGCCGCGACGGCGACGCCGAGCAGCAGGAGCAGCCGGACGACGCGCCGGGTACCCCCGGGCGCGTGATCCTCTCCGTGCGCGGCTGGGTGTCGCATTCCCTTCGACTTACCCGGCCCGCACGCGCTGACACCTATCGATGAAACCAAGGACCCGGTGACGCCGCCGCGGCTTACCCGCCGGGTTGCGGGACCGTCCCGATCGCGACGGCGGGCGACAGGTGCTCAGGCACCGGCCATCAGGCGACGCAGGCTCAGCGGCCGCATGTCGGTCCAGACGCGGTCGATGTGGGCGAGGCACGTGGCCCGGTCACCGGTCGTGCCCTCGGCGGACCAGCCCGGCGGCAGGTCCCGGTCGGCCAACCAGATGGAGTACTGCTCCTCGTCGTTGACGACCACCCGGTAGGTGCGCTCGTCCGTCTGCTCGTCGTTCATGGCCGCCGTCCCTGTCTCCTACGGTGCCGGGCGATCCGGCTAATCGGAGCTTGCCCGCTGTGTCACGGCGGCGGCAGAGAAGAACCGGCAGCGCCGCCGACGATCTGTGCGGCCCAGTCCGCCAGCTCCACCCGGTTGGCCCGGCCGGTCTTGGTGATCAGGCTCGCGACATGTTTCTCGACGGTGCGCGGCGACAGGTGCAGCCGGCCGGCGAGCGCCCGGTTGCCGAGGCGTTCGACGAGCAGCCGGAGCACCTCGTACTCCCGGACGGTGACGCCGAGCTCGCGCAGTTCCCGGGGCACCTCGTCGGTTCCGCTGCGACGCTGGTTGACCGCTGCCCCGGCGCGGCGCAGCAGCGACCGGCAGGCGCTGGCGACCGGGACCACGTCGAGCCGGTGGAAGTACTCCTCGGCGGTCCGCAACCACGGCACCGGGTCGCCCCAGCCCCCGTCGAGCGCGGCCTCCCCGGCCAGCCGCAGGCACAGGTGCCGGGCCATCTCGTAGGGCTCGGCCGCGATGAGGGCCTCGTCGACCCCGGCCGCCGCCTCCCGCGCCCGGCGGGCCCGGCCCTCGGTCACCGCACCGGCGAGCAGGGCGAACTGCCTGTTCCAGCGGAGCGCACCGGCGGCCGATGGGACGACGCCGCGGGGCTGTGGCCGGCCGGGCCCGGAGAGCGCCGCGAGCAGCGGGCCGATGCCGTGCGCACCACCGAAGTGGCCGCTGACGTTGCCCTCGCCGCCGGCCCGGCTGCGGGCGAGCTCCCCGACCGCGCGCTCCCGGTCCTCTTCGAGCAGCGCGCAGAAGACGCGGGCCAGCCCGTACACGCGCGGCGCGTGCACCTCCGGGTCACCGCCCCAGCGCCGGAACTCGGCGATCGCGTCGTTCATCTCCCGGCGCCGACCCTGGTGGGCGCCGAGGATGGCGCGGGCGAGCAGCAGCAGCTGGGTGGTCTCGAACATCTTGAGGCGCATCGTGTCGCCCAGCGACCGGTCGATCAGGCTGCTCGCGGCCGGGAAGTCGCCGCGCAGCACGGTGTGCAGGGCGAGGTTGGTCTCGGCATGGTACCCGGCGGTGACGGCGCCGCAGGCCAGCGCGGCCTGCCGGGTCTTCTCCAGGGTTGCGGTGCTGCCGTCGCGGAGCGCCTCGTCGTGGCCCAGCCGGACCAGTGCGTGGATCTCCCAGATCGGCAGGTCGTGGCGGACCGCCAGGGCCCGGGAGCGTTCCAGGCACGCGGTCGCCTCGGCCGGGTCGCGGGCCCGGGTCAGCGCGCCGAGCAGCTGCCACGCCTGGCAGGCGACCACCGGCAGCGGCCGGGCCTCGGCCACCGCGGCCGCGTGCCGGGTCATCGCCTCGGCGCGGGCGAGGTTCTCCGCGCCGGGCCGGTCGACGAGGACGTGGGCCTCGACCACGTCGATCGGGACGGTGTCCTCGTCCGGCGCGCCCGGGCCGAGCGCGGCGCGGGCGAGCGACACCTGGCGCAGGCCGTCGTCGACGCGGCCGGCGACGTTGGCCGCCCAGGCGAGCCGGGTGTGCAGGTCGGCGCGGCGGCGTCGGTCGCGGCTGTCGGGCAGCTCGTCGAAACGGTCGGCCATCCCGAGCGCGCGCTCCATCTCCCCCGCCTCGGCCAGCGCCGGGACCAGTGCCTCGATGACCTCGGCCTGCACGGTCCGGTCCGGATGGTCGTCGAGCAGTTCACGGGCCCGGTCGAGCAGCCGCACCGCCGAGGAGGCGGCGCCCTGGGCCGCCGCCCGGCGGCCGGCTTCGAGGTAGCAGCGGGCGGCGGCGCCCGGTTCCTGGGCGCGCAGGCGCAGCGAGGCGGAGACCAGGCACCACTCGCCCGGCAGGCCGGGGTAGGCCTGCTCGACCGCGGCGGCGGCGCGCCGGGCCAGGTCGACGCGGTGGCCGGGGGTGAGGGTCCGCAGCAGCGCTTCGCCGTGCAGCGGATGCCGGAAGGCGTACCACCCGGGGGTCTGCTCGTCGGGGACCAGCAGCTGGCTGGCGACCTCGCCGTGCAGATGGTTGAGCAGCGTCCGGTCGTCGAGGCCGGAGACGGCGCGGACCAGGCCGAGCGGGAAACGCTTGCCGAGCACCGCGCCGATGGAGAGCAGGCCGCGCGCCGCCGGGTCGAGTTGCTCGACCCGGCGGGCGATGGTGCGCACCAGCGTGTCCGGCACGGCGGGCCGGATCGTCTCGGTCAGCCGCCAGGTGTCGCCCTCGCGAACCAGCTGCCCACTGTCGACGGCGGCGTCCAGCAGTTCCTCGACGAACAGCGGGGTTCCGGTGCTGTTCTCGGTGAGCCGGTCGATCAACGGCTGCGGCAGGTCGCCCGGGGAACAGCCCAGCCGGGACGCGGCCAGGCCGCGCACGCCCCCGGCGTCGAGCGGGCCCAGTGTCTCGATGACGGCGCTGCCGCGCTGTTCGGCGGCGAGCGCCAGGTCGAGGGCCGGGCAGGGTTCGCTGCGCACGGTGCAGAGCAGCACGGTGGCCTGGTGGTCGAGGTTGTCGGTGAGGTATTCGACGACGGCGAGGGTTTCGGCGTCGGCGTCCTGCAGGTCGTCGAGGACGATCAGGCAGCCCCGGTCCCGGCCGGCGAGCGCGGTGAGCCGCAGGACCGCCTCGGCGAGCACCATCAGCGGGACACCGCCCGAGGCGGCCGGGCCGTCGGCCCAGTCGGGGATGAGCCGGCCCAGGGCGCTGCGGTAGGGGCCGAGCTCGGTGACGTCGACCGGGTCGCCGCTGTGCACCAGGGACAGCAGCGCCTCGGTGAGTGACCGGAACGGAACGGTCAGCCCGACCATGCTGCCGCGCCCACGGAGCAGGCACATGTCGGCGGCGAAGGCCATGTCGGCGGCGGCCGCCGCGAGGCGGGACTTGCCGATGCCGCCCGCGCCGACGACGAACATGCTGCCGCCGTGCCCGGCGCGGGCCCTGGACAGCGTCTGCTGCACGGTGTGCAGTTCCTCGTCGCGTCCGGCCAGGTCCGGAGTACGGCGGCCGACGACTGCGTCACGCGACGATCGTTTCACGAGGAGTGATTATTCCCATCCCGCGCAGACACTGTCCAGGGACGTGAAACCGACTCAGCGGGGGTCCGGCGGGGGGCAGCAGGTGGTGCTGGCGATCCCGAACGCGGTGACCACCTCGGCGGCCCGCGCCTCGGTCCGGCCGGTGTCGGCCACGCCCACGCCGGCCACCAGAACGCCGGCCAGGACCGCGGCCTGCACCCCGAAAGGCACTCGGGCCACCAGGTCGAGCAGAGTGGATCGTGCGTCGGTCTCGGTGGTCTCGGTGGCCTGCCGGTCGTCTCGCATGGTGCTCCTCCTCGTCGATCCGTCGCGCGGGCGCGCGGCGGTCATCCTGTCCACTTGCCGGTCCGGCCCGGCTCGAGCAGCAACACCGAGGGCACCTGTGCGGAGAACCCCAGGCGGAGCAGCCCGTAGCCGATCCCGGCCAGTCCGTTGAGCAACCCGGGTGTGGCGACGCCGTCGGGCGCGCCGCAGCCGGGTCCGTGCCGTTCCAGCGCGTCGAGCACCAGGCCGGCCCGCCAGCGCAACACGCGCTGGACGAACCGGTCGGACTCGGCCGCCGCCAGTACGACGAGCGCCTCGGTGACGCCCAGTTCGCCGTGGCAGAGGCTGAGATCGCGCAGCACCGGCCGCCGGGTGAACCGCTGGGCGACCGCGGCCGGGTCGTCGCCCGCGCGGATCCCCCGGATAGCCACGATGCCCGCGGTCCCGGTGCACCAACCGTGGTCGTCGCCGGTTTCCGGCAGCGGCAGGGCGGCCGCCGCGGTGTCGTCGCCGCGGGCCCAGGCGATGCCGGCCCGGCCGTCGGCGAGCGCGTCGCCGGTCGGCCGCGGGAGGGTGGCGAGCCGGTCGGCGCAGGTCCTGGCGAGCTCGTCCGCGGCGGCCAGACCGAGTTCGCGGTGGACCGTGCGCATCGCGGCCAGGCACCCGGCGATCCCGCCGGCCAGTCCGGGCGGGCAGGGCGCGGCGACCGCCGCGGTGGCGGCCGCGACCCCGTAGGGAACGTCGTCGGCCAGTGCCGGCTCGTCGAGCAGCGCGGCGAGCCGGGTCAGGCCGTAACAGATGCCGCCGAAGCCGTCGTAGCCACCGGCGCCGACGTGGACGGCCAGATCGGGTCGTCCGGCGAGGGCCCGCAGCAGCGGACCGGCGGCGCCGGCCGCGCGCCGGGCGGTGTCCCGGTAGCGGCTGACCCCGGTGAGGCCGGCGAGCTGGGCCAGAAAGAGGGCCACGCCGAGGTAGCCGGTGGCCAGACCGGCGCCCATCGGCAGGACCATCCAGCGGGCGCCGTCGACGATCTCCAGGCCCAGCCAGTTCACCCGGTCGCCGTCGGCGATGCCCCGGGCGAGGATCTGGTCGGCGAGCCCGCACGCGGCGGTGAGCAGCCGGTCGGGGCCGGCCTCGGAGCCGGCGGCCGGGCCGGCCAGGAAGCCGGCGGCGCGATGCCCGTCGACCGGCTGCCGGGTGGCCAGCGTCGCCGAGACGATCCATTCCTGGTCCCGGCGGTCGGCGGTGTTCATGCCGGCGAGCACGGTGGCGGCGGCGTCGAGCCCGGTGCCGGGCAGCAGGCCGGGCAGCGGCGCGCCGGTCGAGGACCATACGTCGCGGCGCCCGGGCACGGCGGTGAAGACCGGGATGTCGCCGCGGCGCAGGTCGGCCAGCTCGTGCGGCACCAGCGGTCCGGGCTCGTCGGCCAGCAGCTCCGGATCGGTGGCCCGGTCCAGCAGCGCCGCGTACACGGCGGTCGGCCGGAACACCACGCGGACCGGCAGATCGGCGGCCTTGTCGAGAAGCCGCCGGAAGCTCTCCCGCCCGGCGCTGATGGCGTCGTAGCCGGCGCGCAGCCCGGCGCGCAGCGCCGTGTCGTAGTGGCCCGGGTCCAGCTCCCGTCCGTGGAGCCGGGGCAGGTTGTGCCCGGCGGCCTCGGCCGGGCGGGGTCGCAGCCGGCCGTCGGCCAGCTCCCAGTCCGGGCCGTCGGTGGAGTGCGTGCCCAGGCGACCGGACAGCCCGGAACAGTCGACGACGCCGGCCGGACCGACCGTGATCATCGGCAGCAGCCCGGTGCGGTAGACCGACGCGGCCAGCATCCGCCGCGCCGGGTCGGCACCCACCGCCGCGGGCGCGGAGTCCGGGTGGAACAGCGCCTCGGCGTCGATCAGCACCGGATGCTCGCCGCAGGCGATCAGGTTCTCGTGGTGCAGATCGACGGCCCGCACCGCGTGCAGCAGGGCCAGCAGGGCGCCGGCCCGGCGATAGAACCGCTCCGCGGCCGCCAGGCTGTCCAGCGGCAGGTGCTCGATGAATTCGGCGTAGCCGTAGCCGGCCCGGGTCACCGTCGCCGCGGTGCGCAGGCCGAGACCGGGCAGCGCACCGTCGAGCCAGGCGGTCAGTTCGGTCAGCAGCACGTACGCGTCCACCCCGCGCGGCTTGTAGATGACGTGCCGCCCGTCGGCGAAGGTCAGCCGCGCGACCGTCCGGCCGCCCTGATGCGGGTCGCCCAGCCCCGCGCGGACCTCGGTCAGCGGCCCCGGGTCCACCCCACCGAGCAGCACCCGGACCAGGTCGGCCCGGTCGGCGGCGTACCGGTGCAGCAGCTCCACCCTGGTCCGCACGGCCGTGCCGACGGTGCCGTGCAGACGCCCGGCCAGCCGCGGGTGGCGGGCCAGCAGGTCGTCGGGACCGTCGGCCAGGCGGGCCAGCAGGGCGGCGAGCCGCTGCGGGCCACCGGCGCCGGCCCGGTCGAACTCGGCCGCGACCGTGCTGCCGGCCTGCCTAGCCAGGCGGGTGCCGAGCTCGGCGGCGAACCCGTCGGCCAGCGCGCCCGCTTCGGCGGCGGGCACCTCGCGCACCTGCCCGGCCAGCAGGTCACGGGCGGGGGTGACCAGGCCACGCAGGCACGCGGCGAGGGCAGCCATCACGTCGTCGGTCACCGGCTCGGTCATGTCCACGACCCTGCCAGAGTCACCGGTCAGCGACATGCGTAGATGTCACCCAGGTTTTACCCGGGATCGCCGCCGTGCCCAGAGAAGAAGCGGCACCCACGTGCGCGGGCGTACCCCGCCGGTCGTTCTCTGCCGGACGCCGGGCACCCGCCGCGATGCTGGGCCGATGTGGACCCCAGTCGTGCCGGTCACGGATGCCGCAGCGGGATCTGACCTGGCCTTGCCCTACGTCATGTCGCCGGCGGCGCACATCCCGCCGGCCGCCTGTCCCGATGCCCTGGACACGCCGGCCATCCGCCGCCGGCTGCTCACCCACGGCGCCGTGCTGTTGCGCGGCTTTTCCGTCGACGGCGTCGACGGCTTCGACCGCGTCGTGCGCGCGATCGGCGGGGAACCCCTGGCCTACACCGAACGATCGTCCCCGCGCAGCACGATCAAGGGGCAGGTGTACACCTCCACGGACTATCCGCCGGAGGAGGAGATCTTCCTGCACAACGAGAACTCGTACCAGGCCCGGTGGCCGCTGACGCTGTTCTTCTACTGCGCGCAGCCGCCGGCGACCCGCGGGGCGACGCCGCTCGCCGACACCCGGACGGTGCTGCGGTTGATCGACCCGGCGGTCCGCGAGGAGTTCACCGCCCGGGGCTGGATGGTGGTCCGCAACTTCAGCGACGACTACGGCGTGCCCTGGCGGCAGGCGTTCGGCACCGAGGACCGCGCCGCCGTCGAGGCCTACTGCGCGGCCAACGGCATGGTGCCGGAGTGGACGGGCGGTACCGGTCTGCGGACCCGGGCCCGGCGCGAGGCGGTCCACCGGCACCCGGTGACCGGGGAGGCGGTCTGGTTCAACCATCTGACCTTCTTCCACGTCACCACGCTGGCCCCGGACATCAGCGAGGCGCTGCGCGAGATGCTGGACGAGGCGGATCTGCCGACCAACACCTACTACGGCGACGGCGCGCCGATTCCCGACGACGTGGTGGCCCACCTGCGGGACTGCTATCGGCGGGCGCTGCGCCGCTTCGACTGGCAGCGGGACGACGTGCTGGTGGTCGACAACATGCTGGCCGCACACGCCCGGGAGCCCTACACCGGGGCACGCCGCATCGCGGTGGCGATGACCGAGGCCTACGACGAGCGCTCCGGAGGCCAGGCGTGACGACCACTCCGGACACCCTGGTCCACCATCCCCTGTCGTATCCCCAGCAGCAGATCTGGTTCCTCGACCAGCTGCGCCCGGGCGCCGCGATCGACCAGCTGCTCTCGGCCGCGCTGCGGTTGCGCGGGCCGCTGGACGAGGCGGCGCTGGCCGGCGCGCTGACCGGCGTCGCGGCCCGCCACGACGTGCTGCGTTCCCGCTACGAGACGGTCGGGGACCGGGTCGTGCAGGTGCCCGGGCCGGTCGCCGACGTCGAGCTGTCGGTCACCGACCTCAGCGGCCTGACCGCCGCCGAGCGGGACCGCCGGCTGCACGAGATCCGGGTCGCCGAGCTGCGCGACCCGATCGACCTGCGCCGGCAGGCCCCGTGGCGGGCGGGACTGGTCCGGCTCGGCGACCGGGACACGGTCCTGCTGATCACCGTGCACCACATCGCGTTCGACGGCCTGTCCTGGATCCGGTTCGCCGAGGAACTCTCCGTGCTGTACGCCGCCGGCCGGTGCGGCGAGGAGCCGGTTCTGCCTTCGGTCCCCCGGCAGTACCACGAGGTGGCCCCGGGCGGGGACGGCCACGAGCTTGCCGGCCTCGACTACTGGCGGGAGCGGCTGGCCGGGCTGCCACCGCTGGAGCTGCCCACCGACCGGGCCCGGCCGGCCATCTGGGAGCCCGGCGGCGACAGCGTCGAGGTGACCGTGCCCGCCGGTGTGGCGCAGGGGTTGCGCCGGATCGGCAGCACCTGCCGGGCCACGCCGTTCATGGTGCACCTGGCGGCGTACCAGCTGCTGCTGGCCCGGCTCAGCGGCCGCGGCGACATCGCGGTCGGCGTCTCGGTCAACACCCGCACCGGCGCCGAGCAGGCGAACGTGATCGGCATGTTCGCCAACACCGTGGTGATGCGCACGACGATCGACCCGGCCGACGATTTCCCCGGGCTCGTGGAGCGGGTCCGCCGGGAGACCCTCGGCGCGTTCGGTCACCAGCACGTGCCGTTCGACCGGGTGGTGGCCGCCGTCGCGCCGGCCCGCGACCCCGCCCGCAACCCGCTGTTCCAGGCGGCGTTCCAGCTGGCCGGGCGCCGCCGGCAGTCGTTCGCGCTGGCCGGGCTGGCCGTCGAGACCTGCCCGCCGATCTGGGTGGGATCGCCGTTCGACCTGTCGCTGCACCTGGCCGAGAACCCCGACGGGTCGCTGACCGGCCAGCTCGTCTACGCGACCAGCCTGTTCAGCCGGACCCGCGCCGAGCAGATCGCGGCGGCCTACCTGCGGCTGCTGGCCGGGATCGCCGAGCGGGACACCCGGCCGGTCGGCGTCCTGCCGATCGTGCCCGACGACGAGCTGCACCGGTTCGCCGTGTGGAACAGCACCGCGCTGGAGCGGCCGACCGAGTCCCTGCCGGAGCTGTTCCTGCGCCGGGCCGCGGCGACCCCCGACGCGGTGGCCGTGCGCGGCGACGCCGGCGAGCTCACCTACGCCGAGCTGGCGGGCCGGGCCCGCGCGCTCGCCGGCGACCTGCGCCGGCGCGGAGTGACCGCCGAGGTCCCGGTCGGTGTCGCCCTGGAGCGCACCGGCGACCTCGCCACCGCCGTCCTCGCCGTGCTGCTGGCCGGCGGCGTCTACGTGCCGCTGTCACCGGAGTATCCGGCCGACCGGCTGGCATACATGATCGCCGATTCGGGCGCCGCGCTGATCCTCACCTCCCGGGCCGTCGAGGAGCGCCTGCCGGCCGGCCTCCCGGTGCTCCGGATGGACGGCGCACGCCCGGCCGCGCCCGAGCCGGAACTGCCCGCGATCGCCGGCGACCAGGCGGCCTACCTGGTCTACACCTCCGGGTCGACCGGGCGACCCAAGGGCGTCGTGGTCACCCACGCCGGTATCCGCAACCGGGTCCTCTGGTCGGTCGAGCGGTACCGGATGACCGACGCCGACCGGCTGCTGCACAAGACCACGATCGGCTTCGACGCCGCCGTGTGGGAGATCCTGGCCCCGCTGGTGTCGGGCGGCTCGGTGGTGATGGCCCCACCGGAGGGCCACCGGGACCCCGCCGTCATGATCGACGCGGTGATCCGCGGCGGCGCGACGATGCTGCAGGTCGTGCCGTCGGTGCTGCGTCTGCTGGTCGCCGACGCGCGCCTGGCCGAATGCACTTCGCTGCGGGTGATCTGCTCCGCCGGGGAGGCGTTGCCGGCCGAGCTCTGCCGGCGGCTGACCGGGATCCTGCCGGTCGAGGTGGTCAACACGTACGGGCCGACCGAGTGCTCGATCGACGCCACCGCCTGGACCTGGTCGCCCGCCGACCGCACGCCGACGGTCCCGATCGGATCGCCGCTACCCAACACCCGGGGGTACGTGGTGGACCGCGACGGCGGACTCGTCGGCATCGGGGTCCCCGGCGAGCTGCGTCTGGGCGGCACCGGCCTGGCCCGCGGCTACCGCGGCCGGCCCGGGCTGACCGCCGAGCGGTTCAGCCCGGACCCGTACGCGGGCATCCCGGGCGCGCGCTGGTACCACACCGGTGACCTGGTGCGTTGGCGGGCGGACGGCGCCCTGGAGTTCCTCGGCCGCACCGACGACCAGGTGAAGGTCAACGGGGTACGGGTGGAGCCGGATGAGGTGCGCGCCGCGATCGAGGAGCACCCCGAGGTCGAGGCGGCCACGGTGATCGCCCGGCGGACGGAAGCGGGCGAGACGCTGCTCACCGCGTACGTGGTGCCGGCTGTACCGGCCGACCTGCGCGACCGCCTCGGGGACCGGCTGCCGGCCGCGATGGTGCCGGCCGGGTTCGTCGCGCTCGGCGCGCTGCCGCTGACCGCCAACGGCAAGGTCGACCGGGCGGCACTGCCGGATCCGGCCGCGACGGACCCGGCCACCCCGGCCGGGCGCGCGCCGCGGACCCCGCTCGAGCACGAGCTGACCCGGATGACGGCCGAGGTGCTGGGCGTCGAGACGGTCGGGGTCACCGACAACTTCTTCGCGCTCGGCGGGCACTCGATGGTGGCGATCCGGCTGGTGCTGCGGGTGCGGCGGGCGCTGGGCGTCGCCCTGTCGGTGGGTGACTTCCTGGCCCGCCCGACCGTCGAGGCCCTGGCCGCGTGGCTCGACGAGACCGCTGCCCCGGACGCCGGGGACACCGCCGACGACCCGCGGGCGATCCGGCCGGTGCCGCGCGACCGGCCGCTGCCGCTCTCCCCCGGCCAGCAGCGGCTCTGGTTCCTCGACCGGCTCACCCCGGACTCCGCGGAGTATCTGATCCCGCTGGCGCTGCGGGTGCGGGGCCCGCTCGACGCCCCGCGGCTGCGCCGGGCGCTGCACGACGTCACCGCCCGCCACGAGGTGCTGCGGACCCGCTACGCCGAGCGCGACGGCGAGCCGGTGCAGGTGATCGACGAGCCCGGCCCGATCGCCTTCGAGGAGGTCGACCTGTCCGGCCGCCCGGACGCCGAGAGCACCGGCCTCGATCTGATCGAACGCGCCGCCGCCCGCCCCTTCGACCTGACCCGCGAGCAGCCGCTGCGGGTCACCCTGATCCGGGTCGGTCACGAGGACCACCTGCTGCTCGTCCTGCTGCACCACATCGCCTTCGACGCCTGGTCGATGGGCATCTTCCTGCGCGACCTGGAGGCCGCCTGCACCGGGCAGCTGCCGCCGGCCCCGCCGATCCAGTACGCGGACCTCGCCGCGTGGCAGCACGACCACGCCGGCGACACCGCCGGGCAGCTGGAACACTGGCGGGAACGGCTCACCGGGCTCACCCCGGTGGAGCTGATCACCGACCGGCCGCGGGGCGCGCAGCGTGACCCGAGCGGGGCGATCCTGCGCGTCGACGTACCCGACGACCTGGCCCGCAAGCTGGTCGAGCTGGCCGGCGCCCGCGACGCCACCCCGTTCATGCTGCTGCTCGCGGCGTTCCAGGCGCTGCTCGCGCGCTACACCGCAAGCACCGACATCGCGGTGGGCTCGCCGGTGGCCGGGCGCACCCGGCCGGAGACCGAGGATCTGGTCGGCTTCCTCACCAACACCCTGGTGCTGCGGGCCGACCTGAGCGGCGATCCCCGGTTCACCGCGCTGCTGGCGCAGGTCCGGGCGACGGCCCTGGACGCGTACGCCCACCAGGACGTGCCGTTCGAGCAGCTGGTCGACACCCTGCAGCCGGACCGGGACCTGTCGCGCAACCCGCTCTTCCAGATCATGTTCGACGTGCAGCACCTCGACCGTTTCCCGGCGACCCTGGGCGGCGCGGCGATCGAGGCGCTGCGGGCGGGTGCCGCGGTGGCCAAGTTCGACCTCACGCTGACCGTCCAGCAGCGGGCCGGCGACCGGCTGCGCTGCGTCTTCGAGTACGCCACCGAGCTGTTCGACGCCGCCACCGTCGACCGGCTGGCCGGCCACTACCTGCGGCTGCTGGCCGGTGTCGTGGCCGATCCGGACGTCCGGCTCAGCGAGGTGGACCTGCTCGGCGAGCAGGATCGGCGGCTGCTGCGGCAGGGTGCGCCGGCCCCGCGGGAACCCCGCTGCGTGCCCCAGCTCTTCGAGGAGCAGGTCGCACGCACCCCGTACGCGATCGCGGCCGTGCACGGCGCCGAGACCCTGACCTACGCGCAGCTCAACGAGCGGGCCAACGCCTTCGCCCGGTATCTGCGGGGCCGCGGGGTGACCCCGGAGACCGCGGTGGCGGTCTGCCTGGAGCGCGGCCTCGAGGCGGTGATCGCGCTGCTCGGGGTGCTCAAGTCGGGTGGTGTGTACGCGCCGCTGGACCCGGGCCACCCGGCCGACCGCCTGGCGACCACGATCGCCGACGCGGACGCCCGGATCGTCGTCACCACCGCGGAGCTCGCCGCCCGGTTCACCGCGGACACCTACGAGGTGGTGACACACTTCGCCGACCGCAGCGAGACGAACCCGCGGCCGGTCGCGGGCCCCGGCAACCTGGCGTACCTGATCTACACCTCGGGGTCGACCGGCCGCCCCAAGGCCGTGATGATCGACCATCAGGCGTACGCCCACCACTGCCGGGTGATCGCCGAGGCGTACGACATCACGCCGCGCGACCGGGTGGTCCTGCTCTCCGCGCTCACCTTCGACGTGGCCATGGACCAGATCGCGGCGACGCTGCTGGCCGGTGCGACGATCGTGGTCAGCGACCCGGTCTTCTGGCCGCCGGCCGAGCTGCCCGGCAAGATCGCCCGGTACGGCATCACCATCATGGAGATCACCCCGGCGTACTACCGCGAGGTGCTGGAGTACGACGTCGGCGAGCTGCGCGGGCTCAAGCTCATGAACGTGGGCAGTGACGTCGTCACGGTCGCCGACGCCCGGCGCTGGCACGAGACCGGGCTGCCCGGCCGGTTCCTGTGCAACTACGGGCCGACCGAGGCGACCGTGACCTGCCTGCTGCACCCGGTCCGGGGGGCGCTCCCCGGCGAGCATCCGTCGGCGGCCCTGCCGATCGGCCGGCCGGTGGACGGCACCCGCGCCTACGTGCTCGACCGGGATCTGCGGCCGTTGCCGGTCGGGGTGCCGGGCGAGCTGTGCCTGGGCGGCATCCGGCTGGCCCGCGGCTATCGCGGCCGGCCCGGGCTGACCGCGGCCCAGTTCGTGCCCGACCCGCTGTCCGGCGAGCCGGGGGCCCGGCTGTACCGCACCGGCGACCTGGTCCGCCTGCGCGCCGACGGCACGGTGGAGTTCCTCGGCCGGATCGACCAGCAGGTCAAGATCCGCGGGCTGCGGATGGAGCTCGGGGAGATCGAGGCGGCCCTGGCCCGGCATCCCGGGGTGCAGGCCGCGGCCGTGACGGTCGTCGAGCTGGTCCCCGGCGACAAGAGCCTGGCCGCGTACGTGGTCGGCCGGCCGGGCGCCGAGCCGTCCGCCGACGAGCTGCGCGCGCACCTGCAGGCGCTGCTGCCGGAGAACATGGTCCCGGCGTGGTGGACGATGCTGCCGGCCCTGCCGCTGACCGCCAGCAAGAAGGTGGACCGCAAGGCGCTGCCCGTCCCGGAGCCGCTCGGCGCCGGGCCGAAACGCCCACCCCGCAACCCCGCCGAGCGGATCGTCGCGGACATCTGGGGCGAGGTGCTGCGCTGCGAGACGGTCGGCATCGACGACGACTTCTTCGCCGTCGGCGGGCATTCGCTGCTGGCCACCCGGGTGCTGGCCCGCCTGCAGCAGGCCTTCGCCGTCCGGCTCCCGCTGCGCTGCCTGTTCGAGGCGCGGACGGTCGCCGCCCTGGCCGCGGCGGTCGAGGCGGCGGTCGAGGCGGACATCGCCGGGCTCTCCGACGCGGAGGTGGCCGACCTGATGGCCCGCGGTTAGGCGGGACGCGTGCTCCTGCTCGCGCCGGCCGGGCCGAACGTCAGGTCGGCGCCGAGCAGGAGCTGCGACTGCCAGGCCGGGACGGCGGCCCGGATCTCGTCGAGGAACTTGCGGGTCGCCTGCTCGGCGACCTGCGCGGCGACCTGGTGCAGCCCCGGGTGCGGCGACAGGATCGAGACCGGGAAGTCCTTGCTGATGCCGCCACTGCCGGGCCCGGAGTCGAGCGGCCCGCCGTGCCGGCACTTGCTCGCCAGCACGAGCGGGACGCGGTCCTCACCGCCGTAGTACCCGCTGGTCAGCTTGGTGGTGATCAGGATGCCGCCCAGCGTGCAGGTGTTCTCCAGAATGCCGGCGACCGGCCCGATCACCCGGCCGGGGACGCCGAGGTCCGGGTCGGGACCCCGGTTGCCCAGCTCCACCCAGTTGGAGTGGGCGTAGAAGTCCTGGATCGGGTGCAGCGCCGTACCGAGACGGCCGCGGGCTGCCGCGCCGTCGCCCGCGGTCAGGGCGGCCAGCAGCGCTGCCCGGTTGGCCAGCACGAACCTCTGACCCCCGTCGAAGTTCTCCCCGTCGAAGTGCTTGTCCGAGGAGACCTGGTCGTCGTCGACCGCCTTGTCCGCGGCGACGATCTCCTCGATCGCGGCCCGCATCCGCGGGGTCGGCTCGGCCACCCCGAAATAGGAGCCGAGGGCCTGGGTCACCGCGTGCTCGGTGATGCTCCGGTGGGTCTGCACGCCGAGCGGGATCGGGCTGGGCACGAAGGACAGGTCGGGAGCGAAGGCCTGCGCCGGCTCGGCCGGCAGTGCCACCTGAGCCGGGACCAGGCCGATCAGGGTGGCGCAGAGAGCCGTCCGCCACCGGCGCTTTCGTTGGCTGTCCCGCATGGGCCGAAGGTAGGCGGCGCGATGTCGCGCTGTCCCGGGAATCGCCCGATCACCCTCGGCCGGGGACGGCCCGGTGGCGGCGGGCGCCGGTGGGGCGCAGCCTGGACCGGTGGACGACATCCGGGAGTACGCGCGCTCGCTGATCGCGACGAACCTGTATCTGACCCTGGGCACCGCGGATGCGGACGGCCTGCCGTGGACCTCGCCGGTCTATTTCGCGCCGGGGGACGCGCTGCACGAGTTCTACTGGGTGTCGGCGACCGACGCCCGGCATTCGCTGAACCTGGCCGTCCGGCCGCAGGCCAGCCTGGTCGTCTTCGACTCGACGGTGGAGCCGTACCGAGGCCGGGCGCTGTACGCCGAGGGCACCACCGCTCCGGCGACGAACCTGAACCACTATCCCCGCAGCGGGGCACGGGTGTCCGCCGAGGACGTCTCGGGTGCCTCCCCGTACCGGATGTACCTGCTCACCGCTACCGCGATGTGGGTGTTGTGCGCCCGCGAGCCGGGGCTGCCGTGCGCTCTGCACGGCCGGGCCGAGGATCACCGTACTCCGGTTCCGCTCGGCTGACCGCACCCCCGACGGCGAGCGGTCACGGCCTGACGTACCCGGCTCGACTCCGCCTGACACAATGGGTATCGATGAATGCCTCATCGACGGAACCGCTGCCACCGTGGTGGAAGAAGGTCCATGACACCGCCCAACTGCTGGCCTCTCAGCTCAATGCGGCCGTGGGACAGGCCTCCCGGGATGGCGTCTACACCCCGCCGCCGGGCTCACCGCCGCCGCGGCGGCGCCGACAGGCCGCCTCGCTGCGTCACCTGGCCGAGGTGATCCGTACCCATCGTCTTGCCCCCGGAATGTCGGTCGACAAGGACGACATCGCGGCGGTCCTCGCCGGCGACCCGCGCCGGATCACCGATCCGGTCCTGGTGATCGCGGTCGCCCGAGCCGCGCATCAGATCGCCGATCTGCCCTTCACCGACGACGACGCCGACCGGCTCAGGGTCGCCAGCGCCCACGTCGCGGCGCTCACCGACGTGGCACGGCAGGCGGACGAGAAGGCGCCGCGCACCGTGCCGGCGCGCCTCAAGCCCGTAGAGCCCCCGGTCATCGACGCGTACTTCACCACTCGCCGACCCCGGAGGCGGTGGCCATTGGTGGCCACCGCCTCCGGCTCGGTGCTGCTCGCCGGCATCGGCACCTTTCTTGTCCTCGGCGATCGCAAGAGCGAGAAACCCTCGCCGCCGTCCGCAACGGAAACCCGGCCGGCACCGGTGGCCGCCGACGCCGAGTGCCGGCTGGGCGCCACCGACGACGACATCATCGCGAACACCCCGGCGCTCTTCGACGACGACCGGGCCACCCGGCTCAGTCCCACCCTCGACTTCGACCAGATGAACGGCTCGGCCCGCTACGCCCGGCACGACGGCCGGACCTACTACTGGGGACGGGCCGGGTCCGACGACCAGGATCCGCACGCCGGCGGTGCCCGCATCCGGTGGAGCACCCCCGACGGCCGCTGGCGCAGCTGCGCCAGCGCGCTGGCCACGACAGAGCGGGGTTACGTCCACACGCCGGCAGTCGCCACCACCATCGGGGGGCAGCCGATCACGGTTCAGATCTGCCTCTGGCGCGACGAGCCGCGCCGGGAGAACTGCACCCAGCAGATCTCCAACGGCCGCTGAGCCACCCCCGCAGACCGGACCCGGCTGGTCAGGGTCCTCCCCGGCGGGCACGCGGGATGCGTTCGAACCCTCGGCCAGGGCGGTAGGTGAGCAGGCTGTGGTCGCGGCCCGATCGCGGACCTCGCCGGCATCCGCGCCGCCGTCTGGATCATCGCCGCGCTCATCGGCCACATCCGGCCTGGTGGCCTGTCAAGTCGCTCACCGGCGCCCGCGGCCCGAGCTACCGCGGGAGCTGACCGGGGTGCGCGCTCGTGCCGCGCACCCCGGTGACAGCTCTATCCGGCCGGCGGCCGGACCACCCGGGAGTTGCCGGTCGAGCCGAACGCCAGCGACCCCAGCGGCGCGGGAACACCGGGCTGTGGTGGGCCGAGCACCGCCAGCGCCTCGACCCAGTAGCGGACCATCGCCCGGCTGGTGCTGTCCTCACGGCTGACTCCCGCGTCGAGCCGGCGGCGCGCGGCCGCCGGGTCGGACAGCGCCAGGTCGGCGGCGAAGAGGTCGCCCCAGACGCTCGGGCGGGCACCCAGCTCACGCTGGCGGGCCTCGGACGGGCCGCGGTAGAACGAGCCGGCGGTCAGCGGGAGCAGCTGAATGCCGAGAACCGACTCCGGTTTCGGGTCGAACCAGGTGGCGTAGTCGATTTTGGCATCCCAGACGATCCCGGCGGTGGTGTGCGCGTATCCCGGCGGCCGGGTCAGCCCGGCGCCGAGCCAATACATCCGGGCCGTCGCCGCCTCCATGGCGTAGTGGGTGACGCCGTACCCGGTCATCGCCTTGTCGCCCCGGACCAGCCCCCAGCGGGCCACCGCCTCCCACGCGGCCACCGCCTCGCTCGACGACTCCTGGTTGTTGCCGTCGGCGAACGGCGCGAAGCCCGAGGCGGCCGAGCTGCCCAGATAGGCGTTGAAGGCGCGGAACGGGGGCAGCCCGGACGCCGGCCCGATCGCGAGCGACCCGGCGTAGTCACGGACGATCAGGTCGATCACGTCGCCGTAGTCGCGGGCGAACAGCGGATCGGCCGACGCCAGCACGGATGCGGCGCGGACCAGGTAGCCGTACTGGAAATGATGGTCGTTGTAGTCCTGGGCGCCGAACTCGGCCGGCACGGCGATCAGCCCGCCCCACGTCCCGTCGTAGCCGAAGTAGCGCCCGTCGGACGGCCCGGAGCAGGTCAGCCAGTCGATCAGTAGCGGCCGCAGCCGGGCGAGCGCCGCCGTCCGCTCCGCCTTCGCACCCACCGCTGCCGCCACCTCGGCGATGGTGGCGAGCCGGCCGAGTTCCTTGAGCCCGAAGTAGCTGCCGCCCGCGCCCCCCGGGTCCGCCAGGTCCCGCCCGAGGTCGTCGCGGACCGCGCGGCTCGCCGCCGCATTCAGCGGCACCTGCGGCACGGCGGTCAGCAGCCCCGGCATCGGCACCCGCACCCGCACCGTGTCGGCGGAGACCAGCGACATCGTCCCGCGAGCGTCCGGGTAGGAACCGGCCACGGCGGCCGGTCCGGCCAGCAGCCCGCTCTGCTGGTGCGGCAACAGCGCCCACACCCCGGCGCCGCCGCCGGCTCGCCGGGCCGTGAGGGTCTGGGTGACCGTCCCCGCCGCGGCGTCGTAGTCCATCGCCGCCGTGGTTTGCACCACCGGATCGGCGGTGCTGGCCCGTTCCCAGCTCGCCCGGTCGCTGCCGTCCGGCACCCGGGCGACGGCCAGGTTCTCACCGGACCCGGTGACCGTGGCGCCGCTGAGGCCCAGGCCGTCGCCGATGACGTCCCACCGGCCGCCGGCGATGTCGAGCCGGACACGTGAGGCCGTGCTCCCCACGTCCCGGAAGGCGCCGGTCAGGCTGGGCGTCGCGCCCTGGAAGCGGAGCCAGACCACCGGGCTGCCCTGCACCAGGGTGGCGTCGACCGACCCCCCACCGGCCAGGCCCACGCGCAGCACGACGTGGAACGCGCCGTAGCCGGCGACCTGCACCGCCCCGGTCGCGGCGCCGACGGTCAGCGCCGGAAGAAACGGCGTCGTGACGGCGTTGGCGGAGGCCGTGACCGGCGCGCCGCTGATCTGCACGCCCACGTCAGCGGCTCGCACCGCCAGCGGATGCGTCCAGATCGGCTGGGTACGCGGTCCGGTCAGCGCGGAACTCCACCACTGGTTGGTCGGGACCGCCCGGCCGGCGAGACCACCGGCCTGGTCCGGGTTCTTCGTCGGCCGGTCCGCGGCCGGCAGGGTATCGGCGATGCTGCCGTCACCGGACACCTTGGGCACGCCGATCGGAGACGCCGAGACGTCCTCCATGACCGGGCCGGCGTCCGGCGCCGGTGCTCGACCGGCCGGCTCGGCAGAGCAGGCGGCCACCGTGACGAGTGCCGTCACCACCACGGCCGCGGCCAGGACACGAGGGATCATGCGCTGTTCACCGCCGGGGTGGCACCGACGGCCGTGGTGGTGTCCACCACGGCGTGGAACCGGAGTCCCGGCACGAGCGTGCGCACGGTCGGCAGGGCGGCCGGGTCGGGCCGCAACACGACGGTGAGCAGGTCGGAGGGCGCGGTCGCCCCGCCACTGCCGACCTTGGGCTCGACCTCTTCGAGCATGGTGGCGATCCGGCCGGGCAGACCGGGCCCGGAGACGTAGGCGGTCATCCCCAGCCGGAGCTCGCGCAGCGTCTCGAGCGGCACATCGACGCGGAAGGTGAGCTGGGACGGGTCGTACAGGGTGACGATCGGTTCGCCGGCTCGGGCGATCTGCCCCGGTGCGATGTTGATCTCGGTGACGATGCCGGCAGCCGGCGCCTTCAGTTGCTGCACCCGTGGCCCGCCGCCGGCGGCGGTGTGGGTGATCGTGACGACGGGCGCGCCGGCGGTCACGCTGTCGCGATCGGCGATCAGCACCCGGTTGACGACCGAGGCGTCGGGCGAACCCACGGTGATCGGCTGGGCGGCCAGCACCGCCGTGCCGGCGTCCAGCATGTTCCGCTCGGCGTATCGTTGCCGCACGATGCGCGTGCCGCCCGCGACGGCCGACGCCAGCAGGATCAGGACCACGGCCAGGGTGCGCACGAATCGCAGCACAGCCCGCCACCGCTTTCTCGGCGGGGCCGGCGCCGGTCCGGGCGGTTCGGCCTCACTCGGTACGGGATGGGGGTCGATACCGGTCTTCTCGATGGTGGTGCTCATGGTCAGGCCTCTCTCGGAGGGTGTGTCGTCTCGTCGGTCGCGGGCCGCGACGGCGGAGGGATCGTGGCGCCGTCGAGCCCGGCGTCCGGTCGCCACTGGCGCGCGACGGGACCCGGTCCCGCGCCGAATGACGAGGAGCAGGTCAGGCGGTGGCCGGGACGGGCTGGGGCTCGGAGTCGGACTCCAGGCCGGTCCGTGGCGATGCGGGCAGCTCCCGGGTCACGGGCGGGTGGGTACCCACCCCGGGCATGGCGGGCGTCGTGAACCGGCGGCGGATGCGGCCGCCGGTGACCGACTCGATGATCATCCGACCGAGAATGAGCACGATCATGCTCGCCCAGCCGACGGAGAGCCAGGTCGGCGCCGGATCGGCCATCACCAGGACACCGACGACGATGGCGGTGGCGTTCAGCAGCAGCAGGGCGACCAGCGGCATGACGGCCCACAGCGACCGCGCGTCGTCGCCGCCGGCGTTGGTGGCCTTCCATTTCGCCGGCCGGCCGAGCAGCACGCCGACCAGCGCTCGCAGGTGCACGGGAACCGCGCCGATGCTGGCCACGATCGCGGACAGCTTGAACCCGCCCGACTGCAACCAGGTGACCAGGAGCACGGCGGCCTGGAACGGCAGATAGTGGGTGGCCCAGGCGAAGCCGTCGGCGCGGATCGGGCTCAGCGCGAAGAGCAGGTAGAGCGACGGAAAGAACATGAAGGTCAGCATCGCCAGGGACAGCAGGTAGTGCGTGCCGCAGAAGAGGTACTGCAGGCGCTGGTCGATGGTGAGGCCGCTGCCGCGTTTGAGCAGCCGGCCGCGGAGCAGTACCTCGAAGCCGCCACTGGCCCACCGCATCTGCTGCTTGAGGTAGGACGGGACGTCCTGCGGGGCGAGGCCTCGGGCCAGCACCTGGGGCACGTAGATCGACTTCCACCCGCGCTTGTGCAGCTCGATCGAGGTCCAGATGTCCTCGGAGTTGCTGCCCGTCCAGATGCCGCCGATGCCGTCCAGCGCCGCCCGCCGGAACATGACATTCGTCCCGACGCAGAACGCGGCGTTGAAGTGGTTCTTGCCGGGGCAGACCAGCTCGTAGAAGATGCGCTGGGCCTCGCCGGATCCGGTGGCGACCAGGTTGACGTTGTTCGTGTACGACTGTGGGGACTGCACGAACGCGACATCCGGGTCCTGGAAGTGCGGCAGGATGCTGAGCAGGAAGTTGCGCTCGGGCACGTGGTCGGCGTCGAAGATGACGACGAACTCGCCGTCGGTACGGGCCAGCCCGGCGTTGACGTTGCCGGCCTTGGCGTGGGCCCCACCCGGTCGCCGCAGATATCCGATGCCGGCCTGCCCCGCGATCCGCTGCAATGCGTCGCTGTCGCCGTCGTCGAGCAGGAAGGTGCGGTGGGGCAGGTCCATGTCGCGGGCGGCGAGGACGGTGGCCCGCACCAGTGCGGGATCCTCCCCGTAGGCGGTCACGAACACGTCGATGGCCGGCACGTCGGCGCCGGCCCGCAGCCGGTTGCGCCAGACGACGACATCCACCGGCTCCGGCTGGTCGTCGTGGGCCAGGATGGTCCACCATGTGCCGACCAGGTGCAGGGCGGTCAGACCCTCGGCCGCCAGCATCGCGACCCAGAGCCAGGTGGGTCCGCGGTACGCCGGGTTGAGCAGGAACAGCTGGTAGAAGACGGTCGCGGCGAGCGCGGCGATGATCGCGACGCGCGTCGAGCGCTGCAGCTTCCGCCAGGCCAGGCGCGTGCCCGGCCCGGCCGACGGTACGGGGGGTGCCGTCATGAATGCTCCCAGATCTTCGGCATTCAGCACCGTGGATTCGGTGCCGCCCCCTACAAAACAGCAAAAGTCGAAGATGCGCGAGCACCGTGGCCGCGTCTGGATTGGCGTCAATGTTTCCCGGTTGTAGCTTTTCCATTGCGACCTTGGCATCGGATTTAATCGACAGGCCCACCCAACGCACTGAGCTGCGGTTGACCGTCCGGCCCGGTTAAAAAGAAGTATCCACGTCAGCAACATCCGATACGTCGAGAAGTTGATCAGTGAGCGACGTTACATCCCGCTGGAAACGGAATGATCTCCCCCGAAACGTCCCCGGAATGAGACCGCGCCTCTCCTGAAACACTTGATGTCGGCCGACCGGGACGGATGCCGGATCATTGAAGGAGATGACCGTGGAGCGGCACCGGTCACCGGCGGGCGCAGCGGCGTGCACGGCGAGGTTCATGCCGCCGCGGTCCGCAGCCGCACCCGGGAGGATGACGATCATGACTCGGGATCGACATCGTCGAGTACGACCCAGACCCGGGACGGCGCGTCGGCGCCAACCGGATCCTGCGCTCGGGGGAAACGGGCGCCGGACCGGACACGACACCCGGGCACGCCCCTTCGCCGGCTCCGTATGGGGTTCGAGTCGGGCAACCCTGGAGTACCGGGCAGTCGGTGCACGAGGTCGTCGTCGCGGCGGCCACGGTCCGTACGCGGCACGATGATCGGGTGCGCGCACTTCCGCCGATGGGTGCGCCGACCTTTGCCCGATGCGAGGCGGGTACCCTGCCGACCGGATATTTTATTCACCGATAGTTGTCGTCGGATTCGCCAGTAGTGCGGCCAAAGGCGAACCGAATGCATACGCGCATGGTGATCACCGACGAGACTGAGGTGATCTGAATAAAATCGCCAGTGGGCCTGCTCCGGCGACGGCGGGCATTCGTTCCGAACGGCGCCAACGCCCTCAGGAAATGGGAGCCCTCCCACGCGAACATGGCAAGGTTAATGAACTATAAGGTGATCCCGGTAGCCGGATCACCGACGTTGACGATGCATTACCTGGTGTGCAGAATGTGAATCCCGTTTCCGGCGCGCCGTCAAGAGGTTGAGATGTTCGAGGACACTCCCGTGACTCCCCCAGGCGATCCTTCGCCGGACACCGGCCGGCGTGTCGGCGCGACGCCGGCGCCGCGACGGGTGGTGTCGGGAGACGTCCGCCACCGGATTCACCTGTCCCGGCGGTACCGCCTCATCGCCACCGGCTTGGCCGCCGGCGCGGCCGGCATCGTGTCCGGCGTGTCGCTCGTGGGCCTGTTGCGGCCGACCACAGATCCGGCCGAGGTGCACGCCGGTGCGGCATCCGTCGCCGTCACGAATCCAGGCTGGTACCCACCGAGGCCGCAGATCCCGGTCTCCGTGGAGCCCAGCCCCACCCGTGCTTCGCTCCCCCCGTCACGGCGACCACCGGCGAGCCCGGCGCCGACCGCTGTTCCCGCCACGGTCACCATCCTCCCGGCCGACCACGAGAGGGATCTGCGCTCGGTCGAGTCCGACCGGGAGACCGAAATCAGGTTCGTCAACCGGCGCGACGAGCCCATCGTGATCAATTGGTTGGACTACCGGGGAAAAAGGGAGAATTACGGAATTCTCGCCGCCGGGGGCGTCCGGGAACAGGTAACCTACGTCAACCACCCGTGGGTGATCACCGACCTGCGGGGCCGGGCCCTGGCGATCCTGCTGCCCGACACCCGACCCGCTCAGGCGACGATCACCTGAACGCAACGGGGTTTCGCAACCGTCCTTGTCGGTCGGTACGGGCAGGGACCACTTTCCGCCGGCCGTCCTTTCCTTGAGTGACGGGTTCGTCGGGGTGGGCCGGCCGAACTTTTCGGCATCGGCAACCGCGGCCCTGTATGCGGAGGAATTCTCTCGGCATTGGTCGCCGAGGTCTTTCCGGAATGCGCACCAGCGCTGTCGGGCGTACGCCCACGATCCGTAGGGTTTCACCGGCTCGGCCGTCACCGTGAGGAACGTCGGCTACAACGGCGACCGCCGCGGCCGGGGATCAGCCCGATCCGGCGGCGCACCCGCTCACTTCTCGTGCGGCTCGAGGTCGAGCGCGTTCAGCCAGCGGTCGAGCGCCTGCCCGGCATCGGCGTCGACGGCCTCGCTGAGCCACGCCTGGGCCCGCCGCCAGGCCGGTGCGGCAGTCGCCAGCGCCCGGTATCCGGCGTCCGTGACGGACACCCGCGTGGTCCGGCCCGCCGAGGAGGTCGCCGCCGCGTGCACGTATCCACGCTGGGTCAGCACGTCGAGGTTGCGGCTGATCGTCGAGCGCTCCAGGCCGAGCCAACCGGCGATCTCCGACGGTCGCGCCGGCGCGCCGTGCAACGCCATCTCGGAGAGGACCTCCAGTTGGGGGTGGGTCAGACCGCACTCCCGCAACTCCGCCTCGAACCGCCGCGACACCAGCCGGTGCAGTCGTGCGATCCGTCTGCCCAGACACCGGTCCGCCATCGCCAGCATCTGCTCGTGCGACCCGGGCGCCGCCTCCTGTTGCATATGCACCTCCAGCCTGTATCGTAGCCCCCCGACCGATGTTGCAGATACAACAATGGAGTTCCCATGGTCCCGCTCAGCGAGCTGCTGCGCCGCAACCGCCACTTCGCCGCCCACGCCGACCTGACCAGACTCACCCTGCCCACAGCCCTGCCCGACCGGCTGCTCCTGATCCTCACCTGCCTGGACCCGCGCGTCGAACCGGCCGGCTTCCTGGGCCTGGGCCCCGGCGAAGCCGCGGTCCTGCGCAACGCCGGGGGCCGCGTCGACGAGCGGGTGACGCAGGACATCGCGCTGCTGGCCCTGCGCTTCGGCGTCCGGATGGACGTGGCGATCATCCAACACACCCAGTGCGGAACCGGCCTGCTGGCCGATCCCGCGTTCCGGCGCGACGTCGCCGACCGCACCGGGGCCGGCGACGCCGAGCTGACCGCGAAGGCGGTGACCGACCCGGTCGCCACCGTGCGACAGGACGTCGCCAGGCTGCTCGCTCATCCTCTGGCGGCGGACGGCCTCGTCGTCAGCGTCTCCGGTCACGCGTTCCGGCTGGAGACGGGGCTCGTCGAAACGGTCGTCGACGCCGTTGCGCCGGCCGGGCGCCACGCAGCGTAACCGCCCGCGCCGCAGCCGGCCGGGGGATGCCATCCCGGTGTGCGGCGTCCGCGGACGGCCGCGGACGCCGCACACCGGACCGTCTCGCCGGCCGGTACGGCAATGCGTGCCCCGTCGACCCTCAGCAGCCGTTGCGAGCCGAAGACACCGCGACGTCGTCGTACCAGAGGGTGTCAGCGCCCTCGCCATAGGCTTCCCAGCCCAGCCGCAGGTCGGTCAGGGCCGGCCGCCACGTCCGGTCGAGCCACTGACCGTCGACGTCGTGGGTCGCCACGCCGTCCTCCAGCAGGCCGGGCACCGAGGTGCCGTTGAGCCAGGTCTCGATCGTGCCGGTCGAGCCGTCGACCTTGAACTCGACGCAGTTCCAGGTGCCGGTCGGCAGCGCCCGGGACAGCGCCACCCCGGCCGGGCTCTGCTCGGGCAGCGTCGCGTCGTCGGAGGCCCGGTTGAACTGCAGCGCCCCGTTCTGCCCGCCGAACCGCAGATCCCGGCCGCCGTCATTGGCGTCGGCCATCGCCACCGCGGTGACGTGCGCGGCCGGCAGCGCGGTGGTGTGCCGCACCCAGTAACGGACATACCAGACGTTGCCGGTCCCGGCGAGCAGACTGGTGTTGCGGGCGAACACGTGGTTGCAGTATCCGGCGGCGCCGTTGATCCGCAACGAGGCGGTGCCGGAGTGCGCCACCGTCGTGTCGATCGCGGCGGTGCCCGCCCCGGAACAGTCCTGGGTGGTCACCGTCCAGTTCGCCAGCTTGTTCTCGAAGCCGTCACAACGGGTGCCGCAGGTGCCGGGAACGGTCGACGTGGACGCCGACGGTGTGACCGGCGGCGTCGGTTCCGCCCCGCAGGTCACCCCGTTGAAGCGGAAGGTCGACGGCGCGGTGTTGGTCCCGGAGTAGGTGCCCTGGAAGCCGAACGACGTGGTCGCCCCGGTGGGCAGGGGCCCGTTCCAGCCGACGCTGGCCGCGGTCACCGTCGTCCCGGACTGGGTGACGGTCGCGTTCCAGGCCGAGGTGACCTTCTGGCCGCCGGCGAAATCCCAGCCCAGCGTCCACGAGGTGACCGCCGCGCCGAGGTTGGTGACCTTCACGTCGGCGGTGAACCCGGTGCTCCACGAGTTCGCCGTCCAGGTCACGTCACAGGTCGATGCTGCCGCCCGGGCCGGACCCCGGCCGGCGACGCCCACGGCGGCGCCGGCCAGGATCACGACAGCGGCGAGGGCCGCATGTTTCACGAGCAGGCCACGCCGTTGAGTTTCACGGTGGCCGGAGCACTGGCCGTACCGTTGGCGGTGAAACCAACCGAGACCGAGGCGCCCGCCGCGAGCGACGACGCGTAGCTCGGCGCGGCCGCGGTGACCGTGGTCCCGCTCTGGACGACGGTCGCGTTCCAGCCGTTGACCAGGGTCACCCCGGACGGCCAGGTCCAGGTGACCTGCCACGGGCTGACCGTGCCGGTGCCGGTGTTCTGCACCTTGACCTGCCCCTGGAAGCCGCCCTGCCAGGCGTTGTCCTGGGTGTACGTGACCTTGCACGACCAGCCGGGCACCGGCGTCGACGAGGACGACGAGGCGGACGGGGACGGCGAGCCGGTGCCCCCGTTGCCGCCACCGATCGGCGCGATCAGGTACGGCTGCAGGATCGCCTGCTTGGCCTGGTTGATCGTGGTCCAGTCGTCGTTGGCGATGCCGCCGGTGTCGCCCGAGTTCGGGTTCCACGACCAGTAGGTGAACGACATCCCGTTCACCCCGGTGCCGGTGTACTTCAGCAGCTCTTGCAGCCAGATCCTGTCGATGGTGCTGGCCAGCGTGGTGCCGAACTCACCCATCATGATCGGGGCGAGGTTCTGCTTGTACAGGTAGCCCCAGTAGTGGTCCCAGATGGCCGGCATGTTCGCCGGGTACGACGGGTCGTCGAACCACGCCTGGTGGTAGACCGACGTCGCGTATTCGTGCGGGGAGTAGACCAGCCGGTTCGCCACACTGAGCCGGACCGGGAAATCCCCCGCCTTGGACAGGTTGCCGCCCCACCAGCCGCAGTCCTCGTCGTTGCCGGGGTCGTTGTCCCACACGTTGGAGAGTCCGCCACTCGGGCAGCTGACCCCCTCCACGAAGATCAGCCAGTTCGGCTGGACGCCGAGGATCGCGTTGCCGGCCCGCTCGGCCGCCAGCCGCCAGTCGCGGGCCGTGTCCCCGCAGCCCCAGCAGGCGCCGGTCGCGGCCGGGTTGGTGCCCTCCGCGTGCGGCTCGTTGTGCAGGTCGGCGCCGATCACGGTGGGGTTGCCCGCGTACCGCTGGGCCAGGCTCTTCCAATCGGCGATCCAGGTGGTCTCCGGCACGGCGGCGGTGTACCAGAGCGCGGTCTGCCCGGCCGAGGTCGGCCGGTGCCGGTCCAGGATGATCCGCATCCCCTTGGTCCCGGCGTACGCCACGACCCTGTCCAGGATCTGCAGCGGTGACAGCCCCACCAGGTCCGGGTTGGTGTTGTCGTTGATCCCGGTCGCGGTCGCCCCGGCCTTGAGCGAGTCGTCGGAGAACGGCACCCGCAGCGTGTTGTAGCCCAGCGAGGCCATCGTGTCGATCTGGCTCTTCCACGGGTTGCTGGACCACAGCCCGTGGAAGGTCTTGTTGTCGGTCTCCATGCCGAACCAGTTGATCCCGGTCAGCCGGACGGTGGCGCCCGTGCTGTCCACGATCTTGTTGCCGCTGGTGTGCAGGTAGCCGGTCCCGGTACCGCCGCCGGCGGCGACGGCCGGTTGCGCGGTGACGACCGCAGCCATCGCCGCCGCGGCCGCCAGCGCTGTCGCGCCGGCCAGCCACATTCGGGTCTTCATGTGGGAGCTCCTTCGAGGACGGAAGGCATGAAACATCATGGTGACATGGGAGCGCTCCCACAACAATGCCTGTCAATGTCTTTCAGGAAACCGATTTCTCGGTACGCGGTTGATCACGGCTCGAGGCGCGAATCCCGCTGCCAGCCGTGTCGATCCGATCGAGGGCCAGGTCGGCGTTCTCCCCAGGCGCCGGGATCACTCGTGGGCCCGGTGGAGCTGGCGCGACGACTGAGATCCCCATTCGGCGACCTGCCGAAGGCGGGATTGCTGATGGTCCTTCCGGGCCCGCAGATGGCCGGTGCGTGATTCCACTTTTACTCGGTACTCCCCGAAGCCGATCGCTTGAGGTGTCCGCACGCACCACCCCTGAGGCATCCTAGGAAGATAGGAAAGCGTCCTCGACGAGGAACGCTTCCCGACCGGGCGGACGGGGCGACCGGGCCGCTTCGCGATCTTCGCGCCGGGTAGGCTCCGGATCGACGGCCGAATCGTGACGGGCGGCGCGGGGATGTCGCCCACTGGCCGCCGGGATACTGCGGAGGGCGAGTCTGATGGATCTGTACGGGACCGAACCCGAGGGTGTCGAATCCGAGGGCATGGGCGCCGCGCCGTCGGTGGCGAAACTGCTTCTGGAGCTCCGCGGCCGGACCACCGTCGACGTCAAGCCGGTCGGTCGCAGCATCCAGATCCGCCCGCAGGGCGCGCGGAACGTGGCGGTGCACATCCACCCGGGCGGGGTCGACATCGCGGTGGCCCGCAACCAGGCCGACGAGGTCGCGGCGACGATCTTCGGAGCGACGGTGAAGGATCCGGACGACCCGGTGCCGTTCGTGTCGGTCGAGGGTCATCTGATCGACACCAACTACGACGCCATCCTGGCCGCCTCGGTGCAGGCCGTCGAGCTGCGCAAGGCCGGCGGCCCGGCGAAGGCGCCGCGCGCCGCGGCGAGTGGCGGCTCCGGCACGCCCCGCGCCGCCTCGACCCGCTCGGCGGCACCGAAGGCGACCAAATCGACCCGGCCCGCGCCGCGCCCCGACCGGCCGATCTGCCCGCGCTGTAAGCAGTACGAGCTGCTGGCCAGCGGCGAGTGCCCGTCCGGTTACTGCTGAGCCGCCTCAGCGGAAGCCGGCGCCCACCGACCCCTGGTCCCGCCGCATCCGGCGGGCCAGGGCCGCGGGCGGCAGCCCGGCGAACTCCACCGTCTCCCGGCTCAGATGCGCCTGATCGGTGTACCCGGCGCGCACCGCCAGCTCCCCGGCGCTCCCCTCCCCCACCATCGCCAGATACCGCCGGAACCGGTAGATCCGCTGCAGCGTCTTCGGTCCGTACCCGACCGCCGCCGTGAACCGCCGCCGCAGCTGCCGATCGCTGAGCCCGACCTCAACTGCCACCTCATCCACCCGGATCCGCGGATCGCGCAGCATCCGGGCCGCCGCCAGCATCGCCGGATCCACCGGGTTCTCCCGGGCCAGCCGCCCGGTCGCCACGATCAGCCGGCGCAGCGCCTCCCCCGCCCGCACCTCCGCCGGCACCACCAGCCCGGGAACGACCTCGCCGAGCCCGGGCCGCAGGTTCTGCAACGGTTCCAGCGGCATCCCGAGCACCGTCCCCCCGGCCCCGGGCCGCAGCCGCACCCCGACGATCTCCCGCCCGGCACGTCCCTCGTTCGGCACCGGCCGGGTGTCCGGGCCGGCCAGGAACGCCCCGTGCCCGCTCTGCCAGATCAGGTCCACGCACCCGTCCGGCAGGATCGGCATCGGCACCCGGCTCGGCCGCTCCGGCAGCGTGCTGCGCCACAGGCAGGCCACCACCCCACGCAGCGACGGCGGCGGCGCCCACTCGATGTAGCCCATGGCCGATTCATACAAGACCCGGCCCCGCGCCGCACCTAGGGTCGACCCCATGAGCGCTGATTTCGCCGCCGCCGACCGTTTCCTTCAGGCCGAGGGTCGCCTTCTCGACCGCCGCCTGTTCGCCACCCTGTTCCGGGGCGCGTCCCCGGACGGCGTGGTCGACGCCCTGCGCGGCTACCGCAACGCCGACGGCGGTTTCGGGCACGGCCTGGAGCCGGACAAGCGCTGTCCGGCCAGCCTCCCGATCGACGTCGAGGTCGCCTTCCAGGCCCTGGCCGCCGCCGGGGTCGCCGACCCGGGCCTGCTCGGCCCGGCGTGCGACTTCCTGACCACCGTGACGAAGGACGGCGCCGTCCCGCTGGCGTTCCCGGTCATCGAGGACCATCCGCGGGCCGCCCACTGGACCGACTGGACCTACGAGCCGGGCGTCAATCCCACCGCCGGCCTCGCCGGTCTGCTGCACCAGCTCGGCTTCGCCCACCCGTGGCTCGACACCGCCACCAGCTACTGCTGGACCGTGATCGAGTCGGGCCGCCTTCCGGAGGAGACGCACGCACTCTCCGAGCTGCTCGTCTTCCTCACCCACGTGCCCGACCGGCCCCGCGCCGAGCGCAGCGCCGAGAGCGTGCTGGCCGCGATCACCGGTTCGGAGCTCTTTCAGACCGAACCCCGGATCGGCGCGTACGGGTTGACCCCACTGCACGTGGCTCCCACCGCCGGCTCGCCGTGGCGGGCCCTGTTCGAGGACGCGCAGCTCGACGCCCACCTGGAGGCTCTGGCCGCGGCCCAGCAGGACGACGGCGGCTGGCCGGTCACCTGGGAGCCGCCGAGCGCGGCGGCCCTCCTGGACTGGCGCGGCCACGTGACCCTGCAGGCGGTGCGCACGCTGACCTCGTACGGGAAACCGGGGTAGAAAGCGACCGGACGTGGACGTGCGCGATCGGGCCCGGGCCGGGAAGATGGGTCTGATGCACGCGCCGATGGGGGCCGTTCGCCGGCTGATGGATCTGCGACACCGGGGGCGAGCCGAGGATCTGCCCGGGGTCCTCACGGCCGCCGCGCCGCTGCTCGACGCCCGGGCGGCGATCGTGCTGCTGGTCGACTACGCGCAGCGTGAGCTGCATCCGCTGCGCGGGACGACGCCGGTGGCGCCACAGGCGGTGGAGGGCACCCCGGCGGGGCGGGCGTTCACCACCGGTGATCAGCAGTGGTCACCGGAGCCGGACGGTGGCGGCGTGCTGTGGCTGCCGCTGCTGCACGGGGCGGAGCGGCTGGGTGTGCTGGCGTTGCGGTTCACGACGTACCCCGTCATCGATCTTCGCGACGATCTGGAGGTGATCGCGGCGCTGGTGGCGGAGCTGATCGCGAGCCGGCGGTTCTACGGTGACGCGGTGGAGCAGACCCGGCGGCGGCTGCCGATGCAGCTGGCCGCCGAGGTGATCTGGAACCAGTTGCCGCCGCTGACCTATGCGATCGACGGGACCACGGTCACCGCGGTCCTCGAACCCTGCTACGACGTGGGCGGAGACGCGTTCGACTACGCGGCCAACGGCGAGACCCTGCACGTGGCGCTCTTCGACACGGTCGGGCACGGGATCAGCGCGAGCGCGCTGACCACGCTCACCCTCAACACGTACCGTAATGCCCGTCGGTCCGGCCTGTCGCTGGTGGACACGTGCCGGTCGATCGACAAGTGGATCCGCGCGCAGTATCCGGGGGCGTTCGTCACCGCGCTGCTCGCCGAGCTCGACCTGGCGTCCGGGGTGTACCGGCGGATCAGCGCCGGTCATCCGGCCGAGCTGTTCTTCCGCGGTGATCGGAGCCGGTCACCGCTACCGTCGCCGAACACACTGCCGCTCGGCCTGGGGCACATGCTCACCCGGCCGCCGCGGGTGGTGGAGCAGCGGCTGGAGCCGGGTGACACGCTGGTCTTCTACACCGACGGGATCACCGAGGCGCGCGACGCGTCCGGCGTGCTGTTCGGGGTGGACCGGCTGACCGCGTTCTTCGAGGACGCACTGCGACACCGCCGGCCGGCGCCGGAGACGATGCGCCGGCTGATCCACACCATCGTGTCGTACGAGGAGGAGGAGCTCCGCGACGACGCGACCGCGGCGATGCTGCGCTGGCGGACTACGTGAAAGCCACACCACCGAGCATGTAGACGTCGGCGTCGCTGACCGCGCGGTCCTCGTCGGCCGGATGCCAGTGGTGCACCGGGACGACACCCGGCTCGACCAGGTCGAAGCCGGCGAACAGGCGCTCGACCGCGGCACGCGGGCGGGCGACGACCGGCACACCGTTCTGGTTGTACGTCCGGACGGTGCCCTCACCGGCCGCGTCGTTGTCGACGGTGACCACCGACAGGGCCACCGCGCTGCCCGCCGGCAGCGGTGCGGTCAGCTGGGCCAGGATGTCGCGGACCTGATCGTCATCGGTCACATGCTGCAGGACGGCGATTAGCGTGACGGCCACCGGCCGGTTCAGGTCGAATCCGTCCCGGACGGCCGCCGACCCCAGGATCGTGTCCGGCCGGCGCAGGTCGGCGTCCAGGTAGGAGACGCTGCCGGTGCCGATCGGGGTGAGCAGGGCACGGGCGTGCGCCAGCACCAGCGGGTCGTTGTCGACGTAGACGATCGACGCTTCCGGAGCCTCGGTCTGCACCACCTCGTGCAGGTTGGGCCGGGTCGGCAGCCCGGTGCCGACGTCGAGGAACTGCCGGATGCCGCGCCCGGCCAGGTAGCGCCCGACCCGGGCCATCCACCGCCGGTTGGCCGCCATCGAGATCGGCAGCGCCGGCGTGTGCTCCAGCATCTGCGCCGCGGCCCGCCGGTCCGCCTCGAAGTTGTCCTTGCCCCCCAGCAGGAAGTCGTAGATCCGCGCCGAGTGCGGCCGATCCGTCTGAAGATCACCGGGCACCATGACAACTCCTCGAAACCGGTCAGTGAGGCCGAAACACGCCACCGCATCCTAAGGTGACGCCCGGCACCCCGCCTACCCTCCGTACAGCTGGTGCCGTGACCACCGACATTTCCGGCCGAGGCTGCATACCTACCTGCGCCGGCGCAACCCAACGCACGCCACCCGACGGCCGAACAGCACTTTTACACCTAATTCTGGCGTTACGGTAATATTTAACAAGTAGTGCTGGCACTCTCGGCACTATGGCGCATCGCCGTTCGCGAACCGACCCCGTGCTGGGCGCCGTCACGATCGCCGTACGTCCGGAGACCGATCCGGCACTGTGGGTCCTGCTGGACCGCTACCCGATCGGCTCAACGGGGCAACCGCAGGCACTCGTCGGCGACCTGATGACCCAGACGAGGCTGAACATGCCGGGCACGTTTGTGCACGAGTGGGCGCATGTCCTCCAGGCGGCCGCGTACCCGATGCTGTATCTACGAGCCTCACGCGAATGGCGGATGGTCCGGACGACATGGAATTATCTCGCCGCGCATCCCGGGCGCTATCCGCTGCCCATAGGGATCCAGTGGGACGCCGACATACGCCGTGCACGACAGGTGGAGACTGCTCCGGCGCGGATCGAGATACGCGGACGCAGTGTTCAGGTCGTGCCGGCGAGTTTCGACAAATTCGAGCGGGGCGTGCTCGTCGACAACGACCTCCTGGAGGAGGATGCGAGCATTTTCCAATACCGTGTGGAGCGCGGCGGCTGGGGAAGCGGAACCGACTACCAGCGGTGGGTGAACGAACGCTGCAGTTACTCGGCGGTCTTCTCCTTCCTGCGTCGATACCTGCCGATCGATACGGCGTACGCGCTCATTCCCATCGCCGCACGCGTCGCTTACCGCACCACCGACCCGCTCACCGCTTTGGCCATCATGGTGGGGTCCTCTCTGCACGAAGGCGACAAACACATCGACGAGGAGAACGAGGATTTCTGGGAATTCCTCATGGCCATGTCCGTCGACCGCCTTCTGTCGCCGGCTGCCGACGAGGCGGTCGGCTGGACTCGTCACGCGGATGTCGACGCGGCGCTGATCACCAGTCAGCAGATGCGCCGGGCGGTTGACGCCGGCAGCTTCCTGCCGATCAACCACCTCGCGCGCCGCAATGTCTCCGACGCCAGTGTCGAGAAAGTGCTGCGCCGCCCCTGGGAGCACATCGCGCCGAACGGGGGTGCCGACGAGTGCGCCACCTCGTTGTTGCCGCCGGCGACTGTCTTCGAACTCGCCGATCCGGCACGGTTGGCAATCAGTCTCCACCGCTCCTTCGCCCAGCTGCACCCGGTGGCGGGTGCGGAGTTCACGTTCGCTGATGTGTACCCGACGATGCTCCAGCAGAAATTGATGTTCGACGTGCAGGTGGGGGGTCGCAGTGCGCTTCGCGTCTGTCCGCACCAGACCTGCCGTGTCCACGGCACCGATCTGTGTGAAGGGTACTTCCCGGTGCCGCGTGAACCGGAGGACTGCGGCTTCCCAGATCTGTTCCGCATGCTGACCGGCATGACCGTCTCGTCAGACGGCGCCACCTTGGAACCCGTCCAGGAAGGATGAGCGCATGGAACTTCTCATCGAGGGTGACCCGCAGACACTCCACATTCTGCGACGGGAGATCGACGACCGGATCGGCGCCGCGGCAGAGCTCGAGCCCCGGTACGACCGGACGGTGGGCACCCTCAACGAACCGATTCTGATTGCTCTCATCGTGGCACTCGGCGGCAAGGAGATCATCCTCGCCGTCCGCGACATCATCAACCGACGCTACGAACACCTGGAGCGGATCGAGGCGACCAGGTACGCCGCCGATCTGACATTGACTCTTCGCGACCAGAGGGGCGACCGCGTAGTCAGCGTCGACGAGCTGATCGGGGAGGCGCGCGATGGGCAGCCGTCTGCCGACATACGACCGTAGGCAGGTGTACGTGGAGGTCGATCCCGATACTGCCCACGATCCGAGTAGGCTCGCCTGGCACTTCCGGAGCGCGTCGCTCGCGACGGCCGACTGGGCCGGATGTACGGTATTCATCTTCCCCGACCTCGAGCGGGAGGACCTGCCGATATTCCTGGACGAGCGGGTCCGGACGTTCTACCGCAAACTCTGTGACGACGTCCCGTTTCTCCTCTATTTCCTCGATCCGGAACCGGGCACGGGAACTCTGCTCAGCGTGCTGTGCGCCCATGCCCGCGACGACCAGATCGCTCAGCGCCACGGCATGGTCGAGATCGATCCGGACGAACGACTGCGCGACCGGTGCGCCCGGCTGGTCGCCGACGCCGCGGTCTACGCCGATCGGCTGGGTGACGATTGGCCGGCGTTCGTCGACGAACTGCCTCTCCCGGACGACTTCCGCACCCGGGCGCTGAGGATGTGCCAAGGTCGCATTCCCTGAGCGCGCACGCCGGCCGTCGCCGTCCGGCAGCATCTGTGCCGACACCCCAAACGCGCGTGGTCAAGGCGCTAGAGTGCGCCGATGGGTTTCTTCGGGACGGTGATGCTCATCCGGGCGGATGTGGACCTCGAGACGTTGCCCGCCGTCGTCGCGCTCGGCGGCACGCTGGACGCCGCCTGGACCGGGGAGCACGGCTGGCGGTTCGCCCGGGTGTACGACGGGAAGTCGTTCCTGCCGGCCGGGGTCCGTGCCGTCGCCGAGCAGACCGGCGCGCCGTTCCTGGCCGCCTACGTCGTGGACAGCGACTTCGCGATCGTCCAGTGTGCCGCCCCGAGCCTGCCGGAGATCCAGTTCGTGCTCAACCCGGCGTGCGCCGCGGACTACGACTACCCGGTCGACCCGGCGGTCCAGGAGGCCGCGGTGCGCTACCTCCTGGACTTCGCCGGCGGGCGGGGTGACGCGGCCCGGATCCGGGCCGTGGTCGAGGACGATCTGACGTTCGCCGAGGAAGCGGTGCCGCGGCTGGCGGCCGCGCTGGGGGCCGGATCCGTCGAGGATCCCGACCGGTAGTGCCCGGTGAATTCCGGGCGGTCGACAGCGACCTGGTCGGTCCCGCCGATGGCAGCGGGCCCTGCTACTCAGTGGCCGAGGCCGCCGACCCCCTTGGCGATCACCAGCACCGAGATGACCAGAGCGGACGTCGACTCGATGCCCATCAGGATCTTCGCCCGGGTGGACAGCGGCATGGTGTCGGTCGGGCTGAACGCCGACGAGTTGCTCAACGACACGTACAGGTAATCGACGATGGCCGGCACCCAGTCGCTGACCTTGCTGGAACCCGCCTGCACCTCGTCGATCGTGTCATGGTCCTCGTCCTGCGGGAACCGGAAGTCGGCCCGGGGCAGCCGGTCACGCGCGACGTGGGTCCGCGCGACCGGTCCGCCGCGGTCCAGCTCCCAGAACGCGAGCCCGTAGACGATCACATTGGTCAGCCACACCTGCCCGGCGGCGATCAGCAACTCCACCGACTGCGAGTCGTCGGTGGTGACCAGCTGGCGCAGCAGCAGCACCAGGGCGACCGCGTTGGCCACCGCGATCAGCGCGACCAGGGTCAGCGCGGCGACCCGCTCCCACGGACTGTCCCGGGTCATCCGGTACGGATTGACCACCAGCAACGCGATCAGCAGCATCACTTCGAGGGCCGGGATCACCAGGCGCGGCCCGATGATCAGCTGCTCCGGCAGCAGCGCGTAGAGGGCGATCGCCACCACGACCACCGCGGCGGACGGCAGCCGCGCTTCCCCGCGGCGGGCTTTGACGGTATCGGGCATCGCCGCGAGGTGCCCCAGCCGCTGGAAAATCAAACAAGCGGTGATCGGAAGGGCCCCCATCCTTGTGCCCCCGCCTGGTGATCCTCGACATGACTCCGCTCGACTTCGGTCGAATCTCCCGACGTCTCCCCGCCTCCCACTGATCGTCGACGTTGTCGAGCAGGTGGCGCAGGGGCGACGCGGGCGCTGCAGGAAGGACCGGAAGTGACCACGGAACGAAACTTCGCCGACGCCGAAACCTTGACTCCGGTGATGCGGGAGGTCTTCGGCACCCGCCGCCGGATCACCGCCGTCGACCGCCTACCGAACGGCACCAAGACGGGCGTCTACCGCGTCACCATGGACGACTTGACGAGCGCGATCGCCTATATCTGGAACGCCGAAGAGGACTACTGGGACGGGCTGCTCACGGACGGCCACGACGACCCCTCGAACCCTTTCGCCCACGCACCTCGGTTACGTGGCGAGGTGACCTGCTGATCGGTCAGGCGAGCGCGAGTGCGTCGATCTCCACCCGAAATGCGGGATTGATCAATGCCGCGACCTGCACCAACGAACTTGCCGGCAGGGCCGCCCCGTCCAGGTACTCGTCGCGAACCTCCCGGAAGACATCCAGGTCGGCCATGTCGGTGAGGAAGACGGTCAACTTGACGATCCGCTCGAAGCCTGAGCCTGCCGCGGCGAGAGCGACACCGAGATTGTGGAACACCTGACGCATCTGTTGCGCGGGATCGTCGAGGCCGACCAACTGGCCGTTCCCGTCAAGCGGGACCTGACCTGACACGGCGACCATGGTGCCCGAGAACGCGACGACATGGCTGTACCCATTGACCGGAGGCAGGCCCGCAGGCCGCTCGAAACGCTGCATCGGGACACCCTACGGTCCCGCTTGCCCGACCGATGTCCCCGGACATCACACCTAGGCGCGCATCACCGTGGCGATCGGGATGCCGGCCGCCCGGATCGCCGGGATGAAGCCGCCGAGGATGCCGGCCGCCAGGCCGGCGATGATCCCCGAGACGCCGGCCGACCAGGGGAACACCACGGATTGCAGGAACGGCTCGGACGGCCCGAGGACGATCGTGCCCACCTTGAGCGCCGCGATGCTGAAGCCGATCGCGAGTGCTGCGGTGAGCAGGCCGGTGAGCAGGGTTTCGGCGAGGACGATGCCGGCCAGCACGGCCCGCGGTGTGCCGACGGCGCGGCGCAGGGCGAATTCCTCGACGCGTTCGCCGACGGTGGCCAGGCCGACGTTGAGGACACCGGCCGCGCCGATGATCAGGACCAGGGACGCCATCGCCAGGAAGATCATCCGGAGCAGGTTGAGCTGTTCCTTCATCTCCTTGCGGGAGTTGATCGTCTCAGCGGTCACGTCGTTGCCACTGAGGGCTTTGAGTTTGGTGAGCAGGACCGGTTCGACCGGGGTGGCCGCGGCCAGCAGCACCTGGCTGTCGACGTTGCCGCCGTTCGGGTCGGACAGTCTGGCCAGCGGCAGCCAGCTGGTCAGCTCGTCAAGACGTACATAGGCATGGGGTTGTGAATCTCCGTCCTTGATCACGCCGAGGATCCGGGGTGTCATGTTGGCCGTGGCACCGCTGACTCGCATCTCGGCGGGCACGTGGTAGCGGTCGAGGCCTTTGGCGGCCTCCTCGTTGAGGACCAGGCCGGGGGCGAGCATCGGCTGGCTGGTGAAGTCGAGCCAGCGCCCGGAGCGGTGCCGATAGGGCCGGAAGGTGCGCACGTCGCCGGTCAGCGCGCTGATCCGCAACTCGATCGCCTGCCCCTTGGGGGCGCCCGCGTTCGGGTCGTAGCAGTGTGTCGGCGTGTCGCAGATGGTCACCGCGCCGCCACCGCTGTAGTCCTGGTCGAAGGAGCCGCCGCCCTCGTTGACCGGCCGGACGCCGGGCTCGCCGATGATCGCGGTGACGTTGAACATGGCGACCGCGTCGGTGCGCCCCTTGACCGTCGAGGCGACCGCTTCGGCAGCGCCCGCGGCCGGCGGCACCCCGTAGATGACCTTGGTGCCGTCGATGCCGGACTGCAGCTCCAGGTCGGCCAGCTGCAGGCGTTCGGCGATGCCGGCGCCGGCCTGCACCACCACCACGGCCAGCACGCCGAGGAAGAGACTCACCATGGACAGCAGGGTGCGCAGCTTACGGGCGCGGATGCCCTGCAGGCCGATGATCGTCGCCGAGCGCAGCCGGCCGTTGAAACGCCTCACGTCAAAACCCGATCATTGAGTACGCCGTTGCGCAGGTCCAGGGTCCGTCCCATCCGTGCCGCGTGGTCCCGGTCGTGGGTGACCAGGATCAGCGCGCAGCCCCGGCCGGTCGCCTCCTGCAGCGCGTCGATCACGATGGTGCCGGTCTCCAGGTCGAGCGCCCCGGTCGGCTCGTCGGCCAGCAGCACCCGGGGTTCGCGGACCAGGGCCCGGGCGATCGCCACCCGCTGCTGTTCGCCGCCGGACATCTTGGCCGGCCGGTTCTTCGCCAGGTGCGCGATGCCGACCTGCTCGAGGGCCTGCATCACCCGGGCTCGGCGTTCCCGGCGGGGCTGCCAGCCCTGCCCGTTGACCAGCGCCATCGCCACGTTCTGCGCCGCGGTCAGGTGCTTGAGCAGGAAGAAGCGCTGAAACACGAAGCCGTAGTGGGAGCTGCGCAGCCGGGCGGCGTGCCGTTCTTTGAGGCGGCTGATGTCCTGGCCGTCGAGCAGGTAGGTGCCGGAGTCCGGCCGGTCGAACAGGCCCAGCACGCTGAGCAGGGTGCTCTTGCCGGAGCCGGAGCGGCCGACGATGGCCACGCTCTCGCCGGGATGGACGGTCAGGTCGACGCCGTCCAGGATGGTCCGCGGCTCCTTCTGGCCCTTGAGGACCTTGGTGATCCCGGTCAGTTCGATCAGCGCGGTCATCCGTTGGTCCCGCCGCCGGTCGGTGCCACCGTGGGCAGGTTCGGCCCGGGCACGGCGACCGTCTCGTCGCCGGTCAGCCCCTTCTTGATCTCGATCACCTTGCCGTCCGAGATGCCCAGCGTGACGTCGATCGTCTTGCGCGTCTGCCCGTCGCCGACGACCAGGTCGACCTTGCCCCGGCCCTGCGCGCCGGCGACCGCCTCGACCGGCAGCACGAGCACCTTGCTCGCCCGGTCGGTGACCACCTCGATGGTCACGTCGGCGCCGTTGATCAGCTTGACGCCGGCCGGTGGCACGCAGACCAGGCGCATCCCGGTCGCCTCGGACCCGCCGGTGGCGCCGCCGGCGGTGCCCCGGTCGGGCGCGGCCGGGGCGGACGGGTTCTGCGCGGCCGGGGTGGTGGCGGCGACGACCGGCTCCGGCACCGTGCCCGCCGGCAGCGCCGCGATGGTCCCGAGGGTGGTACAGGTGAACGGGCCGGGACCGTTCTTGATCTGCGCCTGCACCCGGCTGATCGCCCCGGACACCCGGTAGGCCTGCGCGCTGTCGATGTCGGCCACGATCCCGTACCCGGAGTGGGTCGCCGAGATGACCGGCATGCCCTTGGTGACCTGGGCGTGGTCGTCCATCAGCCGGCCCGCGAAGACCGACCCGACCGGGATCTCCACGTGCTGCGGGTAGCCGTCGTGCCACACGCTGGCCACCCAGAGCGGGTTCTTGGCCGGCGTCCGGGGCGGGGTCCGGCCGGGGAACCGCAACTCCCCGTCGACCGGCGCGACCAGGCCGAAGACCGGGTTGATCGTCACCTTGCCGGCCAGGCTGAGCCGGTTCGCCAGATCCTGCCGGACGGGTTTGACCGTGGTCAGGACCGTGCCACGGTCGGCGAGCCCGGGGGTTTCGGCGGTATCGTGCGAGGCGGAGCAGCCTCCGGCCGCCAGGACCACCACCAGGCCCAGGAGGGCATGCCTGCGAAGAACCACCGAATCCCCCGTCGTCAATGCATTCAACAGCGCGGCGAAGGGTACCGGACCGGCGCAACCCCGGCAGCCGGCTGCCATCATGGTCGGATGATGCTCCTGGTCCCCGGGGATCCGGTGCGGCCGCGGCGACCCGACGGGCACTTCGCGGCCGAGGCCGCCGCCGCGCCGGCGTTCGCCGTGGTCGACCACGACGCACTGGCCGCGGGCGGCGACGCGGACGCGGCGGTGAGCCGGGTGCCGGCCGCGGCGGACGCTGTCTATCGCGGGTGGATGCTGAGCGCCCCGCACTATGCGGCGATGGCGGCGGCGCTGTGCCGGCGCGGGGTGACACTGCGCACGAGCCCCGGCGACTACCAGCGGGCCCACGAGCTGCCCGGCTGGTACGCGGTGGTCGCCGGGCACACCCCGGAGACGGTGTGGACCGACGCTGACATCGCCCCGGCCTGCGCGGCGCTGGGTGGCGGCGCGGCGGTGCTGCGCGACTACACGAAGTCGATGAAGCATTACTGGCACGAGGCGGCGTACGTCCCGGACGTGACCGACGTCGAGGCCGCGCGCCGGGTCGCCGCCCGCTTCCGCGAGCTGCGCGACGACGCGTTCACCGGCGGCCTGGTGCTGCGCCGCTTCGAGCCGTTCCGCGGCGCCGAGGTGCGCACCTGGTGGCTGCGCGGTTCCTGCCGCCTGGTCACCGCACACCCGGACACCCCGGACGAGCTGCCGCCGGACGACCTCGACCCGGGTTTCCTGGCGCCGGCGATGCGCACGCTGGCTCTGCCGTTCGTCACCGCCGACCTGGCCCGCCACGCCGACGGTCGCTGGCGTCTCGTCGAAATCGGCGACGGCCAGGTCAGCGACCGCCCCGCCACCACGCCGCCGGCCCGTCTGATCGACCTCCTCGCGACCGCGTCATGAGCGAATACCGTGCCGAGGACATCGTGGTTCTGGAGTTCCCGGAGGCGGTCCAGCGGCGGCCCGGGATGTACTTCGGAGTCGGTCGGGGCGATCCACGACTGCCGTCCGAGGTGGTGCGCACCGTCGCCGGCGCCGCGTTCCACCCCGCACCGCCCGGCGTCGAGCATCGACCGGACGTCGTCGTGGAGATCCTCGGCGATCTGGTGTTCTCCGTGACCGTCCGATCGGTCACCGCGCTGCCCGACGGCACCGCCCGCGGCTGTCAAGGATGCCTGCTCACCGCGCCACTGATGTGGTGGGCGGCGGCCGCCGCGGTCAGCGTCTCGGCCGTGGTCGAGACCTGGGCGGACGGTCGTGCGCTCCGCGAGGAACTCCGCCACGGCCGGCCGGCCGGACCGCCGCAGCCCCGGCCGGCGCCGGAGGGACGGGGGCTGCGGGTCACGTACCACCTGGACCCGGAGCTGCTCGCGCCCGGCGCGGCGATCGCCACCGAACCGGCTTCCCTGGACCCTTACGGCCCGTACTGCGCCGCGCACCGCGGCCCCGGTCAGGTGACCCTCCACGACCGGCGTGCCCCGGGAACTCCGGCGGTCCGATGGCCCGGCGACCGGTCAGCGATAGGTCTGGCGGCTGACCAGGACGGCGACGATGGTGACCAGCAGCAGGGCGAACGGGAGGCGGCCGCGGGCGCGCAGCGGGATGTTCACGCCGGCGAACATGGCGGTCAGGACGAGCATGGTGGTCGCGCCGAGCCGGATCGCGAAGCTGCCGTAGTCCTCGGTGATCCGGGGATCGCCGGTGATCCAGCCCGCCCGCGCGGCGACGGCGTAGCCCGCGAGGTAGAGGAACGGCCAGCCCAGGCCGGCGAGGGCGCCGACGATGGTATTGCCGGCCAGGTAAAGAAGGCGTGAGATCACCGGCGCGACGTTAGGTGGCGCGGAGCGGGCCGGCGGCTTCCGGCGTGGACAGTGGCATGAAATGGGGGTCTCGCCAGCCGACGCGCCGCGGTACGGACGGCTCAGTCGGCCGGGGCCGAGTAGCGGGCGCGGATGAAGGCGCCGAGGCGGGCGGCGAAGGACTCCAGGGTGGGTGCGGCGGCGTGCCGGGAGTCCCAGACGGCGGCGAGGCGGATGCTCAGGCGCCGGCCGCCGACGTCGACCGGGAGCGGGACCAGGCCGAAGCGCGGGTCGTCGGAGGCGACGGCAACCCCACGCCCCGCGGCGGCCAGTGCCTGGGCGACCGTGCCGTTCGCGGTTTCGATGCTGCTGGTGTACGTCGCGCCCGCCGCGGCCACGGCCGACTCCAGCGATTGCCGGGCGGTGAAGGCGGGCGGTTGCACGATCAGCGTCGCGGTGAGCAACTCGGTGAGCGTGACGGCCGGCCGGCCCGACCACGGGTGATCCGTGGTGACGTACGCCCAGACCGGCAGGACCGCGAGCGGCAGCGACCGGAAGGGATCAGCGGCCCGGACCGTGCCGATGGCGAGGTCGGCGCCGAGCCGCAACGTCTCGACCGGTGACAGTCCGTCAGCGTCGAGGACGTCGGCGTTGGGGTCCTCGGGGGCCAGCGTGGCGATGAACGGCGAGACGACGTCGGTGAGCGTGACGGTGGGTGCGCCGATGGTGAGGCGTTCCAGGCGGCCGGAGGCGGCGACCGCGGCCGCGACCCGCAGCGCGTCGACCCGGGTGAGCACGTCGCGCGCCAGCGGGAGCAGGGCGCGGCCGGTGGTGGACAGGTCGAGCCGGCGGCCGGTGCGGTCGAAGAGCGCCACCCCGAGGGCGCGTTCCAGCAGCCGCAGCTGCCGGGACAGGGCGGGCTGGGTCAGGTGCAGCCGGACGGCGGCGGCGCTGACCGTGCCGGCTTCGGCGGTCGCGACGAAGTAGCGCAGCAGCCGCAGCTCCACTTATGCCTCCAGGGCATGGTGCACAGGCCTGACAGGACTTGGACGAGCATAGTGCGAGGTGAACAGACTGTGCCGCGTGAGCCTCGAACAGAAGCGCCGGCTGGTCACCGCACTGCCCGGCCCCCGGTCCCAGGAACTGATGGAACGCAAGCTGGCCGCGGTCGCCGGCGGTGTCGGCACCACGATGCCGGTGTTCGCGGCGCGGGCCGGCGGCGGCATCGTGGTCGACGTCGACGGCAACCACCTGATCGACCTCGGCTCCGGCATCGCGGTCACCACCGTGGGCGCCGGCGCGCCGCGGGTGGTCGCCGCCGTCACCGAGCAGGTGGCGGCGTTCACGCACACCTGTTTCATGGTTACGCCGTACGACGGTTACGTGGCCGTCGCCGAGGCCCTGAACCGCGTCACCCCCGGTGACCACGAGAAGCGCAGCGTGCTGTTCAACTCCGGCGCGGAAGCCGTGGAGAACGCCGTGAAGATCGCCCGGGCGCACACCGGCAGGGACGCGGTGGTCGTCTTCGATCACGCATACCACGGCCGGACGAACCTGACCATGGCGATGACCGCGAAGAGCATGCCCTACAAGCACGGGTTCGGGCCGTTCGCGCCCGAGGTGTACCGGGCGCCCGGGTCGTATCCGTACCGGGACGCCGGCGTCGACGGCCGGGCCGCCGCGGCGCGGGCCATCGACCAGATCGAGAAGCAGATCGGCGCGGACAACCTGGCCGCGCTGGTGATCGAGCCGATCCAGGGCGAGGGCGGGTTCATCGAGCCGGCCGCCGGATTCCTGCCGGCGCTCGCCGCCTGGTGCCGGGCCAACGGCGTGGTGTTCGTGGCCGACGAGGTGCAGACCGGGTTCGCCCGCACCGGCGACATGTTCGCCTGCGACCGCGAGGGCGTGGTACCCGACCTGATCGTCACCGCGAAGGGCATCGCCGGCGGGCTGCCGCTGTCCGCGGTGACCGGGCGCGCCGAGATCATGGACGCGCCGCACGCCGGCGGGCTGGGCGGCACCTACGGCGGCAACCCGATCGCCTGCGCCGCGGCCCTCGCCGCGATCGAGACCATCGAGCAGGACGGGCTGCTCGCCCGGGCCCGCGAGATCGAGACCCGGGTGACCGGGCGGCTGCATGACATCCGGGACAAGGACGACCGGCTCGGTGACATCCGCGGACGCGGCGCGATGATCGCGGTCGAGCTGGTCCGGGCCGGGGGCCGCGAAGCCGACCCGCGGCTGGCCCGGGACGTCGCCCGGTACGCCCATCAGCGCGGCGTGATCGTCCTGACCTGCGGAACGTACGGCAATGTTCTCCGATTCCTGCCGCCGTTGTCGATCACCAATGAGCTGCTCGATGACGCGTTCGACGTGCTGGCCGCCGCATTCCAGGAGATTCGATGAGCATTGTCGTGGTGGACCCCGCCTCGTTGCGGGCGGTTGCCGAGGTCCCGGACCAGGGCGTCGAGGACGCCCGGGCGGCGGTCGACGCGGCATACGCGGCGTTCCCCGCGTGGGCGCGGACCGCCCCGCGGCACCGGTCGGAGATCCTGCGCCGGGCGTACGAGCTGATGCTGCGCGACCGGGAGCGGCTGGCCGCGCTGATCGCCGAGGAGAACGGTAAGTCACTGAGCGACGCGGCCGGCGAGGTGACGTACGCGGCGGAGTTCTTCCGCTGGTTCGCCGAGGAGGCCGTCCGGCCCGGCGGCGAATACGGCGAAGCCCCGGCCGGTGGTGCCCGCACCCTGGTCACGCACCGGCCCGTCGGGGTCGCCGCGCTGGTCACGCCGTGGAACTTCCCGGCCGCGATGATCACCCGCAAGGTGGGGCCGGCGTTGGCCGCCGGATGCACCGCGGTGATCAAGCCGGCCGCGGAGACGCCGCTGACCGCGCTGGCCCTGGCCGGGCTGCTCACCGAGGCGGGCGTGCCGGACGGGGTCGTCACCGTGGTCACCACCTCGGACGCGTCCGGGGTGGTCGGGGCGTGGCTCAACGACCAGCGGGTCCGCAAGATCAGCTTCACCGGGTCGACCGCCGTCGGCCGGGTGCTGCTGCGGCACGCCGCCGACCGGGTGGTCAACTCCTCGATGGAGCTGGGCGGGAACGCGCCGTTCATCGTCACCGAGGACGCCGACCTCGACGCGGCGGTGGCCGGGGCGATGATCGCGAAATTCCGCAACGGCGGGCAGGCGTGCACGGCGGCGAACCGGTTCTATGTGCACGCGGCGGTCGCCGGTGAGTTCGTGGCCCGGTTCGGTGCGGCCGTCGAGAAGCTCACCGTGGGCGCGGCGGCGGACGGCGCCGACATCGGGCCGCTGATCAGCGCGCAGGCGCTGCGGCGGGTGACCCGGACGGTGGCGGCCGCGGTGGAGAGCGGGGCGCGGATCGCGCACCGGGCGGCGACACCGTCGCTGCCCGGCCACTTCTATCCGCCGACGATCCTGGTCGACGTGGCGCCCGACGCCGAGATCCTGCACGACGAGATCTTCGGGCCGGTCGCGCCGATCGTCACCTGGACCGACGAGGCACGCATGGTGGCGCAGGTCAACGCCGCAGAGTACGGCCTCGCGGCGTACGTGTTCTCCGGCGACCTGGCCCGGGCCATCCGGATCGGGGAATCGATCGAGGCCGGAATGGTCGGCATCAACCGGGGCCTCGTCTCCGACCCGTCGGCGCCGTTCGGCGGGGTGAAGCAGAGCGGGCTGGGCCGGGAGGGCGCCCGCGAAGGTCTGCGGGAATTCCAGGAGACGCACTACCTGAGCGTCGCCTGGCCGGCCTGACGCTTCCCGGCGGCTTGCCGGCCCGGGCGCCCTCGCACCTGCCCGGGCCGGTCGCCGCCTGCTCGGTCAGCGCAGTCCGGTCCTCCCGGCCGCTTCCGGCAAGCCGGCCGCTTCCACAAGCCGGCCACTTCCACAAGCCGGCCACTTCCACAAGCCGGCCACTTCCGCAAGCCGGCCACTTCCGCAAGCCGGCCACTTCCGCAAGCCGGCGGGACCGGTCCTGCTCACCACTGCCCGGTCTGCGTGGGCTGTTTCGTTGTCGCGCTCACTTCTTCTTCGGCTTGTGCGCCTTCTTCGTCTTGGCCGGCTTGCCCTTCGCCGGTGCCACCACGGTGATCGGCGCGGCCGGCTTGGCGACCGGTGGCGCGACCCGCTGCTGCCGCACCACGGCGACCGTCTGCGGACGAGATGACGGGCCGGTGGTCGTCACGCTGCTCGGTGTGGCCGACGACGGGGTGCTGGCCGCGGCCGGCGCGACCCCGACCGGCCCGGCATCCTGCGCCCACCACAGGCCGCCGGCCGCGAGCAGCCCGGCCGCCGCGGCGACCAGCACACCCCGCCTGCCGCGTCCCGGCCGCACCGGCAGCTCGGCCGTCGGGGCGACCGCGCCCCGCAGCAGGGCCGGCGACGGCAGTCCGGCGATCTCCCCGAGTACGTGCGCGGCCTCGGCGGAAGACGGCCGGTCGGCGGGACGTTTCGCCAGGCATCGGGTCACCAGCCGGGCGACGACCGGAGGCAGGCCGGGCACGGCCGGCAGCGGTGCCGGGACGGCGTACACGTTCGCCTTGACCATCTGGGTGACCGTCGACGCCTCCCACGGCATCTGTCCGGCGAGGGCCAGGTAGAGCAGCAGCCCGAGCGCGTAGACATCGGTCGCCGGACGCACCGGCCCACCCTTGACGCGCTCCGGCGCCAAGTAGGCCGGGGTGCCCATCAGCCGCCCGTCCTGCCCGTCGAGCGCACCCACCGCGGCCGAGATACCGAAGTCGACCAGCTTGACCCCGGCCCCGGTGACCATCACGTTCGCCGGTTTCACATCCCGGTGCACGATGCCGTCGGCGTGCGCGGCCGCCAGCGCCGCGGCCACCTGGGCGCCGATCAGGACCGCCTGCCGCCAGGTGAGCCGCCCGCGTCGGAGCATGTCGTCCAGGGACTGCCCGTCGACGAGTTCCATCACGACGTACGGCAGCCGCCCACCGGCATCCTCGAGTTCGCCGCAGTCATGGATCCCCACCACATTCACGTGCCGCAGCCGAGCGGCGGCCCGAGCCTCAGCCGCCACCTGCCGCCGCAGATCGGGATCAGCGGCCAACGCCGGCGCCAGCACCTTCAGCGCGACTCCCCGTCCGAGCAACTCGTCGACGGCCCGCCACACCACCGCCGACCCACCCTGCCCCAGCCGTCGCTCCAGCCGATACCGGCCCGCGATCAGATCTCCGCTCTCCACGGGGCATTGCCGTTCCCCGATGGCCCCGCCCTAAACCCGACCGGCCCGCGACTCGTCGGACCCGACCGGCCCATCGGCCCGTCAGCCCGTCGGGGTCAATCCTCGACGTGCAGCACGATCCGCCCGTCGGCCACGCCCTTGTACCAGCTCGGGTCGCTGGTCATCACGTCGACGCCCAGGTCCAGGGCGAGCATCGCCGCCGAAGCGCAGTCGGCCCGCCCGGTCAGCGCCCGCAGCGCCACCAACGCATCCCAGTCCTCGGCGTCGTCGGTGATCAGGGACGTCGCCGGATGTGCCAGCAGCAGCTCCAACCGCTCCCGCCCCAGCACCGCCGTGTGGTATCCCGCCTCCACCAGGCAGGACAGCGGAATGACGACCGCGCCATCCTCGTCGTTCACCTCGGCCAGCGTCTCACCGACCGCCACCGACCCGCGCACCCACGCCGCGATCGCCGACGTGTCGAGAACCAGTTTCGCGTCCCGCCCGCCGGTCACGCCGGCCGCGACCGCAGCCCGGCGAGAAAGGCCGCCCGCCCCTCGTCGTCCCGGGCCCGCTCCGCTTTGCGCCGCCGCTGCCGCGCCCGAGCCTTGCCCTCGTCGGTAACCGCCAGCCCCATCCGCGCGTGGATGTCCTCAACGCTCAGCTTCGGCCTGGTGTCCTGTTCCATCTGCTCAGGGTAGCCGCGGCCGCCCTGTTGTCCTACTCCCGTTCGCCCCGGAATCCGCTTTCGCCCACCCCACCGCCTGCGCATCCGCTCGGGCCGGCCGCATGCGCGACAAAACCGATCGCGACCGGACCGGGCCTGTGTTTGGGTGACGGCATGGGCCAACCGACCTTGCGTACCGACCGGCTGCTGCTGGTCCCACTCGCCGACCGGCATTTCGAGCTGGAGGTCGGGCTCGACGCCGACGCCGAGGTGCTGCGATACATCTGGGGGCGGGCCCGGACCCGGGACGAGGTGGTCACCTCGCACGCCGAACGGATGGCGCTCGCCACCAGGGTGAACGGCCTCGGCCACTGGATGGCCTTCGGCACGGACGGCGGCCGCCGCGGCTCGACGGCCCCCGACGGCGAGGCCGACGGCGAGTTCATCGGCCTGATGATGCTCCCGCCGGCGCACGGCGACGACCAGCCGGACGATCCCACGGTCGCCGAGCTGGGCTATCGGCTGGCCCGGCGGTACTGGCGGCTGGGATTGGCCAGTGAGGCCTCCCGCGCCCTGCTGCGGCACGCCTTCGACACGGTGGGTCAGAGCCGGGTGATCGCCCAGACCATGGCGGTCAACACCGGATCGCGCGGGGTGATGGAGACGGTCGGCATGCGTTACGTCCGCACCTTCCACACCTCCTGGGACGATCCCTTGCCGGGCACCGAGGCCGGCGAGGTGGAGTACGAGATGACCCGGGCGATGTGGGAATCGCACCGCGGCACGCTCTGAGCCCCGCAGCCGCCACTGTCTCACCGGCTCCTCCCTCCGCTCCATCGTGATGGCCGGCCACCGCGCCGGGGCCGCCTCGCCGGTCACTCGACGTCCGCGCCGCCGAAGCCGGGGATCGCCGCACGGCCCGCCTTCTGGTTCGCGGTGACATAGGGGCGCAACTCGGTCTCGTACCGCTGGAAGGCGGTCGCGTGGTCGTCGCCGGCCTCAGCCAGGCAGCGGGCCAGCGTGGAGGCGGCGATCAACGCCTGGGAGGTGCCCATGCCGCTGGTCGGCGCGGCGCAGTAGCCCGCGTCGCCGAGCAGCGCGACCCGGCCGGTCGACCAGGAGTCGAGGTGGACCTGGGCGGTCGAGGCGAAGTAGAAGTCGTCGGCCGCGGACATCGCATCCAGCAGCCGAGGCACCTCCGCCCACGGATGGGTGGCGAACACCCCGCGCAGGGCACCCTCATGGACCGGCCGATCGAAGCGGTCGAACTCCGGATTGCCCGTCGCGAAGGACAGACTGACCCACATCCGCCCCGGGTCGATGGCCGGGAACAGGTAGATCGCGCGGCCCGGCCCGGCCTGCAACAGGCCTCGACGGTCGAGCTGGAGATAGTCGTCGGTGCTGAACGCCCCGCCGGACATGCCGAGATGCTCGACCGGGTCGACGCCGGGGAAGGCGAGGCGGCGCACCGCCGATCGGAGCCCGTCGGCGCCGAAGACCAGGTCGAAGTCGCGCGCCGGCGCCCTCTCGAAGGTCACCGCGACCCGGTCGTCGTGCTGCGTGAGGGCGGTGACGGTGTCGTCGAAGAGGTATGCGACGTCGGCGATCCGGTGCAGGATCCGGGTCAGGGCCACCTTGGGCACCTCGAGATCACCGCCGAAGGCCTCGGGGGGCAGCTCACCGACCGGCTGCCCGGTGGGATCCAGCAGCGTCGTGCCGAGCGTCCCGGTCTCGTGGGTCCGGACCTCGTCGAGGACGCCGAGCTCCGCCAGCACGCCGAGGGCGTCGCCGCGGAAATCCACCGAATAGCCGCTGTCTCGCAGAGCCGGCGCGCGTTCGACGACTGTCACCTGCCAGCCGTCGCGACGGAGAAACCAGGCCAGGGCGGGACCGGCGACGCTGGCGCCGGAGATCAGAGCGCTTCTCATGCCGACGACCCTAGCCCGCTCTTATCCAAGTGGTCAATCCAATTGGATAAGCCAGGCGGATAAGGAATCTGGTAGGCTCGGCGCGTGGGAAATCGGGAGGCCCTCATCGAGGGCGCGAAGCGCTGCCTGACCGAGCGCGGCTGGGCTCGGACGACCGTGCGCGACATCGCGTTCACCGCCGGCGTCAACCACGCCGCGATCGGCTATCACTTCGGCTCCCGCGAGTCGCTGCTGGTCCACGCCCTGGTGGAGGCCGTCGAGGAGCTGTCGGAGACGGTCGCCACCCAGGCTCAGGACAGCTCCGCGGAGGCTCGCTGGCAGGCGCTGATCGACACCTTCGGCACCCATCGCGCGTTGTGGATCGCCCAGCTGGAGGCGGCGGTGCAGGCCGAGCACTCCCCCGAGCTGCGGGAGCGGCTCGCCGCCGCGCAACGCCAGGGCCGGGAGGGGCTCGGCGGTTCCGTTCCCCTCGCCCTGCTCAGCGGTCTGATGCTGCAGTGGCTGGTCGACCCCGACGAGGCGCCCGACGGCGCCCAGGTGGTCAGCGAGCTGCGCGCTCAGGCAGCCGAGGTGTGATCCGCCATGCCCGACGTCCGCCGCCTGATTGCGACGGCCCTGCCTGACTACCGGGTCGAGTCGGTCAGCGTGCTCGGCCAGGGTCTGGACAACGTGGCCTATGAGATCAACGGCGACTTGATCGTACGTCTCAGCAAGACCCCGGACGCTTCACGAACCGTCCGGGAGGCCCGCCTGCTCACCGAGGTCCGCCGGTTCGCGCCGCTGCCCGTCCCCGAGCCGGTGCTCACCCTCGCCGAGCAGGGCTGTCTCGCCTATCGCAAGCTGCCCGGGGTTCCCCTGCTCGACCTGCCGGCGGCCGGGCAGCCCGAGAGGATCATCGCCGCGCTAAGAGATTTCCTGGCGGCCCTGCACGCCATCGCGCCGGAGCGGCTGGCCGGCCTGGCGGATGCCGACGAGCAGGCGCCGTCCGAGTGGCTGGAGGAGGCCGCCGAGACCTACGCGTTCATCTCGCACCGGATACCGGCGTCCTACCGTCCCCGGGTCGACGCCTTCCTGTCCGCCGAGCCGCCGCCGGCCGGCGACACGCTCGTGTTCTCGCACAACGACCTGGGCATCGAACACGTCCTGATCGACCCGGCGACGTCGCAGGTCACCGGCATCATCGATTGGAGCGACGCCGCCCTGGTCGATCCGGCCCACGACCCGGGCCGGCTCTACCGTGACCTGGGCCCGGCCGCGCTGCCCGCCGATCAGTCGCCGGCCGTCCATGACCGGGCGATCTTCTACGCCCGATGCGGCGTGCTGGAGGACTTCGCCTACGGCGTGGAAACCGGCCGGACCCGATACACCGAGAAGTCCCTGAACGCGCTGGCATGGCTGTTCCCACCATAGAGCGCCCCCGGACGCGGTATCGGAACGCCACACCGCCATGGACTGTCGCTGATTTGCCAGTTCGTATTCGCACGGACGGCGATAGCCTCTTCACGCTCAGTGGGGCCAGCGCACCTCGACTCGAAGGGTGACCATGGACGCTCTAGCCGGCCGGCTCGCGGCCGAAACCGACATCCGTACTCTGCAGATGGGGCAGTACTCCGGGTATCTCGACGATCCGTCGGAACCCGCGGTCACCCGGCACGGGCTGCAACCCGACGGCCGCTTCCACCCCGGCGACGTCCTGGTGGACCTGCCCGCCGGCGAGCCGATCGGCGACGTCGGTTATCAGAACTGTGTCCCGGCGGCGATGGCCCTGCTCGCGCAGGCCTGGTACGCGGCCGGCAAGGAGCAGTACAACCCGACCCTTGAGGACACGCTGCGCATCTACGAGAAGGTCTCCCCCTTCCGGCGTGATCCGGCCGGCGCGGCGGTGGCGAGCAATGCCGCGGGCAGGGCAGCGAACGAAGCAGACCGATCGGCGCAGCGACCGACCCCCGCCCAGCCGATCTCGAAGCACCGGGAAGCCCACAACGACTTCGGCACGAGTCTGCTCCTGGCGCTGAAGGTGTGGGTCCACAAAGACCAGCCACTGGCCGGCCTGCTCCCGGAGGCCCGCTCGTTCCTGGAGATCGAGCCCCGCAATCTGGACCAGCTGCGCGAGGCGGTGCTCCGGTTCGGCGGCGTCCTGCTCGGCCTGGCACTGCCTCAGTCGATCAAGGATGCGCAGGGCACGCTGCGCGAATCCTGGTATGTGCCCGGCTACGGCCCGGTCTACGACGCCACTGCGGGCAGCCTGTCGAGTCACTGCGTGGCGATCACCGGTTTCTCGCAGCGTGAGTTCTTCTGCCTCAGCGCCGGTCGGGTCCGGCGACTGTCGCCGGAGTTCGTGCTGACCTACGCCGACGAGGCGTACACGGTCACCCCGCCCGCCGCGCTGGACGCCAACCCGGGCCTGCGCGACCGGATCAGCAGGGATGTCGACGACATCCGCAGGAGCGACCGTCCGGCCGGAATGCCGGCCTTCAACCACCGCTGGCGAGGCGGCAACATCATGTAGGGCGGGGTCATGCCGGGCGAGGCCACCGGCGGGTCACGGCGGGGTCATGCCGGGCGAGGCCACCGGCGGGTCACGGCGGGGTCATGCCGGGCGAGGCCACCGGCGGGTCACGGCGGGATCATGCCCCGTGAGTCCCGGCGGGTCAGCGCGGGATCATTCCGGGCGGGGTTCCCCACGACGGATCAGGGCGGCCTCCCACCGGTTCGCCGCCCCGAGCTTCGCCAGGACGTTGGACACGTGCACGCTCACCGTCTTCTCCGCGATGTCCAGACTCCGCGCGATCCGCGCATTGGTGTAGCCCAGCGCGATCAGGTCCAGCACCTGCCCTTCGCGGCGGGTCAGGCCCCAATCGTTCCTGGGCGCCGCTTCCGGCACCGGCTCGGAACGGATCACCACCCCGCTGAGCGTCGCCAGTTCGGCGAGTTCACGGCTGAGCCGCCGGGCCCCGAGTCCGGCGGCCAGCCGGGCGCCCGCCGTGATCTCCCGGTGCAGGGCGCTGGTCGCCCCTCGGCGCAGCAGGCAGGCCGCCAGTCGCAACCGCGCCTGAGCTTCCGGATACGGGTGTCCGAGCGCCTGCCAGGTGGCCGCCACCGCGGTCCACGCCGCCTCCTGCGCTTCGCCGCGCACCCGTAACGCTTCGGCCTGCGCCACCGCGTGCAGTGCCTCCGCCACCGGCAGTGCCTGCCCGCCACCCGCCCGCCGCAGCTCTTCCAGGGCCTCACCGGCTCGCCCGGCGAGCATGTCCCCCCAGGTCACCCACCGGTGCACCCCGTCCGGATCGGCCCGCCGCGCCTGGTCCGCCGCCTCGCCGGCCGCCTGCAGGCCGCTGACGGCGAGCCGGAGGACGGGGAACGCCCCTTCGCCGCCGCCGAGTTTGGCCAGCCCCTCGTCGACGGCCCGCCGGGCGGCCCGCCAGTTCCCGTCCGCGATCTCCAGGGCGGCCAGCGCGGCGTACGCATGTCCGACGAAGTCCTGATCGGTCTTGCCCGCCGACCGGCTCATCACCAGGTCCAGAATGTCCCGCGCGGCCCGGCGTTCGTCACGCGCCACGAACACTTCCGCCCGTACATACTGGATGTACAGCGGCAGATCGTCGGCCGCTTCATCGGGCAGCACCTCCCCGATGAGCCGTTCGATCTCCTCCCAGCGCCCCAGGTCGAGCAGGATGTCGGCGGCGTTCCCGACCAGCACCACCCCGGTCGTCATCCGCAACCCGAACCCGGCGGCCAGCTCACATCCGCGCCGGGCCAGCGCGAGCCCCTCCTCGAGCCGGTTCAGCATCTGCAGGCAGTAGGTCAGATTGGTGTACGCCCGCAGGATGTTCTCCTTGCTGTCGGTGCTCTCGGCGAGCGCGAGTCCCTCCCGCAACTGGGCGACCCCCTGGTCCCGCTCCCCGAGCAGGAATCGCACGGTGCCGAGCGTGACCAGCAGATACCCTCGCTCGACCGGGTCGGCTGCCACGGCGAGGGCTGCCGACGCCTCATCCAAGGCCTGCCGGTAGTGACCACTGAGCATCAACACGCGGGCGTACGTTGCGCCCGCGCGCGCCTTCAGTCCGGCGTCCGCCAGCGACATGCACGTCCGGGCGGAGGCCACCGCCCCCGGTGTGTCGTTGGCCCGCCACCGCAGGCGCGCGAGATGCTCGTACAGCCGGGCCAGTTCCTGCCGGTCCCCGCCGGCCCCGACGACCTGGATCGCCTCCCCGGTCAGTTGCACCGCCCGCTGCGGGTCCCCGGCGTAGTCGAGCACTTCGGCCGCCTCGTCGAGCAGCCGCGGATAGGTGGTCTCGCACAACTCGGCCGCTTCGGGCACCCGCCGCCACAGGTCGAGCACCCGCCCGTACTGCCGCCGGGCTTCCGCGTACGCGTGCACCAGGGCCGCCGATCGAGCCGCCCGCAGCGTCCAGAACAGCGCGTCGTCGTCCTTGCGGCCCTGAAACCAGTGGTGGGCCAGTTCGGCCTGCACGATCGCGGACGTCTCCGGCCCGGCCGACGCGGCCAGCGCACCCGCCACCGCCAGGTGCAGACCGGCCCGCTCGCCGGGGAGCAGGTCCTGGTAGTAGGTCTCCGCAGTGAGCGAATGACGCAATTGGTAACTTTCTTCGGGCGTACGGACAAGAACCTGCCGGGCCACCGCATCGCGCAACCCGGACCGCAATGCCGGACCGGGCAGCCCGCTGGCCGCCTCCAGCAACGCCCCGGAGACCGGACGGCCGGCCGCGGCCAACACCCCGACGATCCTCTGGCCCTCCTCGGAGAGCCCTTCGACCCGCATCATCAGCAGGTCCCGCAGGTGGTCGGGGACCGGTCCGCCGGGGTTGCGCTGCTCGGCGGCGAGGATCTCCTGGGCCAGAAACGCGTTGCCGCCGGACCGCTGGTACACCTTGCTGATCACCGCGTCCGAGATCGGCGCGGACACGCGCAGCAGATCCGCGAGTTCACTCTCGCCGAATCGGGACATTTCCCGGTACGTCGTCGACCGGCCCCGGATCAGCTCGCCGAACACGACCCGGTGGCGCGAGTCCTCCTCCAGCTCATCGGTGCGGAACGTCCCGACCAGCAGGACGGCGGCCCGCCGCAGGTTGCGGCTGAGGAAGAGCAGCAGGTCCAGCGACGACGTGTCCGCCCAGTGCAGGTCTTCGAGCAGCACCACCAGTGGCCGTTTCGCCGCCAGCCGCCCCAGGAATTCCAGGAACAGCGAGAACAGGTGGGCCCGGGCCAGTTGCCCGCCCTCGCGCGGGCTGCCCGGGTCGGGCAGCGCCGGGATCAGCGCGGACAGCGCCGCCTGTTCCGCGCCCGGCACCTCGGCGAGCGCCTCGGCCTCGACCGCGCGCATCGCCGCGAGCCACGGGCTGTAGGGCAGCTCGCCGGCGCCGACCGACACGCAGGCGCCGCGGGCGAGCAGCAGCTCACGCCCGGCGCAGCGTTCCTCGAACTCCTCCAACAGCCGGGTCTTGCCGACACCGGCCTCGCCGGCGATCAACACGGTTCGGGGGTCGCCGCGGACCGCGTCGCCGAGCGCTCCGGCCAGGTCCGCCAGCTCGGCCGCACGACCCACGAAGCCCTTCAAGCCAGCCATACATTGCAGTATTTACGGACACGACAGCTCCGGGAAGACGTGCGCGAGCTGCGCCCGGCTCGACACGCCGAGTTTGCGGAACACCTTGGACAGGTGAAATTCCACTGTTTTCGGACTCAGGAACAGCCGCGCGGCGGTCTCCCGGGTGGACACCCCGGTCGCGACGATCCGGGCCACCTCGAACTCGGCGGGGGTCAGCCCGGCCGGCACCCGGCTCTCATCGGTGCCTTTCAGCTCCCGCTCGGCCCGCGCCACCCACGGCGTCGCGCGCAGGTCGGCGAAGGTGTCCCGCGCGATCCGCAGCTGGTTGCGCGCCGCCCGGCGGTCCCCGTCGCGGCGCAGCCGTTCCCCGTACGACAGGTGTACCCGCGCGTTGTCGAACGGCAGGTCCATCGCCCGGTGCAGCCTGGTCGCCTGCGCGAAGCAGTCATCAGCCGAATCCCGGCTGGTCAATCCCAGCACCCGCCACGCGTTCGCGGCGATCGGCCCGGCCGTCGACCGGGTCAGCCCGTGCAATGTGCTCAGGTCGTCGCGACTCAGTGCCCGATCCCGGATCAGCCGGCATTCCAGCAGGTCCGGCAGGTGTTCCGCGGCCACTTCGACCGCCTCCGCCGGATCCCGCCCGGCGAGCGCGCCGAGCAGGGCGAGACCGGCTCCGAGCGGATCCCCCCCACTCGCCGGAGCCGGCCCGCCCCGCAGCACGGTGATCAGCGTTCGCGTATGCCCGGCCTGCACGGTCGCACCCTGATCCCCGGTCAGCGCGGCCAGCGTGACCGCCCGATCCGCCTCACTCTCCGCCGCGCCCAGGTCCCCCGCCCGCGCCAGCGCCCAGCTGCGCAGGGCAAGAACGGTCGGCAACCGGCGAATCGCCCCCGACTGCCACATTCCCGCTGCAACCCCCGCAAGCCCGCGTTCCGCCGCCCGGTGCCGCCCCTGCGCCATCGCCTTGCGCGCCGCGACCAGCGCCATGCCGACCAGCGGCGCGGGCAGCGACTCCCCGGTCTCCGCCGCCCGCCGCAGCAGCTCCCCCGCCCGCTGACGCTCCCCGGCAAGCTGCGCGTCCGCCGCCGCCAGCGTCAGCAGTCGCCGCCGCCCCGACCAGGCCACCTCCGCGGCCAGCTCCAGCGCCGCAGCCGCCGCCGCATGCCCGTTCCCCCCGCGAGCCACCGTCGACAGGTGCTCCAAAATCTCCTCGGTCGGCCGCCGCGCGATCTCCCCGACCGATTCCCGAGCCTGTCCCCCCGCCAGAAGCCGCGCGCTTCCCCCGGCCGCAGCCGCCCGCGCGACATCTCCCGCCGCGCCACCCGCCACCACTTCTGTTGCCGCGCACGGAACATTCGCCACGGCCCCGCGAGCAACGGTTTCCGCGAGCGGGTGCGGAGCGTTCGCCTTGGCCGCGTGCCGGGTGGCCGTCGCGGCCGGCCGTTGGGCGATAACGGTCATCGCGCACCCCCGAACACGCTGGCGATGACCCAGCGCGCCCAGGCCATCCGGCGTACCGCATATTCCGGAATCTCCCCGTAGCAGGCCGCCACCTCGCCCGCGCACCCCCGTGACCCGCGGTAACAGCGGACCATGGCGCGGACGGTGGCGTCGACCTCGTCCCTCCCCGGATGCGACCCGGTCGGCAGCCCACTGACGAACAGCGCATCGGCTCGCGCCACGGTCAGCATCGTCGCGGACATCTTCGCTCCCCTCGCCGCTTCGCTTCCGGAAACAGCCTGCGACGCGCCGTCGCCCACCGATTAGGTAGGTCTTCCTACTCCCGGTCCGCCCACCTCCCTAGGTCCCGGCCACCACCTCCCTAAAATCGCTTATTTTGTACGTCGACCGCACCGCCACCCCGGGGAGTCGTTCCGTGCCTGACACCGATGCCGATCACGCCGAGCTCACCACCCTCGTGCAGATCTTCTTCGACGCTTTCGTCTCCGGCCCCGAATCCCCCGCCCGCCTCGACACGCTGCGCACCGTGCTTCTCCCCGAAGCCGTGATCGCCCGGACCACGCCTGAGCTGGCCGTCTACACCGTCGACTCGTTCATCGAGCCCCGTCGCACGCTGCTGACCAGCGGCCGCCTGACCGATTTCCACGAGTGGCCCGGGTCCGGCCACACCGAGGTCATCGGCGACCTGGCCCAGCACCGCTGCGCCTACGCCAAGTCCGGCATCCTGGACGGCACCCCGTTCACCGCCGAGGGCACGAAGACCTTCCAGTTCGTCCGGACACCCGCCGGCTGGCGCATCCTCGCCGTCGCCTGGCAGGACCACTGACCCCGCCCGGCTCCACCGATCTCCCTCCGTGGAGGGATCCGGATGACCCCGAGGAGGGATCCTCCGGCCGCGCCGTGCCGCGATGCTCGATCCAGCAGAGATCAGCCGGATCCAGTAGGGATCGCCGCACAGTCGAGGAGCATCATGCCTGCAACGACGGCACGAACGGCGGCACTGTCCGCCATCGCCGCCACCACCCTGTGGGTCTCCCCCACAGCAGCGCAAGCCCACCCTGTACTGCCGAAACCCCCAGCCGTGACCACCGTGTCGACGGCTGACAGCGTGTCGACGGCGAACAGCATGTCGGCCGTGATCGGCCTGGGCCAGATCCGGCTCAGCGGCCCGAACGTCGCCGGCGACCCCGTCTGGTTCGGCATCGAAGCCTTCACCGACCGGACCGGCTCAGCACACGGCCGGTTCCGGTTCCGGCACGAACGTCCGGACGGAACGGTTGTCGGTGACGGCTGGGCCGAGGTGACCTGCCTGCGGGTCACCGGAGACGTCGCCCTGTTGACCGCCGTCGTCCCCGACGGCGTAGGCGTGGTGAAGAACCACGCCTACTACATGAAGGTCACCGACGGAGGCTCCCAGCCGGACCAGCTCGCCTTCGTCCAGGCCCAGAACGGCACGGAACGCCCGCCCACCCGCTGTGTCGACTTCGACGTCGAACACCCGGGCCTGGCCGACCGATCCCCCGTCTACACCGGCGGCTTCACCATCCTGACCAGCCGTATCACCCCCGAGGGCTCCGCCGGCAGCACAACCGCCCCCGCGAACAGCCGCACCACCAGCGGCACCGGCCGCAGCGACAGCGGCGGCATCGGCAGTGTCGGGGGGATCCGGTGACCATCACTTGCCATGCGGCGCCGAAGCTGACCGGTGTGGGCGTGTGGCGGCGGTGGGCCGCGACCTGGCCCGCGTGGGCCGGGTACGCGGCCGCCGGCTGGTCGGCCGCTTACGCCACGCTCGGCCTGTATTGGACGTTCGGCGGGAACGGCTTCCCGTTCGCCCCGATCGACGAAGCCCACGTGTCGGGCTCCATCCTGGAGGGCACACCCGTCACCGACGGCGCGCCCGTCATGGCCGTGATCGGCCTGCTCGGCACCGCGGCCGCCTGGGCAATGGCTCGTGGAGTCGGCATCTCCGGCAGAGCAACAGGCCGGTCCACCCCTCGGCCGCCGGGCCGAGCCCGGCCCGCTGTTCGACCCTTGGCGCGTGCGTCGCGTCCGAGTGGACGCGACGTGGGAGCCGGGACGGGAGTCGGCACACGGGCGCTGGCGTTGATCGCCGGTGGTTGGATCGTGGCGGCGGGCCTGACCCTGATCATCCCGGACTACACCATGATCGCCCTGGTGGCGTTCGCGCCGTTGCTGCTGGTGTTCAGCTTCACCGGGGTGCCGGGCGAGCAGAACGGCATCGGCGACATTCTCTACTGGCATCGCACCAACCTGATCATCATTTTCCTCGGGGGTGTGCTGTGGGCCGCGGCCACCCTGGCCTACCAGCGGCGTGCCCGCGGCGCATGCCTGCACTGCGGCCGTCACCCGGATGCCGGCGGCGGCCGATCGCGGGAGGACATGCTCCGTTGGGGACGTCGCGCGGTCGCGGTCGCCATCACGGCACCGCTGCTGTACGAGATCACCAGAGTCGCCTGGTATTTCGGATACCCGCTCGGCATCACTCCCGACTTCCTGCGGATGATGCAGGACACGCCCGGCATGCTCGACGTCGGCCTGGGTTGTGCCATCGCCTCGACCGTCGGCGGCGTACTCACCCATGGTCTGGTCAGCAGTTGGGGCGAGACCTACCCCCGCTGGCTCTGGTTCAAGAAGGGCAGACCGGTCCCGCCGGCGCTCGCCGTCGTCCCGGCGTCGATCGTCGCGGTCTCCATCATCCCGGCCGGTCTGATGGTCCTCTGGACCACCGAGGTGCGCACCACCTGGGCTCTCTGGGTCCCCAGCATGCTCTGGCTGGCCTGGGGCGTCGGCCTGGGCGCCGCCACCATCACCTACCACCTGCGCCGGCGCGGTGCCTGCCGGCACTGCGGTCAAGGTGACGGTCACCCCGAGCCGATCGCAAGTCCTTCCGACCGGCCCGAACCCAGCCCGCACTGACCCCACCGAACCCGGCCCAGCACCGATCCAGCCAGCGCCCACCGAGCCAGGCCCTGCACGGCACGGCGCCCACCCCGCCAGGTCCGGCCCGGCGCTCACCCCGCCAGCTCCGGCCCGGCGCCCACCCCGCCAGGTCCTCCACGGCACGGCGCCCACCCCGCCAGAACCCGCCCGGCGCTCAGCCGGTCAGCCCCGGCACTGACCACGTGAACAGTTGCGGCTGGCCGAGGGCCGCGAAGCACAGCCCTCGGCCGGTGTCATGGACCCCCGTCGGTCAAGGGTGCCGACACCGGCCTCGACCGTGGCCGGCCCGCCACCCGCCACCGTCGCCAGATCACGGCGGATGAGTTCCAGCGGATCCGGCGTGATGCCCGGCGCGCCCGGGAGGCAGATCGGGGCGTGCGTTCGCTGTAGCGGCGTCCCGACCTCATTGGGCACCTCGCCTGAACATCGGCTCATAGCCGCGATCCGCTCGATCGTCACGCGGGGGTTGTGCAGAGGACTTGTCCGTCTGCGGCCCGACGGGTGCCATCCACTCCGCTGACGCCCGTATCTGTCTGACCTGCGATCCTATTTGTCTTTAGGGGACAGTTGAGCCTTGTTGGGGCGATCTGGTGCCGCCCACAGTGGTCCGCATGTTCGGTCACACCAAGCGGGTACTGCTCCCGTCCATCGTGCTGCTGACGGCGGCCTGTGCGAGCCCCCACCCCACCCTCCTCCCGGCGGACGTGCGCTCGATGGCACAGGGCGCCGACGGCGCCGCCGTCCTGCGGCTGGCCGAAACGATCCTGGTCGGCCGGTGCATGCGGAATGCGGGTTTCGAATACCCCCTGGATCCGGCCGAGGCACGGCGAGAGCTGGCCGCCACGCCGCCCCCGGCGAGCCTCGAGTCGGCCTGGCAGGACGACGACGAGAAACGTGCGGCCGCCGGTCCCACCAGCCCGCCCCCGGAGTCACCGCAGCCACGGACCGACCTCGACCGCTACGTCGAAGGACTCGATCCGGGTCGCGTCCAGGCGTTCACCACCGCCCTGTACGGCGATCAGACCACGGGCCCGTGGGTGAGGGTGGAGATGCCCATCGGCACCGTGCGGCAAAGCCGGGCCGGCTGCCAGAGCGACGCGCAGCGTCGGCTCTACGGTGACCTCGACGCGTACCTCCGCGGCCGGATCACCCAGGACAACCTCAACCCGATCATTCAGGCCCGGGTCACCGGCGATGCCGCGTTCACCGCCGCCGAGGGCAGGTGGCGGACCTGCATGGCGAAAGAACATTGGCCCGTCGCTGACCAGGCCGAGCTCGACACCCGCGTGGCCAAGGCGAACGAGAACCTGCCACCCGAGCAGCAGAAGGAGCGGTCGCGGGACGCCGCCGTGCTCTCCGCCCGGTGCAACCGGCAAACCGGCCTGTCGGCGACCGCGCGGCGCCTTATCCCCGTCGCCGAACGACGGGTCCTGGCCGACCTGAGCCCTCAGCTGACCGATCTGTCCCGCCGGCAGCAGGCCGCACTGCCCTACGCGCGGCGCCTGCTCGACGGCGAGGACGCCTGACTCCCCGGGACCGGCCCGGGGTTGCACACCCACCACCATGAAGGAGCACCGGCAATGAAACGCACCCTAGCCGTCGCACTCACCTTCGCCGGCGCCGCCGCGACCATCGCGGTCGCCGCGTCACCCGCGCAGGCCGCCCCGGCCCAGTGCCCGTATCGGTCGTTCTGCGTTTACAACAACCAGCACTACAGGAACGGCGTCTGGAGCACTCCCAACAACGACAACGACTGGTCCGACAACCTCTTCAGCAACCGGTCGGACAACGTGGCCAACCACGACTCGTCCTGGTTCAACAACGGCTCGGCGGCCAGTCCGAGCTTCGTGCGGGTGTACGACCGGCCCGGCCGGACCGGCGGAGTGACCATCTGCCTGGCCCACGGCACCGGGTTCGAGTCCAAGCCCGCATCCGTCAGCGACCACGGCGAATCGCACGAGTGGGCGAACGGCTGCTGAGCCTGCCTGGACGTGGGCGGATCGGCTACGGCCGGTCCGCTCACCTTCATGGCCCGGCCGGCGTATGTTGTCGGCCATGATCATCTGCGAGAGCGGCCGCTGCCGCGCTCGCCGCGGCCGAGCGTGATCTCGACCGGTCCCCAAAGAGCCGTTCGGTGGTGGGTCAGCTCGAGCGGTCGGTTCTCGGCACGATGGGATCCATCGGTTGGGCGGGGCTGTTCTCTGCTCCGAACCAGTCGGCCACCTTCACCGTGCTTCCGCAGGCGCCGCATCCCGCTCGGCCGCAGAGGTATGTGAGCCCAGTGGCCAAGATCGTGTCGCGTGCGGCGACCGCGGTGTCGTGCATGCTCACGACTGAAGCCGCTCCTCGTCGAAGTCGTGCAGGTCGGTGGCGAGCAACTGCTCAGCACCGTTTTCCAGGAGCTTGGCGCACTCCGTGGAGCGCGGGAGCATCGTGGCCTCGTAGTGGCGAAGGGCCTCGTCGACCGTCGGCGACGAGGCCAGCGCCAGGGCCAACTCGCTGGCGTCGAGCATCGCCAGGTTGACCCCGACGCCGAGCGGCGGCATGACATGGGCGGCGTCGCCGAGCAGCGTGACCGACGGGTGCGGGTCCCAGGTGTGCGGGACCGGGAGGGCGAAGATCGGGCGGTCGACGTAAACGCCGTCGTTCTCCGTCACCATCTGCAGCATGCGCGGGGACCAATCGGCGAACTCGGCAAGCAGCCTGGCCCGGATCCCGGCGGTGTCGGCGATGGTCAGCCCGGCCGCGGTGATCCAGTCGACCGGAGCCTTGCGAATGATGTAGACGCGGATGTGGTCACCGCTGTTGCGTTGCGCGAACAGGGCGCGGGTGCCGTCCGCGGCGTGGGCCCCGCCCTGGCCGACCAGATCGGAGAGGTCGGGGTGACGCTCGCTCACGTCGTCGAACCAGGCCTCGAGGAAGGTGACTCCGCTGTAGTGCGGCACCGCGGGCGAGACGACCGGGCGCACCCGGGAGAAGGCGCCGTCGGCGCCGATCACCAGGTCGGTCTCGGCTGTGCTGCCGTCGGCGAACCGCAGGACGCGGCCATCGGTCGAGGTCAGGGCGCGACCCCACTGCACCGTCCCGGGCTCCAGGGAGTCGAGCAGCAGGTCACGAAGCTGGCCACGGTCAATCTCGGGTTTGACCAACTCGTCAGGCGCGGGCAGGTGGTGCTCCTGGAGCGTGCCGTCGATGCCCAGCCTGCGCATCTCCTGCCCCTCGGCGCGGGCCAGCCGGAAGAAGTCGTCGAGCAGCCCGGCCGCACGGAGCGCGACCTGACCGTCGTCGGCGTGCAGGTCGAGGGTGCCGCCCTGGTTGCGGGCGTCACGCCGCTGGTCACGGTCGTAAACGGTCACGGCGAGGCCGTGACGCTGCAGGATGCGGGCACAGGTGAGCCCACCGGGGCCGGCCCCGATCACGCTGATCCGGGCGGTGGAGGGTGCTGGCGAAGTCATGGTGGTGTCCTCTCGGCGGCAGACGGCTCGCAGGGGGAGCCGGCGGGATGGGAGCGGCTCGCTGGTCGGCGAGCGGCCGGTGAACCAAGGAAAGCAGACTTGGTAAAAAAGTGCAACAAGTCAACTTTGCTTTGCACTCAACTTTTGGGTACGCTGCACTCATGGATGAACGCCCCGTCGGTCGCCGAGAACGCAAGAAGGCCGCCACCCGCCAGGCGCTCGCCGACGCGGCTCTCCGGCTGTTCCTGGAGCACGGCTACGACCGGGTGAGCATCAGGGACATCGCCGAGGTGGCGGACGTTTCCACCACCACTCTGTTCAAGCACTTCCCCGGGAAGGAGGCGCTGGTCTTCGATCAGGAGGAGGATCGGGACGCGCAACTGGTCGCCGCGATCCGCGACCGCCCGGACGGGCAATCGATCCCCGACGCCCTGCGCCGGCACGTCCTCGACACGTATCTTCCGGTGGTCGCCCACCCGCTGCGGGAGGATTACACGAGGCTCGTCGACTCCACTCCGGCCCTGCGCGACTACTCGGAGCGGATGTGGACCCGGCACACCGAGACGTTGGCGGCCGCCATCGCCGACGATCTCGGAGTCCCGCACGACAACCTGGAATGCGTGACGCTCGCCCGCTTCGTCCTCGACATTCCGTCCCTGACCCGCGGCCGTCCCGATCAAGAGGTCGCCGTCGAGACGGTCTTCGCCATCATCACCGATGGCTGGCACGCCCGACGGCCCGGTTCCGACGCAGCGACACCCGACCAGCTCGCCGCGGAAAGCTGACGACCTGCGGCGAGGAGGCGGCGGGCGGACGCCCCGACCGTGACAGTGAGTCGATAGCGTTCCGAGAGCGGACTTCGCCATCATGGGCGAGCCGGGCGAGGCGAGAACGCCCCAACTTTTGAGCCTCGCCCGGCTCGTGCGCGGGCTCATCGGGGAGGAGCCCGCGCACGGATAGAACGACAGCGCCGCGCTGCAACCGCAAGACAACCGCGGACGAGGGCAGCGGGCCGGCCGAGACCACGGGCAGCGGGCAGCGGGCAGCGGGCAGCGGGCCAACTACGCGGAGGCGGCCGCGGGCAGCGAGCAGCAGGCCGGCCAAAGACCATGCGCACCCCGCGCGCAGCCAGCCCGCGCGCAGCCGACCCTGCGGAGCCGACCCTGCGGGCAGCGGGTGGGCCGAATCCCACGCGCGCCGGCCAGCCGCAAGTCGCAGACCGCAGACCGCAGGCCGCCAACCGCGAGCCAACCGCGCGAAGCCGATCACCAGGCCGGCCCGCGGAGATGACCCCCGGACCTCCGTGCGAGTTCACCACGATGTGGCTGACCGCCTCCCCACCCCCAGAGTGACCGGCCAGGATGTAGGTGGCCGGCCGCCAGCTGCCGGCCCGGTGGTCTCTGCGGCCGCCGCACGGCCGGATGGCGACCCGTCGACTTCGGTGACTGCGCGGTGAGCGAACCCGGTAGCCTCATGCGCGCCGTTCAGCGGCCGATCATGCGGCACAGAAGCGCACGTCCGGGTGAGGAGGAGCATGATCGGCTGGTCGGCGGTGGTCCGCCATGCCCGTGCCGCGGCCTTCCTCACCGGTCTGCTGGTGCTGCTGTTCAGCGTGTTCACCAGTGTGGTGACCGCGCGCGACAAGCAGGTCGCGACCCAGGATCACGCGCTCGACCTGAGCCTCGGTCAGCAGGTGGCGGCGGTCCGCAACTACTTCGACCAGGCGCGGGCGATCGCCGAGGTGTTCGCCAACAATCCGGTGTTCATCGACTTCTATCAGGCGCCCGGGACCACCCGGGAGAAGATCGCCGCGGGTGGCCCGCTGATCGGTCGGGTCAACGACGCGCTGGCCTACCTGGAGCAGCTGTATCCGGGGCGGATCCAGTCGGCCAGTTTCGTCGACCGGGACGGCCGGCAGATCGCCCGGGTGGCCGGCGGGGTGCCGGTGCGCGCCGTCAACCTGCGCGACAACGAGCAGCTGCGGCCGTACTTCGCGCCGACGCTGCAGCTCGGGCCGGAGCGGGTGTACCAGACGGCGGCGTACCGGTCGCTGGACACCGGCGACATGGTGATTTCCGATTCGACCCTGCTGATGGCCAACGGGTTCACCGGGATCGTCCAGTTCGAGGTGTCGCTGTCGAGTTTCCGGATGCCGGACACCAGCGGCGGCCGGGTCGCCTCGATCCTCGGCGCGAGCAGCGGCGAAGTGCTGATCGACTCCCGGACCACGGGTGTCGGCGACCGCACGTTCGCGCCGATCGCGCGGGCCGGGGCGCTGGCCGGCATGACGAATCTGAACGGGCTGCGGGTCGCCTACCAGCGGATGCCGGCCACCCTCAACAACGCCAACGACTGGTACGTGGTGGTCTCCGACCAGGCGTACGGCGCCGGCTGGAACCGGGGTTTCCCGGTCCGCTCGCTGGCGCTGGTGCTGGCCGCGCTGCTGACCATTCTGATCTCCGGGGTGAGCTGGCGGGCCCACGCCCGCTCGGTGCGCCGGGCCGGCACGCACGACGCGCTGACCGGGCTGCCGAACCGGACCCTGTACAACGAGCGCACCCAGGCCGCGCTGCGCGGGGGCCGGCCGGCCGCCGCGGTGATCATCAACCTGCGCGGGTTCCGGGACGTCAACGACGTGCTCGGGCACCGGCACGGCGACCTGCTGCTCACCCAGGTGGCGCAGCGCCTGACCGCGGCGGTGCCGGAGGGCGCCACGGTGGCCCGGATCGGCGCCGACGACTTCGCCGTGCTGCTGCCCGGCGCCGACGCGGCGACCGCGCGGGCGACCGCGGAGGCGCTGCTCGCCGGGCTGCACCACACCTTCGTCATCGACGACTTCCAGCTGGATGTGGAGGCGAACGCCGGGGTGGCCGCCGCGCCCGAGCACGGCGTGGACGCCGAGACCCTGCTGCGGCACGCCGACGCGGCCCTGCACCTGGCCAAGGAGCAGGTGTCGGGGGTGCAGCAGTACGACGCGGCCAACGACACCGGCACCGCCAGCCGTCTGGAACTGCTCGGCGACCTGCGCCGGGCGATGGGCACCGACGATCAGCTGGATCTGCACTATCAGCCGAAGATCGACCTGCGGTCCGGCCGGGTGACCGGCGTGGAGGCGCTGATCCGCTGGCAGCATCCGAAACTGGGCCGGATGGCGCCGGACATGTTCATCCCGATGGCCGAGTCGACCAGCCTGATCCGGCCGCTGACCGGGCATGTGCTGTCGATGGCGGTCCGGCAGGCCCGGATCTGGGCGGACCGGGGCACCCCGATCCCGATCGCGGTCAACCTGTCCACCCGCTGCCTGCTCGATCCGGGGTTCGCGGCGCAGGTCTTCGGTCTGCTGTACCGGACCGGGCTGCCGGCGCACCTGCTCAAGCTGGAGATCACCGAGAGTGCCGCGATGGCCGACCCGGACCGGGCGCTGGCGGTGCTGCGGGCGCTGCACGACGGCGGGATCAGCCTGTCGGTCGACGACTTCGGCACCGGGCACTCGTCGATGACCTACCTGCAGCGGCTGCCGGTCGACGAGCTCAAGATCGATAAGTCGTTCGTGCAGGCGATGGCGGACAGCCCGGGCGACGAGATGCTGGTCCGCACGGCGATCACTCTCGGACACAACCTGGGACTGTCGGTGGTGGCCGAGGGCGTCGAGGACGAGGCGGCGGTCGCCGCGCTGCGCGAGCTGGGCTGTGACATCGCGCAGGGCTACCACTACGCCCGACCGATGCCCGCCGGGGACTTCGACAGATGGTTCGCCGAATACTGCCAGAAAGCGGCCGCTCCGGTCGCCTGAGGCCGCGGGACATAGACGGCCGCCGGTGTTTCAGGGCAGGATGGGGCGAGGCCCGACGCCCAGGGGACCGGCGTCCGGACGCAAAGGGCGTGAAGACCCATGACCCTGACCCTGCTGGCATCCGACGGCGGCGTCGTCACTCTCCGCCCGGCCCGGCCCGGCGACCGCACCGGCATGCTGCGTTTCCGGCTGGCCGCCGCCGCCACCGACCGCATCATTCTGGTGGCCTGCGCCGGCCCACCACCGCCCGACGCCGCGAAAGACCACGCCGCGGAGAAAGACGCCGCGAACGACCACGCCGCAGAGAAAGACGCCGCGAACGACCACGCCACAGCGAAAGACGCCGCGAACGACCACGCCACACAGAAGGACGCCGCCAAGAAAGCGGAACGAGCGGAAAGAGCCGAACAAGCCACCGCCAGAAAGGGCGCACCACCCGTGATCGGCGTGGCGGCCTACGCCCGCCTGGACCCGGCCGGCCGCACCGCGGAGATCGCCGTCCACGTCGCCCCGCACCACCGCGGCCGCGGCATCGCCACCCTCCTGGTCGAGCAGCTCACCGCCCACGCCCGGCAGGCCGGGATCACCGAACTCATCGGCCCCGGCCCCGATGGCGGCACCGAGCTGCGCCCGATGCTCACCCCGGCCTCGGTGGTCGTGATCGGCGCCGGCCCGCGGCACGGCGGCGCCGGCCACGAAACGCTGCGCGCCCTGCGCGACTACGGTTTCGCCGGCCGGTTGTACGCGGTCAACCCGGCCGGCCGCCCGGTCTGCGGCGTCCCCGCGTACCGCAGCGTCTCGGATCTGCCCGAGCCCGCCGACCTGGCGGTGGTCGCGGTCCGCGCCGACCTGGTCCCGGCCGCTCTCAAGGAGGCCGGTCGGTGCGGGGTCCGCTGCGCCGTCGTGCTCAGCAAGGGTTTCGCCAGTTCCGGCCCGGTCAGCCGGCAGCGCCGCGCCGAGGTCCTGCAGGTGGCCCGGGAGCAGGGTGTCCGGCTGCTCGGCCCGAGCAGCATCGGGGTGCTCAACACCGGCCCGGACGCCCGGCTCAACGCCTGTCTCTCCCCGGAGCGCCCGCCGGCGGGCGGTCTGGCGCTCGCCGCCCAGTCCGGTCCGGTCGGGATCGCGCTGCTGGCCGGCGCGGCCCGCGGCGGCTGCGGCGTCGCCAGTTTCGTCTCACTCGGCGAGGGCCTCGACGTGACCGAGAACGACCTGGTCACCCACTGGTTCGACGATCCGGCCACCCGGGCGGTGGGGTTGTGCCTGGAGTCGGTGCGCGACCCGGCCGGCTTCGCCACGCTGGTCCGGGCGCTGGGCCGGCGCAAGCCGGTGCTGGCCGTCTCACGGGCCGGTGCGCTGCTGGAATCGGCCGGGGTCATCTGTACCACCGGGATCGGCGAGATGCTGGACACCGCCCGGATGCTGATCGGTCAGCCGGCCCCGGCGGGGGCGCGGATGGCGATCGTCGGTAACGGCGGCGGGCTGACCGGTCAGGCCGCGGACCTGGCGGAGGCGGCCGGTTTCACCCTGCTGCCGCTGACCTCGGCGACCCGCCGGCAGGTGGCGCGCGGCCGGGACAATCCGGTGGATCTGGGCATCGACGCGACACCGGCGTCGATCGCCGCGGCCGCCGAGACGGTGGCGAACAGCGGCGAGGCCGACACCCTGCTGCTGATCATCGTGGGAACCCGGGCGAACTGTCCGATCGCCATCATGACCGCGCTGGGTGAGGTGGTCGACGGCCACCCGGACGTCACCATCGCGGCGGTCCTGACCGGCGGCAACGACGGCATCCAGACCTTCGGCTCGCGCGCCGCGCCGGTCTATCCGGACGCGGCCCGCGCCGTCCGCGCCCTCGCCTACGCCCACCGCTACGCGGTCTGGCGCAACACCGACACCTGAAACCCCGATTGCGGTGTACGTGACCTGCCACGCCGCCCCGCCATGGCCTACCGTCCACGCATGGAGGTCGACAGCGAACGTGACGTGGTGGCCCTGATCGAGTCCGACCCGGCCGCCATGCGGGTTCTGCACGCCGCGGCCACCCTCGCCCTGCCGGACTGGTGGATCGGCGCCGGTTTCGTCCGCAACCGGGTCTGGGACGCGATCACCGGCCGCCCGCCTTCCCCGGAGCGCGATGTGGACCTCGCCTACTACGCCCCGGATTCCGTGGATCCTGCCGATGACGCCCGTGCCGAGGCTCATGCCGCCGAACTCCTGCCCGGCGTGCCCTGGGAGATCCGCAACCAGGCCCGGATGCATCTGCGCAACGGCGACGCCCCGTACACGTCGACTCTGGACGCGATCGCCCACTGGGTCGAGACGGCGACCTGTGCCGCGGTCACCCTCCGCGCCGGCACGGTCCACCTGGCCGCCTGCCACGGCCTCACCGACCTGACCACCATGGTGGTCCGCCCCGCGCCCAGCTTCGACAACGCCGCGGGCCACGCCGCGGTTCGCGCCCGCGTCGAGGCCAAAGGCTGGCTCCGCCGCTGGCCCACCCTGCGCCTGGAGCTCGGACGGTAGGAGAGTTCAGCACCCCGGAACCGCGACGGCGGACCCGACGGCGGCGAGGTGGCTGCGGATCTGCTCGGCCCCGGGCAGCCCCAGGTGGGCGCAGAGGGTCAGGGCGTGCCGGTAGTGCCGGCGGGCCCGGGCGAGGTCGCCCACCGCGTGGTGGACGTGGCCGAGGCCGGTGTGGGCGCGGGCCTGTTGGTGGCCGTCGCCGATCTCGATCGCGATGGTGACCGAGGCCGTCCAGCGTCGACCGGGACCGATCGCACGGTGACGGCCGGTCGGCGAGGCCCCTGATCCGGGTCCCGCCGCCGGCCTGCCCGCGCAACCGGCCACCAGCCGGCGGTCACTGCCGATCGCTGCGGCTCAGCAGCGCGGTGGCGAGCAGGGACACCGGACGGTCCCCGTCGGTCGAGAGGTCGCGGAGCAGGTCGTGGGCGAGGCTGCCGGGGAGCTCGGCGAGGGCCTGGGTGAGCCGCAGCCGGGCCGCCGGGCCGGTGTCCGGGGCGGCCAGCTCGGCGGTCAGCGCCGCGAGGATCGGGGCGGCCAGCGTCGGGTCCGCGGCCAGGGCGCCGAGGAGTTCGCCCGCCTCCACATCGTTGGGACCGTCGACGACCATGGCGATCAGGGTGGGCACGGCGGCCGGGACACCGCGTACGCCCAATGCCCGGGCGGCCTGACGCCGGACAGCGGCGTCGGTGTCGGACAGGGCCTCGGTGAGCAGGGCGACGGCCTCGTCGCCGGGCAGTCCGGCGACCGCCTGCAGGGCTCGGCGGCGCACATCGGCGTCGGCGGACGCCGCACCGGCGGCCAGACCGGCGATGCCGTCGGCGCCGGCCCGGGCGAGGGCCCAGCGCAGCGCCCCCGCCACGTTCGGATCGGATTCGGACAGCACCGCGCGGGCCAGCAGGTCGGCCGGGACCGCGGCCGGGGCCAGCACGGCCTGCTGACGGCGGGCCGCGTCGGGCGAGTCCAGACCGTGCAGCAGGCCGACGATCCGGGCGACGTCCGGCCAGCCGGCCGGTTCGGACACGTCGACGGCGTGCAGCCGGTCGAGGAGTTCGCGGTCGGCGGCCAGGCGCTCCTCGGTCCGGCGGATCAGGTCGCCGACCAGGGCGGCCGGGGTGAAGCCGGGATCGTCGAGGGTGCGCCCGATCTGCCGCAGCGACAGGCCCAGGGTGCGCAGGCCCTCGACGTAGAGGATCCGTCGCAGGTCGTCCGCAGTGTACTCACGGTAGCCGCCGTGGGTCCGCCCGGTCGGCCGGACCAGCCCCAGCGTGTCGTAGTGGCGCAGCATCCGCGCGCTCACCCCGGTGCGGCGGGCCACGTCACCGATCAGCACGACGGCGCCCTCCCGAGCCGGGCCCGGTCACCGGTCACCTCGGCCGGGAGGCATGGTGGGCCAGCGCGACGATCCTGGTCGCCTCGTGTACGGCGTGGTCGAAACCCGGCTTGCGGGTCACGCAGGAGCTGCTCGGTGGCGAGGGCATGCGTACGTACCTCCGGATCGTGGTTGTCCCCGGCCGCCCGCAGGACGGGTTCGATCACCGTGCCGAGCGCGACCAGCGACCGGCTCAGACTCATCCGCACCTCCCGGTCACCGCGGCCGAGCTCGGCGGTCAGTTCGACGGCGAGCGCCGCCCGCTCCCGTTCCGGCGCGAGTGTCGCGGCCACCCGCCACGCGGCCCGCGCCACCTCGTCGTCCACATCGTGCAGCAGGGCCGGGGTGATCGACGGCCAGGCGCTCCGGTCACCGATCTTGGACAGCGTATGCAACGCCTGACTGCGGGCCTGCGCCACCTCCGAGCCCAACTCCGCGCACAGCCGCGGCACGGTGACCTCGGGCGGCAGCCGGGTCAGCGCCCAGGTGAGCATGTCCCGGACGAAGAAGTCGGGTTCGGCCGCGCACCGCGCCATCAGCATCTCGAGGTCGTCCGGGTCAGGGTTCGTCCCGATCGCCAGAACGGCCTGCAACCGGGCGGACGCGTTGGTCTCGGTCATGGATACCACCTCCACCACCGAGTCAAAGCGTTGCCATAGTGACAAGGTCAAGCCCACTCGCTACGGTCTGGTGGCATGAAACGGGCTCTCGTACTCGGCGGCGGCGGTGTCACCGGCATCGCCTGGCACCTCGGACTGCTCTGCGGCCTGCAGCGGGCCGGTCTCCCGCTCGGCGACGCGGACACCATCATCGGCACCTCGGCCGGCTCGGTCGTCGGCACGCTGCTGGCCGCCGGCGTCGACCTGGAGGCCGCGGTCGCCGCGCAGCAGGTGGAGGCGGCCGCGCCGCCGCGCTCCGGCGGTTCCGGGCGGGGCACCAGTCAGTGGCTGGCCGCCATGTCGGTGCTGATCGACCCGTCGGTGCCGGCCCAGCAGGCCCGCGCCCAGGTCGGCACGATGGCCTCGGCCGCCGACACCACCGACGAGCAGACCTGGCTGCGCCGCATCGGTGACCTGCTGCCGATCCGCGACTGGCCGCAGGGCCGTGACCTGCGCCTGGTCGTCGTCGACACGGCCGACGGCCGGGATGTCGTGCTGGACGCCGCCGCCGGCGCCCCCCTGCTGCAGGCGGTCGCCGCGAGTTGCGCGGTGCCCGGCCTGATGCCGCCGGTCACCATCGGCGAGCACCGCTTCATGGACGGCGGGGTCCGCCTCGGCGCGGGTGCCGACCTGGCCGCCGGCGCCGACCGGCTCATCGTGATCGCCCCGATGGCGATGCTGGGCCGCGAGCGCATCGAGGCGGAGATGGCCGCCGCCGGCGCTGCCGGGTCGCTGCTGATCGAGCCGGATCAGGAGGCCTTGGAGGCCTTCGGCCCCAACTTCATGGACCCGGCCCGCCGAGCGCCGTCGGTCGCCGCCGGGCTGCGGCAGGCCGAGGAATTGGCGGACGCCGTACGAGGTGTCTGGCGCTGAACGACGGAGCGAGCCCGTCGCCGCCTCCGGGCGGGGCGGGCTCGGGCTCCACACTCCGGAGCCCGAGCCGCTCACCTCAGCCGAGCGCGGTCAGGAACGGCTTGTGACTGTTCCGGAACTCCCAGGACGAGAACCGGTCCCAGTTGATCGACCAGGTCATCAGGCCGCGGAAGTCCGGGTTCAGGCCACTGCGCGGCGTGTACCCGCCACAGTCGGCGCCCTTCACCAGACAGGTCACCGCCTGTTGGATCGCGGCCGGCGCGACATAGCCGTTACCGGCGTTCGTCGAGCTGGGAGCGCCGAAACCGATCTGGTCCTCCCGCAGCGCCGGAAACAGGTTCGCCGTGTTGCCGGCCACCGGGAACCCCGCCATCAGCATGTCGGTCATCGCGATGTGGAAGTCCGCGCCGCCCATCGAGTGATACTGGTTGTCCAGGCCCATGATCGAGCCGGAGTTGTAGTCCTGCACGTGCAGGATGGTGAGGAAGTCCCGCACCGCGTAGATCACCGGCAGATACGACCCGGCCCGCGGGTCCTGACCGCCCCACGGCCCCGACCCGTAATACTGGTATCCGAGCTGGACGAAGAACGTCTCCGGCGCCATCGTCAGCACGAACCCGGCCCCGTACCGCGCCTTCAGGCTCTTCAGCGCGCTGATCAGGTTGACGATCACCGGGGTGGTCGGGTTCTTGAAGTCGGTGTCCCCGGTGTTCAGCGACAGCGAGTGACCCTCGAAATCGATGTCCACGCCGTCCAGCCCGTACCGGTCGATGATCGCGCTGACCGAGCTCACGAACGTGTCCCGGGCCGCGGTCGTGGTCAGCTGCACCTGCCCGTTGGCACCGCCGATCGACAGCAGCACCTTCTTGCCGGCCGCCCGCTTCGCCTTGATCGCCGCGACGAACTCGGCCTCGGACTCCACCCCCGGGCACTCGCTGACCGGGCAGAGGCTGAAGCGGATGTCGCCGGAGGTGACGCTGGTCGGCTCGCCGAACGCCAGGTCGATCACGTCCCAGTCACTCGGGACGTCGGCCATCCGCAGGTAGCCGGAGCCGTTGGCGAAACTGGTGTGCAGGTAGCCGACGAGGGCATGCTTGGGCAGGTTTCCGGCCGGGATGGGGGTGGTCGGAGACGTGCTCGGGCTGCCACTGGGGCTCGGGCTCGTGCTGGGCGACGGCGACTTGCTGGTCACGGACGGCGATGGGGACGGGTTCGTCGTACCGCCGCACGCGCCGTTGTTGATCCAGACATCCCACTGGCCGCTCTTGACGACCGGGTCCTCACCCTGGGTCCACCACTTGGCGGTGTAGTTGCTGCCGCCCTTGGACACCACGTTGTCCTTGACGTAGGCGACGGACGCGCTCCAGACCGGAGCACAGGCCACCGCGGCACTCGCGGTGGCGGCGACATAGACGGTTGAGCACGCAGCGGCCACGGCCGCCGCTGCCGCGAGTATCACGGATCGACGCATGCTGAATTATTAGGACTGTTAACTGAAAATGTAAAGAGCCTTCACCAGGCACCGCGTCAGCACGACCGACCGTCCGGAACACCGGCACCACCGCCTCCCCCGCGGTGCCGGCCGGAACCTCGGGCTCACCGGGACACGTCCGGCACACCGACCGCGGCGCCCGGAGGGCCGACTGGTGATGATTCCTGAAACCGTCCCGAGACGGACAGGACGAGTCGCGTTGGGCTCAACCCCGGGCCGGAGCCGCCTCGGGTGAACCCGGTTCGGTCCGGCGTGCCAGGTTGTTGATGAGGGAGCGAGCTATCTCAGCGTGCAGCTCGTTTCTGCTCTTCTCCTCGGTAACCGCCACAACGAGTTCGCGGACAGTGGTGATGCGGCGATCATCCTGGCTTTCCTCGCGCAGCTGAACAGCCTGGGTCGTCATGTTCTTCCTGGTCGAGTTGGCCTGTGCGAAGAACAGCGCGGAGGTGAGTGTGACGACAGTTCCGGAAAGAGCCGCAACGACAGACGCATATTGGGCGCCGTCGGTCGGCGCCCGAAACACGGCAAGCCCGACGCCGCAAAAGAGAAGGATCGCGCCGATCCCGGCGAAGGACATGCTCAGGTTGAAGCTGAGCCGGGCCTGCACCAAACCCAAGGTGTAGATCTCCCGGAGAATGGCCTCCTGTCGGCGAAGCCCCTCCGCGGACCGCGCAAGTTGCTGTGCCAGCACCTCCTGGGCGGGGTTATACCCTTCAGGGTAGGTGATATACAGGTCACTCACATTCCCAGCGATATAGACACCGCCTTGGGACTCGCCCGTGTTTACGCCCCGGCGGGTTGCCCGTTCTGCGGAGCCTACGAAGTCGGACCTGAGAATGCCGCCCACCAGAAGTAGTCCCACGCTGGCCAAGGCCATGGGTGTGCTGTCAATATGAAGAGACGGAAGGGCATACGAGGGCACGAGCGCGAAGAGTACCGCGAATAGAGCGAAGAGGACTCCAAGAAGGATCAAAACCTGCCCGAGTACGCTCTTGTCAGCCAGGGCATCGCTACTATCCTTTATGGCGTTCCTTAATTCTGAAGCCCCCTCGGTGAACCGATCCATCCGCCCGCTTATCCACCTTCGCACACCCATGGGTGTCAAAGTTAGCGCCCAATAGTCCGTACGGCCAAGTTGGACACAGGACATCCTCGCCATGATCAATGGCACTCTCATCGGTATGTGAAGGCGAAGCCGGGAAGACATCTTGACGCCCATACCGAAGCTTTCCAGCCTGTTCCTGCGCGCCGATCGCGATCGGTTGTTCCGCCTGTACCAGGGTCGCGTGTCTGAACATGGCCCTGGTGGGGCGTCGACCCGGCCGCGACGATGTGGAGACATCCCATGGTGTTCGGGCGTCCAGGCCTTTGCGGTCGTGGTTCTCGGTCCGGATAGGGCTCGTCCTGGGTCACTACGCTGGGGGCATGACGCGGGACGGCATTCGAGGTGGTCAGCAACGGGTCGACGTGTTGCTCGACCGGCTGACGGACGCTGAGGAGCGGCTGCATCAACTCGGGGATGGTCACTGGGCGAACTGGCTCGCCCGTGATCGGGCGCGTGTCGCGCAGGGCGACGCGTATGGCCTCGAGCACTTGAAACAAGCGTTCGGCGGCATGGGCAGCATCAACGACGCCTACCCGCAGGATGACGGCGCCATCGGCGCCACATTGGCCGACATTCACAGGTTGGCGGCCCAGCTACTCGCCGACCACCAGGCAGCCGACGGTCCGGGCGTGCATCGAAGTCCGCCGCGGTAGGCGAAGGGTTCTCTGCCGCACCCCCGGGAGTTCCGCGATGATGTCGTGCGGACGGCCCAAGGCCGCGGCCCAGGCGTGACGGCGAGGGGCGAGGCCGCGGCGGGGCGGATTCGCGGAAGGCGCCGGGGCGCGGACACGCGGCGGGGATAATCGGCGGATGAACCCCGTGCGCAGCGGGACTCCGGCGGAGCCGGTGCGGCCGGAGCTGGAGATGGTCACCGGCGCGGTGTCGCAGGACGCCGCGGACCGGCTGGCCGCGCTGACCGTGCGCGGGGCGCGGGGCGACTCCGCGATGATCCATCTGACCGACGGCCGGCACATGCGGCTGATCGGCGGGCACGCCCTGCCGCCCGGGTTCGAGCCGATGCAGCAGGTGCCGATGCCGTCGACGCTGGCCGGGCTGGTGATCCGGACCGGGTTCCCGGTGGTCATCGAGGATGTCGAGGCCGATGACCGGGTTCCGGGTGACGCGCCGGTGCGGGCCGTCGGGATCCGGGCGTACGCCGGTTTCCCGGTCCGTGATCCGGGCGGCGTGATCGTCGGGGTGTGCGCGGTGATGTCGTTCGAACCGCGGCGGTGGGCGCCGGAGGACCTGACCGCGGTCGACGACGGGGCGCAGGCGTGCACCGCGTTCGTGGCGGAGCAGCGGGCGCACGAGGCCGAGCACCATCAGCGGCAGTACCTGGACATTCTGCTGGACAGCCTGGACACCGGGGTGGCCGCGTGTGACGCCGAGGGGCGCATGGTGCTGGTGAACCGGTCGCTGCGGCACCGGCTCGGGGATCGGCCGGTCGACGGCAGCGCCGAGCAGTGGATCCGGCGGCTGCCGGTGACCACCCCGGACGGGCGGCCCAGCGACCCGGATCAGGCGCCGCTGCTGCGCGCGCTGCACGGGACGGACGTGCGCGGGGTCGAGTATCTGCTGCACTCCGGCGGGCAGCCGCGGGTGCTGCGGGTGAACGCGCACCCGATCTCGGACCGACGGGGGCGGCGGCTGGGCGCGGTGACCGTCTTCCACGACATCACCGAGGCGCGCCGGGCCGAGCATCTGCAGGCGATGCTGAGCCGCAGCAAGGACGAGTACCTGAACCTGGTCGGGCACGAGCTGCGCACCCCGCTGACGCTGATCGGGTCGTACCTCGAATTGATGAACGACGCCGATCCGGACGCGCCCGCCGCCGAGCTGCTGCCGATGGTGGCCGCGGCCCGGCGGGGCAGTGAGCGGCTGCGCCGCCTGGTCGAGGCGCTGCTCGACCTGTCCGCGCTGGACGCCGGGCGCAACCCGCTGAATTTCGCCGACCTGGACCTGGTGACCGTGGTGAGCAGCGCGGCGTGCCAGATCGACGACCGGGCGGCGGCCAAGCACGTCTCGCTGGTCCAGACGACCCCGGCCCGGATGCCGTTGCACGGCGACCAGCGCCGGCTGACCCAGCTGGTCATGGCGCTGCTGGAGAACGCGGTCACCTACACCCCGGAGGGCGGCACGATCAGGGTCACGGTGAGCGGGACGGACAGCACCGCGGTCCTCGAGGTGACCGACAGCGGGCTGGGGATCCCGGAACACGAGCGGCCGCGGGTCTTCGACCGGTTCTTCCGCGGCGCGGTCACCACCGAGTTGGCCATTCCGGGTGCCGGGCTGGGACTGGCCATCGCGAAGCTGATCGCCGAACGCCACCACGGCACGATCGCCATCCACCCGAACGACCATCGGCCGGGCACCACGGTCCGGGTCGAGCTCCCCCGGCCCCTCTAGAAGGCGGTCGGGACCTGGCCGTCGATGTGGCCGGCGTCGAGCACCTTGTCGACGCAGTCGATCAGCTCACGGGCCAGGAACGGCTTGTTCAGCACCGCGGTGGCGCGCACCTCGCCCGGGCCCGGGTCGCCGGGGACCAGCGCCCCGCTGTAGAGGATGACCGGCAGCAGCCGGGTGTCCGGGTTGTCCCGGATCCGCCGGCACAGTTCGAGGCCGGACAGCTGCGGCATGTTGATGTCGCTGACCACGATGTCGGGCCGGTCCCGCTGGACCGCCTCCCAGGCCGCGGCGCCGTCGGTGACGGCGGTGACGGTGTGCCCGGCCCGCCGGAGCAGCCGCTCGGTGACGGTGAGCAGGTCGGGCTCGTCTTCCGCGACAACGATGACTGCCAACGCTCAGGAGCCTTCCCCCGTAATGCACATATCTGGACGATTATGTCCTACCCACCGGGAATCGTCTCACACCTCTGACCTTTCCCGGCCACCATCGGGATCCGTCGGGGGCACCGGCGCCACCAGGAGCGACGAATGACCGAAAAAATCCGATTGACCGTACGTTCGGTCAGCCGCCGTTGATCGCCGATTCCTGATAGGCGGGCAACAGTTCGGCCCACCGCGCGGGGCCGTCGGAGCGTTCCCCGCCGGACAGGTGCGCGGCCAGATCCTCCACGTGCACCTGGATGCCGGCGCCATACGCGGGGAGGTGCTCGATCGGCATGCCGCGCTCCTCCCACACCAGCACGGTCTGCTCCCCGTCCGGGATCAGCGTCACCTCGATGACGTGCTCCCCCACCTGGTCCGGCTGGGTGGTGCGGAGCAGCAGCCGCCGCGGCGGCTCGCACGCCTCGACGCGCCCGGTGCCCGCCCAGCCGCTGGCGAAGAAGTGCGCCCGGAACTCGCCGCCGAGCCGCAGGTCGCCCTCGACCTCGGCCATCCAGCGACTCAACCGGACCGGGTCGGTGACCGCCTCCCACAGGTCGGCGGCGCCCGTGTTAAACCGGTCCTCGATCCGGACCAGGCCGACGCCGTCGACGGACCGCAACTCGCTGATCATTGGTAGCTCCTCCGCTCCCGTTTACCCCGGGCGATCTCGGTGTGCAGGGCATCCATCCGGTGCTGCCACAGCGCGCGGTAGCGCCCCAGCCACTCGTCCAACTCGGCCAGCGGCTCCACCCGGATGCTGTAGATCCGACGCTGCGCCTCCTGCCGGACATCGACCAAACCGGCCTCCCGCAGGACCCGCAGATGCCGCGACACCCCCGGCCGCGCGATCGGCAGCGCCGCCGCCAGCTGGCCGACGGTGGCCGGGCCGCGGGCCAGGGTGTCGAGAACCGTCCGCCGGCTCTCATCGGCGAGCGCCCGCACCACCGCTTCCATGCCGTGGAAGGTACCCAGTCGGTTACGTAACCGTCAAGCTACATAGATGAGCGGAGACCGCGTCGCCATCGAGTTTTTCCGGTTCTTCCGCGGTTCAGGTGGGAGAACCGACGCCGGTACGTTCTACGGTCGGTGCGTCAACCGAGGAGGCCGGCATGGTGCGTGAGGTCGTCGAGGAGATCCTGCGGGTGGGACGCGAGCACGATGTGGACGCGTTCGTGGCGCTGATGGCGCCCGACGGATACATCGAGTGGCCGTATCGTCCGGACGGGGTGCCTGAGCGGCTCACCGGTCGCGACGAGATCCGGTCGCACCTCCGCGCGGCCGCCGGGTTCATCCGCTTCGACGAGTACCGGGACGTGGTGTTCCACGAGACCACCGATCCGGAGGTGATCATCGTGGAATATCAGGCGTTCGGGACCGTGCTGCCGACCGGGGCGCCGTTCCATCAGGTGATCATCGCGGTGTTCCGGGTCCGCGACGGCCTGGTCGTGTCGTACCGAGACTATCTCAACCCGCTGCCGCTGATCGCGGCGCGAGAGGAGATCGCCCGCCGGTGAGCCGCCCGGCCACCGCCCACAGCCGGGTGCCGGCCCGTCACCGCGCCGGCCCCGCGACCCCGAGCAGCCGCGCGCCGTTGTCGTGCAGGACGGCCCGCAACCAGTCATCCCCCAGGCCCAGTCGGTCCAGAACCTCGATCTGATGGGCGTACGCGTACGGAATGTTCGGGAAGTCGCTGCCCAGCACGATCCGGTCGCCGAGGTCGGCCAGCCGCGGCACCAAAGCCGCCGGGAACGGGGCGTAGCGGGACGTGAACTCGGTGAACACCATCGTGGTGTCCAGGTGGACGTTGCGGTGGGTGGCCGCCAGCTCCAGGAACCCGGCGTACTCCGGGCTGCCGCAGTGCGCCACCACCAGGGTCAGGCCGGGGTGGCGAGCGAGCACCTCGCCGATCGGGCCGGGGCCGGTGAACGCACCCGGCATCGGGCCGCTGCCGCAGTGGCAGACGACCGGCGTGCCGGCCTCGGCGAGCATCCCCCACACCGGGTCGAGCAGCGGATCCCGCGGGTCGTAGCCGCCCACCTGAAGATGCGACTTGACCACCCGGGCGCCGGCGTCCAGGCCGGCCCGGACGTACCTCTCGACGCCCGGCTCGGGGAAGAAGGTCGCGGACGGCACACAGCCGGGGACGCCGGCGGTGAACTCCCGGCACCAGTCGTTGAGCCAGGCGGCCATGCCGGGCTTGTGCGGGTAGACCAGCGCGGGGAAGGCGATCACCCCGAGGCCGCGCAGGATCTCCAGCCGGGTGGGCTCGTCCTGCCGATAGCGGATCGGCCAGTCCATGCCGAGGGTGGGCGGCACGGCGTCGAAGTAGTGCCAGACCTTGCGCAGCACCCGCTCGGGCATGAAGTGCACGTGGATGTCGGCGAAGCCGGGCAGCCCGAGCCGCCGCAGCAAGCCCGGCAGCGCATCGTCGGTCAGCACCCGGCCAGTCTGCCCGATCAGGGCCCCCGGTGGCGCCGGACGATGGGCCACCAGGACGGTCGGGCGTCGACCGCCGGACGTGGCCCGCCGGTCACCATCGCGCTCGTGTCGTCCCGGCAGGAGAGCACAGACCGGTCAGGTGGGTCAGGAAGGCCTCCACCGCGGGTGGGCGGGTCCGGCCGGCGAGGGTCGCGGCGTACACCCGGCGCACCGACTCGTCGTCGGGATGAACCGGGAGCAGCGTGATGTCGGCCGGGATGGCGCGCGCCGCCAGGGACGGCACCAGGGTGACCCCCAGGCCGGCCGCGACGCAGCCCAGTTTCGCGGTCCACTCGCTGACCGCGACGTCGATCCGCGGCCGGAAGCCCGCGGCGGCGCTGTCGCCGAGCAGGGTCTGCTCGGGCCGGGCCGAGCTCGCGATGAACGGCTCGTCGGCCAGCTCGGCCAGCCGGACCCGGCGGCGGCGGGCCAGCCGGTGACCGCTGGGCACGGCGATGAGCATCCGCTCGTCGAGCAGGTGGTGCAGGTCGAAGCGGGCCGGGTCGGGTGGGCCGCCGGGGGCGGTGCTGACCACGGCCAGATCGGCGTCACCGGCGGCGAGGCGGTCGAGCAGGGCCGGGCTGAGCCCCTCGACCAGGGATACCGCGAAGCCGGGCCGGGCGGCCCGGAACGCGGCGACGGCGCGCGGGACCAGGGCGGCCAGCGCGGTGGAGAAGGCGCCGACCCGGAGCCGGCCGGTGGTGAGCTCGACCGACTGGCGAGCCGCGTGCAGCCGGTCCAGCAGCGCCTCGGCGTGCGGGAGCAGGGCGCGGCCCTGCTCGGTGAGGGCGACGCCGCGCGGCAGCCGGTCCAGCAGGCGGGCGCCGACCTCGGCTTCCAGGGTGGCGATCTGCCGGGAGACCGCGGACTGGGTGAACCGTAGCCGGCGGGCGGCCGCGGTGATCGAGCCGAGGTCCGCGACGGTCCGGAACACTTCGAGCAGCTGGGTCTCCACGGCCAGCCATGCTAGCCGGGCATGGCAGCCATGCGAGACAGTCGCTGGTGGCATGGCCCGGCGGGGCCTAGCGTCGCGGACATGACAGAGATCGCGGTGCTGGGCACCGGACGGATGGGTGGTGCGATCGCCCGGCGGCTGCTGGCCACCGGGCATCGGGTGACGGCGTGGAACCGGACCGGGGACCGTGCGGCGGCCACGGGGGCCGCCGTGGCGGACAGCCCGGCCGCGGCGGCCGCCCGGGCCGACGTGGTGATCACGATGCTGACCGACGGGCCGGCGGTCGCCGAGGTCCTCACGGCGGCCGCGGTGCCGCCGGAGACGGTGGTGGTGCAGATGTCGACGATCGCCCCGCGCGAGACCCGGGCGATCGCGGCCGGGATCCCGCTGTTCGTGGACGCGCCGGTGGCCGGGAGCGTGGACGCGGTCGCCGCCGGAACGCTGACGATCTTCGCGGCGGGTGCGGTCGAGCGGGCCGGCGGCGTACTCCAGAATCTGGGTGAGGTCCGGAACGTCGGCGAAGCCGGCGCCGGGTCGGCGGTGAAGCTGATGCAGAACACCGCGATGCTGACCGCCCTGGCCGGGCTGCGGGAGAGCCTGGCGCTGGCCGGCGCGCTGGGCATCGACCGCGATCTCGCGGCCGGGTTGCTCGCCGCCGGGCCGCTCGCGACGGCGTACCGGCGGGCCGCCAGCACCACGGCGGACTTCCCGGTCGCGCTCGCGGTGAAGGACCTGCGGCTCACCGGCTTCGACGGGCCGGTCGTCAGCGCGACCCTCGCGGCGCTCGAAGCGGTGCCGGATCAGCACGCGGACCTGGCCGCGCTGGTCGGGCCGGTGCGCTGATGCGGGTCAGCCTGGACAGTCCGCTGCCCACACCGTTCGCCGACCGCTTCGCCGACGTGGCCCGCGTCGACCTGCCCGGCGGAGCACTGCTGACCCTCGCCGGGCAGGTCGCGGTCGACGACACCGGCACGGTGATCGCACCGGGCGACGCCGGCGCGCAGGCCGTCCGGATCTTCGAGATCATCGGTGGCCTGCTGGCCGCCCACGGCGCCGGCCTCGCCGACATCCTGCACATCCGGACGTACCTGACGGATTTCCAAGATCTTCCGGCGTACGCCGTGGTCCGCCGCCGCCTGTTCCCGCAGAACCCGCCGGCCAGCACGACCGTGCAGGTCAGCGCCCTGTTCCTGGCCGAAGCCCGGCTGGAGGTGGAGGTGACCGCCGCGATCGCCCGGCCGGCGGCCGGCTAACCGCGGTCGGGGACGACGGAGGTGTCGTCGGCCGGCGGGTCGGCCGGGTCGAGGCGGCGCTCGGCCGCCTCCTCCCGCTCCTCCGCCTTGGCCTCACCCTCGTCGGTGGACTCGGTGCCGGGCGGCTCCCGGTCCGCGGTCGGTTCGCCGTCCGGGTGGTTCGCCAGGTAGCGGATCGCCGTGTTCAGCACCGCGAGCAGCGGCACCGCGATCAGGCCGCCGACGATTCCGGCGACCACGACGCCGGCGGCGATCGCCAGGATCACCGCGAGCGGGTGCAGGGCCACCGCCCGGCCCATGATCAACGGCTGCAGGACGTGGCCCTCCAACTGCTGCACCGCGATCACCACGGCGAGCACGCTGATCGCGGTGACCGGCCCGTTGGCGACCAGCGCGATCAGCACCGGCACCGCGCCGCTGATCGTCGCGCCGACCACCGGGATGAACGCGCCGAGAAAGACCAGTGCGGCCAGCGGAATGGCCAGCGGCACCCGCAACACCACCAGGCCGATCCCGATGCCCACGGCGTCGACGAAGGCGACCAGCACCGTGGCCCGCACGTAGGAGACCAGCGTGTGCCACGAGTAGTGCCCGGCCCGGGCGGTGGGGACACGCGCGTCCCGGGGCAGCAGCCGGCACAGGAACGACCAGATCTGCCCCCCGTCGCGCAGGAAGAAGAACAGGGTGAACAGCACCAGGAAGAACCCGGTGACCACCTCACCGACCGTGGCCGCGGTGTTCAGCGCCCCCGTCGTGATCGACCCCTGGCTGTGCGTGATCGACTGGCGGGCCTTGTCGATGTAGTCACTGAACTGCGCGTCGGTCACGTGCAGCGGGCCGTTCGCCAGCCACCGCTGGATCTCGTCGATGCCCCCGCCCACCTGTGTCGACAGGTTGTCGAACTGGGTGATGAAGGTCCGCACGATCAACCCGAGTCCGCCGAAGACCAGCAGCAGTGCGGCCACCTCGACCAGGCCGGCGGCCAGCGAGCGTTTCATGCCGTTGCGCACCAGGCGGGCGCAGACCGGCTGGAACAGCGCGGCCAGCAGGATCGCCACCGCCACCGGGATCAGCACGATGTGCAGCAGCGCGATGATCCGCAGGAACAGGTACGCCGCGACGACGAACAGGATGAAGCGCCACGCCCACGCCCCGGCCGTGCGGATGCTGCTGGGCAGCACGTCGGCACTGGACGGCCGCGGCTCCACGACGACCACGTCGGGCCCGGTGAACGGCGGTGGTGCGTTACGGCTCTCCGCCTCGGCCAATCTCGTCCGGGCACGCTCCCGGAACGTCTGCGTCCAGCTGGTCATCGGCTTTCCCCTTCGGTTGTCCGCATCGATGCCCGGTGGCGCGCTGTTTCATGCTTGATCAGCCGGTCTAGGGTGGCGTTTCATGTGGCGTGTTCTGCGATGGGTGATGGTGGCGCTGTGGGTGGTCGCGGCCGGCGCGGCCTGGTGGGCGGCGCCCCGCGAGTCGACCGCCGAGCAGGCGTCCGCCGACATCGCGGACCACCGGGTGGTCGCCTACCAGTTCGGCAGCGGGTGGCACGACACCGCGCCGGACCGCTGGTTCAGCGTTCCGTCCGTGGACGTCAAGACCTCCGACCCCCAGGCGATCTTCGCGTGGCGCACGCCGGACCACCGCACCCACTGGGTCCGCGACTTGCACCCCGGCCTGGACCCGGCCGGTTCCGGCACGCTGATCTCGCTGAGCACCCTGGTCAACGGCATCGGCCTGCTGTTCACCGTGGTCTTCCTCGGCGTGCTGTGGGCCGGCCCGCCCCCGCTGACCGGCACCCGGTGGTACTGGTGGTGGCTGTTCGCCCTGGTCCCGTTCGGGCTGGGACTGATCTGGTGGACCTTCCGCGAATACCCGTGGAACCGCGAGCCGGAACTCCCGGAGCGGCGCCGCACCGGCTTCCGCGGCTTCGGCACCGCCTTCGTCGTCTCCCTGGGGGTCTCGGTGGCGCTGCTCCTGCTCCGCCGGGTCTTCGGCGACATCCTGTTCCCGGACCTGCTCACCCCGTAGTCGTAGGGAAAGGCCGTGACCCGCGATTGCCGGGTCACGGCCGTTTTCGGGCGATCACCGCTGAGCCGGTATCCGAACCGCAGCTCCCATCGACCTTGAATCGCCGGGACCGCGCCGATCCGACCGTCGGCGGCGGCCACGCGCTCGGGGTGCTGGACGCTCAGCGCAGTCCAGCGAACAGATCGTCCTCGGGCAGCGGCGCGCCGGTGGTGTCCCGGACCCGGACGAATGTCTCGACCCCCATCAGGTCGGTGAAACGCTCCTTGCCCATGCGCAGGAACTCGATGTTCTCGCTCTGGCTGGCGTGCGCCGACAGAGCGTCGTACTTCTGGGCGCCGAACGCCCGGGTGTCCACCCACGTGCTGATCTCCGCATCCGGCAGGCCGATCGCCGGGGGCGGGGCGTCCTCGGTCACCTCGGCCTCCGCCCAGTCGACCCCCAGCTCGCGCAGCGCCTCGCCGAGCGCGGCCATCCCCGAGTGCGGCGCGGTCGTCCAATACACCTTGGCCGGCACGCCGGTCAGCGCGACCGCGGCCATGGTGACGCGGTGCGCCTGAATGTGGTCGGGATGACCGTAGAAGCCGTTCTCGTCGTAGGTGACGACGACGTCAGGCTGATACCGCCGGATGAGGTCGGCGAGCCGGTCTGCCGCCTCGGCGACCGGCACGCCCCAGAACGAGCCGGGCGCGTCGTTGCTCGGCCACCCCATCATCCCGGAGTCGGCGTAGCCGAGCAGTTCAAGGTGCGTCACCTTCAGCGCGGCGCAGCTCGCCTCGAGCTCCTCCCGACGCATCGCGGCCACCGCCCCTGGATCATGCCCCGGCGCGCCCGGCTTGACCCCGCCCGGCCCGTCCCCGCACCGCCCGTCGGTGCACGTCACGAGCACTGTCGTGATCCCTTCCGCGGCACAGCGGGCGAGGACGCCGCCGGTGCTCGAAGCTTCGTCGTCGGGATGGGCGTGCACCGCCATCAGGGTCAGGGATCGATCAACCATGCCGACACCCTACGGCTTCCGGCCCGGGGCCCGGATTCGCCCGGCGCGGGGATGCGGTGACGGTGCGATCGGATCGCGGCACGAGCGAGGCCGATGGTCAGACCTCAAGGAACGCTTGGTCCTGCCACACATCCTCATACCCAGGCGCCAGGATCACGCCGAACCCGGGCGGAAGCGCCAGGTATGGCAGTAACTCAGGGAAACGATCCTTGGCGTGCTCGACGTGCACGGGGCTGAAGAAGTCGTCATCGTCCTGCGGTATCTGCCCGCCCCGCCACACGTACCAGCCGTTGGACTGCCCGACGGGCGGATGGCGAATGGCGTTCAACGGCTCCAGCTCGGCAGCGCGCCCCAGGCCGACACCGATCATCGTTCCCGGTCGAGGTCGAAGCGGCGTCACGCCGAACCGACGGCATGTCCGACGCTGCGCCAGCAAGATCCGCACGCCGGATCCTCGCATACCCGCCACACGCATCACCGATGCGCCGGGTCGATCGCAGCCAGCACGGCCCGCGGCGATCGACCATGAACACGGACGCAGTGGCACGTGGGCGAATTCCGCCGGTCATATGGCCGGTGAGCGCAGCTTATGACCGGGACCGAGCCACCCTTACAAAGGAGGCGCTGCTCCGTGAAACGGCTCGACCGTCCCTGGCGCATCGACGACTGGCCGGCACAGCCGAGTCTCACGGTCGACATCCGGCAGGAGAGTGAATTCGCAGGGCGGCGGCTTATCCGAATCGATCGGCGGATGACGATGGCGCTGACGGTTGCGTTGCCCCAGACCGTCGTGATGAGCGTCATTTTCTGGTCGAGTGACAGCATGGTGGACTCGGGAACGAAACGTTCCGTCGTAACCCCGGCAAGGTGGCTTCGGCGACGTGGGGCGCGGGACCCGACGTAGCGACGCGGGGCCGTTCGAGCGCGGATCGTGGCGGGTCCAGGTACCGAGGTTGCGTTGTAGCGCGCTCGAAGCTCTAGCGTCGTGCCCATGAAAGCGAACGATCGGTTACAGGAGGCGCTACGCCTGGCCGTCGACCCGCCCGGCGGCGTGTCGGTCGAGGCCTTGCAGGACCTGGTCCGGGAGGACCTGTCCCCGCAATGGGACATCGCGACGACGGCCGACCACATCGGGGTCAGCCCGCACACCCTGCGCTACTACGAGCGAGCCGGCCTGATCACGGTGCCGCGCAACGGTGCCGGGCATCGCGTCTACGACGCGGCGTGCGTGCGGCGCCTGGTTTTTCTGACCCGGATGCGCACCTCGGGGATGCCGATCAGCGACCTGCGCCACTATGTCACCCTCGTCGATCGCGGCGAGGACACCGTTCCGGACCGCCTCGACCTGCTCCTTGAGCACCGCGACACGTTGCGGGCCCAGCTCACGCAGATCCAGCTGGCCCTGGCGGCCACCGAATACAAGATTGCGACGTACGGAGGAGCAACACAGCCGTGAACGACCCGCAGCACGACATCGACAGTGTGGACAACCGGGAACGGCGGGAGCACGGCCTCGAGGTTCTGGCCCGGATCGACGGGGCCGCCGGGGCCGCGGTGATCGACTCGCTGGCCGACGTGTCACCGGCTCTGGCCCACCACATCGCGGCGTTCGCCTTCGGCGACATCTACGACCGCCCCCGCCTGGACGCGCGATCCCGGCAGCTGGTCACGATCGGTGTGCTGACCGCCCTCGGGGGATGCGAACCCCAACTCAAGGTGCACGTCGGAGCGTCACTCAACGTCGGTCTGACCCCGGACGAGATCGTCGAGGCGATCCTGCACGCCGCCGTTTACGCCGGCTTCCCGCGGGCGCTGAACGCCACCTTCGCCGCGAAGGAGGTCTTCGACAGCCGTGGGGTGCAGACCACTGCCTCATGACAGCGGCCTCGGCGTGTGCCGGGAGCGCGCGGCGGAGATCGGGGCGGACGCGGGCTCACTGCCCGCGTTAGGCTGGAGAGTGGGCCTTACGCATCAGGAATTCTTCGAACGGTACATCCATGCCGGTGCGATCAGCCGGGACCCGGACGCGGTCGCCGCCCTGTTCACGGAGGACGGTGTGGCGGAAGCGCCGCTGGCGCCCGACGACCATCCGCTCCGGCGGCTGGTGGGCCGCGACGCCATCCGGGCCGGAGTCGGCCGTTACCACCGGCAACTGCGCCTGCCGGGAACGATGAATCCGCAACGGTCGGCCTACGTGCTGCATGACACCGCAGATCCCGACGTCTTCATCGCCGAGATCGACGTCGCCCTCGATCGGGCCGACGGGCGGCAGACCACCATGTCGTTCGTGCAGATATTTCGTCTTCGCGGCGGGCGGATCGCCGTGCTCCGCGACTACTTCACCGAGCCGTCACCCGTCGCCGCCGACGTGGCGGTGGCGGTGGAACCTGGAGAAGGGTCCGCAGCACCCGCCTGATCCTCAGTGGGCGCGGCGGTGCCAGAGGAGGGCACCGGCCACCGCCGCGACCACGGCGGCGATCACGTACGGCTGGTAGCGGTGCAGCGCCCCGAGGATGCCGGTCCAGTGGTCGCCGGCCACGAAGCCGACCGTCGACCAGACACCCACCCACAGCGCCGCGCCGATCGCGTTGCAGACCAGGAAGCGGGGCCAGGGCATGCCGGTGGCGCCGGCCACCACGCCGTTGAGCTGGCGCAAACCCTCCACGAAGCGGGCGCCGGCCACCACCTTGGCACCGTGCCGGGCCATGAACTTCTCGAACCGGGCGAAGCGGGCCGGGGTCAGCCGGACGAACCGCCCGTACCGCAGCACCAGCCGCCGGCCGCCGAGCCGCCCGATCAGGTAGCCGACGCTGTCCCCGCAGACCGCCGCGACGAAGGCGGTCACCGCCACCGCGACGATGTTCAGGTGGCCGTGCCCGGCCGCCCCGGAAGCGGCGATGATCGCCGTCTCCCCCGGCGCCGGCACCCCGAAGCCCTCGACGAACACGGTCACCGCGACACCGAGATAGCCGTACGCGGCGAGCCCCGAGCCGACCATCAGCAGAGCCGCGCGCGACGGCTGTCGGATCCCACCGACCCACCATAGAAGCCGCTCGCTGAGAGCCGCCTGAAGCGCTGGTGGCCCCGGAACGGCTACCGCAGCGCCGGATGCGGGTCACCGAGCGCGGCACGCCGCCCTCCGGCGACCGTCGTCAGCCCAGACCGGCGCGTCGGTGATGCAGGTGGCGGCGTTCGGCCGGATCGTGGGTCAGGGCGATGGCCTGGTCGTACGCGACGGCCGCCGCCGCGGTCCGCCCCAGGCGCCGCAGCAGCTCGGCGCGCGCCACCCGGGCCGGCTGGAAGCGGGGCGCGTCCAGCGTGTCCAGGTGGGCGAGTCCGGCGGCCGGGCCGTCGGCCTCGGCGATGACGACGGCGAGCGCGACACTGCCGCCGAGCGACGGCGCCACCTCGTCGAGGGCGCGGTGCAGGGTCAGCAGCGTCGGCCAGTCGGTCTGTCCGCCGGCGGGACGGGCGCAGTGCACCGCCTGGATCGCCGCCTCCAGTTGGAAGCGGCCGAGGCGGCCGCGGGCGTGCGCGGCCCGCAGATGCCGGTGCGCCCGGGCGATCAGCCGCCGGTCCCAGAGCGCCGGGTCCTGCTCGGTGAGCGGCACGAACGAGCCGTCCGGACCGGTGCGGGCGGCCGCCCGGGCCGCCGAGAGCTGCACCAGGGCGGCCAGGCCGTGCGCTTCCGGGTCGCCGGGGGCCAGGCCCGCCAGGACCTCGGCCAGGTGCAGGGCCTCGGACGGGACCGGGCGGGGCTCCGGGCCGGTGGTCGACCAGTCCAGCACGTACACCGCATAAACCGCCTCGAGGACAGCGGTCATCCGCCGCGGCAGGTCGTCGCGGGCCGGCAACCGGAACGGGATGCCGGTGGTTGTGATCTTCTTCTTGGCCCGTACGAGGCGGGTGGCCATCGTGGCGGCCGGGACCGAGAAGGCCCGGCCGATCTGCGCCGCGGTGAAGCCCAGCACGGTGTTGAGCATCAGCGGGGTGTGCACCGTGCGGTCGATCGCCGGGTGGGCGCAGACCAGCATCAGCTCCAGGCGCCGGTCGGGGATCGCCTCCACGTCGATGTCGTCGACGTGGACCGGACCCGACCAGTCCGGTTCGAGAGCGACGGTGCGCCGGTGCTCGGCGGACTTCCAGCGGTCGCGCAGCCGGTTGCGGGCGACGGTGAGCAGCCAGGCGTCCGGGTTGGCCGGGGTGCCCTGCTCGGGCCAGGTGCGCACGGCCCGTTCGAGGGCGTCGGCCAGCGCATCCTCCGCGGCGGCGAGATCACTCGAGGCCGCGGAGAGAAGCGCCAGCAACCGCCCGTAGCGGTCCCGGAAGGCGAGGCCGGTCAGTGCGTCCATCGACCGTCGAGGAAAGCGGTGGCCACCGGGCGGATCTCGATCAGCCCCACTGCGCGCCGGGGCACTTCTCCGCCCAACCGATCGCCGCGTCCAGGTCCTCGACGTCGACCAGGAAGACGCCGGCCAGGACCTCCCTGGTCTCGGCGAAGGGCCCGTCCTGCACCCGCAGTTCCCCGTCGCGGCGGGTGACCGTGGTGGTGGCGAACGACGGCTGCAGCACGTCGGCGGAGACCAGCACCCCGGCCTCGTGCAGCGCCGCGCCGTAGACGCCGAACAGCCGCCGGCCCTCGGCCAGCATCTCCTCGCCGATCTCCCCGTCGGCCGGCTCCGGGTAGTGCATGAGCAACGCGTACCTCATGGTCCGCTCCTTTCTGTCACCAGCATGACGAACGAACGGCCGCCTGATCGTCACCCGGTTTCCCCGCCGAGTGTGGGGTATTACGTGGCGCCATGAGGGAGTTGGCGTGGCTGGGGATCGTCCGGCACGGGCAGAGTATCGGGAACATCGCGGCCGAGCGGGCCGAGCGTGGCAACGCCGAGGTCATCGACCTCGCCGAGCGGGACGCCGACGTGCCGCTCTCCCCCACCGGCGAACATCAGGCGCAGGCGGTCGGCAGACTGCTGGCCGCGCAGCCACCGGACCTGGTGATCGCCTCACCGTATCTGCGCACCCGGCAGACCGCCGGCATCGCGCTGACCGGCCTGGACGTGCCGCTGCTGGTCGACGAGCGGCTGCGCGACCGGGAGCTGGGCGTGCTGGACCTGCTGACCAACGCGGGGGTGCGGGCCCGGTTCCCGGAGGAGGAGCGGCGGCGGGCCCGGCTGGGCAAGTTCTACTACCGGCCGCCGGGCGGGGAGAGCTGGGCCGACGTGCTGCTGCGGCTGCGGTCGGTGCTGCGCGAGCTGCGCGAGGACCACGCCGGCGCCCGGGTGCTGCTCGTCGCGCACGAGGCGACCGTGTGGCTGGTCCGGTACCTGGTCGAGGGGCTGGCCGAGCCGGAACTGATGAGCCTGGCCCGCGGGCAGGCGATCGCGAACTGCTCGATCAGCGCCTGGCGCGACGGGACAGCCGAGCGGTTCAACGACGTCGGGCACCTGGCGGAACACGGGGCGCCCGCGACCGAGCAGGAGGAAGTCCGTGCCGAGCCGGCCTGAGATCATCACCCCGCGGCTGCTGCGCGACTGGCCGCTGCCCGACCCGCAGGCGTCCGCCTCGAAGCAGGACCGCGGCACCGTGCTGGTGGTCGGCGGGGCCAAGTTCACCCCCGGGGCGGTGCTGCTCGCCGGGGTGGCGGCGCTGCGGGCCGGCGCCGGGCGGCTGCAGCTGGCGGTCGCCGACGAGGCGGCCATCCCGCTGAGCATCGCGGTGCCCGAGGCCAAGGTGGTGGGGCTGCCCGAGCAGGTGGACGAACTGGCCGCCGACGCCGACGTGATCCTGCTCGGGCCGGGGCTCGACGACATCGGGGAGACCGAGGCGCTGATGCGGCGGGTGCTCGGGGCGGCCGGCAAGGACACCGCGGTGGTGCTCGACGCGTACGCCCTCGGTGCGTTGAGCAGGGAGCCGGACCTGCTGCCGCAACCGGCGGCGGTCCTCACCCCGAACCTGACCGAGGCCGCCCACCTGCTGGGCCGCGAACCCGGTGACGACCTGGTCGCGGCGAGCCGGGAGCTGGCCCAGCGGTACCGGGCGGTGGTGTCGCTGTACGGCCACATCGCCGACCCGGCCGGGAACGTGTGGCGGGAGGAGAGCGGCGACGCCGGCCTGGGCACCTCCGGAAGCGGCGACGTGCGCGCCGGGATCGTCGCCGGGCTGCTCGGGCGCGGTGCGGAGCCGGCGCAGGCGGCGTGCTGGGCGGCGTTCGCGCACGCGGTCAGCGGGCAGCGGCTGTCCCCCCGGCACGGGCGCACCGGATTCCTGGCCCGCGAGCTGGTCGATGAGGTGGCCATCACACTCGCCACGGTCTGACCCACCTCAAGTCGCCGCCGCCCGGGCCGATTCCGGTGACAGGCGGACAGTGGGTGGGAAGGCGGCACGGTGGCAGGTGTGGCTCTGCTCGCGGCCCTGGCCGAGGTGCTGCTGATCATGGTGGGCACCCACCTCGGCTTCCCCCACCTGCTCGTCTGGGTGCCGGCGGTGGCCGGCCCGGCGCTGGCGACCGTCGCGTTCCACCGCGCCTCGCGGCGCACCGACGGGGTGCTGCGCGCCTTCTGGCGGCGGGTGGCGGTGGCGATGGGCGTGGTGGCGCTCGCCGGACTGAGCCAGACGGTCGACATCAGCACGATGCCGTACTCCGACCTGCCGCCGATCGGCGCCCGCACGCTGCTGCTCTACCTGGCCGGCGCGACCCTGGCGAGCACCGCGCTGCTGCGCCTGCCCGGCGGCGGCAGCTCGTGGCGGCGGCTGACCACCGCGGTGCTGGACGTGGCGGTGCTCGCGGTCACCGGCGGGATCGCCGTGTCGCAGTACCTGGGCTGGTTCATGAACCGCTTCGGTGTCTCCGCGGCCGCCTGGTCGCTGAACATCGCCATGCTGGCCATCGCGGTCGCCGGCGCCGTGGTGGTCATCAAGATCATGGCGGCGCGGAGCAGCCCGGTCCCGCGCGCGGCGCTGTGGTGGCTGGCCCCGATCGGCCTGGCCGGCCCGCTGTCCACCGTGACGATGGCGCTGCTCAAGCCGTGGCCGCACCTCAACGGCAGCGCCGCGGTCCTGCCGTTCGTCGGGCTGTGCGGCGTGCTCGCCGTCCGCGCGCGGCCGCAGGCCGTGCGGCTGGACCGCCCGGCCGGGCCCGGTCGCGGGACCGCGATCCCGCTGGTCGCGACCGGTCTGACCAGCGTCCTGGTGGCCACCGTCTTCCTGCGCACCGGGCACCTGAGCACGGTCCAGGTGGCCGGCACCACGCTGCTGTTGCTGCTGGTCGTGGCCCGGCAGGCGGCCGCCCTGGCGGAGAACGGCGCGTTGCTGTCCACGGTCCACCACCAGGCCATGCACGACGAGCTGACCGGCCTGCACAGCCGGCGCTCGTTCACCGCGGCGGCGGCCGGCGCGCACACCGCGGTCCTGCTCGACCTGCGCGAGTTCCGGGCGATCAACGACGGGCTGGGCCCGGCCGCCGGGGACGCGCTGCTGATCGCGTACGCCCGGCGGCTGACCGCGCTCGCCGGCCCGGACGCGGTGGTGGCCCGGCTCGGCGGCGACGAGTTCGGTCTGCTGCTGCCCGGGCCGACGGACATCGTGGCCCGGCTGCTCGCGGCCGGCGCCGAACCGCTCGACGCGGCCGGCCACGACGTGCTGGTCGAGGTGTCGATCGGGGTCGCCGAGGGCGGCACCGACCTGTACCGGCAGGCCGGGATCGCACTGCGCGAGGCGGCCGCCGGCGCCGGCGACCGGGTGGTCCGCTACGACGCCTCGCTCGAACAGCGCCTCACCCGCCGCGCCACCATCGCCGCCGACCTGCGCCGAGCCCTGGCGGCCGGCGAGTTCCACCTGCTCTACCAGCCGATCGTCGACCTTCCGGACGGCCGGCTCAGCGGCGTCGAATCGCTGGTGCGCTGGCAGCGCGACGGGCACACGGTGTCCCCGGCCGACTTCATCCCGGTCGCCGAAGACACCGGGCTGATCGTCGAACTCGGCGCCTGGATCATCGACACCGCGATCGCCCAGACCGCCTCCTGGCTGCGCGAGCACGGCGCGGACACGCTGCGCTCGGTCGCCGTCAACGTCTCGGCCCGCCAGCTGCTCGACCCGAACCTGCCCGAGGTGGTGGCGCTCGCCCTGGCCCGGCACGGCGTACCGCCGCACCGTCTCACCGTCGAGATCACCGAGACCGCGGTCTTCGCCGGCGGCCGCGCGCTGGCCACCGTCAGCGCGCTGTCCGCGCTCGGCGTCAGCATCGCCCTCGACGACTTCGGCACCGGCCACTCGTCGCTCGGCCTGCTGCGCACCTGTCCGGTCGACGCGATCAAGGTGGACAAGTCGTTCGTCGACGGCCTCGGCGGGGCACCGCAGCAGGAGGCGATCGCGGTCGCGCTGCACGCCCTGGCCGACACGATGGGGCTGCGCACGGTCGCCGAGGGCGTGGAGACGGCCGCGCAGGCGCGGCGGCTGTTCGAGCTGGGCTACCGCCAGGTGCAGGGCTTCCACTTCGCGAGGCCGATGCCGGCCGAGGAGATCACGCGCCGGCTGACCGCTGTGGCTCCGACCACGATTGCCGGGGTACGGGGGTAGCCCCGTCCCGCCGCGCCAGGCCCCACTCCGCCCGAGCCTGCGCCAGCAGTCCGGCCGCGATCTCGTCGTCCACCCCGAGGTAACGGCGCACCCGGGCGAGCGCCTCGAAGGCCACCGACCGTTTCGCCCGCCCGGCATCCAGCGAGCCGTCGAACACCGCCACCACCGTGGCCAGGAACTCGACGTGCGTGGTCAGCGGCTCGCCGATAGGTCCCAGCCGAGCGTAGGTGAGCAGCGCCGTCTCGGTCATCTCGGCCGGTGGGTTGTCCGCCCAGGCGAACATCGGGCCGCGGGCCGCGCCGCCCGCCTGCAGGATCCGTTCCAGGTGCCGGCTGACCAGAGCCCGCGCCACATCGGTCAGGTGCCCGCGGTGCCGGGCCATCTCCCGGGCCACCCGGATCAGCTGGCGCGGCAGGCCGCCGGACAGGCAGTAGGCCAGCGCCACGAACGGATCGGGCAGTCCGACCACCCGCCGACCGAGCAGTTCGACGGCCCGCACGAAATCGAGGTGTTCCACACGGACCATCTCGTCGAACGTGCTGTCGAAGACGTCGCGCAGCCCGTGCCCGGCCAGGTCGAAGGCGCGCAGCGCGTCCTCCGACACCGACACCAGAAAGTAGCAGCCCGGCGTGTCGAATACGCCTTTGATGTCGTTGAGGAACCGCTCGGCGCCCTCCCCCGAGCCGATCCGGTCCAATTCGTCGATCCCGATCACGAGCTTCGGCGGTCCCGGCAGTCCCCGCAGTGCCGTCACCACCTCGTCGAGCAGCTCATGCAGGGCGGCGACCAGTTCCGGATACGTGAACGGCTGCGCCTGGCTGCTGCTGCCGACTTTGCCGGTCAGCTCGGCGCCCCATCGCCCGACCCGACCGGAAAGCTCCCGGGAGTCGGATCGCAGGTGGCGCAGTTGGGCACGCCGGCGCCGGGCGGTACGCAGGATCGGGCCTGGTCCGTGTACGGCGAAGTAGTCGCCTACCACGTCGCAGATCGACAGACAGAGATGAAGGACGAAGTCCCGAGGCGCGTACTCGACCGGAGCCGAGACGACCACGACCAGATCCCGGGGGTCGTCACCATGGTGATGACGGCCGTCGCGCAGGGCGTGCAGCAGCATGGTCTTCCCTGTCCCGCGCGGACCGGCGAGCGCGATGCTCGCACCGTCGAGCTGCTCCAGATGATCGAACAGTTGCTCGACGGCCGGGGTGACGATGTGGTGTTCGGTGGCTCTGCGGCTGCGCAGCCCCGGTGCTTCCCCCTGGATGTCGAGGGTCAGCGAATACCGTGCGGCGACCGCCTCGTTGATCCGGCTCCGCAGAAAGGGCAGCAGCGCCCGTTCCCGCAACTCGCGGCGCCAGTTCTGGAAAGCCTGCTCGGCGTCACCGCCGGGCCCGCGGATCGGCAGGTCCAGATCCGCATCGCTCGGCTGGCTGACCCCCACGGTCAGCATGAGACCGAGAAGGCCCACGCCGATGCTGAGCACCAGGCAGAACACCGGCAAGCCCACGGGACCGAATCCGAGGAACCCCCACCCACCACGGGTGTGCGCCCCGATGAACCCGGCACCGCCGAAGAAGACCGCGAGCATGATCAGCATCAAACTCTGGAGGCTGACCATGGGCAGGATGTGGCCTCTGCCGGACTCTCCGTCGTGCCGGGCGGCGGCCGCGTCCGTCAGTCCGAAGAACATGCCGAACACGGCGCCCGTCCCGCCACTGATCAGGACGATGAGGCCGACGACGCGCAGTACGTCCCGCGGATCGTCCAGGAGGAAAGCCCAGATCACCGCGATGATCGGCACCCCGGCCCAGACCGCGGCCAACAGCCCGATCAGCGCCTTGCCGATCCCGTTGATCCACCTCGGACCGGTCAACTGCCGCTCGGACACCGCGGAGGGAAGGCGGTGGATGGTGGCCTGCTCCCACGCCTGCTGTTCCGCGGCCACGATCGGGAAGACATCCGTACCCGCGCGGGCGCACACCTCGGCACGCAGTCGATCCGCCGGGACCCTGGCATCGAGCCATCCGGCGAACTCCGGCTCGGCCAGCGCCTGATCGAGGAGGTCGGCGAGGGTCCGGTCCCGTCGGCGGGCGAACCACTCGTCGGTGCGCGGCGGGTGGCGCAGGAACAGCATCGGACCAGGTTCGCTCGCCGTGCGCCCGCAGCGGAACGGCGCGTGCCCGGTTTCACCCGGAGGTGGCCGGTGGACCGGATCAGTCGGTGGAGGCCGGCGGGCGGTATCCGGGCCGGGGCGCGCGGGGCGGGGGCGGCGGGTAGTCGCCCGGGTCCTCGTCCAGCGGTTCGCCGTAGATCGACGTCTCCCGGGTCGCCGGTTCCGGCGCCGGTGACGGGGCCGCCGGTGCGGCGGCCGCGGCCGCCGGTGCGGCCGGGCCGGGGTCGAGGGCCGCGCTCAGCGCCGCTATGACGGCGTCGACCCGCGGGCGCAGCATCCGCCAGTCGCGTCCGGTGGCCAGGGCCGCGTTCTCCGCGTCGACCGCGTTCACCAGGTCGCGCAGCATGCCGGCGACCTGGCCGGCATAGGCCTGGCGTTCGCCGTCCGGCACCCGTTCGAGCAGCGCCGTCCAGCGGGCCTCCAGGGCGGTCAGGTCGTCGCGGACCGGCGGCCAGGCCGACCCGCGCCGGGCCGGGTCGAGGTCGGTCAGCAGTTGCGGCAGGCGCACGCCCAGCACGGCGCGGGTCTCCCCGGCCAGGCCGCGGGCTTCGGCGTCCCAGGTGGCGACCCGCCGGTCCCGGTTCACCAGCAGCAGGCCGACCAGCCCGGTGAGCAGGCCGATCAGCAGCAGCCAGGCCCACGGCCCGAGCCCGCCGTCGTCCTGGTCGGCGACCGGGGCGACCGCGGCCGAGGTGGACGTCGCCGCCGGGGTGGGCTCCTTGGTGGCTTCCTGGGTCGTCGGTGCCCTGGTCGGCTCCGCCGTCGGCTCCCTGGTCGGCTGGTCAGCGGTCGGCCGGGTGCGCGTCGGGGTCGGGTCGGTGGCCTCGGTGGTCTTCTCCTCGGTCGGCGTCGACCGGGTGGTCCGCTCCGCCGAGAACTCGACGGTCGGGCGGGTGGACGGCAGGCTCTCCGGCCTGTTCTCGCCGCCGCACGCCGCCAGGCCGCCCAGGATCAGGGGCACCAGCGCGAACGCCGCGGCCGGTCGGTGCTTCATCTTCATGCTCCTCGATGAGGAAAGCGGAACGTGCGGGCGCGTGGGGACGGGGCGCCGGCCGCGGCACCGATGGCGACAGCGGCCGGCGCCCCGCACGCCGCGGGCGACCCCCATCGGCCGCGGCGTATCAAGGAGTGACGGTCTTCAGGCCACGATCTGCAGGTCGTGGCTGGTGGTGTTGAGGCGCCGCCCGCCGGTCTCGGTGACCGTGACGATGTCCTCGATCCGGACGCCGAAGCGGCCGGGCAGATAGACGCCGGGTTCGATGGAGAAGCACATTCCCGGCACCAGCGTCTGCTCCTCCCCCTCCACCAGGTAGGGCGGTTCGTGCGTGGTCAGCCCGATCCCGTGGCCGGTGCGGTGGATGAAATGCTCGCCGTAGCCCGCCTCGTCGATCACCCGCCGGGCCATCCGGTCGATCTCCTGGCACGGCACGCCGGGCCGGACCGCCTCGAACGCCGTCTGCTGCGCGAGCCGGACCAGGTCGTGGACCTCGCGTTCCTCGGCGGTGGGCGGGCCGACGTGGACGGTCCGGGTGGTGTCCGAGCCGTACTCGTCCTTGAGGCCGCCGAAGTCGAGGACCACCATGTCGCCGCGCCAGATGACCCGGTCGCCCATCTCGTGGTGCGGGTCGGCACCGTTCGGGCCCGAGCCGACCACGGTGAAGTCGACCTGCGAGTGACCGTGCTCCCGCAGCAGCCACGCCAGGTCCCGGCCGACCTCGCGTTCGGTGCGCCCCTCGAACCGGACGCCGAGGATCTCCCGGTACGCGGCGTCGGCGGCCGCCGCGGCCCCGGCCAGCCGGTCGACCTCGTCGGCGTCCTTGACGGCGCGCAGCATCGGCAGCGCCCCGGTCATCGACACGTACGCCGTGCCGGGCAACGCCTGCTGCAGGCCGAGCAGGTGCAGCGCCCACGCCGAGTCGGAGACGGCGTACCGGCCGGCCGGGTCGAGCAGCCGGCCGGCCACCGCGTACGGGTCGGCGCCGTCCGCCCAGTCGGTGACCGCGACCGGCGCCCCGGCGGTGTCCGGACGTTCCAGGACCGGCACGATCAGGTGCGGGTCGTGGTCGGCGTCCAGCACCAGCAGGGTCATCCGTTCGGTGATCGCGGTCGGCCGGTATCCGGTGAAGTAGGTGAGGTCCGGGCCGGGCGTGACCAGCAGCCCGGTGAGTCCGGCGCCGGTGGCCTGCGCCACCGCGCGTTCCATCCGCTGGATGTGGTCCTTGCTGGTGAACGGGGTCATCGGGCGCCTCCGGCGGGTCGGGTCGGGATGGTGTGGCTGGTCGCCGCGGCGGCCGCGGCCAGGTGCACGGCGGCGACCGGTGCGGCCCGGTGCCGGCGCAGCAGGAGCGCCAGCGCGACGCCGGCGGCCGACATCAGGGCCAGCAGCAGCGCGCCCCCGGCGAGGCCGGCGGTCAGCGCCTCGGCGGGCGGTGCGCCGGTGGCGGTGCGGCCGTCGCCGACCCCGTTGGACACGGTCGCCGCGGCGGCGACGGCCAGCGACCCGCCGACGTACCGGGCCATGTTGGAGATCCCGGACGCCTGGCCGACCTGGTCGGGGCTGACCGCGCTGGTCGACGCCGAGGACGCCGGGCCGTTCGCCAGGCCCAGGCCGGCGGCGAGCACGATCAGCGGGACGACGAACGCGCCGTACGCCCAGGACGACCTGGTGAACACCAGGATCCCGCAGCCGATCGCGGCCAGTCCGAAGCCGATCGCGACGGCGTACCGCGGGCCGATCCGCACCGCCAGCGGGGTGATCACCGGCGTGATCGCGATCATCGCGGCCGCCGCGGGCAGCGTGGCCAGCCCCGCTTGCAGGGCGCTCATCCCGAATCCGTCCGGGTTCTGGAAATAGAGACTGAGCAGGTACATCAGCGCGTTGATCACGCCGGCCACCAGCAGGATCGCCAGGGTGGCGCCGACCAGTACCGGGTTGCGCAGCAGCGACAGGTCGACCAGCGGCGCGGTGGCATGCCGTTCGGCGAGCACGAAGCCGGCGGCACCGGCCACGGCCAGCAGCAGGCAGGCGATCGTGGAGAAGGAGAACCAGCCCCAGCTACCGCCCTCGCTGAGCGCCAGCACCAGCGGGACCAGGGCGACCGCGACCAGGACCGTGCCGAGCAGGTCGATCTCCCGGGGCCGGTCCGGGTCGCGGGATTCGCGGACGGTGAGCCAGGTGACCGGCACGCAGACCGCGGCGATCACCGCGTCGATCCAGAACAGGCCCGGCCAGCCGGTCGAACCGACCAGCACGCCGCCGATCAGCGGCCCGATGGCCGCGCCGATCGCCGACGCGGCGCCCCACCGGGTGATCGCCCGCATCTGCCCGGCGCCCGCCGAGTCCACCGAGAGCAGGCTCATCCCGCAGGCCAGGATGGTCGAGCCGGCCGCACCCTGGATCATCCGGCCGGCGATCACCCCGGCCGCCGACGACGACAGCGCGATCATCGCGCAGGAGAGCACGAACAGCACCAGGCCGCCCAGGAAGATCCGACGGCGGCCGAAGACGTCGCCGAGCGCGCCGGAGGTGACGATCACCGCGGCGCCGACCAGCATGTAGCCGGTGACCGCCCACTGCAGGGTGGTGACCGGGGCGCCGACGTCCTGGCTGATCGCCGGGAGCAGGATCGTCACCGCCGACGTGTTGGCGTTCACCACCAGGGCGGACACGCACGCCGCGAGCAGGACGCCGAGTCCCGCGGCGCGGTCGGTGCGCATCGGTGAATCCGTCGCCGCCATCGGCTGCTCCCCACTGTCGTGATGGGGTCAGCCTCCCGGCGGCGGGGTGCCGGAGCATCGCTCGCGCCGGATGAATCGCCGGGCCGACCGGTCCACCTACCGTCGCGGCATGGACGAGCTCGAGCTGCGGCAGTTCCTGCTCTACCTGGGCAGCGCCCTGACCGCCGCCGGGGAGGCGGTCAACCGGATCGAGGAGCACCTGCTGACCGTCGCGGCGGCCTACGGCTCGCCGCAGGCGCGGGTCAGTGTCCTGCCGACGTACCTGGTGGTGTCGCTGGAACCCGGGCAACCGGCCACGCTGGAGCCGACCCGCGCGCTGCGCGGCGGGCTGCGGCTGGACCAGACAGCCATGGTGTACGACGTTCTCCGCGCCGCCGGTCGCGCCGAGCTGACCCCGGCCGAGGGCATCGGGCAGGTGCTCGCCGCGGTCCGGATGCCACCCCGGTTCGGCGTGGTGACCCGCACCGCCGGACATGCGGTGCTGATCTGCGGCATCTGCCTGATCGTGGCGCCGACCTGGGCTGACATCCTGCTGGCCGCGCTCTTCGGGCTGGTTGTCGGCCTGATGCGGCTGGCCGGCGCGCGGTGGGCCAGCGCTCAGATGATCATGCCGGTGGTCGCCGCATTCACCGTCTCCGCGGTGACCTTCGTGCTGGCCGGGACCGGCTGGGCGGCCGCCGACCTGCGCGCCATGGTCGCCCCGCTGGTGACCTTCCTGCCCGGCGCGATGCTGACCATGGGGGTGGTGGAGCTGTCCGCGTACGAGATGGTCACCGGGTCGAGCCGGCTGGTCGCCGGCAGCCTGCAACTGCTGCTGCTCGCCTTCGGGATCATCGGCGCCGCGCACGTGGTCGGGGTGCCGGCGCCGGCCGCGCCCAGCGACGTGGTGGCGAACACGGTCGGCTGGTGGGCGCCCTGGCTGGGCCCGCTGGTCGTGGGGGTCGGCAACTATCTGCTGCTGGCCGGGCCGCGGCGGTCGCTGGGCTGGCTGCTGCTGGTGCTCTACTGCGGATGGATCAGCCAGTATCTGGGCAACGTGCTGCTCGGCGGCTACCTGAGCGGCTTCGTCGGCGCGCTGGTGCTGACCGTGGTCGCGTATTCGGTCGAGCGCCTGCCCACCGGACCGCCGGCGCTGGTCTCCTTCCTGCCCGGGTTCTGGCTGCTGGTGCCCGGGGTGCTCACCCTGATCGGGGTGACCGAGTATCTGGGGCAGGACACCGTGCGCGGCGCGCAGGACCTGGTCGGCGCGGCCGCCTCGATGGTGGCGATCGCGCTCGGCGTGCTGTGCGGGCACCCGCTGTTCCGGGCGGTGGCGCGATGACCGGCGAGGGCGAGCTGAACCAGGTCGGCGGCCGGCCGGTTCATCCGTACGGGATGACGATCTTGATCTTGAGGGTTCGCACCGTGGAGGGATGCAGAGCCGCAATCCGGTCCAACCGCTGTTGCTGATGTTCCCGCTGGGGCTGCTCGCCGTGGCACTCATCCTGGATCTGGCCACCCTGCTCGGCGCGCCGGCCATCATCGGCACGCTGGCCTACTGGAACATCCTGGCCGCGCTGGTCGGCGGCGTCTTCGGGGCCGCGCTCGACCGCCCCCGGGTGCTGATCCTGCTGGCCGACATGGGCGTGCTGTTCTTCTTCGCGGTGCTCGCCCTGATCCGGGTGCGCTCCGGAGACCGCGCGACCGCCCCGGGCGTGTTCCTGCTGGAGCTGTTGGGCTTCACGGCCGCGCTGGCCGCGTCCTGGTTCGGCGGGCGGCTGGGCGCCAACCATTCCGCAGGGATGAGACGAGCGACATCCAGGCCTGCCGATGATTCCGCCCAACGGCATCTCGCCGGTACCAGCTCTCCTCGAAGGGAGGCGACGTGAGCGCTGAGGCGGACAACCAGGCGGCAGCGCCGCCCAGGTCCACACGCGCGGTTTCCTACCTCTCCTGGGTCGCGCTGGCCCTGATGACCACCAGTTCGGTGGCGAGCCTGCGCCCGTCGCCGACCATGGCGGTGTACGGCCTCGCCAGCATCTTCCTCTACCTCGTGCCGGCCATCGTCTTCCTGCTGCCGACCGCGCTGGTCTCCGCCGAGCTCGCGTCCGGCTGGGAGGGCGGCGTCTACAACTGGGTCAGTCAGGGCCTGTCCAAGCCGATGGGCTTCCTCGCGGTCTGGTGCCAGTTCGCGATGACCATCTTCTACTACCCCAGCCTGCTCGGGTTCGTGGCCAGCACGCTGGCCTACGTGATCAATCCGGAGCTGGCCGGCAGCGGCCTGTGGACCGCCATCGTGATCATGGTCTGTTACTGGGCCGGCGTCTGGGTCTCCTCGCGCGGCACCAAGGGCGTCGCCGGGCTGGCCAGCGGCGGCCTGATCATCGGCACGCTGGTGCCGGGCGCACTGCTGGTCATCCTCGGCATCGCGTTCCTGGGCCAGGGCAACGAGTCGGCCGCACCGATGACCGCCGATCACCTGCTGCCGACCTGGGCCGGCCTGTCCAGCCTGGTACTGATCGTCAACAACTTCCTGTCGTACTCCGGCATGGAGATGAACGCGGTGCACGTCTCCTCGCTGCGCAAGCCCGGTAGGGAGTTCCCCCGGGCGATGTTCCTGGCGATGGCTCTGGTGCTGCTCATCTTCATCCTGCCGGCGCTGGCCATCAGCTGGATCGTGCCGGCCGACGAGCTGTCGCTGACCGCGGGCGTGGTGCAGGCCTTCGACGCGGTGTTCGCCGCGTTCGACTCGCAGTGGCTCACCCCGATCCTGGGCGTCATGCTGGTGGCCGCGTCGCTGGGCGGCATGCTCACCTGGCTGGCCGGGCCGTCCCGCGGCCTGCTGCTGATCTCCCGCAAGGAGGGTTACCTGCCGCCGTTCCTGCAGAAGCTCAACAAGCAGGGCGTGCAGCAGAACATCCTGGTCACCCAGGGCCTGGTCACCACGGTGATCGCACTGGCCTACGCGTTCATCCCGGACGTCTCCAGCGTGTACTGGATCTTCTCGGTGATCACCACGCAGGTCTACCTGATCATGTACCTGCTGATGTTCGTGGCCGCGGTACGCCTGCGCCGCAACCAGCCGGACCACCCGCGCGGGTACCGGGCGCCGATGCTCACCGGGCTGTGCGGCGTCGGTTTCGCCGCCTCACTGGCCGCGCTGCTGATCGGCTTCGTCCCGTCGTCGCAGTTCGGCGGCGGCAGTGTCGGGGTGTACCTGGCCATCGTGGCCGGCGGCGCGCTCGGCCTCGGCCTGCTGGTGCCCTACCTGTTCTACCGCTTCCGCAAGCCGTCCTGGAAGGAGGCCACCCCGTGAGCCGCTGGGTCTACTACCTGATCGGTGCGCTCCTGCTGCTGCTCGCCGGCTTCGGCGTCGTCAACTACCAAGGGAAGAAGGTGACCGAGGAGGCCACCGCCAAGGCCCAGCAGCTGCAGACCGAGCTGGCCGCCGCCGGGATGCGGGTGCCGGCCACCGACCAGATCGTCCGGGTGCTCAGCACCGACGGCGGATCGATCTGCTACGAGCCGGGCGCCGCCCTGCGCCGCGGCGTCCTCTACGGAATGATCACCAACGGCGCGGCCGGGCCCGGACAGCGGCCGGTGATCGTGGACAGCAGGCTGCTGCAGGGCCAGATGACCATCATCAAGGTCTACTGCCCGGAGTACATCGAGACGTTCCAGCAGATCGTCGACGACTTCACCGCCGCGGAGGGGTGAGCCGTGGACCTGCGAGCACACATCAACGAGCTGATGCCCCGGGCCCGGGCCGACCTGGCCGACCTGGTCGCGATCCGGTCGGTCGCCGACCCGCGGCAGTTCCCGCCGGCCGAATGCGAACGGGCCGCGGACTGGGTGGCGCGCCACTTCGCCCAGGTCGGTTTCACCGACCTGACCCTGCACCGGACCAGCGACGGCAGCAAGGCGGTGTACGGGCAGCGCCGCGGCACCGAGCCGGACGCGCCGACCGTACTGCTCTACGCCCACTACGACGTGCAGCCGCCGCTCGACGAGAAGGCCTGGTGGACCCCGCCGTTCCAGCTCACGCCGGTCGGCGGCCGCTGGTACGGCCGCGGCGCCGCGGACTGCAAGGGCAACATCGTCATGCACCTGACCGCACTGCGGGCCCTGGGCGACGACGTACCGGTCAATCTGAAGTTGATCGTCGAAGGATCCGAGGAGCAGGGCACCGGTGGCCTCGAGGATTTCGTCGAACGGCACCCGGACCTGCTGCGCGCCGACGCCATCCTGGTCTGCGACACCGGCAACGCGGCGGTCGGCGTGCCGGCCGCCACGATCACCCTGCGCGGCCTGGTCAACGTCGTGGTCACGGTCACCGCGCTGGGCGGCGAGCTGCACTCCGGAATGTTCGGCGGCGCCGCGCCGGACGCGCTCGCCGCGCTCATCCGGATGCTGGCCACCCTGCGCGACCCGGCCGGCAACACCACGATCACCGGCCTGGAGAACGAGCAGACCTGGCTCGGCGCGCCGTACCCGGCCGCCCGGTTCCGCGCCGACGCCGGCCTGATCGACGAGGCACGGCTGCTCGGCGACGGATCAGTCTCGGACATGCTGTGGGCCCGCCCGGCCGTCACCGTGCTCGGCGTCGACTGCCCGCCGGTGGTCGGCTCGGCGGCCGCCATCCAGCCCCGCGCCCGGGCCCGGCTCAACCTGCGGGTGCCACCCGGCACCGACCCGGTCAAGGCGCAGGACGCGCTCATCGCCCACCTGCATGCGGCGGCACCGTGGGGGGTCCGGGTCGAGGTCGCCAAGGAGGCACTCGGCCAGCCGTTCGAGGCCCGCACCGGCGGCCCGGCCTACCGTGCGCTGAGTACGGCGATGCGCGAGGCGTACGGCCGCGAGATGACCACTCTCGGCCAGGGCGGCTCGATCCCGCTGTGCAACGTCTTCGCCGGGGCGTACCCGGACGCGGAGATCATGCTGATCGGGGTGGAGGAACCCCTCGCCCGCATCCACGCACCGAACGAGAGTGTGGCACCCGGCGAGATCGGCGACCTCGCCCTCGCCGAGGCGCTCTTCCTGCAGCGCTACCGCAAGTAGCGAAAACCGTGACCGAGCGGGCCGGGTCTCCACCCGGCCCGCTATCGTGCTGCCCGATGCCATCGACATTCACCTTCACCCCGACCCGCGCCGACCTGCGCTGGGTGATCGCCCAACGGCTGCGCCCCACGGTCCGCGCCCTCGCCGCGTTCGGCTTCGCCGTCGGCGGCGCCGGCGTGTTCGCGCTCGCCTCGCACGCGGTCCTCGCCGGGCTGGCGCTGCTCTACTTCGGCCTGCTCTTCGTGGTCACCGCCGCCCGGATGGTCAGCGCGACACTGAACCGGATGCCCGCGTTCACCATGCTGCCGCAGACGTACCGGCTCGACGACGAGGGGATCACGGTCAGTTCCCGGGCATCGGTCGTCTGGTACGCCTGGGACGCCTTCGACCGGGTGGTCACCGCCCCGGGCGGCTGGCTGCTGTTCGCCGGCCGGCTGAACACGGTGACGATCGTCCGCCGGATGGTGCCCGACGGGCAGGTCGCCGAGCTGGAGCGGGAACTGTCCCGGGTGGGCCGCCTCCCGGAGGAGACGCCTGCCGCCGACGACGCACCGGTGGCACCGGCCGCCCCGGCCCGGCCCGGCGGGGTGCGCCCCGCGGTCCCCGACGAGGCCGGTCCCACCGGTTAGCCGGCCCTTCCCGGACGGCCGCGCCGCACCCGGCCCGGGCCGGCACCACCACCGACCGGACCACACGCCCGGACGATCGCCGGGCGGTCGCGGCGCGACGAGTCGCGCAGGGCCACGAACAACCGACGGGTCACCTGCTCCTCCCGGTGACACGCGGTCAAGTGGTCGATCCATCGACGCAGGACGGCGGACAGGCCGACCGACAACATCATCATCGCCGCCGGCCACGGGTGACCGGCCGCGATGCTCAGGATCTCCGTCATGGTCCGCTCCACTCGTCCGCGTATCGACTGCATCGACTCTCGAGGACGCGGCATCTTTCCCTCTACAGTGAGGAAACTCCGGGAAACTCGGACCGATCGGAGCGGGTTCATGGCGGGCGGTCGGCCTTCGCAGGGCAAGCAGCAGCGCTACGACGAGCTCGAAGAGCTGGCCGCATGGTTTCGGCAGGCTCTCGGCGACGCGGGCTTCGGCAGCGTGCACGAGTTCGTCGCCACCGGAATGTTCGAGAAGAACGCGGTGTACGGGGTCTTCAACGCCACTCGTCTGCTGACCCTGGAGAACACCCAGTCGCTGGCGGTCGCCCTGCGCCGCGATGCCGGCGATGTGCGCGCCGTCTGGCTGCGCGCCAAGGAAGCTCGCGACCGGGAGCTGCTGGCCGCCGAGCGCGCCGAGGAGCGACGCCTCTGTTCGTGGGCGGACCTGCCACTCCCGTCGCTGGCACTGCGCAATCTGCTGGAGTCGCAGAGCATGTCGGTCGACCGCCTGCCGTACTCGATGCTCGGCGTGATCGAGCCGCCGCTCTCGACCGTCTATGTCCGCCAGCACATCCGTTCACAGGACAAACGGGACCGGCAGCCGGCGGTCAGCCGGGAGGGGACGCCCGCCGAACGCTCGCCGGTGTCGCAGGCCCAGACAACCCTGTCCGTGCTGGAGGCGATCGAGCGACACGACCATCTCCTGGTCACCGGTGAGGCCGGTGCGGGCAAGTCGACCATGACGAGTTACCTGGCCCGGACCCTGTCCCGGGTGTGGCTGCGGGAGACGAGCGCCGCGGGGCTGCCGCTCGGCGAGCCGGTCGTCCCGCTGCGCATCGCGGCCCGGACTCTGGACGTCGGGGGCTCCTGGAGCGTGGTGCTCGCCCAGGCGGTCAGCCGGAGTCTCGGACGCAGCCTCCTGCAGGATCCCGACCCGGCCATCTTCACCCGACGGGCTCAGGGTGCCCGCTGGCTGATCCTGGTGGACGGGCTGGACGAGATTCCGGACGCCCGCCAGCGCCGCGAGATCATCACCTCGATCGCGCAGCACGCCCGGGCCGGACGTGACTACCGGTTCGTAGTGACGACCCGGCCCCTGCCCGATGACGACCTGTCGCCGCTGATCTCGGCCGACGTGGCCCGATTCGCCATCCAGCCGTTCGGGCATGCGGAGCTCGACCAGTTCGCCCGGCGCTGGTTCGGCTCCCAGCGGCTCGACGATCCCGAGGACCGTGCCGATCGATTCCTTCGGGAGACCTCCGACGGCCGGCTCAAGGAGCTCGTCCGCAATCCGCTGCTGGCGACCATCGCCGGGGTCAGCGCGGTGAGAGATCCGGATCGTCCCCTGCCGACCAGCCGGATCAGCCTCTACGAACGGTTCTGCGGTTACCTGCTGGACGACCACGGTGGGCGCCGGGAGACCATGGCGCAGCTGCACCGGCACTATGCCAACGATCCGGATCGACTGACGTGTGTCCTGTGGATCCACAAGCACCGTACCGCGATCATCGGTGCCCTCGCCCTCAGCCGCACCGGCGACCAGACTTCCCTGTGGTCGACGGCCAAGGAGTGGGTTCGCCGCCATGCTCCGCACAGCGTCACCGAAGTGGAACAGTGGAAATCCCATCTGTGGGAGGAGCTGCTCGCGACCGGGCTGCTCGTGGCCACCGACGGCGAACTCGCGTTCCTGCACCAGTCGTTCGCCGAGTATCTGTCCGCCAAGAGTCATGCGAGCACGCTGGACGCCGACTTCGCGGCCCTCGACGGATGGATCCGCCGAGGCATCGGCGAAGCCGAACGCACCTTCGCACTCTTCGTCTTCGGGCTCTGGGCGGCCCGGGCCGACCATCAGGCCCACCGCATCGTCGACGTCCTGCTGTCCCGCTACGACCCGCGACGAACGTTGCTGGCCGGGCGCATCCTGGCGGAGGGCGTGCGAGTCGACGACCCGGCCGCCGAGCGCGTGGTGACCCGGTTGGACGCGCTGATCCGCAACGAGAACGACACCGACCGGGCGCTGGAGGCGGTGCAGGTGCTCGGCGGTCTTTTCGACTATCGGTGGGTGTCGAGCAGACTGGCGGGCCTCGCCTCGCTCGACTCGTTGCCGGTCAGGCGCCGGGTCGAGGCGATCGTCGCACTGGAGCAGTTGGCCGGCCCCTCGGCGATCACCGAGGCGTTGAACGACGTTCTCCCATCATGCTACGGGCGCCCGTTACGCCGGATGGCGCCGATGGCGGTACGCCTGGGAGCGCCCATCGTCGAGCAGATACGCGAGCGGGTCCAGCAGATGGTCGCCGAAGCGGACGCCGACGCCGAGGAATGGGCGAACGCGGTGGAGGTTCTCAAGAAGCTGGGGCTCCAGGACGACACGGAGCGGTTCGCCTGCTCGGTGTTGTCCAATCCGTTCGCCAGGCAAGACGACCTCAAGAAGGCCGCAGAAGCGCTGTTCGACGCGAAAGGCATGGCAGCGCTGCCGCAGGTCATCGAGTTCGCGCAAACGCGGCCCGCCGCCGACTACACGGGCCGTGCAGCGTTGGCCGATCTACTTCGCCGTGAGGGCGCAAGGGAGGCGTCCGCGACGATCGTGGAGCAGATACTCGCCGACGATTCCGGCACGTCATCGTCAGGAATCGCTGCGGTCACCACTGACTTGCACCTACGGGGGTCTGAAGCGGTTCCCGCCGTGCTTCGGCTTGAGGAACGCTGGTCCAGGGACGGATCTTGGCTGGCTTCCGGCGACCTGCTGGAGGCTGCGGCAAAGGTAGTCCCCGATGACCGAATCGCTGGTCGTGCACGTCAACGCGCCGTCTCCGGCATTCCCCTCGGCGCCGACCTCTACGTCAGGGCCTGGCTGGCCGTAGAAGGAATCGCAGCCGTTCCTGAGATCATGAAGGTGACTGATGGTGGCCGCCGCTTGATTTTTCTCGACCGTGTCTGGGTCGCCAAGGCGTTGCATGACGTCGGCGCGCTCCCGGAGGCGTGGGAACTCGCGGAGAACGCGTTGCGGTGCAAGGATCGAGGGCTTCGCACCAGGTATCGGGACGCGGGAAGCCTGCTGCTGAAGGTCGACCACGATCGCGGAATCCCGGCTCTCATGGAGATCGTTGAAGGCGACGCCAACAACTTTCCGCTGCTCGGCGGACTGCTGGACGCGCTGCAGGAACACGACTCGCCAACGGCCGAGCGGGCATTGCGCGACCTGGCCGACAAGCTCACCCACAACCCTTATGTGTCCAGCGTCGAGCTCCGGGACGCACTGATCACCCTGGTCCGATGCGGGGAGAAGCCGGCAGCCGTGGTCGCCGCCCAAGCGGCGATCCACCGGCAGAACCTGACCATCGACGATCGCAAGGAGATCGCCGCCGCGCTGGCCTCCTACGCCGAGTTGGAGCTGGCCCAGGAGGTGTGGTCACACCTCATGCGCTGGCAGGAGTACAGCCTGTCGAGCGACGTGACCCTGGTGGACGACATGATCGCCGCGGGCGCGGCCGACTGGGCGGCGCAGGAGCTCCGGGCTCAGCTGGACGACCCTCTGATGGCGGCGCGCCGGCGCACGCGGCTTCGGCAGATGCTGGCGCTTCTGACGGCCGCGGCGGACGTGCCGGGCCCGGCGCATCCGGATGATGCGCCGGGCCGGTGACGGGTCGCAGGGGTCAGGCGGAGCGGGACCGCAGGCCCGCGATGCCGATCAGGATGCCGGCGATGCCGACGAAGCAGAGCGTGGTCGCCCCGAAGAAGACGAACGTGGCCAGCCCCAGGCCGGGCCAGACCAGCAGCGCGACCGCGGCCAGCACGACACACAGGCCGACGGCGATCCGGGCACCGCCGCCGCCCGAGCCGACCGAGGTGAAGATCTCGGCCAGGCCGTCCAGCATCCAGCCGAGGGCGACGATGACCAGCAGCAGCTTCAGCGAGCCGGCCAGGTCGCGCAGGCAGAGGATGCCGAGCAGGCCGACCAGGACGCCGAAGATGACGCCGAGGACCCGGCCGGCGACCGGCGCGTCCGGGATGAGGACGAACTGCACGACCCGGACCACGCCGAGGATCAGCAGGTTGAGGCCGAACAGGAAGCCGACCACGTGGAGGGTGGCCGACGGCCAGGCGAACGCGACGATGCCCAGCACCAGGGCGAACACCCCGGCCAGCAGACTGAGCCAGCCCGAACGACGGAACACCTGCGCCCCCTAGCGGTATCGGACCTCACGGCCGTGCGCGGCCAAGGCGTAGATCACCAGCACGTCGGTGGCGATCATGATGGTGCACCAGACCGGGTAGGCGGGCAGGAACATCATGTTCGCGAACGCGCTGAGCACCGCGACGATGATGCCGATCACCCGGGCCCACATCTGGCCCAGGAAGATGCCGATGCCGGTGAGCACCGCGAGCACCCCGAGCAGCAGGTGGGTCCAGCCCCAGGCGGTGTAGTCGAAGGTGAGCACCAGCCCGGACCGGGTGGTCAGGTAGTACTGGTCGCGGACCAGGGCGACGATCCCCTCGATCGCCTGGAATCCACCGAGGAGCATCAGCATCACCCCGGCGAAGACGACCGCGCCGATCCACGCGGTGGGCTCCCGGGTCGCTCCGGGTGGGGTGTACGGCTGCTCGTCGGCGTACGCCGTCTCCTGCTGTGTCTCGGACATGTCGTTTCCCTCCAGATCAGATCTCGCGGCGCCGGACCGGCGCCCGCGGCAGATCACTGAACGCCGCCGCCAGGTACGGGCCGACCAGTTCGACGCGGTCCGCGCCGGCCGCGACCACGGCGAACACCGTGCCGTCGGCGGCGACCAGCCGCACCACGATCGGGTCGGGCCCGCACCGCCGGCCCGTCCCGGCCGGCAGCCGGTGCACGCCCGGCGGCAGCACCCGCACCGGCAGCCGCAGCGTCCGGTCGAACACCGGCCCACGCCGGATCAGCAGCAACTCCCCGGCCCAGCACGCCCACATCCGCCGCGACCAGCGCCGCCGGAACCGGACCCGGCACCGGAATGCCGGGCCGTCCTCGGCGAACGCCCGCCGGGTCCGCCGCTCCCGGCGGACCGCGGCCAGCAGCACGAGGAACACCAGCAGGACCAGCAGGGTCATGTCACCGGACCTCCCGCCCTGTCGCGTCATCCCCGATGGATGAGCCCCGGCTCCGGGTCCGGGGCCGCCCGTTCATCCGGCCGGGCCGTCGTCCACCGGCAGGCGGCGGACCTCGATGAGCCGCAGCCCGAGCCCGTGAATCCGGGAGATCAACCCGACCACCGCGGACTGGTCCGGGAGGTTGCCGTGCAGCACCGTCTCCGGCGGCTCCACACTGACCGTGAGGTCGCGCAGTTCGGCCAGCAGCTCGTCCGGGATCACCCCGGAGACCCGCACCTGATAGGTCACGTCCGGCATCGCCGTCTCCTCCTAGTCGGTGCCGTGCAGCAGGCCGAGCCGGAACAGTCGTTCGATCCGGCGCACGGTGTACGGGTGTGACTGCGGCAGCTGGGCCAGCTCCACCCAGAAGCCGCGCAGCGCCCGCCCCTGCCGCAGCAACTGCTGCACGTCGGTGGTGTGTTCGGTGTGCCGCCCGGAGGCGAGCAGCACCAGCCCGGACGCGCCGGCCGGGCACAGGTGCGCGCCGTGCCGGTCGCAGGAGTACTCGCGCAGCCGGGACAGGGTCGGGCCGAGCACCGGGATCCTCTCCGAATAGGCGACCGACAGCTGGTACCAGAGCGAGACGTGGTGCAGCCGGATGTGGCCGAGCTCGTGGCCGAGGATGAACCGCAGTCCCTCCCGGTTGTTCTGCTGCAGGTTGGCGAACAGCTCGTTGGAGAGCACCACGTAGTCGTGCCCGGTGGCCTGGGCCGCGAAGGCGTTCAGCGTCCCGTTGCCGTTGGCCAGGTAGATCGTCGGGCGGCGGGGCAGCCCGAGCCGGTGCGCGAAGTCGTCGGCGGTCTTGTACAGCTCGCCGTACTGGTGCGGGCTGAGCTCGACGGCGGTGCCGCGGACCGAGGCGCGCTGCGTCTCCCGGATGATCACCAACACCGGCACCAGCAGGAGCAGGCCGATGAAGGCGCTGCGCACCGTGGTGGCCCAGCCGGTCCCGGCCAGCCGGTCCGGCAGGTAGGGCAGGGTGACCGCGGCCTGCACGATCAGCCAGATGATGATCAGGTTGAGCACCACCATGAACACGTAGAACGGCATCTCGGCCGGATGCCGCAGTGGTCTACCGCCCGATGTCGGCACGGTCCCTCCTCTCGCTGCCCGCGGTCGCCGGACGGGCCGCGGCTCGGTGCCGACTCTGTCCGCACGCCGGTGGTGGCACCTCATCCCGCGGGAGTGAGGCCGCCGGACCGGAGCGCCCGGCAGGCTGGGGCCGACCTAAGGAGGCCTCATGGCCCTGCTCGCGTTCGTCGCGGCGGCCGCCGCCGTCGTGCTGGTGCTCGCGGTCGCCGGGATCGGCGGCAGTCTCGCCCTGCTGCTGACCGGCGTGGCCGGCGGCGCGGTCATGCTGCTGGCCGCGTGGTGGTTTCTCAGCCATCGCGGCGTGGCGCGCTGGGCCGCCGGGTGCCTGGCGGTGCTCGCCCCGGTGGTGGTCGCCGTGCTGTTCGCCCGGGCCCGGCTGGTCGGGGTGGTGGTCGTGTTCGGCCTGCTCTGGTGGGCCGCGATCGCCGCCGCCCGGCGGGCCCTGGCGGTGCCCGTGCCGGAGCCGGTGACCGAGCGCACGGCGGCGCCCCGCCACCCGTACCTGATCATGAATCCACGCTCGGGCGGCGGCAAGGTGGGCCGGTTCCGGCTCGCCGAGCGGGCCCGGGCGCTCGGCGCCGAGGTGTTCCTGCTGGACGGTTCCACGGTGGACGTGGCCGAGGTGGCGCGCCGGGCCGTGCGCGACGGCGCCGACCTGCTCGGGGTGGCCGGTGGGGACGGCACCCAGGCGCTGGTCGCCGGGGTGGCCGCCGAGCACGGCGTTCCGTTCCTGGTGATCTCCGCGGGCACCCGCAACCATTTCGCCCTCGACCTCGGCCTGGACCTGACGGATCCGGCGGCCGGCCTGGACGCGCTCACCGACGGCGAGGAGGTCCGGGTGGACCTGGGGCGCATCGGTGACCGGACGTTCGTCAACAACGCCTCGTTCGGGGCGTACGCCACGGTGGTGCACAGTCCGCGCTACCGCGATGCGAAGGTGGGCACCGCGCTCGACCTGCTGCCGGACGCGCTGACCGGACGCTCGCCCCTGCGGCTGACCGTGGACGGCGCCACCCTGGACGGTCCGCACGCCGTGCTGATCAGCAACAACGCCTACCGGCTGGACAGTGGTCAGCGTCCCCGGCTGGACCGGGCGGAGCTGGGTGTGCTGGCCGCCGGCCGACGGCGGGTGGTGGTCCGCACCACGCGGGACGCGGTCGTCGACGCGGATCTGCCGGAGATTCCGGTCGGGGTGGACGGTGAGGCGCTGACCTTCGCGCCGCCGGTGCGCTGTGTGACCGTGCCGGGCGCGCTGCGGGTCCGGGTGCCACGGCAGCGCCCCGGGGTGCCGGTTCCGCCCCCGCAGCTGGACTGGCGGCGCCTGCGCCACCTGGCGTTCGGCCGGGTGACGCAGGCGCTGGACGGGGCCGCGGTCAGCGGCGAACCACTCGCCGCGTGACGCGGCGGGCGGTGCGGCGGCCGGTACGGCGGGCTACTCGGCGTGATCCGAACATGGTCGATCCCCCTTTCAGGCTCCGGCGGTCTCCAGGTCGTGCAACTCCTTGGCCTCCTCGGCGTTGAGCAGGCCGATCCCGATCAGGTCGAACGGGCTGATGAACCCGTCGGCGATCCGGAAGCCGCCGGCCCGCGCGATCGCGTCCCGCAGCGGCACCGCCCAGTGGTGCTCGATCAGGATCAGCGCGGCCGCGCTGTCGTCCGGGATCTCGGCGAGCACGTCCCAGGCCCGGCCGTCGTCGAAGACCGCGACCCGGCCCTCGGCGTCGGCCGCCGCGGCACCCAGCGCGGCACCGGCCTCCATCCCGGCCTCGCCCTCGATGCCCAGCCCGATCAGCGCGCCGATCTTGCTGCCCAGCTCGATCGCCTCCTCCCGGGTCAGGTTGCTCAGGTGCTCGACCTCCACCTCACCCCCGGCGTCCTTGTAGACGGCGAGCGCGTCGATCACCCGGACGGTGTCGCTCTGCCGCAGCCGTTCCAGCTCGGCGATCACCTCGCCGTGGAAGTCCGGATGCCGGAAGCCCAGCACGATCAGCTGCACGGGTCCGATGGCCATCTGTCACTCCTTCGTTGTCGCCTGGTTCTGAAGTCCGATCCTCGAATCGGCGGCCCGGCTCGCGCCTCATCCGGCGCGGGTGAGGACCGGCCCGGGCCCGCCGCGGGACGCTGACGGCCATGAAGCGCATCCTGGTCGTCATCCCGCTCCTGGCCGGCCTGACCGGCTGCGTCTCCCCCGCGGAGGCCGCGAAGCCGCCGGTCTGCAACAGCTGGGCGGCGGTGCAGCAGACCGTCGGCCACATCCGTGAGGTGAACGTCTCGGCGAACGGGTTGTCCGCCCTGCGGCCGTACCTGATCCAGTTGAAAACCGAGCTCACCCAGTTCTTCGCGGACGCCAAGGCGCAGTTCGGTGCGGACGGCGAGGCGTTGAAGGCATCGGTGGAGCAGCTCGGGGCCGATCTGCGGACGGCCAGGGCCGATCCGACGGTGGCCAACCTCTCCGTGGTGCGCACCTCGGTCAGCGGCGTGCGTGACGACGCGAACCGGCTGCACGACACCATGCTCTCGACCTGCTGAGGGGACGGCCGTCATGGAGGTCGAACAGAGCCGGGCGACCGGCTGGGTGGTCTGGGTGCTGGTGGGCGGCGTCCTGCTGGTCATGCTGGGCACCCTGCACCTGACCGTCGGGCTGGTCGCCCTGCTGCGCCCGGAGGTCCTGGCCGGGGAGCGCGCCGACCAGCTGCTCGGCGTGCCGCTGACCGCGCTGGCCGGGATCCACCTGGTGCTCGGCGGGCTGGCCGTCCCCACCGGGGTCGGCCTGATCCGCGGCCGGACCTGGGCCCGGGTGGTCGCGGTCGTGCTGGCCACCCTGGCCGCGCTGGTCAACTTCGCGTTCGTGGCGGTCCACCCGGCGTGGTCGGTGATCGGGATCGGGCTGGCCGCGCTGATCACCTGGGCGGTCGCGGCGCACGGCGGCGAGATGGCCGGCGCGTACGGGTCGTGATCGGCCGTCTCGACGCATGGCAGCGCAGGCACCGCGTGGCCGGGTTCGGCCACGCGGTGCTGCGCAAGTATCTGGACGACGGCGGCCCCCGGGAGGCCGCGCTGATCACCTACTACGGGTTCCTCAGCCTGTTCCCGGTGCTGCTGCTCGCCGTCGACCTGATCTCCCGGGTCCTGGTGAACCGGCCGGGGCTGCGGAGCCGCACGATCGGGGCCTTCGTGCCCGAGCCGCTGCGCGCCGACGTCGAGCAGGCGGTGGCGCACCTGCCCACCTCGGCCGTGGCGTTGGTGGCCGGCCTGTGCGGGCTGGCCTACACGGCCGCCGGGGTGCTGCTGTCGGTGTATCAGACGCTCAACCATCTGGCCGCCGTGCCGTACCGCGAGCGGTCCGGCGTGCTCTCCCGCTGTCTGCGGGTGCTGGCCGGCCTGGTGGTCCTGCTGAGCGCGGTGGTGGCCACCGCGTCGCTGCCGCCGGCCGGCGCGTTCGTCGTCGCCTTCGGCGCGCTGTGGCTGATCGCCCGGCTGCTGCTGGACCGGCCGGCGCCGCTGCGCGCGCTGTGGCCGGGCGCGCTGATCGGCGCCGCCGCGGTGACCCTGACCCTGCAGCTGGGTGCGGCGGTGCTACCCCGGCTGATCCGCGGCGCCGGGCCGGTCTACGGCGGCTTCGCCACCGTCGCCGGCATCTTCACCCTGTTGTACGTGGTGAGCAACGCGCTGGTCGGCGCGGCGGAGGTGGCCGCGGTCCGGTGGGGGCGGCTGTGGCCGCGAGCCATGGACCGCGGCCACCCGTCGCCGGCCGACCTGCGGGCGGTCGCGCTGCTCAAGCGGGAGCAGGAGCGGCTGTCCGCGGAAGGAACCAGGCGGCGGCCAGACCGATGAGGCCGGCCACCGCGACCGCGATCATCGCGGCCGCGTACCCGGTGCCCGGCCGGGAGCCGAGCTCGGCCACCAGGATCGTCCCGGCGACCGCGCCGCCCAGTGCCGAGCCCAGGTTGGACACGCTGCGCGACAGGCCGGAGATCTCGCCCTGCAGGTCCTCGCCGAAGCTGGACTGGACCACGTTGACCGACGGGGTGAGCATGCCGCCCAGCCCGAAACCGATCACGAACAGGCCGGGTACGAACATCGCGACCGACTTCGACGCGTACACCAGGGTGAGCAGCAGGACCACGCCGGCCATGGTGATCAGGAAGCCGGCGACGATCAGCGTGCGCTGCGCCCGCCGCTTCGCGAACCGTTCCGCGGCCAGCGAGGACAGCAGCAGCCCGGCCGTGGTCGCGGTGAACACCACCCCGGTCTCGATCGCGTTGTAGCCGCGGACCACCTGCAGGTACGCCGAGACCACGAACGAGGTCCCCATCAACATCAGCCACTGGGCCGACTGGGTGACCATGCCGAGGTTCGAGGTGCGGTTGCGGAACAGCGTCATCGACAACAGCGCCGGCCGCCCGGTGCGTTCCTTGGCCCGCATCGAGGCGAAGAACCAGAGGAGCACGCCCGCCCCGGCGACCAGCAGGGCGATCATCACCGCGACGTTGTCGTCCGCGGCCAGGATCCCGGACACGACCAGGACCAGGCCGAGCGCGGAGAGCACCGCGCCGCCCAGGTCGGTCGGGCGCGTCGGGTCGGCCGGCAGCGGGTCGTGCACCCAGCGACGGCTGAGCACCGCGATCAGCAGCACCACCGCGGTCTGAAACAGGAACGCCACCCGCCAGCTGAATGCGGTGGTGAGGAAGCCGCCGATCAGCGGACCGGTCGCGGCGCCGATCCCGCCCATGGCGCTGATCGCGCCGAACGCCTTGGCCCGCGAGGTGACGTCGGTGAACAGCAGGGTGGTCAGGATGTAGACCGGCGGGATCAGCATCGCCGTGCCGACGCCCTCCAGCAGGGAGTTGCCGAGGATCAGCACGCCCAGGCCGGGGGCCGCGGCGCTGAGCAGTGCACCGACCGCGTACACCAGCAGGCCGACGGTCAGGCAGCGTTTGCGGCCGATCCGGTCGGTGAGCTTGCCGCCGGGGATCATCAGCGCGGCCATCACCAGCAGGAAGATGGTGATCGCCAGCTGCACCCCGGCGACCGTGGTGCCGAGGTCCGCGCTGATGTCGTTGATCATCACGTTCATGTTCGAGCCGGCGAAACTGCAGATGAACTGGGCCAGCGCGAACGGGATCAACGCCCGTCTCAGCGCTCGCGCGGTGGTATCCACCATGGGACTGCCTCTCAGTATCGGCCGCTGTCGCGGCTCCACACCGGGCCGACCCGGAGCCAGTCCCGGGTCCAGGCCCGATCCCTGCGCCGATCGAGGACGCCGCGGGCGATCCGGTGGATCCCGGTCAGGCCGGCGGCCAGGCACAGCGTCGTCGCGATGCCGACCAGCACGGCCTGACCGACCGGGTCCCGGTCGGCCGGCGGCAGATGCTGCGCGCCGGTGTCGTCGATCCAGATCCTGATCCGGTCCCCGGCACGCAACCCGGAGTCGGGCTGCACCAGGCCGGTGTGCGCGGTGCCGTCCGGCGCCTTCCACCGGGCGTTGGCGGCGGCCGCCGTGGCGCTGTCCCCGCCGGGGCTCGGGTTCTCGGTCAGCACCGCGTCCACCTGGGACAGGTGGGTCCGCTCCCATTCCGCGGCCTGCTGGACGGAGCGGTAGCTGGCCCCGCCGGCCCACCGGGCCAGCAGCGGTGCCCCGCCGAGGAACGTGAGCACCAGCAGGAACACCAACAGGCTCTCCAGCCGGTCCGAGATGCGGCGCAGATCGCTGCGCCTCCGCCTGCCGATCATGGTTAGGTCTGCCCTCCTGCCGCAGCGGACCCTCAGCATCCGATCGCGGCGGACGGGACCGAATCACCCCGGCAGGGTGAGGGCCGGCGGTGCCGGGGTCGGCGAGGCTGCCCCCATGACGCGCCCGCGGATCCGCCTGACCCACAAGACCGAGGAGGCCACCGCCGCCGGCATCTACGGCATCATCGTGGGCGCCGCGGTGCTGGTCACCGCCCACGGCGTCGCCGCCTGGCGGGAGGTCCTGGCCGTCCTGGCGACGCTCACCGTGTACTGGGTCGCGGAACGCTACGCCCGGATCGTCGCCGAACGCATCCACGAGGGACACCGGCCCACCTGGCACGTCGTCCGCGAGCACCTGACCAGCGGCTGGGAGCTGGTCACCGCCTCGCTGCTCCCCCTGCTGGTCCTGATCACCATCCGCGCCTCCGGCGCCGCCCTGCTGAACGCCGAGATCATCTCGCTGTCCTGCAGCACGCTGCTGCTCTGCCTGGCCGGCTGGAGCATCGGTTCCGGCGGCCGCCTCACCTACCTCGAACGGATCGTCTCCACCATGGTCGCCGGCGCCTTCGGTGTCTCCATGGTGGTGCTCAAGGCCCTGCTGCACTGACCGGCGCGCCCGGTCCACGCCGGCACGGAGTCGCCACCGCGCGCACCACCGTCCGCAGCCGGACACCGCGACCGGCGCGGCCACGGCGGTGCGGCCAGTGTGACCGCGAACGTTCACCGCGTTATGAACGCCGGGCGCCTGTGTAGATTTCGTAGCGGGTCGGTCGGCGGTCTGGTTCGTGTACGCGGGGCTTGGCAGCCTGTTGTCATGATCATGATTCGTAGTGCGCCTCGGCCACGGCGGCACGGTCGACTGCTCTCCGCCGTTGCGGTGGGATGGTTGGTGGTGGCGAGCACCTATTACCTGGCGATGCCGCTGTTCGGTGTGTTGTCGCTGTTCGGCTGGCTGGTCATCGGCGGATGCTGGGTCGGGGTGGTTGCGACCTCTGCCCTGGCGATGCTGGCCTCGTGTCGGGACAGGGCGTATGGCTGGGCGGTGGCGTGTCTGGTGGTCGCGGTTCTCTCCGGGGTCGGGGTGGTCAGCACGGATTGGCGGCCGGTCTACACCGACAGCCAGTTCCGGTTGCACCGTGGGGAGCTGGGTGAGTTGGCCGCCGAATATCAGGCCGGCCGGTTGGTGTCGGACAGCGAATTGCCATGGCGGCTGCGGTACCTGTCCATCGATGGGCAGGCACATGTTCGTGATGGGGCTCTCTACCTTCCGGTCTGGGCAGACTGGAGAGCCGAGAGCGGCGGAGGTTTCGCCTACTTCCCGTCATCGCCCGGGCCGGACACCATGGTCGGCACCGCTGCCGGGGATACCGGCCGGCCGGTGCGGGCGCTCGGTGACGGCTGGTGGTGGGTGGACTAGACCGAGTCTCCATGAACGAGTCCTGGTGGACATCGTGGGCGTGGGTCCAGTGGTATCGGAAGATCAGCATCGACCAGCTCAAGGGGTTCCCTGCCTCCTGTGGTCACGGCGTGAACGGTGCCCGGCAGCGATCGTGGCCAGGCCGGCGGAGCGGGGTCGCCTGGATTTCGGGTCCTACGATGTGCCGCATGCAGCAGAGCCGACACGACCTCGAACGGCAGGCCAACGACCTGGCCGGGATGGCGGCCCGAGCGCACGCCGCCGGCCGGCCGGATGAGGCGTTGGCTCATGCCGGCCGGGCCGTCGCGGTCGTGGAAGCGATCGTCGCGGCACACCCCGCCGATGCCCAGGCGCACTGGGTGTTGGCCGGTCAGCTCTACAACCGCGCCGGCATCCACGAGTCGCTCGGCGACTTCGCGGCGGCCGCCGTCGACGCCGCCCGGTCCTTCGAGATCTACCAGCGCCTGGCCGCGGTGGCGCCGCTGTGCCTGCCGCAGCGCGCCGACGCCGAGGCGAGGCTGGCGCGGACGTCGGCCTTCGCCGGCGCGCAGCAGGGGGTCGATGCCGGACCCACCCGCGAACACGCCGCGGCCGCCGGTGACCGGGAACTACGTGCGGGCCCTGTTCGTGCTGGGCGTTCTGCAGCAGGAGCTCGGTGACCCCGGGGCAGAGCAGTCCCTGGTCGATGCGCGATACCTGATCACCCTGCTGAACGAGCCGTTGCCCGCCGACATCGCCGAGATGCGCGATCAGCTCGACCACGGCGGCGAACCGGGTTCACCCGCCGGAGGCGACCGGTGAACCCGGGACGGTGGTCAGGCGGCCGGTGTGCCAGCCGGCGCCGGACGGGTAGCGTTCGACCACCGTGACCGTGCCGCCGGCGACGGTGATCCGGCTCCAGGAGCGCGGTGTCCCCCGCGTCCGCCGGCTGGTCGAGGTGCCCGCGGTGATCAGCACCGGCCCGCCGGCCAGCCGGCGCACCTCCGGGATGTGGGTGTGCCCGGCCAGGACGAGGTGCACGCCGGCCTCCCGCGCCGCGGTCAGCAGCCGGGACCGGCCGACCAGTCTCCGGCCGGTCGGCGGGTGGTGCAGGGCGATCAGCCGCAGCCCGTCCGGTGGCGCGGCGGCGAAGGCCGCCGTCAGCGACGTGGTCTGCTGCCGGGTGACCCGGCCGTCCTTCCACCGCCACCGCGGCATCGAGGCGACCCCGGCGGCGGTCAGGCCGGCCAGGTGGATGACCGGGTCCAGGTCGTCGCAGATCCAGGTTCGATAGCGGTCGTACGGGCGCAGCAGCCGCTGCGGGCCGGCCAGCGGCAGGTCATGGTTGCCGAGCACGCTGAGCACCGGTTCCGGCAGCCGTTTCAGCAGCTCCTTGGCCAGGTCGAACTCCACCGGCCGGGCTCGCATGGTCCAGTCGCCGGTCACCACCGTGAGGTCCGGCCGGACCGCGGCGACGTCCGCGATCAGGCTCTGCACCGCCGCGTCGTGGTGCGCCCCGAGGTGCAGGTCGGACACGTGTGCGATGGTCAGCACGACGCGAAGCGGGACGGCGGTGCGGACCAGACCACGGGACGGGGCGCCGGCCCGGCCGGAGGAGGTCCGAGCCGGGCCGGCGGGGTGAGCGCGGCGACAGCGCTCACCGGGAGGGCAGGCCCGGACGCCGGGGTGGGCGCAGGTCGTGCGGGCCGCCGTAGTCTCCGGCCGGGGTGACGACGGTGCCGGCCTTGCCGGCCAGGATCGCCGCCGCGTCGTCGAGGGCGCCGATCGCGGCCAGGTCGCCGGTCAGTTCGACGAACCGGCACACCGCCTCCACCTTGGGTCCCATCGACCCGGCCGGGAAGTCCTCCCGGCGCAGGTCGCCCGGGGTGGCCCGGCCGATCGGTTCGGGTGCCGGGCCGCCGAATCCGCGCTGCACCGCCGGCACGTCGGTGAGCAGCAGCAGCGCGTCCGCGTCGAGGGACTCGGCGAGCACCGAGGTGGCCAGGTCCTTGTCGACGACGGCTTCGACGCCGCGCAGCCGGCCGTCGTCGTCCCGGATCACCGGGATGCCGCCGCCTCCGGCGCAGACCACGACGGTCCCGTCGAACAGCAGCTGCCGGATGATCCGGGTCTCGACGATCCGCTGCGGTTGGGGCGACGGGACCACCCGCCGCCACTTCGGGCCGTCGGCGGCGACCGTCCAGCCGCGTTCGGCGGCCAGGCGGTGGGCGGTGTCCTCGTCGTACACCGGTCCGACGAATTTGGTCGGTGCGGCGAAGGCCGGGTCGGCAGCCGAGACCAGGGTCTGGTCGAGGATCGCGGCGACCTGCCGGCCGGGCAGCGCGTTCTGCAGCGCCTGCAGCAGCCAGTAGCCGATCATGCCCTGGGTCTGGGCGCCGAGCACGTCGAACGGGTACGGCGCGCGCAGGCCGGGGTCCGCCGCGGATTGCAGGGCGAGCATGCCGACCTGCGGCCCGTTGCCGTGGGTGATCACGATCTCGTGCTCGGCGGCCAGTGGCGCCAGCGCCTCGACCGCCCGGACCGCGTTGGCCCGCTGGACCCCGGCGTCCGGCCGGTCCCCGCGGTGCAGCAGCGCGTTGCCGCCGATCGCGATGACGATCCGCATCGCGATCAGGCTCCCAGCGTGGCGACCATGATCGCCTTGATCGTGTGCATCCGGTTCTCGGCCTGGTCGAAGACGATGGAGGCGGGCGATTCGAACACCTCGTCGGTGATCTCCAGCGCTTCCAGTCCGGTGTGCTCGAAGATCTCCTCGCCGACCCTGGTCCGCCGGTCGTGGAAGGCGGGCAGGCAGTGCATCACCTTGACGGCCGGGTTCCGGGCGGCCCGCAGCAGTTCGCTGTTCACCTGGTACGGCCGCAGCAGGCGGATCCGCTCGTCCCAGGCGTCCTTCGGTTCGCCCATCGACAGCCACACGTCGGTGTAGAGGAAGTCGGCGCCGTGCACGCCTTCGGCGGCGTCCGCGGTGTGCGTGATCCGGGCGCCGGTGGTCTCGGCGATCGCCCGGGCCGCCTTGATCACCTCCTCCGGGTTCCACCGGGACTCGGGGGCGACCATGCGCACGTCCATGCCCATCATGGCGCCGGCGATCAGCAGCGAGTTGCCCATGTTGTTGTGCGCGTCGCCGAGGAACGCGAACGCCACCTCGTTGTCGTGCTTGACCGTGTGCTCGCGCATGGTGAGCAGGTCGCACAGCGTCTGGGTGGGGTGCCACTCGTCGGTCAGGCCGTTCCACACCGGCACGCCGGCGTGCCGGGCCAGGGTCTCCACGCTGTCCTGGCCGAACCCGCGGTACTCCAGGGCGTCGTAGAAACGGCCGAGCACCCGGGCCGTGTCCTTGACCGACTCCTTGTGGCCGAGCTGGGTGCTGACCGGGTCCAGGAAGGTGACGTGCGCGCCCTGGTCGTGGGCCGCCACCTCGAAGGCGCAGCGGGTCCGGGTGGAGGTCTTCTCGAAGATCACCGCGATGTTCCTCCCGGTCAGCCGGGGCACCTCGGTGCCGCTGTACTTGGCGGCCTTGAGCTGGGCGGCGAGCCGCAGCAGGAAGCGCCATTCGTCCGGGGTGAAGTCGAGTTCCTTGAGGAAGCTGCGGTTGCGAAGGTTCACGGACATGATCGGTATCCCCCTGAGGGCTAGACGGCGTCGCGTTCGATCGGGCAGGTCATGCAGCGGGGCCCGCCGCGGCCCCGGCCGAGCTCCCCGCCGGCGATGGTGATCACCTCGACGCCGTGCCGGCGCAGGAAGGTGTTGGTGGTGACGTTGCGCTCGTAACCGACGATCACCCCGGGCTCGACGGCCAGGAAGTTGTTCCCGTCGTCCCACTGCTCGCGCTGGGCGGCCCGGATGTCCTCGGTGGTCTCCAGCACCTGGATCTTGTCGATGCCCAGGGTCTCGGCGATGGTGGCGAACAGGTCGTCGTTGCGGGTGACGTCGAGGCCGTCCTCGTCGTCGCCGGGCCGCACGGTCCAGGACCGCAGCGCCTCCTGCAGGTACGGGTACATCACGAAGGTGTCCCGGTCGATCATGGTCATCACCGTGTCGAGGTGCATCATGGCGTGCGAGTGCGGCAGTTCGATGGCGATCACCCTGGTCGCGGCGCCGGCCGTGAACAGCGCATGGGCCAGGTTCTCCACGCCCATCGCGGTGGACCGCTCGCCCAGGCCGATCATGACGGCGCCGTTGCCGAGCACGTGGATGTCGCCGCCCTCCAGGGTGGCCGGCTGGTGCACCCGATCGTCACCGCCGTACCAGAAATCGAAGTCGGCGAGGGTGAACATCGGGTGGAAACGGTAGATGGCCGAGCTGTGCACCGATTCGCGGTGCCGGGCCGCCATCGCCATCGGGTTGACGCTGACCCCGCCGTAGATCCAGGCCGAGTTGTCCCGCTGGAACAGGTGGTTGGGCAGCGGGGTGAGCACGAAGTCGTCGGCGCTCATCAGTTCCCAGCGCAGACTGTTCACGGTGAAGCCGGCGAGTTCCTGTTTGAGCACCCCGCCGATCAGGTAGTCGGCGAGCCGACCGCTCTCGGCCTGGTCGGCGAGCCGGCGCAGCGGCCCGGTCAGGGTCGGCCCGACGGTGTTCTCGGTGATGATCCGGTCCAGGATCCAGGAGCGGGCGTGCGGGATGTCCAGCACGTCGGCGAGCAACTCGGCGAAGTAGTGCACCTTGATCCCGCGCTCGCGCAGCACCTCGGCGAACGCGTCGTGCTCCTCGCGGGCCCGGCGCGCCCACAGGATGTCGTCGAAGAGCAGGTCCTTGACGTTGTCCGGGGTGAGCCGGCTGAGTTCGACGCCGGGGCGGTGCAGGATCACCTGCCGCAGCCGGCCGGTCTCGGAGTCGACGTGGAATGGCATGGGGTCTCCCGGGTCACTCGTGGGCGGGGACGGGCGGTGGCGCGGTCATGTGTCGGCGGACGGCGAGATAGACCGGCACGCCGAGCAGGAACGCGGCGCCGGCCATCAGGAACGGGCCCCAGACCACGTACCAGTGGTCCTGGCCGGTGTTGCGGGAATACCAGACGAACAGGATGGCGAAGATCAGGGCCAGTACGGCGATCACCGCGTCCCGGGTGAGCCGGCCCCTGACCCGCCATCTGAGCTGGGCGAGTGCGGAGAACGCGTACGGGATGGCGGCGGTGATGCCGGTCATCAGGACCAGGGTGTTGAAGACGGTCGCCCCGCTCGCCCCCATGTAGCTGACCGTCATGGCCAGACTGCCCAGGATCGTCGAGGACAGGATCCCGGCGGCCGGCACGCCGCGTTTCGACAGCCGGCCGAACAGTGCCGGGAAGACGCCGTCCCGGGCCGCGGCGAGCGGCATCTCGGCGCAGATCATGGTCCAGCCGTTGAGCGCCCCGAACCCGGAGACGATCACGGCGAGCGCGGTCAGGTCGCCGGCCCAGGTGCCGCCGCCGGCCATCAGGTTCGCGGCCGCCGAGTAGGACGCCTTGTCGTCGGCGAGCGTGCCGGCCGGCACGATCCCGAACACCGCGATCATCGACAGCAGGTAGACGACGGCGGCGCCGAGCGTGCCGAGCACGGTGGCCTTGGGCACGTTCTTCGCGGGGTCGCGCACCTTGGCGGCGGCCACCGCGGCGCACTCCACGCCGAGGTAGCTGAACAGGCAGATGGCCATGGCGCTGCCGATCGCCTTCCCGTCGCCGCCGCCGGTGAGGTTGGCCGGGTGGTAGTTGGCGGTGCTGATGAAGAACAGCCCCGCGGTCGACATGTTCACCAGCGGGATGAACTTGATGACCGTGGTCCACAGCTGGACCGCGCCCATGTTCTTCACGCCGGTGAGGTTGATCAGTGCCGGGATCCAGAGGCCGACCAGGGCGATCACGATCGACCAGAGGGTCTTGCCGTCCTTGTTGACGAAATGCTCGACGTAGAAGACCCAGCCGGTGACGATGGCCGCGTTCCCGGCCCAGGCGGTGATCCAGTACGACCAGGCGTTGACGAAGCCGACGGTGTTGCCGAACGCCGCGCGGGCGTACGCGTACGGTCCCCCGTCGGCCGGCAGCCGCCGGGACAGCGCCGCGAACATCACCGCGAGCGCCAGCGCCCCGACCGTGGTCAGCACCATCGCCAGGATGCTGATCGGGCCGATCCCGGCCAGCGAGTACGGCAGGTTGAAGATGCCGACCCCGATGATGGTGCCGAGGATCAGCGCGGTCGCCTGGGGCAGCCCGAGGGTCCGGTTCACGGCGCGGCCGGTTCGAAGCGGCCCAGTTCGTCGGCGCCCTTCTGGATCACGCCGTACGACGCCTCGGGCACCTCCTGCCACGCCCCGGTCAGCTCGCCGAGCGGCTCGGAGACCACCAGCCGGGTCTCCCCGGAAAGCCCGCGCAGCGCCTTCACCTCGGGATGCAGCTGTTGCAGCGCGGTCATCGCGGTGCTGTAGAACAGCGACCGGCTGTGCCCCTCGCTGGAGTAGCGGAAGCACCAGAACCGGTCACCGTCGGTGGTGGCCACGGTCATCTGCAGCGGGTCGTCCACCCCGTGCGCCCGCCCGACCGCCTCGACCAGCCCGGCCATCCGTTCCACCGCGGCGACCGGCCGGTCCCGCAACCCGAAGGTGAGCGCCAGGTGGAACATCACCTCGGAGTCGGTGGATCCGGCCAGCGCCGGGTACAACCGCGGGTCGACGGCGAGCACCAGATCCCGCTTGAGCCGGCCGAACTCGCGGATCGACCCGTTGTGCGCCCAGAGCCAGTTCTCGTGCCGGAACGGGTGGCAGTTGGTCTGCTGCACGGCGGTGCCGGTGCTGGCCCGGATGTGCGCCAGGAACAGCGGCGAGGTCGTCGACCCGGCCACCTCGCGCAGGTTGGCGTCGCTCCACGCCGGGCCCACGCCGCGCAGCAGGGCCGGCTCGGCCGGCCCGTCCACCGGATACCAGCCGACCCCGAAGCCGTCGCCGTTGGTGGTCTCCACCCCGAGGCGGGCGTGCCGGCTCTGGTCGATCAGGGAGAACCGTGGTTTGTAGAGCAGCTCTTCCAGGCGGATCGGCGTGCCCGAGTACGCAAGCCATCGGCACATCGCGGCTCCTTCATCCAGTCGATGCCGGTCATCGTCATCGCGCGCCGTCCCTGACGGGCTCACCCCGGCGGGATGAGCTTGCGATCCGGCCGGGGTGAGGCGCGGTGCGAGCGCGACGACGCGTACGCGGCAATCGGTTTCACCCGCCGCGAGTGGCGCGCGCGGTGACCGGGGAGCGGACCGTGAGCGGCGGAGGTGAGCGGGATGCCGGAGTTCAGCGGTCTGCCGGAGCGCCTGCCGCGCCGGTGGCGGGCGCGGGCCGCGCTGATCCTGGGCAGCCGGGTCGGCACGGTGGCGATGCGCGGGTTCGCCGAGTTGATCCGGGTGCAGATCTTCGATCGGGCGATGACCCTGGCCGCGCAGTCGTTCACCTCGATCTTCCCGTTACTGATCATGCTGCTGGCGCTGCTCGGGCCGGCCTACCGGGCCCGGCTGACCGATCTGCTGCACCTGCCGTCGGGCAGTGAGCGGCTGGTGCAGCAGGCGCTCAGCGGCAGCCGCAGCAACGCGTTCGGCGTGGTCGGCTGCCTGATCGTGATCCTGTCGGCGACCGGGCTGAGCCGGGCCCTGGTCCGCAGTTACCGGGCGGTGTGGCAGGTGGCCCAGACCCCGGCCGGGCCGGCCGCGACCGGGCGGCAGGTCGGGACGGTGCTGGCGCTGGTCGCCGTCCTGCTGGTCGCCCGGCTCCTCGGTCGGGTCGCCGCGCGGCTGCCCGCGCCGCACGTGTCCGGGGTGCTGTTCACCCTGGTCACCGACATCGGGCTGGCCGTACTGCTGCCCTGGTTGCTGCTGGGCGCCGCGGCCCCGCGCCGGCCGCTGCTGGCCGGCGCGGTCGTGTTCGGACTGCTGATGATCGTGGTGCGCGCCGCCGGGGTGGTGTATCTGCCGCGGGCGTTGCAGTCCAGCACCGACCGCTACGGCACGATCGGGCTGGCGTTCACCTACCTCGGCTGGTTGTACGTGCTCGCGTTCTGTCTGCTGCTGGCCGCGGTGGCCGGCGGGATGGTCAGAGCAGCCCCAGTTGACGGGCGATGACCACGGCCTCGCGGCGGCGACCGGCACCCAGCTTGCGGTAGATCGAGCGCATGTGCGCCTTGACCGTGTTCACCGAGATGCCGAGGTTCTCGGCGATCTCCCCGGCGGTCAGCACGGTCGGCAGGTACTGCAGCACGTCGATCTCGCGTTCGCTGAGCGGGCCGGCCGTCGGCGGCGTACCGATCGGGATCTCCCCGGTGATCTCGGCGAGCACCCCCTCGCCGACGCGGCCGCGCGGCTCGGTCAGCCACTGCTGCCGTTCGGCGAGGGCGAGCACCCGGGCGTTGTCGAAGCGGCGGAACGGGCGGCGGATGCCGATCGGTTCGGCCGCGGCCAGCGCCTGGCCGAGCGCCTCGCCGGCCCGCTGGCCGCGGCCCTGCGCGTCGGCGGCCAGCGCGGTGAGCAGCCACGCGGAGACCGCGGCGACCCGGTCCGGCCCGTCGCGCAGCAGGGCCAGCAGTTCCTCGGCCTCGGCGGTCCGCCCGGTCAGCTGACGGGCGTGCGCGAGCAGCAGCTGCTCCGGCGGGTAGAGGCCGTCCCGGTGGGCATAGCGGGTGAGCACCGGGCGTGGATCGCCGAGTGCCAGGTCGACCTCGCTGTGGGCCAGCTCGACGATCCGGTCGAGCATCGGGGCCCGCAGGGCCGGGCCGGCCTCCGCGGCCAGGGTCGCCAGCACGGTGCGGGCGGTCCGCGGCTCACCCCGGTCGATCAGCAGGTAGGCCCGGAACACCGCCATCAGCACGGTCATCGCCGTCTCCGGCTGCTCCCCGGAGGAGTGCAGGGCCCGGCGCAGCGCCTCCTCGGCTTCCGGTTCGGCACCCTGCCACAGGTCGAGGGAGGCCCGCACCACGTACGCCGGGGTGACCGAGAACCGGTCCTCCGCGTCGATCCGGCGGGCCACCCCGAGCGCGGCGTCGGCATGCTCGCCGGCCTCCCGCAGCGAGCCCTGGATCAGGGCGAGCAGGGCCAGATGTCCCAGGGCGTTGACCTCGACCAGCGGGATGCCGGCCGCGCGGGCCCCGGTCGCGGCGGCCCACAGATAGCGGTCCGCGTGGTCCAGCCGGTTCGTCCAGAGCAGGCCGATGCCCTTGTTGAGCAGGGCCATCGCCCGGTACCGCAGGACTGCCGGGGCCTCGTCGCGGTGCAGCCGGGCCAGATCGGTGAGCACCCCGGTGGTCGTGGTGACCAGCCGCGGCATGTCGCCGCGCCAGCGGATCACCAGGGCCGCCTCGAACAGGTCGAGCACCGTCGCGATCAGCTCGCGGCCGCCGTGGCCGCGCTCGCGCAGCAGTTCCCGGACCCGGTCGATCCCGCGCGCAAGGCCACTGAGGTCGCCCAGGCCGTACCGCAGCATGACCAGGCACAGGGTGGATTCGGCGGTCTCCGGGAGCCGGGCCAGCGGGATGCGCCGCATCAGGTCGATCAGCTCCACCCGGTCCGGCGAGACGAACAGCGCCAGCCCGTGGTCGACGAGCAGCCGGGTGACCAGTTGCCAGTCCCCGGCGGCCGCCGCGTGGTGCAGCGCGGCGAGCGGGTTGTCCCGCCCGGCGTGCCACTGGGCGGCCAGCAGGTGCACCCGGGCCGCCACGTCCTCGCACTCGCGGGCGAGCTGCCCGCGCAGCGCGGCCCGGAACTGCCGGTGGTAGCGGTACCAGCCGTGGCCGCCGACCCGCTCGATGAACAGGTTGGCCCGTTCCAGCCGGGCCAGCAACTGCTCACCGGGGCGCCCGGTGACCGCCTCGGCGAGGCTGCCGTTGATCCGGTCGGGCACGCTGGTGCCCAGCAGGAAGTCCCGGACCGGCGTCGGCTGCGCCGCCAGCACCTCGCGGACCAGGTAGTCGGCCGACGCCTCGTCCGGGCCGACCCCGGCCGGCGCGTCCATCGCCAGGCGCAGGCCGGCACCCCAGCCCTCGGTGGCGCGGACCAGGGCGGCGAGGTCCACCGCGGACAGCCGGCGGCCGCGCGCGGCCAGCAGCTCGGCCGCCTCCTCGACCCCGAAGGCGAGGTCGCGGGCCCGGATCTCGGTGAGCTCGCCGGCCGTGCGCAGCCGGTGCAGCGACAGGTCCGGGTCGGTGCGGCTGATCAGCACCAGGCGCAGCCGGTCGGGGGGATGACGCAGCAGGCCGCTGAGTCCCACCAGGATCCGCTGGTCGGTGATCTCCTGCAGGTCGTCGAGGACGACCACGACCGGGCCGGGCAGGGCGGCGAGACCGGAGCCGAGCCGGCGCAGGAAGTCGGGCCCCTCGGCGGGCACGACCGGGCCGCGCTGCGGGACGGACTGGCCCGGGCGGACCGCGCCCGACGTGCGCAGGGCCAGCAGCAGGTCGGACCAGAAGGTGTACGGGTCGTTGTGGTCGGCCGCGCAGGTGAGCCAGGCGATCGGTCCGCTGACCGCGCGGGCGCCGGCCCAGGCGGACGCCAGCGCGGTCTTGCCCCAGCCCGGTCCGGCGCAGATCAATGTCACCGCCTGTCGCGTTCCCCGGTCCAGCGTCTCGGCGAGCCGGGGACGCCAGATCAACCCCTGCGGCGGGCGGGGACGCGCCACCTGGGCCGGTGGCGCGGAGCCTGGGCCTGCCCGCATCTGGTCCCGCATCTGGCCCCCAGCTGTGAGATATTCTGGCAAAAGGTACACATCACGCTGCGTAGCTTGAAGAGTGAACCTTCGCGCAGATCACCCCCTATCACACGAGTTACTTGGTCACCTTCGGTAACTCATCGACCCTCGCCACCCGACCACGCAATCACGGCGGGTGCCGGAACAGCAACCCCCCGTATTTACATGTACCGAGCATTTAACCGTGCAAGTTGCAGGTTTGGCGTGGCGAGCGGCAGCCCGTCCGCCACTTCATCCGCAGCGCGGGAGGCGTCCAGCAGCCCCCGGCGGTCTGCTGAACGTCATGTCGAACAGTTACGCGAGTGAACGTCCCGCCGGCGCCGACTCCCCGGCCCCGCCCGCCACGGACTGGACCGGAGTGGTCGCGTTCGCCGGCATCATGCTGATCGCCCTCGGCGTCTTCCAGGTCACCGAGGGCGCGGTGGCCCTCCATCATCAGGAGTTCCATCTGGTCAGCCCGGACGGCCTGCTGATCGAGACGGACTACCGGGTGTGGGGCTGGGGGCACCTGCTGCTCGGCCTGATCGCCCTGGCCGGCGGGGCCGGGGTGCTCCTCGGCAGGCTCTGGGGCCGGATCATCGGGATCCTGATCGCCTTCCTCGGCGCCCTGGTGCACTTCATGTTCCTGGCCGCCGCCCCGCTGTGGTGCACCATCCTGATCTGCACCGAGGTGCTGGTCATCTTCGCCCTCGCCGTGCACGGCCGGGATGTCCGGCGTACCCAGGGCTAAAGCAGATTGAGGGCCCGCGCCCGGCGCACCGCCTCGTTGCGCCGGGACGCGGAGAGCTTGCGCAGGATGCTGCGGACGTGCGTCTTGACGGTGTTCACCGAGACGTACATCGAGGCGGCGATCTCCTCGGTCGGCAGCATCTCGGCCATCCCGCGCAGCACGTCCAGCTCCCGCTTGCTCAGCGCCTCCACCAGCACCGGCTCGGCGACCGCCGAGCCCGGCTGCGGCCCGCCGACCGCGGCGAGCTTCTCGTCGTCGCGCAGCACCCGGCGCAGCGTCCCCCAGACCTGGTGGATCGGCCGCCGGACGTTCTCCGGGCCGGCCACCCGCAACGCCCGGCGCAGCGCCTCCCGCGCGCCGGTCTCGTCGTCCGAACTGGCCGCCAGCATCGCCAGCAGCAGCCAGGCGTCCAGGGCCACCGGCGCCGTCACCCCTGCGGCGTCGGCGACCGTGCGGGCCACCTCGTGCGCCCGGTCGGATTCGCCGCGGGCCAGGGCCAGCGCGGCCTGCACCACCGCGACGTCCGGGGACGGCTGCGGGCAGTCGGCCAGCACCGCGGCCGCGTCGTCCAGCCGGCCCGCGCCCAGCAGCAGCCGGGCGCGACCCAGCTCGATCTCCCGGCGCAGCCAGGCCGGCGCGCCGGGGACCGGGGTCAGCACGTTCAGCGCGCTGCGCAGCTCGCCGCGGACCTGCAGGCGCCGGGACCGGACCACGGCGTACGCCGCGGCCGCCACCGGATCGGTGCCGGCGCCGGCACCGCGCAGGTGCCGGTCGGCGGCCTCGATGTCGAAGCGTTCCAGGGCCACCCAGGCCAGGGCCACCTGGGCGGCGATCGGCCGGCGCCCGGCCGGCAGCCCGCACTGCCCGGCCAGGTCGACGGCCTGTCGTGCGGCGTTCTCGGCTCGGCCCAGCCGGCCGCGGTGCGCCTCCAGCACCGCGAGCAGTCGCAGGCAGTCCACCTTGAGTGCCTCGTCGCCGGGCGGGACGGCGGCCACCGCGTCGGTCAGCACCTCGACCGCGCCGGTCACGTCGCCGGCGGCGCTGCTCGCGGTCCCCTCGGCGGCCAGCAGCACGGCCCGCAGCTCCGGGTGCCGGGCCAGTTTGCGGATCGGCGCCACGGCCAGGAACGCGGTCGCGACCGGGGCGAGTTCGGCCACCCGCTCCGGGTCCGGGCCGCCGGCCAGCAGCAGCAGTTGCATCACGAAGCTGCTCAGGGTCATGCCCTCCCCGCAGTCGCCGCCCCGGGTCGCGAGCAGGTTGCCGGCCAGCGCGAACAGCTCACGCGCGGCGTCCAGCCGGGCGTCGCCCCAGGCCAGCGCGGCCCGCACCATCACCACCTCGGGCAGGTCGAGGTTCTCGGGCAGCGCGGCGAGCAGTCCTCCGAGCCGCCCGGCGGTGCCTTCCACGATCAACCGGCCGATGGCGAAGTCCTCGATCACCAGGGCCGCCGCGGCGCCCCAGTCGCCGGCCTCGACCGCGTGCCCGACCGCGTCGGCGAGCCGTCCGTTGCGCGACAGCCAGCCCGCGGCCCGCTGGTGCAGCACCGTCACCTGGTCCGGTTCGAGCCAGGTCAGCTGGGCGCGCAACAGTTCGGCGAAGAGCCGGTGGTAGCGGTACAGGTCGGTGCCGTCGCCGACCGGCTGGATGAAGGCGTTCTCCCGGGTCAGCGCGGCGAGCAGCCGGGCCGCGTCGGGCCGGGCGGTGACCGTGGCGGCCAGGTCCGCGGAGAAGGTGTCCAGCACGCTGGTCTCCAGCAGGAACCGGCGGATCGCCGGCGGCTGGGTACGCAGCACCTCCCCGATGAAGTACTCGGCGATGGTCGACTCGTCGCCGGAGATGGTGGCGACCATCCGGGTGACGTCGGCGCTGCCCTGCATCGCGCAGGCGCAGAGCCGGATCCCGGCCGCCCACCCCTCGGTGTGCTCGACCAGCGCGGTCAGGTCCGGCCCGGCCAGCGGCACGCCGTGCAGCTCCATCAGCCGGGCCGTCTCCTCGGCGGTGAACGCCAGGTCGGCGCCGCGCACCTCGCGCAACTGCCCGGCCAGGCGGTAGCGGTACAGCGGCAGCGGCGGGTCCCACCGGCCCGCGAGGACCACCCGCAACCCCGGCGCGTGGGCGAGCAGGAACTCCAGGCCGGCCGCCCAGTCCCGGCCGGGCAGCTGGGCGGCGCCGTCCAGGATCAGCACCACCGGGGTGGGCTGCTGGTCGATCACGGCGGCGAGCCGGGCGAGCACCGCCCGGCTCGCCGCGGCGCCGGGCACGGCCGGTTCCGGAGCCGGCACCCCGGCGCGGCGCAGTCCCTCCAGGACGTACGACCAGAAGGTGGTCGCCGGCTCGTCCCCGTTCTCGCAGGTGACCCAGCCGATCGGCCAGGGCACGGCGCGCGACCGCGCCCAGGAGGCCAGCAGCTGCGTCTTCCCGCTGCCGGCCAGCCCGGTGACCAGTGTCACCGGGCCGCGGACGCCGTCACTCACCCGGTCCAGCAGTCCCGGCCGGGCCACCATGAACGGCGGCGCGGCCGGGACCGTGAACTTCGAGGCGAGTAGGGAACCGTCCGCGTCGTGCTCAGATATACCGGGTGAATCCGCGATCAGGTCAATGGACACGTCTGTTCTACCTCCGAGGCCGACCCCGTTCGATCTCCTCGTCCAGACTCCCGGGGGCCGGCATCGACGCGCATCGTCCGGATCGGATAATCCGTGACCGTCCGCGCTGGTCCCGTCACTTCACGGCTAGAACATGCGTTCCCCAGGGCGGCAGATCGACGAAGAGCGCGTCGCCCTCCCGGTCGAACACCCGGCCGTCCAGCCGGTCGACGAGCCGCCACGCCCGGCCCGGTTCCGGGAGGGTCACCCAGCCCTGCGACCAGTGATCGGCGAAGTTCACCACCACGATGGCCGCTTCCCAGGCCCAGGCCAGCAGATCCGGGGCCCCGGTCTCGAGCAGCCGCCACCGGCCGTGTCGCAGCGGTGCGGCCGCACCTACCACACGTGTGTAGAAGTCGCGCAGTTCTAGATTAAACTCCTCATTCGGATATCTGGCCAGAAAGACCGGCAAGTGGGTACGCCGTCCCTCGAACTGCCCGTCGTGCCAGAGCGTCGCCCCGGGCAGCGTCGCGACCACCACCGCGGCGGCCCGCCCCCGCCCGTCCGGGAAGGTCGCGGCGGCCCGCGGCTCGTCGTGGTTCTCCAGGAACCGGATCAGCCGGTTCTGGTAGTCCAGCCCGGCGCTCAGATGCTTGCGGATCGACGCGGCGTCCTCGTGCACCAGCCGGTCGTAGAGCCGCTTGTCGTAACAGTGGTCGAAACCCTGCTGCTGCAGCGTCCACTCGGTGTCCCAGTAGGCCTCGGCGACCAGGGTGACATCCGGATGCCGGTCGCGCAGCGCCGCGATCACCTCCGGCCAGAACTCCCGCTCCGGCGGCGGGCCGACGTGCTCCCCCCAGGTCCGCGCGAAGATCTCGTTGATCAGCAGCATCGCCATGTCGCACCGGATGCCGTCGCACTGCTCGGCGATCGAGGAGAGCGCGGCCACCGTGGCCGCCCGCATCCCCGGCGCGAACGCGTTCAGCTGCATCACATCCGGCCAGGGCGGGAAGTACGGGTCCCGGCCGTTGGCGATCGCCCCGTCCATGTGCACGAACCAGTCGGGGTGCGCGGTCACCGCCGGATGGTCCGGGGCGACGTGGTTGGGCACGTAGTCCAGGAACAGCCTCAGCCCGCGCCGGCGCAGCTGCGCACGGGCCGCGGCCAGGCCCGCCGGGCCGCCCAGCCGGTCATCCACCCGGTAGCGGCGCACGCAGTACGGCGAGCCGACCACGTCCGACCCGGCCAGGTCGGGCAGCGCCTCCCGGAAGGACTCCTGCAGTTCCCGGTTGGTGCGGGCCACCTCGAGTCCGGCCGGGCTGCGCTCCCACACCCCCATCAGCCAGACGGCGTCGAGCCCGGGCACGCACACCTGATCCCACACCTCGTCCGGGACGTCACCCAGGGTGCGGCCCAGGCCGGCCAGCCAGGGCCAGGTGTCGATCTCGTAGATCACCGGATTCATCGCGGCGCCGCACCCTCCCCGGAGAACTTCCGGAACACGCCGGCCATCCCGCCGGCCAGCAGATCCTGGCCGGTCAGACCGGCGAACAGGTTGGGGAACACGGCGACCAGCCCGGTCCAGCCGGTCTGGTGGGCGGCGCCCAGACCGGCCCCGTTGTCGCCGTGGAAGTACTCGGAGAACAGGATCAGGTCTCGCCAGTGCTCCGTCGCGAAGATCGTTTGGCCGCCGTAGCACGGCCGCGCACCGTCCTCGCCGGGCAGGAAGATCCGGGTGAGCCGCGCGGACAGCTCCCGGGCCACCTCGAACAGGGTCATCTGCTGCCCGGAGCCGGTGGGGCACTCCACGGTGAACTCGTCGCCGTATCCGACGTACAGGTTCAGCAGCGCGCGGATCACCAGCGCGTTCACCGGGAACCAGATCGGTCCCCGCCAGTTCGAGTTGCCGCCGAACATCCCGCTGTCCGACTCGGCCGGCTGGTAGGAGACGCTGAACACCTGGTCGCCGACGCGGAACTCGAACGGGTGCGCCTCGTGGAACTTCGACAGCGCCCGCAGCCCGTACGGGCTGAGGAACTCGTTCTCGTCCAGCATCCGGGCCAGGACCCGGCGCAGCCGGTCGGCGTCGAACAGGGCCAGCAGCCGGCCGGGCCCGTCACTGAGCCGCAGCGTCTCATGCCGGGCCAGGAACTCCTGCGCGTCGGCCAGCACCTCGGGATGCCGATCGATCAGCGTCCGGTCGAAGACGGTCGTCGCGGCCAGCGGCAGCAGTCCCACCATCGACCGGACCCGCAGCGTCCGCGACGAGCCGTCGGGCATCCGCAGCAGGTCGTAGTAGAACCCGTCCTCCTCGTCCCACATCGACCGGCTGCCGGCCGCGATGTAGGCGAAGTGCTCGAAGTAGGTCTGCGCCTGCTCCAGGTAGACCGGGTCGCGCCCGGCCAGCTCCAGGGCGATCTGCAACATGTTCTGGCAGTACAGCGCCATCCACGCGGTGCCGTCGGCCTGATCCAGGTGGCCGCCGGTGGGCAGCGGGGCACTGCGGTCGAAGACGCCGATGTTGTCCAGGCCCAGGAAGCCGCCCTGGAACACGTTGCGCCCGTCGACGTCCTTGCGGTTCACCCACCAGGTGAAATTCTTGGCCAGCTTGTGGAAGGCCCGTTCCAGCCAGTCGTGGTCACCCTGCCCGGTCCGCGCCTTCTGCAGCTCGTTGACCAGGTAGCAGGCCCAGGCGTGCACCGGCGGATTCACGTCGCTGAAATTCCACTCGTACGCCGGAATCTGGCCGTTGGGATGCAGATAGCGCCGGCTCAGCAGCAGGTCCAGCTGGCTCTTGGCGAAGTTCAGGTCGACGACGCTGAACGCCACCGCCTGGAAGGCCAGATCCCACGCCGCGAACCAGGGGTACTCCCAGGTGTCCGGCATCGAGATGATGTCGTGGGCGTCCAGGTGGAACCACTCGCCGTTGCGGATGCCGGGCGCGTCCAGCGGATCCCGGCCGTGCTCGATCAGCCACTGCTCGACGTCGTAGCCGAAGTACTGCTTGGACCAGATCATCCCGGCCAGCGCCTGCCGGGCCACCTGCCGCTCCGGCTCCCCGAGGGCGGGCGCGAACAGGTTACGGTAGAACTCGTCGGCCTCGGCGCGGCGCGCCTCGACGACCTCGTCGAAGCTCCGGGAATCCTGGTCACTCCCGGTGGACGGACGATCGGAGAGCATCGCCCGTACGACGTGGGAGCCCCCCGGTGGCACCGTCACCGTGACCACCGCGGCGGCCTTGCTCCCCGCCTCGCCGGGGTTGACCGCCTCCTTCTCGCCCTGGATGAGCCAGCGGCCGATGGCGTCCTTGCGCCCGTCGGCGTTGTCGGTGAACAGCACCGTCGGGTCGCCCAGGCAGGTCCACCAGCGTTGGCCGAGCGAGCCCTGCTCGGCGCGGACCGCGCCGCCGTCGCGGACCAGCAACCCCTGATCCGCGGTCGCCCGGAACCACACCGTCGGCAGCACGTGCAGCACCGCCTCCTCCGGCCCGCGGTTGTGCACGGTCACCCGGGTCAGGATCTCCTCCGGCCCGGCCTTCGCGTACTCGACGACCACGTCGAAGTACCGGTCCTCGGCGAAGATCCCGGTGTCGAGCAGCTCGTACTCGAACTCGCCGCGCCCGCGCGCCCGGTTGCCCTCGACCAGCCCGGTGTACGGGAACTCGTGCTGCGGATACTTGTAGACCATCTTCAGATACGAGTGGGTCGGCGTGGCGTCGGTGTAGAAGTAGTACTCCTTGACGTCCTCGCCGTGGTTGCCCTCGGCGTTGGTCAGGCCGAAGAAGCGCTCCTTGAGGATCGGATCCCGCCCGTTCCACAGCGCGACCGCCAGGCAGAGCCGCTGGTGGTCGTCGCTGAACCCGGCGATCCCGTCCTCGCCCCATCGATACGCCCGGGACCGCGCCTGATCGTGACTCAGGTAGTCCCACGCGTCCCCGCCCGGGCTGTAATCCTCCCGGACCGTGCCCCACTGCCGTTCGCTGAGATAGGGCCCCCAGCGTCGCCAGTCGACGGCTCCGCTGTCGGCGTCGGTGAGGCGCCGCTGTTCGGCATGCTCGGTTGCGTCCATGCCGTCAGGCTGAACATGCCCAGGTCAGCGGACGTCCCCCGGAACGGATGAAACGCCGCCCGGACAGTATCCGGACGGCGTTTCGCTCGGGTCCCGCGACCTACCGCTGGGCGCCCCCGTGCAGCGCCTCCTGGAGCTCCTCCTCGGTCTCCTTCGGCAGCGACGACTTGAGCACCGTGCCGCCGTAGTGGCTCAGCGCCTCCACCGCCTTGTCCGGGGTGACCGACTCGACCACCAGGAACAGCGCGGACGTGCCCGGCTGCAGCTCGTCGCGGATCCGCTCCTGGAACTCCTTGTTGATCGCGCCCTTGGCGAGCTTGCCGGTGAGGGCGCCCAGACCGGCGCCGACCGCCATGCCCAGAACCGGGATGAAGAACAGCATCCCGAACAGCAGACCCCAGAACATGCCCCAGGTAGCGCCGCCGCCCACCGCGTGATGGTTGGTCGAGACGTGGAACTTGCCCTCCCGGTCCCGGATGATCGTGGCGATCGCGTCCGGCTGGATGATCAGGTCCTTGGCCAGCCGGTTCGCCTCCAGCGACGCCGCCGTCGCCGTGGTCTCGTCGGGGTACCCGATGGCGACCAGTGTTGCCATGACGTGCTCCTTCCGCTTGGTGAGGCCAAGTCAGCCACGGCCCGGCGCGGCCATCCTCATCACCGGCGAATGACTTCTCTCGATCCGTCCGGGGCGTTCACCCGCGGCGGACGATGCCCGGGCCGCGCGGCGCGACCAGGGTCGGACCATGCGCGAGCGATACGAGATCCGGGTCCGGGGATTCCTCGGGCCACTGCTCCGGCGGACCCTGGGCGACCTGCGGATCCGCACCATGCCCCGGCAGAGCACGATCCGTGGCCGGCTCTCCGAGCACGACCTGGAACGTCTGCTGACCCGCCTGGACCGCTCCGGTGTCCAGGTGGTCTGCCTGACCTCGGTGGGAGAGAGCCGATGAGCCGCTACGACTACCAGCGCACCAGCCCGCCGCCGTCGCCGTGGGTGGGCATGGTGCTGTTCGCCGGCGTCACCCTGCTGCTGACCGGCGGCTTCGAGGTGCTGGAGGGGGTGGTGATGCTGGCCCGCGACGACCTGGCCCAGGCCACCGCGGACGCCCTGGCCATCCCGCTGAACTTCACCTTCTGGGCCTGGGCGCAGCTGATCCTCGGCACGATCAGCGTGCTGACCGGCATCGGCGTGCTCTACGGCCGGATGTGGGCGCGGATCATCGCGATCATGATCGGGGTGGTCAGTGCCTTCACCAACATGATCATGCTGCCGGCCTATCCGTTCTGGTGCTCCATCGTGATCGCCCTGGACGTGCTCTGCATCTACGCGGTCGCGGCGCACGGCCGTGAGATCCGCGCCTGACACGCGCCCGGCCGGCCCGCGGCTGCGGCCGCCGGCGCCGGTCGCGGTGCTGCCCCGCGGTGTCCTCGTCCTGCTCGGCTTCGCCTGCCTGGTCGTCGTGGTGGCCGGGCTGCGCTGGGTGGCCGGTCTGATCGGACCGGTCTTCCTCGGCCTGATGCTGGTGGTGACCGTCGCCCCGCTCACCGGCCGGCTGCGTCGGCGCGGCCTGCCGGTGTGGCTGGCCGCGGTCCTCACCGTCCTGGTCACCTACCTGATCCTGGCCGGCCTCGGCACCGCCCTGGCGGTGTCGGTGGCCCGGCTGATCGACCTGATGCCGCAGTACCAGGCACAGTTCGCCGCCCTGCGCGACGACCTGGTCAGCGGACTGGGCGCGCTGGGCGTCTCCGCCGAGCAGATGCACTCCGCGGTCGCCGGGGCCACCCCGGACACGGTCGTACGGGTGATCGGGTCGCTGTTCGGCGGCGTCGCCGGGCTGCTCTCCAACACCCTGTTCCTGGTCGCCGTGCTGCTGTTCATGTGCCTGGACGCGGTCGACTTCCCGGCCCGGCTGTCCACCGTGGTGGCCGACCGGCCACAGGTCGTCGTGGCGCTCCGCTCGTTCGCCCGGGGCACCCGCCGATACCTGGTGGTGTGCACGGTCTTCGGGCTGATCGTGGCGGTCTGCGACACCCTGCTGCTGTGGTGGCTCGGGGTGCCGCTGCCGCTGCTGTGGGGGCTGCTGTCGTTCATCACCAACTACATCCCGAACATCGGCTTCGTGGTCGGCGTGATCCCGCCGGCGCTGCTCGGCCTGCTGCAGGGCGGCCCGCACCTGATGCTCACCGTGATCGCCCTGTACTGCCTGATCAACTTCGTGATCCAGTCGGTGATCCAGCCGAAGGTGGTCGGCGACGCCGTCGGGCTGTCCGCGACGGTGTCCTTCCTGGCGCTGATCTTCTGGGCCTGGGTGCTGGGCGGCCTCGGGGCGCTGCTGGCGATCCCGCTCACCCTGCTGGCCAAGGGCCTGCTGGTGGACATCGACCCGAGCACCCGGTGGATGAACGTCCTGCTCACCTCCTCCTCCACCAAGGATGAGGCGCCCGGTCCGGACGCGCCGTGACGATGGCGCGATGACGACGTTCACTGTGTGGAAGTACGACGATCCGCAGGGCGCGGAACACGCGTTCCGCGCCATCCGCTACGCGGCCGACGACAACCTGGTCGAGGTCGTCGACCACGCGACCGTGAGCTGGCCGGCCGGCGCCGCCGAACCCGACACCCACCACGCCCACGACAGCAACCGGCAGGGCGTCGGCTGGGGCGCGTTCTGGGGCTTCGTGTTCGGCAGCCTGTTCTTCATGCCGGTGGTCGGCAGCGCGGTCGGCGCCGGCATCGGCGGCCTCACCAAGGCCTCCGAAGGCACCGGCATCAGTCAGGAGCAGATGGACCGCCTGCGCGCCGAGATCATCCCGGGCACCTCCGCGCTGTTCCTGGTCACCGAGTACGGCGACCTGGACCGCCTGGCGGAACGCCTGCACGGGATGGGCAGCCGCCTGATCTCCACCAACCTCACCGACGCCGAACGCGACGAACTCCTCGAAGCCTTCGGCGACCACCGCACCGCGTGATCCCGGCCCGCCCGGGACCACCGGCCGCGGATGCGGATCCGTCCGGGAAAGCGCGGCCGGGCCCTCGTCCCACCCGAGTCGGGCCCGGCCGCCGCGCCGACCCGGGACTACCTGGAACCCCGGTAGCGGACATCGGCACTGCTGGCCTTGAAGCGGCAGTTCAGCTGACCCCAGTTGTCCACGGTCGCGCCGTTCGAGATCAGCACCCAGTTGCTGACCTTGTCACCCTCACCGTTGCACACCAGGTGGTTCTGGTAGTAGCCGGTGGCCGTGGCCGGCAGGCAGTGCGCGCTTGACCCGGTGTTGCCCCAGGTCGAGTAGCAGTTGTTGGTCCTGCCGCTGGTACCGCCACTGGCGTAGGCGGCACCGGCGGTCGCGGGCACGACCACCGCGATGACGGCGGTGACGGTCGCGATTCGCCACCCGGCCGTCCGGACGCCTCCGGAGGCGGACCGGGTCGGGCTGTCGCTGGTTGCCATAACGTGTCCTTCCGTTGGTGACGAACACCTCGCTCGTCGTTGCCGCGATCGGATCGCCGCGGCATCTGCCCCGTTTCTATGCGGCACCGAGGACGTCGCCTGCGGCGACGGTCTATTTGCACGAGGCGACGACCTATCGGCACGCTGGGTCACATGTCGCGTACGGAACGCCCTCTTGATCCGTCGTCCGGGCCGGCCGCCGCCTTCGCCCTGCAGCTGCGAGAGTTGCGAGTCGCCGCCGGATCCCCGAAGTACCTGCAGATGGCGCGCCGGACCGGCCGATCCGGGACTGCCCTGGCGGAGGCTGCCGGGGGCGACCACATACCGCAGTGGGAAACGGTCGAGGCATATGTGCGAGCGTGCGGCGGCGATCCGGCCGAGTGGGCCGACCGCTGGGAGCAGGCGCGTGACGCGGCATCCCGGAAGGCCCATGGCGCACCGCCGGCGTCCGTGGCGCCCGACCCGGCCGTCGGACCGGAAGACGCCGCCCGGGACGGCTGGTCACATCGCCGGGACGGGGTGCTTACCGGGCGGCCCATGCTGCTGGCGGTGGCGGCAGTGGCGCTGGTGCTGCTCGGCATGATCACGCCACGGCCCGGCGCGCTTTTCGGGCGACACCCGGACACCGCCGGCGTGGGGCAGATCCATGTCGCCCGACCGGCCGCGGTGACGCTTGTCGCCTTCAGCCGGTTCGGCAGGTTCGCCTCCGGGAACTTCGCTGTCACCGGTGCCGGCGGTGCGGTGGAGATCTGGGACACCGGCCCCGTCGCGCGGCGCCACACCCTCGTCACCGGCGATGAGCAGATCACCGAGGTGCAGTTCGATCCGCTGAACCGCGACATCCTCGCGACCGCCGGCACCAACGGCCTGCTCCGTCTCTGGAACACGACAACCGGCAAGTCCGTCCTCAGCATCGCGGGCCAGGCGGCCGGGCACAGCATGACCTTCGCATTCGATCCGCGCCGCCGAGGAATCGTCGCCACCATCGGCGCCGGCGGAACGATCCGGATCCTGCAGACGGAGACCGGCCGGATCGTCCGCGAACTGCACACCGGGCTGACCGATGTCACCGCCCTGACGTTCGACTGCCAGAACGAGGGACACCTGGCCGCCGGCGGCGACGGCGCCCTGGAAGTCTGGAACAGCGGCGACGGCACCCGCGTCAGCGTGGGCGAGAAGATACCGGGACGGGTCACCTCGATCCGTTTCGACCCGCTGACCCGGAACACTCTCGCGATCACCACTGCCGGTGCGCCACCGGGCATCTGGGATGCCAGCAACGGCCGAGTGGTGCGCTTCCTGCGCAGCGACGCCCGCCCCACGGTGACCGCGTTCAACCCGCTGATCAGGAACAGCATCGCGACGGACGACGGGCACGGCGACGTACAGATCTTCGACGCCAGCACCGGCCTGCCGGTCCACACCCTGCACGGTCGATACGGCCCGATCACCTCGCTCGAGTACGCACCCGACGGCGCCACCCTGGCCGTCGGCGCACGGGACGGCGTCGTCGGGCTGAACGCCGTGGACGACTGGTGACCACCCGGTGCCCGGCCGCACCGGGCCGATCAGCCGACCGGGATCTCCAGCACGGTGATCCCGGGGTCCCCGGTGCGCAGGGCGTCCGCCTCGGCCGCGCCGGCCAGGCGGATGCCGTCCAGGTGGAACGGGTCGATGAACAGCGGCCCGGTGGACAGGTCGAACAGCACGGCGCGCGCCACGCCGTTCTCCAGTTCGGACTCGGCGCTGAGAAACAGGGTCACGCTCCGGCAGCGCACCGGGAAGTACGTGCTCATCACTGTGCCGGCCACACTGACGAACAGCGGCCGGGTGTCCTCGTCGTCGGCAGCGTCGAACTCGTCCTCGTTGAGCTCCTCGTGCAGCCGTGGCCGGTCGGGGCCGCTGAGCCGCAGTGAGTAATCCCCGTCTGCCAGCACCATGGACAGCCAACCGGCCGGCCCGCCGAGATGGGCGTCCTTGCCGAAGATCACCGCCCGCTCCGGCGGGTCCTTGTCCAGCCAGGCCGACATCAGCATCTCGTCGAAGACGGTGTGCCGGCGCAACAGCTCGACCAGCCATCCGGGTGCTTCCGCATTCACCCCGGTGATCATAGTGACCCGGCACGGCCGGTGCCGGCGGCGCGAATCGCGGCCAGGGCGGCGCGGACGCGACCGGCGACCTGCTCGTCCGACTCCACCGGCAGCGTGACCCGCCGGCCGGCCCGCGTCGATCCCCGGGTCGCGCTCGCCGCCGAGACCGCGCTGCAGGGCCGGGCCCTGCGCCGCTACCGCGCCTGGCTCGGCGCCCGATCCGCCCACTGCCCCTTCGGGGCGACCGCGCGGGCGATCAGGGTGACCGCCACCTCGTACGCCGCCAGCAGGACCACGATCACCAGCAGCGCCGTCCAGGACGACAGGATCAGCGTCAGGATGGCGGCCACCACCATGCCGGCGATGCGCACCGGGTCCCGATGGGCGGCGATCCAGGACGGTGCGTGACCCACCAGCCGGACGCTGCCGACGCCGATGCCACGGGCGCCGCGCACCACCTGGGTGCGCAGCCAGCGGGGCAGGCGTCCGGGGCCGGCCAGATAGGCGAGCACCGCCAGCACCGTCCCGATCACGATGAGCTGGGTGCCGCGTTCCCGTAGCAGGCTGAACACGCTGGTGATCGCGGCGGCCGCCCCGTCGCGGTAGGTGCCGGCCGGCACCTGGGCGAGGATCTCCCGGCGGACGGCGCGCAGGATCGCGGTGACCGCGACCGCGGCGACCACCAGCCACAGGCCGAGTTGCAGGGTGGTGCGCCGGCGGCCCGGGGAGACCGCATACGCCGCGATCAGCAGCACGACGGTGGCGCCGACGAACAGCGCCAAGTCGCGTTCGGCGGTGGCGACGGCCTGCTGGGCGGCCCAGAGCCGGCCCGCGTCGTACACCGTGAACTGCGCGAAGTTCGCGGGCAGGCTGACCCCGAGCTGGTCCTCGACCCGCTGGCGCAGGTTGTCCGGGATGGCGCCGCTGCTCAGGTCGGGCAGCGTGATCTGCTTGCCGAACAGGGTGGGCAGTTCGTCCCCGACCTCGCGCAGGCCCTGGTTGATCAGGGGCAGCAGGTCGATGTCGATCCGGTCGTGGCGCGCGGCCAGCACGTCGCTGCGGCCGTCGAGGACGGCGAGCATCCGCTGGTGGACCCGGCGGTTGAGGTCGATCCAGATCGGCTGGAACCGGCCGCTGCGCAGCACGTTGCCGATGATCTTGCGGACCTGGTCGCGGATCTGCCCGGTGATCGGGCCGGCCACGAACGCGGCCTGTTGCGGCAGCACGGTGCGCAGCCGATGCTCCACGTCGAGCACCTCGAACAGCTGGCTGCTGGCGTATTCGGCGACCGCCGCCGACACCTGCGGGTCCTGAGGCAGCGGCGCGACGGTCGCGACCCACCGTTCGGTGTTCAGCGTGGTGGTCGCCGCCCACAGCCCGACCACGCTGGTGACCAGCGCGAACGCGGCGATCGCCGCGAGCACCGCGGCGGTCGTGCGGCGCAGCGTGCGCCGTTGCCACCCGGGCTGGCGCTGCGGGGGCGGCCGCTCGGCCAGCCGGGCGCGCAGCGACGCCACCTCGGCCCGTAGCCGGGCCAGTTCCTCCGCCTCAGCGGTCACCGGTGAGCTGGACACCCGGCGACGGTCTCTGACCGGGGCGGTCCGGCACCTCATCCGGCAGGGGTGAACGGTCCCGAAGCCCGGGGTTTCACCCTGCGCGGATGAAGCCCGGCCGGGCCCGGTGCCGCAGGGTGGGCGCATGGCATTGGGCCCGCTCGAACTCATGATCATGTCCTTTCCGGCGGATCGGCTCAACGACGGCGTGCTGACGACCCTGGACCGGCTCACCCGGGCCGGCGAGATGCGGATCGTCGACGTGCTGGTGGTGCGCGCCGACGCCGCGGGCGTGGCGTGCACCGTCGAGCTCTGCGAGCTGCCCGGGCTTTCCGGGGATCTCGCCTGGGCCCGGCTGGCGACCGGGCTGATCACCGCGACCGACGTCGAGGAGGTGGCGCGTCTCGCCGACCACGAGACCGACGTGCTCGCCGTGCTCCTGGAGCACCGGTGGGTGAACGACCTGGCCGGCCGGGTCGCCGCGTCCCGCGGCACCATCGTGGCGCTCAACCACATCCCCGGTGCGCCCGGCCACGGACGAGTGCTGACCAGCACGAGGTGAGGAGAAGCATGACCAGGAGACAGATCGCGCGGCGGCGGGCCGCCGACGCGTACGACGTGTTGCTGGGCCGGCCGGTCCGGCCCGGGTACGGGATGCTGGTGGTGGTGCCGCTGTTCGCGGCCGCCGGCGGCGCGCTGATCGGGCTCGGGGTGGACATCCTGGTGACGCAGCGGCGTACCGCCGCGGCCACCGCGCAGCCCGCGCCGAGCCCTCGACTCGAGCCGGTGAGCGCCTGATGAGCGGGCTGGACGAGATGGGACCGGTCGACTACCTCTGCATCGAGTTCCCGAAGGGCGGCCTGCGCGGCCGTGCGCTGCCGATGCTGCTCGACCTGGTCGACCGGCGGGTGATCCGGGTGCTGGACCTGCTGTTCGTGCGCAAGTCGCCGGACGGCACGGTGGTCGCCCTGGACGGACGGGAGCTGCAGCTCAACGGGCTGGGGGCGTTCCACGGCGCGGCGTCGGGCATGCTCGGCGGCGACGATCTGCGCGAAGCCGGGCAGATTCTGCAACCGGGTGCCGCGGCGGCCCTGCTGGTCTACGAGAACCTGTGGGCCGCGCCGCTGGCCCGGGAGCTGCGCGAGTCGGGTGCGCAGCTGGTCGCCGGCGGGCGGATCCCGATCCAGGAGCTGCTGGCCGCGCTGGACGCGACCGAGGCGGCTGCCGCCCCGGCCGGCGGGCGGTGACCCGATGCCCGGACTGCTCAGGGGAATCGCCCGCACCGCGGTGATCGCCGGCACGGCGACCGCCGTCTCCAACCGGGTGTCGCGCCGCCAGCAGGGTCGCTGGGCGCGGCACGACGCCGAGGACCAGTATCTGGCCGAGCAGGAGCAGGAGCCGGTCGACCAGGAGGATCCGATGACGGCGAAGCTGGACCAGCTGCGCCGGCTGGCCGACCTGAAAGCCGAGGGCCTGCTCACCGACGCCGAGGTCGAGGTGCAGAAGTCCCGCATTCTCCATTCCTGAACTTCTCAATTCCTGAACGGTAAGCGTGCGCAAAAGGGCCGGTCGGTGATCCGACCGGCTCCTTTTCCTTACGTCAGTACGCCACGGCCAGCGGCGTGGTCGCGTGCGCGAGCCACCGGACGAACCCGGCGCCACCGGAGTGCCGGGCCCACAGCCGCCGCTGCCGGTCCGCCCCGGTGCCCTCCCGGCGCAGCCGCTCGAACCCGGCGTACACCTCCCCCACATCGCCGGCCAGGTAGGGCGTGATCTTCTCGAGCAGCCGCCGCCCGTGCCCGAGCCGTCCCCGGGCGGCCAGCTCCAGGTCCGCCTCCACCCGGGCCGACGCCACCGGCACGATCTTCTCGCCCCGCCGCACGTCGTCGAGCAGCGCCGCGACCAGCGCCCGGACCACCCCGGCGAGCAGCACCGAGTCGGCCACGTCCAGCCCGGTGTCACCGATGCGCACCTCGATGGTCGGGTAGCGGGGCGAAAGCCGGGCCCAGAAGTACACGCTCGCCGCGTCGGTCGCCATGCCGGCGTCGACGTGGTCGCGCACCGCGGCGTCGTACCGGTCGGCGCTGGGCCACACCCCGGGCGGCCGGCAGGTCGGCCAGCGCAGCTGGGCCGGGTAGCGGGAGCTGGCCCAGCCGGTGTCGGCGGCGCCCGAGTACGGCGAGTTGACCGCGAGCGACAGCAGCGCGCCCAGCCAGGGCCGCAGCCGGGTGAGCACCGCGGTGGCCAGCTCCCGGTCGGGCACCCCGACGTGCACGTGGCAGCCGCAGGTGCCGCCCGCCGCGGTCGCGTCCGGGAACCGGCGGGCCAGGTCCCGGTAGCGTGCATCGTCGGTGAGCGCCTGCCGGGGGCCGCCGTCCAGCGGCGCCGAGCCGGTCGCGACCAGCAGCGCGCCGTCGCGTTCGGCGGCGTCGGCGGCGATCAGCCGCAGCCGGGTCAGGTCGCGGCGCAGCTCGTCCAGGGTCTCGCAGACCCGGGTGCTGGTCTCCAGCTGGTAGGCCATGTATTCAGGTTTGATCTGCTCGGGCAGCCGCGCGTGGCGGACCGCCGCGGCGGCCGTCGGCGACACCGCACCGTCCGCGGTGAGCAGCAGGAACTCCTCTTCGACACCGATGGTGAGCACGGGCCTCATCCCTCCCGGACGACGGCGGTCATGGCGATCTTGTCGGGCAGGCCCTGGTGCCGGCGGTCCACGATCAGCCACAGCGCGCCGATCGGGAAGTACGCCAGCAGCAGCGCGCGGACCAGGGCGGCCGGCCAGCGCACCGGGGCGCCGTCGGCCCGGACCACCCGGACGCCGAGCAGGGCCATCCCGGGGGTCCGCCCGGCCAGACCCCAGAACAGGGCGCAGTAGAGGGCCAGCAGGGTGGGCAGGAACACCAGATAGGACGACAGGACGAAACGCGCGAGGTCGCGCGCCTCGGAGCCGACCACCGAGGCGACCACCCCGAGGGCGATCACCCCGGCCCCGGTCAGCGCCGCGACGGCGACGGTGTCGATCAGGTACGCCAAGGTCCGGCTGACCAGCCCGGCGTACCCGGTCATGCGGTCTCGCCGCGCCGCGACATCCGCAGGGTGAGCCGGTCGACGGCGATGTCCCCGGCGGCCGCGCCGGCCCGCACCCGGCCGACCGCCTCGCCGACGATGCTCTCCCGCTGTCCGCGGATCAGCGCGCGGATCCGGTCCGGCTCGTTCTCCAGCAGGGTCAGCACCCGTTCCAGCTGGGCGTCGACGACCCGGCCGACCACCTCGGAGTGGACCAGGCGTTCGACGGCGGCGTCGACGGCCCGCTGCGCGCCGCGCCTGCCGCGTTCGCGTTCGGCGGCACCCCGCTCGGCGAGCAGGGTCCATCGTGCCCAGAGCTCGGACGCCGTTCGCAGGCTCTCCTTGTCGAGCCGGGACCGCAGCGTCCCGATCGTGTCGGCGCTCTTCTCGCCGGCGCGGAACGCGGCGCCGATCGCGATATCCATCAGGTACATCACGCGCTCCCGTTCCGGCGGCGCAGCACCGCCTTGCGGATCTCGGTGGGGATCACCACGACGACGCCGGCGAGCAGGCAGATCAGCCAGTGCCGGACGCCCAGGCTGCTGGTGTGCAGGATCTTCTGGAACAGGCCGAACTCGGTGGCCAGCACGATCGCGGCGGCGGACAGGCCGGTGGTGACCACGAAGCGTTTGTCGCCGAAGGTCTCCAGACTGAACACCGAGCGGATGTCGCTGCGCACGGTCAGCGAGAAGGCCAGGTTGGCGATGGAGAACGCGGTCAGCCCCATGGTGCGGGCATAGTCGACGTCGTGGCCGTGGTCCGCCCAGCCGATCACCACCAGGGTCACCGCGCCCATGATCAGGCCGAGGATGCCGAGCCAGCCCAGTGCGGCGCGGCTGAGCAGCGGCTCGTCGGAGCGGCGCGGCGGGTGACTCATGATGTCCGCCTCGGCCTTGCCGTAGCCGAGGCCGACCGACTGGAAGATCTGGGTGGTGAAGTTCAGCCACAGGGTCTGCAGTGGCACGAACGGCACGCCGGCGGCGATGTTGCCGATGCTCGCCACCAGGAACGTGATGATCATCCCGACCAGGGTGCCCATCTGGAAGAAGATGTACTTCTTCAGGTTGGCGTACAGGGCGCGGCCCAGCGCGACGGCCTTGACGATGGTGGCGAAGTCGTCGTCGGTGAGGATCATCGCGGCGGCTTCCTTGCTCACCTCGGTGCCGGTGATCCCCATCGCGATGCCGATGTCGGCCTTCTTCAGCGCCGGCGCGTCGTTGACGCCGTCGCCGGTCATCGCGACGATGTGGCCCCTACGCCGGAGCACCTCGACCAGGCGCACCTTGTGTTCCGGGGTGACCCGGGCGATCACCCCGATGCCGCCGATCTCCCGGTCGGCCTCCTCGTCGCTCATCGCGGCGAACTCGGCGCCGGTGATCGCGCGGCCGCGGATGCCGAGCCTGCCGGCGATGGCGGCGGCGGTCACCGCGTGGTCGCCGGTGATCATGCGGACCTCGATGCCGGCCGCGTGCGCCTGCTCGATCGCGTCCCTGGCCTGCGGCCGGGGCGGGTCCACGATGCCGACCAGGGCGAGCGGGGTCAGGTCCTGCAGGCTCTCCAGCAGGTCGTCACCGAGCCTGTCGAAGTCCCGGTAGGCGGTGGCCATCACCCGCAGCCCCTGCCGGGCCAGGCGATCGTTCTCGGCCGTGTAGCGTTCGCGCTGGTCGGGCGTGACATTGCTGCGGGCGAGCAGCTGATCCGGCGCGCCTTTCACATAACACCGGATCTTTCCCGACATCTCGTGGAATGTGGCCATCAGCTTGTACGCGGCGTCGAACGGCAGTTCGGCGATCCGCGGATACCTCTCCCGGGTGGCCTGAGCGTCGAGCCCACCCTTCTCCGCCAGCACGACCAGCGCACCCTCGGTCGGATCCCCGATCATCGACCCGTCGGTCACCACCGCGTCGGAGGCCAGGATCATCGGCAGCAGGAACTCCTCCAGTGGCGTGTCCGGCTCCCCGGCCACCCGTTTGATCGAGCCCTGTGTGGAGTAACCGCTGCCGGACACCACGTACCGCCGCCCCGGGATGACCATCTCGATCGCGGTCATCTGGTTCAGGGTCAGCGTCCCGGTCTTGTCCGAGTTGATCGCCGAGGTGGAACCCAGCGTCTCGGTCGACCGCAGCCGTTTCACGATCGCGTTCGCCTTGGCCAGCAGCTGGGTGCCCTGCGACAGGATGGTGGTGACCACGGCCGGCAGACCGGTCGGGATGGCCGACACCGCGAACGCCACCGCCGCGGTGAACACCACGGTGAACTCGTTGCCCCGGGCCAGGTTGATCAGCACCGAGGCGAGCAGCGCGATCCCCGAGATGATCAGGATCTGGTTGGTCAGCTTGGCCAACTGCCGGGTCAGCGGGGTGTCGGCGCCCTTGTCGGTGGCCAGCATCTTGGAGATCCGGCCGACCTCGGTGCCCATCCCGGTCGCGGTGACCAGCAGTTCCCCGGCTCCCCGGGTCACGTTGGTGTTCATGTACGCCATGTCGGACCGGTCGCCGAGCGCCACGTCCGCCTCGGCCAGCGGTTCCACGTTCTTGGCGACCGGCAGGCTCTCGCCGGTCAGCGCCGACTCGTCGATCTCCAGGGTGGCCGCGCGCAGCAGCCGCCCGTCGGCCGGCACCACGTCGCCGGCCTCCAGCTGCACCACGTCGCCGGGTACCAGGTCCTCTGCCGGCACCTCGATCAGCGTCCCGTCGCGGCGCACCCGGGCCTTGACGATCATCATCTTCTGCAGCGCGTCGATCGCCGCCGCGGCCTTGCCCTCCTGGTGCAGGCCGAGCGCGGCGTTGAGCAGGGTCAGCGCCAGCAGCAGCACGCCGGTCCCCCACTGTTTCAGCGGGTAGAGGCTGCCCAGGCCGGCGAAGAGCAGGACCAGCTGCATCGGGTCGGCGTACTGCCGGGCGAAGGACCGCCACCAGGGTTCCCGCTTCGCCTCGGCGAACCGGTTCGGCCCGAACTTCTGCCGGCGGGCGTCGGCCTCCGCACCACTGAGGCCCCGCTGCTGGTCGACGTTCTCCGCCTCCAGCGCCTCCGGCACGGTCAGCACGTGATAGGTCGCGGTCATCTCGCGCCCCTCACCGGTAGGACGGCCGGGGCCGCACCAGGGTGGTGGCCGAGCGGGCCACGCCGGCGATCAATGAGCCGATCGCGATGCCGAGGATCATGGTGAGGCCGGACGTGTAGACCTTGGCGGCCCGTTCGGCGTCGGTGACGTACGGCGCCAGCATCGCCGACACCGTGGCCAGCCCGACCACCCAGCCGAAGAAGCGCATCGGCCGCGGGGTGGTCAGGATCAGCACATGCACCAGGCCGGTAGCGGCGAGCGCGGCCACCGCGGCGCCCAGCGCGTACCAGCCGGTGCTCGCGTCACCCCAGGCGCCGTCGCCCTTCGGGGCGAGCACGCCGATGTCGAAGATGCCGCGCCCGAGCAGGATCCCGGCGACGGCGATCAGCGCCGCCACCGCCGCGGTGGCCCCGCCACCGGCCCACAGTTTCCCGGCGTTGACGGACGGTTTGACAGGTTCGGAGCTCATCGGATTCTCCTGAGGTCGCGGGAGGTGCCGCGCCTGAGAATCGCCGCCGGAGCCCCGGCGCCGCCTCATCCAGCGGGGGTGAATACCTCCGCGGCGGCCGGGACCAGCACCACGCCGCTGCACGGCCGGGCCGGGATGCGGGTCAGTGGGATGGTCAGATCCTGCTCCGGTACGGAGTAGTCGCACCGAGCCAGTCGGGTCGCCAGGTCGGCGAGCAGCATCACCACCACGTCCTCTCCCGGGCACCGGTGATTGGTCGCCGCGTCGCCGCCGCCCTGCGGGATCAGCTCGTCAGCCTGGGGCGAGATGCCCAGGAAGCGGGCCGGGTTGAACCGGTAAGGCTCCGGGAACAGGTCCGCGTCGTGGTTCTGTCCGTAGATGTCGAGCAGCACCATCGACCCGGCCGGGATGTCGTGCCCGCCCCAGGACAGGTCGCGCACCGCCCGGCCGCCGACGAACGGCGCGAACGGGTAGAACCGCCGGACCTCGTGCGCGAACGCGATGGCGTACGCGGTGTTGCCGTCCCGCAGCGGCTCGGCCTGCCGGGGCCACCGGTGCAGCGCGTGCCCGGCGAACGCCACGAACCACGACACCGCCACCGTCGGGCGCAGGATGTTCAGCATGTCGACCGCGTCCAGGCCGCGGATCCAGCTGTGCCCGAGCAGCGGTTCCAGCCAGCGTTCCCGGCGGCCGCGGGCGGTCCGGGCCCGCCAGTGCCGCGGCCCCAGCGTCGCGAACCCGTCCACCATCGCGGTCAGGTCGGCCGCCACCCGCGGCACCTCGGCGTCGCTGACCGGCACCCCGGCCCAGTCGCAGACCGCCCGGGTCAGCACCCGGCTCGCCTCGTCGAAGAGCACCACCGGACGGCCCGGCGTCCACCCGGCGGCCGTCTCGTCCCAGGCCCGCCCGGCCCGGTCGACCAGATCGGCGATGTGCCGCGGGTCCTTGAGCACGTTCAGGAAGATCGCCTTGCGGGCGTGGTGCTCGTCGCCGTCCAGGGTGTGCACGGCGCCCTTGCCGAACAGGGTGCCCTGTACCGGTTCCGGGAGCGCCCCGTGCCGCCGGATGTGCGACTCGTCGTAGAAGAATCGGACCGCCTCGGGGCCGCGCAGCGCGGTCACCTTCTGCCCGAGCAGCCGGGTCTGCACCACCGGGCCGCCGCCGGCGCGCCGCCACACCGTGGGGAGCCAGCCGTACCCTTGGACCGCCAAGCCGACACTGTCATCGAGAAGCATGCGTCCCCGGTTGCCCCGGTGTCGGGCGGACAAACGTCCCGGGTGGATTAGGAAGATCCATTCTGGGTAGCTGGAGCCGCATGGCATTGAATGAGAACGACATCGTGAGTTCCGACCCTGCGGACAAGGACACCGAGGGCCCGGCCGACGGCGGCGCGTACCCGGGTGGGCACGACGGCGGCGCGGACGGTGCCGCCGACACCGAGGGCACCCCGGACGAGGGCCCGGCCGACGGCGGCGCGAACCCGCTGGGCCACGACGGCGGAGCCGACGGCTCGGCATGACCACCAGCGCCCTGGCCCGCGCCGTCGGGATCGGCGAGGCGGAGTTCGCCGACACGTACTGGGGAAAGCAGCCCCTGCTCTCCCGCGGCCGTGCCGGCTTCACCGATCTGCTGTCCGTACCGGCGGTCGACGAGCTGCTCAGCCGCCGTGGTCTGCGCACCCCGTTCCTGCGGGTGGCGCAGCACGGCAAGGTGCTGCCGGCCGGCCGGTACACCGGTGGCGGCGGGGCCGGGGCCGAGGTCGGCGACCAGGTGCATGACGAACGCGTGATGCGCCTGTTCGCCGGCGGCGCCACCCTGGTGCTGCAGGGACTGCACCGGCTGTGGCCGCCCCTGATCGAGTTCACCGGGCGGCTGGGCGCCGAGTTGAACCGGCCGCTGCAGGTCAACGCGTACCTGACGCCGCCGGGCAGCCAGGGGTTCGCCACCCACTACGACACGCACGACGTGTTCGTGCTGCAGTGCGAGGGCCGCAAACGGTGGATCATCCATCCGCCGGTGCTCAGCGACCCGATCGAGAATCAGCCGTGGGGCGGACACGCCGACGAGGTGGCGGCGACCGCGGAGGGCACGCCGGCGATCGACACCGTGCTCGAACCCGGGGACGCCCTGTACCTGCCGCGCGGCTGGCTGCACTCCGCCCGTACCGAGCAGGTGCGCTCCCTGCATCTGACCGTCGGCATCCGCAGTCTGACCCGGTATGCGCTGGTCGAGGAACTGCTGGCGATGGCGGTGCAGGAGCCGCGGCTGCGCGCCACCGTGGCGTACCGCCGCAATCCGGAATCCGAGCTGACCGCGACGATCGAAGCGCTCCGGGAGTGGCTGCCCACCGTCGATCCGGCGGCGGTGGCCGCCCGGATGCGCGAGCGGACCGGGCCGGCCACCCGCCCGGCGCCGCTGAGCCCGCTGGCCCAGCTCGACTTCGCCGAGCGGCTCACCGACACCGACGAGGTCACCGCCCGTCCGGGCCTGAGCGTCGACGTCGACGGCGGCACCGTGCGGGCCGCCGGCTACACGGTGACCTTCCCCGGGTACTGCGAGCCGGCCCTGCGCCTGGTCCTCGACGGCAAACCGCACACCGCCGGCGACCTGCCGCTCGACCGCGACGACAGCCTGGTCCTGATCCGCCGCCTGCTGCGCGAGGGCCTGCTCACCCCCGCCTGAGCCGACCGGCACCACCGCCGGTGGATCCTCCGTCAGCTTGTCATTCAACCCGTGCGGCGCGTGCTGTGGCGGCGCGCCCGCGGATCCGGCTCGAACCTCTACCGGTCCGGACCGCTCGGGCGCACCGCGTGGGGCACCTACCAGCTGCCCGGCATCCTGGCCGCGGCCGGCGTGGTGTTCTGGCTGCTGCTGCGCCGGGCCGGCAAGGCCACCCGGGTCGACCGGGCGGCCAAGTACATGGATCGCGGCCGCAACATCGACGCCCTGACCACCGGGGCCGCCGCGACCGCGAAACGCCTCGGCGTCACCACCAGCGTCGGCCTGCCGCTCGGCGCGGCCCTGGCCGGCGGGCAGACCTTGCGGATGTCCTGGGAAGACGTCGCCGTGCACGTGTGGGGGCCCCCGACCCGGCCGCCGACGACACGATCGCCGAGGCCCTGGAGTCGCTGCGCGAAGTGGAACAGCAGGAAGCGACCGCCGGCACCCCGTGGACCGGCCAGGCGTGAGCAACCTCGGAGAGTGGGACGACCTCGCCGCCCTCGACCCGGCCGGCGCCGGCGACCAACCGGCCACCGGGCCGACGCCGGGACTGGACGGGGCGATCGCCGCAGCGTTGCGCTCGCTCGACCTGGGCGCCGCGGTACAGGCTGCACAAAAAGCGATTCAGCAGCGGATCGACCGGATCGTCGCCAAGGTGGTCACGCAGGTCGTCGACCAGGACGTCGACGCCCTCGCCCGGCTGCGCACCAGCGCCGAGGAATCGGTCGCCGCGGCGCTGACCACGGCCGCCGACACGCCGAGCCTGTACTACCCGAGCCTTCGCCGAAGTGGGCGGTTTGGCTCCTGAATGCGATGAATCCGCTTCAGGCGGCCTCGGCGTTGGCCGGGATGGATTCGGCCCTGACGGCCAGGCTGCTGGCTGAGATGCAGCCGCGTCCGGCGGCCAGGGTGCTGGCCGCGATGGAGTCCGACCGGGCAGGTTCACTTATGGAGACAATGGCCCTGAGGACACCGCACAAGGCAGTTCCGCTACTGACTGCGATGGACATGACCAAGGTATTCGACTTGGTAAATGCGACGGCACCGAGCCTGCGGAGCCGGATAATGCAGGCGACGGGTCTGCGCCAAGTGCCCGCGCTGCCGACTGAAACAGATCGGAACACGGCACACCTCATCGTGGCCGCGCTGGCGGAGCTACATACGGAACGCCCGGGCCTTACCTGACACATCAGGACGGCGGCGACGCCGAGCCGCCTTTACCGATACCGGTCCAGGGCTGCAGACTCGGCCGGACGCCGCCTCTAACCGGCACCGGACTGCCCAGTTGGGGCAACAGTTATGGCGCTGGATTCTGGCGCGGCCTGCGGCTGCGGAGCAGTCGGTCGATCCCGTCGGTCCGGTACAGCGGTGTACGGGCGTCGAGCCGGGTGGCGGGGCTCAGATTCGCACGACGTACCGCGGACGTGAGGGTGTTGACGTCGAGGTCGTGCCGGGCGGCGGCCCGCGGGATCGTTTCGGCCGGTTGGTGGTCCACGGTGATCGTGACGGTGGGGGCGGGCGTGCCGAGGATCTGCACGAACCGTAGGTCGGCGGCGCGGCGGGCGATCGCCGGCAGCGCTTCGGTCAGGGTGGTGTGGTCGGACCAGTCGAGGGCCGGGGCGGCCCGGGCCAGCCGAACCTGGGCGGTGCGGACGTGTTCGGCGATGATCCGGTCGGCGTCGGCCAGTGCGGCCGACTCATCTTCGGCCAGAGCCGCGTCGAAGTCGCCGTCGAAGTACTGGCTCAGGCTGGCCTGCAGGGCCTGAAACGGCTCGACCTCGGCACCCACTCCCGCATATACCAGCGGGAACGTGGCAACTGCCCCCGAAGGACTGACGACCGGCTGTCGGATTCGAAGGGCGTAGCAGTAAAGCATTTGGAAGATCTTGGACTGTCCACCGGTGATGCTCAGCGAGAATTGCCCGGGTGGTGGAGGGTGGATATGCGGGCAGCCTCACGCCGTAGGGGGCGCGAGGCTGCCTGCTGCCGATTACTTAGCTGATCTGGTCGGAGGGTTACGGTGCCCGGTCGTCACGGTCCTCGGCGTAGGGGGTGTCGAGGGAAGTCACCGGGCTTGCTGGTTCAGCTGTAGGAAACCCAGGACTTGGTGGTCGGGGTGTTCTTGGCGGTGCAGACGGCGTGGTTGCCCGAGAGCAGTTCGGTGCTGAGCACGTTGACGGTCAGGCCGCACACGTTGGCGGCGACGTCGACCGGCACGTTCTGCAGCGCGATGACCTGGTTGCCGCTGGCGACGTCCTGGACGTAGACGTTGACCAGGCCGTTCTGCGGGGTCGCCATGGCGGGGCCGGTCAGCGCGAGGCTGCCGGCGGCGGCGCCGGCGGTCAGGGCGAGGACGGCGACAGCGGTACGGATACGCATCAGAGGATCTCCGTTCAACCGTAGGGGGTGTTGCTCGAACGGGGGCTCTAATCCCCTCCACGAAGATCAGTAATCACAGAGAAAACAAAAGTCTAATTTCCTGCAAACGTCTTTCGGCCAAAGCTGAACCATGCTATTTACGCCGACCGCGAATGCAACATTCTTCATATGTGCAACTTGCACATATGAACAGAGTGGAGCCACTCTCTGAAATTACTGATGAGTCACTTTCTTGTATGGCGTTGCAATGCTGATAGCGGACCACTGACCAAGTACGACCAGCTGCTCACCGACGGTCTCATTGGCCCGGACGACCGATCCGCCGTTTGGTGCCCTTCTCGTGGCGGGTCGGCCGTTGAGCAATCTCAAGCAATCTCGATGCCCGCTGAAGGACCTGCCAGGATCCGAGCCTGACCCGAATGGTCGATCCATGCTTCCCACACCACCGGCGTTCCCCGAGACATCCCATCTGTGCCGCGTTTCAGGATCCGCGCAGCGCCGTGGTGGTCTTGCCGGTCCTTTCCCGCAGCAGCACGCGCAGCGTGTTCGGGTGCTCGTAGCCAACCTTGTGAGCGATGCTCTCCAGCGAGAGCTCGGTCGTCCGCAGCAGGTGCGAGGCTCTCTCGACCCGCAGGTCCTGGATGAACCGGATCGGTGACGTGCCCAAGGTGCGCTGAACGCAGCGCTGCAGCGTCCGGTTGCTGACGCCGATGGCCTTGGCGGCATCGGCGATGGTGATCGGGTCGGCCAGACGCCCGCGGGCCCAGCGTTCGAAGGCCGCGACGGTGGGATCGCTCTGCGCCAGGGCGCTCGAGATGGTGTACGCGGACTGCGACGGCCGCTCATCCACCACGAGGTAGCGGGCGACCAGGTCGGCCAGGGCCGGACTGCCGGCCCGGACGACGGCCAGCGCCAGATCGACGTGCCCGAAGGCCGCGCCCGCAGTGGTGACCCCGTCCGAGGCGATCACCATCCGGCTCTGGTCCACCTCGACGTGCGGGTACCGGGCGCGGAAGACCGGTGCCAGCCACCAGCTGGTGGTGGCCCGCCGGCCGTGCAGGATGCCCGCTTCCGCCAGCAGGAACGTGCCGGTGCAGGCGGAGGCGACCGGGGTGCCGCGCTCCCGGGAGCGGGCGATCTGGTCCCGCACCGGCCGGGAGGCGGCGCCGCCCACGTGGGCGAGCAGCATCTCCGGCCGGCGCTCGGCCAGCGCGGGCACGATCAGCAGATCGGCTTCCTCGGCCCGGGCGAGTGACTCGGTGACGACGAGGTGACCGGCGCCGGTGCGGATCTGCGGCCGAACACCCACGGTGCGCACGTCCCACGTTGGTGCCCCGCCGATCTCGTGACCCATCGCGTTGGCGCCGTCGAGGATGTCGAGGATGGCCGCGAGGCCGGAATCGAAGACGCCGTCGTAGACCAGGACCGCCACCTTCATGACGCAAACGCTATCAGTGATGGCGTTCCTGCCACTGATACGCAAGCCGGAGGGTGGCATAGGTTTGTTTTTCAGCGGATATCCGAAACCTACCTATTCCCGCTACCCGAGTCGCCTGCCAAGAACGGACCCACAGTGACCACGAACCTCGACAGCCCCCGATCCCGGACGCACACCTGGCGGCAGCCGCTGCCCTGGGCGCAGCTGGGTGATCTGAGCGGCCGGGACCTGCTCCAGAAAATCCTCGACGGCGAAGTGCCGGAACCGCCCATCACCGGGACGCTCGGGTTCCGGCTGACCGAAATCGGCGACGGCACCGCATCGTTCGAGGGCGACCCGGGCGAGCACCTGCTGAACCCGATGGGCACCGTGCACGGCGGATTCCTGGCGACGCTGCTGGACTCGGCGCTGGGCAGCGCGATCGCGACCCAGCTGCCTCGCGGGCGCGTCTACACCACCATGCAGCTCAACATGCACCTGGTGCGGCCGGTGCTGACCGACACGCCCCGGCTGCGGTGCGACGCCGTCACGGTCCACGTGGGGCGCACCATGGCGACCGCCGAGGCACGCGTGGTCGACGTGGCCGGCGGCAAGCTCTACGCGCATGCCACCACCACCTGCGCAGTCATCGCGTCGAGCCGCCCGGCCTAGTGCGAAAAGGGACGGCATCGCTGGTCAGAGTGGGTGGTGCCAGCGGTGGCAACGCTCGTGCCATCACCCCGGTGGACCAGCGTTGCTGCACGATTTTGATCAGCGGCTACCCTCGCTTTGTCTCACCGTGGTCACATCGGACACGGCGAGGAAAGTCGATCGGCGATACGGGGAGAGTTGTGAAGCGCAGAAATGTACTGGCCGCGGCGGTCGTGGCGATGACGTCGGTGCCGTTGACGGCAACGCGGGCCATGGCGGCGCAGACGCAGGTGGAAACACCGGCGGAGGCGGAGAACACGTTCGTGCGCTGGCTGTCCACGCAGGACCCGCGGGCCATGATCCGCAGCCGGGCCCGCGCGGCGATCCTGTCCACCCCGGCCGAGAGGACCACGTTCCTGGCCGAGACCTACACCCGGGTGCTGCCGGACATCGCGCTGACGCGCGCGCGCCAGACGGACTACGCGACCCGGATGGTCCGCACCCACCCGGCGATCTACTACCCCTGGGTGAACGCGACCGGCTTGCGGGCGCTGGACGGCGCCGAGGCCAGGATCCGCGAGTTCTCCAGCACCGACTACACCGCGGCCCTCACCAAGGATCGCGACAAGGTGCCGTTCGACACCGGGGCGGCCGGCGTGGTCGCGGAGGACCGGGCATTCGTGGCCGAGCTGGCCGTCAGCGGCCTGAGCCCGGTGGCACGCGAACGCGCGGCTCGTGCCGTGACGGCCGGCACCGACGCCGACATCGCGGAGTTCCTGCTGTACCGCTGGGCCATCTCCGCGGAGGTGGACATCGAGCTGTTCCGCACCGATTACGTCGCCGCCGAGTTCGGCTGGTGGACGGATGTCCGCAAGGCGGTGGTCGCGGCGGAGAGCGCCGAGCAGCTGGCGCGGGACGCGGTCGGGGACGCCGCGGAACCGGCCCGCGCCGCGGCGGTGCGAGCCTGGGAAGCGGTCGGTGCGCAGGCAGCCACGGCGCTGGCCGGCTGGGCCGCCCACCAGAGGTTCACGCAGGTCCAGATCGACGACTGGCAGCGCACCGCGACGACCGCCGCCGCTTCCACCAGCCCGACCTGGCGCCTGCTCAAGGTCGACGCCCCGGCTGTGCGCAAGCTCTGGCTCGCCGAGCAGGCGAACGCCGCGGCGCGCACGGCGTGGTGGACCGCGGTGAACGAGAACGCGCGCGCTCGCGTGGCGGCCCTGACCACCCCGGCCGTCTGAGCCCGGGCCCGCAGGGACCCGGCGGGTCCCTGCGGGCCACGGACGATGCGAGGGCCGGCGATTCCCTTCCGCCTCCTTCCGTAACGACTCCTGGCGCCCCCCATCGCGTCGGCCGGCCGGCGGCGTCAGCGCGGGCAGGCCTCGCGCAGCGGGCGGACGGCGGCCGGAACCGGGGCGCCGGACGGGACGTAGGCGGTGGTGAAGGTGCCGTGGTAGCCGAACAGCGGGCCGAAGTGCCGGTTCGTGACCTTCACCCGGATGTGGAACCGCTCCGCCCGCTCGTCCCACCACTCGTGCACCTCGGCGTCGCCGGTCAGGAAGCGGGGACAGCCGACGCCGCCGCGGAACAGCTGCGGACCGCTGCGCAGGTGCAGGGCACCGGTGGCGTCGACGGACACGTCCAGGTCGACGGCGAGGTGCTGGGTGGTGCCCAGATAGTCGACGATCACGTCGCGGCCGGGGTGGTAGACCATCGTGGCGTCGAAGCGGCGGCGCCGGTGCGGGCGTACCTGAAAAGTCCGGACGAAGGTGAGGGTGGGCCGGCCGTAGGTGTCGCGGTAGGCGTAGTTCTCGATGGTGAACGGGATGCCGGCACCGGTCTCCGGAAACAGGATGTGCCGCAGCGTGCCGAGGTGCAGGAACGGTGCGGTGTACGCCCCGCCCCGCCAGACCCGCTCCATCACGCCGGTACCGACGCAGCCCTGGTCGCGCTCGCCGTCGACGCCGAAACGCCGCTGCAGCCGGGGGTGCAGGCGGCCGAAGTCGTCACCGAGGGCGTGCTGGAAGACCGAGGTCATCGCGGGTTCTCCTGTTCTGGGCGCCGCCGGCACCGGCGTGCCGCGGGCGTGTGGGGGTGTGGGGGCAGGCCGATCGCCAGCAGGGCCGCCACCAGGACGACGGCCGGGCGCCCGTCGAGCAGGCCGGCGGTGGCCACCAGAGCGGCGCGCAGCACCAGCTCGAGCGCGGTGTACAGGCGGGCCCGCTCCGGGGTGATGCCGTGCTCAAGCCAGAGCCGGAGCCGGTCGAACGACCATGCGGTCGCCCAGCCGAACGTCGGCCCGAAGACCAGATCGACGAGCCGGCCGGCGCGGCCCCAGCGGGTGCGGTACGTGTACCCGGTCAGGAAGCGCACCCCGCCGGGAACCGGGACGTAGCGCCAATAGCCGGAGCCCTCCTGGATCGGCGACCGCCGGTCGGCGGAGCCGAACCGCAGTGCGGACACCGCCCCGCCCGCCTGCTGCCGCTCGCCGCTGTGCACGCCGTACCCCGCGATCTCGACGCCGGGTAGCACGGCGGTGGCGTAGGTGAACGCGGCTGGCGTGCTGCCGGGCACTGGATCGATCCGGCCGAAGCGTGCGTCCCACCGGGGGTGCTGCCGGTGATCCTGCGTCGCCAGCCAGACGCGATCCATCGACGCGGCGATGGTCGTCTCGACGTAGATCCTTGCCACGACACCTCCCTGGAGTTTGAGCGACCGCTCAAACCTAGCAGTTTTGAGCGAATGCTCAATGGTGGTCGACGTTGGCTTGCCGGACGCAGGGCGATGTGGCCGCCGCGCGTCCAGGACGATCGCCGCCCCCTCTCCATCCGCTCCCGGTCACGGAACCCGTTTCGGGACTCCTGTTCCTCCGTGCCAGGCCCAGGCCGTGATCCTGCGCTTCCACTTCCCCGACGGAGACGTCACACCCCGATCCCGGCCCGAGACCGCAGCCTTGATCGACCGCGCCTTCGCCGAGCAACGCTGCTGGATCCCCGGCCTCGGTGCCGGCGACGAGATCTCGCTCAGCTGGCTCGACCCGGACGACGCACCGTCGCACCCGGACCCAAACCCGGACCGGCAACCGGACACCCTGCTCATCCGGGCGCGACCGTCCGGAAGTACCGGGACTCGACACCCCGATGGGACGTCCCGGACTGGGCACTGCTCTCCGGATCCCGGACCGTCGCCGGCCTGGCCCTGATCGCCGCCGGCGAGGACGACACCGAGTTCGCCTATGCCAGCAGCAACTTCTGGAGCAACCTCCATCACAGCCTGTGCAGGGCGAATCCCACCCCGGACTGGCCGCTGCTCACCCGGTTCCGCCGCCTGGAGGACACCGCCCGCCACCGCGAACTGACCCGCCTGCACACCGAGCCGGATGCCACCGAGGTCGTCCGCTCGGAACTGGCCGCCTGGTCCCCGCACGAGCCGGTCCTGCGGGCCGTCGCCACGGCGATCGTCGACGCCGTCACCCGCCGGTGACCGTCCGCCCCGATGTCCGGGTCAGAACGGCAGTGTCACCGCGTCCGACGCCGGCTGACCGGGCGGCTCCGTGAAGAAGTCGTTCTTCCGCGTGGTTTCCTGCCGCTTCAGCTTGACTGCCGCCTCGTCGCTCACCGCGCCGGTGAGACCGTAGATGCGGCCGGTGCGCGAATATTTCAGGTCCGCGTCCTCGACCAGCACTACGTCGAACGACGTCGTCCGGCCGGTCAGTTGGCGGCGCGGATAGTATTCGACGTAGTTGTTGCCGTAGTCGACGTCGACGAAGAACCAGTACGTCAGCCCCGGCTCGGGCTGCCCGTACGCCATCGCCTTGATCCTGACTTCGCGGGCGCGGTTGCGGGTGGCGGCGACGTCGTAGTGCAGATCCTCGGGTGCCGGCGCCGCCGTGACGACCGGCGTGGTCGTGCCGGTCGTGGTGTTCACCGACGACGGCCCCGCTGTCGACGGCCGGGCGAAGCGCAGCGCGACCACCAGGATCCCGATCGCCACCGCGGCGACGACGACCAGGCTCAGCACCACGTATCCCGCCGGCATGCCGCTGTTCTGGTAGTTCCCGCCCACCGTTATCGAGTCGTCGCCCGCGGAGGTCACCGACACTCCACCCGCTGGCTGTCGGCGAGGCTCGGCCGCCGCCGGTGCGGGTCCGCTGTGGTCGGGGCGGGCCGGTGGCTCCTCGGCCATCCGATGTTCCAGCCGGGAGTTCAGCACCGCCAGCACCACTCCGGCGACCACCAGCATGACCACGACCGCGCCGAGCGTCCACGACGCCTTGCCGCCGGTCAGCACATTGGTGGCCACGCCGGTCAGAGCCGACACCGCGACGCCGACGCCGGCCAGGACGGCATGCTGCTTCTTCTTCGACATGGGAGGCGGGTCCAATGGTCAGCCGGGTCAGATCACCTATGCAACCACCGACCCCGACCGCCGATAATCATCCACCTGGATCTCCGCTGACACCGATCATCGGGCGGGACCGCGACTCGTATTCTTCCCCACCGCATTCGGGCCGCCGACGCCATACGACCGTCCATGGTCGAGGCCGCACGTCGACGCGGCCGGTGTGTCACCCGAGCGGAACGGCGATCCCGGGCCCGGGGGCCGGCTTCTCCGCCTCGTCGAGCAGGGCGGCGGCCACGGTGGCCCGGCTGATCCGCGCCGGGAACAGCCGCCGGGGCACCTCGTCCAGTCCGGCCGTCCAGCGGTCCGGGCTGAGTGGCCCGTCGGACAGCGGTCCGGCGTGGAGGAGGGTCCCGCCCGCGGCCAGGATGATCCGCTCCGCGGTGACCTTGTCGTCGAGGTCACCGAGCATCCGCAGCAGGGTGCGGGTGAGCGGCCCGGCCACCGCCGCGGAGCCCCCGGTGCCGAAGGCTCCCAGCCAGACCACCCGGTCCGGGCCGGCTGCCGCCACGGCGCGCGCCCCCGCGGTCAGCGCGCCGGGCCGGTCACCCTTGGCCACGCCGAGGGCCGAGACCACGATCGGACGGTCGCGCAGCGCCTCGGCGATCTGGTCGGGACGGCCGACGTCGGCGGCGACCCGCAGCAGTCGCGGCGAGTCCGGGGCGACGATGCGGTGCGGGGTGCGGGCGATCGCCACCACGCGGTGCCCGCGGTCCAGGGCCTGGCGGGTCAGTTCCCGCCCGGTCGCGCCGGAGGCGCCCAGCACGGTGATCTCGATGGGTGTCGTCATCGCAGCGGCCGCAGGACGTCGAGGGCGGCGGCATGCACGCCGGGCGCCGCGGCGAGGTAGCTGTCGCTGGTGATCTGCCAGGGTTCGCCATCGAGGTCGGTGACGACGCCGCCGGCCTCCCGGACGATCAGCACCGGCGCGATATGCGAGCGCAGGTTGTCGAACTGCCAGTGCACGTCCATCCGTCCGGCGGCGACCTGGGTGAGCTGGTGGCCGACCGGCACCGAGGCGCGCACGTACAGGGCGTGCCGCATCATCGCGGCGACCGCCGCCCCGGCGCGGTCGGCGGCGGCCGCGTCCCGGCCGGGTTTCGCCTGCCCGGTGCCGGTGAGGGCGAGCCCGAGATCGGTTTTCCCGGACACCCGCACCGGTTCACCGCCGAGCCACGCGCCGCCGCCGGCGATCGCGGTGAACGTCTCTCCCGCCACCGGCGCGTGCAGGACGGCGAGCACCGGGCGGCCGTCGCGGACCAGGCTGACGCCGATGTTCCAGTCGGGCATGCCCTGGACCGCGTTCATGTTGCCGCCGACCGGGTCGACGACCCACCAGTCGCCGCCGGGCATCGGCCCGGAGCCGTGCTCGTCGGCGGTCCACTGTGCGCCGGGCAGCGCGGCGAGCAACGCCGGCCGCAGGGTTGCGGTGACGGCGTCGTCGTTGGCGCGGAGCGCGGCGACCAGGTCCGCCTCGGTCACCGGCGTGCGTTCGGGGCGGGACACGCGGGCCGCGGCGGCCCGCACGGCGGCTGTCGCCGCCGCCAGAAGTTGCTGGTCGGAAGTCATGGATCAACGGTGCGCCCCGACGCGGATTAAGTCCAGTGCAACGTTCTTACGCTAGAGTTTACCGTCGTGCAATTGGACCTGAATCTGCTGACCGTGCTGGACGCGCTGCTGGAGGAGGGCAGCGTGACCGGCGCCGCGCAGCGGCTGCGCCTGTCCTCCCCCGCGGTCAGCCGTAGCCTGGGCCGGCTCCGCCGGCTCACCGGCGACGACATCCTGGTCCGCACCGGCCGCACCATGACCCCGACCCCCTACGCGACCGCCGTCCGCCAGCGGGTCGCCGAGCTGCTGCGGCAGAGCCGGGAGGTGCTCACCCCGCGCGGCGCGCTGGATCCCTCGACCCTGGACCGCGTCTTCACCCTGCAGTGCCACGACGCCCTGGCCACCGCCGTCGCTCCGGTGCTGCTCGCCGACATCGCCGAGCGTGCGCCCGGGGTCCGCATCCGGTTCCTGGCCGAGAGCGCGCTGGACACCGACGAGTTGCGGCACGGCCGGGTCGACCTGGAGATCGGCGCGACACTCCCGGCCACCCCCGGGATCCGCCACGAGACCGTGGGTCACGACCGTTTCGTCGCGGTCCTGCGCCACGGCCACCCGCACGCGAAGCACCTCGACCTGGCGGCGTACGCGGCGCTGCCGCACATCCTGATCTCCCGTCGCGGCCGCCTCACCGACCCGGTCGACACCGTCCTGGAGACGCACGCCCTGCAGCGCCGCGTCCTGGCGTCGGTCGGCACCACCGCCGCGGCCGCCCACGTCATCGCGCACGGCGACGCGGTGCTGACCGCCGCGGAGCTCACCTGGCGCCCACTCCTGCGGGCGTTCGAGCTGGTCGGCGTTCCACTGCCGTTCTCCTTGCCGGCTCCGCCGGTCATCTGTTGCTGGCATCAGCGCTACGACACCGACCCGGCCCACAGCTGGCTGCGCGACCGGGTCAGCGCCGCCTTCAGCACCGTCCTCGCCGACGATCAGGCACCCCTCGGGTGAAGGGACGGCCCGCGGCTTGATGCGGAAGCCGCGGAATGCGGCTGCCGCTCGCTGTATGCGAGCCACCCCCGGCGGCCGGACGTCGGCGGGTAAGGCGCTGGAGAATGCTTCCCCCGACCGGTATCTTCCTCGCGTGACTGATCATGGTGAGGTCGACATGCGACGTTCGCGGCCGGCGTACCGCGCGGGTGTCTGGCTGTACCGGCTCGCGTTTGTCGTCGCCGCCGTGTACGTGCTCGCGATGGCAACGCATGCTCTACCTGTGCTCAGCGGCCCCTCGCTGGCCTTCTTCCCGATCCTCTACCTGGCCTGCCTGGTAGCCGGCCAGTACCTGTTCGCCCAGGTCGGTATGCGGATCTTCGCGCTTGCCCTGGTGCGCACGGACGGGCCGGTCGGAAACTCGGATGAGGTCCGGGCCCATCGCCGGACCGTCTTTCGGGATGTGTTCGGACGCGGTCGCTGAGCAATCCCGCTCAGCCTCGATCCACGGAGGGTCGGCAAGCGAATACTGCCCGCCGGGGCGGGATGTCAGCCGCCGCCGACCGCACGGTGTGGCCACCCGCGAACGGCTCTACCGATGCATGACCCGGCGCGGCCGGTCGGCCCTCGCGATGCCCGTCTCGCGACACCTGGGGCCGGTCACCACAGCGGGGCAGCAGGCCACCCCGATCCGGTGACCGACAGGATCAGCGGCGCCCCGACTTGATCACCGCCACCACCAGGGCGACGCCGATCGCCGCCACGGTGCCGATACAGCCGAGCAGGAGCACGATGTGCCAGGGCTGGAGAGCGTCCATGATCAAGGACGGTAGCCGGTCCGTGCACCCCGGGCCTCTGCCGAAAGACGGTTGTGCCGCCGGCCATAGGTCAGATAGACCACCAGCCCCACCGCCATCCACACCAGGAAGCGCACCCAGGTCTCGCCGGACAGGTTGGTCATCAGGTAGAGGCAGGCGAGCGCCGACAGGGCCGGGATGATCGGGGACAGCGGAACCCGGAAGCCACGGTTGAGCTGCGGGCGGGTGTGGCGCAGGATCGGCACCGCGACCGAGACCACGACGAAGGCGAACAGGGTGCCGATGCTGACCAGGTTCGCCAGGGAGGACAGCGGCACGAAGCCGGCCACCGCCGCCACCGCGACGGTGACCACGATGGTCGTCCGGTACGGCGTGCCCCACCGCGGGTGCACCGAGCCGACCGCCGCGGGCAGCAGCCCGTCCCGGGACATCGCGAAGCCGATCCGCCCGATCGCCACGATGTCGACCAGGATCACGCTGGTCAGCCCGGCGACCGCGGCGATCGACACCAGGTCGGCGGCCCAGCCGGCGCCGACGGCGGCGAAGGCCGAGGCGATCGGCGCGCCCGGGTCGATGCTGCGGTAGTCGACCATCCCGACCAGCACGAACGACACCGCGACGTACAGCAGTGCGGAGATCCCGAGTGTGCCGAACAGGCCGAGGGGCAGGTCGCGGCGCGGCCGGCGGGTCTCCTCGCCGAGATTGGCGACGGCTTCGAAGCCGGTGTACGCGAAGAACACGACCGCCGCGGCGGTGAGCACCCCGGCCATCCCGTAGGTGGACGGCGCCACCCCGAACAGCAGCTGGGTCAGCGGCCGGGCCAGCCCCGATTCGCCGCCGGCCGGGTGTTCCGCGGCCGGCACGAACGGCGTGAGGTTGGCGCCCTTGACGTAGAAGGCGCCGGCCACCACCACGAACACGCAGATCGCGATCTTCACGGCGACCAGCACGTTGGTGACCCGGGACGACTGCCGGATGCCGACCGTGGCGACCGCCCCGAGCAGCAGGGTGATCAGGATGGCGCCGACGTTGACCGTGCTGCTCTCACCGAAGATCGCGCCGGGCAGATGGAACAACTGGGCGAGATAGCCGGACCAGCCGCGGGCGACCACCGCGGCGCCGAGGGCGAATTCGAGGACCAGGTCCCAGCCGATGATCCAGGCGAAGATCTCGCCGAGTGTCGCGTAGGCGTAGGTGTACGCGCTGCCGGCGGTCGGCACGCTGGACGACAGTTCGGCGTAGCAGAGCGCGGCGAGCAGGCTGGCCACCCCGGCCAGGGCGAACGCGACGGTGACCGCCGGGCCGGCGTGGTCGCGCGCCTCGATCCCGGTCAGCGTGAAGATCCCGGTGCCGATCACGATGCCGATGCCGAAGCCCATCAGGTCGAGCGGCCCGAGCCGCCGCCGCAGTCGCGGGCCGTCGTCGCCGGCCTCCGCGGAAGCCTGGGCGAGGACGTCCTCGACCGGTTTGGTGCGCAGTACAGAATCCCGGAACGTCGGCATGAAGCACGCATACCCCGCGGGGCGCCGGGTAAGCCGTCAGCGGCCCGCCGCGTACTCCCGCATCGCCGCCGCGACCTGGTGCAGGAAGGCCGCCGTGGCCGCCGCCTGGTCGTCGGTGAGCTGGGCGGCCGCCTGCTCAACGCGGTCGAACAACGGCGCAAGGGCTTCCAGGACCTGCCGGTACGTCTGATCCGTGACCACCACGCTCTGCCGGCGCCGGTCGGAGGGGTGTGGCACCCGTTCGGCATGGCCGGCGGCTTGGAGCCGGTCGACCAGGGTGGTGGCGGACGCGGAGCGGATGCCGAGACGCTGGCCGAGTTCGGTGGGGCCGAGCCCGTCGCCGCTGGCGATGAGGTGATCGAGCGCCACCGCGTCGGTCACGCCGATGCCGAGCCGGGCCGCGAGGCTGTGCGTCGCCTCGCCATTGGCCTGCAACATGTCTCGGATGGCCAGGGCCACCGGGCTGGGTTCCACGACAAGAATCATACGGCTCCCGGGTAGCAAGAATTTCTAACTACTTGTATAACAAGATTCATGACCGCAGAGATATCCCCCCGGCGCCGCTGGCTCGGCCTGCTGGTGGTCAGCTTCGGCGTGGCGATGATCATCGTGGACGCCACGATCGTGAACGTCGCGGTTCCCTCGATCATCGACGACCTCGGCGCCACCTCCAGCGACGCTCAGTGGGTCCAGGAGTCGTACACCGTCGTGCTGGCCGCGCTGCTGCTGGTCGCCGGCCGGACCGCGGACCGGGTCGGCCGCCGCCGGCTGTTCATGACCGGCATCGGCGTGTTCATGCTGGGCAGCATCGGCTGTGCCCTGGCCCCGGCACCCCCGCTGCTGATCGTCGCGCGCCAGGTGCAGGGCGTCGGCGGCGCGATGATCCTGCCCACCTCGCTGTCGCTGCTGAACGCCGGCTTCACCGGCCGCGAGCGGGGCATCGCGTTCGCCGTGTGGGGTTCCACGATCGGCGGCGCCGCGGCACTCGGTCCGCTGCTCGGCGGCTGGCTCACCACCGCGGTCTCCTGGCGCTGGGCGTTCGGCATCAACCTCCCGCTCAGCGTGCTGATTCTGATCGCCGCGCCGATGCTGCTGGCCGAGTCCCGGGAGTCCGGCGACCGGCGGGGCAACGACCGGGCCGGCGCGGTGCTCTCCTCGCTGTCCCTCGGCTGCCTGGTCTTCGCCCTGATCGAGGGCCGCAGCTTCGGCTGGTTCGAGCGCACCGGCCCGGTCAGCGTGGCGGGTGTCTCCTGGACACTGCGGCTGTCCCCGGTGCCGATCGCTTTCGGACTCGCCGCCGCCGGCCTGGTCACCTTCCTCTGGCTGGAACACCGCCGCAACGCGGCCGGCCGCCCGGTCCTGCTCGACCTGCGGCTGTTCGCGATCCCGTCGTTCCGCAACGGCAACCTGGTCGCCGCCGTGGTCAGCCTCGGCGAGTTCGGACTGCTCTTCGCCCTGCCGCTGTGGCTGCAGAACGTGCGCGGCTACAGCGCGTTCCAGACCGGGCTGGCCCTGCTGCCGCTGGCCGCGGGCAGCTTCGTGGCCAGCGGGCTGGCCATCCCGCTCGCCGCGAAACGGGGCGCGATCTTCCTCGTCCGGCTGGGCATCGTGCTGGAAATCGCCGGCGTAGCCGGCATCGGACTCGTCGCGGCTCCGGACACGGCCTGGTGGCAGGTCACCCCACTGCTCTTCGGGTACGGGGTGGGCGTCGGCCTGGCCACCGCGCAGATCACCGGGGTGGTGCTCGCCGACGTGCCGGTCGCGATGAGCGGTCAGGCGTCCGGCACGCAGAGCACCACCCGCCAGCTGGGTTCCGCGCTCGGCATCGCAGTGCTGGGCACGATCCTGTTCAGCACGCTCGCCGGTCACCTGAGCTCGGCCCTCGACGACCGCGGGGTGCCCGCGCAGCAGCGGTCGGCGGTGGTGGCGGCCGTCAAGGACAGCGCGGGCGCGGCGATCCCCGGCCTGGCGGGTGATCCCCGGACCGCGCCGCTGGCCGCGGACGCGAAGCAGGCACTGTCGACGGCGACCCGGTGGACCGCGTTCACCGCCGCCGGCTTCCTGCTGATCGGCCTGCTGGCCTCGGCCCGCCTGACCCGCACCACCCCGGGCGGTGACCGGTGACCGCCACCGACCGCACCGCTTCCCCGCCGACCGCGCCGCCGCACGATTCTCCGCCACCGCAGGCCGGCGTCCCGTCACCGACCGCGCCGCCGCACGATCCACCGCCACCGCAGGCCGGCGTCCCGTCACCGACCGCGCCGCCGCACGATCCACCGCCACCCCAGGCCGTGCCCCTACGGACCGCCACCTCGCCTCTGGACAGTGCGGATCTCCGGAGCCGGGTCCGCGGCGTGATCGACGACTTCCTCAGCGCGCAACGCGACGTGCTGGCCGAGGTCAGCGACGACTGCGCGCCGCTGGAACGCTACGTGGCCGACCTGATGGGCGGCGGCAAACGACTCCGGCCGGCGTTCTGCTACTGGGCGTGGCGGGCGGCCGGCGCCCCCGACGGCCCGGGCATCGTGGCGGCCGCGACATCCCTGGAGTTCCTGCAGGCCGCCGCGCTGATCCACGACGACATCATGGACGATTCGGACACCCGTCGCGGCGCCCCGGCGGTGCACCGCAGACTGGCGGCCCTGCACTCCGGCGGCCGCTGGGCCGGGGACGCCGACCACTTCGGGCTGTCCGCCGCCGTGCTCGCCGGCGACCTGTGCCTGACCTGGAGCGACGCGTTGTATTCGGGCAGCGGCCTGCACCCGTCCGCGCTGGCCCGGGGCCGGCCGGTCTTCGACCGGATGCGCACCCAGCTGATGGGCGGCCAGTATCTGGACCTGCTGGACCAGGCGCGGCCGTCCCGGGGCGGCGTCGACCGGGCGCGCCGGGTGGTGCACTTCAAGAGCGCCAAGTACACCGTCGAACATCCGCTGCTGCTCGGCGCCCGGCTCGCCGGCGCGGACGACGATCTGCTCGCCCGGTTGTCCGCGTTCGGTCTGCCGCTGGGCGAGGCGTTCCAGCTGCGCGACGACCTGCTCGGGGTCTTCGGCGACGCGGCGCAGACCGGCAAACCCACCGGCGACGACCTGCGCGAGGGAAAGCGCACCACGCTGGTCATCCTGGCCGCGGACCGCGCCACCGCACCCCAGCAGGCCGCCCTCACCGCGCTGCTCGGCGATCGCGGCCTGACCGGGGCCGGCGTCGACACCCTCCGGCAGATCATCGTGGACACCGGTGCCCGGGCCGAGGTCGAGCGGATGATCGAGCAACTGCTGGCGACGAGTCTCGGCGTGCTCAGCGGCACGCCCGTCGACGAGGCGGCCCGCTCGGTGCTGCTCGCCCTCGCCGAGGCGGCGACCGCCCGCAGCTCCTGAGCGGTCACCGACACTCAGCGGTCACCGAAACCGGGCGGTCACCGAAGCTGAGCGGTCACCGAAACTGGCCCGTCACCGGCGCCGGGCGAGCAGGCCGCCGATGCCCGGGACCCAGGCCAGCAGCTTCGCGGTGCGGCTCGCCCTGGCGTCGGTCGCGGTGCTGACGATGACGAACAGGTAGGCGCAACCGTGGATCGGACCGCCCAGCGACGTGACCGGCCGGGCGTGCACGGTGGCCAGATTGATCAGGAGAATCAGCAGCGAGCTCAGCTCCACGGCGGCGGCGACGCCGCGGTATCGTGCCGGCATCGCTCAGGTCCCCGTCGTCGAGCCGGGGCGGACGACCATCAGCACCACGACCGCCGCCCAGATCAGGTTGAAGACACCGGTCAGCATCCCGAGCCGGGCCGGCGGGACCGCCGCGCCGGCGACGATCCCGCGCTGCGCGGGCAGGATCACCAGGGCCAGCAGCAGCCCGGCGGCCGCGGTCAACCCGATCGAGGTCAGCAGCCAGGCGTCGCCGAGGACCCCGAGGCGGGACGCGGTGGCCAGGCCGAAGACCGGGACGGCCAGCCCGAGCAGCGCGTACATCCGGCAGATCCGGTGCAGCAGCGGCAGCGCCCCGCGATCGGCGCGCCGGGTGGCGGCGGGGAACATGCTGGCGGCGACGGTGACCGGCCCGATCGCCACGAGGGCGGCCAGGACGTGCACGCTGAGCAGGAGTTTTGTCACGCCTGCGAACGTTAGGGCCGGATCCGCCCGGACAGAACTGGCGAGATTGCCCACCTTCAACGAGATCTGGCCAGGAGGGCGTTAGAGTGCCGGGATGCACCTCGTGGCGGTCCTCGCCCTGGACACCGTGATCCCGTTCGACCTCGCCACCCCGATCGAGGTCTTCGGCCGGACCGGCCACGGCGCGCTGTACGAGGTGCGGATCTGCGCGCCCACCTCGACGGTCGACGCCGGCGCCTTCACCATCAACACCCGGTACGGCCTGGACACGCTGCTGGAAGCGGACACGATCATCATCCCGGGCTGCGCCGACACCGCCATGATCGTCCCGCCGGAGGTCGTCGACCACCTGCGCAAGGCGGCCGCCGGCGGCGCCCGGCTCGCCTCGATCTGCGCGGGCACGTTCATTCTGGCCGCGACCGGTCTGCTGGACGGCCTCCGCGCCACCACCCACTGGCTGGCCACCGGCGCGCTCGCCGCCCGCTACCCGGAGATCACCGTCGACCCGGACGTCCTCTACGTCGACAACGGCCAGTTTCTCACCTCGGCCGGCGCCGCCGCCGGACTCGACCTGTGTCTGCATCTAATCAGGCGCGACCACGGCTCCGCGGTCGCCGCCGACGCCGCCCGCCTGTCCGTCATGCCACTGGAGCGGGAGGGCGGGCAGGCGCAGTTCATCGTCCCGGCGCAGCCGCCTGCCCCGCGCGGCTCCGTCCTCGAACCGCTGCTGCGCTGGATGCAGGACTGCACCGATGTCGAGGTATCCCTCGCCGACCTGGCCACCCGCGCCGGCATGAGCGTCCGCTCGCTGAACCGGCACTTCCGCGACCAGACCGGCACCACCCCGCTGCAGTGGCTGCTGCGCGCCCGCGTCCGCCAGGCCCAGCACCTGCTGGAGGCCACCGACCTGCCGGTCGAGCACATCGCCGGCCGGGTCGGTTTCGGCTCCCCGACCGCCTTCCGTGACCGATTCAAGCGGGTCACCGGCGCCAGCCCCCAGTCCTACCGAGCCGCATTCCGGACCCGTCCGCGCCCGTAGCCGGGCCCGCCCTCGACGTGCCCGCTCGGATCGAGCGTCCATCGAAGTCCGGACCGGTTTGGCACCGGCCGACGCCCGCGTCGCTATTCGGCGCCGCCGTCCGCCCCGCCGTCCTGGCCGGCCGGGTTCGCTCCGCCGTCGGCGAGCCCTTCGCCGTGCGGCTTCTCCTTTTCCGCGCCGCCGTCGGCCCCGCCGTCGCGCCCCAGCGGGTTCGCCCCGCCGTCCGCCGGCCCTTCCCCGTCCTGCCCGGCCGGGTCAGAGCTGATGATTTCCTGCTCGTTGAGTGCCATACGCTGGGGCATACCCCCAAAAAAGGGACTTAATCCCGACGATCAGGAAGACCACCAACACGTTCACCAACCAGTTGCCGGTACGCGTGTAGACCGTCCCGCTTCCGCCCGGCCGGCTGATCGATCGGCACACCGTCGTCGGGCTGGTCACCTACGAGTCGGTCCTGGTCGTCCCGGCTCCTGAACCGCCTCCGCTCAGCTCACCGCGTACTCTTCGTGCGCCGCGCCGGTGGTCGCCGGGTCCGGCACACCGACGAGTCCGGCCGTCTCCAGTTCGAGGAAGAGGTCGACCGCGTCCGGGTCGAACTGCACCCCGCGGCAACGACGCAGCTGGTCGCGGGCCTGCTCGGCGGAGAGTCCGGCCCGCCCGGCGCCCGGGCGTCGCATCACCGCCCACGCCGCGCAAACCCCGATCAGCAGGCTGGTCGGCACCACCGGGTCGGCGGCGCGGCAGCGGGCGGCCTCGGCCACCGTGGCCGTCCATCGCCGGATCTGCTCGTCGGGACCGGGTGCGCCGGCGGGGTCCGGGAGCACGGCGTCCCCCGTGGCGACGGCGTGCCCGGTCCCGCCCACGACGACCCGGTTGCGCCCGCCGCGCTTGGCCGCGTACAGCGCGGCGTCCGCGGCGCTGAGCAGTTCTTCGGTGCCGGCCCCGCCGGGCAGCGCGGCGGCGCCGACGGAGACGGTGACCGGGATCGCCGTGCGGCCGTTGACCACCACCGGCACCTCGGCGATCCGCTCGCGCAGCCGCTCCGCGAGCGTGGCCAGGTCGGCGTGATCCCTGGTCACCAGCACCGCGAACTCCTCGCCGCCGAACCGTGCGACGACGTCGGTGCCGCGGCAGGCCCGGCGCAGCCGGCGGGCCAGCTCCACGAGGACCTGGTCGCCGGCCGGATGACCGTACGTGTCGTTGATGCGCTTGAAGTGATCCACGTCCAGGAGCAGCATCGCGATCGGGGTGCCGCGCCGGGCGGCCCGATCGCCCTCGGCGCTCAACGCCTCGGACAGGAAGCGGCGGGTGTGCACACCCGTGAGACCGTCGGTCATCGCGATCCGGCGCTGTGCCGAGACGAGAGCCGCCATGCGCGTGAGGACCAGCAGGAACAGCACCGCCGACGCGGTCACCACGACGAGGTCCGAACTCGTGGAGTGTCGCAGATCCTGCACCAGCAGGACCGCCGGAGCCATCAGGGTGGCGAGCGCGAGCAGCGCCACGCGGTTCAGGGTCGCCCCCGACCGGGTCTCCACCGGCTCGGCGATGTGCCGCATCGACGGATGCAGGGCGGACGCGCCCAGCGCGACGTAGGCGGCCAGGTACACGGCGTCCGACCAGCCACCGTTCACGTACACCTCGTGCAGCGACAGCAGGCCGTACGCGGTGTCGGCCAGCAGCGTCAGCCCGAGGTTGATCAGCAGCAGCAGGTAGGACCGCTGCCGGGTGCCACCGCCGAGCAGGAGCCGGATCGCCACGGTGAGCACGCACAGGTCGGCCACCGGATAGATGGTGGCGCCCAGAGCATCCAGCGGGGACGAACCCGGCACGGCGACGGCGGGATGGATGAGGAACACCCACCAGAGCACCGCCGCGGCCACCGTGAGGATCGCCGTGTCGATCATCGCGGCCGTGTTCCGCTGCGGTGAGCGCCGCCGGCCGAGCAGCACCAGCGCCGCGCCGGCGAACCCGTACTGCGAGAGATAGAGGGCGTTGGCGAAAAGGGGATAGCCGTTCGTCCCGGCGGCGGCGGTGGCCGTGAAATAGGCGATGTCCCCGGCGACGTACATCGCCTGGCCGATGGCGAGCAGCCACCACACGACGGCGTTGCGCGGCCGGTGCAGCCGGATGCCGGCGGCCAGAGCGACGGCCGTGCCGGCGCTCACCGCGCAATACAGCACCGACTGCGCGACGGGATGCGTGGCCGGCACGATGAAGTGGGCGGCGATGAGTGCCACCGCCACCACGCACCACACCTGCCAGGCCACCGACCGGAGCCGGCGGGCACCGGCCGGGACGGTCCGCTCCGGGCGCCTGCTCCAGCATGTCACCGGGATATGTCACCACCGTCGCGGTGACAGCCGGTTCGCCGCCGGTTGCGATTCGGGTGCGGTTTCGCCGGGCGCCGCCGGCGCAGCGTCTCCGGTACGGCGGTGGGTGCACCGCCGTACCGTCAGCAGGGATCTCAGACCCGGCACTGCCAGGAGCGCGCGTCGAAGAAGTCGGCGAAGCGGTCGACGGTGGCGTAGCCGAACGTCGTCTCCCGGCAGGCGGCCAGCACGTCGATGGCCGAGCGGGTGCCGCCGGTGACGCAGTGCCAGTCGTAGACCGTGCCGCCGTCGAGCGCGGCACCGTCCGCGCCGCGGGTGCGGCAGAAGCGGTCGAAGTCCGGCACCACCACGTCGGAACGGACCCGCCAGCAGCCGATGCTGTCCGGGCGGTGGAAGTCACCGATCCGGTCGATCGCCAGGTCGATGCCGTAGGTCCAGCGGCAGGCGGCGTCCAGGGCGATGTCGTGCCCCTGGCCGCAGTGCCAGTCGTACGCGGTGGCTCCGGTCAGGACGGCCCCGGGGTAGCCCTGGGACCGACAGAATCCGGTCAGGTTCGGCGCGCCCAGGTCCCGCGGCGGGGGCGGGGAGGCCGCGGCGGGGGCGGCGGTGCCGGCCAGGGCGGTGACGGCACCGGTCAGCAGGGTGAGCAGAAGGCGTACCAGGGTGCGCATGGGGTTCTCTCTCGACGGGATGCCGGGTGGATCAGGCGACGGCGTACACGTAGTTGGCGCCGAAGTCGGAGTCGTAGGCGGTGCAGCCGCCCTGATCCGCGGTGACCTGGAACCAGATCTCGACCTGGTGGCTGCCGGCGGGGATGTCGATGCTTCCCGGCACCTGGGAACCGTCGCCGGTGGTCAGGGTCTCCGACTGGGCCGGCCCGCCGTCGAAGCGGCGGAAGACGTCGATGCGCCAGGCCTGGTCGCGACACTCCGGAAGGCGGGCGGTGTCGTAGCGCAGGGCCAGCCGGTGGCCCGCCTCGATGCTGCCGGTGACCGTCTCGGACCAGTCGGCGCGGAAGGTGACGACGGCCGGCTGCCCGATCGGGTAGTGGTAGTTGGCGCCGGATCGGGAGTCGTATTCGCTGCACCCGGCACGGTCGCCGGCGTGGAACCACAGTTCCAGGTCGTGCCCGCCGGGCGGCAGGTCGATGCCGGCCGGGGCGGTGACGTTGTGCCGGTTCTGGTCGAGCCGGGTGACCGGCCGGGTCTGGATCGGGCCGCCGTCGACGCGGTAGTAGACGCCGATGCTCCAGGCGTCGCCGCCGGCGTACTGGTTGCGGCATTCCGGCAGCCGGGACAGGTCGTAGTCGACGATCACGGGCCGGCCGGCCTCGATGGCGCCGTCGACCCGGTCGGTGCCGTCAGCCGCGAAGTGAATCACGGGCGCGGCGGTCGAGGGCACGGCGGTCGAGGGCACGGCGGTCGAGGCCTGGGCCGGGCCGGCCAGCGCGGCCAGGGTCGCCGCGCTCGCCAGGATGATGACGGCGATGGTGCGAGGCATCGTGTTCCCCTCACAGATCGGTATGGTGGCGCCGCGAATCGCGGCACCACTGCCGACACTGCAAGTTCTTGCAGAAGCAGTCAATAACCATCATCACCTTAAGTAATCGAAATCGTTCACCATGTCATAAGCGGAAGCGATTCGATGCAGCTCACCGGTGCTAAAACGCGACAGATAAGAACAGTGTGGGCGTCATCACGCCAACGGACACCCGGTGAGAGGATGCAAGAAATTTCATGACGCACGGCCCCCGCCGAGGAGGTGGAGGCCGTGCGAATGTCTGCGGCGACGGATCGGCGGCCCCGCAAGGCCGCCGATCCGTCGCCCGAGGCTCAGCCGGCCACGTTGACCGCGAAGGCGACCAGGTTGGCACCGTCGGTCTGGGCCGGACCCGCACCCAGCTGGACCCGGGTGGTGACGGTGCCGAGGGACCCGGCCGCCGTGCCCTCCGGGGCCCGCACCCGCAGGTCGTAGGTCTGCGTCTCGCCCTCGGCGATCCGCACGCCGAACAGGTCGCAGCCCTCGCCGGCGCCGCCGGCCGGGATCGGCAGGTCGTCGCTGGATCCGACGCACGGGCCGCTCGGGTCGAGCATCGGCCACGGGCTCACGCCCGCCGGGGTGATGATGTCCGCGTGCAGCCACTTGTGCGGGGCGTCGCCGTCGCTGTGGACGGTGATCGGCAGGTGTCCGGCGAAGGTGCCGTCCTCCTGCTTGGTCAGGGTCACGCCGGCGTCCGCGGTCACCGTCAGCTTCGACTCGGTGTCCTGGTGGTAGACGCGCGGACGGCTCAGGCTGCCGGTGGTGGACCGGAACACCGCGCCGTACCTGACCTTGCTGCCGGCGTACTCGACGGTGCCGACGTTCGGGGCGATCTGCGCGTACTTCTGCGGCTTGGCGGGCGACGTGAAGCCGATCGTGACGGTCCCGCTCTGACCGGGCTGGATGGTCTGCTCCAGGCCGCAGTAGTCGGTCTCGCGGCCGTCCGGGCCGACGTCCAGGGTGCAGCCACCGGCCCCGTCGAAGGTGGTGAACGAGGCCGGGAGCGGCTCGGTGATGGTCAGATTGCCGCCGCTGACCGGCTGGTCCGTGCCGTTCTTGATGACGATCCTGATCGTGCCGGTGTGCCCGTACCGGCCGGGCTCCAGGATCAGCCGGTCGACCTTGACGGTCACCTTCCCGGTCGTCGCCGCCTGAGCGGTGACGGCGTTGCCCAGCAGCAGGGTTCCGGCCGCGAGCGCGACAGCGCCCGCACGCACGACAGTGCGCATGAATGATCTCCTCAGTTCGATTCCCCGTGCAGCCGGTCCAGATCCCGGCTCATCGATGAAAATGATCCTAAGTAGATCGACGTCCGGGCATCTCCCGGATTTGTGCCACCATCATCGGAAGTCGGCGGCGTGGTCGACGGCCCACTCGGCGAAGGTGCGGGCCGGCCGCCCGGTCACCTGCGGCACCACGGTGGACGTCTCCGCGGCCGCCCCCGTCGACCAGTTGCGCAGGATCGCGGTGACGGCGAACTCCGGCAGGCCACCACGCAGCATGTCGGCGCGGGCGACCTCCTCGTCGACCTCCTCGACAGCCACCGGGCGGCCCACCGCCGCGGCGATCGCGCCGACCTGCCGGCGCAGGGTCAGCGATTCCGGACCATGGACGGTGTACGCCATGGCGGCGTGCCCGTCCGCGGTGAGCGCGGCGACCGCGACCGCTGCCAGGTCGGCCTCGTGGACCGGGGCGGACTGTGCCTCCGCGTACGGGAGCCGGACCCGGCCCTGCTCCCGGATGGACGGGCCCCACAGGCCGATCGCGTTGACCGCGAACATCCCGCCGCGCACGAACGTCCACTCCAGGCCGGAGCGCTCCAGCACCTCCTCGACCGCGCGGTGCCGGCGCGCGATCGGGTTCTGGGCGGCGTCCGGCCTGGTCACGGCGGCGCTGGAGAGCAGCACGACACGGCGCACCCCGGCGGATCGCGCGGCGGCGGCGAAGCCCTCGGCGCCGGCCGGATGAGCGTACGCGAATGCCGCCCCGGCATCGGCCAGCGCCGGCCCGAGAGTCTCCGGACGGTCCAGATCCGCCGCCACCGTCTCGACCTCGGGGCCGAAGGCCCCGGCGGGCGCCTCCCGACCCGTCGCCCGCACCCGCTCCCCCGCCGCCCGCAACCCGGCGACCACCTGCCGGCCCACCCGTCCGCGGGCCCCGAACACCACGATCGTCATGCCGGGAGTCTGCAACCTGCACCTCGGTTGAGGTCAAGACCGGCCGGGCGGCATGGCGGAATGTCCACTATGGCCGTTAGGATCGTCCCGACGCAGCCGATCGGAGGACGCTGGCGATGGCAGACGACGGGGACCTGTCCGCACGGATCGACACCACGGTGCCGCACCCGGCCCGACGGTACAACTACTGGCTGGGCGGCAAGGACAACTTCGCCGTCGACCGGGCGTCCGGCGACGAGATCGAGGCGAAATTCCCCGGCATGCGCGCCGGTGTCGTGGCGAACCGGGACGTGCTCGGCCGGATCACCCGCCACCTGGCCCAGGACGCCGGGATCGGCCAGTTCCTGGATATCGGGACCGGGCTGCCCACCGCCGACAACACGCACGAGGTGGCGCAGCGGCACGCCCCGCACAGCCGGGTGCTCTACGTCGACAACGATCCGATGGTGCTCACCCACGCGGCCGCGCTGCTGACCAGCGACCCGCGCGGGCACACCCGGTATCTGGAGGCCGACCTGCGCGACCCGGAGAAGATCCTGGCCAGCCCGGAGCTGGCGGCCACCCTGGACCTGTCCCGGCCGGTCGCGCTGATGCTGATCGCGATCCTGCACTTCCTGCCCGACCGTGCGCAGGCCCGGGCGATCGTGCGGCAGTTGATGGACGCGCTGCCCTCCGGCAGCTACCTGGCCGTCACCCACTTCACCACCGACTTCCTCGGCGAGCAGCAGCGGGCCACCTACCGGGCGATGCTCGACAGCGGCCGCAGCGACGCCTGGCCGTGCACCCGGGACGAGTTCGCCGGGCTGTTCGACGGTCTCGACCTGGTCGAGCCGGGTATCGCGGTGGCCAGCGAGTGGCGGCCGGCCCCCGGTGCGGGGGCCGTCGACCCGTCGCTGGTCAGCATCTGGGCCGGGGTCGGCCGCAAACCGTGACGCCGCGCCGCGGCCCGCTGCGGGCCGCGGCGTCGCGCCGTACGCCCATCAGTCCTCTGCCTGGTATTCCTCGACCTTCTCGACCGGCCAGCCGATGAATTCCGCGACCTCGTCGGCGTCCGCGGTCAGCACCCAGTCCTCGACCGCGTTCGCCAGCCCGTCGGGCAGGCCCGGCGTCGACACGTACTCCAGGTCCTCGTCCTCGAGGATCCGGTCATGGTGGATGAACTTGTCGTCCGGGTCGAGGTCCGCGGCGGCCGCCTCGTACTCCGGCAGGCCGCCGTCGCCGGCGGCGAGGATCTCGCTGGTCCGCCAGTCGATGATGTCCCAGCCGTCCTCGCCGATCTGACCGCCGGTGATGATCCGGTGGCCCTGCGCTTCGAGGTCCTCGATGCGGCGCCGGGTCTGGTTGACCGAGGCGAAGTTGGCTTCGAGCACGCTCTGGACGTGCTCCTTGAGAAGGTCGCTCACGGGGCGTGAGCATAGAGCGGGTGGGCAACCCCGCACCATTCGACATCCTTCGACCGCGGTCTACGGCGCCGTCGCGCGCGTGCCGGCGTAGGCGCGCAGGAACGCCCGCACCCCCTCGGCCACCAGCGATCGCACCCGCTCGTCAGCGGTGATCAGCGTCGACCCGTGCCGGTTGAGCACCACCCCGAACGTGAGCGCGATCAGGTGGTCGGCGGCCAGCCGCGGATCGGCAACGGTCAGCAGCCCGGCCTCGCCGAGCACCGCCAACCGCTCGGCGAGCGCCTCCTCGGGTGCGTCCCGGAACGGCGCCTCGCTCAGGTGCCCCTCCCCGCCCAGCAGCTTCAGCAGCGTCGCATAGTCGGCCGAGCCGAGCATGTCGGTGGCGATCCGCATCGAGAAACCGGTCAGCGCGTCCTGCAGCTGGGCCGGCTCGGTCAGCCCGGTCAGGGTGGCGTCGATGGTCCGGCGCACCGCCGCCACCAGCGAGTCGGAGATGTCCCCGACCACCGCCTGCAGCAGCGTGTTCTTGTCACCGAAGTAGTCGTAGACGGTCCGTTTCGACACCCCGGCGCGGGCGCTGACCGCGTCCACGCTGGTGCGGTCGAATCCGTCGCTGAGGAACAGCTCGCGGGCGGCGGACAGGATCGCGGCCCGTTTCGTCGCGGACCCCTCGCGCAGCGGTTTGGTACTCGGCACCCGCCCACCCTACCCGAACTACACTGCACGGTGTAGTTTACTTGTCATGAAGGCACTCGTCTCCGGCGCCGGCATCGCCGGCCCCACCCTCGCCTACTGGCTGCGCCGCCACGGCTGGGACGTCACCGTCGTCGAGAAGGCACCGGCCGTCCGCGGCGGCGGCTATCCCATCGACGTCCGCGGTACCGCCCTCGACGTGCTCGATCGGATGGGCGTCCTGCCCCGGGCCCGCGCCGCGCACATCGACACCCGGCAGCTCACCTTCCTCAGCCCGGACGGCCGGGTCGCCGGCCGACTGCGCCCGCGCAACCTCAGCGGCGACGGTCTCGAACTGCCCCGCGGCGTCCTCACCACGATCCTGTGCGACCTGGTCCGCCACGACGCCCGGTTCCGCTTCGGCGACTCGATGGCCGCGATCGACGGCCGCCGGGTCACCTTCGCCAGCGGCGCGCAGGAGGAGTTCGACGTCATCCTCGGCGCCGACGGCCTGCACTCGGCCACCCGCCGGCTCGTCTTCGGCCCGGAGGAGTCGTTCAGCCGTCACCTCGGTTACGTCTTCGCCGGCTTCACCCTCCCCAACGACCTCGGCCTGCGCCACGAGGGCCAGGTCTGGTCGGCGCCCGGCCGGATGGCCACCCTCTACGCTCCGGGTTGCTCGGACACCGTCCACGGCCTACTGATGACCCGCAGCCCCGAACCACCGCGCGACGGCCTGAGGTTGCTCGAGTCGGCCTTCGCCGGCGACGGCTGGCTGGTCCCCCGGCTCCTCGACGGCCTGCGCACCGCCGGCGACGTCTTCCTCGACGTGGTCAGCCAGATCCACATGCCCACCTGGTCACATGGCCGGGTGGCGCTGGTCGGCGACGCCGCGCACGCCCCGTCCTTCTTCTCCGGCCAGGGCACCAGCATCGCCCTGGTCGGCGCCTACGTCCTGGCCGAGGAACTGGCCACACACGCCGATCCCACCGCGGCGTTCGCCGCCTACGAGCAGAAGACCCGCGATTTTGTACGACGTAACCAGGCGCTCGCCGATGGCGGTGGCGGCACGCTCGCCCCGGACTCGGCACGCGCCCTGTGGTTCCGCAACCACGTGCTGCTCAAGGCCGCTCCGTTGCTCGGCGCCACCGGCCTGTTGGGCCGCAGCGTCCGGCACGCGGCGACCGCCCTGCGCCTGCCGGCCCCGGTCCACTGACCTTCGCACCGGTCGCGGTAGTAGTCGCCCTGGTGGACCGGCAGGCATCGGGTTCGTCAGCGCATCGGCGTGCACCGGGCGTTCCGGGCCCTGCCTGATAAATCACAGTACGTCGCTATGGGTCGCTGACGTGCGAAGACATCTTCGTATCGACGGGCTCGCGACGGCGATCGATGTGAACCGGTGCACGGGGTCTTGCCCGCCGTGTGGTCGGCCAGGTTGGCTCGGCGCATGGCACTCATCGCATACGACAACGAGCAAGCGGCGGCCTTCGAGGAGACCCGGCATCTGCAAGACGATGACCTCGCGACCTGGCGTGCCGCGATCGGCCGGCACTTCGAGCCCCGCTCCGGGGCGCGCCTGCTCGACCTCGGATGCGGCACCGGCAGTTGGGCCCGGGCGTTCCGGACCTGGTGGCCCGGCGTCGAAGTGCTGGCGGTCGAGCCGTCGGCGGCGATGCGGGAGCGGGCGATGTTCCAGCCCGTCGCGGCCGGCGCGGCCGACGACATCCCGCTTCCGGACGCCAGCCTCGACGGGGTCTGGCTCTCCACCGTGATCCACCACGTCCCCGACCTGGAGGCCGCCGCCCGCGAGATCCGGCGGGTGCTGAAGCCGGGCGCACCGGTGCTGATCCGCTCCGCGTTCGCCGGCCGGCACGAAGCGATCAACCTGTTCCGCTGGTTCCCGGAGGCCGTCGCCGTGCTGGACCGCTACCCGAGCATCCCCGGCGTCGAGGCGGCGTTCGCCACCGCCGGCTTCGCGACGACCGGCTGCGAACCGGTCCCGCAGGTGACCGCCCCGTCGGTGGCCGATGCCGCCGCCGCCCTGCGACGCGAGGCGCACACGCCACTGCAGTTGATCAGCGACGAGGCCTATGCCGCAGGCGTGGCCCGCCTGCGGGAGGCCGCGCGAACCGAGTCCGGCCCGGTCGTCGACGCCCTGGACCTGCTGGTTCTCCGGTGACTCTTCGACCGACGGTGGTCACCGACTCTCCGCAGTTGTCGACCGCTGCCCGAGGGCGCCGTCAGAAAGGACACTGAGCCATGATCATCCGGGAGTGCCGCGAGGACGACATCGTCCAGTTGGAGTTCCACCACCCGTCTCCCGGACGGACTCGCCGCAACGAAGCGCGCTTCCACCGCCAACAGCAGGGACTGAGCACGTTCCTGACCGCCTGGGCCGACGGCATCCCCGTCGGAGCCGGCGACATCCTCTGGCAGGGATGCGAAGCCGCCGAGGTCCACGAACGCTACCCCGACTGCCCCGAGATCAACGGCCTGGCCGTCTGGCCCGCCGAGCAGCAGTCCCGCGGCATCGGCACCGCCATCATCCAGACAGCCGAGACCCTCGCCGCCCGACGCGGCTACCACCACATCGGCCTCGGTGTCGACGACCAGAACCCGCGCGCAGCCGCGCTCTATCTTCGCCTCGGCTTCCAGGACATCGACTGCCACTACCTCGACCGCTACCACTACCTCGACGATCACGGCACCCGCCACGACTTCGCCGACCCCTGCCGGTTCCTTGTCAAGCCGCTCCGGAACGGGCCCGGCCGATGACCATGAGGACCACGAACGACGACCCGGACGCGGGATCGGGCTGCCGGCGCCGGGCGTCTACCCTGCCGCCATGGTGATCAGCATTCTCGGCTGGGTGGCCCGGCGGCGACTGGCGGTGCTCACCGCGGCGTTGCTGACCGCGGTCGCCCTGCAGGTGGTTCTGCACGTCACCGGGACCGTCTTCGCCCCGTGGGCCAGCTTCGCGGTCTACGCGCTGCCACCCGCCGCGTTACTGCTGTGCATGGCGGTCGCCATCCGGGTCCACGACGCGGCGCACCTGGTGGCGCGGCCCGAGATTCCCGCCTTCGGCTCCCCGCCGAATCCGACCCTCGTGCTCGGCGCGGCATGCCTGACCTATCTCGCCGTCTACGGCGCGGCCGGCGGTATCCGCAGCATCGAGCCGCACCCGGACCTGGGGCACACGATCGTCAGCATCGCGCTGTACCTCACTGAGTTGGCGGTCTTCTGGTGGGCGTCACGGCTGCGCACCGGCATCAGCATCCGCCCGGACGGCATCCTCGACCGGCAGCCCTTCGGCGACCTCTTCATCCCCTGGGACGCGCTGGCCACCCCGATCGCCGCCCAGCCGCACGACGCCCACCGGGTGACGCTCCACCTCGCCCACCCGGACCTGACCCGCAGACGGGGCCTGCGACGCGGCGCCCCGGCCGCCCTGTCGGCCGCGGGCGTCAGAACCGACCTGCTCGCCTGGATGATCAACCACTACGCCGACCAACCGGCCGACCGGTCCGCCATCGGCTCACCAGCGGCCCTCACCCGGTTCCTGCTCCCCCTCGACCGACTGGCCACGCCCGAGGTGGCGAGGCAGCCGTAAGGGCGCCGGTGGGACCGTGCGGGGACCGGTCCATTAGCATTCCGGCGTGACCGACTGGCGTGCCGACCGGACAGGTTCAGCGTTACGGGGACAGAATCCGACCGTTCTCGCCCGTCTCACGGCCGGCTTCGCGGTCATCGGCGACTCCCAGTTCCTCCCCGGATACTGCGTGCTGATCACCGACGATCCCGCCGCCGACCGCCTCACCGACCTGCCCCGCCCGCGACGGCTCGCCTTCCTCGCCGACATGGATCTGCTCGGCGAAGCCGTGGCCACCGTGTGCCACCGACACGACCCCCGGTTCCGGCGGGTCAACTACGCGATCCTCGGCAACCTCGACCCGTTCCTGCACGCTCACGTGCATCCGCGGTACGACTGGGAGCCCCCGGATCTGATCAACGGCCCGGCCACCCACTATCCGGCCGACTTCCGCAATGCCGCGGACAACCTCCTGGGCCCGCGTCACGACGTCCTCCGAGCCGACCTGACCGCAGAAATCCACCGGCTCGCATCATGATGCGGCCCGCGGCATCTCTAGAATTGCCGGGGTGTCCGACCCACTGCGCCGCTCCGCCCGCGTGCTCCTGCTGAGCAGCACCGACCGAGTCCTGCTCCTCCAATTCCGGTTCGACCCCGCGGACGCCGCGAAGGGCCACGGCTGGGCGACTCCCGGCGGCGGCGTCCAGGACGGCGAGCCTCTCGCCCAGGCCGCGACCCGGGAGCTCCACGAGGAGGTCGGCCTCAAGGTCAGCCCGGAAGTCCTGGGCGACCCGGTGGCCTACACCTCCGGCTTCGCCGACCTGGGCTGGGCGAGCGGCATCTTCCGTGACGAGTTCTTCGCGCACCGCGTCGACGACCACGAGGTCGACACCAGCGGCATGGAGGACCACGAACGGGGCTACCACGCCGGGCATCGCTGGTGGACGGTCGACGAGCTGGCCACCACCACCGAGACCGTCTACCCGTTCGGGTTGGCCGATCTGGTGGAACGCCTGCTCACCGAGGGCACCCCGGCACAGCCCGTGCAGCTGCCCTGGCACCACTGACCATCGCTATCCGGCCCCGGTGTCCGCGCCGGGACACCGGGCCTCGCGATGCCGGCGCCACGCGGAGATCACCGGGTCCGGCGGTCCGGAGTGCCGGACCGTAACAGCTTCGGGGCGCGGTTTCCGGGGTGAACGGTGACCGGCCACGGGCAATGAAGGGTGCGGCGATCACCCTTGGACGCGCCAGCGGCCGGATCGCCGCGCCCGGCCTCCGCGGGAGCAGCGCTCAGTTGTCGGCCGCAGCCGGGGACATCAAGAGGGTGAATCTGACCTGATGAGTGCCGCCATGGCGTCGACCTCCGACGATTGTTCGTTGAGGACGTGTTTGGCCAGGCTGTGGATGTACGGGTTGCCGGACGGCCCGTCCAGCAGGGAGCGGGACATCGTGATCGCGCCCCGGTGGTGTTCGATCATCAAGCGAAGGTAGACGTTCGGCGCGGCGTCGCGGCTGGCGTGATCGAGTTCGGTCAGCTGGGCCGGGGAGAGCATGCCGTGGGCGGGGCCGCCGGCGGACGGGGAAGGCTCGTTCCAGGCGCTGAGCCAGTCGGTGGTCTCGTCGATCTCGCGCTGCTGGTCGTGGATGATGTAGTCGGCGATCAGCCGGACGCGTTCCGGGACCCCGCCCTTGGCGAGCAGGGTGCGGCTCATGGCGACCGCCTGCTCGTGGTGGTCGACCATCATCTGGGCGTAGTGGACGTCGATCCCCGACGGGGTGGTCTCGGTCTGCGCGGCGGCCGCCTGCGGGGCCGGGTGGTCGCCGAGGCGCAGGACGAAGACGGTCGCGGCGGCGAGGGCCAGGACGGCCGAGGCGGCAAGGCGGCGAACGATCACAAGCGGTCTCCAGGAATGAGAGAGGCCCGGCCCGGGATGACCCCGGACCGGGCCGGACCTACTGGGGGTCAGCCCTGCGATCCGTCACCGCTGGTGTTGCCGTTGGCGCCGGCCAGGCCGGGCGGCGTCAGCGGGTTCATCTCGGTGAAGTCGCGGGGCAGCAGGTCGAAGCCCTGCCAGTGCAGTGGCATCGGGCTCTGGTCCTCGTCGCGCGGGATGTGGTGGAAGCCGACCCGGACCCACATGACCGGGTCGGTGAGCTTCTGCTTGTCCTTGGCGAAATCGATGATGGTCTTCTTGTCGAGCGGGCATTCCGGGTCGGAGTTGTTGTCGCTGGCCCACTTCTCGCAGGCGTCCTTCTGGGTGAAGGTGACGTCCGGCTTGGTCTCCGGGTGCCCCTGGTACTGGTCGGTGGCGCCGAGGGCCAGCTCGTACGACCGCTGGTGCCCGTCCGCGTTCTTGCTGGTCGGGCTGACCAGCCGCCAGGACCGCTGGTTGACCTTGGTGAAGGTGCCCTCGTTGGTGACGGCGGTGCGGGTGGTCTTCAGCTTCGCGGTCACGCTGCCCCGGCCGGCCGTGGTCGTGTCGAGCTGCTCGACCTTCTCACCGCCCTTTCCGGCGATGTTGAAGTCGACCCGCCAGAATGCGTTGTGGTAGTGCATGGTGGCGTAGTCCTTGGCCGGCCCCTTGCCGATCGGCCAGCCGGTGCTGCTGGTGGAGTACTCGCTCGGGGCGAGGTCGCCGGTCGCGCCGAGCCGGGCCGTGATCTGGCCGTCGTCGTGCAGACGGTATTCGGTGACGTACTCGTACCAGCCGAGCTTGCTGACCGTCCGCAGCACCAGGTCGTGGCCCTGCTGCGAGTACACCTTGTCCTGCGGCTCCGCGGACGGGCCGGCGCCGCCGTCGTCCCAGGAGTGCAGGCGGTAGGCGAGGCCGCGCGGCTCGGCGCTGACGCACAGGACCTTGCGGCGCTGCGGCTCGCTGCTGCCGTCGGAGCCGAGCCGGATGGAGCCGCCCTTGCAGTCGTCGCCGGTCAGCGTCTCCAGGCCGTAGCTGCCGAGGCCGATCTGGGTCAGGTCGTCGTACTCGGTGTCACCGGTGTCGTAGGGCACGTTGAGCTGCGCCAGCCGGATCGAGTCGAGCACCTGCACCGGCGCCGGGTAGCGCTTGGTGGCGACGAAGACGTGGTCGAGCACCAGGCCGGCCTTGTCGTTGATCCGCCAGCACAGCTGCCAGGTGGTGCCGTTCGGCAAGGTCTCCTTGACCATCGACGACGCGCCGCACGGCGAGGCGGCCGGCGCGGCCTGCGCCGGCACGGTCAGGCCCAGCGCGGCCGAGGTCATCAGCGTTACGACACCAGCGAATTTACGGTACGCCACGGAAGCTTCCCCGCTCACTTGAGGCGGGCGACCCGGCGCCCGGACAGGTCGACGATCACGTCGGTGACATTGATGAAGTGACCATCGGAGGTCTTGATGATCAGCTGTACGCAACGGCTCTTGCCGCACTGCGTCGCGCCCCGGTCCGCCGGCTTGGACGTGTACACGTGCGCGGTCGGCACCAACCCGTCCGTACCGTGCAGGTCCTGGCCGGTCGCCTTGCGGTAGGCGGTCTTGAAGTCCGCGCCGAGCGGGTCGGCGACCAGCAGGTCCAGTGCGACCTTGGCCTCCTGCTCGGACGCCGGCGGCTGCATCCCGGTCGCCGCGTACGACTTGGTCAGCTTGCCACTCGCCAGGTCGACGACCTGCTTGTACAGCTTCTGCGTGCCGTAGTCGTAGTAGTACAGCTCGGCCTGCCGGCCGGTCCCGTCGGTGTCGAGCTCGGCAGCCAGGTATTCGGGGCCGGCCTTGCCGGTCACGTCCTTGGCCTTCGCGGCCAGCTCGGGGGTGAGCGCGGCGGCGCGGGCCCGGTCCACCTCGGCGCTGGTCAGCGGGTCGCTGCCGGCTCCGGTGGCGGCCTCGGGCAGCGGGCTCGGGTCGGAGACCTGCGCCTGGCCGGCGGCGGCACCGGTGGTCGGCGGCGCGGTCGGCGCTGCGCTGGCCCCCCAGGCCGCCAGGCCGAAGGCGCTGGCCGCGCTCACTGTCGCGATACCCAGGCCCCAGGCCCATTTTCGATAACGATCCACTGTCGGCAATCCTTCGCGTCGCTCGGGCAGTGCGCGTGAAGGATCACCAAAGGTGAGTGAAATCCATGTGAGTCGAACAGAAATCGATCACTGCGTTGGTGTCGTTTTCTCGCTGTTCAGCGGGGAAGCCGGGGCGTCGCTGAGGTGACAAGAATTTAATATTTAGTTCATAGTTCTCCGAGCATGGTGTGAGGTTGGCGTGGTTCCGGCCCGTCGACAGGCGGTGCGATGATGATCGGGCTGGTGTCCACGACAGGACTGGTGACCGTTCATGACCATGCAGGTCCCGTATGCCGGCGGCCGGCTGGACCGGGCGGCCGCGCGCCGCGCGGACCCGCGATGGCTCGCCGAGGTCCACTCCCGCCCGGATGTGCGGGTGGTTCCGATCTGGCGGGACGAGTGCGTCGTACACGGCACACCCGCGCGGGCGATCGTCGCCGCCGGCCCGGCAGCCCGGCGGTTGCTCGACGCCACCGCCGAGCCGGTGTTCCTCGGGCTCGACGACGGCGCCGGCATCTTCGCCGTCGACCTGTCCGAATACGACAGCGGCACCGCGGTGGCACTGGCCGGCGGTGACGCGACCGCGTCGGTGCGCTCCGTCTATTCCGAGCACACCCCGGCCGAGGCCGCCACCCTCGGCTACGCGCGCGGCCTGCTGCGCGCGATCCGCGACCAGCGGCACTGCGGGCGCTGCGGCGGTCCCACCGAGCCGCGCCACGGCGGCCACGTGCGGGCCTGCCCGGCCTGCGACCGGCTGCTCTTCCCCCGGATCGAACCCGCCGTGATCATGCTGGTCGAGTCGGCCGCCGACCCCGGCCGCTGTCTGCTGGCCCGGCACCGCGGCTCGGCGTCCGGCGAGTATTCGACCCTGGCCGGCTTCGTCGAGACCGGGGAGAGCCTGGAGGACGCGGTGCGCCGCGAGGTGGCCGAGGAGGTCGGCCTGACAGTGGGCACGGTCGCCTACGCCGGCTCCCAGCCGTGGCCGTTCCCGGCCGGGCTGATGGTCGCGTTCCGGGCCACCGCGATCGACGAGGTGCCCACGGTGGACGGCGACGAGATCCTCGACGCCCGCTGGTTCACCCGCGCCGAGCTCGCCGGGCGAGCCGCGGCCGGTCGCCTCGGCCGGGTCGACTCGATCGACCGCCTCCTGCTGCACTCCTGGCTTGACCACAACGGCTGAGGGGGCGACAGGGTCGGACGGGGGCAGGGCATTCCTTGCCGCTCGGCGCGCAGCCGGCGCCGCCGTCCCGCCGTCGCCACCGGCACCCGGGCCCGGTCAGCCCGCCGGAATCTCCACCAGCTTACCGTCCCGGACCTGCAGCAGCAGGAACACCGGGTTCTCCCGGGTGCCGTCGGCGTTGAACTTGACCTTCCCGGACAGCAGCGGCAGATCCGGGGTGGCGGCGATGGCGGCACGCACGGCGGCGTGGTCGACCGAACCGGCCCGCTTGATCGCGTCCACGGCCACCGTGACCGCGTCGTACGACTCCGGTCCGCCCGCGCCGGGCTGCCGCCCGGTGACCTTCTCGAATCGTTTCGACCACTCGGCCAGCGACGGCATGAGCGTCGGCACCATCAACGCGGTCCCGAACACATTCCTGGTCTGCGCGGCGGTCAGATTCGTGAGCAGCGGCCCGTCGGTCGCGCCGTCGCCGACGAAGATCCGGCCGTCGAACCCGGCGGTCCGCAGATCCCTGATGAGCTGGTTGGCCTCGCCGTAATAGCCGGTGAAGTACACCGTGTCGACCTTCTCGCCGACGATCTGCCTGGCCAGCCGGGCGTACGACGGCGCACCCTGGCTGAGTTCATGGGTGGCGACCGTCTCGATACCCGTACCGGGCTTGGCGGCCGCATCGGCGGTCGTCCGGCCGAGGGTGACCGGAAAGCTGGTGCCGTCGTTGACGATGATCAGCCGCTTGCTGCCCATCCGGCGCATGGCGGCGACCGCGAAGACGCCCTCGGCGGTGACCGTGCCGCTGATCAGGAAGACGCTGTCGTACTTCGGCACCAACAGGTCGGTCGAGGTGGCCAGGGCGATCACCATCGGCACACCGGCGTCCCGGAAGACCTTCAGGGTGGGCACGGTGGCGCTGCTGCAATAGCCGCCGACCGAGACGGTGATGTCCTGCGCCACCAGATCGTTGGCCTTCACCACGGCGGTGCCCGGGTCGCAGGCGTCGTCCGAGACCAGCAACTCCACCTTCCGGCCGAGCACTCCCCCGGCCGCGTTGACCTCGTCGACCGCCATCTGCGCCGCATCGCGCATCTCCCGGCCCGACTGCGCGTTGGTACCGGACAACGGCACCAGGGCGCCCAGGCGGATGGCGGCCGGCGCCGAAGCGCCGGAGGTGGCCGCATGGTCGCCGCCACAACCCTCGAGTGCGGCCGCCCCGGCCAGCACCAGGACAGTGAGCAGAGTGCCGAACCGTGGGCGAATGCCCATGACAGTGCCTCCCAGCAGAACCTTGTCGCCGCCTTCTCTCATCGGCGTCCCCGCGGGGTGTGCTGAGCACTTGCTTCAGGTTCGGCAACGGTCGGCCGATGGTTCAACGACCAGGCCTTACCGGTTACCGTCCGAAGGGAGACATCGTGAAACGGTGGCGGATGCCCTCCGGACCCGCGGGACGCCGGTCGTCCGTGCGCGACGGCTCCCGGGGACGGCGACGGGTCAGCCTGAACACCACGGCCGCGCTGGCGAGCGTGCTGCTGGCGCTCGGCGCGTACACCATCATCGGAACCGCGTTGACCGCCCAGGCGGTGCACGACCACAGTCGCGCCCTCCAGGTGGACGCGGACTTCAGCGAGGCCCGCGGGGCGATCACGCTCGAAGAGGTGAATCTGCGCCACTACCAGGTGGAGCCGTCCTCGGCGGTGCTCAGCCGCTTCCTGCAGGCCGCCGCCTCGGTGGACGTGGCACTGCACCTCGCGGTCCAGCACGGGCTGCCCGACGCCGACCGCGAGGCGGCCCGGTTGCTGGACCGGCAACGGGACTACCGGACGAACGCCGAGCAGCTCATCGCCCTGGTGGCGGACCGCGATCCGGACAGTTTCAGCGTGGACAGTCTCAGCGTCACGCCGTCCTACTACACCCTGCAGCAGGACGTGGACGCCGTCAGCCGGGCGTACCATGCCAGCGCGCAACGGCAGGCCGACGCGATGCAACGCGCCGAGGTGCGCATGCTGATCGGCACGTCGGTCGGCTTCGGGGTGGGGCTCACGCTGGTCGGGGTGATCTGGCGGCTGGTGCTCAGCTATCAGCGTCGCCTGGTCCAGGATGCCGACGCCAGCGAGCACCGGTCTCTGCACGACCCGCTGACCGGGCTGCCGAACCGGCGGATGTTCCACGAGCGCCTGACCGACTCGGTCCGGGTGTCGGCCAACCGGCGGGATGACCAGGTGGCCGTCATGATCATCGACTTGGACGGCTTCAAGGCCGTCAACGACACGCTCGGTCACCAGGCCGGCGATCAGCTTCTGCAGGAGGCCGGGCACCGGCTGCGGGCCGGCATCCGCGACGGCGACCTGGCCGCCCGGCTGGGCGGCGACGAGTTCGCGGTGCTCCTGTCCGGCGTCACCGATCTGGCGACCGCCGTCGAGGTCGCCGAGCGGCTCTCCGACAAGATCCGGCACGACTTCCTGCTCGACGTCGGCGCGGCCTCGGTCAGTGCCAGCATCGGTCTCGCCCTCGGCACCACCGATGTCGCCGACGACGAGCTGCTGCGCCAGGCCGACGCGGCGATGTACCGGGCGAAGGCGGCCGGCGGGGGCGTCGCGGTCTACGACGCGCTGCTGGACGCCGTGGCGCCCGAGGAGATGAGCCTGTTCGGGGAGCTTCGCGCGCTGCTGGACAGCGGCGACCCGGAGAATCAGCTGGAGTTGTTCTTCCAGCCGCAGATCCGGATCGCCGACGGCTCGGTGGCCGCCGTCGAAGCGCTGGTGCGCTGGCGTCATCCGACCCGCGGACTGCTGCTGCCCGGGGCGTTCCTCGACATGGCCGCCTCCCGGGGTCTGGAGATCGCGCTGACCTACCACCTGCTGAAGGTCGCGGTGGCGCAGGCGGACCGGTGGGCGGCGGCCGGCAACCCGATGGCGGTGTCGGTCAACATCTCACCGCGATGCCTGCTGCACGACGATTTCCTGACCCAGATCCGCGACGCGGTCACCGGTGTCCACCTGCCGCACGGCATCCTGCAACTGGAGCTGACCGAGAGCAGTGTGATGCTCGAACCGGACCGTGCCCGGACCGTCCTGCGCCAGGTCCGCGAGGAGGGCATCCTGATCTCGGTCGACGACTTCGGGACCGGCTTCAGCTCGCTGTCCCAGCTCCGCCAGCTCCCGGCCGACGAACTCAAGATCGACCGGTCGTTCGTGCAGGGTCTCGCCCGGGACGTCGACGGCCTGGTGCTGGTCCGCAGCGCCATCGACCTGGGCCACAACCTGGGCCTGTCCGTCGTCGCCGAGGGCGTCGAGGACCTCGAGACGCTGGCCGTGCTCCGCGAGATGGGCTGCGATCTCGCCCAGGGCTTCGCGCTGAGCCGGCCGGTCCCGGCCGATGAGGTGCCGGCCGCGTGCGCCCGGGCAAGCCAGGCGGCCGGCCAGCAGCGGGTGCCGCAACCACACGCCGGGTGACCGATATGCCGACCGGGTCACCCGCACCCTCACATTCGCGATCACCCTGATCCAGCTCTACCACGCAGCACTGCCACTGCGACTACGACGCCAGCGAAACAAATCCCGCGCCCGCGACTCGAACCAGCATGTGGCCTCCGGCCAGGACCGCCACGCCGACCCCGACGACAGCGAGCGAGTCTGTCGCAAGCCGACTGCGGCCGTTCGGGGCTTCTGCTTGATCGATGGAGTGCCGTTGGTGACTACGCTGGCGCCGATGGAGGCGGAGGGTGAAGCAGCGCTGGGACGGCTGTTGGCGTATCGGAGGCCGAAGCTTGCCGCAACGGCAGGTACTGTGCGGCCGGAACTGAAGGAAGTGCTCCAAGGCGGCGCGCTCACGGACGCGCTGGTGCGGCGCCTGGCGCCGGCGCTGGGCTGGCGCACCGCGGACCTGTTCGTGATCGCTGGGCTCGATCTACCCCGCGATCTGGTCCCTGCAAACGGCACCAAGCCTTGGGATGTCGGGTCGATCCTGGAGAAAGCGGCAAGGCTGGCGCCGCAGTCGCTCCGCCGGCTACACGAGTTCGTCCGCTCGCTTCCCGAGCGTCCGCCCGCGTGGCCGCCGGCTCTGCCGCGCCATGCCTACCCGCTCGGGCCCGGCGAGATGATGCTGCGTCTGCTGCGGAACCGTAATATCCGGCCGTACAGCCCGAAGGTGTTGTACTTCATCGGCAACGGTCCGATCGTGTCGCACTCGACGATGGCGATGCTGGGACCAGGCCGTACGAAGCTGACGCCGCAGTACGTGACGGCTTTCGCCACTGTGCTGGGTATTCCCGCCGACGAGCTGGCAGCCGTAACAGGAGTCGCCGCGGCCGTGGATCCGATGCTTCACGGCAACCACGCGGAACTCGCCGAGTTGGCTTGGGCTGCCCGGCGACTGGACGGCAACCAACTTGCCGAGGCACTCGAACTAGCGACAGAGCTGCGATAACGACGCTGTCGCTCGACTTACTCGGGTATCCACTCGTCGACTACCCGCGCATTCACCTTTGGCTGACTTCATGATTGATGGCACGCGGCGTGAGCTGGTTCGCAGGGGACTGTCGGCACCACCGGATGGTTGATAGTGCGTACGTGGTTCCGTGGCGGTTCACCGCTCGGGCCGCCGAGCCACAGCTCGGACTGGCTGGCCGGACTCGAAGCGGTCACGAACTGCGATATCGCCATCCGACCCTTCCGGGTCGACTTCGACGACGTTGTCTTCGGCCTCATCGATGAGACCACTGACGATCCATACGAGGGCCACGGAGGGCCATGGGCCGAGCTCCTCCCTCAGGGACTTGGGTTCCACGAGCCCTGGAACGGCCAATACGACACCTGAGGACGCGGGGATGGCTCCGCCCCCCGTGATCGGTGCACTCCTCGCGGCAGAACAGTATCGTTGACCTTGGATAGGTGTTTGCGGCCTGCCGATCGCCTCCGGCAAGCTGCGGACGATGCGTAAAGGGGGCGATGCAGTGGTCAAGCCACCGGGCGAACAAGTACATGTCTGGTTCGCGTTGACTGGCTGCAACGCTTCCTCCTTCGGCATGGGCGCTGAAGTCATTTCGCCTGAGCGCGTCCGGCTCCCGTCTGCTCCTTGGTTTCCGGTCGATGCGGCCAAGGGTGACATTCTCCGCGTCCAGCAGGGAGAGGACGGCGAACTGTGGGTGCAGGAGAAAGTTCAGACAGCCGGCTACTGTGCCGTCAGGTTGATGCTGACGGCCGACGGCCCACTTGGCTCCGTCGACACCGGCACGAATGCCATGCTGGACAAGTTCGCCGCCTTTGCCGTCACAGGCAAGGGAATGTTTGGAGTTGCGGTAATCGATATTCCACTGGAGGCGGATCTCGACCGGATACGCAGCCTGCTCGAGCATGGCCAGCGCGCCGGCTGGTGGGAATATGAGACCCTTTGCGTAACCGATGCGTGGAAGACTGCTTCCACCAAGTAGTCGTCTGGCCACGTACTCTTCTCGGCAAGGTGAGCGCGCCACCGGAAAAGCCCCGACTGCAATTGTTGAGCCGCCCCGGACGCGTCGGTGCGGCCACCGGAAACCGGATGGGGATCCTGCACGTCGTCGACCGGTCGACGCGGCGGGGACTGTGGCAGTGCGAGGTGATCTCGTTACGCTGCCGGCGTGGGTGACTTCCTCAAGACGACGCTGGCCCGGGTGCCGGACGGATTCGACCTGCCGGAGCCGCTGCGCCTGCTCTTCGCCTGGGTCGACGAGCAGGGTTTCGTGGTGAAGGGGCACGACGGTGACCTGTACGGCTCGTTGAGCGACAACGGCCGGGTGGGTACCTCGATCGAGTTGCGCGGCTACACCGACGAGCAGACCCTGTCGTACGCACGGTCCTGGTTCGACGATTCCGTCCCGGACGCGGCCGCACGGTTGTGGCCGTTCGCGCAGACCGGCGGCGAGGGTTCGATGGCCGCGCTGTGGCGCGACGGCGAGGGACGGGTCAGGATCGTCCATCTCGGTTCGGGCAGCGGTTCGATCATGACGTGCGTGCTCGCCGACGACGCGGTCGACTTTCTCCGGCTGCTGGCGATCGGTTACCGGGAGATCTGCTGGAACGAGGAGTTCGGCGCGCCGCCTGAGCCGTGGGACGCCGACCACGAGGTCGTCAATGCGCCCTACCGCGACTGGCTGAACCGCACCTTCGGTGTCACCGCCCCGGCGACCGGGCTGGAGATCGTGTCGGAGCCCGCCGAGATGGGCGACGAGGACACCACGGACCCGTTCTGCCGCTGGGTCGACAACAGGGACGCCTGAGGTGGTCGCGGGTGCAGGACGCCTTGGCGATCAACGCCGTTCCGCGGGGTCGCCGACGCTGGTGGTGATCCGCGGCAATTCCGGGTCGGGCAAGTCGACGACCGCCCGCGAGGTGCGCCGCCGCTACGGTCGCGGGGCGGCCCTGATCGAGCAGGATCACGTGCGCCGGATCGTGTTGCGAGAGCATGGGGACGTCGACGAACCGGTCGCGCCGCGGCTGATCACGGTGATGGCCCGGTCCGCGCTGGACGCCGGGTATCACGTGATCCTGGAGGGCATCCTGTCCGCCGGCTCGTACGGCCCTCTGCTGCGCGCCCTCGTCACGGAGCACCCGGGGCCGGCGGCGACCTTCTGGATGCAGGTCGGTTTCGACGAGACCGTCCGCCGGCACGAGCGCCGCGATCCGCCGATCCCGGTCACCGCCGCGATGATGCGTGCGTGGTACACCGACCGGGACCTGCTCGGTGTGCCCGGCGAGCAGGTGATCGACGAGACGGTCGGCTTCGAGGAGGCGGTCACCACGATTTTGCACACCAGCGGTCTGGCCACGACCGCGGCGCTGACGCCCTGCCCGATCCGCTGCCCGCGGTGCGCACCGGTGCACGAATCGTCCTCGCGCCGCGTCCAGGAGTGGTGACCGACCACGACTTCCACGTTCCCGGGCCGACGCTGGAGCTCATTCACGCCCGGGTGCGGGCGCTGGCCGTGCTGCGCCGCCGCCGTCGTCGCCGCACGGTCGTCGCGGCCGTCCTGGTCGCCGGTGCGGTCCTGGTCAGCGGAACAATCGGCGTTCGTAACCGGCGATGATCCTCGGGTAGGCGCGCGGCAGCAGCCGCACCAGCCGATCGACGAGTTTCGCGTCGCCGCCCACCAGGATCCGCGATTTCCCGGCCGCCACGCCGTCGGCGATGATCCGTGCGGCCTGCTCCGCAGGCAGTTCAGGAGCTTTTCGTTGTACGTCCGTGCCCGCGCCCGTTGGTCGGCGCTGGGCGACAGCCCCGCCTCCTCGGCGTGCCGCAGGCTGGCCGAGGCGATGTCGGTCTTCACCCCGCCCGGGTGCACCACGGTGACCCGCACCGGATGGCCGGCGTGCAGCATCTCGGTCCGCAGCACCTCGGTGAAGCCGCGCACCGCGAACTTGCTGGCGCAGTACGGTCCGAGGGTCGGCTGGGCCATGAACCCGTTCAGGCTGGACACGTTGATCACATGCCCGTCCCCGGAGGCGATCAGGTGCGGCAGGAACGCCTTCGTCCCGTGGATCACCCCGTACAGGTTGATGCTCAGCGTCCGGTCGAAGCTCGCCCAGTCGCTGTCCAGGATGGTCTGCCCGCCGCCGCTGACTCCGGCGTTGTTGTAGATCTGGTGGACGACGCCGTGGTGCGCGGCCACCGCCGCCGCGTACGCCTCGACCGCGTCGCGGTCGGCGACGTCCAGGTACGCGGTGTGCACCGGCGCGTTCACCCGCTCGGCGGTCTCCTTCAGCCCGGCGTCGTTGACGTCGCTGAGCGCGAGCCGGGCGCCGCGGCGGCCGAGTTCGAGCGCGAGGGCGCGCCCGATGCCCGACCCGGCCCCGGTGATGACGACGACCTTGTCGTGAAAACTCATGAGAAATGCAGCTCCGGGTCGGTGACGTCGTCCCCCCGCAGGAGTTTGACGTCGGACTGGTAGTCCATCGAGGTCAGCCACGGCATCCGGTCACCCTGCCGGGGCAGTTGGTCGACGGCCCGCTGGATGTAGCCGGCGCCGAAGTCCAGGAACGGCCTGGTCGGCATCGCCGGGTCGGCCACGAGCGGACGGCACACGCGGTATCCGCCGGCCTCCATGTGTTTCAGGACGCGGCAGAAGTGCTCGCACAACAGACCGATCTTGAGGGTCCACGACGAGTTCGTGTAGCCGATGGCGTACGCGAAATTCGGCACCCCGGAAAGCATCATCCCCTTGTACGCCACGGTCTCCGGCAGGGCGACCGGCACCCCGTCGACCGACACCGGCACTCCCCCGAACGCCTGCACGTTCAGCCCGGTCGCCGTCACGATGATGTCCGCGTCCAGATGCTGCCCGGAGGCGAGTTCGACACCGCCTGGGGTGAACCGGACGATCCGGTCGGTCACCACCGCCGCCTTCCCGCCCCGGATCGCCGTGAACAGGTCGCCGTCGGGCACTGCGCACAACCGCTGGTCCCACGGGTCGTACGGCGGATTGAAATGCTCGTCGACGGGATATCCCGGCGGCAGCTGACGGGCGTTGACCCAGCGGATGAGTTTGCGGGCCGCTTTCGGATACCGCTGGCAGAACGACCAGACGGCCTTCTGCTGGGCGATGTTCTTGCGCCGGGTCCAGGCATATCCGCGTTCCGGCCCGAGATACTTCTTGAGCGCGTTCGCGACCGGGTCCTTCTTCGACACGGGCATGATGTACGACGGGGTGCGCTGCAGCATCGTGACCCGCGCCGCTCCGCCGTCGACCAGGGCCGGGACGAGGGTGACCGCGGTCGCGCCGCTGCCGATCACGACCACCCGCCGGCCGGCGTAGTCGAGGTCCTCGGGCCAGTGCTGCGGGTGCACGAGCGTACCGCCGAACCGTCCCTCGAAGGACGGCGTGAAACCCTCGTCGTACCGGTAGTAACCGCTCGCCGAGAAGATCCAGTCGCAGGTGATCTCCAGGCTGGTCCCGTCGACGTCGACCGAGACCGTCCAGCGCGCGTCGTCGGTCGACCAGGCCGCGCCGACGACCCGGTGGTGATAGCGGATGTGTTTCTCGATGCCGTTCTCCGCGATCGTCTCGCGCAGGTAGTCGAGAATCCGCGGCGCGTCGGCGATCGACTGCTCGTCGCGCCACGGCTTGAACTCGTATCCGAACGTGTGCAGGTCGGAATCGGAGCGGATGCCCGGATAGCGGAACAGATCCCAGGTGCCGCCGGACGCGCCCCGGGCCTCCAGGATCGCGTAGCTCTTGCCCGGCAACTCGGTCGTCAGATAGCGCGCGGCGCCGATGCCGGAGATGCCGGCGCCGACGATCAGGACGTCGATGTGCTCCACGCAGTAAAGAATCCGTGCCCCGAGCCGGTTGCGCCAGCACAAAACGCACCAGCATGATGACTTTCATGGTGCAGAGTGCTGCGGAGTGGCCGGTCGTGTCGCCGCGGGTCGCCGAGCTGTTCCGGCAGGGCGCGCAGGCGGCGCTGGACGCGGAGGCCGAGTCGGTGGAGGCGGTGCACGAGGCGTCGCTCAGCGGCGACCGGATGCGGCCGGTCGCCGACGACCCGGTGCTGGTCGCCGCGGTGCGCCGCAGCAACGTGGCGAACCTGCGGCAGTGGACCGAGGCGAATGTGCGCGCCCCGGGCCGCCGGGTGCCGGCCAACCTGGGCCCGGAGGTTCTGGAAACGGCGCGCGACATGGTCCGGCGCGGCCTCGACCAGCGGGCCCTCGACTCGTACCGGACCGGGCAGAGCGTCGCGTGGCGGCGCTGGATGCGGATCTGTTTCGCGCTCGACGCCGAGCCGGACGAGCTGCGCGCGCTGCTCGACGTGTCGTCGCTGTCGATCTCCACGTTCATCGAGGACACGATCACCGCGGTGTCCGCCCGGATGGAGGCCGAGCACACCGAGCTGACCCGGGGCGCACACGCCGAACGCCGGGCCGCGGTCAGTCTGCTGCTGGAGGGCGCGCCGATCAGCCGGGGACGGGCCGAGGCCCAGCTCGGCTACCGCCTGACCGGCCCGCACACCGCGGCGATCGTGTGGACCACCGCGGACACCGCCACCGCGCGCCTGGAGGCCGCCGCGGAGGCGCTGACCCGGGCCGGCGGCGCCACCCATCGGCTGACCGTGCTGGCCGGCGCGGCCGCGCTGTGGCTGTGGCTGCCGGTCGCGGTGGCACCCCGGATGACCGATTCCGGCGACCCGGACGTCCGGGTCGCGATCGGCCGCCCCGGCGCCGACGTCGAGGGTTTCCGCCGCAGCCACCTGGACGCCCTGGCCACCCAGCGGATGCTGACCCGGCTGACGTCGCCGCAGCGGGTCGCGCACTACGCCGACATCCAGCTGGCCGCGCTGCTGACCATCGATCCGGCCCAGTGTGCGGAGTTCCTCGCCGACACCCTGGGCGGCCTGCTGCACGCCGACGCCGAGACCCGGGAGACGGTCGCCACGTACGTCCGCGAGCAGTGCAACACGCTGCGCACCGCGGACCGGTTGTTCACCCACCGCAACACGGTCGTCCGCCGGTTGGCCCGCGCCGACGCGCTGCTGCCCCGCCCGCTCGCCGACAACGTGCTGGCGGTCGCCGCCGCCCTCGAGATCCTCCGCTGGCGGGGCTGACGAAACTTTTTCTGGCAGGGTGTCGATCGGGGCGGTCGCCGTTCGACGCACAGGTGAAGAGCCACCCGCGACACTGGAGGAGACAACGCGATGCGGTTCATGGTGATCACCAAGGCGACCACGGCCAGCGAGGCCGGTGTCCTGCCGAAGACCGAGGACTTCGCGACGATGGGCGCGTTCATCGAGGAGCTCGTCGACGCCGGCGTCCTGCTGGCCGCCGAGGGCATCGGCCCCAGCTCCACCGGCGCCCGGATCTACTTCGACGGCGAGAAGAAGACCGTCGTCGACGGCCCGTTCGCCGAGACGAAGGAGCTGATCGCCGGCTTCTGGCTGGTCGAGATGAAGTCCCTCGAAGAGTGCGTGGAGTGGTTCAAGCGCTGCCCGATCCAGAAGACCGCCGGCGAACCCACCAACATCGAGATCCGCCGTCTGTACACGGCGGCGGACTTCGGCGACGAACTCACCACCGAGCAGCGCGAGGCCGTCGCCCGCCGCGAGGAGAAGGCCGACCCGTCCTACCGCTCGGCATAGCCGCGACGGATCGCGCCACGGCCTGAGCCTCCCCGGTCGACGGGCCGGGATGGCCGCGGCGGATCGCGCGGTGGGATAGTCGGGGCGTGCCGACCGACACCCACCGCGCGATCGAGACGGTCTGGCGGATCGAGGCGCCGCGGCTGATCGCCGGGCTCACCCGGCTGGTCCGGGACCTGGGCACGGCCGAGGAGCTGGCTCAGGACGCCCTGGTCGCGGCCCTGGAGCAGTGGCCCGTCCAGGGCGTCCCGGACAATCCGGGCGCCTGGCTGACGACCGTCGCCCACCGCCGCGCGATCGACCGGATCCGCCGCGCCGAGACGTACCGGCGCAGGGTCGAGGAGGCCGGCCGCGACCGAAAGGACTCGGCACCGGATGTCGGCACGCTGGTCGCCGAGGACGACGGCATCGGCGACGACCTGCTCCGGCTGGTCTTCATCGCCTGCCACCCGATCCTGTCCACCGAGGCTCGCACCGCACTCACCCTGCGCCTGCTCGGCGGGCTGACCACCGACGAGATCGCCCGCGCGTTCCTGGTGCCCGAGCCGACCGTCGCCCAGCGCATCGTCCGCGCCAAGCGGGCCCTGGCCAAAGCCCGGGTCCCGTTCGAGGTGCCGCAGGGTGCCGAGCTCGCCGCCCGGCTGTCCTCGGTGCTCGAAGTCATCTATCTGATCTTCAATGAGGGGTACGCCGCGACCGCCGGCGACGACTGGATGCGCCCCGCCCTGTGCGAGGAGGCTCTGCGGCTGGGCCGCGTCCTGGCCCGGCTCGCCCCGCGCGAACCCGAGGTCCACGGCCTGGTCGCCCTGATGGAGATCCAGGCGTCCCGCGCCGCCGCCCGCACCACCCCGGACGGCGAACCGATCCTGCTGGCCGACCAGAACCGCGCCCGCTGGGACCGCCTGCTGATCAGCCGGGGCCTGTCCGCCCTGCGCCGAGCCGACGAGCTGCACGCCGGCCGGCCGGGCCCGCGAGAGTCGCGGACCGGCAAGCCCGGCCCCTACCAGCTGCAGGCGGCGATCGCGGCCTGCCACGCCCGGGCCCGCCGGTTCGCCGACACCGACTGGGTCGCCATCGCCGGTCTCTACGAGCGGCTGGCCGAGGCGGCCCCGTCCCCGGTCGTCGAACTCAACCGGGCGGTGGCCCTGTCGATGGCCTACGGCCCGGCGGCCGGTCTCGACCTGCTCGACCAGCTGGCCGCCTTCCCGGTTCTGGACGGCTATCACCTTCTCCCGGGTGTCCGCGGCGACCTGCTGGCCCGCCTCGGCCGCCACACCGAGGCCCGGGCCGAGTTCGCCCGCGCCGCGTCGCTGACCCGCAACGAACGCGAACGCACGGTGCTGCTGAACCGGGCCGCCGCCTGCGAACGGCTCGGCTAATCCGGGCGGCCGAAGAACACCGCGCAGTCCACGGCCCGCCGCCACCGTCGGTGCTCGGCCGCCCGCCGCCCGGCATCCATCGCGGGCGTCCACCGCCCCGCATGATGCCGGTTGGCCCGCAGATCCCGCGGGTCCGACCAGTATCCGACCGCCAGCCCGGCCGCGTACGCCGCGCCGAGCGACACCGTCTCGGCCACCATCGGCCGCACCACCGGCACGTCGAGGAAGTCGGCCACGATCTGCATCAGCAGGTTGTCCGCGGTCATCCCGCCGTCCACATTGAGTGCGGTCAGCGCGAGCCCCGCATCGGCGTTCATCGCGTCGACCACGTCCCGGGTCTGCCACCCGGTCGCCTCCAGCACCGCCCGGGCCAGATGCGCCTTGGTGATGTAGGAGGTCAGCCCCACGATCACCCCGCGGGCCCGGCTGTCCCAGTGCGGCGCGAACAGCCCGGAGAACGCCGGCACGATGTAACACCCACCGTTGTCCCGCACCGTCCCGGCCAGCGTCTCGATCTCCGACGCGGTGCCGATCAGCCCGAGCCCGTCCCGCATCCACTGCACCAGCGATCCGGTGATCGCGATCGACCCCTCCAGCGCGAACATCGGCGCCTGGTCCCCGATCCGGTACCCGACCGTGGTGATCAGGCCGTGGCTCGACCGCACGGGCGTGGTCCCGGTGTTCATCAGCAGGAACCCGCCGGTGCCGTAGGTGCATTTCGCCTCGCCGGGTTCGAAGCACGTCTGCCCGAACAGTGCGGCCTGCTGATCCCCGATGGCCGCGGCGATCGGCACCCCGGGCAGCACGCTCGACGCCGTCGCGTACACCTCCGCGGAGGACCGGATCTCCGGCAGCATCGCCCGCGGAATCGCGAACCGGGCGAGCAACTCGTCATCCCAGTCCAGCGTCGACAGGTTCATCAGCATCGTCCGGCTGGCGTTGGTCACATCGGTCAGATGCGCACCGCCGGTCAGATTCCAGATCAGCCAACTGTCCATCGTCCCGAACAGCACCTCGCCCCGCCCGGCGCGCTCCCGCAGCCCCTGGACGTTGTCGAGCAACCACTGGATCTTCGTCGCCGAGAAGTACGTCGCCGGCGGCAAGCCGGTCCGGGACCGGATCACCTCAGGATCGAGAGCGGAGACCAGCTCGGCCGTACGGGTGTCCTGCCACACGATCGCGGGCGCCACCGGGACGCCGGTCGCCCGGTCCCACAGCACCGTCGTCTCCCGCTGGTTGGCGATCCCGATCGCGGCCACCTCCGTGACCCCGGCCTCGCGCAGCACCCGCCCGATCAGTCGCCGCACGTCCCGCCAGATCCGCGCCGCGTCGTGCTCCACCCAGCCCGGCTGCGGATAGGACTGCGGATGCTCGGCCCGCGCCACCCCCACCACGGTCGCCCGCCGGTCGAACAGGATGCACCGCGTCGACGTCGTCCCCTGATCGATGGCCAGCACGAAGCTCACGCCCACACCCCCGACGAGACCGTCCGGCCCGGTCCGAAGCTCACGCCTGCACCTCCCGCGAGATCGAGCGCGCCACCGCCACCACCTGCTCCACCAGCGCCGGCCGGGCCTGCCGCCGGGTGTCGGTCAGCCGCTCGACCGGCCCGGCCACCCCGACCGCGCCGATCACCAGCCCGCCGGACGCCCGCACCGGCGCCGCGATCCCGGCCAGTCCGGGCCGCCACTCCTCCACCGACAGACCCCAGCCGCCGGCCCGGGTCGCGGCCAGTGCCCGGGCGAGGGCGCCGCTGTCGGTCACCGTCCGTCGCGTGTACGCGGTGAGCCCTCCCGCCACCGCCGCCCGGGTGGCCGCCGCCGAGTAGGCGAGCAGCACCTTGCCGAGCGCGGTCGCGTGCGGCGCCAGCCGGGTCCCGATGTCGAGGCTCTGCGCCGAGTCGTCGGGCCGGAACACGTGGTGCACGACCAGCACCTGCCCGTCGGCGAGCACCCCGAGCCGCACCTGTTCCCCGCTGCGGGCGGCCAGGGTGTCGGCCCAGTTCAGTGCCCGGCCGCGCAGCTCGTTCGCGTCGATGCCGGGCGCGCCCAGGTCGTGCAGGCCCCGACCGAGCCGGTAGCGGGCGGTCCGCGGGTCCTGCTCGACGAAACCGACGTGCTCCAGGGTGCGCAGGATGCTGTGCGCGGTCGATTTCGCCATCCCGAGGGCGTCGGCGATCTCTTTCACCCGCAGCCGGTCGTCACCGGCCGCGAGCAGCCGCAACACGGCCGAGGACCGTGCGATCGACTGGATCAGGCCGGGCACGTGCGACATTGTCGCACGCATGGCGTTGCCGCGTCCCCGGGTCGCTCTTAGCGTCGCTGCCGGGGTTCGGGCATCCAGGGAGGGCCAGTGGGGCGGTACGTCGGCGCGATCGATCAGGGCACGACCAGCACGCGGTTCATGGTCTTCGACCGGTCCGGCGCGGAGATCGGCCGGTGCCAGCTGGAGCACCGGCAGATCCAGCCGCGGTCCGGCTGGGTCGAGCACGATCCGGTGGAGATCTGGGAGAACACCCTCAAGGTGATCGCGGGCGCGCTGGCCGGCACCGGTCTCACCCCGGCCGACCTGGCCGCGATCGGGATCACCAACCAGCGGGAGACGACGGTGCTGTGGGACCGGGCGACCGGCGTCCCGGTGGCGCCCGCGATCGTGTGGCAGGACACCCGTACGGCCGAGCTGGTCTCCGCTCTCGATCCTGAGGTGATCCGGTCCCGGACCGGCTTGCCGCCGGCGACGTACTTCTCGGCGACGAAGATCCAGTGGTTGCTCGACAACGTCCAGGGGCTGCGGGAGCGCGCCGGGCGGGGCGAGGTGCTGTTCGGGACGATGGACAGTTGGCTGATCTGGAATCTGACCGGCGGTGCGCATCTGACCGATGTGACCAACGCCAGCCGGACGATGCTGATGAACCTGTCGACGCTGGACTGGGATGACGAGTTGCTCGCCCGGTTCGCGATTCCGCGGGCGATGCTGCCGGAGATCCGGTCCTCCGCGGAGGTGTACGCGACGGCGTCGAGCGTGCTGCCCGGGGTGCCGATCGCCGCGGCCATCGGGGATCAGCAGGCCGCACTGTTCGGGCAGACGTGCTTCGAACCCGGCGAGGCGAAATGCACCTACGGCACCGGCGGGTTCCTGCTGATGAACACCGGGACCACGCCCGTGCGGTCGAGCCACGGCCTGATCACCACGGTCGCCTACCGTTTCGCCGGTCAGGCGCCGGTCTTCGCCCTGGAGGGGTCGATCGCCGCGTGCGGCGCCGCCATCCAGTGGCTGCGCGACCAGCTCGGCGTCCTGGACACCGCGGCCGACAGCGAAACCCTGGCCGGGCAGGTCGAGGACAGCGCCGGCGTCTGCTTCGTGCCGGCGTTCTCCGGCCTGTTCGCCCCCTACTGGCGGCCGGACGCCCGGGCCGCGATCGTCGGGCTGTCCCGTTTCCACACCGCCGCGCACCTGACCCGGGCCGCGCTGGAGGCGATCTGCCACCAGACCCGCGACGTGGTCGAGGCGATGGCGCAGGACTCCGGCACGGCCCTGGACTGCCTGCAGGTCGACGGCGGTGTCACCGCGAACGCGCTGTGCATGCAGCTGCAGGCGGACATCCTCGGCGTCCCGGTCAGCCGGCCGGCCGTGGCCGAGACCACCGCGCTGGGCGCCGCCTACGCCGCGGGACTCGCCGTCGGCTTCTGGTCCTCCCCGGCCGAGCTGCGCGCCAACCGGCACGAGGACCGCCGCTGGGAACCCACCTGGCCGGCGGACCGGCGTACCGAAGGCATCACCCGCTGGCGGGCGGCGATCGACCGCACCCTCGACTGGGTCAGCGTCGGCTGACCGGCCCTGTAGGAAAGAAGGATCGACTATGAAAACCGGAGTGATCTCGCCGGAGTCCCGGCGGCGGGCCCTGGCCGCCATGACGTCCGGGGAGCTGGACGTGCTGGTCGTCGGCGCCGGCGTGGTCGGCGCCGGGTCGGCTCTCGACGCCGCCACCCGAGGGCTCAGCGTCGGCCTTCTCGAGGCCCGTGACTTCGCCAGCGGCACCTCCAGCCGGTCCAGCAAGCTGATCCACGGCGGGCTGCGCTACCTGGAGATGCTCGATTTCAGCCTGGTCCGGGAGGCGCTGCGGGAACGCGGCCTGCTGATCCAGAAGCTCGCCCCGCACCTGGTCCGCCCGGTGCCGTTCCTGTATCCGCTGCAGCGCCGGGCCTGGGAGCGGTTGTACGTCGGCGCCGGCGTCGCCCTCTACGACATCCTGGCCCTGTCCGGTGGCGGCGCCGGCGTGCCCGTGCACCGGCACCTGAGCCGCCTGGAGGCGCTCAAGGCGTTCCCGTCGCTGCGCCCGGAGACCCTGGTCGGCGCGATCCGCTATTACGACGCCCAGGTCGACGACGCCCGGCACACCATGTTCCTGGTCCGCACCGCCGTGGCCAACGGCGCGCACGCCGCGTCGCGCACCGAGGTCACCGGTTTCCTCCGGGAGGGCCGCCGGGTCGTCGGCGTCCGCGCCCGTGACCTGGAGACCGGCGCCGAGCTGGAGATCCGCGCCCGCACCGTGATCAACGCGACCGGCGTGTGGACCGGCGACAGCCAGGCCCTGCTGACCGGCGAACGCGGCCAGTTCACCATCGCCGCGAGCAAGGGCATCCACCTGGTCGTCCCGCGGGACCGGATCGCCGGCCACACCGGCATCATCCTGCGGACCGCCACCAGCGTCCTGTTCGTCATCCCGTGGGACCAGCACTGGATCATCGGCACGACCGACACGGCGTGGAATCTCGACAAGTCGGACCCGGCCGCCTCCGGCCGGGACGTCGACTACCTCCTCGACGAGGTCAACAGGGCGCTGGCCGTCCCGCTGACCCGCGACGACGTGCAGGGTGTCTACGCCGGGCTGCGGCCGCTGCTGTCCGCCGAGGCGTCCACCACCGCCAAGCTGTCCCGCGAGCACGCGGTCGGCCACCCGGTCCCCGGCATGGTCGTCGTGGCCGGCGGCAAATACACCACGTACCGGGTGATGGCCAAGGACGCGGTCGACGCCGCCGTCCAGGATCTGGCCGCCCGGGTCCCGGCGTCCTGCACCGACCAGGTCCCGCTGCTCGGCGCCGACGGTTATCGCGCCGCCTGGAACCGCCGCCAGACTCTGGCCCGCGAATCCGGCCTCACCGTAGCCCGGATCGAAGCCCTGCTCCACCGGTACGGCACCCTGCTCGACGAGGTGCTCGCCCTGATCGAAGCCGACCCCAGCCTGGCCCTGCCCCTGGACGGTGCCCCCGGCCACCTGCGCGCCGAGATCGTCTACGCCGCCACCCACGAGGGCGCCCGCCACCTGGAGGACGTGCTGGCCCGCCGCACCCGCATCGCCTTCGAAACCCCGGACCGCGGGGTGATCGCCGCCCGCGCCGCCACCACCCTGCTCGCCCCGGCCCTGGGCTGGTCCCCGGCCGACGCCGAGCGCGAGGTCGCCACCTACGAGGCCCACGTGCGAGCCGAACTCGCCGCCCAGACCGAACCCGACGACCGCTCCGCCGACGCCACCCTCCGAGCCCTCACCACCAGCCCCCTGACCTCGGCCGTCTGACCCGCGCGCCGGTCACCTCGGCCGCCTGACCCGCTCGGCCCCGGGCCGAGCACGCACAACGCGCTGGAGCACTCCGGTCCCGGGCACTGCGCCCGGGACCGCTACGGCGTGGCCGCCTCGGCACCGCGCGGCCGAGGCGGGTTGGCGACCGCTCGTAATATCGACAAACGTGATGGACGATGAGCCGGAGGCCGTGGAACCCACCCCGATTCCCCCGTCCCGGTCGGGGAGCGCGGGCGCGGTACTCGCCATCGTCGTCCTGACCGCCTTCGCCGGTTATGCGCTGGTGCTGGCTTACCTCTTCAGCTGGGCCGCCGGGAACCGTTGCGTCCCCGACGATCCGGGCTTCTTCTGCACCCCGACCGGCGAATCGCTGGCCTCGATCGTTCCGATGATCGCCACCCTGGCCGGCGCGATCTGCGGCTACACCGGCATGAGCCGCCCGCCGGGGCACCGCGGTCGGCTGATCCTCGTCGGCTATCTGATCATCGCGGGTGGACTGCTCGTCGGGCGGGTGCTGGTCGACGTCGGCTGATCTCCGGCGATCAGTGCGGTGCTGACAGCCCTCGTTGCGACGGCTTGTCGGTATGCGCCCCCGGGTCCGGCAGGACGAGTTTCCCTTGTGGAACAGCTTCACGTCGCATAGTGTTGTCACGACAACATGGGGGTTGCGATGTACGAGTTCGGCGAGAGCACCGTCATCCGGGCCGACCTGTCCGCGGTGTGGGACACGGTCACCGACGTCAGCGCCTGGCCCGCGTGGGATCCGCACGAGCAGCAGGCCCGCCTCGACGGCCCGTTCGCGACGGGCACCACCGGCTGGTCCAAGCCGCGCGGCGGCCCGGCCACCACCTGGCGTCTCACCGAGGTGGTCCCCCGCCGCCGCTGGGCCAGCGAGTGCGACCTGCCCGGCGGGACACTGTCCGGGGTCACCGCCTACGAGCCGCTCGACGACCGGCGGATCCGCTGCACCAAGACCATCCGGGTCACCGGCCCACTGACCCCGCTGTTCCGGTTCTACTTCGCCCGCCGCATCCGCCGCGACATGCTGAAAACCTGGGCCGCCCTGGAGACCCGAAGCGCATGACCGGACCCGACGCGCAGAGCAGGCCCGGCCCCGGCCCCGACCCCGGCACGGAAAGCATGACCAGGCCCGACTCCGGCCCGATGCTCTCCCCCGGCTTCTGGCTGCACCACGCCGCCCTGACCTGGCGCGCCGAGTTGGACGCCCGCCTGCGCCCGCTCGGCCTCACCCCGACCCAGTTCATGCTGCTGGCCTCGGCCGGCTGGCTGGAGCACGTCTCCGGCCCACCGACCCAGCAGCAGGTCGCCGACGAGGCCGGCGCCGACCGCATGATGACCTCCCGGGTGGTCCGCACCCTGCAGGAGCGTGGCCTGCTGACCCGCAGCCCCGACCCGGCCAGCCCGCCGTCGCTGCGCCTGAGCCTCACCGACGCCGGCCGCGCCGTCACGCGGCAGGCCACCCGGGCCGCCCGCGACGTCGACACCCTGATCTTCGGCGACGCCGCCCCGCACCTGCGTACCAGCCTGCGGCAGATCGCCGAGTCCGGAGGACCGACAAGGGTGGCCCGACCGCACCGGCCGGGCCACCCTTGACGAAGCGGTATCAGAACGGGCTGACCGTGAACGTCGAGCCGCTGGTCACGTCCGTCTGGAAATAGGCCGGGTCGGTGGTCGCCGCATCCGGCGCCCCGTTGCTGACCACCACCAGGTTGTACGCGCCGTCCGGCACCGGGGCCGCGGCGTACAGGTTGGCGTTGACCGGCTTGTTCAGCGTGAGGTCGGCCGGTCCGGCGGTGACGGCCGCCTGCGCCGACAGGGTCGCGCTGGTGCCCGCGACCACCGCTCCGACCGTCGTCCCGGGCGTGATGCCCAGTGAGTTGTTGCCGATCACCGCGCCGCTGTCGCTGGACTGCAGCCCGCTGCTGGTGAGTGTCGTCGACCCGCCGGTCGTGCTGGCCGCGGACAGCGTGTACTGAGTGCTGGCCGTGGCCGGCGCGGACAGGGTGGCGGTGGCGCCTCCGGGGGCGACCGCGGTGATCGTGGTGCCGTTCGCGATACCGCTGGTGCCGCTGACGACCCGGCCGATGTCGGCACGGGTGAACGCGCCGCTGGAGGTGGAGACCGTCGCGCTGCCCGCGGTCGTGGTGATCGATCCGGTGAAGGTGTGTGCCGGCACCGCGCCACCGATGGTGGCCGACAGGGTGGAGCCGGTCAGCGGGGACGGGGCGGAGATGACCACCTTGGTCGGGCCGAGCACCGAGGTGATCAGGCTGTTCGGCGGGATGTTGGCGTTGCCACCCTGCACGATCGGCTGGCCGAGGTCGTTCGGGCTGAACTTGCCGGCGGCCGAGACCACCACCCGGCTGCCCGCCGTGGTGGACAGGTCGGAGGCGATCGTGTTGGTGTAGGCGGACGGGTCGAAGAAGCCGGTGCCCTGGGCGTTCAGTTTGCGGTTCAGCTGCAGCGTGCAGACCAGTTCGGTGTCGCTGATCGGCAGCACGTTGACGCATTCGGCGACCGGGCCGTTGGCCCGCACCCCGCTGGTCACCTCGGCGCCGTTGTAGACGCCGTTGACCAGGAACACCCGGCCGGCGTTGCCACCGGTGCCGAAGTTGATCGCCACGAAGCCGGCGCCCTGGACGTCGACGTCGACCGTCGGTGACGTGCTCGGCGCGGTGTTGGGGCTGACCGTGATGGTGTTCAGGTAGGAGTACGCGCCGGGCAGCGCCTTGGTGCCGGCCGGCGTGCTGACCACCAGGGTGAGGTTCGTGTCGGCGGTGTGCGCGGGCACCTGGGCGGTGAACGCCTTGTCGCTGATCGGCTGGATGTTGGTCAGCGGCACGCCGTCGAGGGTCGCGGTGATCCGTCCGGCGTCGGTCGGGAAGTCGGTGCCGACCACGGTGATCGTGTTGCCACCGGCGGGCGGGCCGGCGGACGGGTTGATGCCCATCGGGTTGGCCACCACCCCGGCGGTGTAGTTGGTGGTCCCGATCAGGCCGCTGGTTCCGGTGCTGCCGCTGTAGAAGCAGATCTGGTACGTCGTGGGCTGACCCGGCTGCTGCAGCGTCAACGGTGGCAGGGTGACCGCGGCCCGGCTGCTGGTCAGTCTGCGCACGCTGCCCGGCGCGGTCAGGGCGAGCGGGGTCACCCCGTTGACCTGCCCGGTGGAGTAGGTGCCGGGGCAGCCGGCGTTCATCGGCAACACCAGCACGGCGGGGGTGGTGATTCCGGTGAGGAAGGCGCCGGGAGCGCTGACGGTGACGCCGGTGCTGGCCGAGTACGAACCGCTGCCCGGGGTGACGGCCAGCGCGTTCGCGTTGTAGCCGGCGATGCTGAGCAGGGAGCCGGCGGCGCTGCTGCCGTCGTACAGGCAGATGTTGTAGTTGGTGGGTGCCGGCCCGTTGGTGACCACCCCGGACGGGACGGTCAGCGCCACCGTGCTGTTCGACTGCCGGGCCAGGCCGGCGACGGTGAGGTTCGCCGGGTTGGTGCTGCCCAGGGTGGCGGCGCACTGTCCGGTGGTGAAGACCGCGGACACGGTGTTGTAACCGGTGAAGACCGGGTTCTGCATGCCGGTGCTGAGGGTGAGCGGGTTGCCGCCGCCGGTGAGACCGGCGTTGCTGCTCGCGGCGGCCCCGGCGCCGACGTACAGCGGGCCGCCGCTGAGCAGGTTGCTGGTGCCGGCCGTCGCCCCGTCGTAGGCGCAGGCGTAGTACAGCTTGACGGCCCCGTTGGGGCCGGGGGCCGGCCCGCCGCTGGCCGGCACGGTGAAGGTCAGCGAGGTACCGGTGCGGTTGCTGACGGTGGGATTCCACGGTCCGGTGCCGCCGGCGGTAGCCAGTTTGCCCGGGCACGGGCTGGTGTTCAGCTGCACGACCGAGTTGCCGGTGAACGCCGCGCTCTGGTCGCTGAGCGTGGCGTTGCCACCCGGCATGACGATCCACGGGCCGATGTTCGCGCCGGCCAGTGCCGGCAGGGGCGCCGCCAGGATGACGGCGCCCACCGCGCCGGCGGTGAGTCCGGCGCCGAGCAGGCGGCGCCGGGTTCGGGACAGGAATTGGGACATGCGTCGCCCTCCAACGGCGGTCACACCGCAGATCAGGATCGGGGTTCGAGGGCGGCCGCGGTCGCCCGTGGGCAGCCTAATAGCGCATGTCGGAAACTATTTGGCTTATCGGATTCATCCGTTTTAATCCGACATTTAACCGCTGGTTGGTGGGTGGTCAGGGGTGGTGGCGGGGTCCGATGGTGGTGTTGGTGGTGTGGGTTTTGGTGGTCCAGCGTTGGTATTCGGTGTGTTCGGTGGTGGGGGTGATGGGTTGGGGCAGGCTGGTGTTGGCGGTGCAGGTGGGGGTGCAGTCGTCGAGTTTGTAGTCGTGGCGGGTGGGTCGGTTGTTGGTGATGGTGGTGTAGCCGACGGTGTTGCCGGTGGCGGTGTTGTTCTTCCAGATGCCTTGGGTGGTGTGGTGGTAGCAGCAGTCCCAGACGTAGAGGCCGGTGAAGAAGTGGGTCATGCGGCGGCCGTCGGGTAGCAGGCCGGAGGAGATGACGCGGTTGCCGGTGAGGGTGTTGTCGTGGCCGGCGGCGATGAGGATGCCGACGTTGGTGGTGGAGACGATCTGGTTGTTCTCGCCGTGGACGAAGGCGGGGGCGTAGGCGGGGTTGACGCCGGTTCCGGAGTCGGCGATGTTGATGCCGCTGCCGGAGGAGGCGTCGGTGGCCGGGTTGCGGGGGTAGGCGCCCTGGACGTAGTTGTCGTGGATCCGGATGGGTTGTTGTGCGGTGCCGCTGCTGTTGGACAGGTTGATGTTGTCTTCGCTCTGGCTCTGTCCCGCGGTGTTGATGATTTCGTTCCAGCCGATGTCGATCCCGGTGCGGGTGTGCTGGAAGCCGTTGAGGGCGATGGCGTTCGCGCCGCACTGGCCGTTGCGGGTCGGGAACGGGTAGGTGTTGAGCGTGGTGCTGCAGCCGCTGGTGCCGGTGACGCGTCCGTCGACGTTGCGGACCTGGTTGCGTTGGACGCGGATGCTGTCGGTCGAGCCGGGTTTGTTGTCCCCGATCAGGGTGACGCCCCGGGTGTGTTCGAAGTAGTTGTTCTCCACCACGATCTTCTTCGGCCAGACCGCCAGGACGAAGAATCCGCGGGTTTTACCGGTGATCCGCGGGTCCTGGCCGGTGCCGCGGCAGTCCCGCACGGTCAGGTCGATACCGGTCTGCGCGTCCCGGTCGCTGAACCGGGCACTGATCAGATCCCCGGGGCCCTGGACCTGGCAGTCCTGCAGGATCACCGGCTCGGAGGTGCGGATGCTGACCGCCGGCACCCCCGGGTCCGTGCTGCGCCAGTTACCCCGGTACGTGCCACCCTTCGTGATCGTCAACGGTCCCTGAAACGACACCCCCGGACTCGCCGACACCACACCCGAACCCGACGGCGAAACCGACACACCGACCGACGCCGCTTCAGGACCGGGGGACGCCCCGGCGCCGTCCGGAGACCGCCCGGCGGCCGCGGGAGAGGCCGACTTCGAGTCGGCAGCGGGCCGGCATCCCGCCATCGGCAGCAGAAGCAGCGCTGCGGCGACGGCGATCGAGCGCCTGCCCAGACGATTCGTATAGGACATGGTAATCCCCTAGTGGGTGTGGAGCGGAAAGACCGCCGGTGACATTAATGGCGTCGCCGAACACTTTCCACAGGCCCCCAGGCCGCCCGTGACCCGCATTTTCAGAAAAGCGCGAGCCGATTACTCCGAGTCCGATGTCACTTTCCCGGAAACTCGATGCCGACTCACAGCGACGCGGAACCGAGCGCGACGGCAGGTTGACGCCGGGTGGCGGCGGCGCGCTGGTGAGGGGTGTCGCCGAGCTGCGGTGACACTTATTGCGGAACACCTTCTGCGGCGATTGTCACACCGGTGTATCCGGAGCTCGAAGCAGTTCTCACGGAACCGTTATTCCTCAGGTATCGTCTCGCGCACTGCACACGGGAAGTCGAGGTCGGCGCGGTGGGAAAAAGCGGGAACACGGGATTGGTCCGTCGTGCGCAGCAGGGGGACCGCCGGGCCTTCGACGCGCTGATGCGACACGAGATCCCGGTCGTCTACTCCGCGGCGGCCCGGGTGCTGGCGCCCGCCGACGCCGACGACGCCGTTCAGGAGACGTTGATCAGTGCCTTCCGCAACCTGAAAGACCTCCGGGAACCGGACAAACTGCGGCCGTGGCTGCTGACGATCGTCATGCGAGAGGCGCGGCGGCAGGCCCGGGACGCAGAGCTGCCGGTGGGTCTGCCGGCCGGTTCTGCCGAGTCGGTGCCGGTCGACGTCCAGGAACGTGCGGTCGCCGAGGTGACGCTCGCCGAACAACGTAAGGACATCTCCGCGGCGACCCCGTGGCTCGACCCGGAGGACCGGGAGATGCTGGCGCTCTGGTGGCTGGAACTGCTCGGTGAAGTCGACCGCTCAGGGCTGGTGCAAGCGGCGGGGACCAGCCCGAACCACGTGGCCGTCCGGCTCAAGCGCCTCCGGGAACGCCTGACTGCGGTGCGGGTGCTCGTCCGCGCCCTCGCCGCCCGGGACCGGCCGGACGGGTGCGCCGAGTTCCGGGTGCTGCTGGCCGGTTGGCCGGGCCGGCCGTCCTCGGTGTGGCGAAAGCGCTTCGTGAACCACATCTCGCAGTGCCCCACGTGCGGCGCTCTGCGGCATGGCCTGGTACCGCCCGAACTCCTGCTGTCCACCACCGCGTTGCTGGTGGCTCCCGCCACGCTGGCGGCTCAACCGGCCACCGCGGGAGCGATCGTCCGGGTCATGGACGCCGGCAGGCGGTTGCTGCACGCCGGCAAGGCCGGGATCGCTCAACCGGTCGCCGCGGTAGCCGCGACCGCCGCCGTGCTGGGCGGCGCCGCCGTGGTCATCGCCCGCACGGGTGAGTCCCGCCCGCTGCCATCCGCGCAGGCGCCGAGCACCACCTCCCCGCGGGCCCCGGTTGCGGCGTCGGTCGGTGTGTCGGTTTCGCCGTCGGGTTCGGGTGTGGTGTCGGCGAGTCCGGGGGTGTCGTTTCAGGGACCGTTGACGATCACGAAGGGTGGCACGTACCGGGGTAACTGGCGCAGCACGGACCCGGGGGTGCCGGCGGTCAGCATCCGCACCTCCGAGCCGGTGATCCTGCAGGACTGCCAGGTCCAGGGCCCCGGGGATCTGATCAGTGCCCGGTTCAGCGACCGGGACGCGCAGACCGGTATCGACCTGACCGTGCGGGACTGCCGCGGCACCGGCCAGGACCCGCGGATCACCGGTAAAACCCGCGGATTCTTCGTCCTGGCGGTCTGGCCGAAGAAGATCGTGGTGGAGAACAACTACTTCGAACACACCCGGGGCGTCACCCTGATCGGGGACAACAAACCCGGCTCGACCGACAGCATCCGCGTCCAACGCAACCAGGTCCGCAACGTCGACGGACGCGTCACCGGCACCAGCGGCTGCAGCACCACGCTCAACACCTACCCGTTCCCGACCCGCAACGGCCAGTGCGGCGCGAACGCCATCGCCCTCAACGGCTTCCAGCACACCCGCACCGGGATCGACATCGGCTGGAACGAAATCATCAACACCGCGGGACAGAGCCAGAGCGAAGACAACATCAACCTGTCCAACAGCAGCGGCACCGCACAACAACCCATCCGGATCCACGACAACTACGTCCAGGGCGCCTACCCCCGCAACCCGGCCACCGACGCCTCCTCCGGCAGCGGCATCAACATCGCCGACTCCGGAACCGGCGTCAACCCCGCCTACGCCCCCGCCTTCGTCCACGGCGAGAACAACCAGATCGTCTCCACCACCAACGTCGGCATCCTCATCGCCGCCGGCCACGACAACACCCTCACCGGCAACCGCGTCATCTCCTCCGGCCTGCTACCCGACGGCCGCCGCATGACCCACTTCTTCACCGGCCTCTACGTCTGGGACTGCTGCTACCACCACACCACCCAAGGCATCTGGAAGAACAACACCGCCACCGGCAACACCGTCGGCTACACCACCATCACCAACAACCGACCCACCCGCCACGACTACAAACTCGACGACTGCACCCCCACCTGCACCGCCAACACCAGCCTGCCCCAACCCATCACCCCCACCACCGAACACACCGAATACCAACGCTGGACCACCAAAACCCACACCACCAACACCACCATCGGACCCCGCCACCACCCCTGACCACCCACCAACCGACGAGGCGAACAGGGGGTACCGACGGTGGCGGCGGAGTCGGCTACCCCTCCACGCCGGTGGCGGTGTGCGCGGCGCCGACCGGCTTCGACTGCGACGAGCCACGCTGCCGCAGATAGATCGCCAGGATCGCCATCGACGCCACCGCCAGCAGCTCCGACTGCCAGTTCTGCAGCGTGCGGTTCCAGAAGTCGGGCTCGGTCAGATACTGCGACCAGGACACCGGGTCCTGCAGGTCGCCGAGCTGCCGCTCGTTGAACGCGGCCCGGCCGGCGATCGACTGGCCCAGCCAGGACAGCAGGAAGATCAGACCCATCACCAGGCTCAACGAGTTGGAGAACAGCCACAGCCGGACTCCGGTGGCGCGGGCCCATGCCGGGGAGTCCTTGTCGGCGTACACCCCAATTTTTTGATCTTTGTCGGTCTCGCGGCCCGGCTTGTCGAGCTCTTTGGACTCCGGGGAGCCCTTCTGCAGCAGCCAGACGGTCAGCACGATGTAGAGGAAGAACTGCAGGTATTCCGACTGCCAGTTCTCCAGGACGTCGGCGCCGAAGCTGGCCGAGGTGAGGTAGCGGCCGAACGTGATCGGCGGCAGGCCTTCGACGAGCTGCTGCTGGTTGAAGTCGGCGTGCCCGGCGATCGCCTCGCCGGCCAGTACGATCAGGAACAGCAGCCCGAAGACCAGGCCGAGCGAGTTCTCGCGGAGGAAGCGTTTCATCGGTGCAGCACCCCCAGCGCGGTGAAATAGATCAGGCCGGCGGCGACCACCAGCAGAAGCAGCACGAACAGGAACCGCATCGCTCAACTCCCCTGCAGGGTGCAGTCGTAGGGCTGGTCACCACGCGGCTTGCAGCCGGCCGCGAGGACCCGCCAGCCGCCCGGGAACACGCCGAGGAAGATGGTGTCGTCGGCGAGGCGTACCTGGGCCTGCTGACCGAAAACGGCCGCGCTGATCACGCGGCCCGGTGCGGGCAGGTGCTCGTCGAGGATCGCCTCAGGGCACGATGTGCCGGCCGATTTCTCCAGCTCGGCGCGGGTGCGCGGGGCCAGGCTCGCGCAGGCGGCGGCGCCGTCCCGGCCGGCGACCGCCGTCAGCAGTCCGCTGGCGACGGCCGCCGCGGCGTCCTCGCGACCGCCGGCCGCACCGCAGCCGGCCAGCAGAAGCACACCCGCAGTCATGATCAACACGCGCTTCATGGCGCGCAGCATTCCCAGGACGGGCGGATTCCAATCCCGGTACGCCGGTGCCGGGGCTACCGTGACCGCGATGGACCATGATGGCGGGACACGGGTGGCGCGGGTGACCGGCGCCGGGAGTCCGAACGGGATCGGTGTCGCGATCGCCCGGGAGCTGGCGTCGGCCGGCATGCGCGTGGTGGTCACGGCCACCACCGGCCGGGTGCACGACCGCGCGGCCGAGCTCGGCGGCGGCGCCGTCGGGCTGGTCGCCGACCTGCGCGACCGCGCGCAGGCGCAGCGGCTGGTCGACGCCGCCCGGGCCGCGACCGGCGAGATCGACGTGCTGGTGAACAACGCCGGCATGGCGCAGACCGGGTACGCGGACCGGTCCGCCGAGGTGGGCGACCTGGACCCGGCGGAGTTCGACCGGCAGCTCGCGGTCACCCTGACCACCTGCTTCAACGTGACCCGGCTGGTGCTGCCCGGGATGATCGGACGCGGCCACGGCCGGGTCGTGAACATCTCGTCGGTCACCGGGCCGCTGGTCAGCGTGCCGGGCCAGTCGGCGTACGCGGCGGCCAAGGCCGGGATGGACGGTCTGACCCGGACCTGGGCCCTGGAGGGCGGCCGGTCCGGGGTGACGGTGAACAGTGTCGCGCCGGGGTGGATCGCGACGGCGTCGAGCACCCCGGAGGAGCTGCGGGCCGGCGCGGCGACCCCGGTGGGGCGGCCGGGCCGGCCGGCGGAAGTGGCCGCGGCGGTCGCCTTCCTGGCCTCACCGAAGGCCGCCTACATCACCGGCCAGGTGATCGTCGTCGACGGCGGCAACCTGCTCGACGAACGCCGCGCCTGACCGGCGGCGGCGCGCCCGCCGACCGGTCTGCGCGCGGACCACGGTGCTGGCGGTGCCCAGGCAGGCCTTCAGCATGCCCTACACCGCCTGGCCCGACGGTGCCCGTCTGCTCCACAGCCTGACCCGGTCGCCGGCATCGTCGTCCTGACTCCGCGCCCGGTGTCACCACACCGGCACCGGAGTACGGTGGCCCGCCACCGCGCCCGGGAGGGACGGGGTTGAAGATCGTTGATAGAACTGGAGCGGTAAGGTGAACTACTGTCCACATTGTTCTCAAAACGGGGGATTCATTGCGTACACGCCTGCGCACCATTCTGGCTACCGCCACCGCACTCCTGCTGGCGCCGGCCGTCGCGCCGCAGCCGGCCCAGGCCGCGACCACGGTCCGGCTGACCGCCATGCAGTGGAACGTCGACGGCGGCTGGAAATACCAGACGCCCGGCGCGTCCGACCTGCTGGTCGCCAAGATCTTCGACACGATCAAGGAGAAGAACCCGGACTTCGTCGCCCTCAACGAGATCTGCCAGAGTCAGTACGCCGCCCTCACCAAGCGGCTGCAGAACGAGACCGACTGGCCGCAGGACAAGGGGAACTTCGTCCGGTTCCAGGCGACCCGCAACGGCACGACCGACGACGGGGACGTCTGCGACCACAAGGCGGTCGGCATCGCGCTGCTCAGCCGGCAGCCGCTCGGCACGGCGAACCGGTTCGCGCTGACCCCGAACCCGGATTTCGACAAGGACGAGATCCGCCACCTGCTCTGCGCACCGACCACCACGATGCCGGTCCGCTACTGCGTCACCCACATCACCCCGAAGCCGTTCGGCACGATCGGGAAGATCCAGGTCAACGAGGTGCTCTCGCACGTCGAGGACTTCGAGGCGGCCGGTGACACGGTGCTGGTGGGCGGCGACTTCAACGCCACGCCGAGCTGGCCGGAGCTCAACGTCTGGTACGACCGGAGCGTCAACACCCCGGCGAACGGTGACAACGTCGGCGCGTACCGGGAGATGGACGACGCCGATCCGTACTGCCTGGGCTACGGCGAAGGCACCACCGGGGCGACCACCGGCAGCCCGTGCGGCACCGGCACGAAGATCGACATGATCTTCTTCCGGGCCAACCACCTCAACGGCCAGCACGCCGGTGACGCGCTGCCGATGAGCACCTGCGGCAGCGCGCCCTGCTCCGACCACCGCCTCTTCTGGGGCTGGGCCGACCTGAGCATCGGCTGACCCATGGTCGTGGGCGGGCCGGTCCGGCTCGCCCACGACCGTCTCCGGTCAGCTACCGGCGGTCCGGCGCGGACCCGGGTCCGGCTGAGCGCGATCAGTGCCGCGCCGGCACGGTGAACCAGCGCCGGTCCCAGGACGCGGACACCACGGTGGCGGTCAGGACGAACAGGCCGGCCGCGGTCAGCAGATGGATCTCCTGCCGCCCGGGAACGCGCAGCCCGAAACCGATCAGGGCCGCCACGCTTGCCGGCACCCCCGCGACGCCCAGCCCGAGCAGCCACCGGCGGGTCACCGCCGGACGCCCGCTCAGTGGCAGCCGGTCGTGGACCTCGCGCAGGGCCACCGCCGTCGCGACCCCGATGACGAGCAGCCCCGCGGCCGCGGCGAACAGGCGTGAGCCGAAGCCGAGCTCGTACCGGATCGCCATGGCCGGAATCAGGAACAGCGCCAGCCACCAGGACAGCCCGGTGATCAGCGTGTCGAGACCGGGCCCGGTGACCGTGACCGGCCGGCGGCGCAGCCGGGCCGCCGCGAACCGGGCGGCCGCGATCACGACGACGTCGGCGATCATGCCGGGCAGGTGCGCCGGCAGTCTGCCCAGGCTGTAGAGCAGCACACTGTCGTACAGACCGAGGATGAGGTGGCCGAGCGCGGCGGTCGACGCCGCGAACACCAGGAACTCGTGGGCGGTCCGGGGCGCCCCGGTGCCCGGCGGCGCGGACGGCCGGCGCCCCAGACGGATCAGCGCCACCGCGGTCAGCACCCCGGAGACGAACCGCAGAACAAGATCTTCGATGGTGTACGTCGTATGCATCGCCCACTCGATCAGCCCGAACGTGATCGAGTACGAGGCACTGGTCAACGCCACCACGGCGGGCGTGGTGAGCCGCCGGTACAGGCCCGGGTCGAGCCAGTCGGCGATGGTCAGGTAGGCGAGCATCCCCAGCGGCAGCTCCAGCAGCGACGGCAGCCGCAGCGCCGACAACGCCAGGAGCTGCGGCTGCGGCGTGTGGGCGACCAGCCAGGAGACGACCGGGCCGTCGGCGAGCTGGAACCACCCCTGCGGCACGTAGCCGCCGAGGTAGCCCAGGTCGCCGCCGTGGACCCGCCGGGCGTAGATGGTGAACGCGATCTGGTTGAGCCACAGCAGTCCGATGACGATCAGGAGCCAGGTGCCGGGCCGGTGCCGTCGACGTACCGCGCCGTGATGTTCTTCCGCGGCCTTCGCCCGTCCTGTCACCGGCAGGCCGATCAGCACCGACATCCCCACCGTGGCGTGCAACGCCAGACCCGTCCCCGTCATGATCATCGAAGATAGACGACGGGGGCGAGCCGGCGTCCGGTCAGTTACCGCGGCACTGGTAGGTCGGGTTCGATCCGTGGAACTGGGCGTCGCCGAAGGCGAAGATCCCACCGTCGCAGCCGTTGAGCCAGTATCCGCCGGCGGACGGGGTGACCGACATGCCGGTGATGTGCCCGTTGAGCGGCTGGCCGGCCATCGAGCCGAAGAAGCCCGCGTCGCCGAAGGCGAACACCCCGCCGTCCTCGGCGGTCATCCAGTACCCACCGCCGTCCGGGGTCACGTCCATGTCGACGACCGGCGCGTTCAGCGGCTTGCCGCCCATCGAGCCGTAGAAGGCGGCATCGCCGAACGCGAACACGCCGCCGTCGCCGGCCGCCAGCCAGTAGCCCTGGCCGCTGGCCGTGGCGCCGATCGCGGTGACCGGCTTGTTCAGCGGCTTGCCGCCCATCGAGCCGTAGAAGCCGGCGTCGCCGAAGGCGAACACCCCGCCGTCCGCGGCGGCCAGCCAGTAGCCCTTGCCGGACGGGGTGACGGCCATCCCGACGACCGGGCCGTTGAGCGGCTTGCCGCCCATCGAACCGTAGAACGGGGCGTTGCCGAACGCGAACACGCCGCCGTCCGAGCCGACCAGCCAGTAGCCGCCGTCGTCCGGGGTGCGGGTCATCCCGATGATGTTGTTCACCTTGACGCCGAGCCCGGGCAGGGAGCCGTGGAACGGGGCGTCGCCGTAGGAGAAGACACCACCGTACGTGTCCACCTGCCAGTAGCCGTTGCCGGTCGACGTGGCGGTCACGTCGGCGGCGGTGGGCAGCATCGCGACGGTGAACGAGGTCGTCGCGGTCGCGGTGAGCCCGGACGGGTCGCGGACGGTGACCGCGACCTGGTACCGGGCGCCCGGGTCGAGGCGGTGCGCGGGCACGGTCCAGGTGGCGCCGACCGGGCCGGACGAGACGTCGACCGCGGGGCCGGTGACCCGGAAGGTGGTGCTCAGGTCGTCGCCGTCCGGGTCGGTGGCCGCGACGGCGAGGTCCGGCACGGTGCTGCCGACGATCGCGCCCGCCCGCGGGGTGACGCCGGTGATCCGCGGTGCGCGGTTCTGCAGTGACAGCGTGCGGCTGACCGTCCCCGGGGCACCCCGGTTGTCGGTGACGGTGAGGGTCACCGAGGGGGCGGCGACGCCGGCGAAGGACACCGTGGCGGTGCGGCCGGTGGCGATCTGGCGGCCGCCGGAGGTCCAGGTCCAGGTGGCGATCGACCCGTCCGGGTCGGCGGAGGCGCCGCCGTCGAGGGTGACGCGGTTGCCCGCGCCGCTCAGCCGGGTGTAGCCGAACGCGGCGACCGGCGCCCTGTTGACCGGGGTCGGCGTGGGCGTCGGGGTCGGGGTCGGCGTCGGGGTGGGGACTGAAGGCTCGGCCGGGAAGGGGTGGTTGTGCAGGTAGAGCGCGACTTTGCCGGCCATGGCCTGCTGCCCCTGCGCCAGCGGGTGGGCGCTGAGGCTCTTCTGCCCGCTGGCCGGGGTGATGCTGCGGACCCAGGAGTGCTCGGTGCACAGCTCGTGGCCGCTCAGCGCGTCCCAGGTGCTGACATAGGTCACTCCGGCGGCGTCCGCCTCGGCGTGCACCCGGGCCTCCATGTCGGCGATCAGGCCGTCCAGCTTGGCCAGGACCCCGGAGGCGGCCCAGAGGCACCGGCCGTCCGCGCGGTAGCCGGTGGCGAACAGCCGCGGATAGCCCACCACGATCAGGCGGCCGCCGCTGATCTGCTGCTTGATGTCCCGGTAGACGTCGCGCAGGCAGTACCGCCCGAGCGAGTCGTCGTTGGCCGCGCAGTCGCCCAGCAGGCCGATCTTCGTCTTGGCGGTGGCCATCGCCTGCGTGCACTTCAGGCCGCCGTACAGGTAGCAGGTTCGGACCACGGCGGCGAAGTCCGCGTCGTTGCCGCCGATCGTCACGGTGGCCAGGTCGGGCCGCACCGGCAGGGCCGCCAGCTGGGCGAGCTGGGTGCCGAGGCCGGTGTGCTGGCTGATCGCGCGGATGTTCTTGACGGTGGCGCCGGAGCAGGCGAGGTGCCCGGCGATCGAGTTCCGGCCGGCGGCCATCGTGAGACCGAGGGAGGTGTCGGCGGCCAGCACCCGGCCCCAGGCGAGGCGGCTGCGGTGACAGTCGCCGCCGGTGCCGGCGTCGTAGTCGGAGTCGTCGAGGTAGGTGCCCTCGCCGGACGAGTACGAGTCGCCGAGCGCGACATAGAAGTGTCGGGTGGCGGCGGTGGCCGGCCCCGCGACGGCCACCGCCATCACCACGGCCCAGAGGCCTACCCAAATACCGATTTTTCGCGACAAAACGCTATCTCCTGTGAAAAGGCTGATAAGCGAGTGACTGTATGAGGTGTCGAGCCCCGCGCGCATCGGCGGTTCGGTCACGCCGCATCGGTCGGCGGCGTGACCCCTCGTCGTCAGGCCCGGCGGGTCGCGGCCAGCGCGGCGAGCGGCCGGGTCGTCGCGTCGGCGGGCCGCCGCTGGCGCTCCACCTCGTCGAAGCCGGCCCGGGCCAGCCGCGCCGAGAACGCGTCGACCGGCCACCGGTAGGCGGTCGCCACCCGGTGGTCGAACGGCCCGAGTTCCGGCGCCTCGAAGATGCCGACCACCAGCGTCGCACCCGGCGCTGTCACCCGCCGGAACCCGTCGAGCACCGCGTCGAGGGCGTCCGGCGGCAGGTGGATCAGCGAGTACCAGGCCAGGATGCCGGCGACCGACTCGTCCGCCACGTCGAGGCTGGTCAGCGACCCCTGCCGGTAGTCGCCGTCCGGGTGGGTCGCCCGCGCGTACGCGAGGAATTCCGGCACCATGTCGATTCCGGTCGCGGCCACACCCCGCGAGCGCAGGAGGCCGGTCAGGTGACCGGGGCCACACCCCAGGTCGAGCACCCGTCCGGGCCGGATGGTCAGGTGGCGTTCGATGAACGCGACATCGTCGGGATGGGACTGCTCCACCGTCCCGAAAAGGTCGATGTAGACCCCGGAGAGCGCGGAGTAGGCGTCCCGCACCGCCGCGTGCCCGTCCTCCCCCATGACCGCATCCTACGAGGCGGCGAGCCCCGAGTGGGGCGCCCGTCTGTCCCCCACCGAGGCGTTGCGCACCGGGTGACCGGGTTGCCTGCGTCGATTTTGGGAGCTGCCCGGCGGCGCGGGTAATCTCTGGCAACGTGAGGTCGGGTGCTGCGGCCGGATATTCCGGCTATTTCCACGAGTCGGCGTTCTATGACTCGGACGAGCGGTTCCTGGCCGTGATCGTGCCGTTCTTCACCGAGGGCCTGGCGGCGGGCGAGCCGGTGCTGGCGGCGTTCGACGCGGGCCGTCAGGAGCTGGTGCGCGAGGCGTTCGGCCCGCGCAGCGGCATCCGGTTCCTGGACGGCGCGACGCAGTATCGGCGCCCGGCCGGCGCGATCCGCCGCTATCGGGAGATCTTCGGGGAGTACGTGGCGGGTGGCGCCGCGCAGATCCGGGTCGCCGGGGACGTGCCGCAGCCGGCGAACGGCGCGCCGTGGGACTGGTGGGCCCGCTACGAGGCCGCGGTCAATCGCGCCTACCAGGATTTCCCGGTCTGGGGCATCTGTCCGTACGACACCCGCACCACCCCGCCGGAGGTGGTCGCCGAGGTCCGCCGCACCCACCCGCACGTGGTGGCCGGCGGCGGCCACGCGGCGAACCCCGACTTCGAGGATCCGGCCGAGTTCCTGCGCGCCCGGGCCGGATCCTGGCGCGATCCGCTGGAGCGGCGCCCGCCCGACCTGGAGTTGACCGACCCGACCACGCCGCAGGCCCGGGCTGCCGTCCGGGCGGTGGCCGCGCCCACCCGGCTGCGCGCCGAGGATCTGGACAACCTGCTGCTCGCGGTGACCGAGGCGGTGACCAACGCGATGCTGCACGGCCGGCCGCCGGTGGTGCTGCGGGTGTGGGCCGCGCCGCGGCGGCTGGTGGCGACGGTGACCGACGCCGGGACGGGGCCACCCGATCCGTACATCGGGCTGCTCCCGGCCGACCGGGCGGTCGGCAACGGCGGCCTGGGTCTCTGGATGAGCCACCAGGTGTGCAGTTTCGTCGGCATGCACCGCGGCCCGGAGGGGTTCACGCTGCGACTCGTCGCCGGCGACCTCGACTGATCAGTTCGACGCATGAAACGACGCGGGGCCGGGAATGGTGGCCGGAGCTGGACACATTCTCTGGGGGACCTGGTGCGGCAGAGTGGGCAGCGGCCCGGTGGGCGGGCCACACGCGCGGATCTGGCGCGCGCCGCGGTGCTGATCCGGACCGCGTCGCGGCTGGCCCGCGTCGACACCCCGGACGACGTGCTGCAGATGCTGGCCACCGACGCGGTGCACGCGTTCGGGGCCCGGTCGATCAGCGCGGTGATCACCGCGCCGGGTGGTCCCGGATTCCTGGCCGTCGCCGGTGACGGCGTGCGGCTGACCCGCAATGACCGGATCGCCCGGCTCGACCCGGAGTCACCGGTGGCCGCCGTGATGCGCGACCGCTCCCCCGGGCGGCCCGTCCCGGCCGGACCGCTGGTGCTGCCCATCCTGGTCGACGACCGGACGCTGGGCGCCATCGAAATCGACACCGACGACCCGGAGCTCGATTTCCTGTCCGCGCTGATCGCGCAGTTCGCCCAGGCCTGGGACCGGACCGTGGCCCGCGCCGACGCCGACCGCGCCCACGTCCAGTTGCAGGCGCTCAACGACCTGTCCGGCCGGTTGGGCAGCGCCGCCGAACCGGCCCAGGTGTTCCGGGCGCTGCTCGACACCGTCGTGCCCCGGCTGGCCCGCGGCGTGCTGATCCACTATCCGGGCAGCGACAAGGTGCCGTCGCTGATCGCCGGCACGCACGCCGACCGGCTGCGCTGGCAGAGCCTGGAGGCGGCGGTCAACGGCGATCCGGCCCACCCGCAGACCACCGCAACGATCGGCGAGGTGCTGCGCAGCGGGGCCAGCGCGATCACCACCGTGGACACGGAGTCGTGGCTGGTCAGCCCGATGCAGGACGGCGTCGACCGGCTCGGCGTGCTGACCCTGGTGCGCGACGCAGCCCAGCCGTTCACCGACCGCGACATTCCGTTCGCCAGCGAGTGGAGCCACCGGGCGGCGGTCGCGCTGGCCCGGATCCGTGACGCGCAGCGGCTGCGCCGGGTCGCCGACGAGCTGCAGAGCGGTCTGCTCCCCCGCCGGCTGCCCGCGGTGGCCGGCCTGAGCCTGGCCGGGCGGTATCGCCCCGGCCGGCGCGACCTGCAGGTCGGCGGCGACTTCTACGACGTCTTCCGGACAGGCGGCGACCGGCTGTCCGTGGTGATCGGCGACGTGTGCGGCACCGGGCCGGTCGCCGCCTCCCGCACCGCCCTGGTCCGGCACAGCACCCGCGCCTTCGCCCGCGTGCTGACCGGCCCCGATCAGATCTGCGCGGCGGCCAGCGAGGCGCTGCTGCAGCAGGAGGAGCTGAACGGCGCGTTCTGCAGCATGGCGTACGCGAGCCTGCGCACCGGCGGCGACCGGATCACCGTCGACCTGGTGCTGGCCGGGCACCCCCGGCCGCTGCTGCGCCACGCCGACGGCCGGGTCTGCGAGATCGGCACCTCCGGCACCGTGCTGGGGGTGGTCCGCGACGTGGCGTACACGGTCACCCGCCACCACCTGACCCCCGGCGAGACGCTGCTGTTCTACACCGACGGCGCCAGCGAACGCCGCCACGGCGACCGTTTCCTGGCTGCCGACGGCCTGCGCGACCTGCTCGCCGAGGCGCCCGCCGGCTCGGCCGAGGAGCTGCTCGACCACCTGATGGAACGGATCCTCGGCTTCAGCGACCAGCCGCTCGCCGACGATCTGGCCCTGGTGGCCGTCCACAGTGAATAAATCTCCGGTCGGCACCCATCCGGCGGCCACACGGCGGCGAAGTACGGGCGGTGGCACCGCAGCCACCATCCCGTACCGGAAAGGACGTACGACCAATGAGGCTCACCCGACTCGGCAAGAAGGCCGCCGCCGTGGCCACCACCGCCGTCGTCGCCAGCACCCTCACCGCCGCACCGGCCTTCGCTCACGGCACGGCGCAGCCGCTGAAGACCCGGTCGCTGGCCGCGGTCCTCACCGCGGACAAGTCCGGCTTCGACCGCAACGGCCGCGACTACGACATCCTGACCGCCGCCGTGCAGGCGGTGCTGAAGGCGAAGCCGGCCAGCCCGGTCGGCGTCCTCGCCGACGGCAACACCGCGCTGACCGCGTTCCTCCCCGACGACCACGCCTTCGAGCTCCTGGTCGCCGACATCCAGCACAGCAAGCGCCTGCCGAGCGAGAAGGCCGCGTTCACCGCGGTCGCCGGGCTCGGCATCGACACGGTCGAGTCGGTCCTGCTCTACCACGTCGTGCCGGGCGCCACGATCGACCGCAAGGCGGCTCTCAAGGCCGACGGCGCCAAGCTGAAGACGGCGGCCGGCGCCACGGTCACCGTCGACGTGTACGGCTTCTGCGTCAAGCGGATCGCCCTGATCGACGCGGACACCAGCGACCGGAACCCGCGGGTCAACCGTTTCGACATCAACAAGGGCAACAAGCAGATCGCCCACGGCATCGACCGGGTGCTGCGCCCGATCGACCTGCCCTGACCCACCCCGGGAGCGGCGCGGGCGTCGGCGACGCCCGCGCCGCTTCGCCTTTTGCCGGGGCCGGGCCGTCACCGAGTGATCCGACCATCGCCGATCGCCTCCTGATGGGATGACGACGGTGCTGTCCTTCGCGTCAGACCTGGCGCCCGTTCGGGTGCGTATGCACTGGCGGCGTAGAGCAGATCCCGGACGTGGGGCGTGTTCTCGCGGTCGGCGCGCCAGACGAGGCGCAGCGTGAGCGCGGGTAGGGGGAAGTCCAGGACGGCGAGGGTTCCGTTTCGGACGGCGTCGGCGATGGCGAATTCCGGCAGGAGGGCGACGCCGAGTCCCTGTTCTGCCCAGGAGCGGGCGGTGGGGAGGGAGCCGACGAAGGTCCGTTCGGGGCCGGGGCCGAGCAGCTTGTCGGCGGCCAGGGCGAAGGAGCAGTTCGGCGCGTTGAGGAGCAGCCGCTGGCCGTGCAGGCTGGTGGGGTGCGATGGTCGGCGTTGGAGCTCGTGGTGGGGTTCGGTCACGAGGGTGAGCGGGACGGGGGCGAGGTCCAGGAAGCGTAGCGATGCCGCCGGCGGCCGGAAGCCGAGCTCGCCGAGGGTGCTGCCGGTGTCCAGCAGCAGAGCCGCGTCGAGCCGTCCGGCGTCGACGTCGGTGAGCAGGGCGAGCCGGTCGGCGCTGGACTGGATGCCGACGCGAAGGTGGGGCCGGCGTTCAGCGAGCCGGGCCAGCACCGCGGGGACGCAGGTGGCTACGAGGGTCTCCAGGGCGCCGAGTCGTACGTCGGATCGTTGACCCGTCATGTCGGCGGTCGCCCGGTCTGCCAGGTCGAGCAGTTGGCGGGCCCAGCCGACGAGGCGTTGCCCGTCGCCGGTCAACCGCATGCCGGTGGCGCGGCGTTCGAACAGGGACACGGTGAGGGAGTTCTCCAGGGCGCGGATCTGTTCGGAGACACTCGACGGCGCCATGCCCAGCGACACCGCGGCGTCGGTGACGGTGCCGGTGCGGGCGACGGCGTCGAAGACGCGCAGATGACGGAGTTCCACGTCGGGGTCAACCGGCCTCTCGTATTCGGTATTTCCGAATGCCGGTTCGGCGGCACCGGTGGAGTCGCCCGGGGACGATCGGTGAGAGTGTCGGCGTGACTCCATCCTCAACCGGCGTTTCGCCGGCCGGCCGGGACCCGGTGGCGGTGCGACGCGGTATTGCGCTGTCGGGTGTCTCGCTCGGCTATTTCATGGTCCTGCTGGATATGACGGTGCTGGCTGTCGCCGAGCCGGACGTGGCCCGGGCGTTGCACGCGTCGGTGGCCGGTCTGCAGTGGACGACGACCGGCTACACGGTGGTGTTCGGTGCGCTGCTGTTGTCCGCGGGAGCGGTGGCCGACCGGTACGGCGCGCACCGGGTCTTTCGTGCCGGGGTCGCGGCGTTCGGGCTGCTGTCCCTGCTGTGCGCGGCGGCGCCGACAGTGTCGGCATTGGTCGCGTTGCGTGTCCTGCAAGGAGCGGCGGCGGCCGCGTGTGTGCCTGCTTCGCTGGCTCTGATCGCCCGGTTGTATCCGGATCCGGCGCGGCGTACCCGGGCGATCGGCACGTGGGCGGCGATCAGCGGGGCCGCGGTCGCCGTCGGCCCGGTCGTCGGTGGTCTCCTGGTGGACGCGTTCGGCTGGCGGGCGGTGTTCGTGGTGAACGCGCCGATCACGGTCCTCGTGCTCGTGCTGGCCTCGGGTGCGTTTCTGCGATGCCCGGCCACCGACCGGCCTGTTCAGGCGGCGGCCCAGGTCGTCCTCGGCGTCGCGATGGCCGCGGGCACCGACGCGGTGATTGCCGCCGGGCGGGCGTCGTGGCTGCACGCCGGCGGGGCAGCGGCGGTGGCGATGCTCGCGGTGGCGGTGTTCGCCCGCCGGGAACGGACCGGCAGCACCCCGGTGCTTCCCCGCGAGCTGCTGGCCGGTCCCGGCATCCCGGCCGGCCTGTTCGTCGGTGCGGCCGTCAACTTCACCCTCAACGGGACCCTGTTCGTGCTACCGCTGCTGCTGGTCCAGGACCGTCATCTCGATGCGGCCGGCACCGGTCTGAGGTTGCTGCCGTTGACCCTGCCGTTCGTCGTCAACCCACCGCTGACCGGTCGCCTGGTGAGCCGTTTCGGGCCGCGTCCGCCGGTGCTCACCGGGCTCGGGCTGCTCGCGGCCGGCAGTGCGGGGCTCGCCTGGGTGGCCTGGTCGACCGCCGGGGACGGGTGGCTCGCCGCTGCCCTCCTGGTGGTCGGGGTCGGCGTGTCGCTGGTGCTGCCCGCCGTGGTCGCCGTCGTGCTCAGCGCCGCACCGCCGGCCGCCGCGGGTGCCGGGAGCGGCCTGCTCAACGCCGCACGCCAGCTCGGCGCGACGGCAGGCGTGGCGATGATGGGGGCGCTGCTGCACACCGGCGTCCGCACCGGCGCCGGCGGTGCGCTGTTCCTGGCCGCCGTCGTCTGTGCGGTGGCCGCGGCGTGGTTCGGCTTCGGCGGCCGGCGGCGCGGCGGCCCGGAGAACCGGACAAGATTCGACCAAGGACGATTGCCGCGTACGCCATGGCGATCTTCACCCGGGCGATGACAGCATGCGGCAATGGGCTTCAGCGAGATGCCGCGCGAATCCGAGCCACTGTCACCGTGGCGTCCGTGGACCTTCGACGCCGACCACTCCAGCGAATTCGACCTGCCCGTCATCCGGGAGCCCGATCGACCGTTCGACCACGAGTCCGATCTCTCCTTCGAGGCGGAGCCCGGAACGCATGACGGCGTCCTGGCCGACGGCGGGGAGCACGAGAGCGACCTGGCGGACGGGCCGGGATTTCCCGACGGACACCTGGCCGACCACGTCTGGATGACGAAAGAGGTCACGATCTCGATCCTCGCGGACGCCGTGCAGGCGCCGGAGGTCCGCCGGGCCACGCTGACCACCGTGACCGATCGCGCGACGATCAGTGACAGTTTCTGCGTGGTGATCGGCGATCACGGACAGCTGGAGTATCGGGCGCGACGCGAGATCGGCACCGTCGAGTTCGCTCCGGACCGGCTCCGTGAGGACCTCGGGTTCATCGCCCGGTGGGCCCTCGACCGTCTCGTCGAGAACCCGGGCAACCTCCTGCTGAACGGCATCTTCCAGGCCGCCGTGTGGGGCGCCATCGAGACGCCGTGCACCCGGACGGTGTTCGGCACCGGCACCGACGGCCCGATGCAGATCGCGGTCTTCGACTGCGCCCGGGTGATGGTCGGCGACCACGCGAAAGCCGTGGTTGCCGACCATCGCAGCCAGGAGGTCGCCGAGGTCGACTTCGCCCGGCTCATCCCCGGCCATCCCGGCCTGGTGCGGGCGCTCGCCGAGGTGCTCGCCGACCCGCTGGACCAGGGCCTCCGCGACGGGCTGGACCGGGCCGCGCGGGCCGCCGCGGACGACTTCGCCCCGGGGGACCTGCTCGACGCGGCGGCGACCGACGGCGGTGCGCGGCGGGGGCGGATCGACTTTCCCGGACTCTTCGGCGGCGAGGTGACCGTCGACGGCGTCATCGGGGCCGTCATCGGGACGGACATCACGACGAGCCGCTCGGTCGAGGTCCGCATCGACGCCATCGCGATCACCGGCGACTGGGGCGGTGAGATCGAGCCGGCCGCGGCCGACGAGAGGCGCCGGTGGAACGAGCTCGAGTGGTTTCTCCTGCAGGAATACCTCCGCAAACGCCGGCCGTGACGACGTCGTGCGGGAGGTCCGGCATCGTCTGCCGGCCGGCGACGGGCCGGCGACGGGCCGGCCGTCGGTGACCGGGCCGCGGTACCGAGCCCGCCATCGGGTGACCGGGCGGCGGGGCAGAGTCGGTCATCGGGTGACCGGCCCTGCGGGGCCGCCCCGGGTCATCGTCAAGCGTCGCCGGGGTCGTTCGGCGGATTGATCGGGAGCTGCGCCGTTTCCAGGAAGGCCAGCAGCGTCGCGCCGAGTGCCGGGACCCGGTCGTCCTCGATGAAGACGAATCCGTGGTCGGCCAACAACCCCGCGATGGCCGTGGACATCTGACCGATCGTGGGCCGGTCCCGTTCATCGATGGCAACACTGATCATGACGGTTCTCTCCCTCGTTCCGGGCCGCCGGACGCGGCGGCCGGTAATGCGACAGACATTCATGACTCGTCTTTTCCGGTAGCGGGAATCCGGCGTGGGCAACAATCGGCTCGACGCCCCGGACCCCGCTGCGCGAGATCGCTCTAGCGGAAAGCGTCGGGGCCGGCATTGCGCGGCTCGCGGGGACGCGGGGCCGGGAACCGCTGGCAGGCGTGGCAGTCCAGCGTGCGGCCGCAGCGGGGGCACCAGCGCCCGCGGTTGTGACCCACGAGCAGCCCGCCGAGCAGGCCGATCAGGATCCCCGCGACGGCGGCCAGGACAAGCATCGTTCACCTCCGTGAATAGGTTATCCCTTGTGGTGTCTGATGCTCACTCTGATAGGTATCGGAAAGCAACGCCGATCCCGGGAACTTTCGAATCGATCTAGAAAAATCCGGGTGATTACCTCTTGACGTACCAGAAAGCCGAGCGGAACCTACCAAGTTGTAACGGCGGTGAGTGACAGCTTGAAAGGGGACGAACGTGACAGCTTCCGAGACGACCGGATCCACCATCCCCCGGCGCACACTCGGGCTCGCGCTGCGAAAGGCGCGCGAGGACGCCGGGATCACGATGGCGGCGGCGGCCGACGTGATCGGACAGTCCGTGCAGAGTCTCCGCCGCATCGAGCAGGGCACCGTCTCCACACCCAAGGGCAAGGTGACCCTGTTGTGCATGCACTACGGAATTCCGAACCAGACCCGCCTGGTGTACGAGCAGTTGGCGCTGGAGACAAGATCCAAAGGCTGGTGGCAGTCCTTCGGAGACGCCGTGCCTGCCTGGTTCGAGCTCTACGTGGTGCTGGAGCAGACCGCGGACCGAATCCGTTCATTCGACCCGCTGCTCGTGTCCGGGCTGCTGCAGGAGAGCGGCTATATGGATGCGGCAATTCTGGCCGTTGAACCAGACCTGAAAGCCGACGAAGTGGCGGCTCGCGCAGAGGTACGGCGCTCACGGCAACGGCAGCTGACCCGTTCCTTCCCGCAGCCCCCACAACTGGACGTCATCCTCACCGAGCCGGTCCTGATGGTCGATCTTCCCGAAGGCGTGATGCGCGCACAACTGTGGCATCTGTTGAAGGCAACCGAACTGCCTCACGTGTCAGTGCGCGTCATACCGCTGGCGGCGGGCTTGCACCGAGCGTCCGTTACCGGCCCGTTCACGCTCTTGGACTTTCCGATCGAAGGCGGCAACCGGCCGCCGAGCACGGTTTACAGCGAGAGCCAGACCGGTGCGATCTACCTTGACCGCCCACACGAGATAGAGGCCTACGAGCGGGTCTGGAATGGGATCGACGCCGCAGCGCTCGACCAGGCGAGATCGGTAAAGTTGATGTCCCAGAGGTTGAAGGAGCTGAACGATCGTGAGTCTTGATCTGTCCGGCGCGGAGTGGCGCAAGTCGGCACGATCCGGCGGAAGCGGCCAGTGCGTCGAGGTCGCCTTGGAGCTGCCGAGTGCGCCGGGCTTCGTAGCGGTTCGGCACAGCCAGCGTCCGAGTGCCGAGGTCATCGTCTATACCGACACGGAGTGGGCCGCCTTCCTCGGCGGTGTCCGCGACGGCGAGTTCGACAAGAAGTAACTACTTCTTCCCCTGTGCCCGCCCTCGCCTGGGGCGGGCACAGGTTTTCCTGCCGCTACCCGCCTCGGCTGCCCCGTGGCAGGCTGCGCTCAAGCCACTCACCGAGGGAGCCGAAGCTGATGACCATCGATCTGACGGTCGCCAACTGGCAGAAGTCCACACGCTCCGGCGGCAGCGGAGAGTGCGTCGAGGTGGCTCTTAACCTACCGAACGCGCCCGGTTTCGTAGCAGTCCGGCACAGCCACCGCCCCGACGCCGAGGTGATCACCTACACCGACGCCGAGTGGGTGGCCTTCCTCGGCGGAGTCCGTGACGGCGAGTTCGACAAACCGTAGGCATGCGGCTCGGCGCTTCCTTTCCGCGGGATGCCGGACCAGGCACGACGGGAACGATGGCCGGGCGCGGTCCGCGGGAACGGCTACCGCGGCGTCGTGCCGGGAGCGAGGTTGGCCGACCAGCGTTCCTCGACGCGGCCGAATTTCCAGATGGCGATCGCGAGCAGCCCGGTCCGCGCCCAGACCGGGCAGAGCATGGACGACCTGATCAAGGAACTCACCCTGCTGATGGCCGACCCCCCGTGAGCGTGCCGATCACCGGCCGGCCGGGGCCGGACTGACCGGGACGGCCGGGCCGCGACGTGGCCGGATCAGGCCGGCGATCGTGTCGAGGGCCAGGAAGGCGAGCAGCGGGATGCCGAACAGCGGCAGGAACCAGCCGACCGCGAAGAGCAGCGGCAGTCCGATGACGATCGTCCACGCCGGCAGGCCGGTCCAGTTGCCGCCGGCCGGCGCGGTGCCGACCGGGGCGCGGCGGGCGGCGCGGGTCGGGCGGCGCTGCCACCACATGCGGTAGCCCCAGATGATGACGCAGATCAGGCCGAGGGCGAGGGCGGCGAGGAGCAGTTGGTTGGGCAGGCCGAACAACTGGCCCATGTGGGCGTAGATGCCCCACTGGGTGAGCTTGGCGAGCAGCGGCCAGTCGGCGAAGTCGATCCGCTGCACGATCCTCCCGGTGCTGTCGACGGCGACGCTGTCCCGGCCGACCGGCCAGCGGCTGTCGATCTCGGTGACGCTCCAGGCGGTCTTCGGGTCGGCCGGCACGGTGATCGACAGTGGTCCGGACAGGCCCGCGGCGGTCGCCGCGCCGTACACGCCGGTGATCGCCGCCGGGTCGACCGTGCCGCCGTCCGCGCCACCCATCGCCATTGCGGCGTGGTGCCCGCCGCTGGCGGCGGCGGTGCCGGTCAGGTCGGTGGTGACCGCCGGGCGGCTGGAGTTCATCGCGTCGATCAACGCGGTGAAGTTGGCACCGGCGTGGTTGGACCAGGTCAGGCCGGTCGCGGAGAGGAACAGCAGGCCGACGGTGATCCACAGGCCGGTGGCGGCATGCCAGCCGCGGGTGCGGCGCACGCCCTTGCGGGCGGTCAGGTCGGGGACGAACATCCGCCGCTTCCGGTCCCGCTGGCGGCGCCACCACAGCAGCACGCCGCCGAGGGCGAGGACCCACAGCCAGCTGGCGGCCAGCTCGGAGTAGAGCGCGCCGGTCTCGCCCAGGTGCAGATTGGCGTGCAGGTTGTCGAGCCACTCGGTGAGCGGGGTGGCCGCCCACCAGGTGGTGAGCTGACCGGTGACCCGGCCGGTGTACGGGTTCACGTACACCGTGTGCTGGTGGTCGGCGTCCAGTGCGGCGTCGCTGAAGTCCACCTGGGTGGTGGCGCTCCCCTCCCCCGGCCGTACGGTGAGCAGATCCCCGGCCGGGTGTGCCGCCCGGGCCGAGGCGACCTGCTCGGCCAGTGGCAGCGCCGGGCCGCCGGGGTCGGTGACCACCAGCTCGGCGCGGTAGGCGAGGTGTTCCAGTTGCGGGATGAACGCGTACAACATCCCGGTGATCGCCGCGACCAGCAGTAACGGCGCCACCAGGAGGCCGGCGTAGAAGTGCAGACGCACCAGCAGAGCGCCGAAGGCGGACGGCCGCCGGCCGGATTTCACGGGTGTCGGGTCGGTTTCGGGCACGGCGAGATCGGGCGTCACGGCCATCGGCTGTCCTCGTCCAGGCGTCGGCGGCGCGCGTCGGGCGCACCGGCATCCAAGGGGTTGCAGTCGACGCGCCGGGCGTCCCCGGTGAAGCGTCGTCCCGGTAGTCGCCCGAACGTGGCCGATGGTTCCCGGCGATGCAGCAGATTTCCCGGATCGACCGGGGGGAAGGATCAATGAGGTGACGGTGACTCACCATCGGTTCGACGGCATGCTCGGCGCCTGGCTGCGCGCCTGGACCCGGTCCCGCGGGACGCCGGTCCCGGAGACGGTCCCCGGCGGCTGGCGTGTCGACGTCGGACTGCCCGGCCACCGCCAGCGGTATCTGCTGCACACCTACGACCGGCGGTCCCTGTCCGACCTGGCCCGCCGGGAGAGCGCCCCGGGCACCTGGATCAAGACGGCCGGCGGCGAGGCCGACCTGCACGCGGCCGTCCCGCCCGGGTGGGAGCGCGCCGACACTTACCAGTTCATGACGATCACCTTCGGCGCGCGCCCACTGACGCTGCCATCGACGTACACCATGGCAATCGACCGAACCGGTCCGCTCAGCACCGTCACGATCATCGGCGAGCAGGGGGATGTTGCCGCCTCGGGGCGGCTGGTGGCCGACGGTGCATTCGGCATGGTCGACCGGATCGAGACGGCTGCCGGGCACCGCCGCCGCGGCCTGGGCACCGCCGTGATGAACACGCTGGCCCGGGCCGCGCTCGACGGCGGCGCCCGCACCGGTGTCCTGATCGCCACCGACGACGGCCGGCAGCTCTACGAGTCACTCGGCTGGTCCGCTCGCGTCCCGATCGCCGCCGCCTTCGTCCCCGAAGTCACGGACTCCTGACGTGCGCGCTCAGGCGTCGACCGTCTCCAGCGACGGCGTCCGCGAGCGGCGCAGCGCGTCGAGCGACCAGCGGCCCGCGCCGACCACCGCGATGGCCAGGAACGCCCAGCAGAACAGGGCCGGCGCGTCGCCGCCGTTCTCCAACGGGAGCAGGCCGTGCGGCTGGTGCACGGTGAAATAGGCGTACGCCATGGAGCCGGAGGCCAGGATCGCGGCCGGCACCGTCAGCAGGCCGACCAGCACGAGCAGGCCGCAGACCAGCTGGATGACGCCGGCGTACCAGCCGGGCCAGCTGCCCACCGCCGCCGCGTGCCCGCTGCCGCGGTTGCCGCCGAAGACGCCGAACACCGTCGACACTCCGTGCAGGGCGAACAGCAGCCCGATCACGCCCCGGAACAGCGCCCAGACAGCCTCGCTGAAGGGATTCCCGCGCATCCGTAACCTCCACTCCCACCGTGCAAATATTTACGGATATTAATGGGCCGCGGCCTATTGGCATAGAGAGACTTCGATGAACCTCGCGCGTCCTAGCTCCCTTAACGACGCAGCGCCCGGTAAAGCCGTTGGCGTCACGCGGGCCGCCGCCTACTTTCTGGTGATGCGCCCACAACTGACGACCCTGACCGTTGAAGCACCCGACCCGGCCGGACCGGGCCGGTTCTGGGCCGCCCTGCTCGGCCGCGAGATGATCGTGGACGCCGCCGGCGTGCGCCTGCCGGGCGACGACACCCAGGTCGGGCTGCGGTTCGTGGCCGGCCGCGCCGGCCGGCTCGGCACCAACCGCATCCACCTGCACCTGACCAGCGACGACCCGGACGATCAGCAGCGGATCGTGGCGGCCGCGCTCGACCTCGGCGGCCGGCACCTCGACGTCGGCCAGCGTCCCGAAGAGGGACACATCGTGCTCGCCGACCCGGCGGGATACGAGTTCTGCGTGATCGAACCCGGCAACGACTTCCTGGCCGGGTGCGGCCCGCTCGGCGAACTGGCCTGCGACGGCACCCGGGAGGTCGGCCTGTTCTGGAGCCGGGCGCTGGGCTGGCCGCTGGTCTGGGACCAGGACGGGGAGACCGCGATCCAGTCTCCGCACGGCGGCACCAAAATCGCCTGGGGTGGCCCGCCGCTGCGCCCGAAGACCGAGCCGAGCCGGCAGCTGTTCGAGCTGGTGACCGACTCGGTCGACGAACTGCTCAGCCTGGGCGCCACCCGGCTGGGCCCCGGCCTGCTCGCCGACCCGGACGGCAACGAGTTTCGGATCCGGCCCGCCTGATCGTCGCCCCCGGCCACGGGTGTCACCTGAACAGCGGATCCGCCGGCATCGACGACTTTCCTAACGTTGTCCACGGTGGCGGACGGAGATATCGGGTGACCGTGTCGAACTCCCGGGGCGTGCAGGTCGGCGATCACAACCAGCAGTACAACGTGTTCGGTGAGGTGGCGAACTTCGGCGGTGAGCTGGCCCAAGCCACAGCGGCGCGGTTCCGGTCACGCGGAGATGACCGCCGATCCGTTTACTGCCACAGATTAAATTATTAATCTAATCTTGACATGCCTGTAACGGCGGTTGCATGCTGGGCCCCCGCAGCAAGGAAGTCCGTTCCCAACGGAGGTCCCTGATGAGAATCCCCCGTCCGTTCTGGGCCGTCAGCGCCGCTCTGGTGCTGATCGGCGCGGGCATCGTCCACAACGCGTCACCCGCGTCGGCGTTCCCGGCCACCCCGAAGTCCACCGTCATCAACTACCTGAAGTCGATCACCGGCACCTCGATCGTCTCCGGTCAGCACAACAAGGAACCGGCCAGCCAGCCCGCGCAGTACACCGCACAGGTCAAAGCCATCACCGGGCAGTACCCCGGCCTGTGGGGCGGCGACATGATGTTCACCTCCACCGACATCGCCAACCGGCAGGCCGTGATCAACCAAGCCAGGACCGAGTGGGCCAACGGCTCACTGGTGGCGCTCACCTGGCACGCCTGCTCCCCCACCGTCGGCGCCAGCTGCAACTTCGACGGCGGCGTGAAGACCAGCATCTCCGACGCGCAGTTCCAGCAGATCGTCACGCCCGGCACCACGCTCTACAACACGTGGCGCAGCCGGATGGCGGCGGTCGTACCGTACCTGAAGCAGTTGAAGGACGCCGGCGTGCCGGTGCTCTGGCGGCCGTTCCACGAGATGAACGAGAGCTGGAACTGGTGGGGTCACCGGTCGGGCTCGAACGGTAGCCTCAAGCTCTATCAGCAGATGCGTGACTACTTCACCAGCCAGGGCCTGGACAACCTGATCTGGGTGTGGAACGTGCAGGACAACCCGGCCGGCGGCTGGGGCGACTTCTACCCCGGCAGCAACTACGTCGACGTGGTCACTCTCGACGCCTGGTACAAGAGTTACCCGTCGTCGGCGGACTACTCGCAGATCCAGTCGATCGCGGCCGGCAAACCGATCGCGATCGCCGAGATGGGCAAGGTCCCGACCAGCAGCCTCTTGACCAGTCAGCCGAAGTGGACCTACTTCATGATCTGGTCCGAGCAGCTGCGCGGCAGTAACACCAACGCCGAGATCCAGACGGCGTACTTCCTGCCCCGCGTCCTCAACCAGGGCGAGATCCGCCTGAGCTGACCCGATCCGTCCGACTGTGGCCGCCGACCCTCCCGTCGGCGGCCACAACCTCGAGAAAGACGAAGATGAAAAGATCTTTCGCCTACGTGGTGGCAGCCTTGTCGTTGTCCGGAATGCTCGGGTCACCCGCCGCGGCCAGTTCCGGTCACTCGGCCTGCCGACGCGCGGCCGGAGCGGGCGAGCAGACCGTCGGGGTCACCTTCGCCGGCACCGAATACCCGGTGACCGTCTACGTCCCCGTCGGAGTGCGGCCGGGCACCAGGCTGCCCGCGATCCTCAACCTGCACGGAACGCAGAGCAACGGTAGCAACCAGCTGCATTACAGCGACATGGCAGCCGCGGCCGACGCCGGCCGTTTCCTGGTCGTGGCGCCCAGCGGCAACATCCCGGCCGCTGGCGGTTTCGCCTGGAACGTGCCCGGCGTGGGCACTCCCCCGGCCGGCGCCCGCGACGACGTCGGCTTCCTCAGCGAGGTGATCGCCACAGCTGTGCGGTCGCTCTGCGCCGACCCGGCCCGCGTCTACGGCACCGGCTACTCCGGCGGCGGCCGGATGATCTCGGCGTTCGCGTGTCACCGTGCCGACCGGATCGCCGCCATCGCGCCGGTCGCCGGGCTGCGCGCCGGGCGACCCGACCCACTCGACAAGACCAGACCCGACCCGGCGTCGTGCCAGCCCGTGCAACCCGTACCGGTCCTCACCTTCCACGGCCAGCAGGACCACACCAACCCTTACCAGGGCGGCGGCTCGGAATACTGGAGCTACCCGGTCCCGGTGGCGCAGCAGCGGTGGGCGCAGCTCGACGGGTGCCGCGGGGCGGCTCGGACGGTCGCGGTCAGCACACACGTGACGCGGACGTCGTACCGGAAATGTCGCTCCGGAAGTGAAGTCACCCTCTACACCGTCGCGGACGGCGGGCACACCTGGCCCGGCACCCCGATCGACAACGGCAACGGCATGGTGACCCAGGAGATCAACGCCAACACGCTGATGTGGCAGTTCTTCCGGCGCCATAGACTTCGCAGTTTCTGATTTCCAGGTGCGGGCCGGCCGCCCTCCCCCTGTGTGACCGAGAATTTCAAGGACGGGTACGGCCTGGCGGATGTGGCAGCGGGGCGGCGCTGCGCTCCTGGCTGGTGGCGATCGCCATGCGCCACGTCCGGCGGCACTGGCGGCTGCGCCGGGCAGCGCCGCCGCGCACGGCCGTGACCGACGCCGAGCTGACCGCCGATCCCGGCGCCGACTTCGTCGACCTGACCATCACCGCTCTGCACCTGTCCGGTCAGCGCCGCGAGGTCGCCGAGGCCACCCGCTGGCGGGAACCCGACGATCGGGAGCTGTTGTCGCTGTGGTGGCTGGAGGCGGCCGGGCAACTCACCGGACCAGAACTCGCGGCCGCGCTCAGCCTGACGCCGGCCCAGGCGGCGGTGCGGGTGCAGCGGATGAAAGCCCAGCTGGAGAGGGCCCGCTCGGTCGTCCGGGCGGTGTCCGCGGTGCCACTGTGCCCACTGCTCAGTGGCGCGACCCGCGACTGGGGCGGCCGCCCGGCCGGGCTGTGGGGCAAGCGGATCGCCCGGCACCTCCGCGAGTGCGCGACCTGCGATCGCGCGCTCGCGGACGTGATCCCGGCCGAGCGGCTGTTGGCCGGCCTGCCGTTGCTGCTTCCGCCTCGCGTGTTCCCGCCACTGCGCGGGCCGCGGCACACCGCCCGTCGGTGGCTGCCCGGCGTCTCCGGCGCCGCGGTGGTGCTGGTCGGGGCCGTGGCCGGGGTCGTGCTGACCCGGTCACCGGAGCGGACGCCGGTCCCTCAAGCGCGGACAGCACCGGCAGCCACGGCCGCGGCGACCACCACCGCGGCGACCACCACCGCGCCGGCATCACGCCCGCACCGGTGTCGCCGTCGACACCGAGCCGGACTCCGGCGAAGCAGCCGCCGTAACCAACGCCCCGTTTCCCGTCCGGGCCGCGTTCTACTATCCCTGGTACGGCGAGAACTTCACCGAGGTCGGCACACACTTCCACTCGTCGGCAGGCCGGCATTCGGTCGACGACCCAGCCACCGTCACCCGCCAGATCGAAGACATGAGGTACGCGGGGCTGCAAGCCGGCATCACCTCGTGGTGGGAGGACTCATGCTCGTCACCGGCCAGCCCACCACAAGAAGTGAACCCCGTCGCACGGGTGGAAGCACGATTTCAGGGCGGTGACTGGGCGGCGTACAGCCGGGCGTAGGCGCCGCCGCGGGCGAGTAGTTCGATGTGTGTGCCGAGCTCCACGATCCGGCCGGCGTCCAGCACCGCCACCCGGTCGGCGGTGCGGATCGTGGACAGCCGGTGCGCCACGACGACGGTGGTCCGCCCGTGCATCAGGCGGGCCAGCGCCTGCTGAACCTGCTGCTCCGACTCGCCGTCCAGGGCCGAGGTCGCCTCGTCGAGCAGCAGCACGCGGGGGTCGCGGACCAGCGCCCGGGCGATCGCCAGCCGCTGCCGCTGGCCGCCGGAGAGCCGGGCGCCGCGTTCCCCCACCACGGTGTCCCAGCCGGCCGGAAGCTGCTCCACGAAATCCAGCGCGTTCGCGTCCCGCAGTGCCGCCCGCACGGTCGCCGCCGGCACGTCCGCACGCCCGTAGGTGACGTTCTCCCGCACCGTGCCGTCGAACAGCACCGATTCCTGCGGGACCACGGACAGGAACCGCCGGTACGTACGCAGATCGATCTCCTCCATTTCCACTCCGTCCAGCAGGATGCTTCCGGACGTGGGCCGCAGGAAGCCGAGCAACAGGTTCAGCACCGTGGATTTGCCCGCCCCGGACGCACCGACCAGCGCGATCGTCTCACCGGGCGTGATGCGCAGGTCGATGCCGTCGACGGCCGGGGCGACGTGGGGCTGCGGGTCGAAGCCGTATCGGACATCGCGCAGCTCGATCGCGCCGGTCACCTGGGTGACGACGCGTTTGCCCTCGTTGTGCTCGATGTCCGGCGCTTGTAGGACTTCGCCGATGGAGCGCAACGACTCCAGGCCCCGGGTGATGATCGGGGCGAGGCCGAACAGCATCACGACGGCCGAGGTCAGCAACGCGAAATAGCTGCTGAGCAGGACCACGTCGCCGGCGCTGACGGGCAGCATCCCGGTGTACGCGGCCCAGCCCGCGCCGACCAGGCAGGCGGCGCCGAGCAACTGGTAGGAGACCCAGGACAGCGCGCCGAGCCGCCCGTTGATCAAGTCGAGCCGGAAGCCGGCCGCGCCGACCTCCTCCACCGTTCCACGGACCCGGTGCAGGGCCACTTGTTCAAGCCCGTGCGCCCGGGTGATCGGCATCAACGTGGACATTTCGCCGACGCGAGCGTTCAGCTGCTCCATCCGCCGGCGGAACTGTTCGTTGCGGGCGCCCGACAGTCGGCGCACCACCGCGACGAGGCCCGCCGCCACCGGCACGACCAGCAGGAACACGCCGACGAACTGCGGTACTCGCAACGCGGTGAGGGTGAGCGCGCCGAGCAGGATGAACAGTGCCGAAGCGCCGGTCTGGGTGACCTGCTGCAGCATCAGTTCCACGTTCTCGACGTCGCGGACGACCTTGGTCTGCGCGAGGCTGGTGCCGGTCCTGGTGTGGTAGCCGATCGACAGGTGCTGCAGGCGGCTGGCCAGCATGGACCGCAGCCGGGTGCCGAGGCTGCGCACGATCCGGCTCATCAGCCGGACCCAGAGCATGGTCACCGGCAGATTCTGCAGCAGCACGACGGCCAGCACGGCCGCGTTGAACCACAGTTGCCCCATCGGCCGGTGTTCCACGACGACGTCGATGATGCCGGCGGTGAGCAGCGGCAGCAGCCAGACCGGGCTGTCCTTGATCCCGAAGGCGAGCAGAGCGGCCAGCACCCGCCACCGGCTGGGCGCCAGCAGCCGCCATGTGGTGCGTAGCGGCCGGCTGCCGTCGAATGACGTGTCGAGCGGGGCGATCACTGCGTCGGGCCGTGGTCGCGGCACTCGGCCAGGTACTTCCCGGTGCGGATCGCTGCGGCGGTAACCGCTTCGTCGCCCGGCGCCGTCGTCTGGATGTTGCCGGCGATGACCGGGGTGAGCAGTGCCTTGCGCACGGCGGTGGAGGTCCTTTCGAGGGGGTGCGCGGTGCCCGCCCGCCCCCCAGAGGGGCGGGCACCGCGCGGCTCACTGTCCGGCGGGGTACGCGGACACGTTGTCGACGGTCAGCCGGCCGGAGTCGCTGCCGCCGAGGTAGATCGACAGTTGGGTGAATTTCCGCAGGTCGAGCGCCCCGGACGGAGCCCACGGCGGCTGCGCGAACGACGTGAACGGCACCCGGACGACGCCGGAGGGCGTACCGGCCGGGAGGGTGTGCTCCCAGTAGACCCCGTTGGCGACGAACTGAAGGGTGATGCTTGCCTGGGTCGCGGAGCGGTTCAGCACGAGTTCGATGCCCTGTTGTCCCCACAGGTCGACCGGGGTGGTGAAGGTGTGGCTGACGCCCGCGTAGCCGGAGCTGCCCGCGGTCACGTCGAGTTGCATGGCGTGACCGCTACCGGAGGACGCCGGGATCAGCGTGGGTGTCACCACGTCGCCACCGGTGTTGCGCGGGTAGGCGGCGGCGAGCGCGGCGCTGTCGGCGTATCCCTCGAAGTCGTCGATCGTGGCCGGCGCCGACGGCAGGGCCCGCGTGGCGAACGAGGCGACCGGGGTGCTGCTGCTGCCGGCCGCATTGGTGGCGCGGACGCTCCAGTACCAGGTGGTGGCCGGGTCGAGCCCGTGTGCCGGGGTGTGAGTGGTGGTGGCCAGCCCGGTCGCGGTGAGCACCGGGTCGCTCAGGTCGGGATGCCGCGAGACGGTGAGTGTGTAGTAGCCGGCACCCGCCGACGGTTCCCAGGCGAAGGCCTCCGGGCCGATCACGTCGGTGGCTCCGGCGGCCGGCGCGGTCACCCCGAAGGCCGCGGGCCGGCCGGTGATCGGCGCGGGGTCGGCCGCCCAGAACGTCGCACCGGTGATGCCGGCGCGCCCCCGTCCGGTCCAGAGGACCCGCACGTGGGCGGAGCCGGCCGTGGCCGCCGTGACCGAGTCCCGGTCGGCGTGCGACCCGACGGTGCGCCAGATCACCCCGTCATCGGAGACCTGGATCGCCAGATCGTGGTGCCGGTCTGCGGCAATGTCGAACCGCACCTTGCGGGTTCCGGCGTGCTGCCAGCTCACCCAGGCGGGCCCGTTGCCGGTCGGCCGCACGGTGGCGTGGTCGGTGCCGGGGTGAATCTCCACGCCGGTGTGGCCGCTGGTCAGGCCGAAGCTCTCCAGCGGGTCGACCAGCACGGTGTCGGTGGCGCCGACGTACTGCGGCTGCGACCGCCGGTTGCCGGCAACAACGCGGTACCAGGCGTTGCCGGGCGCGGTGAGGTCGGTCCACGGGGTGTCGTCGTCGGTGAGCAGCCCGTTGTAGGCGGGCTGCCAGGGGCCGCGCTCGGTCGGCGCGCGTTCCACCCGGTAGCCGGCGGCGCCGGCGGCGCCGCGCCATTGCAGGACATTGAGGCCGCCGCGCTTGTCGATCGCAGTGATCAGCGGGGTACCGGCGGGCTGCTTGGGGATCGAGGCGCCGAGGGCTTTCGCGTACGCGATCTGCGCCTGGTTGGCAGCGGTCATCCGCGCGTCGTCGCCGGGGTAGTGGAAGGTGAACCCGTCGTCGTGCTGCACGAACCCGGAGCGGTCGTGGTGGCCGAACAGCGACCAGGACAGCATCCCGGTGACGTTGCGGTCGGTGACCAGGGGGTCAAGCAGGGCACTGCCGGCGGCGGTCGAAGCGTACTCCCCGGCGATGTAGACCTTGCCGGCCGCGGCGACGGTGGCCGCGTCGGCTTGCACCTTGGCCGCGGTCGGCGGGTAGTAGTGCACGTCGACGATGTCGACGGCGGCGGCGCCGAGGGTGTCCGGGTCGATGTCGAACCGGCGGCCGGCGGCGATCAGTTGCCGGGGTGCCCAGCCGGCGAAGGTCGCGGCGTTGGCGCCGATCCACTCCGGGGTCATGCCTTCCAGCTCGTTGCCGAGCTCCCATGCCATGATCGTCGGATCGTCGATGTAGCGCTTGCCGGTGAGCGGGTTGACGTGCTGCATCACGTGCCAGACGTAGGCCTGGTAGTCCGCGATGACCCGGGGGTCGGTATAGAACGCGGCGTCGGGCAGCCCGTACGGCTTGGTGAAGTCGGCGTGCCCGCCGTGGTAGTACGCCCAGTTGTCGGTGAGCGGCAGGATCAGCCGGATGCCGGCCTGACCGGCGTACGCGATCGCGTAGTCGATGGTTTTGAAGGCGTCGTCGTTGTAGCCGGTCTCCTTCGACGGCAGCAGCGTCTTGGGGTGGCCGGAGGACACCAGCATGTGTGACCGGATGACGGTCATCCCCATGCCCTTGGCGGTGTCGATCGCGTCGCGGATGCGGAAATAGGTGGGGTAGTCGATCCCGCCCACGTTCTCGTCGAGGCCGAGCCAGTAGGCGTTGGTGCCGGCGAAGCGGAACGGCTTGCCGTTGAGCCGCAGTTCCGCGCCGGCGCGGGTGACGAAGCCCTGACGTGGTGGGGTGGCGTAGGCGGCGGACGGAACGGTGAACACGCTGGTCACGAGGGTGAGGACGATCGTCGCGGCACGCAGCAGTCTCAATTCTTACCCCGGTTCAGGACGGAGGAGAGGTCGGTGAGCACCCACGGGGTTTTGACCAGCGTGGGGTCGAGCTCGATCGGTGCGCGGACGTGGAACACAGTGGACTCGCCGGCCAGCAGGGTGACGAAGCCGCGGTCGACGGTGGCTTGCGGGTGGATCCGATCGGGCTGCAGCAGCAGGTCGCGGGCCAGCCCGACGGCGCGCACGTGCACGTCGAGACCGCCCGGGACGGACTCGACGTCGATGGTGAGCGCCGGGTCGTCGGACGAGTATTCGGTGGGGAACCAGAGCGCGCGAGCGTCGTCGAGTCGAGCCACCAGCACCTCGCCGACCAGGTCGGCGGGCACCGGGATCAGGGTCACCGATCGCGCGGCCACCGACACGTGCTGGACGGTGGAGGCGAGCACCGCGCCGCCGGTGTCCTGCCGCTCGATCAGCACGGTTCCGGTCCACGCGGCAGGGTGGTCGTTGAGCACCGCCACGACCAGGGCACGGTCACGGGGCTGGATGGTGAGCGCGCGCGGGGCGTAGAGCTCGTGCAGCGCGTGGTAGAGCGGCTTGTGTCGGCCTGCGCCGTCGATCGCGGCCCACGAGGTGACCGGCCACAGGTCGTTGAGCTGCCAGAGGATGCTGCCGCCGGTGTGCGGCCAGTGCGACTGCCAGTGCTCAACCCCGGTCCGGATCGCACGGACTTGGTTGAGCTGGGTCAGATAGTGCCAGGCCTCGACGCTCAGCGATGCCGGGTCGCCGAAGTGCGGGGCGAGGCCGCGGGCCAGTTTGCCGTTGCCGTCCTCGGCCTTCTGGTGGTGCAGCACGCCGGGCGAGTCGGGCAGCATCGGCTCGTCGGAGACCGCGTCGCGCAGCGTCGTCCACGCCGGCGGCGCCTGCCAGCCGAACTCGGCGACGAACCGCGGCGTCGAGTTGCGGTAGTTGAGGTAGTCCTCGCGGTTCCACACCTCCCAGGAGTGGAAGGTGCCGTGCTCGGTGTCGTTGGGCGCGTGGTCCCAGGAGCCGGACCAGGGGCTGCCGGCCTGGTAGGGCCGGGTCGGGTCGAGCTCGGCCACGATCTCGGGCAGCGTCTCGAGGTAATAGCGGGAACCCCAGGTCTCGTACTTGCCGTCGGCGTTCCACGGCATGGCCAGGTGCAGCCACAGGTTCTCGTTGTTGCCGTTCCAGGTGATCAGGCTGGGGTGCGGGGCGAGGCGCGCGACGTTCTCCCGGGCCTCGGCGACCACCTCGGAGAACAGCGGCTCCTCCTCGGGATAGTCGGCGCACGCGAACAGGAAGTCCTGCCAGACCATCAGGCCCAGCTCGTCGCAGACCTCGTAGAAGTCACGGCTCTCGTAGAGACCGCCACCCCACACCCGGATCAGGTTGACGCCGGCGTCGGCCGCCTCACGCAGCCGAAGCTCGTAGCGCGCCCGGGTCATCCGGGACGGGAAGATGTCGTCCGGGATCCAATTGACGCCCTTGACCAGGATCGGCGCGCCGTTGAGGTGGAACACGAACCCGCCACCGGTCTGGTCGATCGCGACCGTGCGGAACCCGGTACGGCGCTGCCAGCGGTCCAGCACGGTGTCGCCGTCGAGCAGCTCGACGCTCAGCTCGTAGAGAGCCGGTTCGCCGTGCCCGCGCGGATTCCACGGCGTCACCGCCCCGGCATCGACGATCGCTTGCGCGACCGTTTCCCCATCCCGGATCTCCAGTACGGCGATCTCGTACCCGTCGAGCAGCACCCGCGCGTGCAGATCGCGATCTCGGGTCCGTTCGACGCCGACGGTGAGGTCGAGCCGGCCGAGGCCGTCGGCGTAGGTGGCGAGAGGGCGGACCTCGGCGAGGCGGGCTGTGCTCCAGCCTTCCAAGCGGACCGGGCGCCAGATGCCGGCGGTCACCAGCGTCGGCCCCCAGTCCCAGCCGAAGCTGCAGGCCATCTTGCGGATGAAGTTGAACGGCTCGGGGTACGCGTTGTCGCGCGCGCCGAGCAGCTCGCGGACCCGTTCGGCCTCGGTGTAGGCGGACTCGAACCGGACGGCCAGCGGCCGCGGATCACCGTCGAGCAGATCGGTCACGTCGTACCGGAAACTGCGGTGCATGTTGCGGGAAGAGCCGAGCGTGGTGCCGCCGAGTTCAACGGTCGCGACCGTGTCGAGGCCCTCGAAGACCAGGTCGATCCGTTCGTGCGCAGGCCCGGTCCAGGCCACCTCGCGGCGGTAGGTCCAGTCGGCGCGGCCCACCCAGGCAACCGCGTGCTCGTTGTCGTCCTGGAACGGGTCCGGGATGCGACCCGCGGCGAGCAGGTCGGTGTGCACGCAGCCGGGCACCGTGGCGGGGAGGTCGACGCCGTCGCCGTGCAACTCCCAGGAGCCGGCCAGGTCTTGCACTGAGGTCATTTCGTGGCTCCCGCGGTGATGCCGTTGTAGATGAAGCGCTGCAGCAGCAGGAAGATCACCACGGTCGGGACGATGACGATCATCGTGCAGGCGGCGATGGTCTCCCACTGCGCTCCGTAGGGGCCCTTGAACCGGAACAGCGCGGTGGAGATGACACTGAGGTTTGGTGAACGCAGATAGAGGAAGGGGATGTAGAACTCGTTGTAGATGGCGATGCCCTTGATGATCACGACGGTGGCGATCGCCGGTTTCATCAGCGGCAGGATCACCTTGCGATAGATGGTGAACCGGCCGGCGCCGTCGATCATCGCGGCCTGGTCCAGGCTCTGCGGAATCGACTGCATGAACTGGATGAAGATGTAGATCGACACGATGTCGGTGCCCATGAACAGCACGATGGCCGACCATGAGGTGTTGACCAGGCCCATCGACTTGACGATCTGATAGGTGGCCACCTGCGTGGTCACTCCGGGCACCAACGCGGCGACCAGGAACAGGCCCAGCACCAGGCGCTTGAAGGGAAAGACGAAACGACTTATCGCGTACGCCGCAAGCGTGCCGATCGCGACGGTGCCGGTCAGCGACACCACCAGGATGAAGGTGGTGTTCCAGAAGCCGCGCAACATGTCCCCCGCGGTCCACGCGGTCGCGAAGTTGTGGAAGTTCAGCCAGTTGTGCGGCGGCGTGAGCGGGCCGGTGCTGTTGTACTCGACGTGCGTCTTGAGCGAGGCGAACAGGACGACCACCAGCGGGATCAGTACCACCAGCGACGCCAGTACCAGGGAGACGTATTTCGCGGTGGTCGCCGTCCGGGCGACGGCCAGGTCGCGGCCGCCACCGCGCTTGACCGGGGCCGGCGGCCTCGGGGACGCGTGCCGGGGTGTGCGGGTCGCAGTGGTCACGACAGGGTCACCTCCTCGTCGGGCAGGACCCGGCGCTGCACCCAGGTGATCAGCAGGACGATCAGCAGCAGCACGACCGCCATGGCCGAGGCCAAGCCGATCTGCCGGAACTGGAACGCCGTCTGATAGGCCTGGACGACGAACGTGCGGGTGCCGTTCGCGCCGCCGGTCATGATGAACGGGATCTCGAAGACGCTGAGGCTGCCGGAGATCGCCAGGATGAAGGAGAGGCTGATGATCCGCCGGATGCCGGGCACGATGATGTGCCGGAACTGGTGCCACCGGTTCGCCCCGTCGATCTCGGCGGCCTCGTAGATCTCGCCCGGGATCGACTGGATCGCGCCGAGGAACAGCACGAAGTTAAGCCCGGTGAACCGCCACACCGAGGTGCCGGCCAGCGAGATGTTGGCAATGTCCGGGTCACCGAGCCAGAGCTGGGTGTGCCCGCCGAGCCCGACCGCACCGAGCAGCGTGTCCAAAGTGCCGTCCGGCTGGAACAGGTAGAGGAACACGAAGCCGACCGCGACCCCGTTGAGCAGGTACGGGAAGAACAGGATGCCCTTGAACAGATTCTTGAACCGGACCTTGAACGAGAGCACCACCGCGAAGTACAGGGCGATCGCGATCTGCGCGAACGACGCGACGAAGTAGTAGAGGCTGATCAGGAAGACGTGCCAGTACTGCTCGTCGGTGAACACCCGGACGTAGTTGTCCAGGCCGACCGGGTCCATGGTGACGTCCAGGCCGTCCCACTTGTGGAAGCTGTACCAGATCATGTTGCCGACCGGCACGTACGTGAAGACGATCAGCAGGATCAGCGCCGGCGCGACGTACACGTAGGGGGTCTGCCAGAAACGGCGCCGGCGGGGCTTGCCGGCCGCCCGGCCCGCCGTGGTGGCGGGCCGGGCACCGGGAATGACCTGGCTCGTCACTTCATGACCTGGCTCTGGGCGGCACTCCACCGCTTGTTCAGGTCGGCGAAGTAGGACTCCTTGTCACCCTTGGCGGCGCCGCGCGCGATGTCGACCAGCTTCTGCCGGTAGATCGGGCCCTTCAGGTCGATCTCCGACGTCCGGATGATCTCGTCCTCCTTGCCGGCGTTCGTAGTGGCGGCCGGCACCTCGATCAGCTCGACGCCGGTGGCGGTGAACTCCTGCAGGCCCTTGGGTAGCGGCTGGGAGACGGCCGGCGGGATGGCCTGCTGGTCGGCGGCGAAGCCGGACTCGTTGACGAAGAAGTCGAGCCAGGCCTTGGCGGTCGCCTTGTTCTTGGAGTTCTTGCTGACCGCGGCGAGCTTGTCACCGTCGATGGCGGTGTGGAACTTGCCGCCGGTCTGGTACGGGAACGGCCAGAAGCCGATGTCGGCCGGGTCCGCCTTGGCACTCTTGGCGGCTTCCTGGATCTGCGGGACGGCCCACGAGCCGAGCAGCATGGTCGCGACCTTGCCGCTGGCGAGCATCGGCTTGGAGCTCTCCCAGTTGGTCGTCAGCGGGTCCTTCTCGCTGAGCTTGTTGTGCACGATGTCGTAGAGCAGGCTGTCGGTGATGTACTGGATCTTCCCGGGCTGCCAGGGGCTGGCATCGGCCGGGAACTTCTCGTTGATCTCCGGGTCGCCGAGAACGGCCCGATAGCTGTTCCACTCCCCCAGTGGCCAGCCGTCCTTGTAGTTGGTGTAATACGGGATCGCACCGGTCTTGGCGGCGATCGCCTTGAGCCCGTCGACGAACTCCTCCGGGGTCTTCGGCGGGGTGGTGATCCCGGCCTGCGCCCAGATCCGCTTGTTGATCACGAAGCCCTTGGCGATGCCGCCGACCGACAGTCCGTACACCTGACCGTTGTAGGTGGCCGGGCCGAGGAATCGGTACTTGGCCTTGAGCTCGTCCTGGGTGCCGAGCGGCTCGAAGAACTGGCTGTACTGGTCGACGGCGGCGGTGCCCGGGATCATCAGCACGTCGCCGTAGTCGCCGCTGCTGAGCTGGGTGGTCACGTCGTCGTCGTAGTTGGTGACGCCCTGGAAGGTGACCTTCGTACCGGGGTACTTGGCCTCGAACTTCTTGGCGTATTCCGGCAGCGTCGTGCTGACCAGGTCGGTCCGGTTGGTCAGAACAGTGATGTTGCCCTTGATGTCGCCGGAGAAGTCGCCGCTGGTGCCGGTGTCGTCGCTCGCGCCGCCGGTGCACCCGGCGGTGAGCGCCAGGGCCGCGACCGTGCCGAGGCCGAGGAACGTCCTTCTATTGATCATGCCGATATCCGTCCTGCTGGATCAGCTCGCTGTGGAGCGCCCAGCATGAGACGGACGTTACGTCGGTGTCAAGATTAGATTATTAATTTATTCGGTGCTGTAATCTGACCGTCTCGTGCGGGAGCGGTTCTCCCTCCGCGCCGCGTTCGGGACAGAAAACGGAGGTGGCGCGCCCCATGGCACGTCGAGAAGCGCCCGCCGCGGGGCCCGGAAGCCGCGCCCTGATCGTCGACGTCATCCGCTCCGCGGTGACCATCAGTCGGGGTGAGCTCGTCGACCTGACCGGCCTCACCCAGCCGTCGATCTCCAACATCGTGCGCGAGCTCATCACCGACGGCATCATTCACGAGATCGGCTCGCTCGACTCGGCGCACGGCCGGCCCCGCAAGCTCATCGCGATCAACCCGGCCAACCGCTTCGGCATCGGCTTCCACCTCGGCCCGGAGACCGTCACCTGCGTCGCGGTCGACCTCACCGGCGGCGTGGTCGGCCGCGAGGTCGTCCCCCTGCTACCCGATGAACCGTGGCACGCCGACCGGCTGGCCGACCGGTTCGAGCACTTCACCGCCGGTCTCGACCTGCCCCGGGACCGCATCGAGGGCCTGGCCGTCGTGGCGCCCGGCGCCTGGCCGCCCGAAGTGCGCCCTGGCCTGGTGGACCGCATCGGGGTGCCGGTTCTCGTCGAGAACGACGCGGCGGCCGCGGCGCTCGGCGAGTTCTGGAGCCGCCGGGTCTCCCGCGACCAGGTGTTCGGCTGCGTCTACCTGGGCAACGAGATCAGCGCCGGGCTGGTCTTCGGCGGCGCGCTGTTCCGCGGCGCCAGCTTCGGCGCCGGAGCGTTCGGCCACATGTCGATCCACCACGAGGGCCGCCCCTGCCCGTGCGGCAACCAGGGCTGTCTGCAGCAGTACGCGTCGACCCGGGCGATCGTCGAGGCTGCCCGCGAATTGCCGGAGCTGCGGGCCCGGCTGCCCTTGGACGGCACCGAGTCCGCCGCGTACGAGGCGATCGCGCGGGCCGCGGTCAACGGCGACACGGATGCCTATGCCGTACTGGATCAGGCGGCCGGGTGGCTCAGCACGGCCGCGACCTCGGTGGTCAACCTGCTCGATCTCGGCCGGATCGTGCTCACCGGGCCGGGCGTCGCGCTCGCCGGATCGATCTTCGCCCGCCGGCTGCGCACCCACCTGGACCGGACCGCGCACTCCCGGCACCAGCACAGCGTGACCGTCGAGATCTCCGCCCAGCCCCGCGACGCCGCCGGTATCGGTGCCGCGGTGCTCGTCATCCAAGCGTCCGTCGCACCCGGCCACACCCCAGGACGCTCCTCATGAGAAACATTCCCAAGATGGAGGAACCAGTGACACCACGGCCACGGCGCGTCGGCCTCGTGCTGGCCCGGGCCTCGCAGGTGCTCGGCGAGGAACCGTACTACCACGAATTCATCGAGGGCCTGGAACGGCTGCTGATCCCGGCCGGAATCTCGGTGCTGGTCAAAGTGGTCACCGACCACGCCGCTGAGAAGGCCACCTACGAGCAGTGGTCGGCCGAACAGCGAGTCGGCGGCGTCATCATGGTGGACCTCAGCCCCGGCGACGACCGCGTCGAGCTGGTCCGCAAGCTCCGCCTGCCGGCCGTCGTGATCGGCGACCCGTCCACCGCGGACGGGCTGCCCACCGTCTGGACCGACGACGCCGGATCGGCGCGCGAAGCGATCCGCTTCCTCGCCGACCGCGGCCACACCGTCGTCGGCCACGTCAGCGGACCACGCTCGCTCGCACACACCCAGCTGCGGCTCGGCGGCTTCCAGGCCGAGGCTGCCGCCCGGGGCGTCACGCTGATCGGTGCCGAGGGCGACTACTCGCAGGAGTCCGGCCGGGTCACCACCGCCCGATTACTGGCCGCGCATCCGGTCCCGCCGACCGCGATCGTCTACGACAACGACGTGATGGCGCTCAGCGGACTGGAGACGATGATCAAGCGGGGCCTCCGCGTCCCCGGCGACCTCTCCGTCGTGGCCTGGGACGACTCCGCGCAGTGCCAGCTCGCCCGGCCGGCACTCTCCGCGATGAGCCACGACGTCGGACGGATCGGCGAGATCGCGGCCACCGCCGTTCTCGACGCGATGCGCCAGAACTCGGCAGACAACGTCTATGAGGCGCCCCAGGCCCACATCGTCGAACGCGACAGCACCGGCTGACCGCGCTTCCCGCTTGAAGGAGCGACCTGCATTGAGCACCACACCTCCGGCGGACACCGTCCAGCGTCTGCTCGACTTCGGCCGTGCCTTCCCCCATCCGCTCGGCGGCGCGGCCTGGCTGCGGACCGACGGAACCCCCGATCTCGACGCACCCGTGCACACCTGGATCACCGCCCGGATGGCGCACGTCTACAGCCTGGGCGACCTGCTCGGCGTACCGGGAGCCGGTCCGCTGACCGACGCCGCGCTGGCCGGCCTCACCGGCGTTCTAGCTGACCGCGAGCACGGCGGCTGGCACCCCTCGGTCTCCCCGGACGGGCTGCCAGCCGCCGGAAAGTCGTGCTACGACCACGCCTTCGTCGTCCTGGCAGCGTCGACCGCCACCATCGCCCGGCGTCCGGGCGCGCCGGCCCTGCTGACCAGGGCGCTCGACACTCTGGTGCGCCACTTCTGGGACCCCGTGCACCAGATGTTCGCCGACGCCTGGGACACCGGCTGGCAGCGCCTCGACGACTACCGGGGGCTGAACGCCAACATGCACGCGGTCGAGGCGATGCTCGCCGCGTACGACGCCACCGGGCGGACAGACTGCCTGGACCGTGCGCTGGCGATCAGCGAACGAGCCGTCAGCCGGGGGCGAGAACACGGATGGCGGCTGCCGGAACACTTCGACGCGCGATGGAACGCGCGGCTGGACTATCACCGGGATCGGCCGGACGACCCGTTCCAGCCGTACGGGGCGACCGTCGGGCACGCGCTGGAATGGTCGCGGCTGATCTTGCACCTGGAAGCCGCGCTGGGCCCGGCGTCACCGGACTGGCTGCTGCCGGCCGCTCGAGCCCTGTTCGCCCGGGCGGTCGAGGACGGATGGGCGGTCGACGGCGCACCCGGCTTCGTCTACACCACTGACTGGGACGGCACGCCCGTGGTGCGGCAACGGATGCACTGGGTCGCGGCCGAGGCGATCGCGGCCGCGGCAGCGCTGCACACACGTACCGGCGAAGAGGATTTTGCCCGGTGGTTTTCGATCTGGTCGGACTATGTGCGAGGGAACTTCGTGGACGTGCAACAGGGCTCGTGGTGGCACGAGCTGGACACCGACAACCAGCCGGCCGCGACGACGTGGTCCGGCAAGCCGGACCTCTACCACGCCGTGCAGGCGATGCTGCTCCCCCGGGCGCCGCTCTCCCCAGGTCTCGCCGCGGCGTGCGCGAACGGAGCGGTCCGATGAGGCGATTCCTGGTCGTCGGCGAGTCCATCCTCGACGTCATCTCCGACGAGCAGCGGGAACTGCCCGGCGGCAGCCCGGCCAACGTGGCGGTCGGGCTGGGCCGGCTCGGCAACGACGTCGGCCTGTGGACCCACCTGGGCGCCGACCCGGCCGGTGACCTGCTGCGCGCGCACCTCACCGGCTCGGGCGTCGACCTGCTGGCACCGATCGCCGGAGTGACCTCCCGGGCGCTGGCCGCAATCCAGCCGGACGGGTCGGCGCGCTACGACTTCGCCGTCGAGTGGCCGCGCTGGCCGGGCGGTCCGGCACCCGCCGAGACCGCTCGGCATCTGCACACCGGGTCGATCGCGGCGCTGATGGCACCGGGCGGCGGCGACGTCGAGCGGTTGCTGGTGGACCGCCGGGACGCCATGACGGTCAGCTACGACCCGAACATCCGGCCGGCGCTGATCGGCGACCCGGACGACTGCCGCACTCGAGTGGAGTCGATCGTCGCCGGATCCGACGTGGTAAAGGCCAGCGACGAAGACCTGGCCTGGCTCTACCCCGGCATGCCGGCGCTCAACGCGGCCCGGCACCTGCTCGCCCTCGGACCCGCCCTGGTCTGCGTGACCCTGGGAGCCCAAGGCGCGCTGGCGATCGCCGGGGAGGTCCAGGTGACTGTCCCGCCGGTGGCCGTCAGCGTCGTTGACACCGTCGGGGCCGGGGACGCCTTCATGTCCGGGCTGCTCGACGGACTGGGGGAACGAGGGCTACTCGGCGCCGCCGCCCGGCCACGGCTGCACGCCATCACCGGCGAAGACCTCCGAGCGGTGCTCAGCCATGCGGCTCTGGTCGCGGGGCTCACGGTTGCGCGGGCCGGCGCCACCCCACCGACCAGGGCGGAGCTCATGGTCAGAAATGAGCGAGCCTCAGCGACTTAAATTATTTAATAGCGCATTGACAGGTCCGCCGCGCGGCCCCATGATGAGTCCGCCAGGAGCTGCCTCGGTGGGCGGGGACCGCTGTAGGCCAGGCCGCCAGCCCCGGATCACACCCGCGGCCCGGCCCGTTGGAACATCACCCGGGGCCTGGATGGCAGCCGCCGGGCCGCAAGCGACCTCAATGCCGCACCCCCCCCGTCCACCACGTCCTGAGGCGTGGCGCTCCGGCGCGCATCGCACCGGAGCGCCGGGGCCGTCGTGGACATCGCGACGAGCCAGCTCGTCTTACAGCGTTCAGGAGACCGTCACGTGAAACGCCGACCAGTCCTTGTCACCCTCTCCGTCCTGTTGGCCGGCGGCGCCGCAGTCGCCGTGACTCTGCCGGCATCAGCCGCCGCCACCGGTGCCCTTACCGGCCTGGCGGGCAAATGTGTCGACGTGGCCGCAGGGGGCACCGCCAACGGCACCAAGGTTCAGCTGTGGACCTGCAACAACTCCGCTCAGCAGCGGGTGTCCGTGGCGGACGACCGTACCATCCGGGTATTGGGCAAGTGTCTGGACGTCACCGGCGGCGTCAACGCCGACGGGACCAAGGTGCAGCTGTGGGACTGTTTCGGTAACGCCAATCAGCAGTGGGTCTACAACAGCGCGACGAAGGACATCGTCAACCCGGCGACCGGTCGGTGCCTCGACGCCGCCGGCCAGTCCAGCGCGGATGGCACGCCGTTGCAGATCTGGACGTGCAACAGCCAGACCAACCAGGACTGGGTACTGCCCGGCGGCGGTGGACCAGTCACCCCATCGCCGTCGGCCAGCGGGGCGGCCTGCAACCGGACCGTGCAGCCGGGCGAGCGCACCATGCCGGTCAGCTTCGCAGGCAAGCAATACCAGGTGGCCGTCTACGTTCCGGCGGGCGCTCAACCCGGCACCCGGCTTCCCCTGGTCATGAACCTGCACGGCTCCGGCGGCACCGGATCCGGTCAGCTGCAGTACAGCAACATGAAGCCGACCGCCGACGCCAACCAATTCCTGATCGTCGCACCCAGCGGGGCGATCCCCAATGCCAGCGGCTTCGCCTGGAACGTGCCCGGTGTCGGCACAGCGCCGGCCGGGGCACGAGACGACATCGGCTTCCTCGAGCAGGTGCTCACCACGGCGACCTCGACCCTGTGTGCCGCTCCGACCCGCGTCTACGGCGCCGGATACTCCGGAGGCGGCCGGATGACGTCGGCGTTCGCCTGCGCACGACCGGACCGGCTGGCTGCCATCGCCCCCGTGGGCGGGCTCCGCGCCGGCCGGCCCAACCCGCAGAACACCGCGCAGCCGGATCCCGCCTCCTGCAACCCGGCCCGGCCGGTCCCGGTGATCGCCTTCCATGGGCAGCAGGACACCACCAACCCGTACCCGGGCGGCGGCTCCGAGTACTGGCAGTATTCGGTACCGGTCGCGCAGGCACGGTGGGCGGCGATCAACCGGTGCACCACCGGTCCGACCACTGCCCCGGTCACCACCCACGTCACAAGAACGAACTACCTCGGTTGCGCCAACGGCGCCGACGTCGTGCTCTATTCGATCAGCGACGGCGGTCACACCTGGCCGGGGACACCGGTCTCCAACGGAAACGGCAACACGACGCAGGAGATCAACGCCAACACGCTGATGTGGCAGTTCTTCCAGCGCTTTCAACTGCCGGCCTGATTCCTCTGGGCGCGGAACTCCTCACGACCGCCCGCCACTGTTCGTGAGGGGTTCCCTCCGGTACCGACGCCCGCTGGTCACCGATTGGCGTTGAAGTCCCGCGAAACCTGCAGAGCGGTCAACTCGGTCTGGTAGTAAGCCACCTCGTCGATCATGCCGACGAAGTAGTCGTGGCCCGGACGGTTCGGCCAGCCGGTGAGGTGACCGCCGCCCCAGCGCCAGAAACCGGTGTAGTTCCCGCCGGCCGTTCCCGTCGCGTCGGAGGCGACCAGCGCACCGTCCAGATACAGCCGGATGCCGTTGGCCGGGCTCATCGTGGCCGCCACATGGTGCCAGTTCTTCCAGGTGGCCGCCGACCCGGCGTACGCGGCGGTGACGATCGTGCCCGCTTTGTTGACACCGAAGACCAGGCGTTGTGCGCTGTCGATGTAGACCATCCGGTCGGTGGTGTAGGTGGGAAAGAACGACGTCTGGTCGGCGTTGAACGCCAGGATCTGCCCGCCCCGGTTGTCCGAGCCCTTGAACCAGCACTCGATCGTGAACGTCGTCGGGTTGGTGAACGAGATCGGGTTGAAGCCACTGCCCGACCCGTTGAAGGCGACCGCGGTGTTCCCGGCCTGCCCGCCCAGCGGACCCTGCAACGCGCCGCTGCCACCGGCGGTCATACCGGTCGGGATGGTTCGCCCGTACTTGTAGAGCTGGCTGATCTGATTCGGCGTCAACGCCGCCTGGTAGGTCCGGACATCATCGATGCTTCCGGAAAACGGGTTGGCCCAAGCGCCGTAGTTCCGCGACCGGCCGATCTGCAGCCGATTGGTAATGGCCCATTCGACGGCGTCGGTGCGCGCGGTCGTGCCGCTCTGCACCCCGTTGACGTACAACCGCAGAAGATCCGCCGCGTCGTCGTACACTCCGGTGATCATCTGCCAGGCGTCTTTCGTCGCCACCGCCGCTGACTTGGCGCCCGCGGCGTTGGAGGCGGAGTTGTCGTTGTCCCACATCGCCAACTCCCAGCGGTCCGGTGCCGCCTGGTTGTACTTCAATTCGAAGGCAGCGGCGTTGCCACCGTTCTCGCTGAGGATCGCGCGGGTGATGGTGGCTGCCGTCGACGGTAGGTACACCCAGGCCGAGACGGTGAAAGCCTGATCGGTGGCGACAGCCCGGCTGTTGCTCAGCGCGGCAGCGCCGGACCCGTCCAGCGTCAACGCCCCTCCCCACCAGCCCCCGGGGTTCCAGGTGGCGGTTCCTGAGGTGCTGCCGTCGTTGGCGTTGCCGGAGCTGTCCGCGACACTGGTGCCGCCGGTTTCGTCGAACCGGTAATGAACCGTCGGCGCCTCGGTCGACATGCCCAGGATGTCGGTGCTGGTTACCGCGGACTGATAGACCCGGACGTCATCGATCCGGCCGAGCCAGTACGCGGTCGCCCAGGCGGTGTTGTACCAGGTTCGCCCCAGTTGGAGAGTGCCCGACGGGGTCCATTCATTGGCGTCGGCGTGGGCGGCGGTGGTGGCCGACGCGACCCCGTTGACGTAGAGCGTCAGCAGGTTCGACGCGTCGCTGTAGACCCCGGCGAGGTGCGTCCAGGTGTCGAGTGCCGGAGCACCGCTGCTCTTGGCGGCGTCCGGCGTCGGGGCGCCGATGTTCGACTGCGCCATCTCGAATTCCCACTTGTCGTCCGAGTCATCGAACTTGAGCAGGAATGCGCTGGTGGCCGATCCGGAAAGGCTGACGACGGCGCGGTCTTGATTGTCGGCCCCGGTGGGCAGGTAGACCCATGCCGAGACGGTGAAGTCCGTGGTGACGCTGATGCCCGCCCGCGCCGCGTCGGCATGACTCGCCGTGCCGTCGAAGCTCACGGAGCTACCGGGGTGGCCCGCCACTGTCGTGGTGCCGCTCAGCGTTGCGCTGTTGCCGTTGCCGGACTCGTCGGCGACCGCCGAGCCGGCGATGTCCTCGAAGTCGTACCAGGTGGCCGGGCCGTCGGTGCGCCCGTCGTAGGTGCCGGTCCGGGTGCCGTTCGAGCTGGAGTCCGCCGCGTTCGACGTCGCACTGGAGGTCTGCGCCTCGGCCAGCCGGTGATAGAAGTACGCGCCGTCGTTGCTGATCGTGGTGGGATAGTCAGGAAAGCTCGCGGCGGCGCTGAAAGTGTTCGTCCCGGTTGCGGTGGAATCGGTGAACACGGCCCGCACGAGACGGAAATCGGCCAGACCAAACGCCAGTGCCAGCACGGCGAACACGGCGACCACCCGAGTGCCCGCGCGGACGATGCGGCCTCTTACCCGATCTGCTGGCATCGCTTTCCACTTTCCCGGGCACCCCTCGGACGTGCGGCTTCCGAATCCTCGGCATGTGGATCGGAAATTTGGTAGAGGGTGGAACCGAGGGACTTTCGCCATTCAGTCTAGGTGCCGAGCCACCGGTGATCCGGGCGTTTCTCTCATCCGGCGCACGGCGACCCGTGAGAATGGGGGTGACCCACTTCTCCGCGGAACGGCATGATCTGGCTATCCATGGGCTTGCACCAGAAGAGCGTGCGGCGGGCGCGACGGCGTCGCTGGCCCCTGCGGTTCTGGCTGATCGGCATCCTCGTCGCCGTCCTGGCCACGGTGCGGTCGACGAACGCCGTCTTCACCTCGCGCAGCAGCAGTACCGGGAACAGGCTCGGAGCCGGCACGGTCGCCATCACCGACAACGACGGCGGATCGGCTCTGTTCAGCACCGCGTCGCTACTGCCCGGCGACAGCGCCACCGTGTGCACGGGCGTCTCGTACACCGGATCGGTGACGTCCGCGCCGATCCGTCTCTTCGTCGACAAGACGGCCGCGCAGGAGTCCGACAGTGGAGCTGTTTACGGTGCGTGGGCGGACAGTACCGCCTCGATGATGGACGACAACCTCACCATGCGGATCGAGGTGAGCAGCAACGACCTGGCCGCCAGCCCCGGAAGCAACTGCAACCCGGCAGGTGTCGGCTCCTTCACCGACGTCGCCGGAACTTTCGGCACGAACATGCGTACGCTCATCGCCACCAACTACGATTTCGCCACCGGCCTGGTCTCGCAGTGGGGCACCGTCGTCCCGAACACCTGGCGGGTCTGGCGGTTCACGTACACCTTCTCGCTCGCCGCGACTGCCGCCGCGCAGAGTGATGGACTGAAATGCGCCTTCACCTGGGCGGCGCAGAAGTGATCAGCCGCTGATCGGGATGTCGACCGGCTCCGGTGGCGAGCGCCACCGGAGCCGCTCACACCTCACCGTCGACTACCTCTGGGCTTCCCACATGGCAGTGAACTCGACACCGTCGCCCTGAACGTTGTTACCGGCGCCGGCGCCCAACGTGTAGGTGAACCGGTACGACCGGTACTTGCCGTTGCCCATGGTCGGCACGGTGTACGACGTAGTCGCACCCCATGCGCTCTTGGTGCTGATCAGCGTCCGCAGGTTGGTCCCCGCCGCGATGACGTCGCCGAACGTCCCGGTACAGACGCTGCCAGGGTCGGTGGCCAGGTCCGCGTTGTTCACCTCCACCTGCAGGGTGACATTGTCGTCCATCTCCGCTCCGCCCGCGACAGCGCTCTGCCAGGCGTTCCATGTGCCGCTTCCGGCGTCCATCTCCTTCGCCTGCGTCGCGCCGTTGGGAAAGTACAACGCGACCGAGGTGGGAGCCAGAGTGCCGGTGTACCCGACCCCGATGCACACCGAGCGCGACGCACCAGGCGCCAGAGCCGTGTCGCCTCCGACGGTGGAGAACATCGCCGCACCGCCGTTGTTGACGTCGATGGTGACCGTACCGGCACCGATCCGGTTGCCGGAGCTGCTCGTCGTGGCGGAGAACGTGGCGTGCGAGGACTGCCAGACCACCGCCGCGCAGGCGATCACACCGACGGCCACTGCAATCCCGCGGTGGCGACGATGCCTCTCGACCGATGCGAAGGTCGCTTGATTGCTCTGGCGGCCCATCAACACCCCTTTCAACCGTCTCCTTGAGCGGCCACCCCCTGTGACCCTCGGCGTCAAGTTCGACTCCTCGCCGGATCCCCTCGAGTTTCGGGTAAGTGCAGTTGGGTTGCGGACGGGTTGAAGGGACAGCAAAGCGCTTCGACGGCGCCTGCGTAAGGCCGGATCCGAAGCTTCTACTCCTCCGCCGAGGTCTGATCGGGCACAGTGTCTCGCGTCATCTGGGGGCGCCGCGGCTGCCAGACGACAAGGAACAGCAGCAGGAAACCGGCCGCTACCACCGGCACGAACCGGCCTTGCTGCACCCAGAGGAACGGCAGGCCGATGAACGGGACGCGCAGCCGCGGAACACCACGCAGGCTCTCCAGCGTTACCGGCGTACTGTCCGGCGACGCGTTGGCATCGCCCTTGAGGATCATCCGGCCGTCAGTGTCGTATCGCATCAACCGGTGCATCAGGAGTTCATCGGGCAGTGCCGGATCATCAACCAGAACGACCCGTCCGGGCTTCACCCGCGACCGGGGATCGTCCGGCACGGGCGCGGCGACGACCACATCGCCCGGGCGGATGGTGGGAAGCATCGAACCGGAGACCACGACCGTGGGTTTCCATCCCAGCAGCGCCGGCGCGACGGAGATCAGCAGCATCCCGAACAGGCAGGCGACCACCGCGTCCCGGACGTCGGACAGCAGATTGACCGCCCGGAGTCGTCTGCGCTCTCGGGCGCCGGCACGATCGCTGGGCAACGCCGCAGACCACGGACGCTTCAGAGAGACACGCATCTCCTGCCCCTTTGTTCAGGCTCCTCAAGTATCTTCGGCGGCCTCCCCGGCACGCCTGAGCCGACACCGTCGCGCACCGGAATCCTCATCAGGGCTCGGCGCCGACCGATACTCGCGGGCAGCCACACAGGCCGGCGATTCGCGTTCCGGTCTGGTGTTTTTCCCCCGACAGCGAGGACGACCGTGAACTGGACCAGGCGACTACGAGCCCCCGGCGTGACCGCCCCGCTCGCGGTGCGGCCGGAGACATCGCCGGTCGCCGATGTGCGGCCCCGCGCCAAGCTTCCGGCAGCCCTGGTGGCGGGCATGGTGGTGTCCGCCGGGTTGGTGTGGCAGGCGAGCCACGCCTCGCTCGAGGACACGGTCACCAACCAAGGCGACTCGTGGCAGTCCGGCATTGTGGCACTGACCGACGACGACAACGGTGCCGCGTTGTTCACCAGCTTCGGGACCGACCTGGCGCCCGGAACCGGATCGACGAAATGCATCGCGGTGACCTATGCCGGCGACGTCGCGGCCGACGTCCGGCTCTACCTTGCCCGGCTCGACGACCACGGCGAAGAGCTCGACACGTTGCTGACCATGAGGATCGACATCGGGTCCGGCTCGTCCTGCGCGTCGCCGGGCAACTGGACGCAACTGAGCGACACCGACCTTCGTGCCACCGCGAATTCCGCCGGGACCTGGGCTGCCGGATTGACACCCGGCGCGTGGAGCCCATCGGGTGACCAGCCGGAGACGCGTCCCTATCGCTTCATCCCCACCCTCGCCGACGACAACGCCGCCCAGGGCGACCAGGTCGAGCTGGACTTCGTCTGGGAGGCACACAGCACCTGAACGACCGGGTGACCGGCGCTCATTAAGATCAGTGCGGAAAATGCCGACAGGAAGGCTGTGACCCGGCCGGACCGCCCGCCGCACCCTTCGCTTCTGCGGCGAGGGATCGGCGCGGTGCTCGTGGCCGTCATCGCGGTCGCGACCGCCCTGCTGCTCCAGCACAAGCACACCCGGACACCCGCACCGCAGGCCGATCGGGTCCTGGCGTCCATGCCGCTCACCGGAGCCGCACTGACGGCGGGCTCGAATGCCCCGCTGTTCGACGTGCGACGGATGGCGCCGGGACACCGTGTCGAGCGCTGCATCGTCATCGCCGCCGCCTCGGGGGGCTCGGTCGTGCGATTCGGTGCCAGCGGAGTGTCCGGTGCGCTGGCACCGTGGCTGCGGGTGGAGGGCACCATCGGAACGGGGACGTCGCGGGACTGCAGCGATTTCGCGGCCGACGCCACGTCGTTCTACACCGGCTCCATCGCCGCGCTGGGCAGCGCGGGAACGGAGGGCGTACCCACCGGCTGGGTTCCCGGGCATGCCGAGAGCCGCACCTTTCGCATCGCGGTCGAGGTCGCCGACGATGCCCGCGCTGCGGGTTCGTCGGCGCTCGCCACGCTGACCTGGCGATCGCAGGCTCCGGGGGTGACGCCCACGACCGGTCCGGGGACGAGTGCGCCTTCCCTGCCCGGTACTTCCAGCGCGGCCCCGACCACCACACCGCCGACCACCACACCGCCGACCACCACACCGCCGACCACCACACCGCCGACCACCACACCGCCGACCACCACACCGCCGACCACCACACCGCCGACCACCACACCGCCGACCACCACACCGCCGACCACCACACCGCCGACCACCACACCGCCGTCCATCACGGCGCCGGCTGCCGCACGACCATCCGACTCGGCCGTTCCGCCGGCGGGTGGTGGCTTGCCGTCGGGGACGGTGCCCGGTGACTCCATGGCGGCGGCTCCCTGCCCGCCGACGACCGCCGCCCGGGTGGGCGATCTCCTGGCCGGAGTGGCCCGCTTCTCCTGGCTCGCTCTGCTGCTGTTGCTGCTGGTCCTGCTGTTCCTGCTGGTGCAGGACCGGCTGGACCGCGGCGATCCGAAACTCGCGCACGCTCCGCTGTACGGCGAGCCGCACCAGGCCTTCCCGGACAACGGCTCGATCCCGTGGAGGACGCAGTGACGCTCCAGCCTCATCCCTCGCGGTTCGGCTTGCTGCCGTTGGCGGATCGGATCAGATGGTCGACCTCGTTGCGGCTGGGTCTCGCCGCCATGGTGGCCGCGTTCTGGATCTTCCTGCCGGGCCAACGCCGCACCGACGGGAAGGATCTGTTCGCCGTCGCGCTGCTGTGCGCCTGGGCGACCGTGCTCACCGTCGCGGCGCCCCGGGTCGGCCGCAGGATGGCCATCGTGGCGGTCAACATCGCCCTGCTCGTCGACGGGCTCGGCCTGGCGACAGCCCTGCACGCATACGGCGGCGTGAGCGGACCGATCAGCGTCCTGATGGTGCTGCACGTCTGCGGGGTGAGCCTGCTGACATCGTTTCGGTCCGGCGGCAAGGTCGCGGTCTGGCATGCCCTGCTGGTGTTGTGCGTGCTACAGGCGGAGCAGGTCGGGCTACTGACCGTCAAGCAGCCGGCGCCACTACCGATGGCCGGGTACGTCACTTTTGTCGCCCTGCTTGGTGCCGCGGCCTTGGCCACCTCGCTGTACGCCGCGCTCAATGAGCGCGAACTGCGCCGCCGACGGTACGACGCAGAGGTGCTGCGGAGCCTGGCCGTGCATCTGGAAGCCAGCAACGACCTGGGCGAGATCGCCGCGGCGTTGACCCGCCTGGCCGTCGAGGATCTACTCGCCGTCCGCGCATTGGTAGTCATCGAACCCGCCTCGGACGAGGAGGGTCGTGGGCTCCGGTTCGTGGAGAAGGGATGGCCGCCTCTGCCGGCCGCCCTGGACACCGGCAAAACGGCGCATGCTCACGGGTCGCTGCTGGCCGACACTGAAGCGGGCCCCGTGCTCGTCCGCAATCTCGACAAGCAGCGGGATTCCTACGTCGTCAGCCGGCTGCCCGGCGCGGAGCGCCTGGCCGTGCTGCCCATCCCGCTCGGGCCGGCGGGGCGCGGTCACCTGGTCCTGGACATGGGCCGGAGCAAGCGCGTCGAGCACCGGATGATGTCCACCCTGATACAGGCGACCGCGCATGTCGGGCTCGCGCTCACCCGCGCCGGACTCGTCGAGCGGCTGCGGCTGGCCGCCGAAACCGACGGCCTCACCGGCGTCGCCAACCGCAAGTTCTTCGACGCGGCCCTTGCCCAGCACATCGACCACGCCATGCGCACCGGTGAGCCGTTGGCGGTGACGCTGGTCGACCTCGACTTCTTCAAAAAGGTCAACGACACGTACGGGCACCAGACCGGCGACGAAGTCCTGAAAGCCGCGGCCGCCGCACTCAGGAGCACCGCCAGGGAGGGCGATGTGGTGGCCCGTTATGGCGGGGAGGAGTTCGCCGTCATCCTGCCCGGCGTACCGGTCGACGATGTCTGGCAAACGGCCGAGCGATTCCGCAACGCGGTCCGCACCTGTCCGGCTCCTGTCCCCGTCACGTGCAGCATGGGTATCGCCAGCCTTCCTCCTGGCGGGGTGCCGCCCACCGTACTGCTCGAGGCCGCCGATCAGGCGCTCTACCGGGCCAAGGAAGCCGGCCGCAATCGCGTGGAGATCGGCCACTTCACCGACGAATCGCTCGGCACGGCAGTGGGTCGGGGGCATTGATGGGTGCGGCACCGCCTCTGCGACGCCGGCGCCGCACAACCTGCCTGTGGGCGGCCGGGCTGCTGACCGCTGCCGGAATGGTCGTGCAGAGCTCCCGGGCAACGTTGACCAGCACCACCTCGAGCGGCGGTAACAGCCTCTCGGCCGGGACCGTCGCGCTGTCCGACGACGACAGCGCAGGCGCGATGTTCTCTGCCACCGGCATCAAACCCGGTGACAACGGGCAGAGGTGCATCACGGTGACCTACAACGGTACCGTCGCCTCGCTGGTGAAGGTCTATGCCGCCACCTCGATCAGCACTCTCCATCCGTACCTTGACATGGTCATCGAGCAGGGCAACGGTGGCTCCTTCGCGAACTGCGGTGGCTTCACCGGGTCAGCGATTTACACCGGGACGCTCAGTGCGCTGGGGACCAGCTTCGCGGGCGGTGCCGGCACGTGGGCTCCCGCCCTCAGCGGTAGCACGCAGGTCTACCGGATCAGCTGGACTCTCCTGGACAACTACGCCGCCCAGAGCAAAGCGGCCATCCTTGCCTTCACCTGGGAGGCACAGAGCACGTGAACCGCGTGGTACGCCTCTACTCCAGGCGTCCGGTGCCGGCATGCGTACAGAAACGACCGATGCGCATGAAGTGGGCGTTCAGGGCGAGGGTCAGCCTCACCCGCCGACCGGCGTGCCGCATGCTGGCGACGATGACGGCGCTGGTTCTGCTCCTGGCGGTACCAGCGTTCACCTGTCGCCGCGTCCGGGCAGTCTTCTCGGCCACCACAGCCAACTCCTCCTCCTTCACGGCAGCGGCAAACTTCGACGCCGGCCAGATCTGGGCCAACGGCCGGGCACTCGGCAGCCTGGTTCCGGCGCAAGTGGGCACGGCCACCTGGGCTCAACTGACCGACGGCACCTTCCACAACTGCGGCATTCAGACCGACGGGACCCTGTGGTGCTGGGGATCGAACACCAGAGGGCAACTCGGGCAGGGCGACACCACCTACCGGTACGACCCCACCAAGGTCGGTTCAGCCACGTGGACCCAGATCTCGGCCGGCTATGAGCACACCTGCGGCATCCAGACCGGTGGCACCCTGTGGTGCTGGGGTTCCAGCTTGTGGGGTCAGCTCGGCCAAGGCAATCAGACGAACCTCAGCACACCGGCCCAGGTGGGTTCCGCGACCTGGAGCCAGGTCTCCACCGGCGGTTATCACACCTGCGGGATTCAGACCGATGCCTCGCTGTGGTGCTGGGGGTACAACGAGCGGGGCCAGACCGGCAATCCCGCGACCCTGACCGACCGGGACGTGAGTCCGTTCAACGTGACGTCCGTGGCCGGGCCGTGGCGAGCGGTGACCACCGGCTCTGGCCACACCTGCGCCGTGAAGACCGACAACACCCTGTACTGCTTCGGCGACGGCGGCGACGGCCGGCTCGGAAACAACAGCACGGCCAACAGCGTCGCCCTCCAGCAGGTGCCCGGCACGACGTGGCTCACGCCGTACGCCGGGCGTAACCACACCTGTGCCACCAAGACCGACAACACTCTGTCGTGCTGGGGACGCGGCACCTCCGGTCAGCTCGGCGACGGCACGTGGAACACCTCCCTCACCCCGGTCACGGTGGCCGGGGCGGCGACCTGGAAGTCGGCCGGCGGCCGCACCGTCTCCACCTGCGGCCTCAAATCCGACGACACCATCTGGTGCTGGGGCGACAACTTCGCCGGTCAGCTCGGCGCCGGGGACCAGAACGCGCGCAACAGTCCCACCTCGTCAGGTGCCCTCACCTGGGCTTCGCTGGCCTCCGGGTTCGGATCCCAGGGGACGTGCGCGATCCGCAAGACTCTGAACACCCTCTGGTGCTGGGGCTTCACCCATCACCAGTCGAGTACGCCGGTGGCATACCCGGGGACGACCTACACCGCCGTGGCGGCCGGCAACGACTTCGCCTGTTCGGTGCGTACGGACGGGACGTTGTGGTGCTGGGGGCCCAACGACGTCGGCCAGGCGGGATGGAACCTGCCGTACGGATATCCCAAGCAGGTGACCGCCGCGACGACCTGGCGGACAGTGACCGCGGGTGACCGCCATGCCTGCGGCACCCAGACCGACAACACGCTGTGGTGCTGGGGATATGCGTCCTCCGGCCAGACCGGCCAGAACAACACCGCCACGCAGACCGTACCGGTACAGGTCAGCCAGGCACCCGCCACCTCGTGGAGCGCCATCTTGTCGGCCGGCGACAACCACACCTGCGCCATCAAGACCGACAACACCCTGTGGTGCTGGGGGAACAACTCCGCCGGCCAGCTCGGCATGGCGGCGGGAGACACCACGAACCGGCTGGTTCCCGTCAAGATCGGCTCTGCCACCTGGAGCGCGGTCGCCGCGGGCGCCCAGCAAACCTGCGGGATCCAGACCGACGGGTCGCTGTGGTGCTGGGGCAGCGGCGCCAACGGCCGCCTCGGTCAGGGTGACACCACCGGCTATCAAGCGCCGAAACAGGTTGGGACACTCACAACGTGGAGCAGGGTCACGGCCGGCGGCGGCCATGTCTGCGCGATCCAGACCGATGGCACACTGTGGTGCTGGGGCCTGAACAGCTCCGGTCAGCTCGGCGTGGCCGTCGGGGACACCACCGACCGGCCCTCAGTGACCCGGGTCGGGACCGCCACGTCCTGGAAGTCGATCAGTGCCGGGCAGGGACACACGTGCGGCACCCAGACGCTACGCACGGTCTGGTGCTGGGGCCAGAACGGGTACGGCCAGCTGGGACTGGGCGACACCATCAACCGGACCGTGCCCACCCAACTGGCGGGGATCAAACGCCGGCCGATCACGTCAGGCTCGGCGGCGAACACCACCTACGCGATCGAATGAGCCGGCCTTCGCGCGACCGCCGGGCTAAGCGGGTCTCGCGCTCCGAACGGCATCTTGCCGCACTTTGCTGTCCGCGGCGTCGGCTGGAGTGCTAGTAATTTTCGACTTTTGCCCGAGTTGTGGCAGCAGGAACGACGCGGTCAACTTCAGGTCTTCCATCGGCGTCAGCCGCCCCGAGGAGAACCTCCATGTCGTCACCACTCGGCTCACGCCCGGCCGCCATCACCCTGTCCCGGCCCCGACGTACGGACTTGGCAAAACCTTAAATTAATAATCTTAGCCTTGACGTGTACACATGTAGCTTCCATGCTGGCTGCGTCCTACCGGAAAGACCCCTCCCCCCGCACGCCGGCGGATCGCCGCGACGATGTCCCCGTGGGTGGACGTCCGTTGCCACGCCACCCCCTCCGGCCCGCTCTCATGGAGTCCTCCCTTGACGAGAAAGACCCGTTCTCGCCGCGTCATCGCGGCCGTGACGTTCGCTGCTGCGGCGGCGGTGCTGGGCACCGTGATGCTCCGTCTACCAGGAACAGCGAGCGCGTTCTCCGTGACGTCGAAGGCCACGGTGATCAGCTACCTGCAGTCGATCACCGGGAAGAACATCATCTCCGGGCAGCACAACAAGGAACCAGCCAGCAGCCCGACCCAGTACACCCAGCAGGCTCGCGCCGCGTCCGGGCAGTTCCCTGGCCTGTGGGGCGGCGACATGATGTTCAATCCCGCGGACGTCGCCAACCGGCAGACCGTGATCAATGAGGCGAAGACCCAGTGGGCGGCCGGTTCGATCGTCGCTTTGACCTGGCACGCCTGCTCCCCGACCGTCGCCGCCACCTGCGCCTTCGACGGCGGGGTGAAGACCAGCATCACCAATGCGCAGTTCACCGAGATCGTCACCCCCGGCACCACCCTGTACAACACGTGGCGCAGCCGGATGGCTGCCGTCGTCCCGTTCCTCAAGCAGCTCAAGGACGCCGGCATCCCGGTGCTGTGGCGACCGTTCCACGAGATGAACGAGACCTGGAACTGGTGGGGCGGACGGCCGGGCGCGAACGGCGGCGCCAAGATCTACCAGCAGATGCACGAGTACTTCGACAGCCAGGGCCTGGACAACCTGATCTACGTGTGGAACGTGCAGGACAATCCGACGGCCAACTGGGCTCAGTACTATCCCGGCAGCAACTATGCCGATGTGGTGTCCCTCGACGCCTGGTACAAGAATTATCCATCGGCGGCCGACTACGCGCAGATCCAGTCGATCGCGGGTACGAAGCCGATCGCGATCGCCGAGATGGGCAAGGTGCCCACCGCGGCCTTCCTGACCAGCCAGCCCAAGTGGGCCTACTTCATGATCTGGTCCGAGCAGCTACTGGGCAGTAATACCACCGCCGAGATCCAGAGCGCCTACGCGAACGCCCGCGTCCTCAACCGCGGCCAGATCACCATCGGATCCGGTGGCGGCACCGCCGCCCCGGCCACCACCGCCCCGAACACCGCGCCTGCGGCCGCGGGCGCCACCGGCAAGATCCGCGGCGTGCCCAGCAAAAAGTGCGTCGATGTCACTGCGGCCGGCACCGCGAACGGCACCGCCGTGCAGCTCTACACCTGCGACACCGGCGGAAGCGCCCAGGCGTGGACCCGGGCCGCCGACGGCACCGTGCGGGCTCTCGGCAAATGCCTCGATATCACCGGCGGTGTCAACGCCGACGGGACCCGGCTGCAGATCTGGGACTGCACCGCAAACAATCCCAACCAGCAATGGCGGTACAACGCCACCGCGCAGACCTTGGTGAACCCGGCGACCGGAAAGTGTGCCGACGCCGTCGCGGAAGCCATCGCCAACGGGACCCGGCTGCAGATCTGGACCTGCAACGGCAAGGCCAACCAACGCTGGGCCATGAGCTAGACAACGGCCCAGGAGATCCTGCCCGGGGCGGGATCGACGCGGTAACCGAGCGTCGATGCCGCCCCGGACCTGTTCGCCGGCGCCAGTCGCCGATCCTCAGGTCCGCCCGTGCCCAACCGATGAGAAAGCATCGTCAGCCGTGCCGGGTTCGAGGAGAACGAATGATCGCGACAAGCCTGGCCATGATGAGGCATCGCTGGTCGCGGTCGGGCCTGCTTCCCAAAGTCCGCGGCCTGTTCCTGATCAATCTGCTGGTCAGCGTGGTGACCACCGTGCAGCAACTCGCCTTCGTCAGCACCACCAACGGATTGATCCGTACGGCATCCGGCATGAGCATGCTCTGGCTGGGCGCCTCGGCCGTGTACGGCTGGCGCCGGCAGCGGCTGTCCGCCGTCACCGAGCCACTCGAATGGCTCGTGGTGTTGTTCGCGGGCATCGCCATCGGCCGCGTCAATCCGGCGCTTGCCTCGTTCTACGCCGTGCTGGTGTTCCGTCCGCTGTACGGCACCCGGTCCAGCGCGGTGACTCGCCCGCTGATGGCGGTCGCCGTGCTGGCGATGCTGCCGGTCGTCGTCGCCGCGACGGGTGGCGTGAGCGAGCTGGACACGCTGGTCCAGATCCCCGGCGTCGTCATCATCGCTACCGTCACCTTCCTGCTGGGCAACGCGCTCGCCGGTCAGCAGCGTGCCGAAGCCCGGCAGCAGGCGCTGATCCGTACCGGAACGGCCCTGAACGCCCTGGACAAGCGTGAGTCCGTCCATGCCGAGGCGGTAGCGGCCGGACTCGCCCTGCTCGGCGACAGCCCTGGCTACTGCGCGATCGTCGTGTGCCACGACGGGACACCGCGGGTCGCGGCATTCCAGGGCACCACCCGGGAATCCCTTCCCGGCACCTCCGTCCTGTCGTCCGACGACACCCTGCGGGCGGCTTTCGCCGATCAGCCTGACTCCGCGACCGATCAGCGGGTCGGCTCGGTGAACGACGAGCTGCTGCTGCCACTGCACGGTAAACGCGGGATCAGCGGCCTGCTCGTGGTGGGCGCGGCGCGCGGCGTCCGCAAGGAGGCTCGCGCCGACCTGAGCACGCTCGTCAACCAGGTCGTCTCCAGCCTCGACGCGGCGCAACTCACCGCCGAACTGGTGCAGCGAGCCAGCTATGACGCGCTGACCGGACTGGCGAATCGCGCCCTGCTGCACAGCCGGCTCGACGCGGCCGTCGCCGCGACCGGCCCGGACCGCCCTCAGGCCGCCGTGCTGCTCATCGACATGGATGGCTTCAAACAGGTCAACGACACGCTCGGCCACCATGTCGGCGACGGCTTGCTGATCGGGGTCGGTGACCGGCTGCGCCGCGTCGTCCGGGACGTCGACACCGCGGGGCGACTCGGCGGTGACGAGTTCGCGGTCGTCCTTGCTGGTGTCACCGGCGCTGAGGAGGCTGTCGCGGTCGCGGAGCGCCTGCTGCACACCCTCGATGAGCCGTTCGAGGTGGCCGGCCACCTCGTGGTGGCCCGCATGAGTATCGGTATCGCGCTGGCCGGCGGCTCGCGCCAGGTCGACGGCGCGGATTTGTTGCGCGACGCCGATGCCGCGATGTACACGGCGAAGCGCCGTCAGACCAGCAGCTGGCAACTGGCTGACGAGCGGAGCCCGCACGCCGCGTTGACCTGAGAAGGATCCGCGGGCGCCGGGGACGACGGGACAGCGCCGACGTCTCCCGCCGGGTGGATGCCCGGCCGGGCTCAGGCGTCGTTCGTGGCGGGCAGGCCGGCGGTGTGCCCGGGCGCGATCGACGCCTGCACGACCAGCGCCGCCGCGCCGATGCCGGCCGCATCGCGGGGCTGCGCCGACAACTCGACGACGACCTCGTGGCGGTGCCGGGCATGGGCGGTGCGGGCCAGCGTTTCCCGCAACCGCCGGGCGTAGATCGAACCGGCGATCGCCATGCCCGGCCCGGTCAGCACGACCCGGCCCAGGTCGAGCAGATTGACCATGGAGGTGACCGCCACGCTCAGGTAGCCGGCCGCCTGGTCCACCACAGCGAACGCATCGGGGTCGCCGCTGACGGCGGCGCGCGCGATCGCGTCGTACGCACCGAAGACGCTCTGTTGCTCCAGCGCCAGGCCGGCGGCACGGGCCGCGTCCACGGTCGCCACCATCGACGCATAGCGCTCAACACAGCCACGGTTGCCGCACGGGCAGGGCAGCCCGTCGTACGCAATCGACATGTGTCCGAGCTCGCCGGCATCGAAGCTCGCGCCGCGGTGCAGAGCGCCGCCGAAGACCAGGCCGGCGCCGATCCCGGACGACAGGTAGACGCTGCCGAACGCCTGCTCTCGCGACACCCGCCGGCTCCAGAACTCGCCCAGCGCCGCGGCCGCCGCATCGTTCTCCACCAGCACCGGTATACCGAGCCGCTCAGCCAGAACGGCGCGCACCTCGGTCCACGGCGGGACGGTGGCCTCGTCGCCGGGACGGACGGCAGGCGTCACGATCGCCAGGCCCTCGATCCGGTCACGGGCCAGGTCCAGATCGGCCATGAAGTCGTCGAACCGCTCGGTCAGCTGCTCCGGCAGGTCCGCACCGTCGAACGGAACCACCTCGCGGCCCACCACCCCGCCGGTCAGATCGATGGCCACACACGTCAGCGTGTCCGGTCCAAGTTGAAAGCCGATCCCGAACCGGCTGGCTGCGGTGATCGCCAGCAGTCTGCGAGGCTTGCCGCGCGCCGAATCGGCCGAGCCGGTCTCGTGAATGACACCGTCCCCGATCAGGTCGCGCACTATGTTGGAGATCGACGGCTGGGTGAGACCGGTTCGCTCCGCCAACTCCACCCGGCTGATCGACACCGCCGACCGGACCACGTCCACGATCAGCGCGCGGCTGCCCGGCCCGGCAACGGAGGTTTCTCGACGTGCCATGACGTAAGGATTCTCCGTTTCGCGTGCCACCGGTTGTCAGGCGATACCGTACCTGTCGGCGAAACGAGTGCGGAGGAATCGGTGACGCAGGCACAACGGCGGGTCGGACTGGTTCTCGCACGAGCCTCCCGGGTGCTCGGCGAGGAACCCTACTACCACGAATTCATCGAGGGACTGGAGCGCGTCCTCACCCCCGCCGGCGTCTCCGTGCTGGTCAAGGTCGTCACTGGTCGGCCGGCAGAGAACGACACCTACGACCGCTGGGCCGAGCGGGGCCGGGTCGACGGCGTCATCCTGGTCGACCTCGCGCCCGACGACGAGCGGGTCACGCTGGTACGGCGGCTGAACCTGCCCGCGGTGGTGCTCGGCGACCCGTCGACCGCATCCGGGATGTCGACGGTGTGGACTGACGACGCCGGCTACGCCCGCGAGGTGGTCCGCTTCCTCGCCGAGGGCGGGCACCGGGTGATCGGGCACATCAGCGGGCCGCTCATCTTCGCCCACAGCCAGCTGCGCCGGCAGGGGGCGCAGGCCGAGGCCGCGGAGTTGGGCGTCACACTGGCACAGGCCGACGGCGACTATTCGTACGAGTCGGGCCGCGCCGCGATCGCCGAACTCCTCGCCGGGAAGCCCACCGCGGTGTTCTGCGACAACGACCTGATGGCTCTGGCCGTGCTCGACGCGCTTCGGGAACGCGAGATCGCCGTTCCCGCGGACATGTCAGTGGTCGCTTGGGACGACTCCGCGCTGTGCCAGCTCGCCACTCCAGCCCTGTCCGCGATGAGCCACGACGTCGTCCGGGTCGGCGAAATCGCCGCAAACGCCATGCTCGACGCGATCACCGGCAAACCACCGACGGTCTACCAGGTGCCGTACGCCCACATCGTGGTGCGCGACAGCACGAACTGAGCCGGCTCTCGACGCCTCATCACGCTCTCCTGGGTCGAAGCGAACCTGACCCACCCCGATCGCCTGCTCCCGGTAGCCGATCAACTCGTCGACGTTGTCAACGTCCTGGAAGACGGAGTCAGCGTCCAGGATCAGCAGCACGATCGCGCCTTCAGGGTGGGCGCCGACCCAGTAGCGGGTGACGAAGACATGGCCTTCGCCCTCGTCGGCGTCCGCACCGTCGAGCTGCTCCAGGAGGCGGTCCAGCAGCGATCCGACGCCTTCGGTTTGCAGCGGGTCGAGGTGTGTTGCTTCCGGGGCGGGTTCAGCCCCTTCTGCGGCGGCGCTCGCGCCGTAGTGGCGCGGCATGTCGGCCGACGACCAGCCGAGTAGGAGCATCAGGTCACCGGTGTTGCCGCCGGCCCGGTGCCACTCGTGGGCATAGTTGTGCCGCCACCGGTGCGCGTGCACATGCGCTGGTCGATGCGACAGCGTTCCTGATCCCCCGGAACAAGGGGGCGTCGGGGTCGGACAAAAGGCTTACGTCCGCGGGCTGATGTCCGGGCGATCTCAGCTCCCTACGATCGGGCCATGACTCGCTGGGCCTACAGGGCGCTGGACGGGGCCGTGATCGTCGCGTACCCCCTCCTCATGGTCGTCGCCGTCCGAAGCGTGCAGGTCAACGACGACGGATTGCGCGTGCTCTGGCCGGCGGTCGTCACCCTGCTGCCCGCCGTCCTGGTCGGACGCCGGCCGGTGACCGCGCTGCTGCTCATCCTGGTCGGCACGGTGTTCGGATTCACGGTGATCGGGGCCGGCGACTCGGCTTTCGGGCTGCGGCTCATCACCGCGTTCGGCGTCGGGGCGGTGGCGGCCGCACGCCGCACCCGGGTGGGCGTCGCTGCCGCGGCCGTGGCATGGGTCGCTCTGGTCGGTGGCGAGATGTCCGGGTGGATGATCGCCACCGGCGAACCGGTCATGGAACGGGTCCAGGACGCACTCAGCGCCGCACTGCTCACCTTCGACGCGCTGCTGGTGGCCGTCGGACTGACCGTCGGGCTGCTGCTGCGGCAGCGACGCGAACATGCCGGGGCGATCCGGGCGCGGGCCGCCGAGCAGGCCATCACCGAGGAGCGGCTGCGGATCGCCAGGGAGCTGCACGACTCGGTGGCCCACCGGGTCGGGGTGATCGCGCTGCAGGCGGGCGCCGCCAACCGGGTGTTCGAGACACAGCCGGCGCGGGCCCGGCAGGCGATCGGGGTGGTGGAGAATTCCAGCCGGGAGGCCCTGGCCGAGCTGCGCCGGATGGTGGGCGGTCTGCGGTCCGCGGACGGTGCGATGCCGGGCGCCGGGCTCGCCGGCCTGCCCGACCTGGTCGCCGCCACCGCCGAGGCGGGCGTGCAGGTGGAGGTGCTGTGGCTGCCGACCGACCTGCCGGCCGACATCGACCGGTCGGCGTTCCGGATCGTCCAGGAGGCGGTGACCAACGTGGTGCGGCACGCCGGGGTGCAGGCCTGCCGGGTCACCATCGAGCAGGATGCGGAGATGCTGACCATCGAGGTGACCGACGAGGGCCGCGGCGGGACCGGCGTGCCCGGGCACGGGCTGGCCGGGATGCGGGAACGGGTGTCGCTGCTGCACGGCGAGTTCGAGGCCGGGCCGCGTCCGGAGGGCGGTTTCCGGGTCTTCGCCCGGCTGCCGGTGGCGGCATGACGGTCCGGGTCCTGCTCGTCGACGACCAGCCGCTGATCCGGGCGGCCCTGCAGATGGTGATCAGCGAGGCGCCCGACCTGGAGGTCGTCGGCGAGGCCGGCAACGGCGGCGAGGCGGTCCGGCTGGCGGCCGAACTCCGTCCCGACCTCGTCGTCATGGACCTGCGGATGCCCGGCATGGACGGCATCGAGGCGACCCGCCGGATCGCCGGGCAGACCCGGGTGCTGGTGCTGACCACCTTCGACGACGACGAGAACGTGCACCGCGCCCTGCGCGCCGGGGCCAGCGGCTTCCTGGTCAAGGACATGGCGCTGGACGACATCCTGGACGCGGTGCGGGTGGTCGCGGCCGGCGACGCGCTGCTCGCCCCCGGCGTCACCCGCCGCCTGCTGCAGGAGTTCGCCCGCCGCCCGGCCGTCGCGGCGCCCCGCGCCCCGGAGGGTCTGACCGACCGCGAGGTGGAGGTGCTGGCGGAGGTGGGCCGGGGACGCTCCAACCCGGAGATCGCCGCCGACCTGCACATCACGGTGGCGACGGTGAAGACCTACGTCTCCCGGCTGCTGGCCAAGCTGGGCGCCCGTGACCGCATCCAGCTGGTCATCATCGCCTACGACGCCGGCCTGGTCACCGCCCGCGACGCCGCCTGACCCGGACCGCCGTCGCCCGACCCGCGGCATGCCGCGAAACGACCGTTCGAGGCAGGCTGCGGCCGGTTCAGGGCGCGGAGTCCGATTCGTTTCGCGCCGGATCGTGGATGGTGTTCATGTTTGCCGGCCGGGAGGATCTTGGCATGGACGTAGCCATCTTGCAGCGGATCCGCCAGGGCCTGATCGGCGCCGGCGTGATTCTCGACGGGCCGTACGGGCCGCGGCGTACCACGCATGCGGACTACACGGCCTCCGGCCAGGCGCTCGATTTCATCGAGGATTTCATCCGGTTCCGGGTGCTGCCGAAATACGCGAACACCCACACCGAGGCGTCGGCGACCGGCGCGCAGACCGGGTGTCTACGGGAGGAGGCCCGGGCGCTGGTGCACCGCAGCGTCGGCGGCGGGCCGGACGACGTGGTGCTCTTCTGCGGATCGGGGGCGACCGCGGCGGTCAACAAACTCGTCGGACTGCTCGGCCTGCGCATTCCGGAGAACCTCGATGAGGTGTACGGGCTGTCGCCGCTGATCCCGCGGGCCGAGCGGCCGGTGGTGTTCGTCGGGCCGTACGAGCACCATTCCAACGAGCTGCCGTGGCGCGAGTCGATCGCCGAGGTGGTGCCGATCGGCGCCGACGCGACCGGGCACGTCGACCTCGCCCAGCTGCGGGCGGCCCTGGAACGCCACGCCGACCGCCCGCTGCGGATCGGCAGTTTCTCGGCGGCGTCGAACGTGACCGGCATCCTGACCGACGTGTCCGCGGTGTCCGCCCTGCTGCACGAGCACGGCGCGCTGGCGGTGTGGGATTACGCGGCGGCCGGGCCGTACGTGCCGATCAGCATGGCCGACAAGGACGCGGTGTTCCTGTCGCCGCACAAGTTCGCCGGCGGCCCGCAGACCCCGGGCGTGCTGGTGGTCCGGCGGCAGCTGATGACGAACCGGGTGCCGGTCGTGCCCGGTGGCGGGACCGTCGCGTTCGTCGACCCGACCGGCCACAAGTATCTCGACGACCCGGTCGCCCGGGAGGAGGGCGGCACCCCGGCGATCGTCGAGTCGATCCGGGCCGGTCTGGTCTTCAAACTCAAGGACGAGGTGGGTGCCGAGGTGATCGGTGCCCGGGAGCACGAGCTGTGGCAGCGGCTGCTGCGGCGCTGGGCCGGCGTGCCCGGCATCGAGATCCTCGGCGATCTGCGCGCCGACCGGCTGCCGATCGTGTCGTTCCAGATCCGGGCCGGCGACCGCTACCTGCACCACAACTTCGTGGTGGCGCTGCTCAACGACCTGTTCGGCATCCAGGTCCGGGGTGGCTGCTCGTGCGCCGGCCCGTACGGGCACCGCCTGCTCGGCATCGACGACGCGCACTCGCGGGAGTTCCAGACCGAGATCGCGGCCGGCTGGGAGGGCATCAAACCGGGCTGGGCCCGGCTGAACCTGGGCTACTTCATCTCGGACGCGGTCGCCGACTATCTGATGGAAGCGGTCGCCCTGATCGCCACCCACGGCGACCGGATGCTCGCCGACTACCGCTTCGACCCGCGTACCGCCAAATGGTCGCATGTGAATGCGGCGCAGCCGCGGGTGCATCTGAGTGACCTGCGGCTGGGCGACGAGATCCCGGGTCCGGCGCCGACTCTCGGCGAGGAGGTGCTGCCGTCGCACCTGGCGCAGGCCCGGTCCCTGATGGAGTCCCGCCCGGCGGCCGTCGACGGCGACGGGCACGGCCTGCCGCCCAGCTTCGAGAAGCTGCGCTGGTTCCTGCTGCCCGCGGCATGCCTGGCACAGCACTGAGCTCGGCCGGCCGGATCCCGCTGTTCCGGGGGATCCGGCCGGAGCCGACGGATCAGTGCGGGTAGGCAGGTCGCTGAGCGGATCGCGCCACCGGCGGGCACAATCGGGCGATGGATCTACTGCTGCTGCACGGGCTGGGTGCGACCGGCGAGGTCTGGTCGGGGTGGGATCCGGTGCTGCGGGATCGGTGGCCCGGCCGCTGGCAAGCCCCGGACCTGCCCGGCCACGGTGCCGCGGCGGAGTTGGACGAGTACACGTTCGACGCGCTCGCCGAGGCGCTGCTCCCGCTCGTCGACCCGGCCGGACAGACCGTGGTGCTGGGACATTCGCTGGGCGGGGTGGTCGCGCTGGCGCTGGCCGCCCGGGTGCCGGTGGCCGCGGTCGTCGGGCTGGGCATCAAGGTGGAGTGGACCGACGAGGAACTCGCCCGGGCCCGGGGGCTGGCCGGGCGGCCGGTCGCCTGGTTCGACACCCGGGAGGAGGCGCTCGCCCGGCACCTGCGGGTGTCCGGCCTGGCCGGGCTGGTCGCCGACGATCCGGGCGGGATCCGTGCCGACGGCGGCCGGTGGCGCCCGGCCCTGGATCCGCGTGCCTTCGGCGTCGGCGCGCCCGACATGGCCGGGTTGCTCAGCCGCTCCTCCGGGCCGGTCCTGCTGGCCCGCGGCGAGCACGATCCGATGAGCACCGGCGAGCAGCTGGCCAAGCTGGGCGTGCCGGTGGCGACACTGCCCGGGCTGGGCCACAACGCCCACGTGGAGAACCCCGCACAATGCTTCAGCCTGCTGGCGGCGTACCACTGAATCGGCCGGTCAGGCCCACCGCTGATCGGCGACCCGGGGCGCCGCCACCCCGGCCTCCCGCAGAGCCGCGAACGCCCGGGTGACCTCGTCCGGCACGTCGACGTGGGCGATGAACCCGCGCCCGGCCGGGCCGTATTCGGCGAACCGCGGGATCTCCCCCATCAGCAGCGCGACGTACCGGTCCACCGGCCACATCCCGGCCGGCGGCGACCGGAACCCGAACTCACCGTCGATCAGGTCGACCGTCGTCCGGTGCGCGGCGAAGTTCACGATCTGCGCGCCGGGCGCGTGCCGGCGGAACCCGGCGTCCATCCGCCGCTGCATCGACGCGTCCTGGACGAGCAGGATCCGCCGGTGCGGGACACCGCGGGCGGCCAGCAGTGCCAGCGCGTTGCGCACGTTGCTGCCGCAATTGGTCGACTCGTGCTCCAACAGGTCGGCGTGAACGCCGTACCGCCGCCGGAGATAACGATCGAACAGGCCGGCCTCGCTCAGCGCCGGCACGTCATCCCCACCCAGGTGGGAGCGCATCGCCGCGCGCAGCACGTCGGAGGAGTGGCCCTCCCCGCCGACGATCATGAAATGGTCGGCGACCCGGTCGGTGATCGCTCGCGCGAACAGGTCGCCGCCGGCGAGGATGCTGCCACCGAACAGGATCGCGACATCCACCGGCCCGAGCGCCTCGCGGCTGAGCACACCGACATCGCGCACCGCGCAGAAGTCGGCGAGGGTGGTGAGGTGCGCGACGTCGCGCGGGCTCGGCATCAGCCCAGTGTGCCCCTCCCGCATCCGCCCGGGGCGCCGGCCGCGCCGCCACGTACCTCAGGCGTTCTCCGGGTCGGCGAGAATGACGCCATGCCCACCATCGAGACCGCCCGGCTCACCCTGCGCGAGTGGCGCGACGAGGACCTCGACCCGCTCGCCGCGATGAACGCCGACCCGGAGGTGATGCGCTACATCCTCGACGGCGAGGTCCGCGACCGTGACCAGAGCGCCGCGGGCCTGCAGAAGATGATCCGCGACTGGCGGCAGCAGGGTTTCGGCCTGTTCGCCGTCCAGGTCCGGGACACCGGCGCGCTGATCGGCTGGGCCGGGCTCGCCGTGCCGACCTTCCTCCCCGAGGTCCTGCCCGCGGTCGAGATCGGCTGGCGGCTGTCCCGCGCCGCGTGGGGGCACGGCTTCGCCACCGAGGCCGCCACCGCCGCCCTGCGGTTCGGCTTCGACACGATCGGCCTGGACCGGCTGATCAGCATCCGCCACGTCGAGAACGTCCGCTCCGCTCGGGTGATGGCCAAGCTCGGCCTGCTCCAGGAGTTCGAGACGGTCATCCCGGGCTTCGACCAACCGGTCGCGGTCCACGCCCGGTCCGCTGTGCCGCGCCTGGGATGAGCGCCGTGCTGTCCCCCTTCCCGGCCCAGGTTGGTGCCGGAGCAGACGACGGGCTGCCCCGGCTGCTCGTCGGGCAGCCCGAGCGCTGGGCCACCATCGCCGACACCGTCAACGGCGTCGACCGGGCCGGACGCGGTGAGCGGGTGCCGACCGTCGCTGAAGGGGCGGCCATCGCCAGCCCCGTACGGCTGCCGGAGGCCGTCGAGGCCCTGCGTCGCTGTGGCGGCGCGGCAGTCGCCGTTGCCGAGGAACAGATTCACGGTGCGGTCCGCGCCTTGGCTACCCGCGGCCTGTACGCCGAACCGACCAGTGCCGTCGCGGCGGCCGCACTCGACCACTTCATCGCTGACGGCACCATCACTCCTGATCAGACGACTGTGGTCGTGCTCACCGGCTCGGGGCTGAAGTCGGCCGACAAGAGGTAAAGTGCACGGGCATCGACCAGGATGACGGGGGAACATCTATGGCCATGGCACGCAGGCTGTTCTTGGGAAGCTTCACCGCCGGGGCGGTAACGGTCGCACTGGGTGAGTCCACCCCAGCCGCTGCCGAGACGACCACCACGACGTTTCCGGGACCGGTGGTCGCGCAACGCTTCAGCACGGACTCGACGATCGAGTCTGCATATTTCAAGACCACGTCGGTGACCGACAACGCGGTGACCGTCTATCAGGCCGCCGCCTCGGGCAGAGGCGTGGCGTTGAACGTCGTCTCCGACAATCCCGAGAACTCGGCCATGTATCTGGAGGGCACGGAGACCGGCCGCGGGACGCTCAAGATCACCCATCAGGGCTACGACGACGGCTCGGATCGCAGCGCCGCCGCGCTCTCGATCGACCTGCGGACGGCGGGGACCGCCGCGCAGGGCATCTACCTGACGGCGACGAACGGGCCGACGACGGGCAGCCTGATCGCACTGCGCAACAACCCCGGCCGGGATGACTTCATCGTCACCGGTGCCGGACGGATCGGTATCGGGGTCAACCGGGGTGACACACCGCGCGGACAGGTGCACATCGTCCAGCAGCCGGGAGTCCCCGCAGGAGTGTTGATCGAGGGCGTGGTGCGGATCGCCAACACCGCCACCGTGCCCACCTCTGCCGACTCGTCCGGTGGGGGAAATCTGTATGCGGTGAACGGGGCGCTGATGTGGCGGAGTGCCAACGGCAAGGTCACGCAGATCGCCTCGGCTTGAGCGGTCCCGAGGCGGATCTCGGCTTAAGCGGTCCCGAGGCGGATCTCGGCTTGAGCGGTCCCGAGGCGGATAGAGAAGAGGTCAGGCGCGAATGCAGTTGACGGCAGATGAGCTGGTATCCGAATTCCACGATGCGGTGATGGAGCTGTACTTCGCGCGAAAGCGCATCGTGGCCCTAGAGGCGGAGATCCTGGCCTTGAGAGCGCAACTCGACACCGGCGAACGCGAGTGCACCGCTGATGCCGCTGAGGCGTCGACGACGCCACAGGAATCCGCGAGCCGCTGACTTCGCGGACGCGTAGGGGAGGTGCGGCTGGCCGGTCCGGCCGACCTCAGCCGCGCAGGACCCGGGTCAGGGCGGTGAACGCGGCCTTGGGCGCCAGGTTCCGGTCGAAGATCAGGTCGTCACCGAGCTGGGGTGGATAGGTGCCGGACTCGGTGGTGGACCCGTACCGGTCGCTGACCCCCCAGGTGGTGTACGAGGTGCAGTTCGGGGCGGCCAGGCAGGCGGTCAACGCGGTGGCGTACTGCTCAGCCTGCCCGGCCGCGGCATCGCCGTACACATCGATCTCGGACACCCGGGCCGACAGCCCGAGCCGGGCCAGGTCCGCGAAGTGATCCTGCAGGACGGCCGCGGTGACCCGGTCGCCGGCCTCGTGGATGTGTGCCTCGAACCCGACCCCGTCGACCGGCACCCCCCGCTGTTTGAGCCGGCCGACCAGACTGAGCAGCGCGTCCCAGCGCTCACCGTCGGCTTCCAGGCCGAAATCGTTGAGATACAGCTTGGCGCCGGGGTCGGCGCTCCGGGCCGCCACGAACGCCTTGTCGATGTACGTCTCCCCCATCGCCTGCTGCCACAGGTGCCGGCGCAGCCCCGCTCCCCCGTCCTCATAGTCCTCGCCGTCGGGGGACAGCGGTTCGTTGACGACGTCCCATTCGGCCACCCGGCCGCGGTAGTGACCGACCACGGTGCTGATGTGATCGAGCATGATCCGCTCGCGCCGGTCGGCCGGGGTGTCCTGCATCCAGCGCGGGTTGGCCTCGCCGAAGACCAGGGTGTGAGCGTGTACCGCGATGCCGTTGGCCGCCGCGAAGTCGACCAGCAGGTCGCCCCCGGTGAAGTCGTAGCGGTCCGGCTGCGGGTGGACGAACTGCGGCTTCATCGCGTTCTCCGTGGTCAGCATGGAGAACTGGGCGGCGGTCAAGCGCCGGTACCCGTCGTCGGCCAGCAGCGGCTCGGCGGCCACTGCGGCGCCGATGGGCAGCGCCCGGCGGGCCGCGGCGAGCACCCGCAGCGACCCGGGCTCGGGCGCCGGTTGCCCGAGCGCCGGGGCGTCGACGACGGTGACGCTGCCCCCGTCCAGCCCGGCGGCCCGCAACGAGGTCAACGTCCAGCCGGCCGGCCCGCCGCCATCGACGTCGGCGCCGAAGAACACCCGCCCGGAACTGAACACCCCAGGGTCGGTGACGGACAGACCGGCGTCCCCGAGCCGGACCGTGAGCCGCCCACCCGCCCGGGTGACGGTTATCGTGGCCGCGCCCGGTGCGGTCACCGTGGTCCGGCGGCGGACCGCCGGATCGTCGCCCCGCCCGTCCCAGACCGCCAGGCGCAGCTCCCCGTCGGTGACGGTGACGGCCAGACCGGGCGGGTTGTGCCGCCACTCGTCGTAGACCACCGGCACATCGCCGTACAGGCTGAACACGGCCGCCCGGCCGGCCGGGCGATCCACCCCGGCGATGATCTCCATCGGGCCGCGCACCGCGAGCCGCGGCCCCCGCAGATTGACCGGCGGGTCGGGTTGGCCGCCGGAGCCGTCCTGCCGCACGATCCGCTCGCCCAGGCCGACGATCCGCACCCCGCCGGGGCCGACGGTGGCCCCGGCGAAATGCGTCCAGTCGTGGCCGGTGAGGACATCGACGGCGGTATCGTCATCGAGCGTTGCGTCGTCGCCGGCGCTGACCGCCACCCACCCGCCGGCCACGACCGCCACGACCGCGACCGCCAGCCAGGCCCGAGGGTGCATCCGCATGCCTGTTCCCACCAATCAGAAGTGAGCTCGACGCGAACGGTGAGACCGTTGCCGGTGCGGCGTTCCTGCAGCGGTTCACGGACCGCGGTGAAGACCTCCCGGGGGCGCGTCCGTTGAACGCCCCAAGGGTGCTGGGCTCAGCTCTGCACGGTGATGTGCTGGTGACCTTCCACAACGGCCTGCTGGTCAGCCTGCACGGTGATGTGCTGGTGACCCTCCACGACGGCCTGCTGGTCAGCCTGCACGGTGATGTGCTGGTGACCGGCAGGTGCGGATGCGACCGCGCCGATGGTGGCGGCTGCCGCCAGCAACACGGCCGTCAGGCGGAACTTCGACATGTCTTCTCCTTGGTCGGGGACCGCCACGAGGCGGGACGCTGATCGTAGTCATTCCAAGCTCGGTGGCAGCCGTCCCGCCCGCCGCAGCGTCAAGCCGGACAAGGGCTACTGCCGGCTCGACTCGGTCCGGGACTTCTGGTTCGGGTTCCCGTCGATGCTGCTGTTGTTCACCGTCGCCCGCGGTCGCTGAGCACTGCGGGCGCGACGCCGGTGGCGATCCACCGGGCCAGCACCGGCCGGTCCACCAGCGTGATCCGGCACTGCCGGGCAACCTGGAGGGCCGGCCCGGTCGGGCGCCCGGTGGTGACCAGCAGCGCGACGTCCGCGCCGTGAATGTCGCGGGCGGTGCCGGCGAAGCGCTGCACGTCCGGACTGGGCAGGTTCCCGGCGTAGCGCTTGCACTGCACCACCAGGCGCCGACCATCCGGCGTCCGGGCGGTGATGTCGGCGCCCATGTCCCCCGCGCCGCCGCTGACCCGCACGCCGCGGCAGTCGCTCTCGCGGAGCAGCCGCGCCACGTACTGCTCGAACTCCGGGCCGCTCATGTGGTCGGTCACCGCCACGTCGCGCTCGTGGGCCGCGAGCCGACTCATCGCCGACCAGCTCAGATACGCCCACGCCCCGCCACCGGCCAGCACCAGTGCGGTCACCACCGCGGTCACCACCGCGGTCAGGACCAGGTGCTCGCGGACCACCTGGGCCAGCAACCCGACAGCCAGGAGACCACCGGCCGCCGCGGCCAGCGCAGCACCGTCGCTGATCCTGCTTCTTCTACGGCGCCTACGTCGAGCCACCCCAGACCCCCTGCCCCACTGTTCGCATACCGATGCATACGCAATGTAGTGAACGGGTGCGACAGAAAGACATCGCCGCGTGCCCGCTTTCGTCAGGTTCCATTAACCGCCCGTGACACTTGGCATGCCGTACGTCAACGGGATCAGGCAATTCGGCCCAGAGCGGCTCGAAGTCGAAATCACCAGGATTCTCTGACCAGCGCACCTCGAAAGATCAGCAGTTCCACCACTTCCGGAGGACTTGACCACGGTGTCACCGCCGAGTTTTTTTGACGGTTTCCAGACCCTTGGAACAGCACGTTGAACAGGGAAGATGCCGCGTGTCGCGGTCGGTTTCAGGTAACCGGTTCAAAGAACGTGTTGAACCGCTGCGGCGCTCGGCTCCGTACAGGTTCACGTTCGGCACATCGACGCCTCAAGGAGTGATGATGAGAACGCGCTCATACCAACGGAACCTGGGCAACGGCACGCGGCGAAAGGTGGCCGGCGTGGTCATTGTCGGGGGCGTCCTTGCGGCGGCCGGTTTGGCGGGAGTGCAACTCGCGTCGGCCAGCACCACCCCGCCACCGCCCAAAGCAGCCGCGAACGCGCAGCAGGCGCAGGGCGGCAATGACGCGACACTGGCGTCGGCGCAGGCGCTGGAGACGGCTTGTGACACCTTCGCGGCAGATGCCGCCGGGGCTAACGGCCAGAACGCCGGCAACCAGGGTGCCGACAATCAGAATGGCGACAACGCCCAGAACGACCAGAACGCGGGTGACCAGGGCGCGGCCGGTGGTAAGGCGGCCGGCAAGGATGGCGCCAAGGCGGGTGCCGCGGCCGGCAAGGCGGCATCCGACGCCCGGAACAAGAAGATCGCGAAGAAGTGGGCGAAGGCGATGGCCGAAGCCAACAAGAAGCGTGGCAAGTCCGGCAAGAAGGGCGGCAAGTACGGCCAGAACGGGAATGCGAACCAGAACGGGAATGCGAACCAGAACGGCAACGCCAACCAGAACGGCAACGCCAACCAAGGCGCCGCGAACGCCGCGGTGACTTCGGCTCAGGCATCGCTTCTGCAGGCGTGCCTGGCGCTGGCCGACGCCAAGGCTGTGGCCGGCATCTCCAACAACAACGGCAACGGCAACAACGGCGACCAGACCGCCGACCCGTCCGCCAGCGCCACTGCCGACCCGTCCGCCAGCGCCGGCGCCGACCCGGCTGAGTCCGACTCCACGGCCGCCAACTAAGACCGATCCTTCGGCACCGACCACGGATCCGGGGAACGATCACAACCGGCGTCGCCGGGCGCGGGCACGCACTCGGCGACGCAAGGCCTTCCCGTCGATCTGATCCGGAACGGACAGTACGACCGACGGCCGGCACCGGGATCACTCCGGTGCCGGCCGTTTCCGCGCTGTCGCTGTACGCGAACGTCCAGGCCACACGCACCTCAACGCCAACCGGACCTTCAGCCACATCAGCGGCCTGCCCATCACAGGAACGGCACGAAGGCTCGTCGAACTGGTTGAACGGGAGGATCAGGCCACACAGAACTCGTTGCCGGACGGGTCCTGCAGGGTGACCCAGTGCTTGCCGTACTCCTGGTGTTCGGACTGGACGGTCGCGCCCAGCTCGGCCAGGCGTTTCACCTCAAGCTCCCGGTCGTCGGCGTTCAGATCGAGGTGGCAGCGGTTTTTCGCGGCCTTGTCGTCGGGCACCTTGAGGAACATCAGGGTCGGCCCGGGCTCCGCGGCGCCGATCGTCGCGAAGAACGGGTTGGCGCCGGGGTCGACCGGCCGCCGCAGGGCCTGCGCCCAGAAGCCGGCCAGCGCGGTGGCGTCGGCACAGTCGAAGGTGATGTTGGCGAGGGCGAGCACGGGTGTCACTTCCTAACGGGAAACGGGCCAGCAGATTTCGGTGCGGAACTCTTCCTCGGGGACGCCGTCCCCTGGTCCGACCAGGTAGCTTTCGCGGACCGGGCCGGTGATCGCGAGGCCGGTGCGGGCCAGCCAGGCGCCGAGCGCCCGGTAACCCTCCGACATGTTGTAGTAGGGGCCGACGAACTCGGCGACCGCGAACCGGCCGCCCGGTAGGGTCGTGTCACCGTTCGCCGCGGGCACGTAGGCGATGATCGGGCTGGGCTCGTCGCGGAACTCCGGTGGGAAGATCGCGCCACACGGGCCGGTGGCGATCGCGCGCGCGGTGAGCTCCGCATACGCCTCCCCGAGGAAGTCGGCGAACTGGTCCTCACGGGCGTCACGGGTGAGGGTGAACGCGGTGATCGGCGGCAGGGTCCGGGCGGTCACCTCGGCCGGGGTGATCGCCACCGGGTCGTCGAGCAGGTCGCCGGTGATCCGCAGCATCCGCTCCAGGCGGGCCTGCCGGTCCAGCAGCCGCCGCCGCTGTGCGGCCAGCACCCGGCGGGTCACCTCCGGGTCGCGGGCGGCCAGGATGACCCGGATGTCGGCCAGTGGCAGGTCCAGCTCGCGCAGCTGCCGGATCGTCGCGGCGTCGCCGAGCTGCGCGATCCGGTATCCGCGATAGCCGGTGCGCTGATCGACCACGGCCGGCTCCAGCAGCCCGTTCTCGTGATAGGCCCGCAGCGTGTTGGCCGAGATCAGGGTGGCACGGGAGAACGCGCCGATCGGTAGTAGGTCGTCCACCGCCTCAGTCTCAACCTTGGCCCAGGGTGAAGGTCAACCGCCGGATAATTCGCTGTCGCCGCCTGTCCGGGGACTGGTAGACCTCGGGGATGACCGAGAAGGCTCTACCCGGCGGGAACATCACCGGCGCCGTGCTGATCGACGGCGTGGTGCACAAGCCGGCCTCGCCGTGGACACCGACCGTGCACGCGTTCCTGCGTCATCTGGAGGCGGCCGGCTTCGACGCCGCGCCGCGCGCCCTCGGCTTCGACGAGCGGGGCCGGGAGATGCTCAGCTACCTGCCCGGCGAGACGATCGGCGGCCGTGTGCCCTGGCCGGCGTGGGTGTCGTCGGACGCGATGCTGGTCCAGGTCGGCCGCTGGCTGCGCCGGGTCCACGACCTGACCGCCGGCTTCGTGCCACCCGAGGGCGAGCGGTGGTTCGTCGGCGGCGAGCTGCGGCCCGGGCTGGTCGTCGGTCATCAGGACGCGTCACCGTTGAACGCGGTCGTCGACGGCGACCGGCTGGCCGGCTTCTGCGACTGGGACATCGCGAGCCCGTCCGTCCCGGAGTGGGATGTGGCGTTCTCCGCGCTGACCTGGGTGCCGCTCGCCGCCCCGCAGGACGGCACCCCGCTGACCGAGGATGACCGGCGGGACCGAGCCCGCCGATTCCACCTGCTGCTCGACGCGTACGGCTATGCCGAGGACCGTCGTGCCTTCGCGACCGCGGTGCCGCAGCGGGCCCGCAAGCAGGCCGCCGTCATCCGTCACCAGGCCGCGTCCGGCGACCCGGCATCGACCGCGCTGCTGCCCATCGCCGACCTGTTGGACCGCTCCGCGGCCGACGTCGATGCGCTCCCGGAGGGCTTCTGGATCAAGGACCGGATTTAGGCGGATCCGTTAGTCGAGGCAGAACTCGTTGCCCTCGATGTCCTGCATGACCAGGCACGACTCGTTCTCGCCGTCGGCGAGCAGGAGCCGGAACCGCTTGGCGCCGAGCGGTTCGAGCCGGGCGCACTCGGCTTCGAGGGCGGCGAGGCGCTCGTCGCCGACCAGGCCGGTGCCCACCCGGACGCACAGGTGCACCCGGTTCTTCACCACTTTGCCCTCGGGGACGCGCTGGAAGTACAGCCGCGGGCCGACCCCGTTCGGGTCGCTGCAGGAGAAGCCGGCGTTGCGTTTCTCCGCCGGCCGGCTCGCGTTGTAGTCATCCCAGCTGGCGAAGCCGGCCGGCGGAGCCGGTGGGACGTAGCCCAGCACCTCGCACCAGAAACGGGCGACCCGCTCCGGGTCTGCACAGTCGAAAGTCACCTGAAACTGTTTGACCGACGCCATGGATCAACCATAGCGCCGGTCATGACACAGTGGATCAGGAAACGTCGCCGCGCCATCCGCCGGTGGCGGTGCCCCGCTCCTCGATGAACTGCTTGAACCGCTTGGCGTCCGCCTTCACCTGGTGGCTGTCGACGCCGACCGCGCTGCCGACCTTCTCGACGAAGCCTTCCGGCTCCCAGTCGAGCTGGATGGTCACCCGGGTCTCGGTGTCGCTCAGCCGGTGGAAGGTGACGACGCCGGCGTGCTTGGTGTCACCGCCGGTGCTGTGCCAGGCGACCCGCTCGTCGGGGTGCTGCTCGGAAATCTCCGCGTCGAACTCGCGGATCTGACCGCCCACCTTGGTCACCCAGTGGGTGTGGGTGGCGTCGGTCTGGGTGATCGATTCGACGCCGTCCATGAACTTCGGGAAGTCCTCGAACTGCGTCCACTGGTTGTACGCCGTGCTGACGGGCACGTTGACGTCAACGGACTCGGTCACCGTAGTCACGATGTTCTCCTTCGCTCGGGATGATCGGGAACTACCCGTCCCCGATCGCCCCAAACACCCTGCGTCGATTTGCGCGTCGAAATTTTTCCCGTTGACGACGGGCAGACGGGTCACCTGTCGAGCAGGCGCCTAAGCGCGCGCCGTGACGCCGGCAGGGGACGGCCGGCGTCGAACTCCAACGCGGAGATCTCCCGCACCATCGCGACCAGCAGCTGAGCCGTGGCTTCGACGTCCTCCCAACCCATCGCCTCGAGGTCGGCGAACCCGCCTTCGGCGAGGCGCTCGCGCCGTGCGGTCATCGCGCCCTGCTCGGGGCCGGAGCGCACCTCGAGCGAGAGGGCCTTGGCCCCCCGGTTCTGCAGGGAGATGTCGAGATAGACCTCGAAGGCGCGAAGGAGCCGCTCGGCTCCCCTGGGCAACCCCGCCACGGCAGCCGCCATGCCGGCCTCGACGCGGGCGTGGAAGCGGGCGTGCAGGGCGTCGACGAACGCGGACCGGTCCTTGAAATGCACGTAGAAGGTGCCCTTGGCGACGCCCGCCTCCGCCACCACCATGTTCACGCTGACGCCGCTCAGCCCGTGCCGCTCCGCCAGCGCGGCGCCGGCATCCAGCAGCGCCTCGCGGGTCTGCGGAGCTCCCGACATGGGCAGGTCCTGTGTCACGTCGAGAGTTTAGACCGGACGATGGGTGACCGACCGGTCGGTCACCGTGTTACGGTCCATGCCATGCCCCTCCTCGACACCGCGACCGGCCGGATCGCCTACGACGCGCGCGGGTCCGGTCCGGCCGTCGTCCTGCTGCCCAGCGGCGCCCACCACCGGCGCGACTACGACGCCTTGCGGGCCCTGCTCCCGGACCGCTTCCGCAGCATCGGCATCGACTGGCCCGGCCACGGCGAATCCCCCGCCGGCAGCCGGGCAGCGGATGAACCGCATCTCGCCGACCTGGTCGAGCAGATCCTCGATCAGCTGGCTCCCGACGGCGCGGTCCTGGTCGGCAACTCGATCGGCGGTAACGTGGCCGCGCGGACCGCCGCCCGGCGCCCCGCCCTCGTCAGGGGCCTGATGCTCGTCGACAGTGGCGGCTTCGAGCCACCCCGGCTGCACAGTCGCATGTTCTGCGCGCTGATGGGTCGCCCCTGGTTCGCGCGAGCGGTCTATCCCGGCTTCTCCCGGTGGTACATGCGCTCCCGCACGAGCGCCGACCGGCGGGCACGCACCGACGCGATCGCCACCACCCGCACCGCCGCGGGACTGACAGCGGTCACGCAGATGTGGCACAGCTTCACCCTGCCGGAGCACGATCTCCGCGGGCTGGCCGGACGGATCACCGCGCCGACCGTCGTGGTCTGGGGCCGGCACGACCCGGTGCTACCTCTCGCGGCCGCCCGGAACGCTCACGCCCTCATCCCGGGTTCCTCGCTCGTCGTGATCGACAGTGGGCACTCCCCGCACACCAGCGACCCGGCATCGGTGGCCGCGCACCTCGTCCCCCTTCTCGACGCGGCATTCCCCGCGAAAGGTCCGAGCACCACCCGACAGTAAGGATCCGCGCACCTTCCCGGCAGCGATACCGAGCCGGCATGGCGATCACCCTCATCCCACGGTTCCCGGTGGACGACCAGAGCTCAGCACCCTGCACGCCCGCGCCTTCAACGCCGACCCCTCGGCCATCCGCCCGTGGTCCCGGCGACTCTCCCGGCACGCCCTCACCTGGATCGGCGCCTTCGACGACGACCGGTTGATCGGTTTCCTTCAGGTCTGCTGGGACAGCGGCAGCCACGCCTTCCTCCTGGACACCGCCGTCGACCCGGACCACCGGAGCCAGGGCCTCGGCGCCGCCCTGGTGCGGGCCGCCACCGCCGAGGCCCGCGCCGCCGGCTGCGAGTGGCTCCACGTCGACTTCGAACCCCACCTCGAACACTTCTACCTGGACCGCTGCGGCTTCCGCCCGACCCCGGCCGGCCTGGTCCACCTCGCGTGATCGGCACCCCGAGGCAGTGTCAGCTGCCGCCGTCAGGTGTCGGTGTACTCGATGGAGCGGCTCTGGCAAGATTTTCGTGGCGGGAGACCACTAGAACGGGGAATTGAGGCAAGCGCGGCTTTCCGGCGATCCTGACGATATGTGGTGTTGAGCTCTCCGATCTGCTGCCGCATCTGGCTACTGTCGTTGGCACCGCGGTCGAAACGACCGGTCCTGTGGTAGTCGTCCGGGCCCGCACCCGGATGGAGGAGGCGTTTGCCTGTACCGGCTGCGGCAGGGTGAGTGATCGGGTCGATAGTCGGTATAAACGCTGGCTGGCCGATTCGGCGATCGGCGGCCGTCCGGCCCAGATCGAGCTGCAGGCTGGCGGACCCCATCGATCATCACCGAGGTAGCCGCGCCTCCGCTTAGCAGGCGGCGTTGCGCAGCGGCCCGCGCGTTATCTCCGGCAATGGAGTGCACTTCGACCCGGCCTACCCAGTGCGCCGACTTTATGCGTCATCCGAGAGCATCGCCGGACGCTGTCGCCCACGGGCTGTGCTCGTCGCAGAATCAGGTAATGAACGCACCTGATCGAACCGCTTTCACCAAGCGCGGCGCGGCAGTCACCGGGCTCGCGGCCTCGGTGGTCTTCACGCTCGCTGTTGGCGGCTCCCAGCATGAGTGGACCACCGGTTTGATGACCGGCACTGCAGTCGGCACCTTTGTCTTCGCCTCCCACTGGTTCGCAGCGCGGCCGCGCTGCTGATCTGGCAGCGGCTGGCAGCACGTACGCCCGGACATCATCAGGCCCGGGCGTCGAGCGCCTTGTCGGCGGCATGAGAGCGCGTCTCGATTTGGGCGGTGCGTCATTTGCCTCGTGCCGGACCGGGCGACGTCGAGATGGCACAGAGGCCGATTTTATTCGACACCATCGTGATTCTGGATTTTGCGCAGCGGTAGGGCTGGGTTGGAGTAGTAAGCCAATCATCCGCGAGGTTGGGTATCAGTCTGACGCTCGGATCTTCTCTGCAGCGCCTCTGAGTAACCCCGGTGCCAGGCGGCGGTGGATGGCCGACAGCGGGGGCCAGACGCCATGTCCCACACGCTGGTCGTAGCGCACGAAGGTCCCCAGCGACACCTGCCCGTCTGTTGCTTGGACGATGAGGTTGCAGCTCAGAAACCAGGAAGCAGCCTGGAGCCGGATCCAATCTTCGCCGTGTCCGGTGATCTGCCAGCCGGCAACGGTGCCCGTCGATCGTCCTCGGGTAAGCCGCAGCCCGAGAAGGCCGCGCCAGATTAGTTGGGCGCTCACGCTCGGAGTGTCGCCGAACATGGCGCGGGCCCACTGCTCGGCTGTGGCCGCGACCTGCGTGGAGAGGGTGAACTGATCGGCGTAGTCGATGGCTGACAACGAGCTGAGGGCGCGGACACGCCCTGAGACCTTGCGTGTTCCGACCGTGCCGACGATCGAATCTGAGGTCATCGCATGCCCCCGATCTTGTATACGATGCCGTACATCACAAAGGTAACTCCATCTATACGGTGGCGTATAGATGGAGTGAGGTGTTGGGCGGGACATACCATGGGCACGACACGCACACCTCGCGACAGGTGGATCGAAGCGGGACTGCAGGCGCTGGCCGTCGGCGGCCCGGATGCCGTCCGCATCGAGGTCCTGGCCAAGAAACTCGGCGTCACGAAAGGCGGGTTCTACGGCTTCTTCGCCGATCGCGACGCGCTTCTGAGCGCGATGCTCGACGTCTGGGAACGCGAGAGCACCGACGAGGTGATCGACCATGTCGAGCAGGAGGAGGGCGACCCCAAGACCAAAATCCAGCAAGCGGGACGACTCACCTTCTCCCACGATCGCCTACTGCCCATCGACCTCGCCATCCGCGACTGGGCCCGACGCGACGAGGCAGTCGCAGCCCGCCTACGGCGAGTCGACAACCGCCGTTTCGCGTTGCTTCGCGAGATGATCGGTACGTTCTGCTCCGATGCCGATGAGGTCGAAGCGCGCAGCCTGCTCGCCTTCTGCGTGGCAATCGGCGAGCACTTCCTCGCCGCTGACCACGGTAGCCGCACCCGAGCCCAGGTCCGCGCCCATGCCGCTGACTTGATCCTCAACCGCCATACAGCCGGCACGACGCCGTCTGACGCATCAGCGAGGGTTGACAGAAAGCCTGGTCACGAGTGAATGGCTCGTCCCGCATCTCCGTCCTGAGAAACGGCTGACGCTGTTCTCCACCGCAAGCCGCAGGGGCGCCGAACGCACTCACATCGGCCATGAGCGTGCGCCGCTACCCCAACAGCCGAACAGACGAGGCGGTCACGCGCCGCTACCAAAGGTACTGGGCAGATCTCCATGTGAGGCCGGCTGAGGCCGCCCCTGCTCGGAGCCGGTCCGGCTTCGTCGTGGCCCGCGCCGCGACCGACTAATGATCTCCCGCCACGAAAATCTTGCCAGAGTCGATGGAGCGCAGAGCTGAGTACGTCTGATCTTGCATAGCCGGCCTGACTCGCCGCGCTGTTCGCGGCGGATGGATCATGTTTGTCGTGACAGCTTCGGATCTGCATGAGCGGCCCTCGGGTGACCTGATCAAGATCTGGTTCAAGTTCGTGCCGCGTGAGGGCTGGTTGCCGTATGACACAGAGGGTCTGTGGGCCACTCAGTTGGGCGAGGACACGGCCCGGGTGGCAAACGTGGCGTTCCTGCAGAACGGCATCGCGCAAGGTGACGTGGTGCGCTTCCAGACGAATGAGGATGGTTTCCGCTGGGCGACGGACCGGGTGGAGGCGTCGGGGCACTGCGTCATCCGGATCCTGCCGGTACCGTCGGGTCCGCTGGGCCGGAGTGCGTCGGCTGTCCAGGCTGCGTTCGCGCGTTTCGGGTTGGGCGGGGAGGTGTTCAGCGCCGAGTTGCCGTTCGTGGCCTTCGACGTTCCTGCCGATGCCGATTTCGGTGAGATCCAGCAGGTGCTCGCAGATGGCGAGTCGCAGGGCTGGTGGCACTTCGAGGTCGGTTGTGGGACCGACCGCTGGTGGAGCTCAGCGGCCTCCTGAAAGAGATCCTCTGCACGTTCAGCCGTATACGGCTCTGCCCTCTTGGTACTGCAACGGCACTCGGCGGACGGATCGACGATCGGCTCGTTGAATGGTGCGAGACGAGTTCGAGGTTGATCAGTGATCGGATGAGCTGGACCGGTTGCATGCCCGTTTCGCTGACCGGTTCACACGGCCGGAAACCGCAGCGGCAGGCCTGTCAGTATCTGTCCGGTCTGGTCGTCGGCATCGATCGTAAGAGTGGCCGGACTCTCGCGGACCGAGCCGGTGATCTATTGCCGGACGGGATGCGGAGGCTGTTGCGATGGGCCGTTTGCGACCCGATGCAACGACGACGTGGTCACCGTCGACACAGGCCGGGCCGCGTACGATGACGGCGTGCCTGAGCGATCCTGGGAAGTCGAACCCGGTTCCGGAGTCGGTCCGCTGCGGTTCGGCACCTCGCGCGGCGAGTTGCACGCGCTTCTGGGGCCGCATCGGGCGTTCCGGCGCAGTCCCGCGTCGGATCTGACGGATCAGTTCGAGGCGGGCGGGCTCATGCTCACCTGTTCCGAGGACGAGGGTCTCCACCTGATCGAGATCCCCGACCCGGACGGCGTTCACTACCGGGGTGTGCGGCTCAGCGGCACGGTCACGACGGTGCTCGCGGAGCTGCGGGCAGCGGGCGTCGAGCTCACCGCCGACGACAGCGGCTGGCTTTTCGCCGACGGCGCGGTCGGGCTGTACACGCCTTCCTCGGAGCCGGACGCCCGGGTCGAGGCGGTGACGATGTTCGGACCGGGGCACGAGATGACCGGCGAAATCGTCTTCTTCCCGGCCGGGTCCGAGGCGATGCCGCCCGTCTCGTCCTATGTCGTCACACCAGGTACGGGTGTCGGCCCCATCACCCTGGGGATGCACCGGGACGAGGTGCGGCGCCGGCTGAACGGCGGCCTGTGCTTCCGGAACGCGGCCGGCTCGCGGGAGCCGGAGCAGGACGAATTCTTCGAGGATCACCTGACGGTCCGCTACGGCCCCGATCTGCTCGCCGTCCACATCTACGTGAACCGGGCGGACGCCGTGCTCCTCGACGGAATCAACCTGATGCCGACGCACCCGCTGACCATCGAGGATGTGCGCCCACTACTGATCCGGGCGGGCCGCACGCTGGCCGAGCGGGAGGCCGGGATCGATATCGTCGGCACCGGCGTCGAGATGCGGACGATGGGCCCGCTGTCATCCGGCTACGGACCGCTTCCGGTCGCCTGTGTCGCCGTCGCCCTGCAGCCCTGAACCGACGGCGCCGCCGGAGACTCCGTCGAAAAGCCGCCCGAGCAGGGCCGACTGCCCGGCGGCCAGTACATGCCCCTGTGCCAGCGGGAGCCAGTAGCACTCGAACCGAACCGGCGTGCCGTCGCCGTCGCCGCGTTCCTCGGTGAACCAGCGCTCCGGGACCTCCGGCGCGTCGACCGTCAGGTGGAAGAAATGCCGCACGTGGACGGCATCGGCGTACGGCCGCATGTCGAATTCACTCACCCCGAGGTATCGCTCGACGCGCAGCCCCGGCAAACCGGTCTCCTCGGCCGCCTCGCGCACCACGGCCGCTTCGGGCAACTCCCCGGCGCGCACGGTCCCGGCGGGGACCTGCAGCCCGGACTGATCGAAACTGACATCGTCCACGTGCAGGAAGACCAGAAGCCGACCCTCTCGAACGACGTAGGCGACTACCTTCTGCGGTCTCAGCACCGACGCAGCCTACGGCCTCGGCGCCGTGGTGGCGGGGTTTGGGCACTCTGACGACATGGAGACTTCAGCCCTTGCCACGGTCATCCCCCTCGTCGGCGTCGCGTTGGGGGCGGTCAGCACCTTCTTCGGGCAGTACATCGCGCTCCGGGGTCAGCGCCGCGACCGGCAGGAGGAGCTGATCGCCGCAGCCAGAGCCGAGACTCGGCGAGCGATCCTCAGCTTCCTGTCGGCGGCGCAGGATGTCGAGCGGGAGGTGAGTCGGATGAAGCGGGGGCTCGCCAGGCGCGATGAGATCGCCGATGAGCTGATCGGCGACCTCTGGCTGGCGAAGAAGACACTGGAGCTCGTCTCGAGCCCGGAGCTGTCGCAATGCGCCCATGACTACACGTCCGTGCTGGAGTCCCTGGTGTGGGACAGCGTCTCCTCCTCCGCCGTCCAGGAGAAGCGCGAGCGGCGATGGAGGTTCATGGAAGCGGCACGACATGAGGTCGGCGCCGGCGTGCGGTCGATCGATCGATGGTCGGTTTCCGAGCGGCTGAGCGGCAAACCGCTGGCGCCGGGGAACAGCTCTCCGACAGCTTCGGTGGAACGCGAGGGCGTCCAGCCGTCGTGAGCTGATCACGAGCGCAACCGGCGCCTGCCGGCCGTAGGATGCCCGGGATGACGACCTTCCTGGTTCTCTTGCGCGGCATCAATGTCGGCGGCAAGAACAAGGTTCCGATGGCGGATCTCAGGACGCTTCTCGGCGAGTGCGGTTTTCTCGACGTCTCGACGTTCATCGCCAGTGGAAACGTCATCCTCACCTCGGACCGGGACGCCGGCCAGGTGGCGGCCCGGATCGAGGCGGAGCTGCCCGAAGCCTTCCCGCTCGACAGCGAGCTCGTCAAAGTCCTGACCCTGACCGGCGATCAGCTCCGCGCTGTCGTGCGGGACCGCCCAGCGGGTTTCGGCGACCGCCCGGACACCTATCACAGCGATGCGATCTTCCTGATCGGCCTCGAGGCCGCCGAGGTCATGCCCATCTTCCATCCGCGCGAGGGCGTCGACCGCGTCTGGCCCGGAAACGGCGTCGTCTATGCGCAGCGTCTCAGCGCCCAGCGCACCAGGAGCCGGCTGAGTTCCATGATGGCCTCGCCCCTCTATCGGTCGATGACCATTCGCAGCTGGAAGACGACCGTCACGCTGGCGGAGATGCTGGACGCGCGGACAGCGCGCCCCTGAACTTTGCCGGCTCGGCTGCAGGTGGACCACCGGCAGCCAGGCCGCGTGGTCCACCACGCAGAACCCCGCACCGCCGGACGCGGCAGGCCTTTCGCGTGTATACACTCGGGGTATACCCTGAGCGCATGAGTGTTCCCTTGACCCTGCTCGGGCTGCTCGAACGGGCCCCGAGCCACGGCTACGACCTCAAACGCGACTACGACACGTTTTTCGGCGTCGGCAAGTCCCTGCCGTTCGGGCAGGTCTACGCGACGCTGAGCCGCCTCACCCGGGACGGCAAGGTGGTGATGGACGAGGTGGCACCCGGTGACGGGCCCGAGCGCAAGCGCTATGTGATCACTGAGCAGGGCGCCACCGAGGTCAACTCCTGGCTGTCCGACCCGGTGACCCCGGAGCCGCACCTGCAGAGCATCCTGTTCACCAAGGTGGTCCTCGCGCTGATGCTGGACCGGCCGGCCGAGGCCTATCTGGACGCGCAGCGCCAGGCGCACCTGGTGCGGATGCGGGAACTGACCGCGGTGAAGCGCTCCGGCGACCTGGTGGAGACGATGCTGGCCGACCACGGCCTGTTCCACCTGGAGGCCGACCTGCGCTGGATCGACACGACGTCGGCGCGGCTCGATGCCCTGCGTACGCAGATCAAGGCGGGCAAACCGTGACCGCCGCGCTGACCGCGACCGGCGTCGCGTTGTCGTTCGGCGCGACGCCGGCGTTGCGCGGCGCGAATCTGGCGGTGGCCGAGGGCGAGATCGTGGCGATCATGGGGCCGAGCGGTTCCGGCAAGTCGACGCTGCTGCACTGCCTGGCCGGGATTCTGGTGCCCGACGCCGGGGAGATCGATTTCGAGGGGGTACGTCTCAACGGGCTGACCGAGGCGGCCCGCAGCGAGTTGCGGCGCGACCGGTTCGGGTTCGTGTTCCAGTTCGGTCAGCTGGTGCCCGAGCTGTCCGCCGTCGAGAATGTCGCGCTGCCCCTGCTGCTCGGTGGCGTCAAGCGGGATCCGGCGATCCGGCAGGCCCGGGAGTGGTTCGGCCGGCTCGGCATCGAGGGGCTGCAGGGCCGGCGCTCCGGCGAGCTCTCCGGTGGGCAGGCGCAGCGGGTGGCCCTGGCCCGGGGCCTGGTCGCACGGCCGCGGGTGCTGTTCGCCGACGAGCCGACCGGGGCGCTCGACTCGCTCACCGGCGAGCAGGTGATGGAGCTGATGGTCACCTCGGCTCGGGAGCAGGGGACCACGGTGGTCCTGGTGACCCACGAGGCGCGGGTCGCCGCGTACGCCGACCGGCTCGTCATGGTCCGCGACGGCAAGGTCACCTCGCCGTCGGAGGTGCCCGTCTCGTGATCAGTCTCGGACTCCGACTGGCGGTGGCCGGCGGCCGCGAGGCGATCACCCGGCTCGTCGTGCTGGCCGCGGCGGTCGCGATGGGTGTCGGCATGCTGCTCGCCACGATCGCCGGGATCAACGCGGTGCACGCGCAGAACATGCGCTACCCCTGGTTGAACAGCGGCGTGACCAGCGTCGCGACCGGCCCGCAAGCGCCCGACCCGGCCATGTGGGCGCTGCGCGAGGACTACTTCCACGGGCATCCGCTCGCCCGGATCGACGTGGCGGTCTCCGGCCCGCACGGTCCCACCCCGCCGGGACTGGCCGCGCTGCCCGGCCCCGGGGAGTATGACGTCTCCCCCGCCCTGGACCGGCTGCTCCGCGACCATCCCGCCGATGAGCTGCGCGACCGGTTCGCGGGGCGGCAGGTCGGGGTCCTCGGCGACGCGGCGCTGCCCTCCCCCGACTCGCTGATCGCGGTCGTCGGCGGCACCCGGGAGGAGGTCGGTCGCATCACGGGGGCGACCGAGATCTCCCGGATGGTGACGATCGCACCGGACAAGTGCGACGGTTGCGTCGTGGGCCTCGGCGAACGGGGCATCGTGCTGACCCTGTCCGTGGTCACGGCCGCTCTGCTGTTCCCGTTGTTGATTTTCATCGGTACGGCGACCCGCCTGTCCGCCGCGCGCCGCGAGCAGCGGTTCGCCGCGATGCGCCTGATCGGGGCCACGCCGCGGCAGATCACCCAGTTCGCCGTGCTGGAGTCCACGGTGGCCGCGGTGACCGGCGCGATCGCCGGCTTCGGGGTGTTCTTCGCGGCCCGCGCCGGCCTGGCGCAGATCCCGTTCACCGGTGAGCCGTTCTTCCCCGGCGACCTGTCGCTGTCGGTCACCGACGTGCTCGCGGTGCTGGTCGGCGTCCCGCTGGCCGCCGCACTCGCCGCCCGGATCGCGCTGCGCCGGGTCCGGATCTCCCCGCTCGGCGTCACCCGCCGGGTCACCCCGAAACCGCCGCGCGCCTGGCGGATCATCCCGGCCCTGCTGGCCCTGGCCGAGCTCGGCTATCTGGTCAACCACCGCCCGAACACCACACAGGGCCAGACGATCGGCTATCTGAGCGGCATCTTCGGGGTGCTGATCGGCCTGATGATCGCCGGGCCGTGGCTGACCATGGCCGGCTCCCGGCTGCTGGCCCGCCGCGCCCGGCGGCCGGCCACGCTGATCGCCGGGCGGCGGCTCGCCGACGACCCGCGGGCCGGGTTCCGCGCGGTCAGCGGGCTGATGCTGGCCCTGTTCGTGACCACCACCGCCACCGGGGTGATCACCGCGATCGTCGCCGAGCGCGGCGGCGGCCCGGTCGGCGCGCGCGGCCACGACGTGGTCTGGATGGAGCTGGGGGCGGACCGGGAGGGCCTGCCGCCGACTCAGGTACACGTACGGGCTCAACGGGTCCGGGCCAACCCGGACGCGAGGCCGGACAACGATCATCTGCCCGGGCTGATCGCCTGCGCCGACCTGGCGAACATCCCGGGCAGCGGCACCTGCCCGGCCGGGGCCGAGGTGGCCGAGGTCTTCACCGACCTGAGCACCTCGACCTGGCTGCCGCACACCGCGGCCGGCTCGACCTGGCCGGCCGCCCGGCAGACCACGGCGCAGCTCGGCGCACTCAACGTGCTGTCCGCGCTCATCCCGACCGACGGCAGCCCGGCCGCCATCGAGCGCGCCCGGACGACGCTCGACAACGCGTTCCCGGACGGGCGGGGGGCCGGCACCGAGGCCGACTTCCGCGGCGACTTCACCCGCCAGCTCTCCCAGTTCGAGCGGCTGGCCGACGTCGTGATCATCGCGAGTCTGGTGATCGCCGGGTGCAGCCTCGCGGTCAGCGTCACCGGCGGCCTCACCGAACGGCAGCGTCCGTTCGCGATGCTGCGGCTGACCGGGGTGCGGCTCGCCGAACTGCGCCGCGTGATCGCGCTGGAGACGGCGGTGCCGCTGCTGGCCGTCTCGATCGTCGCGATCGGTGCCGGCTTCACGGCCGCACACCTGTTCCTGCGCTCGCAGATGCAGTACGACCTGCACGCGCCCGGCACGGCGTACTACGCCATCGTGTCTCTGGGGTTGCTCGCCTCGATCGCACTGATCTCGTCGACCATGCCGCTGCTGCGGCGGATGACCGGACCCGCCGCGGCCCGCAACGAGTGATCAGCGCCGATGAATGGCACGAAATTCGGCACCAACGGCTCTGGCGGACGGCAGCGCGGACGCCTGTGCTGAAGTCGACGAGAGGAGGTCACGACATGGCAGGCACGCTGCTCCCGTGGCCCGAGATCGAGAAGGGCGCCAAGGAACACCCGGTACCGACCCTGCAGTACCTGCTGCGGGCCCGCGGGCAGACGATCGCGGTCGACGGCATCTTCGGCCCGGAGACCGAGACCGCGGTGCTCACCTTCCAGCGGGCGAACGGACTGTCCGCCGACGGCATCGTCGGCCCGCACACCTGGAGCGCGCTGATCGTCGAGGTGCGGCGCGGCTCCGAGGGGGACGCGGTCCGCGGCGTCCAGGAGGAGTTCCAGTATCGGAACCTGTCCGGCATCCCGGGCAACGGCCTCGCGGTCGACGGCATCTTCGGCCCGCGGACAGAGGCCGCCGTCCGGGCGTTCCAGACCGCGGTCCACGCCGATGTACCGACCCTGACGGTGGACGGCATCGTCGGCCCGATGACCTGGCAGGCCCTGGTCAGCGGCATGTATTCGTTCTGAGCAGCACGGACCGGCCGGGGTCGTCGTCGCACCGCACAGCGCGCCGACCTCCCCGGCCGGCGCCCTTGTCGGACCGCCCGGTCTGACAGGCGGACCGGCCATTCTCAGATCCAGCCGTGCCCGCGGGCGATCCGGACCGCCTCGTGCCGGTTGGCGGCGCCGGTCTTGCCGACCGCGGCCGACAGGTAGTTGCGGACGGTGCCGGGTGACAGTGCCGCCCGCCGGGCGATCTCCTCGACCGCCGCCCCGTCGGCGGCCAGCTCCAGCACGTCGGCCTCGCGCGGGGTCAGCGGGTTGTCGCCCGCGCTGATCGCCTCGGCAGCCAGCTGCGGGTCGACGTAGCGGCCGCCGCCGTGCACGGTACGCACCACGCCCGCCAGGGTCTCCGCGGAGACGGTCTTGGGCAGGAACCCGCGCACCCCGGCGGCGAGGGCGCGCTTGAGATGCCCGGGCAGACCGTGGCTCGTGACGATCATCGTGTGGCACCCCGGCAGCTCGTCGTGCAGTGCCCGCGCGACCGCCACCCCGTCGAGGTCGGGCAGCTGCAGGTCGAGCACGGCCACGTCGGGGCGCAGGGCGCGGGCCATCGACAACGCCTCGGCACCGGTCGCGGCCTGGGCCACGACGGTAAGGTCGTCCTCCAGCCCGAGCAGCGCCGCGAGCGCGCCGCGGATGAGGTGCTCGTCGTCGGCGAGCAGGATCCGGATCGGCGTCACGCGGTGGCCTCCTCCGCCGCCATCGGCAGCTGCGCGGTGAGCCGGAAGCCCTCGGGTGGCTCGCGCTCGGCGGTGAGGGTACCGCCCATCCCGGCGATCCGTTCGGCGAGCCCGATCAGCCCGCTGCCGAAGCGGACCCGGGCGTCGCCCGCCGCGGCTCCGTCGTTGTCGACCGTGAGCGTCACCGTGCCGTCGGTCGACAGGCGCAGCGCGACGGTGCAGTGCCGCGCCTCGCTGTGCCGCAGCACGTTGGTCGCACCCTCGCGGACCGCCCAGCCGAGGGTGCCCTGCACCGCTGCGGACAGCCCACCACCGTCGCCGATCACCCGGCATGCGATGCCGGCCGAGGTGAGCAGCGACCGGGCGCCGGCCAGTTCGGCGTCGAGGTCCGCCGTCCGGTAGCCGCCCACCACCGCGCGCAACTCGGCGAGGGACTCCTGCGCGATGCGGCGTACCTCCAGCATCTCGTCGACCGCCTCGTCGCGTCCACGCTTGGCGAGCTGCGCGGCCAGCTCGGCCTTGACCGCGACGACCGAGAGGGTGCGCCCGACCACGTCGTGCAGGTCCCGGGCGAAGCGCAGCCGCTCCTCGGCCACGGCGAGTTTCGCCTGCACCTCGCGCGAGCGGTCGAGCTCCCAGAGCGCGCCCAGCATCCACACCGTGACGCGGAAGGAGGCGACCACGAACCCGGTGACGATCACCATGGCGAGGGCCGGGGCCCCCGGCCGGGCGGCGCCCTGGCCGGCCGCGAGGGCGTACAACGCCAGACTGCCCAGCCCGCCCACGGCGAGCGCCACGACCGGACGGACCGCCGTCGACAGCGCGGCCACGTACGACACGACGAGGATGAGCAGCACCGCGTTGGCCGGGCCGTCCGGCTGCCCCGGCGCCGCGTCCGGATACACCAGGACGGCCGCCGCCACCCCCGCCGCGGTCAGCGCGCCGCCGGCCGCGACCAGGCGGGCCGGGAAGGGCCGGTTACCGAGGTAGTGATCCACGCCGGCGCGGACCAGCAGGACGGACAGGACGGTGTGCACCGTCGCCACAGCCGCCGCCACCCACAAGGCGGCACGCCCGGGAACGCTGCCGGCCGCGAGCGGTACGGCCGCGGCGAAGGTGGCGTAGAGGGTGCCGCGCAGATACAGGTCGAGGCGGGCCGCCCTGCCGCGTGAACGCCACCATGCAGCCACCGTCATGCCCCGCCTCCCACCGTCACCGCCGGGGTTCCCAGCGGAACCGGCGCCGCACCGCGACCGCGCCCAGCGCCGCCCACGCCGCGAGGATAGCGACCGGCCCGGCGGCCGCGGCGAAGACGGCGACGAAGCCCACCGGCGCACCTGCGCCCGTCGTGCCCAGCCAGCCCAGGCGCATGAGCTCGACCGCCGGTGTCAGCGGCAGGAACCGCACGACCTCGCCGACCCAGCCGGGCAGGTCGTCCAGCGGCATCATCAGACCCGAGCCGAGCAGACAGGCGAGCACCAGCGGCATGGTGGTCACCTGGGCCAGCTCGACAGTCCGGGTGAACGCCGCCGACGCCGCCGCGAGCAGCACGAACACCCCGGCCCCGCCGAGTGCCCCGAGCACCAGCACGGGGGCGTTGACCGGCACGGGCAGTCCCAGGAACACCGCGCCCGCCACCGTGAACACGACGATCTGCGCGAGGGCCAGGACGATCGCGGGGCTCGCGGTACCGGTGAGGATCTCCACGTCGGTGATCTCGCCGACCCGCAGCCGCTTGAGCACGAGCCGCTCGCGCCGGGCCACGTACGTCCCGACCAGAGTGAAGTACACGGCGCCCACCAGGACGAGCCCGAGAAGGCCGGTGACCCGGAACGCGTTGCCCGGCAACCCGCCCGGGTCGGCCTTCGCCGCCGCGGCCAGGCCGACGATCGCCAGCGGCGGCACCACCGCGTTGCACAGGGCCATCCCGTCCCGCAGGAGCAGCGTCAGCTCGGCCCGGCCGATCGCGCGGATCCGTCTCATCGTGCCGGTCAGGTGGGTCATGGCTGCCTCCCGGCGGCGATCGACAGGAACGCCTCCTCCAGCGACGCCGATCTGGCGTCGAGCCCGGCGAGGACGACGCCGCGCTGGTCGGCCCAGCACAGCAACGCCGTCAGCGTCGCCTGGAGTGCGGCGGTGTGGACGGTGACCTGCCCGCCGGCGCCGGACTCCGGCCGGTGCGCGCCGGGCAGCTCCGGCAGCGCGTCGACGGGAATGCCGGCGGGCAGGCCGAAGCTGACCCGCGCCGGGTACGCGGCGACCACGTCCGCCACCGACCCGGTCGTCACCACCTGACCGCGGTGCATGATGGCGAGCCGGTCGGCCAGCCCCTGCGCCTCCCCCAGGTAGTGGGTGGTCAGCAGGATCGTGACGCCCTCGGCGAGGAGGCCGCGGATCAACTGCCAGGTGGCGTGGCGGCTCTCCGGGTCCAGGCCGGTGGTGGGTTCGTCGAGGACCAGCAGTTCGGGCCGGCCGAGGAGCGCCAGGGCCAGGTCGAGGCGGCGGCGTTCGCCGCCGGAGAGCTGCTTCGTGCGTACGGCCGTGCGGTGATCCAGGCCGACCAGCGCGAGCGCCTCACTCACCGGGCGTGGCACGGCGAGCGTGCCGGCCCACATCCGGGCCGTCTCGACGACCGTGAGGTCGGCCGGGAAGCCGCCCTCCTGCAGCATCACGCCCATGCGCGGGCGCACCGCGGCCCGCGCGGCGTGGGGGTCGTGGCCCAGCACGCGGACGGTGCCGGCGTTCGGCCGGGTCTGCCCCTCGACCACCTCCAGCGTCGACGTCTTGCCGGCGCCGTTCGTGCCGAGCAGGGCGAACAGCTCGCCCCGCTGGACCGAGAACGACACGTCCCGGACGGCCTCGAATCCGCCGGGCCCGCCGTAGCGGCGGCTCAACCCGCGTACCTCGATGGCGGCGGCCGTCATCGGACGAACCGCATCTCGGGGTAGGCCGGCGACGGCGCGTCGAGCAGCCCGCGGCGCTGGTGGCGCAGGTACCGGTCGAAGAAGGCCAGGAGGTAGGCGCGCTCGACGGTGACCGCTCGCTCGCCGTCGATGGTGCCGAACGCCGGTTCGAGGGTGCCGGGCGCGGCGCCCGCCTGGGGAAGCAGCACCTGCAGATCGGTGAACGACATGTGCCCCGAGTCGGCCAGCTCCAACTCGCGGCGCGGGCCGCGCAGATGCGCCCACAGCGCGTCCCACGTCTCGTCCGCGTCGCCGCCGTGGCCGTCCGAGCCGACCTGCAGGAACGGGCGGTCCAGACCGGCGGAGACGACCGGTCCGGAAACCGAGCCGTCCAGGTTGACGCCGGCCGTCACGCGCGGATCCTCGTACATGGTCTCGGCCGCGGACGCGCCGCCCAGCGAGTGGCCGAACATCCCGACCCGGGAAAGATCGAAGGCCCCGGCGAGCCCGCAGGGCAGCGTCCGGTGCTCGGCGTCCGGGTCGCCCCCGCGGGCGATCGTGGTCAGCTGGTCGAGGGTGAACCGCGTGTCGGCCACCCGGGCCGCCAGGGCCGTGGCGATGACGCGTTCATCGTCGCCGGCGGGGTCGTCGGTGGGCGCCGGAAGGGACTGGGTCTCGATCCGCCCGCCGGGGAATTCCACGAACTGGGCGTCGTGGGTGTGGTCGATCGTGACGACGACGTACCCGTGGCTCACCAGCTCCTCGACGAGGGCGGTGCTGAAGGTGCGTTCCAGGCCGAAGCCCGGCGAGTACAGCACGACGGGGTGGTGGCGGCCTTCGACCGGTGCGCCGGCGTACGCGTGGGTGACCGGCAGGAGTACCCCGGAGCCGGGCGGGTTGAGGCGCGCCCCGACGCCCGGCGAGACCCAGTCGGCGCGCGGGTACCCGTGGACGCCGGCCGCCGGGTACCAGATCTGGACCATGATTTCGCGGGCCGGCGTGGCGGGCACCCAGGGGTCGGGGCGCGACCGGTCGACCAGGTGCAGCGCGACGGTGCCGATCCGGTCGTGCCCGGTGGCGGCGGGCAGGACCAGTCGCCGGACCGGCGCGGCCTGGGCGGGTACGGCGGTGAGCATGGCGGCGGCGATGGCCAGGACCGCGGCGAGCGTTCTCCTCATGGCCATGAGTCTTTGCGCCCGGCAGGCGCCGAAGTAGTGCCGATCCTCACCGGTTCCGGTGCACGGATCACCGGCGACCGATGACAGATGTCATGGTGCGTGTCAGCTGCCGCGCCGCGCAGGGGCAGTGATGGGTGTCCAGCGCGCGTGCTCTGCGGCTATGAGCGGATGGCGTGGCGAGCGGCGTGGCGTCCGGTTCTCAGTGCTGGGTGTTTCCGATGAGCGCCTTGCTGAGTAGGCCATGGAGATTCTTGCTGAACAGGCTTTTCTCGTCGGGAGTAACGATCGTGACGAGCGACAGGCCAGCCGTGATCAAGGTTGCCGTGTGCGGTTGGAAGCCGTAGCCCCGATGCTCGTACGGGTGCTCGTTGACGCGGATTGCGATTGTAGGCTGCGGCGACGGCTGGTATAGGACTGCGAACGGGCCTTCGCCATCCGCCCTGAGTGAGTAGCCCGCCTCGTCCCAGTCTTGCTCCATCGCCGTATCGCGGGCGACGTACAGCTCTCCGGTATCGGTCGGAACTCCGGCCCCACGAGGTGCCAGGGTCAGAACGTTCCGGCTTTTCCTAGTCGGACCAGCATGTCGGGCCAGTGGGCGTGCACGTCATCGAGCATGGCGCGGACGCTGTCGCCCGCTGGTCTGCCGGCGATGATGACACTGTCGTATCCGGTGATTATCTGGTGCCTCGAACGCCGGGCTGAAGGGGCGCTGGCTCAGGTGGACGCATGACTAGGACATGATCGCAGTAACGCGACATCGAGTGCATCCGCAATTCGGCGAGAAGCGAGCGCGCCCCCACTGCAATTACTTCGCGTAACGACCGGATCGCGGCTACTTGAGTAAGTCGGTGACGGGCAACGCGATGCGTAGGGCGTCGAACGCGAAATAGCGGTGGCTCTCCCGGACGCGGTAGATCCGGACACTGACCAGAACGCACTCGAGTAAGGTGCGCGTCGTGAACTGGCAGGATCCTGAGATAGCCGCCGTTGAGAGTCGCGAGGATCTGGCTCGCTACTTGATGAGCTTGGCAGCCCGGCTTCGCGAAGGCGATCTTCCGACCGAGAATCCCACCACAGATGCCTTCATCGACGCCGCGGGCCGCTGGACGAAGTCCATGGACGGCTTCTTCTCGAACGTTCTGAAGGAGCCGGTTCCTGACAGCCCAGATTGGTCGACGGTAGCCGCTATGTTCCGGGCGGCACTGGTTTATGAGTAGGAGTCGAGTCAAGACCGGGGTGCCCGGTCGTCGGCACGACAGGACGTCGGTCCGTCGGCGTCGGCCACTGGCCGTGACGGCACGCTGGCCCGAGCGCGGACAGCGGCAAGGGGGGGACGGCCGGTGTTGGTAGCGTTCGCGCACATGGAGTCGCGGATGATTCAGGTAGGGACTACCGCGTTGCACGTTGGTGTAACGGGTCACGGGCCTGATGTTGTCGTCCTAACCGGCGGTCCAGGTTGTGTGCAGTACCTGGAGCGGGATGAAATCTCGCCGCTGGGCCATCGCGCCTGGTACCCCGAGCCGCGCGGCGTTGGCCGCTCGGGCGGCAGCCCGCACACCATGGAAGAAGCAATCGCTGATCTCGAAGGAATTCGTGAGGCGGTCGGTGTCAGCGCGTGGACTGTGGTAGGCCATTCGTGGGGTTCTGATCTGGGTATGCGCTACGCGGTCGAACATCCGGAGGCGGTTGCTGCATTGGTCGGCATCGCCGGGAGGGGTCCGCAGCGTGACCGCACATGGTCTGAGGCGTATGAGGCCAGCAAGGCCACGGAGCCCTTTGTCGACATCGACTGGGTGCCCGAAGTGCACGCAGCTCTCGGCGAGTCGTTCACCGAATGGATTCATCGACCGAGCCTATGGCGGGCACTGGCCGACTGCAGCGTGCCGATGCATTTCATCGCGGCCGGCAACGACATCCGCCCGGCGTGGTCCCTGGCGCAGCTTGCGGAGCTGGTTCCACGGGGGCAGTTCTCCACCGTGCCTGGGGTGCCGCATGACTTCTGGTTTACCCACCCTGAGGTGTGGACCCAGACAGTCACAAACGCATGCGCCGCTGTGTAACTTCCGCCCGCAGGCACACCCGCACATCGGCAAAGTCGGATGTCAGCGGCGGCGCGTGACCTGCGGTCGATGATCGGTACGCGCGGACTGCGGCAAATCAGTGCACTCGGCGAAGATACGTCACCAGGCCGGCTGTTGGGTGGTCATCGCTCGCGAGTGCCCGGCGCGTCGGTGCGGCTCCGTCCCACCCACCATGCGGTCGACATCCATACTGCGAGGCTCGCCACTCCCGCGAGCAGGTAAGTGGTTATTCCGTTCTGCAGCGTGACTACCACCGCGGCAGTCACCGCGATCGAGATCACGCTAGTCGTGAGAAGGTAAACCAAGTCGGCCTTGCCGAGCCGGTCGACCTTCGTTTTGAGATATCTCAGCGGGTAGAGCGCCATGAAAATCATCACGCCGTTGGCCATCGGGGAGATCCACCAGGGAGAAGAAGTCCAATCGCCCAGGATCATCCCTGAAGTGCCAGCCACGGTCACCGATAAGCCCATGGCGCCTATATCCCGACGACGCGCGGCACCGGCGGTGTTGTTTTGCACCATGGATCGATGCTCGTCCGTGAGGCGGACCGGCGTATCCGGCGAACGACCCTGAGTTGACCCTGAGAAATCCAACGTGGCCGTCGGCCCGTGCTTCACACCCGAGTAGGCGTAGAAACGGATCGGTCAAAGCCGGGGGCGACCGCACGCTCTGCGGCGGAAGTGCGCACGAACACCAGCTCGTGGACAAGGACAGTGACCGTCGCGCTGCCCGACGCGTGTGGTCGGCGCGTGTTGGCTCAGCTGGCCGACAAGCGCCATCTGTCGGTCATGGCGACGATGCCGGCGGCCACCGCGTCCGGATCGACGAGTTGGTGGAGATGGTGTCCCGCGACCTGGGCGACATCCCAGCCACGTTCGCGGGCGTCCTGCGCCATCTGGTCATACGGCGACCCGAAGAGCAGATACCCGCATGGCCGGCGATCCCAGCCGTCGGGTACGGGAATCTGCTGCTCGTAGTAGCTCAGTGGCAGCCGTGGCTGTTCGGCCGAGATCGTCAATCTGGTCTGCGGATCGGGAAACAGCGCCGCGACGTCCTCCTCGTCCCACCAGGCTGTCCACTGTGGCAGCCGACCCTCGGTCACCTGGGTACGCAGGTGGGTCAGCCGCTCGGGCGACGCGGTCGGCGTCGGCCCGGTTCGAGAGGGCAGTCTGGCCTCGACGAACAGGCAGCCGGCGACCGGGCGCGGAGCCGCGTGCACGATTGCCGGAACGAACAGACCGGCGTTGCTGTGTGCGACCACGAACACCGGTTGATTCGGCGGCAACCGGGCGACAGCATTGTGGACCCTGTCGACGACGCGTGGCCAGAACGGCGGATCGTCCGCATCGGTGACGTCGACCAACGACGGCACTACCGCCGATGCGCCCGAGGACGCCAGCTTGGCTGCCACCGGGGCCCATGTCAGAGGACCCAACAGCAGGCTGTGCACAAGTACGAACGCGGAACGCACCGATCCACCATTGCACCGCCCGGCTACTTCACGCCGTTCCGGCCGATCTCCGGCAACCGCGCTCCGGCTACAGCTCGTGACGGGCACAGTCCGTGCCCGGCGCGCGCGGACGGCAGCCTCCTGACGTGGCGCTCGATCTGCGCCGCGCAGGCGTGCGTGCGCGTGGGCCAGCAGGGGATCTGAAATGTACAGCTGTGCACGAACTCCTTTGCGACGGCTTCCGCAGGGGTGATCATCCCCACCGTCAGGAAGCTTCCGATCGCGTCGGGCGCTGACCCCGGCATGACGACGTCTCCTCTAGGACCTGACAGTGCGCTTCTGCAACCGGTGACAGCCGGTGCGTTGCAGGCGTCAAACCGCATTTGGATGGCCCCGCTGACCCGTAACCGGGCGAACCCGGACGGCACCCCGAACGAGCTGCAGGCCGAGTATTACGGTCAGCGTGCGGGCGCTGGCGTGATCATCACCGAGGGCACGCAGCCCGCGGCGGTTGGTCAGGGTTACCCGAACACCCCGGGCCTGCACAGCGACGCCCAGCAGGACGGCTGGCGGCGCATCGCCGAATCCGTGCACGCCGCCGGCGGCCGGGTCGTGGTGCAGCTCATGCACGTCGGTCGGATCTCGCACAGCAGCACCATCGGCGGGCAGACGCCGGTCGCGCCGTCGGCCGTCCGGGCCGCGGGCGAGATCTTCACGGCAGAGGGTCTGCAGCCGTTCTCCGAACCGCGCGCCCTGGCGACCGACGAGTTGCCCGCGGTGATCGCGGAGTTCGCCGACGCCGCTCGCCGCGCGGTGGCCGCCGGCCTGGACGGGGTGGAACTGCACGCCGCGAACGGATACCTGCTGCACCAGTTCCTCGCCGACGGCGTGAACCGGCGCTCGGACTCCTTCGGCGGCTCACCGCAGAACCGTGCCCGCTTCGTCGTCGAGGTCGCGAAGGCGGTCAGCGCCGCGATCGGCGCGGACCGGGTCGGGATACGGATCTCCCCTGCGCACCCGTTCAACGACATCCACGAGGATGACCTCACGGTCTACGAAGTGCTGACCAGCCAGCTCGCCGAGCTGGGTCTGGCCTACCTGCACGTGCTGGCCACCCCGGACGACCCGATCGTCGGCAAACTGCACGCGATCTGGCCGGCGACGTTCGTCCTGAACACAGGTTTCGGCGTGGAGTCAGACCGCGATGGCCTCGAGCGGCTGGTCGCCGACGGCGTCGCCGACGCGGTCACCGTGGGCCGGCCCTTCCTGGCCAACCCCGACCTGGTCCAGCGCTGGACGCTGGGAGCTGAGCTCAACGAGCCCGACCAGGCCACCTTCTACGCCGGCGGCGCGAAGGGCTACACGGACTACGCTCCGCTGTCCTGACGCCAGGTGCTCTCGACCCCGGTTCCCGATGGGGAGCCGGGGTCGAGCCCATGCCAGTGTTCAGCTCGAGCTTGCGGCGGTCCAAGCCCTACAGACCGCGGCAGCGCCGGGTCATGATCTACCTAGGCCGCGGCGGGTCAGCCCCGCGGGTGCAGCCGGTCCCAGGTCCTATGAACGAACAGTAGCCGGTAAGCGGATACCTCCCTCGGTTGCGCGCGACGGCCCCGCCGCCGGACTCGGAGCAACTACCGTTTTAGGGTCCATGGCATGCATTCCAACCTCACCGAACACGCTCGGTGCCGCTACGGTGATGAATACCGACCCGCCGTCATCGCGCAGTGCTCTGAGGATCGCGACGATCGATACTTCATCGAGAGGTTGACCTTCGCCGACGCGGAGGCGATCGCGGCGATGTTGCATGAGCTGTGTCCGAATATCGTTGACGGACTTCTCCCGGTATGGGTGCGCAACCTGGCCTATCGGCTCTTGCTTCTGCAACGCCCGGACGACCCCGCCTTGATGCGCGAGGCTGCACAGAGCCTCTGGGTGCATGGGCCGGACTGGGATGACATCGCCGCAGGCCTGGAATGCCGCGCCACGGCGCTGGAAGCGGGCTGAGCGGCAGCCGGCGGCCTTGACGGGTGTCCAGATCTGCCGCAGAGCACGCACGCTCGATCCGGGTCACCGCCCGCGGCCGGCACTCGCGGCAGTCATCCCGGGATGGCGCAGCAGGCTGGCTCTCGGCGACCGCGGGGGCGGGGCCGGAGGATGGACGACAAGCTCAGCGCCGAGGACCGGGCGTCGGCCGTACGCGGTGCGAAGGTCACCGTCGGCTGCACAGTGGACGGCGCGAATCATCGCCCGCAGCCGTCGATTGACCCTACGATGGGTCGAGAACGTACTTTCCAGGAGAGGCAGAGGGTCGTGGAGAGCGCCGGATCAGGCGACGCGATCGGGGATCTCCGCGCCGCGGTGGCGAAGGCGAACGCCGAGCTGGCGACGCTGGCGCCCGGCCCGGCGGCATATCGTCAGCGGCGGCGGCAGGTGGTGCGGGCCTCGGGGCGGCTGCGTGAGCGGGAGACGTTGGCTCAGCGGCGCGCCGGCCACCTCCGGGACATGCGACTGCTGGGCGTCCTCATCGGCGGCATCGTGGCGGTCGCCGGCGCCGGCTCGTGGGTGGCGATCCTGGCCGGCCTCGGCCTCGCGCTGCTCTTCGGCTGGATCGTGGGCCGGCTGCCGGACCGCATGTTCCGCTGACGGGTCAGCCCTCCGGCGGGATGTGTGCGGCGGAGACGTCCGTGGCGGCGCCCACCCATTCGACGATCTGTTCCCCGTCGAGCAGCGGGACGGCCCGGGACCGGGTCCACCCGAGGGTGCCGTCGGGACGCGAAGGTCACATTTTCGGACCCGCCAGCCGGACCAGCGCCGTGTCCAACGCCTCGCGCCGGCCCCGATCGGCCGCGATGGCGGCGAGTTCGGTCAGGGTGGCGAGCCGCCGCGAGGCCAGGGCCTGTTCGGTGCGGTCGGTGACCGCCGCGACGATGCCGATCACGACGCCGTGCCGTCGCGCAGCGGCATGAAGGTCTGCTGGAACCATCCCCGGGTCAGCGCCGCCGCCCGGCGGAAGTACCGATCACCGCGCGGCGTTGCGCATCCGGATGGCGCTGAACTCTCCCCCGGCCTGCACCACCGCGTCGACGTACGGCCACAGCGACGGGGTCAGCCGCAGCTCCACGTCGTGGGCGGCCAGCGCGGTGAAACAGTCGTCGACCCGGCGCACCGCGGTCACCCGGGCGGGCTCCGCGGACACCCAGTAGCCGGCGGTGGCGTCGAGCAGCGTGAACCCCGCCGGGTCGAGCAGGTGCACGTTCAGCCCGGCGGCGAGCAGGCGTGACGCCCACCCGTGCTCGACGGCGACCACCCGGGCGGCCGGCGAGCACAGCAGGTCCCGCCGCGGCCCGCCCACCGCCCAGCACACCCGCGGGCACTGCCGGGGCAGCAGGTAGTGCGGCAGGTGCTCCTCGTCGACCGCCCAGACCAGTTCCTGCCCCTCGTGCGGGGTGCCGGGCGGCGAGGGCCGCGGACGCATCGTGGTGAACGGGCCCCGGTCGCTGACGTGGTAGAGCTGCGGCACCCCCGCACCCTACTCAGAGTGGCACCCGGCGGCGGGCGGCCTGGCGGGCCGGGTCGGCGACCGGGACCGCCGCGAGCAGGCGTCGCGTGTACGGATCGGTGGGGTGGTGCAGGACGTCCGCGGTCGGTCCGACCTCGACCACCCGGCCGCGGTGCAGCACCGCGACCCGGCTCGCCACCGCCTCCACCACGGCCAGGTCGTGGCTGATGAACAACGCCGCGAAGCCGAGTTCCCGGTGCAGGCGCAGAATCAGCTCCAGGATGGTGGCCTGCACCGACACGTCCAGCGCGGAGGTCGGCTCGTCGGCGATCAGCAGTTTCGGCCGCAGCGCGAGGGCACGGGCGAGGCTGGCCCGCTGGCGCTGGCCGCCGCTGAGCTCGTGCGGGAAACGGCGGGCGTACGCGGCGGGCAGGGCCACCAGGTCGAGGAGCTCGGCGACCCGGGCGGCGGTCTGCTGCCGGCCCAGGTCCCGGCGGTGCACCCGCAACGGTTCGGCCAGCGAGTCGCCGATGGTGAGCAGCGGGTTGAAGCTGGTCGCCGGGTCCTGGAAGACGAAGCCGAGGTCCGGGGAGCGCCGGCGCCGGTGGACGGGGGCGCCGAGGACGGTGAGGCTGCCGCCGGTGATCGGGGTGAGGCCGGCGATGGCCCGGCCGATCGTGGTCTTGCCGGAGCCGCTCTCGCCGACCAGGCCTCCACCAGATGCCGGCGGTCACGTCGGAGACCGCCTTGTTGAGGTCGTAACCCCATTCGGCGGCCGAGTTCGGTTCGATGCCGAAGCCGAGGAAGCCGAGCGCGGCGAGGGTGAGGATGGCTTCGGCGGCGTTGATGGTGACGATCAGCGGCAGCGTGCGGGTCGCGTTGCGCAACAGGTGGACGAGCAGGATGCGGGTGTTGCCGGTGCCGATCACCCGGGCCGCCTCGACGAACGGCTCGGCTTTGAGCCGGACCACCTCGGCGCGCACGACGATCGAGTTCGGAACCGCATCATCTCCGGACAACTATCCGACCCCATCACTCCGCCGGAGGCACGCAAGGCGTCGTTACGTAGACCAACCCGGCGATCTGCACGAAGACCTCCCGACGCTCGATTGCCCTGCCGCTCGCGTCGATGGAGTACCCGATCAGCCAGACCCAGCCGGCGTACGTCTCCCGCGGATCAACGCGGATGATCCGGAAGACCATCGCGCAGGCGCCGGCGAACTGCACGCTCGCCTTCGTGGTCAGGCGGACCACGTCGCCGGCCCTCGGCTGGCGGAGCGGCGAAGGCCCATTCGAGGACTCAGGCCGGGCGTTCATGCACACCGTCCTCCGTTCGGAAGGCCTGCCCTGGTCACCGGTCGGCCTGATCGTGAAGGGCCGACGGCGGCACTGCCTGCGCGCTCTGCCAGTCACGCAATGCGGTCTTGATCCGGTAGTTCTCGGCGTACACCGCGGCCAGCTCCTCATACAGCGAAGCAATGTCCTTCGAGACCTGGTTGACGAACTGGCGGACATCGTCGGCCCGTACGCCCTGGAGCAACCCCGCAGTCCTCCGGAACCGCACCTCTCGAATGGCCTCGGGGGTAAGCCGGCCACTGCTCCGCACTCGGAACGCGGTGCCATGCTTGCCGCTCATCGAACCGCCCCGGTTCGGACACCCCGCACGACGCCAGGAGTCCACGGACGGCCAGATGCCGCGCCACGCAAGGGATGAACTCACTCGGTATGCAGGTAATGCAGAAGCCGTCCGCATCCGGCCGGTGATCGACGAGCAGTCGGAAGGACAGGTGCCACATCAGCTCGTCACCGCACTCCATCGGCGGACGCGCCGGCGGGTCGTCTATAGCAAAGGACAGGTCAGCCACTTTTCATCGCCTCCCACGAATGCGCCCGCTCGTCGACGCAGCGAGCGTGCCCGACACTGGTCACCACACCCGCGACGCGACACCCGTGGTCGCATAGTCAGGGCAGCCACGGCGCACAAGCCGAACCGTGTTCTCGTCGACCCGCACTGCCCGACGCGGCGAGGCCAACCGCCGACCACGGCCCTCGCAGCCACGACACGACCCGGCAAACTGATCGTTGATCTGATCGCTCGTCATGCGTAAAAGGGTCGGCCGCAATACCCTTTCAACCCATTCCGCGGCGGTATCCCTTGACGGGATAGGCGATCGGCAGGCCACGATGGATCACGAGACGTCGAAGCCCTGGCGGAGGGACGTGCCGTTGAAGTCCGAAATTCCCGGCTCCACCTGGAACCGGCCCGACATGCTCACCGCGTTGCAGTCGCGCGACATTGCTCACGTGTTCCGCTTGGTGCGCCAGCACGCCGGGATGTCGCAGACCGCGATCGGCAGCCTGATCGGGATGAGCCAGGGCAAGGTCAGCAGCATCATGGCGGGAAGCCAGCAGGTCACCACGCTGGAGGTCTACGAACGCATCGCCGACGGGCTCCGGCTACCGGACACCGCGCGCATGACGCTCGGCCTGGCGCCGCGCAGCATCTCGGCCCGGGATGGTTCCCACTCCGACGCAACGGGCACGGTCAACCCGACGCGTAGCGTGGAGAGAGATCCGCGACCGGAGGAGGACAACGCCGTGCGACGTCGCGAGTTCGTCGGCCTCACCGGGGCCGCCCTCTTCGGCGCCATCCTGGCGAAGACCGAGCCGACCGATCAACCCACAACCAGCGGCACCGACGACCTGGCCACAGCCCTCACCGAGTTGCCGACGCCGGCCGCCGGCCCGGTCAACCTCTCCCGCCTATCCGCGACGGTCGCCGCCGCCAAGCGCGTCTACCAGGCGTGCAAGTACGGCGAAGTGCTCACGATGCTGCCGCCGCTCCTGCGGTCCCTGCGCACCGCGTTGACCGCCACCGACGGCGCTCAGCAGCGCAAGGCTCAGGCGCTGTCGGCCGAGGCGTACCACGTCGCCGCCTCAATCCTGCTCAAGCAGGGTGATAAGGGACTTGCGTGGCTGGCGGCGGACCGCAGCGTCCAGACCGCGCAGCAAACCGCAGTCCCGCTGATGATCGGGTCCAGCGCCCGGATCATCACCCACGCTCTCATGGACGGCGGCCACCACCGCGCCGCAGCCACCAACGCCAGCAGCGCCGCCCAGCACATGGACGCGGTGCTCACCCAGCCGACCGACAATGACCTGTCCGTCTACGGATCCCTCTTGCTCCGCGGCGCGATCGCAGCAGCCCACAACGCCGACCGCCACACCACCATCGAACTCCTCGATGAGGCAGAGCAGGCCGGCGGCCGTCTCGGGCACGAGGGCAACCACATGTGGACCGCGTTCGGTCCCGACAACGTGCTCTGCCACCGGGTCAACGCAGCGCTGCGATTTGGCGACGCTGGCACTGCCATCGACTTCGCCCGGCGCATCGACTTGGACGCGTTGCCCATCAACGAACGCAAGGCCGTGCTCCTGCTCGATGTCACCCGCGCGTTTCTCATATGGGGCAAGCACGAACAGGCTCTCCACACCATGCGGGCCGCCGGCCAGATTGCCCCCGAGGAGATCACCGGCCGCCCGCGGATCCACAAACTCGTCGGCGACCTGGTCGCTACCGCGCCGATCACCGTCCGCCGCGAAGCCCGCGAGTTCGCCGACGCCTACGGAATCGCCGCATGAGCACCGACAGCAAGGTTCTCTACATCATCGTCTGCGCCGCCGGCCCGGCCGGTGAAGTGGGCAAGCTGGTCACGCTCGCCCAGGACGAGGGCTGGACCGTCCAGATCATCGCCACACCGTCGGCGCTCGATTTCATTGACGTGCCAGCACTGGAGGAACAGACCGGCCGACCGGTGCGCAGTCGATACCGCAAACCGGACGAGCCGAAGAGTCCGAGAGCAGACGCAATCATCGTTGCCCCGGCGACCTTCAACACCATCAACAAGTTCGCCCAAGGAGTCGCCGACACCTACGCTCTCGGCCTGCTGGCGGAAGCGCCTGGACTCGGCATCCCCGTCGTCGTCCTACCCTTCGTCAATACTGCCTTCGCTGCCCGCACACCATTCCGCCGAAGCGTCGAACAACTCCGACTAGAAGGCGTGGATGTCCTTTTCGGACCAGGAAAGTTCGAGCCTCACGCTCCGGGCTCCGGAGGTGATGGCTTCAACGGCTATCCTTGGCAACTAGCGCTGGAGCGAGTAAGCCGGCGAGACCCGACCGGGCCGTCATTTTGATCCATTACTCCGAGCTGCGTTGGTGGCCACCAGGGTCGAGGAGAAATGGTCATCGCAGGGCCGCGACGAAACCCGCCAGGTTGTCGGCCATCATCACGTGGCCGGCGCCCGGCACCACCAGCACCTCACAGCCCACGTCCCGCAGCGGCCCGAGATCCTCCCCGGACAGCTCACCGCCGATGAAGCGGCGCGGGCCGTCGAACGCGGCCAGCTGCTCGCGGAACGTCGCCGGCCGCCCGGCCAGCAGCGACACCGCCGTCCGGTGCAGTCCCCGCGGCGACCAGCGGGCCACCGTGCGGGCGAACTCCTGGTCGACGGCGCCCGGCTCGGCCCGCAACGCGGCCACGATCCGGCCGTGCCCGGTGGCGGCGAAGGTGTCCTCGTCGAAGGCGGCGATCGTGGCCGAGAACGTGCCGACCCCCGGATCCAGATTCGGCTCGGCGACGATCAGATGCTTCACCAGATCAGGGCGCTGCGCGGCCAGACTGATCGCGATCGACCCGCCCAGCGAATGCCCGACCAGCGTCACCCCGGCCACCCCGACGGCGTCGAGCACCGTGGCGACGGTCGCCGCGTGCTCGTCGACGGTGTGGCCGAACGTGTCGTCGTGATCGCTCCACCCGCTGCCGATCAGGTCGACAAGCAGGTGACGACCCGCGACGGCCAGATCCGGATGGCCGGTCACCGGGGCGAACACCACCGTGGAGGCGGACCCGAGCCCGCCGATCCAGACGCGCACCGGATCACCGGCACCGAGCTCGAGAACGGCGGCGCGGGCACCGGACGGTGTGACGGGAACATATCGCACCCGACCGATGGTGCCAGAAAGCTCTAACCGAGCAGTGAACGCACCCGGGCATCGTTGAGCACCAGCGTCACCGCGGCGATCCGCGCGGCGAACGTCTCCGCCAGGTGGGCGGCGACCCCGTCCAGCAACTCCGCCCGCTCGTCACCGCCGTCGAAGAGGTCACCGGCGGGGATCAACCGAGCCGGCCGGGTCAACGCTGCGAGTACTGCGGTCACTGAGTTGTCTCCAGTCCCCCGCCGGACGGTTCCCGGCAACGATGACCCCGTTCCGGTGTCACCGGGTTGCCGCGGACGGTCCGCCGGGTTGTTCCCTCCCCGGGCATGGAGTCCGCATGGTGGTTAAGGTCGACGACACATCGATCGGCACAACAGCGGGGGCTGGGCATGGACAGTCGCATCGAGCGGTCACGGCAGCTCTACGAACGCATGGCTTTCGACGGCGACGGCAGTGGACTGCCGATCGCGGAGCGCGAACTCGACGGTGTCGAAGCTGACCTTGCGCTGGCGCGTGGACGACTCGCGCACGGCCGCTTCCTCCGGGACGGTCAGGAAGATCCGCAGGAACTGGCGTTTTTCGCCCGCGCCGCAGAACTCTACGAGGCCTTGGACGACAGCCGCGGTGCCGCTGAGGCACTGCTCTGGATCGGGATCTTCCATCAGTTCATCCGGGACGACGATGATGCCGCGATGCCGGCACTTCATCGATCGCGCGAGCTCGCCGAGCAGGCCGGCGACCGGCTGGGCCTGTCTTACGCACTTCGGCATCTCGGCATCGCCGAGCATCGGGCCGGCCGGTTGGATACCGCGCGAGAGCACCTGGAGGAGTCGACGCGGCTGCGACGAGAGGTGGACTTTCTGCCCGGCGTGGCGGCCAACCTGGTCGGACTGAGCTACATCGCCGCTGCCCAGGGGCGCCGGGACGATGCCATGACCGCGGCGGCGGAAGCGGGCAGGATCGCCGGGTCGACCGGCGCGCTCGCCATCGCCCGTCAGGCCGAGGAGGCACTGATCCGCATATGACCACGGGACGATCATCAAGCATGCACTCAGCCGGGTGGCACCTCACCGAAGACGTCGACCACTTCCTCGTCCACGCCGGAGACTTCCTGCGTTCGCGCCCCGCGCTGCACACCATGCCGCTGACGCGGATCGAAACCTTCCGGACGCGTACGGCCGACCGGGCCGGCGCGGTGTTCGGCTGGCTGGAATCGGGAGGCGGGGTCCGCGCCTTCTTCTACCGGCTGCGCCCCTTCGGCCTTCTGACCCTCACCGGCGTCTCCCGCGAGCAGTCCGACACCCTTGCCGCCGAGTTGGCCGCCCGCGGCGATTCCCTGAACGCCGTCCACGCCGAGCATGACACCGCCACCGCCTTCGCCGAAGCCTGGAACCGGCACACCGGCGCTGACCCGCTCCTGGTGGCACGGACGCCGCTCTACCGTCTCGACAGGTTGACCCCGCCACGGCGGCCGGCCGAGGGTCATGGGCGCACCGCCGACGCGCGCGACCATGAGCACGTCGTGCGCTGGTGCCGTGAGTTCTGCGCCGCCGTCGGCGAAGACCGGTCCATCCAGATGATCGATGTCGGAGACTGGGCCGCCAGCCGCTTCGGCGACAAGCATTACACCTTCTGGGAGACCCCGGACGGCACTGCCGTCTCCATGGCGGGTTGGACCTCGATGGTCTGCGGCATGGTCCGGGTCGACCCCGTCTGGACGCCGGCCCACTACCGGGGCCGCGGCTACGCCGGCGCGGTGACCGTCGAGGTCAGCAGAGCCGCGCTCACCGCGGGCGCGACCGACGTCGTCCTGTTCGCCGATGCCACCAACCCCACCAGCAACGCTCTCTACCAGCGCATCGGATATGTCCCGGTCGCCGACTTCGCCCTCTACCGACTCCCCCGGACCGCGGCATGAGCCAGCACGTCAACCGCTCCTGGTGGTCTGTCCGAACCGCGTCACGCTCGGCCTCAGCGCTGTGGCCGCGGCACTCCGCCGCGACGGTCCTGACCACGTAGCCGTTCGGACGGTGAGGATCAGCAGTCTCGCTCGCATACCGCCAGGCTGCGCAACGATCGGCCGGGCGGATCCACCGGAGGAGAATCCATTGGTGGATCCCCGTTCCACCGACCCGTGGATTGACACAGAGTTTTGGGCCGCACGGCTACGATCCGGGCGGTGCCGATCACCTTTCCCACCCATCCCGCCGCTGTCCTTCCGCTGAAGTTGTGGCGGCCCGGATGGTTCGACGGGGTCGCGTTGGCCCTGGGCTCGGCGGCACCCGATGTGGCCTATGCGCTGGACGGCAGCGGCCTGCCGGTCTGGCCGCTGTCGCACCAGGTGCGCGGCCTGGTGCTGTGGTGTCTGCCGGTCACGCTGCTCGGCTGTCTCCTGGTGCGCCGCGCCGTCCCGGTGGTCGCCGCCCATCTGCCCGGCGGCGACCGGCTCGCGTTGCGCGACTACGGCGCCTTGCGCAGCTCGGCGCATCCCTGGTGGATCACGGTGCTTTCGGCCCTGATCGGCGCGGCCAGCCACCTGGCCCTCGACGGGTTGGAGAAACTGATGCCGGCGGTGGAACTCCCCGGCCACGCGGTCGGCGCGGTCACCATGACGGTGCTGTTGCTGGTGATCGGCCGGCGGCGCCTGATCCGCCGCTGGCACGGCGCGCCGCCGGTGCGGGAGCGGCGTCCACTGCTGTTCTGGTCCGTGGCGGCCGCGGTGGCACTTCCGGTGCTCACGGTCACCCCGCTGCTGCCGGGCGCCGGCCTGCTGCACACCACGGGCGTACGCATCCTGTCCGCGACCGCCCTGGGCCTGCTCCTGGGCGCCGCGGCCGTCGGAGCTCTCCATCCCGAGCCGGCCCGAACCTCCTGAACCGCTGACGCCATGCGATGCGATGCGGGACTGTCGCCCGGCGGCGACCGGACGCCATTCCGCCACTCGGACGATCGACGGTGGTCCACGCGACAAGGCATTTTCCGGCCGGCGACGTATCGATGGATCACCCATCCCTGAACACGATGCTTCGGTGGAGGGGGACTCTCCTGGCTGACAGAGCGAGTGCCTTGATCATTGTGGTCACCGCAGGTTTGACCGCGTGGGTCGTCTGGGCATGCTGCGGTGCGAACGACCCCCGCTTACCAAGGAGCTCGACGTGCACGTTTCCGGGATCATCACCGCCATCATCATCGGCTTGATCATCGGCGCACTCGGCCGACTGGTCGTGCCCGGCAAGCAGAACATCCCGATCTGGCTGACCATCGTCATCGGTATCGTCGCCGCCATCGTCGGAACCTTCATCGCCTCCGCCCTCGGTGTCAACGACACCAAGGGCATCGACTGGATCGAGCTGCTCATCCAGGTCGTTCTCGCCGCGCTCGGCGTCGGCGCCGTCGCCGGCCTCTACGGCCGCCGCGCCTGAGCGCCGCAACCAGCATCACCTTCGACGAGCCGTTGCCCGAGGGCAGCGGCTCGTCGCGTCGAGAGCCGGCTAACTGCCCGCCCTACGTTGCAGAGGCGGGTCGCACCGATCGTTCGTTGGACCGGTTGACCCCAGCGTCTCGGTATGGCTCAGTGCCTGTTGCCGCGGATGGATTGCGAGACTTGGCCGCCGAGACGCCGTGACGACCCGACCGCCAGCTGCTGGAAATCTTTCCCACGGTGGAGCGGACAATGACGCTGACCAACCAGGGACGGTCATTCTGCTCAACGGTTTATCAAACGCCGGCGGTCCCGAGTCTGAAGCGCGGGTGCTCGGTAAGGTCTCGAGCGTGGACGTTGTCGTGGTCGGTGCCGGGATCGCCGGGCTGTCGTGTGCGCGAGCATTGGCGGACGCTGGGGCCAGTGTGCGCGTCGTCGAACGCGGCCGGGTCGTCGGCGGACGGTTGGCCAGCAAGCGCTACGGCGGCCGGTATGCCGACATCGGAGCCGCGTACCTCGTCGCCGACGACCCGGACTTCGCCGCCCAGGTCGCCGGTTGGCAGGCCGCTGGACTCGCCCGGCCGTGGACCGAGTCCTTCCGGGTCTACCCGGGCGGCCGGGATGCCACCGGCCCGGTCCGCTGGGCTGCTCCCGACGGCCTGCGATCGCTGGCCACCGACCTCGCCGCCGGGCTGGACATACGTCTATCAACCCCGCTCGACGCAGTGCCGGCCGACGCCGACACGGTGGTGCTCGCCATGCCCGGCCCGCAGGCTCTGCGGCTGGCCCCACCGCCGGGGATCGCGGCGGCCGCGGCCGCGCAGACCTGGCATCCGGCGATCGTGGCCGTTCTGCGCTACCCGCTGCGTGAGTGGGACGACCTGCGAGGCGCCTTCGTCAACGACCATCCCATACTCGCCACCATTTGCGACGACGGCGACCGGCGCGGCGACGGCGCGCCGGTCCTGGTCGCCCACTCAACCGCAGAACTGGCCGCCAGGCACCTGAATGCGCCCGAGGCGGCCGGGCCGATCCTCGCCGAGGCCGTCGGCGAGTTGCTCGGTCTCTCGGCCAAGCCGGAGGTGAGCGTGCACCGCTGGACCTTTGCCCAGCCCGAGCCCGGCAAGGCCCTGTATGCCGTGGACGGCCGGGTCTGGCTCTGTGGCGATGCGTTCGGCCGCCCGCGGGTCCAGACCGCCTGGCTGTCCGGCCGCTCCGTGGCAAAAGCCCTACTCGGCTGACCCAGGCTTGCGCCTGCCTCGACGCCGTACGTGCCGGTGCCCGACCCTGGCGGGCCTAGCCCAGGTGCGGTGTTCCGCCGATGGTCTCCGTCCGCCGGTACAGTTGCGCAGGTGACGGACGAGCTGTGGGACAGCTACGACCGGGACAAGCTGCAGGCTGGCTGGTCGTATCCGGTCGGGCGAACCACCGTCGAAGCAACGCTGCGAGCCGCTGGCGTCCATCTGCTTTCGCTGGACTTCATCATGCACGGCGGCGCCACGACGGACCCCCTCCTGCTCCGGGCGACCCGTTATCGGGACATGGGCAACACGTACTTCCTGCAGCGTGGGACCTCCGAGCGGTCGCGCTGCGTGCTCGCGCTCTATGCCGTTCCTAGCGGCGTTCGCGCCCAGGCCCGTGCTGTTCTCACGACGGGAGGCGGGCTTGATCGCGCTTGCGCATGGCTCGCGGCCGCGGAGGCCGCAGACCCGACCTGGCACTACAAGTCACACGGCTGGACGGCTTCCCTGATCAACGGCGCTCTGCAGATAGCAGAGACAACTGAATGACCGCGGTGCCGGCCGCGTCTCGAGGCGGCTGCGCGTAGCCGGCAATTCGGCTACGGCGGCGTGATGGCGCTGATCCTGCTCGGCGCCACCGTCCTGGATCGGCTGCCGCGCCGGGCCGGCCGGCTCTGACACGACCGACCTTCCCGCCGACCGGACCGGATCCTCCGGGTGATCCCCGATGTGGCGAAGCGACCGCGCTGAACACCCGGTGCGGGCGGCCCGAGCTCGCGGCTCAGGCGGCCACCCGGTCACGGCCGGAACGTTTCGCCTCGTACAACCGGCTGTCGGCCTCGTGCAGCAGCTCGGCGGACCCGGCGCGGCCCAGCGGCGCGACGGCGATCCCGATGCTGGCCGTCACCGGCAGGTCGCCGGTGATCGGCCGCCAGTCGAAGCGGCGGACGGTTTCGCACAGCAACGTCATCCGCTCGGCGGCCTCGGCGGCGCCGGCCCCGGGCAGCACCAGGAGGAACTCCTCCCCGCCGAGCCGCGCGGTGAACGAGCCCCCGGCTCCGGCGGCGGCGGTCAGCAGGGTCGCCATCTCGCGCAGAACCCGGTCGCCGGCCTCGTGGGAGCCTTGGTCGTTGATCTGTTTGAAGTGGTCCAGGTCGACGACCGCGACGGCGAGCGGCTCGCCGTTCTCGGCGGCCCGGTGCAGTAGCAGCGGTAGCTCCGCATCCACGTAGCGCCGGTTGTACAGCCCGGTCAGCGGATCACGCAGCGCCATCTCCCGCAGACCGGTCGCCTCGTCCAACTGGTGCAGCGCGTGCAGGGTCCGGGCGCGGGCGTCACGTTCCGCCGACTGGGCCGCCATCGCCGCGGCGTGGAACCGCTTGTGCACCTCGAACGCCTCGACGTGCCGGCCGGACGCGGCGAGCACCTCGGACCGTTCGCGCAGCAGCTCGATCCCGACCGAGCGCAGGCCGCGCTGGTCGACCAGGGTCTGGCAGCGATCCAGCGCCGCGCCGGCCGCCGGATAGTCGCCGCAGCGCCGGTACGTCTCGGCCAGCGTGAGCAGCAGGCTCGCCGTCGTGTTCAGCTCGCTGAAGGCGTCGTCGGTCTCCACCGCGACGAGCGGTTCGAGCAGCGCGATCGCCTCGGCGTGCCGGCCGGCGTTCATCCGGATCCGGGCCACCGTGTCCACGCCGCTGTGGTCCAGGTCCAGCCCGTGGAAGGCGGCGGCGGCCAGCAGCCGGTCGGCGGCCGCCTCCGCGGCGTCGATGTCGCCCACCTCGTACTCGGTGTAGGCCAGGTTGTTGAGCACGGTGATCCGGACCCGGGCGTCGACCCGGCCGGCCGCGATCTGCCCCGCGGACATCCGTTCGGCCTCGGCGTACCGGGCCCGGGCCGACGCGTGGTCGCCGTTGTCGCCGTGCACGTTGGCCAGCTGCACGGTGCCGCGCAGCCGCAGCATCGGCGAGGCCTCGGCGCCCATCGCGGCCAGGGCCTGCTGCGCCTGGATCGCGTGGTCCAGGGCGACGACCGTGTCCCCCAGGTGGCTGTAGAACAGCGACAGCCGGATGTGACTCAGCGCCAGCAGCCGCGGGTGCCGGTGTTCCACGGCCCACCGGTTCACCTCCTGGAAGATCCGCGCGCCGGTGGCCACGTCGCCGGTCCGGCTCACCGCGTCGGCCTCCAGCAACCGCGCCCGCATTCCCAGGTCGCAGCGCCCGCCACGCAGCGCGGCCCGGCCCAGGCGGCCGGCCTCGGCCAGGGTCGGCCGCGGGTCGAGATCCTGGCGCGGCGTCTCCTCCAGCACGACCAGGGCGGCCTCGATGGCGGCGTCCGCGATCCCGGCGGTATCGATCGACATGGTCCTGCCATCGGCCGCCCGGGGCCACACCTGACGAGAACCGCCACAAGTGAACGTTCATCGTTCCGCCGGCCCGGCGGTATTCTCACCGGGAACGTGGCGCAACGGGGAGGACCGAGACGATGAGCAGCGCCGGTTCCGGCCGTCCCCGCGACCCCGAGGTGGACCGGCGGATCACCCGGGCCGTCCTGGACGTGTTCGGCGAGGCCGGCTGGGCCGGTTTCGCGATGGAGACCGTCGCCCGCCGCGCCGGCATCGGCAAAGCCACCCTGTACCTGCGGTGGAGCAGCAAGGAGGAACTGCTGACCGACGCGCTGACCACCGGGCTGGTCCGGGTCGGCGATGTCGACACCGGCACCCTGCACGGCGACCTGGTCGAGCTGGCCACCCAGGTGCTCGGCCTCTACACCGGCCCGGCCGGGCGGGCCGCGATGCGGCTCAACCTGGAGACCGCCATCCCGGAGGTCGCCGAGCACTACCGGACGATGCGCGCCTCCCAGATCCAGGCCGCCCGCGACATCGTGCGCCGCGGCGTCGCCCGGGGCGAGCTGCCCGGCACGGTCTCGGTCAGTCTGCTGTTGGAGACACTGATCGGCGGCGCGATGATGCACGCCATGACCACCCCGGCCGACCGGCGGGCCGCGCTGGCCGAGGAGGCCGGCAGCCACGCCCGCCAGCTGGTCGACTTCCTGCTGCACGCGGTGGCCAGCCCGGTCGCGGATCGGCGGGCCCGGACGGGGCCGTTGTTCCGCGCGCCGGCCTGACCGTCGTCCCTCAGGGGACCACCGTCACCGGCCAGCGGCCGCAGCGGACCAGGCGCTGCGCGACCGAGCCGGCGATCCGGTGCAGCAGGCGCTCCGAACGGCCCACGATCACCGCGTCCGCCCAGAACTCCCTGGCGGCGTGGCACAGCTCGGTGAACGGGTCGCCGTCGCGCACCACGATCTGCATGTCGACGCCCAGCCGGGTCCGCTCCTGCTGCAGCGTGTCGCGGAACTCGGAGACCACCGCGTCCTGCGAGGCGACCATCGTGGCGGCGACCGTGCCGGACGAGTCGGCCATCGACACCATGGCGCCGGCCGGCGGCCGGACGTAGACGCCGACCAGCCGGGCGCCCTCCCGGCGCGCCAGGCCGACCGCATAGGCGGCGGCCCGGCGGGACGACTCGGAACCGTCGATCCCGACCATGATCACACCCGGTCCCACGGCAGCCTCCTTCGACCACCCCGTTACTGAACGATCATCGTTCACTTAAAGGCCACTGTAGTCCCCTCCCCCTGCTCCGGCAACGAAGGGCCTCAGCCCTTGACGACGGCACAGGCGTACGGGCTGGTGCCGGATCCGCTGTAGGCCTCGACGTCGAGGTAGTACGAGCCGGCGCCGGTGGCGGTACGCGTATAGGTGAGTCGTTCGTCGGCGCCCTTGCCGTCGTTCACCGAGCGCGCCAGGCCGGCCCCGGAGCCGTCCAGCAGGTACAGGTCGGCGTCGTACTGGTCGGGAATCGAGCAGGAGACGGTGACCTTCTGATTCTGGGTGAGCGAGAGCTTGAAGTAGTCGCGGTCCGAGGCGGACTTCGCCGAGCCGCTGACGGTCAGCGGGTAGGTCCCGGTGCTGAGGTCGTTGGCGGTGCCCCGCGAGTCGTTCGGCTCGGTCTCGGTCACCGCGCCGGCGCCGCCCGAGCAGTCCGCGATCGGCGTTCCGCTGTAGAGGCCCGGGTCGGCCACCCCGGCGGTGACGCTGCGCAGGTAATAGCCACAGGTCGGCCGGTTGGCGAAGTCGAAGGTGCCGCCCCCGGTCAGATGCCAGATCTTGAAGCCGGTGTAGGTCAGCGGCCGCCCGGCGACGGCCTGCTCGGGAGCGTGGTCGCCGAGAACGATGTAGGCGTCCGCACCGGCGAGCGTGGCCAGGCCCGCCCGATCCACGAACAGCGAGCCACCCTGCTCGATGCCGACACCCCAGGCCTTACCACCGGTGACCAGGCCGTCCTTGAGGGAGCGGGCGACGAAGGCCATGGTGCGTCCCATCCGGTCGCGGGTCACGAAATGCGAGTCGTTGATGGTGCCGGCGTAGTGCGGCCAGCTGAACATGCCGGTCGTGAAGGTCACGGCGCCGGTGTACGGGTCGGCCAGCGCCTCGGCCGAGGTGACGCTCCCACCGCAGGCGTCGTAGACGATGTCACTGTTGATGTGGGTGCCGGCGCTGCCACCGCCGACGCCGCCCCCCTTGGCCACGACCGATTGCACCGACGCCCGCAGTGCGGTGCTCTTCCAGGCGGCGTACGCGCACTGGTCCCCGCCGGCGAAGTAGACGAACTCGGCGTTGCGGATCTCGGTGTTGACCGCGGCGTCGTCGCCGTCGCGCGCCGAGGTCAGCACGAGGGTCGTGCACGCGTTGACACCGGCGAGCGCCAGGACGGCATCACACTCCGGGGTGGCGCTGCCGGAACCGGGCGGGGCGTCGGCCAGGACCACGACGTCCATGGTGCCGGCGCCTCCGGTGATCGCGGTGACGGCTCGGGTGAACGTGGCCGGCACGATCGCGCCGGCTCCGGAGAAGACGAACGCCGGACCGTTCCATCCGGTCCGGGAGACGTCCGCTTGGTTGCCGGCCCGGGTCCGGGTGACGGCCGCCTGGGCAGCGGTGGCATGCACGCCGCCGAAGAACAGCAGGGCGCCGAGGGCGGCGGCCGCCGTGAGGCGACGCCGCAGGGGCGTGGTGAGGGTCATCGAGGGCCTCCTGTCAGGCCGGTACGGCGGAGATCGCCACGGTGAGGTCGAGGAAGGAGTCGGCGGTGCGTCCGTCCCGCGTGTAGCCGCGGAAGTCGTGTCCCTTGGTCAGCGTGACCGCGAACCGGGGGTCGCTCTGTGCCGTGTAGCCGACGGCGCGGCGGGTGTCCGCCGCGGTCAGGGCGAGCGCGAGGTTGAGCTGCTGATGGTCGCCGAAGATGTCGTTGTTGTCGGGGACGCCGCGGTGCGCGGGATCCGCCCGCAGCGGGCGCACCGCCGGCGGCGGGGTGATCCGGCCGGTGCCGGGCTGATAGTGGTAACCGGCGGTCAGGAAGCTCCACCGGACGTCGCGGTACAGGTCGATCACGTTGACCCCGCCGGTCCCGATGACCTGGCCGCACTCGTGGGCGGTTCCGGGATGCTCGACGAGGTAGGCGGTGTCCGGATCCACGCCGACCAGGTGGTGCCGGCCGACCGTGCGGGCGAGCACGATGCCCCGGCCCAGCCGGCCGTAGGCGTTGAAGTGGGTGTCCAGCAGTGCCGAGGTGAAGAAGCCGAAGCCGCCCGCGGGCCAGTACCCGGACACGCTGGAGTCGTCGAAGTAGCCGGCGGTGGATCCGTCGCGCAGCGCCGGGTAGCTGTCTCCACCGGTGACCATGTCGTGTCCCTGCTGGATGTCGGCGCCCGCGCTGGAGCCGGCGATCACCGCCCCGGCGCGATGCCGGCGGCGGATGGCGGCCAGCACGGCGGAGTCGGTGTGCGCGGCGCCGTGCATCATGCAGGTGACGTAGCGGAACTGGTCGCCACCGCCGAAGAAGAAGCCGGTCATGGTGGCGACCCGGGCCGCGAGCTGCGGATCGTCGGCGGCGCCGACATGGTCGAGGTCGACGGGGATCCACTCGACCCGCCCGGCGCCGTACGACAGCAGCAACCGCCGGTAGAACTCGCCGTTGGCGGCGCTGTTGGACGCGTCGGGCGTGCCGGCGTCCGGATCCTGACTGGGCGGCACCGACGCGGCGGTGAGCACCCCGATGTAGGCCCCGGCGCCGCCGGCCCGCCGGACGATCTCCCCGTAGACAGCGGCGTTGTCGTCGGCCAGGCCGCCACCGGCCAGGATCAGCGGGCCGGTGGCGGGACGCGCGGCAGCGGCCGCGGGGGTGCCGGTGAGTGCTGCGGTGGCGGCGGCGGCCGAGCCGGCGAGCAGGGTGCGACGAGTGACCATGCAAACCTCCAGAGGGCGGCGGCCGGCCGCTGCGCGGTGGCCGACATCGATGCGATGTGGATAGGCACGTTACGGCCACGCGAATCATTCGTCTATATGTAACATCGATTACGGCTGAGCCGAGGATCGCCGCCGATGTAACGCCGCGTGCCGGCCCGTTTAGGCTGATCCCATGTCGACCCCGAACGAAGACCTCGGCCCCGCGGTGGGCGTCGCCGGCCTCATCCGGGCACGCTGGGCCGAGTGCAGCCCGGCGGAGCGGAAGGTGGCCCGCGTGCTGCTGGCGGCCTATCCGCAGGCCGGCCTGGAGACGGTTGCCGCCCTGGCCGGGCGGGCCGGCGTCAGCGCGCCGACGGTGCTGCGGCTGGCCGGCCGCCTCGGCTTCACCGGGTTCCCCGAGCTGCAGAAGGCGCTGCGCCAGGAGCTGACGGAACGCGACGTGTCGCCCCTGACGACCTACAGCGCCGGGCGCTCCACCGCGGCCGCGGACGGTGGCGCCCTGGAGCGCGCGGCCGCCATCCTGCCCGGCGTGCTCGCCACCGCGCTGGCCGAGACGCCGCCGGCGGAGTTCGACGCCGCGGTCCGGCTGCTGGCCGACCGGCAACTGACGGTGACCCTGGCCGGTGGCCGGTTCTCCCGGCTGCTCGCCGAATACCTGCTGCTGCACCTGATGCAGGTGCGCGGTGGGGCACGGCTGTTGCCGGCGGGGGCGGTCGAACGCGCCAACACGCTGGTCGACGTGGGCCGCCGCGACCTGCTCGTGATCTTCGATTTCCGCCGGTACGAGGATTGGTCGCTGGCGCTGGCCCGCGCGGCGACCGAGGCCGGCGCCCGGGTCGTCCTGGTGACCGACCGCTGGCTGTCCCCCATCGCCGCGGTGGCCGAGGCGGTCCTGGCCTGCCCGGTCGACTCACCGTCGGCATACGACAGTTTCGTGCCGGCTCTGGCCGTGCTGGAGACCGTGATCGCCGGTGTCATCGACCGGCTGGGCGCCCCGGCCGGGGAGCGCCTGGCCCGCATCGAGGAGGCCAGCCGGCGGTTCACTCTGCTCTGACGCTCATTACATCGATCTGTAACTTCACATCATCTGTATCCTCCGTTACAGTGCCGCTTACCCAGCAAGGCATGCGGAGGACACATGAGAATCCGATACCCACGACAGACCGCCGTCCTGGCGGCGGTCGGCACCGCCCTTCTGTTGACCGCCTGTGGCTCCACCCCGTCCACGGCCACCACCGGTGGGTCGGCCGCCGCCACCCCGGTCACGGTCACCATCGCCGGCGCCGGGACGGTCACCACCGACCCGGCGCTGGCCGCCCGGGTTCCGGCCGACGCCCGGGCCAAGGGCTCGATCACGGTGGCGACCAACGCCCCCTACGCACCCTTCATCGACTTCAAGACCAAGGGCGACCAGAGCCATTTCGTCGGCCTCGACTACGACCTGTTCACCGCGGCCGCGGCCCGGCTGGGGCTGCGGGCGACGTTCCAGCAGCAGCCGTTCGACGGTCTGGTACCCGGCCTGCAGGCCGGCAAGTACGACGCCATCGCCGGCGGCGTCACCGACAAGCGGGAACGCGAACAGGTCGCCACCTTCGTCGACTACACGGCTTCCGGCACCGGGTTCCTGGTCACCGCCGGCAACCCGAAGCAGGTGTCCACCGTGGCGAACCTGTGCGGCCTGCGGGTCGGCGCGCAGAAGGCCAGCAACCAGGTCGACAATCTGACGGCGTACAGCAAGGCCTCCTGCCCGGGACAGCCGATCGTGATCAGTCAGTACCCGGCCAACACCGACGCCGTGCAGGCGCTGCTGGCCGGTCAGGTCGACGTGGTCGCGGCCACCCGGGTCAACCTGACCGACGTGGTGACCCAGCTGTCCGGCAAGGTCGCCCTCGCCGACGACCCGGCGGCGCCCAACGGATGGCTGGCCAGCCCGAACGGTTTCGGCTTCCTCAAGTCCCGGGGCGAGCTGGCCACCGCCTTCCAGGCCGCGCTGCAGTCGTTGATCAGCGACGGCACGTACCGCAAGATCCTCGATCAGTGGAAGCAGGCCCCGATCGGGCTCGCCACGATCACCGTCAACCAGCCGATCAACTGACCGTCGACCCGCGGGGGCGTCGCTGGCGCGGCGCCCGCCGCAGTGAAGGAGGCTCGCCATGAGTGTCGATGCCGATGCCGCCACGGCGGCCAGCGTCGCCGGAACACCGCTGCGCGTGGTCCCGCTCCGCCGCCCGGGACGGTGGGTCGCCGCCGTGCTGGCCGTCGCCGGTCTGGCCGCGTTTCTGCAAGCCCTGCTGCGCAGCCCGAACCTGCGCCTGGACGTGATCGGCGAGTACCTGTTCAAGCCGTACATCCTGCACGGTGTGCTGACCACCGTGTGGCTGACCGTCGTCGCGCAGCTGCTCGGCACCGCCGGCGGCACCGCGATCGCCATCATGCGGCTGTCCGCGAACCCGGTCCTGCGCGCGGTGTCGTGGCTGTTCGTCTGGGTGTTCCGCGGCACACCGCTGCTGGTACAGATCATCTTCTTCGGCTTCCTCGGGGCCCTGTTCCCCACCCTCACCCTGACGGTGCCGTTCTCCGGGGACATCCTGTGGAGTCGCCCCACCAGCGTCGTCATCACCGGCACCGTGGCCGCCGTGCTGGCCCTCTCGCTCAACGAGATGGCCTACGCCGCGGAGGTCATCCGCGCCGGGATCCTCTCGGTCGACCGCGGACAACTCGAAGCGGCGTACGCGCTGGGCATGCGGCCCCGGCTGACCATGCGCCGGATCGTGCTCCCGCAGGCGATGCGCGTGATCATCCCGCCGATGGGCAACGACACCATCACCATGCTGAAGTCCACCGCGCTGGTGTCGGTCATCGCCGGAAGCGACCTGCTCACCGTGGTGCAGGGCATCTACACCGCCAACTACCAGGTCATCCCGATGCTCATCGTGGCGGCCCTGTGGTACCTCGCGATCGTGTCGGTGCTCTCCACCGCCCAGTTCCTTGTCGAACGCCGCTTCGGGCGCGGCGTCACCACCACCAACCGGGGGATCACGCGATGACCACTGTCACCGAGGCACCGCCCGCCGTGCGGGCCGAGGGCATCGTCAAGCGGTACGGCGCCGTCGACGTGCTCAAGGGCGTCGATCTCACGGTCGCCCCGGGCGAGGTGTGCTGTCTGCTCGGCCCGTCCGGCTCCGGCAAGTCGACCCTGCTGCGCTGCATCAATCACCTGGAGACCATCGACGGCGGCCGGATGTGGGTCGGCGGTCACCTGGTCGGCTACCGCCAGCAGGGTGACCGGCTGCACGAACTGCGGCCGGCGGAGATCGCGGACCGGCGCCGTGGCATCGGCATGGTCTTCCAGCGCTTCAACCTGTTCCCGCACCTGACCGCGCTCGGCAACATCGTCGAGGCGCCGATCCACGTGCGCGGGCACCGCCGCGCCGAGGCCCGGACCCGCGCGCTGGAGCTACTCGACCGTGTGGGCCTGGCCGACCGGGCACAGGCCTACCCCGCGGAGCTCTCCGGCGGCCAGCAGCAGCGCGTCGCGATCGCCCGCGCCCTGGCGATGGACCCGCAGCTGATGCTCTTCGACGAGCCCACCTCCGCGCTCGACCCGGAACTCGTCGGCGAGGTGCTGGCCGTGATGCGCGGCCTGGCCGCGGACGGCATGACGATGATCGTGGTGACCCACGAGATCGGTTTCGCCCGTGAGGTCGCCGACCGCATCGTGCTGCTCGACGGCGGCACCGTCGTCGAGTCCGGCACCCCCGCCGACCTGCTGGGCAGCCCCCGCCACGAACGCACCCGCGCCTTCCTGTCGAGAATCCGGTGACCGTGACCCCTCCCGACCCCGGTTATCTGCAGCGCCTGGAGACCCTGGTCAACATCGACTCCGGCTCCCGTCACCTCGCCGGGCTGTCCGCGGTCACCGGCCTGCTCGCCGGCTGGTGCGAGCAGGCCGGGATGACGACCACCCGGCATCCGGTCGACGTCGCCGGCGACCCGCACGGTGACGTGCTCGTCGCCCGGATCCGCGGCACCGGCACGGGGCGGATCCTGCTCGCCGGGCACCTGGACACCGTCTTCCCGCCCGGCGAGGCGGCCCGGCGCCCGTTCGCGATCCGCGGTGACCGCGCCTACGGGCCCGGCGTCGCCGACGACCGGGGCGGCCTGCTCGCCGGCCTGGCCGCGGTGCAGGCCCTGCAGCGGGACCGGCGGCACACCTTCGCCGAGATCGTCTACGTCGCCACCCCGGACGAGGAGATCGGCTCACCCGCCAGCCGGGCCCTGCTCGCCGAGCTCGCCGGCGCCTGCGATGTCGCGCTCTGCCTGGAATGCGCCCGGGAGAACGGCGATCTGGTCAACGCGCGCAAGGGCATGACCGACATTCAGATCACCCTGTACGGGCGGGCGGCCCACGCCGGCATCGAACCGCACCGGGGTGCCAACGCCGCGCTCGCCGCCGCCCGGCTCACCGTCGCCCTGCAGCGCCTGAACAACACCGGGCGGGACGTGACGGTCAACGTCGGTGTGCTGCGGGCCGGCGAACGGCCCAATGTGATCGCCGACCGCGCCGACATGCTCGTCGACGTCCGCGCCTCGGACGACGACACCTTCCGCCGGACGCTGCGCCAGATCGAGGATCTGGCCCGGGCCCGGTACGTCGAGGGGGTCAGCGCGTCGGTCGCCTTCATCGCGCCCACCCCGCCCTGGCACGGCACCGACGCGGCGCTGCTCGACGCGGCCCGCGCCGCGGGTGCCGCGACCGGGGTGCCGGTGTCCTTCACCGGCACCGGCGGATGCGCCGACGCCAACCTCATCGCGGGCGCGGGCATCCCGGTGCTCGACGGGCTCGGGCCGGTCGGCGGCGACGACCACAGCACCGACGAATGGATCGATCTCGACTCGGTGCGGCCACGGATCGCCCTGTTGGCCGAACTCATCGCCACCGTTCCCACCGGGCGGTCCGCGGACTCCCCGTCCCGGGCCGGGCTCCATGGGCATCCGGTGCGCTGACGCCGGCCACCACCACCCGGAACCCGGCGGGCTCCGGCCACCCGGGCCGTCGGTGGTGATCGGCCGGAGCCGGGGACGGTACGATGCCGTCGTCATCTCGACGCCGGGCGGAGGTCGCACGTTGAGCGACGCCGACCCGGCGATGCGTGACCGGCCCGCCGCGCGGGAGCCGGCGGCGGCAGCGCGCGCCGCGCAGATCCGGGCCGAGCGCCGGTTCCGGTCGCTGGTCGAGGCCACCGACACGGTCGTCTGGGCACACGATGCGTCCGGGGCGATCACCGAGGAGCAGCCGGCCCTGGCCGGCTACACCGGGCAGCCGTGGCCGGAGCACCGCGAGACCGGCTGGCTGGCGATGATCCATCCCGAGGACCGGGACCGGGTCGCCGGGGACCTTCGCGGGCTGCCCGGCCGGACCGCCCCGCTCGAACAGCGGTATCGGCTGTGGCGTGCCGGCGACCAGGCCTACCGGCATGTGGTGGGCCGGGCGGCCGCGATCCAGGACGAGCACGGCGTGGTGGTGGAGTGGCTCGGCGCCATCACGGACGTCCACAGTCAGGTGGAGGCCGGCGTCGCGGTCCGCCGCACCACCGCGATCATCGACGCCATCCTGCAGGAGGCGCCGGTCGGGATCGGCTGGGCCGACCTGGACCTGCGGCTGCGGCACATCAATCCGGCCCTGGCCCGGATCAACGGCCTGCCGGCCGGGGACCACCTCGGACGGCGTCCCTCGCAGCTCTGGGGCGAGACCGGCCGGCGGATCGAGGAGCTGATGCGCAGGGTGATGGTGGACGGGCCGGTCACCGGGGTCGAGTTCACCGCGCCGGAGCCGGAGTCGGCACTCGTGCGGCACCGGGTGGCCAGCTACTTCCCGATCCGCATCCCGGGCTCCGACCAGGACGTCGGCGTGGGTTTCACCATCGTCGACGTCACCGAACGGACCCGCCTGCTGCAGGCTCTCGGCGAGCAGCGGACCCGGTTCGAGCGGCTGCTGACCACCGACGTGCTGGCCGTCTTCGGCGGGGTCGACGAGGCGATCCTCGAGGCCAACGACGCGTTCCTGAGCATGCTCGGGTACACCCGCGACGACCTGGAGCAGGGGCGGCTGCGCTGGCCCGACCTCACCCCGCCCGAGTGGGCGGAGGCCGACCGCCGGTCCCTGGCCGAGCTGGCCGCCACCGGGCGCAGCAGCGCGTTCCCGAAGGAGTACCGGCACGCCGACGGCCACCGGGTGCCGGTGCTGATCGGGGTGGTCGCGCTGGACCGGGCGCCGCTGCGCTGGCTGGCCTACGCCGCCGACCTGACCGCCGAGCGCTCCGCCCAGGCCGAGTCGCGGCTGTTCCGGGCCCTGGTGGAACGCTCCGGTGACCTGATCGCGGTGGCCCGCATCGACGGCTCGGTGCGCTACGTCAACCCGGCCGGCCTGCGGATGACCGATCGCACCGCGGCGCCCGAGCGGCTCACCGACCTCATCGGTGAGCCGCTGCAGCCGCGGGAGACCGCCCGGGAACCACGCCGGCACACCGCCCGGGCGCTGCCCACCGGCCGGGGCGGTGCTCCGCTCGAGGTGGATCTGCAGGCGTTCACGGTCGCCGGGGACACCGAGACCACGCCGTACCTGGCCGTCGTGGCCCGGGACATGACCGACCGGCAGCGCACCCTCCGGCAGGCCGAGGGGCTGGCCCGGTTCGCCGGGGCGCTGAGCACGGCGACGGACCGGGCGGCGGTCACCGCGACGGTGGAGGGGCTGCTGCCCGCCGTCGTCGAGGCGGCCTCGGCCACCTGGATCCCGGCCAGCGACCCGGCCGGTGCGCCGGACGACGCCGCGGCGTTCGTCATGCCGGTGCCGCTGGAGGCGGGCACCGTCGCCGGCTCCGTGCTGATCCGCTGGGACCGGCCGGTCGAGATCGACGAGCTGCGCAACGTGCTGCAGACCGTCGCCGGTCTCAGCGGTCAGGCGCTGCAGCGGGCCGAGCTGATCACGGCCGCCTCCGGGATGGCCACGCTCGCCGCCCGGCTCAGCGTCACCCGCACCCCGGACGAGGCGATCGCGGTGATGCTGGAGACGATTCCCGCCGCCCTCGACACCACGCTGTGCGGTCTGCTGGTCCGGGAGCAGGGTGACCGGTTGCGGATGTGTCACCGCGACCTGCCGGCGGCGCTGGCCGCCGCGTACACCGGCCTGCGCCTCGACGATCCGCAGCCGATCGTGGAGGCGATCCGGACCGGCCGCCGCATCGTGCTACCCGGCCGGGAGGCGTACCGCGACCGGTTTCCGGCCGTGGCCGACATCGTCGCCGGTCACGGCATCGTCAGCACGGTCGCCCTGCCGCTGCACGACTCGCAGGGCCGCACGGTCGCCGCGCTGGGACTGGGCTGGCCGTATCGGCGGCCGTTCGGCACCGACGGCCTGGCCCGGCTCGACACGGTCGCCGACCTGTGTGAGCAGACCCTGGAACGAACCCGCCTGGTCGCCACCGAACACCAGCTCATCACGCGGCTCGCCACGCGCCTGCACCCCGCTTCGGCGGTGGTGCCGGCGGAGCTCGACATCGCCGTACGCTATCGGCCGGCGCTCTCCGGCCTGGAACTCGGCGGCGACTGGTACGACCTGATCAACCTGCCCGAGGGACGCTTCGCCGTGGTGGTCGGCGACGTGGTCGGCCACCACATCGACGCGGCGGCCGACATGGCGCAGCTCCGCACCGTGATCAACACGCTGATCCGGCTGGAGGTGCCGCTGGAGGAGTTGTTCGCCCGGTTCACCACGCTGGTCGGACGCGACTTCTGGGGCACCGCCGTGGTTCTCGTCCTGGACCCGGCACGCCAGCGGGCCGACATCGTCCGGGCCGGCCATCCGCACCCCGTCCTGCTCGGCCCGGAGCACCCGCCGACGGCGGTGGCGACCGATCGCACACCGCCCCTGGGACTGGTCAACCGCGGTATTCCGGTCACCTCGGTGCCGTTCGTGCCCGGGGCCGCCCTGCTGGCCTACACCGACGGGCTCGTCGAGCGGCGGCACAGCGACTACGACCGTGGTGTCGACGACCTGCACGCCGTGCTCGCCGGCACGGCTGCCGACGCGTGCGCCGACGACGTCGCCGACGCCGTACTGGCCGCGGCCCGCGCCAGCGAGGACGACCAGGCCCTGGTCGTCGTTCGGCACCGTCCGCCGCACCGCACCGACGGGGTCGACGTCCGGGTGCCGTTCACCGGGGAGACGATCGGCGGCCTGCGGCACACCGTCCAGGCGGCGGCGCGGGCCGCCGGGCTCTCCCCCGAGCGTGTCGAGGACTTCACCATCGCGGTGTACGAGCTGCTCACCAACGCCGTGCGGCACGGCGGGGGCGGCGGCGAGCTGACCCTGCGCACCACCGCGACGGCGTTGGTGTGCGAGGTCCACAACGACGCGACGACCGGCGGCGACGTCCGGGTCGGGCCGGTGGCGCCCGCGCCGGACTCCCAGGGCGGCCGTGGTCTCTGGCTGGCCAGCCGGCTCGCCGACGAGCTCGACCTGCGGCTGACCCGGTCCGGCGCGCTGGCCGCCGCCCTGGTGATGCGTCTGGGCACCTGACCTGCCGGGGCGAAGTGGCGGCTCCGGACGCGGGAACGTGCTGTTCTTATCGGGTGACGAATCATGACAAGCCGGGAGACCCGAGCGCTGCCGTGCTGCGCTGGTATCTCGGTCTTGGCGTCATCGTCGTCGCCGCGATCCTGCTGGCGCCGGTGCACCTGCTGATGTGGCTGTACATGGCGGTGGCCGTCGGGGTCCTGTCCGCGCTGGTCACCGGCATCCACCGCTACCGGCCGGTCTGGTCGCGGCCCTGGTGGCTGCTGGTCGGCACGGTGGGCGTCTCGGTGCTGGCCAACACTGTCTGGGCGCTGATGATGACCCCGGCCGGCATACCCCGGTTTCCGTCTCTCGGTGACCTCTGCTACCTGGTGGCGATGGGGCTCCTGGTCAGCAGCGTGTACTGCTGGGTACCGGGGCGCTCCCGGGACGGGCTGATCGACACCGCGATCGCGCTGACCGGCGGCGGCGCGGTGGTCTGGGCGCTCGTCGTGACACCGCTGCTGTCCAGCGGGCGCTTCGGCGGACTGCGGCTGGCCAGCTACCTCCTCTACCTCGGGATCGACCTGCTGATCCTGGCACTGACCGTGCGGGTGGTCGTGGTGTCGCGGGTGCGCACCGCGGCGTACCGGCTGATGGTCGGCGCGGCGACGCTGTGGGCCACCACCGACATCACCTACTACGCCGTCCTGTTCCACCGGCCGTCGGCGCCGCCGGGCTGGATCCAGGTCGGCTGGGTCTCGACGTATCTGCTGATCGGCGCGGCGGCGCTGCATCCGTCGATGGCGCGCAGCACCGGCAGCATGCCGCGCAACGCCACGCCGTTGTCCTGGCTCAGGCTGTCGACCTACGTCGTGCTGACCGTGCTCGTGGCCGGGCTCGGCATCCTCGGCACGGCGAGCGCGGCACCGGCCGGCACGGCGTGGCGGCTGGTCGTGCCGCTGTTCCTCGGCTGCGCTACGTCCGTGCTGCTGATCGGCCGGCTGGCGCAGCTGGGCGCCGCCCTGAACCAGCGGGCCTACCTGGATCCGCTGACCGGGCTCGGCAACCGGGCGGCTCTGCAGGGTGCGCTCGAGCGCCGCGGCACCGACGACCGGGTGCTGCTCGTGCTGGACCTCGACGGGTTCCGCGACATCAACGCCGCCTTCGGGCACAAGGCCGGCGACGCCGTGCTGGTGGAGGCCGGCCACCGGCTGCGGGCCGCGGCACCGAGCGACGCCCTGGTGGCCCGGCTCGACGCCGATTCCTTCGCGGTGCTCGCCGACGGCGCCGACGGGGTGCTGCACCGGCTGGCCGAACGCCTCCGGGCGGCGGTCGCCGCGCCGTATCCGGTGCCGGGGCTGCACCATCGCCGGGTCCGGGCCAGCGTCGGCGCCGTCGTGGTCGGCGCCGGTCAGGACGGCACGACCGCGCTGCGCGACGCCGACCTGGCCCTGCAGAACGCCCGGGCGCAGGGCGACGGCCTGGCGCTGTTCAACCCCGCGGAGTACGCCCAGTGGCGCGCCAACCGCGACCTGATCGCCGATCTGCAGCACGCCCTCGGCGCGGACGAGTTCGCCATGCACTACCAGCCGATCGTCGAACTCGCCACGGGCCGGATCATCGCCGCCGAGGCCCTGCTGCGCTGGACCCGGGCCGACGGAACGCCGGTCTCCCCCGGCCGGTTCATCCCGCTGGCCGAGCAGAGCGGCGACATCATCGTCCTGGGCGAGTGGGTGCTCGCCCGGGTCTGCGCCGACCTGGCGGGCCTCTGGACCGACTTCCAGCTGCCGGTGACGGTGAACGTGTCGGCACATCAGCTGCGCGACACCGGGTTCGCCGCCCGCCTGCTGACCCTGCTGGCCGACACCGCCCTGCCCGGCGCGGCACTGATCGTCGAGATCACCGAGACCGTGCTGGTGACCACCGTCACCGACGCCGCCACCACCATCACGCAGCTGCAGCAGTTGCGCGACCGCGGGGTCCGGATCGCCATCGACGACTTCGGCACCGGTTACTCGTCGCTGGCGTACCTGCGGGAGCTGCCGGTGGACATCCTGAAGATGGACGGCTCCTTCACCTCGCAGCAGATCGCGGACGGCGGCCCGCGGGAGATCGCATTCGTGCGCACCATCGTGGATCTGGGCCGCAGCCTGGACCTGAGCACGCTGGCCGAGGCGGTCGAGACGCAGGCCCAGGCGGACCGCCTGCGTGAGCTGGGCTGCGACCTCGCCCAGGGCTACCACTTCGCCCGCCCGGCACCCGTCGGCCGGCTGCACGAGCTGCTCGCCGCGCAGCGCTGCGGGATCTCCGACACGGCGGCCTGAGGCGGCAGCCCTGGAGTTCGGCCGGCTCGAGGCCGGGCTCTTCCAGATGATGGTCGGCCCGTACAACGACGTACTTGGTCGTGCAGCGGAGCTGGTTCCGGCCGCGCTGGAGAACCGCGCGGAAGCAGCGTCGGCGGCCCGCGAGGCACATACGCTGAGGCACGAGAGGAGACAACCATGCGCACACGCGTCGACCAGATCAGCGACCGGATCTACCGAATCTCCACGTGCATCCCGGATATCGCCCCAGGAGGATTCACCTTCAACCAATTCCTGGTCGATGCCGAGGAGCCGCTGCTGTATCACACCGGCATGCGTCAACTTTTCCCGCTGGTGAAGGAGGCGATTGAACGGATCATGCCGGTGGAGCGCCTGCGCTGGATCTCCTTCGCGCACGTCGAGGCCGATGAGTGTGGCGCGGTCAACAACTTCCTCGCCGTCGCTCCGCATGCACAGGTCGTCCACGGCGATCTCGGCTGCCAGGTTTCGCTCAACGACCTCTGCGACCGAGATCCCCGGCCGCTGGCGGATGGAGAGACCCTCGACATCGGCGGCGCCACACTGCAACGGCGCCTGATCGCGCTACCCACGCCGCACGTACCGCACAACTGGGAGTCGCACATGCTGTTCGAGCAGGAGACTCGCACACTGTTCCTCGGCGACCTATGCACCCAGTTCGGCGACGGGCCGCCCGTGACGGACCAGGCTCCGTTCGAAGCGATCATCGCCGCCGAGGACCTCTTCCACCAGACATCGCTAGGCCCGGCGGTGCTGACAACCTACCGGCGCCTTGCCGACCTTGAGCCCGTCACTCTCGCAGTGATGCACGGTTCGTCCTACACCGGGGACTGCCCAACCCTGCTCAGGATGATCGCGGACATCTACCAGGAGCGCTACGGATGCGGGACACCGCTGCTGGGTCAGCCGCTACCGGCGCACAAGCTTGTCGGTTCAGATTGAGTCGGTGTTTCAGTTGACTGTGGCCGGTAGCATCGCCTTCGGTCACATCATTCCGCGGTACCTCTGAAGCGTAGCCGCGGAGCGCGCGCGCTCTGTCGTATTGCCCTCGCGCAGCGGTAGACGCCGCAGTACGGTCCGCACGTGGACAGCACCCAGCTGCGTGTCGACCGGATCGACGTTTGGCAGACCGATAGAGAGCACACGCTGAGCCTTGCTGCTGCGGGCGTCCACGTGATGCTGGTCCGGCTGCGCTATGACGGCTGGGTGGACGAGGTGATCAACGGCGCTGGGACGGTTGCGCCAGGGCCAGGCGCGTGGACTCTCATCGGCCGACGGTTGACCCTGGAGTTCGACCCACGGGCCGCATCGGCCCTCGGCTTCCACCGCGACTGCCAGCTGTATCTGGATGTGGACGCGGACGGAATCCGGCGTGTCAGGGCCGCGCTGTTGGAAATTCTCGACTGCGCGTGTTTCGTGGTCGACACCGACGAAGGCCGCTTGACCAGCTGATACTCGGTCACTAGTCAAATCCGTGGTGAGACGCCATCACCCTCAGCTCTTATCCGTTAACCCTGGCCGTGGTGAACTGGCCGGATCACAAGCGGGTTGCCGCCGCGCGGCTCACCATCGACAGGAAGCCGGTTCGGTCTTGGGAGATGGCGCTCCGACCGGGCCAGGATTCGGCAGCGCTCAAGCCGGGCGGGGCGTGCTAGCGGGCGACGGCCAGGCTTCGTGCGACGGCGCGCACGGTGGGTGCCAGCGCGTCGGCGATCACCGCGTAGCCGGCGCTCGACGGGTGGAACCGGTCGGCGCTGAACAGGCCGGGGTCGGCGGCGAACCCGGCGGCCGAGCTGATCCCGATGCCGGTCACGTGCGCCCCCGCCGCCCGCGCGGCGCCGGCCTGCGCGTCGTGCAGCAGGGTGCTGGCGGCCCGGACCGCGGGGCGCATCTCGGCCGGCAGCCGCGGGACCACGCTCAGGTCGGGCGCGGGCGCCACGACCACCTCGGCGCCGACCGCCCGCAGCCCGCGCACCGCGGCCTCCAGCTGCGCGGCCGCCTCCGGCGCGGGGACCAGATGGGTCAGGTCGTTGGCTCCCACGATGATCAGCGCCAGGTCGGGCGGCCAGGCAACCGCCGCGGTGAGCTGCGCGGTCAGGCCGGCGCTGCGCGCCCCCGGCACGGCGAAGTTCCGGGTCTGGTGCGCCAGCCCGGCCGCGGTCAGGTCGGCGGACAGGCGGGCGGCGACGGTGTCGGCCGCCCGCGACGCCCCCTGACCGTAGGCGATCGAATCCCCGAGAACCGCGAAGTTGATAACCACGTGATGTGCAACAGCGGTCCCCCCGAACATGTTTCCGGGTCGCTCAGGCGATGTCGATCGCGTCCAGCTCGGCATAGTTGGTGCCCTTGCCGTACGCCACGGTGTTGGTCCCGGCCCGGAGCGTCACCTCCCGCTCGCTGGTCTGCCAGTTGTCCCAGCCGGTGACCGGATAGTCCACGGTCCCGGCCGCGGCCCCGTTGACGGTCAGGGTGTGGCTGGCGGCGCCGGCGTCCGAGCCGTTGGCGTACCGGGTGTACAGGCGGTAGGTGCCGGCCCGGGGCACGCGGACGGTGAAGGTGACCCGGCTGTCGGCGAAGTCGATGCCACCGACCACGACCCCGTTGCTGGCGCCCCCGACGGCGTACCGGGCGTTCGCCCGGGTGAAGTCGGCGTCCTCGGCCTCATAGCGGATCTTGGCACCGGCCACGACCGGGCGGTCGCCCAGCCAGTCGAGCCGTTGGGAATACACCGCGCGGTAGGTGAACGTCGCGTCCCAGCCGTGGAAGAGGATCCGGTCGTGACCGTCGGGGCCGGTCGCGACGACCTGGCCGCCGGGGCCGCGCACCGAGCCGGCGAACGCGTCGGTGGTCATCAGCGGCGCCTCGGCCTTGGTGTACGGCCCGCCCAGGCTGGTCGAGGTGGCGTAGCTGCTCACGTAGCTGCCGTTGCCGAAGAAGTTGGCCGAGTAGAACAGTACGTACGTCTTGCCGTGCTTCCACAGTGTCGGAGCCTCCACCAGGGTGCCCTCGAACGGCTTGTTCTGCTTGATCAGCCGGGTTTCGGTGCCGATCCGGCGCAGCCCGTCCGCGCTGACCTGCTGGAGATGCAGCCAGGTGTCCTGCGCGCAGCAGTTGCCGTCGTTCTTCCACAGGATGTACCGGCGACCGTTCTCGCTGTACGAGGAGGCGTCGATCGCGCCGCCGATCTCCGGGGTGCAGACCAGCGCGGCGTCGCGGGGCACGAAGGGTCCGCCCGGCGACGTCGCGGTCGCGGCCCCGATGCACTGCTTTCCGGACGTACGGTCATGAGCGGTGTACCACATGACGAAGCTCTTCGGTCCGGCGGCGAAGACCTCCGGCGCCCACACGCCGTGATCACCCGCGCCGCCGGGCGGGAACGTCCAGGTCGGGTCCGCCCAGGCGCCCAGCGCGGGCAGGGCGTCGCCGGCCTGCACGGTCCAGCCGACCAGGTCGGTGGAGGTGGCCCACCTGATGTTCCGGCCGTCGCTGTTGGTGGCGTAGGCGTAGTAGGTGTGGCCGGCCTTCATCACGTCCGGATCGGCGAAGTTCTCGTCGATGACCGGCCCGGCCACGTCGGCGCTCGGCGCGGCCGCCGTCGGGGACGATGTCGCGGCCAGGGTCGGGGCGGGTGCCGCGGTGGCGGCGGTGAGCAGGCCGGCGGCCAGGAGCAGGGCGCCGCGTGGGATGCGGGACACGATCACAGGTCCTCCAGTGAGGTCGGTGGATCACTGCCGGAGATGCTCGTAAATTAACGTCTCCGCGCCCTGCTCGCCCGCCGGGCGGTTATCCGCGGTCGGCCACGATCGCGTCCACGGCGGGCATCGACGACCAGTCGGAGGAGGCGACACTGGCATGCGCGGCGGCGACCTGCGCCACCCGGGCCTTCGCCGCGGCGGTGTCGCCGGCGGTGACCACCGGGGCGATGTTTTGCACGTCGGTCATCACCAGCAGATAGTGGTTGGTGTCGTACCAGGCGGTGTCGATGCCGCCGGTCACGTAGGTGTTCGCGTCACCGTCGAAGGTGACGAACCACGGGCGCAGCGAGGTGTCCGGGTAGCGGGTGCGCGGGTCGCCCTTGGCCGCGTTGTGCACCGCCGGGAAGATCTGCGCCCGGCTCAGCGTGCCGGCCGCCTTCAGCGAGGCCAGATACCTCGCGTACTCGGTGTCGGTCCACAGCGTGTCGGTCGGGTTGCCCTCCTCGACGGTGCCCGGGATCACCTCGATGATCACCTTACCGGCCAGCTGGGCCCGGGTCGGCCAGGCGTTCGCCTTCGCGGCGGCGTCCAGCGACGCGTACGAGCCGAGCAGGTCGGCGGGCTTGAACACGGCCGCGCCCAGGTGCGCCGCGATCGCCGCGTCCAGCTGCGCCGGCCCCTGGCCGGTGCGACCGCTGAAGCCGGTCTTCAACTCCAGTTTCAGCACGAGCGGGCCGGCGTCCGGGTGCGCGGCGAGCCACAGCCGGATGTCGTCGAGGCAGTACTCCAGGTTCTTGTTGGCGCGGCCGGAGTACAGCCCGGACGCGCTGGTCGCCGCCACGCAGTTGTTGGCGTTGCCGAGCGGGTTGCTGTGGCTGACCTTCCACTCCCGGGTGATCACGTCGGGCCAGACGTCCAGCTCGATCAGGCCGGGCCGCTGGTCCAGCGCCTGCGCGAGGTAGGCGAAGGTGGCCGGGTCGTACGTATTGTGGATGCCGACCGTGGTGGTCTGCGAAACCTTGCTGCCCGATCCGGCGGCCTGCGCCGGGGTGCCGGTCACCGCGACGGCGGCGACCAGCCCGGTGACCGCCGCGACCCCGCGCTTGAGGTGAGTGCGCACGTGTGATCCTCCGTTTTGCCGGCCGGCGCCACGCCGACCGCTCGGAGTCATATCAATCGAAAATCATGAACATGTCCATGCCTGCCGCCGACCCTCGGGCGAACAGAGCACGACCTCGGGCCTTTCGGCCGACCGCGGTGCGGCCGCGGACGCCGGGGCGCAGATGTCGGGTGACCGCCTGGAAGCCGTCCAGGTCGATCACCGGGATCCCGGTGAGTCGCCTGCGCCGGCCCGCGAAAGATCAGACCTCGGGGTGAGCGTCGTGCTGATAGACGTCCGGAACGCCGTCGGCGTCGGTGTCCACCGCCTCGGCCGCGCAGAGCCGGCGGTAGTGTCGATTGCGGAGCCGCAGGACCACGGACGCCAGCAGCGCCGCGGTCACCGAGCCGGCCAGGATGCCGATCCGGGCGTGCTCGCCGGTCACGCTGCCGGCGCCGAAGGCCAACTCGCCGATCAGCAGCGACACCGTGAAACCGATGCCGGCCAGCAGCGCCAGACCGAACACGTCCCACCAGCTCACCCCGTCGTCGAGACTGGCGCGGGTGGTCCGCTGCACCAGCCAGGTGGCGCCGAACACCCCGGCGCACTTGCCGGCGATCAGGCCGGCGGCGATCCCCAGAGTCACCGGGTCGCGCAGGGTGGCGCCGAGCCCGCCGGCGCCGGCCAGCGGGACCCCGGCCGCGAAGAACGCGAACAGCGGCACCGCCACCCCGGCCGACAGCGGCCGCCACCGGTGCTCGAAATGCTCGGCCAGGCCCGGGCCGGGCCCCTGCGCGCGGCGCACGACCGGAACCGCGAAGCCGAGCAGCACCCCGGCGACGGTGGCGTGCACCCCGGAGGCGTGCACCAGCACCCAGGTGGCCGCGGCCAGCGGCAGCAGCAGCCACCACGCCCGCACCCGGCGCTGCACCAGCACCGCGAAACCGGCCAGCGGCAGCAGCGCGGCCAGCAGCGGCAGCGGATGCAGGGCGTCGGTGTAGAAGACCGCGATGATGACGATCGCCAGCAGGTCGTCCACCACGGCGAGGGTCAGCAGGAAGGTGCGCAGCGCCGCCGGCAGGTGGGTGGCGATCACCCCGAGGACGGCCAGCGCGAACGCGATGTCGGTGGCGGTCGGCACCGCCCACCCGGACGGCACCCCGCCGGCGGCGGTGACGTTGACCGCCGTGTAGATCAGCGCCGGCGCCGCCATCCCGCCCAGCGCGGCCGCCACCGGCAGCGCCGCCCGGCGCGGGTCCCGCAGGTCACCGGCGACGAATTCGCGTTTCAGCTCCAGGCCGGCGACGAAGAAGAAGATCGCCAGCAGACCGTCGGACGCCCACTGTGCGAGGGTCAGATCCAGGTGCAGCGCCGGCACCGCGGCCCGGGCCGCGACCAGCGCCTGATAGGCGGCCGACCACGGCGAGTTCGCCCAGATCAGGGCGATGACCGCGGCGCACAGCAGCAGTGCCCCGCCGACGGTCTCGGCGCGCAGGATGTCTCCGATCCGGCTGACCTCGGGCCAGCTGCCGCGGCCGAACAGGGGACGACGCGGGCGGGACGGCGGTGCGGACACGGAGCTCCTCGGGAAGCGGGCACGGCGGACAGTCGCCGACCAGACTTCCCGGCACACCTGAACTGAACCTTACCCCGCGACGACGGCCGGCACGGCGGGCGCCGTGCCGGCCGGGTGCGGCGGGGCTCAGCGCCGGCGGCGGCGCAGGAGCAGCACGATCACGCCGAGCAGGGCGGCCGCGGCGATGACGGCCGGCGGGACCGCACGGCGGGTCGCCGGGCTGGTCTGCTCGACCACGGTGCTCTTCGCCTCGGCGATCCGGTCCTTCGCCGTACCGGCGATCTCGGTGCTCTTGGCCTTGACGGTCTCGACCGTGTCGGCGGCCTTGACCTTGGCGGTCCCGACCGTCTCGGCGGCCTTGACCTTGGCGGTCTCGACCGTGTCGGCGGCCTTGACCTTGGCGGTCTCGACCGTCTCCGCGGCCTTGGCCTTGGCGGTCTCGACCTTCTCCCTGGCGGCCTGCTTGGCGCGGCCCTTCACGTCGGTCTTCGCGACCAGCGCCTCGACCGTGGCGCCCAGGTCGGCGCGGGTCTGCTGGATCTCCTCCCGCAGGTCGTCGGGATCGGCGGGAACGTCAGGCCTGGTCATAGTGGTTCCGTCCTCGCTGGGCTGCGGTCTTCACGGTCTTGACGTCGGCCTCGACACTGTCGATCGCGGCCTTGGGGGCCAGCGGCGTCGCCTCGGCCAGCTTCTTCTTGCCGAGCAGCGCGGCGACGCCGGCCGCGGCGAAGACGACGACCGCGACGATCAGCACCGACAGCCACAGCGGCAGGACCAGGTCGAGCAGGACGACGGCGAGGGTCAGCAGCAGGCCGAGCCCGTACAGGGCCAGCACGCCGGCGCCGCCGAAGAGCCCGCCGCCGACACCGGCGCGCTTACCCTTCTCGGTCAGTTCCGCCCTGGCCAGGGCCAGCTCGTCGCGAACCAGCGTGGAGATCTGCGCGGCCGCCTGGCTGACCAGGTCGGCTGTGGACGCCGTGCCCGGCGTCCCGGTACGCAATGAGTCGCTCATCGCGGTGTTCACCTCCTTGGTGCGTCACCGAGAGGTGTGCCCGCGGACCCGCCGGACGAAACGGCGATCACCCTCCTACCCTTCGTAGGTGAATGGGAGAGATCGACCGCTGTGCCGGTTTGTTCGATGCGCTCATGCACTGATCGGAATCGTTGCGGATCTCCCCCGACTCCTGAAGATTTCCCAGGTGAATGTGTCCTATGGGGAGGTTCAGGCAGTGTCGCCTCGACAACGCAAGCTTTTGATCTCCAGCGTGGCGCTGGTCACCGTGGTCGGGTTGATCCCGTCCGGTGCCGCGGCCGCGCCCGGTGGCCAACCACGGCCCGAGCCGTACCAGCGTCACGTGCAGGCCGCCCAGCAGCGGGCCGCGCTGCACGCCGGGTTCAGCTCCCGATCCGCCAAGGCCGACGAGGACGAGGGCGAGGACCCGGAGGAGATCGCCGAACAGGCCGAGCAGTACGCCGAGGCGCGATCCGCTCCGGGCATCGTCGCCCCGGGCGCCTACACCGCCGCCTGGCAGCAGCTGCGGTCGCTGAAGTCGACCGGGGGCACCTGGCAGCAGGTCACCGACCGGCCGTACAACTCCGACGACCCCCGCTACCGCGACGTCAACAGCAACTCCTCCGGCGGCGCCGGCTTCGTCACCGGCCGGGTCACCGGCCTGGCCGCCGACGACCACGGCTTCGTGTACGCCGGCGCGGCCAACGGCGGCGTCTGGCGGTCCCGCACCGGCGGCGGCCACTGGCAGCCGATCGCCGAGCGGGTCCCGTCCCCGTCGACCGGCGATCTGCGGCTGGACCGCTCCGGCCGGCTGTGGTGGGCCACCGGCGAGGGCAACACCAGCGCCACCTCGTTCGTCGGCAGCGGTGTCTACGTGCTGAGCCACCCCCGGACCGGCCGCTTCACCACCCGGGACCGGGTGGGTGGCACCGAGCTGGAGAGCACGATCATCCGCAAGCTGCGGATCTTCGGCGACACCGCGTGGGTGGCGACGAACCGCGGGGCGTTCAGCCACTCGATCAAGAAGCTGTCCGGGCCGTGGAAGCAGGAGTTCGTGCCGAACCCGGACTTCCTGCCCGGCGGCGCGCAGGCGGGCGACGCCAACGCCCCGTACAAGAACATTGTCAACGACTTCGCCGCCGACCCGAAAGACCCGTCGAAGGTGGTCATCGCGGCCGGGTGGCGCAGCGGCGACACGTACAACGGCTTCTACACCCGCGTCGGCGGCGTCTGGCAGCGGACCACGCTGGCCGGCGACATCGCCTCGGACGCGGCGAACGTGGGCACGGTGACCTTCGCGGCGGCCGCGGACGGCTCCCGGTACTACGCCATCGAGGAGTCGCCGACCCAGCTGACCACCAACCCGGACAGCGCGCTGCAGGGCATCTACGTGTCCGCGTCCGGCTCGCCGTTCGGGCCGTGGACGCTGTCGGCGGACTACCACAAGCTGGCCGCGTCCGGCTCGGCGCTGACCGATCCCGGCTACATGCCCGGCATCCAGGCCTGGTACAACCAGTTCCTGCAGGTCGACCCGACCGACGCCAACCACGTGTACCTGGGCCTCGAAGAGGTCTTCGAGACCACCGACGGCGGGGCGAACTGGACCGTGCCCGGCCCGTACTGGAACTTCGGCTTCCCCTGCTGGTCGATCGACCCGGGCAAGCAGACCGGTGACTGCCACCAGACGGTGCACGCCGACCAGCACTCGGTGACGATCGGATCGAACCACGGCAGGACGTACGTGGTGGTCGGCGACGACGGCGGCACCTTCCGCCGGCCCGTCCGCGGCGCCGCCGACGCCGCCGGGCACGCCACCGACTGGACCCCGCTCAACGACGGCTCGATGGACGTGCTGCAGTACTACTCGGTGGGCGTCGGGCGCGACGGCAAGGGCCTCGCGGTCTCCGGCGGCCTGCAGGACAACGGCCAGTCCATCCTGCGCCCCGGCGACCGGGCGATGGGCTCCAACTTCGGCGGCGACGGCGGGGACACCATCGTCGACCCGGGCAACGGCTGCAACATCGCCGAGGAGTACGTCTACCTCGACGTGTGGGTGACCAACAACTGCGCGGTCAACGACGGCGCCTGGACCACCGACCGCAGCAAGGCCACCAGCTACGAGGTCGCACCGCCGGACAACAAGACCGGTGAGGCGCGCTTCATCGCCCCGCTCAACCAGGACCCGCGCGACGCCACGGTCTGGGTCGCCGGCGGCCGGCACGTCTGGCTCAACACCAAGGGCTACGCGATCCGTTCCGGTGCCGAGTGGACCAACCTGTTCGACCTGGGCGCCGGGCACACCGCCACGGCCGTGTCCACCTCGGGCGGCCTGGTCTACGCCGGTTGGTGCGGTCCGTGCAACAACCAGGGCTTCACCCGCGGCATCGCGGTCGGGCACACCGACGGCACCGGCTGGCACCAGCTCGCCCTGCCCGACCTGCCCAACCGATACGTCTCCGGTTTCGACGTCGACCCGGCGAACCCGAACCACGTGGTCGTCGCGATCAACGGCTTCTCCCGGCGCTGGACCGAGGGCCCCGGCGCGGGCATCGGCCACGTCTTCGAGTCGACCGACGCCGGCGAACACTGGACCGACATCTCCGGCAACCTGCCGGACATCCCGGCCGACGCGGTCAAACTGGTCCGCGGCGGCGGGCTCGTCGCGGCCACCGACAACGCCGTCTTCTACCGGCCCGCGCACGCGCGGTCCTGGCTGGTGCTCGGCCGCAACCTGCCGACCACGGCGACGCTCGAACTGCGCACCGACCCGACCGGGCGCACGCTGTACGCGGCCACGCACGGCCGCGGCATCTGGTCGTACGACGTGAGCAAGCTTCCGCGCTCGCGCTGACGGCACGGCCGCGCGGTGGGACCCGTCTCCTATCGGGTCCCACCGCGCCGCCCTGTCATGCGAGGACACCGGCCCGCGAGAGCCGCCGCGCCTGATTCCGGCACCCGACAGTCGCGGCGGATCCTCAAGACGCCGGCGCCGGGCCCGATGGTGGGGCCATGAGCAACGATCCGCCGCAGCTGCTGGACGCCTCCCTGACCCATGGCGACGCCGGGGCAGCTACCGGCGGGTCGTCGCCGGCGGGCTGGTACGCCGACCCCGGCGGCACGTCCACGTTCCGGTGGTGGGACGGGCAGCAGTGGACCGGCTTCGTCCAGCCGGCGCCGCCCGCGCCGCCGGTCGTGGAACCGGCGATCGGCGAGCCGGTGGTCGCGGCCGGGACGGCATCCCCCGCCAGCCGCGGACGAAGCCCCCGCCGAGCCACCGTGGTCGTCGCGGCGATCGGTGCGGCGGTTCTGGTGGCCGGTGGCGCCATCGCGGCCGTAGTCAACTCGTCGGCCGAGTCCGAGCTCTGCGGCCTGATCGGTGACCGGCAGTCGTTCGCCCGCGCCGCCGGGGATGACGCTGACGACGTGGGCAGGGTCGCGGCGGTGGCCGAGCGGATCCACACGCTCGCCGGGCGACTCGTCTTCTCCCGCGACCTCAAGGATGCGGGCGCGGGCTTCGCCGATGCCGTGCAGACCATGGTCGCCCTGCGCCGCGCCGGCTTCGATGACACCGCGACAGCCGGTTCCGCCACCACCGCGCGGATGGCGGAGACAGCGGTGTCCGCCGTCGAGAATCTGAGCCGGATGCAGCGATCCTGCGGGCTCCCGGTCACCGGGCAGCTCGCCGCTGACACGGGCGCCTCAGCCGAGACCGCCGACCGGGCGGCCCAGTCGGACGTGCGCGGCGCCATCGCCGCCGTCGAGGAGGCCTACACCGAGATGGGCAACACCTACCCGGACACCGCGATCGCCGGCGACAACAGCTCTGGCGGCACGCCCCAGGTGGCGGTCGGCTCGTCGACGGAGAAGATCACGCTGTCCGACAAGACGAAGCTGTACTACGTCCCCACCTCTGCCGACACCTACAGGATCTGCGCGACGAACGTCGGCGGCAGCGGCAAGTGGTACCGCTACGACTCGTCACAGGGCGGGTCTGTCGGCGCCGTCAGCCCGCCCGCCGACCCGGCGAGCTGCGCCTGAGGGATCGCTCCGGTTCAGTCGCCACGCCCGGTGTCGGTGGTGCTGAAGCCGCCGGTCCAGGCGGCCTTCGCGCCCGAGTCGCCGATCCGGTACATGCCGTAGACGCCGGCTGCCGCCGCGGCCACCGCCAGCACGGTCACGATCCCGGTGACGGCCGCCGAGCGCGGCGCAAGGAACGCCCGGCCGCCCGGCGTGGCGGTGGCCTCCCGGTGCCGCCACCAGACGAGCACGGCGAGGACCGCGATCGGCAGCGCGTAGAAGATCGCCGAGTCGCCGAGTTCGGCGTGCCGGTGGACCAGGTCGCTGCGCGGCACCCGCTGTTCCAGCCACTCCCCCGCGCTGGTGGTCAGCGGAGTGAGCAGCACGACCACCCACGCCAGGACGACGTTGAACAGGGCCAGCCGGGCGCGGGCGGCCGGCCACAGCGCGGTCAGGGCGAGCAGCAGGGCGCTCAGCGGGAGCAGGGCGACGACCGCGTGCACGAGCAGGATGTGCGCGGGTAGTCCGTTGACGGAGCGCGGGGCGCGGCCGGTGACGTTGGCGGTGCGGGACGACGGCACCGGCTTCGCCCCGGCGGACGCCGGACGGCTGTTCGACCGGTTCGCCCGCGGTCACGGCGACCAGCGCCGGTTCGGGCTCGGGCTGGCGCTGGCCCGGGAGGTGGTCACCGGGCACGGCGGCGTCATCGAGGCGGTCGGCGAGCCGGGCCGCGGGGCGGTCTTCACGGTCCGGCTGCCCGCCGCGCGGACCCGATCGGATTAGCCCGGCCGGTCGGCCGCCTGCGGGCGACTGACCTGCGCCTTCCCGGTCGGCATCATCGGCGGCATGAGCGTGTGCGCAGGGCCCGCCGACACCGGAGCCGGCCGGCCGTGACGGCGGTGGCGATGCTGGCCGCACTGGTCGCGGCCGGCGGTTGGGGCTTCTCCGATTTCCTGGCCGGGGTGCTGGCCCGCCGGATCCCGGTGTTGACCGTCCTGATCGGTTCGCAGATCGCCGCCATGCTGGTGGTGCTGCCCGCCGCGGCCGTGCACGAGCGTCCGGCGGCCTGGGACGGCCGGCTCTGGCTGGGGGTGGCGGCCGGCCTGGTCGGGTTGCCGGCGATGGGCCTGCTGTACCGGGCGATGCGGGACGGTTCACCGGCCGTGGTGGCGCCGGTCGCCACGGTCGCCGCGATGGTCCCGGTCGGCTGGGGGCTGCGGCACGGCCCCGGGGTCGGCACGGTGACCTGGCTGGGTGTGGTGGCCGGGCTGGCCGGCGCGACGCTGGCGAGCTGGCCGGCGCCGGGCGGGGATCCGGCGCTCGGGCGGCGGCCCGCGATGCTGTGCGCGCTGGGGGCGGCGGCCGCGTTCGGCGTCTATTTCGTCCTGTTGCACGAGGCCGGTGCGGCGGACCCGTTCTGGGCGCTCGCGGGTGCCCGGGTGAGCGGCGGCGCGGGGGCGCTGCTGCTGGCGCTCGGCCTGCGGGAGCGACACACTGTCCGATTCCGGTCACCCATCCTGCTGGTCGGTCTCGCCGACGTCGTCGCGGACGGGGCGTTCCTCGTGGCCGCGGCCGCGGCGCTGGCCCCGGCAGCGGTGGTGACCTCGCTCTACCCGGCGGTCACCCTGCTGCTGAACCGGTGGTTCCTGCGGGAACGTCTGCACGCGGTGCAGCTGTACGGCGTCGTCGCCGCGCTGTTCTCGGTGGCGTGCCTGGCTCGGTGACGGGGACGAGAACGATCAATGAATCGTGTTACCTTCCAGCTCTTTACGGGGGGATACGATGCAACCGTCCAATACCGCACCACCGGCCCGCCGCGGCGGGCTGGCCGCCGCGCTGCGCACCTGGGTGCCCACGATGGTGTTCAACCTGGTGCTGCCGCTGATCACCTATCAGGTGCTGACCGGCCACGGCGCCGGTGAGGTGACCGCGCTGCTGGCCAGCGGCGTGTGGCCGGTGCTGGAGACGGTGGTGCTGCTCGCGATCCGCCGCACCTGGGACGAGTTCAGCATCTTCACGCTGATCCTTCTGCTGCTCGGAGTGGTGTCGGCGCTCGGTTTCAACAGTCCGCGGCTGATCCTGGTCAAGGAGTCGGCGATCACCGGCCTGTTCGGCGTGGCCCTGCTGGTCTCGCTGCTGGCGCCGCGGCCGCTGATGTTCTACTTCGGGCGCAAGTTCGCCACCGACGGCACCCCGGAGTCGATCGCCTGGTGGAACGGGATGTGGCAGTTCCCCGGGTTCCGGCACAGCCAGCGCCTGATCACCATCGTCTGGGGCATCACCATGCTGTCCGAGGCGCTGATCCGGATCGCCCTGGCCTACGTGCTGTCCACCGGCACGATGCTGGTGGTGTCCAGCATCCTGCCGTACGTGGTGTTCGGCGGCCTGGTCTTCTGGACCGTCACCTACGGCCGGCGTCAGGGGCGTCGCGCCGCCGCCCGCCAGGCCGAAGAGGCCGCCCGCCAGGCCGAGGCGAACCCCGCGTGAGGCCGGCCCGGCTCAGTACGCATAGGTATTGAGCTGTGCCACCGCGCCGGCCGCCGCACCCAGGTCGTACCGGTCGACGGCCAGGAAGTTGGGCTTCTTGCGGGCGGCCGGTGCGCAGAACCGCTCGGCCCGGTTGAGCGCCTTGGCGTTGTCACCGGCCGCGGTGGCCGCCATGGGCACGTCCCGGAAGTGGTTCATGACGAACAGCGGGCGGAACCCGGGCGCGGTCGCGGTGAGCGGGATGCCGGCCGGGCCGGCACCGGGCCAGCGGCTGTAACAGGACCAGTCCGAGGCGCCCGCTCCGGAGCCCATCGACCAGTAGTTCTCGACGGTCCACTCCCGCTGGTACTGCACTCCGAAGCTGTCCCGGGTCAGGCCGGCCGCCTGGTCCGCAGCCCGGTCGTGGTCGGTGAAGATCAGCAGGCGGTGGTTGGTCCGGCGCAGCTCGGCCAGGGTCGGCCAGCCCCGCTCCCGGACACCGTCGAGGTCGGGGCGCAGGAGCATGGCGGGCAGCGCGGGCACCCGGGCCAGCTCGGCGCGCAGCACGCCGGGGTCCACATAGTCCTCCAGGAAGACGGTGGCCACCTCGTCCGGATGCGCGGTGAGGAAGTCGGTGATCCGTTTGAGGTCGACCCACAGCGCGACCGGACGGGACACCAGCGTGCAGCTGTCGTGGCAGAGGATCGCACCGTCCGGCGTCTGGTGCACGTCGAGCATGAAACCGCGTACGCCGTCGGCGAGCTGCCGGTCGATACCGCGTACCTGATTGGGGAAGAGGTTGATGATCGGCGGCGCGAAACCACCGTCGGCGCCGTTGGCGTACGCGTTGTGCGCGGTGAGGAAGGTGACCTGGTCCAGCGTCCGATCCGGCTCGGCCGGCAGCGCGGCGCGCACCGGGGTCAACGGCGTCAGATACCAGTGGGCCTGCGGCCCGGCGGCGTCCAGCCCGAGCTGGTCGGCCCAGCCGGCACCGCCGGGCACCAGGCTCAGGTAGCGCTCCGCGCCGGGGTCCCTGACCAGATACTGATCGTCGCCGGCGCCGGTGATCTGCCACCGGGTGTTCGCATCCGCGCACGGCAGCATGGCCGGAGCCGTCGCCGTGCGGCCCAGGCAGCGCCCCGGCCCGTCGATGCTCTCCAGCCGCCAGGCGTCGCCGTCGGCCCGCAGGGTCCACTGCTGGTGGTCCTCGTCGCCCTTGGGCCGATGCTGCGCGAGCGTGTCACCGGTCGCCGCGGCGGCAAAGCCGGTGATGACGCTCTGCAGGTAGTAGCCGCCCGGTGCCGGTGCCGGTGCCGCGGCGACGGGCACGGCCGAGGCGGGGCCGGCGGCCAGGATCGGCACCGTCCAGACGATCGCGGATAGTGGGCGCATGCCGGGTCCCCTTTGACACGAGCATCTAAAATATTGATGTACGTCTATACCCTACGACCCCTGCATGGCAAGACCCCGGCGCAGGATCGTCTCGGCCACGCCGGCCGCCCGGGTCCGGTCGGCCGGCACCAGCCCGATCCTGGTCCGCCGATCCAGCAGGTCCGCGGCGTCCAGGGCACCCTCGGCGCGCACCCCCCACAGCAGCTCGGCCCCGGTCACCGCGATCCCCTCGGCGACCGGCTCGGCCAGACCCGGATCCTCGATGGCCAGGGCGGCGACCGCGGTGGCCTCGGCGCCGTATCGCGCGACCAGCCGGCGCGGCGCGCCGCTCCCGGCCAGCCGCTCCGGCGACGCGGCACCGACCAGGGGCAGTCCCGCCGTGCGGCAGCGCCCGGCGGGCAGACCCGCGGACCGCAGGGCGGCATCGACGGCGTCCCGGGCCATCCGCCGGTAGGTCGTCAGCTTGCCGCCCACGATCGTGGTCACCCCGGCGGGCGAGGTGACCACCGCGTGCCGCCGCGACAGATCGGCGGTGCTGCCGGCACCACCGGCGAGCAGCGGGCGGAGGCCGGCGAAGGCACCCACCACATCGGCCTCGGTCAACGGCACGTCCAGCACCGTCGACACCACGTCGAGCAGGAAGCCGCGCTCGGCCGGTGTCGGCTCCGGGACGTCCGGCACCGGACCCTCGACCGGCTCGTCGGTCAGTCCGAGGTAGGCATGGCCGTCCGCCTGCGGCAGCACGAACACGAACCGGCTGGTGGTGCCCGGGACCGGCACGGTCAGCCCGGCACCGAGCCGGCCCAGCACGCCGGGGCGCAGCACCAGGTGGGTCCCGCGGGAGGGGCGCAGGCTGATCGTCGGGTCGAGCCGGTCGGCCCAGACGCCCGTCGCGTTGACCACCGCGCGGGCGCGCAGCCGGTGGCGCTCGCCGGTGAGGGTGTCGCGCACCGACGCGCCGCCCCCGGTCAGCTCCTCGACCCGGCACCGGGTGATCACCCGCGCCCCGAAGCCGGCCGCCGTGCGGGCGAGCGCCACCACCAGCCGGGCGTCGTCGACGAGTTGGCCGTCCCAGCCGAGCAGACCACCCCGCAGGCCGCTGCGCCGGACCGCGGGCACCAGCCGGTGCACCTCCACCGGGGTGATGCGCCGCGATCGGGGCAGCCGCCCGGCCGGCGTGCCCGCCCCGGCGCGCAGGAGGTCGCCGGCGGCCAGGCCGACCCGGGCCAGCCCGGCCTGCCCGGCGGAGAGCAGCGGCGTCAACGGGATCACCGAGGGCAGCGGGGTGATCAGGTGCGGGGCCACCCGGCGCAGCAGGATGTCCCGTTCCACGGCGCTCTCGTAGGCCAGCCCGAGGTGCCCACCGGCCAGGTACCGCAGGCCGCCGTGAACCAGTTTCGAGCTCCACCGGGAGGTGCCGAACGCCAGGTCGTGGGCGTCGACGGCGGCCACCGAGAGGCCTCGCGAGGCGGCGTCCAGGGCGACCCCGGCGCCGGTCACGCCGAGGCCGACGACCAGCAGGTCGACCGTGGCCCCGCCGGCCAGCTCGTCCAGCTCGCGAGCGCGGCGCCCGGCGTTGAGCGCGGTCCCGGCGGTCACGGCGCGAGGTAACGGTCGAGGAGCAGGCGCAGCTCGGTGTCCAGGTCCGCCTCGGTGACCTCGTCGGTCATGGTGGCCGACGAGACGACGAAGCCGTGCAGGGTGAGCAGCAGGCTGCGGCCGAGCAGGGCCGGCGGGCCGGTGCGCACCGAGCCGTCGGCGTGCCCGGCGGCGATCGTCTCCGCCAGCAGTGCCAGCATGCGGTCCTGGCTGGTGCCGCGCCGGTCCACCAGATAGGGCAGCAGCACCTCGGGGTCGAGCTCGAGGATGCGACGGAACACCGCGTTGTGCCGCAGCCGCGTCGCGCCGGTGGTCAACCCGTTCACCAACCGGTCGCGGGTGTGCCGGCCGGCCGCGCCCTCCTGGGCGCGCAGTGCCAGCTCACCCCACTCCCTGGTCATCAGGTCGGCGACCAGGGACGCCATGTCGGGCCAGCGGCGATACATGGTCATCCGGGACACGCCGGCACGCCGCGCCACGTCGGTCAGCGTGGTGCGACGCAGCCCCACGGCGAGCACGCACTGGCGTGCCGCGTCGAGCAGGGCGTCGTCGTCCGTCCGGCTCCCGGGGGTGTTACGACTGGACATCATGTGTCACAGTGTAACCCGTGAATGAGCTTACCGACCCGGCGCGGTGGGGCACGCCCGCCGCCGCCATGACCCTCTCCCCCACCGTGCTCGACATCCTCGGGTCCGCCCTCGGGGTGACCGGGCCGCGGCCCGCCGCCGAGTCGGTCGAGCTGCCCGCCGCCGGCCTGTCCGAAGCGGTGCTGCGGGATCTGCGCGCGGCGTGCCCCGAGGTGGCCACCGACGACGCCGCCCGGCTGACCCACGCGGCCGGCAAGTCCACCGAGGACCTGCTGCGCCTGCGCGCCGGGGTGGCCGCCGACGCCCCGGACGCGGTGGCCCGCCCGGCGACCGAGGACGAGGTGACCGGGCTGCTCGCGGTCTGCGGACGCCACCGGGTCGCCGTGGTCCCGTTCGGCGGCGGCACGTCGGTGGTCGGCGGCCTCACCGCACGCCGCGACGGATACACCGGGGTGCTCGCGCTCGACCTGGCCCGGCTGGACGGGCTGCGGCACCTCGACCCGGTCTCGCGCACCGCCACCTTCCAGGCCGGCATCCGGGCGCCCCGCGCCGAGGAGCTGCTGGCCGCAGCGGGTTTCACCCTGGGCCACTTCCCCCAGTCGTTCGAGTACGCGTCGCTCGGCGGTTTCGCCGCCACCCGGTCGAGCGGGCAGGCCTCCGCCGGGTACGGCCGGTTCGACCGGATGGTGGTGGGTCTGCGCGTGGCCACCCCGATCGGTCTGCTCGAGGCCGGCCGCGCCCCCGAGTCGGCCGCCGGGCCCGATCTGCGCCAGCTGATGCTGGGCTCGGAGGGTGTGTTCGGGGTCATCACCGAGGTCACCGTCCGGATCCATCCGGCGCCGGCCGAGCGGCACTACGAGGGCTGGAGTTTCGCGTCGTTCGAGGCCGGCACGGCGGCGGTCCGCGCGCTCGCGCAGGACGGCCCGCTGCCCACCGTGCTGCGGCTCTCCGACGAGACCGAGACCGCGATCAACGCGATGACCGGCGGCCCGCGGGGCGACGGCTGCCTGGCCGTCATCGGCGTCGAGGGTGAGACGCGGGACGTGGCGCGACGCCGCACGGAGCTGGAGCGGCGGCTCACCGAGCTCGGCGGCACCCCGCTGGGTGCGGCGCCCGGCGAGGCGTGGCGGGCCGGGCGGTTCCGCGCACCGTACCTGCGCGACGCCCTGCTGGACGCGGGGGCCGTCGCGGAGACGCTGGAGACGGCGGCGTTCTGGGACCGGCTGCCGCAGACGTACGCGGCGGTCCGTGACGCCCTGATCGACACGCTCGCCGAGGCCGGCACACCGCCGATCGTGCTGTGCCACATCTCGCACGTCTACGACAGCGGAGCCTCGCTGTACTTCACCGTCGTCGCCGCCCAGGCCACGGATCCGGTGGCGCAGTGGCGCGCGGCCAAGACCGCCGCCAGCGAGGCCGTCGCCGCCTCCGGGGCGACCATCACCCACCATCACGCCGTCGGCCGCGACCACCGCCCGTGGTACGGCCGGGAGATCGGCGAGGTGGGTGCCGCCGCGCTGCGCGGCGTCAAGCAGGCGATCGACCCGGCCGGCATCCTCAACCCCGGCATCCTGCTGCCATGAGCCGGGACGTCTTCACCGCGGTGGTCAATCCGGCGGCCGGCGCGGGCACCGCCGCGGCCCGCATCACGGCGGTGGCCCGGGCGCTGCGCGAGGCCGGGGCGACCGTCCACGTGGCCTACACCCGGTCTCTGCAGCACGCCACCGAGCTCGCCGCGGCCGCCGCCGAGCACACCGTGCTGGCGGTCGGCGGTGACGGGATCGCCGGCGCGGTCGCCGCCGGCCTGCTGGACACCGGTGCCGAGCTGGCCGTGGTGCCGGCGGGGCGCGGCAACGACCTGGCCCGGGCCGTCGTCCCGCTGCCGGCCGATCCGGCGGCGGCGGCACAGGCGCTGCTGCGGACGCCGAGCGGACTCGTCGACGTGGCCGAGGCCGGCGGGCGGGTGGTGGCGGGCAGCGTGTGCACCGGGATCGACGCGGTCGCCAACGACCTGGCCAACCGGCGGCTGCCCCGCCGGCCGGCGGCCTACCAGCTGGCCGCGCTGCTGGTCATGCTGCGGTGGCGCCCGGTGCGGTACACGCTCACCGTCGACGGGGTGACCGCGTCGTTCACCGGGCACACCGTGGTGGTCGCCAACGCCCCGTGGTACGGCGGGGGCCTGCGGGTCGCCCCGCACGCCCGCCTCGACGACGGCCTGCTCGACGTGGTGACCGTCGGCCCGCTGCCGCGAAGCCGGATGATCGGCGCGCTGGCCGCTCTGCGGCACGGCAGGCACCTCGGCCTTCCCGGGATCACCACCCGGACGGTCCGGGAGATCACCGTCGCGGCGAACCGGCCGCTGCCGGTCTACGCCGACGGCGAGTTCCTGGGCACGGGCCCGGTGACCATACGGGTCCGGCCGGCCGCTCTGCGACTGATCGGAGCGGGCGGCGCCGGCTGAGGGCCACCGCCCACCCGGTCTGCTGAGCTGTCGGCGGTCCGCGACCGAACCCGGCCCGGTCATCGCCCTCGGGAGCGGCGGCGTCCCCGGGTGTCCGAACGGTTGGTGGTCACACCTCCCAGGACGGCAGCGGCCAGCGCTGGAGCCGGTAGGGTGCCCACCAGACGTCACCGCAGACCGGGACCACGAGATGCTGACGTTCGAACAGCGCGACGATCCGCTCCGGTACGGCCTCGCGGCCCCGGCCGGCCAGCAGCGCGTCGATGGCGGCGAGGTGGTCGGGGTCGCTGACCGTCAATCGGCGAAAACCCTGGTGCCGACGGTCGCGGATCTGCACGAAGCCCGGTCCGCGACGCAGGAAACACCGGCCCAAATGGTATTTCGCGCGCCAGGCCGCCAGCGTCTCGGCGGCGTGCGGACCGTCGAGGGTCGCGGGTGGGAACAGGTGGCTGAACACCCACCAGGGCGCGCTGTCGGCGGACAGCTGGGCGTGCCACGCGACGTCCATCCCGTGGCTGGTCAGTTCGCGGACGAAGGAGAGCGCGGCGAGGGTGTGCTCGGCGGACGGCTCGGGCCCGAGCGCGATCGGGTCGGCGATCGACACGAACCGCGCGCCGAGCCGGTAGGCCCGGCTCGCCTCACCGGCCACGTCGTCGAGGAAGGCGCCCTCGCCCAGGTGTGCGTGCGCCGCGGCGTCGCGATGGCGCCAGCGGGCGTACCGGACACTCGCCCCGTTCATCGATGTCGCGGACATCTCGATTCCCCTTTCACACGGCCACCGGCGCCGGTGGCCGATCGGCCGCTCGCCATTGCCGGCCGGCGAGAATGCGCAGCAGCCTCTGGTTCTGGTCCTGGGTGACCACGTGGATCATGCGGCCGGCGTCGCTGAAGTACAGGCCCAGGCCATCCCAGCGCTCGAGGACCGCGTCGATCTCGGCGACGGTCGCGCCGGTGCGCCGGCCCACCTCCCGGTGCAGGAACGCGGCGGTCCGCGGTTGGTCCAGCAGGTCGAACAGTGAGCGTTCCACCGGCGTGCCCAGGCGCACGGTGCGCCAGTCGAAGCCGGGGCGGGTGTTGGCGATCGTGATGCCGTCGTCGTCGGCGAAGTAGGACAGTTGGCTGCGCCAGTGCTCGCCGCGCCAGGTGTCCAGCCCGGCGCTCAGCCGCGCCGCCAGATCGTCGCCGATGCCCCGCTGCGGCGCCTCGAACAGGTACGCGAGATCGAACAAATCCGCCTGCGGCAGGTCATAGCAGAGTTCGTACTGGCGAGCCGGGCGTCGGTCGGCGAAGCCCAGCTCCGGCTTCTCGAAGTACGGGCTGAACCGCTGGATGCCGAGGCGGTCGTCGGCGCCGGCCGGGCAGAGATGGTGCAGCCTCGGGAACTGCTCGATGACCGGAAGGTAGTCGTCGTCGGTCTCACCCGGAAACCCGTACAGGTAGTTCCAGATGACGGTCAGGCCGAGCGATTCGGCGTCGCGCAGCATCCGTACGTTCTGGCAGCCGGTGACGCCCTTGTCCATGAGCTTGAGCACGTTCGTGTTGAGGCTCTCCACCCCCGGCTGGACGCACACCACCCCCGCGTCGGCGAGCACCTTCAGCTGGTCGTAACGGAGGTTCGCCTTGATCTCGTACATCATCCGCAGGTCGATGCCGGCGGCGGTGAGCCGCGGCAGCAGCGAGTCCAGGTAGGCCATGTCGAGGATGTTGTCGACCACGAGCAGGTCCAGGACGCGGTGACGTTCGGCGAGCGTGACGATGTCCTCGAAGAACTTCGACGGACGTTTGCTGCGGAACGTCATGCTGGCCCCGTTGAGCCCGCAGAACGTGCAGTGGTGCCGCTCGCCCCACCAGCAGCCGCGCGCCCCCTCGATGACCAGCCGGGGCTCCACCCACCGCCGGGCCTGCGAGGCGCCGAATCGTTCGAAGTACTCGTCGTAGTGCGGCAGCACCATGGCGTCGGTGGCCAGCGGCTTGCGGCCGGGCCGGTTGAACACCGGGGTCCCGCTGTCGTCACGCCAGCACAGGCCACCGATCTCCGCGATGGGGGGCCCCTCCCCGCGCACCGACCGCAGCAGGTCGGGGAAGGCCAGCTCGCCCTCGCCGCGTACGACGAAGTCGACGAAGCCGAAGTTGCGGTGCATGGCCTCGCCCTGGGTGTCCTCGCAGTTGGCGCCACCGAAGACGGTGACGGTGCGCGGGGACAGCTCCTTGAGCCGCCGGGCGACCGCGAGCGACGCCGTGACGGTCTGGAACGTGGTGGTGAAGCCGACCACGTCGGGTGCGTCCGCCGCGATCCGGGCGGCAAGGTGGTCGATGAACTCGCCGGCGTGTTCGTGCAGCCACAGGGTCGTCGCCAGGCGGGCGCGGTCGAAGCCGGGCACGTCGTCCGGCGCGAACGCCTCGACGAACTCCGGCACCCGCCACGACGGGTCCGTGTACAGGGCGGAGGAGAACACCCAGTCGCCGTGGCCGAGGTAGCAGCTTTCCCGGTCGTAGTACTTGTAGTCGTCGTACCGGAAGGCGCGGCGCTCGGTCACCCAGTCGACGAACTCGAGGTTTCCGTACACCACGTCGACGCGGGCGCCCGGGAACTCCCGCAGAGTCAGGCTCTTCAGCAGTCCGAGGGCGAGCGAGGGCATCTCGATCGGGCTCCACGGCACACTGACCAGGACGACGTGCATGATGATGCCCCCTTCAAGGTGTCACGGGCGACGTGCACACGAGTTGCCGGGCGAGGGCGCCGAGTTCGCGTTGCAGGTCGGCGGTTTCCCGGCCCGAGACGTCCTCGTTGGCCCGGGCCAGTAGGTAGCAGAACAGGTAGCGCTCCACCAGGCTGAAGCCGAGCGTGTGCAGACAGCTGTAGAGCAGGCTGGTGGCCAGCCGGAAGGCCAGGAAGTCCGGATCGCGATGCAGCAGATGCTCCAGCTCGGCCGACAGGTACGTGTGGAAGCGGGTCGGCGGCAGCGGCACCGCGCGGCCCGCGTTCAGGTCCTCGATGCTCAGGCCGGCGTTGACGACCCGGCCGGCGCGGAACTCGTCGCGCACCGGACTGAAGTGCCGTCGCACCATCGCGACCCAGCCGCCCGTCACCGGGTCGTCGCTGGACGGACCGGAAACCGCACAGGAGCGCACGAGGTCGCGGGTGTACCCGCCGAGGCGTTCGTAGTGTGCGGCGTACCGGCGTTCAAACGAGTCGGGATCGGTGGCCCGGGCGTACACCCCTTCGTAGTGCGACCGGTAGCTGAGCAGGCGCAGGCTCAACAATTCGGCGTAGCCGCGCGACGGCAGGTCGCGTTGCTCCGACTCGAGCAGTGTGGCCCCGGCGTTGGCGAGCATGAGCCGCACCGCGATCCGGTAGCGATCGGCCGGGTCACCGCCGAGGGCCGGCAGCAGCTGGACGAGCAGGGGGGCCGCCGCCCGGTAGAGCCGCCGGGCGACGGCGCCGAATCCCGGCCCGCCGAGCCCGGCGTTCCACAGCGGTGACGGCACCTCCTCGACCGGCGCCTCGACCACGTCCGGCCGCAGGTCGTGGGCGGCGGCCACCCGGCGTACCCGGTCGGCCGCCTCGCCGGCGCCGAGGTGGGCCGAGGCGAGGCTGACCTGGAAGCAGTCGGCGCCGGACGTCTGTTCCCAGGTGCGGACGAACCAGTACTCGCCGGGCCAGGGCCGGGCGGACGCGAACAGGTCGGTAAGGAAGCCATGAACGCGTCCCGGCGCGCCGTCACTCATCGGAATCGTCACGAACACGTGCACGCGGACCTCCTGACATGGTGGTAGCCCGTCCGGGAAGGACGGTGGCCGCTGCCGGGGCCGTCTCCGGGAGACGGCCCCGGCAGAGGTCTGCCCCGTCGCCGGATCAGGACGAGGACGAGGACGACGAGCTGCAGGCGCAGCCGCTGGTCGTGCACGAGGCCGCCATGATCTGCGACAGCGTCTCGTCCTCGGTGCCCGAGTCCTCGATCAGATCCGAGATCTCCAGGGCGTTCAGGTCGAGCTCCTCATCGATGTTCTCCATGCCTATCACCTCCCCCCTTCTCCATACCAGTCAAGGTACCCGAGAAGGCGTTCAAAGAAAGCCCTTGAATAGCCTTTTTTCAGTCTGGCATCAGCATTACAAGTTGCTTTTGAGCAGGGCAAACTCCAGTATCCCGACCGGCATCCGATCGGGCAGGAAAAGCACGCATAATCGAGTTTTTTCGGCCAGCGACTACCGCGTCGGCGGCATCCGCCAGAGAATTTTTCAAATGTTTACCAAGGCATCGGAAGTGCCTTTCGCGCCCACGTTCATACGGGCTCCAATTCGGTCAACGATCGGCACATCACATATGCCAGGAACGCCTCGCCGGCCGGGATGATCCCCAACCGGTTGTTGGTGGTGTGCAGATAGTGGGCGATGCACCGGGCGTACGAAGCCGTCCCGAGTGTCAGCTCCGCGAGGTCGCCGTGCGGGCCACCGACCTCGCGCGCCGCCGCCAGCGCCTCCGCGTACGTGTCGTGGAAGGTGTCGGTGGCGTGGCCGTGCCAGACCGCCTCGCACAGGTGACGGATCCGGTCCCGGGTGCGCTCGTACATCCCGGGCCACGAGCGGTCGGCGCCCGGCGGCAGGTACGGGCGCCACCACTGCTCGTAGCGCTCGAGGAACGCCCGGCTCTGCTCGGCGTCGAGCCCGGACCCCCGCAACGACATCGCCATGATCCGGATGGCATCCCCGGTCGGGGCTCGGGGCGCCGGGTCGGCCCGGGCGGCGATCAGGTCGAGCACCGCCGCCGACGTGCGGCCGAACAGCCGTTCCGCGATCCGCACCCCCGCCGGGCCGCCGTACTTGCCGTACTCCGGCCGGTACTCGGCCTCCTCCACGGTGCCGGCCGACCGCTCCGGCGCCGGCTGCTCCCCCTCCCGCTCGGCCAGGTGCGCCTGCAGAGACACCTCGTACGCGTACTCGGCGGCCAGCTCCGGGGTTCCGGCCGGGACCGCCGACGCCAGCGCCCGCCCGATCGACTCCACCGCGGCAGCGGACGTGCCACGCACCCGCAGCCGCAGGTGCGGGCCGCCCTGCCAGTAGCGCAGGAAGAAGAACCGGTCCCGCAGCCCGGCGTCGCGCAGGAGCGGGTCGACCACCTCGCGCAGGAACCGCGTCTGCACCGAGTGCGGCAGGTAGACGTGCAGGGCACGCCATCGGTCAGTCTCGGTAGAGCTCAACGAAAAACTCCTCCGCCGCCGCCGGACCGTCCCCGCGCCCGTACTCGTCGGTCGCCGGCAGGCATTCTCGAATCGACAGGTGGACGTCGTCGCGGGTCAGCGCCGACTTGGCCAGGCTCCGCACCGACAGCGGGTTGCGGAAGTCCACGTACATGGGTTTGTGCACGCTCGCCCGGTGCAGGTGCTCGAAGTCGGACCAGCTGCGCGGCAGCCCACGGGTGCGGCCGGACAGCACCGCGTACTCGTCCGGGGTCTGGCACAGCACGAACGCGTCCCGCGGGAGGCCGCGGCTGCGGCGCCACTCGTCGAACCGCAGCAGGGCCGGGTACGAGTCCCGGCTCACCTCCGCCAGCATCGGGATGTCCCGGGCCGGCACCGTCCACGAGCGGCGGTCCGCGACGACGTCCCCGACGACCAGGCGTCCGGCGCCGCCGGGATCCCGTACGCGGCGGATGTCGTCCAGCGGGTGCCACGGGTACCGGGTCGTCGGGCTCAGCGCCTCCAGCAGCTGGTACAGCACCGGCACCCCGACCGGGATGAGGAAGTTCATCGGCATCAGGTCGAGTGGCGCGCCGGCGGCCGGGTCCCACAGCAGCAGCCGGTGGCTCCCGTGGTCGACCCGGATCGCCAGGTCGCCGAGGCCGTACCGGCGTTGCGCCGTCGCCGACGGCCAGGAACCCGGATAGTCGAGGACCCGGTCGGTCAGCGGCGGGTGCAGGTTGAAGTTGAAACCGAGCACCGCGTTCAGGTCGACCTGCCCGCCGAAGGCGTCCCGGAGGTGATCGCGCAGGGCCGACCGCAGCGTCCACCCCGGCATCGCCGACCCGTCGATGAACCGGCAGAACCGGGAGAAGTAGACGCCGTATCCGGTGAGCACGCCGTTCACCACCACGGCCGGCTGCCGGTCGGCGCGCCGGGCGAACTGGACCCGGAACGTGATCGACGCCGGATCGACGCGGTCCTCGACCCGCGCGCACGCGTCGTCGACGGCCTCCGGGCTCAACCGCAGCACACCGTCGCCGTCCGGCACGATCCGGTCGCCGAGCTCGTGCAGCGCTGCATCGCGCCGCCGGGCGTACGCCCGTGCGAGGGCGGATCCGTGCCCGGCGAACACCGCGTCCTGCTCGGCTTCGGGCAGCCGGACCAGTTGGTCGAAGAAGTCCAGGAACGGCACGGTCTCCCGGTCGCCGAACCGGTCCACCGCGAAGGAGTACAGCCCCAGCCGCTTCACCTGGCCGTAGTCGAGCATCGAGGCGAAGCGCCACAGGCTCGCCAAGGCCGGCCGGGCCGCGGCGATCGCGTCGGCGTTCCACGTGGCGGGGCGGGCGCGGGTCCACGCGTCCTCGTACACCGGTGCCCGCACGATCGCCTCCGGCGGTGCCCCGACGCCGCAGACCGCGCCCACCTCGGCGATGGCCCGGTTCCCGACGGCCAGCAGCGCCCGACGGCCGGCCACCGACGCGTCCGGGAAGTCGGTCTCCAGCCGCCGCAGCGTCCGCAGGTCGGCGGCCAGCACCGACAGCGGTCCGGCGGGCGCGGAGTTCAGCAGATCGGCGAGCTTCGCCGCGTACGCCGGGTCCTGCTCGTCGATGCCGGGCCGGAACGACAGCAGACCCGTACGCAGCAGTGCCCGCAGGACCTTCCGGGCCGCCTCGTCGCCACCGGCCACCTCGGCCAGTGCCTGTCGCAGCTGCGGCACCGGGGCCGAACCGCCGGCCAGCACGCCCAGGACCCGGTCCACCACCGGGTCGCGCCGGAGCCGGACGACCTGCTCGGTACCGCCGTACCCGGTGGCGCGCCCGTCCGGTCGCAGGCCGATGAAGCGAATCGATTTCTCATCGATGGACAGCGAGGAGTTGAGCAGCATCCGACCCAGGTCGTCACCGCCCGGCAGCCGCTGCCAGCCGCCCACCATCCAGTTGAGCAGCACCCGGTTGAGGGTGGTCGACGACTGTGTGCCCGGCGCGCCGCCGGCCTCCGGGGGCAGGTCCGGCGGGAAGGCGCCGACCTCGGTGAACCGGCCGAACGGGGACGGTTTCAGCGCCGCCCGGTAGGCGAAGTTCACCAGCGACGACTCCGCGGTGCGCAACCGGCTCGGCTTGAGTGCGGGACCGTCGTCGCGGACGTACCTCTGCAGGCTCTCATACAGCTGGTCGCCGGAGAGCTGGATGCCCTTGGCCATCGCGTCGTGCTCGAACAGCGCCCGGATCCCGGCCCGGGCCGCCGCCAGCTCGGCGTCGAAGAGCGTACGGAGATCCCTCTCCTCCCGGCGCACCTCGTCGGCCAGCTCCAGCCAGGCACGCACCTGGCCGGCGGCGGCGCCCAGGTGCGGTTCGGTGAGGGTGAGCCGGCGCCGGGCGGGGTCGGACCGGCCGTTGTAGACATCACGGCGCAGCCGGACGATTTCCGCTCGCACGGTCTGGTCCGCGCCCGGCACCAGGGCCGCCAACCGGTCCGCGACCTCCGCCGCCACCCGCGCTCCGGCGGCGGCCCGCCGGCGCCACCCGTCGACCCGCGCCCAGTACCGGTCGAGCCCCAGGGCGGCCAGCTCGGCCACCGGCAGGCGGGCCCGGCGGAACACGACGTACGGGCTGAGTGTCGCGGATGCCCGGGTAGAACGCTGCAGGATCTCCGGTGATCGCACGGTCATGGCTCTCCTCGCTGCCGTCTCACGGGAACGGGTGGGGTGGGACGTCGGCCGGGGACTGCCCGGGCGCCAGGCCGGACTGGTACGGGGTCACCTGGCGCGCCAACCGCGGCAGCCCGGCCATCCGGCGAGTGTGGTGCCCGAATGTCATCGGCAGGCACCCCGGCACGAACACCCGCGTACACACCAGACCTCGCCAGCGCAGCTCGGGTGTGGTCATGTCGGCCGCGTACGCGGACAGCCCGGCCGCCTGGAGCCGGGCCCGCACGTGGTCGAGGTCGGCGTCGAGCCGCGCCGCCACCGGATGTGCCGCGACCGCGTCGGCCAGGGCGAGTTCGGGTCGCTCCGGGGTGGTGAGGAAGTCGAACCAGGGCCGCGACTGCGGCAGCGCGCCGAGCAGGCTGTGGTCGGCCATGGTGCGGACCAGCCCGAAGTCGGCGGCGAGCCGCCGGCCGTGGGCGCGGTCCCGGTCGAAGGTGTGGGTGACCGCGGACAGGATCGCGGCCACCTCGAAGATCGCCGATTCGGCGGCCGCCCGCGGATGCAGGTTCGCGCCGGCCGACACGAACGTGCACGGGCCCGCCGCCGCGTCGCGCCGGGCGAGTGCCAGCACCACCGGGATGCCGGTGTCCACCGCCGCCCAGTACAGCCGCAGCCGGAATCCGGTGACGACCGCGACCCGGTCCACCAGCTGCCGTATCCCGCGGTCGGCGGGACCCAGGGTGAGTTCCGGGAGCAGCAGGCGGTGGTACCAGGTGAGCAGGAACGCGTCACGTTCGGCGATCTCCAGCAGCCCGTGCAGGGCCGCCTCCTCGTAGCTCTGCCCCAGGGCGAACCCGTTCGACGTGTCGTAGAAGAACGGCCGGCGCGACCCGGGCCGGTGTGCCCAGGACAGCGCCGGTTCGGGCAGGTAGCGCGGGACGCCGCCGCCGAGCGGCGTGACCGGGACCCAGCGCAGCCGTTCGTGCCGGCCGAGCGGCGCGAAGGGGAAGTCCGGCTCCGCGTACCGGGAGTCGTCGTGGTAGCCGAGCGTCCTGGGATCCAGGCCCTGAGCGTCCAGCTCGGCCAGCGACGCCTCGACCGCCCGGCCGGTGGGCTGGCGGTGGAAGCCGGTGTAGCGTTCCAGCCCTTCCAGCACCGCCGTCCGGCGGCTGCGAGCGAAACTCAGGCAGCGGCCGATGCCGGGTTCCCGCCCGCCGTCGCGCAGCGGCAAGCCCACCTGCGCGGCCGGCACCGGCCCGTCGAGGTCGACCCGTGGTTCCCGGAACACCGAGTGCGCCCCCACGTAGTCGGAGGTGAGGTCCGGTGGCAGCGGGCGCCGGCTGCGCAGCGTCCCGTCGGCCTTGTCCAGCAGGTCCGGCCTGGAGCCGAAGGCGACGGTGGTGTCCGCCGGCTCGGGCGCGCACGCCGGGCACGCCGAGCTCGGAGGCACCCGCCCCGGCTGGACCGTGCCGGTCGCGGCGTCGACGGTGGCGAGAGTCCCGCTGGCGGTGCCGTCGCGCAGCAGCCTGGCCGCCAGCCGGCCGACGACTACCCGCAGCGCCGGACCGAGCCGCTGCCACAGCAGATCAGCCCGGGCGGCATCCGCCGGAGCGCCCGCCGGGGGCGGCGCCTGCGGGCCGGTGAGGAACCAGGCCAGGCAGGTGGGACAGCCGCCGGCACCGGGCCGGTAGGCGAGCACGTGGATCCGGCCGCGCCAGAACAGCACGGCCAAGCCCCGGCCGGGCCGGTGCCCGCCGTCCGGCCCGGACAGCCGGGCCGGGCCGGTGAGCGGGCCGAGCAACACCTCCGTGGGCGGCGGCGCGTCCCCGGCCAGCGCGGCCAGCGGGTCGTCGAGCAGCGTCGTCATGCCAGTTCCACCACCCGGAGCCGGCCCTGGGTGAACCGCACCGGCGCCCGGTCCGGCTCGGTGACGTCCGGCCGGGTGAGCTGCTGCCAAGCGTCCCGCCATCGCCGGAAATGGGGGTTGACCGGCACCAGGACACCGTCGTCGTTGACCCGGCCGAGGAGCGCCGTCGCGACGGCCTCGGCGTAGCAGGCGCCCAGCCCGTGCAGGGCGGGGCCGGACGCCGGGCGGCCGGCGACCCGGTACAGGCCGTTGGGCAGGCGTTCGCCGGTCCACCCGATCGGACCGAGACCGGCCGAGCGTTCCAGATAGCGGCTGACCCGGACGCACGGCTGCGGACCGAGGTCGTCGGGCAGCTCCGCCGCCGCGCCGGCCGGGTGCCGGGCCGACGACCGGAGCAGCGCCCGGTAGATCGCCTCGTCGAGGGTCCAGCCGGCGCCCCGGTTCCGCGCGGGTGGGCCGGCCAGCACCTCGACCGCGTTGAGCGCCGCCTGATAGAGGGCCTCCCGCGACGACAGCGCGGCGGCGTGCACCGGGCGCCGCCCGCCGCCGTCGAGCAGGACGGTGGCCCGGGCCCGCCCGTACGGCACCTGCGGCAGCTCGCCGCCGTCGAGGTCGAGGAATGGACCGGCAACCGGGTCGGTCCAGCCGGCCAGCGCGGCGACGATCCGATCGTGCTCGCCGTGCCGGTCCGTCCCGTCGTGCGGGTCCACCAGGTCCCGCCGGACCACCGGATCCGGCGCTTCGGCGGCCGGGCGCCGCCGGGCGCGGCGGCATCGGCAGCCGGCCTCGATCACGGCCGGGTGTGCCCGTACCTCCGGCCGGTCCGGGTCGAGCGACAGCGCGGCGTTCGCCACGGTGCCCAGACCGGCGGCTCGGCGGCAGATCGAGTGCGCCACCACCCCGGCCGCCGTCCACTCGTCCACCGAGGTGCCCGCGGAAGCGGCGCCGAGGTGCCGGCGCAGGCAGTCCCAGCACCCGGCCGCGTCGCCGTCGGACCACACCAGCCAGTACCGGGACCCCACCGAGCCGGCGATCCCGTGCGGCCGGCCGGCGGCCCGCAGCGCGTCCTGGATCCGGACGACCTGCCCGTGCGGCAGGCCGTCGGCGTCCACGACCGGCAGGGCCGCGCCGTCCGCCGGGTTCTCGGACAGCGACCGGTAGTCGGCGGGCACGCCGTCGAGGACGTGGCGCAGGCGGGCGAGCCACGACGGCCGGCCGTACAGGACCGGGACGGTGTCACGCATCCGGCGCAGCGCGCGCTCCGGGTGCCGGGTCAGCTGGGCGAAGTAGAGGATCAGCCACGGCGGCGCCGGCTCGTCCGCGTACCGGCTCATCGGCGCGTCCAGCAGCACCGCGCAGTCCCGCGCGGTGAGCACCTCGAGCAGGCGCGCCGCCGCCGGCGGCAGGTCCTGGAGCAGCTCGGACGCGGTCCGGGTGCCGTCCGCCCGGTCCAGTAGCGCCGTCACCAGGTCGGCCGCGGCGGCACCGCGTACGGTGAAGGACGCCGAGCCGACGCCCACCCACACACCGCCGGCCCTCCGCCGGACCGCGACGTCGGGGCGGGCGAGCACGAAGCCGGTGGCGGTCGCCGATGCCGGGGACATCGTCAGCCCTCCGGGTGGGCGTAGGTGGCGGACAGCAGCGGATGCCGGGTCACGCCGTCCCCGCGGACCAGCCGCCGGACCGCCGCGGCGATGAAGCCGCCGAACAGGGTGCCGGTCAGGCCGTACGACTGGCAGCCGAGGTGGAAGTCGTAGAGCGCGGCCGCCGCGCGCACCACGGACATCCGGTAGCCGTGCGGGCCGGCCCACGAGTCCGCCCGGTCCAGCGAGGCGTACATGGCGACGATCCCCCCGGCACCGGCGAACTCCCGCTGCACGCCGAGGTCCTCGACGTCGCCCAGCGCCTCGACCGGGGCCAGGAACGAACAGTCGTGCGCCGTCACCCGGTACACCCCGGCGGGTAGTCCGCGGCTGCGCACGGCGAAGACGAACGCCTCCACCGGCCCGGCCGCGTCGTCGAGCCGCCAGTCGAGCCGATCCCGGCGCAGCGCCGCGTGCAGCAGGGCGATCACCAACTCGGTGCGTACGGGCTCGTCGGCGTACCGCAGCGACGAGCGGCGGGCCAGCAGCGTGTCGCGCAGGTCGGCGTGCGGCTCGGCCAGCAGCTCGTCGAGGTCGACGGCGACCGGCGCGGCGTCCGGGAACGGCGCCGGCCGGCGGTCGGCGGCTCGCCCGTCGCTCGTGCTCGTCCTGGTGGCGAAGCCGGCCAGCAGAGGCCGCATGGTGGACAGGTCGGATCGCACCGGGTCACCCCAATTCCAGGACGGCGGCGACGGGTTCGTCGGACGGGAGAAGCCCCAGGCACTCGGCGAGGACGTCGTCGTCGAAGTCGCGGGCGAGGTCGTACGCCAGACCGAGGTGACCGGCGACCGCCCGGGCCGCGGCCACCGCGCATCCGGCGTCGAGCAGCGCCAGCCGGAGCCCGAAAGTGCCGTACTTGCGGACCACCTTGCGCAGGTTGGCGGTGATCACCAGCAGGAGCGGCCGGTTGCCGGGCGGCGGGGTACCGGACGCCATGCCGGCCAGCGCGTGCTCCTGCTCGACGTACGCGTAGGCGCCGGCCGGCAGCACGGTGTCGTCCCGGCACAGCAGGTACGCGGTGGCCGAGCCGATGTTCCCGGCCGCGGCGGTCCAGCGCCGTACCGCACCGTCGACCGGCGACTGTTCCCGTACCCCGAACGCGACCGCGAGCAGCAGCGCGACCTCGCGCGGTCCGGGACGCCGCCCGGTGCCGCCGGCCGGCTCCCCGGCCAGCCGCGTCAGGTCCGCGGCCGGCAGCGGCCGGCGGGGGCAGGTCGGCCACGTCCGGAACTGCGACGACAGGGCGATGTTCGCCGACTGGTAGTGGGCCAGGTGCCCCTTCGGGTCGAGGAACCGGCGTGGGGGTATCGCCACCGCGGCCTCGTACCGGGCCGCGGCGGGCGGCTCGGCCGCCCGCACCCCGGCGGCGAACGAGCAGGTGGGGCAGCCCGGGCGGGTCACGGCGGCGCGGTAGCGCGTCGCCAGGGTGCTCAGGTCCACCTCGGCCGCGTCGAGCGGGAGGTGGGTCATCGTGGCCCGGCCGACCAGCGCCGTCACGTGATGGGTCACCAGGCCGGCGACCAGGTCGCCGGTCCCGGCCGGCGGATCGCCGTCGGGTGCACCCTCCGCCGCGGTCCCGCACTCGAGACACGGCGTGAAGGCGGGATCGACGTACGGGCCGACCGTCACCGCGGTGGCGCCGACCCGGACCCGTAGCAGCGGCCGCCCCTCGGTCCAGCAGCGGCGCCGCAGGGCGGCCAGGTCGGGCGCCGAGCCGCGGGTCTCGAAGAACACGCTCAGGCCGTCCTCGCCGGCGGCCGCCGGCCGCAACTCTCCGGTCACCGGCCGGCCGGCACCGTCGAGACATCGGGCCGCCGTCGCCACCAGTGACGGGTCGCCGGCCAGGTGCACGACCGTCCGCGCGAGCCGCCGCGCGGCGCCGGTCCAGGACCGGTTCGCTCCGGTGGAGTTACCCAGCCGGGACAGCAGGCAGGCGAACTCCGGCGCCGCCGCTGGCAGGGCGCCCGGCGGATCGCCCTCCTCGACCGCGCCGGCGGCCCACAGCAGCGCGAGTGACTTGTAGACGGTTCCCTCGTCCAGTCCGGTCCGGGCGGCCAGGTCGCGGTGGCCCAGCGTCCCGTCACAGGCCGCGACCAGCTGGGTCAGATGGTCGCGGGCGAACCGGCCGGTGAAAGCCTGGGGCCGATCCGCGCCGTCGAGCACGACCGTGTCGCCGGACCGGCGCAACCGGACACCGCGGCGCACCGCCGGGCGCACCGGCACCGCAATCTGCATGTCGCGGCGGGCTGCCCGGCCGATCGTCTCGGCGTTCACCTCGACCACCATCCGTACGCTCCTTCACTCACCGGCTGCTCGGGACTCAGGGAAGCCCGGCGACCGCTCCGGCGCCGGCGGGCGCGCCGTCCCGGAATCGGGCCCCGCACCGCCGGCAGCGGTCCACCGCCACCGTGGAAGCGGACGACAGCGTGCCGGCGACCAGGTCGAACGTGCGGACCGTGCCGCCGAGACCGACCGGGCCGCCACGCATCTCGGCCAGCGCCAGCCCCAGCAAGCCGTGCGTGACCGCCAGGTGCGGCCGGCCGAATCCCTCGGGCAGGTCCCGGGTCGCGGCGCTCAGGTCGTACGGCCGGCCCGGGTCCCGGTGCTGCTCGATGCGCCGCCGGTAGCACGCGTGACACGCGGTGGCGCCCGGGATCACCGCCGGGCCACAGACGATCCGGGTCGGCAGCAACTCCACGCCGACGGTCGGGACACCCCGGTCGAACCCGGCCCGGTCGAGCGCGTCCCGAAGGTCGTCGTCGCGCCCGGCGTGCAGGGCCACGATGATCCGGGCCGTGCTCAGCCGCGCGTCGTCGGGAAGCACGCTGCCGGTCACCGGAATCGCCGCCCGGATGCCGTACGCCTCGGCGTACCCGGTGCCGAACGCGTCCCGTACCAGGTACACGTCGTCCTCGGGTCGGTCGGATGTCACCTGCTCGCCTCCTACGCGAACGGTTGCGGGTCGGGGTTCACCGACTGCTCGTCGCGGCGGCCGTGGCCCATCGCCTCCGGTGCCGCATACAGCCGGGGCGTGCCCAGGTAGCGCTCGCTGTGGATGAACGACAACGGCACCGCCTCGGGCACCAGGACCTTCACCGCGTACATGCCGGCTTGCCGGGCCTCGTCGGTGGTGAGGTCCACCGCGAGCACCTCGGCACCCCGGGCGGCCACCCGATCCACCGCGGTCGTCAGCGGGTCGGCACCGGCCGGCAGGCCGGGCAGATCGGGTAGCCGCCGCACCGTCCGTTCGCCGGCGAGCAGGTGCCGGAACGCGTCCCGCCGGGCGGCCGCGGCGTTGTAGGCGGCCGAGCCGAGCACGTTGACCGTGCCGTCGTCCGGCCGCCGTATCGGCCGGCGGGTCACGTGGTCGCGCAAGGCGAGCCGCAGGGCGGCCAGCTCCCGGTACACCTTGCCGACCGCCTGCCCGGGATCCAGGTCGCAGGTGGCGCACACGATCTGCGCGAGCGCGTCCTCGTGCTCGGCGAGTTGTACGGCGTACACCACCGGGATGCCGAAGTCCGTCGTCGCGTCGAACAGGCGTACCTCGAGGTGGCCGGCGGTACCGGCCGCGCGGGCGGCGCGGGCCGCCGGGTCGAGCAGGCCGGGGTCGACCGCCAGCTCCGGCAGTGGCAGGCGGTGCAGCCAGGCGAGCGTGAGGGCGTCCCGCTCGACCACCTCGAGCAGTCCGCCGAGGACGGCCCGGCGGATGTCGGAGTGGACCGCCGCCCCGGTGGTCACGCCCCGGGTGAACAGTTCCGCGGCGGTCCGCGGGGCCAGGTGCAGGTACACCGCGGCGGCCGGCACCAGCACGGCCCGTCGCCGGGTCAACGACCAGGCACGCACCCACCGGATCGGGACGCCCGGATCGTAGGGTCGCAGTCCGCAGTCCTCGCGCCGGAACTCGGCGGCCGAGCATCGCGGCCAGCGGGCGGGCGAGACGCACTCCTCGGTCAGCGCGTCCTCAGCGGCGAAGATCATCTCGTCGTCGTGCCAGGAGCAGATCGAGTAGCGCTCCAGCGCCTCGGCGACCGACGTCAGCCGGGCCCGTTCGCCGGTGAGCGCGCTGCCGACCCCGTTGATGTTGCCCATGTCGCCGGCGTCGCTCCAGCCGCGCATGCCGTCGAGCACTCGCGCCGGGTCACCGATGCCCGCCACATGCACCGCGAACGGCGGATCGGCGTCGGCCGGCGGTAGGGACACGGTGCGCGACACCAGGCCGAACGGCGATATCAGGAATGCGAGCCGACGCAGTTCAGGACCGCACGGCTCCGCGACAATGCCCCGTGACATTGATAAGCACCAACCCCCGCGTCAGCTGTCCACGACACCATTACCCAAGCGCCGGAAACTGTCAAGGCGGAATATTGTTGATCACGGGAAGGGACGCGGTACGTTGCTCCACTTGAGATCAAAAAGCCTTTTAGGCAGACCTGACCTGCACTTAAACGTGTCATCATCAAGATCCGCCAGCAGTGCGACCCGGTCCGATGACGCCTTTTCCCGGAGATCATCGAGTCAATTTCCGGCGATCGCCGCCGGGCCGCGCACGGCAATCCCGGAAAACCTTTCCCTCGGCATTGCAGCCATTCTCCACATTGTCGTCGCGGTTGATGACCAGGAATTCACACAGTGATCCCAACCCCGCGGCGACCTCTGCGAATCCACCTTCCGGCCCGGCCCGAGCCGTCGATCCGGCCCGAGGCGCCGGCGCCTCGGGACCCACTTCCCGGCACACGGCGGCGATCCGGCGCGGCGGCCACCTTGTCGCCCTTCTCGACCAGATGACTCAAAAAGGCGAGCCATTTCCGTACGCCGCGGATCGTCGGAGTTCCGGCCGCGCCGGTCGTCACCCGGCTCCGCTGAGCCTCGAAGCCGGCGTAGCCCGTCCGACGGCCGCCCGAGCCGCCCGGACAGGTTGGGCGCCTGATCTTGCTGGGCGGCAGTCACGTGCACAGCGAGTCGCGGCGAGTCCGTCACCGGCGGCTCCGGCAGGTCCACCGCGAGAGCCCCGGTTGCGGCGGCGCACGTCCCAGCGAGGGCAGGCCGCGACTCAGGCCCATCGAAGCCCGTGGGCACAGGCCAGAGCCCGGCTCGTCCCCGGTGCGCGGCGATCAAAACGAGCCGGTTGTCGGGATCAGAGGCTCGGCAGGTGCAGCAGGGCGATGTCGTTCTCGGTGAGGCTGCCCAGGGCCAGGGTGCCGTGGTGTTCGGCGACCGAGGTGACGAAGCCGTACGACCCGTCGTCGGTGCGCAGGTCGTGAACGAGGTCGCCGGCCAGGGTGAAGGCCATCACCCAGGCGATCGGGGTGGCTTTCGGGCGGACCGCTTCGGGCAGGTTCCAGACCAGCAGGCGCAGGAAGCCGGGCAGCGGCAGCAGCCGGTCGACGAGTGGGTTGCGCGGCGCCGCGATCGCCACCCAGAGCAGGCCGTCGCTGCCCAGCGACATGTTGTCCGGGAAGCCGGGCAGGTTCTCCACCAGGATCTCGGTGCGCCCGGCGTGCGGGCCGGTCAGGTGGTGCCGCCGGATCCGGTATCCGGCGGTCTCGGCGATCAGCAGGTGCGACTCGTCGGGGGCGAGGACCAGGCCGTTGCCGAATTTGAGGTCCGGGATCAGGGTGGTCAGCGTGCCGTCCGGGTCGCGGCGCACCAGCCGGCCGGTGCTGGTGTGTTCCATGATGTCGCCGAGGTGGTCGTCGAGCGGCCAGCGGCTGGTGGACGTGGTGAACCAGACGGTGCCGTCAGCGGCCTGCACGACGTTGCTGGCGAAGGTGAGCGGGACGCCGTCCACGGTGTCGCAGAGCACGGTGGTCGTTCCGTCCGGGCGTACCGCCAAGAGGCCTTTGTCGTGATCGCACACCAGCACGCCGCCGTCCGGCATCGGATGCAGGCCGAGCGGGCGGCCGCCGGTGTTCGCCAGGACGGTGTGCTCGCCGGTGTCCGGGTCGATGCGCAGGATGCGGCCGTCGGCGGTGCCGGTGAGCAGCTGCCCGGTGTGGTCGAACTGGACGTCCTCGGGGCCGTGGCCGTCGGTGGGCAGCAGCCGGTCGACGCGCAGCGGGGCGGTCGGGCCGGGGTCGTTCAGGGTGGGCGGGGTCCAGCGGCGAGGATTGATCAGACGGCGCGTCATGCGGGTGAGTGTGCCCGCCATCAGCGCGAATCGATAGTGCCTACGGGCAGCCCGGCGAGGCGGCGGCGGCGATCCGCAGATCGCTTCCGGTGACGGTGAGCTGCAGGCCACGCGATGTCACGCCGGCTTTCGTGTACTGCAGGCCGGCGGGCAGCGGCGGCAGGTCGACGGTCCGGGCCTGGGCCCGGTCGCCCAGGCGTGCCGCGGGTATCCGCAGACCGAGAGCCGGGATTTCCACCTCCTCGGGGCGCAGGGTGAGGGTGCCGTCGGCGAGCCGCGGCGCGGCGTGCACGATCACCGATCGCGGCTCACCGAGCAGCTCGACCCGCATCGGCACGGTGAGCCGTCCGCTGCTGTCCGAACCGTACGCCAGGGCGACCTCGGCCGTGAGCGACCCGGCCCGCATCGTGCCGGTGTCGGACAGGCGCACGTCGTGGGCGGTGGCATCGACCGCGGCGGTGACCTGTCCCACCGTCACGTGCGGCACCTGGACGTGCACCGTACCGATATTCCTGCTCATCAACTGCGGCAGGAACGGCATCGCGGTGAACGACACGTCCGGGTCCACGTCCAGATGCCCGGCGCATCGCAGGCGGTCGGCGAGGCGGCCGGCGGCGCGGGCTGCGACGATGCGGTCCGCGGTGACGGCGAGACCGAGAGTTAGGGTAAGCGCGACACCGGCGATCATCCATCTGCTACGCATCGGCCCCGTCCTTCCACCGGCGGACCAGGCCGGTGACGAGCACGCAGGCCACCAGCAGGCCGACGGCGACCGTGATCCGGGTGCCGTCGCCGGTCGAGGCGCCGGCCGGGTCGGACGCGGCCGTGCCGTCCATCCGGAACTGCCACATCGCCGATCCGGTGGCCCCCTCGGGCGCGCCGTACGGCAGCGCCTGCGCGGCTCGCCGGTCCATCGCGGTGAACAGGGCGGAGACCTCGGCCGGTGTCGCCGAGCCGGCCACGATGCTGTCGGTCAGCTTCTGTGTGCCGTCGCTGTGCAATCGTCCGGCGCCGCGGGTGGCGGCGGCCCCGCCGTCGGCACCCTTGCCGGCTTCGGTGGCGAGCCGGCCCGCGCCGGTCGCCGCGGCCCTGGTGCCGTCGGCCACTGCCGCGCTGCCGCCGGCGACCTTGCCGGCACCGGTGGCGAGCGCGCCGGCGCCGGCCGCGGCGGCGGACGAGCCGGCGGCGAGCTGCGCGGCGCCCTGGTTCACCTGGCCGGCCACGCCGGTGGTGCGACCGGTGGCCGACGCCAGGGCGGTGATGCCGTGAACCTGCTGGGCGAGTCCGGCGACCAGCGCGTCCAGGCCCTGCGCCACCCCCTTGGCGGTGTCGCCGCCGGCCGGGCCGGACAACGCCAGGGTGAGGCGCTGCAGCCCCGCCGCGGTGGTGGAGATGCCGTCGCTGAGCACGGCGGCGGCGTCCTCGGCCTGGCCGAGCCCGGAGCCGAGGGCGCGCAGGCCGGTGGCGGCCTTGCTGAGCTCGCCGCTGAGGGCGTGCATGCCGGCCGCGCTGCCGGTGCACTGGTGCGCGGCCCGGCGCAGATCCGCACAGTCGGCGGCCGGCAGTGGGCCGTTCGGCCCGCAGTCGGCGTCGACGATGCCGGAGACCAGCGTCGCGGTGCCGGAGGCGGCCGTGGACAGACTGCTCGCGGTGCCGGCGCCGGTGGCGATGCCCGCGGCGATGGTCGTGGCGTCGCCCGCGGCGGAGCTCAGCGTGCCGTGGAGCCGGGCCGCACCGGCGCCGAGCGTGTGCAGGGCGCCCAGCACGGTGTCCGGGTCGTCCGCGGAGCCGAGCTGGGCGGCGATCTGCTCGACGGCGGTCTGCAGCGCCTGGGCGGCCTGCAGGCTGGCCGACATGCCCGCGGCGCCGGAGAGCCGGCTCAGCGCGGTGTCCAGTTCGGTGAGTCCGGCGCTGAGCTGGCGGGTGCCGGCGGAGAGCGCGTCGGCCGAGGAGGCGACCTTGCCGGTGCCCTCGGCTAGCCGGCGCGCGCCGGTGCTGGTCCGGGCGGCGCCGGCGGCGGTGGCGTCGGCGCCCGGGACCAGCTGCCCGGTGAGTTGCCGCTGCAGGGCGTCCGCGCCGGTGGCGAGCTGGGTGAGTCCGTCGGCGAGTCCGGCGACGCCGGCGCGCAGCGACACCACCTGGTCGTCGACGCTGCCGGCGGCGTCGGCCAGATGGGTGTTCGCCCCGGTGGTGCTGGTGAACGTCTGCCCGGCGAAGCGGCTCGCCGGGTCGGTGCCGGTGGTGGCCGGGATCAGTTGCATCGTGACGTCGGGTATCTCGGCGTCGGTGACGGCCGCGGAGAGGGTGACCGTCGCCTGCGGGTTGCCCATCGGTGGTGCCAGCACGAGGTTGTACGCGACGTGACTGCCGCCGGTGGCGGTGCCGGCGACCGTGCCGCCCTCGGCGGACACGTCGCGGTACCGGCTGGGCAGGTCGGCGACCAGGTCACCGACGAGCGGGAGGAACACCTTCTCGGTGACGGTGTGCGAGGTTTTGCCGGCGTCCCGGTAGGTGATCGCGGTGGGCTCCGCGGTCCGGTTCGTCACCGTGTACGTGATCTTGAGGTGGCCGCTGCGTCCCCGCAGGGCGGCCGGCGAGATCGTCGCGCCGTCGAGTTCGTAGTGGGCGTGCAGCGTGATCGGTACGGCGCCGGTCACGGTGGATGCGGTGGCGAGCCGGTCGCCCGCCGTCACCCTCTGCACCAGCCGGTCGCCGGAGGTGTCCGGCCGGCCGTAGCCCACCAGGTTGCGCAGGCCGGCGGTGGCCGAGGGATTGCGCAGTACGGCCGTGCCGGATCCGTGGGCGGCGAGGACGTCGACCAGCGTGGCGCCGACCGGCACGCCGCTGGCGTCCAGCCGCACGGTCACGGTCTCCTGGTCGGTCACCTGGAGCGCGTCCGGCTCGGCGGCGCGTGCCGGGACGACCGGCAGCGGCAGGCCGGTCAGGACCAGCGTGGTGGTGACGGCGCCCGCACGGCGGGGAGTCCAGCTAGTCATCGATCAGCTCCGATCGTCGAGGGATCCGGCGAGAGCTGCCGGCGCCGGAGGCCGGTGCCGAGCAGGCGTCCCAGCAGGGACACGGTGAATCCGGCGGCCGTGCACAGCAGGACGGTGGCTTCCGGTTCGCCGGCGGCCCAGCCGACGGTGCCGGCGACCGTCGCCGCCAGGGTGGCGGCCGGTGGGATGCGGCCCCGGCTGAGCAGCGGCGGAACCGCAGCGAGAAGCACGGTGAGCGCGATGGTCAGTCCGGCCGCCGACGGGAGCTGCGGCAGTCCGACGGCGGCCCCGGCGAAGGCCAGGGTGCTGGTGGCCGCACCGATCAGCAGGCCGGCGCCGCGGGCGCCGACGCCGGCCCGCTGCCGCCGGCCGGCGACGAACGCGCCGAGCAGCAGAGCGACGACGGCCGGCGTCGCGGCGGCCACGCTGCCGCGGTGCACGGTCACCACGATGATCAGGACGATGAGCGGCACGGCCACCGCGGCCGTGCTCCACCGGCCGCCACCGATCGCGACGTCGTGGCCGTTCCGGGCCGGTGCGACCGGCGGGCTGTCGAAGAACGCGGGATCGGCTTCGATGGCGATCCCGGGCAGGAGCCGGTCGAGGAGCGGGGGCAGCCGCCACTGCCGCTCGCCGATCAGGACCATGACCCCGGGCACGAGCAGGCAGCGCACGACCGTCGCGTCGACGGCCACCGCCACGGACAGCCCGAGACCGAACATCTTGACGACCGGATTCGCGTTGATCAGGAAGCTGGCGAAGACGGCCACCATGATCAGCGCCGCACTGCTGACGATCCGGCCGGTGTCGGCCAGTCCCAGGCTCACCGCGCGGGCGTTGTCCCGGGTGGCGTGCCAGTGTTCCTGTATCGAGCTGAGCAGGAAGACCTCGTAGTCCATGGACAGGCCGAACAGGATGGCGAACATCATCATCGGCACGTACGACTCGATCGGCACCGGCCCGTCCAGACCCAGCAGGCCGACGCCCCATCCCCACTGGAAGACGGCGACCACGACGCCGTAGGCGGCGGCGATCGACAGCAGGTTCATCGCGGCGGCCTTGGCGGCGAGCCAGAGCGAGCGGAAGGCGAGCAGCACCAGCAGGCCGGCGAACGCCAGCACCGCCCCGATCAGTACCGGCAGCCGCTGCGAGATCCGCCCGGCCAGGTCGGCCTTGGTGGCGGTGAGCCCGCCGACGTGTCCCTCGGCGCCCCGGCCCGCCAGCGCCCGCGGCAGCGTCGTGTCGCGCAGCCGGTGCACGAGCTCCACGGTGCGCTCGTCCGACGGCGAGGTCTGCTCGGTGACGCCGAAGACCGCCACGGCGGAGTCGGCGCTGATCACCGGGTCGCTCACCGTGCGGACGCCGGGGCTCTGGGCCAGCGCGGCGCGCAGCGCCACCAGACGGTCGTCCCGGGCCCGGGGATCTTGGCCGTCCGTCGTCGAGGCGCCGTCCGGGGCGGTGGCCGGAGCGAACATCTCGACGACGACCCGCAACGGGCCGTTGGCGCCGGGCCCGAAACCCTCGGCGAGCGTGTCGTAGGAACGGCGTGACTCGGTGGCGGCGGGCAGCCGGCCGGCGTCCATCTGACCGAGCCGCAGGGCGAGGACGGGCGCGGCCAGGGTGAGCAGTACCGCGGTGGCGGCCAGCGTGGTGGTCAGCGGCCGCCCGGCCACGCGTACGGCCAGGCGGGCCCAGGCGGTGCCGGCGAGGTCCTCGGGACCGGTGACGGCCGCGCCGCGCCGGCGGCCGGGCAGCGACAGCCGGTTCACGCCGGGGCCGAGCCAGCCGAGCAGGGCCGGGGTCAGGGTGACCGCGGAGCCCAGGCTGACCGCGACGACGATGGCCGCCGAGTAGCCCAGCCAGCCGACGAAGGCGACGCCGGAGAGCGCCAGCCCGCAGACCGCGATGACCACGGTGCCGGCCGCGAAGACGATGGCGCCGCCGGAGGTGCCCGCCGTGCGGCCGGCGGCCTCCTCGGCGGTGAGGCCGCCGGCGAGCAGCCGCCGGAAGCGGACCACCAGGAACAACCCGTAGTCGATGCCGACCCCCAGGCCGATCATGGTGGCCAGGGTGGCGGCGACCGTCGGGATGCCGGCCGCGTTGCCCAGCAGCTGGAGCAGGGCGAGGCCGCCGCCGACGGACAGCACCGCGGTGACGATCGGGACGCCCATGGCGACGGCCGAGCCGAAAGCCAACAGCATGACGACGACGGCCACGACGATGCCGATCAGCTCGCTGGTGTGCACCGGGCTCTTCGACAGCTGCTGACCGAGCTGCCCGCCGACGGCGACGTCCAGACCGGCGCCGGTGGCCGGGCCGGTGGCGTCCCTGACCCGCTCGGCCAGGTCGAGGGTCGAGGCGGAGTCCGACTCCGGGGTCACGGTCAGGTAGCCGATGTGGCCGTCCGGGCTCAGCGCCGCGTCGCCGGCCGCCGGTGGGTCGCTCACCTGCCCGACGCCCGGGATCCGGCGGATCCGCTGCACAGTGTCGCGCAGGGCGTCCGCGTACGCCGGGTCGGTGACGCCGCCGCTTCGCGCCTTGAGCACGATCGGGCTGGCGTCGGCCGACCTGCCGGGAAACTCGCGGTCCAGCAGGGTCTGCGCCACCGCGCTGTCGCTGCCGCCGACGGCGACGGCGTCGGTGCTGCCACCACCCAGGCGGTGACCGACGACGATGACCGCCACCGCCACGACGACCCACGCGACGGTCACCCATCGGCCGTGCCGGGCACAGAACCGGCCGAGCCGGTAGAGAAGGTTCGACACGCGATCAACAGAAACAGCCGATCCTTACCGGGTACCGTCGCTGACCCTGACGGTTCGCTGAGGACTCGCCGGCAGCGTGATCCGGGCCTCCAGGCCGCCCCCGTCGTCGCCGCGGTCGTGCAGGGTCAGCGTCCCCGCATGCTGCTCGACGATCTCCCGGGCGATGCTGAGACCCAGACCGCTGCCCCCGCCCGCCGCCCGTCCGCCGTCGGCTCGCCAGAAACGCTCGAACGCGCGGGCCAGCAGCTGCGGATCCAGGCCGGGCCCGTGATCCCGGACGGAGATCACCAGATCGTCGTCCACGCCGTCGACGACCACCTCGATCGGGCTGTCCGCGGGGGTGTGGCGGACCGCGTTGCCGAGCAGGTTCCGGAACACCTGCACCAGCGAAGCCTCATCGCCCAGCGCGATCGCCGGCCCCGGCGGGACCCGGAGTGACACGCTGCGTTCGGGCTCGACCACGCTCAGGTCGGCGACCAGGCCGCCGAGGACGGCGCCGACATCGACCGGGGCCCGGTCCAGCGGGCGCCGGGCGTCCAGGCGGGCCAGCAGGATCAGGTCCTCGACCAGCCGCTGCATCCGTCCGGTCTCCGCACCGATGCGCGCGAACGCCAGATCGGCCTGCTCCCACTGCGAGACCCCGCCGTTGAGATAGAGGTCGCTCCACCCGCGGACGGTGGTCAGCGGCGTTCTCAGCTCATGCGACGCGTCGGCCACGAAGCGGCGGATCCGGGCCTCGGCCTCCTCCCGTTCGCTGAAGGCGGCGTTGAGCTCGGCCGCCACCCGACCGATCTCGCTGTGCGGATGCGGCACCGGGATCCGGCGCTCGCGCTGGCCTCCGGCGATCGCCCGGGCGGTGTCCGCCACGGTGCGCAGCGGCCGCAGACCGAAGCCCAGCACCAGCGTGGCGACCGCCACCCCGGCGACCAGGATGGCCGTCGACGCGATCACCTCCACCAGCAGCAGCCGGTGCAGCGTGGCGTCGACGTCGGCCAGCGACACCCCCACGATCAGGGCGGCCGGGTGGACCCGCACCCCGCCGATGGTCAGCGTGATCCGCGGCGGCGCGCCCGGCAGGGTGATGGCGGCCAGCCGGTAGCCGGGACCGGCACCGGCGCTGGGTGCGGTGAACGGCTCGGACGTGGCCGGGATCGGCGTCGGCAGCACCGGTGGCGTCAGGTCCTCGCTGCCCGACACCGCGGCGTGCGCCACCAGCAGCCGGCCGTCCGGATCCAGCACGGCGACGTACTGGGTACCGGGGGCGAGCACCCGCACCGTCTCCCAGCTGATCGCCGCCCCGGTCCCCCGGCCGGCCTGCTCGTCGATGCGGCTCGCCAACGATCTCAGGGTCACGTCGACCCGGTCGCCGAGAAAGGTCCGGAGGGCGGCGTACGCGGACGCGTCGGCGACCAGCAGGCCGGCGGCGAGCAGTGCCAGCGTCCCGGCCAGCAGCCGGCCCCGCAGCCCCTGCCAGGCGCCGGAGCCCCGCCGGGCCGCGAGCCCCCTCATGCGACCGGCTCCCGGATCGCATAGCCGAAGCCGCGCACGGTGTGCAGCAGCGGGACCGCGCCGTCCGCGTCGATCTTGCCGCGCAGCTGGCTGATGAACTTCTCCACCACCGCCGCGTCACCGCCCCACTCGTAGCCCCACACCTCGCGCAGGATCTGCCGGCGGGAGAGCACCAGCTCGACATGGCGCATGAGATACCGCAGCAGCCGGAACTCGGTCGGCGACAGGGTGATCACCCGGCCGGCCCGGACCACCCGGTGGGTCTGCTCGTCGAGTTCCAGGTCACCCACCCGCCGTGCGGTCGTCGGCGCCGCGCCGGCGGTGCGCCGGAGCAGCACGTTCAGCCGCGCCACCACCTCGGCGGTGCTGAACGGCTTGATCACGTAGTCGTCGGCGCCCAGGGTCAGGCCGGCCACCCGGTCCTCGATGCTGTCGCGGGCGCTGAGCAGCAACACCGCCAGCTGCTCGTCGCGCGCCCGCAGCTCCAGGCACAGATCCAGGCCGGAGCCGTCGGGCAGCATGATGTCCAGGACGGCCAGTTCCGGCCGGAACTCCGCCGCCAGCGCCCGCGCCTGCGCACAACTCGCCGCGGCCCGGACCTCGAAGCCGGCGAACGAGAGCATCGCGGTCAGCACCTCGGCGATGGGCGCTTCGTCGTCGACCACCAGGACGCGGGCCGGCCGCAGGGCGACGAGCCCGGCCGTGCGTGGTCGCAGGCCGCCCGCCTGCCGGGGATCCGCCGGGTTCGGAGTAGTCACGGTTCCACGATGCCGTACCGGCGCGGCCGATGATCTTCCCGCCGCCTGCCGGGAACCTGCCGATTGGCTGAAGGCTCCCGCCCGGGGACATCGCGGGTTGCCGGCAGTCGTCACCCTGAGCGCGGGGAGGTGGCCATGCAGATCATCGAATTCACCGATCTGGGCGTTCGCTCGGCCGTCATCCGGTTGCGCCGCCGCGGCACACCGATGCAGTTCGTGATCTATCCGATGATTCACATGGCGCAGCCGGGGTTCTACGCCGCGGTCACCCGGCGGTTGACGAAGGCTGACGTGATCGTGGCGGAGGGCGTCCGGGGCGGGAGCCGTCCGTCGCTGCTCTCCGGTGCGCTCACCATGAGCTACTCCATTCTGCGGTTCAACCGGCGGGCCGGACTGGTCGAGGAGGACATCGACTACCGGGCCCTGGGCCGGCCGGTGATCGAACCGGACGTCACCGCGGACGAGTTCGCCCACGGCTGGCGGCGGATACCGGTCCTGCACCGGATGCTGTTCTGGCTGGTGCTGCCGGCCGTGCTCATGGTCCGGATGGTCGGTGGCACCCGGATGATCTGGACCCGGGAGGTGGAGATGGACGACCTGCCCAGTGCGCAGGACGAGGCGGTGACCGATCGCTACCCGGGCTTCGACGAGGCGATGCTCGGCGACCGGGATCAGCGCCTGCTGGACGCGCTGTCCCGGCTGCACGACGAACGGCACGACCAGGAGATCGAGATCGCGGTGGTGGACGGAGCCGGCCACGTGCCGGCCGTGGTCCACGGCCTGGCCGCCCGCCACGGCTACCGCCCGGCCTCGGCCGGCTGGCTGACCGTCGCCGACCTCTGACCGGGCCTGGCCCCGGCGGACAACGGCGGGCAGGCCGTCAGTCGCAGATCAGGTCGTCGAGCAGGGTCATCCCGCGCTGCATGACGGGAGCCGCCTCGGTCAGGTCGGTGGTCAGGTAGAAGACCGCCGATCGGTGGCCGCCGGGCGCCGCCGCCTCCATGATCTCCATCCCGGGCATGCCACCCCAGTGTGCCCAGTAGCCGCCGCACCGGTTCGGCACCCACATGATGCCCAGTCCGTAGGTGATGCCGGGCCGCAGTGCCTCGAAGTCGCCGGCCGGCACCGTCCGGCGCATCTCGGCCATCTGCGCCGGCGGAAGCAGCCGGCCGGACGTCACCGCCTGCCAGAAGCGCGCCATGTCGGTGGTGGTGCTGACCAGCCCACCGGCCGAACCCGCCACCGTCGGGTTGACGATCGTCACGTCGATCAGCGGACCACCCGGGGTGAAATGCTGGTACCCCTCGGCGTGCGGCCGGGGCAGGGTCGACCGGTCGCCGGGGTAGAACGTACGGGTCAGGTGCAGCGGCGCCAGGATCCGGGAACGCACCTCGGTGAACCAGCAGCGTCCGGTGACCCGTTCGACGAGCATCCCGGCCACCAGATAGTTGGTGTTCGAGTAGCTCCACCGGGTGCCGGCCGGGAACAGTGGCGGGTGCTGCATCGCCGCCGCCACCAGTTGTGCCTCGGTGTGGTGGTCGAGCCGGTGCGCCCGGTACTCGTCGGCCGACTTCAGCACGGCGAGGTCACCGGTGCCGTCGTAGAGCCCACTCGTCTGTTGCAGGATCTGGCGCACGGTGATGTGCCGGCCGTCGTTGCCGTGGCCGTCGACGACACCGGGCAGCCAGTTCTCGATCGGGTCGTCCAGCGTGATGCGGCCCTCCCCGACGAGTTGGAGCAGCACCACCGACACGAACGTCTTGGTGTCACTGCCGATCCGGAAGTACCCGTCGGCCGGCATCGGCGCGCCGGTGTCCCGGTCGGCCACGCCGCTGCGGGCGGCGGTCACCCGGCTGCCGTCGCGGATCAGGCCCTGCGCCCCGGCGACGCCGAGACGGTGCAGATCGTCGAGACCACGCTGCAGGGGCGTGGGCGGCGCCGCCGACGCGCCGTGCCCACCGACCGTGGTCAGCAGCACGCCGACCGACGCCGCCGCCAGGGCGCGCCACCACCGAACGTTCATGAGAGGTTCCCTTCACGAGGACAGCTTCGCCTCGAAGGTAGGAAAGACGCCGGTGCGAAAACAGCCGGCCAGCCCCCACGCCGGCCTGGGGGTCAACCCCCAGGCCGCGACAGACTCCGGGCCAGCCCCGGAATCATCACCGCCGCGGCGATCAGGTGAAGGGCGAGCAGGGCGAGCACGGTGGCGGGGTTACCCCCGGAGAGCACCGGGGCGATCAGCGAGAGCACGGTGAGGACCGCGGTGATCGTGACGAACCTGACGGCGGGTACGGCGCTCCACCGGCGCAGCGCCACCGCGATGAGCACTCCGGCGGTCGAGAAGATGCCGGTCATCACCGCGAAGCCGGGCAGTGGGATGGATTGGCCGCCGTCCGGCAGTTCGAAGTCGACGCCGGCGCACCGGGCGAGGGCCGCGGTGACGGTGGTCGCGGCCATCGCCGCGAGGGTGGCGAGCAGGCCGGTACGCAGCACGCTCATGCCGCACCCAGGCCCTCCGGCAGGCCCAGCGACGGGAACCGGTCGCGGTGGAAGGTGATGATCTCGGCGATCGCCCCGCCGGTGATCCGCAGGACGTCCAGGGTCAGCGGCAGACACGCCTGCCGCGCGGCCCGCCAGTGGTAGAAGGCGACGGCGGGCTGCCGGTTCACCGCGGTCGGCACGGCGCGCAGGCCGGTCATCCCGGCGAAGCCGCTGGCGGTCCAGTCCTCGACCACGGCCCCACGGCCGACCACGAGGCCCGGGGTGGGCGGCATCGAGTAGCGGATGTCGTCACGCAGCAGGGTGGCCAGCCGGGCGATGTCGGGGGTGACGCTGGCCTCGGTGAAGCGGCGCACCAGGTCGCGCGTGCCGGGGTCGCCGGCGCCGCCGGTCCAGTCCCGGCGTTCGGCGGGCAGGTGTTCGCGCATGCCGGCCCGGGCCCGCTGCAGGGCGCTGTTCACCGAGTTCACCGAGTCGCCGAGCAGGTCGGCGACCTGCCGGGCCGGCCAGCCGAGCACGTCGCGCAGGATCAGCACGGCCCGCGGGCGGGGCGCCAGGTGCTGGACCGCGACGATGTAGGCCAGTTCGATGGTCTCCCGGTCGACGGCGGCGGTCTCCGGGTCGTCGAGCAGCCGGTCCGGATACGGCTGCAGCCAGAGCACCTCGCCGCCGGTGGCCGGTTCGGGGCGGGTCCTGGCCAGCAGGTCGAGGCAGGTGTTCGTGGCGATCCGGTACAGCCAGCCCGGAAGGTCGACCGGCCCTCGAAGGTCTCCCGCCGCCGCCATGCCCGCAGGAATGTCTCCTGGACGGCGTCCTCGGCGTCCTCGAACGAGCCGAGCATCCGGTAGCAGTGCACGTGCAGTTCCCGCCGGTGCCGTTCGGCCAGCCCGGCGAACGTCTCCGTTGTCTCCGCGACCATTGCCTCGTCCTTCCGCGTCGTCGACCTCGTACGCAGATATGACGGGCGGGCCGGCGAATAGTCATCACAGCAGTCGCCGCGGGGACGTGCCACCCGGGCCGGAGACCGGTCTCCGGCCCGGGGTGCCGCGCTCAGCAGGTGCCGTTGTCGGCCCAGACGTCCCACTGACCGCTGTGCGTGGCGGGCGACTCGTTCTGCGTCCACCACTTGGCGGTGTACTTGTGGCCGTTCTGGCTCACCTGGTTGCCCTGGGTGTAGGTGGCCGTCGCGCTCCACGCGGCGACCGTGCAGGTGCCGCCGGTCGGCGGAGTGCCGGTGGTGGTCGACGGCGAGGTGGTCACCGGCGGGGTGGCGCCGGCGAAGCGCGCCGAGTACTTGGTGAACTCCCACGGGGTCTGCGGGACGCTGCTGCACGTGCCGGAGGTGGTGCTCTGGTTGGGGTCGGCGCACTGCCGGTCACGGTTGACCGACCAGTTGGTGTAGCGGGCCAGCTTGTGGTTCAGCGCGTAGTCCAGGGTGGTCTGGAAGTCGGCCTGCCGGAAGTACTCACCGGCGTCGCTGCGCCCGTTCATCTGGGAGATGCCCTCGTGGGCGTACGCGGTGGCGCTGTCCCAGCCGAACGTGTTCATCAGGAGGGTGTGGAAGGCTTCCAGCGCGGACACCTGGGCGCTGCCGCCGCTGAAACCGCCGTCGAACGGCATGATCGAGTAGTTGGCCGGGGTGAAGCCCTGCGCCTTCGCCTCGTTGAGCATCTGGGTGCCGAACCAGCCGGTGCCGGCCGCCGTCCCGGCGGTCGTGATCGACACGTACAGGCCGGGGTTGTTGTTCTGCAGGATCCGGGCGGCGCCGATCTCGTTGTGCACCGCGGCGGTGTTCTCGTACTCCGGCTCTTCAAGGTCGAAGTCCATCGCCTTGAGCCCGTACTTGGTGATCACCTGCTGATACGCCGCGGCGGTGGCCTCCGGGGTGCCGCAGGTCTGGCCGAGCTTGGTGCCGCCGTAGCCGCCGATCGAGACGCTGACGTCGCCGCCGTTGCCGCGGATCCTGCTGATCAGCGCGGTGGCGGTGGTGTCGTCGGCGACCGGGCGGGTGCCGTCCCAGGTGGGCGTGCAGCCGCCGCCGTTGGGGGCCAGGATGAAGGCCAGTTGGAAGGCCTTCTGCCCGGTGGCGTTCATGACCTCGACCGGGTCGGGCGGGCTGTTGTCGAACGGCATCAGATACGGCGCGGAGGCGTACCAGTTGCTGGACAGCGTCGCGGCGTCGGCCTGAGTGGCGACGGCGATGCCGGCGCCGGCCAGGGCCACGGCGCCGGCCGCGGCAATGAGAATCTTCTTCATGACATCTCCGGGGACGAGGTGACGCATGTGAATCTTTAACAAAGTTTCCTAATTGATTACGGCGCGTCACACCCATGACAGATGTCATGCGTTTCACAACATTGACAATTTCCGATGTACGTCGTTACGGTCCTCCACTGTTAGGAAACCTTTCTAAGAGTTCCCGGAGGTCCACCCGATGAACCGCAAACGGCTCTGTGCCGCGGCGCTGGCGACCGCCGCCGGTGTGGCCGCGGCGATGACGGTCGTGCACGCGGCCGACGCCGCCGCCACCCCGCTGCCGGCCCACGTCTTCGCCCCCTACTTCGAGGCGTGGACCGGCGACAACCCGGCCACCCTGGTGCAGCAGTCCGGCGCCAAGCACCTGACCATGGCGTTCCTGCAGGCCGCCACCAAGGGCTCGTGCACCGCGTACTGGAACGGCGACACCGGCAGCCCGGTCGCGGCGTCCACCTTCGGGGCCGACATCGCCGCCATCCGGGCCGGCGGCGGCGACGTGATCCCGTCGTTCGGCGGCTACACCGCGGACAACACCGGCACCGAGATCGCCGACAGCTGCACCACCGTCAGCTCGATCGCCGCGGTCTTCGAGAACGTCATCACCACGTACGACGTGACCCGTCTCGACCTGGACATCGAGGACAACTCACTGACCAACACCGCCGGCATCGACCGTCGCAACAAGGCGATCAAGCTGGTCGAGGACTGGGCCGCGGCGCAGGGCCGGACCGTGCAGTTCTCCTACACGCTGCCGACCACCACCTCCGGGCTCGCCGACTCCGGGCTGGCCGTGCTGCGCAACGCGATGGCCAACAACGCGCGCATCGACCTGGTCAACCTGATGACCTTCGACTACTACGACGGGGCCACCCACCAGATGGCCGCCGACACCAAGACCGCCGCCACCGGACTGCACGACCAGCTGCACCAGCTCTACCCGGCCAAGACCGACGCGCAGTTGTGGAACGCGGTCGGCGTCACCGAGATGATCGGCATCGACGACTACGGCGCGGCCGAGACCTTCACCACCGCGGACGCCCCGGTGGTCGCGCAGTGGGCCACCCAGAAGGGCCTCGGCCTGCTGTCCTTCTGGGCACTGCAGCGCGACAACGGTGGCTGCCCGGGCACCGCGGGCAGCGACAGCTGCTCCGGGATCAGCCAGACCACCTGGCAGTTCAGCCACGCCTTCGCGGCGTTCACCTCCGGCGGCGGTACGACGTCGAGCCCCGGCCCGTCGGCGTCGGTCTCCACCTCGCCGTCCAGCTCCCGGTCGACGCCCCCGGCCGGATGCACCGCGCCGGCCTGGAACGCCTCCAGCGTCTACACCGGCGGGTCGGTCGTGTCGTTCAACGGCCACAAGTACCGGGCCAAGTGGTGGACGCAGGGCGAGTCCCCGGCCACCCACAGCGGCCAGTGGGACGTCTGGGCGGACCAGGGCACCTGCTGACGCGTACGGTCAAGAAAGTCTTGTGTGGGAAGGCTAGATTTTCTTTCGAGGATCGGCTAGCCTTCTGAGTGTTGAAAGCAGAGATCCGTTGAAGACGCGGACCTGGTCATCGAGCGTCAAGCAGGGCCCGGATGTCGCGTGGCTCGCCCGATGACCACCGGCCGTCCGCGAGTCGTCAAAGGAACATGTTGGATACCCCGTAAACCCTGGGCCCCGGCGCATCAGCGCCGGGGCCCTTGATCACGCTGTCCGGAAAGGTGTCCATGGCACGATCCGAAGAGTTGTTCGGAGATGACGACTACCCCGCCTACACGATGGGCCGCGCCGCCGAGATCGTCGGTGCCACGCAGGACTTCCTGCGCCGCCTCGACGAGGAGAAGCTGTTCACCCCGATCCGCTCCCCCGGCGGGCACCGGCGCTACTCCCGGTACCAGTTGCGCCTGGCGGTGCGGGCCCGCGAGATGGTCGACGCCGGCACCGCCCTGGAGGCCGCCTGCCGGATCATCATCCTGGAGGACCAGCTGGCCGAGGCCCTCGAGATCAATCGGCGGCTGCAGCCCGACTCGCCGGCCGAGGCACCCTGACCGTCCCGGCCCTTCTTTGACGTTTTATTAACGCGCCGTGATGGTCGCACAGCGGCCGATGAGTGACACGATCTCCTCGACGGCCGGAACCCATCGCCGGGGAGACACTGATGGCCGTGGCCGAGCAGCCCGGCGTGCTGCGCAACCGGCTGCTGGAGAAGCTCGCCGGCCGGGCGCGGCAGCACGACGGGCCGCACGCCGCCGAGCAGGAGCGGACTCACTCGTGGTGGCGGGTCCGGCACTCGCACGAGGTCATCGTCACGCTGTTGTTGGTCGCGCTGGCGGGTGCGGCGATCGCGGTCGTCCTGGTCTGGGTGTACCTGGGCCTGAACGTCGTGGTGATCGGCGGCGCCCCCCGGCGGGTGGCCACCCATCCACAGGTGGTCACCGGCTGGGCCACGGCGGTGACAGTCGCGCATGGCAGCCCGCCGGCGATGACCGGGATCGCTCTGCTGATCTTCCCGAAACCTGCGCTCGGGCGGTCCGGGTTCGAGACCGGGGTGGCGGTCATGCCGCACATCGAGGGACCTCGACCGCCGGATCCGCAGCGGCCGGCGGCTGCTGACCACCGCCGCAATCGAGAGCGTGGTCGCGAACTTCGCCCGCTACCTGACCTGGCCCGGGGCTTGAATGCCGGGCCGGTGCACCATCTACTCGGGTGCGAACGGATGGCGGAGCCGAAGCATCGCCTGCTCTCCGCGGTCTGATGCGCTGAGCACGGGTGCCACGTCGTTGACCGCCGGGGTCAGAAATGGAGTCAGGGTTCCCACAGCGGCAGCGGGGGCCGCTGCCCGGAAACGCGAAAGTTCGGATATCGGCGCGTGCGGCGCCGCGGTGATCGTCGTCATAAAAGCTTCCTTGAACGGCACGTCGCGTCGAAGCACGCGCCGACAGATATTTGGGGGAAAATTCCCGAGAATTGTCGCCGGGAAATGCCGGCGGTGGCTCGCTGAACCAGTCGAGACGCCGCCGGCATTGGTCCAGATCAGATAACGCGGATGTTCCCGGCCTGCGGGCCCTTCTGGCCCTGCGTGATGTCGAACTCCACCCGCTGGTTCTCGTCCAGGCTGCGGAAGCCATTCGCCGAGATGGCCGAGAAGTGGGCAAACACGTCGGGCCCGCCCTCGTCCTGGCTGATGAAGCCGAAGCCCTTGTCGCCGTTGAACCACTTCACGGTACCTGTAGCCATGTCTTTTTCCTTAGCAAGCTGTCGGAATCCGCACTGCGCGGACTCTCACGCCGCCGCGTTGATCATCCGCGTCGCATCGACGCGGGAAACGAAAAAGCGCCTGGTGGGGTTCGGATGAACCATCAGGCGCTGAGAACGTCTATGGAAATCAAAACTGCAACATGGCCACCATAGCACACAAATTCGGATGCCGACCCGAGATTTCCCCGCCGGTTTCAGCCCGGCGCTCCTGGGCGTCAATTCCTCCGGCCGATGCAGGTCGCTCCGCAAGGATGAGACGGTGGATGTCGAACCGATTTTGATCTTTGTCCTCGCAGCCGTCCCGGTGGTCGCGGTGGTGCGGTGGGTTGCAGGACGCACCGGGCTGCCCGCCGCCGCGTGGAGTCGGGCTGCCGGCCAGCGCGATCCGCGGCTCGGCGGTGACGACGCCGCCCGGCTCCCCGGCGTCGTGACAGGCGGCGCTCACGCCGCGCACTCCGCGACCAGCAGCAGCGCGGCCTGCTCGCGGCGCAGGCACACGTCGTAGTCACGCACCCGGTAGATCACCGGATCCCGCAGCGGCGCCCGGCGCACCACCTCCACCGTGGTGCCCGGGGTGAATCCGAGGTCGGCGAGCCGGCGCGCGGTGGCGGCCGGTGCGCCGGGGGCGACACCCACCAGGGTCATCCGGCGGCCCGACGGCACGTCGGCGAGCACGCCGGGACGGGTCGAGGCGGTGGCACGATGCGAGGCACCCTTCCAACATAGGTAGCCTCCCCTTAGTAGCACGGGTCCCGAGCGTTGGATTTCCGGCCTTCCCCATGATCCGGAGGACCAGCGGCCCGGAACCGCGCGGACGCGAATGATTTCAGCGGTCCAACGCCCGAGCGACCGCCGACGCGATCTGATCATCGTCCGCACCGAGCAGACGGGCCTCACGCACGAACGTGGCAGCACGCTCGCGTAAGGTCTCGGCCGGATTCGCCCCGGGCGGCGGTAGTGCTGCCACGCGGGTCCCGCCGCCTCGGCGGGAGACCACCATTCCGGCCGCCTCGAGTTCGCGGTATGTCCGGGCGACCGTGCCGACGGCCAGCCCCAGATCGGCGGCGAGCTGGCGCAGGGGCGGCAGGCGATCGTCGGGGGCCAGCACGCCGTACCGGATCAGTTCGACGAACTGACGGCGCAGCTGCTCGTACGGCGGCGTGGGATCGTCGGTGACCACCGTCAACGCCGGGCGATCGGTCACCGGGCCCCCACCAGCGGGTCGGCTCGGTCCAGCGGGGTCACGAGCGCGACCGCACACCAGGTCACCATGGCAAGCGATGCGGGAACCACGGCAAGCAGGGCCCAGCCCGTGATCGTCCACCACGTCGGCGCGCAGGAGATGTCGAGTAGGCCACCGGCCGCGATCAGGCTGACCCCGGCGAGCGGGATGGCGATGAGCACGCCGACCGCGCCGGTGACGACCCGGGCCGCGCGCCTGCGCAGCGCGTCGTCGACCGCCAGGTCGCCGGTGCTGCCGGAGCGCGGTCGCCGGACGATGGTGCGCACGGCGAGGTACCCCATCAGCAGCCCGACCAGTACGACGACCAGCAGGGGCCAGGTATAGAACAGGCCCGGCCACGGGCCGTGGCTCTCCACCGTGTCGGAGGTGCACTGCCGGGTGAGCGAGCGTCCGGGGCGGCCCATGTCGTCGGGACCGCCGGCCGCGGTCGTGGCGGTAAGCAGGACCAGGAGCCCGCCGCCGGCGGCGGCGACCACCCGGCTGAGGTGGCGTGGCAGGTAGTCGCGTATGCGGCGGACCTCGACGGCCGCGGTGCGTGTCGGCCCGTGCGGTGGCCGGATCGTCAGCTCGCCGGCGAGTACGCCGATGAGGGTGCACAGCCCGAACAGCGGTGCGGCCATCAACAGTCCTGTGCCGAGGTCGCCCGATCGCGCGGCGACGACACCGACGATCACGCCGAGCGTCACGCCCGTCCACCGCAGCACGGCGGTGCGTCGGGCGATCGCCCTCGGGATGTCGCCCGGCGCGGCAGCCGGTTGGCGCGGGCCCCTACGCATCAGGAGCGTCAGCAATACACCGCATGCCACCAGGCCCGACAGCAGTACCAGGATCGGTAGTACGGACATGCGCGCTCCCCCGTTGTATCAAGCGTGTGGCACAAGGAGGATGGGCGACGACAGACGCTTGTGTCAAGCGCCTGGCACATTCAACCGGGGCCGGCACGCCTCAGGCGCCGCCACCGCAGCTTCCTGGGCACGCGTCTTCACCGACAAGGGGTCCGGCAAGGCCTCGCGCTCGACGAGCTGATCACCTACGTCCGCGATGACGACACCGTCTTCGCGCACTCCATGGACCGCCTCCCCGCGACCTGGACGACCTGCGCCGGCTCGTCCGGACGCTGACCGGCGGAGGCGTCCGGGTCGAGTTCGTCAATCTTCACGCCGTCCAAGGCCTCGGCTTCACCGTTTCAGAACGGTGACCGAGTTCTTCTGCACCACTCGGGTGATCGGGTGGTCGTCGCCGAGCACCCGACGACAGCCGGCCACGGCCTGCTCGTACAGCGGGATCGCCCGGCCCAGATCCCCGGCCGTCTCATAGGCGCCGGCAAGGTTGTTCACCAAGGTCAGCGTGTCAGGGTGGTCGTCGCCGAGCACCCGACGACAGCCGGCCAAAGTCTGCTCGAACAGCGGGATCGCCCGGCCCAGATCCCCGGCCGTCTCATAGGCGCCGGCAAGGTTGTTCACCAAGGTCAGCGTGTCAGGGTGGTCGTCGCCGAGCACCCGACGACAGCCGGCCACGGCCTGTTCGAACAGCGGCATCGCCCGGCCCAGATCGCCGGCTGCCTGGTAGGCGTAGGCGAGGTTGTTCACCGAGCCCAGCGTCTGCGGGTGGTCGTCGCCGAGCACCCGGCGACGGTCGGCCAAGGCCTGCTCGTACAGCGGGATCGCCCGGCCCAGATCCCCGGCCGTTCGGTAGGCGCCGGCGAGGTTGTTCACCAGGGTCAGCGTCTGCGGGTGGTCGTCGCCGAGCAGCCGGCGCCGGTCGGCAAAGGCCTGCTCGAACAGCGGAATCGCCCGGCCCAGATCCCCGGCCGTGTGGTAGGCGTAGGCGAGGTTGTTCACCGAGCCCAGCGTGTCAGGGTGGTCGTCGCCGAGCACCCGGCGCCGGTCGGCCAAGACCTGCTCAAACAGCGGAATCGCCCGGCCCAGATCCCCGGCTGCCTGGTAGGCGCCGGCGAGGTTGTTCATCGAGGTCAGCGTGTCAGGGTGGTCGTCGCCGAGCACCCGACGACAGCCGGCCACGGCCTGCTCGTACAGCGGCATCGCCCGGCCCAGATCCCCGGCGGTCTCATAGGCGCCGGCGAGGTTGTTCACCAAGGTCAGAGTCTGCAGATGGTCGTCGCCGACCACCCGACGACAGTCGGCCGAGGCCTGCTCGTACAGCGGAATCGCCCGGCCGATGACGCCTTGATCGTGCAGAAAGTTCGCGGTCTGGTTGTAGAGCCGGCTGGCTGCAGCGTCGGGTTCGGGGTGGTTGCGGTCGTGCTGGGCGAGGGCTTCGATATGCGGTGTCATAACCCGCCAGACAGGCCAATCCTGTGGCGTACGCCAGTCGTCGGGTATCGCGGTTTGCAGGTGCTCGATCGCGCGGGTGCGGGCGGTGCTGATGTCGTGGGGTTGCCGGTGCGGGTCGTCCGGGTCGGGAATGCGTGCGACGGCCTGGACCAGCCGGTGCACGCTCACAGTGTCCTCATCGGCGGTGATCATGCTGTAGGCGGCGAGACGGCCGACCGCCCGGGCGGTCGTGGCGGGGTCGGCCAGCCCGTCGAGCAGGGTGCGGGGGACGGCATCCGGGGCGTACCAGGCCAGGATCCGCAGGATGTCGCCGGCCAGCGGCGTATCACTGAGCTGGTCCAAAGTGACACGCCACACCCGGGCGATGGTGCGCCCACCGGCACCTTCACCGCCCTGGTCGAACATCTGGGCGGGATACTGCTGCAACAGCTGCAGGTAGGCGGCGGCGGACAGACCCGTTTCGGCAAGGTAGGCCGCCGCCTGGTCCACCGCCAGTGGCAGACAGCCCAACTCCCGGCACACCCGCTCAAGCCCGTCAGCATCACCGGCACGGCCGCTGCCGGCCAGGACCTGCCGCATCGCCTCGGCGGCGTCATCAAGGTCGAGCACATCCAACGCGATGGCGGTGGCGATACCCGCCCAGCCGGTGGCCCGCCGGCTGGTGACCAGCAGCCGGCCGGTGCCGACACGAGCCAACAAGCGGGCGACGTCACCCGGGTCGTTGACGTTGTCCAGGACCAACAGCCACCCGTCGTGCGAGGCCAGCCACTGCAACGCCCGTTCCCGCAGCACCTCCAGCGACAGGCCATCGGGCAGGTCGGTCTGCAAAGCGGTCGCCAACGTGGCCAACCCGGCGTCGATACCGGCCGTCGTGTCCGCGTCGATCCACCACACCGGCCGGTACCGGTCACGGTGCTGCCACGCCCACCGTGCCGCGAGGGTGCTCTTACCGACCCCACCCAACCCGTGGACAGCCTGAACCACCGCGGCCCCCGGCTCGGCCAGCACCTCATCGAGCTGCTGGAGCTGCGTGCCGCGGCCGACGAACACACCCGCCGCCACCGCCACGTTGACCAATCCGTCCGGCGCCGGCACCGAAGACGGCCGCACCGACATCGGCGACACGGCGGCGGCAGGGAAATGGTTGTGCTGGACGTTGCGGTCACCCACCTGCTGACCCTGAGCATGGGAGACCGTGACACCGCTGTCACCAGCCGCCTGCGCACCCGGCTGGACGTCGCCGTGCTCCCGCACCACAGTGCTCCCCCTCGTCAGCCACAACGAACGCCGCGCCCATCCCCCACAGATCGCGTCCGCTGCACCTCTCAGCAGACGCCTACCCGCTGAACCCGGCCCATCACGCCTCAAGGATCCCAGTCGACGGCCATCCGGCAACGCACCAGCGATGCGTACCCGCACCGACAAGCCATGCCCGTTCCACTCCCGAAACCGGAACGTTCCGGTCGAGCGCCGCATCCGGTCATGTCGCTGGGTCGGGTTGTCGTCGGCTCCAACCTCCACGAGCGGACACCGGCCGCCGGCATCGTCCGCGGAGCCTGGTGGGCCCTGGTCTCATCGCGGCACCGGCCTGCAGACTGTGCCCCATGCCTGTACTTGATGCCCACGAATCGACGGCGACGGGTAGCCGACTGCCCTCCGTTCGCGCTCTGGTGGAGGAGCGCATCATCTTCAACTACCGTCTGCCCGCCGACCACCTGGAACGCCTGCTCCCGGTTGCCTGGTTGACCCCGCAGCTCGTCGACGGCGATGCGGTTGCCTCGGTGTGCGTGTTGCGGCTCAGCAAGGTCACGGCCGGCCCTGTCCCCTCCCTGTTCGGCGTCCGGAGCGTCAGTGCGGCGCGGCGCTACGGAGTGCTCGATCAGAGGTCAGGCGGCCGCCCTGCCGTCTTCGTCACCGAGCGCACGACCGACTCGGCTCTCGGCTCCCTCTTCACCGGGGCCGGGTTCTCGGCCCAGCACGAGCATCTGTCCGCGAACATCAGCAGAGACGGCGAGTCGGTGCTGGTCGCCTTGGGGAACGACCGCTTCAACGGTCGAGCGGTCCCGGCGCAACGATGGTCGTCGTCGCTGTTCCCCGCGCTCGGGGACTTCTCGGCCTTCCTGGCCGAGGGGATCCGGAGCTACGGAACGTCCCGGCACGAAGGGCAGCTCACCATCCTCGACCTGTTCAAGGAGGACAAGGGCTATGAACCGCTGGCCGCTCGCGAGGTCCGTGGATCGCTGGTGCAGCCCTGGCTGGACGCCGGAGCCGTGCTGGACAGTGTCGCCCGCACAACGAACGCGAAATATCGCTGGACCTACCACGGCCTCACTCCCAAGCCCTGAGCGGTCCGCGCGGCACCGTGCCCGGCGACAGGGGGAGTTCCTGTCCGCGTCGACGCCCTCAGCGAACTTCAAGGCCGCCGGTGCGCTGACGACATCGTCCGCAGCCGGCTGCTGCAACGGACACGGGTCCAAGGCTCGGCAGGGCGCCGCGAATCCCCGCTCACGGCACCAGTTCACCAGTGACGTCGTACACCAGGCGGGAGCCGAGCGGTCGGCTGAGCCGCACCGGCACGAGGTAGAACTTCTTGCCGGAGCTGATCGGCGTTGTCGGGCAAGACACCGTGCAACCGGTAAGGACACCGACATACAAGTCGAACGGCACCTGCTCATTGATCCGGACGCCGGTGGGCGGCGTATCGGCTCGCACCCCGAGAATCAGCCAGTCGCCGGTCTTCCCGGTGAGTGCCTGCCCCAGGTACACCGGCGGCCTCGTCGCGTCGACCTTCTGGTAACGGACGACCTTCACCGGCCGGGTCGACTTCGGCGAGCCGGTGACTACCGGGGGCATGACAGCTGTCGCCTCGTCGACGCCGAACGCTTCGTACAGGTCCTCGACGGCGGGTCGCTGAGGGGTGGCCGCGGGCCGCGCTCCGGCGTGGCCGCCTGGCAGGGGTAGCCCCAGGACCGCCCACGCCAGCACGCCGAGCATCACGACGTTGCCGATGCGGGTCAGCATGTACGCCGCGTCGCTCGGCTCGTTCGCCTCGGGGTTGCGATAGCCCCAGGCGAAAAGCTTCTGCCATTGGGATCGCGGCGAGATCACCCCCCACAGGAGCAGCGCGATAACCGGAGTCAAAGGAACAAGCAGGCGATCCACGGCCGAGGATGATATCTACGACCGCCAACCCGAACCGCTCCGGTCGGCTACGGAACCCCGCCCACCCGGCGTACCGGCGTGGCGATCAGTTCCCGGCCGGCCGGGTCGAGATCGGCCGGCGACGCCTGACTTTATAGACAGTTGCCTATTGACACCGTTGTCGGGTCTGGCGAACGCTGAGGCTCATGCTGAAACCCGCTCGGGTCTCCGTTCTCCTCACCGTGCTGCTGGCGCTGGTCGCCACGCCGGGCACCGCGCTCGCGGCGCCGCGGCCTCCGCGGGTGCACGGACAGAGTGTGCAGGCCGGGCATCTGCGGGTGCAGGTGCTCAGCCCGACACTGCTGCGTCTCGAATACGCCGCCGACGACCACTTCGAGGATCAGGCCACCTTCAACGCCGTCGACCGGGCACCGGGGCGGACCTGGTTCCGGGCCGGCACCGCCCACGGCGAGCTGCGGGTGTGGACCGGTGCGGTGACCCTGCACTACCGGCTGGACAGCGGGCCGGTGACCGCCGCCAACACCACGCTGGACCTGACCGTGGCCGGGCGCCGGACCAGTGTGCACCCGGGCTTCGGCATGCAGCCGGCCGACCCGCTCGGCGGTTGGTACCGGGGGCTGGACTACTACGCCGGGCAGGCCGGGCCGGTCGACCAGCTCAGCCTGCATCCCGGGCTGCTCGACCGGCAGGGCTGGTATCTGCTGGACGACACCGCGACCGCGCTGCGCACCGGAAACGGCCAGCTGGGGGCGCGGCCCGCGCGGACCGGCGCCTATCAGGACGGCTACCTGTTCGGCTACGGGCACGACTACCCGCGGGCGCTCGCCGATCTGCGGACGCTGACCGGGCCGTCGGTGCTGCCGCCGGAGTGGGCGTTCGGCACCTGGTTCTCGAAGTACCAGGCGTACAGCACGGCCGATTACCGCACCACGATCCTGCCCGCCTTCAAGAACCACCGGGTGCCGCTGGATTCGCTGGTGATGGACACCGACTGGAAGGCGCCGAACCAGTGGGCCGGGTGGAACTGGAATCCGGGCCTGTTCCCGGACCCGGACGCGTTCCTCAAGCAGCTGCGCGCCGCGGGAGTCAACGCGACGCTGAACGTGCACGCGGCGATCAGCGGGGACGATCCGCGGTTCGCGCAGGCGCAGGCGACCGCGAAAGGCAGACTGCAGCCGTCGACGAACAGTTTCGCGCCGAACCCGTACCGGTTCGACTGGGGTGACCCGGATCAGGCCGCCGCCTTCGTGCAGTTGCATCAACCCTTCGAACAGCAGGGCGTACGACAGTGGTGGCTGGACTACTGCTGCGACGACAGCACCGTCAGCACGCCGGGCGTCACCCCGGATTCCTGGGTGAACGAACTGTACCGGCGCGAGGGTGACGCGCGGGGCGTCCGCGGCTTCGCGTTGTCCCGGATCGGTGCGGCGTTTCCCGCGTACACCGCAATCGGCCCTTCCGGTCCCTGGGCCGAACATCGGAGCACCGTGCATTTCACCGGTGACACCGAGGCGACGTTCGCGACGCTCGCCTTCGCGGCGGCGATGACCCCGGGTGAGGGCGCCGCCATCGGGCAGTCCTATGTCAGCCACGACATCGGCAGTTTCGCCGGTAGGCATCTCAGCGACGACCTGTATCTGCGCTGGGTGCAGCTGGGCGCGTTCCAGCCGATCCTGCGCCTGCACTCGGACCACGGCGACCGGCTGCCGTGGGAGTACGACAGCGCGGTGAGCGGGCCGGCCGCCGATTTCCTGCGGCTGCGCGAATCGCTGGTGCCGTATCTGTACACCGCGGCTCGGCAGAACTACGACACCGGACTGCCGATGGCGCGGGCGCTCTATCTGAACTGGCCGGAGCAGAGCGAGGCCTATCGGCACGACTCGGAATACCTGCTCGGCGATTCGCTGCTGGTCGCGCCGGTCACCACACCCGGGCTGAGCACCACCGCGCCGGTGTGGTTCCCGCCCGGCACCTGGACCGATCTCTTCACCGGGGAGACCTTCCGCGGACCGGTCACCCGGACGGTCGGCGCCACCCCCGACCACATGCCGGTCTACGTGCGCGGCGGCGGCATTCTGGCGCAGCGCGCCGGCGACGTGAACGTCGCCACGCAACCCAGGGACAGGCTGACCCTGACCGCCTACCCGCACGGGTCCGGGACCGCCTCGGTGTACGAGGACAACGGTGACGGCCTCGGCTACCGCACCGGCCGGTCGGCGCGGATCCCGGCCCGTTACACCGAGGGCCGGCGGGCCGCCCTGACCGTCGGACCGGTGCAGGGCACCTATCCGGGCGCCCCGACCACCCGGCAGTACACGGTCGCGTTCGCCGATGTCGCGCGGCCGCATCGGGTGACCGCCGACGGGCATTCCGCGGCGTGGACCTACGACCCCGGGAAGCACCTTCTCACCGTGGCCCTGCCGGCGATTGCCGCCGGGCGCGCGGTCACCGTCGAGCACGACGGGGCGACGTTGACCGTGGCGCAGAAGCCGGCCGTCGACACCACGTTCACCGCACCCGACGGGCTGCAGTCCGGGGCGACCAGCACCCTGGTGGCGACCGCGACCAACCACGGTCCGGGCGCGATCACCGACGTGGCGGCCACCGTCACGGCGCCGGCCGGCTGGGTGGTCACCCCGAAGTCGGCGACGACCGCGGCCCGGCTGGCACCCGGCGCGACGTTCACGGCGACCTACGCCGCGACACCGGCCGGGGCGGCACCCCGGACGCAACCGGTGACGGTGCACATCGCGTACCGCAATCCGGATGGGACCGCGACGAGTGCGCCCGCCGCGCTCACCGTCCCCCTGAAACCGGTCGCGGTGACCTTCCGGGTGCTCGCGCCGCCCGGGACGCCGCCGGACGCGACGCTGTACGTGCCGGGCAGCATCGCCCAGCTCGGTCCGTGGGACCCCGGCAAACAGGCGATGACCGACCGCGGCGGCGGCGTCTGGGAGGCGACCGTGTCGATCCTGGACGGCACCGACCTGCAGTACAAATACACCCGCGGCACCTGGGACCGGGTCGAGGAGTGGGGGTCGATCACCGGGACCGACAACCGCAGCGTCAGCGTCGACGGCGGCCTCAGCCACACCATGCTCGTCGACGACACGTCGACCGCGTGGGGCGACGCGAGCGTGCCGGACAGCCACAAGGCCATCCGGTACTGGCGTGATCCTCTCGTCGTCACCACCGAGGCGACGGCGCGTGCGGTCACCGTCCGCTTCGAACGCGACATCCGTCCGACCGGCGCCGACTATTCCGGATCGGTCACCGTGGCCGGCCCGTCCGGCACGGTCGCGGGCTCGGTCGCCGAACCGTCGCCGGGCACCCTGGTCTTCACGCCCGGCGCGGCGCTGCCGGCCGGCACCTACACCGGCACGGTCACCGGCGTGACCAGCGCGGTGTCGGACGGCGTGCCGATCCAGAAGCCGTACACGTTCACCTTCGCGATAGCCCCGTGATCGTCGAGCTCGCGGTGGTCGGCGCCGGCGTCGCCGGGTCGCCGACCACCGCGGCTCTGCTCCGCCGTCGTCTCAGTCGCTGGCGACGTCCCGGTGGATCGCCCAGACCGCGGGCGGAATCGCCGCGCCGGTCCAGGCCAGCAGGTACAGCAGCGCCTTGACGTTGCCGCCGGAAGCCATTGCGAACGAGGCGAACGGCAGGCCGATCGCCATCCGGTTGATCAACCCCTCGGCGAACAGCAGCCAGGCGAAGACGCCACCGAGCAGCCACATCGGATGCCGCAGCACGGCCGTGCACAGCGTGCCGAACACGGCCATCACCGGCGCGACCAGGACCGTCGACCGGTACTGGGCGGCGTGGCCGTCGAGCAGCACCGGCAATCCGCTGACGGCCGTCAGCAGGATGCCCAGCACGGCCGCGGACACGCACTGGGCGATCAGGACCCGCCAGCGGTGCGGGTGGCTCAGGTACACCGGCACGATGGTCCGGTGCTGGTAGTGCTGGGCGGTGACGGTCACCGCGATGCCGAAGGCGCCCAGCCCGGCGAAGAGCGACCACGCCTCCTTGCTGAACCAGCCGACCAGCGCGGCCATGAGGGCGAACCCGATCAGCGCCAGCCACGACGACAGGATGCTCACGCTGCGGTACAGCTCGCTGCGGACGACGACGATCATCGGGCCTCCGACACACTCATGAAGATCTCCTGCAGGTGCTGGGCCTCGGCCACCAGCTCGAAGACCGGGACCCCGGCGGCGAGCGCGATGGTGCCGGCCTGTTCCGCGCTGATCCCGGAGACGAACAGCACCGGCCCGTCGGGCGTCACTGTCGCGCCGTAGTGCTCGAAGTACGCCGCGAGCCGGGCCGGATCACCGCCGCGCACCCGGAGCCGCTCCGTGCCGGCCAGCTCGGCCAGCGTTCCGGACGCCAGGATCCGGCCCTGGCCGATGATCACCACGTCATCGACGAAGTGCTCCAGCTCGGCGAGCAGATGGCTGGAGATCAGCACGGTCCCCCCGTCCGCCGCGTGTTTGGTCAGCAGCTCGCGCAGCCAGGCCATGCCCGGCGGGTCCAGGCCGTTGACCGGCTCGTCGAGCACGAGTACCGAGGGCTCCCCGAGCAGGGCCGTCGCCACCGCCAGCCGCTGCTTCATGCCGAGCGAGTAGTCGCCGGTCCGCTTGGTGGCCGCGTGCCCCAGGCCCACGTACTCGAGCAACCGGCCGACCCGCTCGCGGGGGAAACCGCCGAGCAGCGCCTGGGTGCGCAGGTGGGCGTACCCGGACTGGCCGGGATGGCTCAGACCCTGCTCGATGACCGCGCCGACGTGGCGTACCGGATGGTCGAGTTCCCGGTAGCGGCGACCATTGATCAGCGCGACGCCCTTGGTCGGCCGGGCCAGGCCCAGCAGGATCCGCAGCGTGGTGCTCTTGCCGGAGCCGTTGAGCCCGAGCAGGCCGGTGACCCGGCCCGGCGCGGCGGTGAACGTCACGTCGCGGACGGCAGCCACCTGCCCGTAGGTCTTCGTCAGGTCCCGGATCTCGATCATGGCGGGAATTATCCCGGCCGGTGTCAAGTGCCCCACGGTAACTGTTCGACCACCAATCCCGGCGGGGTCGAGGCATTCCGCATGATCCGATACGGTCTCCGGATGTCCGGTGAACTGGTGACCAAGGCCATCGATCTGCTCTGCAGCAACTACATCTTCGCCGACAAGGCGCGCACCGCGGCCGACGGCATCCGCGCCCGACTGGCCGCCGGCGAGTACGACGGGCTCACCGAACAGGCCCTCGGCGAGCGCTTGACCAGCGAGCTGTTCGCGGTCTGCCAGGACAGACATCTGCGGGTACGGGTACGGGACGAGAGCCTGCACGACGCGCTCACCGAGGATGAGGTGGAGGCGGCCTGGCGCGAACAGGACCGGCTCGGCAACCACGGCATCGCCCGCATGGAACGCCTCGACGGGAACATCGGTCTGCTCGAGCTGCGCGCCGTGACCGCGGCCGACCTCGGGGGCCGGGCGATCGCGGCGGCCATGGAACTGGTGTCACACACCCATGCCCTGATCCTCGATCTCCGCAGGAACCGGGGCGGATCCCCGGACGGGGCCGTCTTCTGGTGCAGCTACTTCTTCCCGGACGGGGAAACCCACCTCAACGACATCTACGAGGGGGCCACCGGCCGCACCCGCCAGTACTGGAGCCACGCCTGGCTGCCCGGCGAGCGGTACGTCGACCGGCCGGTCTACCTGTTGACCAGCGGAACGACCTTCTCGGCCGGCGAGGAGATCTGCTACAACCTGCAGGCGCAGAAGCGGGCGGTGCTGATCGGGGAGACCACCCGGGGCGGGGCTCATCCCACCGAGGCGTTCCCCATCACCGCCACCTTCGAGATCACGGTGCCGACGGCGCGCTCGATCAACCCGGTCACCGAGGGCAACTGGGAGGGCACCGGAGTGATCCCGGACGTGGCGGTGCCCGCCGCGGAGGCCTTCGACGTCGCCTACCGCACGGCGCTGCGGCACGTGCTGACGACCTCCGCCCCGCCGGCCGTGCTGACCGAGGCGCGAGCCGCCCTGGAGAGGATCCCGGACGGTCGAGACGCGCGGGCGTGATCATCCCCAGCGGAGGCGGAGGATCCCATGGGCGCGAAGACCGCACTGCTTGCCTTCACCACAGGCGATCTACGCCCCGCGCTGCGCGAAGCGGTGGACGCCGACCCCGCCGAGGCGCTCGCGCTGGTGCGCGGATTCCACCCCGACTACGACGTGACGCCGATCGGTGACGGCGTGCTCGGAGAGGACGTCTACCCGCCGGATGACACCAGCTACGCGACGGTGCTGGTCGGGGCTGAGCTGTTGTGCGATCGCCGCCTCGTCGGCGACCGGCCGTCGCAGCTGCCGGCCCGTCTGCTCCAAGCGGGAGCCGGCCGCCGGATCATCATGCACGGAATGCACTCGGTCTCCGATTGGCTGTGCTTCGCGGTCTGGGAGAACGGCTCGCTGGTCCGTTCGCTGAGCCTTTCCCCGGATGGCGGCATCGTGGAGAACATCGGCGAGCCGTACGATTTCGAGCGACCCTATTGGGCGGGCGAGCGGCCGGCCGGCGCGACGTTCACGGGAGATCCGTATCCGTTGCCGTTTCACCCGCTGGAGCTGGGTGAGGACGCCCTGCGCGCGCTGTTCGGCTTCATCCTGGAAGGTCTTCGGGACCCGAGCGACGTCGATCCGTACGAGGTTCCGCTGCGCGGCTTCCGGGTGGCCGACCCGACCGGCCGGGAGCAGGCGGAGCGCGAGGCCACGATGGAGCGGCTACTGCGACAGATGGGGCCGCCACGCCGTTTCCGCATGAAGCCCGACGGCACCTTCGAGGAGATCCGCGACGCTGAGGCATGACCTCGCAGCGCTCGACCATCGACCGGATTAGCTTTTTGACGTGCTGGGTAACAGGGCGGTCAGCGGGAGACACCCGCTGACGAAACGGAGCAAGTCATGCTGACCTTCGGGCTCATTCTTCTGCTGCTGGGCATCTTCCTGCACGTGTCGATCCTGTACACGATCGGCATCATTCTCCTGGTGGTCGGTGCCGTGCTCTGGATCCTCGGTGCCGTCGGTCGCCCGGTCGGTGGTCGAAAGGTCTGGTTCTAGCCTTACCGGCCAGGCGATGCGGAAAGGGCGCCCCAGGAGTGGGCGCCCTTTCGCATGTCCGCGGCCGTGGGCGCCGCGAAGGGCGCCGGCATCACCCGGGGACACTGGCGACACTCCCCCGTGTCATGATCGCGGCCGTGGATGAGTGGGTCTTCAACGAGCGGCCGGCCGGCGTGCGGTTCCTGACCGACCGGATCGATGAGCCGGGTCGGACCCGGGTCGAGGACGAGATCTGGAGCTGGATCGTGCGCGGCGAGACCGACGCGGCCGATTTCGTGGACTGCTTCGATGTCGAGGAGGACCGGCACGGCGCCACCGACGAGGAGCTGGCGGCGGCGTACGGCCGGGCGCTCGACGCCCGGCGGGCGCAGCAGCGCGCCTGGGGGCCGGTGCGCACCAATCTGACCAGCGCGTTCGCCGAGCTCAACGAGCTGGGTGTGGTCGCGCGGGAGAACTTCGCCTGCTGCGGCACCTGCGCTGCCGCGGAGATCCACGACGAGCGGGACGGCAGCCGGCACTGGCGCGGCTACGTCTGGTTCCACCAGCAGGACACCGAGGCGCTGGCGGAGAGCGCGAACGGCTCGGTCTACCTCGGCTACGGCACCTGGGCGCCGGAGAATCTCGACCGGGCCGCGTACGACGATCTCTCGGCCGCCGAGCGCCAGGCCCGGTACCGGGCCGACGTGGAGCAGATGCTGGACGAGATCGTCTTCCCGGTGCTGCACCACCACGGTATGCAGGTCACCTGGAACCGCAGCCTGGCCACGCGGGTGCACGTCACGGGCGCCCGGTGGTACGCCGCGCTGCCGTAAACGGCTGGTGGTCCTTGAGGTGCACTGCCGACCAGTGTGCCGGCGGCGGGTTCGCGAAGCAGCCGTGTTCAGGTGAGTTGTTGGCGGATCCGGCGGGCCGGGTTGATGAGGTGGAGGTCGAGCAGGCCGGGCGGGTCGGCCAGGCCGGGGCCGCCCGCGTGCACCCAGGCGATGATGTCGTCGGTGGCGCCGGGGTCGTTGACCAGGCCGAGCCAGACGGGCCGGCCGCCGGCACGCCGCCCTTCGGGAGAAGGTTGCACGACGATGACGTTGGCGTGTTCGCACGCGTCGAGGCAGCCGCTGACCCGGACCTGCGCCGCCCCGGCCAGCGATTGGCGCAGCCGGGCCAGTTGAGCGGCGTGGTCGATGGCGCGGACCTCGGGTGTGCCGCAGCAGCAGCCGCGGCACACGGTGACGGTGCAGCCGGGTGGCGTCCCGCCGGCGGCGGGGCGGGGACGGCGGCTCACGCCGCGGCCCCCTTGGTGGCGTGGCGCCAGGCCCTGGCCGACAGCAGTCGCAGGCCGTTGAGGCCGACGATGACGGTGGAGCCTTCGTGCCCGGCCACGCCGAGCGGCAGCGGCAGGTGGCCGAACAGGTCCCAGCAGACCAGCACGGTGATGAAGCTCGCCGCGATGATCAGGTTCGCGACCACCAGGCGACGGGCACGCCGGGACAGGGCGATGACCGCCGGCAGAGCGGTCAGGTCGTCGCGGACCAGCACCGCGTCCGCGGTGGACAGGGCGAGGTCGGAGCCGCGGCCGCCCATGGCGACACCCAGGTCGGCGGCGGCCAGGGCGGGGGCGTCGTTGACGCCGTCGCCGACCAGCAGCACCCGCCGGCCGCCGTCCTGCAGGGTGCGTACGCGCTCGACCTTGTCGGCGGGCAGCAGGCCGGCGTGCACCTCGGTGATGCCCGCCTCGGTGGCCAGACGCGCTGCGGCGCCCGCGTTGTCGCCGGTGAGCAGCACCGGCCGGGCGCCGGTGAGCTGAGCCAGGGCGGTCACGGAGGCGGTGGCGGCGGGCCGGATGCGGTCGGCCAGCCCGATGACCCCGGCCGGCCTGCCGTCGACCAGCACGATCACCGCGGTGCGGCCGGCGTCCTGGGCGCGGGCCGTGGTGGCGCGGACCTCGGCGACCTCGTCGCGGTGTGCGGTGACGGTGTCGAGCAGGACCGGGCTGCCGACCTGTACCAGCCGTCCGTCGACGAGCGCGCGCACGCCGCGGCCGGGGGCGGAGGCGAAGTCCTCCGCGACGGGCCGGACCAGACCGCGTTCGCGGGCCGCGGACACCACCGCGGCCGCGACCGGGTGCTCGCTGGCGTGTTCGGCGGCGGCGGCCAGACGCAGCAGATCCCGCTCGGTGAACGGGCCGGCCGGGTGGATCTCGGCGACGCCCGGCGTACCCGCGGTCAGGGTGCCGGTCTTGTCGAACGCCACCATGCCGGTGTCGGCGAGCCGCTCCATCACCACCGCGGACTTCACCAGCACACCGTGCCGGCCGGCCAGGGCGATCGACGACAGCAGCGGTGGCATCGTGGCGAGCACGACCGCGCAGGGCGAGGCGACGATCATGAAGGTCATCGCCCGCAGCAGCGTGGTTCGCGGGTCCGCACCGGACAGCAGCGGCACGGCGAACAGGGCGAGGGTGGCGACCACGACGCCGAGGGAGTAACGCCGCTCGACCTTCTCGATGAACAGCTGGGTCTCGGCCTTGCTGGCCGAGGCTTCCTCGACCAGGGCGACGATCCGGGCGATCACCGACTCCCCGGCCGCCTTGTCGACCCTGGCCAGCAGCGTGCCGGTGCCGTTGAGGGTGCCGGCGAACACCTCGTCACCGCCGGTCTTGGCGACGGGCAGCGGCTCACCGGTGATGGTCGCCTGATCGACCTCGCTGGCCCCGTCGATGACTCGCGCGTCGGCGCCGATGCGTTCGCCGGGACGGATCCGGATCACGTGATCGACCTGGAGCTCACCGGTGGGCACGCTGTGCTCGGTGCCGTCCGCGTCGACCCGGGTGGCCCGCTCGGGGGCCAGGTCCAGCAGGGCCCGGACGCTGTCGGCGGTGCGGGCGGTGGCGAACGCTTCGAGGGCGCCGGAGGTGGCGAAGATGACGATCAGCAGCGCGCCGTCGAAGACCTGTCCGATGGCGGCCGCGCCGATCGCCGCGACGATCATCAGCAGGTCCACGTCCAGCGTGCGCTCCCGCAGCGCCTGGAGCCCGGCCAGGGCCGGTTCCCATCCCCCGGCGGCGTAGCAGGCCAGATACAGGACCCACCACAGCGGCGTGGGCGCGCCGGCCAGCTGCGTGATGCCGCCGGCGGCGAACAGCAGCGTGGCCAGCGTCGCCCAGCGGATCTCCGGAAGCGCCCCCATCCGGGAGACCAACCGCCGTTTCGGCGCGCCCGCGGCCGGATGAGGCGCGGCGGTGGACGGGGTCATCGTCACAGTCACGGCAACCACGTTACATGCGTAGGCACGCAGGTACGCAACCAGCCAGGCAGATGGGTATGGTGGTATCGGTTACGCTGATGCCGTGCACACCTCGCTGCCGGATTTCCGGATGCCCGACGACGAGCAGGTTCACCTCGCCGCCGAGGGTTTCCGGCTGCTTGCCGACCCGACCCGGATCAAGATCCTGTGGGCGCTGCTGCAGGGCGAGTCGTCGGTGGCATGCCTGGCCGAGATGGTCGGCGCGGCCCCCACCGCGGTCAGCCAGCACCTGGCCAAGCTGCGGCTGGCCGGGCTGGTGAAGGGTCGCCGGGAAGGCACCTATGTGCACTACTCGGCTGCCGATGGCCACGTGCGGGCCCTGCTGGCCGAGGCGTTGTTCCACGCCGACCACGCCGGGGCGGGCATCAGCGACGAGCACCGGTAACCGGCGCCGCAGCCCCGCCTCGTCGAGTCTCGACAACTCCGGGTGCGGTGCTGCCCGGGCCCGAGACCGGTGGGCAGCACCGCACCCGGAGTTCACCTACCGGCTGATGGTGGTGAACCGGCGCAGCCGGAGACTGTTCGCGACCACGAACACCGACGAGAACGCCATCGCCGCACCGGCGATCATCGGGTTCAGCAGCCCGGCCGCCGCCAGCGGCAGCGCGGCGACGTTGTAGGCGAAGGCCCAGAACAGGTTGCTCTTGATGATCCGCAGAGTACGCCGTGACAGCCGGATCGCGTCCACGGCGGCGGTCAGGTCACCGCGGACCAGGGTCAGATCCGAGGCCTCGATCGCGACATCCGTACCGGTGCCCATGGCCAGGCCGAGATCGGCTTGAGCGAGCGCGGCCGCGTCGTTCACGCCGTCACCGGCCATCGCCACCACCTTGCCCCGGTCCTGCAGCCGCTTGACCACCTCCACCTTGTCGGCGGGCAGCACCTCGGCGATCACCTGATCGATGCCGACTTCGGCGGCGACCGCCCGTGCCACGGTCTCGTTGTCGCCGGTCAGCAGCACCGGGGTCAACCCGAGCCGGCGCAGCGCCGCGATCGCGTCGCGGCTGGTGGGCTTCACGACGTCGGCGACCGCCAGCACGCCGCGCGCCTGACCGTCCCAGCCGGCGACCACCGCGGTCCGCCCGGCCTGCTGCGCCGCGGTCACCGCCTGTTCGACGTCGGCGGGAACGGCGTAGTCGTGCTCGTGCAGCAGGCGTAGCCGGCCGATCAACAGGTCGCGGTCCTCGACGGTGCCGCGGACGCCGAGGCCTTCCAGGTTGGTGAATCCGGCGACCGGCGCCAGCGGTGCCCGCTCGGCGGCGGCCCGGGCGACCGCCTGAGCGATCGGGTGCTCGGAGGCGGCCTCGAGCGCGCCGGCCAGGCGCAGCAGCTCCTCACGGTCCTGACCGTCGGCGGGGATCACGTCGACCAGGGTCATCCGGCCGGTGGTGACGGTACCGGTCTTGTCCAGCACGACCGTGTCGACGGCGCGGGTCGACTCCAGAACCTGGGGGCCCTTGATCAGGATGCCCAGTTGAGCCCCGCGGCCGGTCCCGACCAGCAGCGCGGTCGGGGTAGCCAACCCGAGTGCGCACGGGCAGGCGATGATCAGGACAGCCACCGCGGCGGTGAACGCGGCCGTCCAGCCGGAGCCGGTGCCGACCCACCAGCCGAGCGTCGCCGCGGCCAGGGCGATGACGATCGGCACGAAGATCCCGGAGATCCGGTCGGCGAGTCGCTGCACCGGCGCCTTGCCGGTCTGGGCCTGCTCGACCAGCTTGGCCATCTGCGCCAGCTGGGTGTCCGCGCCGACCCGGGTGGCGCGCACGATCAGCCGGCCGCCGGCGTTGACGGTCGCGCCGACCACGCTGTCGCCGGACCTGACCTCGACCGGCACGGATTCGCCGGTGAGCATGCTGGCATCGACGGCCGAGGTGCCGTCCTCGACGACGCCGTCGGTGGCGATCTTCTCGCCGGGCCGGGCCACGAACCGGTCCCCCACTCTCAGTTCGGCGACCGGGATGCGGTGTTCGACGCCGTCCCGCAGCACGGTGACGTCCTTGGCGCCGAGTTCGAGCAGGGCGCGCAGAGCGGCGCCGGCGCGGCGCTTGGAGCGGGCCTCGAAGTAGCGGCCGGCGAGGATGAAGGTGGTGACCCCGGCGGCGGCTTCCAGGTAGATGGCTCCGGTGCCGTCGCCGCGCCCGATGGCGAGTGCGAACGGGTGCGTCATGCCGGGGGTGCCGGCAGTGCCGAAGAACAGCGCCCACAGCGACCAGCCGAAGGCGGCGACGGTGCCCAGGGAGACGAGGGTGTCCATGGTCGCTGCGCCGTGCCGCAGGTTGGTCCAGGCGGCCCTGTGGAACGGCCAGCCGCCGTAGACGACGACCGGCGCGGCCAGGGTCAGCGACAGCCACTGCCAGTAGGTGAACTGCCAGGCCGGCACCATGGCCAGCAGCACCACCGGGACGCTGAGCACCAGGGAGATCCACAGCCGGGTCCGGGCGTCGTGCAGTTCGTCGGCCGGTTGCGTCGGCTCGGCCCGGTCCGCACCGGCCGGCGCGGGGGGCGGCGGCAGCGCGGCGGTGTAGCCGGTCTTGTGCACCGTGGCGATCAGGTCATCGGCGGTGACGTCGCCGCTGTAGCTGACCGAGGCCTTCTCGGTGGCGTAGTTGACGGTGGCGGTGACCCCGTCCATGCGGTTGAGTTTCTTCTCGATGCGAGCGGCGCAGGAAGCGCAGGTCATGCCACCGATCGACAGCTCGACCCGGTTCGGGGCCACCGGCAGTGGCCCGGCGACGGATGCCATCGGATCCTCCTAATCGTGGTTATGGCCGTCGGCGCCATGCCCGGCCGGACTCGACGGTGCGCTGACGGGCGGACCGGCCACGGCGGTGAACTCCGCGGTGTGCACCGTCCCGCTGTGCTGGAAGTCCAGGTACAGCCGGTACGTGCCGGCGGACGGGACCTCGGCGTGGAAGACGACCTCCGGACCGGCCGCGGTGCGTCCGTCGCCCGGCTCGCCGTCCGGGTGCACGTGCAGGTAGGCCAGGTCGCCGGCGCGCAGCGCGACCAGGTGCCCGTAGGCGCCCAGGTACGGCTGCAGGTCGGTGACCGGGCGGCCGTCCCGGCTGACCGACAGGGCCAGCCGGGACGAGGCGCCCGGGGCGAGGTCGCCGGCGAGCGTGACGGTGTAGCCGTCCACCGTCGCGGTACGGGCGGCCGCCGGCAGCGGCACCGGCCGGTAGTCCCCCGCGGCGGGCACGTCGGCCCCCAGCGTGATCCCGTCGTGCCCGATGGGCTGGAAGTCGGCGAACACCCGGTACTGCCCGGCGGTGGGCACGGCAACGGGAATCGACCAGGTGCCGTCGTCGGCCAGTCGCGGGTGCACGTGCTGGAAACCGGACAGGTCACGGCGGACCACGATCAGGTGCAGGTCCCTGTCGTGGCTGGTGGTGTAGCCGATGACCGGCCTACCGTCCGGCCCGATGATCTGGAAGCGGAACTGCCGGGGTACGCCGGTCGACAGCACGGTGGTGAGCGGAGTGAGCCGGTATCCGTCCTGGGTGACCTGCAGCCCGCCGGGCAGCGCGGCGACCGGCTCGGCCGCCGTCCCGTCGTGCCCGTGGGCGGCTGTCGCCGCGGCGTGGCCATGGGCGGCCGGCGCCGAAGCCGGGGTGTGGCCGGCGATGCGGCCGAGGCCGAGGGCGGCCGTGAACACGGCCGCCAGCCCGATCCCGAAGCCGGCCAGCTTCACAGCGGTGTTCATGACCTACCTCGCCAACCGGTAGCCGGCCTCGTCGACGGCCGCGGCCACCGCGGCCTCGTCGAGAGATCCGTCGCTGGTGACGGTGACCGCGCCGGAGGCCAGATCGACCTGGACGGCGGTCACGCCGGGCAGCCGCCCGATCTCGGCGCTCACCGAGTTGACGCAGTGCGAGCAGGTCATTCCGGTCACGGTATAGGTCTCGGTGGCCATCACGATCTCCCTTGCGGTGTGTACGGGCGCGGCACGACGCCGCCGGCCTCATCGTCACGATACCCATACCCCCTTGGGGTATCAACGACGGGCCGGGTGATCGGCAACACCCGGTGCACGTTCGTGGCCCGCGGCGATGACCATGCGGGCGGGCCGAGCAGGAGCATGGCGGTGCGCCGAGAAGATTCCCGACGTGACCAACCGTCTAAGCAGCGGTGCGTCCGGCGCGATGCGACGTTTCGCCGGGTGGATGGCGCGCGGCTCGGTGGGCCATCCCCTAATCCGACGAGCGGTCAACCGGTGATCGTCCGGGCCTACGGCACCAGCCAGCGTTCCAGGGCTACCACCAGGTCAAACAGCGCGGTGCTGAGCAGGGCCGGCAGGGTGCTCGCGGCGAAGGCGAGCGGGGTGTCCAGGGACATGCCGGACAGGACGATGAGCGAGCCGAGGCCGCCGCTCCGGTTGCTGATCTCGGCGACGACGGCGCCGATCGCGGCCGCGATCGCCCTCTATGTGCGGAGCATCGCCCGGCAGCGGGCGGAAGAAGGCGTCGGCGGCCGGGTCGCCGGCAACCATGACACCGTCAGGCAGCGGCATCAGCCCGGCTCCGACTCGTGCCCGGCCGGATGTGAGCGCAGCAGACCCGCGTACGCCCGCTCCGCGGTGATCTCGCCGGTCACGACCCGGTGGATGGTCCGGGTGATCGGCATCGGCAGGCCGTGCCGGTCGGCGAGCCGCACCGCGGCGTGCACCGTCTTGACGCCCTCGGCCACCTGGCCCATCTCGGCCAGGATGTCGTCCAGGCCGCGGCCGCGGCCCAGCTGCTCGCCGACGTGCCGGTTGCGGCTGTGCGGGCTGATGCAGGTCGCGACCAGGTCACCCATCCCGGCCAGCCCGGCCAGGGTGGTCGCCTCGCCGCCCATCGCGACGGCCAGGGTGGTCAGCTCGGCCAGCCCGCGGGAGATCACGCCGGCCCGGGTGTTGTCACCCACCCCGAGGCCCTGGGCGATCCCGGTGGCGATCGCCACCACGTTCTTCAGGGCGCCGCCGACCTCGCAGCCGATCACGTCGTGGTTGGTGTAGACGCGCAGCAGTCCCCGGCGGAACACCCGCTGGATCTCGGCGGCCACGGTCAGGTCCTCGGTGGCGATCACGGTGGCCGCCGCCATCCCCGACATGATCTCCTTGGCCAGGTTCGGCCCGGTCAGCGCGGCCGCCGGATGCCCGGGCAGCACCTGCTTGACCACCTCGGTCATCCGCAGCAGCGAGTCACGTTCGAGACCCTTGCTGAGGCTGACCACCGGGATCCACGGATGCAGGCTGGGCCGGACACTCTCCAGCGTGGCCCGGAACGCCCCGGTCGGCACGCCGACCACCAGCAGCTCGGCGTGGGCCGCCGCCTCGGCGAGATCCGCGGTGGCCCGCAGCCGGGCGGGCAGCCGGAAACCCTGGAGATACCGATCGTTGGTGTGCTTGACGTTGATCTCGTCGGCGGTGTCCGGGTTGCGCGCCCAGATCAGCGACTCATGATCCCGGCGGGTGAGCACGGACGCCACCGTGGTCCCCCACGATCCGGCGCCCAGCACGGTGATCCGCATGCGTCGGCCCCCTTCCGGCGCCTAGAGCATACGGCCGATCAGGACACCGGTACCCGTACCGCGCCGCTCAGGATCCGGTATCGCGCCTTCTCCATGCCCGGCACGTACGGGCCCAGGGCCTTGTTGGAGGTGGCGTAGCCGACGCCGTCGACCTTGAGGTCGTAGCGTTTCCGGCCGCCGGCCCGGTCGCCCTTGACGAAGGCCTGGATCTCCTGGAACACGCCGTTGTCGACACGCTTGAGCATCGAGGTCAGGATGTGCGGGCGCACCGCCTCGGCGGCGGTGGCGTACTGGTCGGAGTCGACGCCGATCGTCCAGACGTGCCCGGGCGCGGCCGTCGCCGCCTCGAACACCCCGGTGCCCGAGCCGCCGGCCGCCGCGTAGATCACGTCCGCCCCGCCGGCGATCATCTGCTGGGCGGCGGCCTTGCCCTTGGCCGGCGCGCTGAACCCGCCGAAGTCGGGCGGCTTGGTCAGGTAGCGCACGTCCACCTGGACATCGGGGCTGACGCTGTGCACCCCGGCGACGTAGCCGGCCGCGAACTTGTGGATCAGCGGCACGTCCACGCCGCCGACGAAACCCACCCGGTGACGTTTGGTGGCCAGCCCGGCCGCGACGCCCACCAGGTACGAGCCCTGCTCCTCGGAGAACAGCAGCGCGACCACGTTGTCGGCGGTCACCGAGTCGTCGTCGATGATCGCGAACAGGGTGCCCGGGAACTCCTTGGCGACCTTGCCGACCGCCGCGGCGTACAGGAATCCGACCGCGATGACCGGGTTGCTGCCGCCGGCGGCCAGCCCGCGCAGCGCCGCCGCCCGGGCGTCGTCGCTCTCGGCCTGCGTCTTGGCCTCCGAGGCTTCGACCAGCAGCTCCTGCTTGGCCCGGTCGACGCCGGCCGCCGCGGCGTCGTTGAAACTCTTGTCGCCGCGCCCGGCGCTGTCGTACGCGATCCCGACGTGCACGCTCTGCCGGCCGAGGCCGGAAGAGTCGGCCGGGGCGACCGGGACCATGGCCGCCGAGCAGGCCGACAGCAGCAGGGTGAGGGCCGCGCCGAGCAGGCCGGTGGCGGTGCGCTTGCTCATGTGTCCCGTCCTCAGTACCGGAATTGGGCGACCGCGTCGCGCAACTGGGCGGACATGCGGCTCAGTTCGGCGGCCGCTTCCCGGGAGCGGGCCACCTCGGCCGAGGTGGCCGCGGAGGCGGCGGCGACCGCCCGGATGTTCTCGGCGATGGTGGCGGTGCCACCGGCCGCGGCCACCGCACCCCGGTTCATCTCCCCGGTGGTGGCGGTCTGCTCCTCGACCGCGCCGGCGATCCCGGTCTGGTAGTCGCTGATCCGGCCCACCACCTCGCCGATCATCTCGATCGCGGTGACCGCCGCACCGGTGTCCGACTGGATGGCCTGCACCAGCGCATCGATCTCGTCGGCGGCGCGGGCGCTCTCCTGCGCCAGATCCTTGACCTCGCCGGCGACCACGGCGAAGCCCTTGCCCATGTCGCCGGCCCGGGCCGCTTCGATGGTGGCGTTGAGTGCCAGCAGGTTGGTCTGCGCGGCGATGCTGGTGATCAGCTTCACCGCGTCACCGATCGCGGACGAGGAGGTGCCCAGGTTGGCCACGGTCCGGTTGGCGGAGTGTGCCGCGGCCACCGCCTCGGCGGCCACCGAGGCCGCCTCCGCGGCATTGCGGGAGATCTCCTCGATCGACGCGCCCATCTGCTGCGATCCGGCGGCCATCGTGTCGACGTTGCGGTTGACGTCCTCGGCCGCCCCGGCGACCAGGCCGGCCTGCTCGGAGGTGTCGCCGACCGACTTGGCGAAGGCGCCGGAGACGGCGTCCAGCTCCGCCGACGTGTGAGTGAGGATCTCCGCCTGCCGGGCCACGTCGGAGACGATGGTGCGGACCGCGACGACCGCCTCCCCCAGCGCGGCCGACATCTGGGCGACCTCGTCGCGGCCGCTGTCCGCCGGCGGCTCGACGGTCAGGTCCCGGTCGGCCATCCGGCGCAGCGCGTCCCGGGCCGAGCCGACCGGCCGCACGATGCTGCGGGTCACCACGACCGCGGACAGCGCGCCGAGCGCCAGGGCCAGCCCGGTCGCGATCAGGATGACCAGCTCGGCGCGGCGGGCGTCGTCCGCCGACGAGCGGACCGCCGCCACGCTGCGGTCGTCGACCGACGCGGCCAGCCGCTGCGCGGACACCATGATCCGGTAGTAGCTGTTCCAGCTGTCGTACAGGGCGATCTGGTCGGCGTTCCAGAGCGCTTTCGGGGTGCCCGGGCGGTATGCGGCGACGACCTTGTCGTTGATGTCTACGTACGTGGCCAGCTCGGTGGTGAGCCTGTTGAAGACGTCGCGTTCGGCCTCGGTCATGCTCGCGGTGTCGACCTGTGCCAGGAATCCGCGGAACGCGTCCCGCTCCTGCTGCCAGGCCTTGTACGCCACCGAGTCGCCGCCCAGCGCGCGGCCGGCCCCGAGCCGGTAGATGTCGTTGATGAACCCGGCCTGCCAGCCGTTGAGCGTGGTCGCATGGGTCTTGATCTCGCCGGCCTGGCGGGTGAGCAGTTCCAGCCGGCGGACCTGGGTGGCAGCGTCACGCTGCGCAACGATGGTCGCATAGGCGACCACGGCAACGGCGAACAGCAGTGCCAGCACCACGGCGAAGGCGCCGAACAGCCGGGCACCGATGCTGAAGCGGCGCACAGCGGCGTCCTTCCGTCGGAATGGGCCTCACCGGCTTGATCGGCATCAGACGGACCGTGCTTAGCGGTTGGGGCGATCACTTCCGGGCCGGGATACAGCGACGGGCCCCGGCAGGGTTGCCGGGGCCCGTCGGACGGAAACGTCAGATGATCGCGCCGTCGAGGCGGGAGCGGAGCTTGGCGAGGGCCTTGGTCAGCAGCCGGGAGACGTGCATCTGGGAGATGCCGATCTGCTCGGCGATCTGCGACTGCGTCAGGTTGCCGTAGAAGCGCAGGCTCACGATCTTCTGCTCGCGCTCGTCGAGGGCGGCCATCGCCGGGCCCAGGGCGATGCGCAGTTCGGCCTCCTCGAAGCCGGCATCCATGCCGCCGAGGGTGTCGCCGAGCTCCGAGCCGTTCTCGCTGACCGGGGTGGACAGGCTGGTCGAGTTGTAGGCGCGGGCGCCCTCCAGGCCCTCGATCACCTCGTCCTCGGTGATGCCGAGATGCTCGGCGATGTCGGCGACCGTGGCGGAGCGGCCCAGCGTGTGGCTGAGCGTGTTGTTCGCCGTGGTGATCGCCAGGCGCAGCTCCTGCAGCCGCCGCGGCACCCGCACCGACCAGGTCTTGTCCCGGAAGTAGCGCTTGAGCTCGCCGGCGATGGTGGGGATCGCGAAGCCGGCGAAGTCGACGCCGCGGTCCGCCTCGAACCGGTCCACCGCCTTGATCAGGCCGACGACGGCGACCTGGTGGAGGTCGTCGCGCGGCTCGCCCCGGTTGGCGTACCGGTTGGCCAGGTGGCGGGCCAGCGGCAGCCACGCCTCGATGGCCCGGTCGCGCAGGCCGGGCCGGGACGGATGTCCGGCCGGGAGCGCCGCCATCGCGGTGATCAGCTCACTGGCCGGGTCGGTGCTCGCCGCGGCGTCGACGTGGGTTGCGGTCTCAGCGATGACAGTCATGGATGTTGCGCTCCTCGGCTCCGGTCACTGCGGGAGCACCATTGCCCCGCCACGTAGCTGCCTTAAACCACCCTTTCGGCTGACTATTCCTGGCCCATCGGCGGTTGCGCGAGCCAGCGTTCGATACACGCGAGCAGATCTTCGGCATCGACCGGTTTGGTGACGTAGTCACTGGCGCCCGAGGACAGGCTCTTCTCCCGGTCGCCGTGCATCGCCTTGGCGGTCACCGCGATGATCGGCAGCCGGGAGTACTTTGGCATGGCCCGGATCGCCGCGGTCGCGGCGTACCCGTCCATCTCCGGCATCATCACGTCCATCAGGATCAGGTCGACGTCGTCGTTCTGGGCCAGCACCTCGATCCCCTTGCGGCCGTTCTCGGCGTAGACCACCTCCATGCCGTGCAGCTCCAGGATGTTGGTCAGCGCGAACACGTTGCGCGCGTCGTCGTCGACGACCAGCACCTTGCGCCCGGACAGGTTGCCGGCGGCCCGGGTCAGCTCGGCCATCGACTCGATCGGCCGGGTCGCCGGCATCACCGGCTGCCCGGTTTCCGCCGACATGTGCAGCGTGATCCGTTCCCGCAGGTCGTCCAGGCTGGACAGGGTCTCCAGCGGCCGGGTCTGGGCGAACGCCTGCAGCAGGGTGTCGTTGCCCAGCGGCGCGTGCTGGGTCTGGTAGACCAGCACCGGCAGCGTGCGCAGCCCGGTCTCGTCGTGCAGCGCCTTGAGGAAGCCCTGCAGGGCCGGGTCCAGCACCACCAGGTGGAAGGTCTGCGACCGCAGCTCGGCGATCGCGGCCTCCGGGTCGACCACGGTGACCACCTCGAACATGCCGTGGGTCTCGGCAAGCGTGGTGGCGGCGCCCCGGGCGATCAACGTGAGCAGGCCCTCCGGATGCGGCTCGACGACCAGCAGGCGGCGCGGCCCACCCGGTCCGGCCGGCGGCATGGTGACCAGCGGGCCCGGGTTGAAGGCCGGCTCGGCGATCGACGCGCCGGCCACGGTCGCCGACTGGACCGGCATGTAGAGGGTGAAGGTGCTGCCCTTGCCCAGCCTGCTGCGGGCGCTGATCTCGCCGCCGAGCAGCCAGGCGATCTCCCGGCTGATCGACAGGCCCAGGCCGGTGCCGCCGTAGCGGCGGCTGGTCGTGCCGTCGGCCTGCTGGAAGGCGTCGAAGATCGCGGTCAGCTGCTGCTCGGCGATGCCGATGCCGGTGTCGACCACCCGGAACGCGACCACCGTCTGCTGCTCGGCCAGGGCCGGCGACAGCTCCTCCGGTCGGGCCAGGCCGATCTCCAGCCGCACCCGGCCCTGCTCGGTGAATTTGACCGCGTTGGACAGCAGGTTGCGCAGCACCTGGCGCAGCCGCTGCTCGTCGGTGACCAGGAGGGTGGGCACGTCGGCGGCGGTGGAGACCTCGAAGTCCAGCCCCCGGGAGGTGGTCAGCGGGCGGAACGTCGCCTCCACGTAGTCGAGCAGGTTGCGCAGCTCGAAGGCTTCCGGAGCGATGTCCATCTTGCCGGCCTCGACCTTGGACAGGTCCAGGATGTCGTTGATCAGCTGGAGCAGGTCGGTGCCGGCCGAGTGGATGACCGTGGCGTACTCCACCTGCTTGGCACTGAGGTTGCGGGTCGGGTTCTGCGCGAGCAGCTGCGCCAGGACGAGCAGCGAGTTCAGCGGCGTACGCAGTTCGTGGCTCATGTTGGCGAGGAACTCCGACTTGTACTTGGAGGCGAGCGCCAGCTGCTGGGCGCGGGCCTCCAGTTCCTGGCGGGCCTGCTCGATCTCGGAATTCTTCGTCTCGATGTCCCGGTTCTGCCGGGCCAGCAGCGTCGCCTTGTCCTCCAGCTCGGCGTTGGAGCGCTGCAGCTCCTCCGAGCGGGCCTGCAGCTCCTCGGAGCGGGCCTGCAGCTCGGCGGCGAGCCGCTGGGACTCGGTGAGCAGCACGTCGGTGCGCGCGTTGGCGACCATCGTGTTGACGTTGACGCCGATCGTCTCCATCAGCTGGTTCAGGAAGTCGTGGTGCACCTCGGTGAGCGGCTTGACACCGGCCAGCTCGATCACCCCGAGGACCTGCTCCTCCACCATGATCGGCAATACCACCACCTGCATCGGCGCCGCGGATCCGAGGCTGGAGGAGACGAGGAAGTAGTCGGCCGGCACGTCGTCGACCACGATCCGTCGTTTCGCCAGCGCGGCCTGTCCCACCAGGGACTCGCCGAAGGCGAACCGCAGTCCGGCGCCGACGTGCCCGTAACTGCCCACCACGCGCAGCTCCGCGCCCGCCGTGCCGTCGTCGACCAGCAGGAACGTGCCCAGCTGCGCGTCCACCAGCGGGACCAGCTCGTTCATCACCAGCGAGGCGACCACCTCGAGGTCGCGGTGGCCCTGCATGAGCGAGGAGATCCGGGCCAGGTTGGTCTTGAGCCAGTCCTGCTCCTGGTTGGCCCGGGTGGTCTCGCGCAGCGACTCCACCATGAAGTTGATGTTGTCCTTGAGCTCGGCCACCTCGCCGGAGGCGTCCACGGTGATCGACCGGGTCAGGTCGCCGGTGGCGACCGCGCTGGTCACCTCGGCGATCGCGCGCACCTGCCGGGTCAGGTTGCCGGCCAGCTCGTTGACGTTCTCGGTGAGCCGCTTCCAGGTGCCGGAGACGCCCTCCACCTCGGCCTGCCCGCCCAGCCGGCCCTCGCTGCCCACCTCGCGGGCCACCCGGGTCACCTCGGCGGCGAAGCTGGACAACTGGTCGACCATCGTGTTGATGGTGGTCTTGAGCTCCAGGATCTCGCCGCGGGCGTCCACGTCGATCTTCTTGGTCAGGTCACCCTGGGCCACCGCGGTGGTCACCTGGGCGATGTTGCGCACCTGACCGGTCAGGTTGTTCGCCATCGAGTTGACGTTGTCGGTCAGGTCCTTCCAGGTGCCGGCCACGTTCGGCACCCGGGCCTGGCCACCGAGCTGTCCTTCGGTGCCGACCTCGCGGGCCACCCGGGTCACCTCGTCGGCGAACGCGCCGAGCGTGTCGACCATCGTGTTGATGGTCTGTGCCAGGACGGCGACCTCGCCCTTGGCCTCCACGGTGATCTTCTTGCTCAGGTCGCCCTGCGCCACCGCGGTCGCCACCAGCGCGATCGAGCGCACCTGGTTGGTCAGGTTGGACGCCATCACGTTGACGTTGTCGGTCAGGTCCTTCCAGGTGCCGCCCACGTTCAGCACCCGGGCCTGCCCGCCGAGCCGGCCCTCCGTGCCGACCTCCCGGGCCACCCGGGTCACCTCGTCGGCGAACGCGGAGAGCTGGTCGACCATCGTGTTGATGGTCTCCTTGAGCTCCAGGATCTCGCCGCGCGCGTCGACCCGGATCTTCTGGGTCAGGTCGCCGCGGGCCACCGCGGTGGTCACCTCGGCGATGCTGCGCACCTGCGCGGTCAGGTTGTCACCCATGACGTTCACCGACTCGGTGAGGTCCTTCCAGGTGCCGGAGACCCCCTTCACGTCGGCCTGCCCGCCGAGCCGGCCCTCGGTGCCGACCTCCCGGGCCACCCGGGTCACCTCGTCGGCGAACGACGACAGCTGGTCCACCATCGTGTTGATGGTGTTCTTCAGCTCCAGGATCTCGCCGCGGGCCGCCACGGTGATCTTCTGGGACAGGTCGCCGCGGGCCACCGCGGTGGCCACCTGGGCGATGCTGCGCACCTGGCCGGTCAGGTTGCCGGCCATCGAGTTCACCGAGTCGGTCAGGTCGCGCCAGGTGCCGGCCACCCCGCTGACCTGGGCCTGCCCGCCGAGGCGCCCGTCCGTGCCGACCTCCCGGGCCACCCGGGTCACCTCGTCGGCGAACGACGACAGCTGGTCCACCATCGTGTTGATGGTGCTCTTGAGCTCCAGGATCTCGCCGCGCGCGTCGACGGTGATCTTCTGCGACAGGTCACCGCGGGCCACCGCCGTGGTCACCTGGGCGATGTTGCGGACCTGGTTGGTCAGGTTGCCGGCCATGAAGTTCACCGAGTCGGTCAGGTCCCGCCAGGTGCCGGCCACCCCGGGCACCTCGGCCTGTCCGCCCAGCCGGCCCTCGCTGCCCACCTCCCGGGCCACCCGGGTCACCTCGTCGGCGAACGACGACAGCTGGTCCACCATCGTGTTGATGGTGTTCTTCAACTCCAGGATCTCGCCGCGGACATCCACGGTGATCTTCTGCGACAGGTCGCCGCGGGCCACCGCGGTCGCCACCTGCGCGATGTCGCGCACCTGGTCGGTCAGGTTGCCGGCCATCGCGTTCACCGAGTCGGTCAGGTCCTTCCAGGTGCCGGAGACGCTCGGCACCTCGGCCTGCCCGCCCAGCTGACCCTCGGTGCCCACCTCGCGGGCCACCCGGGTCACCTCGGAGGTGAACAGCGACAGCTGGTCCACCATGCCGTTGAACACGGTGGCGATCTCGCCGAGCAGCCCGTCGCCGTCCTCGGGCAGCCGGGTACCGAAGTCACCGTCGCGCACCGCGGTCAAACCGGCCAGCAGCTGCCGCAGATCCCGGTCGGCCACCGCCGCACCCGCCGTCTGCCGGTGCACTGTCATCTCGTCGCCCACAGCACTCTCCACGCTCACACCCGGCAAAGTCGGACGTAAGTATGCATGCCCTCGCACAGGAGTTCGGCCTGGGTCACCTGGTCATTCGCGACGGGCCGTACCTCAGCGTGGGGTGAGGATGTCGGTGTAGACCACGCGGCGCACCGTGCCGTTGTCGGTGGGGTGCAGCTCGTACTCCTGGACGACGATCCGGTGCGCCTCGCCGGGCCGCGGCACCCGGCCCGTCCAGGCCTGCCCGGCGCCGGCGGCGATCGGGGACAGCTCGACCGGCGAGCCGAGCGCCCGCCAGGTCAGTTCCGGGTCGGCGATCGCGGTGCGGCCCTCGGCGAACGCGCACAGGTGGGTGAGGTCGCGGTCGTCGGCCTTCCCGGCGTGACCGGTGACGGTGACGACGTAGTCGGAGCCCTGCCGGGTCACCGTCGCGGTGCGCCCGTTGACGAGCTGGCTGAAGTCGGCGGCGACGACCGGCGACAGCAGGCAGTCCGGCAGCGCGTTCGGCTGGTACCGGGCCAGCGCCAGCCGCACGAACGGCAGGTTCGCGCTGAGTTCCTCGTCGTCGTGGTCGGTGATCCGGATATCGGCGTACCAGAGGTCGCGGGCCGGGTCGAAGGCCACCTTGTGCCCGGCCACGTGCGCACTCCCGCCCTCCACCGGCAGCATCTCGGCGGTCTTGACGGCCAGCGGGAAGGACGACAGCATCGGTCCCGCGACGGTCCGCGGCGCGGTGGTCACCGGGTCGGCGGCCCAGTCGGTCCGGGTTCCGCCGAAGCCGCCCTGCGGTTCGACCTCCGGGTAGGCGTGCAGGACCACGCCGAGCAGTTCCCCGTCGCCCCAGGACCACCAGGGGCGTTCCAGGTACACACGCAGGCCGCCGCCGAGCCGCCGGCTGGTGCCGGGCACCGAGTCGTCCCAGGCGAAGGTCGGCACCACGGAGTGGATCCGCGGCGGGGCCCGCGGGACCGAGCTGAGCACGTCCACCTCGATGGGCGCGCTCTCCCGGGTCAACGGGCCGCGGACCAGGCTGACCACGACCTTGGCGCCCTCCGCGATCCGGCCGCCGGCGGTGCGGTGCAGCAGCCGGCGGTCCGGGTCGACCAGGAAGTCCCCGGCCGCCCTGGCCGGGTCGGTGACGCCGCTGGGCGCGGGGGCGAAGACGGCACCGGTCAGCGCGTCACGCACCCGGACGGTGAACGGCTCGGTGTCGCCGGACAGCCGGGCCGGGGCGGCGGTGGACAGCCGTACCGTCGTCTCCTCCCGGAAATGTTCGACGAACGGCGAGGTGGCGACGGCGGTGTAGGAGACCCGGCGGTATCGGTGGTCGGTGAAGTGGTGGGTGCCGCCGACCGGGAGCTGGACGGTGTCCGGCGCCGCACCCTCCGGGTGGGTGACCTTCACCGAGTAGGCGGTGCTCCGGAAATCCCGCGCGATGCCGGGATCGGTGTCGAAGCCCGGGCCGTCGTCGACCGGCATCCGCCAGGCGCCGCGCACGTCCAGGGTCGCCGTGCTCTTCTGGCTGATCTCCATGGTCGCGGTGATCGTGGCCGGGGCCTCGCCGAACAGCCGGTCGGCCTTGAGTGTGAGCCAGCGCGGGGCGGGCAGCGGCGTGCGGACCGCGTGGACCAGCATCAGGTCGCGGGCCGGGGTGAGCGGCCACAGCCGGCCCTCGCAGGCGTCCCGGCGCAGCGTGTCGACGTCGGCATCGGTGCCGACGGCCGAGGTCCGCATCAGGTCCCAGACGCCCATCACGGCGAGGTCGTCCGGGTCGAACCGGGACGAGATCCGCAGCCGGTAGATGTCGCCCGGCTCCAGGCCCACCTCGAGGATCCGGCCGCGGCCGCGCCAGCCGGCCCCGCCGGGCGGCACCGGGCGCAGGTCCACCCGGAACGAGCCGTCGAGGTCGACGACCGTCTCGGTGGTGCGTCCCGGCAGGCCGCGCACCAGGGCGGCCTGCGCCAGAGCATCCACCAGGTACGGCGGGTCGAGCAGCTCCTGCGGATAGCAGTCGGCGTCCTCGGCCCGCAGGTCGGCCAGGTCGGCGTCGTCCCGGGCGCGCAGCGTCTGCCAGGCCCGCGGGTCCGGCGTGCCGGCCCGGCCGCGGTCGAGTTCGCCGTGCCACTCCAGCATGGTCTGCGCGGTGCGCGGCGGCACCACGTGCCGGGAGGAGACCGGGCGCGACTCGTGCACGACCGCGTACCGCGGCCCCTCGGCCGGGCCGGGCGGCTGGCGCGGCACCACGGTGGGCGCCTCCACCGGGTCGTAGCGCAGGAAGGTGGCCGCCGGGGTCACCATGTCCGGCTCGCCGAGATCGTCCTCGGTGGCCGCCACGCCGGCATTGCCGAGATCGACGGTACGGGCCCGGAACCGGTAGCTGTGCCCGAACCGCAGCCGGGGCAGGCTGCCGGGTGGCACCCGGAAGCGGGTGCCGAACTGGTACGCCGGGTCGATGTCGCCGGCCGCGTCGCGCACCCGGTTGTCGGTGCCGACCGGCCGGGTGAGCGGTTCGACGGCGAGGCTCCAGCCGCTCCACGACATCATCGACTCGGTGATCAGGTGGTCGCCGGGCACGTCGTGGTGGTCCGCGTCCTTGCCCCTGGTGGTCGCGGTGACGACGGCGGCCTCGTCGTACACCGTGACGGTGCCCTTCCCGGGCAGCCGGTGGAACTCGTAGAAGCCCTCGCGGCACATCAGGCTGCGCCACGGACCGTCGCCGTCCCGCACGTCCCAGCGCAGACCGCGGACCAGGTCCTCGGCGAACAGGACCGGGTCCGCCTCGGTGCGCCGGTCCCGGAGGCGGTCGACGAGCTCGCCGGCCCGGTCGTCCTTGGCCACCGTCATCGGGCCGGTCCGCAGCGCGGGCAGCGCCTCGCGCCGGTCCCGGGCCGCCAGGTCCCGGTCGCTGGCGCCGGTCAGGGTGGCGGCGAACTGGTTCACCGCCTGCGCTCCGGCGTCCGCATCCAGGCAGGTCACGCTGTACGTGTCGGCGGCGAACCGGATCAGCCCGGCACCGACCCCGGCGCCGCGGGGCGCCGGCTCGAACCGTCCGGCGCCGGCCAGGCAGACGACGGTGGGCACCCGCAGGGTCGTGGTGGTGCGCAGCGCGTCCGTGCCGAGTGCCAGGGTGAACCGCAGATCGGTGCGCGACGCGCCGGTCAGCAGTGCGGTCAGCACCGGGGACGGCTCGGTCTCGAACTCCAGCACCAGGCCGAGCAGCCGCTGCAGCGGGCCGTGGCTGGCGGCGAGCGCGACCGCGTCGTGGAAGTCGTGGCCGGCCGGCGCGGGGGCGGCCCGCCGGGCCAGCCGCGGCGGCGGGTTCCGGCGCGCCGTCAGCGTGCCGCTGTGGAACTCGCCGGCCTGCAGGAAGGCCATCCCGACCACCTGATCGTCGTCCAGGCCGCCCCGGTCGGCGCGGACCGCGCCGCCACCGCGTTGGTACCGGGTCCGCAGGTCCTCCCGGAGCTGGTTCAGCCGGCGTTGCCCGAGGCCGCCGTCCTGGAAGCCGAGCGCCCGCAGCGGCGACCGATCGAAGTCCGCGAGGCAGGGCAGTTCCCGGCCGGCCGAGACGCCGACCTCCCCCCACTGCCGGCTCAGGAACTGCACCACCTGCCGGATCGGGTACGACGCGACCCGCACGTCGTCCAGCGCTTCGGTGACCCTTGGCGTGCGCACCGGGGTCCGCGGGGTGAACATCGCCGTCCACACCCGGCTGTCCGGGGCCGACAGCCGCCGCCCGGGTACGACTGTCGTGGTGCCGCCGTCGTCCAGGCGCAGGGACACGCCCAGCCGGGTCGCCGCGGCCGGCCAGTCGGTGAAGTCGGGGAACTGCCCGCCGAGCGTGACGTCGGCGCCGTCGCCGGTCAGTTGCGGCGCGACGTGCACGTCGAAGCGGAGTCCGCCGTGCCGGCCGGCGCCCCGGGGCAGCAGGGTGCAGGTCAGGTTCTGGGTTGCCATGGGAGTCCTCGTCAGGCGAAGGCGGCGCAGTGCTGCGCCCACAGGTCGGGGGTGAAGACGTCGCCGAAGCGGATCGGCGCCGACGCGATGGCGGGCGCGGTGCGGCCGAACGACGAGCTGGAGCGGGTCAGTTCCCGCCGGCAGGTGATCGACACGGAGGTGCTGAACAGGAACAGGTCGATGGAGACGGTCATCGTCGCCTCGCCGGTCAGCCGGTCGCCGTCGGAGTCGTAGGTGAGGCCGAGATAGAACTCGACGGTCACGGTGATCAGGCCGAGCACCGACACCGAACCCCGGATCCGCAGGTAGGCGGTCAGCTCGATGTTCTGCCTGTCGCCGGTCGCGGTGAGCTTGAAGTAGATACCGGCCATCACCTCGACACAGCCGCTGGCCACCCCCAGGTCGATGCTGACCCCCGCGCCGAACTCGAAGGCGAACTCCAGGGACTGCAGGCCGCTCGCGCTGATCTTGACGCCGGCGTAACCGCCGCCGCGCAGGATCCCGACGCCGAGGACGAACTTGTGCTCACGGGTGGCGAAGCCGGCGTCGAACACCACCGGGTCGCCGTTGAACGGCAGCAGCAGCCCGACGTGCACCGCGATGTTGGAGATCGCGAGCAGGCCGATCGCCAGGCTGGGCACGGCGACGTCCAGGGCCACGGTCACCCGGTCGCCGGCCGGCACGACGGACACGCCGTTGCCCCTACCGAAGCCGATCAGCGTGGCCAGTTCCCGGACGAACCTCAGCGGGCCGCCGAAGGTCACCTCACCGATGTCGCAGTGCACATCGGGTTTCGCCCCGCTGCTGTCGGTGAACCGCAGGGTCTTGACCTGCACGGCGATGAACGGATCGTCGTCGGTGAAGAAGTTCAGCGTGACGTCGCTGAGCGTGCCGCGCATGTCGTGGGTGGGCGGATGGCCGAGCCGGGCGGCGATCCGGATGTCGAGCACCAGCGAGCTGGCCGGATTCACCTTGAGAATGGCGAAGTCCGTGAGCTTCGGCGCCCAGTGCAGGGTGGTCTCGGCGCCGTCCGGCAGGTCCCGGGTGGTGATCTTCATGGCCTGCTCGGGGTTGGCCCGGCCCGCCGGCTTGGCCAGCACGTCGATCAGCCGCAGATCGCCCAGCAGCCGGGCGCCGTCCTTCAGGATCGCCGCCGGGTCCAGCTTCTGGTTCGCGACGTCGCTCAGCGGACCGGCGACCGGGCCGAGCGACCGGGACAGGCCGCTGATCGCCATCTGCGGGGTGGCCACCCCGGTCATCGCGCCGGGCACCGCCAGCTCGGGGACGACCTTGTCGGCCATCCGCAGGAAGACCTCGCCGCCGTTGTCCTTGAAGCCCTGCTGCAGGTAGCCGCTGAAATAGTTGAACCTGGCGCCGACCGACTGCGGTGCGCCGGTGATCGCCGCCAGCTGTGGCATCTCCACCGTGAAGTCCTGGACCCTGGGGAACGCCACCCCGGGGAGGTGCTTGCCGCCCAGCGACATGGTGTGCACGGTCAACCGGGTGGCCGCCGGGTCGTCGGCCGGCGCGACCGAGATCGGCAGGCCGCCCACCGCGGCCGTGCAGGCTTCGGCGTTGCCCTCGTACCACCTGGTCAGCGGGTCGAGCGGATCGTCGGCCGGGGCGCGCCGGGCGTTCGGGCCGAGCGGCACGAACACCGCGGGCGCCTGGAAGTCGGTGTCCTGCCCGGCGTGGTCGGTCCCCCGCCACGGGAACTGCAGCATCTTCCTGTCGGCGGTCAGCAGCATCCGCGCGCCGCCGCCGTCCGGCACGTCCTGCAGGACCAGGTCCGGGGTGACCTCCAGCTTCGCGGCCACCCGGGTGAACGGCATGCCGCGGCCCCCCGTCCGGCATGCCGGGCGCCGCGGCGTAGTCGTGCACCCGCTGCTGGATCACCACGAAGAAGCGTTTACGCAGGAATCCGGCCTGGGCCTGCGACCCGTCCGGCCGGCCGAGCACCTTGCGCTCGCTGAGCGTGATCAGCGTGGCCCGGTGCCCGAACGGGTAGAGGTAGCCGTCCTTGGCGATCCGCACGTAGTGGTCGCGGCCCAGCGTCGCCCGATGCTGCCACCCGGAGGTGGCCGGGTCGCCCGGCACCCGGGTCGGCGCCCAGTCCACGTTGCTGATCAGGGTGCCGCCGAGGCCGCTGAGCATCAGCGCGTCCACCTCGATCGGCGCCCGGGCCAGCGACAGGCGCACGATGTCGAACCGGTCGGCCGCCGACATGGCCAGGCCCGGCGGGTCGGCGGGCGAGTCCGGGGCCACCTGCGGCGGCTGCCGTGCCCAGTCGGCCATCTGCGGATACCGGGCCCAGACCGCGCGGACGGTCCGGTCGCCGGCGCCCCGCTCGGTCACGCCGCCCGGCGCCGCCGGGTCCTTGACCCCCAGCCGGGTGTGCCAGAGTTCGGTCCAGCCGCCTCGGGCGGTGGCCGGGGTCGTCCGGTGCACCCACGCCGCGTTGCCGTGCGGGGACAATTGCAGCCGGTACGGGATCTCCAGCGACGTCTCGTTGTACAGCGGCGCCCGCGGGCCTTCGTCGATCGGCGACAGGGGCGAGTCACGCGGCCGGGCCAGCGGCACCACCTTCGCGGTGAACCGGTTCCAGTCCAGCAGCGCGGCCAGCGTCGCCGGCAGCGGCAACCGGTTCGTCACCTCGAACGCCAGCCGGCTCTCCAGCGCCGCCCGGGTCGGCACCGCCGTGACCGGGACCGGCTCCGTCTCGAGGGAGGTCTGCTCGGCGATCGACTGGGTCGGGAACCGGACCACCAGGTAGGACGGGGCTCCGGGGTCCCGGCGGAGCAGCCTCGTCCCGGACCTGTCCAGCTCGACGTTGTAGAGGTCGAACGTCAGCTGGGCGAAGTCGATCCGGCGCCGCCAGGTCAGCGTCAGGTCGGCGAGCGGGTCCGCGGGTGGCGCCAGCCCGGGCGCGGCCAGCGCCGCCATGTCCGGCGCGCCGACCACCGAGCCGGCCACCAGCCCGCCCGCCATCCCGAGCACTTCCCGCCGACTGAGCACCATGGAGCGCCACCGTTCGTCGCCATCTACGCCTGATCGACCGCCAGGATGATCAACTCCACTGGCCGCCGCAGCCGATTCCGGCCCCCTACCCCGAACGTGTCCAGGTTATTCTCATTCCGAGAATGACTGAGCTGAAGGGAACGCCGATGCGAGTGACGCTGACCAGGTCGGAGATCGCCAACGGGGACGAGTCGCGCCCGACCACGACTTGGATGCCGGATGACCTGGCCGTGGCCCGGGCGGTGGCGCTGCGCCCGGATCTGCACCACGGCTACACCTGGGTCGCCTACGCGGACGGCGGCCGGCCGCTCGCCGTCACCCGCGACGGCCGGTGGTGGCTCGTCGGACACCCGGAGAGCACCCTCGGCGAGCTGGGCGTCACCGAGATCCGGTACGACCCGTACGACCAGGACCCGGACGAGGCGGTGCGGGTGCTGCGGGCCGGTGGCAGGGCCGGCCGGCGGGGCGGGCGCCTCCTCGTCCAGCCGCGCGACACGATGCAGTCGCGGGTGTGGGAGCTGCTGCCCCGGCAGGTGGCCACACCGCTCATGGTGCGACTCGGGGACGACGGCATGCGGTTGCGCAAGGCGCTGCGGCTCACGGCGTACCTCCATGATCCGATTTTGGAAACCGACATCCGGAACTGGTTCGCCTGCCGTCGGGAGCCGCTCTGGCAGCTGGCCGATTTCTGCAGCCGCCTCCTGGAGGCCCACGGCTACCTCGACCGGCAGCGCGCCCTGGAGTTCCGGGTGGCGGGCCGCCTGCCCGCGCCGCGCGGCGGCTGGCAGGCCGACCCGCCGGTCCTCGGCCCGGACTTCACCGCGGTCCCGATCACCGACCCGACCGCGCGGCACGCGCTCGACCATCTCGCCCGGTATCTCTGACCATCGTCACCACCACTTTGCCGGTCGCCGCGTCGTCCTCCATGTAGCGGTGGGCGGCCGCGATGTCGTCCAGGCCGAAGACCCGGTCCAGGTTCGGCGCGACGGTCCCGGCCCGCACCCCGTCGACGAGGCGTTGCAGCACCGCGGCCCCGCGCGGGCCCGTCATCGTGCCGCTGTGGAAGGCGGTGAGCCGGGTCCCGGCCGGAATCATCGCGATCGGTTCGAAGGAGGGCACCGCCCACCCGCTGAGCGATCCGCTCACGCAGACCGTCCCCCCGGGCCGGACCAGGCGCAGCGAGTCGGTCAGGGTCCGCGCCCCGACCAGGTCGAGCACCTGGTCGGGGCCGCCCGGCCAGAGGTCGCGGATCCGTCCGTCGTCCAGGATCAGACGGCCGCCGGTGCGGGCGGGCCGGCGGGTGGTCGCCAGCACCTCGAAGCCCCGGGCGACCGCCAGGCCGGTGGCCGCCATCCCCACCGACGAGGTGCCGCCGCGGATCAGCAGCCGGCCGGGCGGCGGGCCGAGCACGTCCAGCGAGCCCTGCGCGGTCAGATAGGTTTCGGGCAGCGCACCCAGCACCTCCCATGGCAGGTCGGTGCGGACCGGCATCAGCAACGCGTTGGGCAGCAGCGCGTATTCGGCGTATCCGCCGTCGAACTCGCGCCCCATCTCCCCCATCACCGCGGCCACCGTCGTCCCGGCCGGCACCGAGGGATCGGTGGATTCGGCGACCACGCCGACGCATTCGATGCCGAGCACCCGCGGGAACCTCACGCCCGGCGAATGCCCCTGCCGGGTCCGCAGCTCGGAGCGGTTCAGCCCGGCCGCCATCACCCGCACCAGGCTCCAGCCGTCCCGTACCGCCGGCACCGGAACCTCTCGCACCACCAGCGCCTCGGGCCCGCCGGCCCGCTCGCACACCGCCGCACGCATCGTCGTCATGCCGGCAACCCTGCGTCCCGGCCACCGTGGCGGGCCACCGCTAAGCTGCCACGTCATGCCCATCGCCCGCCAACCGGTCTCGCGCCTGTGGCCGTCCGGCGGCGCGCACCTCTGGCCCTCCGGCGGGATCAGCGCCCTGCACTCACACCCGCGCGGCCACCTGGTCTATGCCGCGCGTGGCGTTCTCTCCGTGCAGTCGGAGAGCGGCACGTCGATCGTGCCGGCGAACCGGGTCGGCTGGACCCCGGCCGGATCCGGGCACCGGCACCGGGCGCACGGCAGCACCGACATGCGGATCGTGTTCCTGCCCGCCGCCCTGTCCCGGCTGCTCGGCGACCGCCCCGCGGTGTTCCGGGTGTCCGGCCTGGCCCGGGAGGCGCTGCTGGCGCTGACCGGCACCCCCGAGCGGGAGCGGGCCGTGGCGGCCCGGCTCCGCCGGGTGCTGGTCGACGAGCTGCGGGTGGCCGACGAGCAGCCACTGCGGCTGCCGGAACCGCGGGACGACCGGTTGCGGGCGGTCGCCCGGCTGCTCTACGACGATCCCGCGGACACCTCGACGCTGGCCGCGCTGGGGCGGGCGGCCGGCGCGAGTTCGCGGACAATGAGCCGGCTGTGCCACGACGAGCTCGGCATGACCTTCTACGAGTGGCGCACCCAGCTGCGGATCTTCCACGCCCTGGTGCTGCTCGCCGAGGGCCATGACACGGTGCGGGTGGCTGCCGCGTGCGGCTGGGCCAACCCGAGCGGTTTCATCACCGCGTTCACCCGCCTGGTCGGCACCACCCCGGGCCGCTACCGGGCGCGGGGATGACGGAGAAGTGTTCAGGATCACGGTGGCGGGGCCGATAGCCAGCGCATGTCCCGATTCCGGAGCTTGCAGTTTCCGCAGTCCGCGCCCGACGCCCGGATCGTGGCGACGGTCCCGGCCCGCACCACGGTCAGCTATCCCGCGGCCGCCGCCGCGGACACCGGCACCCCGCCGCCGCGCGAAGCCGGAGACGACAGCAGCTCAGTCTGACAGCGCCGCGACCGAACAGAGGGATCGGCAACGCAGGAGGAGGCGCCCGTGACGATCCGCCAGTCGGTGGTGCGCACCGTCGTCTTCACCGCCCTGTACGTGGTGGCGACCTACGCGGGCCGGCTGACGATCATGGACGGCACGAACCTGAGCCTGGTCTGGCCGGCGGCCGGCATCAGTGCCCTCTGGTTCATCTGCCAGCGCTCGTCGCGGTGGCGGTCGCTGGACGTGGCCGCCCTGGCCGCGGCCACCGTCGCGGTCAACATGGCCACCGGCGCGGGACCGGCCCTGTCCGGCTTCTTCGTGGTCGCGAACCTGCTGCAGGCCGCCACCTTCACCGTCCTTTACCAGCGCTGGCTGCCCGGGTTGTGGGGCAGCGGCGGCACCGCCCCGGTGGCCCGGCCGCACCAGCTGTGGCGCCTGGTCGCGATCGCGATCATCAGCACGTTCTGCGGGGCGCTGGTCGGCCCGACCGGGGTGTGGCTGGTCAGCGGCCACTATTCGGCGCCGGCGGCCGCGGTGTGGATGGCCCGCAACTCCGCCAGCATGCTGCTGATCGGGATCGCCGGGCTGCGGCTGGGCGCCCTCGCCGGGAGGTTCACCGGCACTCCGCGGCAGCGCTGGCCGCAGCTGTGCGCGGCGACCCGCACGGTGCCGGGGCGGACCTGGGTCGAGGGCGGCGCGTTGCTGATCGTCTCCGCCGGCGCCTACCTCGCCGTCTTCGGGTTCACCCACGGCCTGCCGTTGGCGTTCGTGCTGGTCACCATCACGGTGTGGGCGGCCACCCGGATGAGCACCACCTTCGTCATCCTGCACGACCTGTTCTTCGGCAGCCTGGCGGTCGTCTTCACGCTGCACGGCAACGGCCAGTTCGCCGGGATCGCCTCGCACACCTCGCGCGCCCTGGTGTCGCAGATGTTCGTCGCCGTGGTGGCGATCGTCGGGCTCGCCGTCGCACTCGGCCGCGACGAACGCGTCGCCCTGCAGCGGGCCGCCGCCGAGCAGGCCCGCGTCTTCGCCACGATCTTCGACGCCATGGGCGAGGGCCTGGCCGTGCTGGACGCGGACGGCCACTTCCTGCTGCGCAACCCGGCCAGCTCGCAGCTGCTCGGCGGTCTGCGCAGTCCGACCGGCAGGATGGCCGGCAACGACTTCTACGGTCTGCGGCACCTCGACGGCACCCCGGTCGCGCCGGGCGACCTGCCCCATCAGCGAGCCCTGGCGACCGGCGACCCGCACGCCATGGACATCCTGGTGAGCCACCCGGCCGTCCCGGGCGGCCGGATCCTGTCGGTGCGGGCCACCCCGCTGCCGGTCGACGTCGGCGGCCGCCGGTACGCGGTCAGCGTGTTCTCCGACGTCACCGCCGACCGGCGGCACCGCGACGAACTGGCCGCGTTCGCCGGCATCGTCGCGCACGACCTGTCCAATCCGCTGACCACCGTCGAGGGGTGGGCCGAGGACGTCGCCGACCTGCTCGGGCCGGACGCCGGCCGGGCCGGTGACGGCATCGCCCGCATCCAGCGCGCCGCGACCCGGATGCGCAACCTGATCACCGACCTGCTCGCCTACACCACCGCCCGCGACGCCGCGCTGGGCCTGACCGGCGTGGACCTGACCGCGATCGGCACCGACATCGCCGTGGCCCGCATCGACCAGGCCGAGACCACCGGCGCCCCGGTGCCGCACGTGCGGATCGGCGAGCTGCCGCCGGTGCACGCCGATCCGGCGCTGATCCGGCAGCTGTTCGACAACCTGATCGGCAACGCCGTCAAGTACACCGCCCCCGGGGTCGTTCCGGTGATCACCGTGACCGGCGACCGGGACGGCGACCGGGTCCGCATCGCGATCAGCGACAACGGCATCGGCATCCCGGCCGGTCAGCACGGCGCCGTGTTCGACAACTTCCACCGCGCCCACCGCGACGCCGGGTACACCGGGACCGGGCTCGGCCTGGCGATCTGCAAGCGGATCGTGGTACGGCACGGCGGCACGATCACCGCCGCCGACGGCCCGGCCGGCTCGGGCAGCACCTTCACCTTCACCCTGCCGGCCGCCAACCTGCCGCCCGGTGTCCCCGACCCGGCCGCGCCGGTCCCGGAGCGCAGCCGACTCGCCTGATGCCCGCGTCAGCCGGCCAGCCTGATCGACGGTTCCTGGTTCCGGCTCGCCGACTCCTTCAACCACACTCTGAAAACGCCTATTTTGTACGTCGAGGTCACCACCCTGACCGGCGCCACCGCCCCGCTGCTGATCATCACTCCGGAGCGCCCAGGGACGAGTTGCCGGCGTTTCAGGACTGGGTGAGGCCTCATTCTGCAGTCGCGGCACGTTCCTGCTGAAGCACCAGATCGCGGTAGGGCAGGTTCACCACCGCGTGGTCGACGAGTCCCAGTCGTCGTTCCACCTGACCGAGCAGCCTCGCGGCGGCGTCCTCGTCGACGGCCATGACCTCGGTCTCGACGAAGCTTCCCACGCCGGCCAGGCGATCGACGGTGACCGTCACGCTGTCATGTTCAGGATTTCGGAACGCCGTGCGGGTCTTCTCCACCCGGCACAGCCGGACCATGCCCAGTGCAGTCATCAACTCGTCGGCCGCGATGGCCTGCTCCGGCCCGGAAAGGAGCACGTTGGTCTCCCGTTTGGCGATCACGCCCGATGCTGAGCGCGTGCGACCGGTCGACGCGGGCTTGTAGGTGATCTCAGCGAATCCGTCACGTTGCCGGACTCTGAGGCATTCAACGGTGACCAGGAAGTCGACGTCAGGCCGGCTGTAGTAGGTGTCGACTTCGACGCTGGTGGCCGCCTCGTGGTAGCCCTGCACCCTCAGCCGTCCCGTCAGGGCGGCGACGTCGGTCAGTGCCCGTTTGCGTTCGACCTCGATCAGGCTCATGAGGCGGTGCCGCCGTCCGTGGTGATGACCGTGTAGATGCGAGCCAGGCTCGGTTTACTGCACCGCTCGGCCAGCACACCGAGACCGTTGCGCAGGGTGTCTGTGTCGTTGCGCGGCACGTTACAGAACAGCACCAGCTGTTTGGCGTCTCGTAGCGGGTTGGCGAGTTGCCTCGCGAGGAACCGATTGTAGTAGTGCCGGTCGACGCGGCCGACGTCGCCGGCCACGATGGGCATCAGCACGGTGTCGCGGTCAGCCTCGGTCGAATGCACGACGAACGCCGTGAGTAACTGGTCGGCAGTCAGGTACGCATACGTCTCGCGGCCTTCGCGGAGCAGCCACGCCTCCCAAGCTGTCCGGCAGGCGGCATCACCGGTGACGGCGTTCAGGAAAGCCAGGAGCGCCACTTCGGTGACGGAGTCGAAGATGTCACTGTCGATGGTGTGGTGGTCGAGGTAGGGCTCGCTCATCGCGGCCAGCATCATCGACTGCGGCTGGGGAAGCCAGTTCACCTCGCCGCCCATACGGAAGTGCACCCGTTTGTGGCCGGCGTGCAGGTCGACCCAGTCGTCTGCCTGGTCGCCGTCGAGCACGGGGGTGAAACCGAGCAGGCCGGAACGCCACACGTGGTCGCGGAAGGTGAGGTAGTGGCGTTGGATCTCCCGGAACAGTCCGACGGGTGCGCTGATCACCGCGCAGGTCCGTGGGTCGAGGTCGCCCAGCGGCACCATCCGCGAGTTCTGGCGAGCCACCACCTCGTCGTCGGCGCGGTGGTACGGGTGGGTGCTCTCAGCCAGGTACCGGGGTGTGAACAGCCGCAGGAAGGTCAGCCAGGTCGGAGAGTGGTAGGTCTGGGTCGCGCGTTCATACAGGCTGGGCGCGTCGACGGCGTACACGTCGCGGTAGGCGAAGAACCCGCCGGGGGTCAGAACTTGCGGCAGGGTACGGATCATGGCGTGCAGCCCGGCGTAGCCGGTGCCGTAGGAGTACACCTCGTGCAGCAGCGCGGAGGCTGAGATGACGTCGACCGGTTCCGGTAGCAGCGTGTTGAGGTCTTGCGCGAGCCCATGCCGTAATTCGCAGTGCCCGATCCGTTTGAAGTCGTCGATCGCGTCCGTCAAGGATTGCGAACGTACGCCAGGCGCCTCGATCAAGGTCAGGGACACCTGCCGATCGGGCTTCGCGGTCTGGGCGAGCTTGCTGGCCAGATAGGCGACTGCGGCGCCGCCGCCCGGACCGAGCTCGACGGCTCGGGGCGCTCGGCGCTGTACGCGCTGCAGAGCGCGGTGCATCAGCTTGCCTTTCTCCGCGCCGTGAGTGTTGGCGGCGACGTCCAGATACGCGGTGCTCGTCTTGGCATCGCGGGCGAAGTTGGGCCTGTCGGCCAGTCCGGCGGTTGTTACCGGCATCGAATCTTCTCCTTGTCGGCGGAAAGGTTCGGCTCTCCCCGTGATGTGGGAGGTTCGATCGCCTCGTCTCGTCCGTCCGGAGGCTTGATCACGGACAGCGACAAGACACGGTGATGTCCTGATTGACGCCCAGCCATGTCGGCGGGGGAAGGGTTTTGTCTATCGGCGGCAATTGGTTTGCAGTCGTCGACAACCTGGTGCCGGCGCAGCACACTGTCGGTAACTGCGGCTGGGGCGGGTGGAACCGGCATGGAAATGAGCAGCGCGTTCTGGAGCTCGGCGCGGATACAGGCCGCGGTGGCCGCGGATGACGTCGGTACGGTGATCCGACTGGCACGTCGCCGGGCGGATCTGAACCAGACCCAACTCGGAGCACTGTGTGGCTACTCGGTGTCCACGATCTCCCGAATCGAGCGAGGGCAGCCGCCGAGCCAGGACGTTAACGTCCGGCGCCGAGTCGCTGGAGTCCTGCGTATTCCACTGGAGCTACTCGGTCTTGCCCGGCCGGCTGGCGGGACAGCCATGGCGTTCACCCGCGTGGAGAGCAGTGCAATCGGCCCAGGCGGGGTTAGTGTCGGTGCGACCATAGCTGGAAGGGGCGATCCGGTGCGACGACGTGATGTCTTGTCGGGCTTGACCGCGAGCGCTGCCGCGGCCGCGCTGCCTCACCCTGACCGGCGGGCCACGCCTGTAGCCAACCTCGCGGACCTGCTCAGCGCGGAAACGATGAGCACGGCGCCGATGAAGCGGGAGATCCTCACCCAGCGGTTGGCATCGGCACGTCGATTGTTCAGCACCAGCCGATACGACGAACTGACCGGCGATCTGGTCGCCCTGATCGCGGGCGCCGCTGCAACGCGCCGCGACGGCGCGTCCGCTGTTCGAGAGGCCGCCACGGTCATCCTGGCCGCGGGATACCGGCTCGCTTCCGAGCTGGCGGTGAAGCGCAACGACGACGCTCTGGGTTGGGTCCTGGCGGACCGGGCGCTGACCGCCGCACGTGCCAGCGGGCTGCCGGCGCCGGTGGCGCACGCAAGCCGATCCGTCGCTGTCGCGATGCGGCGCGCCGGACACCACGATGACGCGATCGCTCTGCTGATGACCAGCGCCCAGCAGCTCCGACTCGGTCCGCAGCCCCGGGACTTGGAGCTGGCCACGTACGGCTCGCTGCTGTGTACGGCCGCCTACGCCAGCGCCCAGGCAGGTCGGCGCGGTGAAGCCGAAACCCTGCTCAGCGAGGCGAGTGCCGCAGCGGCACGCCTGGGCGCCGCGGTCTACGCCGGTGAACTCGTTTTCAGCGTCACCAACGTGGCCGTCTACCAGATCGGCGTCTTCACCGCCCTGGGTGACAGCGCTACGGCTCTGCACCATGCGAGCACCGTTGAGGTCGCGACGTTGGAAACAGCGGAGCGGTACGCACGCTATTGCATGGATACGGCCCGCGCGTGGGAACAGCAGGGACGTCACGACCGCGCCACGCAAGCGCTGTGCGCCGCCGAGACCCGTGCCCCGCAGGAACTGCGGCGTCCCTCATCGCACGAATTGATCACGCGGTTGTTGTATGCACCGGTGGTAATGCCGAGTGGCCTGCGCAGCCTCGCCGCGAGGGTAGGAGCGATCCGCTGACCCTGGGGCAGCTTCGACCGTGCAAGACCCGACGGCCGGGCTGATGATCGGCAAGGCGGAGTTCGATCGGCAGGCCGGTCTGGTCAGGCAGGCCTGGCGTCGCCGGCGGGTCGGTGTTTCCTGAGGCGGGTTTTCCGGGCGGCGCCGTCCCGTTAGATCCGTGGTTCTGCCCATTCGCGGGGACGCGTTTCTCCCTACCGTCGAGGATGTTCCCGACACCTGGAGAAGCGATGAAACCCTATCTGTCCGCGACGAAGCGCGGGCTCGCCGCCGCGACGGCCACCGTGATCGCCGGCACGCTGGCGCTGGCGTCGACCGCCGCGCCGGCGCTCGCCTCACCCGGCCCGACCGGGGTGCAGTACGCATATCTGAACATGTACCCGGCCGTCCCGCCCACCAGCACCAATCCGCTGGTCAGCGTCAGGCAGACGGTCACCTGCCCGGCCGGCACCAAGCTGGTCGGCAGCGGTGGCGGTGGCGGCCCCTACCTCGGTGCGATATCGCCGTCCGACGACGCGGCCACCGTCGACGGCCAGGTGGTGTTCGATAACGGTGACCATGTCGTCGGCGAGCTCGTGTGCAGCCCCGCCGCCCAGTTCGCCAACGTGACCACGCTGATGGTCACCGACAACCGGGTCCGGCCGAACACCATCAGACAGACGTTCGCGAAATGCCCGGTCGACCGGTACGCGATCGGCGGTGGCGGCGGCTTCAACGGCGCGACCTATCTGGGTGGCACCTCGATCTTCAGCAACGGGCCGACGCCGGACGGCAGGAGCTGGGAACTGGTCGGCATGCCGCCGGCCGGCGCCAGCAAGCTGCGGATGTTCGTCAAGTGCGCCCCGAAGACCGGGCAGGATCTGCTGATCACCGCGACCAGCCTGGTCGCGCAGACCTCCAGCTTGCAGCCGCTGTCCGGGCGCGCGTACTGCCCGGCGGGCTATCTGGCCGTGGCCGGCGGCTACCACGTGGCCAACCCGGACGGTTCCTCGTTCCTCGGCGGCGTCCAGCCGCCGATCATGACCTGGTCGGTGCCGGTTCCACCGACGACGGTCGGCAACGACTCGAACTGGTACGCGTCGGGCGACCTGCCGACCAAGACGAGACTGATCATCAGCGCCCAATGCGTCAAATAGCCGGGGCGCTTCCCGCATGACGCTGGAACCCGCCGGCGCCGGGACCCAGGTACCCGGTGCCGGCGGACCGCACGACCGAGAAGATCCGCACCGGGGGGCGCCCGATGCGTACGCGAATAATCATGTTGGTCTTGTTGGTGGTCGCCGGAGCGGGACTGTTCCGGGCCGGGCGGGTGACCGCGCCGACGTTGACCCTGGAACGCCCAGCCGGAAACGCCGATCGGCCGCCGGCACCGGGTTCTTCCGTGCCCGGACGGCCGCACCGTCGCGACGGGGGCCGTCCGGGACTGCTGATCAGCGCAGCGTCAGGGCGCGGCAGGCCGGCAGGATCGCGTCGGCGAGGGCTCGGTGGCCGTCGTCGTTGGGGTGGGTGTGGTCGTCGCAGAGCAGTTTCTCGTCGCCGTCGACGGTGCGCCGGAAGGCGTCGACGTAGGTCAGCCCGAGGCGCTCCGCGGTGCCGGCGACCCAGTTGTTGATCAGGGTGGCGCGCTCGGAGAGTTCGGCGACCGGATAGTAGGTGACGACGAGGATCGGCCGGCCGGGAAGTTCGTCGCGCAGGCGGGTCAGGTCGCGGTCGATGGCGGCGCGGACCTCGTCGGCGTGCTCGGGGAGCATGCGGATGTCGTTGGCGGCCAGGCACACGATGACGGCGTCCGGGTCGAGACGGATGGCGGCGTCGAGCAGTGTCGTGTCGGTGGCCGACGGCAGGTAGCGGTCGTCGCCGCCGCGCGGGCCGCGGCGGCGGAAGTAGCCCATGCCGTTGATCGACAGGTTCACCTCGCGCCAGCCGAGCTCGTCGCTGACCAGGCTGGACCAGCGGGCGCGCGGGTGTGTCGTGCCGCGCCAGCCGGTGACGATCGAGTCGCCGTAGAAGACCACAGTGGGATGGTTCGAAGCATGCTGCGAGGTGACCACGCGTGAGGTTATCCGGTGGTGCGGGCGGCGGTCAGGGCGGGCAGCCGGCCGAAAGCGCGGACCTGGACGACGACGCCTGCCGCCGCTCACGATCGCGGCATGGGATGCTGTGGCATCGGCATCCCGGCGGGACGATCATGAACCTGAGCATCATCGGACAGGCCGCGGGCCTGTTCGCGGTCACCAACATCGACGACATCCTGATCCTGGCCCTGTTCTCCGCCCAGGGCGCCGGCCACCGGCACACCACCCGCAACATCCTCGCCGGCCAGTACCTCGGCTTCGCCGGCATCCTCGCCGTCGCCGTGGCGGCCGCGGTCGGCGCCACACTCCTGCCCGAGCGGGCCGTGCCCTATCTCGGTCTGGTCCCGCTGGCGCTGGGCATCAGAGCCGCCGTCCAAGCCTGGCGGCACCGCAACGACAACGGCGACGACCGGACCGAAGCGACCGGCGACGCTCCCGGCATCGCCGCCCTCGCCGCCGTCACGTTCGCCAACGGCGGTGACAACATCGGCGTCTACGTGCCGGTCTTCGCCACCGCGGGAGTCGGCGCGATGACCGTCTACGTGGTCGTCTTCCTGCTCCTGGTCGCCGTGTAGGTCGCCGCCGGGCGGTTCTTCGCCGCCCGCCCGATCGTCGCCGAGGCGCTCAGCAACTGGGGACACGTCCTGCTGCCCATCGTCCTGGTCGGCATCGGCCTGCTCATCCTCATCGAGGGCGGCGCATTCGGTCGGTGACCCCGGACTGCGCGGCGGGGGTCTGCGAGGAGTGATCACCCCGTTCTCCGGGGGCGCCGGTGTCGAAGTTCGAGGTTGTCTGCACGAATGACCGAGTTTCTCTGCACCTCGGCAGCCAGCTTCTGTTCGAGCGGGTACCGCTTGATGCCGAAGTGTCACACCCAGCGGCGATGATCTTCACATGGATACCTACGCCGACCTACTACAACGACTTGCGGAACGCGCTCACAACGAACACCGTGACCTTCGCGCACCGGGTTCGGCCCGGACTGTCAACTTCTGCCGTTGGTCGGTACACCCGGGGAGGCATCCGCCGTGTCCCGTTACCTAACCGCTAGAACGGAAGGTGAAGGAACTGACTGGGCATGGCCGCAGGGAGTTCTTCCGATCCTCGACTGGGGTTGCGCGATGTACGCCTGCGTCGACTGCCGCAGCGTCGACGGCACGGTTCTCCTGTTCGAACCGAACCCAGGCGATCTAGACGAGGCCTGGTACGTAGACTCATCGTCCTTGGCGGTGATCGCGTCCTGAAGCGCGGCCATGTCAGCCGGACACCTCAATGGATATCGCGTTCGATCCGTCCTGGCGTACGGATCCAAGATCGATGACGATGGTCCGGTGCAAATGTCCGTCATGATCGCCCAAGTCCCCGCCGTCTGGAACGTCGACACCAACCTGAGCACCGTGCGAGATGTTCTCGACGAGGCGCATCGCGGCGATGTCGTCGTTCTGCCAGAGGGGATGTTGTCGGGCTACGACGAAGACCTGACTCCGCTGGACGCACTGGATCCCACAGCGGTCCATCACGCCGTCGCGCAGGTGGCGCGGCTGGCAGTGGACAAGCAGGTGCACGTCTTCTGCGGATCGCTGCTGCCGCAACCTGACGGATGGTGCAACGCCGGTCTGTTCTTCCCAGCGGACGGCGGTCGTCATCAGATCTACCGGAAGATCAACCTGGCAATGAACGAACGCGGCCGGCTTCACCCGGGCGATCAGCTGCCGAACGTCGACATTCCGCTGCCTGGCGGGCCCGTCACCGTGGGAATGCAGCTGTGCCGCGAGATCCGTTTCCCGGAGCAGTGGCAGTACCTTGCGACCACTGGCGCCCGGTTGTTCGTCTACCTCACCAACGCCGCCAACACCCGCGAGCCTGAAGGCGTCTGGCGGAGCCACCTGATCAGCCGCGCTGCCGAGAACCAGCGCTTCCTGGTATCCGCCAACATCGCCCACCCCGACCGGCACTGCCCCAGCATGATCGTGTCTCCGCGCGGCGAGGTCATCGGTGAACTGCCCGCCGGGCAGCACGGAGTTCTCCGGCAGGTGATCGGCCTGGACGAAGCGGGGAGCTGGTATCTCGGACAGCGACGACAGGATGTCCTGTCACTCGACTACCACGGAAGCCCGCTCCGGCCGGAACAGCGCTCATAGCCCGGGAGCAGAGCCGACCCCGGTGCGCAGAGGAGTGCGGTCAGCTGTGCAGACGGCCGCGGAACCGCACAGCCCGCTATCCTCCGGTGCGTTCGTCGTACCTCTTGCGGGCGTCGACAACCTCCTCGATGTGCTGCGTCGACCACTCGGTGAGTGCCTTCAGGGGACCGCGCAGGGTCTGGCCGAGCGGCGTCAGCTCGTACTCCACCCGGATCGGCGCTTCCGGATACACCGTCCGCAGGATCAGCCCGTCGCGTTCGAGCGTGCGCAGCGTCTGGGTGAGCATCTTCTCGCTGATCCCCCCGAGCTGCTGCCGCAGCTGCGTGAACCGGCGCGCCCCCTGCCTGCCGAGCTCGCCCATCACCAGGACGGCCCATTTGCTGCCGATCTGGTCGAGCAGGTCACGCGACGGGCAGCCCCGCGTATACGGGTCCCACGATGATGTGGACTCGCCCACTTCCCGGATCGTCGCCACCAATCTCACCTGGATCCTTTCACCCGGGTAGGCACCTTACCCGAAAGTTCGCCCTTACCAAAGGAGAGCGACCAGGTCATCGTGGTTTCACGTCGCGGAGGGCCCGCGGCAGGAAGGTGCCACCGCCATGTCGATCGTTGTCACTGCAGCCTCCGGACGTCTGGGCCGGCTCACCGTCGAAGCGCTGCTGACCCGTGGGGTGCCGGCCTCCGAGATCGTCGCGACCAGCCGTGACATCAGCAGGATCAAGGACTTCGCCGACCGCGGTGTCGAGGTCCGCCGGGCCGACTTCGCGGAGTCCGGCAGCCTCCCCGCCGCCTTCGCGGGGGTGGACAAGCTTCTGCTGATCTCCACCACGACCCCGAGCGAGCGCGTCGCCCACCACCGCCGCGCCATCGACGCCGCGGTGGTGGCGGGCGCGTCGCTGGTCGCGTTCACGAGCATGCTGCACGCGGACACGTCCACCGCCAGTCTTTCGACCACCCACCGGGCCACCGAGGAGTACCTGCGCGAGCGCCTCCCCAGCGTGATGCTGCGCAACGGCTGGTACCTGGAGAACTACACCGACCAGCTCCCTCAGGTACTGCAGGGCGGAGCGCTCGTCGGGGCCGTCGGCCGGGGCAGGATCAGCGCGGCGACCCGAGCCGACTACGCCGACGCCGCCGCGGTCGTGCTGACCACCGACGGCCACGACGGCAGGGCGTACGAGTTGGGCGGCGATGAGGCCGTCACCCTCACGCAGCTGGCCGCGGCGATCTCGGCCGCGACGGGCAGGCGGATCGGCTACACCGATCTGCCGGTCGACGCGTTCGCCCGGGTGCTGGTCGGCGCGGGCGTGCCCACCGAGCTGGCGCAGGTCCTTGCGGACGCCGACCGCGCCATGAGCCACGACGAGATGTTCACCGACTCCGGCGACCTGCGGCGCCTGATCGGACGGCCGACGACGACTCCGGCGGAGGCGATCGCCGCCGCACTCCGCGGACCGGGCGGCGCTGCGCTGCCTCCTCCCGTGATTGATCCCGGCCGGATGACGGGCGATCTGCCGCACGCCCGCACCGGTCGCAGCATGCTGCGACCGGTCTTGTCCCGGCCCGGCCGGCGAGCGCCGGGCCGATCACTTCCCGCGCCCGGAACCCCGGAGATCACGACCGGGGTCACGGGGCCGGTCAGCGGGCGGACCACACCTGGTTGGCGCCCCGGTTGCAGTCCCACAGTTGGACGATCGTGCCGTTCGCGGTGCCGTTGGCGTTGAGGTCGACGCAGCGGCCGGAGGGCACGCCGACGATGGTGCCGTCGGGGTGGAAGGTGAAGTGCTGGTTGGCGCCGCCGTGGCAGGGCCAGATGATCAGCCTGGTGCCGTTCGCGGTGCCGGCGCCGGTCGCGTCCAGGCAGTCGGCGCCGTTGCGGAGTTCGCCGGCGGCGGTGCGGACCCACTGCTGGTTGGCCGCGCCGTGGCAGTCCCAGAGGGAGACCGTGGTGCCGACGTCCAGGCAGCGTCTCGACTGCGGGTTGGACAGCAGCACGGTCGCCCCGACCGGCGGGGTGGTGAGGGTGGTCAGGCTGCCGGGCACCGATTGCAGGGCGGCGTACCAGCGGGCGGCCATCCTGTCGTAGCCGGCGGCGTTCGGGTGCACGCCGTCGGCCAGGTCGGCGGTGGTGAGTGCGGAGTGCTGGTCGACCAGGTGGGTGAGCGGGCCCTTCTGGGCGACGATGCCGGGCAGGGCCGCGTTGAAGGTCTGGGTCTTCTGCTCGTTCGCCGCGTTGGCGGTCGGGATGATCTGCGCGACGAACAGCTGCACCTGCGGCGCGTTGACGCGGATCTTGTCGATCAGGGCGGAGAGCCGGGCCGGGGCGTTGGCGACGTCGTAGTTCTGGCCGATGTCGTTCGTGCCGATGTGCAGCAGGATGGTACGCGGGTCGGCCTGCTGGATCCAGCCGACGATGGCGGCGTCGAGCTGGTCGATGCGCCAGCCGGGGTGGCCCTCGTGGTCGTGGTCGCCGAGGCCGGCCGGGCCGTTGGAGCCGGAGCCGACGAGGTCGGTGAGGTGGCCGTCGGCGGCCAGGCGCTGCCACAGTCCGATGCGGTAGCCGCCGGGCACGTTGTAGCCGTCGGTGATGGAGTCGCCCAGTGGCATCACCCGGACGCCGCCGTTGGATTCCGCCGCCTGCGCCGGGGCGGCGAGCGCCAGGCCGAGAATGCCGATCGACAGCAGGGCCGCGAGACGTTTCATGACCGGCTCCACTTCTGGTTGTCGCCGCCGTTGCAGGTCCAGATTTCGAGCAGGGTGCCGTTGGCCGTGCCGTGGCCGGTGGCGTCCAGGCATTTGCCGGAGCCGATTCCGACGATCGTGCCGTCGGCGTTGAGCGTCCACTGCTGGTTGGTTCCGCCGTGGCAATCCCAGATCTGCACCTTGGCGCCGTCCGCGGTTCCTCCGGCGTTGACGTCCAGGCACTTCGACCCGTACACCAGCAATTGTTTCTGATCTGTCAGGGTGAAGTTCTGATTGCTGCCGCCGTTGCAGTCCCAGAGGGCGAGCTGGGTGCCGTTGGTCTGGCTGGCGCCGGGCACGTCGGCACAGCGGCCGGATTCGACGCCACGCAGCGTGTTGAGGGCCGGGCCGCTGTTGGGGGTGACGCTGAGGTTGTCGAACTGGTCGGTCTGGTAGCCGACGACGCCGACGCCGGCCTGCCCCGCGCCGTACGCATAGTCGGTGACGGTGCCCACCGTGGTGTTGTCGATGGCGGCGGTGATCTGGCCGCCGGAGAATCCGAGTCGTAGATTGTGCCAGCTGTTCAGGCCCAGCGCGGCGCGGGTGCCGGAGACGAGCGTCGTGTCCGTGTCGGCATTGGTGTGTTTGACGATCGACCAGCCGCCGTTGTCGGTGACGCGCAGCTGATAGGCGGCCTGCCGGTTCTGCGGACGGTTCTGGATGTTGGCCCGGCCCAGCAGCGTGACGGTGCCGGCCTGCTGCATGTTCACGTCGAGGCTGACCGTGTAATTGGTCCAGCCGGTGTCGCCGAAAAGGGTGAAGGCGTCGCTGTCGTCCTGCCAATTGATCGGCCGCAGCGGCGCGACCTGCTGCAGGCACGTCCCGCCGCGCCCGGCCGAGCAGGCCCGGGTTTCGAACGACCCCTGCATGTCCTCGCTGTAGTGGGGCAGCTTACGGACCGCATATCCGTCGAAATTGTCGCTGTACGGCAGGGCCAGACCATGCGGAGCCGGACCCGCCGCGGTGCCTTTCCCCTGCCCGGTGGTCGTGGTGACGGTATAGATCCGATTCGGCTGCAGATTGAGGGTGTACGTCGCGCCGACCGGCGTGATGTCGGCCTGCCGGACGAACCAGTCGGCGGAATTCGACGAGCCCATGTCGGTCGACCACACGTGAACGGTGCCGGTGCTGAGCCCACCGGAGACGGTGACGTTCACGGTTTGCGCCGCGGTGCTGCCACTGGTCTCGTAGATGGTGCTGTAGTCGGTGTTGTTCGTCGATTTGAGCGTCACATAGCTGCCGTTGGCCCGGTTCCCGCCCAGGTATCCGCTGGCCGAACTGTTGAGATAGTGCCAGCCGGGCTGGGTGAACTGGGCGTAATGCGCGTTCGCCCACAGATTCCGGCCCACCCGATAGGCCCCCGACCACGGTGAGCCGGCATCCATCAGGCCCACCGTGGCGAACGGCAGATTGGGGGTGATGGCCGCGATCAGCGGCCAGTTCATGTATCCGCTGATCTCCGCGTCGAGGTAACCCCGGTTGACGGTACGGATGTACGGCACCACGCCCGCGTTGTCGTCCTGGGAGCCGAATTCGCTGGCCCACAGTGGTTTCCCGCTGGAGCGCGCGTTGCCCGTGGTGCTGCACGAGTCGGCCTGGGACAGATAGCCGCAGACGTAGTGGTTGCCGAGCACGCCGACCGCGTTTTTCAACGTGGGGTCGGCGGCGAACTCGTCGGCCATCCCCCAGCCGCTGTCGTCGCCGACGATCTGCACCGCGGAGTATCCGGCGTTGTCGAGCCCGGTCCGCAGGTTCTTGTACCAGGTGCTGTCGTGGCCGCGTTCGTTCCAGCCGCCCAGGTAGCTGATCGTCAGGCCGTACTGTCTGGCGCAGTTGAGCCAGGAGACGTCGTAATTGATCATGTCCGTGGACCAGAAGGAACCGCCGCCGATCCAGCCGGGCGCGGCCCACGGCAGGGCGACCAGCCGGATCCCGGGGTTGCGGGCGACCGCCTGCTCGCCGAGCCAGAATTCGTAGCCGGCGTTGCAGTTGATGTCGCCGCGTACGTGCTGGTGGCTGGGCTCGGAGCCGTCGGTGGAGTTGGCGTCGCCGCCGATCTCCAGTTTGAGCAGCTGGACCGCGGCGCCGTAGCCCGGCTTGAACAGGTAGTCGAGGATCTGCCCGCGCTGCGGTTCCGGGTAGTCGATGAGCAGCCGGGAGTTGCCGCCGCCACCGCTGATCGCGCCGACGCCGTCGAAGGCGCGGCCGACGATGCCGCCGTTGAGGGCGACGGTGGTGGCCGCGGCGGCCGGGGCGGGTGCGGCGAGGGTGCCGATGGCGGCCGCGGTGACCGCGACCATGAGCAAGTGACGCATGTGCCACTCCCCTGCGTGTGATTACGCGCGACAATGTCGGATCTTGGGTCAACGCATCCGTCAGCGTCGATGTCCCTGTAAGGCATGAACTATCCCTGGCCATCCCCGCAACCAGCGAGCCACGATCTTTCCGCAATCAGGCAGTAACAATCGGATGTCTTGACATCGACCGTCCGACAGAGTTCGATGACGGCCAGTCACGTTGGACTGTGTGCGTTTCCGCTAGCTCGGAGGGCGACCCATGACACGTTTCGACTCCGCCGGCCTGACCCGGCGGTCCCTGATAGGACTCACCGGCGCCGCCGCGACCGCCACCCTGCTCGCCGCCTGCGGCAGTGACGACAAGAGCGGGACGACCAGCGTCAGCGACGGCAACGGGCCGATCACGTTCGGCTCCAACTACTCCGACGAGGCGCCCAAGGCGGCCTTCGCGTCGCTGATGCAGCAGGCGACCACCAGCACCACCGTCCCGGTCACGGTCAACACCACGGACCACAACACGTTCCAGAACAACATCAGCAATTACCTGCAGGGCACCCCGGACTCGCTGGCCACCTGGTTCGCCGGGTACCGCCTGCAGTTCTTCGCCGCGCAGGGGCTGCTCACCCCGATCGACGACGTCTGGGACAAGATCGGCGGCACCTTCAACGACGCCGCGAAAAGCCTCTCCAAAGGACTCGACGGCCACTACTACCTGGTGCCGCTCTACAACTACCCGTGGGTCGTCTTCTACAACAAGAGCGTTTTCCAGTCCAAGGGGTACGAGGTCCCGGCCAGCTGGGAGGCGTTCATCGCGCTGGCCCGGAAGATGCAGTCGGACGGACTGGTCCCGCTGGCCTTCGCCGACAAGGACGGCTGGCCGGCGCTGGGCACCTTCGACATCCTCAACCTGCGGATCAACGGCTACGACTACCACATCAAGCTGATGAAGCACGAGGTGCCGTGGACCGACCCCGGGGTCACCAAGGTCTTCGACCAGTGGCGGGAACTGGCCGCGTACCAGCAGAAGGGCGCCAACGGCCGGACCTGGCAGGACGCCGCCAAAGCTCTGGAGAACAAGCAGGCCGGGATGATGTTCCAGGGCTCCAACCAGGTGGCCGCCAACTACAGCGCGAAGAACCTTCCCGACCTGGACTTCTTCGTCTTCCCGGCGATCAACCCGCAGTACGGCACCGACTACATGGACGCACCCACCGACGGCTTCATCCTGCCGAAGAAGGGGAAGAACGCCGCCGCGGCCAAGAAGGTCCTGCAATACATCGGCACCGCCGAGGCCGAGGCCGCGTTCCTCAAGACCGACCACTGGGACGTCGGCCTGGCCAACGGGCTGATCGCACCCACCTACAACGACATCCAGAAGAAGTCGGTCGCCGAGATCGGCAAATGCAAGAGCGTCTCGCAGTTCATGGACCGCGACACCGTGCCCGACATGGCCAACGCGATGATCAAGCTGATCCAGCAGTTCATCGACCAGCCGACCCCGGAGACGATCGCGACCGTTCAGAAGAGCGCTGAGGACCAGGCGAAGACGATTTTCCGCTGATGACCCCGACCATTCGACCGGCGCCGGCCGCCCGCCGGCGCCGCCGCACGCTCACCCGCCGCGACGTCGCGGTCGCCGCCGCCATGCTCGGCGTGCCGCTACTGCTCGACCTCGCCTTCATCTGGTTCCCGGCGCTCGCCTCCGTGCTGCTGTCCTTCACCAAATGGACCGGGATCGGCTCGATCCGGATGCGGTCCTGCGCGGATTTCCCGTCCGCGCCCGGCATCCCGCAACCGGGTTGCCTGAACGGCGTCGACAATTATCGCCAGGCGTTCACCAATTATCCGGACTTCTGGCCGGCGGTCCGGCACAACGCCATCTGGCTCGTGGTCTTCATCCTCCTCGCGACGCCGCTGGGCATGCTGTTCGCGGTGGTGATCGACCGCGGGGTGCGGGGCAGCCGGTTCTACCAGAGCGTGCTGTTCCTGCCGGTGATGCTGTCGCTCGCGCTGATCGGCATCATCTGGGAGCTCATCTACTCCCCCAACTTCGGGCTGATCAACACGGTGCTCGGGCACAACCACAACGACAACCTGATCGACTGGCTCGGCAATCCCCGGCTCAACCTCTGGGCGCTGCTCGTCGAGGCGAGCTGGCGGCAGGCCCCGTACGTGATGGTGCTGTATCTGGCGGGTTTGAAAGCGGTCGATCCGGCGCTGCGCGAGGCGGCGATCGTGGACGGCGCGAACGCGTGGCAGACATTCTGGCGGGTCGTCTTCCCGGCGATGCGACCGATCAACATCGTGGTGCTGGTCGTGACGGTCATCGAGTCGTTGCGGGCCTTCGACCTGGTCTACATCACCAGCAACGGCAATCCGCTGCGCGGCCTCGAACTGCTGTCCGTGGCGGTCACCCAGAACATCGTCGGGGAAACCCAGCGGATCGGCTTCGGCTCCACGCTGGGCGTGGTGCTGCTGGTCATCTCGCTGGTGCCGATCTCCCTTTTCCTGTGGCAGGCATTCCGGCGGGAGGAACGGTGAAACGTACCGGATCGCAGCTCTTCCTGCTGGTCATGGCGGTGTTGTGGCTGATGCCGATCGTTTTCGCGCTGTACGTCGCGTTACGACCGATCGAAGAGACCAATCAGTCAGGGTACGTGTCACTGCCGCACCAGATGACCCTGTCCAACTTCGCGCATGCGTGGACCCGATCCGGCATGTGGCGATTCTTTCTCAATTCCGTCTATGTCACCGTGCCGGCCGTGCTGATCACCCTGTTGCTGGCCTCCATGGCGGCGTACGTGTTGTCCCGCCTCGGTTTCCGGTTCAACATTCCGCTGCTGATCCTGTTCACCGCCGGCAACCTGCTCCCCCAGCAGGTCATCATCACCCCGCTGTACCGCATCTACCTGGCCGTCCACCTGCCGTCCTGGCTGAGTGGAAGCGGCCTGCTGTACAACTCGTACGCCGGCCTGATTTTGATCAACGTCTCGTTCCAGCTGGGCTTCTGCGTCTTCGTCCTGTCGAATTACATGAAGACCCTGCCCCCCGCCATCGACGAGGCGGCCCTGATCGACGGCGCCACGCTGTGGTCGCGTTACTGGCGCCTGACGATGCCCCTGTGCCGCCCGGCCCTGGCCGCCCTGGCCACCCTGCTCACCACGTGGATCTACAACGACTTCTTCTGGGCCATCACCCTGATCTCCACGGGTGACCGCCGCCCGATCACCTCCGCCCTGGCCAACCTGCAGGGCCAGTTCGTCTCGAACCAGAACCTGATCGCCGCCGCGGCCCTGATCGCCGCCATCCCCACCCTGGTGGTCTACCTGCTCCTGCAGAAGCAGTTCATCGCCGGCCTCTCCCTCGGCTCCACCAAGGGGTGATCTGGTAACCGTCGGCGCTGGTGGAGAAGCCGGGCGAGGCGTCCGGGGACGCCCTGAAGGTGAGATACTCGCCGACGGCGGACCGTCGGCGCTGGGCCAGACCAGCCGTTCAGCCCCCGGTGTGCGCAGCCCTCGATCTGCGCACGCCGGGGCCGGCGCCCACCGTCCCGGCCGTTCCACCGCCCGGCCCGGTGCGGCGGGCCCGGTCACGGCCGGGCCCTCCGCACGGTGGCGTCAGCGCTGCCAGGTGAGCGTGGTCGTGCCGGTGCCGCCGGCCGGGACGGTGTACCGGTGGTTGGCACCACCCTCCCAGGTCACCGTGCCGTCGGCCGCGACCTTGACGAACTTGAACTCGACCGGCGCCCCGGCCGGCAGGTCGGCGACGAGGACGCCCCGGGACTCGTTCGGCACCCGCAGCAGCTGTCCCGCGGTCTGGTCCGGGCTGGTCGACCAGTGCCCCAACTCGGCGACGTCACCGGTCAGGTAGAGCGACTCCCCGGGCGCGGTGGCCGGCGGGTTCTGAACGGTGAACTGCACCGGGACCGGTTTTCCGGTACGGGTGGTGATCGGGTACCCGTTGCTGGTGCCGGAGCCGTTGCCGACGGTCACCTGGACGGCCCCGGTGGGAACGCCGACCGGGACGGTGGCGGTGATACGGTCCGCCGTCCACTGCTGGACGGTCGCGGGGACTCCGCCGATCGCGACGGTTCCGCCGGAGCCGAAGCCGGTGCCCTCGACGGTGACGGTGGCGCCGGCCCGGGTCACGACCGGCCCGACCCCGCCGATCCGGGGCTCGGTGTCCACCGGCGCCCGGTACGACCAGACGGCGACCTGCCCGGCACCCAGCACCGGCGCGACGGTCGACCGGTCGGTGCCGTCGCCGTCCTCGACGGTCAGGTCGGAGCCGCCGAAGGTGCCGCCGAGCACGTCGCGATAGGTGCCGGCCGGCAGCGCGGTGCGCAGCCCGTCGAGCCGGTACTCGTGCGAGCCCTTGTTGATGGCGGTCAGCAGCACGTTGTCGCCGAACCGGCGCTCGTAGACGTACACGTCGTCGTTGATCCACCGCTGCTGGTGGTCCCCGTAGGCCACCGCGGGGTTCGACCGGCGCAGGTCGGAGAGGGCGCGGATCTCCCGGTAGGCGACCGTGTCGGTGTCGAAACTGGCCATCGGGGGCCGGTTGTACGGGTCCTTGCCCTTGTTGCTGCCCTCACCGGTGTCGTTGTGCAGGTACTGCTCGGTGCCGTAGAACAGGCACGGCGTACCCCGGGTGGTGAGCAGGAAGGCGAGCGCCCGGTGCAGGGCCGCCGGATCGCTGTTGAGCGTCCCGAAGCGCCGGGTGTCCTGGTTGTCCAGGAACGTGATCAGATCCTGCTCGTAGAGGTAGTCCCGGTTGGTCTTGGTGATCGCCGCGTCCAGGGACTTCATCGAGCCGGCGCCGGCGAAGGTGTCGCGGATCGAGCGGTTGGTGTAGAAGTCCATGGCCGCGATGCCGCTGGTGTTGGCGAACTTGACCTGGTCGGCGTAGAGCGGATCGGACTGGTCGCCCATGTACCACTCGCCGAAGATGGCCGCGCTCTTGTGCGAGGTGACCGCGTCGGCGAAGGACCGCTGCCAGCTCAGCGGCATGTGCTTGACGGCGTCGACCCGGATGCCGTCGACCCCGCGGTCCATCCAGTAGTTGGCGTCGTCCTTGAGCAGCTGGTCGACCCGCGGGTTCTGCTGGTCGAGGTCGGCGATGTCGGCCAGGCTGTAGTACTGGTCCTGGTAGCGATCGTTGAAGTCGCCGATCGCCGGGCCGTGGTGGAAGTGCCCGGCACTGTCCGCCCCGTACCTGCCGACCAGCTGCCCATCGTCGTAGAGGGCGCCGTCCTCGGCCTGGTTCGGCGGGTTGGTGCCGTTCGGCGTCCAGTCCATGATCACTTTGATGTTGCTGGCGTGCGCCGCCGACACCAGCGCGTCGAACTCCTCGTCGGTGCCGAAGTGCTCTTCGAGCCGCTTGAAGTCGCGCGGCCAGTAGCCGTGGTAACCGGTGGCGCCGTTCGCCGGAACGTTGATGTTGTCGACGTGCGGCGAGATCCAGATCGCGCCGACGCCCAGGTTCTTGAGGTACTCCATCCGCTGGGTGATGCCGGCGAAGTCACCTCCCATGTATTTGAGCCACTCCTGCCGGTCGTTCAGCTTGGTCTTGTCGGCGAACATGCCGGGCACGTTGCCCGGATTGTTGTTCGCCGGGTTCCCGTCGCTGAACCGGTCGGTGGCGATCTGGTAGCAGAGGTCCTGCTTGAGACTGGCCGGGTTACCGGCGTACGGCACCACGGCCGAAGCCCCGGCGGCATGAGCCGGCAGTGACGGCGGCAGCAGCGAAACGGCTACCGCCGCGGCGATGGCATGCCTGGCGTGACGTTGCACGAGCTTCTCCTTGTGAAGGGATGACGAGGAAGGGCAGGGCCCGGAGACCGCTGCAAGAACTTGCAGAAGACGTCATTCAGATGCGCATACAGTGATGGATGCATCACCGCCACTTCAACCCTAAGCTTGCGCAGAGCTTTAAGTACATCGACCTCAGACCATGCGCAATTGCCGTTGAGCTGCAGTTTTAACTACCTGATCGCGATCTATGATCTGGGCTACAGCGTGCCGTCCCGGTTCTGAAACTTCTTGCTAAAACAGCAAGTTCTTGCGGGCACGTCTCCCGCCGGGCTAGCGTCCCAGCGATCGCGAGAGAGGGTCCACGATGGATGAAAGACTGAAATCTCATATCGTCCGGGCGCTGCTGCCCGTGCTGGTGGGGGCCGCCGGTGGCCTGCCGGCTCCGCGGGCCGCGCAGGCCGAATCGCCGCCGGACCGGCCGTCCCACGCCGAGCAGCTCTACCTGGTGATGCCCGACCGGTTCGCCAACGGCGACACCGGCAACGATCAGGGCGGGCTGACCGGAGACCGGCTCACCACCGGGTACGACCCCACCGACGCCGGCTTCTACCACGGCGGCGACATCCAGGGCGTGATCGACAAACTGGACTACATCCAGGGGCTCGGTACCACGGCGATCTGGCTGACGCCGATCTTCAAGAACAAGCCGGTGCAGGGTACGGGTCCGAACGCGTCCGCCGGCTACCACGGCTACTGGATCACCGACTTCACCCAGGTCGACCCGCACTTCGGGACCAACGAGGACCTCAAGCGGCTGGTCGGCCTCGCCCACCGGCGCGGCATGAAGATCTACCTCGACATCGTGGTGAACCACACCGCCGACGTGATCAAGAACGCCGAGGGCACCGCCTACGCCGACAAGGGAACCGCGCCCTACCGCGACACCGCGGGTCGTCCCTTCGAGGACCGCAACTACGCCGACGGGACACACGGCTTCCCCAAGGTCGACGAGAAGTCGTTCCCCCACCGGCCGTTCTTCGAGAAGCCGTCCGACGCCACCGCCAAGGCACCCGCCTGGCTCAACGACCCGACCATGTACCACAACCGGGGCGAGACCACCTTCGGCGGGGAGAACGCCGAATACGGCGACTTCACCGGCGGCCTCGACGATCTGTGGACCGAGCGGCCCGAGGTGCTGCACGGGCTGACCGACATCTACGCCGGCTGGATCCGGCGGTTCGGCGTCGACGGCTACCGGCTGGACACCCTCAAAGCCACCGACCTGGCGTTCTGGCGGCCTTTCGCCGAGGGCGTGGGCAAGGCCGCGGACAAGGCGGGCAAGCGTGACTTCTTCCTCTTCGGTGAGGCCTGGAGCAAGGACCAGGAAGTCACCTCGACGTTCGTCCGCCGGGGCGGCCTGCCCGCGACCCTCGACTTCCCGTTCCAGGGCGCGGCCCAGAGCTACGTCACCGGCAAGGCACCGGCCAGCAGCCTGGCCGGCCTGTACGCGAAGGACGACCTCTACACCGCCGCCGGGACCGACGCCGGCCGGCTGCCCACCTTCCTCGGCAACCACGACATGGGCCGGATCGCCACTCTGATCAAGGCCGGCTCCGATCCGAACGGGCTGCGCCGGCTCGAACTGGCGAACGAGCTGATGTTCCTCACCCGCGGCCAGCCGGTGGTCTACTCCGGCGACGAGCAGGGCTTCACCGGCGCCCTCGGCGACAAGGGCTCGCGCCAGGACATGTTCGCCAGCCGGACACCGGACTACCTGGACGACCGCCTGATCGGCACCGACAAGACCCACGCGAGCGACAACCACGACACCGGGCACCCGCTCTACCGCACCATCGCCGAGCTGGGCGCGCTGCGCAAGGCCCACCCGGCACTGCGTGACGGTGAGCAGATCACCCGGTACGCCGCCGACCGCGCCGGGGTCTTCGCCGCCTCCCGCATCGACCGCGACCAGCGTGCCGAGTATGTGATCGCGGTGAACAACGCGACCACCGCGCAGACCGTCACCTTCGACACCTACACCCCGGGCTCCGGCTTCCAGCCTCTCTACGGCACCGGCGAGACGGCGGCCACCGGTGCCGACGGCCGGCTCACCATCACCGTGCCGGCGCTGTCGGCGGTGGCCTATCGGGCCGAGAAACCGATCCCCGCGGCGGACGGCGCCCCCGCCGTGACGATCACCGCACCCGCGGCCGGGACCCTCGTGCCGGGCCGCACCGAACTGACCGCCGCCGTCACCGGCGACCCGCTGTCCACCGTCACCTTCTCCGCCCGCGCCGGTAACGGGCCGTGGCAGCCGATCGGCACGGCCGGACGGGCCCCGTACCGGGTGTTCCACGACCTGACCGGACTGGCCGGCGGCGCCGAGGTGCAGTACCGGGCGGTCGCCCGGGACGGCCGAGGCCGTACCGCCACCACCACCAGCCGGATCCGGGTCGGCACCGTGCGGGCCGAGGCGGGCTACGCCGTCGTGCACTATCAGCGTCCCGCCGGCGACTACGACGGCTGGCGCCTGCACGCCACCGGCGACGTCGACGCGGCCGCGCTCGACCCGCAGGGAGAGCCGTTCACCGGGACGGACGCCTACGGGCGCTTCGCCTGGGTCAAACTGCGGCCCGGCGCCACGAAGGTCACCTTCACCGTGAGTGACGCCAACGGTGTCAAGGACGTCGACGCCGACCGCTCGCTCAATCCCCAGCAGACACCCGGGATCTGGCTGCACCAGGGCGACCCGGCCATCTCCTACCAGGGTCCGGCGCCCGCACCCGCGCCGAACACCGCGATCCTGCACTACCGGCGTCCAGCCGGCGATTACACCGGCTGGGGCCTGCACCTGTGGGACGGTGCGGCCACCCCCACCGCCGACTGGGGCGCGCCGCTGCTGCCGGAGTCGTTCGACAGCTTCGGTGCGGTCTTCCGGATCCCGCTGGCGGCCGGGGCCACCGGTCTCAGCTACATCATGCACGCCGGCGAGGCCAAGGATCTGCCGACCGACCAGCGGCTGGAGTTCGCCGACGCGGGCCGGGAGGTCTGGGTGCAGGCGGGCGTCCAGGAACGGCTGCTGCCGTCGGTGGTGAAACCGGCGAAACTCGATCTGACCAGGGCCGACGCGGTGCGGGTGGACCGGGACACGATCGCCTGGCAGACCGGTACGCCCGACACGCTGGAACCGGCCGGGGCAGCCACCGACGGGCGCGTCTACGACCTCGTGCACGCCCCGAACGGTGGGCTGCGCCTGGTCGACGGTGACCTCGCCGGCGACTATCGCAGCATCCGGCTGACCGCGCAGCGCGACGGCCTCACCGAGAAGCAGCGGCGGCAGGCACCGGAACTGTGGCAGTACCCGGCGTTCCAGGCGGCGGCCGCCCTGCCCTCCGGTGACGGACAGTTCTATGTGACTGAGCGGGATGCGCAAGGCCGGCTCATGTCGGTGACCGGAGTCCGCTGACCGGCGCTGCGGCGACCACGGACCGGGCCGGTTCCTCGCCTCGCGGGGGGCCGGCCCTTCGCCGCCCGGGCCGGTCACCCTCCGCGGGCCGCTCACCCGGCGGCGGCGGTCAAGGCCGGCCACTGCGGGGTACGGCTGAGCCCGTCGCCGGTCAGAGCCAGCAGGTACTGTCCGTAGCCGCTGCTCATCAACGGCTCGGCGAGGGCACGCAGCTGCGCGGTGTCGAGGAAACCGGCCCGCCAGGCCGCCTCCTCCACACAGCCGATCTTGATGCCCTGGCCCTCGTCGATGGCGCGCACGTAGTCGACCGCGCGCATGCAGTCGGCCAGGGTGCCGGTGTCGAGCCAGACCGCGCCCCGACCCAGCAGCGTCACCGAGAGTGCGCCGCGCCGCAGGTAGGCCTGGTTGACCTCGGTGATCTCCAGCTCCCCGCGGGCGCTGGGCCGCAGCGACCGGGCCGTCTCGACCACATCGGCGTCGTAGAGGTAGAAGCCGGGAACCGCGTACGGCGAGCGGGGACGGACCGGTTTCTCCTCGATGGACAGCACCCGCCCGGCGGCGTCGAACTCGACCACCCCGTAGGCCGACGGGTCGGCCACCGCCACTCCGAAGACGTGCCCACCGGCCGTCTCGCGTGCCCGCTGCACGCAGGGGCGGAAGTCCACCCCGTGCAGCAGGTTGTCGCCGAGCATGAGCGCCACCGGCCCACCGGCCAGGAACTCCTCGCCGATGAGGAAGGCCTCGGCGATGCCCCCGGGGCGCTGCTGCACGGCGAACTCCAGACGCAGGCCCCACTGCGAGCCGTCACCCAGCAACCGCTGGAACTGGGCGGCCTCGGTCTCGGTCGTGATGACCAGGATCTCCCGGATCCCGCAGCTGACGAGCGTGGCCAGCGGATAGTAGATCATCGGTTTGTCATAGACCGGCATCAGTTGTTTGGAAACCGCCCAGGTCACCGGTCGAAGCCGTGAGCCGGTTCCCCCGGCCAGCAATATTCCGCGCACGTGACCGACCATATCAGCAAGCCCCGTAAATGGCTCGGCCGAACATCGGGCACCCATTGGCGGCATTGCTACAATCCCGGCGATGAAAATCTTGGTCACCGGCGGAGCCGGCTTTATCGGGTCCCATTTTGTAACTTCCCTGATCAGTGGCGACATTGCCACACCACAACCCGTGACGCAGGTTACGGTCGTCGACAAACTGGGTTACGGAGGCAATCTCAGAAATCTCGCCGAAGCGTCGGCGGACCCTCGTTTCAGCTTCGTTCGGGGCGACATCTGTGACGAAGGTCTAATCGAGGGGCTGATGGCGCGGCACGACACCGTGGCGCACTTCGCCGCCGAGACCCACGTCGACCGCTCGGTGGTCGCCTCCGGCCCCTTCGTGGCCAGCAACCTGGTCGGCACTCAGGTGCTACTGGACGCCGCGCTACGCCACCATATCGGCCGCTTCCTGCATGTTTCCACCGACGAGGTGTACGGGTCGATCGACACCGGCTCGTGGGCCGAGGGCCATCCGCTGGCGCCCAACTCGCCGTACGCCGCGAGCAAAGCCGGGTCCGACCTCCTCGCTCTGGCCTACCACCAGACGCACGGGATGGACGTCGTGGTGACCCGCTGCTCGAACAACTACGGGCCCCGGCAATTCCCGGAGAAAATGATTCCGCTGTTCGTCACCAGGCTGCTCGACGGGCTCGACGTACCGGTCTACGGCGACGGCCGCAACATCCGCGACTGGCTCCACGTCAGCGACCATTGCCGCGGTCTCGCCCTGGCCCTGGGTGCCGGCCGGGCAGGCGAGGTCTATCACATCGGCGGTGGGTGGGAGGCGACGAATCTCGAATTGACCGAGATCCTCCTCGAGGCGTGCGGCGCCCCGGCTTCGCGCATATCTTTCGTGACCGATCGCAAAGGTCACGACCGGCGCTATTCTCTCGACTATTCGAAAATCGCCGGGGAACTCGGTTACCGGCCGCGGGTCGATTTCACCGACGGCATCGCGGAAACGGTCGCGTGGTATCGCGCCAACCGTTCCTGGTGGACCTGACGGCAACCGGTGGGCGGACGGACGCCGGTCGCTTCCGGCGATCGGCGTCCGCGGCCCGAGCTAGGCGCGCAGCAGCAGGGCGTCCTCGGCGAGCCGGTGCTGCATCAGCGCGGCGGCCTGCAGCTCGGCGGCCGTCACGTCGTTGACGAACGTGACACCCCCGATCCCCACCGGCAGTGGCAGCCGCTGCCACCCGTCCCGGTGCCGGACGGTGTCCTGCAACGCCGCCTCCAGCACCTCCGGCGTGAGCAGCGGATGCCAGGTCGGCAGGCCCAGGGCGGTCATCACCGCGAAGATCCGGTCCCGCTGCGCGACGTCGAGCAGACCCCGCCGGTACGCCAGCACCGTGGTCAGCGCCATGTCCACACACACGGCCTCGCCGTGCAGCAGAGCCGGCAGCGCGCGCATCTCGATGGTCGGGCTGAACGTGTGCCCGTAGTCGACACTGCGTTCCAGCCGGCTCTCCCACAGATTGGGGCCGAGTTCCTCCAGCATGCCATGGGTGGCCGCGCGCAGGGCCCGGACGGCGGCCCGGTCACCGGTTCCGGTACGGCCCTGGAACCGTTCCTCGATCAGGACCCGCCCGTGCCGCTCCAGCAGCTGGAACAGCTCGGCATCCTTGATCAGCGCGATCTTGAGCATCTCGGCGAGCCCGTTGCTGAGGTGGCGCCGGTCCAGGGTGGCCAGGAAGCGGCGGTCCAGCAGGGTCAGATCAGCCGGGGCGTACGTACCCAGCCGGTTCTTGTGGCCGTTGAAGTTGACCCCGGTCTTCGCGCCGACACCCGCGTCGATCAGTCCGACCAGTGTCGTCGGCACCCGCAGGAACGGCGTGCCGCGCCGGTAGAGGCTGGCCACCAGACCGGCCACGTCCATCAGCACCCCACCACCGACGACGATCATCGGCTCCCGGCGGCGGGCCAGTCCGAAGGCGTCCATCGCGGCGACGATGCGGCCCGCCGTGTCGAAGTCCTTGACCGTCTCGCCCACCCGCATCACCAGGATCGAATGATCGATGCCGTGATGGGTGAAGTACTCCCGGATCCGGGACCCGTACAAGGCGTCGACGGCGCTGTCCACCACCACGAACCGCCGCCGTGAACCGGCCCCGTCCGCCCCGGCCTCCAGCAGGTCGGTGGAGTCCAGCCCGAACACGTCGTCCCGGAAGCGCACCTCGTAGGTGATCTGCTTCTGGGCCCGCACCTGCCACGAGTCGCGGTGCGCATCCGCGTGCACCCCTACCGTCTCGACACCACTCACGTCAGCTTCCCTTTCTCGGATTCTCTCGCGTTCACCGCGGCCCGGCGGGCCCACTCCAGGTCCGCTCGCAGCCGCGCACCGTGGCCGTCGCGGTAGTCGTTCTCCAGCACCAGGGCCCGTACCGGTGCGGGGCTCCCCCTGAGCGCGGTCAGGGTGCGCCGCACCCCGCCCTGTCCCGCACCGAGCAGCGGCGACGGCCCGGTGTCCGGCGGGCCGTCCTTGAGGTGGATCTGGTCGGCCCACCACGGCCGGAGCTCGGTGGCCAGCCAGGCCGGGTCGAGTCCGTACCGGACCGGGTTGAAGGTGTCCAGCAGCAGCCGGAAAGCCGGTGAGCCGACCTCCTCGACCAGCTGCCGGGCCCGCGCCGGGGGCAGGACGTTCTCGCTGGCCAGCACGATTCCCCGGGCCTCGGCCAGCGACACGGCCCAGCGCAGGGCGGCTGCTGTGCGGGTGAAGGACATCGCGTCGGTGATCGCGCTGCGCCGGAAGCTGGGCACGATGAGCAGCGGCACCCCGAGCTCGGTCGCCGTGTCGGCCAGCCGGGCCAGCACCGGCTGGACCACCGCCGGCTGCGACGTGAGCCCGATGTCGTTGAGCAGGTTGCCGGCCAGCGCGAGCAGGTCCACTCCCGCCTCGTCGGCGACCGCCCGCAGCTGCCCGGCACGGCCCGGGCCGTCCACCAGCACGCCACGGCCCGGGCCGCCGAAGTCGAGCTGGATCCCGTCGGCACCGACCGCCGCGGCCAGCCGGATGGCCGCCGCACCCGAGGGCGCCAGCCGCCACTCGGTCAGCCCCACCCGGCAGGTCACGTCCGCACCGGCCGGCTCTGCGACACCGGCATCCGCTCGCGCACCGACCACCAGTCGCCGCCCCTGTCGACCACCAGGCTGTCCCCGTGGTGGCCGGCGCCGGCCGTGGCGGCGAGTTCCAGCGCGTTGCGCGCGAAATCGGCGGGCACCATGTAGTCGCTGTAGTCGAAGCCGGCCGGGCGACGGCGCCGGATGCTCGGAGTATCGACCATCCCGGCCGGCAGCACCTGCACGATCCGGACCCGGCTCTCGTCCTCCTCCTGGGCCACCGACTCCAGCAGCGCCTTCGCGGCCGCCTTGGAGGCGGTGTACCCGGAGCGGCCGGGCCCGGCGTTGTAGACCACCTCGGACGAGACGCCCACGAACAGGCCGGGCCGGGCGGCACGCAGCCCCGGCAGTGCCGCCCGCAGGGTGAGCCACAGGCCGTGCACGTTGATGTCCAGCTGGGTACGCCATTCGTCCACCGCCACGTCCTCGAAGACGGCGCGCCGGGCCCCGTAGGAGACCGCGGCGAAGCAGGCCAGATCGACCCGGTCACCGGCGATCCGTTCCAGGCGCGCACCGGCCTCCCCGGTCCGGGTCAGGTCGAGCGGCTCCCAGTGCAACCCGGCGGCGCCATCGCCGGCCGGCTCGCTGCGGCCACAGACGGTCACCTCGGCGCCGGCCGCGGCCCACGCGTCGGCGATGCCCCGGCCGATGCCCGTGGTTCCGCCCACCACCAGGGCGCGGCGGCCCACCAGAGTCCCGCTCATCGATGATCCTCTCTGACATTGACCTGGATCGCGAGCTTCACCAGTCGGCGGCCGTCGATGATCCGGTCCCGGCCGCTCCGGAGCGCGGTCATGATCCGGGCCGCGCCGGCCAGATCGCTGCGATGGGTGACGAGATCCCGGTACCGGTCCGGGTCGCGGGCCAGCTCGCCGGCCGCCGCCCGCAGGTGCGCGTTGCCCACCCCGCGATGCCCGAAGAGCCGGGTTCCGCCGGAGGTGGTGGTGACCAGAGCCGGTTCCGGGAAGCCGCCGCAGTTGGCCGCCCGCACGGCGGTGAGATCGACACCGGGCAGCATCGCCGATCGCGCGCCCGGGGGCAGGCCGCCCAGCACGTCGATCAGCACATCGGCGCCGGCCGCGGCCAGGACCGCCTCCAGGGCCTCGACAGTCGCGTCCCGTGGGGTCGCCAGCAGGGCGGCCACCGGTCCCGGCAGCGGTCTGCCCGCCAGCTCGCCGGTGGTGAGCAGAACGTCCGCCGGATGCGGCCCGGCCGCGCTGAAGTCCCGCCCCGCTGCCGTGTGGTGCACCAGCACCACCCGGGGCCGCTCCGCCAGCCAGGTCACCGCAGCCCGGGCGGCCAGGTGACCCACCGTTCCGTCGCCGACGATCACCAGGGTGGCCGGGCGGACGGCGCCGAGCTGGCTCAGCGCATAGCTGACCACGGCCAGCGGTTCCAGCAGCGGGCCCAGCGTGACGTCGGTGCCGTCCGGCAGCGGGAGCACCAAGCCACCGGAGACCGCGGTGGCCGGCAGCAGCGTCCGTTCCTGCAGCAGGCCGGGAACGTTGTGCCCGAGCAGGAACGACGGATCGTCCCGGTGGGTCGGGTTGACCGCCACCAGGGTCCCCGGCCGCAGCGTGCCGGGCACGCCGTCGCCGGCCGCGATCACCCGGGCGATCCCCTCGTGGCCGATGATCGGTTCGGGATCGTCGCGCAGGCCGCGCAGCATCTGGATGTCGGTGCCGCACAGTCCCGCCCACTCGGTGCCGACCAACAGCTCTCCCGGCCCCGGCACCGGGGTCGGGACGTCGGCGACCACCACGCCGGTGCCGGTGCGCACGATCGCGCGGTGCCGGCTCATCGCCCGACCAACGCTTCCCGGCCACCACCGGAGTACGCCGGGACCGGCCCCGCCGCCAGTGCGGCCAGACCGGCGCCGACCAACGGATCGGCCGTCGCCGGCGGGACGACCCGGATCCGCCCGGTCAACCAGTCCGGCTCCCGCTCGGAGGTCAGGTAGAGCCCCCGGCGCCGCAGGTGGTCGTGCACCGCCGCCGAGTAGTGCGGTTCCAGCCCGTGGGCGACTCCACCGGTCAGCGCGATCAGGTCGAGTTCCGGGTCCAGGCAGAGGGCGGTCCGCAGCAGGTCCGCGATCGGGGCGGTCACCGCCGTCAGCAGGTCCGCCGCGACCGGATCGCCGTCGTCCAGAGCGGCCCGGAACGCGTCCTCGAAGCCCGAGCCCGCCATCATCCGGGTGGTCGGCCCGGAGCCCGCCCAGGTGGCCGGGTCACGCCGGGCCAGGACGGCCGCGACCCGTCGAATGCCCGGCCCGGACGAGGACGCCGCCACGTGCCCCGGCTCACCGCAGTCGCAGCGGGTCACCACCGGCACCCCGTCGGCCAGCACGGTCGCCGGCAGGTGACCGATCTCGCCCTGGAGGCCGGCCGCGTCGACCGGGATACCGCCGGTGCGCAGGTCCATCGTCCGGCAGGCGATGCCGGTGCTGATCGTGACCAGGCACGCCTTGCGGACGCCGGCGTCGCGAACCATCTCGGCCAGGTGCAGCAGCCCCGCCGTGACGTCGTTGACCACGGTCCAGTGCACGTCCGGCCGGGCGGCGCGCAGGGCGGCCGGCACGTCGAACGGGCTGACCTGCGGACCCCACAACGGCGCGGAGGCGTACGCCGTACCACTGTGGTGGTCCATGGCCGCGCCGAGCGAGACACCGGCCCGCGCACCCGGCTCGACCCGCGACGCCAGCTCGCGGATCAGTTCCGCCTGCAGGTCGGCGGCACCGGCGCCGGGCCGCCGGGCGTGCCCCGGAGACGGCGTGGTGTGCACTTCGCCCAGTCCGCCGTCCGGTGACCACCGTGCCCAGCGCAGGTGGGTGCCGCCCACGTCGGCCACCGTGACCGGGTGGTGCGGTGGCCGCTTCACGCCGCCGGCCGCAGCAGCGCGGCCCGGTCGATGGCGCCGGCCCGGGTGGCGGGGATGGTGCACGCGTAGGCGCCGGCGATCGCGCCGTAGCGCAGGCAGGTCTCCAGCGGTTCGCCGGCCAGGTGCCCGAAGAGGAAGCCGGACACGAACGCGTCACCGGCGCCGTTGGAGTCCACCACCGGCGCCTCGGGGGCCACCGCCGCGTACCGCCGGACCTCCGTCTCGCCGCGCACCAGCACCGATCCGCCGTGGGCGCCGTCGGTGGCCACCACCAGCCGGGCCCGGCCCCGGTCGATGACGCGGCGCATCGTCGCGGCCACGTCGGTCAGCGCGGTCGCCGACAGGAACACCAGGTCGGCGTTGAAGGCGTAGACCTCGAAGCCCTCGTAGGCGCCGTCCCAATTGTGCAGGTCGGTGGAGACGGTGACCGGCAGGTCGTTGAGCTGGCCGAACACGTGCTGCCCGGGCGGGGTGATGCAGACGTGCACGTGCCGGGCGTGGGCGGTGTGCGCGGCGATCAGGGCGGCCGGGTAGCGGTCCTCCTCGGCTTCCCGGCTGCCGTCCCACAGCGACAGCCGGCGGCCGTCCGGGCCGACCAGGTTCACCGCCCGCTTGGTGCCGGCGGCCGTGGGCAGGGCGGCGAACGGCAGACCGTGCCGGGTGTGGAAGGCCCGGACCAGGTCACCTTCCGGGTCGTCGCCGAGCACGTCGACGTGCATCGTGCGCAGGCCCAGCGTGTGCAGGCCGAGAGCGACGTTGTCGCCGGTCTGCCCGGCTCGTGGTTCGATGGCCGCGACCACGTAGCTGTCCTGGAACGGCAGCGGCAGTTCGGGCACGTAGGCGATGGTGTCGACGCCGGCGCCGCCGAGGACGAGGACGTCGGTGTGCTCCGACATGGATCTCCTTGAAAGGTGCGGGTCAGCGAGGTCAGGGTGTGGTGGCCGGCTCGGCCGATGCGGCGTACAGGCCGGCGACCGCTTGGGCGCCGGCCGAGGACGCCAGGTCGTCCATCGCCACCGGCCGGCCGTCGGCGTCGGCGACCGGCAGCTGCCAGTTCGGGAACTCGGTGCTGGTGCCCGGCAGGTTCTGCGGCCTCCGGTCGCCGACCAGGTCGGGCAGCCACACTCCGACCAGGCGGGCCGGGGTCCGGGCCAGGAACCGGTGCAGGGCCAGCGACTCGGCGCTCATCCCCGGTACGGCGGTCTCGTGCTCCAGCAGACCGGTGCGCCGCAACTCGGCCAGCCAGCCGTCACGTTCGGCCGCCGCGTCGGCGGCCACCTCGGCTCGGGGCCGGTTCAGCAGGCCCAGCCGGTCCTGCAGGTCCACGTGCTCACCGCTGAGCCAGGCGGCCGTACTCGGCAGGTCGTGGGTGGTGAGGGTGGCCAGGCAGCCGGCACGCCACTGGTCGGCCGGCAGCGGCCCGCTGCGGTTCTCCGATCCGCCCTGGTACTCGAAGCGCAGCACGGACGTGCCGAGGATGCCCCGGTCGGCGAGTTCGGCACGGACCGCCGGATGGACGGTGCCCAGATCCTCGCCGATGATCATCGCCCCGGCCCGGAACGCCTCGACGGCCAGCACCCCGAGCATGGCCTCGTGGTCGTAGCGGACGTAGGCACCGTCGCGGGCGCCGCTCCCGGCCGGGATCCACCAGAGCCGGAACAGGCCGAGAATGTGGTCCAGCCGCAGCGCCCCGCTGTGCCGCAGGGTGCCGCGGATCACGTCGGCGAACGGCCGGTAACCGGCTTCGGCCAGGGTGTCCGGGCGCCACGGCGGCAACCCCCAGTCCTGCCCGAGCGGGTTGAAGTCGTCGGCCGGGCAGCCCACCGTGACACCGCCGGCCAGATGATCCTGCACCGCCCACGCGTCGGCACCCTCCGGGTCGACGCCGACGGCCAAGTCGTGGATCACGCCGATCGCCATGCCGGACCCGACGGCGGCCGCCTGGGCCGCGGCCATCTGCTCGTCGACGAGCCAGGCCAGCCAGCGGTGGAAATCGATCCGGTCGACCAGCTCGCGGCGGGCGGCGGCGACCGCCGGGCCGTGCGGGGATTGCAGAGCGGCCGGCCAGGAACGCCAGCGGGTGCCGTACACCTCGGCCAGCGCACACCAGGTGGCGTAGTCCTCGAGACCCCGGCCCTCGCGGGCGGTGAAGGCGGCCAGAGCCGCGGACCGCCCGGCCGTGCGGGGTGCCCGGTAGAGCCGCTCCAGGGCGTTCCGCTTGACCGGCCACACCCGAGCCCGGTCGATCAGCGCGTTCCGGTGCAGCACCTCGGCGGTCAGTTCGTGTCCCTGACGGGCGGCCCGGTCGAGTTCGGCCCGCACCGCCGGTTCCGCGGTCGCGTACTCGGCGACGTCGGCCAGCCGCAGATACATCGGGTCGGCGAACCGCCGGCTGCCCGGCCGGTAGGGCGTGGGGTCGGCCAGGCGGTCCGGCACGTAGGCGTGCATCGGATTGACCAGCACGAACGACGCCCCGAGCCGGGCCGACCAGCGGGTCAGGTCGGCCAGGTCGCCGAGGTCGCCCATCCCCCAGGACCGTTCGGACAGTACGGAGTAGATCTGCGCCAGCATCCCCCAGTGCCGCCGGTCCGGGGTGCCGAGGACGGCCGGAGCCACGATCACCGGCGCGGCGGCGGACCGGTCGCCCACCCGTACGCGCAGCGTGTGGTATCCGATCGGAAGGCGGCCGAGGTCGTTGCGCGGGTCGGCCGTCTCGTGCCGGCCACCGTCCTCGGTCGCCACCACATAGGCGGCCCCGGCCACCGGGTGGACTCCCCTGGCCGGTTCCCCCTGCCGCACCACCACGCAGGACGGCAGCAGCCGGTGCCGGGCGTCGTCGTCCGCGGCACGCAGCGCGGCGGCGATCGCGGGGCCGGAGCTCGCGTCCACACCGAGCACAGCCAGGATCCGCTGGATCGTGTCGGCCGGCACCGTCCGCGGCTCGCCGCGGTCGGTGGTCCAGTCGACCGACACCCCGTACCGTCCGGCCAGCTCGATCAGCGCGGCATCCGTCGTGGTGGTCATCGCAGGCTTGCCTTTCGGTTTCCGGCCCGGACGGCGGGCAGACGTTCGAGCACCACGGCCACGCCGTCCGCGTCGTTGCTGACAGTGATCTCGTCGGCGCGGTCGCGCAGCCGGGGGTGGCCGTTAGCCATCGCGACGCCGTACCCGGCCCAGTCGAACATCGGCAGGTCGTTGGGCATGTCCCCGAAGGCGATGGTGTCGGCCCCGGTGAAGCCCAGTTCGGCGGCGAGAAAGGCCAGGCCGGTGCGTTTGCTGGTGTCACCGGGCAGCAGTTCGACCAGGCCCGGACCGGCGTGCATCACCGACAGCGCCGCGCCGCAGACCTCGTCGGCGAGTGCCGCGAGCGTGTCGTCGTCGTGGTCCGGGTGCCGGATCAGCACCTTGGCGACCGGCGCACGCCACAGGTCCGGCTCGTCGACGAGCTGCCAGCGATGCTGCTGGTAGGGGGCACCGAAACCGGCGGTGACCAGGAACTCGGTGCCCAGGCCGGCGCTCACCGCGGCCAGCGCGAGCGGACCGGTCCGCTGCGCGATCCGGCGCACCAGCTCGCGCACCAGGTCGGTGTCGAGGCTGCGGCTCAGCAGCAGCCGGTCGGTGCCGAAGTCGTACACCTGGGCGCCCTGACCGCAGACCGCCGGGCCGGTGTAGCCCAGCCCGGCGAGCAGCCGGCGGGTGTCGATCACCGGGCGGCCGGTCACCGCGAGGTGGATCATGCCGGCCGCCCGGGCGTCGCGCAGCGCCGCGCGGGTCCGGGCGGACACGGTCAGGTCGGAGCGCAGCAGGGTGCCGTCGAGGTCGGTCGCGACGACCCGGTGGTCGCGCGGGGGTGTGGTGCCGATGCCGTCCATGTCAGCGGCCCCCGGCCCCGACCGGCTGCGCCGGGTGCGGCTGACCGGCGAGGTCGGCGAGGTGTGCGGTGGCCGGTGGGGCGTCCCACGCGTACCGTCCGGAGGCCAGCGTCAGCAGGAACACCGGTGACGGCATCGGCACCGTGGGCAGCACCGTGCTGAACCGGCCGGCCGAACCGTGCATCCGGTGGGCGGTACCGCCGACCACCAGGGCCACCTGCTCGGCGCCCGGCGCCCGGTACTGGATCTCCCAGCCCTGCTCGTGCGGCCGTACCCGGCAGCGCCGGCGCAGCGACACCGCCTCGCTGCCCCGGTCGCCCAGCAGTTCCGCGACCCGCACGCACCGGTCGAAGTCGGCACGCCGGTACGCGGCCTCGTACAGTGCGCCGAGCGCGCCCGGGTCGACCGGGCCGCAGCGGCGCAGCGTCTCCAGGTCACCGAGGCGGATCGCTTCGCGCCGGATCTGCGGCAGGTGGGCCGCCCACTGCGCGGCGTCCAACTGGTCGAACCAGCCGCACCCGATGACGTGCTCCGGGTCGGCCGCTGTCGGCGTGCCGTCGAGCAGCTTCGCGAAGTGGGCGAGCCGTCGCCGGGACACCTCGGCGTAGCGGAAGGTGCGGGCGAGTTCGGCGGCGTTGCCGGCCAGCCGCCGGTACTCGCCCGGTTCGTCGCGGTACATCCGCAGCGCCTCCCGCATGGTACGCACCAGAGCGCCGGTCAGACGTTCGTCGTCCGGGGTGAAGGAGCGCGGCAGGGCGAATCCGGTGGCCAGCGGATGGTCGGTGGCCAGCTGGTGCCGGTAGTGCCGGGTCGACTCCTGCGCGGTCCCGATCGGCACCGCGCCGCAGGCGCACAGCTGCCCCTGGGCGGTCAGGAAGGTGTCCAGTTCGTACTTGGACGGGAACAACCCGAAGTCCGCCGCCACCGCCTCGGTGAACAGTTCGTCCTCGTCGGCCATGGTCCAGAAGAGCCGCACCTGGCCGGGGTGCCGGTCGGCCACCGCCTGGAAGGCGGGGTCACCGATCCTGGCGCCGCCGCCGCCGGCCGAGGTGGCGCAGCGCAGCACGAAGTTGACCCGGGTGTCGGTGGCGAGGATCCGCTCGACCGCCCGGAAGAGCTCCACCTGACCCTTGTGGTGCGGCGAGTACCGGCCCACGTGGTAGAAGGTCGGCAGCGCCGGGTCCAGCCCGAGCCCGGAGAGGTACGCCGCCCGGTCCACCTCGGCCGGGTCCCGCCGCAGCCAGTTCTCCGGCAGCGCACAGCCGCCGACGAACTGTTTCGCCGCGTTCTCCCGGACCACCCGGGCCACCGCGGTCCGCCGGAACGCCGCCTCGTACGGGGTGTCCCGGAACGTCGAGTAGAACCGCCGCTGCCCCGGGGTCAGGAAGTCCACCGTGTCGCAGTGGTCGGTGATCAGCGCGAACAGGCCCACGTAGTCGGCCCGCCGCCGCCCGCTGGAGAGCCGGGTCGTCGGCAGGTATCCGGCCATCGCCGCGCCCAGCGCCGCCTCGCGGGTGGCCGCGGGATGGTCGGCGCCGGCCGCGACCGGGCTCTCCACATAGCGGTCCAGGTCGGTGCCGGCGCCGAAGTGCTCGAGCAGGCGGTCCACCTGGGGCCGGTACACACCCAGGTCGATCGGCATGCTGCTGGCCACCGTGGACATCACCCGGAACCGCGGGTCGCCGGCCAGCACCGGGGGCAGGAGGTAGTGGTAGTACGGCTCGTAGGCCTGCACGACGGCGGGCTCGTCACCGGCCAGCCGGGACTGCAGGAAGCGCAGCCCACCGACCTGGAACACCAGCGGTTTGAAGTACGCCAGGTCGCTGCCCTCACTCGTGCCGGCCGGGTAGAGCCGCTCCGGCAGCAGATCGAGGTACTCGTCGCTGAGCAGGTAGATGTCGACGCCCTCGTGCCGCAGCAGGTGGGCCCGGGTGACCAGGGGCAGGCCCAGTTCGCGGGGCTGCCCCGCCCAGACGTCGGGGTCCGGGACCACGGGAACGACATGCTCGTCCCGGTAGTCGAGTTCGACCAGGTCGTACCGCTCGGCGAGGTACGGCAGGCGGCCGTGCGCCGGGGTGACGATCGAGGAGCGGTGTCCCTGGGCGGCGTAGTGGCGGGCCAGTTCCCAGGCCAGCGGGGCGAGCCCGCCGCGCATCATCCCTACGTCGAAGGCGAGGGCTTCGAAGGCGAAGCTCACCACGTGCACGATTCGGCTCCTTCCGGCATGGGCTGTCGCGTTCCGCTGTCGTACATCCGCAGCAGGGTGTAGGCCGCGAGCGTCGCGGCGTCGGTGATCCGGCCGGAGCCGACCAGGTCGGCCCAGCCGGCGGCGTCCACGGCACGCTGGCGCATGTCGGACTCGGTGCGCTCCCGCTGAGAGCGCCCCGCTGTGAGCTGTTCGGCCAGGAAGACGTGACAGCCCTGGCTGGCGTAGCCGTACGCGACGTGGATGCGCCCCAGCGGTGTCAGCCGGCCGGCCCGCAGCCCGGTCTCCTCGGCCAACTCGGTACGGGCGAGCAGGTCAGCGGCACCGCCGGCGGCGTCGGCCGGCCACGAGCCCTGCGGGAACTCCCAGAACCGCCCGCCGACCGGGTAGCGGTACTGCTCCACCAGGTGCAGCAGGCCGTTGTCCCGCGGGATGATCAGCGCGTAATCGGGTTTGGTGACGACCCCGTAGCTGCCCGGCGAGCCGTCGGCGTGCACGATGTCGTCCTCGCGCACGCTCATCCACGGGTTGCGGTACACCTCACGGGATCGCACGGCCCGGACGGCGCCGGTCATCGCCGGGCTCCGGTGGTGACCTGCTGGACGGTGCCGTCCTCGAGCACCACGGCGCCGTCGATCTCCGCGCCGGCCGGCACCACCGCTCCGGGCAGCAGCACACTGTCGCGCACCGTCGCGCCGGGCCCGATCCGCGCCGCCGGGAAGAGCACGCTGCGCTCGACGGTGCCGTGGTTGACCAGGTCCGCCGGTACGACACTGTGCCGCACACCGTCGGCCGAGGTCACCAGTGCCCGGGCGGTCCGGGGCGCCACGGTCCACGGCATGGCGTCGACGGCCAGCGACGGCGGTGTGCCCACCAGCGACAGGTGGGCCTCGTGATAGCGCTCGACGGTGCCGATGTCGGCCCAGTAGCCGGGCACCGGGCAGCCGCGGATGTGCTCGCCGGCGGCCAGCATCGCCGGGATGACGTCGCGGCTGATGTCGTGCTGCCAGTCGGTGCCGTCCAGCAGTTCCAGGTAGCGGTGCAGCACCGCGGCGTCGAACACGCAGAACGCGGCGAACACCAGGTCGCTGGTCGGTTCGGCGGGCTTCTCCACGAACGAGACCAGACGGTTACGGTCGTCGAACTCGACCATCCCGAACAGGTGCACGTACCGGCGGTCGATCCGCTGGTAGGACACGGTCAACGCGGCACCGGACGCGCGGTGCTCGGCGATCATCGGCCGGTAGTCGAAGCGGTACACGTGATCGGCGTGCTGCACCAGCACCTCGGTGACATCCGGCCCGAACAGGTAGGGGGCCTTGCGGATCAGCGCGTCCGCGGTGCCCCGCTCCGGTGGCCCGGTCGGCGGCTCGTACTCCACCGGGATCCCGTCGGTGTAGGCCCGGTCGTACGGCCCGAAGTGCACCCGGAACCCCGGCTGCCACCAGGTGCGCCGCAGGTCGTCCATCAGCTGCCGCTCCTGGTACTGCGACAGCAGCAGCACCTGGTCCAGGCCGGAGTCGCGGGCATTGGCCAGACTGAAGTCGATCAGCCGGGCCGCGCCCCCGAACGGCACCAGCGGCTTGAGCCGGCCCGCGCCGAGCGCTCCCATCCGCCGTCCCTCACCACCGGCGAGCAGCACCGCCCGTACGCCCGTGCTCATGCCGTCACCTCGTCCCAGACGGTGCGCCCGTCACTGAGGGTGAGCAGCAGGTCGGCACGCCGGGTTCCGGCCGGCAGCTGTCCGGTGAAGGTGTCGCCGGTCGGAGCCATCGCGGTCACGGTGACCGTTCCGCGCAGGGGTTCGGCCAGGTCGGGCAAGACCAGTTCGACCCGTTCGGCGGACGGCGGACGGTAGTGCAGCCGACCGTCGCGGTCGATGCGGCCGCGGCCGGCGAGCCGGGCCCGCCACTGCGGCACCCGCTCCTGCCGGTGCTCCTCGGCCAGCTCTACGGTCCGCGCGCAGGCCGGGAAGTCGGCCCGGGCCCAGGCCCGCTCGAAGAGTGCCGCCAGGGCGTCGAGGTCGTCGGGCCGGCAGCGCAGGTAGGCGTCGGCGTCGCCGTGGGCCAGGGCCACCTCCGCGATCTCGTCGCGGTGCAGCGTCCAGGCGTCCGCGGGCAGCTCGTCGAACCAGCCGAACCGCAGCAGGTCACCGACCGGCAGGCGGGGGGTACGGCCGGCCCACACCCCGGCGAACGCGGCCTCGTGCGCCTGGGCCGCCCGCCGCCAGGTGAACTCGCGGGCCCGGGCGACGGCGTTGGCGGACAACCGGCGGTACTGGCCGGGCTGCTCGTTCCAGAGCGTGACGGCCCGGCGGATCTGCTCGGTCAGGCCCTGGACCAGCAGCGGATCGTCCTCGGCGAACGAGCGGTTGACGGCGAATCCGGTGGCCGTCGCCGCGTCCGGCCCGGTCAGCGGGTCGGCGACGTGACCGAAGTGCGCCATCCCCAGCTGGGCGGTGGCGATCGGTACCGCACCGGCAGCCATCGCCTCACCCTGGGCGATCAGGAAGGTGTCCATCTCGAACTTGGACGGGAAGAGACAGAAGTCCGCGGCTCGGGCGTACTCCCGCAGCTGGTCCTCCGGCACCCGGTGCCACTCCAGATTCACCCGGCCCGGGTGGCGGGCCACCACCTCGTGGAAGAGCGGGTCGGCGATCCCGGCGTCGCTGAGGCAGCGCACGATGAAGCTGGCCCGCACGCCGCCGCTCAGCACCCGGTCGACGGCCCGGATCAGCTCGACCTGCCCCTTGTGGTTGACCGCGTACCGGGCGTTGTGGTAGAAGGCCGGCAGGTCCGGGTCCAGGCCGAGCCCGGCCAGCACCTTCTCCCGGTCGACCGGGGGCAGCTCGCCGGTCACCCACTCGTCACCGACGGCGCAGCCGCCGACGAACGTCTTGTCCGCGTTGCGCCGTACCGTCCGCGACACCGGCAGGGTGGCGAACAGCTGCGCGAACGGGGTGTCGGCGAAGCAGGTGTAGTAGTCGCGGTGCCCCGGCGACAGGAAGTCGATCCGGTCGGCGTGCTCGGCCACCAGGTCGTAGACCCGCACGTGGTCCGGCGGGTATTCGTAGTGCAGGTGGGTCAGCTGCTGGTACTGGCTCATCGCCACGGTGTGCGGCGAACGGCTGCCGGCCGGATCGTCGGCGGGCAGCGCGTTCGGGGCGCCGAGGAAGCCGAGCAGCCGCGCCACCTCGGCCCGGTACACCGACTTGTTGATCGGCATGTTGCTCTGCACCGTGCTGACCACGTGTTTGGCCGGGTCCGCGGCGAAGGCGGCCGGCATCAGGTAGTGGTAGAACGGCTCGTGTGCGTGCACGATCGCGCGCTGGTCACCGAAGTGCGACCTGATGAACCGGATGGCCGCCACCTGATAGGCGAGCGGCTTGAAGAAGACCAGATCAACCCCCTTGCTCTCGTACGGGGGATAGAACCGGTCCGGCAACTGATCGAGCAGTTCGTTGGAGAGGAAGTACAGGTCCACGCCCGCCAGCCGGATCCGATGCGCGGTGGTCCGCAGGGCGATGTCCATCTGGGCCGGGAACCGTTCGCCCCACACGCGCGGGTCGAGCACCAGCGGCAGTTCGTACTCGTCGGTGCCGGGCAGGTCCTCGACCTCGTGCAGCCGGCGCAGATCGTCCAGGCGGCCGTGCGCCGGTGTGACGATGGAGACCCGGTGTCCCAGGTCGGCCAGGCCACGCGACAGCTGCCAGAGATAGACCGAGGTGCCGCCCTGGATGAACCGGTGGTCGAAGCCGCCGCATTCGAAGTACGTCTCGATGATGTGCATGTGCTCAGCTCTCCCCGGTGACCGGCGGCCGGTAGGTCTGGAGGACGTGTCGAAGGTTGATCGCCGCGTGGTAGTGCTGGTCGTGGGCGTACGCGTAGTCCAGTTCGTGCAACAGACGGCGGAGCCGGAAGATCCGCCAGGCGGGGTGCTCCTCGGCCGCCTCGCCGCCGTCGGCATAACCGGACAGCAGCATCCGGCGGACCTGTCCGGCCCACACCGACGCCGCGTCGTGCATCCGCCGCAGCGCGGTGAGCCGGGACCCGGTCCAACCCGGCGTGTCCGGGGTCTGCCCGGCACTGATCAGCAGCACGGTCCGGCAGGTGTCGTCCTGGTCGGCGCCGAGCCGCAGGGCCGCCTGGTGCACGAACTCGTCGGCGGTGAAGATCTCCAGCCCGCGCAGCAGCGCCACCAGGTCCTGCCACGGTGACTGGGCGGCGCCGAGCGGGTCGGCCGGGTCGGGGGCGGGCGTGGACAGGTCGATCACACACAGCCGCCAGCCGTCCGGTGTCTGCCGGCGCAGGATGTGCGACAGGTGCAGGTCGCCGTGCGACGGGCCGGCCGGCCACGGCACCCGCACCGCGCTGGTGGTGGCCTGGTCCAGTTCGCCGGTCAGGGCGGCGACGACCGCCTCGCGCACCGGCCGGGGGTAACGTTCGTCGGCGCTGATCCGGCACCCCAGCGCCGCCACCCGCTCGGCGGTCTCCCGCAGGTAGGCGTTCACCGGGAACGTCGGCGCGGGTTCCAGCCGCTGCGCCAGTTCGGTATGGAAGTCGCGGAGGAACCGGCCGACGCCGGGCAGCTCGCCCGCGATGGACCGCTGCGCGGCCGTCACCGCGCCGGCCGGTTCGGTGCCGCCCAGCAGCGCCGGCCACATCGACCGGATGCTGTGCCGCAGCGGCAGGTCGAGGCTGTCGCCTTCGGCATAGGCGTAGAGCAGGCCCAGCGGGTAGCGGCGCCCGGAGGGCTGCTCCACGTAGTGGTAGTCGCCGGCCCATCGCTGGGTACGGCCGCCGCGATGCATCAGCCGCAGCAGATGCGGTTCCCGGGTGGCGGCCGACACCAGCCGGTACGCCTTGTGGATGTGCAGTGTCCCGTCCAGATCGGCCAGCGACAGGGCGTTGGTCGACCACCCGGGGTCGAACGGCCGGGTGGCTCGGAACGGCGCGGGGTCACCGTCGAAGACGATCAGATGGCCGGCTGCGGTGGGTAGTGCCAGCCGCTCGCGCATCGCCTGGACCACGGCCCGGTCGTGGGCGGCGTCGCCGACGGCCTCCCGGGACGGATCGTGGCGCAGAACGGCGACGAAGTAGCGGCTCTCGGGGTTCCGTTCGGCCGCGACGATCAGCAACCGGGACGGGCCGAGGATCGCCTCGTCGAGGATCCGCACCCCGCCGGGACCGCGCAGATCCTCGTGCGGCCAGTCGGCGGTGCGCAGCAGGCTGGCGAGGCTCACGTCGATCGTGCTGACCGGCCGGGGTGTCATGCCGTCACCCGCCCGGCCTCGGTAATCGCCCGGTCCAGCAGGTCCAGGCCGCGCAGCAGCTCGGTCTCGTCGATGACGAACGGCGGCGCGAGCCGGATGATGTGCCCGCCGATGGCGGTGCGCAGACCGGCGTCGAGGGCGGTGGTGTAGACCCGCCGGGCGATCTCCGGGGCCGGCCGCCGGCTCTGCCGGTCGTGCACGAACTCGAGCCCGTGCAGCAGGCCGATGCCGCGCACGTCGCCCAGGTGCGGGTGCCGGTCGTGCATCTCGGCCAGGCGGTCGGCCAGCACCGCGCCGAGGTCCCGGACCTGCTCGATCAGCCGGTCGCGGGAGATCACCGAGAGGGTGGCGTGGGCGGCGGCGATCCCGAGCGGGTTGCCGGCGTAGGTGGAGGCGGTCGATCCGGCGAGCCCGGCCCGGGGATGCCGCAGCACCTCGTCACGCCCGGCGAGCACGGCGAACGGGAAACCGGACGCGGTGCCCTTGGCCAACGTGACCAGATCCGGGGCGACCCCGATCGCCTCGCTGGCCAGAAAGGTTCCGGTCCGGCCGCCGCCGGTGAGCACCTCGTCGGCGACCAGCAGTACGCCGTTGTCCCGGCACGCGGCCGCGATCTGCTCCCAGTAGCCCGGTGGCGGCACGATCACGCCGGCCGCGCCCAGCACCGGTTCGAAGAACAGGGCGCTCACGTTGGGTTTCTCGGCGATGTGCCGGCGTACCAGGGTGGCGCATCGGACCTCGCACGACGGATAGCTCAGCTCCAGCGGGCACCGGTAGCAGTACGGGGCGTACCCCAGCACGCTGTTGCCGGCGAACGACTGGTCCCCCACGTCCCAGTGCACCAGCATGCGGGCGCCCATCGTCTTGCCGTGGAAGCCGTGCCGCAGTGCCCCGACCCGGTTGCGGCCGGGTTCGGCGACGGCCTGGACCGTCCGCAGTGCCGCCTCCACCACCTCGGCGCCGGTCGAGAAGAAGGCGAGCGTGGTGAGGTGGTCGGGCAGCAGTTCGGCGAGCAGTTCGCAGAGCGCGGCGCGGTCGGCGGTCGCGAAGTCGTGGACGTTCCACAGCTTCCCGGCCTGTTCGGTGAGCCGGGCCACCACCTCGGGGTGGCAGTGCCCGAGTGACTGGGTCAAAGTACCGGCGGCGAAGTCGAGGTATTCCACACCGTCGGCGTCGCGCAGGGTCGCGCCGCGGCCCTCGACGAACACCCGCCGGCCGAGCGCCGCCTCTTCGGAGGCTCCCGGAGCCAGGTGACGCGACTCCCGGGCGAGCAGGTCGGCCTGCCTGCTCACCGGAACCGCCGCCGGGTCGCGGCGCCGGTGTCGAAACGAACCGGCTCGGAACACATCACGGGTCACTCCTGAAGGGGATAGCCGCCGCATCCGGTGAGATGGGCTGGAAGTTCGGGGTTCAAGCGACGTCGGCGTCGCTGCACCGCCCAGCGAGCCGCACACTCAGCCGGGCCGGATCGGAACCGTCGAGGCCCGATGACCGCGAAATCTATGGCGGTGAAACCGGCACCGCAACTGGACCTGAAAGTTTCAGCAAGTTCTTGCATCGTTCACCGGCCGCCCCTCCGCAACCCCGCCCACCATCCGGCCCCACCCGCCGGTCCCGTCTGTAACCGCATTCATCTGGCCGAATGTCGGAAAAGCCGGCTGGTAATATATCGAGGATCGGCGATGGGTTTGTTGCCCGAAACAACAAATTATGACGCCGGTCACTCCATATCGGACGGGAAAGGTTTCGCGGTCACATTTCGAGGACCGGGCACGGCGGCTTGACGAGTGCCGCCGCAATCGCATTCAATGCTCACTTGGCTGATCCCGCACCGCACAGCGGATGACCGCCCTCCCCCTACCGAGCGATCGGCCGTGCCCCTCAGCACCTCGGACAACGAGGATGGCCGGCCGCACTCCGGCGCAGCGCGGCGCCGGCCGCCCGCGGATTGTCACACCGTCGACAACATCCTCCGGCCGACTGTTCGGATTGCTTCCATATAGCCGGTCGCCGAGACCGGCGCGACATTGTGGAAACTCGGTTAATTGATGGTAATCATCAATTTCAAAATGTTGCCGCCACGACATCTTCCGGAAAAGAAACGAGGATCCGTGAATCATCTCGACTCGCCATGCCCGGGTACGCCCGGCATGCCCGGCCGGACGGCACGACCGGCATGATCGTCGCCGAGCACCTCAGCAAGCACTTCAAGCGCTACCGGCGCGAGCCGGGTCTGCGGGGCAGCCTGCGAACCATGTTCTCGGCCCGGTACGACGTGGTCCGGGCCGTCGACGACATCAGCTTCGAGGTCCCGTCCGGTGTCAAGATCGCCTACATCGGGGCGAACGGCGCGGGCAAGTCCACCACGATCAAACTCCTGACCGGCATCATGCGCCCGACCACCGGGCGGGTCCGGGTCGACGGCCTCGACCCGCACCGGCAGCGCACCCGGGTCGCCGGCCGGATCGGCGTGGTCTTCGGCCAGCGCAGCCAGCTCTGGTGGGATCTGCCGGTCCTCGACTCGTTCCGCATCCTGCGGCACGTCTACGAGGTGCCGCAGGCGGTGTACGACCGGAACATGCGCCTGTTCCGGGACCGGCTGGACCTCGGCGCCCTCGGCAACACCCCGGTCCGCCAGCTGAGCCTGGGCCAGCGCATGCGGGCCGAGATCGCCGCCTCGCTGCTGCACGACCCGGCCGTGGTCTTCCTCGACGAACCCACCATCGGCCTGGACCTGGTCCTCAAGCAGGCGGTCCGGGACCTGATCAACCACATCCACGCCGAACTGGGCACCACGGTCATGCTGACCAGCCACGACATCGGCGACATCACCAGCATCTGCGATCAGGCGCTGGTCGTGGACCGCGGGACGATCGTCCACCAGGGAACGATGCGGGACCTGCTGCGGTCGGTGGACACCCGGGCGGTCACCTTCGAGTACGCCGCCGGCAGCGTCTCCGAGGCCGCCGCGCTGCGCATCATCACCGAAGGACTGCCCGAGGTGGACGCCACTCCGGCCGAGTCCGGCCGGATCCGGGTCGAGTTCCCGGTGGACCGCTGGTCGGCCCGGCAGGTGATCGCCTTCCTGCTGGACCGGTTCGACCTGAGCGACGTGCTGGTGCCGGACGCCGATCTGGAGACACTGCTGCGCCGCATCTACGCCGGGTCGCGCCCGGAGCCGGTCACCGCCGGGGACGGCGCATGATCCGCGCCGCGCGCCGGTACGCGCCGTTCGCCCTCGCCGGACTGCACGCCGTCACCCGTTACCGCTCGACCATCGTCCTGAGCGCACTCACGGCGGCTGCGGCCACCTCGTTGCAGGTGTTCCTGTGGCGAGCCGTCTACGCCGGCGGACCGGCACCGGCCGGCCTCCCGTTCGCACAGCTCACCTCGTACATCGTGCTCGCGCAGGTGCTCGGGATGCTGCACACCAACCGGATCGACGAGATGATCGCCGGCGAGGTGTACCGCGGGGACATCGCGGTCTCCCTGGTACGCCCGGCGAACTACGCGCTCAGCTGTCTGGCGGTGAACCTGCCGACCGCCGCGCTCAGTGCGCTGCTGGCCGGCGCCCCGGTGCTCGCCGGTTTCGCGATGTTCGCGTCGCTGCCCGCTCCCCCGCCCGCCAACCTGCTGCTGTTCGCCGTCGCGCTGCTGCTCTCGGTGATCCTCGCCTTCGAGATCAACTTCCTGGTGGGTCTCGCCGCCTTCGTCACGACCAACACCTGGGGCATCCGTACGATCAAGAACGCGCTCGTCGCCTTCCTGGCCGGCCAGGTCGTCCCGCTCGCGCTGTTCCCGGACGGCGTGGCCCGGCTGCTGCGGCTGCTGCCGTTCCAGGGCCTGATCGACAGCCCGTTGCGGCTGCTGCTCGGCGGCTACTCCGGCGGTTCCGGCGCCGCTGCCATCCTCGGTGTCCAGGCGCTCTGGGCGGTACTGCTGTACGGCGTGCTGGCCCTGGCCTGGAACCGGTCGCTGCGCAGGGTGGAGGTGCTCGGCGGATGACCGTCTCCACGGCGCGCCGGTACCTGCGCCTCACGGCGGTGCTGTGCGGGGCGAGCCTGCACCGGCTCACCGCGTACCGGATGGACTTCCTCATCGGGGCGGCCAGCTTCGTCATCCGGATCGCCTGCCAGATCGCCCTGATCGGGGTGATCTTCCAGTACGTTCCGGCGCTCGGCGGCTGGACCCGCCAGCAGGCGCTGTTCCTGCTCGGGTTCTCCCTGCTGCCCCGCGGGCTGGACCGGCTCTTCACCGACCAGCTGTGGATCCTGGCCTGGCAGCTGGTGCGCACCGGCGACTTCTTCCGCTACCTGATCCGGCCGGTGAACCCGTTCTACGCGCTGCTGTCCGAACGGTTCCTCTATCCGGACGGGTTCGGGGAGCTGGCCACCGGCATCGCCATCGTGGTCACCGCGGCCGGGACGATGGACCTGCACCTGACCGTGGCACAGTGGCTGCTGTTGCTGCCCCTGGTCCTCGGCGGCGCCCTGATCCACACCTTCCTCAAGGCGTTCCTGGCCTCCCTGTCGTTCTGGATGACCAGCAGCCTCAACGTGATGGTGGCGGTCAACCAGCTCAGCGAGTTCACCGCGTACCCGCTCAACCTCTACCACCCGGTGCTGCGCGGGGTGCTCACCTGGGTGCTGCCGTTCGCGTTCACCGCCTACCTACCGGTGCGCTACCTGCTCACCGGGGACGCCGGGCCGCTGCTGTGGATGCTGCCGGTCACCACGCTCACCGTCCTGCTGGGGTACGGCACCTTCCGGCTCGGGCTGCGGCGCTACGAGATGCCCGGCAGCTGACCGGTTCACCGCGATCGGGGGCCCGCGCGCTCGGCGCGGGCGCCCCGATCATCCCGGTCTCCGGTCAGCCGGTGAGGTCACCGGCGGCGCCCACACCGGTGGCCGCGAGCAGCTTGCCCGAGGCGTCCCGTTCGGTGATCACCACCTGACCGCGCAACGCCGTGGCGAGACGGTGCCGGTCGGCGTCGGCGACGCGGAAGGCGCCGTACCGCCACAGCTTCGGGAACCGGACTCGCTGGCTCTCGGTCAGGCCGTCACGCTGCGCGGTGAGCCGCAGGGTCCGGTACGCCCCCGCCAGCTCCCCGCCGACCACGGTGATCCCCCCGACCGGGGCGTAGGCCAGCTCGTACACCCGCCCGTCGGTGCCACCGCCGACCGGCTGCAAGGTGCTGCCCACACCGGTGTTCCAGACCACCGTGTCCCGGCTGGCCCACCCGGCGCGCGAGGTCGTCACATCGATCCCGGCGCCGGCCGCGGTCCGGCGGGTCACCGGCAGCAGGCGCTCGGCCACCCCGTCGAGCAGCCACACCTCACGGCCGGCGGCGAAGTCGATCCGCTGATCGGTCGGCTGGTCCTTGGTGTCACCGGCGTGCAGGACGTAGCTGACCCCAGTGGCGCCGTCGGCGAGCGGCACCCGGAACGTGACACCGTAGGCGTCGCGCCCGGACGGGGCCAGCGGCGCCGTCCACTCGGTGGGCTGGGCCGCGCCGTCCCAGACGTGCAGGCCCCATCCGGTGTAGTCGCCGTCGGCGCGCCGGTAGTGCAGGACGGCGGTCTTCGGGTCCGGTTGCGGGTCGGGCCGGCCGGTGGCGTCCTGCCGGGACGGGTACACCGTCGCGTCGCCCGCTTTCAGCCAGATCTCCGGTTGTCGGCCCGGGTCGACGAACCGGTCCTGCTGGACGTCCTTGACGCCGTTGCCGTCCACCACGACGAAACCGGCGTTCTTGGCGCCGGGCTTGAGTCTCACCCAGGCGAACGCGCCGTACTCGTCCTGGCCGGCGAACGGCTGCCCGTCCGGGTAGGTGGTCTGGGCGGACGCGTCGATGTCGCCGAAGGCGTACAACCGCCAGGCGCCGTAGTCACCGGCGGGCCGCTGGTAGTGCACCACCATCCGCTCCGGCGCGACGTGGGTGTCCGGGGTGCCGACCCGCAGCGACGAGGTGGAGCTCGCGGTACGTCCGCGACCGTCCCGGACCACCGCCTTGTACCTCACGGTGACCCCGCCGGCCAGACCGGTCAGGTCGTGGTGAACCTGGTACGGGGCCTGCCGCGCGGTGCCGATCACGGTCCACGGGCCGGATCCGGCCTGCGCCGCGAAGGTCACCGTGGCCAGCGGATCGCCGGTGACGTCGGCGACCAGATCGGCCCGCGACGGCACGGACGCCCCCGCGGCCGGTGCGCTGATCCGCACGGTGGGCCGGGCCGACGGGACCGCGATGGGGCTGCCGCCCCGGTAGACCACCGCGGACAGGGCGGGCACGGTCACCGTGAGCTTGCCGTCGGAGCCGGTGGCGGCGGTACCGCCCGCGCGGTAGACGCCGGTGAAGGTGCTGCCCGGCGTGGCGGTGCCGACGGTGGCCGTCTGTGCGGTGGTGGCGTTGTTGACCGCGACCAGGTATTCCTGGCGTCGGACCGGGTCGACCCGGGAGAACGCGAAGATGCCGGCGCCGGGCGCCGCGTACCGGGTGATCTGCACGCCGTCGCGTAGCGCCGGGTTCGCCTTACGCAGCGCGCCCAGCTCGGCGATGGTGCGGTAGAGCGGGTGCCCGGTGTCGTAGTTGTCGCTCGCGTGGGTCCGGTCGGTGCCGATCAGGTCGTCGTCGAGGTAGTCCGGCGTCCGGCTGGCGAACATGTCCTGCCGGGCGTCTTTGTCCCCGCCCGGCCCGGTGAAGCCCTGCTCGTCGCCGGAGTAGACCACCGGCTGCCCGCGGGTGAGGAACATCAGCTCGTGGGCCAGCTGGTCGCGCCGCAGGTAACTGGTCCGGTCGGCGCCGCCGGTGGTGATGAACGAGCCGATCCGGCCGATGTCGTGGTTGCCGAGGAAGGTGGGCATCCGGCCGGCCCCGGTGTCGCGGGCGGTGTAGAGGTCGTCGTGTCGGTAAAGGTCGGCCAGCGCGGTGGCCGGCGTGTCACCGGAGACGAACGTGCGGGCCGCCGACTGGAAGGAGAAGTCCAGGGACGCGGCCAGGCCGCCCTGCCGGACGTATCGGCTCTCCACCTCCTGGTCGGCGCTGAAGACCTCGCCGAACATGAAGAAGCCGGGTTTGCCGGCCCGTCGCGCGGCCTGCTGGATGGCCGGGTTGAACTGCTGCCAGAACTCGATGTTGCTGTGCTTGACGGTGTCCATCCGGTAGCCGTCGATGTCGGCGTCCCGGATCCAGTCGGCGTAGATCTCGGTCATGCCGCGGACCACTTCGGGCCGCTCGGTCCACAGGTCGTCGAGGCCGGTGTGGTCGCCGTACTCGCTGTTCTCCCCACTGAACAGCGAATTGCCGCGGTTGTGGTACATGGTCGGGTCGTTCAGCCAGGCCGGGACCTTCGCCGTGGCGTCGGCGGGGCTGGCGAAGACCGGCGTGTACGGGAACGACTGCAGGTTCACCTTCGGGAACGGCCGCGAGCCGTCGGCGTAGTTGTGGTCCTCGAACGGCCGGCCCCGGCTGTCCCGGTACGGGGCGTCGGCCTTGTCCACGTACGTGCTCTTGCCGCCCTCGTTCTGGATGACGTCGGCGGTGTGGTTGACGATGATGTCCAGGTAGATCTTCAGGCCCCGCCGGTGTGCCAGCTGCACCAGGCGCTTGAGGTCGGCGTTGGTGCCGAAGTGCGGGTCGACCTGGGTGAAGTCGGTGACCCAGTAACCGTGGTAGCCGGCCGAGGCGGCGGCGCCGGTCCCCTGCACCGGCCGATTCTTGAAGACCGGGGCCAGCCAGATGGCGGTGGTGCCGAGCCCCTGGATGTAGTCCAGCTTGTCGATCACCCCCTGGATGTCCCCACCGTGGTAGAAGCCCTTGTCGGTGGGGTCGTACCCGGTGGAGAGCCGGTCGCCGGAGAGACCGCCGGTGTCGTTCTTCGGGTTCCCGTCGGCGAACCGGTCGGGCAGGACGAAGTAGAACTGTTCGGCGGGTGCCGGCCGGTCGGCTCCCCAATGGGCCAGGGCCGCGGCGCTCGGCTCGGCCGCGCCGGCCGGCGCGGCCGACGCCCGCCACGGTGGCGCCAGCAGCAGGGGCACCACCAGGCCGAGCGCCAGCACGGCGGACAGGCGACGCATGACGTCGCGATGACGGGACAGAACCAAGACGCGGCCCTCCTCGGGGCGTGACGGGGAACGTGGTGCGGTGCCCGCGGGGGCGCCCGCCGTCCGGAGAGGCCGGCGCTTCATCGATGGCCGCCAGCGGCGTCACCGCACCGCACGAAGCTAGCAAACTCTTGCATCACGTGGAAGCACTTGCAAACAGCCGGGAAGCCGTCTGTCGCCAGCCGTTAACACTGTGGACGCACCGTTGCGATGGGAGCGCCCCCAGCAACGATGTCTCTCGATGCCGTCAGCGGGGAAGGCACTTGCTGCGGGACGGCCTGCCACTCGGCACGCATCCGCCCGGAAAGCGCCGCACCGGCAGACTCCGGCCGCACCTCGCGGATCAACCCGCCGGCCACCAGATCCTCGATCTTGAGCTGTACGGGCACGCACAGCCACACGAACGCTTCGTCGATCTCGTCATGGCGCTCCTCGGTATCGTCGTCCTCGTCGGCAAGGTCGTCCGCGTGTTCGGCACAGAGCAGGCGGCAGGCATGAATGCCGATAAGCAGGTCTTCGAATCCATGGAGTCGCGAGTGCTCAGGTGAGCCGGGTGTCAGCCGATCAGCAGAAGTGCGGAAACCATCTCGGACGGGACTGGTGGTGTGATCCAGAGGAACAGGCAGGTGTGTGACGCCCGGAACGAGTCTGTCGCGCTCATCTCCCGTGTAGTGGCCGAGCGTGCCGTTGAGCCGCTGTTCCAGCCCATCGTCGACCTCGATACCCGCCGGCTGGTGGGGGCGGAGGCGCTTGCGCGTGGGCCGGCAGGATCCCCGCTGGAGTTCCCGGACCAGTTGTTCGAGGCCGCTGCGCGGGTTGACCTGGTGCCGGAGCTGGACCAGTTGTGCGCCGCCCGGGCACATGAGATCGCTCAGGCCCCCGGAGCGGTGGTGCCACCGCTGGTGTTCATCAACAAGGAACCCGCCGGGGCGGATCGGCCGCTCAGCGAGGACCTGCGATTACGGCTCGCCTCGATCTCGACCTACCGATACGTGCTGGAGTTCACCGAGCGTGCCCTGGCGGCGCACCCGTCGGCGCTGCTTGAGGTCGCCGCCCGGGCGCACCGCACCGGCGGTGCGCTGGCGCTCGACGATGTTGGTGCGGACCGGCTGTCGCTGGCCTTCCTGCCGCTGTTGGAGCCGGAGGTCGTCAAGCTCGACATGCACCTGCTGCGCGACCCGTACTGCGCACACACCATCGAGACGACCGCGCTGGTGTGCGGATACGCCCAGCGGACCGGTGCGATGGTGATCGCCGAGGGCATCGAGACGGAGCAGGATCTCCAGGTGGCACGCGCCTTGGGCGCCGGCTGGGGGCAGGGATGGTTGTTCGCCCGGCCTGGGCCGCTGTCCGCCGTGCGGGATTGGCCGGTCGACCCGTCGGCTCGGTTGCGTGCTCCCCGCCCTGAGTTGTACGTACCCGGTGCCAGCCCGTTCGATATGGCCTCGGCTCGCCACCGCGCCCGGACCGGGGACCGGCATCTCCTCGACGGGCTCACCGCACACGTCTTGAGGCAATTGCCGTTCGCCGGCCCGTACGGCGTGGTCCTGGGCGCGTATCCGGACCTCGCGACGGGACACGGCTGGATTCCGCGGCTGGCCGACGCGGCATCGACCGCGGCGCTGGTGGGTGTCTCCGGTCCCGGCCCGGGCCTGCCAGCTCCTTCGCCGATTCGCACGTCGATCACCGATGGACTGAGCGGGGTGGAGTCGGAGGCGGCGCTGGTGATCGTGGACCCGCATGTCACCGTGGCTCTGTGCACGCGACGGCGCCACGACGATGCCATCGACTTCGTGCTGACCTTCGATCCCGACGAGGTTCATGCGGTGGCGCGAACGCTGCTGCACCGGCTCGGCCCGCAGGATCTACCCGGTTAGGACCGCCGAGCGCCGGGCCTGTCCCCGGTGGTCATAGCACTCGAACAATCCGCGGATTCTGGTGAGGAAGCCACGGCCGAGAAGGCGACCAGGCTGTCGGGAATCCGGTGCCCGGACGGCCCGAGGTCACGATGGCGTCGCAGCCATCCGAAAGATTTCGAAAATGTTTCTGACCTCCGTTGACCGCGCCTGGTGTTAGCGGTCACACTTCGCCTCCAAGGTTGCACGCCCGCCGCGACGCGGGCCGAACGAGAGGCACGGAATGGCACCTGACCTGCCCCGCCGCTTGGCCAGGGCGACGCTGGCCCTGGCGATGACCCTGACCGCCGCCATCGGAACATTGTTAACAGCAACAACGCCGGCAACGGCCGCCGCCACCACGTCCAACCTGGTGGCTCCGGCACCGTACGGCGCTGACCCGTGGATGGGTTACTACAACGGCAACTACTACCTCGCCGCCACGACCTGGAACAACCAGGTCGTGGTCAAGAAGGCGGCCTCCGTCACCCAGCTGTCGGGCGCCGCCTACAGCGTCGTCTACACCGGTGCCGGCTCAACCGTCTGCTGCAACGCCTGGGCGCCGGAACTGCACCTGCTCGACGGCCCGAACGGCAAGCGCTGGTATCTCTACTACACCGCCGGCACCGCGGCGTGCTGCGACGGGCAACGCTCGGTAGTTCTGGAGAGCAGCGGCACCGACCCGATGGGTCCCTACCACTTCGCCGCGCAGCTGCCGGTGCAGAACAACGGCTGGGCCATCGACGGCAGCGTCGCCACGATCGCCGGCAAACTGTATTTCTTCTACTCGGCCTGGGTCGGTGACCAGCAGAGCCTCTTCATCGCCCCGATGAGCAACCCCTGGACGATCAGCGGCGCCGCTACCAGGATCGCCGCCCCCACCAACGCGTGGGAGACGTCCGGGGCCAAGGTCAACGAAGCGCCACACATCCTGCAGCATGGCGGCAAGACCTTCCTCACCTTCTCCGCCAGCTCCTGCACCACGCCGGACTACAAGATCGGCATGCTGACCCTCACCGGCGCCGACCCGATGATCGCCACTTCCTGGGTCAAGAAGAGCACAGCTCTCTTCCAGCGCTCCGACGCCAACGGCGTCTTCGGGCCCGGTCATCACGCCTTCTTCACGTCGCCGGACGGCACCGAGACCTGGATGGTCTATCACGCGAACGACTCGGCCACGCAGGGCTGCGCCGGCACCCGTACCGCCCGGATCACCAAGGTGAACTGGAACTCCGACGGCACCCCGAACCTGGGCACGCCGGTCGCCTCGGGCACCACCATCACGGCGCCCTCCGGGGACCCCGGCGGCACCGTCACCTTCCCGGTTGCGGGCACCCGGTATCGGCTCGTCAACCAGAGCAGTGGCAAGGTCCTGGACGCCACCGACTGCGGCACCGCCAACGGCACCGGCGTACGGCAGTGGAGCTCGCTGGGCAACAGCTGCCAGCAGTGGAGCTTCACCCGGGTGGCCGGCGGCTACTACACCATCACCAGTGTCAACAGCGGCAAGGTGCTCGACTCGGTCAACTGCGGTACGGCGGACGGCGCCGGCATCGACCTGTGGACAGCACTCGGCAACGCGTGCCAGCAGTGGAGTGTCACCCCGGTCGGTACCCGCTACCTGATCGCCAACCGCGGCAACGGCAAGGTGCTCGACGTGGCGGACTGCTCCGCCGCGGACGGCGCGGCCGTCCGTCAGTGGACTGCCCTCGGCAACAACTGCCAGAGCTGGAACATAACGCCGTAACGACCACGTCCCGATCACGGTCACCTATCGGTGACCGTGATCGTCGCTTTCGCCCGCCGGTGCGGGACGCTGCTCGTCGCCACAGCGCTCGCCGGATGCTCAAGCAGCACCCTGACCGAGCGGCTGACCCGAGTTGCGGACCAGATGATGAAAGCAGTGGAATTCGGCACCCGCGTCGGTCAGGCGGAAGCCTCGGACAGGGGGCTGCACAGCCGACCGTCGGCATCCGCGTCGATTCTGTGCCGCCCCTCCGCGGTGTAGGTGGCGTGCCGGTTCTTGCCGGCGGCCTTCGCCTCGTACATCGCCAGGTCGGCGTGCCTGATCAGGGACTCCGCGTCATCGCCGTCGGTATACACGGCGATCCCGATGCTCATGCGCACGGGTAGCGTGACGCCGTGGGTCGCGATCGGTGGCCGCAGCGCCGCGATGATGCGATCGGCGGCCGTCCGTGCCGTGTCCTGATCTGACGACGGAAGAAGCACGGCGAACTCGTCCCCGCCTAGGCGTGCCACTCGCTGAGCTTGCGCGGCGGTGTCCCTCAGGCGCCGGCCCACCTCGACCAGCAGCGCGTCGCCGGCCGCATGACCGAAGGTGTCGTTGACCGGCTTGAAACCGTCCAGGTCCAGGAGCAGGACCGTCGCATCGTGCTGCGCGCAGGCCGCTGACACGTCCTCGTAGAACAGCGCCCGGTTGGCCAGGCCGGTCAACGGGTCATGGGTGGCCTGGTGCTGCAGCATCCGACGGTGCTCACGCAGCGAGTCGATCAGGTGCGTGTTGTCGCGGAACGCGATGATCTGCCGGCCGACGACCACGACGGTCACCAGGACGGACCCGATCACCATCGCGGTGTTCTGGCGCCCGTTCAGGGTGTGGATCAGCAGCAGCGAGTCGATGACGCCGACCGCGACGTACGGCATGACGCTGAAGGTGCTGCGGCGATCCGCCGCAGCACCGGCCGCGGCCGGCGGTTGCCCGGCCGCCACCACGACGAGAACACCCTCCACCGTGCTGATCAGCGGACCAACGCCCAGCCAGCGGGCGTCGTGTTCCAGGATTCTGGTCAGCGCTGAAGCCAGTGCCCCGATCAGGACGAGCAGGCCCAACGCCTGCAGCGACCGGACGGACACCGCGTCGGTGCCGGCGAGCATGAGCTTGACCACGGCGAGGACGGCGCCCATGCAGATGGCGCACACCAGCAGGGGACCGATCACCGTACGCAATTGCGGGTCCGACCCGATCATGGGGCGGACCTGGTATTCCCACAACACGGTCGCCGCCACTACCATGATCGTGGCGGCGTCGAGGCCGAGTCGGACCGCCTGACCGCGGGCGCGGTCAGCGACGGGAAGCCGCAGCAATGCCCCGATCATCAGCAATAGCGCGACTGCGATGAAACTTACCGCCACGACGAGAACAGCCGCCGCGGCCGGCAACGCCCCGGTGTTGACCGCGTTGATGAGGCAGGCGCCCGGAGTCACCAGAGCTGTGCCTATGGCGATCTGGGTCCAGAACCGTCGGCCGTCCGCGGACGCCGCACCGCGCCGGGCGATCCGCCAGGCCGCCCACGCTCCGAGGAGCAGAGTGACACCGCCCGGGATCCACGCAACGTTCGGTAGCCATCCGGGGTTCAGGGCCTGCACGACCAGCCACAACGCACTGGTGGCACACGCCGCCAGCAGACCGGCCCAGACGAAGCGCTGGTCGCCTCGCGGCGCTGACCGGTGTACCGCTCCGCGTCCTTGCACCCTTTCCACCCCCTCCTGCTCTCAATCGCCAGACCTATCGGCGGCGCGCGAAGCGGTATGAGAGACAGGAGCCGACACCACCGCCGGATCATGCAGATGGCCGGCCAGGGACACGCAGGCGCGACGCTGCGCGAGCTGCTCGACGATCGACCGGGTATCGGCCAATGACCGGGCCAGCCGCGCCGAGCCCGGGGTGACCAGGGTGTCCCCGGCTCGCAGCGAGCGCAGCGCCTGCTGCAGGCCGGGACGTGGACGCGCCGGTCAACGGCTCGTCCAGGAAGATCTGCGAGGCGGTGACGCCCAGCCTCCGCAGTACCCGAACCTGGTTCTCCCGGTCCCCCGGCTCAGCGGTACAGCGGGCGTAGCCGACGACCGACGACATGATCACGCCGGGATGAGCGGAGTGGTCGCGACGTCTGCGCCCGCCTACCCCTGCGGCCGGCCCAGGCGGCGGGCCGCGTTGACCAGGCCGACCAGGCTGAACGCCTGCGGGGTGTTGCCCAGGTGGCGGCCGCTGCCCGGGTCGTACTCCTCGGCGAGCATCCCGACGTCGTTGCGCAACGACAGGAGCCGCTCGAACAGCTCGGTCGCCTCGACGGTGCGGCCGATCCCGTGCAACGCCTCGACCAGCCAGAACGTGCACGCCAGGAAGGCGCCCTCGGTGCCGGGCAGGCCGTCCACCCCGTCCTGGTCGGGGCGGTAGCGCAGCACGAACCCGTCGTGGCACAGGTCCTTCATGACCGCTTCCACGGTGCCGATCACGCGCGGGTCGTCGTACGGCAGAAAACCGACCTGGGGAATCAGCAACAGTGCCGCATCGAGCCCCGCCGACCCGTAGTACTGGGTGAACGTACCGCGGGACGGGTCGAAACCGCGGTCGCACACCTCGGCGTGGATCGCGTCGCGGATGGCCCGCCAGCGGTCCGCCGGGCCCGGAAGGCCGTGCTTCTCGACCGCGGTGATCGCCCGGTCGAGGCCGGCCCAGGCCATCACCTTGGAGTGCACGAAATGCCGGCGCGGTCCCCTGACCTCCCACAACCCGTTGTCCGGGTGCTGCCAGTTGCTCTCCAGGAAGTCGAGCAGCGAGCGCTGCACGTCCCAGGCGTCGTCCTTGACCGCCAGCCCGGACTCGCGGCTCAGGTGCAGCCCGTCGAGGACCTCGCCCCAGACATCGAGCTGGAACTGCCCGGCCGCCGCGTTGCCGATCCGGACCGGGCCGGCGCCCTGATATCCGGACAGCCAGTCCAGCGTGTACTCGGGCAGCCGGCGGGTGCCGTCGAGCCCGTACATGATCTGCAGGTCGGCGGGATCGCCGGCGACCGCGCGCAGCAGCCACTCGCGCCACGCTCGGGCCTCGCTGACGTGCCCGGCGCCGAGCAGCGCCTGCAGCGTGAACGTGGCATCGCGCAGCCAGCAGTAGCGATAGTCCCAGTTGCGCGGGCCGCCGAGTTGTTCCGGCAGCGAGGTGGTCGCCGCCGCGACGATCCCGCCCGTGGGGGCGTAGGTGAGAGCTTTCAGAAACATCAGGCTGCGGCGTACGGCGTCCGCGTACGGCCCGTCGTAGTCGTGGCGCCCGAGCCACTCCTGCCAGAACCGCCGGGTGTCCCGCAGCGCGGCGTCCGGTTCGGCGCTCTGCGGCGCCGGCTCGTGCGACGGGCGGTAGGTGAGCACGAACGGCACCCGCTCGCCGGCCGTCACGGTGAACTCGGCGGTCGTGGTCAGGTCGTGGTTGTGCAGCGGCACCGGGGTGGTCAGCCAGACCGCGTCCGGCCCGGCGACCGCGTGCCACCCGTGCCGGGTCCGTCGCACCAGCGGCACGATGTGCCCGTAGTCGAAGCGCAGGGTCAGGTCGACGCGCATCCGCACCGAGCCGCTGACCCCCTCGACCACCCGGACCAGGTCGGCGGCCTCGCCGCGCGGCGGCATGAAGTCGGTGACCCGCACGGTGCCGTCCGGGGTGTCCCATTCGGTCTCCAGCACCAGCGTGTCGTCGTCGTACCGCCGCCGGGTGGCGACGCCCGCCCCGGCCGGCGCGATCCGCCAGCGGCCGGCACCCTCGTCGCCGAGCAGCGCGGCGAAGCAGGCCGGCGAGTCGAAGCGGGGCAGGCACAGCCAGTCGACCGACCCGTCCCGGCCGATCAGCGCCGCGGTGTGCAGGTCACCGACGATCGCGTAGTCCTCGATCCGCATTGCCATGCTGCCCGTCCTTCAGTTCGTGCCGGACATCGGCGGGGCCGGGTCGCCGCGGGTCACCGTGTCGTCGATCCGGGCCACGTGGTGCGCTCCGTCGGCATCCCACCTGTCCTGCTCAGCGCCAGCCTCTGTTCCCCGCTCTTCTTGTCGCCAACCACCATTGCGTTATGCAATGTTCTCGCCTACCGCGTCGCCCGGGGTCCAGCCCAGCCACCAGTCCGGGCCGCTCGGGCCGGCAGCCTGCGCTCCGACCGCGGGCGGCTTTCCGGCCGCAGACCGCTCCGTCGCCGCGGCCTGCTCCCCCGCCGCTGTCGCGAACGCGGTCAGCGCCTCGATCACCGGCGGCGACCACAGCCCCGGGTTCCCGTCGACGAGCCGCTCCAGCTCGCGACGGCGCCGGTCCAGGATCTGCTCGACCAGCCGCTGCCCGTCCGGGGTCAGCCGTAGCCGCACCACCCGCCGGTCGGTGGCCGACCGGGTCCGGCGCACCAGGCCCTTGCCGATCAGCCGGTCCAGCATCCGGGTCCCGGTCGACGGGTTCACCCCGAGCTCCTCGGCGATGTCGATGCTGCGCTGCGGGCCCCGTGCGGCCAGCACCACCAGCGTTCGGAACTGCGGCAGCGTCACCTCGCCCGGCACCGCCGCCAGCGCCCGCACGGTGATCCCGACGAACGCCCGGCTGGCCAGCATCAGCGCCTGCACCGCGGCGCCCGGCGCCGCATCGGAAGAAGGTTGCACACTGCCATGGTTGCATCATCGGACCCATTCCGGCCGCGACATTCTCGGCGCGAAACGGCCGCAGGGTGGACGTGACCGGCCACCAAGTTCCGGTCACGCCGCGGGGATGGCCGCGGCCCGGATCACCGGCCGGTGGTCAGCCGGATCGTGAAACCGTCGGTGTCGCGGTAGAGGGCGACGTGGTCGCAGGACTGGTGGGCGATCCACAGGCCCAGGCCGCCGTCGACGCCGTCGCCGGTCGGCAGCAGACCGGCGAACGGCTCCTTCGGGCCGGAGCCGGCGTCGGTCACGCTGACCACGAGCCGGCCGGGCCCGCACCACAGCCGCATCCGGACCGGGGGGCGGCCGTGCCGGTACGCGTTGGACACCGCCTCGCTGACCGAGACGACGAGGTCCTCCAGCTCGTCCGGCCCGACCACGCCGGTGCCGGCCGCGCGGACCGCCTGCCGGGCCTCCCCGGGGGTGGGCGATGACAGGTCGGCGGCCGGCGCGTCGCACTGCAGCGGGTCCGGCGGCGGCACCCGGCGGTCGCTGAGATAGAGCATCGGCTCGGTGTAGTCGGCGTTCGGCACGTGGCCGCCGTGCGGGGCCGCGGTGCGCGGGTGGGTGCGCAGCACGTCGGCGAGCACCGGCGCCGGGGTGACCCGCAGGTCGTAGGCGCACATGCTCCACAGCGGGAAGTCGTCGTACGCGTGGTTGATCGCCGACTCGTACCGCGCCCAGGAGTCCCAGAGCGGCCCGAAGGTGTCCGGCGACAGCTCGCCGATGATCCGGATCTGGGTCGCGCCGGCGGCGACGTGCCCGGTCAACAGGTTCCGGTAGGCGCGGATCGCGGAGGCCGGCCGCGCGTACATCGCCCCACCGGCCAGGACGGTGACCGGTGTGCCGGCCGGCAGCGCGGACCGCACCAGCTCACCGGTGCGCTCACCGAGCGCGATCATCGTGGGCTCGCCGGCCGCGATCCCGCCGAGCAGGAACGGCACGACCACCGCGAGCAGCTCGTCGTCGGCCGCGTAGCAGAGCGCCTCGTGGTAGTAGCCGTGGTGTCCGGCCGCCGCTCCGGTCCTGGTCATGCGGCCGGCTCCACGCGCACGTGGGTGAGGCCGATCAGCTCGGCCAGCCGCGCCGCGGCCTCGAACCGGGTGCGCAGCACCGCGGTCAGCCCGCGCGACTCGGCGTAGCGCTGCAGCACCAGCAGCGCCCGATGGTCGATGAACCGCAGCCCGGCGGCGTCCACCACGATCTCCCCACCGGCCGGCGCCAGGTCGGTGCGTCGCAGCGCGGTGGCGAACAGCTCCTCGCCGGCCGGGTCGAGCTCCCCGTCGAGCACCGCCTCCGCGCGGGACAGCGCCGGATGCAGCTGGAACGGCACGCCCGCCCCGGTGCTCGACTCGTGCAGGCAGGCGATCTCGGCGACCGCCGCGGCGCCCAGCACCCGCCGGTCGTAGGCGCACACCGCCCGCATCGCGTCGGTCCGCATGTAGCGCCCGATCAGGTATTCATAGCGGGCGAAGGCGTCGCGCTGCTCGTCGCCGCGGACCAGCTCGGTGACGTCGGCGACCACGCACAGCCCGGTGAACCCGTCGGCCAGCGCCTCCTCGGTCGCCGCCGCGTAGGCGCCCACCTGGGCGACCGGATCGAGGACGGCCTGGCCCGAATACGCATCGCCGAAGTGCACCACCCGGACCGCGTCACCGCCCGGCAGCGCCTGCGCGGTCAGCTCGGACTCCCGGCCCGGGACGTACCAGACCCGTTCGCCGCCGGCGATCCCGGCGAGGATCACCTCCCGCGCGTACGCGTCGATCACCCGCTGATCGTCGTACGACCAACACTCGTGCCCGGCGCGCTCCACCCCGCAACCATAGTCGCACCCGCCCCCACCAGCGACGTCCGCACCAGACCGCCCGCCGGGCAGCGGTCAGGGCCCGTCGGGGCCGGCCGGGCCCGCGGTGTGACCGGGGGCGATAGACGCCTGCACGACCAGGGCGGCAGCGCCGATGCCGGCGGCGTCGCGCGGCTGGGCGGAGAGTTCCACGACGACGTCGTGGCGGTAGCGGGCGTGCGCGGTCGCCGCCAGGTGGCTGCGCAGGCGGCGGGCGTAGATCGAGCCGGCGATCGCCATCCCCGGGCCGGTCAGCACGATCCGGCCCAGGTCGAGCAGGTTGGCCATCGAGGTGACCGCGACGCTCAGGTAGCCGGCCGCCCGGTCGACCACGGCGAACGCGTCCGGGTCGCCGCTGACCGCGGCGTGCGCGATCGCGTCGTACGCGCTGAACATGCTCTTCTGGTCGACGGCGAGGCCGGCGTCGCGGGCGGCCTCGACGGTGGCGGCCATCGAGGCGTAGCGTTCGACGCAACCGCGGTTGCCGCACGGGCACGGCCGCCCGTCGTAGGCGATGGACAGGTGCCCGAGCTCGCCCGCGTCGAAGCTGGTCCCGCGGAACAGCGCGCCGCCGAAAACCAGCCCGGCACCGACCCCGGCGGACAGGTAGACACTGCCGAACGCCTGCTCCCGGGACACCCGCCGGGTCCAGAACTCGCCCAGGGCGGCGGCGGCCGCATCGTTCTCCACCAGCACCGGGATGCCGAGCCGGGCGGCGAGGGCGCGACGGGCGGCGGCCCACTCCGGAGGGTTGTCCCGGTGGCTGGGCGGGGCGGCGGCCGCGACGACGGCCAGGCCCTCGATCCGGTCGCGGGGCAGGTCGAGGTCCACGATGAAGTCGTCGAAGCGTGCGGCGAGCTGGTCGGCCAGCCCGGTGTCGTCGAGCGGGACCACCTCACGGCCGACGACGCCGCCGGTCAGGTCGATGGCCACGCAGGTGACCGTGTCGGGGCCGAGCTGGAAGCCGATCCCGAACCGCGTGGCGGGGGTGATGGCGAGCAGTTTGCGGGGTTTGCCGCGTACCGAGTCCTCTGATCCCGTCTCGTGGATCACCCCGTCGGCGATCAGGTCGCGGACGATGTTGGAGATCGACGGCTGGGTGAGGCCGGTGCGTTCGGCGAGCTCCACCCGGCTGATCGAGACCGCCGAGCGGACCACGTCCACGATCAGGGCGCGGCTGCCCGGCCCCGCCGCCGGCGTTTCCCGACGCGCCATGTCGCCTGACCTCCATGTTCGAGCTGCCGCAGTGTCAGGCGATACCGTACCTGTCGGGTCGGAGGGTACGGAGGAATCGGTGGCACAGTCGCAGCGGCGGGTCGGGCTCGTTCTGGCGCGGGCCTCACGGGTGCTCGGCGAGGAGCCGTATTACCACGAGTTCATCGAGGGCCTTGAGCGGGTGCTCACCCCGGACGGGGTCTCGGTGCTGGTCAAGGTGGTCACCGACCGGGCGGCGGAGAACGCGACGTATCAGCGGTGGGCCGCCGGGCAGCGGGTCGCCGGGGTGATCCTGGTCGACCTGCAGCCCGACGACGAGCGGGTCACCCTGGTGCGGGAGCTGGGGTTGCCCGCGGTGGTGCTGGGCGCGCCGTCGACCGCGTCGGGGATGCCGACGGTGTGGACGGACGACGCCGGGTACGCACGGGAGGCGATCCGGTTCCTGGTCGACGGCGGGCACGCGACGATCGGGCACGTCAGCGGTCCCCTGTCGTTCGCGCACAGCCAGCTGCGGCGGGAGGGCGCGCAGGCCGAGGCCGCCGAGCTCGGCGTGACGGTGGTGCCGGCCGAGGGCGACTACTCGTACGAGTCGGGCCGCGCCGCCACCGCCGCCCTGCTCGACGCCCGGGCCACCGCGATCGTCTGCGACAACGACCTGATGGCCCTGGCCGCCCTGGACACGCTACGCGAGCGGGAGATCGCCGTGCCGGCCGACATGTCGGTGGTGGCCTGGGACGATTCGGCGTTGTGCCAGCTGGCGACGCCGGCGCTGTCGGCGATGAGCCATGACGTGGTGCGGGTCGGGGAGATCGCCGCGCGGGCGATGCTGGATGCGATGGCCGGGAAACCTCCTGCGGTCTACCAGGCGCCGCTGGCGCACATGGTGGTTCGGGAGAGCACCAACTGACTTAATAAATTATTAATCTAAGGTTGACATGCCCGCAACAGCGGTCGCATGCTCAGCGCCATGACCATCCCCCGTCCCGTCTGGGCGGTCGGCTCCGTGCTGGCCCTCGCCGCCGCCCTGATGATCCACAACGCCCCCGACGCCTCGGCGTTCGCCGCCACCCCGAAGTCCGCCGTGATCAACTACCTGAAGTCGATCACCGGCACCTCGATCGTCTCCGGTCAACACAACAAGGAGCCGGCCAACCTGCCCGGCCAGTACACCCAGCAGGTCCACGACGTCACCGGCCAGTGGCCGGGCCTGTGGGGCGGCGACATGATGTTCACCGCCACCGACATCGCCAACCGGCAGAGCGTGATCAACCAGGCGAAGACCGAGTGGGCCAACGGCTCGCTGGTCGCGCTCACCTGGCACGCCTGCTCCCCCACGGTCGGCGCGACCTGCAACTTCGACGGCGGTGTCAAGACCGGCATCACCGACGCCCAGTTCCAGCAGATCGTCACGCCCGGCACCACGCTGTACAACACCTGGCGCAGCCGGATGGCCGCCGTCGTCCCCTACCTCAAGCAGCTCAAGGACGCCGGCGTGCCGGTGCTCTGGCGGCCGTTCCACGAGATGAACGAGTCGTGGAACTGGTGGGGCCACCGCTCCGGCGCCAACGGCAGCCTCAAGCTCTACCAGCAGATGCGGCAGTACTTCGACAGCCAGGGCCTGGACAACCTGATCTGGGTCTGGAACGTGCAGGACAACCCGGCCGGCGGGTGGGCCGGCTTCTACCCCGGCAGCTCGTACGTCGACGTCGTCACCCTCGACGCCTGGTACAAGAACTACCCGTCGGCGGCGGACTACTCGCAGATCCAGTCGATCGCGGCCGGCAAACCGATCGCGATCGCCGAGATGGGCAAGGTGCCCACCGCCGCGCTGCTCGACAGCCAGCCGAAGTGGACCTACTTCATGATCTGGTCCGAGCAGCTGCGCGGCAACAACACCAACGCCGAGATCCAGACCTCCTACTTCCTGCCGCGCGTGCTCAACCAGGGCGAGGTCAAAATCTCTTGAGACGATTGACGGTGTACGCGGTGACCGCCCTGTCCCTGGCCCTGACGACCGCCGCGCCGGCCGCCGCCGGCCCGGGTACCTGCCCCCGGCCGGGCGGGCAGACCATGACGGTCGGCTACGGCGGCCGGGAGTATCCGGTCACCGTGTACGTCCCCGCCGGGGACCGGCCGGCCACCCGCCGGCCGATCGTCCTCAACCTGCACGGCTCGCAGAGCACCGGCGGCGACCAGCTGCACTACAGCGACATGGCGGCGGCCGCCGACGCGGGCGGCTACCTGGTCGTGGCACCCACCGCGGCGATCCCTGCCGGGGACGGCTTCTCCTGGAACGTACCCGGGGTCGGCAGCCCGCCGCCCGGGGCCCGGGACGACGTCGGCTTCCTCGACCGGGTGATCACCACGGCGGTGCGCGCGCTCTGCGGCGACCCGGCCCGGGTGTACGGCACCGGCTACTCCGGCGGCGGCCGGATGCTGTCCGCGTACGCCTGCCGGCGCGCCGACCGGCTGGCCGCGATCGCCCCGGTCGCCGGCCTGCGCGCCGGCCGCCCGGACCCGCAGGACAGCACCCGGCCGGACCCGGCGTCGTGTGAGCCGTCCCGCCCGGTCCCGGTAATCACCTTCCACGGCCTGCAGGACGCCACCAACCCGTACGCCGGTGGCGGCTCCCCGTACTGGGGTTACCCGGTGCCCCTCGCCCAGCAGCGGTGGGCCCGGCTCAACGGCTGCCGCGGCGCGGCCACCGAGTCGGCGGTGAGCCCGCACGTCACCCGCACCGCGTACCGCCACTGCCGCACCGGCGCCGAGGTCACCCTCTACACGATCGCGGACGGCGGCCACACCTGGCCGGGCACCCCGATCGACAACGGCAACGGCACGGTCACCCACGAGATCAGCGCCAACGCCCTGATGTGGCAGTTCTTCCAGCACCACCGGCTCTGACGATCCGGTCCCGCCGGCACCCCTTCGCCGAGCCGGGAGGGGTGCCGGTGGGGCGGTGTCGGTCTTCTTGCCAGGACCTGCCCGACCGCCGCGGGCCGTCCTCGACCCGGCATCCGCGTGGCCGGCGGGCGGCGGTCAACAGCGCAGGTCGTCCGCGAAGAGGACCATCGTGGCGCCGAGCACGCCACCACCCACGACGACCGGAGCGGTCAGGCAGACGGTCACCGCCAGGGCGACCCTCGACACGACTCGCAGCGAGCCGGTGCCGGCCCGATAGCGGGCGAGTCCGAAGGATGCCACGCCCAGGCACAGCAACGACGGCACGATCAGGATCAGGAAGGCCACGGCGACCACATAGATCCATGTCGACCGGCAGTGCGGTGTGACGTCCAGGTACGACCACGCCGACAGCGCGCCGACAGCCGGAGCGACCAAAGCCATGACCATCGAGCCGATGGCGAGGACCCACGGGCCGACGGGTTCATGGGCTTGCTGGACCGGTCGGTATGTCATCCCCGGCTCCGAGGCATCCGCGGGCCGAACCTCGCCGCGTTCCGACAGCACTCACAGGTGACGATCCTTGGCATGGGTCCCATCATGAGGGGCCCGCGCCACCGGTGGAGGGGCAGGGTTCACTCGCGCGGCCATCACGCGTGTCAGCTTCTGTCGCGCGGCCAGATCGCCACCGCGATGAGGACGGCCGCCCAGATACCGAGCGGCGCGACCGGCCAGTACCGCTGGAGCTGGCCGTCACGGAGGCACTGCGTGCCCCAGACAGCGTTCATGATCAACGCGCCGCCCAGCCAGTACCGCCACTCGGTCAGCCATTCGCTGCGGTCACGGCGTCGCTGCTCGGCCTGCGCCTGTCGGGCCGGGACCGGCACATCCGCGGTCAGCGGAACCAGCTCGCCGACCGTGGTGGCCCCGGCGGCGACCACCGTGCGCCGATCGAACTCGGCCAGATCGATCCGCCCCTCGGCGAGGGCTGCGGTCAGGCGCTCGATGGTTGCCGCCCGGTCGCTGTCGGCGGCGCGCGTGTCGTCGTGGCTCATCCCGACCTCCTTTAAGATACGACTGTATCCGAAAGGAGGAAGATGCCGAAAGTCGTGGACCGGGACGCGCAGCGCCGGGCGATCGGCGCCGCCCTGCTGACCGTCGTGGCCGAGCACGGACTGGAAGAGGTCAGCGTCCGCACGGTGGCCGCCCGGGCGGGCCGCTCACCCGGTGCCGTTCAGAAGTACTTCCGATCCAAGGAGGAGATGCTCCTGCTGGCCCTCGACATCGCCGGCGAGAAGGCTGAGCAGCGATTGCGGGCCGTCGACCGGTCCGGCACACCTCGCCAGGTGCTCCACCGCCTGGTCGTCGCGACGCTCCCGCTCGACCCCGAGCGCCGGGCGGAGGCGATCGTGTGGGCAGCATTCGCCGCAATGGCCGTCCGCCATCCACCGTTCGCCGAAGTGCTCCGCGAGATCGACCGGGCGGTCAGCGCCGACCTGGTCCGCTGGCTCGAGGCCGGCCGCGCCGACGGCACCGTCGCCCTGCGCGGCGATCCGCGCCGGACCGCGGACGCTGTGGTGGCCCTCTCCGACGGCATCGCGGCCCGGCTGATCTACCACCCCGAAGCCGCCGACGAACTCCTCGCGGCGCTCGACACCGCCCTGGACGCACTGCTCTCACCGCCGAAACCACCCCAACCCGGCGATACGGCTCAAACCACATAACCCCCAAACTACGTTGATCAGACGTCCTCTCGAGGCGATCACCACAAACTGAACAACGAGAGGGGCCCGAACCGCGTTTCCGCAGATCAGGCCTTCACCGAAGGAGTGCGCCCGAATAGGATCGAGCCCCCTAACCTTCTTATCCGTAGCCGCGCTCCAGGCCGACTCGACTAGGGGAACTCAGATCTTCGGCCAAGGTTCTAACCCTGGACTTGTGTATAGACATCTAAGCGGCCGATTAGCACAAACAGCTAGTTGCAGCGCATCCTCGAAGGTATCCCCTAAGCCCCAAATCCAGCCCATCCCAGTCGCCACAACCATGCCACCAGATTCAACAAATACGCTGGAATGGCTGAGCCATTCACCTATGGGGTAGAAATTTCCGCCCAGAATACTCTCCACCTCGCTAGCCAGGGACCGTTGACCGAATCCCCCAGCAGCTGGATCGAAGTTTAGAGGATCATCATTGGAAAAGTTGGGTCCGTCCTCTCGTACGGGCGCGATCGAGAGTCCGCCGAAGCTGCGAAGAACTTCGAGCGCAAGCCCATGTGCATCAAAACCGTCAAGTTTAAGCTGCTCAACCCAGTGGGCAATATCAACATCACGTTCGGTACTCCAGCCAGAGACTTCGAGGACCGAAAGCAACTCCGAGTCAAATCTATCGAACTTGATCACGCATCTCACGACCAAGGTGTGTCTAGCGCCTGCAATACCTTTCGGCAGCGACCACACGGTGAAGCCGGCTCACCATGACCCTCAACATTAGAGTTCGGCATTTCGTCGTTCTCGGTCATCAGAGTTCGCATCCTACCGCCGACGACACCGCTAGATCTCGTCGATCTCCTCGTTCGCGGGTGGACGGGGCCCGAGGCGCCGGTCAGACCCGGAAGGCCTGCACCAGGGCTCGCAAATCGGCCGACATCGTCGACAACTCGGTGGTGGCCTGCTGGGTCCGCGACACACCCTCGCTCGTCCGCTCCGCCGCGTCGGCCACCCCGGTGATGCCGGCGGCGATGTCGCCGGTCCCGTTGGCGGCGTCGCCGACGCTGCGATTCATCTCGGCCGTCGTGGCCGTCTGCTCCTCCACGGCTGAGGCGATGGTGGTCTGGAAGTCGCTGATCCGGGCCACGACCCGGCTGATCTCCTCGATCGCGTTCACCGAGCTGCCGGTGTCGGCCTGGATCGTCGCGATGCGCGCGGCGATGTCCTCGGTGGCCCGGGCGGTCTCCTGGGCGAGGTCCTTGACCTCCGAGGCGACCACCGCGAAGCCCTTGCCCATCTCGCCGGCGCGGGCCGCCTCGATGGTGGCGTTGAGCGCCAGCAGGTTGGTCTGTTCGGCGATCGCCGTGATCACCTTGACGACGTTGCCGATCTCGATCGACGACTCGCCGAGCTTCCGCATGCTCGCCGACGCCCCGGCGGCCAGCGCGACGGCTTCCCCGGCGACCCGTGCCGCCTCGGCGGCGTTCTGCGAGATCTCCCCGATCGAGGCGCCCATCTGCTCGCCACCCGCCGAGACGGCTTCCACGCTGCGCGAGATCTCCTCCGCCGCGGTGGACACCTCCTGCGCCCGGGTGGTCGTCATCTGCGCGGAGGCCGCCATCTGCGCCGCCGTGCCGGTCATCTCTTCCGAGGCTCCGGCCAGGGCCGCCGCGGATCCCGCAATGGTGGTCACCGTGCCGCGCAGCGCGCCGACGGCGGTGTCCATCGCCTGCCCCATGGCGCCGATCTCGTCGTGGGTGGTCAAGCCACTGGTGCGGGTGAGGTCCTTGGCGGCGAGCGCCTCGCAGACCCGCTTGACCCGGTTCAGCGATCCCACGATGCGACGAGTCACCAGAACACCCAGGGTCAGCGCCAGCAGCAGGCCGACACTGAGCACGAGGAGACTCACCGTGCGGTTGTGCGAGTACTCGGTGTCCGCGGCGGCCGAGCCGGCCCGGGCGGCCGCGGTCTCGGCGTCCCGCAGCACCGCCAGGTCGGCGTTGAGCTTTTCGACCACCGGTGTGACGGAGGCGTCGCGAACCCGCGACCACGCGCCCAGGTCGTTGCTGTCGCCCAGAGCCTGCAACTTGCCGCCGGCGATCGCGGTGTACGCACTCCACCGCTGGGCAAGGTCGTCGATGGTGGCGGCCGAGGCGGCCGGCGCCGTACGCCGGTAGGCGCTGAGCGTGTCGCCGAAGCGGGTCAGGTCGCTCTCGAAGGCTTGGGTGAAGTACTGCGAGGCGGACTCGGTGGGCGACAGCGCGGCGTTCGCCGAGTCGGCCTGCGCTTGGGCGGCGGCGCTCATGAGCTCGCCGACCGCCTTGATGCCGCCGACGTTCTTCGTAGAGATCGCCCTCGCCGCGTCACTGGTGTTGCGCAGCCCGGCCAGGCCGGTGATGCCGACGGTCAGCGCGACGGCTCCGGCCAGGCCGACGGCGCTGAGGATTCGTACGCCGACACCGAGGTCGGCCGGCGAGCGCCACCGCGCCCGCTCTCCGGTCAGGGGCCCAGCATCCACGGTGTGGCTCCTTGCTTCGCGGTCAATGTCAGACCTATCGGCACCCGGGCGCAGCCGGTGAGTGTCTGCCGGACATCGGTGGGGATCGGTGTCGGAGGTCACCCGGGCACCGTCCGGCTCGTACCGCGGTGACCTGCGGCGGATCGTCGGCGAGCGGCCGGTATCGCTGCCTCGACCGGATCAAGCAATGGCAAACCGTGGCAGCCCGCTACGCGAAGCGCGCAGCCCGCCACCACTCAGCAGTGCTGCTCATCGCCGCCCCGATCCGGCCGGCGTGCACCTCGGGGAAAGCCATGCACCCGTCAGGATGCTTCGGAGGCCGGGCGGCGGGCCTGCTTGGCGAGGTACATCGCCTCGTCGGCGGCGGCGAGCAGATCGTTCGGGTCCATCGACAGGCCGCCGGCGACGCCCACGCTGGCGCCGACCGGGGTGCCGTCGGTGGCGCTGAGTTCACCGAGCCGACGCTCGATCCGCTCCGCCAGGGCACGGGCCACCTCCAGCTGCGTGTCCGGCAGCAGCACCACGAACTCGTCGCCCGCGAGCCGGCACGCCAGGTCGCGGCTGCCCCGGCGCTTGGCGGTGCGCAATGTGTCGGCGACCTGGACCAGCACGTCGTCGCCGGCCGCGTGCCCCAGCCGGTCGTTGATCTGCTTGAAGCCGTTGAGGTCGAGGAAGAGCACCGCCACCGGCTCCGGGCCGGCACAGCGTCGCCGGAGCTCGGCGGTGAAGACGGCGCGGTTAGGCAGGCCGGTCAGCGGGTCGTGGTGCGCCAGCTGCTCCAGCCGTCGCTGCAGGCGGCGGGCACGATCGGTGCGCCACGCCAGCGTCTCGCCGACCAGCAGGTAGATCGGCAGCGCGTACCCGATGGAGGCCAGATCCGAGGCCGAGGCGCCGTCCAGGATCAGCGGCAACAGGTAGGCGACGATCAGGAACGGACTGGTCTTGAGCGTCATCCCCCGGCGTTCGCACATGCCGTACCAGAGGATCACCATGAGATAGAAATAGCCGTACCGGAACGGATCCAGCCCGGAGGCGATGTTGTAGAGGCCGGTGAGGCCCATCCCGAGGGGGCCGACCGCAAGCCGCATGCCGTCGGAGATCCGCTCCCAGGGCAGGGGCATGAACACCACGCCGAACGCCACCGCCACGAGGGCGACCATGACGGTGTTCCCGCGCCCGGCGTCGGGCTGGGCCGGCAGCAGCGTCATGGCCAGCGCGTACAGACCGCAGCTGGCGAACAGGGCACCGATGGTCACGCCGCTGGTCACCCTGAGATCGCCGGAACGCGCGTTGGTCCGGACGCGGTGCATGTACCACTTGCCCACGGCATTCATATCGGCGCTCTGGCCGATTCCGATGAGCCGCACGCCCATCCCGCGATGTCGGCGGCCGCGGGCGCCGGCCGTGTTCGCCCCACTGGCGCCGACGGCTTTCCTTCTCGTGCGCACAGGACGGCGCCGACCTGCGAAGTCACGCTGCCCACCTACTCCACGGCCAACCCGCCGAACTGGTCAGCGACGTTCTGGTCCCCCGGTTCAGCGATGGAGGTAAGCGGCCAGGCCGCCGAGTTCCTCGTTGGCTACGAATACCGACCGTACGGTGATGAGGGCCTCCTCGACGTGCGCGGTGCAGCCCCACGCGGAGTCACCCCAGGAGTCAGCGATCTTGAGGTCCGCCGGTGCGGTGCACCCGCCGGTCCCGCCGAGCTGACAGTGCTCCGGGCGGGGCAGCGTGGCCTGCGCCGTGACGGCGACACGCATCTGCGCGGCCAGTTCCGCGGCGGCGGCGGCGCGCCGGTCGGCCTCGGCCCGCAGTTGCCGTTCCGCACGAGCCGTAGCGTCGAGTCGGGCCGCCTGTGCACGGCTGCGGTCCAACTCCTGCCGCAGTTTGATCTGCGCGCTGGCCGCCTCCGCCAGGGTGTGCAAGGTTTCCACCTGATGGGGTTCCCAGGCCCGCCGCTGGTCGTCGACGGCGCACAGCCCGCCGATGACCTGCCCGTCGCGGTCGCGCACCGGCACTCCGGCCCAGGCGCCGATGCCGAGCTGCTCCACCGCGGGCACGTCGCGGATCCGTGGGTCCCGACGGGCGTCATCGCTGATCAGCTCCCGGTTGGTGGCGATCAGGAGATGGCAGGGACTCTCATGCACGAGGTTCTGCCGCTGCTCCACCAGCAGGTCGGGGCCGCCGATGCAGCTCTTCCAGAACGAGCGCCGGTCGTCGACGACGGTCACGAATGCTCGCCCGGCGCCGGTGACCTGCACGGCCAGCCGGGTCAACGCGTCGAACTCCTCCTCCGGCCCGGTGTCGAGCAGGCCCGTGGAGCGCACGGCAGCCAGCCGCGCCGGGTCGAACACGGCGGGAGGAAGTCCGTGGGGGTTCATCGGCGCCGCCAGCCCGTCCGCCGGACGCGGCGTGGGCGGCTGCGCGCTGGTATTCGTGTCCACGGTCATGATCACGACTGTAAGCCACCTCTCTTCAGATCGCCGGGAGTGGCCGCGACGTTGCCGAACCGCCACGCCCACGGGTATCGGGGGCTCAGGTCGAGAGCCCGCTGGCCCTGCCGGCGGACGCGGCTCCGATTCACTCCCGTGCCGGAAAGCACGACATGAAGGGCACGGACGGCTGGACGTCATGAGCGCCGTGTCGTGACAGTGTCCCGCGTTGCCGGCGACCGACTGTTGCACGCGTTGAGCATGATCACTGGGTGCTATTGATGCTGATCGCGCTCGGGCCGATCCTGTTGCTCTGGCTTCTCATGTCCCGCGCGCCGCGGACGCGGTGGATCATCGCCGCGGGCCTCGCCGGTCAAGCCGCGACGGCGTGCCTGCTCTTCCACGTCTTTCCCCGCGGCGTCCTCGAGATCTCTCTGTCGGTCCTGGTGCTGAGCGTGGCGACCGCTGTCACCGGCCGTCTCGTCGAACGGCGCCGGCTCGGCCCCGCGAAGCAGACCCGGGTGGGGGTGGCGACGCACCTCCTGGCCGGGTGGTCGTTGCTGGCGCTGCTCTGCGGCGGTGGCATCGCGCGGCCGGGGCCGTTCTTCCCGGAGACCGATGGCGTGCTCCCGTTGCCCGAGGGCCTGCATGCCACCGTCCGTCCCACCCACGATGCGGACTGCGGCTCAGGCTCGTGCACCCGGACGATCACGGTCACCGGCCGACCCGGGCAACGCGGCGATGACCTCTATGACGAGCTGAAACGGCACCTCGAGAAGCGCGGGTGGGGCTCAGGATGCCGCCCCGTCGGTTGGCTGTTGGACCGGAGCACCGCGTGCGTCGAGCTGTTCGTGGCCGGCAACGAGGTGACCATCGATCTTTCCGGCAACCGGGGCGGCCGGTAGCACGTCACGACCGTCGGCTGAGCCGATCACGGCAGCAGGCGGGACTCCTGCAGCAGCAGCGCGTCCAGCGCCTTCGGATCGTTGGGCGGCAGCGCGTACGTGTCGATCATGACCACCATGTCGGCGCGGACCACCAGGCCGCTGGAGCGGATCCGCCCGATCTTGTCCTTCTTCGGCTGGACCTGCGCCGACGTGTCGTCCGCGCCCGCCACCGGGACCGGCTCGCCGTACCCCGCGAACCGCAGCGAGGCCTGCTGGAAGTCGGCGAAGTACCGGGCGTTGCCGGTGCCCTCGAACTGGAACGCGCGCACGTCGACGATCAGGGACCGGCCGTCGATCCACCGGCGGGCGAAGCCGCGCCGGAACTCGTAGCGGTCGAGCACCGCCTGGAACGCGGCCGGCTTCGCGACCAGTTTGCTCATCGCCGCCGAGTCGGCCAGCGCCTGATCGGCGGGCGCGGTCGGCCACTTGCGCGAGCCCTTCGGCGCCGGGATCAGGTACTGCGCCAGGTCGCCCGGATGGGTCGGGCCCGGCGCCGGCTCCGGGTCATCCTCCGCACCCGGCGACACCGTCGGCTCACCGACCGCCACGGTGCGCTTCGGCTGGTGGTCGCGCACGGTGTAGGCCACGGCACCGATCCCGCCGCAGACCACGAGCAGCATCGCCACCACGGCCGAGCCGATGATCCACGCCGTCCGGCTCGACCGGCGCGGCGGGTGCGCAACGGCGTACGACGGCAATCCCGGCGGCCAGGAACCGGGCGGACCCGGCGGGAAGGCCGCAGCCGGATGCGCCGGATACATGGCCGGCGGGCCGGACCAGACGGGTGCGGCGGAGGACGGCTCGCCGTCGTGGGGGTTCGATGACACGGCGCCAGTTTGATGATCATCATCGGGCGGCGCAACCCGGATGTCCGCCCGGCCGGCCCGCGCGACGATTCCCGGGACTCCTATATCCGGCCACCGCGGCACGCCCCTCCCCTGTGCGACCGGAAGTCGGATGGCCCAACCGGCCGCCGCGATGCGGCGACCGATCCGGCAAATGGCGCCGCCCGAACCCACATGTCATCAGAGATCCATCGACGAACCGGCACGTTCCATCAAGGGCCACCGCGATCCGAGAGCCGCATCGTCGACGAGGCAGAGCAAGCAGTAGCGCCGTGCAGGGACATGGAGACATCGGTGCACACACCGACCTCAAGCAGGCCGGCGACGATGCCGGACCTGTCAGAAACCCGTCGGAGAATCGACGTCTTCGAATCCCGGCCCACTCGTCGGCGAACCGTACAGTCAACCCTGTGACGGACATCGGAAGCCGCAACGGTGACCGGCCCTGCGAGATAATCCGGGGAAAGACCATCGCCGCCCGGCAGATACACGCCTCGCAGGAGTTCGCCGTCGAACGAATAGCAGCCACCCCCTCCCCGGAGTGACCCCCGACACCGTATGCGCCATCACAACGTCAAGGCGGCCTGATCTACAGCGCTGCACTTCTCCAGTAAGGCAGGGCTTGGCCGATGGCGACCCCTCCACGCAGCAAGGCTGATCAACGGTTCGAGTTGTTTCTCATCCTGCTGCTGTGGCTGTTCGTCGGCTACCTGTACCTCTTCGTCGGTCCCGGAACGTTCTTCACCAACCTGGTTGACGGAGGCGGGGGTGACCAAGGGGGTAATGGCAATGTCCAAGAGGATGTTCAGCGCCGAAGAGCCGCAGCCGAAGCGGCGTTGTCCCAAGGAACCGCGAGCGCTGAATACCGTAAAGCGGTCAAAGTCGGCGAAACGGTTGAGGTGCGGTTGACGATCTGCGGAGCCGCGGCGAAGGACTGCAAAGACAGCCCCTCCGCTACATCTCATGACCCCGACCATGCCGTCGTGATCGCACCGACCAAGACCGGCGGCAACATCGAGGTCACATTGGTTTCGCCTGACAAGGAAGGTCTGCCGGAGGACCTCAGCGGTAACGGGACGAAGTTTGTGCCGGCCAACGGCACCAAACGTTGGGCTTGGTCGCTTAAAGCAGAGCGTCCAGGCACCTACAAACTCACCGCGCGGGTCATCATCCATTGGGGTGAGACCGAGGCGGAGTTGGACACCACTGAGGTGCCTCCCATAACGGTCGAGGTCGAGGACACTTTCAGTGCTTGGACGGCTCGATGGGCCAAACGCGCTGGTGACTTCATGAACAGCGTGGGAGGCGCGTTGGCCGCCCAGTTCGCCGCAGTCGTCGGCTTCCTGGTGTACCGCCACAGCAAGCGGAACACGCCGGCCACCGCGGCGGCACAGGCCCTACCCACGGTCCCGCCGCGGCCCGCCCCATCGACGGCGCAACCGCAGCCGCAGCCGATGGCGCCAAGAGCATCCGGCGCCACACGCCGGTCGCCCCCTAAACCACGGCAGCCCGTTGCGACGACTTCCCCCGACAGAGTCCGCAAAAGGTAGGGAGCGCGCCGGTCTACGTCGACATCCTGCACGCCGTCTTCGGCGGGCGGTGATCCTCCATCCAGGACGTGGCGAAGTCGACCACGTCCCGCTGCGGCATCAGGCGCGCAACGGCACTGCCCACCGGCCCGACCGCGATGGCGCCCACCGCCTCGTACGCCGCGCCGATCACCGGGAAATCCGAGGCGTCGGTGACCGGCGCCGTCCAGGTGACCCAGCGGCTGCCGCCCTCCCCGTCAGCCACCGCGGCCCCGTAATCCATCATCGGCGCCTGCGGCCGGCGACTCTCCGCCAGATGCAACGAGGTGTTCCGATCGTGTCCGCATCCCAGCAGCAGCACCTTGCCGTGCGCCCGGTAGAGCGCGCCGACCGGCGAGTTCTCCCCCAGCGGCTGGTCGAGCCGGTGCCCGCCGACGATGGCCCGTGCCCGGTCACCGACCGCGGCGAACGACACCGACGGATGGCCGCTGCGCACCGCCCCCGGCCAGGTCCGCACCGTCTCGGCCAGCACACCCATGTGCTGGCTGGGCGTGCACCGCGGGTCGAAGCCCGGACTCTGCTCGCGGATCACCGGCCACCACCGCGGCGGCACCGGCGGATTGCGCCACCCGGCGGGATCCGAGTTGAACGGCGTGTGCGTCGGCACCGCCAGTGTGCCGCCCGGTCCCACCACCTCGAGCAGGGCCCGGACGACCGCCTGCACCCGGCCGGCCACGAACCCGAGGGACCGCGTCGACGCATGCACCAGCACGGTGTCACCAGTCGACAGCCCCAGATCCCGGAGGTCGGCGGCCAGGCTTCCCACGGTGTGCGGCATCGGCTGGGTCTCCGCGGTCATGGTGTCCGCCCGATCGCGTCGTCGCCGTCCGCGTGCACCCGCAGCGACCCGCCGTCGCGGCTGACCCACGGATCGGTCCACGACTCCCCGGCGGCGGGCACGAGCAGCCGGGCCGAGGCATGCCCGGCGTCGTACAGCAGCAGCGATCTGATCCGGCGACCCAGGCCGCCCATCTCCCATTCCTGCGCCGGATGGTCGTCCGGCCCGGCGGCCTGCACCGTGTAGAACCGGTCGTCGACCCATCGCCCGACGCTGTCCAGGACGATCCCGTCGCCGACCGGCTGCCCGTCCACCCACAGCCGGCCGGCGTTCGCCCGGTCCCACCAGAGGACCGCCCGGTGCCGGCCGGCCGGGCTGAAGTCGATCCACACGTGCCCGGTGCCGTGTTCCAGGTAATAGGCGTGACAGGGCCGGTCCCGGGCGCAGACCGCCGGCTGCCGGCAGGGGCGGTCGATCCGCTGCGCGCAGCCGAAGCCGGCCGCCGCGCAGTCCCGCGGGACCGCCCGGGACAGCACTTCGATCAGCTGGTCGCGGTACGCGTCGTCGCCCAGCAGGTGCCGGTATTCGTCAGCCTCCTGTCGCCGGGTGTACAACTCCAGAGCCGTCGCCGAACCCCGCAGCCAGGACTTCCACTGTTCGTCCACGCCCCGCCACCGGCGGGCGCCACGCACCTCGAGCTCCTCCGGCGGCTGCCGCAGCGCGCGCACGATCCGCTCCTCGCGGGTCTTCTCACCGCGTCCCACCGCTCCCCCGATCATCGGTTTTGTGGCGTGTTGTACGGTCCACGCGGCAACTGTGGATGAACGTGAGAGTTCAGCCAGATTCAGGGCGTAAGCGTAGTGACCAATGGTAGGAGCAACTGATGCCGCGGCCGAGTGACTGGTGGGTACTCGACCTTGATGCGGACCCGACTCCCGGCGAGCCGGCGAATCTGGTCACGACGGGTAATCGGCTGCTGGACTTCGCCGACGACGCGCACCGCGCACAGCGGGCGGTGGATTCGCTGCAGGGCGACGGTGCGGTGCTGACCTGGATCGGCCAGTCCGGCGACGCGTTCCGTGAGCAGTTCGGCGAGCTCCCCGCGCAGCTGCGCAAGGTGTACGACTCGCACCGGATGGCCGGCGACGCGCTGCACGCCTTCGCGCCCAGACTGGAGGCCGCCCAGGCCATGGCCGACCGGGCGCTGGCCGACGGGCGCGCGGCCCGCGAGCAGCTGACCGGGTTGACCGGGCAGCTCCAGCTCGCGCAGGGCGACGTGACGGCGATCGGGCAGCAGGCGACGGCGTTGCAGCAGCACACCGACCCCGATCCGGAGCAGGTCAAGCAGGCGATCCGCGACTCCGAGGCGGCCAAGCAACGGCTGGCCGACGTGCAGGGCCGGGTGGCCAGCGGACAGCAGGCGCTCAACGCGGCGAAGTCGCTCGCCGAGCAGGCCCGCCAGCTGCGCGACGGCGCCGCTCAGGAGTGCAAGCGGGAGATCGCCGCGGCCTCCGACGCCGGGATCCAGCCGCGGTCGTTCTGGCAGAAACTGGGCGAGTTCCTCAAGGGGCTGTGGGACGTCGTCTGCGAGGTCGCCAAGTGGGTGGCCCTGGTGGCCGGCATCATCGCGATGATCATCGGCGGCCCGCTGGCCTGGATCGCCCTGGCCGCCGGGGCGGTGCTACTGGTCAAGGCGATAGTCGACTTCGCCCAAGGCAAGGGCAGCATCACCGATCTGCTCTTCGCGGTCCTCGGGATCATCCCCGGGGTCCGCGGGCTGACCTCGCTCTCCCGGCTGTCCGCGCTCTACAAGGCCGGCGGTCTCAAGGCGATCGCCCAGGCGGCACTGACCTCGATGAAGAACACCGTGCGCGGCCTGGCCACCACGGTCACCACCGCGGCCCGCGGGGTGGTCGACGTGGTCAAGACGGGGTTCAGCAAACTGACCGGCAAGATCAACAAGATTCCGGTCACCACTTCGAAGCGTACGTTCGAGATCCCCGCCTGCGGCGACCCGGTCGACGTCAGCACCGGCCGGGTGTTCCTGCCGGAGACCGATCTCGATCTACCCGGATCGCCGCCGTTGCTGCTGGAGCGCACCCACCGCTCGGACTACCGGTCCGGCCGGCTGTTCGGGGTGTCCTGGGCGTCGACACTGGACCAGCGGATCGTGGTGGAGTCCGACGCGGTCCACATGCTGGCCGCGGACGGGACGCTGCTGACCTATCCGGTGCCGGGTGCCGAGGGGCCGGTGGTGCCGGGCCACGGACGCAGCCTGCCGCTGCGCCGCTCCGGCGACGGCTTCCTGGTCACCGACCCGGCGACCGGCCGGTCCCTGCTGTTCGCCGCGCCGGTGGCGGATCCGGAGCCGGACCTGGTCGCCCCGCTGCTCCCGCGGGAGGTGCTGCCGGAATCGGCCGGCACGGTCCCGTCCCGGACCGCAGAGCTGGTCGCGATCGTCGACCGGGAGGGCGGCCGGATCGAGGTGCTCCGGGACGGCCGGGGCGCTCCGGTGGAGGTGCGGCACGGCGACGGCCGGCGGATCGCCGTCACCACCGAGGACGGGCAGATCACGGCGTTGCACCTGGTTCCGGCCACCGGCGGTGAGCCGGTGCTGCTGCGTACCTTCGGCTACGCGGACGGGCACCTGGTCACGGTGGCCGGCCCCGCGGGGCAGACGATGCGGTTCGGCTACGACGGTGACGGCCGGATGATCCGGTGGGACGACAGCAACGGCCAGTGGTACGCGTACACGTACGACGCGGACGGGCGGTGCGTGCTCGGCGAGGGACGGGACGGGTACTTCGGCTACCGGTTCGACTACGACCCGGACCAGCGGCGGACCAGCGCCACCGACTCGCTCGGGCACACCACGGTCTACCAGCTCAACGAGGACCTGCAGGTGGTGGCGGAGACGGATCCGCTCGGCAACACCACGCGCAGTGAGTGGGACAGCCAGCACCGGTTGCTGTCCCGGACCGATCCGCTGGGCCGCACCACCCGGTTCCTCTACGACGCCGACGGCGGCCTGGAGGCGCTGCTGCGCCCCGACGGCAGCTCGGCCAAGGTCGTACACCGGGGCGGGCGGATCGCGGCGGTCACGGTGACCGGGGACGACGGGCGACTGTGCCGGCGTGACTACGGGCGGGCCGAGGCACCGGACCCCACCGTCGATCCGCTCGGCGCCGGCCCGCGGCCGGCCGAACGGCACCGGGCCGGGACGACGGCCCCGGCCCGGGCGTCGGACCCGGCCTCGCCCCGGATGCTCGTCGGCGGCGCCGGACCGGCCGTATCGGTCGAGGCTCGGGACGGCTTCGGCCGGATCAGTGCACTCGGCGACACGACCGGCCGGCGCATCGTGCAGGGCTGGACCGTCGACGGGCAGCCGGCCTGGCGGGAGAACGCGGACGGCGATCGCCGGCAGTGGCGGTACGACGCCGAGGGCAACGCGATCGCGCACACCGACGAACTGGGCCGCACCACCCGCACCGAATACGGGCCGTTCGACCTTCCGGTGGCGACCGTGACACCGTCCGGCGCCCGCACCACCTACGACTACGACACCGAGCTGCGACTGATCCGGGTCACGAATCCGGCCGGGCTGCAGTGGCACTACCGGTACGACCCGGCGGGGCGCCTGATCGAGGAGGCGGACTTCGACGGACGCCTCAGCCGGTACACCCGCGATCCCGCCGGGCAGCTGACCCGCCTGGTCAACGCGGCCGGGGAGAGTTTCGCATTCGAGTACGACGTGCTCGGCAACCTGATCCGCCGGACGGCCGTCTCGCCGACCGAAACCCGTACGACGACGTTCCGGTACGACGCGGTGGGACATCTCGTCGAGGCGATCGGCCCGGACGCTGTGCTGGAGATCACCCGCGACGCCTTCGGCCGGGTCACCGCCGAGTCGATCAACGGGCGGGCGATCACGCACGCCTACGACGACAGCAGCCGCACGGTGACCCGGGAGACCCCGGCCGGCGTGGGAACACTGTGGTCCTTCGATCCGGACGGGTTCCCGATCGGCATCCGCATGGCTGGACACGAGGTGGCGCTCTTCCACGACGCGGGTGGCCGCCCCGTCGCCGAACGGCTCGACGAGTCGGTGACCGTGGTCCGGCAGTTCGACGCCGGCGACCGGCTCGTCCGGCAGCGGCTCAGCGACGGCGCCGGCGCGGAGGTGGAGCGCGCGTTCGGCTACCGCGAGGACGGGTCGCTGACGCTCGTCGACGACAGTCGCGAGGGCGTCACGGTCTTCCGCCTCGACGATGAGGGACGCGTCACCGCCGTCGACGGGCCGGGCCGTCGTGAGGACTACCGCTACGACGCCGCCGGTGAGGTGGTCGAGGCGTCCGCTTCGGTCGCCGGAGCGACCGTTCCCGGCGACCGGCGCTATCAGGGCACCCAGCTGGTTGAGGCGGGCGGGATCGAGTACCGCTACGACCCCGCCGGCCGCCTGGTGCAGCGCCGGGATCACGGGCGGGTCTGGACCTTCCGGTGGGACGCCGACGGCCGCCTGCACGGCGTGATCACCCCCGACGGCGGCCGTTGGCGGTACCGGTACGACCCGCTGGGCCGGCGGATCGCCACGCAGCGACTGACCGACGGGCCGGCCGACGCCCCGCTCGACGGTCCCGTGCTGAACCAGACGGACTTCGCCTGGGACGGGCCGGTGCTGGTCGAGGAGTCGGACGCCACCGGCCGCACCGTCACCTGGCAGCACGACCTGGACGGATCGCGGCCGCTGGTGCAGGTCGACGGCGACCGGCTGCATCTGCTGATCTGCGACCCGAACGGGGCGCCGACCGACCTGGTCGCCGCCGACGGCACCGTGATCCGCGGCTCCGCGCCGTCGCTCTGGGGTCACCACGCCGGGGCGGGGACGCCGCTGCGTTTCCCCGGCCAGTACGCCGACGCCGAGACCGGGCTGTACTACAACCTGCACCGCTACTACGACCCCCGGACCGGCCGTTACCTGAGCCCGGACCCGCTCGGGCTGAGCGCGGGACCCAGCCCGGTGCGGTACGTCGACGATCCGCTGCTGCAGAACGACCCGCTGGGCCTGTCGCCGCGCTCCTGCACGATCGGCAAACGGCCCCGCTACGACGACGACGCCCCGACCGAGCTGGACGATCTGCTCAACGACCCGGAGATGCTGCTCGCCGGCAGCGCGCTGAAGAAATTCAAGATCAGCGCCCCGCCGAAGACCAAGTTCCCCACGCCGCCGGGCAACCTGCTGATCGGCGACATGAAGACGGCGCTGGCGAAGTACGACTCCGACTTCGCCAACGCGTCCCTCGCCAAGTTCCACGGCCCGCAGGACCAGAGCGCGGTGCTGTCCGACGTCTTCAACATCGGCTCCAAGACCCCGAAGCTCGAAGGCTGGTCGGTGGAGTGGCTCAACAAGTTCGAGCGCACCGGCGGCGTCAGCGACTACCTCAAGAACGCCGACGTCGAGAACTCCTGGGTCCGCGGGCACCTGCTCAACGAGGACTTCGGGTTCACCGGGCACACGCACAACTTCGCGCCGATGACCACCATGGGCAACAACGCCTTCAAGAACGGCTTCGAGCAGCGGGTGAAGGACGCCTTCGTCCGGATGGACCAGCTGCAACGGCTCCACCCGCAGAAGTTCGACCAGCTCGGCTCGACGTTCACCGTCGACATCAGGGTGACGCCGAGCCGGGAGGGCCTGTTCGACGGGGTGCCCGGGGTGGACGTCGCGGAGCTGGCGATCCCCAAGCACATCAGGGTGGAAGCGCAGTACATGATCGACGGCAAGCCGCTGCCCGACAGCGTGCTGAAGGACCTCAACAGCACCATCTGGAAGGAACGACCGGTCAAGCCGCTGCCGTCGAACAACACCATGAACCCGGTGACCGGCGAGTGGGACCCGCCCGTCCCCACCAAATTCTGAGAGACGGAGAGAGGTCGACGGATGGCTTCGTCCGATCAGCTGAAGGTGGACCTGACCGGCCTGGAGGACCTGGCCGGGACTCTCGACCGCATCCGGGACGGCCTGAACAGCACCGGCCGCTGGATCCTGCAGTTCACCGGCGACCTCGGCGGCGACGACGTCGACGACGCGTTGGAGGACTTCGAGTCGCACTGGAGTGACGGCCGCTCCCGGGTGGAGAAGAACTGCGAGCGGCTCGCCAAGAGCGCCAAGCAGGCGGTGGAGCACTTCCGCAAGGCCGACGACGAGTTGACCAAGGAACTTCAGGAACAGGTGAAGAGTTGACAGACCCCACCGGCTTCGCGATCACCGTCCCGGACTCCTGGTTCGAGATCGACGTGCACCCCGACACCCGCAACAGCGCGATCAGCTCGCTGGTGAACGAGCGGGTCCGGTCGGTGCCCGAGCTCAACCCGCACCGCAGCGCGCTGACCCGGGCGCTGCGCGGCGTGGCGCGGACCGCTCACGCCAACGGCGCCGCCTACTGCGGGGCCATGGTGCAGGGCTTCGACGAGGCGTTGCTGACCGCGAGCGTCACCGTGACCATCGTGCGGGCCCCCGGCGAGGAGGTCGAGGCGTCGGCAGTCGCCGCCCAGCTCCGTCCGCTGCCGCGCTCCGGTGCGGACGGGCCGTGGCGTGAGGTGGTGCAGGCCGAGCTGCCCGGGATCGGCGGTGTCCCGCGGACCCGGGGCGTCACGGACGTCGTCCTGCCCGAAGGCGAGGGGTGGATCCGGTCGGTCACGATGCAGACTTTCGTGCCCTTCCCCGGGGTGCGGTCCGACCGGATCGCCGTTATCACCGGCAGCTCGCCGATCCTGCCGCTCGCCGAGGATCTGCTGGACCTCTTCGACGCGATCACCAGCACTTTCCGATTCATCTCGCCGGACTCCTGACCGCTCCTCGGTCGCCGGCCCACCAGCGGGAGCGAAGGCTTCCGTCGTACGAAAGGGAAATGTCGTCATGGCGAACGTCAATGTCACCTATGGGGAGATGCAGAATGCCGCGAACCGGCTCACCCGCGGCAAGGACGAGGTCCTGGACAAGCTGAACGAGCTCCGCCGGATGGTGAACGAGCTGGTCAACGGCGGCTACGTCACCGACTCGTCGAGCAAGCAGTTCGAGCAGTCGTACGACGAGTTCAACCAGGGCGCCACCAAGATGGCCGACGGCCTGGAGGGCATGGGCAAGTACCTGACCGCCGCGGCCGACGCGTTCAAGCAGGCCGACGAGGAGTTGGCCAAGGCGCTCAAGAGCTGAGCGGCACACCGCGGCGCGGGGGCCGGCCGGGACCACCCGGCCGGCCCCCGCCGTGTGTCAGCGCGGCACCTGCACCACGGTCGGCTCGGCGTCACCCAGGTAGAGCAGTGCCCGTCCGGGCTGGACCGGCTGACCCACCGCGGTCCGGGGCAGGCGCACCCCGACCAGGTCGCCGTCGGTACGGTTCTGCGGCGACAACAACGCGCCCCGGCGGGACTTGCGGGCGTCCACCAGCCAGCCGCTGAAACCGGCGCTGAGATCCTCGGGGTCGCCGGCGTACACGATCCCCAGCGGCCGGGGATCGCCGCCGCGCAGGATGGTCCGCAGCTCGGTGGAGGCGGCGACATCGCGCAGTGCCTCGGCGTCGTCCACCGCGATCAACGCCCGGCCGGTCGTGGCGTCCAGCGCCGCGGTGAACGCCGCGGCATCCACGTCGGGGCCGGTGAACGCCGCGACCACCCCCGGCCGGCCGGCCAGGTCGCGCAGCGGCGAGGTGCGCGGCGCCAGGATGATCACCTGCTGTCCGGCGTCCAGGGCGGACCGGGCCATCGCGACCAGCGCGGTGCTGCGGCCGGACTTCGGCGGGCCACCCACCGCGAACGCCGGCACCCCCTCGGCCAGGTCGGGACCGAACGCGGTCAACTGGTCGCCGCCGACGCCGAACAACAGCCAGCCGGCACCCGCCTCCGCCGGGCGCAGGGCCGCGACCTCGGCGTACGCGATCTGGGCCGGCAACTCGCCGAGCCGGAACGGCCGGGCCGCGGCCGGTACCGGGGCGTCCCGTTCGCGTGTCCGGCGCCCGATCTCGACCAACGCGGCCGCCTGCCCGGGCCCGCTCGCCTCGCCGGGCAGCAGCGCGATCTGGGTCTCCACGCCGGATCCGGCCCGCAACGCCCGGCCCGGCGCCATCCGCTGCGGCACGTCGCGCGGCGAGATCCCGGCCAGCGACATGTCACCGGGATCGGGCATGCGCAGGACGATCTTCTCCTCGGTCAGCGTGGCGATCCGCCCGGTCAGCACCGAGCGGTCGCCGGCGACGATAAGGTGCACGCCGCAGCTGGCGCCCTCCCGCAGGAACCGGAACAGGATGTCGGTCAGCGCGCCGGCGTCGAGTTCGCCGAGTGAGGACAGGAAGCCCTCCCAACTGTCCAGCAGCAGCACGATGTGCGCCAGCGGTCCGTCCGCGGTGGCCGCCGCACGTTGCTCGGTCAGGTTGGCGAAGCCACCGGCGGCCAGCACCGCCTGCCGGCGACGGATCTCCTCGTCCAGCCGGCGGATCAACCGGACCGCCCGCTCCACCTGGACCCGGGTGACCACGGCGCCGCAGTGCGGCAGCTCGGCCGCGGCCAGCAGCGCGCCGTTTCCGCAGTCCAGCCCGTAGAGGTGCAGGTCGGCGGTCGAGTAGGTGCCGGCCAGTGAGCCGGCGATGGTGCGCAGAACCTGCGACCGTCCGGTCCGCGGCGCACCCGCCACCACCAGGTGACCGAACCGCTCCAGCTCCACCACGGCGGTGTGCCTGGCCTGCTCGGCGGGCAGGTCGTCGACGCCGTAGGGGGCACCCGCGTCCGCCCGCAGCGTCTCCACGCCGAGGCTCTCCGGCAGCGCCGGCAGCCACGGACTGTGCTGCGGCGGGATGCCACCGGCCTCGGCGGCCGCGCTGATCGCCGCCACCAGCACCTGCAGGTCGGTGACGTCGTCCCGGTCGTCGCGACGCTCCACCGGCCCGTCCTCGGGAATGCGGCCCAGGTCGGCCCAGCCCAGCGGGCGTACCGACGGGTCGGGCAGGTCGGCCGAGCGCCGGCCGGACCGGCGGCCGCCGACCCGCGCCGCCTGGAACGGCACGAGGGAGGCGTGCCCGAGCCGCACGTACGCCCGGCCCGGTGTGCTCTTGCTGATCCGCGCCGCGTCCGGGGCGTTGATCACATCCTGGCTCTCCGAGGTGTCGGTGACCCGCAGGGCGATCCGCAGGTTCGTGTTCGCCCGGATCTCCGGGGACACCACACCACCGGGACGCTGGGTCGCCAGCAGCAGATGGATGCCGAGCGAGCGGCCCCGCTGCGCGATGTTGACCAGCCCGGTGACGAAGTCCGGCAGGTCACGGACCATCGACGCGAACTCGTCGATGACGATGAGCAGCCGGGGCAGCGGGGCGCGGCCGGGATCACGGTCGGCGGCCCGGACGTAGTCGTCGATGTCCTTGGCCCCCGCCGCGGCCAGCAGATGCTCACGCCGCCGCAACTCGGCGCCCAGCGACTCCAGCGCCCGCCGGACCAGATGTTCGTCCAGGTCGGTGACCATGCCGACGGTGTGCGGGAGGCGTACGCAGTCACCGAAGGCACTGCCGCCCTTGTAGTCGACGAGCACGAACGTCATCGCGTCCGGCCGGTTGGCGACGGCCAGCGACGCCACCACGGTCTGCAGCAGCTCCGACTTGCCCGCGCCCGTGGTGCCGGCGATCAGGCCGTGCGGGCCGTCGCGCCGCAGGTCGATCTCGAACGGGCCGTCGTAGGACTCGCCGACCACCACGGCCGTGCTGCGGCCACCCATCCGCCAGCGGGCCAGGATGGTGTCCGCGGCCGGCGGCTCCAGGGCCAGCACCTGCAGCAGGCGGCTGGAGGCGGGCAGCACGGCGTCCTCGTCGTCGTCGCTGACGTCCCGCAGCGGGGCCAGCGCCCGGGCCACCCGGGCACACCATCCGGGGTCGAGGAAGTCCGGGCGCACGCCGGCGATCTCGTCGCTGCCGGCCTGGGTCACCCGCAGGCCGCCGCCGGTGACCTCGACCACCGCCTGGCACTCGGCCGGCAGCAGCCGCCGATCGTCGTCCAGGCACAGTGCGTGGATGCCGACCGCCGGACCGGCGCGCAGCAACTGCACCACCCCGGGCAGCGACCGCAGCCGGCGCGAACCGTCCAGCACCACCAGTACGTCGGGCTCGCCGGCGGGCACCTCACCCGCCTCGGACCGCACGCTGGCCCGGTGCACACACATCTCCAGCAGTTCGGCGACCCGGCGGCTCACCGAGTCCGCGTCGGTGCCGATCAGCACGGCCGGCCCGGACGCACCCGGCGGCCGGGCGTGCGGCAGCCACCGCGCCCAGTCCCAGCACTCCCGGCCGGTCGGCTCGGTCAGCACCACCACGTGCAGATCGTCGGGACTGTGCAGGACCGCCGCCTGCACCACCGCCCAGCGGCCCAGCGCCCGGGCGGTGCCGTCCGCACCCGCGACGCCGACCACACCGCACTCGCGGAGCGGGACCGTCACCGGCACGTCGCCCGAACTCCACCGGCTCGAGCGGCGGTGCTCCTCCAGCGCCAGATCCTCGACGGTCACCTCGGACGGCTGAACCGCGCTCCCCACGCGCAGCCGCAGGTAGTCGGTGTCCCGCCGGCGCCGCTCCCACAGGCGGTGCCGCGGGCCGGTCGCGATGCCCGCGACGGCGGCCGGGTCGGGATACCGGTGCCGGCGTTCCCGCCGCTCCAGCCGGACCGCCTCGCGGATGTCGGCTTCGATGCCGGCCCGCCGGGTGCGGTGCTCGGCCATCTGCTCGGTGTACGAACGCCGGCCGTTGCGCCGGTTCACCAGATGGTTGCCGAGCATCGACAGCGGGCTGAGCAGAGCCAGGAAGAGCGTGCTGGTATTGCCGGTGATCATCACCAGCGCGAGCGCGGCGGCCAGGGGCAGCAGCGCCATCAGCCACGGCAACCGGGATCGGGAGGCCTCCTGGGGCGGCGCGGGCAGCCGGAATCGCGTCTGCCGCGGCACCGGGAGAATCCGTGGTGGACGGTTGTAGTCGATCGTGACGTCGTCGGCGGACATCTGCAGGGCCGCGTCCGGCAGCACGTAGTCGGCGAGTTCGAGGATCGTCGAGCCGAGCGTGACCTGCTCGCCGGGCGACCACCGGACCCGCGCCTCGACCGGCTCCCGCTCGATCTCCAGGATCGTCCCGGCGAGCGGCTCGATCCAGCAGTCCCCGCTGAGGTCGACGGTCAGGCGCGCGGCCACGGTGGCCAGCCCGGGGTCGGGCACGGACACCCAGCAGTCGTCGCCGGAGCCCACGTCGCCGGCGCCCGCGCCGAGGGGGTGCGTCGCACCGATCGCGGGGCCGCCGGTGACGCGTACCTCGAGGAGTCCCGGAATCTCGGTGATCGAGCCGTCGACCGGAGCGTCCAGGCCGACGACGGCTCCCTCCCGCAGTGGCGACTCGGTCAGGGTGAGAGCGGGATCGAGCGGCCGACCGCTCAGATAGAGCGCACCGGCGGTGCGGTCGGCGGCGTCGCGCATCAGGGTCTGCAGCACCCGTGCGAGATCACCGATCCGGTTGCCGGCGTCGGCCGTCACCGCGACGTCGGCGTGTTCGCTGGTTCGCGGATCGACTACAGTCAGGAAAAATCGCACAGTGTCTCCGTATGGGCGGCACGAGGTCCACTCGTGATTCCACAGCAGTCGGTCAAGGTGGTCGCGAGCGGGCGGTGATCGAGAGCATTGCGACACTCGCGTAGTCTTTTCGCGTTTGTCCAATCGTCTCTGGGGATCGCATGCGAAGCCGAGCGCTACCGACACCGTCCACCCTGCCCCTGCTGCTGGTCGCCGCCGTGCTGGGCCTGACCGGTGTGGTCGCCGCGGAACAGCCGGTCCGTCCGCCGGCCCACCCGGTCGCATACGCCGCCCAGGAGTCGGTGAAGTACTACGTCGTCAGGAAGTCGTACAAGGGCGAGCCGGAGTTCCTCTACGAGATCGCCGAACGGTTCCTCGGCAACGGCGACCGATATGCCGAGATCTTCCGGCTGAACCAGGGACGCCTGCAGCCCGACGGCCGGGCCATGACCAAGCCCGAGGAGGTCGGTGCCGGCTGGATCCTGCAACTGCCGGAGGACGCCAAGGGCAAGGGCATCGTCGTCGGTCCGCTGCCCGTCGTGAGCGCCCCCGCCGCCGCGAGCGCCGGTCCCGCCAGCGCCGGCGCCGGCGTGCCGCCGGCGGCGGCCCCGGCCGCCGCGACCCCGAACGCGGCCGGCGGCTCCGGATCCCATCTCGGCCCGGTGCTCGGCCTGGTGGGTGGCGGTCTCCTGCTCGCCGGCGCGGTCGCGGCCGGCCTGCTGCTGCGCCGGCGCCGCGCCGCGGGTGGCACGGTGGCCGGCGACACCGCCCCGGCTTCCCCGCTGCCCCGGGCCGGGGCGATCCCGGCACCGTCGGCACGGCTGAAACGGACCCCGGCTCCGGTGCTGGTCAGCCAGGTGGACGCCGCAGCGAACTGGGCCGTGGACCGGGCGCTGCGCGTCGTCGCCACGGCCTGTCACCAGGCCGGCCGCCCGCTGCCGCTGTTGTACGCCGTGATGATCGACGCCGAGCGGATGGTGCTGCGACTGGCCGTGCCGGACGACCGGCCGCCCGCGCCGTGGACGGTGCTGGAGAACGGCCGGGCGTGGGAGGCACCGCTGCGCGATCTGCAGGCCGCCCCGGTCGACCTCGCCGTACCGGTGCCGACCCTGCACCTGGTGACCATCGGTACCGCGGACCGGACCCGGGTGCTGCTCGACCTGGGCCAGTGCCACGGTCTCATCTCGCTGACCGGCGACAAGGCCGCGATCCGCGCTCTCGCGCTGATGTGGGCCACCGAACTGGCCACCAACTCCTGGTCGGCGGAGAGCGGCGTGCTGACCGTGGGCCTGGGTGACGCGCCCGGCGATGCGGGACGGATCCGGGCCGCCGACGGGGTCCGGGCTGCCCTCGACCTGGCCTCCGCCTCCGGTACGCCGAGCGCGCTCTTCCTGGCCGCCCCGCCCTCCGGCCGGGACGCGGCGGCCCTGCGGACGCTGATCGCCAGCCCCGAGTCGGGTTCCGCCGCGGTGATCCTGGGTTCGGTGGCGGACGCCCGGTGGACCTTCACCCTGCAGCCGGACGGGCGGTTGGACACCGGCGCGGTCGGCATCGTGGTGCACGCGCCGCTGACCACCGCCCGAGGCTGAAATACGGCGGTCGCCGGGTGGCTCAGTTCGTGATTTCGCTGAGGGCGGCTCGTGCGGCCCGCCGGGCGACGGCGATGACGACCTCGTCGCCGGGATCGGTGGAGGGTGCGGCCTGAACGGCGGCATTGATGCTGAGCACCGCCATCCGCAGCAGGAGCACGTTCTGCGGTGACGGGTCCGGCAGCAGGGTGGTCAGCTCGTCGACGAAGTGGTTCAGGCTCGCCCCGATGCGGTTGCCGTCGGGTCCGCTGGTCAGGGTGCGGGCCAGCAGCGGGTTGGCGCTCATGAACCGGATGCCTTGCAGCTTCTCGGCGGTGAAGGAGTCCACCCAGCGCAGGACCGCCGTGGTGAGCAGCGCCGGGGTGCGGGGCTGCTCACGCAGCCAGGTCACCAGCTGCTCGGCCTCGACACCGCGCTCGTCGAACAGCGACTGCAGGATCGCCTCCTTGCTGTCGAAGTAGTAGTACAGCGACGCCTTGTTGATGCCGAGTTCGTCGGCGATCTGGCGCAGCGACGTCGCCTCGTAGCCCTGTTCGGTGAACAGACGAAGGGCGATCCGGCGCACGAGCGCCCGGGTCTCCGCTCCGTCGCGGCGTCCGGCGGTGCGGGTCCGGTGTGGGGTGGCCATGCCACGAGCTTACCTAACGGCCGGTTGACAGTCTACCTACCGTTAGGTAGGTTCCTGCCGTCCCGGCTGGGATGCCCGATCCCGAGGAGATTCGTGATGAGCGAGTACGCCGTGATCCGTGAATACCCGTTCCCCGTGGCGGAGGTGTGGCATGTCCTCACCGATCCGGAGCAGGTCGCCCAGTGGACCACCAGCGGGCAGGGCGGACGCCCCGAGGATTTCGCTCCCGTACCGGGCACGCGGTTCCGGTTCGTCGGCAAGCCGACCATGGGCTGGGCCGGCATCGTCCACTGCGAAGTGATCTCCGTGACCGCGCCGCACTCCCTGCACTACACGTGGCGGGGCGACGAAGACGCGGGTGATGTCACCGACGTGACGTATCAGCTCCAAGAGATCACCGGGGGCACCCGGTTCACCTGGCATCACACGGGCTTCACCGGCGTCGGCGGGTTCGCGATGTCGCGGCTGCTCGGCTCGGTCCGCAAGAAGATGCTGACCGAGGGCATTCCGCCGGTCCTCGAGGCGTATCACCGGATTCAGCAGCGCACTAATCCTGATACGTGATCACGATGCGGCCGGATCGCAGGAATTTGTCGACCTCGAAGTCGGTCAGTTTCTCCCCGTTGCTCGCGCGCCAGGGGAACATGCCGACGAGCCGCTTGACATACCACCGGTCCAGGGTCTCGTCGTGGACGGTCGTACCGCTGGGCAGGTCGGCGGACTTCACAATGGCGGTCACAGCCTCGGCTCCTTCACTATCCAACCGGGAGGTCCGGGCGCGGAGTCGGCTGGCGTGCGCACCCGGGGATCATGACGATAACGATTCACCGGGCGGCTCTTCGCCGGCTATCGCCCGACATCACCCGCTCGACGGAGCCGTCATCGCGGAAAGGAACCGCCGGCGCGTGGCACGCCCATCGGGTTGGGATAGGGGACGACCGCGGCAACGGCGACGGTCAGCGGCGTCACCAGGTGCGCCAGCCGACTCTGATCGGCCGGGCTGAGCGCCGTCCAGGGCTGGGCGGCGAGCTGGTCGGTGCGAGCTTCGACGCCTCGGTGTGCGGCAGCGCCCCGCTCGGTGGGGCGCCCCTCCCGGTCGAGCCAGCCGCGCTGGGCCAACGCCCGGGCCGCGGCGTCCCACTCGCTGTCGGTCCAGCCCCGGTTGGGTTGCAGTTGCTCCCGGCCCCCGAACAGGGCGCTGCGCAGCACGAGCGCCTGGCAGCCGGTGATCTCGGCGTCGACCAGCGCGGCGATGTGCCCGTCCCCCCGATGCTCACGCAACACCGTGGCGGCGCGCCACAGCCGGGCGAGGGTGTCGCCGGGCTGCGGCAACGCGGCGTTGGCCGCACCGAGCGCCCGGCCGTCGGTCACCGCCGCGCGGGCCGCGATCTCCAGCAGCTCGGCGGCCTCCGCCCAGCGCTGCGGCTCCGGCGGCAGGACGGCCCGCAGCGCCTCCACCGCGCCGTCGAGGCGGGCGGCCAGGGCTTGTTCCGGCGACACCCGCTGCCACACCTCCGGTACGGCGCGCGCCACCATGGCGGGTGCGAAGGAGTAGAACAGTGCGGTGACCGGAGCTGCTGACACCGCGCCCAGCGGAGCCGCTCGCCCCGCGAAGTATCCGCGCCAGTACCCTCGCAGCCCGGCGCCCTCGAAAGCCACCCGGGCCTGCGGTGCGAAGTAGGTGACCGCGTGCAGGGGCTCATACATCTGCCACAGGTGTCGGACCGGGGACATGGGGTTGAGTCAAGCGCAGTTCCGGGCGCCGATGAACGGCCAATCGCGACATCGTGGCCCGCAGAATGCGGAAGGGCCGGCGCCGGGCGCCGGCCCTGTTGCATGTCGCGATCAGCCGATGGTCATGGCCCCGCCGGTGGCTGAGGACGGCTTGCCGTAGGCATCCCCGGCGAACTTGACCATGACGCGGAACTGCACCTTCCTGGTCGCGCTGACCAGCCCGATGTAGTAGACGCCGGAAGCGTCCAGGCTGAAGTCCTTGGCCTGTACCGTCCGCCACGTGCTGCCGGCCTTGCCCTGGAGCACGATGGTGATCTTGCGGCCGGCGACCGGTGAGGACACGGCGACCTTGATGACGACGTCCTTCTTGTCGTGGTAGTAGGCGACCTTCTTCACCGTCTTGTACTGCCCGGAGAGGCGGACCCCGGCGATCGTGACGGTCTTGTAGGCGGCCTTGGCGGACGACGGCTTGTTGCTGTCGTCGCCGTCGTAGTAGGCGGTGACCGTCCCGCCGGCCGGTGCCGGGATGTCGACGGTCGCCACGCCGCCCGCGTTCGTGGTGGCGGTCATGGTGAGGGCGCCCGCCGGGCTGGTGCGGACGAACCGGACCGGGACGCCCGGGTGGCCGGCCACGGTGGCGGTGGCGCGAACCTTGGCGCCGGCCTTCGCGGGCTGGACCAGGGCAAGCTTGGTGGTGGTCGCGGCCGGGGCGGCGACCGTCTCGAAGCCCCGCGCGAGGTAGTAGACGTGCGGCTGCTCAGCCCGGCCGGTGAAGTCGTCGAGAATCGCGTAGAGCCGAGTGTCGTCGGCGGACCAGGTCAGGGTTCCGGCGACCGGGGCCGGGCGGTTGTACGCGGCCTTCGGGTGGGCGTTGCCGGCGAGGACCTGGGTGCCCGCGGCGACGTCGAACGCGACGATGTTCCCGTCCGGCCCGGAGCCGCTGTCCACCCCGCCACCGATCATGGCGCCGCGGTGCGAGTAGGCGACGTCGGTCGGGGACGCGCCCGTGTCGAACGAGCCGGCCACCGCCAGCGTGGCGGCGTCGTACTGCGTCAGGTGGTACGGCGAGCGGGACGCCGTGGCGACCTTCGTACCGTCGGGGCCGGCCGAGACCCGGGCCAGGAACCCCCCGGTGTCCTTCTGCGCCAGCGGGGTGACGGTCGCCCCGTCGACCCGGTAGGTGGAGAGCGGACCGCTGCTGATCCCGCCCACACCGGCGACGAGGGTGTTCCCGGCACCGTCGAGCAGCGGTGCGGAGTACATGCGAGCGGTCGTCACGGTCTGCGGGTCGGTGCCGGTGGCGGCGTCGACCGAGCCGAGGGAGCCGCCCCACTGGTCGCAGCCGGCGCCGTAGAACAGCCGGGAACCGGCGAAGGCGAGGTGCACCGGACACTGCCCGGTGGTGTAGCGCGCGACCTCGGTCAGGGTGGCGGTGTCCAGAACGGCGACGGCGCCGGCCTGACTGAGCGCGACGTAGACCCGGTCACCGGACGGCGACGCCAGGACGTCCCGGGCGCCGAACATCCCGGTGACGCTCTTCTGCGTCACGCCGTCGGTGCCGAGGACGGCGACGGTGTTGCCGTCGGAGACGAACAGACGGCCGCCGGCGGCCGCCATGCTCTGCGGCGCGGCCAGCGTCGTGGATGTCGTGGATGTGTCGGTCACGGTGGCCGCGTGCGCCGGAGTGGCCGCGATCAGGGTGGCGGCGACGGCACTGGCGGTGGCCAGGACGGCGGCCGCGGGGCGGGAGCTGAGGGGCATCGCGTCGGGGGTCCTTCGGTCGGTCGCGGACAAGCTGGTGCAGGATCGGCACCGGGCGGTCCGAGCTTTAGCAGAATCGACCCACCGGCCTGTTCGCCCGGACCGGTGCGCCCGCCCGCCCCGCGGCCACGATGATTCAGGACACACCGACGGCCCGCTCGTCGTCATCGCCCGCCGCGGCACCCAACACCACTTCGAACGCGGCCGGCTCCAAGAACGTTCTGGAATGATCGCAGCGTGACACCGAATCTCGACGCGCCGGTCCTCGGCGGCCCGCGGGAAGCATCCATCCCGGTCTCCGGCGACGGTCGGCTGTGGGCCGAGCGCGTTGGCACCGGCAGCCCGGTTGTACTGCTGCACGGCGCAGGCATGGACTCCCGACTGTGGGAGCGCATCGTTCCCGAGCTGGCCCGGTACCACGACGTGGTCCGGTATGACGCCCGAGGCCTGGGCCGCTCCACGCCACCGAACAAGCCGTTCAACGACGTCGATGATTTGCGCGCCGTCCTGGACTACTTCGGACTGCGCCGGGCCGCCCTGGTCGGGCTGAGCATGGGCGGGGAAAGCGCGCTGGACTTCGCCCTCACCCACCCCGCGAGAGTCGCCGCGCTCGCCCTGGTCGGCGCCTCGGTCAGCGGACACCGCTGGCCTCAGGAGCCCGACCTGAGCGCCTACGCCACCGCACGCCGGGAACGGGACGTGAGCGCCCTGGCCGAACTCGAACTCTCCATCTGGGCAGGCATGGGCCCGACAGCCCCGGGATGGGAGCTCATCGACGCGATGGTCACGCACAACGCCGCGCGGCGCATCGTCAGCGAACAGCAATGCGTCACAGGCCAGAACGCCGAAGCGCACCTCGCGGACATCGCCGCACCGACACTGGTCGTCCACGGCGACCGCGACCACCCGGAGATCGGCGTCATCGCCCGACTGCTCGCGGCCCGCATCCCCGACACCCACGCCGTAACCATCCCGAACGCCGACCACTACCTGCCGCTGCGTACGCCCGAGGCCCTCACCGAAGTTCTCCTGGAACACCTGCCCTGACACGGGATCCACCGACCGCCGCGTCACCACCATCGACAATTGCTCAGTCGCAGAACCACTCACCGGAGACCTCGTCAGTATCGATGACCGCCGCACGTGGTGACGTCCATCAACCGGGTGCGTGTACCTGTCCGACAGCATCGGCGCCGGACTCGTCTTCGGCGGGGCACTGTTCCGCGGGGACGACTCCGCCGCCGGACGCTTCGGGCACATGTCGATCGACCATCAGGGACGGCCCTGCCCGTGCGGGCGGCTCGGCTGCGTCGAGCGGTACGCGTCCACCGCGGCGGTGGTGGCGGCGGCCCGGGCCGACCCGGTCATGCGGGCCGGATTGAGCCTGGACGGTGGCACGGCGGCGGCGTACGACGCCGTGGCCCGGGCCGCGATCAACGGCGACCCGGACGCCTTCGCCCTCCTCGACCGGGCCGCCGCCCGGCTGGGGGCCGCCGTGACCTCGATGGTGAACCTGCTGGGCCTGGGCCGCCTGGTGCTCACCGGGCCGGGCGTCGCCCTGGCCGGATCGATCTACGCCCGCCGGGTGCGCGCCTGCCTGGACCGGCCCGAGGTCAGTGTGGAGATCTCCGCCCAACCCCGGGACGCGGCCGGCATCGGCGCCGCCGCCCTGGTCATCCAAGCCTCCGTGGCGCCCGGGCACACCCCCGGGCGCGTGTCATGAGAAAGGAGTCCGCTGTGCCGGATGCAACGGCCGGACGGCCCCGGCGGGTCGGTCTGGTGCTGGCCCGGGCCTCCCGGGTACTCGGCGAGGAGCCGTACTACCACGAATTCATCGAGGGTCTGGAGCGGCTGCTCATCCCGGCCGGCATCTCGGTGCTGGTCAAAGTGGTCACCGACCACGCCGCGGAGATCGCCACCTACGAGCGGTGGTCGGCCGAGCACCGGGTGGACGGGGTGATCATGGTCGATCTCAGCCCCGGCGACCACCGCGTCGACCTGGTGCGCCGGCTCGGTCTGCCGGCTGTGGTGATCGGTGACCCGTCCACCGCGGACGGCCTGCCGACCGTCTGGACCGACGACGCCGGCTCGGCCCGCGAGGCGGTCCGGTTCCTGGCCGACCGCGGGCACACGGTGATCGGGCACGTCAGCGGACCGCTGACGCTCGCGCACACCCAGCTGCGCCTCGGCGGCTTCCGCGCCGAGGCGGCCGCCCGCGGGATCATCCTGACCAGCGCCGAGGGGGACTTCTCGCACGAGTCCGGCCGGGCGGCGACCGCGCGGCTGCTGTCCGCCGGCGCGGAGGTTCCCACCGCGATCGTCTACGACAACGACGTGATGGCGCTCAGCGGCCTCGTCGCGATCACCGAGCGCGGTCTGGGCGTGCCCGCCGACGTGTCGGTGGTGGCCTGGGACGACTCGGTGCAGTGCCAGCTGGCCGGGCCGGCGCTGTCCGCGATGAGCCACGACGTCGGCCGGATCGGCGAGATCGCGGCGAACGCCATTCTCGACGCGATGCGCGACATCTCGGCGACCCAGGTGTACGAGGCGCCGCAGGCACACATCGTGGATCGCGACAGCACCGGCCGACCGCCGCTTCTCTCGGCCCGGTGACCGTCCGGGGGTGCGATTCAACCCATGTCGTCAGGACGAGTGCGGCGTCGTGTGTGGCCGTCCTGCGACCATGGTCAACCTGCCGGGTGGAGGTCGCCTTCCGTGTGGAGGTCGCGGAGGGGGCGGACGCCGTCGTTGCGGAGGGTCCCGCGCAGTCTGCGCATGGTGTCGTCGTCGTCCACCTGGTCGGAGCGGCGGAGCCAGTGCTCGGCTTCGTCGGTGGCGCCGCGGTCGCGGAGGAGGCCGCCGAGTACGTACATGGCGAAGCTGTTGTCCGCTTCGGCGGCGCGGCGCAGCCAGATCTCGGCCTCGTCGGTGGCGCCGCGGTCGCGGAGAAGGCTGCCGAGCAGGCACTTCGCGTAGTCGTTGTCCGCTTCGGCGGCGCGGCGCAGCCAGATCTCGGCCTCGACGGTGGCGCCCCGGTCGCGGAGAAGGTCGCCGAGCAGACACTTCGCGTAGTCGTTGTCCGCTTCGGCGGCGCGGCGCAGCCAGATCTCGGCCTCGACGGTGGCGCCGCGGTCGCGGAGAAGGTCACCGAGCAGACACTTCGCGTAGTCGTTGTCCGCTTCGGCGGCGCGGCGCAGCCAGACCTCGGCCTCGACGGTCGCGCCGCGGTCGCAGAGGAGGTCGCCGAGGCTGCACATGGCGGAGTCGTTGCCCGCTTCGGCGGCGCGGCGGAACCAGCGTTCGGCTTCGTTGGTTTCGCCGTGGTCGCAGAGAAAGTCGCCGAGTTTGTACATGGCGTAGTCGTTGTCCGCTTCGGCGGCGCGGCGGAACCAGTGCTCGGCTTCGTCATCGTCGCCGCGGCTCAAGTGGAGGTCGCCGAGGCTGCACATCGCGAAGTCGTTGCCCGCTTCGACGGCACGACGGAACCAGGCCTCGGCGCTCACCTCGTCGCCGCGGCTCAAGAGAAGGTCACCGAGTTTGTACATGGCGTAGTCGTTGTCCGCTTCAGTGGCGCAGCGGAACCAGTGCTCGGCTTCGTCGTGGGCGCCGCGGCTCAAGTGGAGGTCGCCGAGGCTGCACATCGCGAAGTCGTTGCCCGCTTCGACGGCACGACGGAACCAGGCCTCGGCGCTGACCTCGTCGCCGCGGCTCAAGAGAAGGTCACCGAGGCTGCACATGGCGGAGTTGTTGCCCGCTTCGACAGCGCGACGGAACCAGGCCTCGGCATGGACCTTGTCGCCGCGGCTCAAGTAGAGATCACCTAGGCGGTCCATCGCGTAGTCGTGGCCCGCTTCGACAGCGCGACGGAACCAGATCTCGGCCTCGGCTGTATCGCTGCGCTTCCACAGCAGGTCAGCGAGTTCCACCATCGACGTGGTGCGGGCCGGGTCGGCGGCGATGGCCCGGCGGTGCCACGCCTCCGCCTTGACAGGGTTGGCGGGCGGCTGGTCGGCGGGGCGCAGCCAGCGCCGCCAGGGGACTCGGCTCACAACGGCCATCGTGGCACACGAATGTTAATGCCGGCCGTTCCCGAACGTCGCGAGCGGAATCGGACAACGACTCCAGGCGGCACGGAGCACACGTCAATGCGGTAGGGCCCGCCCCGGCGAACCAGCGGACACCGGGGCCGGGCCACTGAGGTGCCCAGTTGGGTAGCGCGATCGGGTAGCGCCGAGCGCGAATCACCGCGCAGGCTGCCGCGCCAGCCGCGGGTGTGCAGCTCGGCGCGCAACACGGTGGCGTCGATCAGTCCTTCGGCGCGGCGCCGGTCGCCGCCCGCCCTCGGCGCCTGCCCACCGACCAGGGCCGAACTGGACGCGTGCTGACTACGGCGTGTTCCCGGAGGTCTGCGGCTGCGTGGCGGCCGGTGGTGGCGGCAGCACCCGCTGCACGAACACCGCCGCCGCGCCGGTGCCGACCGCGGTGACCGTCGCGGTGACGACCGAGACCAGCATGGTCGACACCGAGGCGGTCAGCACGTTCATCCGGTGCAGCTCGCGCAGGTGCGCCCAGCCGTAGCCGAAGCGGCGCAGCGTGAGCAGATCGGTGGCGAGCCCCATCACCAGGCCGAAGGCCAGCCACTGCAGCGTCTGCAGACCCGCCGCGGCCAGTGCCGAGGCCCGCGTCGGATCCGGCAGCAGGGTGATGATCAGGGCCGGGACGGTCATCGTGACGAACAGGCTCAGGCCCTTGCCGAGCCCGGTGCGGCCGCGCACCATCGGGTACGCGATGCCGAGCACCAGGCCCGCGATGGTGAACCGGGCCACCACCAGGATCCCGCCGGCCGCGTCCACCAGGCGGAACGGTCCGCCCGAGGAGAGGGTGGCGAGCACCGTCGACAGGTCGATCAGCGACCAGGGCAGGCCCACCAGGGTGGCGAGCAGCCCCAGCGTCAGGGCGAGGCGCCACGGGGTCAGGCCGCGGTACGACGACAGTGCCGACCAGACCACCGTCGCCGACCGGCACGGCGCGCCGGCGAGGTCCGCGACCCGCTCGGCGCGCGCGTCCTGCACCGCGGCGTCGGGATGCCCGTCCGCGACGGCCCTGCGCAGGTCGCGGACGAGCGACTCGGTGACCCGCGCCCGGACCGCCGTCCGGGTCAGCTCCCCGACCTCGGCACGGGCGACGAACTCCTGGTCCGGTCCGACCGGCGGCGACAGATCCGGAACGGGCCGCGGCGGCAGCAGCCAGCGGTGGATCGCGAGGAGCCCGAAGGCGAAGGCCAGCGGCAGACCGGCCGTGGTGGCGGTCGGCGACAGCAGCCCGGTCACCGCGAGCAGCGCGGCGACCGCCCGGAGCTGCCCCCGGGTGCCCACCGCGGTGCCCCCGTCCGGCACGGCTCGGCCGAAGTGCCACATCAACAACACGAGAAGGAGTACCGCGACGGCGCGCAGCGTGCCGGCGATCGACACACTCAGCGACAGCGTGTCGTAGAAGGAGAACCGTGGCCCCTCGTCGCCGTAGACGACCACGGGCACCGAGAGCGCGACGGCCGCCAGGAGCCGCAGACTCCGCCAGGGCCGCAGCCGGGCGTGCAGGCCGAGCCACCACGACGGCGGGTCGGCGGTGACGGCATGCCGCAGGATCCGTTCGAACGCCGTCCACACCGCCACCCCCGCGGCGATCGAGACGGCGCCCTGCACCACCGTGCTCACGGTGTCGATCCGGGAGCCGAACGGCGTCAGGTACAACAGCGCGAGCAGCACCGCGGCGGTGGCCGCCGCCGTCCGCACGGTGTGGCCGCAGGCCCGGATCGACCAGGCCAGGGCCGCGGACGCGGTGACCAGCAGCAGGCACACCAGCAGCAGCGTGATGGCGTAGCCGGCCGCGGTACCGGTCAGCCAGTGCAGCGGGGACGGCTCCGCGACCGGCGGTACCCCGCCGATCGCGGCCGGGCGGGTCGCCGGGACCGTGACGGCCTCCGACTGTGGCGAAGCCCCGGCGGTCAGCATCGCCGAAGCGGGGACGGCCAGCACGACGAAGGCTACGAAGATCATCGCCCAGAACCGTCTCGCGCGGGGGTGCCGCACCGTGAGCACCGGCCACAGCGCGAGCGAGCGCCACAGCACCGCGGTGCACGCCACCATGGCCAGCGGGACCAGTTCATAGGGCGCATACAGCGACGTGGGCCAGGGATGGCCGGTCAGGCTCCAGTGGAACAGCATCTCGCTGACCACACTCTGGGTGGCCGAGCCGGCGCAGGCGAGGACGCCGAACGCCGTCATCGACCCGAAGACGTGCACGACCCGGGCCGGCAACTCGCCGGGCCACGCCCGGCCTCGCATCGAGCGCCACATCATCAGGATCGGCAGCAGAAGCAGCAGCCCGAACCACAGGTTCCGCAGCGCCACGGTGATCTGGCGCGGCAGTCCGAACAGCGGCCGCGGACGGGTGCCGGCGGCATCGGCCGGACCCGAGGGCTGTTCCAGGTCGAGGTGCGCGCCGCCGAGGCCGTGGAAGGTCACCGATCCGGCGGTCTGCTCGTCCCAGGCGCCGGTGGGGCAGTCCCCGCCCGCCGGCTCGGCGGTCAGCCGCCTCGGCACGAGTCGACCGGTGTTGACCACGACCGTTCGGGACCGGAATTTCCCGCAGAACATCGTCGCGGGAACGGCCATCGTCGTCCGGTCGCGCACCGGGACCAGCACCGAGCCGTGCAACCGCACGGTCGCCGCACCGGGGCGGACGGTGACGACCGGATCCTCCCAGTGGGCCGTGTAGGTGAACCGCACGGCGGCGCTGCCCAGCAGGGCCGGAATCTGTTGCTGGTCGGCACCCGAGCGCAGCAGGGACACCACGGGATGGTCCGCGCCCGGAAAGGTGAACGTCGCGTCGACGTCGAAGTATCGGGAGCCGCCACCGACTCGGCCCGGGGTGACCGTCACGTCCAGTCGCACGCTGCCGTCCGGGGCGGCGAGCCAGGCGTCGGACGCCGCCCGCACCCCCGACGCGTCGTACCGGAGCAGGGCGACCGCCAGCCGGGACGCGGGCGCCGCGAACGAGGTGAGCAGCGCGCCGGCCAGCGCGGCGAGCACTGCGACAGCGATCGTCAGGACCGTCCACAGCAGCACCCGCACGACCGGCCGGGCCGTTGCGGAGGGATCGGTGGCAGCCATGACGGCATGGTCGGGGACCGCCACCGGGCACCGGGCGCTTGCCGCGGAAGTTCGCCCGTCCGAGACCGTTGATCGCGGAGGATAGATTTCCGGCATGTCTGAGCAGTGGCGCGTCGGCGCGGTCGTCCTGGGCCGCTACGAGGTGAAGGGTGTCCACGAGGGCGGCGCCATGGGGCTGGTCTACCGGGTCCGGCACCGGCAGTGGAACACCGACCTGGCCGTCAAGGTGCCCCGCCCCGCCGTGCTGAACCAGCCCGCCTTCCGCGGGCAGTTCGTCGCCGAGGCCGAGACCTGGGTCGGCCTCGGCATCCACCCGCACGTCTGCACCTGCCACTACGTGAGCACCGAGGACGGCGTCCCGCGGGTCTTCGCCGAATATGTGGACGGCGGCAGCCTGCGCGACTGGATCGACGACGGCCGACTCTACGAGGGCGGTCCCGCCGACGTGGTGGCCCGGGGGCTCGACGTGGCGATCCAGGTGTGCTGGGGTCTGGACCACGCGCACACGAACCGGCTGATCCACCAGGACGTCAAGCCCGGCAACGTCCTGCTCGACGCCGACGGAACCGTCAAGGTCACCGACTTCGGTCTGGCACGGGCGGCCGCCTCGGTGCCGCCCGCCGGGCCGGGGCCGGTCGACGGGACGCTGATGGCGACCACCGGCGGGCTCACCCCGGCATACGCCTCCCCCGAGCAGATCGCCGGGGCGAAGCTCACCCGGCGCACCGACGTGTTCAGCTTCGCCGCCCTTCTCCTGGAGATGCTGACCGGCGACCGCACCTGGACGTTCGGGCCGATGGCCGCCGCCGCCCTCGCCGAGTACGTCGCCGCCGGCCGGATGCCGGCCCGGCTCGGCGGACTGCTGACTCGCTGCCTGCAGGAGGACCCGCAGCGGCGGCCCCGGGACATGGCCGCGGTGGCGGCTGAGCTGATCGACATCTACCGGACGATGCTGGGCCGGCCCTATCCGCGTCCGGTCCCCCGGATCGCCGGTCTGCGCGCCGACGAACTGACCAACCGCGGGCTCTCGCTGCTCGACCTGGGCCGCACCGCCGAGGCCGAGGCCGCGTTCGCCGAGGCCCTCGCCGCCGACCCGCAGCATCTGGAGGCCACGTACAACGCCGGTCTGCTGCGCTGGCGGCAGGGGCAGCTGTCCGACACCGCCCTGCTGACCTCACTCGACACGGTCCGCGCCACCACCGGGGACCCGTGGACGGCCCGCTATCTGACGGCCCTCGTCCATGTCGAACGCGGCGATCTGGAGTCGGCCGAAGCCCTGCTCGCCGATGCCGGTGACGACCCGGATGTGCGGGCCGCCCGGGACCTGCTGCGCGCCGGCGCGGTCACCGCGAGCGGGGCACACGCCGTCTTCGACGGTCACGAGAGGGCGGTGCTGTGCGTCGCGGTGGCCGCCGACCGGCACGTCGCGGTCACCGGCGACGAGGTGGGCACGCTGCGCGTCTGGGATTTCGACGAGCCGATGCTGCGGTACGCCGTGAAGGCCCACGATCACGCCATTCTGGCCGCCGCGCTCAGCGCGGACGCGAAGGTGGTCGCCTCCGTCGACGCCGACGGCACCGTCCGGGTCCGTGACCTGGAGCGCGGCTGGCGCCCGCGGCCGGCGCAACGCACCCTCACCGGGCACACGGACAAGCCGAGCAAGGTCGCGATCAGCCACGACGGCCGCCGGGTGGTCACCAACGACGGCCCGCAGATCCGCGTCTGGGACGCCGGCACCGGCCGCTGCCTGCGGGTGCTGACCGGGCACCCCGGCCGGGTGGTGATCGTCGCCGTGACCGCCGACGGACGCCGCGTGATGTCGGTCGACGCCGGCCGGGTCATGCGGCACTGGGACCTGGACACCGGCGTCTGCCTGCACGAACTGCCCGCCCCCGACTGGCCGGGCCACGGGGCGGTCAGCGCCGACGGGCGGCTGGGCGTCGCCGCGAGCACCCTCTCCGGCGCCCACCTGTGGGATCTGCGGGCCGGCCGGCTGGTGCGCACGGTCCAGGCACACTCGGACACGCAGGTGTTGTTCCGGCACGCCCCGGTCGCGCTCAGCGCCGACGGCAGTCGGATGATCACCTCCGGTCTGCATCGGACGTTCCGGGTGTGGGAGACCGCCACGGGCCGCTGCCTGCGCACCTACACCGCACACGAGGCCGAGGTGTGGGCGGCCGGGTTGACCCGCGACGGCCGGTTCGCCGCCACCGCCGACCGCGACGGCGTGCTGTACTGGTGGCGGCTTCCCGACCCGCGGCCGAGCCCGTTCCGGCTGTGCCGGCCGCGAACCCACGTCGAGCTCAGCGGCCTGCAGATCCGGGTCGAGGCGCTGCTGGCCAAGGCCGACAAGGAGCTGGCGGCCGGCAACCGGCCGGCCGCGCTCGCCCTGCTCCGCGAGGCCCGGGCCATTCCCGCCCACGAGCGTGAGCCGCGCGTCATGGACGCTTGGCGGCGCCTCGGCGAGCACACCACCCGGTCCGGGATCCGGGCCGTCTGGCCGGTCCGCACGCTCGCCGAGGACGCCGGCATCACCCGCGGCGTCAGCCTCAGCGCCGACGGCACCCTCGGCCTGACCGCCAGCGACAACGCGGTCCGTTTCTGGCGCACCGACGGCAGCGGGGCGTACGCCGTCCACGACCCCGGCGACTCCCCCGGCACCGCCTCGCTCAGCGCCGACGCCACCGTCGGCGTCACCGGTGGCCTGCGCCTGCACATCTGGGACGCCCGCACCGGCGAGTTGCGGCGCTCGTTCGGCGGGCACACCCACTACAAGGTGCTCAGCATTCAGGTGGACGCCGCGGCCCGGCGGGTCGTGTCCGGCGGCGGCGACCACGCCGTACGCCTCTGGGATCTGGAGATCTACAAACAGATCCGCGCCTTCACCGGGCATCGCACCCGCGTCACGTCGGTCCGCTTCGACCCCGGCGAAACCCGGATCGTCTCCGCCGGCGCCGACGGCCAGGTGCGGCTCTGGGACGTCGCCAGCGGCGAATGCCTGCAGGTGTTGACCGGTCATCGCGGCTGCGTCAACACCGCCGTCCTGACCCCGGACGGGCACACCCTGCTCACCGGCGGCGAGGACGGCACCATCCGCTGCTGGGACGCGGCAACCGGCGAATGCCGGTGGGCGGTGCAGGCAGACGGCGACTGGGTGAACGACCTGGCGCCGACCAGCGACAGCCGCTTCGCCGCATCCGCCGGCTACGACGCCACGATCCGCTTCTGGGATCTCACCACCGGCGCCTGCCTGCAGGTCGTGGAGGGCCACACGTACCCGGTGTGGTCGGTGTCGCTGAGCGCCGACGACCGCTATCTGCTCTCCGGCAGCCACGACCAGAGCATCCGCCTCTGGGAGGTCGACTGGGACCTCTAGCAGGCACTATGGTGTCGCCCATGATCGTTGAGGGGCTCGGGTGGGTCGCGCGGCGGCGGGTGGCGGTGCTGGTCACGGCAGTCCTGCTCGCGGTCGCTCAGCAGGTGTCGCTGCCAGCCGTGCACTCCCGGCCGCTGGACCTGACCATCCGCATGGTGCCGTCGACCGCGCTCATCCTGGGCGCGGCCCTCGCCGTCCGCGTCTTCCCGCCGGCGAAGCTCGTCGCCCGCCCCGCGGTGCCCGCCCTCGACACCCCGGCGAGTCCGGCGCTCGTCCTGATGGCCGCGAGCTACACGTCGTTCGCCGCCCTCCTTCTGACCACCCTGATCCGGACCGTCGAGACCGTCTCCGATGTCTGGTTCGCGGCCCTCCCGGTGCTCATCATCGGGGCCAACCTGGCCGCCGTCGGTCGGCTGATGCTGACCCGGTCCGGGGTTCGCCTCACCCCGGACGGCATCGAGGACCGCCGGATGTACGGCGATCTGTTCGTGCCGTGGGCGGCGCTGACCAGCCCGGACCCGGCCCATGTCACCGGCCGTCGACAGGTGGGGCTCGCCATCGCCCGCCCCGACCTGGTCCGCGTCCGCGGCTGGCGGGTCGGCCCCCGCACCCTGCTCCCCGCCGTCGGCGTCGACCCCGACGTGCTGGCCCGCACGATCAACGAGTACGCCACCATCCCGGACGCCCGGTCGACCATCGGCTCGGCGATGCCCCTCGCCGGCTCTGCCACGACCGCGGTGGCCTGACGACCTGCCGGGCGCTCACCGCGGCGGCGGTACCGGCCGTGGAAGGCGGGCAGGCCCCGTCGTGGTGCCGGCCGGGGACCAGGCGATCCAGCCGGCGTAGGCACGTCGGCGGTCGCCCGGCGTGATGGCGGGATCCCGGGCGAGCCGATGCAGCAGCCGGGCGCCCCGGCTCGGGTCGGCGGCGAGTCGCGCCAGGGCTTCGGCGACCGCCAGGGTTTCGGTCGGCGACAGCGGGCCGGTGACGAGCCGGTCCGCGGCCGCGACGGCGATCGGGCGCAACCTGGCATCCCATCCGGCGAGTGTCGCCGCGGCCAGGGCTGTCGGTGCATCGTCGATCCGGTTCAGGACCAGGGACCGCAGGACGTCGAGGCCGTCCCGGCGGGTTCTGCCGGACAGGGTGGTCAACGCGGTGGCGGCCGTGCGTCGATGCTCCACCGGCGACTGCGGGTCGTGGGCGACCGCGGTGAGTGCTCGAGCGGCGGCTTCCCGCCGCGCCGGCCGGACCTCCGCCAGGATCGCGTGCGCCATGGCCTGCTCACATCCGGACAGCTCACCGTCTGCGGCCAGGTCGCGGAGCAGCTGAAGGCCGGCGGTGGTGCCGCCCAGCCGGACCAGGATGGCGGCGGCCCCGGCGCGTTCCCGGACGTCGGCCGCGCGGTCGGCGGCGACCCGGTCGAGGGCGGCCAGGGCGGCGGGGCGGGCCGGCGGGCCGTAGGGAAGAAGGCGGTCCACCACGTAGCGGACCTGGTCAGCGGCCACCGCCGGGTGGCCGGCCAGCTGCTCCAGCACCTGGATCGTCGCCGGCCGGTGCGCCGGGTCGAGGGCCTCGTACGCGACCGCGCAGTCCGCCCTTTCCCAGACGTCGGCGTCGGGGTCGCGCATCAGGATCGCGAGACCGGCGGCGGCACGGCGCCGATGCTCCGGGCCGAGGCGGGCCGCCATCCGGGCCGCTTCCCGCCGCTCCCAGAGGCGCAGGTTCGCGTCGGCGGTCACGGCGTCGAGCAGTTCCGCGGCTGCCTCGATGTGTGCCGGGCCGAGTCGCACCAGGTACGCCGCGGCCCAGAGCCGGTCGTTCGGCGAGTTCGCGGCGTCGGCGGCCACCTCGGTGAGCAAACGCGCCGCACGGCCATCGGATCCACCCTCGATACCGACCAACAGAGCGGTGGCCATGGCCTGATGCAGCCGCCCGGGGTGGTCGGCCGGGAGGGCGATTGCGCGCAGGCGTTCCGCGGCGAGACCACGCGCTGCGGAGCCCAACCCGGCGAGGTGGCCGATCAGCACGAACCGGTCCGGCACGGCGGCGCGGTCCGCCTCGTCGGCGAGCAGCCGGGCCGCGTCGGCCCGGGCGGACTCCCCGAAACCGGCGAGGGTTTCGGCGGCCTGGCCACGATCCGCGGCCGCGATGCCGCGTTCCCTGATCAGGTCGCGCAGCATGTCACGGTGCAGGTCGGTGCTCGCCGGCTCGCGCTGCGCGAGATCCTGGATCGCCCTGATCCGCTCATCCGCCGCGACCGTGCCGTCGGCGGCGAGCTCGCGGAGAAGGCGGCATGCCTCCGCGCGATGCGCACTGCCCTGCCGATACAGCGAGACGGCCGCACCTCGTCGCGATGCAGCGGGGGCGACGGGGTCGACGGCGAGCCGGCGAAGTGTCGTGGTGGCCTCGTCGATTCCGGCGCCGCCCAGGGAGACCAGCTCCCGGGCGGCCGCCAAGCGGCCCCCGGCGGGCACCTCGCTGTCCGCGGCGAGGGTGGCGAACATCGCGATCGCCGACGCCCGCCGGCCCGAATCGACCTTGACCAGCTCGGCCAGGACGGGGACGCGATCCTCATCATCCAGATGCGGGTCGTCGGCGATGCCCCGGAGCAGGTCCACTGCCCGCCGCCGCTGCCCGTGGATACGGAGCAGTGCCTGCGCCGCGTCGAGCCGGGTCGAGGGCCACGCGCCGGGGTCGCCGGCGATGAGGGCGAGCAGATCACCGGCCCGATCCGCGGCCTGGTCGCCGAATCGGGTCACCAGGGTCGCGGCCTCCCGCCGGGTCTCGTCGTCCTGCGCCGGGTCCGAGGCGAGCTCCAGCAGAATCTCGGCGATCTGCGGCCGGCGCGGGTGGTCGGCCCGGGCCACCAGGTGGGCGGCCCTGACCCGCTCGGGGCCGGCCGTCACCGCGACGACGATCCGGCTCAGCTCGGTGATCGCCTGCACACGCCTGTCCGGCTGCAGACGGGCCAGCAACGTCGCCGCCGCTATCCGGACCGTTGCGTTGATCAACGGATCGGAGGCCAGCGCGCCGGCGAGGCGACACGCATGCTCCTGCCCGGTGACCCATCCGGTCAGCGACTGCAGCGCCTCCCCGCGGGTCGGGTCGTCCGTGGCGGGGTCGGCGACGATCTCGGCGAGGGCACGCTGAGCGGCGGCGGCACCGCCGCGGAGGGTGCCCAGCTCCCGGGCAATGGTGAGGCGGTGCTCCGCGTGGGGTCCGGCTGCCATGCCGGTGAGCACCTGCCTGGCAAGGACATGGGTCTCTGGCCGCAACCAGGCGAGGAAGGCGGCACCGACGGTCTGGTCGAGCGGACCGGCATGCTCGTCGGCCACCAGGCGCTCGGCGAGAGCGCCCGCCAAAGCCGACCGCGTCCCACCCAGCTCGGCCAAGGATTGGCCTGCCGACAGGCGGTCATGGAGCGGCACCGTTGGATCGGTCAGAAGCCCGGCGAATATGTCCGCGGCTCGATCAGTATGGTCAGGGCCGAGGTCGCACAGCGCCGATGCGACCGCGCTGCGCTCGTTCACCGCCAAGGGCACGCGTTCGTAACCCGCCAGAATCGTGAGTGAATGATCTTTTGTGAGTGATGGATCCCGGAGGCATCGAACGGCTCGCAGCCGCGTAGCCACGGGCAGGGTCGGATTCGTCCAAAGCTCCCGGGCGATCTGCGCGACCATGGGCGCGTCAGACTTTTCGAGTCGTTCCATCACCCACAAACGCCACCATTCATCCAGACGGGGGTCAGCACACCACTTTCGGCACAGGTCGATGAGCTTCTGTCGGTGCGACTCCTCTTGCTCCAGACGCCGCGCGGCTTCCGGGAGCAGCGACGGTGAAACGTCTCGACTCTCGAGAACCTGGACGAGAGCGGTCGCGAAGATGCCTTGATCACGGCTTTCCAGCGATTCGGCGAAGGAAATCAACAGGCTTCGGTCAGGCTCTGCTTGTACTTCCTCGCCCGCCGAACGCAGCACTTTGACGGCTTGATCGCGATACTTCTCGTCTGCCTGGACAAGGTCCTCCGCGGCTCGACAGAGACCGATCACCTCGAGTTCGCCATACCGTCGAAAATGGTCGAAGACAATTCTCGCCAAGCCTGGACGAAAACGTTCGAGAATGACGATATCATCAGAAAATAGGTACAGTGCACCTACCAGCGGATCCTTCAAGATCTCAGCGACCGTTTCCGCGGCCTTCACCGCCGAGTTCTGAGAAAAGGAGCGCAGCCGCCAAACGATCGATTGCAGGTCACCTTCGGCGGGCCAGGGGCCGGTCAAGCACTGGAGGAGCAGGGCACTCGCCTCTGCTCGATATGCGTCCCCGAGTCCGGCCAGGTCGGAGACACTATCCCCGTAGTCAGAAGGATCACCCGCAGTCGAGATCATCTCACGCAGGAGCTCGGCGGCCTGGCTCCGGTGAGTCTCCGCCACCTCGGCCAGTCGTACCGCAGCCGCTCGGCGTGAAAAGTCGGGAGAGAGCGGATCGGTCGCGGCCATCAGTAACAACCGTGCCGCTCGGTCGAGGTTGTGACCGGCCAACTGCGCCAGAGCATGGGCAGCCGCCAATCGGGCTACGTGGTGGCCGTCGGCGACGGCCGCCAGGTGATACAGGGTGTCAGCCTCCGTGGTAGCGGAATCCGGCTCCAGTGAAACCAGGATCACGGCCGCCAATATCCGGCTGGCCGGAGTGATGGTGGGATCGGCCAGCCACTCCCGGAATCGGGTCCTGACCTGGGTACGTCGCTGTTCGTCGAGGTTGGCCGCCTCCAGCGCCGCTTGCGCACGATCATTGAGATCCGTGGTGGCGGCGGAGGCGATTTCCAGCAGGCATTGCGCGGCCATCTCACGCGCGGCACCCTCATGACGGGCCAGCAGGCGCGCCGCACGACGCCGCGAGAAGCTGACCGCCGGATCACCGACGACAGCGGTCAGCGCCTCCAAGCTCCATTCCCGGTAGGCGGGGCCGAGCGCGGCGAGAGCCTCTGCCGCCATGGTACGCAGAACCCCCAACTGTGTGGAGAAAGCCATGTCTCTCATGGACCTTGCCGCGCTTCTGCGGGCAGACCCACCGAGGCTGGCCAGCTCACGAGCAGCGTTCAGCCGGAGGTGACCGGCGACCCACGGGTCCTCGCACACTTCCTGCAACAGCTGTGCAGCGCGATTCCTCCCATCCGCTTCGAGCAGCGACACGGCGGCGAGCCAGAGCCGGCGGTCATCGGAGTACAGAGAGCCAAAGGAGCTCGCGCTGAGCCGCAGGGCGACCATGGCACGGCGACGATGGTCGCCGCCCAACGCCGCGAGGCTCTCCGCAGCGCTGCGCCGCGCTTGTGGGTCGAGCGCGGTGTCAGTGGCGAGTCGGGACAGCAGATCGGCGGCACGATTGCGGCCGGCCGAGCCGAGCCGGGCGAGGTTCTCCGCGGCCTGGCGGCGATACCAGCCCTCGACGCCCGCATCCTCGGCGACCTGGTGCAGCAGGTCGGCCGCAGCCGTTCGGTGCTCGTCGCCGATCGAGGCCAGTGCCGTGGCGGCAGCGGTCCGGCAATTGCCTGAGAGGTCACGGTTCGCCGCGATCCGCAGCAGCGCCGCCACGGCCATCGAGGCGTAGGGCGCACCGAGTTTGGCGAGGACTTCGGCGGCACCGGAGCGGATCTCGCCAGGTTGTCCGGGATCTTCGAGCAGCCCTTCGAGGGTTCTCGCGCCTTCGTGCCGCACCTGCGGGCTGCGTTCCCGCATGATGTCGATGATGGCCAGTTTGATCCGGGCCGGAGTCCGCTCGTCGCGGAGCCAGGTGTACATCCGTTCCCGCACGGCGGGGTGGACAGTGAGACCGGACGCCGGTCGCAGGTCCAGATCCACGTCGGCGAAGATCTGCCCTTCCGTGGTGTCCAGGAAAGCGGCCAACTCCGCATCGGTGCGGGGCGTGCCCTGGAGGATGAGGACTCCGGCCTTCTCCCGCTCCGCCTGGCTACGTGCTTGCAGATACCCGATCAGACCGCTGTCCGACCTGTGCAGATGGAGGTAGTGGGCCAGGGTTCTTTCAGCGGACTCGTCGTCGAGCAGGAATTGCCTGATCAGCTCTCGCCAGACCGGCTCGGCAGGGGCGAATCTGCCGGGCAGGGCACGGGCCCGGGCAGTGGCCGCCAGATGCTCGGCGAAGGTCTGGTGCTGAAATCGCAGCCGCACCCCGTGCCAGCCGAGCAGGCCGGCCCGAGACAGCCAGTTCCCCAGCAGGCTCTCCCCACCGACCGGCAGCATCGTCAGCCTCGGGCCGTGTTCGTGGACGTAGCTTATGGCCACCTCGGCCAGCGGTGTCTCGCTGCGGGTGTACTCGGCGGCCAGCGTTTCCAGCAGGGTGGTCCGCTGCGCGTCGAGCCATGCGCACCAGGCCGGGTCGGCGGCGGCGCCGAACACTTCGGCCGCGGAGGCATTGCGGGTCGCGAGGTGGGCGATGTATGCCTCGTACAGCTCGTATCGGTTCGACGGCAACGGTTGGTCGCGGCGGCGGTCGGTGAAGACCTGCGCGGCGACCGTCGCGAGCAACGGCACGGTGAGGACCTGTTCGAGGCCGGCGAGGCGGACCTGGCTGAGGAATTCCGCCGCCTCGGCCGCTCCCCCGGCCGTCCCGTCCGGGTTGAAGTGCCGCTGGGCGAACATCTCCAGAGCCGTCGCGTCGAACGGCTGGAGTTCGAAGAACCCCACCCGCGGGCCCTGCAGCTGGGCGATCTCGCCCGGTACCAGTGGACGGCTGGTGACCAGTAAGCGCGCCGGCTCCGGGGTGGCCATCCGGGTCGACAGCACCTTGAGGAGCCGGTCCCGGTCGGCCTGATCGGGAATCTCGTCCAGGGCGTCGATGACCACGAGCCAGTTCCGCCCGGCGATCGGCCGCTGAAAGGTGTCCGCGCTGACGCCTTCGAGTGCTCCGTACTCAGCGGTCACCGCCTCGTGCAGCGCTTCTGCCCAGGGTCGTCCGATGTGCCTGGCGAGCACCCGGGCGGGCAGCATCACCGGTATCAGGCCGGCGGTGGGAAGACTGCTCGTCCTGCCGTCCAGCATCGTGCCGATGAGGTCGCCGACGAGGAAACGGCCCAGGGTCGACTTGCCGAGCCCGGCCGCGCCCGCGATCACGAAGTGGTCGTACTCGCTGAACACCTCGTCGAAGGGCTGGGCGAGCCGGGTGACGCGACGGTCCTCCTCGACCATCGCCACCTCGTCGAGCTCGCGATCCCAGACCTGACGCACGGCCTCGACCGGGCTGGCGACGCTTTGGCTGACGTAGACCGTGGAGAGCGCCTGCAGGTGCTGACCCGGCTGCTGCACGTACGGATGCTCTTCGGCGTACAGCCTCATCAGCCGCAGCAGTCCGATCACCGCCGCCGGGATCGGGGCTGCCGCTCGTGGGGTGGCGCGCTTGCCGGGGCGGCCGCCGCGCTGGGCGCGGCGGTCCTGCTGGGCCTGCCGGTGCAGCCGCAGCCAGTCCTCCACCGGGGGCGGCCGTTGCCCGGTGCGCTTCGCGACAAGGTCCTGGAGGAAGGTCACCACGAACTTGACGGCCGCCGCGCTGGTGGGCACCGACTTGCCGGTGAGCCAGTCGCTCAGGCTGCTGTCCGACAGCCGGATCGCCGGCCGCTGGACGCCGGCCTGGCGGATGAGGATCCGATACTCCGGGGAGCCGGCGGCCGTGTAGAGACGGTGGAGCTCGTCGGCGAAGCGCCGGGCGGACGGCGCCTCAGGCTCGGTCACCGCACGATCCGGGCGACCCGTCCAGCATTCCGGCGCCGGATCCGGCCGTGAGCGCGTTCTCGCAGCATGAACGCACCATAGACAACGATGATATCGCCGGAAACCGGCCGGACGGGCGAAATGGCCGCATCGCCACCGTTCGCTGGAGGGAATCGCGATGTCACTGCTCACCGATCTCGTGCCGGAAGTCCTGCATCCGGACGGGGGCCTGCTGACCGGGGCGGCAAGTCTCGTCTATGCCGGCACCGTCACCGGCGCCACGATCGCGGCGCTCTTCAGCCGCGACCCCGGACGACGCCGTGCCGCCCGGTACGTTCTCGCACTGCTCCTGCGTCGGACCGGGGGCGGTGGATCCGACACGCCCGAGAGCTGACCGGGACGGCACCGTGGCCGAATGGGGTTGCCCGGCAATCGGCCCCTGTCCAGAATGGCCCGGTGCAGGTGCGAGCGCTCGATCCCCATGACCCGGAGGCCGGCCCGTGGCATGCGGCGTTCCGTGCCGGTCTGGTCGCCGGCCGCGAGCAGCCGACCGTGGCCGGTGCCGAGTCGACGCTGACCTCGCTGCGCACCATCGCCGACAACGCCGTCCTCGACCGCCGGGCGTTCGGCGCGTGGGACGGCGGCGAGTGCCTCGGCGGCGTCATCGTGGACCTGCCCCGGGTGGCGAACACGCACACCGTCGGGTTCGAGCTGGCGGTGGCACCCCGGCATCGCGGCCGGGGCGCCGGCACGGCGCTGTGGGAGGCGGCTGTCGCGGTGGCCCGGGAGCACGGGCGCCGGGTCGTCTCGACCGAGCTTCCGGTCCCGCTGACCGCATCGCTCGCCCAGCACCCCGGCGGCCGGTTCGCCCTGGCCCGCGGCTTCGCCGGCAAGCTGCAGGAGCGCCGCTACCTGCTGGGGTTGCCCGCCGAGCCGGTGGCCGCCGAGGTGCCCGCCGGGTATCGGCTGCACTCCTGGACGGGACCGGTGCCGGCCGGGTCGGCAGCCGACTTCGCCGCGATGTGCACGCTGATGGAGCGGGACGTCCCGACCGGCGACCGCGACCACGATCCGGTCGTCGTCACCGCCGGGCAGGTGCTGCGCGGCGACGAGCGGCTGGCCACCGGGGGCTGGGGGCTGGTCACGACGCTGCTGGGTGCCCCGGACGGCAGGCCCGGCGGGTACACCCGGATCTTCGTCAACGCCGACCGCCGCCACGCTCAGCAGGACGACACGTTCGTGCTGCGGGCGCATCGCGGCCGCCGTCTCGGCGCCGTTCTCAAGTCCGCCAACCTCGCCCGGCTCACGGAGCATTTCCCGGGCGTTCGCCTGCTGCACTCGTGGACCGCCGATGACAACGGCGCGATGATCGCCACCAATCGGCGCTTCGGTTTCCGCCCCGTGGAGATCCTGCACACCATGGAGGGCCCGGTCCCGTGAGCCTGAGGAGGTGCGCCCGCCGGGCGCACCTCCGGCGGCCGCTCAGCAGACGGTGGCGCGGCGGATCTCGGTGCGCAGGGCCGGGGCGCCGTCGACCGGGGCCGGGTCGTCCGCGGTCGGGGTGATGCCACCGGCCGCCACCCGGTCCAGGGTCGTCAGGCCGGCCGGGCGGACCGACCCGAAGACGGTGTAGTTCGGACGGAGCGCCGAGTCGGCGTAGACCAGGAAGAACTGGCTGCCGTTGGTGTCCGGGCCGGCGTTGGCCATGGCCAGCACCCCGCGGGCGTAGAGGCGCCGCACGCCGGTCGGGTCGGTGGGCGCGGGCGGCAGGTTGACCGGCAGCTCGTCGGCGAACCGGTAGCCGGGGCCGCCCTCGCCGGTGCCGGTCGGGTCGCCGCACTGCAGCACGCTCAGCGTCGGGTATGCGGTGAGCCGGTGGCAGATGGTCCGGTCGTAGAAGCGGTGCCGCACCAGGTGCAGGAAGCTCTGCACGGTGCACGGCGCGGCCGCCCGGTCCAGCCGCAGCGGGATCGGGCCCAGGTTGGTGCGCAGGACCACCTCGACGGTGCCGTGGTCCGGGGTGTGCGAGGTGTTCCGGGGCGGGGACACCGGGCGGGCGGCCGGATCGTCCGGGGTGGGGGTGTAGGCGCAGGACACACCATGGTGGCCGGCGGCGTTCGCCGGGGTGGGCGCCGCACCGAGGGTCACCAGCGCGGCCACGGTCAGTGCCGCCACTACTCTGCCTGTCAACGTGTGGGTCACGTCGTACACACTAATCGATGACTTTGAATTGACGGCAGGTCGCGCGGCCGGTCGTGGACGGCGGAACGCAAGAAAGCGGCCGGGCATCCACGGGGGAGAATGCCCGGCCTGGTTAGATCAAAGCACATGATCGGTCTCCCGCGCCATCCGGTCGGCTTTACCTTCGGCACGCGGCCATGGAGAATCGGCCACCGCAGATCGCCTAGACCACGGGAACAGCCATGCCATTCGATGGTTTCATCTCCTACAGTCACGCCGCTGACGGACGGCTGGCGCCGGCCGTCCAGCGCGGTCTGCACCGGCTGGCGAAGCCGTGGCACCGGCGACGCGCCCTGTGGATCTTCCGAGATCAGACGGGGCTGGCGGTCACGCCCAAGCTGTGGACGTCGATCCAGGACGCGTTGGACGGCTCCACCCACTTCGTGCTGATGGCCTCCCCCGAGGCGGCCGCCTCGCCGTGGGTGAACCGTGAGATCGAACACTGGCTGGCCACCAAGTCGGCCGATCAGATCCTGCCGGTGGTCACCGACGGCGAGTGGTGCTGGGACGGCACCGCCCGCGACTTCACCGAGGATTCCACCGCGGTGCCGGCCGCGCTGCGCGGCGTGTTCGAGGAGGAGCCGCTCTATCTGGACCTGCGCTGGGCCCGTGACGACCTGCACCTGACCCTGCAGCACGTCCGGTTCCGGGACGCGATCGCCCAGCTCGCCGCGCCGATGCACGGGGTCAGCAAGGACGAGCTGGAGGGTGAGGACGTCCGGCAGCACCGGCGGGCCCGGCGGCTGTCCACCGTGGCGGCCGCGGTGCTGGTCCTGCTCACCGTGGTCGCCTCGGTGACCAGCGTGGTCGCGGTGCGCAACGCGGAGCGGGCGAACACCTCGGCGGCCGAGGCGCACCGCCAGCAGCAGGTGGCCGCGCAGCAGCGGACCAACGCCGAGCGGGCCACCGAGGAGTCGGTGCGCCAGCAGCAGAACGCCCAGGTGCAGGAGAACCGGGCGCGCGACGCCAAGGCGGAGACCGAGCGGCAGGAGAAGCTGGCCGCCGAGGCGGCCGCCAACGCCAAGCGGGAGCAGGACGCCGCCGCGCGGTACCGGATCACCGCGCAGTTCCAGCAGAAGCTGGCCGACCAGGCGGCCTCGCGGGCCAAGGACCAGAAAGCGCTCGCCGAGCAGTACCGGGACCTGGCCGACCAGGCCGATCAGGAGCGCAAGAAGCAGGAGAAGCTGGCTCAGCAGGCGCAGCAGGAGGCCGCGAAGCAGCGGGCCGAGGCGGACCGGCTGCAGCGCATGGAGGTCAGCCGGCGGTTGATGATCCGGGCCCGCGAGCTGATCGCCGACGATCCGCGTCAGGCGCTGCGGGTGGGCGCGGCCGCGGTCGCCCTGAGCCCGGACGCGAGCGGGCGCGAGCAGCTCGGCCACCTGGTCATGTCGACCCACTACGCCGGCACGCTGACCGACGTGACCAGCGTCGCGACGCTCGCCGGGCAGATGACCGCGACCACCGGCGCGACCGGCCGGGTGTCGCTGTGGAACGCCGCCAACCCCGCCAAGCCGGTCCGGGTCGGCTCACTGCCCGGCACGGCCGCGGCCACCACCGTGGTGGGTCGCCCGGACCGGCCCACGGTCGCGGTCTTCGACGGGAGCCCGACGGCGACGGTGTGGAACGTGACCGATCCGGCCCACCCGTCCCGGGTCGCCACGCTGACCGACCCGGCCGGGATCGTGGCGATGAGCATCAGCCCCGACGGACACACCGTCTCGACCAGCAACCTGGCCGGCGACTCCCGACTGTGGGACATCCGGGACGCCACGCCGACCGCGCTGACCACCCTGACCGGTGTCTACCCCCTGAAGTTCAGCCCGGACGGGCGGACCGGCGTGACCAGTGGCGCCAGCGTGGTGATCTGGGACCTGACCGACCCGGCGCACCCGGTGCGGGGTGTCACCCTGGACCCGGCCCTCGCCGACCTCGCCGGCGCGGCCGTGGACTTCAATCCCCGGGTGCCCGCGTTGGCCGTCGAATCGAAGGTCGCCAACGTGATGTTCTTCAACCTGAGCGACCCGGCAAAGCCCGTGATGAGCGGAAGCACGCCCTACTCGTACGACGACGCCCGGCCGACCGCGATGGGGTTCTCCCCGGACGGTTCGTTGTTCACCCTCACCAACTCGGACGGCGAGACCGGGTTGTGGTCCTTCGACACGAGCTCCCAGGGGATGAGTGTCAACAGCAAGCTCGCCGCCCTGAACAGCCCCGACGGTGGGGTCCGGTCGCTGGGCTTCAGTTCCGACGGGGCGACGCTGACCACGGCGAGCGCCCACCACGTCGCGACCATGTGGAGCACCCGGGGCCGGTATCCGAGCAGCCCGGTCGGGTCCATGGAGCGCCCGTTCGGCGGCACGCTGGTCGGTCTCGCCTACGCGCCGGCCGCCGGACCGCTGTTCTCCGCGGGCTACGCGGGAACGGCGGTGCCGTGGGACGTGACGGACCGCACCCACCCGGTGCGGGGCGCCACCTTCCCGCTGCTCAACGGAACCGTGGAGGGGCTCGTGCTGAGCCCGGACGGCAGGACCCTGGTCGCCGCCGGTTCCGACACCTCGGTGCCGCTGGTCGACGTGTCCCATCCGGAGGCACCGGTGCCGCTCAGCGTGATCAAGGAGGAGGGCGGCGCGATCACCGCGCTCGCCTTCAGCCCGGACGGACACACCCTGGCGATCGGCCACAGCGAGGGGCGGGCCTCGCTGTGGAACGTGACCGACCGACGGCGGCCGGTTCTGCTCCGCGCGATCACCATGCGCCAGTACGTGTGGGCGCTCGCGTTCAGCCCGGACGGACACACCATGGCGGCCGGTGAGGGCAGCAACATCTCGCTCTGGGAGGTCACCGACCCGGCAGCCGCCGAGCAGCTCTCGTCGGTGGTACTCAAGGAGTACATCCTCTACCACGCGACCGCCATCACGTTCAGTCCGGACAGTCGCCTGCTCGCCACCGGCACCACCGCGCACACGGTCATCATGTGGGATGTCGCGGACCCGGCCCGGCCCCGCCAGAGCGCGGTGCTGGGCGGGCACACCTGGGAGATCACCAATGTGATGTTCAGCCCGGACGGGCAGACCGTGGCGTCGGTCAGCTCGGACGGCCTGACGATGCTGTGGGATGTCGCCGACGCCGTCCGTCCGGTCCCGTTCGCCTTCCTCAAACCGGCCGCCCCGGAGTACCTCGCCGCCGCGTTCAGCCCGGACGGCCGTACCATCGTGGTCGGCGGCTCCTTCGGCAAGGCGCCCCAGCACGCGACACTCTGGGACACCGGCGTCCCGAAGTCGCTGGCCCTCGACCCGGTCGGCAACGCGTGCGAGATCAGCGGCCGGGGTCTCAACCGCGACGAATGGAGCCGCTACGCCCCGGAGCTCGACTACCGCCCGACCTGCTGACCACCCGCGGGCCCGGCCGGGGCCGGCACCTCCAGCTCGGCGAACAGCCGCCGGGCCCGCTCCGCGTGCGGACGGGCCCGGTCCGGGTCGCCGGCGTCGAGGAACGCGGCCGCGATGCCGTCGTGCGCGCGGGCCATCTCGTACCGGTCGCCGATCTCCTCGGCCAGACCCAGCGCCTGCGCGTGCTGGGCCCGTGCCTCGTCGCCGTCACCGGCGGCCCGCAACACCTGGCCCAGGTCGTTGAGCGCTTCCGCCTCGCTGGCCCGGTCCCCGATCCGGCGGTGCAGCACCAGCGCCCGGCGCAGATGCCCGGCCGCCTCGGCCAGCCGGTCCTGGCGGGCGTGCACCGCGGCCAGATCGGAGAGCACGTACGCCTCGGCGGTGCGGTCGCCCGAGTGGCGGACCGCGCCGAGGCTCTGCTCCAGCCGGGCGGCGGCCCGGTCCAGCGACGCCGGCCGGTGCGGCAGCCGGGCCAGCAGGGACAGCACGTACGCCTCGCTGAAGGTGTCGCCGAGCGACGCGTACCGCTGCAGCGCCGCCTCGAACCGCTGCGTCGCGCCCAGCGGATCCCCCAGCCGGGCGTCGATCATCCCGAGCCGGACCAGCGCGTCGGCCTGCCCGGCGCCGTCCCCGAGCTCGCCGTAGAGGGTCAGCGCCCGCTGGAAGTGGTCGGCGGCCGCCCGATAGTCGCCGAGCAGCCAGTCGACGCTGCCGAGGTTCCGCTGCACCATGGCCTCCGCCGCGCGGTCACCGAGACCGGCATAGAGGCTCAAGGCTTGCCGGTACGCGGTGGCCGCCTCGTGCGGACGACCCAGCCGGCGATGCAGCCGCCCCAGATGGGACAGCGCCCGTGCCTGCGCATCCCGGTCCCCGATCGCCCGGGCCGCGGACACCGCGCACGCCGTGATGGTCGCCGCCTCCGCGACCGGCCCGCCCGCGTCCAGATACCGGAACAGCGTGCCGGCCAGCGCGATGGTCTGCGGATGGAACCCGTGCGCCGTGCCGTAGGTGCACAGCACCGCCAGATTGGGCCGCTCGGCCTCGATCCAGTCCCGGGCCGCGTCCGGATCGCCGGGCGCCCCGGCGCCGTCCGGGTACAGCGTGGCCATCGCCTCCGCCGACCGCGCCAGGTAGTGGTCGAACAGCCCGGTCAGGGCCGCCCGCCGGGCCGCCTCGCTGTCGTGCCGGTCGGCGAGCTCGGCCGCGTACGCCCGCAACAGGTCGTGCAGGCCGTACCGGCCGCCCCGGCCGGCCTGCGCCAGGCTCGCCCGGACCAGCACGGCGAGCAGCCGTCGCGCCTCCACCGGATCAGTTCCGGTCAGCGCGGCCACCGCGTCCACGTGCACGGTCTCCCCCGGGTGCAGCCCGAGCAGCCGGAACAGTCGGGCCGCGGCCTCCGGCAGATTCCGGTACGACCAGGAGAACACCGCACGCACCTCGGCCCGCGGGTCACCCGCGTCCAGCAGATCCAGCCGCAGCCGATGATCGCCCAGGTCGGCGACCAGCTCGGCCAGCGGCACGTCGGCACGATCGGCGGCCAGCTCAGCCGCGATCCGCAGGGCCAGTGGGAGCCGGGCGCACGCGGCCGCCAGACTCTCGGCCGCGGACGGCTCCTGGTCGACGCGTACGCCGACAAGCTTGCGCAGCAACCGCAGCGCATCCGGAACCGGCAGCAGATCCAGATTGACCCGCTGGGCGCCGTGTACCGCGACCATGCCGGGCAGCGAATCACGGCTGGTGACCAGAACCAGACAGGAGCCGGTGCCGGGTAGCAGCGGCCGGACCTGCTCCACCGACGACGCGTTGTCCAGCAGCACCAGCATCCGGCGGCCGGTCAGCTCCGAGCGGTACCGCGCGGCCCGCTCCTCGATACCGGGCGGAATCTCCGGGCCGCGCACCCCGAGCGCGGTCAGGAAACCGGCCAGCGCATCCGCGACCGCCACCGGCTGCTCCGCGTCATAGCCGCGCAGGTTGATGTAGAGCTGGCCGTCCGGGAACGCGTCCCGGACCCGGTGCGCCCAGCGGACCGCCAGCGCCGACTTGCCGACACCGGCGGTGCCGGAGACCAACGCCACGGTCAGCGGCGGCTCGGCGCCGCCCGGCGACACCAGCAAGGCGTCCAGAGCCGCCAATTCGCCGGTACGGCCGGTGAAGGCGCGCACGTCGGCGGGCAACTGGGCGGGGACCGGCGGCTCCTTCTCCCCCGGCCTGTCGGCGGCCTTCTCCCCCGGCCGTTCCATGAGCCTGTCGATCGCCTGCTCCACCGGCCCCACCAGCGCCGGATCGGCCGTCAGGATCTGCTCGTGCAGCCGGCGCAGCGCCACCCCCGGGTCGCTGCCCAGCTCGTCGGCGAGCGCCCGGCGGATCCGCCGATACTGCTCGTCGGCGTCCGCCTGCCGGCCACACCGGTACAGCGTCACCATGAACTGACCGGCGAGCCGCTCGTCCAGCGGATGCTCGGCCACCGCGGCCGACAACACCGGCAGCAGCTCGGCATGCCGGCCCAGCCGCAACAGCACGTCGGTGCGGTCCAGCTCGGCGACGAACCGCTCGCCCAGCAGGGTGCGCCGCATCCCGTCCAGCCACGGCGTGTCCAGCCCGGCGAACGGGTCACCCCGCCACAATCCCAGCGCCTGGGTGAACAGGCCGGCCGCGACCCGGTCGGCGCCGGCGGCCCGGCCCTGCGCCATCAGGCTCCGGAACCGGTGCAGATCCACCGTTTGCGGCTCCACGGTGAGCAGATAACCACCCGGCTCCCGGCGGATCTCCACCTCGGGCGCGCCGGCCACCGCCCGGCGCAGCCGGGACAGGTAGCTGTAGAGCGCGCCCGCCGCCCGCTGTGGGGCCTGCCGGCCCCAGACCCGGTCGACCAGCTGGTCCACCGAGACCGGGCGACCCGCCTCCACCAGCAGGACACCGAGCACACATCGCTGCCGGGCGTGTCCCAAATCGACGGACACGCCGTCGATCCGGGCCTCGACCACACCGAGCACGCCGAACTCCGCCGCCAACGGACCCCCGTTCAACCAGGAGATTCAAGAAATCCTCAAGGACGGTACGAGTCTTGCATGCTTCGTACAAGGTCCGTTCGCGAGCATTGAACACGTTGCAGGGAGGCAGGTCGCTCTCGCCCGGTTATGGCAGCGTAACGGGGGAATCGGGACGCCACAGTGACTCATTCGGCGCGAGCGACCTGCCCTGCAACGCGCCGTTGCCGGCCTTCTCCGGTGCCCCCACGGCCCGGCCCTGCCCGCGGACCGCTGCTCCGGTCACCCTTTCCCGGCCGCCCTTCTCGGCCCACCCTGCTGCTTCACATACCCCTTTCCCAGCCCGGCCCGTCGGCTTGGCCCCCTCGTTCGGCGATTTTTGTCGGGGGGTGGGTCTAGCGTGCGGGGCATGGAGACAGTGACCTCGCGGGACGGCACCACCATCGCCTTCGACCGTTACGGCGACGGGCCGCCGGTGGTCCTCGTCGGCGGCGCCTTTCAGCACCGGTGGATCGACCAGCAGACCGCCCGCCTCGGTGAGCTGCTGGCCCAGGCCGGCCTGAGCGCGCTGCACTACGACCGGCGCGGCCGCGGCGACAGCGGCGACACCCCGCCCTATGCCGTGGACCGCGAGCTGGAGGACATCGACGCCCTGCTGGAGGCGGCCGGCGGGTCCGCGATGCTGTTCGGCATGTCGTCCGGGGCGGCCCTTGCCCTGCGCGCCGCCGCCACCGGCCGGCCCGTGGAGCGGGTGGCGGTCTATGAGCCGCCGTTCCGCGCCGGTGCCGACCCCGAGACGACGGCGGCGGTCATCGCGGCGGCCCGCGAGGGGCGACGGGCGGACGCGGTGCGCGGCTTCATGCGCCTGACCGGGATGCCCGACGCGATGATCGACCAGGTCCAGCAGAGCCCGGGCTGGGCCGGCCTGGAGGCGGTCGCGCCGACTCTGGCCTACGACCTGACGATCATGGGTAACGGCGACGTCCCGGTGGAGGTGCTGGCCGCGGTCAAGGTGCCGGTGCTCGCCATGGATGGCGGAGCCAGCCCGCCGTGGGCCGGCGAGGCCGCCGCCGCGGTCGCGTCCGGGGTCGCCGACGGGCGCCGGCAGACCCTGCCCGACCAGACCCACGGCGTCGACCCGGAGGTGCTGGCCCCGGCTCTGATCGATTTCTGCCGCTGACTTCGCGCTGCGCATGGGCTCATGCCGGCGGCAACTCTGCCAGGTGACGGCTGTGCCCCAGGGCCGAGGCCGTAACGATTGTCATCCAGGCGTTCTCTACCTCGAGGGCCGGCCGGTTCGCGCTGTTTCGGTGAGCGGCTGCCCGGGAGAGGTTGTACCAGGGGCCGGCGTGCAGGGCCGCAGCGTGGGGCACCAGATGCTCATGCTGCGGCGACCTTGGCGGGATCGGTCTCGCCGGGCGCCTCGGTCTCGTATCTGCGGAAGGTGCCCTTTCCGGCGTTCTTGGCTCGGTAGAGCGCTGCGTCAGCGTCCTGGAGCAGCTGGTCGAGATCGTGGCCACCGCCGTAACCCACGGCGATGCCGATGCTGGCCCGTACCCGGTACGTGCGGTCGGCGAGCGTCATGGGCATACCGATGGCGTCCAGGATCCGCTGAGCGGACTCATCGGCCTGCTCCGCCGCGGCAAGCCCCGTCAGCAGCACCACGAACTCGTCGCCGCCGAGCCGGGCCGCGGTGTCCCCCGGTCCGAGTGCGGCCGCGAACCGACCGGCGACCGTGACCAGCAACGCATCACCGGCGGCATGCCCCAGCGTGTCGTTGACCAGCTTGAAACCGTCGAGGTCGAGAAGTAGGACGGCCGTACACCGGCCGTCCGGCGCGGACGCCAGTGCGCCGTCCGCCACGGCCTGGAACGCGGCGCGGTTCGGCAGGCCGGTCAGAACGTCATGGTTGGCCTGGTGGTGCAGGCCGGCCATGAGCCGGCGAATCGTGACCAGCATGAGGAGCTGTCGCAGCATCGCCATCGTGATGGCCGACAGCAGCAGCCACATGAGAAGCGGCGGAAGTGTGCCGGTGCGCAGGTACACCCGGATCACTTCGACGACGGCGATGATCGCCGGAACGTACGGTATGAAAGGCCAGATGCCGGAGAGGGCACGCCGGCCCGTGCTGTCGGCCGAGGGCAGTGCCGTCCTGCTGGAGAGCGCGATGAGCAGCGCAGCGATGAGGTAGCCCGCGCCCGCTCCGGTGGCATACCACGGCGAGCCTTCGGCGCGGTTGTACACCGCGATGATGGCCGTGGCCGCGAACGTCCCGAGGCCGCCGGCGAGGAGGCGCAGCGCATATCCGTTCGCGGTGGGCGTGGAACGTGACATCAGGACCAGAGCCACCGCCGCGCCCCCGATTTCCAGTGCGGCGGTCGTCAGGAACATCAGGCGCGTCGGCGCGTCGAGAGCCGCTGCCACCTCGGACAGGGCCAGCTGCCAAGCCAGCACCAGCAGCGCGCCGCCGACGGTAGCCACATCGATAAGAAGTGTGAGCCGGGCCACAACGCCGGACAGCGGCGGCGCGACCAACAGCAACGCGACGAGCGCCACCGCTGCCGCGCCCACCGACAGGAGGCCGGCCACGTCGGGCGTTGCGGGGGTGCGGGCCCAGATCGCTTCCATGGTGTAGAGCACGTACGCCACACCCAGCAGACCGGCGGACAGGGCTCCTACCGCCCAACCGGCAAGCAGACGGCCACGCTCTCGGCGAGCGAGCCGCACGAATCCCACCGTCGCATAGAACCCCGCCAGTGCGACCGGAATACTTCCTGCGACGAGGCCGACGGAGTGCGAGAGCTGCTGTACCACCAGTTGCAGCACCAGGCCGATGACCGCAATGGCTGCTAGCCGAGGCCAGATGCGAAAAGTCATGAGCACCCTCCGCGGTCCCTATCGACATGACGCCGGCGAAGCTGAGCCGTCGCCGGCTCCGTCGGCGACCGCACGAGTTCGTCAGCGCCGCTGCGGGGCCGGCGTCATGAACATCGTCTCCGTCAGTCGCCGACCACGACGGCCCGGTGGGCGTATGCCCATTCGGCGACGAAGTCTTTGGCTTCGGTCACCCGCGGCTGGCTGAGGGCCGCGTCGAGGGCGTCCCGCAGGGCGCTCATCCCCATCGCGGTCATCGGGATCCGGATGCCGTCGTGTTCCCCCACTTCCAGGGCGAACGGGTACACCACCTCGCTGGTGGCCTGCACCCGCACCGGCGGGTGCCCGGCCTGCTGCCAGGGCGTGACGGCGTGCTGGTGATTGCTCATGATGAGGGTCTCCCCTGTTGTGGCGGGCTGTCCGGCCATGCTGCGCGGCGGGTCTATAACGATCCTGTCGGCCGTGACGGCACGTCTTACTCTCAGGTCATGTTGACCGCCAGCAAGACGAGCGTGTGGCGTGGCCGGTATCAGATCGACGCGGACGGGCGTCCGGTGGCTGTCTGGGATCCGTCGTGGTGGCGCAACGGCGGTGCTTTCGAGATCGACGGGCAGCGGTTCGAGGTGCGGGCCAACGGGTGGGGCACCAAGTATCGAATGTACGACGCCGCCGGCAACGAGGTGGCACTGGTGGAGCGGGCGGGGCGGAAGTACTGGTCGGTGCAGGCCGACGGACGTATGTACGAATTCCGTCGTTCCTCGTTCTTCGGAAACCGGCAGGAGTTGGTGGTCGGCGGGGAGCCGGCCGGCGAGGTGCGGCGCACCGGGGCGTGGTCGGGCAACATCGAGGCCGATCTGCCGGGCCTGCCGCTGCCGTTGCAGATTTTCGTGGTCGGCGTGCAGATCGCGATCTGGCAGGCACAGCAGGCGTCGAGTAGCTGAGCCCCGGCCGGGGTATGGGAGCGGCATGCCTGACCTGGACGACGAGACGATCGCGTACGCCCACCGCATGTTCGACCTGGCCCGCGCCGGGGACACCGGGGAGCTGCTGGACAACGTCGCGGCCGGGCTGCCGGCGAACCTGACCAACGACAAGGGTGACACGCTGCTGATCCTGGCGGCGTATCACCAGCACGCGGACACGGTGGCCGGGCTGCTGCGGCACGGCGCCGACCCGAACCGGGTGAACGACCGCGGCCAGTCGGCGCTGTCGGCAGCGGTGTTCCGGCAGAGTGCCCAGACGGTGCGGGCGCTGCTCGCGGCCGGCGCCGACCCGCACGGCGGCGCCCCGTCGGCGGTCGCGACCGCCGAATACTTCAAGTTGCCGGACATGACCGCCCTGCTGCGGGGCTGATCAGGCCACTATTTCGGCACCCGGGCGGCGATACCGTCCAGCATGCACTCCAGGCCCAGGCGGAAGGTCTGGTCCGCGTCCAGGTGCGCCGCGTCGCGGACGACCGCCGCCAGCGCCGGGAACCGGCCGCTGGCGAAGGTCCGCATCAGGTAGGGCCCGGAGGCGACCTGCCACTGCCGCTTGTCCATCCCGCTGGCCCGCTCGGCGCGCCGCTCGGTGATCTCCCGCCGCACCGCGCCGATCACGTACGAGTTGACCGCCTCGACCACCGGCATCACGTCGTCCACGGTCACCGCACCCATCGCGGCGATGACCGCCTCGCCCCGGGCCAGCGCGTGCGGCCCCAGTTGCGGCCGCCCACCGAGCAGGTCGGCGAACCACTCGTGCCGATGCGCCGCCGCCCGGGTCTGCTCGGCCATCGACCGCAGCACCGCCCGCCAGTCCTCGCCGGCCGGCCGGATCTCGGCGTGGACCGCGTCCACCATCAGGTCGAGCAGCTCGTCCTTGGTGGCGAGGTAGCCGTACAGCCGCATCGGACCGACCTCCAGCGCCCCCGCGACCTTGCGCAGCGACACCGCCTCCAACCCGTCCGCATCCGCCAGCCGGATCGCCGCACCGACGATCCGTTGCCTGCTCAGCGGGCTCGGCACCGGCCGATCCGGCGGCTCGGGCCGCTCCCACACCAACATGCCGACGACCATACATCGTCCGCCTCGATACACCGTATCGCCACATTAGGGAAGCTCGGAGGAGCGCGTCTCGCCGTGAGGTGATCCCGGCAAGGAACGGGATCCGAGCCGGTTCGGACAATGCCGGATGCGGGCGTGGAGCCATCGATGAACAATCGCCGTGCGGCAGCGGTACCGCTGTGACATCCTGCCCCATGACGATCAGCTGGCGTCGGCTCGGTCAGCCGGACTTCCCACTCCTGCGACGATGGCTCGAACAACCACACGTCGCCCGGTGGTGGAACCACGAGACCACTCCCGAGGCGGTCGAGCGCGACTTCGGACCGGCGGCCCGCGGCGAGACGCCGTCCGAGGACCTGCTCGCCATGCTCGACGGCGGGCCGGTCGGGCTGGTACAGCGGTACCGCATCGCCGACTTCCCCGAATACATCGACGAACTCGCTCCGCACGTCGATGTACCCGCCGGTTCGATGAGCATCGACTATCTCATCGGTGACCCGGCGCTGATCGGCCACGGCCTGGGCCCCCGCATCATCACCACGATCGTCGCGCGGACCTGGCTCGACCGTCCCGATGCGACCTGCGTCATCGTGCCGGTCGTGGCGGCCAACCGGGCTTCCTGGCGAGCGCTGGAGAAGGCCGGCCTGCGCCGGGTCGGTGCGGGGAACCTCGTACCCGACAACCCGATCGACGATCCCTGGCATTTCATTTATCGGGTCGATCGCCCCTGACGCGCGGGGGGGGGTGTCCCTATGGGTTTGTCAATGGGGTGTCGAGGGCCTTGGCCCAGGCGATGACGTGGTCGATGGCGTCGCGGGTGAGGCCGATCGTCGGGTCGGCGGTGATCAACAGGGTGGGGTTGGTGCGTGTGGCGGCCCAGCTGCGAGCTTCGGGTGTGTGCAGGTCGTCGATCCATGCCGCGGGCCGTTGCTGGGCGTATGCGGCGATGAGTGGGATCTTGTCGCTGGGGTCGAAGGGTGGGGCTGGCATGGTGATCACAGGTAGAGGTGTGATGTGAAGAAGCGGAGCGAGAAGCTGGTTGGCTTCGTCGTTCCAGCTTGTGGCCCATGCGATGTCCAGGACGGTGCTCGCTTCGGTGATCCAGGCGCCGTGTGTGGGGTTGATACGAACGGGTTCCTCGTCCTCGGGGAACAGGTGGTGCTCGGTGTAGCCGACCGGTGGCTGAGTGGTTCCGTGGGGGTTGAGGACGCCGTCGACGTCGAGTAGCAGCAGGGGTCGGCTCATTCGGAAGATTCTGCCTGGTGTGGTCAGCCGGTGATGACCGCAACGATCGGCCTTGGCTGGTAATCGACCTTGTCGCGGAGCATGGCGAATAGGACGTCGCAGCGACGGCGGGCCAGGCAGATCAGGGCGGCGTTGTGGCGTTTGCCTTGGGCTCTCCTGCGGTCGTAGTAGGCGCGGCTGACCGGATCAGCGAGGGCGGCGAACGCGGTTGGTCGACGCGCGAGCAAGGTCCCGGCGATAGACGTTCTCCGAAATGTCGGTGGGTGTCGGCAGAATGCCATGCATGAGGGCAGATCTGGGTACGGTCGTCATCACCGGGGCAGCGGGGCGAATCGGCTCGGTGGTGCGTCGACATCTGCGCGCCGATGTTCGCCGGCTCGTGCTGGTCGACCGGGTTCCGTTGTCCGTCGAGTCGCCGGTGGAGCAGACGATCCGGCTGGACCTGGCGGACCTGGACGCGGTGGCCGCCGCGATGGCGGGTGCGGACGCCGTGGTGCATCTGGCCGGGCTGCCGGATGAGGCGCCGATGGCCGATCTGCTCGACAGCAACGTGCTGGGCACCTACCACGTTCTGGAGGCCGCCCGCAGGCACCGGGTGGGGCGGGTGGTGCTGGCCGGCAGCAACCGCGTCACCGGCTTCTACCCGGTCGGCCAGGTCGTCACACCGGACGACCCCGTGCGGCCGGACGGGTTCTACGGGGTCAGCAAGGTGGCCGTCGAGGCACTCGGGCGCCTGTATGCCGACAAGTTCGGGCTCTCGGTGGTGTGCCTGCGCATCGGCAGCTTCGAGGACGAGCCCACCGAGGCGCGGTATCTGGCGACGTGGTTGAGCCCACGGGACGGCGTCGGTTTCATCCGGGCCGCGATCACCGCGCCCGATGTGCACTTCGTGACCGCCTACGCGGTCTCGGCGAACACCCGGAGGTTCTGGGACACCGCGGCCGGAGCCCAGATCGGCTATCAGCCGGTGGACAACGCTGAAACGTACGCCGCGCGAGTGCCCGGCTCGGAGGCCACCACCGACTCCGCAGCCGTCCAGGGCGGCGCTTACGCCAGCCCTGAATACTCGCTGCGGCACGCCGTCACGCCGCCGCCGTCAGGCGTGCGCGGTGTCGGGGCCGAGCACGCTGGTCAGAGCACCGGTGAGCACGGCGATGAACGGTTCCGGCGGGGGTGACCCAACCGGGGCGGCGAGCGCGGCGGCGATGTACGGGTGGTCTCCTGCCGCAGCGGCGTGGCGGAGATAGGCGCTCTGGCGTGCGACGTCGGCGGCGGCCACCTCGTTCTGGACGAACAGCGCGGTCAATCCGCCGAGGAGCGCGAACGCCCGCAGTTTGCGGGCCGGCTCGGCGGGATGGCCGTCGAGGACGGCGAGGACGTGCTCCAGCAGGTCGATCCCGTGCGGCCCGAGCGCCGGGCGGGCGATGACCAGGGCGGGCAGCCACGGGTGCCGGCGCATGATGTCGCGGGCCTGGTGGGCGACGGCCAGCAGGTCGGCCTGCCAGTCGCCGCTCGCGGCCGACAGCCGGTATTCGCCGGCCGTGCTGTCGATCATCAGGTCCAGGAGATCGTCGCGGGTGGCGACGTAGCGATACAGCGAGGCCGCCCCGGTACCGAGCAGGGCGGCGACGCGGCGCATCGAGACGGCCTCCAGCCCCTCGTGGTCGGCCAGCCGCACCGCGACCGCGGTGATCTCGGCGCGGCTGCGCTCGGCCGGCCTCCCGGCCGCGGCACGTTCGGGGCGCAGCCAGATCACCGGTTCCTGTTGCCCGACCACCCACCGGCTCCCTTCGTGCGCCCTGTCGCCGCCTCCCATCTTCGCATACGATGTTCGCGTACACCGTTCGCAAACAAACCGAGAGGAGCGACATGACCACGCAGTACGCGATCAACGGCGGGGTCCGGATCGCCGTCGAGGAGCTCGGCGGCGCCGGCGGCGCTCCGCTGCTGCTGGTGATGGGCCTGGGCACGTCACGGTTCTGGTGGCCGGACGGCCTGGTCACCGAGCTGGTGCGGCGCGGCTTCCACGTCGCCGCCTACGACCAGCGCGACGCGGGGCAGTCCACCCGCCTGCCCGCCGTTCGGCGTACCGGCCCGCCGATCGCGGCGCTGGTGCGCCGATCGACGCCGGCGTACACCGCGGAGGACCTCACCGATGACGCGGTCGCCGTTCTCGACACCCTCGGCTGGCACCGCGCACACCTGTTCGGCCATTCGATGGGCGGTCTCGTCGCCCAGCGCATCGCGATCCGCCATCCCGGCCGGGTTCTCACCATGACGAGCTCCGCCGCGATCCCCAGCGACGTCCGCGGCCTGCGCACCCTGCGCCATCTGCGCCTTGCGCCGTTGGTCAGGTTCGCCCGCCTGCACCACCCCGCCACGCCCGACGGCGACCTGCGCCTCGCCGTGGCCATCGCCCGGATCCTGGCCGCGCCCGGCCAGGACATGACCGAACGCGACGTCCGCGAGTTCGTCACCAGGGAGGCCGCCCACCACGTCGCCAGCTTCCGCGACGACGAGGCCCAGAGCCGCCAGACCGGCGCGACATGGTCCGGCGGCCCACTGCACCGGATCACCGCACCGACCCTGGTCCTGCACGGCGAGCGGGACCCGATCGTCCGGGTCGGTGCCGCCCGCGCCATCGCCGCAGCCGTACCCGGCGCACGACTGCGCATCATTCCCGGCGCCGGCCACTTCCTTTCCCGCGACCTGTGGAACGTTTATGCCGAGGAGATACACGCCATCGGCGGGCCCTCGGCATGCGGCTGAGGTCGGGCGGTGGCCGGCGGGGCCGCGTCCCGGCCGAGGTCCGCGGCGACCCTCTCGACGCGGCCCGTCCGGTCAGAACGCGATCAGGGCCTTGAGCACCTCACGGTCGTCCATCGCGCGGTACGCGGCGGGCACCTCCTCGATCGACACGGTGCGGTCGAACACCTTGCCCGGGTTGACGCTGCCGTCCAGGATGCCCGGCAGCAGCTCGTCGACGTAGGCGCGGACCGGCGCCGGCCCACCGTTGAGTGTGATGTTGCGGCCGAACAGGCTGGCCCGGCCCACCGGAGCCTCGTCGTACTGCGGGACGCCGACCCGGCTGATCACCCCGCCCGCACGGACGATGCCGACGGCCTGGTCGTACGCCGGCCGGTGACCGACCGCCTCCAGGACCTTGAGCGCGCCGCCTCCGGTGAGCTCGCGGACCTTGGCGATGCCCTCCTCGCCCCGCTCGGCGACCACGTCCGTGGCACCGAATTCGACGCCGAGGTCGGTGCGTGCCTTGTGCCGGCCCATCAGCACGATCTGCCCGGCGCCGAGCTGTTTGGCGGACAGGACGGCGAGCAGGCCGACCGCGCCGTCGCCGATCACCGCGACCGTGTCGCCCGGCGTCACCTGGGCCTTCTTCGCGGCGTGGTACCCGGTGCCGTAAACGTCGGCGAGCGTGAGCAGCGAGGGCAGCAGCTCCGAGTCGGCCGGCACCGGCAGTTTCGCCAGGGTGCCGTCGGCGAGCGGAACCCGGACGAGTTCGGCCTGGGCGCCGGCGAAGAAGCCGGCTTCCGGGTGGGCGCACGCGGTCTGCACGCCGGCGCGGCAGAACTCGCAGGTGTTGTCCTGGTAGGAGAACGACGCGACGACCAGGTCGCCGGCCTTCACCGTGGCCACGTCCGCGCCGGTCTGCTCGACGATGCCGAGGAACTCGTGGCCGACCTGCCGGCCCTGCTCGGCGGCGGGCATCGAGTGGTACGGGTGCAGATCGCTGCCGCAGACGCAGGACCGCACGACGCGGACGACCGCGTCGGTCGGACGCTGCGGGGCCGGGTCGGCGACGGTCTCGACGCGGACGTCACCGGCGCCGAACATGAGAGTGGCACGCATGCCTGTGATCCTTAACTTCCGGCAGATTCGACCCTTTCACGATCCAGCAAACCAGGGCCGGGTGACAGGTACTGCCGGAACACCTCAGGACGGCAGGCCGGCGAGGATCTCGTCGACGGTGAGCGTGGCCACGCCGATCCGCGCCAGGTCGGTCACCCGCTCCGCGGTGACCTGCGAGATCGCGTCGACCGGCAGCACGGTGCGGAAGTCGCGCTCGCTGGCCTCGAACACGGTGGCCCGGGGGCAGTTCGGCAGGTTGCAGCCGGCCACCACCACCGTGTCGACGCCCGCCTCGCGCAGCCGTTCCTCCAGATCAGTGCGGTAGAAGGCGCCCCAGCGCGGTTTGAACAACACGATTTCGGCGGTACGCACGGACTGCGCCCGCCCCGCGAGGAGTTCCGCGGCGTCCAGGGCGAACGGTCCCGAGTCGCCGGTGACGCCCGGCAGCAGCGCCGAGCCCGCGGTGCCGGGCGCGACCAGCTGACCACCCGCCGCCACGAACGCCCGGCGCGGCGGGTCGACGTCGGCACCGCCGGGAACGTACAGCCGAATCATGTGGACGATCGGAAGGCCGGCGCGCCGGAAGCCGGCGGCGAGCCGGCGCACCGCGGGCAGGACCGCCGTGGTGCCGGGGATCGCGCCGGCCCCGCCCTCGGCGAAGTCGACCTGGAGATCGATGGTGACCAGTGCGGCGTTGGCCCAGTGCGGCGCGATGTAATCGACCGACATGGATGTCATCCTGTCATGCCGTCCCGGGTGGGTCAGGCGCAGGAGATGCAGTGCCGGGCGAACGGACGGACGGCGAGCCGCTCGGCGGCGATCGGCCGGCCACAGCCCTCGCAGACGCCGTAGCCGCCCGCGTCCACCCGGGCCAGGGCGTCGTCGACCTCGGCGATCCGTTGCCGCGCGGCCGTCAGCAGCGCGGTCAGCTGGGCCCGCTCGAAGCCGATGGTGGCGCCCTCCGGGTCGTGCTCGTCGTCGGCGTTGGAATCCCGGGACGCCGCGAAGAGCGCGTCCAGGTCACCGGCCAGCGTCGCCGCTTCCGCCTCGGCGTCCTCCCGGAGCCGCACCAGCTCGTCCCGGACCATGCTCGAACCCTACCGGCTGTGGCGGCGCCCCATCGTCCCCACGTCCCGGAATCACCGCATGGGCTCAGAACAGGGGCTCACCGTCCGGCCAGGTGACGAGCTGGCTGCGGGCGGCGTAGCCGCCGTTCCCGTCGCCCCGGTAGAACCACAGCGTGCCGGTGGTGTCCCGGCCGATGAAGTCCTGGTTGCCGTCGCCGTCCACGTCACCGGCCGCGGCGATGGCCGGGTAGATCTGCCAGTCGGTGCCGATCTGTGTGGCCGGCCCGAAGCCGCCCCGGCCGTCGCCCCGCAGCAGCCAGAGGGCACCGTCCGCAGTGCGGCCGATCAGGTCCGGGGCGTCCGCGGCGTCGCGGGCGAAGTCGCCCGGGGAGAACAGCAGATCGTACGTGCTCCACGGGACGCCCGCGGCCGCCGGGATCGCGATCGGAGGGCCGTAACCACCGGCCGCTGTGCCCGGGTATCGCGACAACGTGCCCTGCCGGTCGCGGACGACCAGATCGGGTTGACCGTCACCGTCGATGTCACCCGGAGCCAGCAGCGTCTCGGTGCCGCCGAATCCGGAGCCCGCCCGAACCTTGGTGCCGCCGGTGTACCGTCCGTTCGCCGGGTCCGCCGGATAGCGCCACAGCACGCCGTCCCGGTCGACGGCGACCAGCGTGGTGCCCTGCCGCGCGACGTGGGTGAGGTAGGAGGGGGCCCAGCCGTAACCGCGCTTGCAGGCGCCGGCCAGGGTGCCACCGGCCTGGCCGGCATAGTGGTAGAGCAGACCGGCCGCGTCGATCCGGAACAGTCCCGCCGCGCCCGGGCTCAGCGCGCCGCAGTCGGCCCAGGCGGCGCCGCCGCGCAGCAGCCGGTGGTCGGAGACGGTCGCGTCCTGCGGCAGTGCGTCACCGACCACCTCGCGGAAGAAGCGCGAGGTGACGAAGATGTAGTCGAGTTTGCGGCCGTCGTGGAAGGTCGGCTCGCCGGACCGGCAGTGCCCGCTGGTGCACCCGGACGGGAAGTGGTCCCCGTCCGTCTCGTCCACCTCGGTCATGTCGCCGCTGCCCTGCTGGGTGCCGGGCGAGTAGAACGCGTCGGTGGTCGTGGTGCCGGGCTGACCGTTGAAATCGCCGCCGATGATCACCGGAAGGCCGGCGGCCTCCCAGGCCCGGGTCTGGTCGGTGAGCTTGCGCGCGTTGCCCTCCCGCAAGGCCGCCTCGTTCCAGTAGAGATGTGCGGTGCACGCCCAGGTGAGACGGTTCTGCACCCAGCTCTTGACGCACGGGCTCTTGATCGGCTCCTGCTCCGCGCCGACGGTCAGCGTCAGGATCTGCTCGCCGACCTTGGTGCCGCGCGCGAAGACCGCCTCGCCGTAGGCGGATCCCTTGCACACCTTCCGGCCGCTGATCACCGTGCCGGCCGGCAGGCGCTCGGCGTACACGCCGGTGAAGCCGGCCGGCAGCTTCGCGGCGATGTCGTCGTACTGATACCTGCAGACCTCCTCGAGGAAGAGGTAGTCCGCGCGCCAGCCGCCGGTCGCGGCTTGAGCGACGACGGTGGCGGTGCGGTGCGCGTCGTCGGCACCGGTCCCGTCGGCCACGCACATGTTGCCGCACAGGTTGTAGGCCACGAAACGCAGCGGCGCCGCGGTCTCCGGCTGCGGCGCGTCGGCGACCGCGGCCGACGTGCCGCAGCCGAGCCCGACGACAAGGACGAGACTGCTCACCAGCGCGGCGAGCCTCCGTGACATCCCCATGACACTCCTGATCAGACAAGCGGTTGAGCGAGCCCGAACCATACCGAGGCGGCGATGGAACACCGGTTCAGTGGAGGCTGCCTCCATTCATTACGGTAGCTATTCATGAGATCCAAATCGGCTTCACATGGGGATTCGCCCGGCGGTTGCTCGCCGCGGCGATGATGTCGATCCTGGTGGGTGTCGCGGCGATGGCCGGGCTCACCGGCGCCGCCACCGCGGCGACCGCCACTCCGCCCGGTAACCGGGCCAACTACACCGTGGTGCTGATGCGCAACGCCGGCGCCACGTCGTTCGTCCGGCTCGCCGAGTACAGTCTGCGCGCCGACGGGTCGGCCCGGGCGGACTACTGGGCGTGGAACAGCCAGACACCCGAGGCCAGCGTCGCGTCCGGGTTCACCAACGAGGGCTGCGGCAACAGCTGCCCGATCCTGACCACCGACGGTTTTCAGAACCCCGCGCAGCAGCTTTTCGGCACCTGGTCCGTCTCCGGCGACGATCTGACGATCTCCTGGACGAGCGGCAACCCGCAGACCGAGCGCTGGAAGTTCACCAACCAGGCCACCGCCACCAGGGTGGAGCTGGCAAGCCATCCGACCGCGACGAACGGCTGGGGCTGGGGCAGCCGGATCAGTTTCGGCTCCGGCCTGTCCGCGCAGCAGGTGCTCGCCGCGAACACCACGCTCAGCGGCCGGTACATCCAGAACGCCGAGGGTGTGACGACGAACCCGACGCCGTGGGGCACCACCTCGCTCGGCCTGCGCCCGGGAGCCACCGTCAAGCTGTGCAGCGCCACCTGCATCAGCGTCGGCAACTCCGCCAACAAGGCTTACCTCGCCGGCAGCGGCGCCGACCGCCGGATGTACTACAACCATGAGCAGTTCGCCGTGCACGCCGACCCGTGCATCGTGCACGGGCACCTGAAGCCGGCGTTGCAGGTGCTGGACGACAACGGCGCCTTCCGCGGCCTGATCATGGTGGAGGCGTCGCTCTACGCCGACCTCGGGCCGACGGGCAGCACCATCCTCGGCATCTACGACCTCAACGATTTCACCAGCTGACGATCCGCCGGGAACGTGGCCACCACGCCGCGTTCCCGGCGTTCCCGGCTTTCCACGATCAAAGTCCTTTCCCTTGTGTACGTCGTCAACACCGTCGCCGCGCCGACGTCACGGTGGCGATGACGCCGAGGCCACGGCACGCGGGCGGGAACCGACGGCCCGAACGGCTCGGGAACTGTTCCACCTAACCGCATCGCCCCATTGCCGCCCACGGCCGGACAGCTTTTCGGACAACCGCAGCGGTCGGCCTATTCGTCAACGTTCTATACAGCAGACAGTGCCGGTGCGCGATCCGCAAAACGTACCGCTCCCGTCGCGTATCAGGCTGATGACCAGCTCAACGGAGCTTCCGATGTCGACGTTCGGACGGACAAACCATGTGGATATGACGTCGATGTCCGCCTTTCCCTGCTGTCGGATACTGGTGAAAAATGACCGGTAGATTTAGACGTTCATCGCTTTACAATCCAAGCTGCCAGCAGGGACGGTGGCCAACTGGACTGTCCCACGTTCTCGCGATGAGGGGCTCCACATGACTGACGGCTGGCCGCGGTGAGAGGCCACCACGGGCCACAGGTCCGGCTCCAGCTCCTGGGGCCGCTGCTCGGCTGGCGCGACGACGAGCAGGTCAGTCTCGGTCCGGTGCGCCAGCAGGTGGTCCTCGCCGTGCTGGCCCTGAGCGCCAACCGGCCGACCGGCCGCGCCGAGCTGATCGAGGCGATCTGGGGCGAGTCCACCCCGGCGTACGCGGTGAATCTCGTCCAGAAGTACGTGTCCGGTCTGCGCCGCGTGCTGGAACCGGTGCGGCCCGGCCACCACCCGTCGCAGGTGCTGTCCTGGACCGACGCCGGCTACCTCCTGTCGTTGCCCGACGGCGGACTCGACCTCGAGGAGTTCGAGCGCGGGGTGGCCCGCGCGCGGGCCGCTCGCGTCGAGGGTGACCTCAAAGCGGCATCCCGATCACTGCACGAAGCTCTGGAGCTGTGGCGCGGTCCCGCGCTGAACGGCTTGTCGAGCCCGTTGCTGGACGCGGAGCGCAACCGCCTGGCCGAGCGGCGGATCAGCGCGCTAGAGGAGCGTATCGAGATCGATCTGGCTCTGGGCGAGCACCGTGACCTGGCCGAGGAGGCGGGCCGCCTGGTGGCCCAGCACCCTCTGCGGGAACGGCTGTGGGCCCTGCTCATGCGGGCGTTGTACCAGGAAGGACGGCAGGGCGAAGCGCTCGCGGCCTTCCGCGAGGCCCGCGACCACCTGAGTTCCCAGCTCGGCGTGGAGCCCGCGGCGGAACTGCAGGCCCTGCACAAGCGGATCCTCAACGGTGATCCGGACCTGCTGGCCCCCGGCCCGCGGGTGCCGCAGACGGGGGCCGTGCCGGCATCGCCCGGACCGGCCCCGCTCCCCGTCCGGCCGGCCCGGCCGGAACCCCGACCCGCTCAACTGCCCCACGGGCTGCCCGAGTTCGTCGGTCGCCGGGCCGAGTTGGACCGCCTCGACGCCCTGGCCGCCAGCGGGCAGAGCGTGATGATCGCGGCGATCACCGGCACCGCCGGTGTCGGCAAGACCTCACTGGCCGTGCAGTGGGCCCACCGCATCAGCCATCGGTTCCCCGACGGCCAGCTGTACGTGAACCTGCACGGCTTCGACCCGTCCGGGTCGGTCGCACGGCCGGCCGAGGTGCTGCGTGGTCTCCTCGACGCGCTCGGGGTCGGTACGCAGCAGATCGAGGGTACGGTCGATGAGCTGGCCGCCCGTTACCGGAGCCTGCTCGCCGGTATGCGCCTGTTGCTGGTGCTGGACAACGCCCGCAACACCGAGCAGGTACACCCCTTGCTGCCCGGGACGCCCGGCTGCATGGTCGTGGTGACCAGCCGCAGCCGGCTCTCCGGCCTGGTCGCGGCCGGCGCCGTCCCGGTGACCGTGGAGCTGCCGACCGCCGAGGAGGCCACGGAACTGCTGAGCCGCCGGATCGGTCCCGAGCGGGTGGCCACCGAGCCGCTGGCGGCGGCCGCGGTGGTCGCGGCCTGCGCCCGGCTCCCCCTGGCGCTGGCCCTGGTGGCCTCCCGGGCCGCACCGCACCCGCGGTACCGGCTGTCCGCGCTGGCCGAGGAACTGCGCCCGGCCCGGGCCGACGTGCTGGACGCGTTCATCGGCGAGACCGAGAGCACCGACGCGCGGGCCGTCCTGTCCTGGTCGTACCACCAGCTCAGCGCCCCGGCGGCCCGGCTGTTCCGACTGCTCGGGCTGCACCCGGGACCGGACATCACCGCACCGGCCGCGGCCAGCCTCGCCGGGGTCCCGGCGCGACAGGCCCGCCGGATAATGGCCGAACTGTCCGGCGCCCACATGATCGAGGAGCACACACCCGGCCGTTTCACCTTCCACGACCTCCTGCGGGCGTACGCGGCCGAGCAGGTCGAGGAGGAGGAATCGGTGACCGAGCGGCAGGCGGCGACCGAACGGCTGCTCGACCACTACCTGCATTCGGCGCATGCCGCCGACCGCACCCTGTATCCGTACCGCACACCGATCGTCGTCGATCCTCCCGGGCCGGACGCCACGGTGCTGGCCTTCGCCGGCCCGGACGAGGCACTGGCCTGGTTCACCGCCGAACAACCGGTGCTGCTGAACGCGATCGCCCATGCCACCGGAGCCGGATTCACCGCGTACACGAGCCGCCTCACCTGGACGGTCACCGCGTTCCTCAACTACCAGGGCCAGTTCCACAGCTGGGCCCGTTGCCTGCGGGCCGCCCTGCTCGCCAGCCGCCAGCTCGGCGACCGGGCCGGCGTGGCGCAGGCGCATCAGCTGCTCAACATCGCCTGCCGTCACCTCGGCCTGATCGCGGAGGCCGACACCCACGCGGAGCGGGCGCTGCACCTGTTCGACCAGCTCGGTGACAGGTCCCGGCAGGGCCGGCTGCTGCTCGACATCGCCCGTGGACTGGAACACCGGGGCGAGTACGAGCAGGCGTTGCGGCGGGCCACCCGGGCCCTGTGCCAGTTCCACGAGGCCGGCGACCGGATGGGTAAGGCCGACGCGCTGAGCTGGGTCGGCTGGTACTACAGCCGGCTCGGCGACCACGACGCGGCGATGCGCCACTGCCACGACGCGCTGCGCCTGCACCGCGAGGGCAACTGGCCCGGCCAGGCCGACACCTGGGCCATCCTCGGCAACGCCCATCACCACCTCGGCCACTACGACGAGGCGCTCGACTCCTATGCGCAGGCGCTCGCCCGGTGGGGTGAGCTCGGTGACCGCTACGAGGTGGCGATCACCCTGCAGCGCCTCGGCGACACCCAGCAGGCATCCGGTCGCATCGACCAGGCCCGGAGCCGATGGGAGCAGGCTCGCACGATCTTGGAGGAGCTCGGCCACCCCGACGCCGTGCTCCTCCAGGCACGGTTGGACGCTCACGGCGCCGGTGGCGCCGCTAACGAAAGGTGAGAAAGTGTCGCAGGAAGACTCGGAGAAGGACACCGTGACCAGGCGCGGCCGGCGGGCCGCGGTCGTCATCCTGGGTGGCCTCGCCGCAGGAGCGGTCCTGAGCGGCGGGGCCGCCGCGGCCGACCCGGCGCCGTCCATCCACGACCAGTTCCAGTCGGCCTTCGTCGCGGGGCCCGCGCAGAGCGACGACGGCCTCACCGTCCAGATCGTTCTGGGGGACTAACGGCTGTGGGTACCGAACTGCCGCTGGTGAGCAAGGACGTCCCTGCCACCCCGGTGGGGCTCGCCCACCCGGATGCCGGGCAACGGGCGCAATGGCCGGTGGTGCTGGTGGCGATGCCGTTCCTGGAGACCGGCTGGCCCTCCATTCAGATCGGCCTGCTCGCGGCGATCCTGCGGCAGCACGGCTACCCGGCGCAGACCCTGCACGGGAACCTCGACTTCGCCGCCCGGCTGGGAGCCGAGTATTACCACCTCCTGGCCGGGCGGCGGGCCCGGATGGTCGCGGACTGGCTGTTCTCGGTGGAGGCGTTCGGGTCCACCGCCCCGGACCCGAACGGCAAGCTGCTGGACGACTACGCCGCCGAGTTGGCGGAGCTGGGGGGCGCCGACGAGTCGACGTGGCGCGATCGGCTGCTGCGGGTCCGGCACGAGGACGCGCCGGCCTACCTCGACGCGCTCGCCGCCGACCCGGTCTTCCACGGCGCCCGGGCGGTCGGCTTCACCACCACGTTCCAGCAGAACACCGCGTCCTTCGCCCTGGCCCGCCGGCTCAAGCAGCGCTACCCCGGCCTGGTCACCATCTTCGGCGGCGCCAACTTCGACGGCGAGATGGGCCCGGAATGGGTCCGCGCGGTGGGCTGCATCGACCTGGCAGTGGTCGGGGAGGCCGATGCCGCCCTCCCCCGGCTGCTGGACTGCCTGGTCGCCGGGGCCAGCCCCGGCGCCGTCCCGGGTGTGGTGCACCGGGACGGCGGCGACGTCGTGGTCACGCCACCGGCCCCGCCGTTACGCCACCTGGACGACCAGCCGCTGCCGGACTACACCGAGTATTTCGAGCGGGCCGGCCGGCTCGGCGTGCTGCCCCGTACCGGCCCGAGCCCCGTACCGATTCCCTTCGAGACCGCTCGCGGCTGCTGGTGGGGCGAGAAGCACCACTGCACCTTCTGCGGGCTCAACGGCTCCAGCATGCAGTTCCGGTCGAAGTCCCCGCAGCGGGTGGCCGACGAACTGGTCGCCCAGGCCCGCCGGTACCGCAGCTTCCGGTTCCACGGCGTGGACAACATCGTCGACATGGCCTATCTGTCGGACCTGTTCCCGGTGCTCGCGCGGGCCGGCGTCACCTTGGACATCTTCTACGAGGTCAAGGCGAACCTGAACCGCAGTCAGGTCCGCGCGTTGGCCCAGGGCGGGGTGACCGGGATCCAACCGGGCATCGAATCGTTGAGCTCGAACGTCCTGCGGCTGATGAACAAGGGGGTCCGCGCCGCGCAGAACGTCAACCTGCTGCGCTGGGCCGCCTACTACGGCGTCGGGTGCGGCTGGAACATCCTCTGGGGCTTCCCGGGCGAGACCGAGGAGGACTACCGCGACCAGGCCGCGGTGCTGCCGCACCTGGTGCACCTCGCCCCGCCGTCCAGCGCCGGGCGGCTGTGGATCGAGCGGTTCAGCCCGCTGTTCACCGCATCGCCGACGAAGACCCCGGAACGGGCGTACACCTATGTCTACCCCGACGAGGTGGACCTGCGCCGGACCGCCTACTTCTTCGAGTACGACCTGCCCGGCGCGCTGCCCGAGCACGCCTACGACGGCGTACGCCAAGGGGTGGCCGACTGGGTCGCGGCCTGGGACGGCGGCAACCGGCCGACGCTGACCTTCTGGTCGTCGCCGGGAGTGATCCAGATCTATGACGGCCGGCGCCCGGGTACCGAGGGCACCTACACGTTCGAGGGGCCGATCGCCGATCTGTACACGCTGTGCAGCGACCGGCCGATCGGTGCTGCCGCGGCCCACGAACGGCTGGGCGGGCGCCTGTCCCCGGACGAGATCCGCGAGGCGTTCGACGAGTTCCGCCAGCGCGGCCTGATGTTCCTGGACGAGTCGCTCGCCCTGTCCCTGGCACTGCCGGCCGGCCCGCCACGCTGACCTGACGGCCTTCCATCTCCTCTGCCGGCCCCCGGTTCCTCCGTACGGACGAACCGGGGGCCGCCTTGTGCCCGCAGCCTGTTCCAGTCTGAGTTCCCGGCCGGTTCCAGCGGTCCTTCCTGCGGGTGTTCCAGGGGTACCCCAGACGATCGGGGTGCGGCGGTCGACAACGGTTCCGCACCGGAACGAGCCGATCGCGGGCACGAGCGATAAGTCGAGGTGAGATGCATGACAGACCATGAGGTCGGCATTCTGGCGATCGGCGCGGGGCCGGCCAATCTGGCTCTCGCAGTAGCGCTTGAGGACTCCGGCCCGGCCGATCTGGCCGGCAGCACGATGCTGTTGGAACAGAGCCCGGACATCAAATGGCAGCGCAACCTGCTGATGCCGTGGGCCCGCAGCCAGGTGTCGTTCCTCAAGGACCTGGTGACGCTGCGCAACCCGCGCAGCCGGTTCTCGTTCCTCAACTTCCTGCACGAGAGCGGCCGCCTGAACGAGTTCGTCAACATGGGGACCTTCCACCCGTTCCGGTGGGAGTTGTCCGACTATCTGCAGTGGGCGGCGTCCAGCCTGGAGCGCGTACGCATCCGCTACAACGCGCGGGCGTCGGCGATCGAGGCGACCGTCGCCGCCGACGGCTCGATCGCCGGCTGGCAGGTCACCCTGACCGACGGCGACACGATCCGCTGCCGCGACCTGGTCATCGGGGGCGGACGAGACCCGCATATTCCGGAGGTCTTCAGCACGCTCCCGGCCGATCGGGTCATCCACAGCACCAAGTTCCAGAGCCGGATCGGCCAGATCCCCGACGACCGGCCCGTCCGGGCGGTGGTCGTCGGTGGAGCCCAGAGCTCGGCCGAGATGTTCTACGCCCTGCACCAGAACCTGCCGATGTGCCAGTCGACCTGGGTGATCCGCTCGGTCGGGCTGCAGAACTACCAGACCAGCAAGTTCGTCAACGAACTGTTCTTCCCGTCGTTCGTCGACGAGTTCTACTCCAGCGCACCGGAGACCCGTGCCCAGATCCTCGACGAGATGCGCCTGACCAACTACGCCGGGCTCGCCCCGCCGTTCCTCGACGAGCTCTACACGATGCAGTATCAGCAGAAGTTCGTCGGACCGCAACGCTCGTCGATCCGCCCGATGTGCGAGGTCGTCGGGGCCACCATGGACGGCGAGGACGTGGTGCTGGACCTGCGCGACCGGACCAGCGGCAAGACCGAGCCGCTGCGCTGCGACGTGGTACTGCTGGGCACCGGGTACGACCAGCGGATGCCCCGGATGATGCGGGACCTGGCCGACCGGATCGGCCTGGACAGCGTCACGGTCAGCCGCTCCTACCGGGTCGACATCGGCGACTCGGCGTGGGGCGCGCTGTATCTGCAGGGCTTCAACGAGCAGACGCACGGCATCGCCGATTCGCTGATCAGCGTGCTGGCCCACCGCTCGCAGGACATCCTCGAGGACCTGCTGGCCCGCCGCGCCGAGCAGACGGTCGCCTGATGGCCGAGCGGCTGATGATCGTCGCGCCCGGCCCGACCGCCAACGGTGATCTGCATCTGGGCCATCTGGCCGGGCCGTTCCTGGCCGCCGACATCTGCACCCGGTACGCCCGGGCCGTCGGCCGGGACGTGCTGTTCGGTACCGGGATCCACTCGACCCAGAACTACATCGTCACCACGGCCCGGCGACTGGACGAGGCACCGGAGGAGCTGCGCGAGCGCGCGGCGGGGCTGGTCCGCGAAAGCCTCGCCACGCTGCGGGTACAGGCCGACGGGTTCGTCACGTTCGACGACCGGTACGTCAAGACGGTCATCGCGTTCTTCGAGCGTCTGCACAGCCTGGGCAAACTGCGGCTACGGCCGGTCCGCTTCCCGTACGTGGCCCGCACCGGTGAATACCTCACCGACGCGTACGTCCGCGGCAGCTGCCCGGTGTGCCTCGCCGACGGCTGCGCGGGTCTGTGCGAGAGCTGCGGGACCTGGGTGGCCTCCGGCGACCTGATCGATCCGCGGTCCACCCTCGACCCCGGCGACGTCGTGGAGCTGCGCGAGGCGAGCGTCCTGGTCCTGCCGGTCGAGGAGTACCGGGCGGGGCTGACCGCGTACTTCGAGAAGCACGGACCCACGATGCGGCCACGGCTGGCCCGGATGATGGAGGAGATGCTGTCCCGGCCGTTGCCGGACTATCCGGTCACGCTGCCGATCTCCTGGGGCATCGAGGCGCCGTTCCCCGAGGTCGCCGGGCAGGTCATCTACTCCGACGCCGAGACGATCGCCTGGAGCATGCGGTGCACCGCGTTGGCGGCGGAGGCGCGGGGCGAGATACCGACCGGCGAGGACGAGTTGTGGGACGCCGGCGCCGACGGCCGGGTCGTCTACTTCTTCGGCTCGGACGCCACCTACGCGTTCGTGGTGGTGGGCACCGCGATGCTGCTGGCGCTGGGCGGATACGTTCTGCCCGAGCAGTTCATCACCAACGAGTTCTACGAGCTGGACAGCGACAAGTTCTCCACCAGCCGCGGACATCTGGTGACCGGCCGGGAGCTGGCCGCCGAGGTCCCGCGCGACCTCATCCGCTTCTACCTGGCCTCGACCGGGCCGGAGTTCCAGCGCACCAACTTCACCCGCTCCGCCATGGACCGGGTGACCGGGCAACGGCTGGTCGAGCCGTGGAACCGGGTCGCCCGGAGAGTCAACGCCCTGGCCGGACGCGGGCCGCTGCCGGTGTCGCAGGCCTCCCGGGATCGGGCGTTGCTGATGATGCGACGGTTCGGCGGGGATCTCGCGCCGCGCCGGTTCAGCATCAGCGCGGCCGCGTTCACCCTGACCGAGCAGCTGTCCCGGCTGGACCGGTGGGAGGCCGGCGCGGACGACGCCGGCGACTTCTGCCACGAGGTCGAGATGTTCCTGCGGTGCGCCGCGCCGATCCTGGTCGATCTGGCGGAGCAGGCGTTGCCGGACACCACCATTCCGGACCGGCCGCGGGCCACCCGGATCATGCCCCGGTCGATGCCGCTGCTCGCCCTGTCGGCGGCGTGACGATCGTGGCCCGGACCCGCCGGGTGCTCGTCGTCGGTGCCGGGGTGACCGGTCTACTGACCGCGGTCGCCTGTGCCCGCGCCGGATACCGGGTGACGGTGCTGGACCGTGGCGGCGCCCCCGATCCCGGGGCCGCCTCGTACGACCAGCACCGCGCGTTCCGGGCGTTCATCGCCGGCGACCCGCAGGCCACCGGGCAGCTGCTCACGGCTCGCCGTCGCTGGCGGGAACTGGAGGCGCTGCTCGGCGGCACCCTGTTCCGCCGGGTCGGTGTGGTCACCAGCAGGCCACGCGACCAGGTGGACGCGCTGGCCGCCGAGGCGACCGCGGCCGGCGCCGCGGTCGAGGTGGTCGACCCGGGTGAACTGCCGCACATGGTCCTTCCGGCCGGCTCGGTGGGTCTGAAGGAACACGACGCCGGGGTGCTGCTCGCCGCCCGGGTGCTGCGCGCCGCGGCCCGCTGGCTCGCCGGGCAGGACACCGTGCAGCTGTGCCCGGGCCAGACCGTCTCCACGGTGGACACGCAGACCGGCCGGGTGCGGCTCGCCTCCGGGCGGGTCCTCGGCGCCGATCTGATCCTGGTGGCGGCCGGCGCCTGGACCCGCGACCTGGTCGACAGCCCGGTGGTGCTGTACCGGCAGACGATGGTGTACCTGCGCCCGCCGGACGACCTGCGGCACTGGTGGAACGGTGCCCCGGCGGCCGGGGGGCTGGGGCCGGACCGGCGGGCCTGGCTGGTGCCCTCCGGTGCCGGGACGCTGCTCAAGCTCAGCACGGATGCGGTGTGCCGGGTGGTGAGCACCGTCCGGCCGGACGACCCGGCGCCCCGGTGGACGCAGCGGGTCCTCGCCGCCCGGATCGTGCGCGACGCAGGCCGGTACACCGTCGTCGGCGTGAAGGACTGCCACTACGCCGCGGCGGCGGCCGGCGGCGGGGCCCTGCTCGTCCGAGCCGGCCCGACCGTGTGGTCACGCGCCGCGTGCGGGGGCAGCGGCTTCTCCACGGCGCCGCTGGTCGCCGACCGCATCGTGCAGGCCCTGAGCGAGGCCCTGTGAGAGACCCGCGAACAAGTCAGACAGGAGCGCACCCGTGAGCGACAACCCACAACCGGGAGTCATCGCCACCCTGCGAATCACCCCCACCCCGGTCCGACATCTCCTCACCGGTGTGTTCATCAACCAGCTCGGTGCGTTCGTCCAGACCTTCCTGGTGCTGTATCTGGCGTTCCGCGGGCAGTCGGCGGGTACCGCCGCCCTGTGCCTGGCCGCTTACAGCGTCGGCTCCATCTTCGGGACGATGGTCGGCGGCGAGCTGACCCACCGCGTCGGCGCGCGGCTGACCATCGTCACCGCGATGGCCGTCGCCGGCCCGACGGTGTGGGTGATCCCGTGGGTCACCCACACCGGAGTCGTGGCCGCGCTGATGGTCGTGGTGGCGCTGGCGGGCCTGGCAACCCAGGCGTACCGGCCGGCCGCCGCGGTGATGATCAGCGATCTGATGCCGGAGGAACACCAGGTGATGGCGTTCTCGATGATGCGGACCGCGCTGAATCTGGGAGCCGCCCTCGCGCCGCTCATAGCCGCCGGGCTGATCCTCGTCGACTGGGACCTGCTCTACTGGTTCGACGGCGCCACCGCGCTGCTGTACGCGGCGTTCGCGTTCTTCGTACTCCCCCGGGCCGTCGGCCTGACACCGGACAGCGAGCCGGAGACCGATGCGGCACCGAAAGCCACCGGCCGCGAGGTCTACGCCCTGCTGGTACGTGACCGGAAGTTCCTGTGCTACCTGGCCGCGGTCTTCCTCGGCACGATCGCCTACACCCAGTCGACCAGTGCCCTGCCCCTGGCGATCGTGGCCGAGCACTACCCGGCCGCCCTGTACAGCGCGGTCCTGACCGTATCGTCGCTGGTCGTCATCCTCGCCCAGCTCAAGATCACCACGTACGTCACCCGGCTGCCGAAGACCGTGGCCGTGGGCCTCGGGCACCTGCTCGACTCGATCGGGCTGGCGGTGTTCGTCCTGGCCGCCTGGTGGGGCGGGATCTTCATCATCGGCGTCGTGCTGTCCGTGGGCGGCCTGATGATCGCGGGGCCGAGCATGTTCGCCCACCCTGCCACGTTCCACCCCGTCGTGAAGGCCCGGTACATCGCCACCATGCAGTCGGTCGCCGGGCTGGCCGCCACGATCGGGCCGCTGTTCGGAGTCCTCACCTGGCACGCGCTGGGCAGCCCGTTCTGGCTGCTGTGCGCCTTCATCAACGGCATCGCCGGTGTCCTCGCCGTCCTTGCGCTGCGCCGCACGGCCGAACCGGTTCCCGCCTCCGCGACCGAGACCGCAGGAGAGACCTCATGAACGTCCAGCCCGGGACCGGCCGGCCGGTGGTGGTCGTCGGCTACGTCGGCGTCACCCTGGCCGCTGTCGCCCGCTTCCAGCCTGCCGGTTCGGTCGTCTATGTCGAGGAACCCGACGTCATCCGCAAGCGTGCCGTCCGCGCGCACCTCGACGGCGTCCCGTTCGTCCGCGACCTGATCGCCTGGGAGTACCTGCGGCCGGGAGCGGCCGACGAATTCTTCGACGCCCATCCCGGCCTGGACCCGGCATCGGTCATCCCGGCCATCGAATACGCCACCCCGTTCGCCGCCCGCCTCAGCGAACGCTACGGCCTTCCCGGCGCCGGCAGCGGTGCTGCCGCGATCATGCGGGACAAGATCATGCTGCGGGAGGTGACCCGGGCGGCGGGGATCGTCAACCCAGCCAGCGCCGAGGTCGCCGGACCGGACGACGTGGCGGCGTTCCTGGCCGGGCGAACCGGGCCGGTGGTGCTCAAGCCGGCCAACCGCCAGGCCTCGGTGGGCACGGAGGTGATCCACGATACGGGTGACGTCGCGGCGGCCTGGGAGCGCTGTGGCCGACAGGACGAGGGCATCTTCGTGCCCGACCGGCCGATGGACGTGCGCATGCTGGTCGAGGAGTACGTCGCCGGCGACGAGTACAGCGTCGAGATGCTCGTCCGCGACGGCGTACCACTGTTCACCAACGTGACCGGCAAGCGGCTGTACCCGGGACCACGACCGGTGGAGCTGGCCCACATCGTTCCGGCGGACATTCCCCGTGAGCTCGCCGCGCTGCTCGGCTCGCACACCACCGACGTCGTCGCGGCGACCGGCTTCGGCACCGGGGCCGTGCACTGCGAATGGATCGTCTCGCAGGGCACGCCGTATCTGGTGGAGTGCGCCGGCCGGCTGCCCGGGGACGGGATCGTCGACCTCATCGAAGCCGCGTATCCGATGGACCTGCTGCGCTGCTACTACGCCATGATGAGCGGGGCCGACGTCACGGCCGGCCTGCCGCAGCGGGCGACCGGCGGGGCCGCGGTGCACTTCCTGACCGCCACGCCCGGTCTGGTCGAACAGGTCAGCGGGGTCGAGGAGGCCCGCGCCGTCGACGGGGTGCTCCTGGTCCAGGTCACCGTCGAGCCGGGGCAGCTGTCCCCCGCCGTGCGCAGCTCCTGGGACCGGGCCGGCATCGTCATGGCCACCGGCGCCGACGCCGGCCAGGCGCTACGGCGGGCGCGGACCGCAGCCGATCTCGTCCGCATCGACACCCGCCCGGCAACGGACCGGGGCACGCTGCTGGTCATCGGCAGCGGCCTGAAGGTGTATCGCGAGTACCTGATCCGACCGATCCGGCGCCGCGCCGAGGAGGCCGGCCTCGACATGGTGCTGGTCAACAACCTGCGGCCGACCTGGCAGAGCGAGTATTTCGACGAGATCGTGGTCGCCGACGTGTTCGACACCCGGACGATGCGCGAGGCCGTCGACCGGATCGCCGCGCGCCGCCGCATCGTGGCGCTGATGTGCTGGGACGAGCCGCTCGTGCTCGACGCCGGCCTGATCGCCGCCGAGCTCGGGGTGCCCGGACTGTCCGAGGCCGGCGTACAGGGCTGCCGCGACAAGCAACGGACCCGCGCCGAGCTGACCGCGGCCGGACTGCACCAGCCGGCCTTCGGGCTCACCCACACCGTCGAGGAGGCCCGCGCGACCGCCGCGCGGATCGGGTACCCGGTGGTGCTCAAGCCCCGCGCGATGGGCGCCAGCATCGGCGTGGTGCTGGCCGCCGACGAGTCCGAACTGGACGACGGCTTCCGGGTCGCGCTGTCGGCGAGCGAGGTGGATCCCGGACCGTACCGGGCCTGTGTGATCGTCGAGCAGTACGCCCGCGGTCCCGAGATCAGCGTCGACGGCGCCGTGCACAAGGGCGAGTACCTGCCGATGTTCGTGGCTCGCAAGCAGAGCGGCGAGGAACCGTACTTCGAGGAGACCGGCCATCTGGTCGACGCCGCCGACCCGCTGCTGGCCGACCGCGACCTGATGCAGGTGCTCACCCGCGCGCACCGGGCGCTCGGCGTCGAGGACGGCATCACCCACACCGAGCTGCGCCTGACACCCCAAGGGCCGTTGATCATCGAGGTGAACGGCCGGCTCGGCGGCGACCTGATCCCGTTCCTGGGCCGGACCGCCACCGGCATCGAACCGGGTGAGGTGCTCTTCGACGTGGCGACCGGGCAGCGGCCGCACCTGACGGCGACCCGCCGGATGGTGGCCGGCATCCGGTTCGGCTACCCCGAACAGGACTGCGTCCTGCGGTCGATCACCGTCCCGGACGCGGCGCCCGGGTTGGTCGCGGCGGCACCGATGGCCGAACCCGGCGCCCTGCTGCGCCTGCCGCCAGGCGGTTACCTGGCGCGGCACTCGTTCGTGGTGTGTGCGGCCGACGACACCGCGACCTGCCTCGACCGGCTCGCCGCGGCGGCGGCCCTGGTGCATCTCACCGGCGACCCGGTCGGGCCGCCGGACGGGCAGACCCCGTTCGCCATGCCGGCCGGTCTGCTCGACGTCGACTCCGAGGAGCTGTGAACACATGACCCCGACCACGCTCTCCGCGGACGATGTCCTCGACCGCGCCAAGGCTCTCGCCCCGCTGCTGCGGGAGCGGGCGGCCGAGATCGAACAGGCCCGCACCCTGCCCGCCGACGTCGTCGAGCTGCTGCGCGGCACCGGCGTGTTCCGGATGTGTTTCGGCGAGGACTGGGGCGGCCCGCAGCTCACCTCCATGCAGCAGACCCAGGTGGCCGAGGCCTTGGCGTACGGTGACGCCTCCGCCGCCTGGTGCGGCATCATCGGCGCCAACACCGGCCTCCTCAGCAATTTCCTGGAACGCGCGGTCGCCGAGAAGATCTATCCGACGCTGGACACCATCACGGCGGGTGTCCTGGCTCCCGCCGGGCACGCGGAGCGGGTACCGGGCGGGTACCGGCTGTCCGGCCGGTGGTCGTTCGGCAGCGGGGTGAACCACAGCGACTGGGTGATGTCGGGCGCCTTCGTCTTCCAGGACGGCGAACCGTACGCCAGCCCCGACGGCAGCAACCCGCACGAGTCACGGCAGTTCCTGGTCCCCCGATCCGACGTCCAGGTCCTGGACAACTGGGACACCACCGGACTGTGCGGCAGCGGCAGCAGCGACTACACCATGACCGACGTTTACGTCCCCGAGGAGCACACCCTCACCTTCGACACCGTCAAGGGCACCCCCGGCCCCCTCGCCCAGCCCGACTCGTTCATGCGCAGCCTGTGCGGGGTTCCCCTCGGGGTGGCCCGCGCCGCGCTGGACCACGCCCGCGAGATCTCACTGCGACGGACCGACCGGATGACCGGGACCGCCTGGGCCGACAGCTTCCGCGTCCAGGTCACGCTGGCCGAGTGCGAGGCCGAGTACAACGCCGCCCGCGCCGGCGTCTACACGGCCATGACCCGGCAATGGGAGGTCCTGTCGGCCGGCGGCACCCTCGACGATCTCACGCTCGACGAGCGGGCGGCGTCCCCGATCGCCTGGCTGCACGCCTTCCGCACCTCACGCCGGGTGGTCGGCCGCCTGTACGACCTGCTCCAGGCCTGGTCGATCAACCGCAGCTCACCGATGGACCGGTGGCTGCGCGACACCACCACCATGTGCCAGAACCTCAGTGCCCAGGACGCGATCCTCGAGTCCGCCGGAGCCTATCTGCTGGGCCGGCCGCCGAGATTCCGCATCTGCCTCGGCATCGTCCGCTGAAACCCGACCTAGGAGTACCGCCATGACCACGACGCAGGTGCCGGTCATCTCACCACCCCGGACGGCAGCCGAAATCCTCGACCGCGCGAAAGCCCTGGCCCCCGTACTGCGCGAGCGGGCGGCCGAGATCGAAAAGGCCCGCACACTGCCCGCCGACGTCGTCGAGCTGCTGCGCGGCACCGGCGTCTTCCGGATGTGTTTCGGCCCGGAGCGCGAAGGCCCCGGGCTCACCTCCATGGAGCAGATTCAGATCATCGAGGCCCTGGCGTACGGTGACGCCTCGGCCGCCTGGTGTGCGGTGATCGGGGCGAACAGCGGCATCTACAGCCGCTTCCTGGACCCGGGCGTGGCGCGCGGGATGTTCTCCAGCATCGACATGGTCGTGGCCGGCCTGCTCCAGCCGTCCGGCCGGGCCGAACGGGTACCGGGCGGGTACCGGCTGTCCGGCCGGTGGTCGTTCGGCAGCGGGGTGAACCACAGCGACTGGGTGATGTCGGGCGCCTTCGTCTTCCAGGACGGCGAACCGTACGCCAGCCCCGACGGCAGCAACCCGCACGAGTCACGGCAGTTCCTGGTCCCCCGATCCGACGTCCAGGTCCTGGACAACTGGGACACCACCGGACTGTGCGGCAGCGGCAGCAGCGACTACACCATGACCGACGTCTACGTCCCCGAGGAGCACACCCTCACCTTCGACACCGTCAAGGGCACCCCCGGCCCCCTCGCCCAGCCCGACTCGTTCACCCGGACCATGTGCGGGGTTCCCCTCGGGGTGGCCCGCGCCGCGCTGGACCACGCCCGCGAGATCTCACTGCGACGGACCGACCGGATGACCGGGACCGCCTGGGCCGACAGCTTCCGCGTCCAGGTCACCCTGGCCGAGTGCGAGGCCGAGTACAACGCCGCCCGCGCCGGCGTCTACACGGCCATGACCCGGCAATGGGAGGTCCTGTCGGCCGGCGGCACCCTCGACGACCTGACCCGGTGGGAACGAGCCGCCTGCCCCACCTCGTGGGTGCACGCGTTCCGCACCTCCCGGCGCATCGTCGATCGCCTGTACGACCTGCTCCAGGCCTGGTCGATCAACCGCAGCTCACCGATGGACCGGTGGCTGCGCGACACCACCACCATGTGCCAGCACCTGATCGCACAGGATCGCATCCTCCAGTCCGCCGGGGCGTACCTGCTCGACTCGAGGCCCGAGTTCGGCATCTGCCTCGGCATCGTCTGAGGAGGCGACGATGAGCAGCGGTCTGATCACACTGGTGAACCCCAACAAGGTGTTCCCCCCGATTGCCCCGTACGGGCTGGACGTGCTGACCACCGCCCTGGAGCAGGCGGGGTTCGACGTCGACGTACTCGACCTGACGTTCCGCCGGGACGAGTGGAAGTCGTTCCTGGCGGAATACTTCGCGGAACGCACCCCACTGCTGGTCGGGGTGTCGGTGCGGAACACCGACACGGTGTACGCCCTCGAGCAGCGCCCGTTCGTCGGTGAGCACAAGGAGATCATCACCGAGGTGATGCGGCTGTCCGACGCGCCCCTGGTCTGCGGCGGCATCGGCTTCTCGACGATGCCGTTCGCCCTCGTGGAGTACTTCGGCGTCGACTTCGGGGTCAAGGGCCCCGGCGAGCAGATCCTGGTCGACCTGGCCGACGCCGTCGCCACCGGCCGCGATCCCGCCACCGTGCCCGGCCTGATCCGCAACACGCCCGAGGGCGTCACCCGGGTGCCGCCGCCGGTGCTACGCCTGCCGCACGGCCTGTCGGCACCGGTGTCACCGACGGCCGACGGCGAGGACCGGGTGTGGCAGGTCGAGCGGTCCGGTTCCTACCGGCGCCGGTCGGGCCAGCCGTACAAGGTGGACAATCTGCAGCACTACCACGGGGGCGGCCTGGGCAGCATCCTGACCAAGAACGGCTGCACCTATCGGTGTGCGCACTGCGTCGAGCCGAATGCGAAGGGCAATCGGTTCGGCCGGCGGGACGTCGCCGCCGTCGTCGACGAGATGCAGTCGCTCACCGAGCAGGGCGTGCTCGACCTGCACACCACCGACAGCGAGTTCAACCTGTCGATCGCCCATGCCAAGAGCGTGCTGCGCGAGATCGTGCGGCGCAAGCGGGCCGACTCGGGCAACCCGCTCAACGACCTGCGGTTGTGGGTCTACTGCCAGCCCTCACCCTTCGACGAGGAGTTCGCCGGGCTGCTCGCCGAGGCCGGTTGCCAGGGCGTGAACGTCGGCTCCGACCACATCCGCGCCGACCTGCTGCAGGGCTGGAAGGTCACCGGCGGCGGCAGCACGTACTACACGTTCGCCGATACCGAACGGCTGGTCCGCCTGTGCCACGAGAACGGCCTGAAGACCATGGTCGAGGCGCTGTTCGGGATGCCCGGCGAGACGATGGAGACGATGCGCGAGTGCGTCGATGCCTTCATGGCCCTGGACGCCACCGTCACCGGCTTCTCACTCGGGCTGCGGCTGTTCCCGTACATTCCGCTCGGGGTCGATCTCGCTCAGCAGTGCGACGGGGTACGCACCGCGCCCGGGCTGCAGTCCAACACGGCGACCGAACCGATCGTGCTCAAACCGCTGGCCGCCTGTTCCGGGCCGGCCGAGTACGAACGCCAGTTCATGTTCGATGAACACGGCGACTTCCGGCTGGTCTGCTATCTCTCGCCGGGCCTGGCCGAGGACGTCACCAACCCGTCCGTGCAGTGGGAACGGACTGTCGAACGGCTCTGGGATCTCGTCGACCCCGCCGAGCACCACCGGGTCATGCTGCCGACACTCGGCGGCACCAGCGAGATCGACAACAACTACGCCGACAACCCGTTCCTGACCAGCCTCAGTCAGCTGGGGTACACCGGAGCGTTCTGGTCGCACTGGCGCGACCGGGAGGCGATCATGCGCGAGGCCCGCGAGGCCGGAATCCTCCCGACACCCGAGGCCGGGCGACGATGACCAGCGAACGGAGCAGAACTGTGACCGGAGCGGAAAGCGGCGGCGTGCAGGTTCGCCGCCAGGAACCCGACGACCTCGCCCGCGCGCACGGGCTGGACCTCAAGCTGTTGCAGCCGTGGCCCGGCGTGGACACGCCGTTCGAGGGTGCCTGGTGCGTGCTGCGCCCGGGCGACGTGACCGACACCCACTCCCATCCCGAACGGGAGATCTTCATCGGGATGGCCGGTCGCGGCGTCCTGGTCACCGCGTCCGGTGAACGGCACAGCATCGTGGCCGGTGACCTGCTGACGATGCGGCCCGGGCTGGAACACCATGTGGAGAACGACAGTGACCAGGACTTCTCCTACTACGCGATCTGGTGGGACGGCGCAACGGCGGCCGCCTTCCTCGACCGTGCCGCCCAGCCGTCATGATCGACTACGACGGGCGGCGGTTCCGTAAGCCGGGCGACGCCGACGGCACCGTCGCCACCTATCACCAACAGGGCGACGTGGTCTGGGCCGACTTCTCCGGCGGTGAGGTGCGCCGCGGCTCGATCACCGGCATCCGGCAGAGCGACGGAACGCTGCACCTGGGCTACACCATGGTGCTGAACAGCGGCGAGGTGATCTGCGGACGCGCGCTGAACACGCCGATCGCCACCGGCGACGGCCCGCTGCGGCTGCGCGAGAACTGGGAACGGTACGGCCCCCACGCCGCCACCGGCGTCTCGTACCTCGAAGAGGTGGGGTGAGTGCCCACCGTCAGCGCCGCCGCTTGGCGCGCCCTGGAAACCGGCGTCCGCGGTCGGGTCCTGCGTCCGGATCAGTCCGGGTTCCGGGAGTCCAGCACGCCGTTCAACACCCGGCATGCGGCCACCGTGCCGGCCGCGGTGGTCCGCGCGGCCGACGTCGCCGATCTTCGGCTGGTGCTGGCCTGGGCCCGCGACACCGCCCTGCCGGTCGTCGCCCGCGGCGGCGGCCACAGCTACGGCGGTTACTCGACCGGTAGCGGGCTCGTCATCGACCTCAGCGCGCTGGACGAGGTGACGGTGGACGCCTCCACCGGCCGCGTGACGATCCAGGGCGGCGTACGTACCGCCGGAGTGTACGCCGCTCTCGAACCGCACGGCATCGCCTTCCCGCTCGGCAACGGCGCATCGGTGGGCGTCACCGGGCTCGCGCTCGGCGGCGGCACAGCCGCGACCTCGCGCGCGTTCGGGCTCACCGCCGACACGATGGTGAGCACCACCCTGCTGACCGCCGACGGTCGGCTGCTGACCTGCGACGCCACCCAGAATGCCGACCTGTACTGGGCCTGCCGCGGGGGTGGCGGCGGGAACTTCGGCATCAACGTGTCGACCACCTTCCAGGCCGCCCAGGTCTCCGACGTCTCCACCTTCCTGCTGCTGTGGGAACGCGCCGCGGCTGAGAAGGTGCTGGAGGTCATGCAGGAGGTGCAGCGGCGTGCGCCGCGGGAGTTCTCGGCCCGGCTGGGTGTCGCCGCGACCGCCGGATCCGACCCGGTGGTGTCCGCGATCGGGTTGCACCTCGGCCCGGCGGGCGAGCTTCGCGAACTGCTCGACCCGGTCCTGGCGGTGGCCCGCCCGGTCCGGGCGGACATCGCCGACCGGACGTTCTGGCAGGCGCAGAGCTACCTGCTGCACGACACGTCGGCCGAGGCGTTCGCGGTGAAGACGTCCTTCGTCCGGGACCCGCTGCCCGCCGACGCGATCGAGGTGCTGCTTTCCGCCGTGGACCGCTGGCCGACCAGCACCAACCCGGACGGCGGCGGCGTCGCACTGTTCGCCTACGGCGGCGCCGTCAACGACGTCGCGCCGGTCGATACCGCGTACGTGCACCGCGAGGGTCTGTTCCTGCTCAGCATGGACACGTCCTGGACCGACGGGGACGATCCGGCCACGGTCGGCGCCGGCCTGCGGTGGCTCGCCGGCCTGCGCGAGGCGATGACACCGTACGTCACCGGCGGCGCCTACCAGAATTTCATCGACCCGGACCTGCCGGACTGGCGCACCGCGTACTACGGGGTCAACTACCCCCGGCTCGTGGAGATCAAGAATCAGGTCGACCCGGACCGGGTGTTCAGCTTCCCGCAGGCCATCGGCACTTGACGGGGGTTGACACCTCACCCGCCGGGAGGCGCTCGGGCAAGTCAGTGGGGTTGAACCAGGTCCAAGCGGGACGGCGCCCCCAGCTGAAGTCAGGAAGTGGATCTTCTCCCGTATTGGTGCCACAGTCGCCGGCCGGCCTGAGAGAACCCGACTGGATCAAGGAGTGTGTTCACCGCAGCACCTGCGGGACAACCACCGCGTGTGCCAGCACCCTCGTTCTCTGGTTCTCGGAAGGAACTCGCATGCGCACCCGGATTTCGATTCTCGCCGTCGCTGGAGCCACCATGGTGAGCCTGGTCGGATTCGCTGGTGCGGCAAGCGCCGCACCGGCTGCCGCGACCACCGCGAAACCGGCGAAGGCCTGCTCCACGGCCACCGCCGCGGCTCTGCAGGCGGCCGCGAAGATGCCGGCCGGCTGGAAGATCAAGAAGAGCAGCATCAACTGCTGGAACAACACCCTTGCCAAGGCCGAGTTCACCGCGCCCACCGTCGAGCAGCAGGGCGACGGCATGACGGTCTTCAAGTACCGGACCGGCACCAAGAAGTGGGTCAAGATCACCGAGGGCAGCAGCATCGACTGCGCCGACCTCGGTATCAAGAAGCACGCCGCCCACCCTTCCTGGTGCATCCCCGCCTGAACGACGGGCCCGGCCGGGCTGAACCCGCCTGAGGTGGCTCCTGATCAGACCCTCACCCACTGGGCCGCGCCCGGGCGATGCGGCACTTCACCGTCATCGTCCGGGCCGGTCCTGGTCTGCGGCGGGCTGGTCGATCCGACGGCCGGGTGTAGGCCCGGCGTTGCCGGGTATGGGTGTCTGTCCGGAAGGGCACACAGTCGGCTGCCCGGACAGAACGGGCGGAAGGCGAACCATGGCGGCTGAACTACGGGCAGACGAAATCGCCGAGATCGGCAAGGCGATCGCGCGTTCAGGTCTGTACCTTCAGTTCGTCCCCCAGCCGACAGCGCTGGAGACGTGCTGGTACACGGTCGGCTTGACCCGGTACGGGCATCCTGAGCTGATTCTGTTCGGGTTGCCGCCGGACATCTCCCGGCCCGCCCTACAGGCCGTTGCCGAGGAGATCATCGCCGGCCGGCGCGTGCTCACGGCAGGTCAGCGTGCCGGCGACATTCTCGAGGGCCACCAGGTCGAGCTCGTCGCGGTGACCGAGCCGGATCGCCACCTGCCCGTTGCCGCGCAGTTCTACGAGGCCACGGGTGCCGTCGTGGAGGCGCTGCAGATCGTCTGGCCGGATCGCCACCACCGCTGGCCGTGGCAACCCGGCACCCGCGTGGACGACATGCCGGTACTCGGCCGGCCGACCTCAGCAGGTTGACCAGGTGTCGCGGTCTGCCGCGTCAGGACAGGTGGTCGGGTTCACGCCGCGCGGCGTGGACCGCGCGTGCGGTGTCTTCTTCCACGAGGTCGGTGTTGATGTGCGCGGCGGCCGTCGCTCCCGCGGCCGCCGCGGTCCCCACCTGGGCAGCCGTGTCCGAGACGTTGCCCGCCAGCCACACGCCGGCGACCGCGCTGTGGCCGGTGGCATCCACCCGGAAGCACTCGCCGGTGCCGGACTCCTCCTCGCACGGCACCAGGCCCAACGGCCGCAGGAACCGCGCCGCCACGACCAGGCGGGGTGACACCACCAGGACGGCCCGGTCGACGACGGTGCCGTCACTCATCCGCACCCCGGCGAGCCGGTCGTCGGCCACCTCCAACGCCGACACCTTCCCCGCCTGGACCCGGACCCCGCGGGCGTTGAGCCGCTCCGCGTCCTGCGCGGTGGGTGTCGGACCGGTGTGGGTGAACAGCACGACGTCGTCGCTCCACTGCCGAAACAGCAGCGCCTCCTCGACCGCCGAGACCTCCTCGGTCGCCAGCACCCCGACGGGCATCCCGCTGATCTCCCAGCCGTGGCAGTACGGGCAGTGGATGACGTCGCGTCCCCACCGCTCCCGCAGGCCCGCGACCTCCGGCAGCTCATCCACGAGTCCCGTGGCGACGAGGACCCGACGCGCCGCAGCCCGGCGGCCGTCGGTGAGCCGGACGTCGAACCCTCCGGCGGCCGCGGTGACCGCGTCGACCTCGCCGCGGACGACCTCGCCACCGTACGCCCGGACCTCCTTGCGGCCGCGGTCGAGCAACTCGGCCGGCGCGATGCCGTCCAACCCCAACAGGCCATGCACACGGTGGGCGGCCGCGTTGCGTGGCGCCCCGGCATCGACGACCACGACCGACCGTCGTGCCCGGGCCAACGTCAGGGCACCGCTGAGCCCGGCAGCGCCGCCGCCGATCACGATGACGTCGTAGTCACTGCGCATGCGATCCCCTTGTCCGACTGTCTGCCACTCGCCACCCGGACGGTGAACGCGTGCTGTCCGCCAGGGATCCGGTGCGGAGCCGCACTTGCCGTTCCCGGTCCAGGGATGGCGGCATACCCTGCGCCTTTGGCGGGAAACGCCCGAAGTCCAGTCCGGGCGGCAACCGGTTCCCCTCAGCTCGGGAAACCGGCGGTCATGATCGTCGCGTTCCGGCGCAAGGCCTGCGCGGCTCCTGCCTGCCGGTGCGCCGAGCGGGCGTCATCGTAGGAAGCGGGCGCGGCTCGCTGCCGAGGCGGGGTGCTCGGCCTGCCGGCTGACCGGTCAGCCGGCGGCCGGGTCGGTGGCGAACAGGAAGGACAGGCCGCTGATGTCCAGGACGCGGCGGACGACGCCGCGGGCGTTGGCCAGCCGGAACCGGGTCGCGTCGTGCCGGACGGCCTCGAATCCGGCCAGCAGGGCGCCGATCGCCTCCGAGTCGAGCATCGTCACCCGGTCCAGGTCGACCAGGATCCGGGTGCCGTCCCCGGCGGCGGCGGTCAGCTCGTCGATGAGGGCGGGACGGGCGGCCAGGTCGAATTCGCCGTCGAGCCGCACCCGTACGGTGGTCACGCCGTCCGCGGCGCGGTAGGGGCGGCCGCGGACGATGGTGTAGTAGTCGTCCGTCACGATAGTTGTCTACCAGCAAATAATTGCGGCGGCATCTCGGGGTACCGCAACTGCGCAACCGTCCTGCACCCGGACGTGTCCCGGCGGGGCACCGCGGCCGTGGTGACCTGGGTGCCGTGGCCAGTCGTCTGATGCGGTTGCACGTGGTGATCGCGGTCGTCGCCGTCGGCGGGTTCCTCGCCGTGCCGGACGGCAGCACCCTGCAGCTGGTGTGGCAGGTGACGGCCGGCTGGCTGGCCGCGGTGATGATGGTCATCGGGATCCGGCGGCGCCGCGTCACCCCGGCGGCCCCGTGGTGGCTGTTCGCCATCGGGGTGGCCGGCAACGCCAGCGGCATCCTGGTCGAGTACATCCTCACCCACACCCAGGTCGACCCGGGCTTCCCGTCCTGGGCGGACGCCGCCTACCTGTCGCTGTACCCGGCCGCGGCCGCCGGTCTGCTGCTGATGATCCGCCGGCGCAATGTGCAGCGCGACTGGGCCACCGCCGTCGACGCCACCACGCTGACCACCGGCATCGGCCTGCTCGCCTGGATCTTCATGATCAAGCCGGCGGCCGAGGACCCGACGATCGGACTGCTGGGGCACATCGTCAGCGTGGCGTATCCGCTGGGTGACATCGTGCTGCTGGCCATGACCGTACGACTGCTGCTCAGCGGTAGCGGTCAGAACGTGTCCTTCCGCCTGGTGTCGGCCGCCCTGATCTGCTTCCTGGCCGGCGACGGCACCTGGGCGGTGATCAACCAGCTGGCGTGGGAGCCGGGTCCGGTCCCGCACCGCCTGCTGGCCGACGTGTTCCTCGTCGGATTCCTGCTGTTCGGCGCCGCCGCGGTGCACACCGACGCCCGCTCGCTGAGCCGCCGCGTCGCCCCGCGGCCGGCCCGGATCAGCCGGTCGTTGCTGGCCACGCTGACCGCGACCTCGCTGATCGCGCCCGTGCTGCTGATCGTTCAGACGCTGCGCCACCAGGTCAGCGACGCGCTGTCGATCGCGGTCGGCTGCATCGCGCTGTTCCTGCTGGTCGTCACCCGGATGACCCAGCTGCTGCGGCAGCTCGACGCGCAGACCGAGAAGGCCCGCGAACTCGCCGTCACCGACGAGCTGACCGGGCTGCCCAACCGGCGTGCCTGGAACACCGAACTGCCCCGCGGCATCGAACGGACCCGGCGGGCCGGCACCCCGCTCACCGTCGCCGTGGTCGACGTCGACCACTTCAAGCGCTTCAATGACGCGTACGGTCATCCGGCCGGTGACCGCCTGCTCAAGGAAGCCGCCGCCGCGTGGCAGGAGCAGCTGCGCACCGTCGACCACCTGGCCCGCTACGGGCGGCGAGGAGTTCGTGGTGATGCTGCCCGACGCCACCGCCGGGCAGGCGCACGCCATCCTGGACCGGATGCGCGCCGCCACTCCCCTGGGTCAGACCTTCTCGGCCGGCCTGGCCGAGTGGGACGGCACCGAGACCTCGGACGAGCTGACCGCCCGCGCGGACGCCGCGCTCTACGAGGCGAAGCACGCCGGCCGCAACCGGATCGCCGTCGCCGCCTGAGCGCGCCTCGCCTCAGCCCCGCAGGTAGGCCAGGACGGCCAGCACCCGGCGGTGTCCCTCGGTGGCGACCGGCAGGTCGAGTTTGGTGAAGATGCTGCCGATGTGCTTGTTCACCGCGGCGTCGGTGATGGTCAACGTCGCCCCGATGAAGGTGTTCGCGTGGCCCTGCGCCATCAGGGCCAGGACCTCCTGCTCGCGGGGGCTGAGCCGGTCGAGCGGGTCCTGCCGGCGCCGGATGAGCTGGCGGACCACGTCCGGGTCGACGACGGTCCTGCCGGCCGCCACCTGCTCCACCGCGGTCATGAAGTCGGCGACCGCGCCGATCCGGTCCTTGAGCAGGTATCCCACCCCGGCGCCGTCGCCGGAGTCGAGCAGTTTGGCGGCGTACGACTGCTCCACGTATTGACTGAGCACCAGCACCGGCAGGCCCGGACACTCCCCGCGGAGCGCCACCGCGGCGCGCAGGCCGTCGTCGGCGTGCCGCGGCGGCATCCGCACGTCGGTGATCAGCAGGTCGGGCCGGTCCGCCCGCACCGCGTCCACCAGCGCACCGGCGTCGGCGACCGCCGCGACGGTCTCGTGACCGAACCGGCCCAGGATGCCGATCAGGCCCTCGCGGAGCAGAGGCGAGTCTTCGGCGACGACTATCCGAAGGGGCACGGGATCTCCACGTGGATCAGGGTCGGCCCGCCGGGCGGGCTGGAGATCCGCATCCGGCCGTCCAGGACGCCCAGCCGGTCGGCGAGACCGGTCATGCCGGTGCCGGCGGCCGGATCGACGCCGCCGGCGCCGTTGTCGGTGATCTGCAGGGTGAGCACGTCGGCATGGTGGCGCCCGGTGATCCGCGCGGTGGTCGCGCCGCTGTGCCGGGCGATGTTGGTCATCGCCTCGGTGACCACGTAGTAGGCGGCCAGCTCGACGGCGTGCGGCAGCCGGGCGGGCAGCCGCACGTCGACGTCCACCGGGATGGTGAACCGGCTGGTGTTCTCCTCGATTGCGGCGACCAGGCCGTTGTCGGTGAGCACCTGCGGGTTGAGGCCGCGCACCAGGTCGCGCAGCTCGGCGAGAGCGGTGGTCAGCTGCTCCTGCGCCTCGCCGATCCGGCGGTGCAGCGCGGAGTCCGGCTCGGTGTCCAGCCGCAGCAGCCCGAGCTGCATGCTGAGCGACACGAGCCGCTGCTGGGCGCCGTCGTGCAGGTCGCGTTCGATGCGGACCCGTTCGGCCTCGAAGGCGCCGAGCAGCCGGGCCCGGGACCGGCGCACCTCGGTCAGCTGCTCCCCCAGTTCCCGGTCGCGGGGCGACAGGATGGTGCGGGTGAGCGCGGCGCGCGCGCCGGCCCACGACGTGACGGTGTAGGGCCACGCCGACAGCAGCAGCACACCGGCGATCGCCCACGGCCACACCGCCGGGTCCTCGACCGCGGCCTCGACGCAGATCCACGGCACGGCGAAGGCGAACGCCAGCACCACCAGGTCCAGCCAGCACAGCGCGGTGGCCGACAGGAGGGTGAAGGCCAGCTCGCGCCACGTCGCCGGCTCGGCCAGCCGGGTGCGCAGCCAGGCCCGCGGGCCCGGTGCGGCCGGCGTCTGGTGCGGGTCGCCGGTGCGGTCCGCGTCGACCAGCCGCAACCGCCGGCGTTCCAGGCGGGCCACCGGGAGGCCGGACAGGGCGGCCGCGAGCAGGAACACCGGTCCGATCAGGACGATCAGGCCGGCCACGCCGGCCGCGATCAGGGCGGCCAGGATTGCGCAGGTCAGCGCGCCGGTCAGGACACCCGAGACCAGGTAGGCGAGGGCGCGCCACGGCCAGGCGGAACGCAGGAAACCGAGCGGGCTCTGGGCCATCGCCTGCCACGCTGTCCGGTTTCGCACCCCACGACCGTAGGGCATCGCGGCGGCGCCGCGCAGTAGAGCGGACTCTACCTTCGGGACTACAGCAGCGGTCAATGTGCCGGCCCCGGCCGGCGGGATCTGATGACCGCCATGACGACCTCCCTGACCAGCGTCCGCAAGGTGTACGGACACGGCGACCGGGCCGTGACCGCCCTCGACGACGTCTCCCTGCACTTCCCCCGGGGCAGCTTCACCGCCGTGATGGGTCCCTCCGGCTCCGGCAAGTCCACCCTGCTGCACTGCGCGGCCGGGCTCGACCGGCCCACCTCCGGGCAGATCCTGATCGCGGGCCGGGACATCGGCGCGCTCGACGAGAACGACCGCACCCGGTTGCGCCGCGACCGGATCGGCTTCGTCTTCCAGGCGTTCAACCTGGTCACCTCGCTGACCGCCGCGCAGAACGTCGAGTTGCCGCTGCGGTTCGCCGGCCGGCGGCCCGGCCCCGACGCGGTGCACGCGGCGCTGGCCCGGGTCGGGCTCGCCGACCGCGCCGGGCACCGGCCGCGCCAGCTCTCCGGTGGGCAGCAGCAGCGGGTCGCCCTGGCCCGCGCGCTGATCACCGGCCCGGAGGTGCTGTTCGCCGACGAACCGACCGGCGCCCTGGACACGGTCACCTCCGGCGAGGTGCTGGCGCTGCTGCGGCAACTGGTCGACGACGAGCGGCAGACCACGATCATGGTGACCCACGATCCGGTGGCCGCCGCGTACGCCGATGTCGTGGTGTTCCTCAAAGACGGCCGGATCGCGGACCGCATGACGCCGCGCCGGGACGCTCCCGAGCTGATCGCGGCCCGCATGACCCGGCTGGAGGGCTGACCGTGCTCGCCCTCGCCAACCTCCGCGAACACCGGCGCTCGTTCGTCGCCGCCCTCCTCGCCGTGGCCCTCGGGGTCGGTCTGATCGGCGTCACGCTGCTCGTCTACGACTCGGCGCGCCCGCGGGTGCCGTCCCGCTTCGCGGCGGCCCCGGTGCTGGTCGTCCCGCATCGGGCCGCCGACGAGAGCGGTCACCTCCGGGATCTGATCCCGTGGAGCGAGGCGGACGCCGCCGCGCTCGCCCACCGGCTCCGCGACGGCGCGGTGATCGACCGGTCGTTCTACGCCCAGGCGTTCCTCGACGGGCGGCCGGTGGCCGGCGACGCGGCCCGCGACGCCGGGCACGGCTGGGCGAGCACCCGGCTGGCGCCGTACCGGCTGGTGGCCGGCGCGGCGCCGCAAACCCCCGGCGAGGTGGCGGTGGACGCATCGCTGGGCGTCCGGCCCGGTGACCGCCTCCAGGTCGACCTGGCCTCCGGGCCGCGGCGGCTGACCGTGTCCGGCACCGTCGACGGGCCGGGCTTCTACTTCACCGACGAGGCTGCCGCGCGGCTCGCCCCCGGCGTCCGGGCGATCGCCCTGCTGCGGCACGACCCGGGCACGGCCCGCAGCGCGGTCGGTGCCGCCGGCACGGTCCTCACCGGGGACGCCCGGGCCGCGCTGGAGCCGCAGTTCGTGGCGCACAAGCGCTTCCTCGGCACCCAGCTGATCACGGCGATGGCCGCCCTGGGTCTGTTCGTCACGGTGTTCGTGGTCGCCGCCACCCTGGCGCTCGCCACCACCCAGCGGCGCCGGGAGATCGGGCTGCTGCGCGCGGTCGGCGCCCGGCCGGGACAGATCCGCCGGATGATCCTCGGCGAGGCGGCCGGGATCGGCCTGGCCGGCTCGATGGCCGGCGCGGCGCTCGCGGTGGCCGCCGCGCCGCTGATGAAGGCGATCCTGACCGGCCTGGACGTGACCGCCCCCGGCTTCACCATCCGGGTGTCCACCTGGCCGCTGGCCGCCGCCACCCTGATCGGCGTCGGGGTGGCCGTGGCCGGGTCCTGGGCGGCGAGCCGGCAGGCCGCGAGCGTGACACCGTTGGCGGCGTTGCTGGACGCCCCGGCCGCAAAGCGCGCGATGACGCCGGCCCGCGGCCTGGCCGGTGCCGGCGCGCTGAGCCTGGGTGCGCTGCTCGCGGTGCTGACCGCGGTCTCCGGCGCGGACGACCGGATCAACACGGCGATCGGCGCGGCCATGTGCTTGATCGTGGCGGCGGCGCTGCTGGCCCCGGTCCTGATCGGCCCGGTCGTCCGGGTCGTCACCGCGCCGCTGGTCCGCAGACGGGCGTCGGCCGGCCCGCTGCTGATCCGTGCCGAGCTGCTCGACGCCGCCGGCCGGGCGGCCTCGACCGCGGCGCCGATCATCGCGGCGGTCGGCTTCGCGGTGCTGATCAGCGGCATGGTGCAGACGATGCGGACGGCGTACCCGGCCGGCGAGACCAGGAAGCTGGCCGGTCAGGTGCTGATCGCCCCGGACGGCACACCGGGCCTCGACGACCAGGTGGTGGCGGAGCACCCGGTCGGCAAGGCGGCGCTGCCCACCCGCGTCTTCCTGGACCGCCCGGGCCGGGGGCCGACCGTGATCGACGCTCTGGGCTCCCGGGACCCGCGCTGGGACCGGCCGGGCGAGGCGGTGCTGGGGGTGAGCACCGCCCGGATGTTCGGTGTCGCCGCCGGACGCAACGTCACCGTCCGCTTCGTCGACGGCCTGAGCGAGACCGTCCGGATCTCCCAGGTCCTCCCGGACGATCCGGCCCGCGGCGCCTTCGTGCTGTCCCGGGCGCTGGTCCGCCGGCACGACCCGGCCGCACTCACCGACACCGTCTTCATCCCGCAGGCGGACGCCCCGCGGACGGTGGCCGCCGGCGCCGCACTGCACGACGCGCAGAGCTACGCCCTCGCCGACTACGACACCGACGCCCGCCTCACCGCCGGCCTCGCGACGATGCTGATCGTGGTGGCGGTCGGCTACAGCGGCCTGGCGGTGGCCAACAGCATGGCGATGGCCGCGTACGGCCGCCGCGACGACTTCGCGGTGATGCGGTCGGCCGGCGGCACGGTCCGGCAGCTGATCGGCTTCGTGGCCGGCGAGACCGCGCTGGTCGCCGCCATCGGCATCACTCTGGGCGTGCTGGTCACGCTGCCGCCGCTGGCCGGCATGGCCTCCGGCCTGTCCCAGGTCACCGGCACGGACGTCACGATCCACCTCGACGCCGGCACGGTCACCGCGGCGATCCTCGGCTCGCTCGTGACGGCCGTCGGCGCCGCCGTCGTGGTCACCTGGCGGGTTCTGCGGCCGGATCCGGGTGGCACCGCCGGTCCGCGGTGAACGATCATCACCTGGTGGCGAATCGACAGGCGGCGGTGGCGGCGATGCGGGGGCTGGCGCTCGGTGACGCGTTCGGCGAGACCTGGCTGATGGAGCCGGCCGCAACCCTGGCGGACGCGCTGCTCGCGCGGCACGTCAAGGACGGGCCGTGGCTGTGGACCGATGACACCGCCATGGCCCTGTCACTGCTGCGGGTCCTGGACCGGTACGGCCGCGTCGACCAGGACGCGCTGGCGGTGGCGTTCGCCGAGTCGTACGCCGCGGACCCGTACCGCGCCTACGGCCCCGCCATGCACGACGTGCTGCTGGCCATCGGCCGCGGGGTGCCGTGGGCCGAGGCGACCCGGCGCAAGTTCGACGGCATGGGCTCGTGGGGCAACGGCGCGGCGATGCGGGTGGCGCCGCTCGGTGCGTGGTTCGCCGACGACCTCGACACGGTGGTGGCCGAGGCGACCCGCTCGGCGGTGGTGACCCACGCCCATCCCGAGGCGGTTGCGGGAGCGGTGGCCGTCGCGGTTGCGGCGGCATGCAGCGTACGGGGGGTGCCTCCCGCCGAGCTCATCGCGGCGGTCACCGACCGGGTGCCGGACAGCGAGGTCGCCGCCCGCCTGCGCCGCGCCGCCCGGATCGCGCCGAGCGCCGACCCCCGCCACGTCGCCGGGATGCTCGGCTGCGGTCGGGAGATCTCGGCGGTCGACACGGTCCCGTTCGCCGTCTGGTGCGCCGCCACCCATCTCGACGATCTCACCGAGGCCCTGTGGGCCACCGCCCTCCCCGGCGGCGACATCGACACCACGTGCGCCATCGTGGGCGGCATCCTCGGCGGCCGCACCGGCCTGACCGGCGTTCCCCCGGCCTGGCTGGCCGCGTGCGAGGCATTACCGCCGTTCGTCGACGAGATCGGCGACGCACACCGCGCTTCGATCGGCCGGGTACACACACCCTCTCGGATGTCCGGGCTGCCCGAACTGACCGGCGTCCGGAAGGTGTGGTTCAGCGGTTGGTACGACGGACCGGTCACCGGCATCGCGGAACACGACGGCCACGAGTACTGGTTCGTCATGGTCGTCAACGACGGCGGCGGGGCCTGGGACTTCGAACCCCGCGTCTACCTGCTGCACCGCCTGCCCGAGGAGCAGTTGGCCGAAGCCTGGCAGGCACATCGGAGCTTCACGGCGGCCGGCCTGCCCGGATGCCTGCACTCGCCGCCGTGCCCGGTCAATCCCGCCGAAGCGCCGACCCGGGAGGCGCTCTGGGAGCGCTGGCCGCCGGAGCAGGAAGACCACTACGCGGACGCGCCCGCCATCGGGTGGTTCCGGGATGCGGCAGGCTGATGGTGTAGTCGTGGGTGGAGCGGACGAGGGAGTGGGCCCGTGGCGCGCGTGATCATGCAGGCGGTCGTGTCGGTGGACGGGTTCATCGCGTATCCGGACGACTCGGTGGGGCCGCTGTTCGACTGGTACGGCAACGGGGACGTGACCGTGCACGCGAACGAGCAGTGGGCGTTCCGGGTGAGCCGGGCGTCCGCCGACCATGTGCGGCCGTTCTGGGGTGACGTGAAGTGCACGGTGATCGGCCGCCACCTGTTCGACACCACCGACGGCTGGGCGGGAGTGCCGGCCGCCGGGGACCAGGTGATCGTGGTGACCCATCGGCCGCTGCCGGCGGAGTGGCTCGCCCGGTTCCCGGACGCTCCCTTTCGTACCGCCGGATCGGTCGAGGCCGGAATCGGCCTCGCGAAGGAGGTGGCGGGTGACGGCCTGGTCTGTGTGACCGCCGGGGATGTGGGCGGGCAGGCGTTCACGGCGGGCCTGGTGGACGAGGTGGCGATGGATGTGGTGCCGGTGGTCTTCGGCGCGGGGAAGCGATTCTTCGGTGCGCACACCGGCACCGTCCTGCTCGGGGATCCGGACGCCGTGGTGCGGGGCGACCGGGTCCTGCACCTGCACTACACGGTGCGGCGCTGATCCGTCGCCAGAGTGGCGGGCTCGGGGTCGACGCGGCGCTCGGTGAACAGGGCGGCGAGCACGGCGCCGGCGACGAAGCCCTCGACGATCATCAGGCCGTGCGCGTTGTCCTGCACGAACCAGGTCGCCAGCCCGACGAGCGGCGCGGCGACCGCGAGCAGGCCGTCCTTGACCCGCCGGGTGCGCAGCGCCCGGATCGCGAGCGCGCCGGCCAGGGTGGCCGCGACCAGGTAGGTCACGCCGGAGCTGCCCGCCCAGTTGCGCGGCTCGTTGCTGACCTGCGCGTCGCCGACGAACACGTCCAGCCAGTGCGGGATCAGGGCGGCGGCCAGGAACAGTCCGGCCGCGGCGAGCCGCCCCCAGTACCACTCGGCGTAGGCGGCGATACCGGCGATCGTCAGGACGTTCCACAGATCGCCGGTGAAGCCGCCGTTCTGCATGAGCACCGAGGTCAGCGGCCGCCACCAGCCGCTGCGGGACGGGTCGCTGTCCAGCGCGGCCATGGCGCCGGGCCAGGTGGCCTGCAGGATCAGGCCGCCGATGATCAGCGCGGTGAGGGCGACGGCGACCACCGGGAAGCGCCGCCGCGGGGCGAGTCGCTGGGCGGCCTTGAACGCCAGGATCAGCACGGCCGCCGTGACCATGTTGTAGAGCACCACGTCCATCGTCATCCCCCTGGTTTTGAACGGTGTTTGAATCGACCGTAGCAGTTTCAAACACCGTTTGAAAGTGGGTATGCTCGACCCGTGAAGCTGACCAGGGAGCGCATCGTCGAGGCCGGCATGCTCACGTTCGCCGAGCACGGATACGCCGGGCTGTCGATGCGGCAGGTCGCGGAGCGGCTCGACGTGCACGCCGGGTCGCTCTACTACCACGTGCGCAACAAGGAGGCGCTGCTCGTCCTGCTCGCCGACCGGCTCGCCAGCCGGGCCTTCGAGGCCGGGGAGAAGGCGTTGGCCGAGCTGCCGGAGTCGGCGGGCTGGGCCGACCGCGTCGAGGCACAGGCGGGCGCGTTGCGCCAGACGCTGCGTGCGCACGCCGGTGGGCCGTTGCTGCTGGCAGGCAGCCCGGCCATGCTCAGCGCCCAGGCCCTCGCGCTGATGGAGCGGCTGCTGGCCACCCTGCGCGACGGCGGGGTGCCCGAGGCCGACCGCACGGTGCTGGCCGACGTGGTGCTGAGCTACGTCACCGGCTTCGTGCTGCAGGAGCAGGCGGAGCCGGAGACCGCGCCGCCCGGGGACGTCGACCATGCTGCGCTGACGGCCCGGTTCCCGCTGCTGTTCGCCGCGCCCCCGGGAAGCTCCGACGAGATGTTCCACCGCGGCATCCGCCAGATCTGCGCACGAGCCGGCAGCTGAAAGTCATACCCGAACCGCTTCACGATCTTCGACGAAGGTCATGACCGGACGCCGGCACTGTCGACCGATGCCCGGCCGGCGACTCACTGGGAAGCGCGCGAAGCACGACGACGATCGCGATCAGGAACGACACCGCGTACGCGGTCAGAGCGAGCCTCGGCCGGGCGGGTAGATCGAGGAACACCCCCAGCCAGTTGCCGAGGATCGAGGCCGCCGCGACGAAGCTGAACGACCAACTCATGATCCGTACGAACCTCTTGCCTTTGAAGGCCTACTGACGCAGCGTCACCGTCAACACCGCACGCGCGCGGGATACGACGCCGAGCGCCAGGACGAACGCCAAGCCGATCACCCAGAGGCGGTGTCTCTCGACCACACCCGCGAAAACGGCCATGGCAGACGAGACCACAGCGGCGAAGGAGTAGGTGACCAGCAACGCGGTCCTCGGCGCGAGAGTGCGGCGGAGGACCGGAGCGACATACGGTCCGATGGTCGCGCCCACACCGAAGGCAAGCAGGACCGCAGCGAGCGCGGTGCCCGCCGGCCACGGCGTGAACGAGGCCACCCACAGGTAGACGAAGACACCCGCCATGGTGGCCCCGACCTTGAGCACGAACTCCATCGCCGGTGACGTCGGACCGGTCCGCAGCAGATCGGAGAGAAATTCTCGCAGCTTCATTCGTCCGCCGACCGCGCTGCACTCACTTACGTCCTGGTCGTAGATCGCTCCGACCATCAACGTACGGGAGCTGACGAGCCGGAAGGAAAAACCGATGAAGGAGAAGAGCGCATTCGCCGCCACCAGCCATACGATCGATCGACCGGTCAGCCAACTGCCCAGTGGCATTCCGACCGCCAGCCCTACGAAACCCAGCACCGAGTAGATGTTCGTGTTGAAGGCAAGCGCCTCTTTCTCATCCAGTTGCGCTATCTGCTGACCGTACAACTCCTCTACGACATCCATAATGGCCGGAAAGACGGCCACGACCAGCAGATACCCACCCAACAAGGTCGATCTTCCGCCGGGAGACACCACGAGCAGGATGAGGGCGATGACGGATACCACGGCTTCAGCCAGATCAGATGCGACCAGGGTTCTGGCCGGGCTGTGAGGCGCGGTCAATCTGGCGATCAGCGGGGCAGCGAAACTGATGCCGGCGCTCCCGGTCGCGAGGACGGCCAGCCATGCCAACGGCAGGACGCTCTCCGCCACCGCTCCGCTCGAGCCACCATCGACGACCCGTGACCCGATGATCGACGTGGCCAGCCCGAGCGTCATCCATCGGCGCGCCCTGGCCACCGTGGCTACGGATACTGAAATCTCATACTCCTGCGAGGGGCACAAGTTCGGCCTCTCTGCCGGGCCCTGAAGGGCTCGGCAATCCGCAGGATACACAAAAACGTGGTCCAGACATCATCTAGGCTGAACGATGGAATGTCACCCTAGTTTCGTCGCCCCCCGATTGTACGACTATAGAGTAGGTCCCGAATATCAAGGTCAATGACTGCGCCATTGACGGTGACCCGCCCGACTCCCACCGATCCAGCTTCCGCCCGAGGTATTGACGATAGCTCCACGCCGAGGAACCCATATCGAAAATCTCCCATTTGCCTGATTCTCGAACGAATTTTTCATTCTCAACGGAAAGTGGCTCCTCGAAGTATTCAGTCCAAGGGCCTTGAGTGATGGTGAGCGCCTCCCCGCTGGAGCCCGCCTGTATCAGGTAGCTTCCGGACTTCTCGAAAGACACCTCCAAGGGCCCATTCGGGGCATAGAGGTCCGCGCCGTACACATAATAGGATCGCCGGATGCCGGTGAGGCGCTCACCGATAGGCAGCTCACTTGGTGAAGATGACAGGGGCACGATCCCACCGCCCATTCCCTGTTTCGGCGTGGAGCGTAGTGACGGATGCACCGTCTGCCGGGCGTCCCCACGCTACGCCGAGCGGAAAACTTGACACAACTGTGCAGAACTCGGCGGCCAAGGATCTCTAGATGCTCGGGCGGGTCTGGCAGCGCCCGTACCAGTCGCAGCAAACTGCTGCGACTGGTGATCATCCCCAGCACCGCGGCGAGCCGTGCGCTGCCCGGCCCGCGAGCGCCAGACCGATCGCCGCGAGCGTTCGCCGCAGGCCATGGCGGCCTCGTCAGCACGCCCAATGCAGAGGGCCCGTTCGAGTGGGAAACTCGAACGGGCCCTCTGGTTCATCATTTCTTCCTGCGGCGCATCAGGCGGGTGCCGGCGTTATCTCCAGCCGTTCTACGAGTTGCTCCTACCAGCATCAACCAGCTCAGCCAGTAGCAGGTTGAATGACTCCCTAGATCGGCCCACGTATTCACGGAACACGTCATCAGACGGTATCAGTCTGTCGGCCCATCCCAGGGCCGAGATTAGGGTGTTTAAATCGTGCCGGGTCAGCTTGAGGTGGAAGAACTCCTCATCGCGCGCGATTTGCATGCTGTCTCCCCTCTTCGCACCGAGTATCTGCCGGGTGAGCTCGCGCAGTGTGACCTTTGGTTTCCGCCGGTCGACGTGCCGTTGGGGTTCGGGCAGGTCGGCAGGCCACCAGTGCTGGTGACGGTCATCGGCTATTCGCGCTGGCTGACAGCGATGATGATCCCGACCCGGCAGGCCCCCGACCTGCTTGCCGGGCATTGGTGGCTGCTGACCGGCCTGGGTGCGGTCCCGAAAGCGCTGGTCTGGGACAACGAGGCGGCGGTCGGCTCGTGGCGGGCCGGCAGGCCGCAGCTGACCGCGACCGCACGTCCCGAGCCGGTCTCGGCCGGTATCGGCGCTCAGCGCTTCAGGTAGGCCAGGACCGCCAGTACCCGCCGGTTGACGTCGTCGGAGGGTACGAGATCGAGGCGGGCGAAGATGCTTGCGGTGTGCTTCGCGACGGCGCTCTCGGTGATGTGCAGACCGGCGGCGATCGCGGCGTTGGAGCGGCCCTCGGCCATCAGTTCGAGGACGTCGCGCTCGCGCGGAGTGAGGCTGCCGATCCGGCCGCGTGCCTCGCCGCGAGCCAGGAGCTTGACCACCACGTGCTGGTCGAGCACGGTGCCGCCGGCGGCGACCCGGCGGACCGCGTCGAGGAACTGCTCGGCGTTGGTGACGCGGTCCTTGAGCAGGTAGCCGATGCCACCGGCGCCGTCGGCCAGCAGTTCGTGGGCGTACAGCTGCTCGACGTACTGGGACAGCACGAGCACCGGCAGACCCGGCAGCTCGCGGCGGGCCTCGAGAGCGACCCGCAGGCCTTCGTCGGTGAAGGACGGCGGCAGGCGTACGTCAACGATGGCGACGTCGGGTTTCTCGGTCAGCAGCGCGTGCCGCAGCGAAGGGGCGTTGTCGACCGCGGCGACCACCTCGAAACCGTGCTCCCTGAGCGTACGGCTCAGTCCGTCACGGAGGAGGAAGAGGTCTTCGGCGAGGACGACGCGCACGGAATCTCCATGGTCACCTGGGTGGGGCCGCCCGGCGGGCTGGCGATGGCGAGGGTGCCGTCGAACCTATCGAGCCGGCGCCGCACGCCGCGCAGCCCGGTGCCGTTCGCCGGATCGGCGCCGCCCGCGCCGTCGTCGGTCACCGTGAGGTGCAGCGCGTCGCCGTCGTGGGTGATGCTGATCCGGACGGTACGGGCTCGGGCGTGTTTGCCGGCGTTGGCGAGTAGTTCGGCGACGGCGAAGTAGGCGGCCGACTCGACCGGTGCCGGCAGCCGACCCGGGAGCTCGGCGGCGACCTCGACGTCGAGGAAGCTGTCGAGCGCGAGGGCACGGACGGCGTCACCGAGTCCCCGGTCGGCGAGGACCGGCGGGTTGATGCCGCGGACCAGATCGCGCAGTTCGGTCAGCGCCCGGTCGGAGGTCGTGCGAGCCTCGACCAGCAGCCGGCGCGCTTGCGGCAGGTCGGTGTCGAGCAGCCGGGCGACCTGATCGAGGGTCATGCCCATGGCTACGATCCGGGCCTGAGCACCGTCGTGCAGATCACGTTCGATGCGGTGCAGCTCGGTGGCCTGCGCGTCCAGGGCCTCGGCGCGCGTGTCGGCCAGCTGCGCGATCCGCCGCGCGAGGGCGGCGTTGCGCGGTTCGGCGAGCATCCGTCGGGTCCAGCGGGCGTGCCGGTCCAGGACGACCGTCGCGCTGGTCAGGGCGATCGCGACGAAGCCGGCGCCGAGCATCAGTGCGGCCAGCATGGTCGCAACACTGTCGACCGGGATGAACGCGTACCAGTTGCCGGGGCCGAGCGAACGCCAGAGGAACGGCTGCACGAGGACGCCGAAGATCCCGTACCAGAAGAAGGCGATCGGGACGGCGAGCAGCAGGCCGCCGGTCAGCGGGTCGACCATCGCCCAGGTCAGGTCGCGCCAGAACGCCTCGGTGCCGAGGATGGCGACCGCGCGGGAGGGCAGCGGGCCGGGCCGGTCGGTCACCCCGGCCCAGCCGCGGGCGACGTCGGACACCCGGCGTAGCAGCACCGCGGCCGGCGTGACCGCCAGGAATCCGACGCCGACCGGCAGCGCCAGCACCGCGAGCATCGTCAGGGACCCGGTGAGCCACCCCACGATTGTGAACCAGCTCATGAGCTGGCATCGCCAGAGCCCCCTGATCATCGGCGAGATGCCGTCCCCACGAGCGCCGCCACCGCGGCGGACGCTCCGAAAAGGGCGATGGGCAGTACGGCGCCGGACTCCTCGTTCATGAACAGCAGCATGCCTAGATTGATCAACGTGTGGAAGCCCGCGGCCAGCAGTAGCCGGTACGACCGGGCCCGTTCCAGCGCCAGGCCCATCACCACGGACAGCGCGATCGTGGCGAGCAGGAAGAGGCCTCCGTACCAGGGGCCCTCGGCGAACACGGGGACGTGCCAGAGACCCCACAGCAGGCCGACCAGCACGGACGCGGTGAGCGGGCCGAACCGCGTACGCAACAGCGGTTGCAGCAGGCAGCGCCAGCCGATCTCCTCGCCGCACGCACCGATCAGCTGGGCGACCGCGATGAGCAGGAACGGATGCTCGGGCCGGGTGAAACCGACGCCTCCGGTGATCACGCCATGGGCCCCGACCGCGCCGGCGACGATCAGTACAGCGGTGCTCAACAGCACCGGACCTGTCCGCGCTTCGCCGGAGCCGGCGCCGTGGAGCAGTGCTCTCGTGCGGGCCGGCCACACCCCGGCCAGCACCGCGACGGCAACGGCCGGCCCGAACTGGGTCAGCTGGATGACCTCTTCGGGAATGCCGGTGAAAGGTTGCACGGCGCCGAAGACCCCGGCCGCTACCGTGGCGACGGCAAAGAAGACGGTGGCCATCGGCCATACCCGCGAACGACGAACTACCTCGGTCCGAACCACGATGCGCCTCACTTGACAGGGAAACAGGAACACCCACGACGATCCGTTTCCGTGCCGCGTGTGCCATTGCACCTGGGACCCCGACCGGGGTGTATCCAGGTACAGGTAGCTGGACGCGGTGGGCGATCACGGGCTCGGCCGACCTCCTTCAGCACGCGAAGCGGACTCCGACATGCACGGCGGCGGCAGGCGCCGGAAAAATCTTGAAGAAGATCCCGGCCCGGCTGTCGATTCGGCGGCAGAGTGTTCGTCGTCGCTGATGACGGAGCCGGACAGGCCGGCCCGCGAACCGGTGCAGGGAGCAGCTCCATGGCCAAGTACGCCATCCTCATCTACGAAGACCCGGCCTTCTACGCGAACATGTCGCCCGAGGCATGGGGCACGGTGGTCGACGCGCACAGCACGTTCGTCAAACAGGTCGCCGAGCTCGGTGGGTCCATGGCGGGCGGCGAGGCGCTCGCGCCCACGACGACGGCCACCACGATCAAGGGTGCCGGCACGGTGACGGACGGCCCGTTCGTCGAGACCAAGGAGGCCTTCGGCGGCTTCTACGTCGTCGAGGCGCGCGACCTCGACCACGCCGTCGAGATCGCCAGGCTGTGCCCGGCTCCCGGCGGCGGTGTCGAGGTCCGCCCGGTCGTGGACCCGACGACGAGCCCGTTCTGATCGCTGCCGACGACGAGCCGACCGCGTCCGCCCTGCAGGCGGACGCGGTCGCTGCCGCGCTGGCGCAGGCCCACCGATCCGAGTGGGCCTTCGTGCTGTCCGCCACGGTGCGCGTCACGGGCGACCTGGACGTGGCGGAGGAATGCGCGCAGGAGGCGTACGTCAGCGCGCTGCGCGCCTGGACCCGGGACGGCGTCCCGGAGCGGCCCGGCGCGTGGCTGACCACGGCAGCGCGGAACCAGGCGCTGGACCGGTTGCGTCGCGAGGTCACCCTCCGGCGCAAGCTCCCGCTGCTCGTGGAGCCGGCGACCGTCGATCCGCACGACCCGGCCGACCCGAACTCGCCCGACGCCGCGGTACCGGACGACCGGCTCCGGCTGGTGTTCACCTGCTGCCACCCCACCCTCGCCCCCGAGGCCCGCGTCGCCCTCACCCTGCGCCTGGTCTGCGGCGTTCCCACGCCCGACGTCGCCCGGGCCTTCCTGGTGTCCGAGCCGACGATGGCGGCCCGGATCACCCGGGCCAAGAAGAAGATCTCCGAAGCGCGGATCCCCTACCGCGTTCCGGGCCGGGCGGAGCTGCCCGAGCGCCTGGACAGCGTGCTCACCGCCGTCCACCTGCTCTTCAGCACCGGCCACACGGCCGGCGAGGGGGACGCGCTCGTCCGTGCGGAGCTCTGCGACCGGGCCCTGCACCTCGCGCGCACCCTCGCCGCGCTGCTGCCCGAGCAGGCCGAGACCCGCGGCCTGCTGGGCCTGCTGCTCCTGACCGACGCGCGCCGGGCCACCCGGACCGACGAGCAGGGCCGGCTGCTCCTGCTCGCCGACCAGGACCGGACGCGCTGGGATCAGCGCGCGATTCTGCAGGGGCTCACGGTGACGGCCGGGGCACTGGCGTCCGGACCACCGGGACGGTTCACCCTGCAGGCGGCGATCGCCGGCGTGCACGCGGTGGCGCCGTCCCTGGAGCAGACCGACTGGCCGCGCGTCGTGCACCTCTACGACCTGCTGCTGGCGGTGTGGAACACCCCGGTGGTCGCGCTCAACCGGGCCGCCGCTGTGGCGTTCGCGGACGGCCCGGCCGCCGCCCTGCCGCTGCTCGACGAGCTCTCGACCGAGCCCCGGCTCGCCGACTACCCCTACCTTCCCGCCACCCGCGCCGACCTGCTGCGCCGCCTCGGCGACGCCGCCGGCGCGGCTCAGGCGTACCGGCGCGCGATGGAGCTCACGGCGAACGCCGCGGAGCGCGCCTTCCTGGAGCAGCGCCTGGCCGAGGTCAGCCGGGCCGCCGGCGCCGAGCCCGCGCCCGGCTGAGGACGGCGGGCCCGCGATGCCGGATGTTCCCCGGTTTCAGCCGACGGCGACCGCGGCAGGGATCGGCTCTGAGCCCGCTGCGGCCGCGGCAGCCGACGCACGGGAGGTGATCCAAGCGATCAACTGGTCGGCCGGTACCGGGCGCGAGTACAGGTAGCCCTGGGCCTGGTCGCAGCCGAAACGTTGGAGTTGCTCGGCGCCGGCGAGATCTTCGACGCCTTCGGCGACCATGCGCAGGCCGAGGCTGTGGGCGAGGATGACGGTGGACGAGACCAGTGCTGCGGCGCGGTCGTCGCTGGTGGCGGGCATGATGAAGGAGCGATCCAGCTTCAGATCGTCGACCGGCAGGTCCCGCAGGTAGGCCAGGGAGCTGAACCCGGTGCCGAAGTCGTCGATGGCGATGCGCACACCGGCAGCCCGCAGCTGGGTGAGGACCGCGGCGGCGCGTTCCCGGTCGCCCATGATCGCGTCTTCGGTGATTTCCAACTGCAGCGCGGCGGGAGCCAGGTCGTACTGACGCAGCAGGTCGGTCATGCGGGCGGCCAGCTGCGCGTCCATCAGCGCCGACGGCGGAAGGTTGACCGCCACGCTCAGCGGATGGCCGGCGGCATGCCAGTGCGCGGCTTGACGCAGGGCGAGGTGCAGGACGGTCGTCGTGAGTTCGTGCATCAGGCCGGCGTCCTCGGCCAGGCCCAGGAACGCATCCGGGTATAGCAGCCCCTGGTGCGGGTGCTGCCAGCGCACCAGCGCTTCGACGCTGTGCACCTGACCGTCGTGCAGATCGATCTTGGGCTGGTAGTGCAGCACCAGCTGACCGGTGCGCAGGCCCTCGCGTAGTTCCTGCTGCAGCCGCAGCCGGTCGGCGCTGGCCTCGTCATTGTTCGGCTGCCACAGCTGGTTGCCGTACCGGCCGCTCTTGGCCCGGTACATGGCGATGTCGGCGCGGCGCAGCAGCATGGCGACGTCCCTGCCATGGTGCGGGGCCAGGGCGAGGCCGATGCTGGCGTGCGCGTGCACCGTGATGCCGTCCAGTTCGAAGCCGGCGCTCAACGCCTCGTGCACCCGGTCGGCGATGCTCAGGGCCGCGTCGGCGTCACCGGCGTCGGCGAGGACCACGAACTCGTCACCGCCCAGGCGCGCCAGCAGGTCCCCCGCCCGTATCTGGGCGGCAAGCCGCCGCGCGACCTGCTGCAACAGCTGGTCACCGACGTGGTGCCCGAGGCTGTCGTTGACTTCCTTGAACCGGTTGAGGTCGATCAGCAGCAGCGTGAAGGGGCTGCCCTGGGCCAGGCGGCGGCCGGCGTGGTCGTAGAAGGCACGCCGGTTCGCCAAGCCGGTCAGGTCGTCGCTGCGAGCCTCGCGCGTGAGCTGCGCCATACGTCGCAGCTGCCGGTAAGCCACGTGCGTACGGCCTGCCGAGGTCAGCACGGTCGCGGTCGCCAGCAGCAGGATGACGCGCGATAGGGAGGCGGTGCTGCCGGCCACCAGCACGGCCAACGCCACACCGCTGGACAGCCCGGGCACCAGCAGACTGGGCGAATACGGCTGCTCCCCGGAATCGATGCCGGCGCCGGAGCGTTCCCGGCCGCAGCGCACGGTCCAGGTGGCCAGGGTGGCCAGCCCCAGCGCCCACAGGCCGTCCATCGGAGTACCCACCGTGTAGCCGCCGGCGGCTACCCGCAGCGTGTAGCTGATGTCCGCGGCCGCGAACAGCGCCAGCCCGGCGATCAGCGGTAGCCACCGGCGCGGGAACCGGGCCCCGTGCAGGCACATCAGACCCAGCAGCACCGCCACCAGCGTCATGTCCGCGGCGGGATAGGCGGCGGCCACGATCATCTGCAACGGGCTGCCGCTGATGCCGGAGAACACCGGGGCCAGCAGGACGGCGAGGCCTGTCGCCCCGCCGAGGGCGGCGACGGCGGCGTCCCACCACACCTGGCCGCTACGCCGCGACAACGCACGACGCGCCACGGTGACCAGCGCGGCCAGGACCGCCGGATAGAACAGCAGAAATCCGGCATCACTCCAAGCGGGGGTCACCACCGTGACGTGCCGGGCAGCGGCCATGGCCAGCAGGGCGTTACCGATCGCGTAGCTGGTGCAGCCGACCGCCATGAACACCAGTTCCAGCCGCCGGCCACCTGCGGTCAGGACAGCCGCCCAGCACACCAGCGCCGGCGCGGCGATCGCGGCGATGTTGAGCCACACGTCCACCGCCACCACGAAACCCGGAGGCTGCAGAACCAGACCCACCGTGTACGCCGCGGCGATCACCCACATCACCGCACCGACCAGGCCCGTCAGCGAGGGAGACAACCGTCGTGTCGACAACCTGCATTCTCCCGCCTGCTCGCCCCACGTCCGGTCACCGATGTCTTCCCATGTATCGGTCACCGGACCGGGGATGTGACCATAACGGGGAGGCTCGCCCCTTCGACGAGGTTCTTGCTCCCTCGTCGCGGGCAGGCGGTGTTCCCGGTTGCCCGTCACGATCTGTCCTCCTGCCAGGTACTGCGGCCGGGCGTGCGGCGGGCGTAGCAGCGCTCAGGCCGGGAAATCTGATTGCTGATCACAGATCAGAGCGCGCCTTACTGCATGCATTCTTGTACCGGTCGTCGCGACCTCCTCGAACAGCTCCACGCACCCGTCCCGGTACAACCTCGCTGCGGGCGACGGCGCGGTCAGCGGCCAGCTCCGCACCGACCTCGCCGAGCCCTGATGGCCCTTCTCGATGGTTCTGCGGTCAGGAAGGAACTCGAGCCCTGGAAGGCTGTTCATCGGTAAGCAGCATTGCCGACCACCACTGACATATCGATGGATGTCAGGTGTGAGAAGCATGGGCCATACCGCGCGCCGCACCGGCTGAGGCCGCCATGGGCGCTGGCCGGAGGCCAGGTCAGCATGCCGGCGTAGGTGCCGGCGTCTGCACACGGTGCCGGACGGGCGCTCGGACGCGAAGGTGTGACGTAGCGCTGAACAGTCGGACTTAATCGCGGCGGGTTGCTTCCGATACGTCCTTGGTGAGATCGGGACGCCGCGCCAGTGGGACGGTCAGCCCGGTGCCGGCACCCGCAGCCGATGAGGTTTTCCGCGGTGGGACCGGGCTGCGACGGCGGCTGTGGTGGCTCACCATTGCCCTCGGGATCGCAGCGATCGGCGGCTACTTCCTGCTTCCCGGCGGCGGCTTCGCGCAAGCCGTGGCGTACAACGCCATGGGTCTGCTGTCCGGACTGGCGATGCTTGCGGGGGTGTGGCTGCACCGGCCGTCGCGGCGGGCGCTGTGGATCTTCTTCGCGGCCGGACAGTTGATGAACGTCGCCGGCGACGTCATCTGGAACATCTACGAGTACGGGCTGCACCAGGAACCGTTCCCGTCCGTCGCTGACATCTTCTACCTGGGCAGCTATCCCCTGTTGGGGGCAGGGCTGGTGCGACTGGTGCGCCAGCACCACGGCCGCCGGCCGCGGCACCTTCTCGACGCGGCCATCGTGGCGACCGGGACCGGGCTGGTGTTCTGGGTGTTCGTGCTGCACCCCGCGGCCGCCGCCGCGGCGAACACCCCGCTGGAACGCATGATCAACACTGCCTATCCGGCTGTTGACGTCATGCTGCTGGCCATCCTGGCCGGTCTGTTCACGCTGCCCGGTGCCCGCACCGCCAGCACGTGGTTACTCGCCGGAGCGGCCCTGGCGCTGCTGGTCGCCGACGTCGGCTACTCGGTGCTGACCGCTCATCTCAGCTTCGACGACGGCAACCCGCTCGACGCGGCATGGCTGCTGTCCTACGTGCTGTGGGGAGCCGCGGCGCTGCACCCTTCCATGTCCGCACGGCCGGCCGCCATAGCGCACGGCGTGGGGACCGGGCTCGGCCGGGGGCGCCAGGCGTTGCTCGCCGTGTGCTCCCTGCTGGCACCCGGCCTGCTGTTCGTGCCCGGCGTCGCCGCCCGCCCCGCGGACTGGATGGTGGCGGCCGCCGGCACGGTGGCATTGTTCCTGCTCGTCTCGGCACGCATGTCGGGATTCGTGAACCGGGTGCAGAAACAAGCCGGCCAGTTGGAGAAGCTGGCCCTACACGATGAGCTCACCGGCCTGGCCAACCGCCGCCGGTTCCAGGCACAACTGAGCGCGGCCCTGGGCAACGGTCCGTGCTGCATCGCCCTGCTCGACCTGACCGGCTTCAAGAAGATCAACGACCAGTTCGGTCACCGGGTGGGCGACCTGCTGCTCGCCGAGGTGGCCGGCCGGCTCACCGCGGCCGCCGACCATCCGGCCTCGGTGGCACGGATGGGCGGCGACGAGTTCACCCTGCTGCTGCCGGCCGCCTCGCGGGAGAGCGCCACCGAGGTCGCCGAGCACGTCCGCCGCCTGCTCGCGCAGCCGATCCGGGTGGCCGGACACGAGCTGCTGATCAGCGCGAACATCGGGCTCACGGAAACGGACAGCCTCGGCGACCCGGTGGAGGCGCTGCGCCGCGCGGACGTGGCCATGTACGCGGCCAAGGAACTCGGTGAGCCGTACCGCTGGTACGACCTCGGACTCGACCGGCGCGCGGGCGAGGACGCACGTGTCGGGGCCGAACTGCGTACCGCGCTGGATGCCGGCCAGCTGCGGCTGGTCTACCAGCCGATCGTCGAACTGCCCACTGGCCGGCAGATCGCCGTCGAGGCACTCGTTCGCTGGCACCACCCCGACCGCGGAGTGATCAGCCCGGCGGAGTTCATCCCCGTCGCCGAACGCAACGGGACCATCGTGGAAATGGGTGCCTGGATCCTGCGCACGGCGTGCCTGCGGATGGCCCGCTGGCATGCCGAGCACGGTCCGGCCGCGCCGCGGCATGTGAGTGTCAACGTGTCCGCTCGGCAGCTGGCCCGCCCCGGCCTGGCCGAAGTCGTGGCGTCCGCGCTGGCCGACAGCGGGCTGCCCGCCTCCTGCCTGACGGTCGAGGTCACCGAGACCGCCGTCTTCGAGACCGACCGTGCCATCCAGACGCTGCACCAACTGGACGCGATGGGGGTACGGATCGCCCTGGACGACTTCGGGACCGGGCATTCGTCGCTCGCCTTGCTGCGCACCGTGCCGGCGCACGCACTCAAGGTCGACAAGTCGTTCGTCGACGAGGTGACCGTCGGCGGCCGAACCTCGGTGATTGCGGCGGCCCTGATCCAGGTGGCCGACGCGCTCGGCATGACCGCTGTGGCCGAAGGCGTCGAAACCGCCGAGCAGGCCGCAGAACTGCACCGGCTCGGCTACCGGCTGGCACAGGGCTATCACTTCGGTCGTCCCGCCGAGCAGCCGCTGCCAGCCGAGCTGCCACTCATCGCCGAAGCCGCCTAGTGAGGTTCCTCGGTCTGCGGCTGGAATGACCGAGCCCGCGCCCGCTCCGCCGCTGCATACGCGCCATCGCGGCTCGGCACGTCATCCGAGGCCCAACCGGGCACCAGCATCAGATCGCCGGTATCACCGCCGGCCAGCTTCCACTCGTGCGCGAAGTTGTGCCGCCACCGATGCGCGTGAACAGTCGCCACACCGGCGAGCGCACCGCGGCGCCGCAGCATGATCTTCACACCGTTGGCGGCAATCGGTGTTTCGCCTCGCTCGGGCACCCGCAGCGCCGGCGGGTCCGCGGCACGGCGCCGGGCCAGTAGTTCCCGGCGCTGCCGGGCGCAGTAAGAGTCACCCGTCAAGCGCACTGGTCGCAGTCTTTACAGAGAGATATTGAAGTTTTACGATCAGGCAACGCAAGTGAACGAACATTTTCCCGCACATTCGCACGCAGGGGGTCACCCGTGGATCGTCGAACGCTCCTGACTTCCGTCGCGGCCGTAGCGGCCGTGACACCGTTCGTGGGTGGCGGTGCGGCGCGTGCGGCCGCGCCCGGCTATGTGACCAACCGGGCCCCGTTGCAGCCCGAGGCGTTCATCAAGCTCAAACCCGGCTCGACCAAGGCGGCCGGGTGGCTGGCGACCCAGCTGAATTACCAGCTGAACGGCCTCAACGGACGGATGACCGAGGTCTCGCATTTCCTTCAGTACGACAACACCGGATGGGTCCACCCGGACCTTGCCGGCTGGGAGGAGCTGCCCTACTGGCTCAAGGGATACTCCAGCCTCGGCTACGTCACGGGTGACGCGAACACGCAGAGTGTGACCGCGAAGTGGGTGAACGGCATCCTGGCGACGCAGGCCGGTGACGGCTATTTCGGCCCGACAGCGCAGCGCACGAGCCTCAACGGTGGCCCGGACTTCTGGCCGCACATGCCGATGCTGCACGCGCTGCGCACCTTTGCCGAATTCACCGGTGATTTCCGGATCGTCCCAGCGTTCACCCGATTCTTCCACTTCATGAACGCTCAGCCGGTGAGTGCCTTCAACCAGAGCTGGGGTGCCCAGCGCTGGGCGGACACGCTCGAGGTCGTCTACTGGACCTACAACCAGACAGGCGACAGCTTCCTGCTCGACCTGGCCCGCAAGATCCACGGCAACTCGGCGAACTACATCGACAACCTGCCGACGCTGCACAACGTGAACCTGGCGCAAGGCTTCCGCGAGCCGGCCGTCTACTCGGTACTCAGTGGGGACCCCTCGCACCGGGCGGCCAGCTACAACGACTACAACATGATCATGAATTCGTACGGGCAGTTCGCGGGCGGCGGGTTCGCCGGTGACGAGAACGCTCGCCCCGGCTTCGGCGACCCGCGGCAGGGGTTCGAGACGTGCGGAATCGTGGAGTTCATGGCCAGCCACGAGATCCTGACCCGGATCACCGGCGACCCGATCTGGGGTGACCGCACGGAGAACCTGGCTTTCAACTCACTGCCGGCAGCGCTCGACCCGCAGCAGACGGGCATCCACTACGTCACCAGCGCAAACAGCATCGCCCTGCTGGACCGGCCGGGTCACGCCGGCCAGTTCCAGAACGGGTTCGCGATGCAGGCGTACATGCTGGGCATCGACAACTACCGCTGCTGCCCGCACAACTACGGCATGGGCTGGCCGTACTACGTCGAGGAGATGTGGGTGGCCACCCCCGACGGCGGGCTGGCCGCGACACTGCACGGGCCCGCGACGGTGACGGCGAAGGTCGGCGACGGCACCACCGTTTCGATCAAGGCGGACACGGTCTACCCATTCGGGGAAACGATCACTTACACGGTGACGACGCCGAAGGCGCTGGCGTTCCCGGTCTACCTGCGCGTGCCCGGATGGTGCACAAGCCCGAGTCTCACGGTGAACGGCGCCGCGCAGACTGTGGCGGGCGGGCCCGCGTACGCAAAAATTGCCAGAACCTGGGCAAACGGTGACCGGATCGTCCTCAAACTACCGATGCAGGCGAAAACCCGCACCTGGACGGCGAATCATCGGTCGGTGTCGGTGGACTTCGGCGCGCTGACCTTTTCGCTGGCGATCACCGAGAGCTGGACCCGGGTGGGCGGCTCGGCGGCGTGGCCCACGAGCGAGGTGCGGCCCGGTTCGGCGTGGAACTACGGGCTCGACGGCGCCACCCAGTTCTCCGTGACGACCGGTCTAGGGAACGTCAACGACCCGTTCACCGCGGCGAACGCGCCAATCAGGATCACGACCCCGGCCCGGAGGATCACCGGCTGGAAGGCGGACGCGGACACCATCGTCACGACGCTGCAGGACAGCCCAACGCCCTCGACCGAGGCGATCGAGCAGATCACCCTCATTCCGATGGGCGCGGCCCGCCTGCGCATCACCTCGTTTCCGACGATCGGGGCCGGCACGCCGTGGCAGAGCGCCGGCGTCGCGTTCCGCATCCAGAACCAGAACAGCGGCAAGGTGCTCGGCGTCGACTCGATGTCGACCACGAACAGCGCACGGGTCGTGCAGTTCGGTGACAACGGCACAGCCGATCACCTGTGGCGTTTCCTCGACAACGGCGACGGCTGGGTGAAAATCCAGAACGTCAACTCGGGCAAGCTGCTCGCCGTCGACGTGATGTCCACCGCGGATTCCGCTCAAGTCGTGCAGTTCGACGACAACGGCACGGCCGACCACCTGTGGCAGGTGCTCGACAACGCGACCGGCTACGTCCGGATCAAGAACAAGAACTCAGGCAAGGTGCTCGGCGTATCGGGCATGTCGACGGCCGACTCGGCGAACGTGGTGCAGTTCTCGGACAATGGCACCACCGACCACAACTGGCGCCTGATCCCGGACGGCACCGTGAAGCTCCAGGTGACCCACACCAGCGACGTGCTCGCCATCAACAACATGTCCACCGCGAACGGCGCCCAGCTGCAGCAGTACCCGGCGGTCGGCTCCGCCGACCACATCTGGAGGTTCGAGGACGCTGGAGGCGGTCACTTCAAGATCCTCAGCAACATGGACGGCAAATGCGTCGACATCTCCGGCCAGTCCACGGCTGACGGCGCCAAGGCCGTGCAGTGGGATTACCTCGGCGGCACCAACCAGCAGTGGCGGCTCGTCTGGACCGCGCCCAACGTCTTCGCGCTGGTGGCCCGTCACAGCGGTAAGGTCCTCGAGGTACAGGGCCAGTCGACCGCCAACAGCGCCGACGTCGGCCAATGGCCCGACCTTGGCCTCGCCAACCAGCGCTGGCGCATCATCCCCGCCTGATTCCTCTCGAGGGGTCGGTCGTTGATCAACAGGCCAGTCCTGCTGAGAGCGTTGATCCGCCAATCCCACTGGCAGATTCGTTCTGTGATTCGGCTATGTCACCTACTGCGTCGGCGATCGCGTCTGCGCAGGTCAGCGACAAACCTTGGCGATCGAGACGTTCGGCAACCACCTGGCGTCCGGTCAAGTGGGAGTCGAAACCAGGTCCAGTAGCGTGGTGGCGGGGATCGGGAGCGTCAGTTCGAAGATCGAGCCGTGGCCGGGCGCGGGCCGGTAGTTGACGTCGCCGCCGTTGGCCCGGGCGAGTTCGCGGACGATGTAGAGCCCCAGGCCGGTGCCGGAAACCGTGCCGGCGGTCCGGTGAGCGCGGGTGAAACGCTCGAAGAGGTGTGTACGGAATTCCGGCGGGACGCCGGGGCCGTCGTCATGCACTGCGACGGTGACGCTTTGGCCGCTGTCGGAGGGCGCCGCGACGATCGCGGTGGCACCACCGCCGTACTTGGCGGCGTTGCTGATCAGGTTGGTCAGGATGTGGTCGAAGTGACCGGGTTGCATGGCGGCGACCAGATCCGGTGGACAGGTGACGGGTAGGCCGGCGGTGGCGGTGGCGCTCAATGCCGCGTCGATGTGCTCGGCCACCCGGATCGGTTGGGGCAGCGCGGTCAGCCGACCCGCGTCGATGCTGACCAGGGCCAGCACTTCATGAACGATCGACTCCAGCCGGTGGACGCTGCGTCGGATCCGCTCCAGGAGGTCGGTGACCGGCTCAGTCAGTTCGTCGTCGCTCAGGCCCAGGTCGACGTAGCCGAGAATCATCGCGAGCGGGTTGTTGATCTCATGGCCCAGCATGCCGATGAGGTCGGCCTTGAGCTGGTTGGCCGCCTCCAGCTCACGGTGGCGCTCGGCTAGCTGCCGGTGGGCCTCGTCGCGGGCGGCCTCGGCCGCCCGGCGGGCGCTGATGTCCTGGAAGATGCTGATCAGGTGACCCGGGCGACCGTCGGCGTCACGTACCGCGGACACGGTGACGTGCGTGGGCAGTTGGGTGCCGTCGGCGCGCAGTAGGGAAAGCTCGTGGCTGATCAACGACTGCCGGTCGGCGATGAGCGCGCTCAGCTGGCACCGATGCTCGTCGCGGGCCGGCACCGGGACCAGGTCGGTCAGCTTTCGGCCGGTCAGCCGCTCGGACGGCATGCCGATCATCGTCCGGAACGCCGGGTTGACCTCCTTGATCCGGTCGTCGGGGCCGTGGATGACCTGGCCGACCGCCGCGTGCTCGAACTGTGAGCGCAAGCGCTGTTCGCTGTCGGCCAGCCGGCGGTTGGTGGCGGCGAGATCGGCGGTGCGGGCGGCAACGGTGGTCTCCAGCGAGTCGTGAACGATGGCGCTGTCCAGCGAGACTGCTAGGTGCCCGGCGATGAGCCGCACGGTTTCCAGGCGGTCGGTGGAGAAGACCGCGGGCTGCTGGCGGTTCTCCAGCACCAGGACGGCGTGCGCGACGTTGTGGCTTGGTACCGGAACCACCAGCAGCGAGCAGATGTCCAGGCCAGCGAGGTACGGGTCGCGGGCGAAGCGGTCGTCCCGGCAGGCGTCCGGGACCAGCAGCGGCTCGTGGGTGCGCAACACGTAACGGATGGCGGACAGTGGGAGCCTGTGGTCCGTGTGGATGTCCGGCGGGGTCGCGGCTTGCGGGTCTCTGACCTGGGTTGCCCCGGTGATGGCGTCCGCGCCGGCACCGGTGATGGTCGAGGCGTACCACTGGCCGGTCTCCGGATTCTCCAGTACGAGATGCGCGTCGGTCGCACCGGTGATGGCGCTGAGCACCTCGCCGACCCTCGCTTGCAGGCCGGCCACGGTGCTCTGCGAGCCGAGGGCCTGTGCGGCGCGCAGGACCGCCATGAGGTCGATCCCCGGGAATTCGGCGATGCCTGGGCCGCTGCCGGTGCCCGGCGCGGGAGTGGCCCGCAGGAACGGGTGGGCCGCCTCCATCGCGGTGACCTTGCCGTCGGCGCCCCAGGCCCGGTAGGCGTCGCGGGCTTCGAAGAGTAGCTGTCTGCCGATGTGACGCAAGCCCTGGGCGAGGTGGAACAGACCGGCCCGCTCGGCCAGCAGCGCGCGGTGCCAGGGCCGCCCGGAGACTTCGCTGAGTCCGGCGTCGAATTCGCGGGTCGCGGTGGCGGCGTCGTCGTACGCCCAGGCCCGCTCGGCGTCAATCAGGTGCCGCAGCGGCCGGAAGTTGCGGGGGCAGTCGTCGGCACGCCGGGCCAGCCAGTTTCGGACGCTGTCGAGTTCGGCGGTGAGCGCCGGGTCGTGCTGCCCGGCGCGGATCCGGGCGGTGAGGCTGAGCGCGCGGGTCAGCCGGGCCAGCATGGAGACGTAGTAGCCGCGCATCGGCAAGACGTCGGCCATCGCCGCGGCGGAGTGCTCGTCGAGCGCCGCGGAGTCGTCGAACAGCAGGGCGGTGAGGGCGCGATTGGCGTGGTACGTCGCTCGTGGCGTGCCGAGCGAGCCGATCGCCGATCGGTATCCCGCCTCGTCGAAGTCGGCGTCGGCGAACGATCCGGGGCCCGCGGTCCGGCCCTGTAGGGCGCGAATCAGCTGCTGGTAGCCGGTGAGGATGAAGGTCGGCAGGCGGCCGCCGGTCCGCTCGGCGAAGGTCAGGTACGGGGTCAGCTCGTCCTCGGCGGCTTGTAGGGTTTCACTGCCGTCCAGCAGCGCCGCCACCAGCCGGTTCGCTAGCATGCTGGCGACCTGCACTTCGCCGGCGGCCACCAGTTCGTCGCCGGCCTGGCGGGCCACATCGAGGATGTCCTCGAGCGGCTGGAACCAGTGTGCTGCCTCGCAGAGCAGAATGTAGCGGGCGATGGCGGTCTCCACCTGGTAGCCGTGCCGCTGCCCGACCTCGACGATGTGCTGGGTCAGCCGGTACCCGGTGCGGTAGTCGTCGCGCAGGCCGATGGTCACACAGGTCACGGCGCTCAACGACCCGACCAGCGAGGCGCATACGCCGTACTGTTCCCACAACTCGTGCGCCTTGAGGATGAGCCAGTCGTACAGCATCGGGGAATCGCTCTGCCGAGTCGGGGAAAGCAACCGGTTGATCAGCCGACCGGCCGCCACGATCCGCGGATCGGTCGTCTCCACTTCGGCGTCGGCTCGCGGACCGGCGCCGAGCTGAGCGGACCATCGGTACAGCCGTTCCAGACCCGCATCGATCGAACAGCTCAGGTCACCGGGCGGGACGATCTCCAGCCGGCGCAACACGGCCAGGCCCAGCTCGATGGCCTCCGTGATGCTGCCCCGCTGAGTGAGACTGTTGATCTGATTGACCGCGGCGCGGGCCAGGGTCAGCAGATCCGGAGAGCGGCCCACCAGGTCGTGGTAGACGTCATCGGCGTCGCTCAGGCGGCCGAGACAGTACAGCGCGGCATGCCGGTCCACGGCGATGACGTCGCGCAAGCACTGGTCGCCCTGCCGGTTGGCGGTGAGCGACTCGGCGCAGCCGAACAGTTGCTCGGCGGCCGTGAAGTTGGTCAGCCCGGCGCAATGCCGCCCGGCCTCGTGCAGCAACCGCGCGGCCACCGCCCGCTCCCGCGGTGTGGTGATCCGGTCCGTCGCGGCGAGATACTGCTCGGCTGCCTCGCGTCGGCAGTCCTCCCGGCCCGCCAACTGCCGGGCCATGTCAAGCTGCAGGTCGGCACGCTCGGCGGCCGACATGCCGTCCCGGGCCGCCTGCATGATGAGGTCATGCCGGAAGCGGACCGTCCCGGCCGGGTCCATGGTGATCATCCGGTCCGCGGTGGCCGCCGCGAGGTGCCGCGCCAGTGTGCTCTCCGGCATCTGGAGGGCGGCTCCCAACAGCGTTGGGCGAGCGTTGCCGCCAAGGCAGGCCAGCGCGCCCAGCACCCGGCGGGTGGGCTCGGGTTGCTGGCCGATACGTGTCGCGAGAAGGTCGGGGACCTGGTACCGCGCGATGAACCCGCGGACCTCGGCCGGATCCCAGCGCCATCCGGTCGCCCCGAGCGTGAGTAGGCCCTCGGCGCGCAGGGCGTTGAGCATCTCCACCGTGGCGTACGGGTTGCCCCTGGTGCCCGCGCTGACGAGCTCGGCCAGGTCGAGGGCGGTGGCCGGCGTCATCCGCAGGACGGCGCCGACGAGGTCGGCGAGACTGTGCGGCGCGAGCCCGCCTAACCGCAACGTTGGGGATGTCAGACCCTGCGCGGCCCAGCGTGTCATCAGGGGGGTCAGGGGGTGACCGGCGTCCATCTGCTGATCGCGGTAGGTGCCCACGACGAGCAGCCCGGGGATCGGTCCGGCCGAGATGATGGCGTCCAGGACCCGCATCTGGGAGCTGCTGGCCCACTGCAGATCGTCGATCGCCAGCACTATCGGGCGCCGTCCGGCGACCACCCGCAGCAGCCCGATGATCCCGGCGCTGATCCGGCTCGAGGCGGTGCCCGGATCGTAGGAGAATGTCTCCGCCGGTGGCCCGAGCAACGGGGCCAGCTCGGGCACGGCCGTGACGACGGTCGCGGTGTTCGGGCCCAGCGTCGCGGTCAGCAGTTTTCGGTCGGCGGCCATCGCGGGCTCCGGTTCGGCCAGCAGGAGGCCGGCGACGGCGGCCAGGGCGCGGCCGATACCGCCGGTGCCGGTGCCGGCCCGGAACTGGTCGTACTTGCCGGCGGCGAACCAGCCGCCCCGGGCTGTCACCCTCGGCCGCAGCCCCGCCACCAGGCTGGTCTTACCGACCCCGGGCGGCCCGGCGACCAGTACAGCGGGGCCGCCGCCGGACAGCACTCGCTCCAGCGCCGTGTCCAGCCGGCGCATATCGTCGTCCCGGCCGACCAGCTGTGCCGGGCCGGACAGCACCGCCGGGAAGTCACGTTCGCCCAGCAGCCATCCGGTGTCCGGGTCGGCGGTCAAACGCCGCAAGTCGTGGCCGAGGGCCTCCGCGCTCTGATACCGACGGTCCGGGTTCTTCTCCAGCAGCCGCATGATGATCGCGCCGAGCTGCCGGGGAATCCGCGGATCACGGTCGCCGGGGAAGGCCGGTGTCCGAGTCAGGATGTCGCGCACCGATTCGAGCGGCTCGTCGCCGGGAAACGGCGGGATACCCGTGGCCAGGGCATACAGGGTGGCGCCGAAGCTGTACAGGTCGCTGCGCCGGTCGACCGGCAGGCGCAGCCGGCCGGTCTGCTCCGGGGGCAGGAAACCCAGGGTGCCGAGCGGTTCTTCGGGCGGCGGCACACCGGCTGCTCCGTCGTCGAGCAGGACGGCCAGATCGAAATCAACCAAGACGGGACGGCCCAGGTCCGGGATCACCAGGTTGGCCGGGGTGATGTCGCGGTGCAGCACACCGGCCTGATGCACAGCGGCGACGGTGTCAGCGAGCTGGCACGCGACCTCGACCAGGCGGTGCACCGGCAGCTGGACACCGGGCGCGGCGGGAACGCCGTCAACCTGCAGCATGAGGACCTGTCGTCCCTGCCGGGCCGCCAGCTTCGGAACCCCGGCAACACCGTCGAGGTGACACAGCACGCGGCGCTCGTGCTCGATTCGCCGAACCGCCCCCGGCCCCGAGGCGCGCTTACAGATCAGCGGGTCGGTGCCATCGGCCGCGCTCTGGAGCAAGACGTGCGTCCGGTCGCTGCTGTACAGCAGCTCCTCTGCCATAATCGGATGATCTCACCCATGGGATGATCATTAACATTATTGAGGGCTTTCATCCTGCGTAGCGACTCACTTCGACGTGGTGCATGTGGAATGGCCCGCACGATGACAGCCGCGCGACGCGGGCAGTAACGCAGCTAGTGCCTCGTCTTTGAACGTTGGCCGTGTAATCCGTCGGTCTGAAGCTGCTCAGGGCAGGCTGTCCCTCTCGCTGTTTGTGGGAAGTGATGCCGGGTGGGCCGACGCCCGGAAGTGTTCGTGCAGGCGCTGTCGATGGCTGAGGACCAGCGGCTGCAGAAGATCGAGCGGACCCCGAAGAATCCGGTCAATGACAAAGACCGCTCTGCGGGAACCCGGTCAACGCATCACGCGGCGGGACCTGCCCACTGCGACGAAATGACCTCCCCACGTCGTCCCGTGCTCGCGGCTCTCGGCAGATCCGCGCACCGTCGCCTTCACCTCCTGCGCGATTTTGGTTACACGCCTTTTTCCCTGCGTGCAACTTCGGCGCAGGCGGTAATTCTGCGTGTCCCGGTACCGATGGTGTGAGCGGAAGCAGAATTGTCGGAGGGGATGTGAACGATGATGAACAATATATTTTCTCATTTGATCGGGCTGGCACCCCACGCCGAGTTGGCACCACGATGAAGATGACGGTTGCCAGCGATGGCGACGTTGGTCGTTGCCATCGCCGCGGCTTACGGGGGCTGCCACCATCTATCGGTCGGCGTGACCGCGGGTGGTCAGTGTTCGCAGCCGGGGTCGGCCGGCGGTAGGTCGGCGTCGTTACCCAGGACGGCGAGTAAACGGTAGATGCAGGAGATCACCTCGGCGAGCTGCTCGGGCGGGGTATCCGGATCCCAGTGCTCCATCGCGAGCCGGGAAACAGTGCCCACAAGCGCAGCCAGCAACTGCGGATACACCGCCTCCGGAGGCAGCCCGGTGCAAGTGCAGGCCCAGCGGACCACCTCGGCGTCGAAGATCTCGATCGCGGTGACCCAGCGTTGGCGCAGCGCCGGGTTAGCCCGCACCAGCCGCATCCGGCTGGCGAAGTCGGCCGGATCGGCCATCAGGAATTGGATGTGTACCGCGCACAGGCTGTTGAGCAGCGGTTCATCCGCCGGCCGTGCGGCCAGCAGAGCGGCGAGCGTGTCGAGCCGGGACGGGTCCGGATCGACCAGCGCCGCCTCCTTGGAGTCGAAGTAGTTGAAGAAGGTCCGCCGCGACACCAGCACCTCGGTGGCGATGTCTTCAACGCAGACCTGGTCGAAGCCTCGTTCGGAGAACAGTCTGCGGGCTGCATCCTGCAGCGAGCGGCGGGTTTGCCGCTTGTTGTGCTCTCGGCGCCCGGTCACCCCGGCGGCCTAACTGCGTCGGCTGGCCGCGCGGGCCAGCGTTCTTCCGACTGCGGCGAGTAGTTCCACGGCGGTGAACGGCTTCTGCAGGAGGCCGGTCCCCGCGCGGAGGTCGTACCGACGGCGTGGCTCGTCGTCGCGGTAACCGGACGTGTACACCATTTGGAGGTCGAGATGACGGGCACGCCATTGATCGGCGATCGGCGGGTCGGATCGGGAACGCAGCATGATGTCGCTGAGAAGAATCGCGGAGCCGGCCCTGTCAACGTCCCCTGCGGCGCTCCCGTCGAGCGGAGCGGTGTGGTACCTATTGTCGTATTGGATCCGAACCACCGGCTCCCGGATCCGCGCGGTGGCGGCGAATGCCGGGCCGATCTCCAACATGCCGACCACCGGCAGGCGCCCCGGAACGCACGCCGCGGGAATGCCGTCGAGAGCGACGACCGCCAGTTGCCGGGAATTGGTCATCCCAGGCCTTTCGATGAGGCCGGAGTACTGCGGTTGTTCGATAACGGCCAGACTAGACCTTGCTCCACCATGCCGGTCCCGCTTCCGGGGAAGCCGATGCGATGGGGCTCGCGATGACGCGTGAGATTCGTGATCGGGCCGGTGCCGGACTGGTGGCGGTGGCGGTTCTCGGGGTGCTCACAGCGGCGGCTTCGCTGCCGTGGGGCGCCCGCGGGTGGCTCGCCGGCAGCATCGGCGGCGCGGTGGTGGCGGTCGCCGCGACCGTCTCCTGTCTGCGCCTGCGAACGGTGCCGGGAATACCGTCCTCTGTACGACGTTTCTGGCAGCTGTGGGCGGCGTCGGCCGCCCTGTTGTTCGCCGCTACCCTAGGCGCCGCAGTGGGCATCGTCCGCGGAGACGCCGGCATGCAGGTGTACGAGGCCGTTCCTGCGCTGCTCAGCGTGGTTGTCGCGGTCCTGGCGTTCCGATACACCCGGCTGGGTCGCCGCACCGCGGTCGACCGGATCCGGCTGATCCTGGACGGGGCGGCGATCGCCGTTGCCGGCGCCCTATTGTTCGGCCACGTGGTCATCGGCCTGGCACCGCCGGACACTCCGCTGCTGAGCCGCTGGACGGTGGGTGCCGTCGGGGTGGGTTGCCTGCTCGCGCTGGTCGTGTTCGGCCGGGCGGCGGCCAGCCCAGGTGGCCGGGTCGATCCGGGTGCGCTCGGCATCCTGGCCGGCGCCCCGCTGATCGCCCTGGTCACGGCCGTGTCGTATCTAAGTGGCAGCGAAACCTCGCTGATGCTGCTGTCGATGCTGGGATATCCGCTGGTGGCGCTTGCGATCGGCGGAGCTGCGCACCGTCAGGCCGTGGTCCTGGCCCGGGCCGGTGCCGGCCGCGCCGGCCGCCGGCCGCGGGGCTCACTCCTGAGCCCGGTCCCGTTCCTGGCGGTGGCCGGCACGGTCTTCCTGGTCGTCGCCGTCTCGTCGCGCGACCTCGACCCGCGGGGACGCGCGGTGCTGACCGGCGTCGTGCTGATTGCCGCGCTCGTGCTCGCCCGGCAGTTGCTCAATTTGCGCGAGAACGGCGAGGCGCTACGCGACATCCGTCGGCAGCAGGCCGAACTGGAGCAGATGGCGGTCAACGACCCGCTGACCGGCCTGGTGAATCGCAGCGGATTCAACCTCGCCTTGGCTCGCCGGCTCCGCGACCGGCAGCCGGTGACAGCCCTGGTGATGGACGTTGACGACTTCACGAGAGTGAACGACACACTCGGGCCCGCGGCCGGTGACGTGCTGCTGGGCCAGATCGCCGAGCGACTGCGGAAGGCGTGCGCTGCCGGAGAGATCGCAGCCCGGCTCGCCGGCGACGAGTTTGCGGTGCTGCTGCCCTCCGCCGACCGGTCCGCCGCTGACCTGGCAGCCGCCCGGTTCCAGGAGCTCGTACGCCGCCCGGTTAGCCTCGGTGGCCAGCATCTTCTGCTGCACGCGAGTATCGGCGTGGCCATCGCGGTGCCCGGGGAGACGGCCGACGAGGTGCTGCGTAACGCCGGCATCGCAATGTCCGCCGCCAAGGATGTCGGGCAGGCCTCCTACGTGCGGTTCGAGCCGGGCATGCGGCACAACCTCACCAATCACGCGCGGATCGCCGGCGAGCTACACGACGCCATCTACCGCGGTGAGCTGCGACTGCTGTATCAGCCGGTGTTCGATCTGGAGACCGGGCGCCTACACGGCGCCGAGGCGCTGGTCCGCTGGCAGCATCCGGCTCGCGGGTTCATCTCACCGGGCGAGTTCGTCCCGGTGGCCGAGCGTTCCGGGTTGATCGTCCCGCTCGGCGCATGGGTACTGCGCGAGTCGTGCGAGCAACTGGCCCGTTGGCGGCGCCGATACGGTGACGCCGCGATCACCGCCATCAACGTCAACGTGGCTGTGCGGCAACTGCGCGAGACCACCTTCGTCGCGGAGGTCGCCGCCATCCTCGCCGCCACCGGCCTGGAGCCGAACAACCTCGTCCTGGAGGTCACCGAGTCGTCGGTGGCCGATGGCTGGCGGGTACGGGAGACGTTGCAGTCCCTGCATGACATGGGCATCCGGCTGGCCCTGGACGACTTCGGCACCGGCCACTCATCGCTCAGCCTGCTACGCGCCTTCCCGGTGGACGTGCTGAAACTGGACAAGTCGTTCGTCGACGGCATCGCCGACGGCGCAGACCGTGGCCGTCTCGCGGTCGCCGCGGCGGTCGCCCAACTCGCCGAACACCTGCAGCTGAAAGCAGTCGCCGAGGGCATCGAGACGCAGGCCCAACAGGACCGTCTGCGAGACATCGGCTACCGCTACGGTCAGGGATTCCACCTGGCCCGGCCTCTGCCGGCCGACGAGTGCGCAGCGATAATGGCCGGTGAAACGGTGCCTGCCGCGCGGCAATAGACATCACGCGGCAGGCTGAGGTGACCATCAGTGCGATTCATTGTGGGCAGCCGACAGCGTGGTCAAGGACTATGACGCTGTTCGCAACGGGCTCACCCCGCCCTGGAACAGCGCACGGGCAAGGCAGAAGTCGGCAGGCTTAAAACGATCGGCAACAGTCGACGAACTTTCGCTACGCAACCGTAGCGTAAGCTGGTCTCATGAACGCCCTGCCCCGACCGGCGGTCGAACGCGTCCAGCCGCCGAAAGCCCCCTATCGGATGGTCAACCGTGCGATGCGGTGGCTGCTCAGCTCGCCGGGCCGCGCTCGGCGGATCGGGCAACATCTGCTTCTTCTCCACGTCACGGGGCGCCGGACCGGGCGGCGATTCACTCTGCCGGTGGCCTATCGTGACGCCGGCGACGGGCGGCTCCTCGTGTTGACCAACTCGATCTGGCGCGTCAACCTGCGCGATCGCGGCGACGTGTCGGTCACCCTGTTCGGGTCATTGCACCCGGCGAAGGCGCAGCTCGTCGAGGATCCGGACCTCGTCGCCGCGGTGTACCGCGAGCTGATCGAGGCGGTCGGCCACGACAGGGCAGGCCGCCGCATGGGAATCCGGATCAACGTGGACCGCACGCCTACTCTCGCCGAATTGGCCGAGGCGGCACGTCGCGACGGCTTGGCCGTCATCTACCTCGACGTCGCCCGATGACCCCGCCGATCCTGGTCACCGGCGCCACCGGCAACGTCGGCGGCGCCGCCGCGCGCTCGCTGCTCGCAGCCGGATTGCCGGTGCGAGTCGCGGGCACCGACCTGCGCCGACTCCAGGCCCGCTTCCCCGACGTCGAGTCCGCTCGCCTGGACCTCCATCAGCCGGACACTTTCCCGGCGGCGGTCAGCGGCACCAGCGGGCTCATCCTCGTCCGGCCGCCGGCTATCGCCCGCGTCACCCCGACCCTGAACGCGCTCGTGGACACCGTCGCCCGGCACGCACCCGGCCACGTGGTGTTCGTCTCGGTCACCGGTGCCGACACCAACCGCGTGGTGCCCCACCACCGTGTCGAAAAGCATCTGCGCGCCACACCGTTGCCGTACACGATCCTGCGACCCGGCTTCTTCGCCCAGAACCTGGCCGACGCCTACCGCGCCGACATCCGCGACCACGATCGGATCTACCTGCCCGCCGCCCAGGGCCGCGTGGCCTTCGTCGACACGCGAGACATCGGCGACGTCGCCGCAACGATCTTCGCCGACACCACCGCTCACGAATCCGCGGCCTACACGCTGACCGGCTCCGAAGCGCTCACCTTCCACGCGGTCGCCGGCCTGCTCACCGAAGCCCTGGGCCGGCCGGTCAGCTACCAGCCCGCCAGCGTCGGCGGATACCTACGACACCTGCGCCGGCAGCGGCTCCCGCTCCCCCAATGCCTGGTCCAGACCGTCCTGCACACCGGCCTGCGACACGGGCAGGCCGAACAGGTCGATCCCACCCTTGCCAGGCTGCTGCAACGCGCACCCCGCAGCATGGCACAGTACGTTCGTGACCATCGCGAGGTGTGGAAGCAGCGTTGAGCCGGTCAACTGATCCTCGTGTGCTGCGCAGCCGCGCCACCGTGCTGACCAGCGCGCTGGCCCTGCTCGCCGAACGAGGCATCGCCGGCACCACCATCGAAGCGATCGCCGAGCACTCCGGGGTCGCCAAAACCACCATCTACCGCCAGTGGGACAGCCAGGCCGCTCTCATCCTGGACGCTTTCGACAGCGTCCTGGCCCTACCGGAGGACCCTGCCACCGGAGATCTGCGCAGCGATCTCCTGCAGCTGCTCACCGGCTTCGCCGACGCACTGCGCACCAGCCCGGCAACCGGCCTGATGTTCGCGCTCATCGACGCCGCGGAGCGCGATCCCGCCTTCGCCGCCCTGCACCGGAGACAGGCCGAGACCCGGCATCGACTCATCCTGGACGTCATCACCCGCGGCATCGAGAAGGGCGAACTTCCCGCCGACGCCGATCCCGACGAACTACTGGACCTTCTCGCCGGTCCCGTCTTCCACCGTCGCGCGGTATCGGGAGGAAGACTCGATGCCGCGTTCGCCGAACGGGTAGTGGACTGCGTCATCGCCGCTTATCGGACCACCTGAGCTGACGTGGCTCGGCCCGTGGCTCGGCCCGTCAAAAGGGACGAGCCAAGCCACGTCGGCGCCCCGGTCGTCACGGACGTATGCCGACTGCGGTCAAGTGTGCTCCAGGCCGTAGGCGGCGGGGCGGCGCATGACTTCGCCGGGCCAGCGCATCAGCCGTGAGTCGCCGCGGCCGCCGGTTACGGCTCGTGGGGTGCGGCGGGAGGGCCGGGTGGCGCCGGTGGCCCAGGGCTGGTGGCGTTGCGGCTGATCCGTTTGAGGGAGGCCAGCCAGTCGGCGCAGGCACCTTCGGTGCCGCCGCAGGCGGGCGGTTGGTCTTTGCGGGCCGGGATGCCGAGCTTCGGCATCGGCACGCCGGCGCCGCCCGCGACCTTGAAGGCCTGGTACCGATGCTACGCGCCAGAGCATCACGAAACACCGGCCAATCTAGGACGGTCACTCCCACTCGCCACCCGTCAGCTCGCTCGGGGTCAGTTGCAGGCTGACGGAATCAGATCTCGTCAGCAGTCCGAACATCGTCGCCGGCCGCTGCCACCACAGCTGCGGCTCCTCGCCGTACAACGTGCGATCCGGACGCCCGAACGCGCCGGTCAGAGTCGCTGCCGCGGCCGCGAAGACATCCTGCAGGAACGCGTCGGCCTCGGCGCCTCGTCCGGCCACCCGCTCGGTGAGGTTGAGCAGGATCTGCTGCACCAGGGTCTGCTCGTCCAAGCCGACGAAGCCGCTGCTGGGACCCAGCCCCCAACCGGAGTCGATCAACGCGCCCAGGTCCGGGTATTCCGGGTCGAAGTCAGACATCGACCAGCTGAGGCTGTCCATGACGTCGGTCAGGGGTGATGTCATCAGCCATGGCTCGGTCGTCAGCAGTGTCCGTGCCGCGTGTAGCACCCCGGCCTCATCGAGGGCTCGCCAGTCAGCCACTGTGGCCTGCCAGGCCGGGCTCCGTAGCGGCAGATCCCGCTCTCGTCGATGGCCAAGCCGTGCGCCGGCTTGGCGTAGACGCCGTCAGTCCCACAGGTCGGAGCATGACGGGATTCCCAGGTGAGGCATTGGTAGATTCGAGCCACTCGGGCTGACGAATGCCTTGTAGGCGAGCGAAGCCGGCGACGGGATCTCGAAAACCTCCCGCAGCGCGACCACCGACATGTCGGCGACCCGGCGATACTCGGCAGACGGCGCCGGCCACGACAGGTTCAGACCATGGTTGCGGCTCGGATCGAACGAGGGCGCCGGCCAGCCGATACGTTCCAGGGCGGCGGTCTGCTCCTCAGTGAGGTTGGGCCGGTCCAGCGGATCCCAGCCGCTGGCCACTTCAGCGAGGCTTCGGCTGAACATGAACTGCACGAAGCACTCGGTGCGCTCCTGATCGCCGACCAAGAGCGCGCCGCCGTCCGGCAGGGTGGCGATGCTGCCGGCCAGCCCGTCGCGAAACGCCGTCCAGCTCACTTCCACGGCCCGGTCATCAACTCGTTGGGGGTCAGCTGGATGCCCACCGCGTCGCCCTAGTGATCAGACCGAATGCGGTGTTCTGTCGGCGCCACCACAGCTGCGGCTCCTCGCCGGGCAGTGGGTCGGTCGGCCGGCCGAACTTACCGGTCAGAGCGGCGGCTGCCGCCGTGAAGGCGTCCTGCTTGAACGCCTCGATCGCCGACTCGTCCCCGGCGGCCTGCGGCAGCCAGCCGAGCTTCTCCAACGCGGCCGCCTCCTGCTCGGTGAGGTTCGGCCGGTCCTGCGGGTCCATGCCGCTAGCCACCTCGGCGACCACATGGTCGTAGTCGAGCATGAACTGCACAAAGCACTCCGTACGCTCCTCGTCGCCGACGATCAGCGCACCGCTGTTGGGCAGGGACGCGATGCTACGCACTAGGCCGTCCCGGAACGTCTGCCAGTCGAGACCGGTCACGACCACTCACCCACCATCCGTTCGGCGGGGGTCAGTTGCAGGCTGACGCCGTCGTGTTCGGTGATCAGACCGAACCACGTCGTGTCCTGTTGCCACCACAGCTGTGGTTCTTCGCCGGGCCGGGGTCGGTCCGGTTTCCCGAAAGCACTGGTCAGTGCGGAGGCTGCGATGGCGAAGGCGTCCAGCTTGTATTCGTCGGCTGCCATGCCGCCCCCGGCCACTTCCTCGGTCACGCTCACCAGGATGGATGTCACCTTGCTGCTGGCGTCAGTCTTGAAGAAGGCGCTTCTGGAACCGAAGCCGTATCCGGTGTCCAGGAACGCGCTCCTGTTCGACCGTTCGGGGTCGAAACGGGTCACCGTCCAGCCGGCCTTGGCCGCCACCTCCTGGACCGAAGCGGATAGCAGTAGCGGTTCCAACGACAGCAGCGTCTGTGCCACCCGCAACACCGTGGCTTCGTCAACCTCCCGCCACTGAACCATTCCTGCCTCCGTCATGCCGCCTGAGCTACCCTACCGACTCGTTGACCGTGCCCGGGGAGCGTCGATGTTGCCAGAGGCGAAGGCATTGCCCGGGTCGACGCCGTCGAACATGAACCGGTATACCTTGGCGTCCGGGACACCGCTCGCCTCCGCATGGCCTTGGCTGACCAGCTAGCACTCGACCTTGATGACACCGGTGCGGATCTGCTCGGCGATCACCGGATTCTCCCGGAGAAACGTCTGGAACTTCGGGTCGAGTCGCATGGTCAGCTCCAGGTAGGGTGCGCTGCCCTGCTGTAGGCGGTCGCGGCCGCCGGTGCCGGCGATGCCACCCTTGGCCTCGACCACGACCAGCGTGGGCAGTCCCCGACGGTCGTGACCCAGGCCCCAGATGTCAAGTTCGCCAGGCTTCGGGTCGACGTGGACGTCACAGGTCAGGTGCTTGGGTGGATGTGGAGTGCGTCGCAGGCGAACTCCCGTCCGGCGATCATGCCGATCCGGTTCGAAGCCAGCGTGCGCAGGTAGTAAGTCTCGGACCACGTCGTGGCTGACTGCTCCAGCGCTTCAATGTGCGGCCACAACTCAGGGTGGTGGTCAGCCGCCTTCTCCAGGCGCCTGCTTGTCTTGTCGAGGTTGTCGGCGTTCGTGTCTTTCGTGGTGACAGGCTCCAGCGTCTCCTCAGGCAGCCGGGAATGGCGGCATCGGCTCCGTTGATACGGACGGTGCAGGACTAGCGTTCCCGGGGCCGGCGTCGACCAAGCGGTAGGTGAACCGCTATGTGCGATGCCGACCGGCTCATTGTGTCCCTGGCGGTTGGTCTTTGCGGGCGGGGATGCCGAGCTTCGGCATCGGCACGCCGGCGCCGCCCGCGACCTTGAAGGCCTTGTACCGAAGGTTGGCGGGCGACGGGATCTCGAAGACGTCGCGGAGGGCGGCCACCGACATGTCGGCCACCCGGCGGCACTCGGCTGAACGGGTCGGCCAGGCCAGCTTCACTCCATGGTTGACCACAGTATTGTCCGGGGGCAGCCAGCCAATCTGTTCCACTGTCGCCGTCTCCTCCTCGGTGAGGAAAGGACGGTCCCACCGATCCAGGCCACTGGCCACCTCGGCGGTGACGGTGTTCCGGTCGAGCAGGAACTGGACGTAGCACACCGTCCGTTCTGCGTCGCTGACTATCAACGCAGCACCGTTGGGCAGGGTCGCGATGCTACGCGCCAGAGCATCGCGAAACGCCGGCCAGTCCAGGTCGGTCACTCCCACTCACCGTCCATCAGCTCGTTCGGCGACAACTGCAGGCTGACTGTATCGGTCCTGGTGAGTAGCCCGAACATCGTGGGGGGGCGCTGCCACCACAGATGCGGCTGCTCGCCGTATATGGTGCGGGTCGGACGCCCGAACTCGCCCGTCAGGGCTGCCGCCGCGTCGGCGAAGACATCCTGCAAGAACGCATCAACCTCCCAGCGATCCTCGGCCACCCGCTCGGTGAGGTTGAGCAAGATGTGCTGCACCCGGCTCTGTTTGTCAAGATCGACGAAGCCGCTTCTCGGGCCCAATCCCCGGCTGTCGTCGATGAACGCGCCTAGGGTCGGACGATCCGGATTGAAACTCGACACCGTCCAGCCGAACCTGGCCGCCATGTCCGTGAGGGAGGTTGTCATCAGCCACGGCTCGGCAGACAAGGGTCTGCTGCACCGATAGGTGACAGTTCTAGTCACGCGGCCTGACTGGCCGGTGGGGTCATGATGGTCTCGTACTCGATAGGGGTCAACCGGGACAGGGATCGTTGGCGTCGCCGGCGGTGGTAGGTCCGTTCGATCCAGGTCACGATCGCGATCCGCAGCTGCTCGCGGGTGGCCCAGGTCCGCCGGTTGAGGACGTTGTTCTGCAGCAGGCCGAAGAACGATTCCATGGCGGCGTTGTCGCCGGCGGCGCCGACGCGGCCCATCGAGCCGACCATCTGATGCCGGGCCAGCGCGCGTTGCAGCTTCCGGGAGCGAAATTGCGACCCGCGGTCGGTGTGCAATACACAGCCGGCCAGGTCACCGCGTCGAGCGGCGGCGTTGTCCAGCGCGGCCACGGCCAGGCGCGACTTCATCCGCGCGTCGATCGAGTAGCCGACGATCCGGTTGGACCACACGTCTTTGATCGCGCACAGGTAGAGCTTGCCTTCACCGGTGCGGTGTTCGGTGATGTCGGCCAGCCACAACCGGTTCGGGCCGTCCGCGGTGAAGTCGCGTCTCACGAGGTCGTCATGCACCGGCGGACCCACCTTGCGGCTTTTGCCACGGCGGCGTTTCTTGCCGAACGCGCTCCACCAGCCGTTACCAGAGCAGATCCGCCACGCCGTCCGATCGGCCATCGGTTGCCCGGCGGCGCGGGCCTCGTCGGCCAGGAATCGGTAGCCGAACTCTGGGTCGTCGCGGTGGGCGTCGATGAGCGCGTTCGCCCGGTACGCCTGCGTGAGCACGGTCGGCGTGACTGGACGGGCCAGCCACCGGTAGTAGGGCTGTCGAGCGATGTTCAGCACCCGGCACGTCACCGCCACGGGGATCCCGTCGGCGGCCAGCTCGCTCACGAGCGGGTAGAGCCTTTTCCCGGCAGATTCGCCTGCGACAAGTACGCCGCAGCCCGGCGCAGCACCTCGTTCTCCTGCTCCAGCAACTTGTTCCGGCGTCGCAGTTCCCGCAGCTCCGACGACTCGCTGCGGGTCACACCCGGCTTCGCGCCGTCCTCGACGTCGGCCTGTCGCAGCCACTTGAACAACGTCATTGGGTGGACCCCGAAGTCCTTCGCGATCTGCTCGACCGTCACACCGTCGTCGCGGTTACGGGCAACCCGCACGACATCGTCCCGGAATTCACGAGGGTAGGGCTTGGGCACAGCAACATCCTTCCAGCTCGCCGTCACGGCAAGCCATCTCAGATATCACCTATCGGTGCAGCAGACCCCAACAGCCTCTGCGCCGTCTGCAGTATCCCGGCTTCGTCGAGTGCCTGCCAGTCAGCCACTGTCCCGTACCTCCGTTGTCGTCGCCGGTCTGCACCTTAGCGCCTGATCAGGACGTCGCTGGTGGGTCGATATCGCGAGGGCAGAAGGCGTTTTCAGGGTTATCCGGATCGCCATAGATAAACCGGGCATACTTTGGCGTGCGGCACTTGGATCAAACCTCGTTGTCGGCGTCGAGCCAGCTCATATCGACAGACTGCTCGGCACTCAGCAGCGGACCCTCCACAATCCCGGCTTCCAGCACGATGCCGAACACCTCACTGACCAACCTCAACATCGCGGTCAGAGCATCCAGCTCATCGTCTGGCCGATCGGGATCAAGGCCGACTGTTCGCATGGCGTCCAGGAGCCGGTCAGGATCACTACCACTGCGCGATTGCGGCATCAACGGATCGAGCGAGCACACCATCTGGCCACCCACGGCATACCGAAAGACCGACACGGCACTGCCCGTGCGAAGCACCTGAACAACCCGCGAGCCACGCGACAGCGCTACAACGACGTCCTCCTGGCTACCGCTTCTGCCGAACAACTCGAAAGCAAAGCGCCAGCCGCCCACCTCACCGACGCGGATCACTGGCAACTCATACCCGAACTCTTCACCGCATTCATCCAGGGAAAGAACCTCGGCCTCACCTGGGTCAGCGCCGAACGCCCGCAGCACCCCACCCTCGTCACCGCCTTCCACAAAAGTCAGGCTCAAACCCAGCGACGAGTACCTGTTGCTCCAAATCCATCGATCGTCGAACGAGGCACGCATACCGACCAATATAGAAACATGCTCCACTGGCCGTTTCGCTTCCAGCACCCGTCCGGGCTGGTTGCCATGTCGGACCGCAAGACCGGCTGGACATCACACCTAGCCCCTCGATGCCTTCGGCATTGAACCGGTAGATCCATGAACGCACCGTTCGCGCGTGACATCCGACCTGCCCGGCGATCTGCGGCTCCGCCGACAGCAGAGTCCGCGCCGCCCCTACTATCGCCGCCTCGTCGAGGGCTCGCCATTGCGCCATTCGCCGGCGCCCCCAGATTCATTGCTATACGTCGATGCTTTTCGGTCGAAGAACGCCTGGGCAGTGTCCATGGCGCCACTACGCTGGAGACGCTTTCCGCCCGTATATCGGCCCCGTCAAGGACCGTCGCGGGGCTCAGGAACGCCAGTCGGGCCGGTACGGGACTCCGAGGCGGGGCATTTGCAAGGGCTCGCCTGTTGCGCTGACAACGAACGCTTTGTAGACCAGCGAGTCCGGTGAAGGGATCCCGAAGACGACGCGCAGGGCGGTCACGGACATGTCAGCGATCCGCCGGTACTCCGCCGAAGGCGCCGGCCAGGCGATCTTCACCCCGTGGTTGCAATGCTCCTGCAGCTCCGGGGGCGGCAACCAGCCGAGCTTCTCCAACGCGGCCGCCTCCTGCTCGGTGAGGTTCGGCCGGTCCCACGGGTCCATGCCGCTGGCCACCTCGGCGACGACATGGTCGTAGTCGAGCATGAACTGCACGAAGCACTCCGTACGCTCCTCGTCGCCGACGATCAGCGCACCACTGTTGGGCAGAGACGCGATGCTGCGCGCCAGGTCGTCCCGAAAGGTCTCCCAATCAAGGGCGGTCATTCCCACTTACCCACCATTCGTTCGGCAGGAGTCAGTTGCAAGCCTACGGCGTCGCGTTTGGTGACCAAGCCGAGCCACGTCGTGTCCCGCTGCCACCACAGCCGCGGTCGCTCACCCGGCTGGGGGCGGTCCGGCTGGCCGAGGGCACTGGTCAGTGCAGACGCCGCGAGCGCGAACGCGTCCAGCTTGTACTCGTCGGCCGCCGAGCCGCCGCCCGTCACATCTTCGGTAACGTTCGCTGAGATCGATGTGACCTTGGCGTCGGCGTCGGTGTTGAAGAAGGCGCTGCTGGAGCCCAGACCACACCCGGTGTCAAGGGATGCGCCTCCACTCGGCCACTCGGGGTCGAAACGGGTCACCACCCAGCCCGCTTTGGCCGCCACCTGCTGGATCGAAGCGGTCAACAGCAATGGCTCTAGTGACAGCAGCGTTTGCGTCAACCGCAACACCGTCGCTTCGTCGACTTCTTGCCACTGGACCATTTACCTACCTCCGTCATTTGCCGCCGGAACTACCCTAACGGCCCTTTCAGCGGCGGGGAGCTTCGATGTTGCCAGGGTCGAAGATGTTGCCAGGGTCGACGCCGTCGAACATGAACCGGGATACTTTGGCGTCGGGTACGACACCGTTTGCCTCCTCATGACCTTGGCTGACCAGGTAGTACTCCACCTTGATGACACCGGTGCGAAGCTGGCCGGCGATCGCCGGGTTGTCCCGGAGGAACGCCTGGAACTTCGGGTCTAGTCGCATGATCAGTTCCAGGTAGGGTCCGCTGCCTTGCTGCAGACGGAGGCGACCGCCGGTACCGGCGCCGCCGCCTTTAGCCTCGACCACGACCAGCGTCGGCCGTCCGTGTTCATCCCGACCCAGGCCCCAGATGTCGAGTTCGCCGGCCTTCGGGTCGGCCTGGACGTCGCCGGTCAGGTGCTCGGGGCGGATGCGGAAGGTGTCGCAGGCGAACTCCCGTCCGGCGATCATGCCAATCCGGTTCGAAGCCAGCGTGCGCCTGTAGTAGGTCTTGGACCACGTCGTGGCTGACTGCTCCAGTGCGTCGATGTGCGGCCGCAACTCCGGATGCTCGGGGGCCACCTTTTCCTTCAGATACTGGATGGTTTCCTCAAGATTGTCGGCGTTAACGTCTTTTGTGGTGACCGGCTCCAGCAACTCCGCAGGCACCCGGGAATGTGACCGAACCGCGTCGAGGATCGCGTTCACCGAGTCTAGTTTCATCGTGCGGTCCGCACTGGCGGTGTTGAGTTCAACGGTCAGCTCCCGATAGACGGCGCTGTCCTTGACGATCAGGTCGGCATTTGCCGCGTCGTGGGGGTGGTCCGGCAGCCGTTGTTTGCTGTTGACGACGTCCCATCCTTGCGGCTTGCGGAACGGGTCGTTGGAAGCAAACCCGGGCCGTCCGTCGTGTCCGTAGTTCTGCAGCTTTCCGTTCTCGGCGCGGAAGGTGTCCACCGGGTCGCCCTCGACGTGCAGCCGAATCTTCTGCAGCGTCTGCTGGTGAGCCTCCATCTGCAGAATCTTTCCGTCCTGCAAAGTCCTCGGCCGGATCTCGATGCCAAGTCGCTGCGCAAGGTCGTCAGGGATGGCCCGCAGATCATCCTCGGCGAATCTTCGCCTCTCTGGTGCTGCCGGGAGATCCTCCGGTGCGCCTTGGAGCAGGTCACTAAGCCGTCCGGCCGCAGCGTCGTTGAAGTGGTGTGCCGACGGGTTGTCAAGCATCTCGGTGACAGCTCCCCGGCGCGCAACGGCACCCAGTTCGTCGCCACGTAACCCGAGGTGGTCGACGAGTTCGCCGAGCCGGTCGCGCGCGCCTGCTTCTCCGTTTAGCGAGCGTTCGTGCCAGTCGAGCATTTCGGCGATCCGGCCGTGGTCATCCGGGCTCAATTTGCGCGCGCCGGTGTCCTTGGGAATGAGCATCTTCTTGGGCGACATCGTCTCGCCAGCCATCTGCAGGCGCTCCGCTTGCAGGATTTCGGCGAGTTCATGGCTGGTCACGGTGGAGATGTGCTCGGGTCTGGCTCCAGAGTTGGCCCGCACCTGCCAGATGTTGTCTCCACCGCGCGTGGAGGTGCCGACGTCCTTGCGATCCATCGACTCAGCCCCGAAGTTGAGCTTGATTTCGTGGCCCTCACCAGTACGGATGACGTCGGGGGCACCGTCCTCGGGGCGGCTGAACTGGACGTTCTTGAACAGCCGGTCGAGGACCTCCGGTACCGCTTCGCGCATTTCCCGGCTCACCGACACGGTGTCCGCCGGTCGGCCGAAGCCGTGATACTCGCCGCCGATGACGTGCTCGGAGTGGATGGGATCCAGCTGCGGGAGCCGGCGTGGCAGCTCGGGCAGCATGCCACGCAGTTTGTCGATGTGCAGCAGCCGGCCGGTCAGGCTGGGCGGACGGGAGGTGCGCAGTTCGCCGAGCCGGGCGGCGATGTCGTCGGGCGAGGCCGGGCGCCGGACCGGCTGGCCGTCCTTGAACGCGGGGTCGGTGAAATGCTGTTCCACCATCTGCTTGAACCGCTGGCCGGTGCCGTCCAGCCGGTCGGCTGGGGTGCCCAGGACCCGTTGCACCGTCTCCGGCCGTAGCCGCGCGGTGCCGTCCTGCTCCGGCTTGAACCGGCGGAACAGCGCACGGTCCATCGCCGCTTGGTCAGCGGCCCGGTTCTCCGACCAGCGCTGAATTCGCTGCGCGTAGTCCTGCCAGCGCCTGCCGTCCGGCTCCGACGCCCGCCGACGGGGATCATCGTGGCCGTAGTCTCGCCGCGACGACCGGTTTCCCTGATCACGGGCCTCGTTGCGAGGCGGGGTGCGGCCCGGATCATCGTCACGCGTCGGCCGTTCCGGACGGCCGCCTTCCGTGTTCGTGCCGGTGATGTCCCCGCGCGGATCCTGGGCCCGAGACGACGAGGCCGGCTCGCCCCCTTGCCGTTCCGGTCCAGTCGATGACCGTGTCGGGCTTTCTGACCGGGGACTGGTCGTCGTATCGCCGGGTGAGATGTCAGCGGGCCGATGAGCGGGCAGGTCGGTTCGGCCGAGTTCCCCGGTACGCGGCACCGCCATTTCCGGTGCGCCCGGCAGTGCCGGCTCGCCACTGGAGAATGCGGTCTCTGGGACTGCGGATCGGGCCGCGGCTGGTTCGGGAATGCGGGGGCCGCCGATCTCGGCGTGCCGCCCATACGCCGGCACCCCGGCATCGGCTGGCCTGCCGTCACCGGTGCCCTCGGACCGCGCTCCATGGACGGCCGGCGCGTCACGTCCGGCCCCCGCCGTTCCTTCAAGGCTGTCGCCGTGCACCTCTCGGGTGTGACCGTTGGCCGCATCACCCGGCCGCTGCACCTCCCGGCCCGGGTCAGCTCCGCCGTCAGAGCCATCCGCTGCGCGCTCCGGTACGGCCCGATCCGAACCTGCAGACATGTCGCCGCGGCCGGTGTCGCTGTCGTTGGCCGCCTCGGGGAACCGGTCCGGGTGGCCGGTCTCCTGGCGGCCTCCCCCATCGGGTTCGACCACGCGCTGGTCGCCGCGATCCGCCGTGCCGCTCTGGCCGCCAGAAGTCTGCTCTGGCTTGCCACTCGCCTGCGGAGACTCGTCCCGCGCCGTGTCACCGGAGCCGGACCGCTGCTCACCGGTGCCTGCTTCGGCCCGCTGCGGACCGCCGCCCGCCTCCGCCTGCTTCCCGCCGCCGGTCGACTCGCTGCGCTGGCCCGGCTCGGTGCCCGCACGATCGCCTGATTCGCCGCGCGACTGCTGGTCGGCGCCCGGACTGCTGGTGGAGCGTTCTAACCCGGTACCGGCCGACGTCTGCTCGCTGCCTCCGGCGCCGTGATCGGCTGCGGGCCGTGTTCCGGCCTGGACGCCGGTGTCGCCGGCCGACCCCACGCCCGGCTCGGCGCCCGGCGTGCCGATTTCGCCGAACGCGTTGTTCTCGCCGAGGCGTAGCCGCAGGTCGGCGCCGGCGTCTCGGATTCCGCCGCGCATCCCTTTGGCCCCGAGCACCCCGCCGAACAGACCGGCGGTCGCGACGCCGTCGAGGGGGTTGAAGCTGTCCCGGTCGACGTACAGGCCGTGTTCCTTGGCCCAGTCGGTGCCACCGAGCGCGTCGAACAGGTCGTCGCGGTACAGGCGCAGGTAGTTGTCGCCGAGCTGGCCGAGGGCCATCGCGCCGGCCTCGGTGAGCGGGTTGTGGCCGCCCATCGCGAGGGGGCCGCCGAGGAACCCGGCGAAGAACGAGTCGGTGACCTCACCGGCGAACTCGTACCCGTCGAAATGCGACAGCGGGTCATGGCCCTCAGCCTGCTGGATGCCCATGATCCCGAGCTTGGTGCCGGCAGTGAACGCCGCGAACTGCAGCCCACGCCAGGCACCGGCTTTCAAAGCGGCGGTCAGGGCGCCCTTGAAGCCCTGCTTGATGAGTTTGTCGACGAGTTCCTTGAGCGCGGTTTTGATCGCTTGGCGGCAGGTGGCGATCGCGAGGCCCTCACCGATGGCCGACAATCCCACCGTCTCGATGATCGTCATGATCACCTCGAAGGTGGCCATCGCCAGCATGGCCAGGTTGACGACGTCCATCATCTTCGCGGCCTCGACGCTGAGCGCCGCACCGGACACCATCTGCTGCATCTGCCCGAACGCATCGGCGTCCGCGTTCACCTGCTCCAGATACTTCTGCAGCCGCTCGTGCGTCTTGGTGGCCGCGCCGTCGCCCAGCCAGGTGCGGGTCAGGTCACCCAGCAGCGCCTGCACCTCGTGCGAGTGCTGGCGGTGCAGGTCCGCGGCCCGGCCGTAGGCGTCGGCCAGGTCGTACAACTCAAGCTCCCGGCCCTCGGGAATGTCGACCAGCATCTCCAGGACCGGGCCCAGGATCGGCACCCACTGCTCACACTCGCGGAAGAAATCCAGGAACTCGTCCAGGACCGTGTCGATGACCGACCCGACGCCGTTACCGCCCGCCATCAGAACCCGCCGATCGGCCGGATCACACCGCGCCCGCGATGTCGGCGCCGCCGGCCAGATCCGCCGACTCGACGGTCTGCATCGCGGTCACCACCGTGCCACCCAACTCATCGAGCAGGTCACCCGCGGCGAGCAGCCGATCCTGCATGGCCAGCGCGAGCGAGCCGGCGCCTTCCACCGGCTTGTGGTACTGCTCAGCGAACGCCTTACCCGCCTGATCATTGCCCCACGGCTGACCCTGGTCGAGGCCTTGGATGTCACCGAGGATCTGCCGCGCCTGCTCCTTGAAATCCTGCGCCTGCGCCCGCAACCGGGCACCGATCTGCGCGACCGCTTCCGTGCCCTCCGGCAACTCCAGATACGAACTCATCGACGCAAACCCTCCCCCAGCCCGGTTCTCATTGTGACCGTCCCCCGCCACCAACGCCCAGGACACCTGTCACAACGTCTCACCCCGCAACACACTCATGATCGACGGCCGCCACCACGACAACTCCGCGTCATAGGTCGCCACCACCAGCTCATGCCCCGCCACCAGCCGCACCAACTGCGCCCCATACGGCAGCACCAGCCCGACGACCTGACGCGTGGCAGCACCACCGGCGTCGTCCTCGTGCCAACGCACCAGATAGCCGTCAAGGATCCCGGCGGCACCCGCCGGTGCCACCGACCCGGTCACCAGGCCGCCACCCGCGGCCAGCCATTCCAACGCCCGACTCGAATCAACCAGAGCCTGGACCCGGCGCATCCGCGGCCCAGCCACCGGGACATCCACGGCACCCTTGTGCGTGGGTACGGTCCGGCGCAGCACCAGCTCCTGCGCCCAGCGCCACAGATCCGGTACCTGGGCCCCGGTGAACTCCGCGACCATCGGCGACCCCGGGTTGACCACCATCCGATAGGCGGCGCCGGGCCAGGCACGCACCACCGACAGCAGCGGCACCTCGACAACCGCGGGCCTGTCCGCCGGATCCGGTAACCGCTGCCGTGAGGTGAACACCGCGATGGTGGCCGCACCGTCAACCCGCTCCACCAGCCACGGAAAGCCCGGCTTCCCGAGATCATCCGCACCGGCCGGACCGGCCAGCGGCAGCAACACGTCCGCGGTGACCAGCAGATCGAGATAGACCTCGGCATCACCGGCGCGCTGCGCGGCACGCATCGCCCGCTCCCGCTCACCACCCGGCGCGAACGGAGGCTCGGCAGCCACCTCCTCGCCCAGCAGACGCACCTGCTCCGCGTCCAGGTAGGCGCCGATCGGGGTGTGCGGGCTGACGGCGAGTCCCCACGCCGGGTTCGGCCACGACCCGACCAGCTCGGCGAACGTCGTGCGCCGCCAGCCGACGCCCACCGCCGGAATCGCCTCCTGCAAGGCTTCCACCGAGGTGTAGACCAGCAGAAACGTCCGGCCACCCCGCTCACGGGTCAGCAGCCGCTGCCCGCTCGCACCGTCATCGGGGAAGCCCGGCAAAAACAGGTCAGCATGCAGCAGTACGTCGGCGAAACTGTCCGCGTCGTCATCCGCCCACGCTCGCGCCAGCCGCCGCTCAGCACTGTTCGCCGCTGCCCACGCTGCCCCGCCCACACCCCGCAACCTACAACATCAGATCATCGACAGATATCGAACGCTGCTGCGGGACGGCCTGCCACTCGGCACGCATCCGTTCAGGAAGCGCCGCACCGGCAAGCTCCGGCCGCACCTCACGGACCAGCCCGCCGACCACCAGATCCTCGACCACCTCCAGCAGCACCGCAGCCGGCCGCCGCAACCCCGCCCAGAACTCGTCGAAGTCCCCGGCGCAGCGCCGCAACAACCGCCCGCAGATCTCCGCTGGCCCCAGACTGTCGTCATCACGCGGATCGTCGTCGTCTAAGAACCACACACTGCCCGCATCCGGACCAGCCACCCGTATCGCGAGGATCCCGCCCTGCACAAACCCGACCGGCAGGACTTCGCCCGTGAACCGGTCCCCCAGCCACCGCGGCGCATACCCCAGATCCTGCAGCATGTCGTCGCGGCCCAAACCGAACAGCGGCTGATCGACCACCATCCCCGCGACCGCCGACACTGCCGGCTCGGCCGGGCCCACACCATTACCCGCCGCCAGAAAACGCCGATACGCCGGCGGCAGGCCGTACCCGAGCAACGCCTCCACCTCGGCCACGATCGGTTCAGGAACCGGCTCGACCACCACGCGCCCCACCGGCGCCATGCCGGTCCGCACGCCGAACCCCGGCCGGCCCACAGGCAGGGTGCGGGCGCCACCACCATGCCGGAACGCGCCGTGCAACTCGACCGGCACCAACGCGACCCGACGCGCCTGATCATCGAACGTCGGCATCCTGGCCCAGCACCAGCCGGCAGGTGTCGGCGTCGCCCCGGGGGAATCTGACTGCGCATCCGGCCAAAACGGGTCGGCACCCCGCATCACCCGATTCGCCGCCAACACGTCGAAGACCAGCTGCTCATCACCGGTCAACTCGGCTATCGGCGCCGGCAACTCGACCACCGCACGCGCATACAACACCCAATCCGGAAACCCGGCGGCATCGATCAGCACACCCTGCCGATAGCGCACCCGAAGCCCAGCCGGACCCGGATGCACCACCGTCATCGCCCGCCCAGCACCCGGCATCACCGGTCGGTCACGATTCCCGGTCGGCATCCATGATCCGCTTCAGGTCGCCGTCATGCGCCCGCATCAACTCCCGCACCCCGGGTGGACGCTGCCCGCGCGGCCCCAAAAGGTCGTCGGCCTTCGGCAGCCGCGCATCCACCAACTCCCGCGTCTGCTCCACCGCCTGCTCCACCGCGGCCCGCGCCGTCGCCAGAATCGTCGCCGCCAACGCACCCGCATTCGGCCGCCGATACACCCGCGGATCAATCCGCAAATCCACCAACTGGCCCCGCGGACCCACCACCACCGTCACCAGCCCATCCGGCGACGTCGCAGACCCGGTGACGCTCAACACCCGCCGCTGCGTCTCCGCCGCATCCCCTAACGAACGCCGCAACTCCTGAGCCAAGCTCAGAAAAGCCGACGGATCCGTCGCACCCATGCCACCACCTCCCCGGACATATCAGTACCACTAACAGACCAGGCCGATGCGCTTGTAGGCAGTCTCGTCGATCCGGTTGAGGTGCTGGCCGACGCAGGCTACCGGCGGCCGGCCAGACGATGCTCATCATCGGATTGGTGAAGCCTGTGACGCACTCGTCCCTTCGCAGCTTTCGACATCGGCCCGGATGCGTGGCAGTGACCCTCTGAACCCGAGTTCAGCGGCGTTGGTAACCCAGCGAATGACCTGGGGATGACTGCTTCCGGGGGCACACTGCCCTTGGCATGGTCAGCAACGGGGTCTGCCGCCCGGGCTGACCATGGACGCACTGACGGGCGTCATCAAAGGCACGCCGACCACGGCGGGCACCTACGCGGTTAAAGCGACCGCGAAAGACGCCCGATCAAGATCCGCAGCTCATTGACCTAAGACAGAGCCGTTCGTGGCACAGTCCCCCCCTATCCCAGGGGCGTGAAGTGCACCGGCTCCGCCCGCGAAGACGGAGCCGGTCCGGGGATACCGGCGGCACAGGTCGGCCGAAACCATTCCGGGGGCAGACGGTTCGGTCGACGATCGGGCCCGCCACCTTCGCGGCTCATCGACACCGGAAGGGGCAGTGCCGGGAATGGCAAAACGGGCGATCACCGAGCTGGCGAATGGTGGCAAGGCCCGATTCCGTGCGGCACAACGACAATCTTACGCTACGGGGCCGTAGCGAAAGCTATCGGGTTGCGTCGGTCAGCGCCGACAGCTGGTGCTCGGCGTCGCAAGCCCCGAAAGCCTGAGTCCGGTCGCCAGGGGAATCACGTGATGGCGACCCGGATGGTGTCCAGGTTCGGGTCTGCAGAGTCGGGCAGGACCATGCCGGCTGCCAGGCCGGACCGCAGATAGTCCAGGATCTCGGCATTGATCCGTTCACCGGGTAGCAGCGCGGGAATGCCGGGCGGGTATGGGGTGATCTGCTCGGCGCAGACCCGGCCGGTCGCCTGCGCGACCGGGACCGTCTCGGCGGGGCCGAAGAAAGCGTCCCGGGGCAGCATCACCGGGTCCACCTCGAACGCGGCGGGCGGCGGCAGGTGCACCGGCTTGGCTGCCGGCAGGGCCGGGGCGGCGGCGACCAAACGCCGCAGGGCTTCGATGAGCCGGTCAGCGGTGGTCTCGTCATCGGCCATCGAGAGGGTGGCCAGAATGCGCCGATGGTCGGACAGGCCCATGTCGATCCGGCAGTTCTCGCGGAGCCAGTCGGCTGCCTGGTAACCGCTGATCCCGAGGTCGGTCAGATCGATTACCACCTGCAGCGGGTCAAGGTCATGGCTGGCCTCGACACTGATCAGTTCTTCGCGTACGACGTGCAGGCCGGCGATTCGTCCGATGCGGTCCCGGACACTTTCGGCGACCCTGATGGCGGCGGACAGCAGGTCATGGCCGTGCTCGACCATCTGGCGGCGCCAGCCGTCGAGACCGGCATAGACGATGGCGTTCGGGCTCGTCGTCATCAGCAGGTCGGCGCATGCCGAGAGGTGCTTGGCGTCGACCAGGTCGCCCCGGCTGTGCAGCACCGACCCCTGCTCGAAGCCGGCACCCATCTTGTGCACGCTGACCACGCAGATGTCGGCGCCGGCACCCAGAGCCCAGGTGGGCAGGTCGTCATGGAAGGGAAGATGCGCGCCCCACGCCTCGTCGACGATCAGCGGCTTACCGCGGCGATGGCAGACCTCGGCCAGGCCGGCGATGTCCGCACAGGTTCCGTACGGGGTGGGGCTGACGATCAGCGCGCCGGCGGCGGTCGGATGCCGATTCCAGGCCTCTTCCAACTGTTGCGGCGACGGCGGATGCGCCAGGTGCAGATTCTCGTCGTACCGCACATCGACCCAGCGCGGCTCGACCCCGGAGAAGATCAAACCGGCCACGACGGACTTGTGAGCATCCCGGCCGATCAGCAGCTGCCCCCGGCCCCCGGCGACAGCCAGCATCGCCGCTTTGACGGACAGGGAGCTTCCCGCGGTGGAGAAGAACGACTGGTCGGCGCCGACCGCGTCGGCCATCAGCTTCTCCGCCTCGGCGAGGTACTGGTGCGACGAGGAACGGTCGTCGAGACCAGCGGACGCGAGCACATCTGCCTGATAAGTCGATGCCCCCAGGATCTGCCGGGCTCGCGGGTCGGCGCCGCGCCCCTGACGATGTCCGGGCGGGGTGAATCCGTACCTGTCCTCGCGGTGATAGTCGACCAGCGCCTCCAGCAGCGGGGCACAGGCGTGATCCAAGATCCGGTCCTTCATGCCGCACATGTACCACCGGGCGAGGGTCCCAAACGACTCGAGCCGGCCTGTCACCCGCCCGGATACCACCAAGGTCGTAGGATGACGGCCATCGCAGCGAGGTGGAGCGATGCGGCACGCTCGTCGCGGGCACATCGCCGGTTGATCCGCGGCGTGGCAGCGCCCCGCCGGCGATATCACCGGCCGCTGGGCACGGCTCCGTGAATCCGCGTCACGTAACGCCGATAGGCCGGCAGGCCGAAACGGGAGAAGACGAAGCGCACCGGAGCGGGCATCTGCGCCAGAATGCCGGCCCGTTCCGCTGGTGTGGCGTCCTGCAGCATCAGGCCGAGGAAGACGAAGCCCTGACGCATCGGCATGCTGCGCCGCCCCCGGTTGCTCAACTGCCGCCACTGCGCCACGGTGATGTGCTCCGCGACCAGGGGCAGCAGGTTCGCCTCCTCGTCGTCCAGATGCTCGACCAGCACGGCGTGCAGGGCTTCCAGAGCCTGGGCGAGCTCCTCCCGCAGCACGACATCCGCGCCGGCCCCCCAGCGCGGCGCCAGCCGGTCGACCTCGGCCAGCCAGCCGGCCGCCGCCTCGTGCTGATGCTCCATCCGCTCGGTCACCTCGGTGCTGACACCGGCCAACCAGGGCCACAGCAGCGCGTCCTCGTCGCTGTGATGATGGTGCAACGCCGTGGTCAGAAACCGGCAATGCGCGGCCAGTTCCGCGGAACGGTCACCGTCGCCGTCGGCCACACCGCGGACCAGATCCGGCAGCAGACCGACCTCGCGCCGGAACACTCGATGCACGATCACCATCTCGTTGGTGTCCGGCCGTTCCCCGATGCGCCCCACGGCGTTTCCTTCCTCATCACGATGAACCGGCGAAAAGCTCGCCAGATCCGACGCCGCCACCTCAGACGGTCGCGGGAACGCCGTCGAGCTCGTCGGCGATGCCCCGCACGATCGGCTGCAGCAGAGCGAACTCGGCGCGCAGCGCGTCCGCGGTCGCCGTCGGCTCGGGGAGCTCGTCGCCGCTGCGGGCGGCGTGTTCCACGTCGGCGAGCAGGCCGGCCAGGGTGGTGGCGCCGAGATTGGCGGCGGAGCCCTTCATGGCGTGCGCCTGGTCGCGCACCGGTCCCGGCTGGCCGGCGGCCAGCAGGTCGCGCAGCGTGCTGATCCCCTCGGGCGTCTTGGTGAGATACGACGTCATCAACCGGCTGAGCAGCCGACTCTCGTCCGGGCCGGGGTCACCGCCGGTAATGGCGAGCAGCCGGGCGCGGACCTCCCGTTCCCGGGCGTCGCCCGCGGCAGCCTGCTCGGCTGCGCCCTGGGTGGGTTCGGCGCAGCCGAGCGCGGCGGCCAGGTCGGCCAGCCGGACCGGTTTGGCCAGGAAGTCGTCCATCCCGGCGGCCTGGCACGCCGCCCGGTCCTCCTGCAGCGCGTTGGCGGTCATCGCGATGATCCGCGGTTGCCTCGTGGCGGGGATCTCGGACCGGATGCGCCGGGTGGCGTCCAAGCCGTCGAGCACCGGCATCTGCATGTCCATCAGCACGACGTCGTAGTCGGCGCGCTGCATCGCCTGCACCGCTTCCAGGCCGTCGGCGACCGCGTCGACCCGATGCCCGAGCTTGGCGAGCATGGTCTGCGCAACCTTCTGGTTGATCTGGTTGTCCTCGGCCAGCAGGATCCGCAGCGCGCTCACCGGCTTGACGGCCGGCTGCGGCGTGGGCGCCGGCGGGATGGCGCCGTCGGGCTGCGGACTGAGCAGCTGCATCAGCGTGGTCTGCAGCGTCGCGGGCCGCACGGGCTTGGACATGACCGCGGCGAACACGTCGCGCTGGCCCGGCTCCGGTCGCCACGTGACGCTGCTGAGCAGCACAAGCGGCATACCGCGGCCGGCGGCGTGCGAGTGCAGCAGGCCGGCCAGCTCCAGACCGTCGACGTCCGGCATGTGCATGTCCAACAAGGCGACGTCGAATCGTGCGCCGGCGTCCAGGGCGGCAAGCGCCGCGTCCGCGCCGTCGACGGCGGCACACGTCATCCCCCAGCCGGCGAGTTGAGCCTGCAGCACGGCGCGGTTCGTCGCGTTGTCGTCGACCACCAGCACACTGCGGCCGACCGTCGAGGAGACCGTCGTGGCGGCCGGGTCCGGGCAGGCGCGCACCACCGCGGTCGTGGTGAAGGTCGAACCGACGCCGGGGGTGCTGGCGACGGTGATGTCGCCACCCATCGCCTGGGCGAGCCGCCTGCTGATCGCCAGGCCCAGCCCGGTCCCGCCGTACAGCCGGGTGGTCGAGTCGTCCACCTGGCTGAACGAGCGGAACAGCCGGTGCAGACGGTCGGCGGGAATGCCGATGCCGGTGTCGCGCACCGCGAGACACAGCCGCACCGCACCGTCCGGGCCGGGCTCGTCCTGCGCGCCGACGGTGACGACGACCTCGCCGGCGGCAGTGAACTTGACGGCATTGGACAGCAGGTTGACCAGGATCTGCCGGAGCCGGGTGACGTCGCCGCGCAGTAGCCGCGGGCAGGCCGGATCCACCTGGGCGACCAGCTCCAGGCCCTTGGCCGCGGCCGGAAGGGTGACCAGGGCCAGGGCGCTGTCGATGCAGTCGCGCAGCTCGAAGACGGCGTCCTCGAGCTCCAGCTGCCCCGATTCGATCTTGGAGAAGTCCAGGATGTCGTTGATGATGACCAACAGCGCCTCACCGCTGTCGCGCACGGTGCTGACGTACTCGCGCTGCTCGGTGGTGAGCCTGGTGTCCAGCAGCAGGCCGGTCATGCCGATGACGGCGTTCATCGGGGTCCGGATCTCATGACTCATTGTGGCCAGGAACGCCGACTTCGACTTGGCCGCCTGCACCGCCTCGTCGCGGGCAGCCAGCACGGTCTCGGTGGCGATGGTGACCGCCTGGGCCATCTCGGCCAGCTCCGCCGTCCCCTTGATCTGACGCTGCGGGCCCTGCTTTCCGGCGATGACCGAACGGGCCGCGGCCGTCACCTCGGCGATGCTCCGGTTGACCCGGCGGGTCGCCCACCCGGTGCCGAGCCCGACCAGCAAGGCGGCGGTCAGCGACCCCCACAGGATCACATGGCGGGTCTGCGCGCCGGCGGTGCCGCTGACCTGCAACTGGTGGTCGAGCAGCTGCTGTTCGTGCTCCCGCATCGCCTCGATGGCGGCGTCAATACTGATCATGTCGTCAGCGCCGCGGTTGGTCTCCACCACTGTCTGCGCCGCAGCGAACCCCCGGGTGCGGCGCAGCTCGATGGTGTCGGCCAGCTCGTCGAGCTTGTCGCGCAGCGGGGCCGACACCGAGCTCAGCAACCGCGCCTGGATCGCGTCGCCCGCGGTGAGCTGCCCGAGGGTCCGCACGGTGCCGGGGATGGCGGCGACCGCCGCGGAATACGGATCCAGATACTGCTCGTTGCCGGTGATCACGAAGCCGCGTTGGCCGCGTTCCGCGTCATCGACCTGCTTCTGCAGCATCGCCAACTGACCGAGGACGCAGTGCGCCTGCTCGACCGGCACCCGGTCGCCGAGCAGCGTGCCGATCCGCACGAACGCACTGCCGCCCACGATCACCATTGTCGCGACCGCGCACAGGTAACTGGCGGTCAGCATCCGCGCGATCGTCCAGTGGCGCAGTCTGCTCGCCGTCGTGGGGCCGGGTGCGGGCCGGCCGGTCGAAGCGGGGCGAGAAGCGGTCACGACGGATCACATCGTCCGCCGCCGCACCGAACTGACCTGAACAACCGAACTGCCACTCGGTGGCGGCGCCGCATCGCTCAGGATTCGTCGGTGGTGCGGCGTGATCGTGTTCCGGCCTGTCTCGACGACACCCACGTGGCGTGGACCGCCCGGGCCGCTACGTCGTCCGGTATCCGTTGAGGGTTCCGCTACCGGGCACGGCGTTTCCGGGCTTCCCGGCGCCGCTGTGGTGCTGGGGCAGTCGGAGGGTGATGCGGGTGCCGGGGCGGTGGTGAGGGTCGTAGGTGATGGTGCCGCCGTGGGCGTGGACCAGGGCGCGTACCAGAGCGAGACCCAGGCCGGTGCCGGGGATGTAGCTGTGGCGGGTGTTGCCGGCACGGTGGAAGCGGGTGAACAGCTGTTGATGGTCTTCGGCGGGGATGCCGATGCCGGGGTCGACGACGGCGAGTTCGACGACGCCGGTGTCGTGCTCGTGGGCGCTGATCCGGATGTCACCGCCGTCGGGGCTGTATTTGATGGCGTTGGACAGCAGGTGATCGATGATCTGCCGGAGGCGGTGCGGGTCGGCTTCGACGAGCAGCGTGGGGGGCATGTCGGTGTGGATGCGTCGTTGGGCGTCGACGGGCACGGCGGTGACCGCGGCGTTGACGATCTCGGTCAGGTGGGTGGGACGCAGTTGCAAAGAGGTGTTCCCGGCTTCCAGACCGGCGAGGTCCAGCAGTTCGTCGATGATCGACTGCAGAGTGCTGGTGTTGCGGGTGATGGCGGCGACCACGGCGCCCAGCTCCGGTTCGATGAGCTCGTCGGCGAGCAGGGTGCTGTAGCTGATGATCGAGGTGAGCGGTGTGCGCATCTCGTGACCCACCAGGGTGAGGAAATCGTCCTTGGCGTGGACCAGCTGCGCCTGCAGCTCGGCATTGCGGCGGTGGATGAGGAATTGACCCAGCTGTGCGGTGACGCTGGTGAGCAGGCCAGCCAAGAGCACTCTGTCGCACTCGGCGGTGGAGCTCAGCGACACCAGGACGCCGAGGATGGTGTCGGCGTCGCGGATCGGGACGGCGAGGCTGGCGCGCAGGCCCTGGTCGGCGGCGGCGCGGGCGATGGTCTGCGCGGCATGGCGGGCGATGAGGTGGGAGTCGACCAGGTCGGACAGCGGCAGTGGCTGGTCGGTGCGGCCCAGCCGGCGGGTCTCGGCGTCGCCGCGACCGATCATGTCGGGCAGCAGACCGCCCACCTCGACACCGGGGGCACTCCAGCAGGCGGCCACGCGCAGCACGTCGGCCACCTCGTCGATCAGCAGCAACGCGAGGTACTGCCAGTGCAGCGCCTCGCCGACGGCTCGCAGGATCGGTGGTGCGGCCTCGGCGATGGTGTCGCAGCGGTTGAGGATCCCGGCGACGCGCAATTCGCAGTCACGGAAGCGTTCCCGGCGACGGCGATCGGTCACGTCCTGGACGGTGGCCACCGCCCCGAGCAGGTGACCGGCGGCGTCGTGGATGGCTTCGGCGTTGGTGAGAATGTGCCGGTCGGGCATGTCCGGCGCCTGCATCACCGCCCGGACGTCGCGGACACTGCCCTCGCGCAGTGCGCGGACCGTGGCGAGTTCGTCGGTCGCGTACGGTGTGCCGTCGAGGTGGCGCAACTGGGTGTAGGCGCCGGCCATGGCTTCGGCGGGGGTCAGGTCTTCCGGCAGGCCGTAGAACTGGCGCAGAGTGCGATTGAACAGCACCGGGCGGCGGTCGGTGTCGACGGCGAACACCCCGACCTGCAGGCTGTCCAGCAACGCGGTGATGAAGCCGGCTTGCACCTCGGCGTGGACCGTGGCACTGACCGCAGCAGCGGGGGCGTCGGCGGCTGAGCCGCTCTGATCAAGATCGGTGAGGGCGGCCATCGCGATGACCGGATCCGCGCCGACCGGGACGGGCCCGAGCATCGCGGTGATCTCCACCAGCGTGGACAGGTCGGTCTCGCTCCAGTCGTGCGGACCGTCGTCCAGGACGGAGAGGGCGCCGACCTGCCGGTCCTGGCCGTCGCGTAGCGGGACACCCGCGAACGCGCGGATGCCGTGACCGGTGAAGGCCGGATGCTCGGCGAACTGCGGGTCGGCGGTCATGTCGGGTACCGCCAGCGGCCCGTCCGCAGCGACCACGTTCGCGCATACCAGGTGTTCGCCGGTGCGTCGTCGCGCTGCCGGGGATGCCGGTAGACCGAACATGCCGAGGAACTCCTCCTGCTCGGCGCCGACCAGGCTGAGGACGGCCATGGGTGCCCTGAGCAAGCGTGCTGCCATGCGGGCCAGCGCATCGAGCGGGACCGGCATCATCGGCAGGGCCCGGTGGGCGCCGGCAACCGCCTGCAATCGCGATGGAGACTTCAGCACTGCGTCGTTGCGGTCCGTCACAACACTCACCAGCTCTGAGCGACAGGGCCGGGAGCGTTTCCCGACCGTCAGATGAGACTACGATCCGGCAACCAGCAGAATTATGGCAAAATCACAGTTTTCGCCTTCCCGAATGCTGCGGCGATCGGGGTGGCCCCGCAGCGGCCGCCAGCGGCGGCATTGCTGCCCAGGCTCCGACGCCGAGACGTGTCGGACCTGAGACTGCCGCGGTGGAAGGCGAAATCTTGTTGCGGGAGCTGGGGAATGTTGGGACGGTGCCGGTCCCCGCAATACCCGTGAGGATTCCGTGACGATCTTTTTCTATGGCGCCGAAGAGGTGCCCTATGGGTGCTTCTCCAACTTCTCCGGTCACGGTTTCGACCTTGACGGGTCGTGGTGGCCGACCTCGGAGCACTACTTCCAGGCGCAGAAGTTCAAGGGGAGCCGGCACGCGGAGCTCGTCCGGCGCGCCCGCACCCCGATGCGGGCGGCGGAGCTGGGCCGGGACCGGGCGAAACCGCTGCGCAGGGACTGGGAGCGGGTCAAGGACGACGTGATGCGCCGCGCGGTGGCGGCCAAGTTCCGCGTGCACGCCGATATCCGGGACATTCTGCTGGCGACCGGCGACGAGGAGATCGTCGAGGACACCACCACCGATCACTACTGGGGTCGGGGCACGACCGGGAACGGCCGGAACATGCTCGGGCTGATTCTGATGCGCACCCGGAGCCGGTTGCGCGCCGAGGCATGACGGCGGTACCGGCCCTGGCGTAAAAGCTTCAACCGGATGTTCAGCGGTACGATTCATGGGCATGGCACCGATCGATCTGACCATGGACGAGCTGCGCGAGGTGGCACGGTACGCCGTGCGGCACGCCGAAGTCGTACTGCCAATTTTTGAGCGAACCGTGCCCGGGGATCACCGTCCGCGGGCGGCGGTCGATGCGGCGTGGGTGTTCGTCAACGGCGAGCGGCGTACGAGACTGCAGCGTGTCGCTGCCCTGGACGCCCATCGGGCGGCGAGGCAGGCACCCACCGAGCCCGCGCGGCTGGCGGCGCGGGCGGCCGGGGACGCGGCGGCGGCCGCCTATCTGCATCCGATCGCCCAGGCGTCGCAGGTGGGTCACATACTGCAGGCTGCCGCGCTGGCCGCCCGGCTCGGCGAGATTGAATCCGGGGCCGATCCGCGCGACCTGCTGGAACGGTCGCGGCAGTGGGCGACGCCGGTCGTCGTCGACGTGCTGAACCGGTATCCGCGGATCGAGGGCGCCGGATTGATGGGTGACCTCGACGCGTTGTTGCGGTACGACGCATGATTCTGCCGAAGGTTCGCGATCCGCGGTTCGTGACCATCCGCCGGGGCGGCACGCTGACCGATGCGGACCATCATCTGCTCGCGCTGTGGGCGGCCACCTGCGCCGAGCATGTGCTGCCCCTGTTCGAGGCGGAGCGGCCGGACGATCCGCGGCCGCGGCAGGCGATCGAGCATGCCCGGGCCTGGACGCGCGGTGAGGTGAGGATGATGCGGGCGCGAGAGGCGGGCGGGCATGCGATGGGCGCGGCGCGGGATCTGCGCGGGGCGGCCCGGTTCGCCGCGTACGCCGCGGGTCAGGCCGCCGTGGTCGCGCATGTCGCCGCGCACGAGCTGGGCGCCGCCGCGTATGCGATCAAGGCGGCCCGGGCGGCCGGGGATCTCGGTGAGTGCCGATGGCAGCGGGCCCGACTGCCGGCGGCGATCCGCGAGCTGGTCCTGGATGATCAGCGGTTGCGCAACGACATCTGCTGGTCGGTGTTCACCGAGTGAGGGGCCGTCCGACCGCGGCGGAGACTTCGCCATGCCGAATTCCTCAATACGGAGTGTGATCGTGCCGACATGCTCAGCATGATCTTCCGCCCGGCTGCGGTGCTCCTGTCCCGACTGCGCTACGCGCAGAAGATACTGCTGGTCGCCGTCGTCCTGCTGCTCCCGCTGGGTTTCGTGACGTGGGGGTACGTGGACATCCAGCGCGGGCAGGTCCGTTTCAGCAGCACCGAGCGCGACGGCGTCGCCTACCTGCGTCCGCTGCTCGACCTCACCGTGCACGCCGGGGACGCGACGCCCGAGCGCATCGCGGCGGTCGACGCGGTGGATGCCCGCTATGGTGCGGCTTTCGAGAGCACCCAGCTGTGGACGACGGCGAAGGCGGCGCTCGGCTCGGGTCAGGCGACCGACGCGTTGCTGGCCTTGATCAACCGGGTGTCCGACAAATCGAACCTGACGCTCGACCCCGACCTCGACTCGTACTACGTGATGGATGCGCTGGTCTTCCGGCTGCCGCTGCTGTTGAGCAGCGTGCACCAGGCGGGCATCGCGTCAGCCGCGGGTGACAAGATCGCCCTGGCCGTCGCGAACGGTGCGCTCGACACCACGAAGGCGGCGTTCGCGAACGACATGACCACGGCGTATGCGAACACCGGCTCCGCAGGGCTGCGCGCGGCCAGGGACGTGACGGACGCCGTCCTGGCCGATCCCGGTACGGACAGCATCGCCGCCGCCGACGCGCGGCTGATTCCGGCGCTCGACCAGCTACTGGTCGCGCGGATCGGCGGGTTCCAGGCGAAGGCCTTCAAGGTCGAGGCCGCGGCGGCGCTGGCGGTGCTGCTCGTCGCGTATCTGCTCGCCGGGTTCTACCGGTCCGCGACAGTGCCGATGCGACGCATGGTCACCGCGTTGGGTGCCCTGGCCGACGGCGACCTGACCGCCCGGGTGCAGGTCGACACCCGCGACGAGGTCGGGCACATGGCCCAGGCCTACAACGAGGCGCTGGACCGGGTCCGGCCGGCGATCGAGGCGCTGCGCGACGAGGCCGCCGACCTCTCCGGTTCGGCCACCGAACTGACCCGGGTGAGCGACCGGCTGCGGGACACCGCCGCGCAGACCGCGGCCCACGCCGGGCGGGTCAGCGATGCAGCGGGCCAGGTCACCGGCAATGTCGGCGACCTGGCCACGGGTACCGACGAGATGACCGCCGCGATCCGGGAGATCGCCGTCGGTGCCACCGAGGCCGCCGGGGTCGCCGGGGACGCGGTGCGGGCGGCCCAGGGCGGCAACGAGGCCGTGGCCCGGCTGGGCCGCAGCTCGGCCGAGATCGGTGAGGTTCTCCAGGTGATCACCGCCATCGCCGAACAGATCAACCTGCTGGCGCTGAACGCGACCATCGAAGCCGCCAGGGCGGGAGAGGCCGGTCGCGGATTCGCCGTCGTCGCCGGCGAAGTGAAGGAGCTGTCCCAGGAGACGGCCCGGGCCACCGGCGACATCGCCGCGCGGGTCGAGGCGATCCAGAGCGACACGGCGCAGGCGGTCGCCGCGATCAGCGACATCGGCGAGGTCATCGGGCGGATCAGCGAGATCCAGGCGACCATCGCCGCCGCCGTCGAGGAGCAGACGGCGACGACCGCGGAGATGGGCCGCGGCGTCGGTCAGGCCGCAGCGGGTGCGGACGGGATCGCTGACGGTCTGACGGCGGTGGCCACCAGCGCCGAAGAGACCACAGCGAACGCCACCGTCACCGCCGAAACGGCCAACCGGCTGTCGGCGACGGCGGCCAACCTGCGCGACATCGTCGACCGCTTCACCACCAGCGAGGCACTGACCGCCGGCCGCCGCGATGCCGGATGACCCATTCTCCCCACCTGTCACCGCTGCCGGTGACCGCGGCGAAGCATGCCCGGGGTGGTCCTAACCTGAGGTCATGTCGTATGTCGCCACCCGCGACGGCCGCCGCGATCGCAGTGCCGTCCGCCGGGCTCCCGCCGTCCCCGACCGGATCGACGACCTCCACGGCCACAGCGTCGGCGTCCTCGAAGTCCCGCATCACATGGCCTGCGGTCACGCCAGCCGTCGCCGGTACGATCTGGAGGATCCGGCCCAGCTGCGGCACGCCTACGAGCAGGTGCTGTGCGAGGCCGCCGGCTGCGGCGAGGTCGAAGACCTGATCAACCCGGCCATGCTCCGTCGGGTGTGGCGTGACCTGCACCTGCCGTCCCGGGTCCGGGACGCCTGGGAGACCCGGCATCCCAGCCTGCGCCGCACGATCAACCGCAGCCCGTCCGCCGCCACCGCGGAGCCCCGGCCCGCCGGCGGCGGCTTCGCCCGCCGCGGCCGCACCCAGCCCGTCCGGACCAGGACGGCGCGTTCCGTGCCGGGCTCGTGAGACGTCGCGGCTAGATCGTCAACGACGACACGGTCTACGAGTTCACCCTGCGGGTCCAGCCGTCCGGCGGTGCCGGACGCCGCTGAACTCCTCTGATGCGGTGTCCACGCCATCCACTTCAGAAGCCGGCCTCCCCTTCAGCCACCTATTGTCTCGACGCCCGTCGAAGCGGCACTATCTCGCCTTCAGCCTGGGCAGTTCGCTCGACTCTGTCTTTCCGCAGAGTGGGGAAGTCCAGGGCCGTCACACGGGCGTCACGGACGGATGAAATGCCGCCGTCTGCGTCAGCAACCATCTGGTTGATTCGCTCCACCCGCAGGAGTTCTCCACCGCCAGGCCCGTAGAGGATCGCGGGCTCCGGAAGGGCCTCCTGCGGCATGAGGTCCCGCACCGCGCGAGTTCCGCGGCGGAGCACGGCAAGGTCGCGGTCGCCCCCGACGATCAGATCCGCCAGCGTACGTGTCACTCGAGGAAAGTCGGTCAGCAGAGCCGACACCTCGCGCGTGGCCGGTGCGAGATAGGTGTCTTCGTCGTCTCCGGCCCCCGGAGCGCCTGCCGAGAAGGCGAGTAGCGCCGCCAGCAGCCGGTGCAGCGCCACGTCCTCGACCGGCGCCGGCAAGAAGACCGGTGACACCCTTACCGGCGCCTGCGCGGCATCAGCGAGCAACGACGCCACCTTCGCACGGGCGACTTCGTCGTTGGGAGACTGCTGCAGTTGCCCGATACCGTCCTGGACCGCCTCGACCCCGAAGATTCCGTTCAGATCGCCGGGCCCGACGCCGCGATCGATGTGGAACATGCTGACCAGGATCTTGACTTCAGTACGGAAATTGTTGACCTGAAGATTGTGGTCGCCTACCTGGACACCTCGGGCGCCGTGCAGGGTCACGCCAGTGGGGCCCGAAAGAGCGCTCGCCGGGGGCGTCGGACCATCCTGACCCCACCTGACTTCATCCATCCACGTCGACCGCCGAACCCGCGGTCCCCCGGGCGATCGAGGTACCTGGAGCTGGCCGCCTGCCAGTTCGCGACATGCCCGAGCCAACGGATCTTGAGCGACCTGCCCCAGTGTGGCGGTCATGAAATGCACCCGGCCTGAGTTGTTCTGCCCAGCCTTCGGTGACAGGTCGACAGTCAAGAGAAGCTCTGGCCGAAGGGCCCCGCAGGACACTTTCAACCGCAGATCAGCAACCGCTTCCGGACCCAGCAGCGGCAGCCGTACCGGCTCTGCAAGCGCACCGATCTGCAATCCGAGCAGTAGTCGGCGCCAGTCCGGAGCAGGGACGTCGGCATACCGGAGCAGCTCGATGGCCACCTGCAAACCGTTGGCCGGCTCCGACATGAACCACTCAAGGACAGGACTCGCCTCTTTTTCGCTGTCGAGTTCCACCGAGCGGGTGACCACGAGTCGACCATCATCGCGCCACTGCCGCAGCCACCAGACCCGCACGCCGATCCGGAGGAGATCACCGCTCTCAGGCGTCATAACTCTCCTCGATCACCACGACCTCAGCCGGACGCGACGCCCGCAGCGCCTCGAACAACTGGTGTGCCAGCAAGAGGGCATCGCGATGGCCCTGCTCCGCTCGGTCCACCCGCTCCCGCAGCTTGGCCATGTCGGCTTCGAGATCCGCTACCCGTAGGTCCGCGGATTCCGCCGCCGCACTTACCTGCGCCAGCCGTGCCCGCACCTGCCGCTCGATGGAAATCAGCGACGAGGACGTCGTCCGAGGGCTGGTCTCCCCGGCCTTCCGGATCCGGGTCGACTCAGCTCTGAGGTTTCCTGCCCGACGCCGTGTCCACCACATGCCGATCGCCAATGCGAGCGATGTGATCAGGGCCAGTGCGCAACCTGATCTGAGCGCGCCGATCGACGGGCCTCCGGTGACGGGCGTGGTCACGATCGTGACCGGTCCAGCCACCGGGGCCGAGGGCGCCGTGCCCAGCTTCAGCAAGCCGGCCACCGCATCGGCGTCGTTTCGGTCGATCTTCAGCGCGGCGCGGAAGGCCGCCGCCGCTCGTGTCCTGTCATGGCGTCGGACAGCGGCGCGCCCTGTGGCATCGGATCCGGCGGCCTGCTTCCGCCGGCCAGCCACCCGCTCGATCCCGTCACCGGCGCAGTCGCCCTCGTCCGACTTCCGCGCTTCCCCATAGACGTACTCCGCCGCGGTGAGTCGGCCGTCCGTGACCAGGCCGGCGGCAGCCGTGCACAGCGGGGTGGAGAGGGAGCAAGCGGTCAACGGCGTTACCACGAGCAGGACCACGAGCGACGGAAGTGGCCATGACCACCGGCGCAGCGTCTGCCCCACCCGGACCTCCGCCACGATGCGACCGGAACCTGGTCCCAGTATGTCCGTCCGCGCCGGTCACGCAACGACCTTCGTGGGGCCCGGCGCGTCGGCGGAGAAAGTACAGTCGCCGCATGCGCTACGAGGAAACGTCGCTGATCGATGCGCCGGTCGAGGTGGTGTGGCGGCTGACCGTGGAGATCGACGGGTGGCCGGAGTTCCTGCCGACCGTGCAGCGTGTCGAACGCCTCGACGCCGGTGAGGTGCGGGTCGGCACCCGGGCCCGGGTGAAGCAGCCCGGGCAGCTCAGTGCGATCTGGACGGTGACCCGGCTGGAGGCGGGCCGGGAGTTCACCTGGGAGACCCGCCGAACGGGGCTGCGCCTGACCGGCCGGCACCTGCTGGAGCCGGCCGGCGCGGGCACCCGGATGACGCTGGTCCTGGAGGTCGACGGCGCCGCGGCGCGGGCGGCGACAGCGGTGCTCGGGGGCATGATGCGGACGACGCTGCGGCGGGAGTCGGCCGGTTTCGCCCGCCGGGCGACCGCGCCCCGCGACTGAACGGAAGGTATCAGGACGGCCGCACCGCGCTCGGTACAGCGTGGGAAAACTCATCTTGCGGGCCGGCCGCACCATCGGATCCGGCGTCACACAATCCTCCGTACCACCGGCACACAACGGACATCGTGGGAATGGCAATGCTGGACACCGAATGTGAAACTGAGCGCGAGACCGAATTGCGCACCCTGATGGTCACCGCCTCGCATGACCTGCGGAGCCCGCTGACCAGCGTCGCGGCGCACGTCGACACGATCCGGACGGATTACGCGTCGGCGCTGGGCGAGGACTTCGCCCGGGATCTGGCCGCCATCGAGCGCGGTCTGCACCGGATGACCCGGCTGACCCAGGATCTGCTCGACTACGCCCGGGCCGAATACGCCCTCGACGCGACCCCGGTACCCCTGGGCGCGGTGCTCGCCGACGTCGTCGCCGACCACCCCACCGCCGCGGTCACCGTGGCCACGACGCTGCCGGAGGTGCTGGCCGACGCCGGCCTGCTCCGGCACGTGTTCGACAACCTGGTGGGCAACGCCGTCAAATACGCCCGGGCCGGGCAGTCGCCGCGGATCGTGGTCAGCGCCACCCCGATGGCGGACGGCACCGTGCTCATCGAGGTCGCCGACCACGGCATCGGCATCCCGGCCGCCGAGCGGTCCTGCGTCTTCGACGCCTTCCACCGCTGCGCCAACCGCGGCGACCGCCCCGGCACCGGCCTGGGCCTGGCCATCTGCAAGCGGATCGTCGAACGCCACGGCGGGCGGATCGGCGTCACCACCGGCCCGGGCGGGGGCAGTCGCTTCTGGTTCACCCTGCCCGCGGCCGCAGCCGAGCGCCCGGACCGTCTACCCCAGGCGTAGGAAGGCCGGGCGGGGAGCGCCCACCCGCGGGCCGGCGCCCAGCTGGGCGCTGAGCCGGGCGGCGCCGCCGGGAACGAACGGTGACAACTCGCGGGCCAGGGTCCGGCAGGTCGCCACCAGGGCGGCGAGCACCTCGTCGAGCCGGTCGCCGTCGAGTTCCCAGGGGCGTTCGGCTTCGATGAGCCGGTTGGCGTCCGCGACGCCGGCCGCGATCGCGTCGGTGGCGGCCCGGAAGTCGAAGGCCGCCAGCGCGCGGTCGACGGCGTCCGGCAGATCGCGCGGCGGCTGGGTCCCGCAAGCAACGATGCCGGCACGGAGCCGGTGGACGAGGGTCAGCGTCCGGTTGACCAGGTTGCCCAGACCGTTGGCGAGATCCTGGTGATAACGGGTGACCAGTCGCGGCTCGGTGAAGTCGGTGTCGCCGACCCTCGCCACGTCCCGCAGCAGCCACCACCGCACCGCGTCGACCCCGTAGCGGGCGACCAGATCGTCGGGGCTGACGGCGGTCCCGGTGCTCTTCGAGATCTTCGCCCCGTCGACGGTCAGGTAGTCGTGCACGAAGATCGCGGTCGGCAGCGGCCGCCCGGCCGACAACAGCAACGCCAGCCAGTAGACGGCGAGGAAGCGGACGATGCCCTTGCCGATCACATGCACCCGCTCCGATGATGCGACCCACCATTCCCGGTAGGCGCTGCCGTCCAGCGCGGTGAGGTAGCCGGCCAGCGCGTCCCACCACACGTAGACGACCTGGGTGGGATCGCCGGGCACCGGAATCCCCCAGCCGGCGGCCCGGGCCGCCGGCCGGGAGACGCTGATGTCGGCCAGCCCCGCGCGCACGAACGACAGCACCTCGGCGCGCCGGGTCGCCGGCTCGATCCGCACCCGGCCGGACTCCAGCGCGTCCAGCACCGCGCCGGCATAACGGGACAGGCGGAAGAACCAGTTCGTCTCGCGAACGACTTCGGGCGCGGCACGGTGCTCCGGGCACGAGTCCTGGCTCAGGAACTGCTCGCAGCCCGGGCAGTAGAGACCCTCGTACGCCCGCTGATAGAAGTCACCCCGGGCGGCGGACTGCCGCCACAACCGTTCGACGCCGGGTGCGTGCCGCGGGTCGCTGCCGGTCCGGATGAAGTCGTCGACGGACAGGTCGAGGACCTCGGCGAGGTTCGCGAACCGGGCCGCGTTGCCCGCCACGAAATCGGTCACCGGCACACCGGCCGCGGCGGCCGCGGACACGTTCTTCAGCGCGTTCTCGTCGGTGCCGGTCAGGAACCGCACCGGCGCACCGCGCAGGCGCCGGTGACGGGCGAGCACGTCGGCCTGCACCAGTTCGAGAGCGTGGCCCAGATGGGGTGCGGCGTTGACGTACGGGATGGCGGTGGTGACGTAGAGACTCACGGGGCGTCCGATCCGGGGCGGACCGGCCCGGCCAGCCCCTGAAGCGAGGGGCTGGTGGTGGCGGAATCAGCGCACGCCGGCAGGCCCCGTGGCGGGGCTCGTCATCCGGCGGGTGTGCTGTCGCATGTGGTCCATCATGGCGCGGCGAGCCGGGTCGTCAACCGGATAAGCGGTGGGGCGAGGCGGCGGGTCACTCCTCGGTGATCGCGCTCTGCCAGCCCTGCCGGACCCCGGTCGGCCGGTCCAGGAGGGCGACCAGCTCGCTGATCGAGGCGGCCAGGTCGGCGTCGCCGGCGTCGATCAGGTCGATGAGCCGCCGGCCGGGCACGTCGGCCGTCGCGCGCGGCTCGGTGGGGGAAGTGTCGTCACCAGTCGCTGCCATGCTCGTCTCCTCATGCCGCGGTGCCGGTGACACCCAATTGACTCAGATTACGTCGACCATCATCATTCCTTTAAGTCCGCTGAGTGCACGAAAGGCGCCCGCTGCATGCCGGTCAGTCTGCGCGCGGTGGTGGTCGCGGTGGAGGAGTACGACGCCGGTGACCCGTGGGCGCTGGACGGGCCGGCGATGGACGCGGTGCGGGTGGTGACCTGGCTGCGGCGCAGCGGGGTGCCGGACGAGGGGATCACGCTGCTGGTGTCGGCCCTGCCGCACAACCGGGCCGCGGTCGAGGCGCTGGGCCTGCCGGTGCGGCGGCCGACGCGGGCGGTCCTGTACGACCTGTTCACCCGGGAGATCGCGGGTGACGGCGCGGCGGAGCTGTTCGTCCACTGGGGTGGGCACGGGGCGCTTGACGACGTACACCATCATCGTCTTTTCTGCGCTGACGCGACGACCGCGGACAAGCGGAATGTCGATTTCGACGCGCTGCGCCGTTTTCTGGCCGGGGTGGACGTCCGCGGGTTGCGACGGCAGGTGTTCCTGGTCGACGCGTGTCAGGTGCTGGCGTCGGAGCGCGGGTATGTGAACCGGTTGCCGGTCGACGGCTGGCCGGAGAGTCCGCGGCGGTCCGACCGGGAGCAGTTCTCGCTGTTCGCGGCCGGGGTCGGTGAGGTCGCCGACAGTCTGACCGTGCCGCGGGCCGGGTTGTTCACCGCCGAGGTGCTCGCCGATCTGACCGGTGCGGGACTGCCCGCGACCGGGTTGGACGTGGCGGCGCTCGCCGAGCGGATCGACCGGCGGTTCACCGAGTTGCGGCTGGCCGGGCGGGCCCGCCAGACCCCGGTGTACGTCTGGTTGAAGACGCCGGTCCGGGAGGGCAACGTGTACGCCACGCCGCGCACCGATCGCCGGATGCCGATCGCCGCGCTGCGCGACATCGTCGCGGTCATGCTGGCGGCCGAGGAGGTGGCGAGCACACCGCGGCGGGAACGCATGATCATGACCATGCCGGACGAGATCCGGTCGGCGGTGGCGTACTCCTCGACGCCGCGCGAACACGTGATCGACTGGGTGCGCACGTGCGAGCGGTTCCGGACCGGACGGGCGGCCCTGGAGGGAGTCCTCGATCTGTCGATGAGCGATCGGGCGGCGTTCCAGCGGATCGTCGACGCCTTCGACCGGCACTGGAGCCCCTGAGCACGACCCCAAGACATTGACCATCGTACGTTTCGTCGCGAACCGTGGCCGACTTCCGGGACTGCGTCCGGCGGTGCGCCTCGATAGCATCGATGGATAGGGGAATTGCCGAGGGGTTGGGGCAGTCGTTGCACCCTGAGCACAATGGAGCACTGGACAACCGCACCGGCGTCCGCCAGCCGACGGTGGCCGATCGCCGCCGGCTGAAGAAGGCCCTGCTCAAGATCGACCGGATCACCGACCCGGGGGTGCGCGCCAGCATCCTGCGCGAGCTGCGCACCGACCTGGTGGATGTCGACCCGGCCCGGTCCAGCACCGCCGGCATGGACATCTGGGAGATCTTCAGCGAGTGCGCCCGGCGCGGCGCCGCCGAGACCTTCGCCGACGCGGTCGCGCTCGTCGTCGACGACTCCCCCGAGTGGGACACCTTCGTCGGCGTGATGCGGGAGATCTACGCGCCGCCCTCGCTGAGTGAGACGGAGCGGCAGGCGATCGCCCGGGTGATGGTGGAGTTGCCGCACGACGTGCTGGCCGCCGCGGTACGCCGCGCCGAGCTCACCGACCTGGTCGACCTGGGCGGCCCCGGCGAGGTCGAGGCCGCCGAGGTGCTGGCCGTGCTGCACGCGTACGAGCAGGGTTCCGGCGCCCTGATGGAGCGGACCTGGCGCCTGCTGGAGACCGTCGCGCACGCCTCCGATCCGGACCGCGACCGGGATCTGCACCGGCTGATCACCCATGCCGCGACCCGGCTCGGCATGACGGAACGACTGCTGGCGATCTGTACGAGCGTCTCGTCCGTATCACCTGCCGAGGCCGGCGATCCCCCGGACCTATCGGGCGAAACGGACGATAATCTACCGCTGTTGTACCAAGACGACACCGGAGCCGAGGACATGCTGAGCCAGATCACCGCGCCGCCGGTTGCGGTTCCCGCCGTGATGCGGGGTCTGCCGCCCCGCAACGCGTATTTCTCCGGCCGGACCGACCTGCTCCACCGGATCCGCGACACGCTGCAGAGCACCAGCGAGGCGGCCGTTCTGCCGCACGCGCTGCAGGGGCTCGGCGGGGTCGGCAAGACCCAGGTCGCGCTGGAGTACGCGTACCGCTTCAGCAGTCTCTACAAGCTGGTGTTCTGGATCCCGGCCGACGACGAGCAGGCGATCCGCCGGTCGATGGTGTCGCTCGGCAAGGCGCTCGACATGCCGGAGACCGCCGACGTCCAGTACATGATCGACAATACGCTCGACGCGATCCGGGTGGGTGCCCAGTATTCGTCGTGGCTGCTGGTGTTCGACAACGCGACCGACGTCAAGACGGTGCGCAAGTACATCCCCAGCGGCGACAAAGGGCACGTGCTGATCACCTCCCGCAACGCCGAGTGGCGCGGCGTCTCGAACTTCATCGAGGTGGACGTCTTCACCCCCGAGGAGAGCCTGGCCTTCCTCCGGCAGCGCTGGGAGCACCTCGACCCCGAGCAGGCCCGACTGCTCACCGAGCGCCTCGGGCACCTGCCGCTGGCGCTGAACCAGGCCGCCGCGTTCCACGCCGAGACCGGCATCCACCTCGCGGAGTACCTGGCAAACTATGACGATCTGGTGGAAACCGTCACCGGCACGGTCCCCGCCGACTATCCTCGCCCCGTGGCTGCCACCTGGCAGATGAACTTCGACCAGCTGCGGAAGGAGAACCCGGCCGCCGCGCAGCTGCTGCAGCTGTGCTGTTTCCTGAGCTCCGAGCCGATCTCCATCCCGATGCTGCGCTCCGGCCGCGGCGCCGCCCTGCGCCCGGAACTCAAGAAGGCGCTGCAGAACGAGCTGTCCTTCCGCCGCGCGGTCCAGGCGCTCGGCAAGTACGCGCTGGCCCAGATCGACCCGTCCCGCGACTTCATGACCGTGCACAGCCTGGTCCGGGCGGTGCTGCGCGACTCCCTCGGCGACGACGACCGCGCCGCCGTGCAGAAGGCCGCGCACGAGGTGCTCGCCTTCGCCAACCCCGGGGACCCGGACAACGGCGAGACCTGGAGCCGGCACCGGCAGATCACCCCGCATGTGGTGCCGTCCGGCCTGGTATTCTCCGACGACCCGCACGTGCGGCAGGTCCTGGTCGACCAGATCCGGTTCTACTTCAGCACCGGCGACTACGCCCAGAGCCGGCGCATCGCCGAGCACGCCCTGGAGAACTGGCGCAGCCGGCTCGGCCCCGACGACGTGATGACCCTGCGCGTCCGCTTCCACCTCGGCAACGCTCTGCGGCTGCTCGGCGACTACCGGCACGCCCGCGAGGAGACCCTGGAGGCGCACAGCATTCTGGAGCGGACGCTGGGCGCCGGGCACGAATACACCCTGGCCGTCGCCAACAGCCTCGGCGTCGACCTGCGCTTCCTCGGCGAGTACCAGAACGCGCTGGCCAGCGACCTGAAAACGCTGGCCGACCACCGGGCGGCGCCCGACGTCGACGAGTTCAGCGCGCTGCGGGCCGCCAACAACGTGGCGATCAACTACCGGCTGCTCGGCCGCTTCACCGAGGCCCTGGAGATCGACGAGGCCAACGTCCGGCAGCGCCGGCAGGTCGACGTCACCAGCTCGGACCCGGAAACCCTGGACTCGATCAACGAGCTCACCCGTGACCTGATCGCGCTGGGCCGCTACACCGAGGCCAAGGAGCGCCTCACCGAGCGTCTCCCCCAGTTCGAGAACAACCTCGGCGTCAACCACCGCGTCGTCTTGAACGCGCGGCGCCACCTGGCGATCCTGCACCGCAAAACCGGTCACCTCGCCGAGGCCTACGCCCACGCGGTCGTCGCCGAGGAGGCGCTGCGGGGTCTGCTCGGCCCCCGGCACGACGCCACCCTGGCGGCCGCGGTCACCCTGGTCAACACCATGCGGGTGCAGGGCGACGTGATGGCGGCGCGGCGCCGGGGCGAGGAGACGCTGACCGCGTACCAGGAGACGTTCGTCCCGCACAATCCGCAGACGCTGCTGTGCGCGGTGGACCTGGCGATCGTCTACCGGGCGCTGGGCATGCGCGCCGAGGCGTACGAGTCCGACGCCGCGAACCTGGTTCGGCTGCGCGACCGGCTCGGTGAGAACCATCCGCACACGCTGATCTGCGCGGCCAACCACACCAACAACCTGGCCGCCGCCGGGGAGAAGCTGGCCGCCCTCGAACTGTCCCGCGAGACGTACGACCGGTCGCTGGCCGTGCGGGCCGCCGACCACCCGAACACGCTGGCCGTCGCCGCGAACCTGGCCGTCGACCTGGACAGCGACGGCCGGCACGACGAGGCCGCCGCGCTGCGCGGCGCCACCATCGAGCGGATGCGCGAGGTGCTCGGCCCGGAGCACCCGGAGACCATCAACGTCGAACGGGGCCGCCGGACCGAGACCGACATCGAGGTCTTCACGCTCTGACCGCTTTCCGTGCGCGATCAGGTGGTGTCAGATCCTCGCCCCCTCGACCGGTGCGGGCGTCATGCCGGCGACAGCCTGCCCCAACTGATCTTGAGGTACCGGCCGCGACCAGGTGTAGCCCTGGCCTCGCTGGCAGCCGAGCAGGCGCAGAGCCTCGGCCTGTTCGCGGGTCTCGACGCCTTCGGCCACGGTGCGCAATCCGGTTGCGGCGGCGAGCTTGATGACGACTTCGCTGAGGGCGATGCCGTCGCCCGGTCCGTTGATGGGGTCGACGAAGCTCTTGTCGATCTTCAGGATGGTGGCGGGTAGCTGCTGCACGTAGCTCAGCGAGCTGTAGCCGGTGCCGAAGTCGTCCAGGGCCAGTTGCACGTCCCGGCGGCGGACGGCGTGCAGGACCTCCAGCACGGCCTCGGTCTCTCCGATCAGCGCCGTCTCGGTGATCTCCAGAGTCAGGCGGCGTGCGTCCAGGCCACTGTCGGCCAGGGCGGCGTCGAGGTCGGCAAGGAATTCCGGATGGACCAGCTGGCGAGCGGAAACGTTGACGCTTATGGATGCATTCGCCATCGCCGGGACGAGTTCCGGCCACGCCGCCGCGTCGTGGCAGGCGCGGCGCAGAACCCATCGGCCCAGTCCGATGATCAGCCCGGTGTCTTCGGCCAGGGCGATGAAGCGATCCGGTGGGACCATGCCGTGACCGGGCCGCTGCCAGCGGACGAGAGCTTCGGCACCGACGACGCAGCCCGTGGGCAGGTCGACGATCGGCTGGTAGTGCAGCCGCAACTGGTCGCCGAGAATCGCCTCGGCAAGGGCGGTTTCGTCACCGAGGCGTTGTTCCGCGCGGTCGGCCATGCCGGCGTCGAACACCTGGATCTGGTTCTTGCCCCGCCGCTTCGCGTGCCGCAGAGCCGCATCGGCATCGCGGAGCAGCCGTGCCGGGTTGTGGCTGCCGCCGGCATGCGCGGTGCTGATCGGGCACAGGCCGATGCTGGCGCGTAGCTGCAGGCGGTGCCCGGCGATCTGTACCGGTTCCGCCAGCCGGGTGAGGAGGCGCTGGGCGACGGCGGCGAACATGTCGGCCGGACCGCCCGGGTCATCGGTGAGGTGACGGGTGAGGATCACGAATTCGTCCGCGCTGAGCCGGGCCACCAGGTCGCCGGTGCGGACGGCGGTCCGGAGCCGGTCGGCGACCTGCCGCAGCAATTCGTCGCCGACGGCGTACCCGAGGGAGTCGTTGATGGTGCGGAACCGGTCGAGATTGAGCAGCAGTACCGCATACCGGGTGCCGGCCGTGGTCGCGGTTTCGCGCTGCGCCGCACCGATGCGCTCCAGCAGGAGCCGTCTGCTGGCCAGGTCGGTAAGCGGATCGTGGGAGGCCTGCCAGGCCAGGTGAGCACGGGTGCGCTGGCGCTCCACCACGCGGCCGACAGCCATCCCCACCTGTTCGAGCGCGGTGATGATCTCGGTATCCGGCGCAGGGCTGCTGTGCGGCAGGTAGAAGGCCAGGGTGCCGGTGACCTCGCCACCGGCGAGCACGGGGACGGCGACGGCAGCGCCGATCCCGCACGCGTGCACCGCCGGGCCCATCGGCTGCAACTCGCGCGGGGCGGTCGCCACCTGCACCGTCGAGGAGAACGGCAGGTCTTCGCGGGTGGGTGCCGCGTGCTGGGCGGCCAGGACGTGCAGCGGGCACCGCCCTGCCGGTCCCGGCTGCGGTGCGCTGGTCGCCGGGTGCGGCTCGCCACCGGCACCCAGGTGCTCGCCGACATGCCAGATGGCGCGGCTGTCGTCGGCGGTCCATGCGTGACCGGCACGCCAGCCCAGCCGGGTGCACACCTCCCGCACGATGGCGGCCGCGGCGTCGGCGAACACGTCGGTGCTGTTGGCGGTCACGGCAGCGTGCCGGGTCAGCGCGGTGGCTACTTCGGTACGGCGCTGGGCGGTGATGTCGCGCAGGACGGCGGTGAAACGCGGCCGGCCGTCCTGCGTCCAGCTCGACAGGGACAGTTCGGTGAGCAGTTCGTGGCCGGCGGCGTGCACGACGGGCACTTCGACGGTGGTACCGACCAGTCGCGTCGGTTGGCCGCTGGCGGCCCGGGCCACGCCGGCGTTGTGCGCCGCGCGGGCGTGGGCGGGGATGATGCGGTCCAGCGGCTGGCCGAGCATGTCGGCGGCCGAGTGACCGAGCAGGTTCTGCGCGCCGAGGTTCCAGGCCAGCACCCGGCCGTGTCCGTCGATGGTGATGATGCCGTCGACCGCCGAGTGCAGTTCCAGCAGCCGGGCTTCGGCGGCACGGCGCTCGGTCAGCGATTCGACACTGTTGAGCAGCTGCCATGGGCCGTCGCGATCCGGCTGGATCAGCGAGCTGGACACCAGCGCCGAGATCAGCGAGCCGTCACGGTGCCGGTAGCGCTTCTCCCGGAGCGCCGCGCGGCGCAGACCGGCCACCAGCTCGGTGATCGCCTGCACATCGGTGTCGATGTCGGTGTCGTCGGTGAATTCGCGGAAGCTGCGTCCGACGAGGTCGTCGACGGAGTAGCCGAGCAGGTCGGCGAAGGCGCGGTTGACCCGCAGGAACCTGCCGCCGTCGTCGACGAGGGTCATACCGGTGGTCAGGTGGTCGAAGGCGGTCTGGAACTGGCTGTTCGCGGCTTGCTGTGCCTGTTGTACGGCGACCAGCTCGATGCCGGCCCGTTGCGCCTGCAGCAGCCGTCGGGTGACCATCGCCAGCGACTCCAACGCTGCCATCTGCGACGCCGACGGTGTGCGCGGCTGCGTGTCCAGCACACACACCGTGCCCACCGGGACGTGATCGGCGGACAGGATCGGCACCCCGGCATAGGCACGGATATGCGGTTTTCCGGTCACCCACGGGTGGTCGGCGAACCGAACATCGGCATGCGTGTCGGGGACCAGCAGCGCGGCCGATCTCTGCACCACCTCGGCGCAGAACGACGAACCGCGGTCGACGCTGACGCCGTCGAAACCCACCGAACCGACGAACCGCTGGTCACGCTCGCCCATCAGGCTGACCGCGGCCATCGGCATCTGACAGAGTTGAGCCGCCAGCACCGCGACCGCTTGAAGATCCGCATCGACACCATCGGCCTCGTGACGGACCGGCCACCGCTTCTGTTCGTCGAGCACCGTATCTCCCGCTCATCATCAGGCCCGTGCGCGCCGGATCAACCAGCCACATCGGCCGCTGTCACGTTCTGCTGAGAGCAGCTCCGCAATCGCAACCCTGCCGACAGCGGAGGCGGCCGGACGAGCGTAGAGTCGACCGATGCGGCTGGCGGGAATCATCGACACACCGGAGAAGGCGGGTGTGCACGACCATGTCGGCTGGGTCTTCGACAAGCCGGCCGACTTTCAGGTACGTGCCGGCCGGTTCCTGTCCGCCGGACTCGCCCGCCGGCAGCGGGTCGTCTACGTCGCGGGAACCGACGGCGACGGCCCGGCCGAGATGCCCGGCTGGGACGAGGCCCTCGCCAGTGGTCAGGCCGAGCTGACCTCGGTGAGGACCGTGTACAGCGCCGGCGAACCGGTCGATCCGGAGCGGCAGGTGGCCGCATTCGTCGGAGCCGCCGAACGAGCCCTGCAGGACGGGTGGAGCGGGCTCCGGGTCGCGGCCGACGTGACGTCACTGGTGCTGACCGAGCAACAGCGGGCGGCGTGGACCCGTTACGAGCTGCTCATCGACGCGCACATGGCCCACCACCCGATGACCGGCATGTGCGGCTTCCACCGCACCGCGCTGGAACCCTCCGGCCTGGCCGCGGCGACCTGCATCCATCCCGCGCTGAGCGAGGACACCAGCGCATTCCGCCTCTACGCCGGCGGCCACCCCGACGCGCACATCGTGGTGGCCGGTGAGATCGATCCCGAGAACCGACTTCTGTTCGCCACGACGCTGCGGCACGCCCGGCCGGAGCCGCTCGACGGTCGCCTGCTGGTGGACGCCTCGCCGCTGACTTTCGTGGATTACCGCGGCCTCGTCGAGCTCGCGAACTATGTCGCCGACCGGGGTGCCACCGCCGTACTGTATGCCGACGAGGCCTCGATCGCCGCCATGATCACTCGGGTGGTCCCGCTGAAAGGGTTGCAAGTGCTGGTGCGCCCATGAGAACCGGTGCCGCCGCCGGCCACCGCGGCTACTTCCACGAAACTGCTTTCTACGACAGCGACGAAGCGTTCCTGTCGACGATCGTGCCCTTCTTCACCGCAGGACTCGAAGCAGGCGAACCCGTCGTCGCCGCATTCGCCGCCACCAACCAGAACCTGATTCACGACGTGTTCGGCGATGACAGCGGCATCCGATACCTCGGCGGTGAGGCCCAGTACCTTCGACCGGCCAGCGCCATCCGTACCTACCGCGAGCTGTTCGGCCGATACGCCGCAGCCGGAGTGCAGCAGATCCGCGTCGCCGGCGACGTGCCCCACCCGGGCGTGGGTGTCCCTTGGGACTCGTGGCGACGCTACGAGGCTGCTGTCAACCACGCCTACGACGAGTTCCCGGTCTGGGGCGTCTGCCCGTACGACACCCGTACGGCGCCTGACCACGTCATCGCCGAGGTCCGCCGCACCCACCCGCACATCGCCCACGCCGGTGGCCACGCCGCCAACCCCGCGTTCGAAGACCCGGTGGGACTTCTTCTCGCCCACCGGAGCGACCACTGGTGCGACCCGTTGGAGCAGCAACCGCCGCACCTGGAGCTGCTCGATCCGGGGAGCGGGCCGGCCCGCGGCTCGGTGGCCGCGCTCGCCGGCGACCTGCTCACCGCCGAGGATCACGCCGGCCTGCTGGTTGCCGTGAGCGAAGCTGTCACCAACGCCGAAAAACACGGCCGGGCCCCTGTCGTGCTTCGGGCCTGGGCGGGACCACGCCGGGTCGTCGTCACCGTCACCGACAGCGGCGACGGGCCGACTGACCCCTTCGCGGGTCTGCTGGCCAAGCGTGATGCGCCGAGCGGCGGCCTCGGGCTCTGGATCAGCCACCAGGTGTGCGGCTACGTCGGATTGCAGTCGGCACCCGGTGCCTTCACCATCCGGCTCCTGGCCGGGGATCTGCCCGCATAGCGCGCCGCGCCACCATCCGATGCCTCATCGGCGGCGAAGACGACGCCGGCTGAGCAGGATCAGGGCCACCCCACCCGCCACGAGGATCCATCCCCCGATCAGCAGCGGCATGTAGTCGCCTCCGGTGACCGGCGAGTGCGGCCGGGGCAGCGGGGAGGGTGCGGCGGGCGTGCCGGGTTCACCGGGTGACCGGGTCGGCGCCGCGGTGTGCGTGGGCGTGGCCGGGTGCGTCGGCGTGGCCGTAGGCGTCGGCGAGTGGCTGGGTGAGGCGTGTCCTGAGGGGCTGTTCGACGGGGAGATCGACGGGGACGGCGATGCCGACGGAGCCGCCGGAGTGATCGAGCCGGGCGCTTCGGCCTGCACACCGGACGGTTTGGTCGGGGTGCTCGCGTCGGCCCGGACCAGGAAGCTCGTCCCCCCGGCGATGTCCTGCTCGGACAGGTGGTAGGGCGCGGAGGTGCAGGTCATCTTCTCGCCCGGGGCCAGGGTGGTGCTGGGGCAGGTCACGGTGACCGGCAGGCCGGTGAGCACCACGCCGGTGAGGGTCACGTTGCCGTTGTTGGCGACCTCGACGGTCGAGGTGATGTCGTCGGTGGTGCGGGGTTTGCCGTCGCCGTCCGCGTCGTTCCAATGCAGCTGCTGGCTGGCGGTGACCGACGGTGCCGCGGGTTCGACCGGCGTGTTCGCCGCGCCCGGCGGTGACTGCACGGTCGTCGTGGCGGGGTCGGCGCCGCTGGCGACCGCCGTGTTGGTGATGATCCGGCCGGTGTCGATGTCCTGCTGGGTGACCTGGTAGACGGCGTCGGCGACGCAGGACATCGACTGGCCGACCGCCAGCGTGGTGGACGGGCAGGTGGCCTTGCCGACCAGGCCGTCGTGGACGCTGACATGGGTCATCGTGACGTTGCCGGTGTTGAAGACCTTGTAGTGGTAGCGGATGTTGTCGCCGGCCGCGGGGGCGGCGGAGAGCACGACGTCCGCCGCGGAGATCTCGCCGGCCCTCGTCTTCGGTTCGATGACCGCGCTCACCCCGACCAGCAACTGCCCCTGCGCCGGGGCGACCGGCACCGATCCCGACTGCTGGTCGTAGACGGTGTCGGACGGCGCCCCCGGCCGGCGGCCACGGACCTCGGCCTGATCGGCCAGCGCGACACCGGCGTCGACGTCGGCCTGGGTCACCTGATACGGCGCCAGGGCGGCGCAGGTCCGCACCGCGCCGACGGCGAGCGGGCCGGTCGGGCACGTGATCCGGCCGGCCCGGGAGTCGGTGAGGCTGATGCCGGTGACCGCGACGTCACCGTCGTTGGTCACCGTGTAGCGGTAGGTGACCGTGTCCCCGGCGACCGCGCCGAGCTGGTGCGCGGCCGGTGCCACGGTGGCGCTGACGGCGAGGGCCAGCGAGTCGGCGGCGGCGGCCATAAGCTCGGTGGTGGTGACCGGGCCGAAGGACAGGACCGGCACGGTACCGGTGGCCCGGCCGGTGGCGGTGACGCTGGAGGTGATCGGCGTGCCGGCCTCCACGTCCGGTTGGGTGACCGGGTAGGTGGCGCCGCCGGTGCAGTTGGTGGTGGCGCCCGGGGCCAGGGTGGTCGCGGCGCAGGCGGCCGAGCCGCTGCGGGTGTCGGTGACCGCGATGCCGGTCATCGTCACGTTGCCGATGTTGCGGACCGTGTACCGGTAGGCGATGGTGTCGCCGAGCATGAGCTGGTCGTGGTGGCCGGCCGGGGTGACCGCGGTGCTGGCGGTGATGCCCAGCGCGGGGCCGGAGGCGACCACCGGGAAGGAGGCCGACGGCGAGGTGAGGGTGGTCGCGGAGGCCGCGCCGGGGCTGCGGCCGGCGACCGTGACGGTGGTGGCGACCGGTGCGTTCGTGTCGACGTCGGCGGTGGTGACGGTGTACGGGGTGGTGCTCAGGCAGGTCATCGACGCGTTCGGCGCCAGGCTGGTGGCCGGGCAGGTCGCGGCCCCGGACCGCGGGTCGGTGACGGACAGGTCGCTGATCGTCTGGTTGCCGCTGTTGGTGAGCACGGTGCGGAACGTGACGGTGTCGCCGGTGTCGGCGGCGGTCACGTGGCCGGCCGGGCTGATCACGGCGGTGACGGCGGCGGTGAGCGCGGTGGTGGCCGGGGCCACGTTGATGGTGGCGATGGCCGGGCCGAAGGAGTACGGTGCCGGGAATCCGACCTGCCGGCCGTGGATGTGGGCGTCGGAGACGATCGGCAGCCCGGCGTCGAGGTCGGACTGGGTGACCGGGCGGGTGGCGGTGGAGCAGACCACGGTGGCGGTCACCGCCAGTGGCGCGCCGGGGCAGGTGACCGTGCCGAACAGGGTGTCGGTGACGGCCAGGGTGTCCATCGTGACGTTGCCGGTGTTGGTGACGGTGTACGCGTACGTGATGCTGTCGCCGGCCGCGGCGGCGCTCTGGTGGGCCGCATTGGAGACGGTGGCGGTGCTGGCGATGGTCAGCGTCGGCGCGGCGGCGGCCACCGGTGCGGTGACGGCCGGCGCCGCGAAGGTCAGGTCGGTGGGAGTGCCGCCGCGCCGGGCGATGGCGCCGCCGGTGTCCGAGATCGGCGCTCCGGTGTCGACGTCGGTCTGGGTGATGGTGTACGTGCCACCGGTGCACGTGGTGCCGGCGCCGACGGAGAGCGTCGTGACCAGGCAGGACGCCGCCCCACCGGTGGAGCCGCTGACGCGCAGCGTGTCCATCGTGACGTTGCCGATGTTGCGGACCGCGTAGCTGAACGTCACCGTGGAACCGGCATTGACGCCGCCGGCGTTCCCGGTCGTGGTGATCTGCAGCAGCGGGTTCGCCGGCGCGATCGGCACGCTCGCCGGGAACGGCCCGTACGGCTGTGGTGCGAGATCGCTCGGGCCCTGGCCCTGCACGGTGGCCGTGGACGCCACCGATCCACCGGTGTCGACGTCGGTCTGGGTGACGGTGTACGGCGTGACACTGGTGCAGGTCATCGAGGCGGCCACGGCGAGCGTGGTGCCGGGGCAGGTGACCGCGCCGATCAGCGAGTCGGTGACGCCGACCGCGGTCATCGGCACGTTGCCGTTGTTGGTGACCAGGTAGCTGTAGTCGATGGTGTTGCCGGTCGCGGCGGCGAACCGGTTGGCGGGCGGGGTCACCGCGGGCGTGGTCGTGACGGTCAGCGACGCGGCCGCCTGAGCCAGCGCGACCGTGTCCGAGCCGGTCGCGTAGGTGCCGGCCCCGGCCGCGGTGGGCGCCCGGGCGGTCAGGGTGGCGCTGTCGGCGATCGGGGTGCCGGTGTTGATGTCGTTCTGGTCGACGGTGTACGACCCGGTGCTGGTGCAGGTCATCGACGCCCCGACGGCCAGGGTCGTCGCGGGGCAGCTGCCGGCGCCGCCCCGGGTGTCGGCGATCGCGATGGTGTCCATCGTGACGTTGCCGGTGTTGCTCAGGTCGTACCGGTAGGCGATGGTGTCGTTGACCTGCGCCTGATTCTGCCGGCTCGGTGGGGTGACCAGGGCGGTCACCGCCATGCTCAGCGACGGGACGGACGGTGCGACGTTGATCGTGGCGGTGAACGGCCCGAACGCCGGGGTGCCGCCGCCGGGGGCGCCGGCGGCGACGGTGGTGCTGACGGTGATCGGCAGGCCGGCGTCGATCCGGGCCTGGGTCACCGTGTACGGCGCGGCGCCGGTGCAGGTCATCGAGGCGCCGACGAGCAGCGTCGAGCCGGGGCAGGTGACCGTGCCGGCGAGCGGGTCGGTCAGCGCGATGCCGGTCATCGTCACGTTGCCGTCGTTGACGACGGTGTAGGTGAAGGCGATGGTGTCGCCGACCCGGACGGCGCTCTGGTGGGCGGCCGGGTTGACCGCGGTGGCGACCGTGACCGCCAGCGACGGCGCGGCGGCCGCGACGGTCACCGAGGTGCTGGCCGGCCCGAAGGTGGTGCCGGACACCGCGCCCGGGGCCCGCCCGGTGACCGAGGCGGTGGCCACGATCGGATTGCCGGCGTCGACGTCGGCCTGCGTGACCGTGTAGGTGCCGCCGATCGTGCAGGTGACCGAGGCGCCCGCGGTGAGCGGAGTGGCCGGGCAGGTGGCGGCGCCCAGCCGGGTGTCGGTGACCGCGATGGCGGACATGGTGACGTTGCCGTTGTTGCTGACCGTGTAGCTGTAGCCGATGGTGTCGCCCGCCCGGGCGGCGTTCTGCCGGGCCAGCGGGCTGACCGTGGCGTTGACCGCGACGGCGAGCATCGGGGCGGCCACGGCGACCGGCACCGCGGTGCTGAACGGCCCGTAGGCCGACGCGGCGGCGCCGGGCGCGCGACCGGAGACGGTGGCGCTGTCGCTGATCGGCGCGCCGGCGTCGACATCGGCCTGGGTCACCGCGTACGAGCCGGTGCTGGTGCACGTCACGGTGGCGTTGACGGCCAGCGGGCCGCCGGGACAGGTGCCGATGCCGGTGCGGGTGTCGGTCACGCCGATGCCGGTCATGGTCACGTTGCCGGTGTTGGTCACGGCGTACGAGTAGCTGATGGTGTCGTTCTTCGCCGCGGCGCTCTGCCGGGCCGGCGGGGTCACGGCCGCGGTCACCACCGCGGACAGCGCGGGTGCGGCCGGGACGACCGCCACGCTGGTGGAGAACGGCCCGAAGGTCCGATCGCTCGCCGCGTTGGCGAGCCGGCCGGTCAGGGTCGCGGCGTCGGCCACCGGTCCGCCGGCGTCGATGTCCGCCTGGGTGACCGTGTACGGCGTGCCACCGGTGCAGGTCATCGAGGCGTTCACGGCGAGGGTGGCGCTCGGGCAGGTGACCGCCCCGCCCAGGGTGTCGGTCGCGGCCACCCGGGTCAGCGCCGCGTTGCCGTCGTTGGTGAGCAGATAGGTGTAGGTGACCGTGTCGCCGACCCGGGCCGCGCCGGTGTGCCCGGACGGGCTGACCGCCGCGGTGACCGTGGCCCGCATCGAGGCGGTGCCGGTGGCCAGGGTGACGGTCGCCGCGGCCGGCCCGAAGGTCGCCGCCGCCGCCCCGCCCGGCGGCGTGGCGGTCACCGTCGCGTTGTTGTAGACCGGCTGCTGGGCGTCGAAGTCGGCCTGGGTGATCACGTACGGGGTGGTGCTGGTGCAGACCATCGACGCGCCGGCGGCCAGCGACGTGCCGGGGCAGGTGGCCGTGCCGGTGAGCGCGTCCGCGGCGCTGATCTGGCTCATCGTCACGTTGCCGTCGTTGACCACGGTGAACCGGTAGGTCACCGTGTCGCCGGCGAGCGCCGCGTTCTGCCGGCCGGCCGGCGCGACGGTGGCCGCCGCGGTGATCCGCAGCGACGAGTTGGCTGGGTCGATCACCACGGTGGCCTGGGCGGTGTTGTTGCCGGCGGCCGGGTCGGTGCTGTCGGCCGACAGCAGCCGGACGGTGTTGGCGGGGCTGCCGGCGACCAGGGCCGTACCGGTGAGCGTGAGCGTCAGCGTCGCACCGGCCGCCACCACCGGCACCGACCACCGGCCGGTGCCCGGGTCGTACGTGCCGGCGGCGGCGGACCCGGCGCTGATCAGCAGGCCGGTCTGCGGCTGGACCTGGATCACCACGGTGGTGGCGTCGGACGGGCCGGTGTTACGCGCGGTCACGGTGAACTGGACCGGGTCGCTGGCCGTCACGTGCGGGGTGCCGGTGGTCTCGGACATGCCGAGGTCGGCGATGCGGGCGACCGGGATCGTGGTGGTCACGCTGTCGTTGGACGAGTCCGGGTCGGGTGAGGTCGCCGACACCGTCGCGGTCCGGGCGAAGTTGGCGCCGCTGAACCCGGCCGGCAGCAGGCTGTCGAAGGTGATGGTCCAGGTGGCGCCGGTCGCCATCTGCGGCTGGGAGCAGACGAACAGGCCGCCGTCCGGGGTGATGCCGTTCAGGTCAGTGGTGCCCTGGAAGGTGCAGGCGCCCGCCGCCGTGGACGCGGCCGGGACCGGCTGCCCGGCCGGGATCGGCTGCTGCACCAGGACACCCTCGGCGCGGGTCTGGCCCTGGTTGGTCACCGTCACCACGTTGCGGACATGCTCGCCGGCGACCGCGTTCGATCCAGACCGGTCCGGATCGGTGATCGTCTGGGCCACACTCAGGTCGCTGCGCAGCAGCACGGTGAAGTTGGTGGTGAGCTTGTCGTTGGCCGGGTTGTTGTCGGTGGTCGTGGAGATGACCGTGACGGTCGCCGTGCCGGGGCCGGCCTGCGCGTCGGGCGCGAGCACGACGGTGCCGGACAGCGGGATCGTGGCGCCGTTGGGCAGGTGCGGGATGGTGCAGGCGTTCGGCGTGCAGTAGGCGGCGAACGGCCCGGTGGTCGGCCGGATGATCGAAACGCCGGGCGGCAGCACCGGGACGAACGTGACGTTGTCCGCCATCGACGGCCCGTAGTTGTGCACCATCAGGGTGTAGGTCGTCGTGTCCCCGGCGTACGCGGTGGTGGCGCCCAGGCTGAGCGTGATGCCGATGTCGGCCTGCTGGGCCCCGGCGCCGGTCACGGTGACGATGTTGTTGCTGATGTCCGGGTCGGGCGTGCTCGAGTTGAGCGAGACGGCGTTGTTCACCGTCGTGCCGCTCAGCGTCATCGTGATGGTGACCGTGACACTGGCGCCGGACGCCAGGCTGGCCAGCGTGCACTCGATGGTGCCGGTCGACGTCGACGCGCAGGAGCCGCCGGGCACCACCGCCGAGGCGTTGGTCGAGCCGCTCGGGATCGGGTCGGACAGCACGATGCTCCGGGCCGTCGACGGGCCCTGGTTGGTGATCACCGCCGAGTAGGTGATGGTGGATCCGGCGATCGGCACCGCCGGCGCGTAGGTCAGGGTCACCCCCAGGTTGGCGCTCGCCGTCGACAACTTGCTGACCGATGCGGAGTTGTCCGCCTGATTGGTTTCGTACGTCGCACTGGTCACCGCGGCGGCCAGCGTGTACGTGGTGGCCGGGGTCTCCCCCGGCGGCACGTTGCCGGTGATCGTCATCGTCCGGGTGGCGCCCGAGGCCACGCTCACGTAGTCACACTCGGCCCGGGTGCCGCTGACCGTGCAGGTGCCGCCGGGCGACGCCGCGGTCACTCCGGTCAGTCCGGCGGGCACCGTGCCGATCAGCTGCACCGAGGTCGCGGCGCTCGGCCCGGCGTTGCTCGCCGTCACGGTGTAGGCGACCGCCTGCCCGGCGACCACCGCCGCGCTGGCCAGGGCCGCGGTGACCGACAGGTCGGCGGCCGGGTTGACGGCGATGCTCGCGGTGTCCGACGTCGAGGTGGTGGCGCTGCCGGACAGCGTTTCGGTGTACGCCGCGGTCGTGTCGTTGTCGAGCGTCGTCCCGGCCAGCGCCGAGGTCACCAGGACCTGGTACGAGACCGTCTGGCTGTCCCCCGGCGCGAGCGTGCCGCCGGTCGAGCTGTTCGCGCCGGACCCGACCCGGACGTTGACCGTCCGCGAACCGGCGTTGTACTCACCGACGTCGTCACCGGACGCGTCCGTCGGTTTGACGGTCGTCGACCCGCTGATCGATCTCAGCGAGCCCGGCACGTACGTCGTACCGACGGGCAGTACGTCGCTGACCGACGCCAGCCGGGCCGGGTTGCCGCCGTTGTTGCGGGTCGTCACCGTGTAGGTGAGGGTGTCCCCCACGTTCGCGCTGGTCGAGCCGTTCGCGTTGGCGACCGTGGTGGTCGTGCCCAGGCAGGCCGCCGAGCCGAACGAGATGGCGTCGAGGAAGTTGCCGACACTCGGGCTCGTGCTGGCCGAGGACACCGACCGGAAGGCGAACCGGGTGGAGGTCTGTCCGGCCGGAACCGTGTAGACCCCCGAGTAGGTGCCCCAGGCGGTGTTCGGGTCGGAGATGTTCGAGCCCTGCTGCACGAGCGTGCCGGACGGCGCCCCGATGACGACCGCCATGGTGTCGGTGCCGGTCCGGCCGCGGTGGCTCAGCTGCCAGCGCAGCGTTTGTCCCGGAGTGGTCGGCAGGTCCTGGTAGAGCGTCGACACCATGTTGGCGTTCAGCTCGGCGTGCTGACTGCCGGACGCCGACACGACCCCGCCGTACCCCCGCCACAGCTCAATCTGCCGGTCCGAGGCGGTCGTCAGCCAGCCCGGGATCAGTGACTGCGACATGATCGAGACTGAGCCGCTGGAGATGACCGGCTGCTCGAAGTCACCGTTGGTCAGGACCACCGCGGCCGGGCAGACCGTCTGCGCGGCGAGCGCCGGTCGCACGGTGGGCGGGAGTACCACGGACACTGCGGTGGCGGTCACGACGGCGGCGAGGATCGCAGCGAGCCGGCCGAGTGGATGACGCACGGGTCGGTGCCCCTCTTCGATGGGGATCGCGAGGCGAGCCACGGTTTCGGCCCGCCATCCCCGCACAGTAGGGGAATACGCGGACAAAAAGGTCTGATTGGAAACGGTCAGACCTTGCCAAAGGGCTGACGCGGGAGCGTGCCGCCGCCGCTGCCCACCGCCGGTCATGCCATGGTGCCTAGGCCAGCCGCAGGCGTACCAAGTCGTTTTTTATAGGGATTTTTTGCCCGTGAAGCGAAGAGAACGGGCGGCCATCCGGAGATGGCCGCCCGCAGAAATCAGGTCAGATCGGTGAGGATGTCGGCAACGCTGCCGACCGGCCGGGCCCGGCTGTCGGTGCGCAGCACGTCGAGGCCGCCGCCGGAGTGGACGGAGGTGACCGGCCCGGGAACGATGAGGCCGTGACGGCCCAGATGCAGTGCGCGCCGGACGGCGTGCAGGGCTGCGCTCCGTGGTGGGGCTTCGACGAGCACGGTCGCAGTGCTCAGGTCGGCCAGTAGGCGTTTGACGTAGAGCACGCGGTCGCGGACGGGCTCGGCGCCCGGCGGGTACGGGCTCAGGAGCAGCCCGGTGTCGCCGACGAGTTCGAGCAGCTGCCGGTTGCCGGTGGGGTGAAGGTGGTCGAGGCCGCCGGGCAGGACGGCGATGGGCGGACGGCTGGTGCGCAGGGCCCCGAGCATGGCGCTGGTGGCGATGCCGTATCCGCCGTCGGTGACGATGGTCCAGTCGCGTTCGGCGAGGCCGCCGGCCAGGTCGGTGGCGACGTGGCTGCCGTAGGCGGTGCAGGCGCGGGACCCGACGATGGTGATGGCTTCGGCGGCGTACGGCGGTTCTCCGGTGCCGTGGCTCCATAGGCACAGCGGGCCGTCGGGGTCGAATCCGCAGGGCCAGGTGGAATCACTGGGCGTGATGATGTGGCTGTCCTGGGCGGTGTGCCGGGCCTGGGCCCAGAGCTGGTGGTCGGGCTGGCCGCGCAGTTCACGGCGCAGCATGGCAGGGATCAGCGGCTCGTCGAGGAGGGCGGCGACGACCTCGTCGGGGCCGTCGGCGATGACCCGGCGGGTCAGCGGCGGGTTGCCGGGTTCGAAGAGCCAGCCGAGCGTGATGTACGCGGTGCGGATCTCGTCGTACGGGTTCATCGAGGGGTGTCCTTTCGGTCAGTGCCGCGCGCTCAGCGGGGTGAGCGGGTCGGTGTCCGGGATGGGGCCGAACAGGTCGGTGAGCAGGGTGCGGGCGGCGGGTGCGCGGCGGCGCCGGCCGGGGAGTTTCTTGCCGTACTTCCACTGCCGTTCCCAGCTGCCGTCGCTGCTGAGGGTCAGGGCGGTGGGCACGAGCAGGTGGCAGCGCAGCAGCGTGGCGGCGACGGCCAGGTCATAGGGGAAGCGTTTGGTGTCGCAGTAGCCGGCGATCCACTGCGGCCGGTCCCCGCCGTTCTGCGGCCGGCGCAGGGTGAAGGTGTCGGCGGCGTGACCGGCGACGCGGTCGCCGTTGAAGGTGAGGTCGCCGGTCGCGTCGAGGATCGGCCGGTTGTCACCGAGAGGCCCGGCCAGGTCGATGCCGGCGCGGCGGACGGCATCGACGATCCGCACGGTGTCGTTGACCAGCTGCGGCCAGGCGGCCTGGTAGGCGGGATCGTTGAGGAGCAGGGACCAGTAGTGGAGGTAGCCCATGAGAGGTGTCCCTTCGCGAAGAGGGGAGATCCCGGGCTGGCGTGCCCGGGATCTCCTGGTGATCAGGACGGGCAGGCCGTGGGTCAGTGCTGGGGTTTGTGCAGAACTTCGCGCAGCGCCTGTGGGCTGATGCCGGCCTGGAGGGCCCGTTCGAGCAGGTGGGCGAAGTCGTCGTCGGGGTCGGCTGCGCGGGCGCGCCCGGCGGCGATGGCGGCGGTGGTGCCGTCGCCGCCCTGCAGGGCGGCCAGGGCGAGGAAGGTGGCCGGGGTGCAGGCGAGCGTGCCGGTGCCGGCCCGACGGGTCAGATCGCGCCAGGCGTGCACGTCCTCGTCGCTGCCGTGCACCAGATGGACGGCGTAGTTGCGCAGCTCAGCGAAGGCGAGCAGCACCAGCAGTTGAGCGGCATCGTCGTCGCTGAGCGGGCCGGCGAGCGCCTGTTGCGTGAGCTGGTCGATCAGCCGCATCGCCCGTCGGTGGTCGATCGGCAGGACCGTGCTCTGCAGGATGCGGGCGACGGCGGCGCGCATCCGCTGTCGTGGTTCTCCGGTGATCGGGTCGAGGCGGGCTTCGAGGGTTTCCCGGTCCGGAGCGAGTTCGACACCGGCGAAGGTGGCTTCGGCGGCGATGATCGTGGTCTGCGGGTCGAACGCGACGCCGTTGCGCTCGCAGTCCGGGTCGCCGCAGCCGACATGCCAGAGCCGGCCGTCGTCGACGCGCATCGCGTCGAGCACCGTCACGCCGATGCTGGTGAACAGGTCGATGGCCTGTTGCAGCGGGTCGCGCATCGACTGGTGGGTGCCGTAACCGACGAGGACGACCTGGGTGAAGCCGTTGTTGTACACCACGGTGGCCAGGCGGCCGGCGGCCGCCCGGGGGTCGGGCATGCCGTCCAGTGCTTGTGCGCCGGCGAAGGCGACCGTGCCGTCGGCGACGGCGAGCACGGTGAGGCAGTTGACCGGCTGATAGCCGAGCAGGTAGGCGACGATCGTCGCGGCATCGGCCGAGCTGGTGATCCGGATTTCCGGTCGTTGCATGGTCGGGGTTCTCCTTGGCTGAGGCCAGGGAACCTGCGCACCACGGAGCCCGGACGTCCGCCGGGGATGGTGCTCGGGTCCCCCGGCGAGGGATCAGGTCAGTACTGGTGGTGGTCGGTGTTGTCCGGGCAGCGGTCGGTGACGATTCCGCCGCCCTGGTGTTTGGCGGCGTACATCAGCCGGTCGGCGTGAGTCAGGGCGCGCCGGTGATCCCCGCCGGGAACCCGGCAGATGCCGGCCGAGAACCGGACCGGGACGGGGTGACCGGACAGTACGACCGGGGTGGCCAACACGGCCGTCAGCTGCCGCCGCACGGTGTCGACCGGTCGGCGGCTGATCAGGACGAACTCGTCGCCGCCGAGCCGAGCGACCACATCGCCTCGCTCGGCGGCCTGCTGCAGCCGGACGGCGAGGGCGGCCAGCAGGGCGTCACCACCGGCGTGACCAAACCGGCGGTTGACCCCGTGCAGGTCATCGCCGTCGATCAGCGCCACGGTCACCTCGCCGCGGGCCCGGTCGAGGTGCCGTTCGGCGACCCGCCGCACCGAGATCCCAGTGACCGGGTCCCGCAGGGCCTGCGCCACCTCGCTGCACAGCCGGATCAGCAGCACACCGAGCACGGCCGCGTGCAGCGGCATGATCACCGGCAGCAGCGGCCCGCTGAGGATCAACAGCAGGTCGGCCAGCACGACCAGACAGACGGTCCGCACGGCGTTCATCCGCGCTCCCGGGGCTCCGTGACCGCGGCGACCAGGACGTCCCGGCGGCCCAGCAGGTTCAGGCATCGGTTGGCCTGCTCCAGGTAGGTCAGCCGGGCATCGAGCCGGTCGTCGGGTTGGGCCAGCAGTAGGCCGTCCGGGTCGAGCAGTGCCCGGCCGGGCACCGCGGACAGCCAGCCCAGGTGGGTGTAGGTTTCGGCGCCCAGTTGCAGCGCCTCCAGATGGCTGGTCGGCAGATCGAACGGCCGGTACGGCATCGCGTTGTAGACGCGCATCGCCGCGATCCGGGGCTGGGACAGATAGTCGGTCCTGGCCCGGGCGAACTCGTACCGGTGCGGAGCGGCCCGGTGCCGGTCCAGGAACATCCAGTACGGTTTCGCGGTCGGTGTGCCGGCGACCGTCTGCCGCCAGGCCTGCCAACGGAACCAGTGCAGTCGGTGCACGCCTTCACGCATCGCGTCGAGCTGGAGCCGGGCGACCGGTCCTCCGGCGGCGGCGCCGCGCAGCGGGAGCAGCAGCGAGCCGCGCCGCCAGCGGGTGACGGCCGGGAAGTGCCGGAGCAGACCGGCGGCGGTCAGCCCGGCGCGGGCCAGGCGGAGTTCTGCCTGTACGGCGTAGTCGGAGGGTGGGGTGTCTGCCGGTAGGCAGACGAGGGTGGTCCAGGGCATGGTGATCCTCCAAGGATCAGAGCAGGGAGATGGGTGCGCACGACGGCGCGATCCGGCACTGCCGGATGGGGTGCGGTTCGCGGCGCCGACGTGCGGTGCGAGCCGACCGACCTGCTGAGCAGGTGGTGGGCGGTGGCTACCGCGGTCGTGGGCGGCGAAGCCCGCGAAGTGGTGCTGAAGGGATCACAGAAGTGATGCCGCCGACCGTAACCGCCCTACCCAACAGCCCGGGTCACGCCGGTCGCTGATGCGGTCGCGGCTTACGCCGCAGCGCGGTGTCGGGTTCGTCGGCCAGCTGCGCGGCCCGCGCCCGGATGTCGTCGTTGCACGGGTCGACCGTGATCGCGGCCCGCAGCAGCTGCAGCGCTTCGGCCGGTGCCGCCGCCTCGGCCAGGTCGACGTAGCCGGTCAGGATCCGCCGGCGCAGGGTTTCGCGGGCCGGGACCAGCCACGGCCAGTCGCAGCCGGCCGCCAGCTCCCCCGCATACGCGTCGATGAGCGCCCGCTGCGCCTGCCGCCGCTCGGCCGCGGTGACCGCACGATCCACCCGGCCCGCCGCATCCCGCACGACGTGCAGGTCGACCTCGACCGCGGCGGTCAGTCGGTATCGGCTGCGCTCGTGCCGGATCAGTTCGACCTCCGTACCGTGGCGAAGGTCTTTGCGAAGTTCGCTGATCGTGATGTACAGCCGGTTGGTAATGCTCGCCGGGCGCAGCCCGGGCCAGATCGCGGCGATCAGCTCGTGACCGGTCGCACCGTCCGGGTGCAGCCCGAGATAGGCGAGAACCTGCAGGCCGGCGGTGCGCCGCACCGGCACCGGACGCCCGCCGACACTCAGCGCGCAGCCACCCAACAGCCGCAGTGCGGCGACCGCCTGCTGCGGTGCGCCGGCTGTCGGCGGTTGCTGCGGGTGGGCTGCGGCGAGCAGGTCGAGTAGGTCGGTGGCGGCGCGGGCGTTGAGCACGCACAGCCGCCGCGTTCCGGTAACCGTCCCGTCGAGGTCGACCTCCCACCGCGTCGCCGCCGCACCCCGGCCGGCGCTCACCCAGGTGCCGGTCGAGGTGAGCGGGTGCAGGGTCAGTGTCACCTCGTCGCTGTCAGTCGTGTCCGGGTCGTCGACGACGCGCAGCCCGGCCGGGACCGGCCCCGCCCGGTACGGGTCGTCCAGTAGTTCCCCGAGGTCCGCCCAGGTGATGCTCACCTTGCGCCCGCTGAGCAGCAGACTGATCAGCAGCCCGCGCAGCGCGTCGCGGGCCCCAGGCCCGGTCAGGGCGATCCCACCGGCTGGCAGCCGATCAACCAGCGCAGCGGCCGCCGTGGACTCGCCGGACAGTGCGGCCAACGCGTTCACGGTGGCCGGCAGCGGCCGCAGCTCCTCGCTGCCGGACGCGCCCGGCCGGTAGTCGCGGCGCCGCCGCAGCCAGAGGGCCGCCGCGGTGCTCGCCACTGCCTGACCGACCGCGATCGGGACCCACCCGGCCCCGTCCGGCAGCTCCACACCGCGGGCAACGGTCGTGTCTCCAACGGTGGTCGCGGCCGCTGCCGGGGTGGCCGGTGCGGTCACCGCGACGATCGCGGGCCCGCCCAGGACCACCGCACCGGCCATCGACCCGGCGGTCAGCTGCGACGGAGTCGGCATCCGCAGGTGCATGCGGGCCCGCCGGATACCGCGGCGCAGCACCGCGGTGCTCACCAGCAGCCACACCAGCAGGGCCGGAATGGCGCCGACGGCCAGCACGAACCGGGTCCCCGGCGGGCCGTCGGTGGTCAGGTCAGCCAGGCTCGGCAGCTGCTGCGGATGGTCTACGAACCACAGTGCGACCAGCGCGGGTGGTCCGGCGACCACCGCGAGCGCGACCAGCAGGACGCCGAGGCCACGTACGGCGCGGATCACCGCAGCAGCGCCCAGAGCCGCTGCGCCCACCAACCGGTGACGGCCAGCGAGACCGCGACCCCGAGGACGTTGTTGAGCCGGAAGTCGGCGATGAAGAACCCGAACACGCCGAGCGTCACCGCGGCGATCGTGCGCAGCACCGCGATCTGCAGCAGCAACATGGCGATGCCCACGCCGATCAGCGCGACTCCCACCCGGGTACCGATCAGGAACCACAGGTGCAGCCACGGCAGGTGTCGGCTGGTGACCGTGTAGGAGAACAGCAGGTCTCCACCGCCCATCAGCAGCACCGGCAGCATCGGGAAGTCCCCGGCCGGCGGGCCCGGCCGTTTCCGGTTGCGCAGGGCGATGGCGACCACGATCAGCCCGATCGGCAGGATCGGCAGCAGCGCCCAGCGCAGCGGCAGGGTGAACGGCAGGATGAAGTAGAGGCCGCCGGCCACCGCGTACAGCGCGGCGACCGCGGCGGCGATCGCCACCGCGGTGATCTGCCCCGCCGCCCGCTGCCCGGGCGCGTCCCACCGGCCCTTGAGCCGCTGATCCCGGCTCAGCGCCAGGCCGATCCACGGGCTGGCGGCCACACACACGACCAGGGTCAGCACGCAGGCGATGGCGAGCTCACCCCAGTTCGCCCACACCCACCACGGCGGGGTCCGCAGCACCCGAGAGCCGCTGAAATCGGCCGAGAACACGAAATGCGCAAACAGGATCAACGACAGGATTCCTGGTACGAGCAGTCCCAGCGTGCTGCGCAGCGTCGGCGGCGGCACCTCACCGGCCGTCTCCTCGAACGCGGCGCCGGTCGCTTCGGCCGCGCCGAGCACCGCCGTCGCACCCGGCATCGGCACCACCTGCACGGGCACCCCGAGCCGTTGCTCGACCGCCGGGCGCAGGGCGGGCATGGCCGCGACGGCGCCGACGGCGTAGACGGCTGCCAGGTCGGCCGGGCTGATCTCGGCCGCGCCGACGGCGGCCGCGGCCAGGTCCGCGGCCCGACTGAGGACGGGCTGTGCGGCCGCCTCCACGGTGGCGGCGTTCACGATGACCGCCGGGTCGGGCGGGGGCAGCGGCACGGTCACGGCCGGCTGGAACGAAACGGCCTCCTTGCCGGTACGCATACTGGCCAGCACCGCCCACGATGGCGTCCCGTTGGTGGCGCCGGTGGCCGGCACGAGCAGCGTGTCGGCCAACACCTTGTCGACGGCCTGTCCGCCGGCATCGGCGTCGTACAGCGTGGACAGCACCTCGAAGCCGCCCGGCCCGCGCCGCAGCACGCTGGCCTCCATCGTCGCCCCGACGTCACAGACCAGCACAAACGTGCCAACAGGCAGCTGGACGCCGGCCAACAGTTGGTGGTTGGCGACCGCGATCGGCGTTTCGACCAGCGTCGGCATTCCCAGGCCGGCCCGCCGGGCGGCCTGCCGCAGCCAGGTCCGCCGCCGCGGTCCCCACCCGGCCGGCACACACATCCGCACGTCCACCGGGACGGTTCCGCACAGTCGGGCAGCCTCGTCCGCGACCAGTCGCAGCGTCGCCGCCACCAGATCTGCCACCTCGATGTCGTGGCCGTGCCGTTGCACGGTGCCGGTCCCCTCGGCCAGCGGCGCACCGACGAATCCGTCCGGGTCGGTGACGGCGAGGCGCCACGCGGTGTTGCCCGTGCTGATCTGCCCGCTCGCATCGACGTGCGCGACGCTGCTCGGCTCCGGACCCCCGTCGATCGTCACGGGCTGCCAAGGCTGATCCGGACCGGCGATCACCGCACGAGTGCAGGCGGTGCCGTAATCGATCGCCAGACGCGGCGCTCCGAACTGCATGGATCACATACAAACAGATCACCGCCAATGCGTCAGCACCAATTCGCGTCTGATCAGGCTTCGTAAGGGCGGCGAAAGGTTGTGTATGGACCTTGTCAGGTGCGCACAGCGCCGAACGCGCCCGGCACGCACCTAGCGTCGCTGACAACGCTTCACCTCGACGACGCCGGAGGTCTTCGTGCGCATCGGCCTGATTCTGTCCGTCGTGCTGGCCGGATTCCCGGTCGGGCTCGTCGCCCTGGCCGGCTCACCCCTGCCCAGCCGGCTGCCGACCGGCGTGGATCTGCAAGCGTGGGCCGCCAACCCGTTCGCCGCACCATTCCTACCCGGACTGCTGGCCGCCATCGCCTGGTTCAGCTGGGCATTCGCTGCGGTGCTGTCACTCAAAATCGCGGCACGGTCAGCGCACCGGCTCAGCCGGCTTGCCCAGTACCTGCCCGGGCCGCTGCAGGGCCTGGCCGCCACCCTGCTCGGGGCCGCCGCCGTCACGGCGACCTACGCACCGGCGGCGGCCGCTCCCCCGGCGACCGCGACGGCCACCGGGCCGACCCTGCTCACCGGAACCATCACCGACCGGGCGCCCACCGCCGGTCACGCGGACCCGACGTGCACCGTGCACCGCGGCGACACGCTCTCCAAAATCGCCAAACAGCGGCTGGGTGACCCGGACCGCTGGCCGACCATCTTCAAACTCAACCGCGGCAAACGCTTCCCGACCGTCGGCGGCCGTCTGACCAATCCGGACGTCATCTTCCCCGGCTGGAAACTGAAAATGCCGGCCAATGCCACCCCGCCGGCCTCCGACACCTGCACCGGTCCCGCGGCGGCACCGACACACAGACCATCCCCGAAACCCAGCCGGCCGGCTGACTCCGGCAACACCGTCACCACACCGGTACCGGCAACTGCAGCGCCACAAGCGGCGCCGCAGACGAACAACCAGACCGGGCCCGCGGTCACGCTCGGCATCGCCGGTCTCACGATCGCGGCCGGTTGCGCGTACGCCGCAGGCCTACTGTGGCGGCGCAAACGTCGCGCCGCGCATCCAGGCGACCCGACCCGACCGGCCAGCGTCACCCTGCTGCCGACCACCACGCCCGCCGGCCGGCCCCCGACCGCCGCGGCGTCCGGCGCAGCTACCCCAGCGGCCAGCCACCAGCCGATCACCGTGCGGCCGCCGGACAACCCGGCCACCGCCCTGATCGGGCCGGGCGCCCACGACGCGGCCCGCGCCGCCCTGGTCGCCGTCATCACCGGCAGCATCGCCGACACCACCGCACTGACCACCGCGGCCACCCGCGACGCCCTGCTGCCCGACACACCGCTTCGGGGCGGCGTCACCGTCGTCGAGGACTTCGCGGCCGCGCTCGCCGCCCTGGACGAGGAGATCATCCGCCGTAGCCGGCTCGCCGATGATCTCGATGACGGCGCCCCGCCGAAACCCACCATGCTGGTACTCACCGACGTCCCGGACAACGCCTGGCACGGCCGGCTCGCCACCGCGGCACGTGAAGGAGAACGGCTCGGCATCGACATCACCCTGCTCGGCGAGTGGCCGTCCGGCACCACCCTGACCGTCACCGCGGACGGCGCCACCGAAGCCGGTGAACTCGCCGTCCTCAACGCCGGTGCCGCCGCCACGCTGCTGACCGCAGCCGAGAAGACCACCCCCAAACCGGCCACCGTTGTTCCGATGACCGTCGAACCGGCCACCGTGGAACCCGTCGCCGCGCCAGCGGAGCATCCGACCACCGGCCGGGTGGCCATCCGCATCCTGGGCCGACCGGCCATCCTCGGACCCGACGGCAACCCGGTCCGCGGCCTGCGCTCCAAAAGCCTGGAACTCTGCGTCTACCTGGTCCTCAACCGCGACGGCGCCGCCATCGACGACATCATGGAAGGGATCTGGCCGGACGTCACCGTCGCCCGTGCCACCGACCGCCTCTCCACCTGCGTCGCCAACCTGCGCAACATCATCCGCTCCGGCGTCCGCGGCGGCCTCCCGCCCCATGACGGCAACCGCCTGGAGCCGGTCATCAACACCGGCGGCCGCTACCACCTCAACCCCGACCTGGTCGACGTCGACTGGTGGCAGATCCTGGACGCCCACACGGCCGCGGCCACCGCAACCGACGACAGCACCCGGCTGGATCACCTGCGGGAAGCGGTCACGGTGGCCGGCGGGCGTGCCCCGGCGGCGGACACCGCCTACGAATGGATCGACACCGACCGGGAGCAGGCCCGGCGGCTGCTGATCCGACTGCACCTGCAGACCGCACGTCTGGTCGCCGACGACAACCCGCAGGCCGCGCGCACCCTCTACGAAACCGCCTGCGACTACGACCCGATGTCCGAAGAACTCGCCCGCCACGCCATGCAGGCCGCGGCCCGGCTACATGACGCCGACGGCATCCGGCATCGCCGAGAGCAGCTCCACCAGGCGCTCGCCGAAGCCGGGATCGACGCCGACACCGCAACCGACCGCCACGCCGCCGAGCTGCTGAACGGCCTCACCTTCTCCCACCAGCGGTAGACGCGGCAGGAAAGCTGCCCTTGACGGCTCGCTGCGAGCAGCCGCGTGTGTCGGATCACCCTATGTGCGTTCGACCAGTTCTTTGCCTCGCCGCCGCTTGCGACTGAACAACGCTCTGGCCACGCCCCCTTGTACTCCTGCCGGGCCTGAGGCACTCGTACCGTGACCAGTAACCACGCCGTTGGGGTGATACTGCGCCTGCTCGTCGACGCCGGTCTCGTAGGTGATCGACTCGACGATCAGGAGCGTAGGATCTTCCATCCCTCATGCACGCTTCGTCAAAGCCTGTGTTGTGCCCACTTGGTGCACGCCGAGCCGTACTTCGCTTAGCGGTCACCATCGGGGTCGAACACCAGGTCGGCGAGCCAGTGTCGTTCTCCGTCTCCGGATTCGACATTCTGTGCATGTACTTCTTGTTAGGCCACGTCTCGCCCCAGTCTCGGGCGCCGAGCCCGAGCGTCAGCTTCAGCATCTTCTCGGCACCGATCGACAGGAGCGACAACACCACGGCGGCCTGCCCGAAGTCGTGCCGCATCGGAAGTCGAGGGTGCCCAGATGCGCGATCTGGTCGCGTTTCAACGACCGCTGATGCTCGTAGTGGAACTGCTCAGCACACCCAAGACCCAGGCGACGAAGCCATCCACCAGGTTAAGTAGCTCTGTGGATTTGTAAGACTACCCTGGGCTCATGGACCGACTTCAGCCGCGACACCAGATCGCAATCGATGCGGCCGTTGGCGGAGCACTGGCTGCGATCGGCGCCGCTGCCGGTGGCCCCCTTGGAGCAGGCCTGGCCCAAGCGGCAACACCAGCGGTATCAGCCGTAATGAGCCAAATAATTACCACCCTCGCCGATAGCAGCGCAAGCCGCACAAACCGGACCATGACCAGCGCCGCACGAACCGCCGGAGTCGACGAGCACACCCTCGCCGAGCAGATGCTTCTATACAGATCTAAAGCGGTCCTTTTGGGCAGAGCCCTTGATGGTGCGGCGCGTAGCATCGCCGAAGAGAAGATCGAGTGGTTCGCCAACTGCATCGCAAACGGATACCTGGCTGCAGACGATGCCGCCGTAGACCGTGAATCCTTCTACGTCAGTGCCTTCGCCGAGCTGGAGGCCCCACATATCCGAGTTTTGCTCTTCATCGCCGAGTGGGAGCGAGTCGGCGACCACGCCGCTCCCCCGACTACTGATGAGCTGTCAGATGCCTTCTCGCGGCAGCTGTGTCCGGTGATCAGACCCGTTCTCACCACGCTGGAGCGGGCAGGGCTGGTGGTGAAGCGACGCGCCCATTCGAGCGACGAGAAGATGGCGTCGCAGCGCGAGACCGGCGTTCCCCACATCTGGGAGATAACCACCTTCGCTACTCACCTCCTGCGGCGGATAGGACATACGCCACCGGACCGAGTCCGGCCCTCCCAGGATGATCTTCTAGAGGCAGCCAATGCAGGCCAGCCAGTGCCGACGACGTCAGCGACCGATGTCAGCGGTGCCACGAATCTCTAACCAGGCAGCTCACAGTGCGGGAAAGGTAATGGGCTGGCGTGCGACCGGAGCAGCCGGGACGCGGCTCTCAACCGCGCAGGTCGAGGCCGAAAAGCTCGATAAGCCTTCGCTGGCCTTCCTCAGTGAGCCCGACGCCCAACTCGGGCGGCAACAGTTCGCGTACGGCCGACGGAGCTGACTCGTCCACTGGCTCGGTGGTGATCCACCCTTGCAATACCGCCTCGTGGATGAACTCAGTAAGGTCGGCAGGCGGGGCAGAGGCGGGCGCAATGATCGACTTGCCGCCGCGGACGTCCGCCGCGTCGGCGAACACGACCCGGCGGAGGTCCCCGTAGTGCGACCGCTGCGGCATTCCGGCGGGCAGGATCGGGGCGAGCGCCTCAAACACGCGCTGAACGGCCCCAGCGGACCACTCGTCGTAGGAGCTCGTTGCCCGCAGCAGCACGCCGCCCCTGGCCAGCGGCACAACCCGGTCGAAGGCGGCAACGGCAACGTGCGGGGCAAGCTCGGCCGGGCAGACCGTGGCCCATTCGTAGCCGCGCAGCACGCTGCGGGCGGCGCGGGCCGACTCCTGCACGGAACGACTCAGTGCGATGTCTAACGCGGTGCGATGTAGATGTCCCGTACGTCCGACTGTTACCTCGCCGTAAGCCGGCTCAGCCGACACTGCGACATCCCGCAGGACATCGTACGCCGCCTCGACCACCTCGTTGAGCCGGCTGGTGTCCGCGCCCAGCGTCGCCGAGACGTGCAGCACTGCCTGCCCGTCACCGTCGAACCACTCCACGGTGACGCGCAGCGCCGATAGCACGCCGACGCCCGTCGGCTCGATGCGTTCGAGCCGACCGACCGGCATCACCGGCGTCGGGTCCGCATCGACGTAAGGCTCCGGAGGCACCGGCCCGAGGAGCGGGGTGAGGCTTTGATCGGCGATCGCACGCCAGCGGCGCCAGGCCGGCTCCACCCGGTCACGCCCGGCCACGCGGTCCAGGTAGAGCCGGGCGAACACGACGGGCGGCTCGGGCTGGTTGCTCTCGATCCAGAACGGGACGATGGCATCCTCGTAACACTCGTCCGGCTCCGTCATCACAGACCCCTCGGTGCTACCCCGTCGAGGCGCCGGAGAAATACCCGCATGACTGCTTCGGCGCCGTGGTCGACAGGCTATCCCATGTCTGGCTCGGCCCCGCGCGATGGGCTGTCGCTCGCTTCCTGAGCGAGCAGCCAATCCGCGAACTTCGCGGCCTCGATGAGGCATCCGTAGGCGAACGGATGCTCGTCCGCGGCCTGTTCCCGCTCAGCATTCACCAGCCGGCCGGACCACGCATCCATGACCGGAACGGGGGTAATCCGGCACCCTGCGAACGCTGCGGGTTTCGATTCCTGTTCGGCCCTCTGTTCCGCCCGGGTTCGATGGAGACAACACTGAACGTGTCCGGGACCTCGATGATCCTGGCCAAGGCCGCAAGGCCAGGAATTGGTCTTCCGCGAAGGTTTCCTCGCTGGTAAGCACACGCCCGATCAAGTTCTCGTCGTATGGCAGGTGCGCCGCTTGCACCCATGCCGCTGCCGCTGTCGTTGCGGCTTCCGGCGCCACAGCGGGAGCGCCGTACGCGGCTGCCCTTTCCGGGTTCAGCACGCCGGACCACCGCGCACCTGCCGGCGCGGCCGCTTCCACAACGGCGCAGTCGCTGTCCAGGATGTACGCCCCGACAACCGGCGCCTGAGTTTGAGCGGCCACGGCCGCCACCGCGCGCACAAGATCCGGTTCCGCACCGAAAACTTGGCGGACCAGCCAGCCGTGGTGGTCGTCAGCGAGACCGCCCGAATGCAGCGGTTCCACGTGGTGAAGGCCTGCGCCGCGCGCAACGCTTCGGCGCCACCGAGCCTGTCGGCCAATTCTTGGGGGCAAATCGTCAGCCACGAATACCCGCGCAGAACCTGCCTGCTGTTGGGCACGGTGTCTTCCGGCAGCCGGGGCGGGACGAGCGAGCGCTCAAGCGCAGTTTCCTCCGAGCAGATCGTCGTAGTCGCACTGCCCGAACGCCGGGTTCGCCTGGTCGGCCACCGACTTGACGAACGTGAGAAGCGAGCGCTGGAACTCCGGTCGTGCTAGATGCAAGGTGAGCTACTGATCAGATAGGCGTCTACCCGGCCGTTGTCGCGGTGGATGACTTCGATGCTGATGCGGAACTCGTCGGGGTACTCGACGCCGAACCGGGCGAGTTTCGGATCGTCGCGCTCGTCGCGCAGGATCTTGTACCCCTTGCCGGTCCAGTAGCCGGCCAGGGTGGGGACGGCCTGCTGTACCGGCCAGCCCTTTGGATACTCGATGGCGTACTGGTTTTCGACGAAGGTGCGGTCGCCGTTGTCCTCGCATCGCAGCTTGGGCTCGTTGAGCGTCACCTTCAAACTCGCACCGGACGGCAGCTGCTGCAGGGCTTCCTGCGCCCGGTCGGCGACCCGCTGCTCGGCTTCGTGTTGGGTGACGTTGGATTGGGATGGCACGGAGGAATCACATCCGACGGTCAGGGCCGCCACGGTCAGCGCGGCGGCGAGGATCCGGGCGAGGCGGCTTGCGCGCATCAGTGCACTCTGTCTGGTTGGCCCGTCACGATGAAAGTGATCGAGCTGCGGGCCGGGTTGAGGTTGTCCCCATACTGCGAGTGCGCCGCGACCGGGTTCAGCGATCCATCCGAGCTAGTGAAGACGCGGCCGCCGAAGCCGGGATTAGCAGGGTTCTCCCCAAAACGCATGTTGTCCTCGATGCCGGTCAGGCAGATGACGTCGTTGCCGGCGGTTGCCGCCCACACGTCCTGGGCCGCCTTCGAACCAGCCCCCGTCGGCCAGGCATGAGCCAGATCGCGGGTACCTCGGATCAGCTCCTCCGCCGCAACCTTTGAGACTTGGCGGTGGCTGCTTGCTGTCCACGGACAAACCGCACCGGCCCAGCAGCTCAGAACGGATCTCCTGCTGGAGTACTAGTCGGGTGTCTATTTTGTGCTCGCGTTAGGAGCAGTTAGGGCAAGGTGGCGTTTCGGAGTTCTTTGGCCTGGCTGACGAGATCGACGGCGGCGGAATCCCAGGTGGGATGGGTGAATGTGAATCCGTTGTCGAGTAGGCGACCGGGTACTACGCGTCGGCTTTTAAGCAGCAGCTCAGTGTCCGTGCGCAACGCGAACGCACCGATTTCCGCCATCTGCCGGGTGGCCGGCAGACCGAATCGGCGCCCCCAGGCGCGGCGGAGCGATCGCATGAGGTCCCGCTGCGTGACCGGGTGAGGACTGGCCAGGTTGACCGGGCCGTCCAACTCCTGGTGGTCGATGAGGAACAGTACGGCACGAATGAAGTCGTCGCCGTGGATCCACGACACATACTGCCCGCCGCCATCGACGGGACCGCCCAGCCCCAGCCGGGTCAGCCGGGACAAGTAGTCGAAAATCCCGCCGCGGTCGGGAGTCATGACCATCGCCGTGCGCAGCGCCACCCGCCGGGTGGAAACAGTGTCGGCCGCCGCTTGCTCCCGCTCCCACCGGCGCGCGATCCGGACACTGTATTCCCAGTACAGGGGCACGTCGGGTTCTTCTCCGCCGATGATGCCGTTGGCCTCATCGTGGGGCAGGTCGTCGGGTCGGCTGCGGGCGTCGGCGTAGATGGTGGCGGTGCTGGCCTGTAGCCAGACCCTCGGAGCCTGAGCCGCCCGGGCGATGGCCTCACCGACGACCCGGGTGGACTCGATCCGAGAATTCATCATCTGGCGCAGGTTGGCGTCGTTGTAGCGGCAGCTCACCGTCCGGCCCGCCAGGTTGACGACCGCGTCGGCCCCTTCCACCTCGCGCGCCCACTCGCCCAGGGTTCGGCCGTCCCAGACTACGTGCCGGACCCCCTTCTCAAGCGTCTGCGGCCGACGGCTCAGAACGGTGACCTGGTCGCCGCGGGCCGCCAATGCCCGCCGTAGTACGCCGCCGACCTGACCGGTCCCGCCCGGAATGATGACCTTCATGATAGAGCTCCTTACAGTGCTCTTGAGCAGTCGCTTAAATCCAGCTTAGATCAGCTTGAGCGATCGCTCAACACCGAGGAAATGTCTGATTAACGCATTTTGCGTGTTCTGCGATTGGGGGTCGCCAGATTGAGGTGTGTTCGTCCGTGAGCCGGCAGGCGAGATTGTCGATCATGGCGAAGGTGATCAGGGGTTCGGAGCTGCCGGGCAGGGTCTCGTAGACGCGGGCGAGGCCGCAGTGGCGCCTGAGCCAGCCGAGGCTGCGCTCGACGGCCCAGCGTCGTTTGACGACGCTGAAGTCTTTGACCTGTGAGTCTTTGGTGACGATCTCGCGGGGTTGACCGGCTCGCATCTGCAATCCTGCGGCCCGGGTACTTCGAGCCGCAGGACGTCGTCACCGTCAAGGCAGCAGCGGCACGCCGGTCAGCAGGGCCAGCGGATGGTGATCCGGGGCGGCGGGACCAGGGCTCAGCGGCCCGAGGGGTCCGTGGCCTCCGGGGATTTCCGTCAGCGCTACCCGGCGCCCTACCGATCCGGCCAGCCACCACACCGGCTCGGCCGGGTTCTGTCCGGCCCCGAGCACGCAGGTGGCCACGGTGACTCCGGTGACCATGAGTTTGGCGTGCAGGTGTTCTTCGCGGGCGCGGCTCGGGAGGGCGAACAGCACCGGATACCCGGGTCCCCCGTCGGCCTGCAGGCGCCGGTAGGCGCCCAGTTTGTCGACGAGCCGGGTCAGGGATTCGGTGCCGCGGTCGAGTTCGAGGAAGAAGCCGGTCTCCCCTGCCGGGTCCCGCCACACGCCGTGCCCGTCGGGGTGCACCCGCCGGCCGAACGCGGCCGCCGTCGTCCGTTCGGACCACCAGCGGACCAGGTCGGCTTCGCCGGGCCGGCGGCGGGCCTCGGCGAGCAGGTCGACGAAGAACTGGTTGGCTTCGAGCAAATGATCCAGATACGGGCTGGCATACGCCCGGTCCTGCCGGTCGCGCAGCGCCCGGGCGGTTGGCGGGTTGTCGCCGCGGGCGAGCGCCACATACCGCGCGGACAGCGGTCCGGGTACCCAGCAGGCGGGGTTGGGTGCGCCGGGTCGGTTGCGGATGAAGCGGTCGACGAAGCGGAGCCGGCGCAGGGCGTGCAGCCGGTGCCGGCAGGTGGTGGGGTGGTCGAACAGGATGGTGGCGAGCTGGTCGGTGGTCAGGGTGCTGTGCTCGTCGAGCAGGTTCGCGATGGTGTAGTCGCGCACGCGTAGGCGGTGGGAGATGGAAAGTAGGCTGCTTCCCCGTTCGGGAGTTTCCCCTTCAGGAAACTGTCGGGGCGGCATGGCGGCGTTCATGGTGCCTCCCAGCTGCGGTGTTGGGTGGTGCCGGGCCGGCCGTACGGGGCCGGGACCCGGCCGGGGCCCGGGCCGGCCCGCGGTCCGGGTTCAGGCCAGCGCCTCCCGCAGCTTCTGGGCGGTGCCCAGCGGCGGTCGCGGGGCGGGGCTGCGCAGGGTGAAGGCCGGGGTTTCCCGGCCGTCGACGACGAGCCGGCAGGCGGCGGTGTAGGCGTCGAGGTGGGCCAGGTCGTGCTCGTCGAGTTCGGGCAGGGTGTGTTTGGCCAGTTGGGCGGCGTCTTCGGGGGCGCAGGAGAAGAACACTTTGTTGCGGGCGTTGGCGGAGATCGCCAGCTGGGTTTCGCGGGGCATCTGCGCCAGGTTCTGGTGGGCGAGGGTCAGGCCGAGTCCGTAGCCCCGGGCTTCGGCGAGCATGTCGCCGATCGAGCCGGGCAGGTTGAGAAAATTGTGGGCTTCGTCGATGTAGACGGCGGCGTCGCGGCGCTTTTCTTGGGGGATTTTGGCGCGGGCGGTTGCCGCCTGCCAGGCGCTGGCCAGAACGAAGGAGCCCATGACACGCGCGGTTTCCTCACCGATCTGACCTTTCGGGAGGCGGGCGAGCAGGATGCCGCCGTCGAGGATGCGGCGCATGTCGAAGCTGGAGCGCGGCGATCCGAAGGTGGTGCGCACGAAGTCGCGCAGCAGCAGGGACCGCAGCCGGGCCAGGACGGGGGCGATGACGGTGGAGCGCAGCTGGGCGGGGCTGGTCTCGTACCAGCTCCAGTAGCCGCCGAGCCCGGCCGGATCGTTGAGATCCTGGGTGAATTTGCGGCGGAATTCGCGTTCGTTGAGTAGTTCGGGGACCTGGGTGAGGGTGGCGCCGGGTTTGCGGAGCAGGGTCAGGCAGGCCACGCGCAGGGTGTCGTCGATGCGCGGCCCCCAGTGTTTGGCGAAGATCCGACCGAAGATGCTGACCACGTTGTCGACGACCAGGTCGTGGTCATCGCCTTCGAGCGGGTTCAGCGTCGGTCCGCCGGGCTGGTCGGGGTCGAGGAGCACCAGGCGGCGCGCGCAGGTCAGCGGGATCCGGTCGAGCAGATCGGTGACCAGGTCGCCCTTGGGGTCGATGACGACGGTGCCGCGGCCGGCGTGAATGTCGTCGAGGATCAGGTTGAGCAGCAGGGTGCTCTTGCCGGAGCCGGTCGACCCGAGCACGTGCAGATGATGCCTGGCGTCAGCGGCGCGTAGCGCGACGGCGTGCCCGCCGACTTCGGCGCGGCCGAGGCTTTTGGTGGCGCGCCCGCCGGTGGCGATGCCGACCGGTGCCGGCATCGCTTTGGCTCGGGCGCGATCGAGTCCGGGTACGGCGATGTCGCGGGGCAGTCCGGCCAGCATGGCCAGCTCGACGGGGGTGAGCACGAACCCGTGCCGGAGCCGGCGCCCGGTGACCAGGGTGACGGCTTGGCGTAGCCGGCGGGCACGCATCCGGTTGCGGCCGGTGAACGGTCCGAACGCGGTCGCGACGGCTCGGGCGAGGACCCGCATGCGGGCCGGGTCGTCACGGGTCGAGGTGACCGCGTAGCGTACCGCCACTTCCCAGTGCGGGCCGGCCAGTTGGTCAAGGGCGGCGCGGGCGTCACGCTCCCGTTGGGGATCAGCGGACACGGCAGGCCGCCCGACCGGACGGGGCTGCCCACCGGCGACGAGATCGAGGGCCGCGAGCGCCCAGCCGGCCGGGTCCAGCAGGCTGCGCGCGGCCGGGGCGCCCCGCAGTGCCCGTACGCCGGCAATCAGCCTGCGCCGGGACCGCCCGGCGGCGGGCCGAGCCAGGACCTGCACGCAGGCTTGCTCGCCGGTGCGCAGCCCGGCGGCCGCGCTGATCAGGGTGCGCAGTGGGTCGTCGCGGTGGTCGGTGCGCAGCGGATACCAGCCGGGCAGCACCGGTGCCAGCGAAGCTCCGGCGGCCGCCGCCGGCTGCGGCGGCAGGGGCGGTTCGGCGTCGCCGACCCGGCAGGCGGCACCCGGCCAGGCGCCGCGGACGGCGGCCAGTACCGGTTCGACGGCGACCGCGCGCGGCAGCCATACGGCGATGCGTAGCCGGCGGCCGTCCCACCGGTATTCGTAGGCCGTCCACAGCCGGCCAAGACGCAGCCGTTGCCGCCAGCCGGTCTGCAGGACAGCGGCGAGGGTGGCCCAGAAGACCACCGCACCGGCCGCATCGACCTGGGGTGGTGGGCTGATCAGCACCTGCCGGCCGCCGGTCGCGGTGCGGCGGCCGCGGTGTTCACCCCACACCAGCAGGACAGCACCCGACACGACGGTGAGCAGGGCGGACAGCCCAACAACAATGGCGATCACGGTTGGCCTTCTTCGAGGTCGAGGTCGCCGGTGCACAGCCGGTGTTCGGCGGGTGAGGCGACGACGTGGAAGCCGACACGGTGGGTGCCGGACAGCAGCAGCGCTTCACCGCGGCGGGCGGTCAGCAGGGTGCGGGCCTCGCCGGCACTGAGTGCGAACGCGTCGGTGACCAGGTCGATGGCTTGTGGGGCCTGGCGCAGCAGTACCTGGGTGGCGGCGTTGGCGATGACGATCTGCCCGAGGTCGCTGCCCAGCACGTCGAGGACGTCCTGGGAGCAGACGAGCAGTCCGGCGCGACGTTTGCGGGCCTGTTTGGCCAGCCGGGCCAGGAAGCGGGCGCCTTCGCCCTCGCGCATCAGCGTCCACGCCTCGTCGACCACGACAAGGCGTCGCGGCGCCCGGGTCGGGTCGGTAACCGGGTTGTCGACGTCGCGCCAGATCGCGTCCAGCGCGAGGAGCATCCCGGCGGGGCGCAGTTCGTCGGCCAGGGCCCGGGTCGACCAGCACACCAGCTGGCCGGTGGGCACGGTGGTGGTCGGTCCGTCGAACAGGTCCCGGAAGGAGCCGTGAGTCCACGGCATGAGCCGGGCCGCCAGGTTCTCCCCGGCCGTGGTGTTCTGGTTGAGCAGCGCCCCGGCCACGTCGCGCAGCAGCGGCGCCGGCCGCCGCCAGGTGGTCGGGTCGCTGGTGATGCCGGCTTTGTCGTAGGCGTCGACGACGGCCCGGTCCAGGGCGGCCCGCTCGGCCGGCGGTGGTTGTTCGCCGAGCAGTACGGCGATCAGGGTGTGCAGGAACAGGGCGCGCCGGGTGCGGGCCTGGTCGCGTCGATCATCGGCGGGGATGTCGAGCGGGTTGAGGCGCACGCCGCCGGTGCCGAGGACGATCGGGGCGCCGCCGACGGCTTCGGTCAGGCGCAGGTATTCGTTCTCCGGGTCGATGACGGCGACGTGCACGCCGTCGGCCAGCGACCGCAGCACCTCGAGTTTGACGAAGTACGACTTGCCGCTGCCGCTGCGGGCCAGCACCACCCCGTTGGCGTTCTGTTCTGACCAGCGGTCCCACCAGACGACGCCGTGCGAGGCCCGGTTAAGCCCGTACAGGATGCCGCCGGCGGGTCCCGGCCGGCCCGGCAGTGGGGCCGGCAGGTCCGCGCCCGCGAGGGGGAAAGCGGCGGCCAGCGCCCCGGTGTCCATAATCCGCCGGGCGTGCAGGGTGTCGGTGGCCAGCGGCAGTCCGCTCTGCCAGCCTTCCAGCTGCCGCCACGTCGCCGGTTGGGTGTCCAGCAGCACGGAGGCGGCGGTGGCCCGCACGTGCGCGACCGCTTCCCGTAGTTCCTGCGGGCTGGGTGCGGTCACGCACAGGTACAGGCCGACCCGGAACAGTTTGGACTCGCCACGGGCGACCCGCTCGGCCAGGTCGGCGGCGTCGTCGGCGGCCGCGTCGGTCAGCGGGTCACTGACCCGGCCGCGGCCGGCGTCGTGCAGCCGGCTCGATTCCAGCCGGGCCCGCTGCCGGCGCAGCCGGGATGCGGCCGCCGGCGCCGACAGTGGATCGACGTACAGAACCACGTCGAGGCGGCCGGGCCAGGACAGCAGCGGGTCGAGCCAGGCCGGGCCGACCTCGGCCGGGTAGCCGGTGACGATCAGCGTCGCCGTGTATCCGTCGGCGACCTGCACGTGGTCGGGATGGGCGTGCGTGACGGCCGGCCCGGGCACCTGCATGTCGCGGTTCATGCCGCACCGCCGCGGGTGATCGGCTGCTGCGGCAGGGCCCGCGACCAGCCGGTGTCGGCCGGCGTGTACGGGTCCGCCGCGCAGGTCAGCACCGCCAGCGCGGCGCCACCGTCGAGGACCGCGGTGCTCGCCCCGAGGGTGGCCAGCACACTGGCGGTGTGTTCGGCGTGCCGCAGCGCCTGCCCCGGTTGGGCGGCCGGGTGCGCGACCGTGACCGTGCGCCACAGCGGGTCCCGCTGCTCGGCCAGCCGGCCCAGGAATTGCGCGTAGTCACGGGCGACCGCGGCCAGCCCCGGCTGGGTGATGGTCGCCGCGGTGTCCAGGACGCGCTGCGCCTGCCGGGACAGGTCGACCCGGCGGGTCGACACGACGATCTGCACCGGCGTGGACAGGCTGTTGAGCCACCGTCCGTAGCCGTCGATCAGCGCGGTCTGCTCGTCGGCGGTGCGCAGGGCGATGTTGACGGTGGTGCAGCCGACCAGCGTCACCGACTGCGACCCGGTGTCGATCACCCCGTCGTCACCGACACTCGCCGCGACGGGTGTGGCGACCTGCCGGCGCGGCCGGCGACGGAACCGCAGCGCGGCCCACAGCCAACCGTCGAGCGGCAGACCGTCACGCCGGCCCAGTGCCAGCGCGAGCACCGCCCCGGCCGGCGGAACCAGCACACCCACCACCACCGGCGCCGGCAGCAGCCGGGCCAGGACCGTGAACAGGCCGTAGCCGAGCACGGCCGCCACCGCCAGGATCGCCAGCTGCCGGGCAGTGAGCCCGTACGCAATCTTGTCGGGGGTGTCGATGTCGGCCGGAATCCGCGCCCGCAGCGGCGCGCCGACGTCCTCGCTCATCGCCGCCCCCGGCCGTGGCCGCCGCCGAACGGCGGCATCGTCCGGGTCTTCCCCATCCGCACCCGGGCCAGGCCGGTGATCTGCTGCAGCACCGCGAACCGCAGCACGCCGGGAATCCGGCTCGGCGCGGACCGCAGCACGAATTTGCCGATCAGCCCGGGAATCCGCAGCGTGCCCCACAGCAGACACACCACGACCAGCAGGTTCATCGCCGCGCCCGGCTTACCGGTCAGGCCCAGTGCCGGGATGACCGTCTGCGGCGCCAGCATCACCTGCAGGGTGGTGTGCAGGGCGACCGCCTGCAGGACCACGGTCGCCGGAGCGGCGAGCATCGCCCGCCACCACAGCTTCGCGACCGGTTCGGTCTGCACCGTCGCGTGCATCGCCAGGGCGATCGGCGCGGTGCCGGCCAGCAGGATCAGCAGCCCTGCCCGGCTGACCCACTGCACCACCAGCATCAGCGCCAGCACCGCCACGCCCGCGCCGATGATCAGGATCAGGAAGTCCTCCGGGCTGCTGCCGGTCATGCCGTTGGTCGCCTCGAAAACCGCGGCCTGCAGCTGCGGAACCGGGGACGCGCCCCGCCCGCCGGCCAGCGCCGTGGTCAGCGCGTTCGCCGTGTCCACCACCGCCGTACAGATCGGCCGCGCGCTGTTGGCCGCGACCAGCCCGACGACCAGCCGCGGAATCATCTCCCCGAGGCCGGACTGCTGCTGCAGCCACTCCCGGTTCATCACCAGCACGCCGACCCAGACGAAGGCCAGCACGTAGCAGGTGTCGACGACGCCGAGCGACGTGGTCATCAGCGTGTCCACCTGCGGAAGGGCGGTGACGTCCGGCACCACCAGCACGGTCGTCGACAGCAGCCGCCATGTCAGGGCCAGGCCGGCCAGCACCAGGGCCGACAGCGCGCCCAGCAGCGGCCCGAGAACACCGGAGAGCGCCCACCCGACCGACATCAGGACGCCCCGATCAGGCCCTTGAGCACGGTCAGGAACACCGGCGCCAGTACCGCGACCGCGTATCCGATCAGTGCACACCGGAACGCCGTCTTGGCCCGCTCCACCTCGCCGGTGTCCCCGTTGGCCAGCATGTACCGGATCCCGGCGAGAGTCAGAAACAGAGTGGCGACCGCCGCCGCGATCCCGATCACCCAGATCCGGATGTTGGCGATGATCTGCGGCAGCTCGTACACCGCGAGAACCATGAGGCACCGTCCTTAGCGAGGAAGCGGCACCGATCGATGCCGCACCTCACCAAGGGCCGCTGTCCGGCAGCGTCGAGCACCGGACAACAACCCGTCAGCGCCCCACAACCGCCGACGACCTTCAAACCCCTATTGCTGTGTACGGTGGCTGTCGGCCGACAGCCGCGCCTCGTCGGCCGACAGCCGCCCTCAGGCCGCGGCCTTGGTCGTCAGGGTCGGCCGCCCGTCGCCTGATCGCCGGGGGCGCAGCGCGATATGGGCCAGCTCTCCGTCCCGGATCGCCTCCCGCAGCCGCTGCTCCGCCTGCGCCCGCCACGCCGACGCCAGCCGCGCGGGAAGCCCCAGCCGCTCCCCCGCGACACTGAGCGTCTCCCCCTCCAGCCGGGTCGCCGCGATCAGATGCGCCTCGTCCGCGTCGACCACCCCCGCGGCCACGGCCCGCGCCAGGACGAAGTCCGGGTGATCCGCCGGCCGCGCCGGAACCGCCGGGCCCGGCACACCAGCCATCCCGAACGACCGTTCCCCCGGCACATGACGCGCCCGCCGCGCCGCCCGGACCCCGGCGTCGATCAGACGACCACAGATCCGCGGCGCTTCCACGTCCACCCGGCGGAGCGCCGCCACGAAGCCGGCCAGCAGCTCCGCGTCCAGGTCCTCACTGTCGCCGGATCGGCCGGCGCACAGTGCGCCCGCCGCGCGGCGCAGCCCCGGCATGGCCACACCCACCGCGCCGACCACCCAGCCCGGCCCGTCCGCCCTGGCCCGCAGGACCAGCTCCCGCCACACGGCATCGCGCTGCAGCGGCCCGGTCCGGGAACTCAGCAGCAGGCCTCGCAGCCGATCCAGCGGCACCACCCCGGCCACCGTGCCGCTATCCAGCACCAGCGGGGTCGGCGGCGCCACCAGCAGTACAAACGCCCGCTGCGCCACCGCCAGCGGCGACCCGCTCCAGCTTCGACCACCCATGACAACCTCGCAAACAAGATCCGGCCCCGGCCACCTGCCAAGGCTCGGATCTCATCCGCGCACACCGATCCGACACCGCCGACTGTTGCCGGACACTCAACGGTGGTGTTGGTTCAGAAGCCGATGTGTCGGGGTGATGCCGTTCGCGTCGAGAAACACCCGCATCCACTGCGCCAACACGGCGATCAGGTCATCGTCGAGGAACACCTCAGCGCGTTCGGCCAACTGGTCCGCTGTCCGCTCCGCCAACAGCCGGGCGAAATCTTCGACAGTCTCCTCTTTCATGGGCGGCTCCGGCAGTTTGCCGGCATGCCATTCCCGGATCCACTCCTCCACCTGGTGCGCCCACCAGACCCGTCCCATCTTGAGTTCCTGAAAAGGGGCCGGGAAGTCATCGCGGTCGGCCAACTGTTGGATCCGCTGTCGGGAGAGACCGAGCCGGATCGCGATCTCCCGGGCGCCGACCAGGCGCAACGAATCGCTGAGTTCGCGAGCCGAAGCTTGATGCACCACTGCGCGCTGCATGGCCTATCCCTCGTGCCTGATCAGCTCGTAGTGGCCATGCGCGTTGTGGCGCACCGCGACCTCCTGCCGGCCCGGTCCCGACGCACCGAGCACCGCGGCGACGAACCGGCGCAGCGCCACCGGAATCTCCTCTGGATGTGGGCGCAGGAAGATGATGCCGCGACGCTCGTCCAGACTCAGCCCGCAGATGTCCAGCGGGATCCCGTCGAGCTTGATCTGCACCTCGGTGTCCAAGCCAATCGCGGTCAACGCCGCGATCAGCCCGCTCTGCGTAATCATGAGTGTCCTTTCGTGGGGACGGACAGATTGACCGGCAAGGTGAACCCCGTCGGTGGACACGGCCGGGCAGCGCTTGACCGGCTCGGCTCTGCGCTCCGGGAGGGGAGGAGGCGCGGCCCGCCGACCCGTACGGCGCCGACCAGTTCGGGGCGAGTCGCACCGGGCCGGCGGACCGGTAGTCGCAGGGTGCGCGAGAAGATCACCACCGCGTTCTCGCGCAGCCGACACGGGCCGAGGCAGCCGCAAGCCACGCAGCGGCCCGTCGCACTCGAGGTCACATGCTCGTCCAGAATCGCCTGCGCCTGACGCAGCTGCCTCCGCGCCGCAACCGCGTAGTACGTGGTCTTCCCGGTCATTGCTCGCCTCCCGTCCGCGCCAGAAGCGCGCCAAACTCGCCCGGCTCGCGGACATCCGCCGCCACCCGGTGGATCTGGAAACCACCATGGACGGCTGCCCGACGTCGGTGAAGGCACTCAGCCCGGGAGGGATGGGGAGGCACCAGGAGGGGATGGATCCCGGCGTCCTCCCGGATGCGACGTCTATCGACCGGCAGATTCAACGCGGTTCGCTGCGCAGAGCTTGTCCGCAAATCTTTACTGTTGAATGTGCTGCGCTGGGCGGAGGCGTATTTGACCCGTACTCATGTCCGGCGGCTACGCCCGGCAGCAGAGTTGACGCGACTACGCCGCCTTCGCGAACTCTCGTTTGATCAACTTGCCCGCGCCGCGGGGCTGCCGCGGACCACCGTCTCCCGGCTCGAAAAAGCGCGGAAGAGGCCGGACGCCGACGACGTCATGCGCCTCCTCCAAGCATCGACGGCGATCAGTGGCTCCAGCTCATGACGATCGCCCGGGAAGCCGGCGAGCGCGGCTGGTCGGAGTCCTGGGCCAACAAGATGGGAAGCCGGCAGGCTCTCTACGCCAATCTGGAAGCCGGCGCCGCCACGATCCGCGAGTACCAGATGACTTTCCTGCCAAGCCTGCTGCAAACCCCGGCGTTCAGCGAGCAGCGCGCCCAGCTCGACACCGCCGACTGGTCGTCACGGTTCAGCCCGGCCCGCGCGGTCGAAGCACGCGAGCGACGCCAGCGCATGCTGCGCCGTCTCGATGGACCGCGGTACGAGGTCGTCATCGACCAGCTGGCCATCCGGCGGCCGGCCGCCACCACCGACGTTCTTCAGGCCAAGTCGTGCACATCGCGGACCTGGCGACCCGGGACGAGAAGATCACCGTGAAGGTGCTGCCGATCGACCGCGCAAACCGACAGGAGTAGCAGCGTGACTGACCCAAGCTTCACCCAGTGGCGGACATCATCGCGCAGCAGCGGCGGTGCGAACTGCGTGGAAGTCTCCCCCGCCGACAACGCCCCACTCATCGCGGTCCGGGACACCAAGAACCGCAGCGGCGGCATGCTGGTCTTCACTGGGAGGACATGGGCGGACTTCATCGCCGTTGTGCGAGCGGGCGAGTTCGACTGACCGTGTGAACCAGCCAGGTTCGACCGGGCACGTCGAGCAACATGTGGTCGTCCGGAAGACGTCAATCACGCCTGGACGGTTGATGTCGACCTCTCACGGTGCCATCCTGTCGTCACGGAGGCGCTGAACAGTTCAGCTGACGCGCCGTCCACGACATCTTTGACCTCGCGGAGGCCGTCGTGCCGAGTGCCGACCCCGAGCCCAACCTGCTCCTCATCCAGGCTCGCGAACGGCGAGAGTCGCCCACCCAGCCCGGCGAGCCCATGTCCCGGGCCGAGCTGGCCACCGAAGTCAGCAGAATCTTGTTCCCCGACCCGCGCCAGCGGATCGCCAGCCCCTTCAACGCCAACTACGTCGGCAAACTTGAAAGCGGTACCATCGGCCGGCCGAACCGCCCCGACTACCGGGCGGCACTTCGCAGAGTGCTTCGAGCCTCATCGGACGAAGAACTCGGCTTCGCCAACCGCAAAACGTGGATACCTGCCCGGCAAGCCAGCGTCGAGGACCCGGTTCCCGCCTCTGCAATCGCAGCGGAAAGCAGCATGTTCGGAGCCTTCGAATCGATCGAAAATCCGTCAGGGATCATCATTGGTAAATCGGGAGACTGGAACAGCTTCTCCTTGGTCACCAGCATGCTGGCACAACAACGGCAAAGCGTCGAGCCGATTGCCCTATTGAGACTGGTAGAGGCTCATCGCGAGTGCCTTTCAACACTTTTCCGCAATGCCGGGACAGACCCTGTACGGAAGACTATCGGCCACATGCTCGGCGAAGCATCGATAGTTGCTAGCCGCCTCTGGAGCGCTCACGGAAACCGCAACATGGCATTGGCTCATTGCGCTTACGCCAAACAACTCGCGGAGCGGATAGACGATGTCGCGCTCGGGGCCACGGCACGGATATTTGGCAGCAATCTTCATTCTGAGGCCTCCACCCTAATTGGCCCCGACGGCGATGTCATGGTGGGCCTGCGGCTACTTGAGGAGGCCGCCACCGTTTCCGAACGGTTGACGCCGGCCGCACGCGCTCGGATCGCTGCGGAGCAGGCCCAGACGTATGCATCACTCAGGCTGCACCGACCAGCCGAGGAAGCCCTCGATCGCGCCCACGAAGCCGCCGGAGACATCACCAGTGAAGACCGCGTCGGGTTGTACAGTGACTGGAACCGCAGTCGAGTAGAGGTCTACGACGGCACCTGCCGCCTACTGCTCGGTGACCCGGAGAAAGCGGTTGCCATTCTCGAGCCCGCCATCCATGAACTGGCGACAGATTCGCAGAATACCAACGTAGTCATGGCAGCACAGGTCGACCTAGCCAGTTCCTATGCCGAACTCGGCGAGCCCGAAATGAGCTGCAAACTTCTCGGCGAAACCTATGGACGGCTCCGCGAAGTCGGTAACCTTCGCGGCATAATGCGTGCACGACGGTCGCGAGACCGACTGGCCCACTGGGAAGGCAAGCAAGTTGTCCAAGAACTCGACGTCCGCATGAAGTCATGCCTAGCTGGCCGAGCCGCCGGATAGGACAGATTCCACGGTGGCGACAATAGTGGAAGGTTCAAGATCCTCCACTATTGCATCCGGCCCATACTCTGCAAGTTCCTCACGAGTCGAACGATGCGCAACGACAATCACTTTGAAACCGGCGTGCCGCGCACAGGCGATATCGTTGGGAGCATCGCCGATGATAACCGTCCGAGCCGGCACGAGTTGCCTTCCGAAGGCGTTTGCGAATCGCCGAGCCACCACGGCAGGCAAATTGAAGCGATCTCTACTATCCGAGCCGAAGGCGCCGATATCGAGGTCCAAGTAGGCATCTAGGCCCAATTCACCGAGCTTCACCTCGGTAGCCGGCCGAATGTTGCCGGTCAACACCGTCTGAGTAAATCCGGCTCTGTTCAATTCACCGATGCTGCCGACGGCACCCGGGTACGGTGGCTGATCCGATCGAAGCTCATCGCGACCTTCGTTCATCACCGACATCAGGCTGGTTGAAAAGTCCGCGATCCCTGCTTCAGCTAGCGCAGGAGTGACGCCCGACGCGATAGCAGTGTCGATGGCGATCGACTCGTCCGTATACCCGTGAACCTTCTTCGCCGGGAACCGGACCTCTGCCTCCGCGAGGCCGTAGGCTCGAGCGATCGCTCGCCGAAGCCAGCGGAGGTCCGCCGGAATGAGAGTTCCGTCGATGTCCCAAACCACTAGCCCAGGTTCTTTAGGAGCCACAGTGGCATTGTTTCACACTACGGGACGCACGATCCGTCCGCTCGGACACCACCACTGAGCGTCGAAGGCGGACAAGGGCGACAACCTCAGGCGACCCTAGAATCCTGGCACCAATCGGTTACACGCTGCACGATCAACCTCCGGCTTCGGCGTTCTTGAGCATGGCGCCAAGCTGTCGGTAGGCGTCGTTGTTCTGGACGATCAGCTCGGCATGTGCCATGCCGTGGGGATTCGGGTGATTAGCGTGCAAGCCGCTGACCGGCTCGGAGCTGGTGTAGCTCCTGCTGCAGGATTTCCCGGGTCCCCGACGGGCTGGTCGCCGCGACACTGATGCGCGCCAGCGACCCCCATCCCCATGGACCGCCAACCCTGCCGTCCAGCAGGCAGCGCAAGCCAGCGACTACGCCACGATCCTGCGACTGTCTCGTGTCGCGGCCGGTCCCACACTGGAACAGCTCAGCAAGGCATCCGGCTATTCGATATCAACTCTGTCCCGCCTGGAAAGCGGCCGTCGCCGGATCCGGGACGTCGCCGAGGTCTGGGCACTGGCTCACCTGTACGACGTACCGGTGCAGTTGTTCGGCCTGGCACCTGCCCCAACCGACGATGACGGGTCTACCCTGACCAAGACCGCCGACGGAGGGGGCGACACTGTGCACCGACGTAACTTTCTCGCCGGCGCAGCCGCCGTCGGCGCCGCCGCGCTGCCAGTGCTGCCACCTTCGGCGTCGGCAGCAGCCGGCGACACCATTCAGGACATGCTGTTCGGACGATTGGCCGCCGAACCGCTCCCCGCCCAGCAATTAGCTGCACAAATTGCGGCAGCCCGCGCTGACTTTCGTGCCGCCCGATACACCCGGCTCGCCCGCCGCTTGCCGAGGCTGCTCGCACAGGCAGCCGCCAGCCGTTCCGCAGCCGGCACCGGCGCAGAGGCCGCAGCCGCGCAACGGCTTGCCGAGGCCTACGGCATCGCCACCCAGCTATTGATCAAGCTGCATGACGACAGCATGGCCTGCGCCACCGCCGATCGGGCCGTCCAAGCCGCCGCCGGAAACTGCCCACTGATCATGGCTGATAGTCAGCGACTGGCCGCCACCGTCCTGCGCCGGGCCGGGCACCGCGACAGCGCCCAGCAACTGGTTCTCTCGGCCGCACGCCAACTGTACGACGTCGGGGAATCAGGGCCTGCCGCCCAAGCGATGTACGGACAGCTGCTCGCGGTCGCCGCCTACACCGCGGCCATGCGCGATGACCGTGACGCGGCTTGGGCGCTGCTAGAACAGGCCCAAGAGCCAGCAAACGCGGCCGGGGCCACAGCTCGCTTCAACGGCAACGAAATCGCGGTCTACCGGATCAGCATCGCTCGGACCCTCGGCGACTACGGTGCCGCCGTCGACTACGCCCGCAAAGTCAATCTCAAGGCCATTGTCGCCCCCGAGCGCCGGGCAAGGTACTGGGAAGACACCGCGCTCGCCTCGCAAGGCCGAAGGCGGCCCGGTGCCGCATTCGAAGCGCTGCTGGCCGCCGAACACGACGTACCCGAAGAGGTGCGATACCGGCCGTGGGCGCAAAACCTCACCCGGGAACTGCTGTCATCTCCGGCAGCCTACGGTCTGACCGGGGTGCGGGAATACGCCGCCAGAATCGGCGTCGTTTGACAATCAGATCCAAGTTCTTCCCGCGCCTGGTGGAGGCCAGAAAAACCGAGTCGATCTGTTCGCACATGACCTCGGGACTGAAGCCACCTCGGAATGCCGCTGGGCCTGCCCCGTCCTGACTGACCGCAAATATGCAGAGGATTGACCGGGTGGCGCACGAGGGCCTGCGGCGCCGGCCGCTGCGGCGACGCACGCTCATCCCTCACGTCGAGTAATCAGTCGGCGCGGGGCTGCCGCCCGGATCGCGATCACATCGGTGCGTCCGGGCGGCTCGTTGACTCGCGCTGGTCCCTGGCGGTGTGCTGGTCAGCCGCGGGCCAGGTGCAGGCCGATGTTCGCGCCCAGCCCCTGGCCGTAGGCGAGCTGGATGAGCAGTTCGACGGTCGGCTCCAGATAGCGGGCGTTGGTCAGCGGGCCGGCGTCGATCGCGTCGAAGCCGAGCTGATTGCCGAGGCCGATCACGGTGTTCTTGGCGTCCGCGTCGTCACCGGCGACGGGCAGCAGCTGCGCCGAGCCGCCCAGGGTCGGGGTGCCCAGGGTCGCGGCGAAGACGGTGTTGAAGGCCTTGACGACGCGGGACTGAGGCAGCCGGGCGGCGATCTGCTCACCGGCGGAGGTGGTGTGGCCGACGGTGAGGGACATGAAGTCGGCGGCGAGCGGGTTCGTCGCGTCGATCACGACCTTGCCGGCGAGCGCGGCGCGGACCTCGTCGGTGAACAGGTCGCCGACCGCGGAGTACGGCACGGCGATCACGGCCAGATCGGCCGCCGCGGCGGCGTCGGCGGCGGTGGCGGTGTCCGCGCCGGAGGCCGCCGCGGCGGCGGCCAGCCGCGACGATCCGGGATCGCTGGCGGCGAGCGTGACGTGGTGGCCCAGCGCGGTGAGGCGGGCGGCGAGGGCGGATCCGACGTTGCCGGCGCCGAGCACTGCGAACTTCATGGTGGTCTCCTTGCGTGGTGCGTGATCCCGGAAGCCGGGCCGTTCGAATTCGAACTACCGCGAACGCTACACGTCGTTCGAATTCGAATCAACTGCTATCGTGATCACATGACGCAGCGATGGCTCGACGAGATCGAGATGCAGGCCTGGGTGGCCTTCCTGGACACCAGCAACCTGCTGCAACGACGTATCGACCAGCAGCTGCGTGAGGACGGCGGGCTCACCCAGCCGCAGTACGAGCTGCTCACCCGTCTCGCCGAGGCACCGCAGCAACGCATGCGGATGGCGGAACTCGCCCTCGCCCTGGTCACCTCCCGCAGTGGGCTCACCTACCAGGTCAGCCAGCTACAGAAGGCCGGACTGGTCCGCCGCGAAGCCTGCGCCGGGGATGACCGCGGCGTCTACGCGGTCCTCACCGAGCAGGGCAGCCAGGCATTGCATCGGGCCGCCCCCGGCCACCTGCGCGTGGTCCGCGAGAATCTGATCGACCTGCTCGACCGCGACCAACTGGTCACCCTCGCCGACACCCTCAGCCGCGCACGCGCCCATCTCCGCATGACCGAGGACGACGAACCCCGCCGCAACGGCTCGAGCTGAACCAGGACTCGCTTCGCCAGACGCGCTCGCCTCGGCTCCGGACGCTGAGGAGCGGTCAACCAGTAGAAGATCTGGGTCTACGGCGGTCTGCGCATTCGCGACGGGCACGCGGTCACGGTGTGCGCCGACCAGCATGCCGCTCACCGCGTGCAGTCGCACAGCCGGTACGGCCAAGCCGACTTGGCGGCGCCTACGGTAACCCCCCGGCGCGGGAACCTGTCCCGCGCGGGTGGCGTGCAGCAAACGCTCGATGATCTGGTTGGAAGGCACATGGTTCACCGCGTCTCCGGCGAGACCTTCCAACGGGTCGTCGACTCTGCACTCGACGACGAACACGGGGTGTTCGTCCACGGCCTGTCCGACAAGGTCCCCACCTCCCTCGTGCTTTTTGCTCATGGCCTCAACGGACATCGCTACAAGACCTGGGAGAACTTCCCGGAATTTCTACTGCAGGCGCGCACCGATCTGGACGTCGGATTGTACGGGTACACCAGTGGGATCAAACGCTATGCACGACGCGACATGGTTGATCTGGGTGCACAGGCACAGCATTTCGCCAGTCAGCTGAGAATGCTCGAATATCACCGCATCGTCCTGGTCGGCCACAGCATGGGTGGCCTGTTGTGCATGGGCGCGGTGCGGGAGCTGCTCGAGGACCGCCTCACCGGTGACGACCCGCAGCCGGCCATCGACCGCATCAGCGGCCTCTTCCTGCTGGCCACGCCGCTGGCCGGATCGCTGCGGGTGCGATGGCCGTTGAGCTGGACCGTCGACGGAAAGGTGCTGCGCGCGCACTCCGACTATGTGGGCGGCCTGCACCGAACATTCGCCGACCGGGTCGAAATGAACGGCCGCCCGCCAAGCGACCACCACAAGATCTGGTTACCGACGTTCAGCGCTTCCGCCACCCTGGACCGATTGGTCGACAAAATGAGCTCCCGCCTCGGTGTGCCTGCATCACAGTGCACATACGTGCGAGGCAGCCACACGTCGATTGTCAAGCCGCGATCACCGGGGAGTGACATCTTCACGTGGTTCTGCAGCAAACTTGACCGCTGCCTTGTGGATCCGGAGGGTGGTCCCCCACCATTGGGACTTAGGGTACCCACACAACGTGAGGGTGGTCAGGTTCCCGGCGGCACCGCTCCCAAAATCCATATCAACATCACCCCGGATCAGATGCCCGAGGTCGTCCGCACCATCGCAGCCTTGCGCCTCGAAGAGGAGACGTCCATCGACATCAACATCCTGCCCCGTGAAGGTGATTGACATGATGGTGCCCCCACTGCCGCCCCCGCCATCCTCCTGGATCGATCCACGACGCCGGATGGTCGATTTCCGAAAACGACGAGAATTCCTGGACCTGGTGACCTGGTGCACCGAGGAGCCGGGCATCGAGCCGCGGGTGCGACTTCTCGCCGGCCCAGCGGGAACCGGCAAGACCCGCACAGCACTGGAGCTCCAGCAGGAGCTGCAGCCCCATGGCTGGATCGTGCATCTGCTGGAGGAACCGTACGAGGCGATCGAGGTCGTCGGCCAGTCCATCGGCCAGTGCACCAAGCCTTGCCTGATCATCGTCGACAATGCGGACCGCTCACCCAGCAGCATCCGCCGGGTGATGGAGGCGCTCTCCGAGCAGGGGGACACGCCTCTGCGGATACTGCTGATCGCACGCAGCGCAGCCGTCTGGTGGGAACACCTGACCGTGCGCGGACCCGGGGCGGAACTGCTGGATCCCCACCCGATCTGGTTCAGGCACCTGACCGCCGAGTATGCGACGGAAATGGCCCGGGCCGCTTTCAGCGCCGTCACTGCCGGATTGGGCCGGGAGGTCGCCGTCGAGCGGGCACCGACGCCCGTCGCGCTCGACCGGTCGACATCGATGCTTCACGCCCAGACCAGCGGAGTGGTAGCAGCCCTGGGGCCCACTCGCACGCCCGGCCCCGCAGAACTCCTGCGCCTAGCGGATCCGATCGATGCGCTCCTCACGCTGGAACGGCGGCATCTGACCAAGAGCGCTGCTGTACGTCATGTCACCTTGCCCGACGATCCTGCAGCCGTCGACCTGCTCCTTCTCGTCGCCTGGCTCACACCGCGCCGCGACACCGATCTGGCCGTCACGCTGCCGTACCGCATCGAGAACAGCCTTCTCCACGTAGACGGTCTCGCCCGGCTACTCGCCGAGCTGTACCCCGACGCGGGGCCGAGATCGCACGACTTCGAGCCCTCCCTGCTGCGGGAACGTCTTCTCGAAGACCTGCTGCTCACCTCCCCCCACCCGCACACCCTGCAGTGGATCATGCAAACTCTCGCGCGTGACCGCCGGCACGCCTCGGCACGGGCGGTCACCCTGCTGAGCAGTCTGCTGCTGCACCAGGAGACGGCGCCGCCAGCCCGGTTCATCGCCGACATGGGCGAACTGATCCGCGCCGATCCCGACCGGGTGGTAGCAGCCGCCGTGGAGGTCGCCGTCGCGAACCCCAAGACCTCGCGGATACGCGAGCACATCACGCTGCTGCTGCGTTCCTGCCCGGTGCACAGCTTGCTAGCGTTGGACAGCACCATCGACAGCTTGGCCCGCACCCACCCGCCGGCCGCGATGACCGTCGTACAGCAGCTCACGAACGCCTGGGAGACCACGGGCATCGGAAGCGAACCCTCCGATCGGCCGAGAGCCGTGCGGCTGTTGAACCGCATCGGCATCGGGCTCTCTGAGGCGGGACAGGTCGCGGACGCCCTGGCCTCAGCACGCATGGCCGCAACGCTGGTGACCGACATGCAGATGACCAACGAACAAGATCATCTCCTGGTCGCCGACACCTTCAAGTTGCTCAGCTATCGCCTGTCGGAGATGCTGCTCGGCAAGGAAGCCTTGGCCGCCAGCGAGCGCGCCTTGGCGACGTTCGACCCGCTACAGGACGAGGCGCTGGAATACGCCCATCTCGTGAAGCGGGTGGAGATCGAGCGCTCACACGGCATGCGTCTGCTCAACCTCGGCCGTCACGAAGACGCCCTGCAATGGTGCCAAGCCGCCGTGCGCCGGGCCGAGGGCATCACCGGTCGGCATCCGATCGATCGATCGCGGCACGAGCTGGCAGCAGCGATGACAGATCTGTCCGTGGCCCTGTCGGAGAACGGAGCGTACGCCGATGGCTATCTGATGGCGCTACAGGCGGTATCGATTCGCCGGACGCTGACCACCCGGAATCCCAACGCCTTCCTCCCCGACCATGCGATCGCGTTGAGCAACCTGGGGCTGAGACTGTCGGAGATGGGCAACCTGAGGCAGGCGCTGGCCACCACGGAGGAAGCCGTGTCGGCGTGGCGACGCCTGGCGACCCTGCAACCGGAAACGTTCGAGCCGGAACTAGCCGCCGCCCTCAACAGTTTGAGTCTGCGGCTGGCGGAAAACGGTGACGAGACCGGTGCCGAGGACGCCGCCCGTGAGGCCGAACGCATCTGGCGCCGGGTGGCGCACAACGCTCCGACCTACCGTCCCTACCTGGCGGTGTCGCTGTCCACGCTGGCCGCCCGCCAACGCGCTCAAGGGGATTCCGGTGGGGCGTACACCACGCTGGAAGAAGCGATCCAGATCTGGCGCTCCGCCGGTGACAAGCAAGCCCCACGTTTCACTCGCCGACTCGCAGCCGCGCTGCAGAACGCCAGCATCTACCTTTCCGAATCGGGCGATCCGGAGAAGGCGTTCGCATCCGCACGCGAATCGGTGCGCATCTGGGAGAGCGCGGCGAACCAGTCCCGCGTCCACCGAGCGGGCCTGGCGTCAGCCATGGTGACGTACAGCATGCGCGCCGCCGAACTCGGGCACCAGGAGGAAGCGGTCGACACGATCACCCGTGCAGTGCGCATCTGGTCGGTGCTCGCCGATCGCATCCCCGCGCATCGCGGTGACTACGCCACCGCGCTGCACAACTTGGCCATTCAGATGGCCCAGGTGGGACGTACCGACGACGCCATTTCCGCGGCCGAGGAGGCAGTCGAGATCTTCCAGCAATTGGCCGGGCAGTATGCAGAGGTGTACAACCTCAAACTGTCCTCGGCGCGGGTGCTCTGCGGTGCACTGCTGGCCACCGTGGACCCTGATCGCGCGGAACAGGAGATCTCCGAAGCCCATCACCTGGTGGAGGGCATCAGTGCCAGACGGGCCCGGCAGAATCCGCGCAAGCTGCAATCGATCAGGCAGGTGGTACAGCAGTTGGCCGGGTAGCCGCTACCACCGCATCCGCGCCGCTGAAGGAGACGGTCCTGAACGACTTTTATACCACCTTCGCCCAGGTCTTCCCTGTTCTCATGCTGGCCATCGTCTGGGAGTCGTCGTTTCTGGACAGGCTGCGCCGGCAACAGCGACTGACCCGGCGCGAGGATCCGCACACCGGTGTACGGTTCTGGACCAAACCTCGCGTCCGTCTCTGGACCATCACCGTCGTATCGACCGCAGTGCTCGAACTCGGACTCATCGCCCTGGTGCTGGCGAATGTGGTACCGGACGCCCTGGCCGCCCGCGTCGTGGTGTTGGTGGGCCTGGCCGTCGTGCTGGCGACGATCCTGACCCGTGCCGTTGTCGACATCATGGGGGCAACCCGACACGCTGCACCGGCTCTCTCCGTGCAGCGCGATACCGCTGGACACGGCCAGGGCATGACGTCCGCGAAAGACGAATCAAGCCGTCGCCGAGATCGCGCTGAGAGGACGTCTGATTAACGCATTCTGGTTGCTATATGGCTTTAGCCGTATCGCCAGGTTGGGGAGATTTCGGCGGTGAGGCGTTCGGCGACGTTGGCGATCACCGCGAGGGTGATCATGCTGGCGGAGTTCTCCGGGCGGCTTCGTAGTCGCGACCGGCATCGAGCCACGTGCCCGACGCGCAAGAGTGTCAGATCAGGGCGCGGTGAGTCCGACGGCCTCGTCGACGCGATCGAGGATCTCGTCGTCGTGGCCGACCCCGCGCAGCAGGTCGATCGCGGTGGCCCGGATCTGGCCGATGATCATGGTCAGCGGCAGGGCCGGCTCGGACTCCAGGAGTTTGGCGGCGATCCGTACCGCCTCCAGCGCGGTGTGATCCGCACGGCTGGCGTGCTGCTGCGGATCGTCGGTGCCGGTCAGGTCGGTGGCCAGGGCCTCCCCCGCGGCCCGGATGGCGGCGGCCAGTGCCCCGAACGCCCGGCTGAGCTCGGTTGGCGCCGGGACGTCCAGCCGGATCAGCGTGACGGCGTTGCGCGCCAGAACCCAGATGTTGTCCACGACGCGGTCCAGTTCCGCGGCGGTCGCCTCCACCTGTCCTACCTGGTGCACATACCGGCGCCGGCCCACCCGCAGCTTCACCGCCTCCGCCGCGGCCAGCACCTCGATCCCCAACCGCTCCACTCTGGTGCGGGCCGCCCGGGCCCGACGCAAGGCGTCGTCCGCGGCGGCACGGTCGCCCTCGCGCAGCGCCGCATCGACGGTTTCGAGGAGATCGGCCAGGCCGGTGAAGGTCTGCTGGGCCTCGCGCACCAACGGAGCGAGGGGATTGCGAGCGACGGCCAGTTGGCTGACCGCCAGGGCGAGCGTGCCACCGATCAGCGCGTCGAGGCAGCGCCACTGCATCACGTCGATGCGGGGTTCGGCCACCGCGACCAGGTAGATCGCCGAGATGGCCGCCTGCATGATCAGGGTGGTGCTGGCCCCCAGGGCGATCATCGGACCGACCGTCAGCAGGAGAACGACGGCGATCGTGGCCGTTCCCGGCCCGAGGACCTGGACACTCAGATCGGCGACCAGCACTCCGGCGGCGACGCCGAGCACGATCTCGATGCTTTGGCGCAGCCGGCGCCCGCGGGCCTCGGCGAGCACGACCAGTGCGGCCGACGGCGCGAAGACCGGCGTGGGATGGCCGACGAGATGCCCGGCGACGAACCAGGCCAGCGTGGCGGCCAGGACCGCCTCGCCCGCCGGCACCGCTGCTTGCCTGAGCCGCTTCGTTGCCGAGCGGCTTCGCCGGTGGATCGCGGTGCGGAGAGAGTGGATCGCTGACAGAACTATCCTCCTGGAGAGCTGCTTACCCGGCATCGGTACGAAGTCACGCAGGTACCCGGGCGCAGCACATCTGTAACGAAACAAATCCGACAGGGCCGTTACCGCTTCCCCCGTCCGTGGTGGGAAGCCAGCCTGCTGACCAGCCCGGATCCACTGGCAGTCGGTGCGCTTCGGGAAGTGGTCCCCGAAGGGTGGTTCGCGCTCGTGCAGCATCGCTTCGGCTTGGATCATCGGGACGCGTGCAGGGCCCAGCCGGCCGCGATGATCCGTCTGGCCTGTGGGCGGGCACATGCGGCTGGCCGAAGGCCGCTGCGCTACCGGGACGTCGAGGGCTGGACTGGCGGTTGTCGCCGGCGAGACGCTTCGTGGTCGCCGATGTGCCCAACGATCAGAGGAGCCCGACCGCAACCCGACCATGGAGGAGGATGATCGTGGCCGCAGCCTCTCGTCATTCCCGTCGCACTCGACTGGCCCTTGTCCCCCTTGCCGCATTGGCAGCCGCGACAGCAGCGGCGACGCTGGCCCCTACCCCCGCGGCCGCGGCCGTCAAGAACTCCTGCACGATCAGCGGCTGCACGGCCGCCGAAAACGCCTACGAGGGCTGGTCGGAGCTTGGCTGGCCGATCAGTCGGGGCTGGTACTCATGGTCAAGCGGAAAGTGCAGCTACGCCGGCGGGGAGTACTACAACAACAACGGGCAGTTGCCGTACGGTGACACCTTCTGGGAATACGACGTCTACCCGCGCAACTGCGGGGCGCACCGCGACGCGTACCGGATCGTGGTCGACGGCGACACCGGGCAGGCCTGGTACTCCCCCGACCACTACAGCGACTTCCACGAATTCCGGTAGCAGCCCGCGGCCGTCGGCAACCGGAGATTGTTACGACATCCAGTTGCCGACGGCCGGCTTCCCACCATCGATGCGCGAAGCCCTTGGTCGGTCGACGCCGATTTGAACAGGCCTTCAGCTTCCGGGGCGCGTGGGCGGCTCGCCGGCGTATCAGCCGGTGATGAACGCCAGCCCGGCGATGCCGAGGGCGTACAGGATCAGGACGGTGAGGGAGTCGGCGCCCATGCGCAGTCGTTGGCGCTGGGGCCGGAAGACCAGGCCGACCATGTACACGACGGTGAGCAGGCCGCCGAGGGCGGTCAGGTAGATGTCGCTGTGATGGGCGCGCGGCAGTACGGCCTGGCCGGACAGCACGGTGGCGAGCAGGAACAGCACGGGCAGGAACGCGTTGCCGCCGAAGATGTCACTGATGGCGAGCTGGTAGTCGCCCATCCGGGTCGAGGTGAGCCCGGTGGACACCTCGGGCAGAGCGGTGGCGGCGGCCAGGACGGTGGCGCCGAACAGGACGCCGGACATGCCGAGGCGGCCGAACAGTTCTTCGCCGCTGCGTTCGATGAACACACCGGCAACCAGGGTGATCGCCGCCGCGATGCCGAAAACCGTCGCGGCGCGGCCGGTACTGACGCCCTTGGCGCTGGCCTGGTTCTCCTTGGTGGTTTTGGAGTGGCCTTGAGGGCCTTCCTGGGTGTCGGGTGCGTCGCCGCCCTCGTGCCAGGGCAGCCCCTTGCCTGCGCGGCGCAGCAACAGCAGTCCGAATCCCCACAGGACGGCGATGAGGACGGCACCGGGGGTGAGCCGGAACGCGATCAACGAGGGCGGCAACTGGGTGGACATGACCACGACCAGCAGCAGCGCCACCACCAGGGCGCCTTCCAGCAGCAGGGTCAGGGAGGCGGCGAGGTAGGTCAGCGGTTTGCGGGGCCGGACGCCGGCGGCGTCCAGGATGACCAGCACGACGGTCTGCAGGGCGATGCCGCCGAGGATGTTGCCGACGGCGACGTCGAGTTGGTGCGAGAGGGCGGCGCTGGCGGTGATCGCGAGTTCCGGCAGGTTGGTCGCGATCGCGAGGAGGATGACTCCGCCGAGTGCGGTGCCCAGGTGCAGGCGTTCGGACAGTACGTCGGTGGCGTTGGACAGTTTGATCCCGGAGACCCAGATCGCCGCGGCGCAGGCCACGAAGATCAGCAGGAGCAGCCAGGAGTTGAGTGAGTTCACTTCACGGTTCCTCGGGTGGGTGGGACAGGGGCTGCGGGGCTCGGTCGGTCGGGGGCGGTGTCGGTGCCCCAGCCCAGTGACCAGTTCTGGTCCGGGACTTCGCCGGCCGCTGCGGCGAACCCGAGCAGCGCTGCGACCAGGTCTTTGCGGTTTCGCAGGGGCATGTTCTGCAGGATGGCGCTGATCTGGGCGCGGCGGGCCGCGGTGACCTGCCGGACCAGTTCCTGGCCGGCCTCGGTCAGCGACACGCACACGGCGCGGCGGTCTTGCGGTGAGGGCTTGCGCCGGATCAGACCGTGGCGTTGCAGCCGGTCGCATTGCCGGGTCGCGGTGGAACTGTTCACCCCCAGCAGGGCGGCCAGGTCGGCCATGCGCTGCGGGCCGTGCGCGGCGAGCAACACCAGGGCGCGGTGCTGCGGCAGCGTGACCTCCCCGTCACCGGCGTTCAAGGACCGCACCGCCACCCCGACCAGGGCTCGGCTGGCGGTCAGGAACGCCTCGACCAGGTCGGCGTCCACCTCATCCGATCGCGAGCGTCCCTCCACAGAAAGCTCATGCCCTGTGCATACATGTCGTATGCACGGTTACTGCAGCAATATTCAACCGCCACCTCGATAAAGCCAGCGGCGCCACAGCAACGCTGCGCGTAGGTGAGCCCGACTCAGATCCTGAGGGTTGTCGGCGAATCCACCGAAACTGCGGGTTTTCCGGTGTATCAGCCGATACGTTCTCCGCAGGGACGGTGCTTCACCGCCACCTCGCCGAGCGGACAGGTTCGATGGGTAAGGTCCTCGTGGTCGACGACGAGCCGGATCTACGGTTTCTGCATCGACGGATCCTGAGCCGGGCCGGCCACGAGGTGACCGAGGCGGGTGACGGTGCGTCCGCGCTGGAGGCCGTTCGGACATCCCCACCCGATCTGGTGGTCACCGACATGATGATGCCGGTGATGGGCGGGGTCGAGTTCATTCGTCGCTTGCGGGCTGATCCGGCGACGGCGACGATCCCCGTCCTGGCAGTCAGCGGCGACTGGCAGCTGGCAACCGAAGCCGACGCCGCACTGGCCAAACCATGCCACAGCCAGGACCTGCTCGCAGCAGCCGAGGACCTGCTACGGAAAGGATGTGGTGGGAGGTGACGCGCCTGTCGACCGGACAAGCGGACCTGGACCTGGTGCTCGGTGGCGGCTTCGAACGCGGATCGATGGTCGTCCTGTCCGGGCCACCGGGAGCGGGCAAGACCATCCTGGCGCAGCAGATCTGCTTCGCCGCCGCCAACGCCGATCACAAGGCCGTCTACTACACGACGTGGTCGGAACCGCACTCCAAACTCGTCGAGCATCTGCGCGAGTTCACGTTCTTCGCCCCGGAACGGCTGGGTCCGCAGGTGGAGTACGTGCATCTGGGGAACCTGCTGCGCGACAGCGCCGGCAACGACCTCAGCCCCATGATCGACGAGGTGATCCGCAAAGCCTTCGACGACCGGCCCGCGGTGGTGGCCATCGACAGCACCAAGATGCTGCGCGACTTCGTCTCCGAACACGACATGCGGATGTCGCTCTACGACCTGGGCAGCAAGGTCGCACACAGCGGAGCAGTGCTATTGCTGCTGGGCGAGTACACCTCCGAGGAGGAACAGACCGGCGCCGAGTTCACCCTGGCCGACGCGATCATGCAACTGTCCTATCGCCCCCGCGAACCGGTCGACCGGCGCGGGCTACGGGTGGTCAAGATGCGCGGCACCGGCCATCTGCAAGGCACCCACACCGTGCACATCACCCGTGACGGACTGCGGGTGTATCCGAGGATCGAGTCGATGCTGCCCGAGGAGGTCGCACCGCAGCAGGAACGGATATCGACCGGGATCAGCGGCCTCGACGCACTCCTGGGCGGCGGAGTACCGCGTGGTGACGCCACTCTGGTGTTCGGACCTTCGGGTGTCGGCAAGACGATCGGCTCGTTGCACTTCGTCGCCGACGGACTGGCCCGCGACGAACGGTGCCTCTACATCAGCTTCCAGGACACTGCTGAAGAATTGATCGGCATCGCCGACCGGCTCGGGTGGGACTTCACCGCTGCGCGTGAGGCAGGAAAGCTGACGATCTCGCACGTACCGGTCGGCAACCTCGACCTGGACGGACTCTCCTCGGTCGCCCGTCACCAGCTGGCCGAGGCCGGCACCACCCGGATCGTGATCGACAGCCTGGCCGAGATGGCCTTCACCGCGCGCGAGGCCGAACGGTTCCCCGCGTACCTTCGCAGCCTCCTCGGCCTCATCCGCACCGCCGGAGCCTCGCTCTGGGTCACCAGTGAAACCCGAACCATCGGCCCCATGGAGGAACCCCTGGCCGGCCTCATGTTCCTGTTCCACAACGTGATCCAGATCCGCTACATCGAGCTCTGCTCCGAGATCGGCCGCGCGGTCAACATCCTCAAGATGCGCAACAGCGGCCATGACAGCGCTCTCCACACCTACCACGTCACCGACACCGGGGCCGCCGTCGGCGACAAGATCGAAAACGTCACCGGTCTGCTCGGCTGGAGCGCCCTGCGCCACTGCCCGCCCACGTCGCCCAGGGACGACGGGAACTGAGATGCAGTGGATCCCCGGCGACTGCCCACGCAGGGTCAGGCAGGCTTTGCCGACCTCGGCGTGATCGTCACCGCCGCCGCGTTCCACCTCCGCTACGACGCGGTGCGCCACCTCGGCGCCGACCGGCTATCCGGCCGGATGAGCCATGGTGAGGTCGGCGTAGACGACGATGTTGTCCTCGTAGTGCCCGGCGGTGCTGTCGAAGTCGCCGCCGCAGGTGATCAGGCGCAGGCCGGCGCGGTTGATCGCGCCGTACACCGCATCGGTAGGAAATTCGGCTTTGGCGTAACGCTCGACCTTGACAACGGCGAACATCGCCACGCTGCCGTCTTCGCGGTCGACGTCGATGGAGTCGCCGGGCTTGAGGTCGGTAAGCCGGTGGAAAGTGCCGGGCTGTTTCCGGTAGTCGACGTGACCGGCGAGCACGGCCGGGCCGAGTGAGCCCGGGGTGGGCGCCCCGGTGTACCAGCCGACGGTTCTGGCGTCGGTGGGCACCTGCATGGTGCCGTCGGCCTGCCGACCGAGGCCGGTCAGCGGCACGTCGACGTCGAGGGCGGGGATGACCACCCGGGTCGGTTTCGACGTGCTCATCAGCGGACCGCTGGTCAGCTCACCATTGCCGGCAGCCGGGAGCGCGGTCTCGGGAGCTGACGCGGCGGCGGCGAGGGGAATCCGGCGCGGTTGGTCCTGACCGCCTTTGACCAGAGCCGTAACGCCGGTGAGGCTGAGGACCAGGACAGCCGCTGAGAGTGCGTAGCGCCCCCAGCGGTTCCCGGCCGGCTTCGGGGTTCCGGTGTCCGTCATGATCAGCTCAGGCGGCGGCGGGCGACGAGGGCGCCGGCGGCGCCGAACAGGGCGATGCCGCCGAGCGCGTACAGCGGGATGGAGTCATGGCGGGTGCTGCCGTCACCGGTGGCGACGCCGCCGACCGGAACCGAGCCGACCGCCGCGCCGGAGACCATGCCGCACACGGCGGGGTCGGTCGCCTCTTCCGGGATGCCGCTGAGACCGGCCGACTTGGCGAGCGTGGATTCACCGAGGCCGTCCATGTCGTACTTGCCGTTCCTGTTCGCGTCGATCCCGTGCTCGACGACGTGGAGGTCTTTGAGGTGTTCGATCGTGCCCGCAGGCAGGTCAGCGGCCGGGATCGTGCGGTCGTAGGACAGGTTGCCCTTGGCGTCGGCGACCGGCATCCGATCGACGGCCAGGCCGCTCTTGGGGCTGGTGTCCCCCTTGGTGGTCAGCGAGATGAAGATGTTGCCGTAGTCCGGCATGCCCTCCTCGGTGCTGACATAGCCGTTGCCGTCGGAGTCGGCGGACATGTCCGGGCAGTGGAAGTCCATGCCCTCGGTGGAGCCGTGCAGGTGCTGCGCGTGCGGCGAGTTCGGGACCAGACCGATCGACCGGATGCTGATCTTCAGGTCGCCGTCGGCCATGGCGGTCAGGATGGCGGTGCCGGAGGCGCCGGAGTGGTTCAGGGGATCGAGCTTGACGTGGACGCTCTCATCGGCGAAAGCGGCGCTCGGGACGGCGAGGAGGACCACTGCCGCTGCGGGCACAGCGAGCAGGGCGCGGGGAAGTTTCACAAGGGCTCCTTGCCGAGGGGAACGTGCACATTCAGTCACGATCGATTCGGAGCCGAGAATCGCTCGGATGGGTCTGGTGAAGATCAGTGGCGTGGGCCGGGGATCGTCCAGGTGACTGCCGGTCGCGCCGAGTCGCGGAAGCCGTCAGTGAGGGTGCGCAGGATGGATCGGTCAAGATCCCAGTCGGCGTCCCGGGTGGTCCAGGTCAGCGCGTACGAACGGTCGTCGCCGGCGGCCAGCAGCATCCGATAGGTGTGCAGGCGCGGACCGGTCGCCGGCTGCCAGGAATACTCCCAGTCGGCGCCTCCCCCAGTGATCAGAAGCGGTCCCATGCTGACTCTGCGATACCCGGGCGGGGCTTTGCGCTCCGCGTCTTGCCATCGTTGCAGCGGTCGGCCGTTGAGCGGGCCGGCGGACTGCACGGTGAACGACCGGTCACCATCGGCATCCCTGAAGCACACGTCACCGCCGGCGGCACCGCGATGCCAGCCGCGCGGCACCGCGAGAGCGAAGCCATCGGCGTCGACGTGCCAGAGCCAACCGTCCGGCAGCGAGACCGGCGCGTCCTCGCCGGAACCCGTCACCGGAGACGACTGCGCTGTGGAGCAGGCGTCCATCGGGCTGGCGACGGCGGCTGCCGCGGGCGGGGTCCCGGTGCCACCGCCGTAGATCCGGACCGCCACGGCGGCCACCAGAATCACGGCGGCCGTGGCGATGCCGGCGACGAGCAGACCCCGCCAGCGGGCCGGCGCCGGCTTCGCCACAGGTTCCGCGATCAGGGCGGCGACTGCCGGCGCGGCGGCCGCGCGGAATCGGACGTCGCTGTCGGCCGGGCGGCGCGGTGCCGGCACGGCGTGGACACCGACGGCCCGGCGGGTCAGGTCCCGCAAAGCCGGGCGGGCGTCGCCTGCGGTCAGCCGTCGCTTCGGATCGGCGGTGAGCAGGCCGGCGATGACGGTGTGCAGGGGCCCCGGGTGCTGCGGCGGATCAGGAGGTTGGTGGAGCAGGGCCGCCAGCGACTCGGCGACCTGCGGCCGGGCGTACGGCGCTCGGCCCTCCACCGCCATGTACAGGGTGGCGCCCAGCGACCACAGGTCCGCCTCCCGGCTGGAGACACCGTCGCGTAGCCGTTCCGGGGCGATGTAGTGCGGCGAGCCCAGCAGCGGCTCGGCCCGACCGGCCGGGACGGCGACGATGGTGGCCAGGCCGAAGTCGGTGAGCACGACGCGGCCGTCCTCGGCGATCAGCACGTTGTGCGGTTTGACGTCGAGATGCAGCACGCCGGCGCGGTGCGCGGCGTCCAGCGCGTCCAACAGGGTCGCCCCGATCCGCGCCGCGTGCCGGTGGGTCAGCGGGCCGTCGCGGGTCACGATGTCGTGCAGTGAGCGGGACGGCACGTATTCCATGACGATCCAGGACCGGCCGGCCGCGCGGACCACGTCGAAGACCCGAATGACGTTGGGATGATCGAGACGGGCAGCGGCCCGTGCCTCGCGGACGGTGTTGCGCAGGATCTCGGTCCGATCCATGTACGGCAGGGCGGCCGGCGCCAAGACCTCCTTGACCGCAACCTCTCGGTCCAGCAGGTCGTCGTGGGCCCGCCACACCCGTCCCATTCCCCCCGACCCGGCCAGGGCGAGAAGGCGGTACCGGTCGGCCACCACCAGGTCGCCGGCCTGCTGCCCGGCAGCGCCGTCCTCTTCCGGTCCCACGCCGTCACCATCTCCCTGCACACGCATCCGATACGCAGGGATTCGGCGCCGACCGGTCGAGGGATTGGTCGCGAGCTCACACTCCGGCTTCTTTCCGCCTGACGATGCGGTATCTCACCCAGTCGGATGATATGTACCTTTCACGGCGATCTGCGGGCTTAACGGCTTCGAACCCCTGCGACAGAGCCACCACTGAGGATGGCTCGTGCATCGAGGGGGATTCCTCATGTTCGACATCAATCGTCGCCGATCCGGGCGGGCTGGACGGGCACGGCGCTGGGCTGTTCCCGTCGCCGCTGCCGCGGTGATCCTGGCTGCCGGAGGCGGTCTCGTCGCCAAGGCCGCCAGCGCCGCCGAGGCCGGCGGGCGCGGGCCGGACGAGTTCGGCATGACCATGGGCAGCCACGCCGGCCACTCGTCGGGCTTCACCTACCACCACGGCTTCTACTGCGACACCCACATCGCCGCGGCCTCGACCACCGGCTGCGAGGCCGGCGTCGCGGCCGAGGTGGCGCCGGCCAGGCACTTCGATCCGCTGTTCATCACGGTGCCGCTGGGCTTCACCGTCAAGGGGCTGGACTGCCCGGACAAGCTCACCTGTGTCGATCACCCGATGAGCCTGGACATGACCCGGCTGGCGCCGGCGCTCGATCCGGTCTACAAGGCGACTCCGGAGAAGCTGATGCCGGCGTTGAGAGACTTCACCACGCCGGGCCATGACCACTTCATCGGCACCAGGAACGGCGGCAAGGCCGAGTGGTGGGACGTCCGCGTGGTCGGCGTGACCGACCCCGCCACCTACCGCGCCATCCGGAAGCACCAGAGCTGGACCTACCTCGACGGCCAGATCAAGGCGAAGAACAAGCACTTGGTCGGCCCGATCCCGACCAACATGTTCCTGTTCTTCGCCGCCCACTGACCGTTGCCCCACCGTGCGCCGGGGCTTCAGCCCCGGCGCACCACCGGTCAGGAATCAGATCAGCTCACGGTGACGCTGATGGTGTGCCAGCCGGTCGCGCCGTCCGGAAACGGCGTAGCCCGATCCTGCGGTTGCACCGCGCCCTTGCTGTCGGTGGCGCGCACCGCGAGCGAGTGCGGTCCCGGGGTCGCCTTCCAGGTGAACCGCCACTGCACCCACGTGTCGATCGAGGCGGTCGGGAGCAGTTCGGCGGGCTGCCAGGGGCCTCCGTCGACGCTGACCTCGACGGCGGCGATACCGCGGCGCTGCGCCCAGGCGACGCCGGCCACGGTGACCGGCCCGGCCGTCATCCGCGCGAACGGCTTCGGCTTGTCGATCCGCGACGCCGTCTTCACGGTGCCCTGCACGCCCCAGCCGCGTTTGACCCAGTACGCGTCGAACCGATCGAAAGTGGTCAGCTCGATCTCGGTCACCCACTTGCAGGCGCCCGCGTAGCCGTACAGCCCGGGGGTAAGCATCCGTACCGGGAAGCCGTGTTCGAGCGGCAGCGGTTCCCCGTTCATGCCGACGGCGAGCATGGTGTCGCGCCCGTCCAGGGCCGTGGCCACCGGTGTGCCGATCGTCATCCCCTCGTCGGAGCGGGCCACGATCTGGTCCGCGCCGCTCTGCACGCCGGCTTCGCGCAGCAGGGCCGCAAGCGGCACGCCGAGCCACCGGGCGGTCCCGATGTAGGGCCCGCCGACCTCGTTGGACACGCAGTTGAGGGTGATGTCGCGCTCGATCAGCGGCCGTCGCAGCAACTCGGCGAAGGACATCTCGATCTCCCGGTCGACCATCCCGTGGATCCGCAGCGACCACGTCGACGGGTCGATGCGCGGCACGGTCAGTGCGGTGTCGACGCGGTAGAACGCGGTGTTCCCCGTCGTGAAGTCGCGGCCGATCCCACCCGGCAGCGGCTTCGCCGGGTCGGCCGCGGCGGGAAGCCGAAGGGCCTCCCGGGACTGCCCGGCCGCATTCTGCCGCTGACCGGAAACGGCCAGAGCGGAGCCCTCCACGACGCTGGCACCCGCCGCAAGCAGCGACAGGCGAAGAACCAACCGACGATCGACACCATTTTCCCGTACGCCGGTGTCCACCGGCCGTGGCTTGCGCAGGAGCCACCACAGCAGCACGCCGGCCACCGCCGCCCCGACGACCGCCGGGACCGCGTCCGGCAGGGTCGCTGTCGGCCGGGACAGTGCCGCGGCCGCCCCGACCGCGCCGAGCAGAGCGGTGCCGACCGGGATCGCGGCCCGCCACCTCGTCGCCGCGATGCCGGTGGCCAGCGCCAGGCCGGCCAGGACGACGCCGATCACGGCAAGCAGCACCGGCTTGTCGTTGGTGCCCAGTTCCCGTACGGCGAATTCTTTCCATGGCGTGGGCGTCGCGTCGATGACCGCTCCACCGACCGCGACCAACGGCCCGGCCCCGGGCCGGGTCGCGGCCGCCAGAAGTTCCGCGACCGCGACCCCGGAGCCCGCCGCGACGATCCCGCTGATCGCGCCGAGCAGGGTGCGCCGCATCAGCTCTTCGGCATCAGGACGGAGTCGACGATGTAGACGTTGGCGTTGGCCGTCTGCACGTTGCCGCAGATCACCGACGCCTTACCGGTGCCGACGGTGAAGCTCTCGCCGCTGCCCGCGACGGTCAGGTCCTGTCCCTGCAGCGTCTTGTGGGGGCCGGCGAGGTCGGCCGGGGTGAGCTTGCCGCTCACGACGTGGTAGGTGAGGATGCTGGTCAGCGTCTTCTTGTCGGCGAGGACCTTGTCCAGGGTCGCCTTCGGAATCTTGGCGAAGGCGTCGTTGGTCGGCGCGAAGACGGTGATGCCGTCGGCCGAGTTCAGCGAGTCCACCAGGCCGGCTTTCTTCACCGCGGCGACCAGGGTCGACAGCAGCGGGTTGCCGGAGGCCGCGGTGGCCACCGGCACCTTGCCCATCGCCTCGAAGCTGCCCGCGTTCGCCGGGTCGGTCGGCACCGCCGCGCAGCCCGGACCGAAGTTAACCATGCTGGTCCCCATGCTCGGGGCCACGCTGGTCGGCGCGGTGGTCGCCATCGGCGCCGCCGCTGCGGTGTCTCCGCTGCTGTCATCGGAGTTACTGCCGCACGCGGCCAGGGAGATCGCGAAGACCGTCGTGGCGGCCAGGGCAGTGAACTTCGTTGCGCGCATGATGCGTTCCTCTCATTTCGGGACCTACACCCCTGATTCGGAGCGAACCGCGCGCCGGATTGGTGGAATCTCAAATTGTTTTCACGCCGGCCACCTGCAGCGTCGGCGCGGGCGCGATATGCCCCAATGGGGCGACACGTAGCGACACTGCGCAGCGCTCCACCCGTCTGCCTCGTTGGACAAAACGGACAAATCGCCCTTACAGCGAAAGCAGGCTAAAGATGAAGAAATCTCTTCGCGTAGCTACCACGCTGGGCGCCATGGCGCTCGGTCTGGGCGTCACCGCTTCTCCCGCGTTGGCTGGTAAGCCGGGCACGCCCGACCACGCCCCTTGCCGCCAAAGCGCCATGAACGGCTACGGCACCAAGCATCACCACAAGCACCCGACCACCAACGGTGGCGCAGCCGCCGCGAACAACAACACCGGCTACGGCGCGGGCAGCAAGCACCACCACAAGCACCCGACCACCAACGGCGGCGCAGCCGCCGCGAACAACAACACCGGCTACGGCACCGGCAGCAAGCACCACACGACGGGCAGTGGCGCAGCCGCCGCGAACAACAACACCGGCTACGGCACCGGCAGCAAGCACCACCACAAGCACCCGGCCACCAACGGCGGCGCAGCCGCCGCGAACAACAGCACCGGCGGTTACACCGGCGGGCACGCGGCCGGCTAGCACCCGCAGTACGGCCCCGCCAGCGAGCCGTTGTCGCAAGAACCGGACGAACGTCCTCGGGAACCACCGCTTGATCAAACCGAACCTCGTTCGGCTGCGCTCAAGCGGTGTTTCACGGGCCAGTGCAAACGCTCCGATGCCATGTACCGTCCCCGGCGCCAGATTGGGCCCGGCGCCGGGGCAGGAGCAGCTGCGAAGCACACCTCAATGTCGGATGCCCCTGGCGCTGCGCTCTTAACTACCGCTGCCGAAGCCCCGCACCGTCTGTTGAGACTCTGTACGGGCGTCAGGCGGTAAGAGAGTCGTTCGGTGCCGGTTGGTGGGTAGGTAGCCGGATGGTGAAGGTGGTGGCGGCTTCGTCGGGTTCGCTGACGGCGATGGTGCCACCGTGTTCTTCAACGATGGTGCGGGCGATGGTGAGGCCGAGGCCGGTGCCGGGCACACCACCGTTGCGGGCGCTCTCGCCGCGAAAGAACGTATCGAACAGCCGGCCACGTTCCTCGACGGTCAGCGGCCTGCCGGTGTTCGACACCGATACCGCGATGGCGCGCGGGTCAGCACGCAGGTTGATGCCTATGGCGCTGCCCCGGGGTGCCCAGGTCAGCGCGTTGGACAACAACTCGTCAACCACTTGACGCAGCCGGGCGGGATCACCGTGCAGCGGCGCCTGCGGCGGGGTGTTGACCTCGATCGTGATCTGAGCGCCGGTGCGGGCATCGTCGGCCGCTTCGTGCACGATGGTGGCCAGGTCCATGGGTTGCCGGTGCAGGTCGACATGCCCGGAACGCATACCGGCCACGTCGAGCAGTTTCGTCACGATGGCGCGCAGGCTCGCGGTATTGCGCTGCATGACCTTCAGCATGGACTGCCGCTCGTCGACGGACAGGTCCGGTTCGTCGATCATCACGTCGGTATATGCCTGCAGGCTCGTCAACGGGGTGCGTAGTTCATGGCCGACCAGGGCGATGTACTCGTCGCGGCTGCGATCCAGCTCCTCGGTCAGGCGTTCGGCGCGGCGTCGGGAGAGGAATTCTCCGATGTGCGCCCCGATACCGGTCATCATGGCGGTACGGGTATCGTCCGGGGTCTCGGGGACGTCGCTGTAGCAGACCAACACGCCGAGGATGACGGATCCGCTGGGGATGGGGATGGCCAGGGCGGCGCGCAACGGCCCCCAGTCAGTGGCCTGCTGGGCGGCGTCGGGGTCGGTGGGCAGGTTCGCCGCCCAGATCGGGTCCGACGTCTGCCACGCGCGGCCCGGTACACCCTGGCCGTATGACAATGGGTCCGGCAATCGGCAGGGCAGGTCGTAGCCGGGTTCGGCCCAACAGGTGGTGCGGTACAGCACCCGGGCGACATCGTCGACGGTCCAGAATTCCACCGCCGCCCACCCGGCCATCCGGCTGATGAGCTGCACCATCTCGGCGAAGATTTCATCCGGCGGGGCGGGCTTGGAGGTCAGCCGGGAGAGCTCCAGCTCGCACTCCTTGAAGCGGGCGGCGCGGCGGTGCAGCGTAATCTCGTGCAACGCCACTACCGCCGCTAGCCGCGGATGACCGGCGACCGGGCGGCCGTTGGCCCGGAAGTACCGGCGTGGCGCTTCGGGGACTCGCACTACGATCTCCGCGTCACGTACCCGTTCCCCGCGCAGGGCGCGCATCAGCGGAATGTCATCACCGCTCATCCGATGTCCGTCGGGGTGAAACACGTGTTGGTACTCGGCCCACCGCTGGACCGGCACCTGATCCAGCAGGGCGCCGAAAAGCTGGCGGGCCGCTTCGTTGCGTAGCACAGTTCGGCCTTCAGCGTCGCAGCCGACCACGGCGGTGTCCAAGCTGTCGAGCAGGGCGTGCAGGCTTTCGTTCTGTTCCTCCAGTTCCCGCCGGGCGAAGACTTCCGTGGCCATCTGCTCGGTACGGATCCGCAGTTGCTCGGTGAGCTCCGCCAGCGCGGCCGGATCGTTGTGACGAGCCTGCATGAACGCGGTGACGTCCTCGGTACGGTGAATGATCCAGCGCAGTTCGCCGTCCGGACCGAACACCGGCGCGTTGGCGGGCGCCCAGTAGCGGGTGTCGAAACCACCCCACGGGCGAGGGATGTCGTACCTCTGGATCGCCATGACGTCGGTGGTGCACTGACTCAGGACCCGCTGCAACGACGCGCCCCACATCGTCACGCCGCTTGCCGCCGCGTCCTCGGGATTGTCGGGAAACGCCTCGAACACCGGCCGGCCGACCAGCTCGGTACGGCTGCGCATGGTGGCCGTCAGGTACGCCTGATTCGCCTCGACGATCATCAAGTCGGTGTCCAGCACCAGCAACGGTGTGGGTACGGCCCGGAACAGCGCCTCCCAGCTCACTTCGTTCACCGGCTCAGCCACGTCGCCCCCTCCCGCAGCCCTCTAGGACAGAGTACGCAAAACGGGCGACAGGTGTCGACGTATACCGACCTTGCTCACCGCCTCCGACCGCAATCCGCACCGGAGTTGCCATACGTCGCGTGATCGATTCTGGCCAAAGCGGTGATCCCGCCCCCACCCTCACCACACTCGGCAAGATCGGCTGCGGCCCTGCCCGGGGCTACCACCTCGCCCAGCAGGCTGTCACAGCGGCACAAGGGCTGAACACGGATGTCTTTGAAAACCCGTTTTCGGGGGATGCAGATCAGCGTCACTTGTCCACTGGCCCAGGCGCGATGATGACTGGGGATGTTGCTGACCTGGCGGGAGGCCGCGTCATGATTCCGGTACGGGCGATAGCCGACCAAGCACAGACCGCGGCGTTGGCGCGTTACCACCTCTTCGACGGTCCGCCGGAGCCCGACTTACAGACGGTTGTGGAGTTGGCTGCCCAGCTGTGCCAGGTCCCGATCTCGGTGCTGTTCGTCATCGACGCCGACAGTCAGCACCAGGTCGCCGCCGTCGGCATCGACACGGAAGTGTGCCGGCGCGAAGACTCCATGTGCTCGGTCGCGATGGCCGCTCCTGACCCGATGTTCATCGAAGATGCACGCACCGACCCGCGCTTCGTAGCCAACCCCTTCGTAACTGGCAGATTTCAGCGGTTTCGCTTCTACGGCTCCACCCAGCTCCGCCCCCCGGAGGGGTTTGTGCTGGGCACCCTCTGCGTGTTCGATGAAGTCCCCCGCGTGCTCGATGAACAGCAACGACAAGGCCTGGACCGGCTCGCTCGGATGGCCATCGATGTGCTCGAACTACGCAGACACGGGTTTCTCGTCGCGGACCTGCTCCGCCGGCAACAACAAATCCAAGCCGCGCTGGAGGGCACCAACGAAACGCTGCGGCACTTCGCTGCCCAACTTGCACATGACCTGCGCAACCCGTTGACCGGTATCAGTGCCTACGCCGCCGAACTGCACCTCATGCCTACCGTCAACGCCGACGCCGACGCCTCCTTGTGCACCGACCGCATCTCCGCCGCCGCGCTGCGGATGGGCACTCTCATCGACGACGTGCTCGCCCACGCCACGACCGACCACGCCCGCCACGCCGTCGAGGTGAACCTCACCGAGATCACCAACGAGGTGCTCGATGACCTTGCCGTACAGATCAGCGAAGCGAACGCCGACGTAACCGTGAACGACCTTCCCACCGTGATCGGCGACCGCACCCAATGGCACATCCTGCTGCAGAACCTCGTCAGCAACGCCGTCAAATACCGCCACGCCGAGCGGGCCTGCCACATCGCCATCACCGCCGCCGACGACCCTGCCGGGTATCGCGTCTGCGTCACTGACAACGGCATCGGTATCCCCGCCAGTCAACGTGAACAGGCCGCTCAACCCTTCACCCGTCTCAGCCCCGGCCACAGCACCGGTCACGGGATCGGTTTGTCGACCTGCGCCCGTATCGTGCACACCCACGGCGGCAGGCTCGACATCAGCGACACCCCCGGCGGCGGCACCACCGTCTGTATCACCATGCCCACAGACAACCGTTGACTGTCCGAGATGTTGGCCGGGCCCTCGCAGCCGGTAGGGGTGTGGCCGGACATAACCCGAAACAGCTCGGGATGGCCACGGCCCACTTCCAGCCGGAACTCGTACAGCCCGGTCTCCTGGTCTCGGCCGATCGCATCGGTATCGGACATGATCCGCACCTCGGCTCTCGGTAAGGGCCTCCGGGTGGGCTGCGGTCGCCGCGTTAGAGCGGGCTACGGCGGGGTACAGGGTCAAGCTGATGGCAGTCGGTCCCAGAACGCTGCCAGGGTAGCCGCGCCGGAGAGCAGCACATCGATCGAGACGCGCTCGTTGCTGTCGTGCCAGCGATCCTCCGGTAGCCCGGTGCCGAAGTACACCACCGGCGCACCGACGCTCTGCGTGAGCCATACCGCCGGACCGCCACCGGCGTTGCCCATCCGGCCCGCCGGACGCCCGAATCCCTCCTGCATGGCCTCCGCCAGCGCGGCCACCGCCGGCAGATCGTCCGGTGTGCGGTAGGGATCCTGTGCGGTCTCCGGGGACACGGTCAGCCGATGGTCGAACCGCTCGCTCACAGTATCGGCGACCCACCGTCGCAACTGCTCGGCGATCTCGGCACCGGTCTGGTCACAGACGTACCGGATGCTCAGATCAGCGGTGGCCAGCGACGGCACCGCCGCCCGCGACGGCCCGATCGGATCACCACTGATCATGCTGGTCACCTCGATCGCCGGCCGCGTCCACAGACGTTCCAGCACCGTGTACCCGGCCTCACCACCCACGCTGCGCGTCAGGGACCGCTTCAGCCAGTCGGCGTCGCTGTACGGCAACGCGGCCAGCTCGTCGCGAAACCGCTGCGACGGCTCCACCACACTGTCGTAGAAGCCGGGCACCGTGATCCGGCCCTTGTCGTCGTGCAGTTGGGCGAGCAGCCGGCTCATCTCCAGGACCGGGTTGGGCGCCGGCCCGGACACCGCTCCGCTATGCACGTCCTGCAACGGCCCCATGATCTCGAGCTTCGCCAGCATCGTGCCGCGCATGCTCACGCACACGGCCGGATGATCCGACCGCCACAGCAGCGTGTCGGAGAAGACGATCAGATCGGCGCCGACCCGGTCGCCGTTATCCTGCAGAAGCTGCCTCAGATGCGCTGACCCGGTCTCCTCCTCACCCTCCACCAACAGCTTCAGATTCACGGCGGGATGGTCGCGGCCGGTCGCGGCCAGGTGGGCACGGACACCCCACAGGTGCGCAAGAGCCTGGCCCTTGGCGTCCGACGCGCCACGCCCGTAGAGGTACCCGTCACGGACCTTCGGGTCGAACGGCGCGGTCTCGTCCCACTCCTCGTCCTTCGCGGCACGTACGTCATGGTGGCTGTAGATCAGAACCGTGGGAGCGCCCGGCTCCGCGCACCACTGCGCGTACACCGCCGGACCGCCCTCGGTGTCCCACACCTCCACCGACGGAAAACCCGTCTCACGCAACGCCGCCGCCAGCCAATTCGCCGACCGCTGCAAATCCACCGCATGCTCCGGAACCCCGGCGACCGACGGAATCCGCACCCACTCCGCCAGTTCGGCAACCACGGCGTCCCGATGCTGCGCCAGAAAACCCCGCACATTCGTGCTCACTGGGTGATGCCCCCATCTGCCCGCCCGGGCCACTGCGCCTACCGGCCACGATTCGCCTGCCGTCCATGCCGGACTACCCCCGAACAGAGCCCCTATGCACAACGGGGACGCTCATCAGAACCCCGCCTGGCCGGGCCGCCGTCCGGCACATCACCTGGCCAAGCAGTCCTACCGCCGACAACCTGAGACAACCACCGCCAATTTCCGCACCCCGCCAACAAGCGCGAGCTCGCCACCGCTGCCAGCCGCTCCACCGAAGGCACCCGGCAGGTAGCCGACGCGGTCACCGCACTCGCGCGGATCGCCACCCACCTGAGCGACCTGACGAGCGTTTACGACGCAGTGGAGGTCACCCGCATCGGCGCCTCCTCGTACGCATCGCCGGCTACCCGCCCGTACGCCCGCCCAGCCAGCGTGCCGGCGCGGATGCGGGCGACCAGGTGCGGTGCGTCGACCGCCCGCCAGCGTTGCTGTGCGGCCTCGATCAGCTTGAACGCCATTGCCCAAACACACCGGCCATCTGGGCCAGCGCCGCAGCCGGGCTGGTCGCCGTCGCCATTCAGCGCTCGATCATGAGCCGGCACCGTCCTGGCACCTGACCGGTGCCTTCCCGGTGGTGAGGCACAGCCTCGATTACCAACAAAGTACCTAACAGACCGGAATGAATCCAAGCAGGAGCGGGCTTTCAGCGGCAACGGATTACACCCGCAGCGAGTCGCAGCCCGCAAAGGGATAAAACACACCGCAGGATGGGTAGTGGGATGTCCGAGTAGCACAGGCACGGCGGCGGTGGTCGCGAGCGCCGTGATGATCCGACCGCGCGTCAGCGGGGGCCGGCAAGGTCACCCCGACTGACCACGAGAACTGGAGCAGGCTGATGAAGGTATTCAAGCTGGCCGTCGGATTCGCCGCCGGGTACGTCCTCGGCACCCGCGCGGGCCGCGAGAAGTTCGAACAGATCGCCGCGGCGACCCGCAAGGCGAGCAACCACCCAGCGGTGATTCAGGCGCAGGACAAGGCGAAGGCGATGCTGGCCACCGGCCGAGATTCCATCATGGCGAAGCTCCCGCACGACGACACGGCCACGGCGAGCACGCCGTCGACGACCTACCCGACGCAGACGACCGCGACCACCGCTGCTGTCGGCACGCCGAGCCGGCCACGCCCCTCGAAGGCGGCCCACACCCCGTCGCCCGTCGGCGGTGACCCGCTGCCGTAGTTCGCGTGTTCGTGACGGGGTGGGCGCCGATCGGCGCCCACCCCGCATGGTCGGCATCGTGATGACGAACCGGCATGGGGTCAACCCGATTGCCGCCAGCTGAATGGCTCGGTATCGGCGGTGGCGAGGGGCGGCTCATCGTCGCTGACCACGAGACTCGATGTGACGACGAACGGCCCCTTCGCCGTTCCCGGCATAGGCAGCCAGAAGGTGAAGCTCGCGGTGTCATGGTCGCTGGTGGCCTTGAGTGCCGGCTCGAGCAATCTGTTGCTCCAGCCGACGGACAGCTTTTCCTGTGGGTTCCGGCTGGACATGGACCAATACAGGCGCACGATGACGCCGCGTAGGCTGTAGAGGCTGATGGTCGCGCGGACCTCCACGCCGATCTCGTCTTCTTGTGTGGCGGACCGGTTCGGGGTGCGGGCGGGTTTCTGTTTCCTCACGCGCGTTTGGCCTGAACGATGCAGGGGTTCAACCGCGTCGAGTTGTCGCCGGTATGCCTCCCGCGCTGACAGCCGTTCAGGACCCTTCTCCCCCGGCCGCGCGGGTACCCATTCCACGCCTCCGGGCGGCACGGTCGGTTGCGCCGGGGACGTCCGCGTCGGGCCGGGGAAAGTGCTTGCGCGGTCGTCCGGCCTGGGGCTCGGCGACCGGGTCGCCTCGCCGGGGACGGTACTCGTGTCATCGACGCGTCCGGGGTCCGAAGACGGCGACGGCGATGTCGTGGCGGCATCCGGAGATTCGGTGAACGCCGCCTCCATCATCAACGCGGCGGGCAACTGCCGCAGACCGAAGGCTCCGGCGTGCGGGAGCACGATGAGAGGACGGTAGTCGCGTTTCAGCATTTCCCTGGTGACCTGCAGGTGCAACTCCGCAGCGTGTTCCTTGGCATCGGGAAAGACGACGGCCACGACGGCGGCGACGGCGCCGACGAGAGCACCCGCGCCGAGCACTGCGGCATACGCCCTTTTCGGCCAGCGCCAGCGGTCCGGTGCGGGAGAGGGCGTCGACAACTTCGGCACCGCGGCTCGACCTCGGGCCGGCGCAAAGGTGGTCTCGGAGTCAGAGGTGGTCATCGCAGTTGGCCCGTCAGCTGGCAAGCTACCGAATTAGGATGAAAGCATAATAAATCTCACATCATGGCAGGTCTGACGATCGGCTGAATCCGACCAGCTCACGCAAGAGGCGGACCAGAGCCGACACGTCACTCAGGAAGGGCGCCTCTTCATCCATCTGATACGCAACTGGCCATCTCCGTGGGTCCGGACACCGTTTCAACGGCTGTTTCGACACCGCATGATCAGCGGTAGATCGCGTATCCGTGAGTTTCGGCACCACTGTTGTGACAGCTAAATCTCCCGGTGGGCCGCCGAGAACGCGCTCGTCGATGACCCGGCACACGCGGCTCACCTACTGCGGGCTCTGCGTCCGGCAGGTGCGGACGACCAGGCGCGGCACCTGGCCGGCCGCGTCGTCGCCAGAGTCCAGGCGCAGCTCGAACGGGTCGCCCGATCTGGACCCCGAGGTCACCTTACCCAGGCATGCGGTGCGGATGGCAGGTCGTCGGCACCAGGCGGAGCAATCGGCTGATGGCGCTACGCCGGGTAGGGGATGCTGGAGGCATCTGCGGTTCGGAGTGCGCACGGGTCCGAGCCATGTCGTCCTGAAGCCGGAGGCTGTGGCGGTGCGCCTGTCTCGTCGTCGCGCCGATGCTTTGTTGGAGCGTCGCCTCGAGGATCACATGGTCACGGACCACCTTCTGGTTCTCGTGTTCACGGTGATGATCTTGGTGGCTGCCACATCGATGGCACTTCATCCGGACGCCGGCCGGTTGAACCGCCTCATCGAATCTGTGGCTCTGGGGGCCAGGACGCTGGCCGTGATCTGGCTTGTCGCGACCCGAGGCCGGGCACGGCATCCGTGGACCATAGCGACGCTGCTGCTCGTGGACATCACTCTGCTCGCGGCCGTGTTCGCGACGATCCCGATTCCGTACGCCCGGGAGCCGTTCGTCCTGCACTCTGTGATGCGGTTGCCGCTGGTCTGTGCCGCTCTGCGACGGCGGCAGATGATGGTGGTGCTGCCCGCTCTGCTGGCCGGGCCAAGCGTCATTCTGGGCTGGCAGATGTTCACGCTGGGCCGGAACGGCATCACCATGCCGCTGCTGTGGCTGGTGACGGTCGGGGTGACCGGCTACTGCATGCGGCGGCTGGCTCAGCACCTCGCCACCGCGCGAGCCGAGGCGCTGGAGCTGGCCGCACGCCGGCAGCACGATGCCCTGCATGACTCGCTGACAGGTCTGCCCAATCGCTTCCTCTACGCTGACCAGCTGGCCGAAGCAGTCACTGCCGCGGCTCCGGACGGCCCGGACGTGGCGGTGGTGCTCATCGACCTGGACCGCTTCAAGATGGTCAATGACAGTCATGGTCACCAGTTCGGTGACGAAGTGCTCGTCGCCGTCAGCCGGCGGCTGCGTCACAGCCTGCGCTCCGGGGACACCCTGGCCCGCCTGGGCGGGGACGAGTTCGCCGTAATCCTCCGGGACATCCACGAGCCGGCCGATGCCTTGGCCGCCGCCGCCCACCTGGGTGCCGCGCTCCGGGACCCGCTGCACCCCGGCGGCGCCGGCGCGTCCCCCGGGACCGGGCCGGGGATGTACGTCACGGCCAGCATGGGCATCGCTTTCGCCCGCCGGCACAGAGACGACCTCGGAGCGGTGCTGCGCGAGGCCGACATCGCCATGTACCAGGCCAAGGCGCGGGGTCAAGCGTCGGTGGAAATCTTCGACGAGACGATGGGCCGGGTCGCTCATCGTCGCCTGGACCTGGAGAACCAGCTGCGCCACGACGTCGAAACCGGCTCGGACACCCTGTCGGTGGCGTTTCAGCCGATCGTGGAACCAGCCGGCGGGCGCATCGTGGGTATGGAGGCTTTGGCGAGATGGAGTTCTCCCCGGTACGGGGCGGTACCCCCGGACGAGTTCATCGCCATCGCGGAAGAGTGTGACATCATCCACGACCTGGGGCGCCGGGTACTGCGCACCGCCCTCGACCACACCCTTTGGTGGTGCACACTGCAGCCCACTCTGGAGATCTCGGTCAACGTCTCGCCCGTACAGCTGCACCGCCCCGAGTTCGCGGACGAGGTGCGGGCGCTGCTGCGACAGACCCGCGTACCGGCGGAGCAAGTGTGCCTGGAGATCACCGAAGGGGTGCTGCTCGACCCCTACGGAGCGAGCGACGCGAACCTGCGTGCCCTGCACGAAGCCGGTCTCAAACTGGCTGTCGACGACTTCGGCAGCGGCTACTCGTCGCTGGCCCAGTTACGCCGATTCCCGGTCGACAAGCTGAAGGCGGACAGGTCCTTCATCGACGACGCCCCGCTCCTGCAAGCCGTCGCCGACCTGGCCCTCGCCTTGAACGCCCAGGCCCTCGCCGAAGGTGTTGAAACGCCCGAGCAGCGCCGGCGCCTCGTCGAACTCGGTTATGCGCAGGCTCAAGGCTACTTCTTCGCCCGTCCACAACCGCCGGCCGCCGTCACCGAACTGCTGCGCTCCCAGCAGAACCAGCAGCAAGGTTCGTCTGGCCGTACCTGACGACACTTCGACCCGGTCCCGTCAGGCTCATTGCAGGGTGGTGGGCGGCTCGCCGGGCAGATCGACGTCGATTTTCTCCTTGCGGACCTGTCCGGAGACGATGTGTTCGTCGGTGTGGACGATCTTCGTCAGGCGTACGCGTTGCACCGGCACGATCTCGGTGGTGATCACGGGGCGTTCCTCGTGCAGGGTGACTTCGAAGATCAGTCCGCCGTCGGGGCCGGTGAAGACCTCGTCGGGTCCGAACACGTCGGGGTCCGCCACTACCCGCTGATCGGGCGCGGCGATGGCTTCCTGTTCCAGGCGGAGTTCTTCGCGGCGGATCTGCACGGTGATCTGCACGTCTTCGGTGACCACGTATTTGCGGAGCCGCGCCCGTCCGGTCTCGTAGACCTGGGTGCTGGGGACGAGCCGTTCCTCGGACCGGGTCATGGCGTCGTCGGTGTTCTGCAGCGCGGCGATCAAGTCAGCGCGCGGCATGCCGGTGGGTGCGGTGACGCCGGCGGTGGCAGCACGCTGCCGCAACTCGACGTCGGTCAGCGCCTCTGGATCGGTGTTGTTCATCGTGCCTCCGTCAGGGTCGAAGCGTCACCGAGGCCGGTGAGCGGAGTCGGTTGCATGCGGTCTGCGGCCCGTGAGCCTTCGGGTATGTCCATGGATGTGGTCGTGCCCGGCGCCGACCCATCCGGCGCCGGGCACGACCAGGACATCGTGATCAGAGGCGGTTGGTGCCGTCGGGACCGTCGTACTCGATCTGCTCCTTGCGAACCTCGCCGGAGACGGTTTCTTCGTCGCGGACGGTTTCCTTGCTCAGGCGTACCCGCTCGACCGGCACCGTCTCGGTATTGGTGACGGGTCGCTCCGCGTGCAGGGTGACCTCGTGCTCGGCTTCGGTGATGGCCGGCCCGTCGTAGGCGTCACCGATGTTCGCGTCGGTGATCGGCTCGCGCTCGAGGCGGGCCTCCTCGTGGGTGACGGGGACGGTGACCTGCTGCTGCTCGGTGACCACGTACTTGCGCAGCCGGGCCTTGCCGGCCTGCTCGGTGCGGGTGTCGGTGACCAGCCGCTCCTCGGAGCGCGTCATCGCGTCGTCGCCGGCATGGTCGGTGGTGGCACGGCGCCGGGCGCCGCTCTGGTAGGTGTCGTCGTTCTGGTATCCGTCGCCGTAGCCGCCGGTGCTCGGCAGGCCGTAGAAGGAGTACAGCTCGTTCTCCTCGGCGTGCGAGATGGGCCCGTCGGCGTCGATGCGGGGAGCGTCCTTGACCTGGGCCTTGGTGTAGGCGACGACGACCCGGTCGTCGGCGAAGGTGGCGTCGCGCAGCGGGACGAAGGTCTGCTTGGTGCCGAACAGGCCGGTCTTGACGGTGACCCACTCCGGGTCGCCGCTGCGGCCGTCGAGGTAGACCTGGCCGACGGAGCCGATCTTGTCGCCGGTGGTGTCGTACACGTCGGTGTCGTCGAGTCGAGCGATGTCGTTCTGGGTGATCACGACAGGTCCTTCCGGGGGGAATCAGGATCGAGGTCACGATCGCAGTGCGCAGTCGTCGATTCCGGACCCGTGCAAGTTGCTGTTTTCACGGGTATCGGATGACTACTCGGATCGCTTGATGACTCAAAGATGCCCAGCGGTTTAGGACATAAACGGGATACGCCCGGTCGGCTTTCAGCCGGATGGGGTCTTCACATGTTCTCGGTCAGTCGTGGTGGCCGGCGGCGACGCGGCAACAGCAGCGCCACACGGTCGAGGAGGGCTTCGAGGGCCTCTTCGAAGTCTTCCGCGGCGGCGTCGACGGACAGGTGCGGCTGCAGGCGCTGCACCATGGGGTACTCGCTCAGGTCCTCGATCGGTGACACGTCGGGTTCCTCGACCGGTCCGGTCTCCACGCCCCTGGCCGACACCTCGAGCAGCAGGTAGCCGAGGAGGAAGCTGCTGAACGCCCGGTAGACCGCGGCGGCGTTCTCGTCGGAGAAGCCGGCCTCGGTCATCACCTCGAGCAGCGACTCGATCCACCGCAGACTGCGCAGCGGAGGCCGGACCCATGGTGCGGCGGCCGGCCGGGTGGCGACCAGAGGGAAGACCTCGGGGTGGGCGAGCGCGATGCGCCGCAGCCCGTGGGCCAGGCGTTGCAGGTAGTCGACCCAGCCGCCCTGGGCCTGCAGGTGCACGTCGGGGTCGCCGTACAACTCGTCGACGACGGTTTCGACCACCCCGTCCAGCAGCGCCTCACGCCCGGGCACGTACCGGTACAGGGCCATGGCTTCCACACCGAGGTAGGCGCCGAGGCGTTGCATGGTCAGCCTGCGCAGGCCGTTCTCGTCGATGAACTGCACTGCCGCGCTCAGGATGCGGTGCTGGTCCAACCCGCTGCGTCCGGTTACGGGATGGCCTGCGGCGATGGCAGGGTCGCCAGCGGTCGGCGGCGTGTCCGGATCCCGTGTCATCGCGCCTCCCCAGCTGGTGCGCCCGCTTCGCATACCGCGCAAGCCTCTCATAGACGAAACCCGGTCGCCGACAGGGACGGGTCGGGCACCCGGGCGCTGAGGTGACGAATGACCGATTGCCGAGTTGCGAATCAGATTCACTTTGTCGTTTACGGCATAAACGACGACCGGTGCACGAATCGCCGGGATGCGGTTGAAAAGCCGGGCGGTGGGGATTGGAGCCATCGCAGATTCGCCTATGCAGGAGGCATGACATGAGCGCTGACCACCATCGCGACCGTCGCGACGCGGTCGCGACCACCCGGACCGGCGACGACAAGCCGTACGACTTGTCCGCGCCCCCACCGGACGCCGGCCCGGACAGCCCTGTCGAGTTGCGGGGCAAGGGGCTGGTCGGCGCGCTCAAGCGCACCGGCAAGCAGTTCTCGCAGGACAACCTGTCGGACTGGGCCGCCGCCCTGACGTACTACGGCGTGCTGTCGATCTTTCCTGGCCTGCTGGTGATCGTGTCGCTGTTGGGCATGCTCAACAGCAACGGCCAGAAGACGGTCCAGGACGCGGTGCACCAGCTGGCGCCGAACCCGCAACTGCAGGACATGGTCAACACGGTCCTGACCCAGGTGCAGGATCCCGGCAAGGCCGGCCTCGCCGCGATCATCGGCGTCCTGGTGGCATTCTGGTCGGCCTCCGGCTACACGGCGGCGTTCATGCGCGCGTCCAACGCCGTCTACGACGTCCCGGAGGGCCGGCCGATCTGGAAGACCCTGCCGATCCGGGTCGGTGTCACCGCCGTGGTCGGGATCATGCTCGTCGTCTCCGCGGCCATCGTCATCTTCACCGGCGACCTCGCCCGGATCGTCGGCGACAAGATCGGCCTCGGGTCCGCCGCGGTGGCGACGTGGAACATCGCGAAGTGGCCGGTCCTGCTGGTCCTGATCAGCCTGATGTTCGCGATCCTGTACTGGGCGTCGCCGAACGCCAAGACCGGCTCATTCCGGTGGGTCAGTCCCGGCGGCCTGTTCGCCGTACTGCTGTGGATCCTCGCCTCCGTCGCGTTCGCCCTCTACCTGGCGAACTTCGCGAACTACAACAAGACCTACGGCACCCTCGGCGGGGTGATCGCGTTCTTGGTCTGGATGTGGATCAGCAACATCGCGATCCTGCTGGGCGCGGAACTCGACGCCGAGCTGCAGCGCGGTCGGGCCATCGCCGCCGGCCACGACCCGGCCGACGAGCCGTTCCTGGAGCTGCGCGACGACCGGAAGATCAAACCGGGCAGTGAGCAGGGCCTGAGCACCAACTGACACGGCACGACCACCTCGATCCCAAGAACGCCGGCCTCCGGGTCGCGCAACCGCCGACTCGGCGATGAAGGAGTGAAAAACGTGTCCGAACGAATAGCACAGGGATCAGCAGCGTCGACCGGTGATCTGGTCAGTCAGGCAGCTGCGCAGATCTCGACGCTCGTCCGCGACGAGCTCGCGCTGGCAAAGCTGGAACTGACCGAGAAGGGCAAGCGGGCCGGGATCGGCGGCGGCCTGTTCGGCGGTGCCGCGGTGCTCGGACTGTACGGGCTCGGTCTGCTGGTGGCTCTCGCGGTGGTGCTGCTCGACCTGGTGTGGCCGCTGTGGCTGGCTCTGCTGGTGGTGCTGGTCGTTGTGCTGGCCGCCGCCGGTATCGCTGCCCTGCTGGGCAGAAACAAGCTGAAGGACGCCGTGCCGCCGGTGCCGAGCGACGCGGTGGCCAGCGCTCAAGCCGATGTGCGCGCGGTGAAGAACGCCGTACAGGAAGGAAAATCTCGATGAGCCAGTCCCCCACACCGACCGACCCGCAGGAGCTACGCGCGGAAATCGAACGGACCCGCGCCGAGCTCGGGCAGACGGTGGAGCAGCTCGCGGCCAAGGCGGATGTGAAGACCCGCGCCAAGCAGGCGGTCGCGGACGCGGCTGGGCAAGCGCAACACAAGCTCGCCGGCGCCAAGGACCAGGCCGTACAGGCGGCCGGCCTGGTGAAGGGCAAGGCGTTGACCGCCAAGCAGCAGCTGGCCGATTCCGACCTGCCCGCACCGATGCGCCGACCGGTGCCGCTGGCCGCCATCGTGGCAGCCGCGGCCGCCCTGATCATCACGGTAGTCGTCGTCGTCCGCCGGAGGAGCTCATGAGCAGCAAGACACTGAAGATCGCGTACAAGCCGGTCGGATTGCTGCTCGGCGCCGGTGCCGGGGCTGTCTCCGGGCTGATCTTCAAGCAGGTGTGGAAGCTCATCGCGCATGACGATGACGCACCTGACGCCACCGACCAGGACCGCGGCTGGACCGAGGTCCTGGTCGCCGCCGCGATCCAGGGAGCCATCTTCGCCGTCGTCAAGGCCGCCGTCGACCGCGCCGGCGCCACCGGCGTACAGAAGGCCACCGGACAGTGGCCGGACTGAGCACTCGCCAGGCAGCGACACCCGTCAACCATCGATAGGAGCTGGACAGATCGTGAAGGTGTTCAAGTTCGCGACCGGGATGGCACTCGGCTATGTCCTCGGCAGCCGTGCCGGCCGCGAGAAGTATGAACAGATCGTCGCCGCCGCCCGCAAAGCCCGAACCCACCCCACCGTCACACAGGCGCAGCAAAAGGCCAAGGACCTGCTCCACGCGGCGAGCGTCGAGTCAGCCGCCGGCACCGATGCACAGCCGACGCAGGTCACCTCGCCGGCCAAGCTCACCGCCTCGGCGACTCCGGCGGCGCGTCCCACCCGCCGCAAGCCCACCAAGATCTCGGCCGTCTCCACTACGGGGACGGATCCGCTAGCGTGACCGCAGTGACGAACTCGGGTCTGGCTACGGCTGGGCCCGAGTCCGGCGTTCCAACATCACAAGGTCGCCTGGCGGATCAATTCATGGCCGACGAGGTTGAGGCAGTCGTCCTCGGTGCGGCTGAGCCGTCGACGTCGGTCAGCGGCCGGACCTCGGCTACCTCCACACCTCACACATCGGCCAAGCTCAGCCATGGCTTCAGTCTTCCGGCACCGGAACATCCGGGACCGGAAGTACTCAAACCAATGCGAGCTGTTCCAGCAGCTTCCCATTCGTCCGGCGGCAATCAGCACTGCGTCGGCAACCGATTGGCACTCAGCGTTGGGTGGTGACAGGCCGAAGGGAAAACGACGCGGCCGGGGTATCGCTCCGGTTGCGCACAATGCGCGGGCGTCAGGGAAGGAGCTTCGGATGCCTTGGTTCGGTCGTCGTCGACAGCAGACACCGGAGGCACGCCCGGTCCCCCGCGATGTCGAAGCGCTGGAACGGGTCATCGAGGCGCTCGCGGGCGGCGCGGCGTCCGTGCAAGACGGCCGGGCCAAGATCACTAGCACCCTCGTTCAGGTACTCGGTCTGGATTATGGGGCGCTCTGGAGCTGTAACGAGCGCGGCGACTACACGCTCACCTTCGAAACCGGGTCCCTCGGCCCGGCCCTGCGCGGGGCCATCGGCGGGACAGACACCCTCACCTCGGCGGACGGCCTGATCGGCGCAGCCGTCACCGGCCGGCAAGCGATCACCCTGAGCGAGACGCCACAGGCCGGCAGCTCCTGCCTGCGCTGGCAGGCCGCCCACCGGGCCGGCATGGTCGAAGCTGCCAGCATCCCGATCGTGCACGACGGCACGGTCGCCGGGGTCCTCGAGTTCTACGGCCGGCAGCCGCTGCCCGCGTTCGCCAGCGACAAATGGGCCGCGATCACCCGCATCGCCGTACTCACCGGCCTGCACGCCGCGGCGGCTTCCGAGCTCAAAGAGACCCTCAGCGACCGGGCCGCGGTCACGAACGTCGTCGCCGAAGTCGGCGAAGCACTCGACCAGCAGTCCGCCATCCGGATCGCGCTCGACCGGGTCCGCACCGCATTCGGATGGGCATACGGCTCCTACTGGGCGCTCGACGAAGCCGACCAGGTACTGCGCTTCACCTGCGAGTCCGGTTCGGCGGGCGATGAGTTCCGCAAGGTCACCCTGGCGGCGTCGTTCGCCGAAGGTGTCGGTCTGTCGGGACGGGCATGGCGGGCCAAGGATCTGGTATTCGTTCACGACTTGGCCGAGATGACCGACTGTGTCCGGGCGCCCGCGGCGCAGCGGGCGGGTGTGCGCTCGGGAGTGTGTTTCCCGATCATGGATGGTCGGACCGTCATCGGAACGATGGACTTCTTCACCACCGAGAGCATCGAACTCAGCGACTCCCGGGCCGCCGCGCTGCGCAATGTGCAACAGTTGGTGTCCCAGCGGATGTCGGCGCTGCGCCGGGTGGAAAACGACGCCGCGAAGGCACGCCAACTGCTCGATACGGTCTCCGAGCTGCGCGCCGCCTCCGAGGACGCCAGCCGCGTCGCCGCTCTGGCCGCGAGCGGATCCCAGGCGATGACGACAGAAGTGCAGGCACTCTCCCACGCTTCCGCGGCGGTCGGTGACGTCATCAAAATCATCTCCTCGATCGCCGAGCAGACGAACCTCCTCGCGCTCAACGCGACAATCGAGGCCGCACGCGCCGGCGAAGTCGGCAAGGGCTTCGCCGTCGTCGCCAGCGAGGTCAAAGACCTCGCCCGGGAGACAGCCGAAGCCACACAGAAAGTCACCGAGCAGATCGCCGGCATCCAGAACTCCAGCCGCGCAGTCGCCGAGGGCATCCATACCTCCAGCGACACCATCGGGCAGCTCGACATCGTGCAAGCCCGGATGAACCAGGTGCTGCAACGGCAGGCCGACATGGCGTCCGCCTTCCGGTCGTGATCGCCGGTCCGGCAGGGCAGGCAGATGCACCTGCCAGCGACGCGTACACCTTCGCGGGTCCCGTCCACCTGCGGCGCCACCACACCTGTCACCATCTCAGCCGTACGCAACATCAGCCTGAAGAAGACGGGCTACACACCCGCACCCACGGTGTTCCCATAATCCGTCAAAGGCCCCAGAAAGAAGTTCAATGAGCAGCATGCCGCCGCGCCACCCAGTGACGATCACCATGGGTGGCATCGACGATGGGACCGTGCACCTCACCGTGGCCGGTGAGATCGATCTGGCCACCGCCGATGTTGTCTACGACGCGATCGCCGCGGCTGCGGACACTCCGGCAGCACAGCACGTGGAAATCAATCTTCGACACGTTGAATTCTGCGACTCGACTGGTATCGGAGCCCTCATGAGGGCCAGACACTTCGCGCTCGAGCACGCCGTCACCCTGCACGTAGTGGAACCCAGCGGCTTCGTTCGCCGCGTACTGGAACTAGCCGGGGTCCTGGAGATACTCACCGAACCGAAATAGCGTTGTCCCCATCGCGTCGACCTGGCGACATAGGGAATTCGTCTTTTCGTCGGCGGCAACCTCCAGGACGCAGGCACCACGGTTGAAGCCGGACCACACCCGCGAGCAGTCGCAGTCGTCCCAGCGACGAATTCGCATTGGCCTGGCTATCCACGTCAACGATTGGGCAGGCGACAACAAACGCGTAGCGACCCAGCTGCTGCCGCCGGATTCCCCGTCCCGGGCGTGTCGCCAGCCCGTGAGATCCTCACGCACGGTGACGGGCACGCCAGGCGAGACGCGCCTTGTCGGCGGCGGATCCGGATACCTAGCAGGCGGTCTTATCGGTCGCGCCCTCCTTTCCTCGATGACGGGCCCGGCGTACGGGTCGCGTGCAGGCGTTGCTGCGCGAGGGCGAGCCAGTCCGGCGTGCCGTAGGCGGCGACAAGGTCCCGTCGGCCGGGTCGCCCTGGTTCGACGGCGTGGGGTATGCCGATAGCGGCCAGGTAGTCATGGTCCACCACGACAAATTGGCGGCGGTACGGCAACAGCACCAGCTTGTCGGTATCCGCGAGGAACACCTGCGCCTGTGAATAGCTGGGAAACCAGTGGCTGAGCAGTCCGGTGCACCGCGGCGCATGCCAGAACGTGCCCAGGTCATCGCCGATCTGCGCGTCGCCGCCGAGTACCCGCCGGGCGTGGTCCCAGCCGGCGAAGCCGACGTTCTTGGCGACCAGAGTCAGACAGTGCCGTAAACGCCAGCCGGGCGCCGGTGACGGGCCCCGTCCCCCGTCGGCCGGCAAGTGGCCGAGAAGGCCGAAGTCTCCCCGGCGGGCGGCGTTGAGGCAGAGGCGCGCGCGGATCTTGAGTTCGGCGACCAGAACGTTCATGCCGGTGTCCCGAAGTCGGCGAACGGCGTGCCGGCGCTGACCACAGCACGGTGGCGCGCCTCGGTCCAGCCCATGGTCTCCGGATGGGTGAACCAGTAGAACGGTGCACCGCTGTCGAGGCCGTGGAGAACTCGGCGGGCAAACGCGTCGGCCGGCTCAGCATCGCGCATCGCGGTTCTCATGAAGCTCTCGAACGCGTTGGGCTCGGTAGGTGCGGCATGGGCAACCTCGGCGTAGCGGTTCACGTCGGTGATGCCGGTACGTACGAGACCGGGGCACAGTGCGTGAACACCGACACCATCGCTGAGTGCCTCGTAGTAGAGGCCTTCCAGCGCGCTGAGCAAGGCAGCCTTGGTCGCACGGTACGGACCCGCGCCCGGGTAGCTCTGCAAGGCCGCCGCTGACACGGTGACTACCGCCTTGCCGCGGCCGGCGACCAGCTGTGGCCACCACAGGCGAAGGGAACGGATGACGCTGAGCACGTTGACGTCCCAGGCCCATTGCCACGCCTGCTCCGGTGAGGACAGCACATCGCCGGAGACGCCGACGCCCGCGTTCGCGAACAGGTAGTGCACCGGTCGCGTCGACAGCGACTCTGCCAGCCTCTGCATAGCGGCCCCGTCGCGGACGTCGAACTCGTACGCCTGGACGCGCTCGTCGAGGCGGCTGGTGTCGCGGTCGATGGCCACTACCTCGAGGCCACGGGCGAGCAGGGCCTGCGTGAGGGCGTAGCCGATGCCGGAACCGGCGCCGGTGACCACGGCGAGGGGCGACAGAGAAGACATGACAACTCCAATGCGTTTCTGTGGCCACCCGCGTTGGCCGGAAACGACTCATTGGATCGCCAAGGAGACGATGAGTTACGTCATGAGGGTGAGAGCCTCTTGCGCGGGCAGGCACCCCTCAGCACCTGAGGCGATCACTGTAGCCGACGTCCCCCACCGCGGTCGATCGGCTTCCGACGAACGCGTTTGCCAGCCCCTCGACGCACGGCTCCCGGCAGAAGCGCGCGTCGCCGCTGTGAGTCAGTGAGGGAGGCGGACGTGCACGCTCGTACCCCTGGCCTGGGGGGCGTTGGTGGTGACGGTGATGGTGCCGTCGTGGCGTTCGGTGATCAGTCGTGCGATGGTCAGGCCGAGTCCGGCGCCGGGTATCGCGAGTTCGGTGGCTAGAGCTCCTCGAAAGAAGCGCTCGAATACGTGGGGCTGTTCATAGGCGGGTATACCGAATCCGGTGTCGGAGACGGTGAGCTCGTCAGCCTGGCTGGTGCTGGTCAGCGTGACGGTGACGGTGCCGCCGGCAGGGGTGTAGGCGATCGCGTTGTCGAGTAGGGCGAGGATCAGCTGGCGCATCCGGTGGTAGTCGGCGTGCTGCGGGGTGTGTGGTGGCACGTGGCAGGTGATCGTGATGTTCCTTTTCGCGGCGCGCTCGGTGACGTGGTCGACGGCGGCGGTGACGACGGTGCTGAGGTCGATGTCGCTCATCTGTAGTGGGCTGCGGCCGGCGTCGAGCGCGGAGAGGTCCAGCAGTGCGGTGATCAGCCGCCGGAGACGTTCGCTCCCACGCCGGGCTGCCTCGATCATCGGTACCAGGTCCGCTGGTGCTGTGTCGTGGACGCTGTCGTGCAGCAGATCCAGATACGAGTCGATGATCGCCACAGGGGTGCGCAGTTCATGGCCGACGAGGTTGAGGTAGTCGTCCTTGGTGCGGCTGAGCATTTGTTGCAGCCGTTCAGCGTGGCGGGCGGCGGTGATGTCGTGGAACACCGCGACCGCCCCGAGCTGCTGATCGCCGTAGGTGATGGGATGACCGTTGACCCGGAACAGGTGGCGTTGCCCCTGAACCTGGAGGAAGTTCTCGGCGCCACGCACCGTTTCACCACGCAAGGCACGCAGCAGCGACGTGCGGTCCGGGCTCAGCGGTGTGCCGGTGGTGTCGGTAGCCGGCAGGCGGGCAACCCATTCTTCGGCTGTGCCGTCGACATCGGTCAGCTCGAGGCGCTCCCGCAGGGACCGGTTGACCAGCACGAGGCGACCGTCCGCGTCGCAGGCGGCCACACCGGTGTCAAGGCTGTCGAGCAGGGTGTCCAGGAAGACTCTCTGGCGCAGTTCACTTTCGCGGGCGAGGTGCTCTGCCACCAGCGCGGTGCACGCCTGCGCGCCCTCGTCAGCTCCGGCCAGCTGCTCGGGGAGCCAGTCTCGCGCAAGTTCGTCGGCTACAGCGCACACCCCGACGATATGTCCGTCCGGGTCGCGTACCGGGAATCCGGCGTAGCAGCGAAGGCGCGTGGAGCGCACCGGCGCGTCCAGCGGAACACGGATGTCGGTGTGGATGTCGTTGATCGTGACCGGGAAGCCGGTGTGCAGGACGAGGCCGGCAAGGGTGGAGGTCACCGGCACGGGCTTCCGGTTGTCGAAGCCGGCCGGAATCGCCTGTCCGCCGATGAGGCGTAGATTCTGCCCATCGGTGATGTGGATCATCGCGCACCGTGCTTGGGCGGCGCGAGCGGTGACCGCGGCCATCCGGTCGGCGGCGGTCTGTGTCATCTGCCCGCGGGTCAGTTCCAACGCGGCCGCCGCGCCGGTACCAGGGGCTACTGCCGTGCTGGTCCCACGGTTCGGCTCCCACCGTAGTCCCACACCTCATCATGGCCTACTGGGCCGCGACGGCGCGGCGGTTCGGCAATGTGAGGCCACGTCTACCCGGACCTGGAGGTGATCGTCGTCGACGACGGCTCCAGCGACGACACCGCCGCCATCGTCGAGCGGCTCGGGCTTGCGCGCGTCCGGGTCATCCGGCAGCCCAACGCGGTAAAGCCCGCCGCGCTCAACACCGGCATCCGGCACTCCCGGGGACAGATCCTGGTGCTGGTCGACGGCGACACGGTGTTCGCGCCGGACGCGGTAGGCCGGCTCATCCAGCCGCTCACCGTTCCTGGCGTCGGCGCGGTGTCCGGCAACACCAAGGTGGCGAACCGGACCGGGCTGCTCGGCCGCTGGCAGCACCTGGAGTACGTGATCGGTTTCAATCTCGATCGCCGGATGTTCGATGGCTATGACGGTTGTATTTGGCTCCACCAGGGCGGCTTGAACTGGCCCCACCCGCGGGGGACTTTCCCGCACGGATGGGCGACGACGGCTTGAAGTGGCCCCACCTGCGGTGTTGCGCTTGAAGTCCTGAGTGTGCTCGCCGTCTGCGGGAGCCGCCGATGCCGTTGACCAAGGACGAACTGTTCCGCCGGATCCGTTCCGATGCGGTGCTCGAGGAGCTGTCGATTCGGGCGCTTGCGCGTAAGCACGGTGTGCATCGCCGTCTGGTCCGCGAAGCGCTGACTTCTGCGGAGCCGACGCCGCGCCGGCAACCGGTTCGCCGTTCGCCGCGGCTTGACCCGGTGAAGAAGACGATCGACGAGTGGCTGCGGGCGGATCTGGAAGCACCGCGAAAGCAGCGGCACACGGCTCGCCGGATCAAGGACCGGCTCGCGGAAGAGGCGGACACTGACGTCCCGTATTCGACGGTGCGTGACTATGTGTCGATGCGCCGCCGGCAGATCGCGGCGGAGGCGGGTGCTCCGATGGACGGGTTCATCATCCGGCACAACCGGCCCGGCGCCGACGCGGAAGTCGACTTCGGTGAGGTCGTGGTCTGCCTGGCCGGGACAATGACTCGCTGTCACCTGTTCGCGTTCCGGTTGGCCTACTCCGGTCTGGCAGTGCACCGCGTGACGGTGTCCTGCGGACAAGAAGCGTTCCTGGAAGGTCACGAATACGCCTTCGAGTTGATCGGCGGGATCCCGGTCGGTCAGATCCGTTACGACAACCTGAGTTCGGCAGTACGCCGCGTGGTCTTCCGCAGCCGATCGAGGGTCGAAAATCCGAGGTGGGAGGCTTTCCGGGAGCACTACGGATTTACGGCCTTCTACTGCATTCCCGGGCTGGAGGGCGCCCATGAGAAGGGCGGGGTCGAGGGCCAGGTTGGCTACTACCGCCGCAACCGGCTGACCCCGGTTCCCGTCGTTGCCACGTTGGAGGATCTGAACCAGCGGCTGGCGGCTGCTGATCTGACCGACCGGGAACGCAAGATCCGACTCCGGTCGAGAACTGTCGGTGAGGACTTCGCCGCCGAGGCTGCGCTGCTGGGCCGACTACCGACCGAGAAGTTCGGGGCGTCACTCACGCTGCGGCCTCGAGTCGATCGCGAGGCGACGGTGACGGTCCGGATGAACGACTATTCGGTCCCGGCCCGCTTCATCGGCCGCAAGCTGCAAGTCTTGCTCGGCACCACCGAGGTCGTCGTCTCCGACGGCCGGACCGAGGTCGCCCGGCATCCCCGCCTGCCCGGACGCGGCGGACAGCACCTGCTGCTGGATCACTATCTGGAGATTTTGCTGCGCAAACCCGGAGCCTTGGCCCGGTCGGAAGCTCTCGATCAAGCCCGCCGGGAAGGCACCTTCACCGCCGAGCACGAAGCGTTCTGGACAGCGGCGAAGGCCGCGACCGGCGAGGACGCCGCCGGCACCCGCGAGCTGATCCAGGTCCTGTTGCTGCACCGGCACATGCGTGGTCAGGACGTGGCCGCCGGCATCCGGGCTGCGTTGTCGGTCGGCACCGCGACCGCTGATGTCGTGGCGGTCGAGGCCCGCAAGGCCGCCCAGAACGCCGGACGATCACCCACGATCACAGCCGGCCCGCCGCCGGCACCACCACCCCCCTTGCCGCCACCGGCGCCGCCGCCGGTCACGGAACGGACCTTGCAGCGGGTCGCTCGATTGCCCGCCGACCACCGGCCGCCGCCGGACCTGAATCGCTGGGACCAGCTGTTACACCACCGGAGAAAGGAATCATCGTGAGCCGTATTCCGCGAGCTATCACCGAGAACGCCGCTGACGCGGCGATCGAGACCTCCTGCCGGGTCCTGCACCTGCCGACCGTCCGCAGCCAGTTCTCCGAGCTGATCACCCGCGCCGAACGCGACCAGCTCAGCTACCGCGGCATGCTCGCCGAGCTGCTGATGGCCGAGTGCGAAGAACGCGACCGGCGTCGTTCCCAGCGCAGGTTGCAGGCCGCGGGGTTCCCCCGCCAGAAGTGGCTCAGCGACTTCGATTACACCGCGAACCCGAACATCAACGCCGCTTTGATCAACAACCTCGCCAACTGCGACTGGGTCCGCGCCGGCCAGCCACTCTGCTTGATCGGCGACTCCGGCACCGGCAAATCACACCTGCTCATCGGCCTGGGATCAGCCGCGGCGATGGCCGGCTTCCGCGTCCGCTACACCCTGGCCGCGAAGCTGGTCAACGAACTGGTCGAGGCCGCCGACGACCGGCAACTCACCAAGACCATCGCCCGTTACGGCCGCGTCGACCTGCTCTGCATCGACGAACTGGGCTATCTCGAACTTGATCGCCGAGGCGCGGAAATGCTGTTCCAGGTCCTGACCGAACGCGAAGAGAAGAACAGCGTCGCGATCGCGTCGAACGAGTCCTTCTCCGGCTGGACCCGCACCTTCACCGACCCGCGGCTCTGCGCCGCGATCGTCGACCGGCTGACCTTCAACGGCACGATCGTCGAGACCGGCACCGACTCCTACAGGCTCTCCCGAACCGCCGCGAAACAGCCCGCCACCAGCGGATCCTGACCGGCACGCTGTCGGGCGGACCCGAAAGACTGAATTCGGCCCACAGGTGGGGCCACTTCAAGCCGCCCTGGTGGAGCCACTTCAAACCGTCACGCTCGCCGCGGGTGGGGCCAGTTCAAGCCGCCCTGGTGGAGCCAGATACAACCGTCATAGCCAGTTCGAGATCGCCCGGTGTATGCCGACCGTGCCCGGAGCGATCGGCGCGTTCCGTCGCGCCGCGATCCAGGACGCCGGCGGCGTCTCCGCGCAAACCTTGGCCGAGGACACCGATTTCACCATGTCAATCCTGCGGGCAGGGTGGGACGTCGTCTACGAGCCCGCCGCAATCGCCTGGACCGAGGCGCCGGCCAACTTCCGGCAGCTGTGGCGGCAGCGTTACCGCTGGTGTTACGGCACCATGCAGGCGATGTGGAAGCACCGGGACACGGTGCGGCAGCGCGGCCCGGCCGGCCGGCTCGGCCGGCGCGGCATCGGGTACCTGTTGCCGTTCCAGGTGCTGCTGCCGATCACCGCACCCATGATCGACGTGTACGGGGTGTACGGCCTGATCTTCCTGTCACCGCTCACGGTGGCCGCGGTGTGGTCGGCGTTCATGGCCGCCCAGATGGCTACGGCGGCGATCGCACTACGCATGGACGGCGAATCGTACCGCCCGTTGTGGACCCTGCCGTTGCAACAGATCGTCTACCGCCAGCTGATGTATCTGGTGGTCATCCAGTCGACGGTGATGGCGCTGATCGGCAGCCGATTGCGGTGGCATCGGATGGTCCGGATCGGCGCCGCCCAGCAGCATGCCACCGGAGTGCGCGCCAGCGCCGCGGCGAAGAGTTCTTGACCCGGTGTCACCCGCTCAGATCAGCCGGTCGGCCGGCACGTAGCCGTGCTGGACGGCGAGGTCGCCGAGGCGCGTTCCGCGGCCGGCGCCGGCCTGTAGTGCGAGAAGCTCTTCCAGTTCCTGGCGGCTCAGGAGCCCCTGCCGAACCAGCTGCTCGCCGATACGGCGGCGGCCGGTAATCGTGGCGGCAGCGCCGCGGAAGCGACGACCAACACCGTTGAGGGCGACCAGAGTAAGCGGAGCCAGACAGGTGAGCAGGCTGATCCCGGCCCACAGGTAGAGCGACCACCAGTCGTGGTGCAGCAGCAGCCCGGCGCTCATGCATGCGGCGGCGACCGCGGCCCAGCCCAGGTGCGGCCGGAAGGTGCGCCAGGTGTCGCCGGTGGCGGCCTTGCCCTTCGCGGTCACCACATACGCCAGAGGCCGGCCGGCGAGTTGGGCGGCGGCCGCGGCCACGTACACCGGTGCGGTCATCAGCTCCAGAGCCATGCCGGTCAAACCCCAGGAGCGGCGTTCGTGCTCAACCAGGTTGTAGCGCTGGGTGATCCGGAAGAAGCCCAGGCCGACGGCGAGGTTCGCGACGAACAGCACGCCCCAGACCAGAGCGGGCAGCCGGGTCACCGACACGCCGCCGACCAGGTAGATCGCGCTGAGCGCCAGGCCGATCACCCAGGACGCGGCAGTGGTCGGGTAATGCGACTGCAGGGCGAAGAACGCCAGCCGCTGGGCCCGGCGCGGCAGTCGGCGCAGCAGCGCCGGGGAGTGCCGGCGAGCGATCTCCCAGATGCCGTACGCCCAGCGTTTCTGCTGGCTGAAGAAGTCCGAGTAGGTTGCCGGGCCTTCGCCGACGGCCAGAATGTCCGGGGTGTAGACGCCGCGCCAGTGGTTGCCGGTGCCCTGGTTGACCGCCGAGTACACCACCATCGAGGTCAGGTGGTCCTCGATGATGCAGTCCTGGTAGCCGCCGATCTGCGCGAACGCGGCCGGCCGGTACAGATGGTTGGTGCCAATCAGCAGCGGCGCACCGTGCCCGTTGCCGCCGCGCTGCATGATGCCGTGAAAGACGTAGGCCAGCTCGGCGGCACCGCGGGCCACAAACGAATCGCCGAGGTTCGCATACACCTGCGGGGCAACCACAAACGCGGTGTCGGGGTCGCGGAAGTAGCCGAGGGTACGTTCCAGGAAGTTCGGGTACGGCACGTGGTCCGGGTCCATCTGCGCGACGACGTCGTAGTCCGCCTCGTGCATCGACCGCCACGCGTTGTGGTTGCCATGCTTGGTCTTGCGCCGGAACGGCCCACTGTCCTGGTTCCATTCCGGGTGGCCCTTGCGGCTGAAGTGCCGCACGCCGATCTCGGCGCACAGCCGTGCGACTTCGGGGTCGTCGCCCTCGTCGAGCAGCCACACGTCCAGCGGCCCGTCGTGCCGGATCCGCAGCATCGCCCGCAGCGTGGCCATGACCAGGTCGACCGGCTCCTTCCCTGGCACGATCGTGGTCAGCACCGCCACGCGCAGCCCAGGTTTCGCCTTGACCGGCACCGGATCGACCGCCCGCGCCGCGAAGTAGGCGAGAACCCAGGTGCGCAGGGCCACGATCAGCTGAAGCACAATCATCAGCCCCAGCCCCGCCGCCATCACCACCTGACCAACCGCCGTCACCGAAGCGAACCGGGGCAGGTTGCCAGGCAGCACCAGATAGACAACCAGGGCGACAGCCAGCACGATGTGCAAGGCCGCGACGCCCATCAAGGTCCGATGCGCACCTGGGCTGAGCACCCGGCGGTAGAGCACGGCATCGCCGGCGGCCTCCATACGCCCGGCGACCTCAGTAGCGTCGCGGCCGTAGAGCTGCCCGGTAGCACGGCGCTCAACGCCATCGGGACGACTGCCGGGAAGGGCTTGCTTGGTCACGGCCCGACTATCGGCTCAGCGCAGCAGAACTGAAGCAAAACGCCTCCGTCCATCATACGCCGCATCGGCCAATCGCCGTATGGACGAGCACCGCGGCCAGGCGGTGCTGGCCCACCGGTGGGCGCCGATCACCGGCGAGCTGCCGGTGACGGTCAGCATCGGGGTCACCGCCGCGGTGCCCAGCGGCACCGTCCAAGGCGCTGCATGCCGGTCACGAGCCGTGCCAGCAGGCGATCGTGTGCACGCCAAGCTGAGCCAGCCGTCCGGCCACCAGGCAGCCTTTCGCGGTGGGGAAACAGCAGCGGCGAAAACCTTCACCTTGCCAGGGTCATTGCCGATCACCTACGCCCACATGAGGAATCGGATGGGCGATGCGTAAATTTCACACCGGTCCGGGCATCGTGGCCGGGCGTTGGCGTGGTGTCGCGGGTATGACCGCGATCTGGGTGGCCTTCCTGGGTGCGACCCTCGCCAGCTCGCCGGGAGACCTGGTGAGGTACGTCCTCGACGACGGGGTCTACCCGCTGGGCGTCGTCGTTGCCGCGGTGATGTCACTGTTCGCCCTACGCCGGGGGCCGCGCGAACGCCGCCAATGGTGGGCGTTGACGCTCGCCGGCAACGTCGCGTGGGCGACGGCGGACGGATACTGGTGCTGGAACGACGCCTGGCAGCACCCGGTCGACGGGGTGTCGATCGGGGACGCGTTGCTGATCCTGTCGTACCTGCTGCAGCTGATCGCGATCGGAGGGGCGTTCGCCGGCAGCGGCGGCTTGCGTCAGTGGCGTGGCCAGCTCGACGGCGCGCTGGTGGCGACCGCGGTCGGACTCGCCGGTTGGCAGCTGATGGTGAGCCCGCGGCTGCACACCGGGCTGACCGCCAACTCGGTCGTGCTGGCCGTCTACCCGTTGCTGGACGTGGCGTTCTTCATGGTGTTCGTCTCGGTCGGCCTGTCCGGCCGGCGCCGGCTCCCGCTGCCCGTGCTGCTCGTCGTGATCGGCAACCTCTGGTCGGTGCTGGGCGACCTCGCCGTCGCGGTGGCGGGCCTGCGCAACCTGACTCTCGACGACGGCCTGGTCAAAGCCGTGTACCTCCCGATGATCCTGCTGATGATCCTCGGTGCGACCATCGACGCCCGCCGGTCCACCGCCGAGCAGGCAGTGGAGCGCTCGCTCGCCTACGACCCGGGCAACGTGCCCGTGCTGGTCGCCGTGGCCGGCGTCCTGCTGTGGGCGGGCCGGGATGCGCTCGCCGGTCGGATCGGGGCGGCCGCGCTGATCGCCTCCGCCACCATGATCATCGGCTTGACGGTCCGCAGCCATCTGACCCTGCGCGACCACCGGCGGGTCGCTCGCGAACTCGACGCCGCCCTCGCCGAACAGCGGCGACTGGCCATCACCGACGGCCTGACCGGAATCTACAACCGCCGGTTCGGCGAGGAGCTGCTGCAACTGGAGTCCGAACGGGCCGTTCGCGAGGCCGGATCCGTGTCCATCGTGCTGGTGGACCTCGACCATTTCAAGTCGGTGAACGACACCTACGGCCACGAAGCCGGCGACGCGGTGCTCATCCAGAGCACGGTCCGGTTCAACGCCGTCCTGCGCTCGACGGACGTGCTGATCAGGTGGGGCGGTGAGGAGTTCCTCGCCGTCCTCCCGGGGATGGACGGGCACGAGGCGGCCGAGGTCGGCGAGCGACTCCGCAGGGTGCTCAGCGACCGTCCGCTGCAGTTGCCCTCCGGACAGCGGATCGGCGCCACCGCCTCCTTCGGCATCGCCTCCGTCACCACGGCCACCTTCCCGCCGGAGGCCGTGCTGCAAGCCGCCGACGAAGCCCTGTACGCGGCCAAGACCGCCGGTCGCAACCGGGTCGTCCGGGCCGGCGCCGCGGCCGGACAGCCCGACCTCAGCGCATGTCCGGCCGCTTGAGGTTCGGTGCCGACCGCGTGCTTCCCGGTATTGGATGTAGGAGTGAAGAATCGTGGCATCGGCGGCTCAGTGCAGCCGCAGTGCAGTGCCACAGCGCCGCCTCAAGTCTCGGTCCGGACCGGACAATGGTCCGGTTTTCATCGGTTGTCCGGCCCGAGCCCGACCTCGGCGGGTATGTGCGATGTCGGCGGATGGGAGACCGATCGGTGCATCTCTCAGCTGAAGGTCGCAGTTGCCGATCACGTTGCCTGAGGGTCGCACGCGTGAGGCCGGCGTTTCGTCCGCGCGTCTGCCGAGCCGTACCGACTTTCTCGTGGTGGCCGTGGAGATGACGGCTCTCGCCGCAGACAGGGGAAGGGACCTATGAAGTCGTTCCTGATGCGCACCACCCTGACGAAGGCGCACCAGATCAGCTTGGCGATCATCGTTGGCCTGCTGGTGGTGCCGACTGTCGTGTCCGGCTGGCAACTGTGGTCGGCCACGAAGAAGATCGACTATGTGGCGCAGGTCGGCGTCCCCGGAGCGCACCTCATCGGCAGTATCGACGGGCTGATGAACAAATACCGCAAGGAGCAGTGGCAATACCTGGCGCTTCACCCCGGCGATCCGCAGCTGGCGGAGTGCACGGACTCGATGACCGACGAGAAAGCTGAGATGCTGGGGCTGTTCGCCGCCTACCGCCAGCTGCCTCTGCAACAGCGAGGTCGTGAGGAACTGGCCACCTTCCAAGCGGACTGGCGCGACTACGTGGATGTCACCGCCAACGAATTGACACTGGCGGACAGCGGTCAATACCAGGCGGCCATCGACACCTTCAATACCGGTCACGGTCAAGCAAAATGGGACAGCTTGAAGAAGGACCTCGCGGCATGGCGCGCCAACGATGTTGCCGTGGCCTCCGCCTACCGCGCCACGGCCAGACAATGGGCGCGGTGGAGTGTGGCGGCGATCGTGGTTCTGCTGACGGCGGCGCTGTTACTCACCATAAAGGTGAGCCGTCTGTTGAAGACGCGGCTCACGCGGGGTCTGCGCCGGCTCAGCGCGGCCGCGGGCGGTATCGCGGCCGGCGAGGTCGACCAGCAGATCGAGGTCGACGCGGACGATGAGATCGCCGAGGTGGCCCGGGCCTTCGCCGACATGGTCACCTACCTACGCGGGGTGGTGAACACGATGCAGGACCAGGCGCAGCAGCTGGCGACCATGGCGCATCACGATGCCCTGACCGGCCTGCCGAACCGGCGCGCATGGGATCTTGCCATCGCCGACGGCCTGAAGGCGGCACATCGCTCGGGCGCGCAACTCTGTGTAGCGGTGATAGACATCGACCACTTCAAGTCGTACAACGACACCCACGGTCATCCTGCCGGCGACGCGCTACTGAGAACAGCGGCGAAGGCGTGGCGGGCCGTGCTGCACCCATCGCACCTGCTCGCCCGCTATGGCGGCGAAGAGTTCACGATCATGACCAGCAATGCCACGGTCGACCAGGTCGTTGCGATCGTCGCGAGGCTGCGTACGGCGACACCGTCCGGTCAGACGTTCTCGGCGGGGATCGCGGTGTGGGACGGCTCAGAAACCGGGGAACAGTTGGTACGTCGTGCCGACGATGCCCTGTATCGCGCCAAGCACGCCGGCCGGGACCAGGCGCAGGTTGCCGAGCTGGCGACGCGGTGATGACGGCCACCACCTGGGGAGATCGGGAAGTGCCCCGAGCCCAATGACGATATGCATCAGCCTGCCGGACGACCCTGTCGCCGGCTGAAACCGAACGGAAACTAAACCTAAGATCGACTAGCGCCCGGCCGACGTACGCGGGTGTGTCTGATCCGCAGGTAGCACCCAGCGATTCTGGCTTCACCCTGATCGAGGTCTTGGTGTCGCTGGCAGTGATCAGCACGCTGGCAGCGGCCTTGTCGCCGTTTCTGGTGCGTTCGATGGCGGTGGTCAAGGAGCAGCGTGAGCGCGAGGTCGCGGTGCAACTCGCTGATGACGCCATGGAACGGGTGTCGGCGCTGACCGGCGCCGCCGCGCTCACCGGCCGTGGATACGCCGCCGCCAGAACGCAGTGGGACGCGGCGACCTCGTCCAGCACCCCTGCCTCGTACGCCGCAGCCGTCGGTCCCTACCTGCAGTCGATGAGCCTGGGCAATCCCTTGGACGTGAGCGACCCCGCCAAGGCGCCTTGGCTGGCCTGGGATCTGGACCTGCCGGTCTCGGCGACCGCGGGGGCGTCGGCGGGGCTGCCCACCGCCGTGATCAACGCTCCAGTGAACGGCTTGAGCTTCCAGGAGAACTACTACCTGGGCATGTGCCGTCAACAGTTCGGCACCGGAGGAAGCTGCGACAATCCCGATACGCCTGACCCGGACATCACCCGCGCCGACGTGCCCCTGCTGCGCGTGGTCATCGCGGTGACCTGGACGAACCACTCGTGTGCCGGCGGCATCTGCACCTACGTCACATCCGGACTGGTGAGTGACGTCCAGGATCCCACGTACAACCTCAACCGGCCGGCGCCGACAGCGAACGACCCCGGCCCGCAGGTCAGTTACGCCAAGCTGGCGATAACCGGGCTGCAGCTCAGCGCCACGGGTGGTCAGCTGCCGCTGGCCTGGTCGTTCACCGGCCTGCCACCCGGCCTGACCGGCTCCGCCACCGGCCTGGTCACCGGTACGCCCACCGACCCGGGAACCGGCAAGACGTACCCGGTGACCGCGACCGTGACCGACCAGTTGGGCCGGTCCAGCAGCGTGACGTTCTCCTGGACGATCGTGCCGGCACCGGTGGTGGCCAACCCCGGCAACCAGTCGACGCAGACGGGCACCGCGACGTCACTGACCATGGCGGCGACCGGCGGGGCGAACCCGATCACCTGGTCGGCCACCGGCCTGCCCGCCGGGCTCAGCATCAATGCCGGCACCGGGATCATCTCGGGGACGCCGACGGCGACCAGCCGCCTCGACGCCACGGTCACCGTGACAGCGACCGACAAAATGGGCCGGTCGACCTCGGTGAGCTTCACGTGGACCGTGACCGCGCTGGCTCTGGCGCCCATCGCGACACGCACCGACAGCATCCGTGACTCGGTCAACTTCACCGTACCGCGACCGACGGGCGGAACCGGCCCGTACACGTACCGGATGGTCAACTACCCCGGCGACTACTCCGGCGAGATCTCGATCAACCCGTCCACCGGCGTGATCTCCGGCAAGGTGTGGTACGCCAACCGCTTCTTCACCACCGTCTACGTCAAGGACGCCACCGGCACCGAGGTGTCCACCACCTTCCTGTGGAATGTGCTGCCGAGCCAGCCCAACGACCTGTACATCACCGTCCCGAATCCCAGCAACCCCGATCAGACGAGCAAGGTGGGGCAGCCGCTGGAACTCGATGCGTACGCGCCGAGCGGCAGCAACAGCGGCTACGACTGGGTCACCTACACCACCGGGCTGCCGCCGGGACTCTCGATCGCCACGAAGAACTACTACTACGGTGCCATCACCGGCACGCCGACCACGCCGGGCGTCTACCGGGTGACCCTGGTCTGCCAGGACGCGAACTACAAGAGGGCCGTCGTGATGTTCGACTGGACGGTGACGCCATGATCCGCCGCCAGATCTGCAGCCGGATGGGCGACGACAGCGGCACCTCGCTGATTGAGGTGATGGTCGCCATGGGTGTGATGAGCGTCGTCATGGCGATCTTCACCGGCGGCGTGATCCAGTTCTACCGCTCGGCGGACGCGGCGGAAGAGACCGGGATCACCCAGACACAGCTACGGCTCGCGTTCCAAACCCTCGATCGTGAAGTGCGCTACGCCAACGGGATCAGCTTGCCCGCCACCGCCGCGATCAATGGCGCCTGGTACGTGGAGTTCTCCGGCATCGACCCGGCCGGCGCCCAGGTCTGCCGGCAACTCCGACTGGACGCCGGCGGGGTACTGCAGGAGCTGACCTGGACGCCGGGCTCGCCGCCGGCCGCCGGAACCCGCGGCCGGACCCTCGCCTCCGGCCTGATGTCGCCCGGCGGCAGCGTGCCGGCGCCGTTCGACCGGCAGGCGGCCGGCTCGACACCGTACGCGTCGGCGTCCACCTCAGCGACGGGCACTGCCTTCTCCCCCGACTTGCAGCGCCTGCGGGTGCGGCTGACCACCCGGGCCGGGTCGACCACCTCCGTCACCGACGTGACGTTCACGGCCCTCAACACCTCGCGTGACACCGCAGATCCCAACATCTGTCTCGAAGGACGCCCCTCATGATCCAGCTCCGAGGCGACGACCGCGGGTCGATGCCGCTGGCCATGCTGCTCAGCATCGTCGGTGTCACACTCAGCACGCTGGTCGGCACGGTGGCGGTCAGCCAGATCACCGAGGCCCGCACCAGCTCGGATCGCGCTCAGGCGCTCATCGCCGCCCAGGCCGGCATCACCGTGGCGACGGGCCAGTTCCGGGCGGCCACCGACAGCACGGGAACCGGGGATCCGGCCCGTCTGCCCGCCGGACCGCTGGCCGGCAACGTCGGACCGAACGGCGGCGGGCGCTACCAGGTGACCATCGCCTACCGCGACCTGGACGGCAACCCGCTCACCGTGCCGCTCAACGCCCAGCCCGCGACGGCAGTGGTCGTCTCCACCGGCATCCAGGCCGCCACCGGGGCCTTCCAGCAGGGCACCAACGGAACCCGGACGCTGCAGGCCACATACGCTTTCCGACTCTCGAACCAGAACATCCCGGGCGGCCAGATCCACGTCCGGAGTTCCGCCGCCGATCTGTGCCTGGACGCCGGCTCCGCGCAGCCCGTGGCCGGCACCCCGGTACAGATGCGAAGCTGCTCCGGCGTCCCGGCCCCGCAGATCTGGGCGTACAACAGCGACCTCACGATCTCGCTGGTCTCCTCCCGCACCGGCATCAACCCGCTCGGCATGTGTCTGGACGCAGGATCACCGCATACCGCCGGTGCACAGGTGAAGATGCAGAAGTGCACCGCTACCAGCCCACCGCCACCTCAACAGCAGTGGAGCACGAACGACTCGGCCAACATCATGGGCACCAGCAACGGATCAACGTTGGACAACTACTGCTTCAACGTGCAGAGTCCGGATTTCGCCGGCAGCTTCGTCGTGCTGTCCAACACCAAGTGCAACGGCAACTACGACAACGTACAGACATTCCAGCCCGATCCCGCCGTCGGCGCCGGCGCGGCCGGACCGGCCACCAGGCAGCTGGTCAACTATCGGCAATTCGGGCGCTGCCTGGACGTGACCAATCAGAACGTCGCCTCGACCTATCTGATCGCGTGGCCATGCAAACAGGCGCCGAACCCCGCGAACATCAGCTGGAACCAGAAATGGACCCTGCCGCCCGCCGTCAACGGCGCACACACGGCCACCGGTCGCATCTACACCACCCTCAACGGCACCGAATACTGCCTCCGCAGCCCCGGCGTCACCAGCGGCGCATATCCCACCATGACGACGTGTACGAGCACGTCCTCCACCGCCGATCAGACCTGGACCGTCTACGGCAACACCGGCAGCTACACGGCGAGCTATCAGATCGTCGACAACGCCGGCCTCTGTCTGGCCCCGGCAGACCCTACGGCGTACCCGACCGAGGTGTTGCCGTACACCGGGCCAACAGTGAGCCGCATCGTCCTTCGCACCTGCGACGGCTCCGCCTGGCAGAAGTGGAACGCCCCACCAGACGTGTCCAAACCCTCACCACTCAAACAAATCACCGAGCGTTAGCATCGGTCTCCGTGCCGCACTTCATCGGAGTCGGCTCAAATCATCGCCAAGAGACTTGCCGAAGATTTCCTGACGTCGACCGCTGAGTACGGTGGACCTCCTCGGCGGCGATGATCAAAGCGGCGCCGAGAGAGCCCTTGAACCGTGCCAAAAACGCAAAGGCCTCGGCGGACAGCCGCATCGAAACATAAACCTCAATCTGCCCTTCCGGCTGGCAGAGATGGCTGTTTCATGCAATGCAGCGGGGATCATCGCTCGCATGTGGAAGATCACCGACTACGCCGTTTCCTGACTGCCAGTGGACTCCACAACCGGCGCGGGCAGTGGCGAGCGGGAAAGTGATCGACGTGCACACCCATGGGCCTCACTTGACGTCCCAGTTACCGCTGACTGCCTGGGTGCTCATGGCACGGGATTTGGACTGTTCGTCGTCAACTCCGGCGAGCGAATCCTGCCGCGGCACCGGTGATTGCGGCCCGGAATCGCCGCGGCAGGGAACTCGCATAGTTGCCGGTTGCATGCTCGACGAGACTGATGGTGGCGGCAACGACGGATACGTCAGTCGATTCTCCCAGGGGTGACTGGGGCGCCTCGACGGGTTAACGTCCAGCAGTATCTGCGCATCCTTTCCGGACATGTCCGATTGGCAGTCTCAGATGTTTACGCCGAAAGAGTGTGACAAGCCGCTCACGCAGCGACACATTCGGCCGCTTATTTGAATTTGGCCCGTTCGGTTGATCCGCACCGATGCAACGGATGTTGATGATGTGGCGTTCCTGGTCTCCCCTCCATGAAGGCCATAACTATGCAGCTGAACCACATTGTTCGCGGCGCGGCAAGCATCGCCCTCGGTGTCTCTGTCGCGCTGGCTCTGACCGCGCCCGCGTGGGCCGGCCGCTCGAAGGACCCGGCCGGCGCCAACGGCACAGTGAAGATCGACGCAGTTCCGTTCGATCCTAAGATCAGTAATAATCCGCACGTAACGTGCGAGTTCCGCGTGAAGTTCTTCAACTTCGACACCAACGAGCATGGCAACATCGTCTTCACCGCGCAGCCGCCGAGCGGCAAGGGTACCGAGCTGCTGCGTCAGAACAATGTGTTGCTCAGCGACGACGCGGCAAAGGGCGGCGCGCCGGATCCCGACGAGATCTACACGTACTCCGCCGGCGACCTGAAACTGGACGGGTTGAAGCTGCAGCCCAAGCAGGGCTACCACATCAAGCTCACGGTTGAGCGGATCGGCGCACCGGGCGCCGGCAAGCACAAGGTGTTCTGGCTCCAGCCGTGCGCCAGCCAGAATGGCGGTGGATCGAGCTCGACGCCGGCCTCGGCACCGTCCTCTTCGTCGTCGAATCCGGTACCTGCCGGCAACGAGAGCGCGCTGCCCATCACCGGCTCCGCGGCCAGCACGGTCGCGGCTGTCGGCCTGGTCCTGATCGGCAGCGGCGCGGCGCTCACCATACGGCGCCGGCGCAAGTTCACCGCCTGATCAGGCCTGATACGTCGGCGGGCTCTCTGCAGACTGCAGAGAGCCCGCCGCGATGAACGTGTGGTCCCCGCAACACGCCGGCCAGGATCTACGACGACCGTCAACGCCCAGGCACAGATGCCGGCATCCGCGTGATGACAAAGAGGCCCGGCACAAAGGGCAAGCCTTACCTTTACGGCGCTGTCGGTCAAAACGGTTTGACTGTTCCGGTCTCACCCCCGTAAATCCACAAGAAGACGATCGGCAGGAGGCTGGCTGGCCACCTCACGCAGCTGTCAGCGTTTCGGCGTGCACCGGCCGACGGCTACAGGCTGGCGCGGATCTGCTTCATCGCGGTGATCTGCGCCTGCTGGTCGGTAATGATCTTCTGGGCCAGGGTCCTGGCGTCGGTGTTGACGCCTTGCGCGAGTTCCTGCTCGGCCATCGTGACGGCACCCTGATGGTGTTTGACCATGACCCCGAGGAACTGCTTGTCCCACGGGGCGCCTTTGGCGTTCATCAGTGCCGTCATGTCGAGTTCGTCGATGCCGGCCATGTCACCGTGCTCCATGCCCTCCCCCGCGTCGCTGCCGGCGCTGGGCATGGGCTTGCCCCAGGCGCGCAGCCACCGGTTCATGGTGTCGATCTCGGGTTGCTGAGCGGCTTTGATCGCCGTGGCGAGCTGCGTGACGCGGGGATCACCGGCGTGGCCGGCGGCCAGGGCGGCCATGGTGATGGCCGACCGGTGGTGCGGGATCATCTGCTGCACGAAGGTGATGTCGGCGGCGTTGAACGCCGCGGTCGACGCCCCGGTCGTGGCCGGGCTGCTTTCCGGGGCGCCGGCCGGGCCGGCGGTGGTGGTGTCGCTGCATGCGGACAGCAGGGCAGCGGCGCAGGCGGCGGCGCCGGCGAGCAGGGCTCGGCGCCAGCGGTTCGAGGGCGGCACTGAAGTGGACGTCATGGTGTTGTGGAACAACCTTCCCAGCGAAGCGCGGACAGACAGCAAGAGCGTTCGTGTTGGCCGCCGGCGAGGCCCGGTGCTGCGCATGCCGCACAGCACCGGGCGTCAGACCGTGACCCGTTCGGCGTGATCAGCCTTTGCTGAGCAGGCCCTTCATAGTGGTGATCTCCGCCTGCTGCGCGGCGATGATCTTCTCGGCGAGGGCTTTGGCGCCAGCGTTGGAACCCTGCGCGACTTCCTGCTCGGCCATGCTGACGGCACCTTCGTGGTGGCTGATCATCATGGTGAGGAACTGCTTGTCAAACGCGGCACCCTTGGCCTTGCCCAGCGCGCCCATATCGGCCGGCGACATAGCGCCGGGCATCGCGCCGTGGTCCATGCCGGGCATGGCCGAAGCGTCCATCCCCGGCATGCCGGACGAGCTCATCGGCATCGGGTGGCCCCACGCGCTCAGCCACTGCGTCATGGTGTCGATCTCGGGCTGCTGAGCGGCTTTGATCTTTGCGGCTAGATCTTTGACCTCGCTGCTGGCGGCACGGCCGTCGGCCAGTGCGGCCATCTCCACCGCCTGCTGGTGGTGCGGGATCATCATGCTCGCGAACATGACGTCGGCGTCGTTGAACGTCGCCGTCGCCGCCGCGGAAGCGGTCGTGGTCGTCGGCATGCCGCCGTGATTCATGCCGGAATCCGACGAGGTGTCGTTCCCGCCGCAGGCCGAGAGCACGAGCGTGGCGGTCACGGCGGCGCCGGCCAGCAGGCCCCGGCGCCAGGTGGGGGAAGACAGCATGGAGGTACGCAACATCGCGGTATTGACCTTTCGAACAGACAACAGGTGCAGGCGCAAGCGCCCCACGGCCCGGCACAGGGTGCCGTGGCTGCGGGGTGGGGCTCCTAAATGCGCAGCACCGCTGCCGAAGCGAGGGTCAATCCGGTACCGGTGGGTGGCGGCGCCCGGCTGGCACGCCGCTGCGACGCGCCGAGGCCTCCCGGAAAGAGGCCGGGGCGGGCGACGGCCAGCAGCATCATCGCCAGCAGGATGACCACGGCGAGACCGCCCAGCACGGCCAGGCACACACTCCACGCGCCGTGGCCGTGATCGTGGTCGCCGGGGCAATGATCATCCGGGCATTCCCCGGACATGGCGGCGGCCACGAACGCCACCACCGGCACGCTCACCACCGCAGACATCGCGGTCATCGACACCGGGCCACGATCCTGGACACGGACGCCGGCATGGCCCAGGGTGTGCATCACCGCCAAGCCGAACACGGTGCACAACAACAGCACCGTCCGGGCTCCACGCCCGATCCCTGCCGCGGTTGCGCCGATCACGGCGCCCACGATAGCGCGCACTCCGGTGCCCGTCAGGGGCGACGCGGATCAGAAGCCGGCGGCCTGTCGGCGGCGGTGACCCCATGGGTCAGGCCGGGCGGGGTCCACCAGCGTGATCCGGCACCGCGGCGTAGCCGTGTGGCCGCAAACCAACTGGCAATATCTGGTTACCGCGAGCGGCACCGCTCACGCGGGCCGGCTATCGGGTCGCGGGCGCGGTCGGGAACCGAACCACAAAGTCGCAGCGCAGCAAGTCCGATCGGCGCGGACACGGGATCGCTGACGGCCGGCACCTTTCAATCCAGGTCACTGTACTCCTGCAGGAGCGCAGTGATCTCCTGAGCGGCCGCGTTCAGTTCGGCCAGGTGCTCGGGGGTGAACTGGTGAGGTTCGGTGCGCAGGATGCAGTGCGCGCCGATGATCTGGCTGCGGACGGTGAGGGGCGCGGTGGCAGGCCGATGACCCTCACCCGCCGGTTCACCGATGCACTCGGAGCCGCCCGGCCCCGTGTCGGCCACCGCCGTATGGCAGCTGGCGTGCTGCTCGCAACCGCCATCCTGCAGGCGGTCAGTCCTTTGTTCGTGGGTTTCGACCAGGGCGAGGCCAACGATCCTGTCCTTGTGCCACCCGGCCCGTTCTTCGGGATCTGGGGAGTCGTCATCGCAGGATCTGTCGCCCACGCGGTGTGGGGACTGGCCGACCGGCGGTCCGCCGTGGATCCGTACCGTTCGGTGCAGCTGCCGCTGTCCCTGGTGCACGTACTGGTCGCCGCCTGGCTCCTGGCGGCCGAGCACGCGCCTTGGGCGACTCTGCCGATCTTCGCCATCATGGTGGCCGTCCTCGTCGCCTGTCTGCGCGCCGTGCTAGCGAGTTCCGAGATACCGCGGGCCACCCGCTGGCTGCTCGGCGGGACCGTGGGAATCTACGCCGGGTAAAGCAGCGCCGCCGTCTAGATCAACGCGGTCACCCTCCTTCCCCCGGGTCTGGTCAACGCCACGACACTCGGAACTCTGTTGCAGGCCAGCGCCATCGCCGCGGCAGCCGCAATGAGTTGCATCATCATCGGATTCATCGGCGGATGGCCGCCGTACGTTGCTGCCGCGGCCTGGGCCCTCACCGGAGTGACCCTCAGCGGAGTCCGGTTCCACACACCGGCCATCTGGGCCACGGCCGCAGTCGGGCTGCTTGCCGTCGCCCTCACCACCCAGCGCTCGATCAAGAGCGGGCACCGTCCCGGTACCTGACCGACGCCTGTCCCGTGAGCCGCTGCGGGCGTCGGCGACCGTCACCGCCCCTACGGTCATGTCGATCGACAACTGCACCGAGCTTGCAACCGCAGGCGGCTACGTGCCGGATCGGGCGCGCCGATGAAGCCGAGCAGGAAGCGATTGCGTGCACGATCGGAGGTCCTCATGCCGCCACCACCCGTCCGTACAGTGCGTCAGGCTGGCCGTCCCATGAGACCTGGACGTAGGTCGGCGACAACCGGCGGTAGCTGGTTGGCGACTCCGTCCAGGGCGCCGAGCAGCGCGTGATCGCCGGTGAGCAGTCTGGGCTCCGCGCCGGCCGGCCGCGAGTCGATCAGCTTCCGCCCGGCCACAGGCTCGATATCACCGTCTGAGACGCCTGGTTCACGATCAGGATCTAATTCCGGGAGACCTTTGATGGATCAGCCCTTGGTCGTCGTCGCCGAAGACGACCGCGACGTTCGTGACTTACTCACCTTCTTCTTGGAGAAAGCCGGATACCGCACCATCGGCGCCCATGACGGCGCTACCGCCGCGCGGCTGCTGACGACTACGCGACCTGCAGCGCTTATCACCGACGTTCACATGCCGGACATGAACGGGATGGATCTGTGCCGGCTGGCCCGGCGCACCTTCGCCACGCAGGACATCCCCATCATCATGTTCTCGGCCAACACTCACCAGCACGACATGCAGGCCGGCATAACCGCCGGAGCCGACAGCTACCTACCCAAGCCGCTGTCTCCGAGCGCAGTCGTTTCTCGGCTGGACGAGCTGCTGTCGGCCGGGGGTTTACGCCGGCGTGACGACGTCCCGGCGCACACCCGCGCCGCCGTCGGAGGCGTTTTCACTCTGGCCGGAAGCTAGCCACTTGTGGAGGCGCCGGCGCGCGGAGCATCGATCATCCGTTCCTGACCGCCCCGTCGCGTATCAGCGCTCGGCGGTCAACGAGAGCCGTGTGCTTTGCGCCGAGGCTGTGGTGCTCTGCGCCGAGGCGTAGCAATTTTGCGTCGAGGCCACCGCATACCCTGGTCCGGCGCGCGGTCCTGTGCGGATGCGCCATGCGGGTGGCATTTTTCGTTCTGACTACCGGTCGGCTTCGACGTGGCGCATTGACAATCTTCGTTGACCACTTCGGCAATGCCGGCTGCCACGTGGCGGATGGTGTTCACGAGCAGATCGGAGCTGTACGGCTTGGTCAGGAACGGAGCACGGGTGTCGAGTCGGTAGCTGCGGGTCGCCAGGTCTGCAGGTATGCCCGAGAGGTAAACCGTCCGTATGCGCGGCCGTAGGACGGTGATCAAGTTGGTCAGCTCGCCGCCAGACGCGCCGGGAAGGTGAACGTCGGTCAGGAGGACGTGGATCGGGCCGGTGTGGGCTCCGCAGGCGGCCACGGCTTCGGCTGCGTTCGCGGCGCATATCACCTGCATGCCGTGTGACGTGAGCTGCGCCGCGGTGATCTCCCGATTGTCGGGGTCGTCTTCCACCAGCAGCACGACCAGGCGCGATGCAGGCGCGGTCTTGGCCCTGCGACGGCGAAGCGTTTTGCCCACGGGTTGAGCCGATTCTGATAGTCCGGTCAAAGGCTGCGACGAACGTTTACGGTGCTCAAGCGTAATCCCGGCATCCGCGTCATGGGCCTGATTGCTGTCGCCCTGCGCCGAGGAGGAATAGGTCCTACCGAAGTCGCGGCCGCCAGCTTGAGCTTTGACGGCCAGACGCATGCTGCCGCGCGGGGCTCCGCGGTCAGAGCGCTAAAGAAGATCTACTCGTTGCCGATTCGCCAGGAGGTGACGCGCGCCTGAGCCAAGGAGGAGGCATGGCCCCGACCCCGGCGTTGCCGGTTCCCATCACGCACATCGGGCCGCTGCGGCACCTGGCAGTACATCCCCACCGGCTCTACTCACTTGGCCGGTTCGACGAGGCGCTCACGGTCGTCGAAAAGAACAGGTGGATCGCCGAGGCGCTGGGTGACTCGGATACGGCACGCAGCGTCCTGCAGACCCGGCTGTACGTGTTGACTGAACTGGGCCGTCTCGCCGAGGCGGAAACCCTTGGCTGGCACCTACTGGATCACGCCGCCTCCCGGGTGGCTCAGGCAAAGGCCAGCGCCGATCTCGCCGACGTGCTCGTACGAATGGGCCGCCTCGAGGAGGGATTGCACCTGCTCGCCGCGGCCCTGAACATCCTGGAGGGGTGTCCGCGGGACTGGCGCTATTTTGCCGCGATGTCCTCCGTCGTGGAAGCGGCTCGCTGGGCGGATCTGTACGAACTGTCCGACGCGGCAGCCGTCGCGGACCCACGGTGGCTTTCCGCCGATCCCATCCTGGACGGCCAGCGCGCCGAGATGCTTCTGGAATGGGCTCTGCGGCTGGAGCACGTAGGTTGCCAGGATGAGGCGACCGCCCGCTATCAGTCGGTGATCGCGTTGACCCGGCCGTGGGTCGACCCCGGGACCACGACCGGCCCTGATGCGGATCGCGCCTTGGTCTCCGCTGTGCTGGCATGTGCGCTGGCCAAGACCGGCGCGATCGCTGAAGCCATCGAGTTGGCGGAAGCGGTGATCCCTGTTCTGCGTTCTGAGGGACGCTTGTTCGATGCTCGACTGGCGCATCTGGCCTACGGCGTTGCCCTTCGCAACCGCGGTGAGTACGAGGCCGCCACCCGAGAGCTGATCGCCGCTGAGCAGTCGTGTGCTGGTTCTGGTACCAGTGCTGGTGCGCCGCGGCATCGACTGATTTTCCAATTCGAGTTGGCCCTGGTCGACTTGGAGGCCGAGCCCGGCTCGGCGAGCGGACGCCTGCTCTCCGCCCTGCGGGGGCATGCCGAGCAACTCTGGCGGCTGCGGATGGACCGGGTCGCGATGCTGCGCCAGGCCCGCCATCGGCTGCGGCTTGAGGCCGCTCACGCCTCGGCGGACGCCGCCGCGCAGACCGATCCGCTGACCGGCCTGGCGAATCGGCGCGGGTTCGACCGACGACTCGCGACGGTGGACACCGATCCACAGGCGGCAACTGACCCCCTGTGCCTGCTACTGGTCGACCTGGACAACTTCAAGCAGATCAATGACGGCTTCTCGCACGCGATCGGCGACGCTGTCCTACAGGAGATCGGGCATGTTCTGCGAAGCCAGAGCCGGGCGTGTGATCTGCCTGCCCGATTCGGTGGGGACGAGTTCGGGGTGATCTTCGCAGCCGACCCGGAGACGAGTGTCCGGATCGGGGCGCGGATGTGCACGGCGATCAGGAACCACGACTGGCAGCGGATAGCCCCGGGTCTCCGGGTGACCGTGAGCATGGGTCTGGCACCGTTGCAGCCCGGCATGAGCAGCAAGGAGCTGTTCGCTGCCGCCGACGATCGCCTTTATCAGGCTAAACGAGGTGGCCGGGACCGGCTTGCATCCTAGCCCTTGGGGCACTCTCCACCGATGGGCGTGACCGTTGGTCTCATCGTGCGCTGCCTGCCGCAACGGGGATGCGGACGCTGATCCGGGTACCGCTGCCGGAACGGTCGGCAGGAGGGGAAACCGCGATCGTGCCATGGTGGCGCTCGATGATCGTCCGGCACAGGGCGAGACCCAGACCCGTGCCGGCGATGCCGTGGGTACGGGCGCGGCTGGAGCGGTGGAAACGGTGAAAGACCAGTTCCCGTTCGTCGTCGGGGATGCCGATGCCGGTGTCGGTGACGTCCAGTTCGGCGACGCCGTCATTGTCGACCAGGACGACGTCGACGGGGCCGCCGTGCACGCTGTATTTGACCGCGTTGTCGATCAGTTTGCCCACCATTTGCCGCAGCCGTGCCTCGTCGCCGGCAACGGTGAGTCGCGGCGGGATGCGGGCCCGGATGTCGGCGCCGGCCGCCTGTGCCCCGGGCCGGGCGGCGCTGACACGTTCGCCGACCAGCGCGGCGAGGTCGACGGGTGCGATATGCAGTTGCGTATGGCCGGAATCCAGGCCGGCCAGGTCGAGAAGCTCCCCGACAAGGGCAAGCAGGTGACTGTTGTTGCGATCGATGACCTCGACCAGATCCCGCACCTCTCCGAATGCGGTGGTGTCGTCGGTGTCGCGCAGCAGTTCGGTGTTCGCGCTGATCGAAGTCAGCGGTGTGCGTAATTCGTGGCCGACCAGGGCGATGTATTCGTCCTTCGACTGGATCAGCTCCCGGCGAAGCTCGTCGGCGCGGCACCGTTGCAGAAAAGCGCCGACCTGGGCGGCGATCCCGGCGACCAGGGTGACGCAGGTGCTGTCCTTGGTCTCGGCGGTGGGGGCGAACACCGTCAGGGCGCCGAGGGCCTGATCCGCCCCGCGTACCGGCACCGCCAGCGCTGCCCGTAGCCGGGAGCCGGTGACGATGTCGGCAGTCATCGGGGCTGCGCCGGCGGCGAGGTCGGGCACCCAGACCGGCTGCTGCTCATGCCATGCGGTTCCGGCCAGGCCGGAACCGCGGCCGAGGCTGGCCGGCACGTGCACGGCCGGACGCTGCGGATCGGTCCAGGTGGCGATCGGATGCAACATGTCGCTCAACTCGTCGGCGAGCCACAGCTCCGCGTGCGCCCAGTCGAGCGCGGTACCGACGGCCTGCACTACCGCTGCGGCCGCGTCGGCGGGATCGGTGGAGGCGATGAACGCGCGATGCACCGCGAGTTCCGCGTCGCGGAACCGGCCGGTGCGGTACTGAGCGGAGATGTCCTGGGAGACCGCGACCGCACCCAGCACGCTGCCATCAGGCCCGGCAATGCGCTGAGCGTTGGTGCGGAACACCAGCCGTTGATCATCGCGACCGACCACCAGATGCTCGACGTCGCGGACATGTTCACCGGCCAGAGCCCGTAACAGCGGCATCTCCTCGGCGGTGAAGCGACGCCCGTCGGGGTGCAGCACCCGCAACCGGCGCGCCCACTGCCTCGGCGACAGTGCCGGATCCGCGTCATCGTCCAATGCGTACCGCAGCGCCTGGTTGAACCGAATCAGCCGGCCAGCCGGATCACATGCCACCACCCCGGTGTCCAGGCTGTCCAGCAGGGCCTCCAAGAATGCTCGCTGCTGTTCAGCGTCCTGATGCGCCACCGCCAGCTCCCCGGCGCCCAGCAGGGCCGCCACCTCACTGGCAGCAATCGCGGCGAGATCGCCCACCAGGGTCAGTTCCCGGTACTCCCAACGGCGTGGCCGGCTGTCGGCGACGCAGAACGCGCCCAGTACCGCACCGCCCGGAGCCCGTAACGGATAACCGGCATAGGCGACCATCCCCAGCTCAGTGATCGCCTTACTGTCACACAGACCCACGTCAGCGCGGGCATCCATCACCACGAGCGGGGCCTCGGTGGCGACCACGTACCGGCAGAACGAATATGTCAGCGGCGTCTGCCGCTCGGTGGCCCACGGCTCCGGCAGACCCACGGCGCTGGCGAACCACTGCCGATCCTGGTCCACCAGCGTGACCAGCGACATCGGCGCCTCCAGCATCCGGCTGGCCATCGCAGTAAGTCGATCCAGCCCCGAAAACGACCGATCACCGATCAGACCGGTAGCCCGCAGGACCGCCAACCGGCGAGGGTCCGCCACCCCGGTCGGGACCGCGCCACCCGTGGGAACCACGCCACCCCTCCGCCAACTGTCAGACCATGATCAGTAACAGCGTGCGCCGCACATGCCCCCACCGCGCCGCCATCCCGCACCCAGGTCACTCATTCGTGAACAGCGACGTGGTGTCCGCAACATGCAAACTGCCGGCCGCGACCACCGTGACAGCCGCCTGATTCCGTTCCGGCCCGGACCAGGAAGCATCATGATCCACTTGGCAAGTATCACCTGCATAATGCCAATGTCCAGACACCCGTGGTGGTGCCGGTTGCAGCCGGCAGCCACGATGATGCCGTGCTCGACGTCAACCGGCTGGGACCGGTCCTGCCCCGGGTCCGCATCTCTCAGGACGGGCTCCTGCTGCGCCCGTGGTTTCGACGCGCGCTGCTGGTGCCCTGGGCGAGGATCAAAGGCGTACGGATCACGCCCGCGGATCGATGGTCGGGCAAGAATGCTGTTCCCGGAGGCCACGGCTACTACATGGTTCAGATCAAGCTGGCCGGCGACTGGCGGCGGGTCGGTCAGGCTCTTCGGGTACGACACTCCCTCCTGCCGCTGGTGGTCCGCGAGCGGCTCTTCGGCGAGAGAGGCTCGTGGTCCTCGCAAGAGGTGATCTTGTTCAGCGGCTACGAGACGATCCGGATATTGTGGGAGAATGCGGGCGGTGAGTCCGGGGACGAGGATGACAACTGGCCGCGGATCAAGCCTGCTGAAGGGTAGCTCCGCCTGATGCGACGACGTGTCCGGTCATGGCACCCCTCTGTGAGCAGCGCGCAAGTTTTTGACCAGGCCAGCGAGCCAGCTTCCGACCTCGACCAACCTTGCTGGGCAGCACAGTCAGAGCCTGAAAGTCACCAGCATGACCAGAATCGGCCGCGGCTTTTTTCGATTCCGGCCCGCTTTTAGGTGCCGTAGAGCAACGATAGGCCTTATGGCATCTTGCGTAAGACCAACTGCCGCCTGAGCGTCTGATGGCCCGGACATGGCAACGATCCTGATCGCCGACGATGAGCCCGATATCCGCGACGTCCTGACCCTGGTCTTGAACCGGGCGGGACATCGGGTGCTCGCCGTCGGGGACGGACTCACGGCGCTGCGGGTCGCCGAGCGCGAGCTTCCCGATCTCATCCTGGCGGACATGAGCATGCCAGGACTCAACGGCGCCGAGCTGTGTCACGCGATACGCCGGCACCGCCTGCTGAGCACGGTCCCGATGGCCATCCTCAGCAGCACGCTGCACTTCGACGACCCGCGGCTCGCCGGCATCGACGCCTGCTCAGTCCTGTTCGAGCCCATGACCAACAAGGATCTCGTCAAAGCGGTCGAGCATCTGCTGGCGGATGGACCGCATCGCCACAGCTCCGAAGCGGGGTCCCTCGAGGAGCGTCCTCCGCAATACCGGGTACCCCGCCTAGGCAGATCCGATCCCTCTCATGTCCGCCAGACGTGAATCCCGGGCGACACCTGACTACTCACTCCCTCGGACACCTGCCACCGGACAGCAGAGCCGACGGCGTTCGAGGATGGGTCAATGCGTCCGCAGCGTCAAGGATGCCCAGACGTGTTTGACACGGTCTGCGGCGTACCAGCCGACTGCCACGGCCAGACGCTGGACGACCTGCAGCCCCAAGCCTCCGCGCGCCGGCGCCCGATGCCGGTCGACGGCCGGGACACTGTTCTCGTCGTGATCGACCACGTCGACGATGACCTGGCCATCGGAGCGGAACAGCATCACGATCGTCGGAGGCTGACCGTGCCGCAGCGCGTTGCTCGTCAACTCCGTCACCACGATGACCAACCGCTCAGCCACGTCATCCGCGTCCGCCGGCGTCGCGATCCGGCCGGCCCTCACCAACTGTTGCAACTCGCGGCGCAGATCCTGCAGCTGCGGCGGACGCTCGACATCCCAACGGGCGATTACCTCATCGACAGCAGGAGGACGCCCCGTGATCCACCCGTTCATGCCACAGCTATTGCCCCCTACGGTCAAGATTACGCAAGCACGCCAAGAGATGCCCCGCAAAACCAACCGCAGCAATCCAGCAGATGACCGGGTCATCCGGTGTCCTCAAGGGCGGGATGCGCTGGCACGGCACGACATATCCGTCCGGCCATGGAGCGCTGGCGCATCCCGCCCTGATCAGGCCGGACCGGGGAACGACTCCAGGCTCTCCACCTGCACCGCCGAGGTGCCGGAGCGGAGGCCGACAAGCTCGCCGAGGTCGTTGAATAGCGGGCCGTCCGTGACCGGCCCCGGGATCTCGATCGCGAGCGTCCGGGGGCCGCTCCCGCAGGTCGGCCCGAACCGGTTGACGAAGCCGGGAACGGCGGTGAACGGAGCGGAACCGGGACCGCCGACGGCCCACACCCGGTCGCCGACGCGAAGCAACTTCGGGTGGCCCAGCCGGATCGGGCCGATCGGGGCCGCGGCCTTGAGCCGGATCGCCGCCGGACCGCCGCCGGTGGAGGTCAGGAGCCCGGCCGGTACGAGCGGACCCGGTCCCGCACCGCCCACGATCTCGACGTCGGCCGGTGTCGTGTGCTCGGTGAGCCCTCCGGGGACGAGGACGAGGTCGTTGCGGACGAGTACGCCGCAGCAACCGGTGCGGTCCGGATGCCGGGCGACGTCGACCCGCACGAGCGTGTCCCGCAGCGGGTCCAGGAATCGTTCCGGCCGGTCCGGGTCGGGCAGCACGAGACCGAGACCGGCGGCGTTCGCGACCAGGACCCGGCGGTACGCCTCCGCATCTCCGGTCTCGGCCAGGCACCTCAGGTGGCGGGTGATGTCCGCGGCGTCGGTCAGCGGCACACCGTGGGTGCGCAGCGAGTCGAGTGCCCGGACGAATTCCCGGGTGTCGTGCAGATCGCGGAAGCGTCGCAGCGGATCGGGGTCGGCCATGGTCAGCTGGGCCAGCGTGGCGTTCCACCGGGCTATGCGAGCCAGTAGCGGATCCAGCCGCGCCAGATGCCGCTGGACGGCGTGCAGCAGGTGCTGTCCGGTGGCCAGGTCGCCGGCGGGGTCCTCGGCGGCAGCCGGACGGTCCAGGTACTGCTGGGCGTTGGTCAGCAGATCGCGCAGCGGCACCCGGACCAGGTCGAGGTCGATGCTGGTCTGGTTCGCGTCCCGGAACACCTCGATGAGGATCTGCTGCGTACCGGCGTCGGCACGAGCCGAGGGCCGGTGTGCCGCCTTGCGTTCGCAGAACCGTTGCCAGGCCGCGTCGACGTCGCGCGCCACGACGGTCGCCACAAGCGTCCGCAGCTCCCGGCGAAGCCGGTCCCCGGCATGACGGAGCTCCTGTTGAACGGCGAGCTCGTGGTGGCGGCGGGACAGCGCGTCGACCTCGCTGGGCGCCAGCAGGGTGCTGTCAATGATCTTGATGCTCGCGACGATGCCGGTCTGGATCTCCCGGGCCGTCACCTTCAGGACACCGCTCTCATCGATGCTGAAGGTGACCTCGATCTTCGGCACCCCCCGGGGTGCCGGCGGCAGGCCTTCGAGGCAGAACGTACCGATCAGGGAGCCGCTGTCGACCGCGCCGTTGAAAACCTGGATCCGGACGCCCGTCGCCCGGTCGCGGTGAGTCGTGTACATCGCGGACCGGGTCACCGGAATCGGGCAGTTGCCTTCGATGATGCGGGAGTACCCCACCACGCCGTTCTCGTCGGCGGCCTGAATCCCCAGCGACAACGAGGTCACGTCGTGGATCAATCGTTGTCGGAGCTTGCCGTCGATGACAGCGGACTGCAGGGCCGCCCCGCACGCGACAGCGGTGCGGGGGTCCTGGATCCCGGTCGCGCTCAGCCCGAACACCTTCTCGACCAGTTCGCGCACCAGTGGCGAACGCATCGGACCGCCAACCAGCACCAGATGGTGCGGCGACCTCGGCAACTCGTCCCGGAATCGGGTGCAGAGGCGATGCAGTCTGCCCAGCGGGGCGGTCAGCACAGAGGCCAGGTCGGTTCGCGACAGGGTCAGCGTGACGTTCCGCTCGTCGGCGAAGCCGACCAGCACGTATTCGGCCTCCGAGACAGAGGACAGCGTGATCTTCAAATGCTCGGCCGCGACCTCGAGTCGTTGCCGGGCCGGCCCGCTCGCCGGTGCCTGGATACCTTGACGGCCGAGCCGGGCGACGAGTTCCTCGACGATGGCGTGGTCGAAGTCGATGCTGCCGAACCGGGTGTCCCCTTGGACCTGCCGCACCCGGTGCACCCCGTCGGAGACCTCGACATAACTCGCGTCCAGCGTCCCGGCGCCGAGGTCGATCACGACCACGGCGCCGTTCAGATGGTGCTGCAAGGAGGCCACGACGCAGGCCGCGGTGGGCTCACGGAGCAGGAGAACCGGCTCGACATCGGCGATCGAGCAGGCCGCCCGGGTCGCCGCGGTCTGGTTGTTGGTGAAATAGGCCGGCACGGTGACCAGCACTCGCGGTCGCGACAGCCGCATGTCGTGTTCCCGTGCTGCCCGGGCGAGCAGCTCATCGGGTACGACCCCGAACTCCGCCCGGGCGCTGGCGGCGACCAGGTCGGCGACCCGATCGGCCAGGAAGCGTTCGACCACCGTACGACCGTGTGCGATCAGCCGGGCCGCCACCTCCTCCGGCCGGTACTCCCGGTCGGCGATGGAAAATCTCCGGCTGGTGCCCATCGCGCGCTTGGCCGCGGCGATGTGACCGACCAGTCGGGTGGTGAGCAGGCGCTCGCCGGCGAGCCCGACCAGTTCGTCACCGTGCACGTCCAGGCTCAGGGTCGAGGCGAACAGATGCTCACCGGTTTCCGTCGGGCAGAGCACGGCGCGGCCGGTCGCGGTGTCAAACACGGCCACCGCGCAAGTGCTGGTGCCAAGGTCGAGTCCCCAGATGCCGGCGAAACGACGGTCGATCTCCTCCCTGGCCTTCGCGACCCAGCCGGGGGCGAGCCGTTCGAACGCCTCGCGCTTGCCTGCCTCCAGATCGTCGAGTGCGGCGTCGATGTCCTGCTGCAAGGCGGCCGGCACCATCGGATCGGCGCGCAGCAACCGCAATTCCTCCCGCGCCGGTCGGCTGCCGGCCGCCAGCGACCGCAGGCAGAGCGCGACCAGTTCCGGATAGTCGCCGGCGCCGCGCAGGCAGGCGACGGTACGGGGGTCCTCGATGACCCCGTCGGTGTGCAGCAGGTGCAGGCAGGCCATCGCGGCACCGAACTCCCGGGCCTGCATGTAGAGATCGATCGCGGCGTCGAGATCAGCCGTCTCCTGGAGGATCTGGGCCGCTCCCAGAGCGTCGCCCGCGGCTCGGCGGGTCTCGGCCCTGTCCCGCAGCGCCTCGACGCTCGTGTCATTCTGGTGTATCCGTTCCGCGCGGCCGAACTGCCCGCAGGCGCGATAGAGCCGGGCCGCCCGAAGCGACTCCTGAGCCGCTTCGGCCTGTTGGGCCGCCATCACGAGATCACCGGCGGCTTCCTCGAATCGGCTCCACGCGGCGTGGGCGACCGGGGTCGTGGCGCCGAAGTGGAACCGGCCGGCGTGAAGGATCTCGTCGCGCTGTTCCGCCACCGCCGCCTGGCACCGTGCCACGACGTCGGTCGCGCCCGCGCGTTCGAGCACATCCGCGGAGTGAGCCGCCAGATCCAGCCGGTCCAGCACGGCCCGGACCCGGTTCATGGCACCGACGAAGTCACCCCGGTCGGCGAGGTCGTGGACATCGTTCTGGCACCGCGCCGCCAGCCGGATCAGCCGGTCGGTCAGATGCAACGGGCAGGTGTCGAACGCGATGCCGTAGCGGCCCCGCCACTCGTGGCACTCGCTCACCCGATCGGTCCGGCCGGCTTCCTGATAGGACAGCAGGGCCTCGTTGAAGAGCCGGTCCGCCACCAGCAGATCGCCTCGACGCACCAGCAGGTTGCGGACCTCGACGCTCCAGCGCTGGTGGCGCGCCGCGGCCAGACCGGCGTCCACGTCGATCACCGACGAGGAGCGGGCACACACGTCCACCGCGGCGCGCAGCCGGGACACGCTGCCGTCGGCCAGACGCACGGCATCGGCGCCCCGGCCGACGAAGCAGCGCACCTCGAAGAGGTCCGGCATCTGCGACTCCGGCAGCTCACCGAAGAACGCCTGCCACACCCGGTCGTCGCGCTCCAGCGGCGTGCGGTCGAGCCACGCGCGAAGCACCCGGGTCGCCGTGTCCCGGTCCAGCAGCTGCAGCTGCGACCAGCGCCGCAGCTGCCCGATGACCTCGTTCACGTCGGCCGACCGGCCGAGCACGGCGGACATCCGGTCCCGGGCGTGATGCTGCAGGCCGGGCAGGCCCAGCGTGGTCGCCAGTTCCAGCACCGCGGCGAACGCGTACTGGTCGCCGTCGGCTACATGAGCGGCCAACCAGCATGCGTCCCCGGTACGAAATGCCTCGTGATAGCGGTCCGCGGGAATCCTGGCGTTGTACCGTCTGACCAGGCCCACGGCCTCCCGCGGGTTGGCCCGCAGCGCCAGTCGGAGCGCACGGCGGTAGCGACGGATCACCGGCCGTCCCAGGGGCGGGCTGTCGAACCCGGCTTCCACCGCGGCGAGCGCCCGGGCGAGACGTTTTCCGCTGCCCCCGAACATCCAGTCCTGCAGACCCATCCGGCAGATCCGGTCGGTCAGCCGCAGCCGCGGATCCGTGTACGACCGGGTCACCGGGACGGAGAGGAGGGTCCGAAGTTGTTGGTCTGGTGCGCCTCGCCGTGATTCTGCATGACGACGAATGCATGATCACCGATCGTCACGCCCGACTGCGGGGGCCGCAGGGTGTCGACGAGTTCCTGGAGTTCCGGCCGGCTCTCCGGTCGCTCCGCGAGGAGGTCCGCCAACCGCATCGCCCAGGTCTTTTCCTCGGCGGCGGCTGACTCCTCGCCCGGTGACGAACCGAGGACCTCGTGGGTCCGCACGAGCTGATGCTCGATCACCGCCCGCCGGCTCTGGTTGCCCCGGCTCAGCACCCCGGCGACCTGTCTGCTCACCGTGCCCCACGCTTCGGTGGTCGCCGCTTGCACCAATGCGGCAGCTCCCGCCATGGCCAGAATGTCAAGCTCCACCCGGTGGCCCTTCGACAGGTCCTGGATCAGGACGCTCGAAACCTCCGGACAACTATGACCAGACCGGGGTCGGATCGGACAGCCCCGGACAGGGTCGTATGAACGGCCAGGGTCGCCCGATCCGAGCGCCCACCGGACCACCCCTCTCGCCACTGAGCCGAGGTGGGCTCGAGAAGAGCCCACCGAGCATCCGACAGGTCCGATCGATTTCGATGTAGTTCCATCCCATGCCTACCGACCGGCGCGCAAGACCGATGACGTGCCCTCTCCACCCCTGTCGGGTCAGGCTCATTCCGATTCAACGGCGGGCTGACCATCGCATGTGGTGGCGGAAATACCGCCCAGGTTTTGTCTGACCACCAAAACAGCACACTACTCGACCGGCGCGGGGACAATCGCCATCAAATAGGGGTGTCGGAGTCACCGTTCCCAGAAACGGACGATGGGGCAGCAACAGGGCATTGCTACGGCTCCAGCGAAGAAGCGGAAGGCAGGTATGCAGCAGATGAGCTGGCTGTCGAAGCGTCGGTATGAAAGGCGCTTACTGGTTACGGCGATCACCATCGTGGTGCTGGTGGCCGTCGTTGTATTGGGCTACTCCGTATCCTACCGGCAGGAAGCCATGGCCGGTCAGGCACAGCGGGCGCAGCGGCTGGCTCAATCCGCACAGCAGGTGAAATTCCGGGCGGCCGATTTCAACGGCTGGCAGACGGCATACGCATTGGACATCATCCGCGGCGAGCCGGAAGCCACGGCCGATACCTCACCCAGCCGTGCGAAATTCCTCGACGCGGCCCAGAAGTTCGACAAAGATCTGGGAGCCCTGGAACTGTTGTCCACGTCGTCTCCGGCGGCACCGACCGTCGATGCCGTCAGGAGGGCGTTCGAGCAATTCATGACCGTGGACCGGAAGGTCGTGGAGCTGTACCGCACCGGCAAGCCGGCGGACCGCAGGGCCGCCTCCGAACTCGTCCTCGGCCAAGAGATCAAACTCTACGGGCAGATCGCCGGCGGTTGTGATGCCACCGCCGCGCTGTCGGTCTCGGCGGAGGAAACCAGTCTCGGCCGGCTCGACGCGGTGGGAGCCGCCACCCGGCGCTACATCCTCATCCTGAGCATCGTCGCCGCCGCCCTGACGGTGCTCGGTGCCATCCTCGCCGAAGCGCGACAACGAGCAATCGAGCAGCGAGCCAAAGAGGCTCAGCGGATGGCGAGCCTGGGGCACCTGGCTGGTGGCATCACCCACGACTTCAACAACGTCCTGGCCATCATCCTCAATTACACGGACTTCGTCGCCGAGAACGCTTCGCCCGAGACGCTGCATGACCTCGGCCAGATTCGCAAGGCTGCAAAACGGGCGGCCGGGCTCACCGCGCAACTGCTCGGCTTCATCCGGCACGAGGCCATCCAGCCGCAGATTCTCGACATCAACGCCGCGATCGACGAAGCGCAGGCCATGCTCGCCCGCACTCTCGGCGAACACATCGAGCTGGTGGTGATGCGCTCCCCCGAGCCCGTCAAGATCTGTGCGGACGCCGGCCAGATCCAACAGATTCTGGTCAACCTCGCCGTCAACGCCCGTGACGCGATGCCCGACGGTGGCACCTTGGTGATCGCGGCCGGCGCCGTGGACCTCGAGGAGAACCAGGCGAACGTCCACCCACCGGTGGCGGCCGGACGTTACCTCCAGCTTTCCGTCACCGATACCGGCACCGGGATGCCTCCGGAAACCATAGCCCGCATCTTCGAACCGTTCTTCACCACCAAACCGAAAGGGCACGGCACCGGACTCGGCCTGGCCACCGTCCTGGACATCGTCACCACCGCCGGCGGCAGCATCGACGTCTGCTCCAAGTTCGGCCTCGGCACGACCTTCAGGCTGTACTTCCCCAGCGTCGACGTGCCGTACGGCCTCGCTTCGGCACGTCGCACCGATGCGGCACCGCCACGTGGACACGGCGAGAGCATCCTGGTCGTCGAGGATGAACCGGCGCTCGCCGCGAGCGTTGCTCGTATTCTCACCCACGGCGGATATCAGGTCCGGTCCGCCGTCAGTGGCCCCGATGCCCTGGCTGCCTACGCTTGCGGCGGCTGCGACCTGCTGATCGCCGACGTGGTCATGCCCGACATGTCAGGCTCGCGCCTGGCCGAGATCCTGCGTCGCACCGACCCCCGCCTGCCCGTGCTCTACATCTCCGGGTACATCGACGGCAACCTCGGCCCCAACCGTCTGTGCAAAACCGACGCTACGGTGATCGAGAAGCCCTTCACTGCGGACCACCTCCTCACCGCGGTCGGCGACGCGCTTTCACGGGCACCGGAAAGCAGCGGCATGGCAGGCGAATCTCCACAGCCGGCCGACAACTACCCGCATACGTCGGCTTGACCTCACCGACAGCCGCACCACGCTTCTGCTCGGGTGTTCGCGGGCCACGCCGGAACAGGCGTGACCCGCGAACGGCGTGAGATCAGCTGACCGATCGGGCGCCGGAATTCACCGGGAACACCGCCACCTTCGCGGAGCCGTCCCGGTGGTGGCCGTCCCAGCCGCCGTGATCGCGGTGCCAGCCACCACGGTCCCAGTCACCGCCGTGCCAGCTGTCGTACCAGCCGTGGTACCAGTTGTCGTCGTCCCAGTCGCCGTTCCAGTCGTCGGTGGCGACCTCCAGGACCCAGGCGCCGCGGTTGAACCCGGACCACACCCGCGAGCAGTCGTAGTCATCCCAGCGACCGTGGTACTCGCCGAGCCGGCCGACCCGCTCACACCCGAACCGGGTCCGGAAATATCCCACGACGTCGCTGTCGTCCCAGTGGCCGACGGCCTGGACCGACCCGCCGTGCACGGCCGGCTGGGCCGTGGCGTCGACGGCCTGTGCGGGCCCCGCACCGATCACCAGAGCGGCACCCAGCCCCAGGCCGCCCACAGCGAGCACACGAGTAATGCTCTTCATTTTCGCCTCCGATGGCTACATCAGTTCTTTCAGCGGCTTGACACCGCGAACCGATCGGATCACAGGCCGGTAATCCGGGCGAGAATTCGGATGCCCTTACGCCATTCGGATGACGTAAAGAAATGATCCGACAATATGAACCGCATCTGCGGAATAAACCGTTTCGACTATGCCGCCGCTGGCCGAATGGCCATCCTGAAGGTCAACCGAACGGCCAGGATCGCCCCATTCGTCACCCGCACGAGATCAACTTCAGCAGCGCCGGCCTGGCGGAATAAAGCCACAGAACGTACATTTCGGACGAGTGAGCGGTATCCGCACTCTGCTTCTACGCAACCCCATCGGGAAGGAACGACCAGCATGCTGAAGGTCTTGGCCACCGGAGCCACCCTGCTCGCCTCACTGGCCGGCACCGGCACGGCCGCGCACGCCGCGCCGTCCACGATCGTCCCGGGCGAGGACATGGCCATCACCGTGGCCGCCGCCAACGGCAGCGGCTGCCCGGAGCGCAGCGCGAAGGTCACCGTGTCGCCGGACAACAAGGCATTCACCGTCACCTACAGCAAGTTCACGGCCCAGACCGGCCCCGACGCGGGGCCCACCGACTTTCGTAGGAACTGTCAACTCGCCTTGAACGTGCACGTCCCACAGGGTTACACCTTCGCCATCGCCGGTGCCGACTACCGCGGTTATGCCCACCTCGAGCGCGGCGCCACCGGCTCGGAAAGCGCGAACTACTACTTCCAGGGTGAGCCGCAGTCCACCCGCATCCGGCACGACTTCTCCGGTCCGGCCGACACCGACTGGCAGCGCACCGACACCGTGGGCATCGGGTCGCTGTCGTTCCTGCCCTGCGGCGAGGACCGCTACCTCAACGTCAACACCGAGCTGCGGGTCAACCGCGGCTGGTCCAGCCGTACCGCCACCAGCTTCCTGACCATGGACTCCACCGACGGGCGCATCGACACCGTCTACCACGTCGCCTGGAAGAAGTGCTGACCGCATAGGAGCCGCCGGCCCGGGATGCCTGCATCGCCCGGGCCGGCGACGGAGCACCGCGAGCGTTCTTCTCATGCGCCGCAACAGAACACGCCTGGTGCAGTGCCGACGACCGATGACCGCCGTCCGGATGCTGCCCATGGCGTTGCTGTGGTGATGTCGTAGCGTGGCGTCTCGTGGCGAAAAGGACAGGCGCACAGGGACCCGGGCAACGCCAGTCCCGGGAGCTGGCGGTACCGGCAGTGGTGGACACTCCCGGTGCCCGAGTGCAGCCGGCGGGCGGGCTGGCGCAGTGGATGCTCAAGCATCGCGTGCAGCCGGTGGGCCCGGCCGCGGGTGAGGCGCACGCTGAGCAGCACGCCTGGTGGAAGGTGATGTGCCTGACCGGCGTCGACTACTTCTCCAGCCTCGCCTACGTGCCGGGCATCGCCGCGGTGGCGGCCGGCGCAACCTCGCCATTGGCGACCCTGCTGATCGTCGCGCTGACCCTGTTCGGGATGCTGCCGATGTACCGGCGGGTCGCCAAGGAGAGCCCACACGGCGCCGGGTCGGTGCACATGCTGGAGGAACTGCTGCCGTTCTGGCGCGGCAAGCTGTTCGTTCTGGTCCTGCTCGGCTTCGTCGCCACGAGTTGGCTCATCACGATCACCCTGTCCGCGGCCGACGCCAGTCTGCACCTGCTGGAGAACCCGCACTCCCCCGCCGTACTGCACGGGCACGGCGTCGCGGTGACTGTCGTGCTGCTGCTGATTCTGGGCGGGGTGTTCCTGCTCGGCTTCAGCGAGGCGGTCAGCGTCGCCATCCCCCTGGTCGCGGTATTCCTCGGCCTCAACGCCGTCATCATCGGCGCCGGCCTGATCGACATCGTCACCAACGCGTCGGCCTGGTCGGCGTGGACGTCGGCGCTCACCTCCGGCGGCGGCGGATTCACCGCCCTGGCCGGCCCGGCTCTGCTGGCCTTCCCGTTGCTGGTGCTCGGGCTGTCCGGTTTCGAGACGGGGGTGAGCATGATGCCACTGATCGCCGCCGACGGCGCCGATCCCGAACAGCGGCTAACCTCGCGGATCGGTAACAGCCGCAAGCTGCTCACCGCCGCCGCGCTGATCATGAGCGTCTACCTGATGGCCAGCAGCTTCGTCACCACCGTGCTCATCCCGGCCAGCGAATTCGGCGACGGGGGAAACGCCAAGGGCCGCGCTCTGGCGTGGCTGGCCCACGAACGCCTGGGCGAGGCGTTCGGCACCGTCTACGACATCAGCACCGTGCTGATCCTGTGGTTCGCCGGCGCCTCCGCGATGGCCGGGCTGGTCAACATCGTGCCCCGCTACCTGCCCGGCTATGGCATGGCTCCGGAATGGGGCCGTGCCGTGCGGCCCGTGGTCATCGTCTACACCGTGATCAGCATCGCGATCACCATCGCGTTCAAAGCCGACGTCGACGCTCAGGCCGGCGCCTACGCCACCGGCATCCTGGCCATGATGGTGTCCGGCGCGTTCGCCGTCACCGTCTCGACCATCCGCCACCGCAAGCGTCCGGCAGCGGTCGGCTTCGCGCTGCTCACCGGTGTGCTGACCTACGCGTTGGTCGCGAACATCATCGACAAACCCGACGGTATCGCCATCTCCGCGATGTTCATCGCCGGCATCATCACCATCTCGTTGATCTCCCGGGTCGCCCGGACCACCGAGCTGCGCGCCGACCGCATCGAGTTCGACGACACCGCCCGCCGATTCATCACCGACACCATCGACCACGACGGGCAGATCAACCTGATCGCCAACCGCCGGCAGGCCGGGAACGCCGCCGAGTACCGGGCCAAGGAACGCGAACAACGCGGCAACAACCCCGTGCCCGGCAGCGCCGACGTCATCTTCCTGGAGATCGACGTCATCGACCCGTCGGACTTCAGCGAGACCCTCGCCGTGCACGGCGTGCAGGTCGGCCCGCACCGGGTGCTCCGGGCGCAGGCTCCGGCCGGGCCGAACGCCATCGCGGCGATCCTGCTCGCCCTGCGCGACGTCACCGGGGTACGCCCGCACTGCTACTTCGCCTGGGCCGAGGGCAGCCCGCTGGTGCACATGATCCGCTACTTCCTGCTCGGCCGCGGCGATACCGCCCCGGTCGTCCGCGAGATCATCCGGGAGAACGAACCCGACCCGGCCCGCCGACCCGGCATCCACGTCGGCGCATGACCCGTTCGGCGACGCTGAGGATGCCCAGCCGAGTCGAGGGCTCGGCAACAAGCCGGAAATGTTTCGTTTCACGGCCCGGAGGTATTCCGCAGGCGTGAGTAAAGACGCAGGTGTCGCCGTTGACGGGCACGGGTTCGTAGTGGTCGCCAACCGGCTGCCGGTCGACGAGGTGACCGACACCGACGGGCAGCGCCGATGGGAACGCAGTCCCGGAGGGCTGGTCAGCGCCCTGCAGCCGGTGGTGCGCCAGCAGGGTGGTGCCTGGGTGGGCTGGACCGGCAGCGCCGGGACCGAGACCGAACCCTTCGACGTCGACGGCATGTACCTGCGGCCGGTGTCGCTGAGCGCCGACGACGTCGACCGCTACTACGAGGGCCAGTCCAACGCCACCATCTGGCCGCTGTTCCACGATCTGGTCGAACAACCGACTCACCGCCGGGAATGGCGACAGGCGTACGAGGCGGTGAACCGTCGCTTCGCCCAGGCCGCCGCGGACGTGGCCGCACCGAACGCGACCGTGTGGGTTCACGACTACCAGCTGCTCCTGGTGCCGGCGATGCTGCGCGAACTGCGCCCCGATGTGCGGATCGGCTTCTTCCTGCACATCCCCTTTCCCCCGGTCGAACTGTTCATGCAGCTGCCACGCCGTCGTGAGCTGCTGCGTGGGCTGCTCGGCGCCGATCTGGTCGGCTTCCAGGGCGCCCTCGCGGCGCAGAACTTCCTGCGGCTGACTCGGCAGCTGCTGGGACTGGATCCCGAGGACGACCGCGTCGAGGTCGACGGACGTACCGTCGTCGCCCGGGCTTTCCCGATCTCCATCGACGTCGCCGAGGTCGACCAACTCGCTGCCGACCCCGCGGTGCAGCAGCGGGCTCAGGAGCTCCGAGCGGAACTCGGCGGTCAACGGCGACTGCTGCTCGGCGTTGACCGTCTCGACTACACCAAAGGCATCGAACAGCGCCTCGAGGCGTACCACGATCTGCTCGACGACGGCGAGATCTCCAACGACGACGTGGTACTGGTGCAGGTCGCCACCCCCAGCAGGCAACGCATCACCCAATACCAGCAGCTGCGCGAAAGGGTGGAGCGCGAGGTCGGGCGCACCAACGGCGAATACGGCCACATCGGCCGCGTGCCGGTGCACTATCTGTTCCAGTCCTATGACCGCGCTGAACTCGTCGCCCTGTACCTCGCCGCCGACGTCATGCTGGTCACCCCGTTACGCGATGGCATGAACCTCGTCGCCAAGGAATACGTCGCCGCCCGCCGGGACGAGCAGGGAGCACTCGTTCTCAGCGAGTTCACCGGAGCGGCCGAGGAACTCGGCGACGCGTTCCTGACCAACGCCCACGACACCGACGACGTCAAACGCGCCATCCTCGCCGCTCTCCACGCTGACCCCGAGGACTTGCGCACCCGGATGCGCCGGATGCGCGAGCAGGTGCGCGCCTACGACATCGACTACTGGGCCCGGGACTTCCTTGGTACCCTCGCACCGTCTGAGGCTCCTCAGCTCGCAACAGCGCCATCGGTGTAGCCGGCGCTCTCGGCTTCCGAATGACCGTACCGAAGACTTTTCGCCCCTGAGGCAACAGATCGGGTGACGACCGACGTCTCAATAGACGTCAACACCGATCAACAGATGGGCAAAAACAGCATGCGTGAGAACGACAACCGGCAGCAGTCATCCGGACTGAACGAGATCAGAACTCCGGAATCGTCCGCGGTCGGGGAGCTCTCCCGTACGCCGAAGCGGCGTCGTCGCGCTGTGCAGATGGCCGGCGGCGTCGCCGTCGGGGCCGGTCTGCTCGTCGGTCTGGTGGGCATGCCGGCGGCCTTCGCGTCCGCGGGATCCAAGCCGCCGCACGTCAACCCGACCAGCGATCCCGGCGATCCGGTCGCCCCGAACTGTACGAGCGCCAAGCTGAAGATCACTATGGATCCGGCCGAGGGCGCCACCGGTCACAGCATGGCACGGGTGCACTTCCGTAACAACGGAACCACCTGCTGGTTCAGGGGCTACCCCAGCGTCGTCGCGTACACCGCGTCCGGCGCCAAGGTGCCCGTCGCGCAGACCCCGCGGGGCTTCGCCGGCGGCCAGGCACCGGGTTCCGACGAGATCTCGCCGCTCCTGCTGGAGAAGGGCGACGTCGTGTCGGCCGTGGTGGAGGCGCTCAACGCCGGCAAGGACGGCCGGGCCTGCACACCGGTGACCAAGCTGAAGGTCAGCCCGCCGCACCAGAGCCGGTCGGCCACCGTCGCCTGGAGCGGCGGGTGCGCCGACTTCCAGGTGCACCCGGCCTTCCGGGGCACCACCGGCCAGGAGAGCTGAGCGACAACCACCGGATCCGGCAGCGGCCTGGGGGTTCTCCCGGCCGCTGCCGGCCGTCCGCTGGTCGATCACCGACCTGGCCGCCACCGTCCGCTCCGCACTCGGGTATCACGTGCCGAGGCCGCGCTGCGGCCTCGCCGACTGGGCGGGCAGTGTCACAGCACACGCTCAATTCGGCCCGCCGGATACCGATCTTTTGACGTGCGACTGTGGTGGACCTGGATGACGACCGGCGCCGTGTTCTGCGTCGCCCTTGCCGTTCTTCCTGCCGACTCGGCGCCGAGCCGGCTCATCTATTACATCATCGGCGCCGCCACGGTGACGGCGATCCTGACCGCGGTCCGCCGGTACCGTCCGGCCGACGCCCGCTCGTGGTACGTCCTGACAGCCGGCATCGGTGCCTTCGTCGCCGGCGACGTGCTGTTCGAGGCGATGGTCGCGGTGACCGGGAAACATCTGCACCTCTGGTACAACGACGGCCTCTACCTGCTGGGCTATCCCGTCCTCTGGGCCGGTCTGCTGCTCGTCGCACGCCATCGCGGGCCTCGTGATCGCGCCGGCGTGATCGACGCCGCGATCATCGCGACCGCGGTCGGTCTGGTGTACTGGGTCTTCCTGGTCGAACCGACGCTAGGCGACCGTAGCACCCCGCTCGTGGAACGTCTGGTGAGCGGCGCCTATCCGACGTGCGACGTGCTCATGCTCGCCGTGGTGGTCCGCATGCTGAGCCGGCCGGGTGGGCGCACCCCGAGCGTGGTCCTCCTCGCCACGGGCAGCATGATCATGTTCCTCGGTGAGGTCTTCTGGACGTTCTCGTTGAGCACCAACGCCCACATCGGCACCGTGGTCAACGCCGGATTCGTTTTCAGCTATGTGTGCTGGGCCGGCGCGGCCCTACACCCCACGATGCCGGCGGTCGCGACCGGCGGGCTCGGCCCGGTCCGGTTCGGGTGGGGCCGTCTGGCCACCATCACCGCCGCGACGCTGCTGGTGCCGGCGGTGCTGTTCGCCCAGGGCCTCCGGCAGGAACCGGTCGACTGGATCGCCATCGGAGTGGACTCGGTGGTGCTCTTCCTGCTTGTCCTGACCCGCCTGTCCGGCTTCGTGCAGCAGGTACAGCGACAGTCCGCCCGCCTCGAAAAACTCGCCTTGCACGACGACCTGACCGGCCTGATCAACCGCCGAGGTTTCGAGCAACGGCTCGTCACGGCGGTTGCCGCCGGCTCCGTCCAGGTCTGCCTGCTCGACCTGGACGGGTTCAAGAGCATCAACGACCGGCTCGGTCACGTGGTGGGCGACCGCCTGCTGAGCCTGGTCGCCGAGCGGCTGGCAACCGCGCTGCCCGACGCTGACGCGGTCGCCCGGATGGGCGGCGACGAGTTCGCGGTCCTTGTACCCGGCGCGGGTACCACCGAAGGCGACGCGATCGTCGCACGGCTGACCGGGGCGTTGCGCGAACCGGTGCACGTCGACGGCCACGAACTGCTGGTCAGCGGAAGCATCGGCATCGCCGACGCGCAGGACACCACCGATCCGGTGGAGGTGCTGCGCCGCGCCGACCTGGCGATGTACGCGGCGAAGGCAGCCGGGGTTCGCGCCCGGCGATACACGCCGGACCTCGACCGGCGGGCGGGCGAGGAAGCCCGGATCGGCGCCGAGCTGCGGGTCGCCCTGGACGAGGGCCAGTTCCACCTGCTTTACCAGCCGATCGTCGATCTGCCGGACGGCGAACTACGCTACGTCGAGGCGCTGATCCGCTGGGATCATCCGGAGCGGGGAACGGTGAGCCCGGCCGTCTTCATTCCGGTCGCCGAGCGCAACGGTCTGATCGTGGAATTGGGCGAGTGGATCCTCCGCACCTCCTGCCGACAGTTCATGCTGTGGCGGCGCGAGCAGGCTGCGGGCGCGCCGGAGAAGATCAGCGTCAACGTGTCCGCCCGTCAACTGGCCGAGCCGAACTTCGCCGGATTGGTCGCCGACATCCTCCTGCAGGCCGGAATGCCGGCGCATCACCTGCTCGTCGAGGTCACCGAGACCGCGGTGTTCGAAGGCGGGGTCGCCGTGACCACCCTCGAGGAGCTGCACGATCTCGGCGTCCACATCGCGCTGGACGACTTCGGCACCGGGCATTCCTCCCTGACCCTGCTGCACACCGTCCCGGTCGACGTACTGAAGGTCGACAAGTCGTTCGTCGACCACGTGACCATGGCCGGTAGGCACGCGGTGATCGCCACCGCGCTCATCCAGGTGGCCAACGGTTTGGGACTGATCGCCGTGGCGGAGGGCGTCGAGACCGCGGAGCAGGCGGCCGAACTGCATCGGCTGGGCTATCGACTGGCCCAGGGATACCATTTCGGCCGTCCGTCCGTGGAGCCGCTCCGCGGCGCGGCAGCAGCCGCCCGGTAAGGGACGTCGGACTTTCGGAGGGCCGAGAAGTCCGCTCCCTCGTGGCGGCAAGGGGCGCCGAGCGTTACCGGATCATGCTGCGACGCAGCGACTGCGCCCGCCGCACCCGGTCCGTGGTGAACGGCAGGGCGGTGCCCGCCCCCACCCGGCGGCTCGGTGATGCGGCATCGGTGTCCAGGCGCTTCGCCAGCACCCGCAGGCGGTGGTCGGTGGGCGCCACGGCGATCGCGAAGCGTCCTTCGCGCGGCGTACGCTCGTCGCCGCCCCAGCGGAGCAGACCGTCGCACTGCGCGACGATGTCATGAACAACGATCAGCTGGTACGGCAGGAAGCCGTCCCGTGCGCCCGCCGGATACCACCCCGGCCGGATGTCGAGGACGGTGCCCGAAGCGTCGGTGACGAGATCACCCGAGCGCAGCGCGTCGATCTCGTAGTGGAAGCGGCGAGCAGCGTAGAGCAGGATCGTCGCGGCCGGACCGGGCAGCAACGCCACCGCGAGGTCGGTGCCCTGCACGGCGTACGTACGCAGAGTGGGTTTGGCAGCGGCCTCGGCCGCGGCCGGGGGCAGCCCGGGAACGGTCAGCATGGCTCCCGCTCCCGCCGACGCCAGCAGGGTACGTCGCCGCATCAGGACACCTTTCCTCGACGGATGTGGATCTGCTCCTTCTCGGCCAGCGCGACCAGCCGGTCGGCGAAGCCCCTGCAGAACTGCCGCAGCTGGTCGTCCACGGTCACCGGGGTGGTGCTCAGGCCGCGCAGCAGCGCCGTGCGGTATGCCGTCACCACGTCGTCGCCGGTGCCGGTGAGCAGGCTCTGTGCCGCGGTCGCGGCGGCGTTCGGGTCGCTGCCGAACCGGCCGCGGTAGAACCGGCTGAACCGGATACCGCGATCGGCTCCGCGCAGGTGGGCGCCGAGCGTGGTGCCCGCGCGCAGGGCCGCGGCGGCCAGGTACGCGTCCACGTCCGCGACCAGCCCGGCGAGGTCGAGCGCCGCCGGCTTCTCGCTGGTGGCAAGGTACGCCGCGCAGTAGTCGCGGGCCGCGGTGGCCGGAGCCGTGAACCGCCATCCGCCGTAGAAGGCGATCAGGTCACCGCCCCAACCTCCGGCGTCGCCCCGTCCGCGCAGATCGGCGAGCGCCGCCGCACCCCACCGGCTGACGTCCACGTCCACCCCGGCGACCGGGTCGCGGTAGGTGCGCACGCGCGCCAGCCCGGTGCTGTCGACGTAGCTGACGAATGCGGCGTTCGTGCCGCCGGCCAGCTTCCGGGTCTGCCAGTTGTCGTAGCGGCCGGCGCGCAGGTATTCCAGGACCCGCTCGCCCGGATCGCCGGTGCCGAACGCGACCGCGAGCTCGTGCAGCCGGTCGATCCAGTCGAGGTAGGCGGACAGGTCGGTCGCGGCGGAGCCGAAAGCGCCCTCCCCCGGGTCGGCGCCGGCCCGCTGCACGCACTTGTCGATCTCCAGGGTGCCGACGTCCATCGTGGAGATCTGGTCGAAGGCCCAGTTGGCGGGCAGTGGGTAGGTCACGTTCCCGGTCCAGCCCGAGGTGATCCCGCTGACGAAGCTCCAGCGCGGGAACGCCTCGGCCGCGAGCCGGCTGCACACGTTCCGGGCGCCGTAGACGCCGTGCGAGTACCGGCCACCGCGCTGCCGCAACCCGGCGTCGACCCCGAGGAAGTACGGGATCACCCGCTGCGTGACCTCGGTGTCGGTCGCGTCGTAGTCGACGGCGAAGTAGACGACCGCCCCCGCGGCGATGCCGTGCCCGACCGCCACGTCGTGCGCGGTGAGCGCGTCCGCGTAACCCTGCCCCCAGCCGAAGTAGGAGGCCGAGTCCGCGTACGTCTGGAAGATCGGGAACAGGCGCAGGTTGTTGGCGGCCAGGGTGGCCAGCTCACCGGGCTTGATCTTCTTGTCGAAGCCGCTGCCCTCGACGTTGGTCAGATAGCGGCCGATCGTGCGGTACCCGGCCGCCGCCAGGGCCTGGGCGCGGGCCGGGGTCACCTCGTCGACGGTGTCCGCCGCCGTGCCCGGGCGGGCCTGATCACCGATGCTGATCAGCAACGACGCCCAGGTCGCGAAGTCACCCTCGCCGCTCACGGGGAGCCCGCAGAACTGCTGCACCGCGCGGGCGGCAGCGGCCAGCGACTCGTCGAAGTCGCCGGTGAACACCGGGGTGGCCGGGTAGTGCGTGAGCGCGGCCGAGAACAACCGCACCCACGGGCCGGAGGAACCCGCCTTGATCAGGCCGTTCTTCTTGACCCCGGCCTGGGTCAGCGGGCCGAAGTTGCCGTTGGCCTGCGCGTCGGTCAGGCCGCCCTCGTACTGCACGGCGAAGATCAGCGCGGTCAGGAACTCGCGGGAGCGGCGGCCGTCGCAGGCCAGCACGGTGAACGCCGACCGGTTCAGGTAGCGCCCGTTCAGCCACTGCTGGGCGGCGCGCAGTGGCGCGGAGGCGCCGGACTCCAGCACGTAGCTGTCGGTGAACAGCAGGGCCTTGCACACCTTCGGGGCGACCGCCCCGTCGGCCCGCGCCGTGAGGCCGGCGTCGGTCATCAGGGCCGTGACGGCGGCGGTCACGGCCGTGCCGTAGATGCCGTCGAGGCGGAAGGCGGCATAGCCCTTGCAGACCAGGCCACCCTGGACGATCTTGACCAGGTTGCGATTCGTCTCGGCGGGTCCGATCGGGCCGTGCGCGGTCAGCGCCGCCAGCGTCGCCGGGCCGAAGTTGTCCGAGAGGGCCGTGATCCCCAGCTCGTGCTGCAGTCCCCGGGTGAGCGCGGCCATCGTCTGGCGTCCGGCGCTGCCGTCCTCGGTGACCACCACATATCCGGAGACCCCGGCGTACGTGGCGTTGACCCACTGCTGCACTGCCAGTACGGCGGCGTCCATCAGCACCTCTGATTCGTCGTCGTCACTGCATGGCCGGACGACACGATACAGGCCGCTGCAAAGCGGGCCATTACGCCTGCTCACGGCCGGGGCGCAAGCCTGCCGGCGGCGTAACCCACACCGACGGACGCATGACCGGAGATGATAGCGGCATGGCCGGGAGCGGTAAGCTGGCGAAGCTTCCCCTGATCTTGCTGCCGGGCGTCGCCTGGGTGCTGGACCGGCTCTTCGGCAACTATTCATGGAAATTTCTGGACAGCTATCAGCGATGGTCGGCAGCCGAGGAAAAGGGAGGTCCTCCGCGGACAGAGGAAGGACATTCCGATTTCCTTGTCGTTCGGCTGCTGGCGGCGATCTGCTTCATTGTCGCCATCGGCCTGATGCTGGGCGCCTTATTGATAAACCCGGCAGATACGGCATTCAAGAAAATATCGCTTTTCTTGTGCATTTTTAGCAGCGCCTGGGCGATGATGACGTCATTTGTCGAATCGCTCACCCACCACGGTGCGCGATTGCTGCTCGTCACTCATCACCGGATCACCTCCACAATATGGCTCTTGTTACTGGCGACAGCCGCGATCATCTGTTACCTCGCCTTGGTGTCTTGATGGTGAGCTCTGCCGCCACCGTCGGCGGCGACAGCCGGGGCTATGAGGCCGGCAAGAAGATCAATAAGCGTTTCCCCCTGACTTCGCCTCAACCAACGGTGGTCCCGGGATGGTCTGCGGGACGAGGTGAGGCGGCAGGGGTCGCGCGGCCGGGGACGTTTGCGCTGCATATCTAGGCTGCCAAGCCATGATCGAGAAGGTGCGTACGGCGGTACTGGCCGTTGTCGCGTTCGGTGGTGCCGGGCTCTGGGCGTACGGCATGGCGGTGTTGCAGCCGTTGTGTGAACCTGGCTCGCCGTGGTGGGACGACAAGACAGACCTGTCGTATGGGGCGCGGGATGTGCGCTGGGGAGCCGCCCTCGCTTGCTGCCTGGCGCTTGTCGTGCTCGCTCGTGGTGCTCGGTCGGCGGTTGCGGTCGCCGGGGTCGGCGTCGTCGTCTGGGCCGGTGTCGACCTTGTGCTCGATCGGGCCGACGTGGGCGGCTCGGCGCTGCTGCCCCTGCTGTCGGTTGCCGGAGCTGTGGTTGCAGCGGCGGCTGTGGGCTGCCGGCGGGCCGGTCGGGCCATGGTGTCGCCGGATCGGCACGTTTTCGGAGTGGTCGCGGCGATCGCCATCCCGGTCGGGCTGGCGGTCAGTTTCGTGACGTCTGGCCGCAATGCCGAGCCGGAGCTGGTGTGGGCCGTGCTCCCCGTGGTCGCCTTGCACGCTGGTGTGGGATTGGTGGTCGCGCTGGAGACGGCGACACCATTCACCCGAGCGCGCGCCATGGCGGTCACCGTGGCCGCAGTGATCTGGGTCGTGGCGCTGGCCATTCGTGCGGTGACGACGGAGAACATGTTGGCGTGGCTGTGGGTGGAAGCGGCGGTGTCAGGCCTGCTGCTCACCGGGATCTGGTGGCTGGGCAGGTCGCAGGCAACCCCGTGGGAAAGGACGGGCATGACTTTCGCCGGTGGACTCATGACGCCGGCCCTCTTCTTTGGTCTGCTCTTCGCGACCTCGGTGTTCGACCTGCTGTCGCCGCTGACCAGGTGGGCCGGAAGTGTGCCAGGTATTGATGGGGACGTGTCCTGGACGACTGCCGGACTGTTGACGGGGCTCTCGCTGGCTTTCGGGGCGCTCACGACCAGGTCGGACGGTTCCCGGCGAACGGCACCGCCGGCTTCGACAGCAACCGGGCCGCACCACGCCCGGGCCGGCACTCGGGCCACCGCGCCGACCAGAACCTGAAGGCGCACGGTCCGGCCGGTCGTTGTCCCCGCGATGACCGCCGGCGACGGACCGAAGCCACCTGGCCGCCCAGTGACCGGCACGACCTGCGGACAGCGACTACCGAGTGGCAACCGGAGCACTCCGGCGCAACTCCGCCCGCCCGCTGGAATGGACGGATGACCGGTACCCGGCTTCCTTCCCCTGCTCACCGGGTTCGCCCGTCCCTATCGATGTGGCGTCAGCGATGAGCGCGGCAGTCGACGCCGGCCCGCAGACCCATCGCCCGTCGGTGGCCGGGCTGGAGATGCTCGAGGAGCTGGGTCGTGGCACCCACGCCTCGGTCTACCGGGTGCAGCGTGACGGCCGTGAGTACGCGCTCAAGATGGTGCACGCCGACGTCCTGGACCGCGCTGGTGCCACCGCGGCTTTCCGGCGCGAGGCCGCGCTGCTGGCCTGCGTCGATCATCCCTCGGTGGGCCGGGTGTACGACGTCGGCGAGACCGACGGGACGCCCTTCCTGATCATGGAACTCGTGCAGGGGATGTCACTGGCGGCGCTGCGGGACCAGCGCCCGGTCTCCGTGGTCGAGGCGGTGGCCATCACCGCTGAGCTGGCGGCCGCGCTCGCCGCCGCCCATCGGGTCGGTATCGTGCACCGCGACGTCACGCCGCGGAACATCATCGTGCTCCCCGACGGGCGGCCGAAACTCGTCGACTTCGGGCTGGCCGCCCGGCAGGACCACAGTGTCGGCCACTCCGCCGCCGGTACGTTCGCCTACGCCGCACCGGAACAGACCGGGATGCTGGCCCGCCCGGTCGACGGCCGCGCCGACCTCTACGCCCTCGGTGTCGTGCTTTTCGAATGTCTCACCGGGCGCGCACCGTTCGCCTCGACCGACGTCGCCGAGCTGGTGCGGATGCACGCCGTGGAACCCGCACCCGCGGTGCGTGATCTGAATCCCGAGGTGCCGGTCGCCCTGGCCGCCGTGGTGGCCCGGCTGCTCGCCAAGGACCCCGACGACCGGTATGCCGACGGCGACGACGTCGCGGCCGTGCTGCGCGGCCTGGTCGACAACTCGGCGGAGGAACGGCGAGTCGAGGGCACCGGGGGCCGGCTGGTGGGCCGCGAGACCGAACTCGCCGAACTGACGCGCCACTGGGCCGGGGCCGGTACGGGCCGCGCGGGAGCGGTGCGACTGGCCGGTGTGCCCGGCGCGGGCAAGACCCGGCTCGCCGGCGAACTGGCGCGGCGTGCCCGAGCCGCCGGCCACCCCGTGCTGACCCTGCTCTGCGCGCCCGGCGCACCGGCGATGGCGCCGCTGCGGGCCGCGCTCGAACGCTACCTGGACCAGGTCGACAGGCTTCCGGCGGCCGCGGCCGAGGAAGCGCGGCAGCGCCTTCGCACCATGGCCGGGGACGGCGCCGCCGTACTTCAATTGCTGTCGCCCGCGCTGCGGCACATCCTGCGGGCGCCGCAACTGGCCGACGAGGACCGTCAGGACCAGTTGGTCACGGCGACCGTGGCGTTTCTGAACCGGATCGGTCACGCCGCGAAGGGCCTGCTCGTACACGTCGACGATGTCCAGTGGGCGGACGACGCCACCAGCCGGGTGCTCACCGCTCTGAGCGCTTCGTCGGCGCCGGTGCTGATCGTGAGCACCGAACGCACCGGTGAGGCCGCCTGGGCGCCCGAGGTGCCGATCATCGAGGTGCCGCCGATGGACGAGGCCGAGATGGCCGCCCTCATGGCGCACCATCTCGGCAACGCCGCCGTGCCGTCGTCGCTGGTTGAGCAGATCCTGGCGCGCAGTGAGGGAAACCCGTTCGCCGCGCTGCAGTACCTCAACGCCATGCTGGACGCCGGGGTGCTGCTCCCGCAGTGGGGCTCGTGGCGGCTCGACCAGTACGGCCTGGACCGGCTGGACCTGCCCACCGACGTCCTCGATCTCGTGGTGGCCCGTACCAGGGCGCTGCCCGAGACGAACCGGCGGCTGCTCGTGGCGGCGGCCGCGGTGGGCGCTCCGTTCACCGCCGCGCTGCTGGCCGAAGTCTGTGACACCGGCCTGCCGGCGGCGCTGGAGGCGGTGCAGGACGGGGTGGCCCGCGGCATCCTCGAGCCGGCGGGCGGGGGGCGGCACGCCTTCCTGCACCAGCGGTTGCGTGAGGCGCTGCTCAGCGACGTCGACGCCGCCGGGCGACGAGTCCTGCACAGGCTCATCGCCGAGCACCTCGACGCCGCTGACACCGGGGATTCGCGGGACCGGTACCGGATCGCCCGCCACTACACCGCGGCAGGCCCGGAGGCGGATCCGCTGCGTACGCTGGCTGCCTGCCGGGCCGCCGCGGATGCCGCACTGACCAACCACGCCGCGGCTCAGGCACTGGAGTTCCTCGATCTGGCCGAGCAGGCCGCCACGGACGCCGGCGTGCCGCTCGACGGGCTGTTCCACCGCCAGCGCGGCGTGGCCAGCCTCCGCGCCGGGCACCTGGCCGCCGCCGAGCGTGAACTCGCCGCCGCTCTGGAGCATGAATCCGACCCGTTGCGCCGGGCCGATCTACTCGCCAAGATCGCGCACGCCCAGCACAGTGACTTCGCCGCCACCGAGGCGCTGCGGACGGTCCGGGCCGGTTTGCGCGAACTCGGGCAGCCCGTGCCGTCCAGCGTGCTGCTCCAGGTGATCACCGGTCTGGCCTACCTGCTGGTGGGATGGTCCACTGGCCGGCGACGGCACCGGTACTCCGGGCGTGACGAAGCAGCCCGGCAGCGGGATCGCGTCGTGTCGGATCTGTGCGACGCGGGGGCGATGGCGGCTGCGGTCGGCATGCACATGATGCTGATCCCCCTCTTCCACTTCCGCGCCCTGCCGGCCGTCCACCGTCTCGGCCCGGGCCCCGAATACGCCCGCGTGCAGGCCGCCCTCGCCATGATCGCGGATGCCGTGCGCCTGTCCCGGCTCGCCGAGCGCTGCTACGCGCGCGCCGACCGGGCGGCCCGCGCCGTCGGTGACCCCCGGCTGACCACCCGGGTGCCGTGGAGCCGCGCCACCGGAACGGACGCGGTGGCCGGTTTCGGGCCGGCCACCGGCTCGGCGATCCGCGAGATGCTGCGCGAACACGGCACGTGGCTGCCGCCCGGCGAATATCTGTCCGGTGTCGGCGCGCTGGCCGGCACGCTGCTGCTGCGCGGTTACACCCGCGAGGCGCAGGCCTGGTACGACCGGGGCCGGGACCGCCTCGCCAAGGACCTCGTGCTGCCGGGCAACCCGATCGCCGCGGTGGGTGTGCAGGTCGCCGCGATGTCCGGCAACCGGGCCGAGGCCCAGGCACGCCTGGGCGGGATGCTGGCCGCCGCCGGGGGTCGCGGGGACGACCAGGGCCGGCGAATGAACATCATGATGGCGCGGGCCTGCATGGCCGCCGAGTTCCCGGACACGCAGGACATCGACGCGCTCACCGCGGAGGTGCGCCGGTGGCGCATCACGCCCCGGCGGGTCTGGCCGCAGCAGCGCAACTTCTGGCTCTACCTGGCCTGGGCCGAACTGGCCCGGTGCCGCAGCGCCGAACCGCAGGAGCGGGCGGCCCGGCTCCGGCTCGCCCGTGACGCCGTAGCCGCGTTCGGGCGCGCCGCCGACAACGACGTGCTGCGCGCCTTCCACCACGCCGTGCTCGCCGACTACCTCGAGCTGACCGGCGCGGCGGAAAAGGCGCTGACCCAGCTGAGTCACGCCGACCGGCTGGGCTGCGGGATGGATCTGCCGCTGCTGGCTCACCTCGTCGCGGTGGGCCGGTGCCGGGCGCTGCGGGCACTCGACCGCCGAGCGGACGCGGACCGGCAAGCCGAACTGGCCGTCGCGATCGCCGTCGACCACGGGTGGGAGCACCGCGCCAGGGCCGGGCACGCGCTCCTGGAGCGGTCAGGCTCCCATCGCACCACGGTCAGCCGCCGGCAGCCGGCCGACGTCACCGGTGAGCTGTTGCGCCGCCGGCTGCACGCGGTGCAGGAACTCAGCGCCGCGGCGGCCACCGTGCTGGATCCCGGCGAGCTCGCCCGCGTCGCGCTCGACGAGACGATGCGAACCTTCGCCGCGGAGCGGGCGATCCTGTTCCTCGCCGGCGACGCCGGCGGACCGCTGACGCCGTATCTGGGGCGCGGGGCCGGCGGTACCGATCTCGTCGAGGTCACCGGTTACGCGGCCAGCCTGGTGTGCCAGGTCCATCACACCGGCTCCGCCGTCGTCCTGACCGGCACCGATGACGGCACCGCCGTGCGTTCGCAGAGTGTGGTGGCCAACGGCCTGCGCAGCGTGATGATCGCGCCGTTGGTGTCACGCGGTGACGTCATGGGTGCTGTGTACCTGGACACCCGGCTGGCCCAAGGCGCGTTCAGCGAGGACGACGCCGACCTGCTCAACGTGATCACCCAGCAGATCTCCGCCTCGCTGGTAACCGCCCGTGCCGCGCAGTTGGAGGTGAACGTGCGCACGGCCGAACGCCAGCGGGCCGTCGCCGACATGATGCGGGCGGCGGTCAGCGATCTGGCCGGCACCCTGGTGCCCGACGAGGCGCTCGCCCGGCTGCTGACCACCTTCGTCCGGGTCACCGGCGCGGACGCGGGGATCCTGATCCCGCTGACCGGGTCGGCCGCGGCCGTGGCAGGTGCGGTCGATGCCACGCTGCTGCCCGGCTTCGCCGCGCTCGACGCGGTACGCCGCGGCGCCGCGGACGGCCTGTGGGCAGAAATCGACGCGGTGACACCGGGTGCCCAGGCCTGGGTGGCGGCGCCCCTGGCCGGCCGGGACGGACGGATCGCGGTGGCCGTGCTCACCGCTCGTGAGCCGGGCCGGTTCGACGACAGCCACGTCAGCGTCGTGGCGGCGCTGGCCGAGCAGGGGATGGTGGCGTACGAGAACGCCCAGCTGTTCACCGAGGTCCGCCGGCTGGCCACCACGGACGCGCTGACCGGGATCCACAACCGCCGGCACTTCTTCGAAGGCGCCTCCGAACGGTGCGCGCAAGCCCGTCGTACCGGCACTCCGCTGAGCGCGTTGATGATCGACATCGACCACTTCAAGCGGATCAACGATGACAGCGGTCACGGAGCGGGCGACGACGTCATCCAAGCCGTCGCGGGCCGCCTGCGTGACGTCCTGGGTGGCCAGGGGCTGCTGGGTCGTTACGGCGGCGAGGAGTTCGCCTGCGCGTTGCCCGGCCGTTCACTCGCCGACACCGCGCACCTCGCCGAGGCGATGCGCGCCGCCGTCGCCGGCGAGCCCGTGGTCACGCGCAGCGGGCCGATCCCGGTGACGGTGAGCATCGGCCTCGCCGAACTCGGTGAGGGGACGCCGAACCTCGACGACGTGCTGGGCTCCGCGGACGCGGCGCTGTACGAAGCCAAGCGCGGCGGGCGCAACCGGGTGGCACACCACATGGGCTGATGGCGGGCGATGGTGGTGGGTGCGGCCGCCGATGCCGCGACGACGGGTCGGACGAACTCGTCCGGCCCGCGACCGGCGAATCCGCCCGGCCGGGTACGAGCGCTGAGCTGATACCTCCCCGCCCGCACCCGTATGCCGGAATGCTGATCCCATGACCCAGATCAAGCGACCGCGCACCGGGGTCACCTTCCTGGCGGAGTGTGGTTGGTACCTGTCCACCGGTACAGCGCTGGTCGCGGGATACTTCCTGCTGGCCCTCGTGCCGGGCTCCGGTCTCCTGCGGCTGGTGGCATACGCGACCGTCGTGCTGTCCGTACCCGTGGCCGTGACCATCGGCGTGCGTCGGCACGGATGTCACCGACCGCTGCGCTGGTATCTGGCGGCCGCGGGACAGGGCACGTACGGAATCGGCGATGTGATCTTCTACCTGCACCGTTTCGTCGTCGATGTCGACACGGACCTGGCTTCCAGCCTGTGTTACCTGCTCTCCTACCCGTTGATGGCGGCGGGTCTGCTGGGGTTCATCCGACGCCGTGCGGCCGGGCGGGATGTCGCGAGTCTCATCGACACGGCGATCGTGGGGTTGGGCGCGGGGCTGGTGATGTGGGTGTACCTGCTCGCGCCGGGGCTCGCCGATGCCACCCGTTCGTCGGCCGTGAAGACCACCGTCCTGGCCTCCGCGGTGATGGACCTGGTGCTGGGCATCCTCGCGATCCGGTTGGCCCTCGGCGACATCCGCGTCGTACCCGCGTACCGGCTGCTGCTGCTCTGGATCGGTGGCCTGGTCACCGCGGATCTGACCTACGGCTATCTGCAGCTGACCGGCGGCTACCGGGCCGGGGATGTCCTGGACCTGCTGTGGTTGGCCTCGGCCCTGGCCCTGGGCGCCGCCGCACTGCACCCGAGCATGCGGTCGCTGGACCGGTCCCCGGCCGCACCGGAACAGCCGATCAGCACCGGCCGGTTGGCTGCGCTCGCGTTGACATGTCTCACCGCGCCGGCCCTGCTGTATCTGGAATACCTCCAGCGCGCGCCGCTGCACGTACCGCTGATCGCCGCGGCCAGCGCCGGGCTGTTCCTGCTCGCTCTCGCCCGGATGAAGGTCATCGCCGACGGGCAGCGTCGCGCGGCCATCACCGACCCCCTGACCGGCCTGCGTACGCGGCGCTTCCTGCGCGAGGCGATGCACCGCCACGCCGGCCCCGACACCTGGCTGCTCCTGCTCGATCTGGACCATTTCAAAGAGATCAACGACCGGTATGGGCACACCGCCGGCGACGACGTGCTTCGCGAGGTGTCGCAGCGGCTGCTGGCGGCACGGCGCCGCGGTGACGTCGTCGCCCGGTACGGCGGCGAGGAGTTCGCGATCCTGCTGCCGAAGACGACGGTCGTCGAGATCGCAGCGATGGCCGAGCAGATCCGGCAGAGCGTGGCCGGCGCCCCGATCGCAACGACCGGGCACTCGCTCCGGGTCACCGCCTCGATCGGCGGGGCGACGTGGGATGACGGGCACAGCCTCGACGAGTTGATCGCCGAGGCCGACCACGCGCTGTACGCCGCGAAGCGGGCCGGTCGCAACCGGGTCATGATCGCCCCGAATCCCGCACCCCGGCCACCGACCACCCCGGCCGAAGCACTGAAGGACCGGCCGGCGGCGTGACCGGTCGCCTCCCGAACCCCGGCCCGATGTGTCGTGGCGGATCGCCTCGGCGCGGGGAGGACGTCCGGATGAGCGCGACCTTGATGCCGGTCCCCTGTCCGCCACCGGTCAACCGATCCGGTTCGGGGACCCGGTGCCCGCTGAGGCTGCATCGGCGCGACGGATGAGCAGGGCTCGCTCACGGTCATTGCGGGCCAGCGATGCCGCCCGGCGGAATTCCGCCGCGGCTTCGTCAGGGCGGCCGAGCTTCTCCAGCAGGTCGCCGCGGACCGAGGGTAGGAGGTGATAGTCGGCCATCGCGGGAATCTCCGCGACCTGGTCGACGAGTTGCAGGCCGATCTCGGGGCCGTAGGCCATGCCGAGCGCGACGGCCCGGTTGAGCTCGACCACTGCCGAGCCCGTGACGCGGGCCAGCCGCTCGTACAGCGCAGCGATGCTCGGCCAGTCGGTCGACGGGACCGATGCCGCGCGGGCGTGCTCAGCCGCGATCGCGGCCTGAAGGAAGTAGGGGCCGTCACCGCCCAGGGCCCGCGCGGCTTCGAGGGCCGTACTGCCGCGTTCGATGGCGGCGCGGTCCCATGCGGATCGGTCCTGATCGTTGAGCAGTACGACCTCGCCCGCCGCGTTCTGCCGGGCCGCCAGGCGGGAGGACTGCAACTCGACGAGGGCGAGCAGACCGTGCACCTCGGGCTCTCGGGGCAACACGGAAGCCAGCACGGCGGCCACCCGGACGGCCTCGCGGCACAGGGCGGGCCGCGTCCATTCCACGCCGGCGGTCACGGCGTACCCCTCGTTGAAGAGCAGGTAGATCGCCGACATCACCGAGCCGAGCCGGCCGGCTCGCTCCATCGCATCCGGCTCTTCGAGCGCGGCGCCGGCCGCGGCGAGGGTCCGCTTGGCCCGGGAGATGCGGGTGGCGACCGTCGCCTCGGAGGTGAGGTAGGCGCGGGCGATCTCTCGCGTGGTGAGCCCGGCGACCATCCGGAGGGTCAGCACCGTGCGGGTGTCAGCGGTGAGCGACGGATGGCAGCAGATGAACATCAGCCGGAGTACGTCGTCCTCAAGATGGTCGACGGTGAACTTCTGTTCGTACCCCTCGACCACGCCCACGGCCACCTCCGCGTACGCCCGGACCTGGCGCTCACCGGCGCGGAACTGGTCGATCGCGCGTCGTTTGGCCGTGGTCATCAGCCAGGCGGCGGGATTGTCCGGGACGCCCGTCCGCGGCCACTGCGCGAGCGCCTGGGCGAGCGCCTCCTGAGCCAGGTCTTCCGCGCGGCCGACGTCGCGGGTGATCCGCAGCAGCGCGCCGAGCAGGCGCGACGACTCCTGTCGCCACACCTGCTCGACGGTGCCCGCAGGATCGGTCACCCAGCCATCTCCATGATGGCGCGGACCTCGACCCACCCCTCCCAGCCGGGCCAGGTGGTGCGGTGGGCGTCGAGGAACGCCTCAGCCTTGCGGGCAGCCTCGGCCACGTCGGGCAGCTCGTAGACCGAGTACCCGCCGACGAGCTCGGTGGCCTCGACGAACGGGCCGTCGGTGGTGGCGATCACGGACCCGGCGAGGGTGACGACCGCGCCGGCCTGAATCGGCATCAGCCCGCCCACCTCGATCAGGGTGCCGGCCGCCGACTCCTGGGCGCCGAGCGCGCCGATCGCCGCGAACAGCTCCGCGGGCGGCTGGCCGCTCGGGCGGGTGGTCTCATGGACGAGCAGCATGAACTTCACGGTGGATCTCCTTGTGGGTCGAGTGCTATCAGAACAGACGCCGAGCCCGCTCGTCACAGGGCCACAGGCCGGCCCAGACGAGCACCCCGGTGACGATCGCGAATGCGGTGTTGAAGGCGGGCTGGCCCATGACGAGGTTCACGGCCGTCGCACCACCGAGGTAGCCGGTCAGCAGGATCGCGCCGAGGACGCGGGTGCGCGGCACGTGGAAGGCGACCAGGCACACCGCCAGCACCGTGCCGCAGACGACCGGGAACCAACCGGGGGCGCCGATCCTGCTGTTGAAGTCCACGACATGCTTCTCGCGGACCAGATGGGTGATCGAGTCGAAGGCCAGGAACAGGGTGACGAGCCCGGTGACGATCCAGCCCGCGATGCGGGTGGAGCCGCCACGACTGGTCATTTCCGACGCGATGGTCGCCGTCTCAGGGTCAATGAGTGCCGTCATGCCCCTACGTCGCCGGGCCTGCCGTCATCTCGACATCACACCTCAACTTTTTTCCGAGGGCGGGTGAGAGCACGCCCTGTCCGGCACCTGACCTCGATCATCAACTTTTGTTGACGGCGATCTCGCTATCAACTAAAGTTGATGACATGGTCGAGCTCCCTTCACCCGAGGATCCGGACGCCGCACTGGCCGCCGTCGTGGCGCTGCGACGGCTCGCCAACCAGTTGGAGCGCTCCGCGGTCGAGCACGCGCTGCGACAAGGGTGGACGTGGGCCCACATCGGCCAGGCACTCGGCATCAGCGCCCAGGCCGCCCACAAGAAGCTCGCCCCGAAGATCGCACAGGAGAGAGACGCCACGTGAAGCTTCCCCGCCCCATCCAGGACATGCGCACGATCAAGAAGCTGCTCACCGCCGCGGAGTCCGAGGCGCGGCGCGCCGGTGACGAACTGCCCGGCCCGGAGCACCTCCTGCTGGCCGCGTTCGACCTGCCCGACGACACGGCCCGGCGAGCGTTCGAGCGGGCCGGCGCCGACCCGGCCGGGTTCCGGGCGGCGATCGACGACACGCACCAGCGGGCGATGCACGACGTCGGCGTGCAGGTCGCCGGACCGGACCGGCCGCTTCCCGAGGCCGCCCCGGCCACCGGGCCCTATCGGCTGACCGCGCCCGGCCAGGAGGTCTTCCAGGCCGCGGTGCGGCTGGCGAAGGCCGGCTCAGGGTCACCTCTGCGCGGTGCGCATGTCGTCGCCGCGATCGGCGGACAGCAACGCGGCACCGTGGCCCGGGCGCTGCGCACGCTCGGCGTCGAACGCGCCGCGCTGACCGCCGCCGCCGACCAGGTCCTCACCGAGCGGTGAGTTCGCCCCCACCGCCGTCGACCGCCCGGGGCATGCCCTGTCTGCGGCTGCCCATGAGTGCGCAGCGCGTGCCGGCGAACGGTATAGCCTGAGTGCCGCCCTCGACCGCTGCCTCCGGAGGAGCAATGCTCGGTTCCGCCGCGCCCATCGCCTTCCTTCCCTCGACCGACCTCGAACGGTCGCGGCGCTTCTTCGCCGACACGCTCGGTCTTGTGGTTGCAGAGGTGACGCCGTTCGCCTGCGTCGTCCGGGTCGGGACAACGATGCTGCGGGTCACCAAGACTGATCAGCTGCAACCGCAGCCGTTCACCGTGTTCGGCTGGGAGGTTGCGGATATCGACGCGGTGGTGGCCGGCCTGAGTGGCGCGGGCATCACGTTCGTCCGTTATGACGGTCTGGAGCAGGACGGTGCCGGCGTATGGACGACGCCCGGAGGCGACCGCATCGCCTGGTTTCGGGATCCGGATGGCAACACCCTGTCCCTGACGCAGTTCCTCCCTCACTGATCAGTCCGGACGAGGCTCGGCATACCAAGGTGCCGCCTCGCTGCCGGGCAGTCAGCGCGAGCCGGTTGTGCGTTCAGACCCGGGTGCTCTTGCTGCGGGACGGTGTGCTCTCATTGAGCCTCATGAGTGAGGCACGCGCAGTCGAGGATCTTTGCGAGGAGTTGCGCCGACGGGCCGGCACGGCCAGCCGCGTGGATCTCTGGGTTCCCGAGGAACTGACGATCGGCAACGCGCCTGAGCCGAAGAACCCGACCGGTCTCGGCATGGCGCTCATCGTCGACACCGCGCTGTCGCTGGGTCTCATGCCGGACGGATTCACTCAGGGTGCCGGCGGGCGAACCTACCACTACAAGTCCGAGTAACGCGGTTAGATGACGCTGGCAGCGGTGCATAGACCGCGAGAGTCCAGCCATAGCAACGCACTAGTCTCGACCCGTGGACGACAGCCTCCTTCGCCGGCTGCGGGCCGAACAGGCTCGGGCACTTCTCTACGACACCGAGCCCCATCACGCGGTGATGCTGGCCTGCGACCTGCTGGCGGCCGGCGTCGACGGCGACGCCGTGGTGGCGCTCGCGGCGCAGTCAGCTCGAACGCTGTCGACGCATGACGCTAACCAGCACCTGGCGGCGGTCACCGCCGAACTAGGCCTCGCAGAACCGGACCTGGCGACCGCGGTGGAGCTGATCGCAGCCGACACCTGCGAGCGCATCCTCGACCGCAGCATCGCCGCCGGAGTGGGAACCCACCGTCTATACGTGGTGGGCCATGAGCGCAGCCCACTGTCCGACCTGCTCCCGGCGGTCGCCGCACTGGCCGAGCGCCTGGAGGACGAACTCGGTGGACGCGCCGACAACGACCTGCAAGCCCGACTCGACGCGCTGGCCCGGACCGTCCTGAACCGCCTGTTGCCCGCGTGAGCATCGCATCTGAAGGGGCCGGGGACGGGGACGGGGTGATGGAACGTTTGGCCGCCGCTGTTCGGGCCGGCGATATCCAGCGGTTGACCGTGCTGCTGCGGGAGCTGTCCGACATTGACCTGGGTGGCGAGCTCGGCAGCGCCCTGTTCCGGGAGGCGGCCGTCGCCGGGCGGGCCGAGGTGGTCGAGGAACTGCTGTTGGCCGGCGTGGACCCGAACCGGGCATGGCCGGGCAGGGTCGAGCCGGTGAGCTGGTTCGCCGAGCGTGGGGCCTGGAACATGCTGGTCACGGTGTTGATGCACAACCATGGGCACTCGTCGTGGCCGACAGTCCCCGAGTCCTCGTTGCGAGCGGCACTCGCTCTGGCCCGCACCTGGCTTACGGTCGACCCGGAACAGGAGCTGCGCCGGCGTCTCGGCGCCCTGGACGACCCCGCGACCGTGGTGGAGCGCGAGCGGGTACCCGCGTGGCGCGACGGCGACGACGGCCCGTCGGCGGTACGGATCCGCGTGCACACCGCCGACGGCCGCGAGGACCGGGTGTGGGTGGCGCATCGCGCGGTCGTCACGCTGCTGGAGGACGCATTGGGCATCGTCACGTCGAACGATGAGATCGCCGCGCGTGCCGTGCACACCGCGCACCCCTACTCGTGGGACAACGCGCAGGCTCACACCACGATCAGGGAGCGCGCGGAACGCGATGCCGCGGTGTTCGACTGGCTCGCCGCCCGATTGACCCATCCCACCGTCGAACACCGGCGGTTCGCGGCCGAGGTCGTGCAGGGGCTGTGTCGGCGCGAGCGGCCGTTCGACGACGCGCAGGCCGCGGACATCATCGCCGCCCGGATCCGTGACGAGCGGGACCCGGTCGTGCTCGACAACCTGATCGGCGCCTTCGCCGAGTTCGCCTTCCACGCCCGGCCCGGTACCGACCTGCGTCAGATCCTGCCGCACGCTCGGCACCGCGATCCGCTGGTCCGCACCCGGGTGGCCATGGAGCTGGTCCTCGTCACCGGTTCGCGGCGTGACGAGACGCTGCCCGCCCCGGCGAGTTCTCCACCTGCCGCGCACATCAGGACGTTGATCGAACTCGCGGCGGACCCGGACCCCCACACCCGTGCGACGGCACTGGGCGTCCTCGCCGGTTCCTACCTCGACACCACACAGGTCCGCACCGTCTTCATCGACCATTTGAGCGACCCGCACGCACCCGCCCGCGTCCCGGCTGCCGCCGGCCTCTCACTACGCGACGACGTACGCGGGCAAGATGCCCTGCATCTCCTGCGCACCGACCCGGTCACCGCGGACGTAGCGTGCGGGTGGCTCGCCGATCTCGACCGCATCCTGGCCCGGCGTCCGGCGCCGCAGCACTGACCGGAGCCGGCGAACGCGCGACCATCGGCTATTCGGTGATGCTTTCCCGAACGGCACGGCGACAGCGTCAGCGCCTTCTCGGCGGTGGATCAGAGGTCGTCCAGGAGGGAGAGCACCCGGTCAGGACCGTCACTCGCGGTCCGGTGGTGAGCGAGCGCGTGGGCTGCACCGGCGGAGCTCGGTCTTCCAGATGCGGCGTCGCGCAGGTTGTGGGGAGGGTTGGCGCGCGACCACGACCACCTGATCCCATCGCTGTACGGCGATGTAGCAGCCGACTTCTGAGCAGCCGCACGTCAGCGTGAGGGGCCCGCGGGTCGGAGGCTGTTCGGCGGCGTCAGAGGGCGTGGGCGGGCCGGCGGTGACGCGTCCAGAAGATCACCAGCGGGATGGCCGTCGCCAGGACCGGGGCGATAACGGGTGCCCATGCTTCGTACCGGCTGTACTGGACCACGATGGTGAACAAAAGGTACAACATCAGGGCCTGGGTGACGTAGCCCGCGGTGTGCGGTTTGGACCGGCCAGCGGGGGCTCTGCGAAGCTGTACGGCATAGATGCCTGACAGCACGAGCGCGCCTGTCATGATCCACAGACCGAGCCCGGAGTAGAGGTATCCCGGTCCGACGTAGGTGCCCGCTACCGACACTAAGCGGCCCTGGGACAGTCCGACCGTCACCCGGGCACCCTCGCGCACCTTGTCTACCTCGATCCAATTCGCAGCTTCGGGTGTTGTCCGCTCCGTGCCGTTGTCCAGGCGCAGCGTGATCTGCTGACCTGTCCCGTGCGTGCTGCCGTCGAAGACGTCGTAGTAGTGCGCGCTCAGTACGGTCGCGTCGTGCGTCTCCAGGCGCCCGGCGTCGAAGTCGGCGTGGCATGTGACCCGTACGTAGACGGGGTAGGTGACGAGTAGCAGCAGGCCGAGACACAAACCCGCCGAGTATTTCAGAACGGTCCGGTAGAAACTCTTGTCCTCGTCCTGACCATCCACAGTGTCCACGAACCCACCGTATGTGCATGGGTGTGCACGCGCCACAGCTGCCTCCGGCACCTGCAGGGGCCGTAGTCCGGGATGATCAGCGTCCCGTCCCTCAGACGACCGGTCAGGCCGCCGCCGCTATCCGGCGGGCGGGGAGTTCCGCGGCCGGTTTACCGAAGTGGTAGCCCTGCGCCAGCCGGTAGCCCAGCCGGTACAGTTCCGCGGCCTGTTCCGCGGTCTCGACGCCTTCGGCCACGGCGCTGAGCCCCAGGCCGTCGCTGACCCTGATCAGCGCCTCGGCGATCACCGCGTGCCGCCCCGCCATGGTCACGTTGTCGACGAAGGACTTGTCGACCTTGAGGACGTCCACCGGGACGGTCTGCAGCAGGCCCAGCGACGAGTGCCCGGTGCCGAAGTCGTCCAGCGCGATTCCCACGCCCAGCGTGTGCAGGTCCTCGATGGCCTGGACGGCGACACCGCCGCCGAACACGGCGGTCTCGGTGACCTCGACGATCAGGCAGCCGGCGGGCATTCCCGTCTCGGCCAGTACGGAGGCGACCATCGCGGCGAGCCCCGGCTCGGCGAGCTGCCGGGCGGAGACGTTCACGCTGATCCGCTGCGGGGCGGTGGCCGGCTGCTCGGCGTGCCACCGGGCGAAGTCGGCGCACGCGGTCCGCATGATCCATTCGCCGAGCTCGACGATCAGCCCGTTCTCCTCGGTGACCGGGACGAACGCGGCGGGACTGACGAAGCCGCGGTCCGGGTGCTGCCAGCGGACCAGCGCCTCCACGTAGCGCAGGTCGCCGGAGGGCAGCGCCACGATCGGCTGGTAGACCAGGCGGAACTGGCCGGCGTCCAGGGCGGCGCGCAGTTCGGCGCCGAGGCGGGCCTTCTCGTCGGCGTGTTCGTCGAGTCCCGCCGCGTACCGGCGCCACCGGCCGCCACCGGACTTCGCCGCGTACATCGCGACGTCGGCCCGGCGCAGCACCTCCATCGCGTCGCCGGCACCGGCCCCGTCGGCGACGCCGACGCTCGCGACCACCAGCAGCTTCTGCCCGGCCACCGCGAACGGCTCGCGCAGCGCGACGGAGATCCGGTCGGCTTCGGCGTCGGCCTGCTCGGCCGTCGCGTCGGCGAGCAGGACGGCGAACTCGTCGCCGCCCATCCTCGCCACCAGATCGACCTCGCCCAGCCCGTGGCGCAGGCGGTCGGCGACGGCGAGCAGCAGCGCGTCGCCGGCCGCGTGCCCGAGCCGGTCGTTGATCTCCTTGAAGCGGTTGAGGTCCAGGAGGCAGACCTGCGGGGAGCCGGCCGCGAGGGCCTCGCCCAGACGTCGGCCGAATCGGCGGCGGTTGGCCAGCCCGGTGAGGTCGTCGCGCATGGCCAGCCGTTCGAGGAGCGAAGACTGGGTCTGGATCTGCCGGACGAAGCCGGTCATCCGGGCGGTCACCAGGAGCAGGACCAGGACGGCGCCGAGCCCGATGGCCGCCCATCTGATCTCGTCGTGACGCAGGCCCTGGATCATCAGCACGGCGGGTACGAGCAGGGCGCAGCCGATCAGCATGGTGGAGCGGCCCCACCCGAAGCGGACGCTGGTGGCCGGGCGTGCCGCGGCGCCGGCGTCCGCCATCGACGGGTGCAGCGCGGCACCGGCCCAGCAGACGTAGCTGCCCAGGAACACGGCGGTGATGACCGAGGCCGGACGTCCGGTCAGCGTCGGCGCGAGACTCCAGGCGAGGTCACCGGCGAAGTTCAGCACCGAGCCGGCCGCGAGCAGCGCCACGCTGGTGGTGCGGGCTCCGGTGCGGGTGAGCAGCCGGGTCGCCACCGCACACATGATCACGTCACAGCCGGGGTAGGCGACCGTGAGGACCCGCTCGGACAGCGGCGTGCCGTGTCCGCCCAGCGCCGGGTCGATCAGGAACACCCAGTAGACCAGCGCGACACCGGTGGCCATCACCGCGGCGTCGGTCATGCCGGGCAGGTCCCGCCGGGCCGGTACGCCGGCGGCGAGGAGCAGACCGGACCAGAGCAGGGGGTACGCGACGAGGTAGCACGCGTCGTTCCAGTACGGGTACGGGTGCTCGCCGTGGAGCAGGCCACCGACCTCGAAGGCCACGTCACCGGCCACGAACGCGATGACGCCGGCGGCGAACACGTACCAGGCGTACGGCCGGGCCGGCCGGTACCGGCGCACCGCGGCGAGGATGGCCACGAACGCGGCCAGGCCGATCCCGTTGTACAGCACGGACGCGAGCAGTCCCCCGGCCGGCAGCAGCGGGAAGCCCAGGCAGATCAGCGTCCCCGCGGTCATCCACGTCCAGGTCAGCCGGGTCCGGCGGTCGGTGAGCGTCGGCATGTCAGGCAGCGGCCACGACATCGTCGCTCACCACCCGGTCACGGCCGGCGGCCTTGGCCCGGTACAGCGCCTGGTCGGCGCGGCCGAGGAGCTCGTCGCCGCTCTCCACGCCGTCCCAGGTCGCCACGCCGGCCGAGAACGTGCAGCCCATCGGCGTGACCGGGCGCAGCCGGTCGAGCAGGTCGAGGGCCTCGGCTGCGGTGGTGCCGGGCAGCAGGGCCACGAACTCCTCGCCGCCGTAGCGGGCCAGCACGTCCGTCGAACGCAGGTTCGTCGACCAGGCCGCGGTCGCCTCGGTGAGCAGTCGGTCGCCCGTCTGGTGGCCGTGCGTGTCGTTGAAGACCTTGAAGTGGTCGAGGTCGAGCACGGCGAGGGTGAGCGGGGCGCGGTGCCGGGCGGCGTGTTGCAGCGCCGCGGGCAGTGCGGCGTTCCAGGCGCGGCGGTTGGGCAGGTTGGTGAGCGGGTCCAGCTGGGCCGCCTCGCGCAGCAGATCGGCGTGTTCGGCGAGGATGGCCGACTGTGCCTGGACCTGCCGGACGAGCATCGTCATCCGGGCGATGACGAGCAGGAACATGACCACCGAACCGGTCACGATCGCGTACGCGTCGAGGACCCGGCCGGCACCGCGGTACGCCTGCCAGGCCAGCAGCGCCGGCGCGATCAGCGTGGCCGCGGTGAGCAGCATCAGGCGGTGCAGGGTCATCGGTCGGACCCGCTGTGGGCCGGCCGGCCGGCCGATCTCCACCATGCCCGGGTGCAACGCGGCGGCGCCGAAGGCGATGTAGCCGGTCAGGTACGTGCAGTCGATCAGTCGGCCGCCGAGCGTGCCCGGGTCGTAGGAGGTCTGATTGGCGAACGCCCAGAAGTAGTCGCCGACGAGGAAGACCACCATGTTCGTCGCGACCAGGAAGAACGCGATGTTGCGCGCCCCGTCGGCGGTCAGCAGCCAGGCGACCATGGCGACCAGCAGCAGATCGAGAGCCGGGTACGAGATCGCCATCAGCCGGCCGGCCAGGCCGAGCGACGCCTCCGCGGCCGCCGGCTTCATCAGGAAAACCCAGCTCAGCAGCGCGAACGCACTTGTGATGATCATCGAGTCGACGAGCGTGGCCCAGTCCCGGCCGGCGCCTCGCCGGCGCAGCAGGACCAGCACCCCGGTCACCTGGAGCGCGTAGCCCAGCAGGTACGGGACGTCGTACGGGTGGAAGACCCCACCGCTGCCGGAGGCGACGAAGTAGATGATGTCGCCCACGACGTTGGCCAGCTGCCCGGCCATGAGCAGCCACCAGGCGGCCGCTCCCGCGGGCCGGTTGCGCCGGATGCCGACCACGATGGCCACGGCACCGGCCACCGCCACGCCGTCCCACCCCAGGACCCCGTACACGTTGTCGGGCAGCCACAGATACAGCGCGACGAAAAGCATGCCGCCGATCAGGAAACCCATCCACGCGCGAGGACGCTTCATCATCTGTGCCGCCTCCTCCCGTACTAATGTCTGACGCTTCCCCATGTCAGTCGGCGCGGCCGCAGCGGACCTGAGGCAATCGGCCGCCGGCGGGGCCCGATCCGCCTCAGGACACGCATCCCGGCTCGGTACCGTCGGCGATCTCCTGATTCTCGAATCCCCAGGCGCGCAGGATCCGGGCGATGGTGCCGGAGCTGCGCAGCTTCGCGGCCGCGGCGGTGTAGGCGTCGAGCAGGTCGGGGGCGCCGGGATGAAAGGCCATGGCGCCGAGTTCGAGGCGGGGTGTGCCGTCGACGATCGGCGTGAAGCTGGGCGTGATGTCGAGCGCGCCGGGTGCGGTGGTGGCCACGAGCCGGCGCACGGACAGGCTGGTCAGGGCGAAGGCGTCGATGTCGCCGGCGATCACCGCGGTGGTGAGCTGGTCGGAGCCGGTGAACGGGATGATCCGTTCCTCCGGTACGCCGGCCGCGGTGGCGTATTCGGTCTCGACCGCACCGGCCAGAACCCCGAGCCTGGTGCCGGGGCGCGCGGCGATGCCGGCGTAGTCGGCCAGGTGCAGCGGGTTTCCACCGCGGACGGCGAGCGCCTGGGGCAGCCGGAAGTCGGGACGGGCGAACGCCACCCGTGCGCAGCGAGCTGTGGTGATGGACATGCCGGCGGCGACGATGTCGGCGTTGCCGGACAGTACGGCGTCGATGAGACTGGTGAAATCCATCACCAGCGGTTCGATCCGGGGGACGCCCATCGCGGCGAGAACCTCCCTGGCGATCTGCGGCATGGCGCCGGTGAGTTCGCCGCCGGCGTCCACGAAGCCGAACGGCTCCTCACCGGCGACGGCCAGGCGCGCCACTCGCGTCCGGCGCAGTTTGGCCAGCGTGTCGCGGGGGGTGGACTTCTCGGGGTGCGGGCAGCCGGTCAGCAGCGCAGCGGACACGACCGCTGTGGTGGCGAGGATCCGACGTCGGGTCATCGGTGCCGGCGGCGCGGCGTCGGGGTGCGGCTCACGGGGCATCGGCGAGTGCCTCCGCGACGGTGCGGGTCAGGTCGGCGGCGGGGAACGGTTTGGCCAGCAGGGTGGTGTGGGCGGGAACCTGCCCCTGGTCGGTGAGCTCGCCGTCGGAGTATCCCGACATGAAGACGGTGGGCAGGTCGGGGTCGACCTTGGCGATGGTGCGGGCCAGTTCGGGGCCGCTCATGCCGGGCAGCATGACATCGGTGAGCAGGATGGAGATCGTGGCCCGTTGTTCGGTGTAGCGTTTCTCGGCCTCCTCGGCGGTGCCGCACGCCAGTACGCGGTAGCCGTGGCGCTGCAGGATGCGCTGGGCCAGTTGCCGGACCTGCGGGTCGTCCTCGACCAGCAGGACGGTCTGGTTCTCGGCTGCCGGTGGCGCTGTGGCGGCCGCCGGCTCGGCGGCGGGATCGGACGGCGGGGCGTCGTGACGATGGAGGGCGATCGTGAAGGTCGTTCCCTGCCCGGGCCGGCTCTCGACGGCGAGGTGACCGCCGGCACCGTCGACGATGGCGTGCACGGTGGCCAGCCCGAGACCGGTGCCGCCGTGGTCGCGTTTGGTGGAGAAGAACGGGTCGAAGACCCGGGCGAGGGTCTCGTCGTCCATCCCGGCGCCGGTGTCGGCGACACTGATCCGTACGGTGTCGCCGGCGTCGACGGTGACCGTGATCCGGCCGCCGGCCGGGGTGGCATCGCGGGCGTTGGTGACCAGATTGACCAGTATCTGCTCGAGCGCGGTGGGCTCGATTGCGGCGAACGGGCGCCCGGCGTCGTCGGGCGGCAGCCCGACTTCGAGATGGCGGTCCGGACCGATGATGCGCCGCAGCAGTCCGGTCATCGACGCGACTCCGGCGGCGACGTCGGTGACGGTACTGGTGCCGTCGTGTTGCTGACGGCTGATGGCGAGGATCTGATCCACCAGGGCAGCGGCCCGGCCGGTCGCTTTCCGGCATTCGGTGAGCGCGTCACGGTCCTCCGCGGCCAGGTCGTTGCCGCCGGTGAGCACCAGGTCGAGGTAGCCGCCGATCGGGGTGAGCAGGTTGTTGAAGTCGTGCGCGATGCGGGCGGCGAGCCGGCCCAGCGCCTCCATGCGGTGCACCTGCGCCAACTGTTCCTGCAGTTCGTGCCGCGGGGTCTCGTCGGAGAGCAGCAGCAGCCGTCCTCGGCCGCGGAAGGTGTCGGTGCAGTAGGCGATCACCCAGCGCGGTCCCGCACCGGTCTCGATGGTCATCGGCTCACCGTCGAGATCCTCGGTGACGCTCAGCGACTCCGGCTCGCCGTCGGCCCGGTGCACGGTCAGGTGCAGCGGGCTGCCGAGAACCGCACCCGGTCGGTGGCCGAGCAGGCGGGCGGCAGCGCCGTTCTCGTACTCGACGGTGCCCTGGGGGTCGACCTCCAGGATCGGTATCGGCGACGTGTCGATCAGGCGGTTGCGGCGCTCCTCGCTCTCGGACAGGCGCTCGGCCAGATTCACGGCGCGGCGCCGCGACCGAGCCTGGCCGAGCACGGTGGCCAGCAGCACCAGGCACAACAGGGCGGCCGCGGACTGCAGCACCAGCCGGTAGGTCCGCTCCCCCGCGACGGTTACCGTGCCCGTGGGGGTGTAGCCGATCTGCCAGCGCCGGCCGTAGGCGGCCACCTCGTCGGTGCGCGCCGAGGGCCGGCCGTCGTCCACCGACACGGCCAGCAGCGTGGGAGTGTGGGACACATCGGTGATGCGCACGTTGCCGCTGATCTCCGCGCGGCCGTACAGGCCGTCGAGGAAGCGCTGGACGTCCAGGTGCAGGCCCACGTACCGGTCGGCACCGGCGGCGCGGATCGCCAGGACGGTGCCGGCCATGGCGCCGGAGGCGGGTATCGGGGCGCTCAGCGCCGGGCGCCTGGCCTGCGTCGCGATGCCGAACGTCGCCGCTGCCTGCGGCACCGTGCTCAGGTCGGTGCCGATCGGGTAGCCGCGGGCCGGCTGTGGCTGCGCCGTCCGGACGACAGCTGCCCCACCGGCATCCCGGTCGATGGCGAGGATCGCCAGCGCACCCGGATACCGGTGCGGCAGGTCGAAGCCGCCGGAGACGGCGGCCAGGGCGGAATCGTCCCCCTTTCCCGTCGAGAGAGCGGCATCCGCGGCAGCCAGCACGTCCGCATAGCGAGCCAACTCGTTCTCGACGGCACGAACATCCGTGGCCAGGGCGGCAGCCGTGGCGATGGTCTCGTCGTGGCGCGCGACCGCACCCGACCAGAGCCACGCTCCGGCCATCAGGGCCAATGCGGCCGTGACGCCGATCCACGGCAGCGCCCGCTGTCCCCGGCGTAGCGCTGCCAGTCGACGTGCCATCGCCACATCACCTCTGTCACGGGTATAACCCGTCCGGCCGGCGCATGAGGCGGTAACCCACGAGTAGGGTCCGGGAACTTCAGGCCGACGGTACGTCCAGCCATGAGCCGCCGTGGAAGGTGATGGTGGACCCCGCCGTGTTCGCGTCGAAGTAGAGCGGGTCCTTGGTGTCCACGACCAGGGCTAGCCGGTGACCGGCCGGCAGGTTGTACGCGGTGACCTGCAGCGGCAGATCCAGGACCGTGGGTGACCCGTGCCAGGTGACCGGCGCGTGCGAGAACAGTCGGCTGACGCCGAGGGCGTTCACGTCGTACAGGTAGGCGATGACCGTGCCGGCCGGCCGCGACGAGGTCAGCGACACGTGCAGGTGCGGCACGCCGCGGACCCGCCAGCCGCCGGCCGGCGCGGCGCCGGACAGCCAGACTCCGGCATCGCGGCGCGACACGAACGGCAGTGACGTGGTCGGCAGGATGCCGGTCAGGCCCTCCAGGCCGTTGGTCAGCAGCGCCACTCCCCCGTCGGCGACGGTGTCCGTGCCGGCCTGGATCTGCCGGTCCCAGGTCGACGACGGCACCGCGGTGCCCAGATCGCCGGTGGGGATCAGCCCGTGCGGCGCGCCCAGCAGCAGGCGATCGGTGTGCGGGGACACAGCGGCCACGTCGCGGTACGACTCGACCGCCGTCGAGTCGTGCGGACGCAGCACCACGCCGGGTTCGGCGCCGATGCCGGTGTCGACGCCGGCCAGGTATTCGTCGAGCCAGCGCCGCACGCTGGTCCACACGTGGTTCGGGATGCCGGCCAGCCCGGACAGCTCCACCGTGGCGTGGTCACCCGGCGCCAGTTCCAGACGCTTCGGCGTGCTCAGCGCGGTGTAGAAGTCGAGCATCTGCCCGGCCGGGAAGATGCTGTCGCCGTAGCTGTGCGCGAGGAGCACGGCCGGATGGTTCCGGTTGATCGCGTCGATCGAGTACCGGGCGGATCGACCCCGCGCCCAGCGCTCCCGGGCGTCGGCGTTCCGGTCGGCCCAGTAGTCGTCGAGGATCTGGTTCATCTCCGGCGACGGGTGCCCGACCAGGCGTGCCGCGGCCTGCAGGAACCATGCCGCCTGCGGCCGGCGGGTGTCGCCGCCGGCCATCGAGGCGGCCAGATCGGCCCAGCCGCTGAGCGAGGCCACCGCGTGGATCCGCGGATCGTGGGCCGCGGCGAGCAGGCTGATCCCACCGCCGTAGGAGACGCCGACGATGCCGATCCGGCCCGGGTCGGCCGCGGTGTGCGCGAGCAGCCAGTCGACCGCGCTCGAGGCGTCCGCGACATCCCGCGGCCCGGCCACGTCGATCGTCCCGCCGGAGAGCCAGAACCCGCGAGCGGTGTACGACAGCACCACGTACCCGGCTTCGGCGAGCCCGCGGGCCTGCGCCAGATACTCCAGGTCGTTGAATCCCCAGCTGGACACCAGCACGACCGCCGGGTGGGCACCCGGCGCGGACGGGGCGATCACGTTGGACTTCAGCACCACACCGTCGGCGGCGGTGATGTCGTTCCAGCGGAACCCGGTGGTCGCCGCCGGCCGGGCCGTGGCCGGGGCGGACATCACCAGGACGGACATCATGAGCAACGACAGGACGATCGCGAGACGACGCATAGACCAGATCCTTTACCGTCGGGTTACCGGACAGTAACAGGAACGCTGGTCGATTTGTACCGCCTATTTCACCGGCGAATCTCCGGCCGCGGGCCGGATCGGGGTCAGCACGGTTCGACCGGTGGCTCACTGTCGGTGACGAGGTCGAGCTGGGTGATGGCGACATCGTGCCAGTCGCCGTTCTTCCAACCGATGTTCCGGTGTACGCCGACCAGCTGGAAGCCGAGCGCCGCGTGCAGGCCCATGCTCGCCTCGTTGGGCAGGGTCGTCTTCGCCACCGCCACCCGGTAGCCGCGATCGATCAACCGCGGCAGCAGTGACCGGTACAGGGCGCGGCCGGCGCCCGTGCGGCGGCGGCCGACGGCCAGGTAGACGCTGACCTCGCACGACCAGCGGTAGGCCGGGCGGGCGGCGAACGGACCGGCGTACGCGTAGCCGATGATCTCGCCGTCGTCCTCGGCGACGAGCCAGGCGTGCGACCGGACGGCGGCCGCGATGCGCCGGGCCATCTCGGCGTCCGACGGCGGGTCGGACTCGAAGGTGATGGCGGTGTCCAGTACGTACGGGCGGTAGACGGCCGCGCAGGCAGCGGCATCAGCCTCGCCGGCGGAGCGGATTGTCAGCGGCATGCCACGAGTCTGCTACCCGTCCGCCCGTTCCCCGTCCACGAAGAAGGGCTCGGCTGCCGCCAGGCGCGGTACCGGCACGCCCCAGCGGCGCGCTTCGGCGAGCCATGGCTTCCGCCGGCTCGAGGTGCCCCGCTGCCTCCTACAGGATTACGCCCGCTGGTCGCCTCTTTCTCGCTTGTCGAGGACTTCTGCTCGCTGCTCGATCTCCGCTTGCCGGTCGTTGAGGGTTCTTTCCCGCCGCGTCAGCGCCTCATCGCGGCGGGAAACGGCTTTGGCACGCCGGTCCAGGGCGCCGTCACGCCGGTCGAGTGCGTCGTCACGCCGGTCGAGGGCGTCGTCCCGTCGATCGAGGATCCGGCCGCGGTGCTTCTGGGCGTCGGTGGTGGGGCTGGTGGCCTCTTGCTGGCGGCGCAGGTCGGCTTGGCGCTCATCGCTGAGTGTGCGCAGCCTTTCCAACGATGCCGCCATTTCGCCGGCGAGGCGAGCGTCTTGGGACATGCTTCAACTGTGCACCTCGCCGGTTGCGCCGGGTGGCGATAACACCATCGCAGGTAATGTGACCGCGATGCGCATCCTTGTCACCGGGGGAACCGGGAATGTGGGCAGGCTGGTCGTCGAACACCTTCTCCAGGCCGGAGCAGAGGTCCGGGTGCTCAGCCGTGGCGGTCACGCGCCCGGTGCGGCCGCAACGGTCCGGGGGGATCTGGCGCAGCCGGACAGCCTGCGAGCGGCATTGCAGGACATCGATCGCCTCTATCTGTTCCCGTACGCCGGGACCGCACCCGCCGTGGTCCGGCTCGCCGAACAGGCCGGCGTCGAGCGGGTGGTCACCCTGTCGTCCGGGGCGGTGACCACCGGCTACGACACGAATTTCCACCTGCCCGTCGAGCAGGCGGTGGAAGCCTCCGGCATGCGGTGGACCCACGTCCGCCCGGCCGAATTCATGCTCAACAACCTGTGGCTGTGGGGGCCGTCCATCCGGGCGGAGAGAACCGTCCGCGAGCCCTTCCCGGATCGTGCCGGGTGCCCGGTCCACGAACGGGACATCGCCGAGGTGGCCGCGGCGGCACTGGTGGAGGACGGTCATCACGGCCGGGCGTACACACTCTATGGTCCGGAAACGCTGACCCGCCGGGACCAGGTGGCGGCCATCGGTCAGGCGCTCGGCGAACCTGTCCGGCTGCAAGCCGTGACGCCGGCCCATGCCCGCGACATGTATCTGGCCCAGGGCGGTTTCGCGGCCGCGTCCGCCGATTTTCTCACCGGCTTCCAGAGCTATTCCGGAGGAGAGCCGGAGGCCGCCCCGGTACCGGTCGAACCGCACCCCATGCCGACCGCGGCGGACGTCACCGGCCGTCCCGCCCGGACCTTCGCCACCTGGGCTGTCGACCACGCCGCCGATTTCCGGTGACCGGTTGCCGCCGGGCGGGCATCGAGGGCAGGCTGCGGTCATGACTGACCTGATCGGTGGCGCCGGGCAGGTGCTCGACCCGGCCGCCGTCCGCGCCTCCGTGCTGGCCCGGCTGGCGGCCGAGGATCTCGGCGGCAAACGGGTGTGCCTGGTGGTGCCGGACGCGACCCGCAGCTGCCCGCTGCCGCTGCTGCTGGACGCGGTGCACGAGGCGCTGCACGGGCGGGCCGCCGCGGTGACCGTGCTGATCGCCCTGGGCACGCACGCGCCGATGACCGACGAGCAGCTGCGCCAGCACCTCGGCGGGCCCTACCCGGGCTTCGAGGTGCGCAATCACGAGTGGTGGCGGCCGGCGGCGCTGGTGTCGCTGGGCCTGATCGGCGAGGAACGGGTGGCGCAGCTGTCCGAGGGCCGGATGCGGCGCGCCGTCGAGGTCACCCTGAACCGGGCGGTGGCCGAGCACGACGTGTGCCTGGTGATCGGGCCGGTCTTCCCGCACGAGGTGGTCGGCTTCTCCGGCGGCAACAAGTACTTCTTCCCGGGCGTCGCCGGGCAGGAGATCATCGACTTCTCGCACTGGCTCGGCGCGCTGATCACCAGCGCCGAGATCATCGGTACGCGCGGGATCACCCCGGTGCGGGCGCTGATCGACGAGGCGGCCGCGATGATCCCGTCCCGCCGGCTGGCGCTGTGCCTGGTCGTGCAGTCGGGCACCGGCGCCCTGCACGCGGCGGCGTTCGGCACCCCGGAGCAGGCGTGGGCGGCGTGCGCGGACGTCTCCGCGCGGACCCACGTGCAGTATCGGGATGCGCCGGTGCGCCGGGTGGTGTCGGTCATCCCGGGCAAGTACGACGACATGTGGACCGGGGCGAAGGGCTTCTACAAGGTGGAGCCGATCGTCGCGGACGGCGGCGAGGTGATCATCTACGCGCCGCACATCACCCGGATCTCCGCGATGCATCCGGAGATCGAGGAGATCGGCTACCACTGCCGGGACTACTTCGTGAGACAGTGGGACCGGTTCTCCGCGCAGCACTGGGGCGTGCTGGCCCACTCGACGCATCTGCACGGCGCCGGGACGTGGGATCCGGTGGACGGGGAGCGGCCGCGGGTGCGCGTCACCCTGGCCACCGGCATCCCCGAGCAGGTGGTGCGCGGGGCGAACCTCGGCTATCGGGACCCGGCGACGATCGACCTGGAAGCCTTGGCCGCGGATCCGGACACCCTGGTCGTCCCCCAGGCCGGCGAGGTCCTGTTCCGCCTGAACGCCGCGGGGACCGCACGATGAGCCGGCGGGGTGCCGACGAGGTGGTGACCGAGCTCGCCAAGATGCTGACCGGCGTCGGCCGGCTCGCGGTCGCGTTCTCCGGCGGCGTCGACTCCGCCCTGCTGCTCGCCCTCGCCGCCCGGGCGCTCGGCCCCGGCCGGGTGCTCGCCGTGCTCGGCGTCTCGGCGAGCCTGCCCGCGGCCGAACGCGCCGCCGCGCACGAGGTGGCCCGGCACATCGGCGCGCCGGTCGTCGAGGTGCTCACCCGCGAGGGCGAGCGGCCCGCCTACCGCGCGAACGGGCCGGACCGCTGCTACCACTGCAAGGACGAGCTGTTCACCCGGATCGACGACGAGGTCCTCGCCGCGCACCGGGTGGACGCCGTGGCGTACGGCGAGAACGCCGACGACGCCCGGCGCCCGGACCGGCCCGGGTCCCGGGCCGCGACCGAGCATCGGGTGCTGCGACCGCTCGCCGACCTCGGGCTGAGCAAGGCGGACGTACGCCGTCTCGCCCGCGAGTGCGGGCTGCCGGTCGCCGCCAAGCCGGCCGCGCCCTGCCTCGCCTCGCGCATCCCGCACTTCGTCGAGGTCACCCCGCACCGGCTCGCGCAGGTGGAACGGGCCGAGGCGGCGCTGCGTGACCTCGGGTTCGCCGACCTGCGGGTGCGTCACCACGATGACGTGGCCCGGATCGAACTGCTCCCGGAGGACCTGCCACGCGCGGTCAGCTCCCCGATCCGGGAGGCGGTGCACGCGGCGGTCCTGGCGGCCGGGTTCCGGTTCGCCGCCTTCGACGCGGCCGGCATCCAGTCCGGCGCCTTCACCCTGCCCCTGGTCGGGCGCTGAGCGATCGAGCTGGACAGATCCCTCTACTGTGATGGCGTCGCATCGGGCCTCGGGGAGGGCAGCCGTGGAGTTCAGTCAGGTGTTCTGGTACGTCTTCATGGTCCTGCTGTTCTTCGGCGGCAGCATCGGCGGGGTCGTCCAGCACCTTCAGTCCCGCCGGCACCGGTTCAAGCTGGAGATGGCCAGGGAGCACACCAACCTGGTGCAGGCGCAGGCGAAGCTGGCGGAGGAACAGAACCGCAAGACCGCGCTGGAGGTGCGGCAGGCGGAGCTGGAGATCGAACGCTACGACCGGCGCGTCCCCGGCAGCCCGCCGATCCCGTCGCTGGGTGTCACCGGCGAGGAGCGGTAGCCGTCAGGTGTACCGGCGGGCTCCAGCCGCCGGACCCGGTGGCGCGGACCGCAGGGCGACCCGGTCACCCACCGCCACTAGGGTGACGATCTGTCCACCGGGTAGGCATCGAAGGCGGCGTGCAGCCGGACCGCTGTCGCGTCGGTGATCGCGGTCCGGTGCGGCAATGCATGCCGGTCCGCCATGACGTAGAGCGCCCGCAGGACCGCGAGGGTGTTGGCGACCGGAATCGGCAGCGGCCCGGGGCCACCGCCGTCGAACAGCTCGTCCACCCGGATCAGCCAGCGGACCGCCCCCTCCTCGGTCAACTCCGGCCGCCCCAGTATCCGCACCAGTGCCCGCGCCGTCCTGTCCTCTTCCATCTGGGCATACCGGTACGCGGTCGGGGTCACCGTCCGCCGGCCGATGAGATCGAGCAGTGCGGCCAGCGCCGCCGCATCGAGCCGCGGTGAGGTGCCCAAGGCTCCGGCGAGGTCGGCCCCGTGCGCGATCGCGTGCAGCCAGCCGAGCCGCTCGTCCCAGCCGCGAAGGTCATCCTCGGTCAGCCACCAGTCGCCGAACGCCGCCCGCCAGCGATGCACTGCCGCGCGGTCCAGGACTCCCGTTTCCCGGTCCCGATCGACGATGGCAGCCAGGACGAGCGGCGCGAAGGCGCGGGCCTGGATCTCCGGGTGAACGAGGCGGCCGGCCAGCATGTCGCCGAGTGCGGTGAGACGGGTGTCCAGCGCTCCGCCACGGATCCAGCGGACCAGCGTCGAGTACGCCTGGTCGTCTCGCACCCGCGGGTCGGGAGCGGCGAGCATGTCGAGCAGGCCGGCAAGTGCCTCGTCGAGATCGGCCGGAATCGGGGTGTCGCTCATCGCAGCAGGCTATCCACGGCGATCGCCGCCAACGGACGCACTCATCGGGGGAGGCGCTGCCTAAGGCGTACAAATGCCGATCACCGCCGCAGGGACGACGTAGCCGATCAGGAAAACCGTCGGGGAGATCATCACCGCGGCCATCGCCGAACGCCAGGCGGGATGGGCGAGCGCCAGGGTGTGCGCCCGGTGGCTGACGAAGGCGTCGAAGGAGAGCAGCGGGGCGAGTCTGCCGGCCACGGCGGGGGTCAGCAGGACGAACGCGGCGGCCGAGCCGGCGAGGACGGGCCGCGCGGGACCGGGGCGGGTGCGGCGGACGTCGTCGATCACGCCATCGAGCTTATCCCTACATTATGTAGGTGGTGATTCCCGATAGTCTCGGGGTGTGACGAAGGACAGGCGGCGCCCCGGTGCGCTGGAAGCGGCCGTCATGGCGTCGCTGTGGGCGGCCGACGCGCCGATGACGCCGGCCCAGGTGCAGCAGCGGGTCGGCGACGATCTGGCGTACAACACCGTGCAGACCATCCTGATCCGGCTGCACGAGAAGGATCAGGTGCAGCGGCGCCGCGCCGGCCGCGGGCACGTGTACTGGCCGGTGCGCGACGCGGCGGCCGCGGCGGTGGCCCAGATGCGCGCCGCGCTGCCGGACGGCACCGACCGGCACGCCGTGCTCCGGCAGTTCGCCGCCTCCCTCGACGCGGCCGACGCGGCGATCCTGCGTGACCTGTTCACCGACGCCGAGCGCCCGGCATGACCGTCGCCATCTACCTGCCGCTGCTGCTGGCCCTGCCACTGGCGTCGATCGCGCCGCGGGTCGCCGGCCGGGGCACGCCCGGCCCGGCCGCGCGCCTCCTCGCCGCCACCGCCGCGGTCGCCGCCGTCTCGTCCACCTGGTCGCTGACCATGCTGGCGCTCACCATGCTCGACGACGTACCGCCGCTGTCCGTCCGGGACGACTCCCCCGGCCTGGAGCTTCCCGAGCCGGTGCCCGGGCCGGTCGCTCTGCTCGCCGGGGTCCTCCTGCTGGGCGCCGGGGTCCGGCTGCTCGTCGACGTCCGCCGGCGCTGGACGACGCATCGCCGGTTGCGGGCCGTCGGCGAGGTCCAGGACGGCCTGGTCATCGCCGACTGGGCGAAACCGATGGCGGTCGCCGTGCCCGGCGCCGCCGGCCGGCCCGGGCATCTGCTGGTCACCACCGGGATCCTGCGGCTGCTCGACGCCGACGAGCGGCGGGTGTTGTTCGCCCACGAGCAGGCCCACCTCGAGCATCGTCACCACCGGCTCGTCGCCGTGGCCGCCGCGGCCGCCGCGCTGAACCCGCTGCTCATCCCGGTCCGGGACGCGGTCGCCTACCTGGTCGAACGCTGGGCCGACGAGGAGGCCGCCGCGCACGTCGGCGACCGCCGGCTGACCGCCAAGGCGGTGGCCCGGGCCGCCCTCGCCGGCTCCGGCCCGGAGCCGGGGACGGCGCTGGGCATCGACGGCGGGGCGGTGGTCCGCCGGGTCCGCGCCCTCGGCCAGGCGACCCCCGCCACGCTGCGCCGCCGCCTGATCGCCCCGGCCCTGCTCGCCGCCGGTTTCCTCGCGGTGGCCGCGGTCGCCACCGAGGCGTTCGTTGATCTGGCCCAGGCCTGGGTCTGAACACCCGGAACAGGATCTAGACCCAGGGCAGGCCGGTACGCGCGGCGGCCGCGCCCAGGTACGGCAGACCGTACATCTTCTCCAGGCTGTGCAGCAGGTCGTAGTGGTCGAGCCGGACGGTGTACTGGCCCGCCGGCACCCCCACCCCGATGACGATGGCCGGAATGTGGTCGGCGTCGGTCCGGTCGTCCTCGTCGAAGGTGAGCACGAACCAGCTGTTGTGCGTCCGGGCCCAGGTCACGTACTTGGCGAGGTGTTCGCGCAGCCACGCGTCGCCGGTCGCCCGGGAGCAGTCGTGCATGTCGTCGCACACGTCGGGGATCACGAACGAGACGGTCGGCAGCTTCCGGTAGTGCGACGGGAAGGCGGAGTACGGCCGGCTGACCGACGACGGCACGTTGCTGAAGTTCGCCCACGGGGTGTGCCGCCGGAAGTAGCGGGCCGACCCGCAGCCGCGCCAGCCCGTGCGGGGCAGGCCCTCGGCGTATCCGGCGAAGCTGTCGCCGGCGTCGATCAGCTGACGCGCCAGGTTGGGCCGGGCTCCCAGGTCGTACGGGCACTTGTCATCGGTGACGCCCTGGGTCGACCCGGAGAACAGCGCCAGATAGTTCGGCTGGCTGGGATGTGTCTCGGCGTAGAAGTCACGCAGGTTCGCCGCGTGCCCGGCCAGGGCGGTGATCCACGGGGTCTGGGCGGGTCCGACGATGGCGTCGTACCGCTTGTTCTCCAGGACGACGATGACCACATGGTCCGGCTTCGGCGTCGCGGCCACGGCCGGAACCGGGTTGATCAGCGCCGCCGTCACGGCCGCCAGTGTCGCCTGCCCGAGCTTTCGCGTGATGTCCACTCCTACATGCTGTAGGTTACAGGGTGATCGTCCCCTCGACACTCCGGGAGTCCGGTGGAGATCACCCCCGTGGCGGCCGGCTCCTCAGACCAGGTTGTTCGCCACCAGCTCGACGGTCAGGGCGGCGGCGACCGCCTCGGCCGCCAACAGCCCGACCAGGACCAGCAGCTGGGTGGCGCCGGCCTGGACCGCCGAGCCCCCGCCGAGCAGCACCCCGACGAACGCGCCCGGCAACGTCACCAGCCCGACCGTCCGGGTCTGGTCCAGGGCCGGCACCAGCGCCTGGCCGGCGGTGGGCCGGCACACCTCCAGGGCGGCGTCGCGCGGCAGGAAACCCAGGGCCAGGGCCGCCTCGTACTCGCCGCGCCGGTCGCGCAGTTCGTCCCGGGCGCGCCGGCCGGACAGCGACGTGGCGGTCATCGCCCCACCGATCAGGATCCCGGCGATCGGCAGGACCGCGATCTCGGTCGGCGGCACCGTGCCCGCGGCGACGACCACGATCCCGGCGAGCCCGGCGCCGGCCACGATCGGGACGATCGCCGGCCATCCGCGCCGCAGGGTGCTGATCCGCCGCGCCGAGGTGGCCGCCGCGACCAGCACCATCAGCAGCAGGAACACCGCGGTGGACCACCACGCCCGCAGCACCGCGGTGATCAGCACGGACACCAGCGCCAGCTGGGCGACCGCGCGCAGTGAGGCGGTCACCACCGCCCGGGACACCCCGAGCCGGCCGACCGCGGCCGCCGTCGTGGCGATGAGCAGCAGCGCGGTGAGCACCACGGCCAGGGCGGGGCGGGCGGAGATCGTTGCCTGGTTCATCCCGGCACTGTCGCAGATCCCGCTTCCCTACCAGATCGCAAGCCCGGAATGGGGGACATCTGCCGAGAAAGTCGCCGGTCATCTTCAGGAGGGTTTCAGCGCCCGCATCGCATGGTGTCGGCTGACACCTTCCCACAGGAGACACGATGAGCTACTCCTCCAGCGGTCTGGCCACGCGCACCGACAGGGCGTGGCTGACCAAGGTCCCGGCGATCACCGCCACCTTCTGGGTGATCAAGATCCTGTCGACCACGGTCGGTGAGACGTTCTCCGACTACCTGGCCGTCAACGTCGGACTCGGCCCGCTGGTCACCGACGCGATCATGATGACCGTGCTGGCGATCGCACTGGTCCGGCAATTCCGTACCGCCAAGTACACGCCCTGGATCTACTGGGCCTGCGTGGTGCTGGTCAGCATCGTCGGCACCCAGATCACCGACTTCTTCACCGACACCCTCGGCGTCAGCCTGTACGTGAGCACGGCGGTGTTCGCGGTGATCCTGGCGATCGTCTTCATCACCTGGCACCGGCAGGAACACACCCTGGCGATCACCTCGATCGACACCCCGCGCCGGGAGGCGTTCTACTGGGGCGCGATCCTGACCACGTTCGCGCTCGGCACCGCCGCCGGCGACCTGTCCACCGAGGCGCTCAGCCTCGGCTTCCGCAACGGCGTGCTGATCTTCGGCGCGCTGATCCTGATCACCTGGGCGGCCTCCCGGTTCGGCGCGAGCCTGGTGGCGACGTTCTGGATCGCGTATGTGCTCACCCGCCCGCTGGGCGCGTCGCTCGGCGACCTGCTCACCCAGTCGAAGGACTTCGGTGGCCTGGATCTCGGCGCCAGCGCCACCAGCCTGCTGTTCTTCGGCGTCATCCTGATCCTGGTGATCCGCGAGCAGTTGCTGGCCAACCGGCACGGGGTCGCCGAGAAGGGCGACGGGCCGCTCGGTGGCCGCCGCGCCGACTACGCCTGGGCCGGCGCCGCAGCCGTGGCGATCGCGGTCGCCGGCGTCGGGCTGAGCAGCCTGCACACCGGCAGCACCGACACGACGGCGACCACCACCACGACGGACGTCGGCGGCACCGCCACCGGCGGCGGCCGGCCGGCGCAGGTGAAGGTGATCCACCCGACGACCAAGCTCGGCAACCTCACCAGGTTCGCGACGATCACCGCCGCGGTCAAGGCCAAAGTCGACAAGAACGACCTGGCCGGCGGCAAGGCCAAGGTCAAGGACCTGGAAGTGGCGTGGGACGAGGCCGAGGCCGGTCTCAAGCCCCGCGACCCCGGCAAGTGGAGCCGGCTCGACGGCGAGATCGACGACGTCCTCACCGCCCTGCGCGCCGGCAACCCCAGCCAGGCCGACTGCACCGCCGCCCTGAAGACCCTGATCACCACCCTGAACCAGTTCGACGGCGTCTGACCCGCCCGGCGCCGGGTTCGGCCAGACGGCCGGCGCTGCCGGCCGTCGGGTACGCTGCTGGCGTAGCCGCCATCTCGACCGTGACGCCGGCGTTCCGGCACTGCACGGGACGCTGAAGCGAGCCGGCGTGTACCCGGTCTGGGGGTGCCTCTGACGTGATCGAATCGTTCGAGGCGTCCTGGCAGACGGTGGGCGACACCGGCCTCCGGGCGAGCGCCGAGCCGGCCTTCGACCGGATCGCCGGTCTGGCCCGGGTTCTGCTCAGCGTCCCCGTGGCGGTCGTGGCCCTGTTCGACGCCCAGGGGCAGTTCTTCCCCGGCGCCGCGGGGCTGGCCGAACCCTGGGCCACTCTGCGGCAGGCACCGCTGAGCCACACCCTGTACGAGCCGGCAGACCTGCGGCAAGGACCCGTCGTCGTCGCCGACGCCCGCACCGACCCACGATGCGCCCACCGCCCGGCGATCAGCTCGTTACGGGCCGGCAGTTACGTGGCAATGCCGCTGACCGACAACGCCGGCACCGTTCTGGGAGCGTTGTGCGTCATCGGCGACCGGCCTCGCGCCTGGTCCGCAACGGACCTGTCGCAGCTGTCCGACCTCGCCCTGACCTGCTCGGACAGCCTGCAATCGCGAATCGCTCTCGGGCGGGCCGAAAGCCGCAGCGCCGCCGCGACGGCGACCAGCCGCCAGGCCCGGGCGGTCTCCGCACGCGGCGAACTCCTGCTCAAGGCCAGCGTCCTGCTGGCGCAGGCGCGTACCGTCGCCGACACCGTGGACGCGGTCGCCCAGCTCACCTCACCGGTGTTCGACCCCGACCTGATCGGCATGGTCCTGCTCGACGACGAGCACCGCCTGCGGGTCTTCGGCGCCGACGGGCTCCCCGGCGACGTCGCCTCCCGCTGGGTCAGCTTCCCCACCTCGGCGCCGCTGCCGGCCGCCACGGCGTTTCGCACCGGACAGCTGCTGTCCCTGCCCGACCCGGCCGCCATCACCGCCGAGTTCCCGCAGCTCGCCGACGAATTCTTCGGACTGGGCTGGAAAGCCATCGCCTGTCAGCCCCTCCCCGGCGTGCACGGCACCCTCGGCGTCCTCACCCTGTCCTGGACGCACCCGCAACACCTCGACGCCGAGCAGCGCAGCATCATCGTCACCGTGGCCGGATACCTCGGGCAGGCCCTGCAACGCATCGCCCACCTGGACGCGCAGTACACCGCCGCCCGAACCCTGCAGAGGGCCCTGCTCACGCGACTGCCGCACACCGCGACGCTGCGGCTGGCCGCCCGCTACCTACCCGCCCACCACGGTGATCTGGTCGGCGGAGACTGGTACGACACGGTCCCGCTCGCCGACGACCGGCTCGCCCTGGTCATCGGCGACGTATCCGGGCACAACCTGACCGCCGCCGCGGCCATGAGCGAACTGCGCAGCATGGCCCGGGCCCTGCTCATCGACCGGCCCGACACTCCCTCGGGGGTCCTGCACCGCCTCGATCACGCCAATCAGGCCCTCGGCGCCGACATCATCGCCACCGCGGTCATCGCCTACCTCGATCCGCAACCGGACGGCAGCCACCGCCTGCAATGGTCGAACGCCGGACACCCCGCGCCCACCCTGATCACCGCCGGCAACCGGGTCACCGGGCTGCCCGGCGCCGACCCGCTGCTCGGCGCCCGCCACCGTCGCCCCCGGAGCACCCACCATCACGTGCTCCCGCCCGGCGCCACCCTCCTGCTGCACACCGACGGGCTGATCGAGACGCGTGACGCCAGCCTCGACGAGGGCATCTCCCAGCTGCATCGACTACTTTCCCACCATCGCGACCCCGTGACGTTCGCCGATGTACTCGCCGCCCACGCCAACGCGCGCATCCGTGAGGACGACGTCGCCTTCCTCCTGGCCACCGCCGTGCCGGTAGCCGCCCGACACACGCTCACGGCACCCGCCGAAGGCGACTGCGCCGACGGCAGCTGAGAGCCGGACAGCCATCACGGTGGTCCGGGTCCCGGACTTCGCCAGGAAATCGTTGTCACGCGCATCAGGCCGGTCGCGGTCGACGGTGGATCAGGACCTCTCGCACAGCGTCGCGCAACTCGGCCGGCTGGAACGGTTTGTGCACGACCCGGTCGCCCTCTCGAAGCGTTGCGGCGGCCTGCTCCGGAGTGACCGAGCCACTGGCCATCACGACCGGGATGTCCTCGGTATCCGGGGTGGTGAGTAGTTCCGCGCGTGCCTGCAGGCCGGTCATCCCCGGCATCTCGTTGTCGGTCACGACCGCGTCCGGATGCTGGGCGCGAACCTCGGTGACAAGCTCCTGACCGTTGCTGCACAGGTCCACCGTGTGGCCGGCACGGGTCAGCACCCTCTCCACCACCCGGCGGATGCCGGCGTCGTCGTCGGCCGCGACAATATGACTCACCGGGGACCTACCTTCTGCCGTGTTCCAGTACCGGAAGGGCTCCCAGGAGCCCCACCGAGGGGTATGTCAGGTTTCGCCACAGGCTTTTCGCCGGCGCCTTCGGCGCGCGGGCGTCGATCACCTCTGGCTGGAGCTCGTCGTCCGTACCGCTGCCAGCTTGTGGAGCAGGTCAGCGGCGGTGAAGGGCTTCTCGAGAAAGGCGATGTCCTCGTCGAGGATGTGGGTGGTGCCGAGCAGGCCGTTGCTGTACCCCGACATGTAGAGGACGGGGAGGTCCGGCTGACGCTCGTGCAGCGACTCGGCCAGACGGCGCCCGGAGATACCGGGCATGATCACATCAGTCAGCAAGGCGTCGCAGCCGTGTTGTTCGTACAGGTCCAGTGCTTCGCCGGCATCGGCGGCAACGAGCACGCGGTATTCGGCTTCACTGAGGATGCGGGCGACCATCCGGGCGAGAGCCGGCTCGTCCTCGACGACGAGAACGGTGCTGCCGCCGCCGAGTGGTGGCGCCGTACTGTGCACCGGCGCGGCAGCAGCGGCGGCGGACTCTGCCGTCACCAACGGGAGGTAGATCCGGAAGGTCGTACCGAGGTTCAGCTCCGAGTAGACGTTGATGCTGCCTCCGGCTTCGGTCACGATGCCGTAGACGGTGGCCAGCCCCAATCCGGTGCCGCGGCCCTGCGGCTTGGTGGTGTAGAACGGCTCGAAGATGCGCTTGGCCGTTTCGGGCGACATGCCCTCGCCCGTGTCGCTGACCAACAGGCGGGCGTACGTGCCGGCGGGCAGGGGCGGTTGCATGTCGACCTCCTCGCCGTCCAGCGTCACGGCGTCGGCCTCCAGAACCAGGGTGCCGCCCTCGGGCATCGCGTCCCGGGCATTGATCGCCAGGTTCAACAGCACCTGCTGCAGCTGACCCGGATCGGTGTGCACCATCAGGGGCCGCGTCGAGGGCACCGCGACCAGGTCGATGTGCTCGCCGATGGTGCGCTCCAACATCATCTGGACTTCGGTGACCGCCATGTTGAGGTCCACGTCCTCCGGCTGGACGGCCTGCGCGCGGGTGAAGGTCAGCAACTGCCGGGTCAGATTGGTCGCCCGCTCCACCGCCCTGCGTACCTGCGTGAGGTCCGCTTGCACACCCGGCCGGTCGCTCGTATCCGCCGCCACGAACTCGGTGTAGTTGGCGATGATCGCCAGAATGTTGTTGAAGTCATGAGCGACACCACCGGCCAGCTTGCCGAGGCTCTCCATGCGCTGCGCCTGGTTGCTGCGCTCCTCCATCGCACGCCGGTGTTCGGCGGCCTCCTTGGCCGCGGTGATGTCGCGGGCGATGGCGGAGGCGCCGATGACCGTGCCCGCCTGATCGTGGATCGGGGTGATCGTCAGCGCGACGTCGACGGCGGTCCCGTCCCTGCGCAGCCGTCGGGTCTCGTACGCCATGCCGCGCTCGCCCTGCCTGATCCGGTCGAGGACGTCCACCTGCTCGCCGCCGCCGGTCGCGTCGGCCAGCACCGCGACGGGCTGGCCGAGGGCTTCCTCCGCCGGGTATCCGAACAGGCGTTCCGCGCCGCCGTTCCACGCCGTGATGATCCCTTCCGGGGTGAGCCCGACGACCGCGTCGTCGGTGTGCTCGACCACGGTCGCCAGGGCGGCCCGCTGCGCCTCGGCGACATCGCGGGCGGCGCGTTCCCGCGCGTCAGCCTCGTCCAGTCGGCGCTGACCCCACGGATCCACGTACAGGCCACCCTTACCGAGCAGAACGCCATAGTTGCGGCGCAGCGTCCAGTAGTAGACGCCCACGCCGGCGGTGAGCAGGTCCCACACGGCCGAGGTCCAGGACCACCCGGCGGCGTCCATCTGCATGCGGTGAGCGGCCGGGACCTGCATGACAGTGCGATACGCCATCGCGGCATGCAGGCCATGGCCCACCGCGCAACTGAAGAAGATCAACGCGGTGGCGGTCGCCAGCCGGTTGGTGCGCAGTTGCCCAGCGTGAGCAACCGGACCCACGATCGCCACCATGATCGCCGCATAGGCCACCATGATCACCAGATTGCCCATCAGAAAGAACTGGTCCTGCATGCCCCTCAGTTCGGGCAACCGACTCGCAACCTGAGCGGGCCGGCCGTGTGAGCAGGCTCATCGGCTGTCCGGGCCGGTCCGGCGGGGGTCACCGACGTGCGGCGGCACGTGAGCCGGGCTGCGGCCGCTCGGAGCCGGACGGCTGCTCACCGAACAGGTGCTCACCGCACTCGGTGGCGGTCAGCGGCTTGGCGAAATGGTAACCCTGCGCGAATTCGCAGCCGCTGTTCAGCAGGACCTCCCGCTGACGGGCGTCCTCGACTCCCTCGGCGACCGTCGCGAGGCCCATCGTGTGGGCCAGATGAACGATGCCTTCGGCCAGGGCCGCGCTGGCGGGAGCGGTGGCGATGTCATCGACGAACGACTTATCGATCTTGAGAATGTCGATGGGGAACCGGCGCAGGTAGGCCAGGGAGGAGTAGCCGGTGCCGAAGTCGTCCACGGCCAGGCGTACGCCGAGCTCCTTGAACCTGCGCAACTGCGCCAGCGTCGCGGGTGCGTCCGCCACCAGTACGGACTCGGTCAGTTCCAGGACGAGCCGATTGCTTTCCAGGCCGGTTTCGCGCAACACCTGGACGACGTCGTCGGCCAGCGACGACTGTTCGAGCTGCCGTCCGGACAGGTTCACCGCGACGTACAACGGCGCGTGCGGGCGGCGCCGGTTCCACTGCGCGGTCTGCCGGCACGCCTGGCGCAGCACCCACCTGCCGATGGCAGTGATCGCACCGTTCTGTTCGGCAAGCGAGATGAAGTCGAGCGGAGACACCATGCCGCGCTGCGGATGACGCCAGCGCACCAGCGCCTCACATCCGGCGATCCGCGCATCGCGCAGGTCGACGATCGGCTGGAAGTGCACCTCCAACTCGCCGCGTTCCACCGCGTACCGCAGGTCCGCCTCGATCCTGGTGCGGACGCGCAGGGCCGCCTGCATCGCCGGCTGGAAGATCTCGTAGGTGCCCATGCTGCGCTGCTTGGCGGCGATCAGCGCCAGGTCGGCCCCCTGCAACAGGGTCTCGGCGGAATCGGCACCGGGGCCGCTGAACGCGATCCCGACATGACATCCCACGGTGACCTCACCGTCGCTGCCGTCGGTGAACGGCCTGGCCATGGCCGCCATCACCCGACGAGCGAACGCGCTCGCCTGCGCGACGTGCTCCGCACCGTGCAGGAGCACCGCGAACTCGTCGCCACCACAGCGCGCGACGGTGTCGGTCCCCCGCACGAGATCACGCAGACGCGCGGCGGCACCGATGAGGATCGCGTCCCCCATGGCGTGGCCCACGGCGTCGTTCACGGCTCGGAACCGGTGCAGGTCGATCAGCAGCACCGCGATGCGGCCACCGCCGCGATGGGCATGGGCAAGGCTGTGCGCCAGCCGGTTGAGCAACAGCGCCCGGCTCGCCAATCCGGTCAACGGATCGCGGAAGGCATGCTGGAGCCCGTCCACGGCGCGCGCCGACTGGATCGCCACCCCGATGTGCCCGGCGAAGGCGGTCAGGATGTTCTGGTCAGCGGGGCCGTAGCTCCGTTCCGGTTTCCGGGAGGCCACGAACAGGCTTCCCAACACTCTTGCGTCATGGATGACGGGCGCTGCCATCGCGGTGTGCACCCCGGCCTCCACGCCTTCGCGCAGCGCGTGTGCGGAGTCGGCGTACCGGTCGAACACCACCAGTTCACCGCGGAGGACCGCCTGCCCCGTGACGCCGCCGGCTGCCACCGGGGTGGACCAGAGACGGTGCAGCACGTCGTCCGGGAATCCGTACGCGGCGACCAGGTGAAGCCGTTCCGGGTCGTCGCCGTCACGCAGGGCCAGCGCGACGATGTCGTCACCCAGCAGGGCCTGCGTCTGCGCGGTCACCGTACGGAAGATTTCGTCCAAGGGTGCCTGGCGGGCAATGGCCCGCTGCACCACCGACAGCCGCTCCAGCAGCCGGGCCGCCTGCCCCTCGGCATCGGCCGCACCCGCCGGTGGGGAATCGTTGTCGTGGCGGCGCCGGCCGGACAGGCACACGCCCAACGCGGCGGCGACCGCCTCGGCCACCGCGATCTCGTCGGAGCCCAGACCCCGGCCGGTCAGCACCAGCGTCATCTCGCCGGTCCACGCTGTGGCATCCGGCGCGACCCTTGCCACCGGTACCACCACGCCGTCGTCGGCGGTGCCGCCGCCGGATGCGACCCGCAGAACCCGGTCGGGCTCGTCCGAGCCGACCATCGCCACGACGCGGCCCCGCTCGACGACCGCCACCGCGTCCGCCGGCACAGCCTGGGCCACACCCTCCACGACGACCCGCATCAGATCCGAGAAGTTCCCGGTCCGCGCCATGGTCAGGATGGTTCGGGCCAGCCAACGCGCCACGCCGGCGCCCGTCCGCTCCTCGAGCGGCTCGAGGGGCGCGGGATCCGGCCGCGGAAGGTTCACACCACCCATGTCTCCCGGGTCGGCACAGCCGCGCCGAAGCTGAGCGGTCCCGGGAAACATTCAGTCTCCGGTCCCGGGGTGCCGGTTTCCGCTCAACCGCTGGGTCGGCGGGTCGATGGGCAGGGCATCATGGTGACGGGTGAGCAGGCAACCTCCGGTCCGCGTCCGGCTGTACCGGCCTGGTCGGTGTACGCATTCGCGCAGGCGACCGGGTCGGGGATCTTCTTCGGCCTGCCAGACGGTCTGCCGCGCGCGACGTTACTGGTGGTGCTCAACGCGGTGACGGTGCTGGCGGTGGCGACGACCGCCCGCCGCTGCGCCGAAGGCCGCCGGGGTTGGTCACTGCTGGCCACGGCTCAGCTGCTCAGCACCCTGGGATGGGTGTGCTGGTACCTGTACCCGATGGCCGCGGCGGTGACCGTGCCCTCACCGTCGCTGGGTGACGTGTTCTTCATCGGCTCCTACGCCCTGTCCGCGGTGGGCGTCGGGATGCTGGCGCGCCGGCATGCCGACCGTCGCACGGTGCTGGACGCGGCGATCGTCACCACCTCACTGGGGGTGTTGCTGTGGGTGGTGTTCATCGCCGGCCACGCGGTGACTCCGGGGCTGAGCCTGCCCCAACGCCTGACCGCCGTCGCGTATCCGGTGCTCGATCTGCTGCTGCTGGCGGCCGCCCTGCCGCTGGCGTTGAACGTCCGACGGTCGCCGCGCACCCTGCTGCTGCTCGGTTGGGTGGCGTTGCAGCTGTGCGGCGACATGGTGTTCAACGTGCAGGTGCTGCACGGCACGTTCCGCTTCGGCGGGGCGACGTTCGGCTGGTGGCTGCTGTCGTACGCGGTGCTCAGCGCCGCGGCGCGGTATCAGTCGTCGCCCGCGACCGGGGCGGCGTCGAGGTGGGTGCGCCCCGTGCTGCTCACCATCGCGGTGTTGCCGCTGCCGGTACTGCTGCTGATGCGGGCGTTGCAGGCCTCCGGGCAGGACGTGGTGGTCATCGCCGGCGGGTCGTTGGCGGTGACGATGCTCGTGGTGCTGCGGCTGCTGACCACCGGCCGGCAGAGCCCGCCCTCGGCCGCGGTGCGGGCACACCTGCGCCGGGCGGTGACCCGGCTGTGCGCGGGATTCGTGGTGTTGGCGCTGCTGCCGCTCGCCGGCCTGGCATATCTGTCGGTACGCGAGGCCACCGACACCGTCCGGACCGAGGTGGACCGGCGGCTGACCACCAGCGCCGATGCCAGCGTCGCCTATGTCGAGCAGAAGCTTGCCGGGCTACGGGCCCTGGTGGCCTCCTACGCCGAACGGCGACTGCTCGCGGCCGCACTCGCCGACAACGCCACCGCCGACCCCGCCGCGCTGCAGCATCACCTCACCGGGCTGGAGTCCCGCGACCCGGCGTTCGTCGGGGCCTGGGTGCTCGACGCCGCCGGCAGGATGCTGGCTTTCGATCCCCCCACGCCGAGCGTCATCGGCCTCAACTTCGCCCACCGCGACTACTTCCAGGGCGCGCTGCGGACCCGTGCGCCCTACGTCTCCGAGGCGTTCGCGACCGCGACACCCGGCAATCCGCGAGTCGTCGCGGTCAGCGCGCCGATCCTGCACGACGGTCAGCTTGTCGGCGTGATCACCCTGGGATACCGGCTGGCGGCGCTGGCCGCATTCACCGACCAGCTCGCCGGCGCGCAACAGGTGCGGTTGAAACTCGCCGACCGCCGCGGCACCCTGCTCGCCGGACCCGGCAGCGAGCAGCCCACGCTCACGTCGGCCACCGGCGACCCGCAGATCCGCGCCGCACTCGCCGGCGGCAGCGGCACCGCCCGGCACATGTCGGACGGGGTGGAGACCCTGTCGGCCTACCGCACCGTCGCCAGCGTCGGCTGGGCGGTGAAAGCGGAGATCCCCGCGGCGCAGGCGTTCGCCGGCGCCACCCGGTTCACCGGCCGGGTCGGGGCCGTGACGACGCTGCTCGCGCAGGTGCTGCTGCTCGGCCTCGTGCTGGCGGTGCGCAGCGAACGTGCCCGCCACGCCGCCCAGGCCCACGCGGGCCGGCGCGAAGCTCAGGTCACCGACATCCTGCAGGCCGCCGGCGACGCGTTCGTCTCCATCGACACCGCGGGCAACGTGACGCGCTGGAACACCCAGGCCGAGATCATTTTCGGCTGGCCCGCGGATCAGGCAGTCGGTCGCCCCCTCACCGAGCTGATCATGCCGGATGACCAGCGACACGCTCATCTGGCCGGCGTGCAGCGCGTCGCCGAGGGTGGGCAACCGCACCTGCTCGGGCAACGCGTCGAGGTGCAGGCCCGCCGCCGCGACGGCGAACTGTTCCCGGCGGAGTTGCACGTCTGGGCATCCGGCGACGCCGACGACACGACGTTCAGCGCGTTCATCCGCGACATCACCGACCGTAAACTCGCCGAGGCCGAGGTCGCCGCCGCCCGGGACGAGGCGCTTGCCGCCTCCCGGATGAAATCGGAATTCGTGGCGAACATGAGCCACGAGATCCGCACCCCGATGAACGGCGTCATCGGCCTCACCAGCCTGCTGCTGGACACCGACCTCGACGCCCGCCAGCGCGACTACCTCACCACGGTGCAGAACTCCGCCGACGCGCTGCTCAACGTCATCAACGACATCCTCGACTTCTCCAAGATCGAGGCCGGCAAGCTCGACATCGACCCGGTCGACTTCGACCCGCGCGCCGTGGTCGAGGACGTGGTCAGTCTGCTCGCCGCGACCGCTCAGGCCAAGGGTCTGGAGATCGCCGCGGTGATCACCCCGGCCATCCCGCCCGCGCTGAACGGCGATGCTCACCGGATCCGGCAGATTCTGACGAACCTGGTCTCCAACGCGGTGAAGTTCACCGCGCACGGCGAGGTCGTCGTCACCGTCGAGATCGGCGAACCCAGGGACGGCGTCCGCGAGGTCACCTTCGCCGTCACCGACACCGGTATCGGCATCCCCGCCGACCGGCAGGCGCACCTCTTCGAAGCGTTCACCCAGGCCGATGCCTCCACCACCCGCCGATACGGCGGCACCGGGCTCGGACTGACCATCAGCCGTCAGCTCGTCGGGCTGATGGGCGGCAGCATCGGCCTGGACAGCGAACCCGGCCGCGGCAGCCGCTTCCACTTCACCCTGCCCCTGCCCGGTGCGGGCGCGCCGCTCCCGGGCTCGCACCCCGACCCGGAACTCACGGATGTCCGCGTGCTGGTCGTCGACGACAACTCGACCAACCGCACCGTCGTCACCGGACTGCTCACCGGCTGGAGCATGGACGCCCACGCCGTGGCGGACGCCGGTGCGGCACTCACGGCGCTCCGGGAAGCCGCCGACGCCGGCACCCCGTACGCCGTCGCGCTGCTGGACATGCACATGCCCGGCCTCGACGGCATCGACCTGGCCCGCATCATCCACGGCGATCCCCTCCTGCAGGGCACCAGCCTCGCGATGCTCACGTCCACCAACCAGGCCGGCGAAGCACAGGCCGCCCGCGACGCCGGCGTGCTGGCCTACCTCACCAAACCGGTGCGGGCGATCCAGCTTCGCACCACCCTGCTACAACTCCTGGGCCGCACGCCCGCCTCCCCCGCACCGGAGCAGACGAGCATCGCGGAGCGACCCGGTTCGACCGCGCACGTCCTGATCGCCGAGGACAACGAGGTCAACCAGGAGGTCACCCGGGAGATGCTCGCCGCTCTCGGCTACACCTGCGACATCGCCGCCGACGGCGAGCAGGCCGTGCGGATGCTGCAGACGCGCCACTACGACGCCGTCCTCATGGACTGTCAGATGCCCGTGCTCGACGGCTATCAGGCCACCGAAGTCATCCGCCGGCTCCCCGCGCCCCGCAACGCCGTACCCGTCATCGCCTTGACCGCCTCCGTCCTCGCCTCCGACCAGCAGCGCTGCCGCAGCGCCGGCATGGACGATGTGCTCACCAAGCCATTGCGCAAGCACGACCTGCAGGCCTATCTGACCCGCTTCCTGCCGAATCCCGCCTCGCCCACGACTGCCACCACCACCATCGCCGAGCAACCGCACGACATCAGCGACCTGCTCGACCCCGCCGCCGTCGAAGAACTCCGCGAGATGGGCCCGGGCTTCATCGACCGGATCCTGCCCAACTATCTGCGCAACGCCCCCGCCGCCGCCGCACAGATCGCCGCCGCGGCGGCCCGTCAGGACATGACCGAACTCGCCCGCCTGGCACACAAATTGCGCGGCAGCAGCGGCACCCTCGCCGGCCACCGCCTCGCCGCCACCTGCACCGACCTGGAGAACGCCGCCACCAGCGGCGACGTCGTCGCCGCCGCCACCCTCGCCGCGCTCGTCCACCAACAGACCCACGCCACCTGCGACGCCCTGCACACCACCCTGACCCTCCACTGAGCAGGGTGTCGTGGCGGGCCGCCGTCCGCGGGGGATTTACCCGGGCGGCCCGGTTGGCGATGATGCAGGGATGTCCTCAGCAGCCGTGCCGCCCGGTACACCCCAGCCCGCCCCCGTCGCGCCCGCGGAACTCATCGGCCGGTTGCGCCCGTTCGTGCTGGCCCGAGCGGTGGTGCCCGCCGGTGCCGCCGCCGTCGGCGAGATGCTGCCCGGTCTCGTCGCCACGCTCGGCGTCGACATGGGTGGCCAGGTCAACTTCGTCCCGACCGCAACCGTCGAGGCCCTGGGCGGCCTGCGGGCAGCATGGAAGGCCGCGGTCACCAATCTGACCCGGCTGCCGGCGATGAGCGTGGGCAGCCTCGAAGCCACCGCCGGGCACCCGGACAGCGTGATCTACGAACTGCACAGCACCGATCCCTTCGGCGCTTCGCGGGTCTGTCACCTGGACGGCCTGCTGGCTACCGCCAAGGTCGCCGGCAGCCGGCATGGACTGCTGGTCGCCCTGCCGACGTGGTACACCGTGCTCCTTCACGTGCTGACCGGTCCCGGCGTACTCGCGGCCTTGAACGTGATGGGTAAGGCGGCGTCCGCCGAGCATGCCGCCGCCTCCGGCCCGAAGGCGGTGAGCCCGGACGTGTTCTTCGTCAACAGTGCGGGCAAAGCCGAGACGGTGGTCTACAGCGACAGCATGGACGGCCTGGTGGTCAACACGAACGGCCTCATCAAGGAGTCGTTGTTCGGCCCGGGCGGCCTGCTGCCGCAGGGTCGATAGCCCCGGCCGACCCCGGCGTCGACCGGGTCAGGGGACCCGGGTGAGGCGCTTACGCTCGTACATCCGGGCGTCGGCGCGGTGCAGCAGGGCCTCCGGGTCGGTGGTCGGGCCGGCGGCGCATCCCACGCTCGCCCTGGCCCGGATCGCCCGGCCGTCCACCTGCGCCGGCTGGGCGAGCAGTTCCTGCAGCCGGTCCGCGATCCGGTCGGCCGCCTCGATGCCGGCGCCGGGGAGCAGGATCGCGAACTCGTCGCCGCCGAGACGGGCCGGCAGGGCGTCGGGTCCGGCGCAGCGGCGGAGCACGTCGGCCACATGCAGCAGCACGGCGTCGCCGGCCGCATGACCGTACGTGTCGTTGATGGGTTTGAATCCGTCGAGATCGATGAGCAGCACGGCGGCCTCGGCGGGGCGCAGCTCGCGCATCCGTTCGGCGAGCAGCCGCCGGTTGGCGAGCCCGGTGAGCGCGTCGTGGGTGGCCTGGTGCCGCAGTTGCTCGCGGGCCGCCCGTTCCTCGGTGACATCGCGCGCGTTGCTGACCACGCCGCCGATGCCGCTCTCGTGCAGCTGGTTGACGGCCACCACCTCGATCCACCGGTACGAGCCGTCGGCGTGCCGGAACCGGGCGTGATAGCTGATCTGCGCGCCGGGCGCGCCGAACAGGACGTCCGTGCGGCTGCTGAGCTGCACCTGATCGTCGTCGTGGATGAGGGTGGTGAGCCGGATTCCCATGAGGTCCTCCGGTTGGTAGCCGAGTACCTGGGCGACCACCGGCGTCACGTACGTGATCCTGCCCTCGGCGTCACAGATCGAGGTGATGTCCGAGGAGTGCCGCAGCAGCGCCTCGAGCCGGTTGTGCTGCTGCCCGAGCTGCTTGACGGTGTCGTCGAGGCGGTCCAGCAACCGGGCGTTCTCGCTGAACGCGACTGTCTGCCGCGCCACGACCAGCACGAAGTTCACCAGGAGCCCGGCCACCGCGCCCCACGTCTGTGCGGTCGTCCCGTTCAGCAGCGAGACGATCAGAACCGCGAAGACGAGGATGGTCGCGGCGTACGGAAGAATGCTGAATCGCCGTCGCGGGCGCGCCGGCGCCGCCGCCGGGCGTGGCCCGTGCGCCTGTCGGCGTTCCTGGAGTCGCGCCGACAGCGCCGCGAGAACGCACGGCAGCACCAGCGTGAGGCCCTGCACGGTCAGCATCTGTCCCTGGACGCCGAACGGGACGATCATGTTCGCGACACCCTGGACCGTCGCGGCGGCGACGATGGCGGCCGCGGCCGCACCCTGGACCGGGCTGCGGCCTGACAGGCCCAGCCGCAGGGTGACGAAGACACCCACCATGAGCACGATGAAGCCGGACATGGCGGTGGTGAACGCGGAGAAGCCGGCCGCGGTGATGCCTGACCCGATCAGCAGGGCGGAGAACACCACGGTGGCGGCGCTCAGCACGGTCGCCGCGTCCAGGTGGAAGCGCAACCGGACGGTCCTCGACCTGGTTCCGATCGGGTAGGTCAGGGTCACCACGACGATGAGCAGAGCGCCGACGAGTGCGGCCCCGGCCTGCGTGGGCACGGCGTCCAAGGTTCGCGCCGGGCCGCCGACCAGAGTGACCAGGGCCTGGCTGAGGTCGCCCGCCGCCCACAGGCCGCCACCGATGGCCATCGACCGCCAGAAGCGGCGCGGTGCTCCGTCCACGCCTCGCGCCACCCGGCGCGACAGCAGGAGGATCGCCAGGTCGAGTGGGGGCAGCGACATCCAGGTGACGAGCACCCGGGTACGGTCGTCGGCACCGCCGAGCAGGAACCAGCATGTCGCGGCCAGGCCGCACAGGCCCAGACCGACGATGACCGGATCGCGCCACCAGCGCCGCACGCGTGCCGTCTCCGTTCCCGGCTCCCGGGGCAGGCGGCCGATCGAGTCGCTCATCGGCCGTCCCGGCGTCCAGTTGAGCGAAATCAGGTCAGCCCCGCGGCAGCGAGCCGGCGCGGACGCGGCCACACAAATGCCGACCCGGCAAAGGTGAGGAGTGACCGATCTCGAGTTCACCGGAACCTCTGAGGGCGCGCTGGAAACGAGCCGCTCGTCCTCACGGCAGCCACTGGCATCGGTCAACGCTGGGTCGGTCCTTTCCCGCGATCACCTCACGATGATCTGCCAGACCGGTCGCCGCAACGCGCGGCCGGTCCGGCAGATACGGCGCTACACCTCCGGAACACCCAGGACGCCAACGGCATTCAAGCCGAAGAAACGCGATTCAGGGGATTCTTTCCACCACGCCACCGCGCAACTTCCCGCCAAGAACTGCGGAGCCGGTCGACTGCCCGCTTGGGTTCGCACCTTCGTACGCATGACCTTCTTGGCTGCTTTCATCACCGCCGACCCGAATTCTTTTGATTCTCTCGATTCATCGCTCGATGACCACGAAAGCGAACCTGAAACCAAGACATCGGCATCGTTCACCCCCCGCTCGACTCGCGCTCGGTCGAGAGCAGCGACATATCGCGTACTCGGCCCAGCAAAGAGACCATCCGCTTGCCGCACGCTCGGCAAGACAGGAAACGTTCGTTCATCCCACAGCAGAACCCTTCGAGCCTTCGCCTCTGCAATGGAGCCTACAAGGGGGGGCTCGGGAGTAGGCCACTTAAAACCATCGACAAGCAGCAGGCCAGGGATGATGCCCCGGAGCGAGGAAATAAGAATCTCCTCATCTCCGGGCATCATGATCAGATACAAGCGTTTGATCAAAGCTATCCCTTCGGGATCATCCACACCTGATGACCGCCCGACTGTTGATGGAACCGCCACATGTTATCAACCTCGCGCATTGTGGGAGTCTTGCCATCGGCCAATGTGTCGACTGTATTGATGTGGAAGAGGGCACCCGTCTCGTCATGCTGGAAGGTTAGGTCGGTCTTCGACGAGCCACGCACACCACCAGATGGACCTGGCACATAGTACTCCGGCATGTCGTCGCCGGTTACTGCGTCACGGCCACCGTTCTTGTGAGACCAGCCAGGATTCGCCGCAAGAAAATCGTCTCGCACATTATCAAGTTGTTCCTTTACTGCGGGACTACCCCGGGACCCATAAGGATTCGGCGGGAAAACTTCTTTTCCACCTGTCGCGCATTGGCAGCTGGATGAATGCTTCCGACCGTTGGTTGCTCCCGACCCACCGCAGTTGTGTACTAGGACTGGCTCTATGCCGGCGAGCACATAATACGTGTGGATGTCGTTGACCGTGAGGTCGTCCATCCATTTGAGGCCGGTCCAAACCTTGATCGCGGCAACGGTCTGGGTGGTCTCGCTGTCAGCGTTGCGGAGCTTGTCGCCCGCCTTCAGGTCTTTGGCTTCGACCCAGTCGTTCTTAGACGCGTCCCAGAACGGATGGTTGGCCGTCGTCTTGACCCTTGAAATTTTTCCGGTCTTGCCGTCCTTGACCGTAACCTCGGCCAGATCTTTGTCCTGGTGATGATGGAGGACGCTGACCGGTTTCGCCTCGGTGTCGCCGGTCTTCGGGTCGGTGGACAAGACCTGGTCGCCGAGCTGAACCTTGGCGATTTCCTTGTGGGAGCCGTCGGCCATGACGACCTGGGTGGACGGGTCGAAACTGTGACACCGTGAGGTGCCGCCGGTGACCGCGCCGATCACGGCGCCGGTCGCGGTCGCCTGGGCGGTTTGGGACCAGTTGACGTGGCCGGTGGTGGCGAATTGTTCGGCGGCGTCGGAGATACCGCCGCCGATGCCGCCGCCGAGCGCGCCGGAGGCCATCTTGCCGAGCAGGCCGGCGCCGAGCTTGCACGCGGCCAGACCGGCGAGCTTGCCGCCGATCGCGCCGCCCAGGCCGCCGGTGGCCGCACCGAGGACGCCGGTGAAGGCGGCGCTGGCCAGGGATGAGCCCAGGTCGGAGAGGCTGTGGATGTCCCCGGAGGCCGCATCCTTGATGATGCTGATCGCGATGCCGGCGACGATGCCGCCGACCGGGCCGAGGGCGACGGATGCCGCGATGGTGGCGGCCATCGCGACGGCCGCGATGATCTGCTTCTTGTGCTCCTTGACGTACTTGACCGTTTTGTGGGCGACGTCCTTGACGACCTTGACAGCCTTCTTCGCCGCCCGGACCACCCGTTCCTTGAGGGCGTGGCCCTTGCGCTGCGCATCGCGATAGCTCTTGGCCGCCTGACGGCGCTGATCGCGGGCCTTCTGCGAGGCGTGTTTGCGACCCTGCTCGGCGCGCTTGGCCAGCTTGTTCAAGCCGACCCGTTTGGCGACCTTGGCGACCTTGTCCAGCGTGTACGCCTTGGCGCTGTAGTAGTACGAGGACGCGGAGTGGTAGGTGTACGAAACGTAGCTGGCGCCCATCGAATAGGTTTGCGACGCGTACGAGCTGACCGTGTGCACCGCGTTCATCGTGTGGGAGCCGACCGACTTGAGCGCGCCCATGATGGAGAAGTGACCGGTCGGGTCGGTGACCGTCAGGGGGTTGGCGCTGGCGTACTGGTAGCGGTTGGCGTCGATCGAGTCCGGTACCGGGTTGTTCGAGGCGGTGTCACGGTTGTCGAACTGACCGGTGCCGGTGTTGAACCAGCGGGCCGCCATGTTGACGCGGTTCGTACTGGCCTCGGTGTACTCGGACTGGTAACCGAGCTGACCCACCATCCCCGAACTGGACTTGACGGCGCCGAGCGGGTCGTAGGTGGTCGAACCGGTCAGGGCGGTGGCGGTGGCGGTGAACTGGCCGACCACGTCGTCGTGCAGGTCGGTCCAGACCAGGCGGGCGTTGCTGCCCGCGGCGGCGCCGACCAGGCCCGCGCTCGGATCCCGCACGTACTTCGTGCCGGAGTCGTCGGCGGCCAGGTCGTTGCCGGTACCGCTGTAGGCGAAGCCGGCCTGCAGTGCCCGGCCCAGGGCGTCGTATCCGTAGGTCTCCGTGCTGCCCGCACCGTACGACTGGGTGATCGTCTGGTCGAAGGCGTCCGAGGTGGTGGTGGCGGACGCGGATGATCCGACCACCGACCTCAGGGTGCCGCGAGCGGTGTAGCCGTAGGAGACTCCCGCCGAGTCGGCGACCAGGCGGTTGCGGGCGTCGTAGGTGTAGGTGGTGGAGCCGTTGCCGGTGCGGTTGCCGGACGCGTCGTATGTGTAGCCGATCTTGGTGGTGCCGTTGTTCCACGAGGTCAGGCGATCGGCCAGGTCGTACTCGTAGGTGTTGCTGACCGTCGTACCACCGAAATTGGTGGTGGTTTTCGAGGTTTCGTTGCTGTTGGCGTCCCAGCCGTAGCCGATCTTCGCGATCGACGTGCCGCCTGAGGTTTTCAGCTCGTCGCCGGTGAGGCGGTGCAGGCCGTCGTAGGTGAACGACCGGTAGTTGCCGGTGCCGCCGTAGGTGATCTGCTTGACCGCCGACGTCTGGTCGTAGGTGTAGGTCAGGTCCGTGCCCGCCGTGGCGTTCTTCAGGGAGAACAGACGGTCGGCGTTGTCGTAGACGTAGTTGGTGGTGCCGGCGGCGTCGGTGCGCGAGGCCATCAGGCCGTCGTCGGTGTAGGCGAACGACGAGTTCCCGGACGGGCCCGTGATGGCGGTGGGCAGGTTCCGGTCGTCGTAGGTGACCGTGTTGTCGTCGGTCGGCGACGAGAACGTGGTGATCCGCCCGGCCAGGTCGTAGCCGAACTTGCGGGTGGCCGTGGTGGCTTCGGCGCCGGTGCCGGCTTGGGCGGTCAGCCCGCCCATGGCGTCGTAGGTGTATGTCTGCTCGACCCCGCCCGGCGAGGTCTGCTTGACCGCATTACCGGCCTCGTCGTACGTGGTGGTGTACGACCGGTCGGGGAGGGCGACGTACTGGCTGGTGACCGGTTCGATCTGGGATTCGGGCAGGTTCCAGGAGTTGTACGTGGTCCAGAACGCGTTCCCGCGCCCGTCGGTGTACCGGGTGCGGTTACCGAGCAGGTCGTAGCCGAACGTGGTGTCGATCGCCGCGCCGGCCGAGATCGGCTGGTGCTCGGACAGGACCATGCCGGTCGAGTCGTAGGTGAACGACGTGGTCGTGCCCCGCCCGTCGGTCGAGGTGAGTACGTTGCCGGCCGCGTCATAGGTTCGTGAGCTGCCGGTCAGCACGGCGGTGCTGGTCTTGGTGGCGTACGCGGCGGTCGCGGTGGTGCGGCCGAGCAGATCGTAGGTGGAGGTCTGGTAGGCGCCGTCGGGCTGCTCGACGCTGGTGACCCGGCCGAGACCGTCGTACGACGAGGTGGTGATCTGCCCCGCGCCGTCCTTGACGGTGCGCTGATCGCCGGCGTTGTTGTAGGTGTAGCTTTCGCTCACCCCGGCCGGCGTCTTCATCGACTCCAGCAGCCCTGCGGTGCCATAGGTGTAGTTGGTGGTGTACGACTTGCCGGTCTGGCGCACCGCCTGCGTCGAGGTCAGCTTCCGGCCGAGATAGTCGTAGGTCATCGCCGTGGTCGCTCCGGTCGGACCGGTGGCGGTCAGCGGTTCACCGTCCTCGTCGTAGGTGACCTTGGTTTCGCCGCCGTTGGGCGCGACCGTCTTGGCCAGGCGGCCGAGCTGGTCGTAGGTGTAGGCGGTGATGTTGCCGCGCTCGTCGGTCGACGTCTTCGTCTGCCCGAGCGTGTCGTACTCGACCTTGGAAACCGGGTTGATCGTCACCCCGCCCGGCGTGGTGTACGGGGCGCCGTGCGTCTCGTAGGCGCGGCCTGCCCGGTCGTACACCGTCGTGGTCTTGTTGCCGTTGGCGTCGACCGACTCGGTCTGGTCGCCGAAGGTGTCGTAACCGGCGTAGTTGACCGGCCGGGCGGTGACCTTGCCGGTGAAGGTTTCCGCGTCGACCGTCGGCGCGGTGGTCACGGCCGGGCGCTCGGCCTCGTCGTAGGCGACGTCGGTGACATTGCCGAGCGCGTCGGTGGCCCGGACGGTGAGACCGCCCTCGTCGAGAGTGCTGCTGCTGCGCGACACCGTGCCGGCCGGGTTGAGACCGGCGGCGATCTGCGCGGCGGTGAGCACACTCTGGTAGGCCTGCACGTCGGAGATCGACCCGTTGAAGCTGGTGCCACTGCCGGGCAGGCCGATCCGGATACCGGTGGCCGCCTGGTTCAACGGCCCACTCGCGGTGAGGGTGGTCTCAGCAGTGCCGTTGACGTACAGGATCGCGGTCCTGTTCTGCGGGTCGACCGTGACGGCCAGCTGCGTCCACGCGCCCACCGTGGGTGATTTGGTGCCGTCGCCGCTGGTGGTAGCGATGCTGCCATCGGTGTTCTGCGCGCCGAGTGTCAGGTGCCACCGGTCGGTGGAGGCCTGGTAGCCGAGCGCGAGCGGGGCGGTGCCGAGTTTGCCGGGCAGGGTGAGCACCGAGCCGTTGGCGGTTTTGCCGGCCAGCTTCACCATCGCCGACACCGTGTACGGCCTGGTGGTGTCGACCGGGGCATCGTCGCCGGTGATCGTGGAGGTGGTGCCGTCGAACGACGCCACCGCACCGCGCGTGGTGTCGTTCACCCACGCGACCTTGGTGGCGGTCAGACGGTTGTTGCCGGAGCTGTCGGCGATCGCGGTACCGCTGGTCTGGTTCAGCCTCCAGCGGGCCGCCGGGGTCAGGTCGGGGTCGCCGTTGTAGGCGGTCTGCGCCGTCATCCGGCCTTCGGCGTCGTACTTGAAATCGGTCGCCTTGAGCACACTGCCGGTACCGACCTGCTGGGTGGTGCGGACCACGTTGTCGTTCGCGTCGAGAACGTTGGTGGTGACCCGGTTGACCCCGTCCGGGTCGACCGTGACCGTGGTCTGCCGGCCCGCCGGGTCATAGGTGAACTTCGTCTTGGTGACGAGGTTGTTGGTCCACTGCGTGACGAGGTTGTTGTCGGCGTCGTACTCGTTCTTCTCCTGAAGGTACGAGTTCGTCCCGTCGGTGACGGTGACCGTCGAGGTCAGGCCGTTGTCGGTGTACGTGTACGCCGTCTTGCGGCCCATCGCGTCGGTGCGGCTGGCGAGCCGGCCGGCCGGGTCGTACTTGTTCGCCTCGGTGGTGAGGTCCTTGGCGACCGACGGGTTGTTCGGATCGCCGGTCCAGCCCTTCATCGTCTCGGACAGCACGTTGCCCTCGGCGTCGACGTCGAACGCGGTCACCCCGCCGTCCGAGTCGGTTTCGGTCACCACCTGGCCGTACGCGTTGTAGGTGAAACTCGTCGACTTGCCGACCGCATCGGTCTGCGACTGCTTCTGCCCGTGCTCGTTGAACGCGACCGTCTGGGTCCGGGCGACGTCGCCACCGGTGCTGTCCGCGATCGTCTGCGACGTCATGTTGCCGTCGTCGTCGTACACGTTCGTGGTGACCGCGGTGTGCACCGCACCGGTGACCCGGTTAGTGATCTTGGGATCGGTCTCGGTCAGCACCCGACCCTGCTGGTCGTAGGTGAACGACGAGGTGCGCCCGTTCGGGAACGTGCTGGTCGTGACCGTCTCGGTGAGCTTGCGGCCGAGATTGTCGTAGGTGTAGGTACTCACCTCGCCGGCCGGCGACGTCGTCTTCACCACGTCACCCGCGGTGTTGTACCCGATCGTCTGCACGCCGCCCGAGGCGTTGACGATCCGGGCCGGCAGGCCCGCCGGGCTGGTGCTGCCGTCGGTGAACTGGGTGGTGATCCTGCGCCCGAGCGGGTCGGTCGAGCCGAGCGGGTTGCCCTTCGCGTCGTAGTCGTAGGTGGTGCGGTACGCCGTGTCCTGCGGTGTCGCCGAACGGCCGTCACTACTGCTGATCATCACGTCGTTGCGCGGATCCACCGGATTCGACGCGTTCAGGTAGTAGCCGAAGTAGGTGCTGAAGCAGAGGTTGTTCTTCTGGTCCTGGCAGGTGATCTGCTGGATCGTGTTGCCCCGGGCGTCCTGCACCGCCTGCGTCCGAGCGCCGTTCGGGTCGTAGACCAGGCTCTCGAAACCCCCGGTGTCGTACCCGTACTTGGTGACATTGCCCAGCGCATCGGTCTCGGATATCTGCCGGTTGTTGACCAGGTCGTACGCGTAGGCGATGGTCTTGCCGCCGGGATCGGTCACCGTGACGTTCTTGACCGGCATGGTGATCGCCTTGACCGTGGTGTCCACGGTCGTCACCGCGACCGGCACGGTCTGCTTGCTCGCCTGGAACTGCGCGGCGACCTGGTCGGCAGTCAACTCGCTCGGGAAGAACGCCGCCTCGGCCAGCTTGCCCGCATAGTACGACGTGGTGTTCGCCGTCAGGCCGGACCAGCCGGAGCCGGTGGCGCCGGCGCCCAGGTACGCGTAGGGCTGGCCACCCGCGGTGAGCGCAGCGGTACCGGTGCTCGAACCGGCTTTGACGCCGTCGACGTAGAGGGTCTGCGTGGTGCCCGAGGAGGTCAGCACGGCGCTGTGCCAGGTGCCGTCGTTCACCGCGGCGGCCGAGGCCAGCGACAGCGTCCACTTCTGCGCGTCGCTGCCGTCGCAGGTGTAGAGCTGCACCTGGGTGCCGCTGGTCGTGGTGGGCGAGTACAGACACTTGCCCGAGTTCGGGTTGCGCAGGCCGCCGTTGTAGGGCTGCCACACCTGGGCCACCGAGGAGTTGCAGGTGTAGAGCTGGATCAGGGTGCCGTTGGCGGTGCCACTGCTCTTGGCGTCCAAACATTTGCCGAGCACCTGCACGGACCCGTTGGCGGCCAGCGTCATGTTCTGCGACGCACTGTTGTTGCAGTCGTAGAACTGGATCTTGGTGCCGTCGACGTTGCTGCCGTTGGCCACGTCCAGGCACTTGCCGGCGAACGCTGAGCGCAGCGGCCCGGTCGGGGTGGTCGACGGGGACAGGGCGCGCAGCTTGCCGTCCGCGCTGATCCACAGGGTCGGCAGACCCAGGGCAGTCGTGTCACCGAGTGCGCCGGCCTGGGAGGCCAGCAGCACCTTGCCGGTGGCGGTGGTGTTGAACCAGAGACCGACCGAGGACGCGCCGGACGGCGCCACCGTGCCGGGAAGCGCCACGCTGGAGGTGGTGCCGTCGAAGGTGGCGGCGGTGGAATTGCTGAACGGACCGCTCTGGCCGAGGGTGACCGCGTTGTAGGTGGCGTTGTCACCGGCCACCTCGTTCACCGCGTCGGTGGTACCCGCGTTCGTCTCGCCGAGGCGCCAGTAGTTGGTCGGCTTGCCGCCGAGCACCGACGCGGCGTACACGTCACCACTGCCGGTGATGGACGGCGCGCCCATCGTCCAGACGCCGCCGTTCTCGTCGGTCACCGACGTGACCTGACCGGTCACATTGCTGACCGCGACCTGAGCCTGGACCCGGCCGCCGGGCGAGGTGATCGACTGGATGATCGCGCTGGGTGTCGCGGCGACCTGATAGATCGCGGAAACGTCGGTGGCGGTCAGCGCCTTGGTGAAGAACGCGACCTCGGCGATGGAACCGGTGAAGTAGGTCGCCGGGGCGGCGGTGACTCCCGTGTTCGCGTGATCCGGCCAGCCGCCGCCGAGGTAGCCGGCGCCGACGTATTCGTAGGCCGAACCGGTTGCCTGGTACATGGCGATGGTGCCGGTCAGACTCGCCTGGGCGACGTTGTCCAGGTACAGGGTCTGGGTGTTGCCGGCACCGGAGAGCACGACGTGGTGCCAGTTGCCGTCGGTCACCGCCGACTTCGACTTCATCGGGGTGGTCAAGCCCTGGTAGAACTCGCCGCGCAGATAGCCGTTCTTGTCGACGTACAAGGAAGGCGTGTAGTTGCTGATGGTGGTACCCGCGGTCAGTGCGGCGGCGCTGTAGCTGAACAGCACGCCGCCGGGGGTGGTCGTCTTGAACCACATGCTGACCGTCTGGTAGGAGCCGTCGGCAACCAGCTTGCCGGGCAACTGCACGGAGGACGACGAGCCGTTGAAGGTCGCGGTGGTGGCGCCGGACGCGCCCAGTGCCGGTGCGGCACCCAGCGTCACGTTCCGGTAGGTGCCGTTGTCCATGGCGGCGTTCGTCAGCACGCTGCTGACCGCGGAAGAGCCGGAAGCCTCGTTGAGCCGCCAGTACGAGTACGGGTTCAGGTTCAGCACCGCATTGGCGTACTGGTTGTTCGCGTTGCCCCAGGCGTAGACGGTGCAGGCCGTCGTGGTGCCGGGCGGGCAGACCGTGGTCAGCTGGTCGTTCGTCCCGTACGTGTAGGCCCAGGTGTAACCGGACGACCCGGTCGCCGGCGCGTCCGTGACGACCGTGGCGACGTGGTTGCCCGCGTTCCAGGTGATCGTCAGCTTGCGGCCGGAGGCGTTGGTCATCGTGCTGACGTGACCGGCGGCGTCGTAGTCGAACGACAGCGTACGCCCGTTCGCGTCGATGATCTTGGTGACCTTGAAGATGCCGGTACCCGCGGCCCGTCCGAAGACGTACTGGGTGGCGTCCTTGTCGGTCAGCGTGTATCCGGTGACCGTGCTGCCCGAGGTCTGCGCGGTGAAGATCGCATAGCGGCCGGACGGCGCGGTGAACGTGCCGTCGCTGTTGCGGCCGAAGGCCACCTCGGAGCCGTTCGGATAGGTCACGACGACCGTCTGCACCGCACCCGCGATGTCGGTGCGCTCGGTCGCCTTGAGGTCCAGGATGCTGGCCCAGCCCAGACCGAAAGCTCCGGATCGCCTGGTGTCCACGCTGTTGTAGCTGCGCGAGATCTCCAGCGCCGGGCCGACACCGGCGACCTGCGCGTCACTGGCCGATGTCGTGTAGTTGCCGTTGTTGGGATCGAAACCGGCGCCCGGGTTCTGCGCCAGATCCGAGGTCAGCCGTGGCTGCGGCACCGGCGTGGAGAACACGTACCCGCCGGTCTCGGCCGAGGTACCGACCGTGTCACCGACCTTGACGGTGTAGTAGTACGTGTTGTTCCACGCCAGCTTCCCGGCCGGCACCTGCCAGCCGGAGGACGTCTGGGCAGCCGACGTGACCACCACTTTGCCGGTGCCGTCGTAGACCGTGTACGTGTAGGTCAGGCCCTTGTTCGGGTAACCGTCCGGGTCGTGGGCCCGGGTGACCAGCTGCGGCGTCAGCGTCTCCACCGCGGTGTTGTCCGCGGGGTACCGGGTGTCCACCTGCGGCACCACGTTGGGGGTGTAGGTCAGGCTCAGCTGGGGCTCGTAAGCGGCGGAGGCATAGTTCGTCGAGGTGAACCGCTTCCACCCGAGCTTGTCGGTCTCCGAGGCCAGCAGTGCCAGGCCGTAGTTGGAGGTACCGGACGTCCACCCGTTGAACGTCGCCACGTTCAGCGGCACGGTCACCCACTTGCCGACACTGCGGTTGGCGGCAGTGTTGGTGCAGGCCACGCCGGGATCGGTCACCGTCAGCGAGCCGATCGGGCTGGCGCCGATCGGCGCCCCCGGCAACGACGCCGTCTTCAGCGTGTCCACACCCCAGTCCGCGGTGGCCGCGTAGACCGAGAACGCGCGGTTGTAGTCACACGAGTACTGCCAGGTCAGGTACAGCTTCAGGCTGGCCGAGGTGACCCGCTGACCGGTGGCCGGCGTGGCCGCACCGGTGAAGTGGATGAACGAGCGGGCCTTGACGGTGCCGTCGTAGGTGCCGACCGGCAGGTTGTCGCCGTCCTGGTCGGCCGCGGTGGTGCTCGAGTCGTTGTCGACGTAGACGTCGCTGGTGTCACCGGTCGTGACCGTCGGGTCCACCCGGACCGGGTAGACCCGGGCCGGATCGTTGAGCCAGGCCCGATCGGCGACAACCTTCAGCGCCGGTTTGCCGCCGATGGTGATCAGCGACATGGTCACCGCGGAGGAGTGGGCCATGTCGCCGGTCTGCGGATCGAACTTGGAGTCCTTCATCGAACCGTGCGGGAACGAGGCCAGCACCTTGCCGGCGGCATCGACCAGGTCGACCGAGCCGTCGGCGGTCATCCGCGGCGTCAACCCGGTCAGCCGCAGCGGGAACACCCACTGGTTGCCGGCCGCCGGGGATGCCAGAACCAGGGTCTCCTTGACGCCGTCAGCGATGGCCTGCAGCTGCAGGTTGGTGTTCGGCAGCACCGAGGGATACGTCGCCACGGCGCCGGCCACGGCCGGGGCGACCGCCGCGGCGCCGCTCAGGTCGTAGCCGACCGAGGCGCCCGACGGCAACGTCATCGACACCATCGGTGCGACCGGCGCGGTGGTCGCCGTGGTCGCGGACCGGGTCAGCGCCGCGGGCGAGCTCACCTGCGAAGCACCGAGCGACACCTTCAGCGAGTTGGCCTTCATCGACCACCGCGAGCCCGACGGCACCAGGGTCGCGTCGATCGGCTGCCAACTGCCGTCCTCGGCGCGATAGTTGGTGTGCCCGGCCGTGAGCTGCTGGGTCACCGAGCCGTCCGCGTTCGCGAACTGGCTCATGCTCGCCTTGGACCTGTCCGCCTGCCGCTTGCTCGTGCCCGCGTCGAAGCCGCGCCGTGCACGAGTAGTGATCGCACCCGACGAACCCTCGTGAGGCTGGAAGCCGTCAAGACCACCCCGGGCCCTGGTCTGCTTCCGGCCTGCCCGACCATGCGCGGAGGTCGCGGAAGCCGACACATAGCCGCCATGCCCCGCGTCCCCATGCTGCTGCATCGGCAGACCCGTCACCGCCGCCCATACCCGCGGCAACGTGAACAGGTCGACCAGCCAGCTCAACGGGAAGCTGCCCCCGGGCTGCACGACCTCCGCCGGAACGGCTACGGAAAGTCCGAAGACCAGAGCAGTGAGCACGGCGCAACGCCGCCACCAAGACATCGCGATGAACTCCCCCGTGCGTGATGCTGTCGGCGAGGGAGTCTTCCTGGGAAGATCATCTCAAACAACAGTGAGTTGGCTGAGATTCCGATAAACGTTTGGCCTGCTCCGGCGAGCCGTTCGGCATTTTTCGGCGAAATCGGCTAGCGGTTCAAAACGCCACCCACGACCTCATCGATCTTCGCGGCTGCCACGACGGTGACATTCGAGCCTGCCTTCACCCCGCCGATCACCAGGAATCGCTGACCGGAGTGCTGCGCCGCGGCCGCACGCACGGCCTGGTCCGGGATCCCGGGCTCGGCGACGATCACCGAACACCGGCCGAGAACGAGCGTGCCCACGAATGACTCAGCATTGGCCACGGACTGCTCACCGGTCACGGCGAGGTAGCGGACCTGACCGTGCGTGCGCGCCGACGCCGACTGCATCGCCGCCCAGATCGGGGCCGCGTCCTTACCGGCCACCCCCTGCTGATCGGTAAGCAGGCAAGCGGTCGCGTCGCGGTACTCCCGGGGACGCGGCTCCTGCGGGTCACCGGGCAGTAGCGCCCAGGTGACCCCGGCCGCGGCCAGCGCGGCCGCAGCACCGCCGCCCGCGATGGCGATCCGGCGCGGGGTCCACGCCCACCTGCCGGTACGTTGAAATCCACGCTTCACGGTGCGACACATTAGCGCCGGCCTGCCGTCCCGTCAGCAGCTCCAGCAGGTTCGTGACCTGCGACTATGCGGCGGATCAGCGGGTACGTCGTGGCGCGGTGAGCCTGCCGGCGACCCACCGCCGCGGGCGGTCGGCCGGGTTTCTGACGGCCGACGGGGACCGAGGGGCTGTGCGCATCGGCGAATGTCGATAGCCTGGCGCGATGCGCATCTCATTCTGGAGTGCAGCGGTGGCCGCCGGCACGGTCGCCATGACGGTGCTCGCCGGCGCCGCTCCCGCCCACGCGATCGCGAACGGGGAGGAGGTCCCCGACGGTCAGTACGGGTTCTCCGTCAAGCTGACCATGACGGGCATCCCGACCGCCGACGGTGGGCGCCGCAACAGTGGGTGTTCGGGAGCCCTGGTCTCGGCTCGGTGGATCATCACGGCCGGGCACTGTTTCCGGGACGCGAACGGGGTCCGGGTGGAGCACCCGGTGGCCGACCTGACCACGGCGGCCGTGGGCCGTACCGACACCACCGACACCAGCCGCGGGCACCTGCTGAAGGTGGTCGCCGTCCGGCAGTCACCGACCGCCGACGTGTCGCTCGCCATGCTGGAGGAGCCGGTCCGCGACGTCCGCCCGATCCGGCTCGCCGGCAAGCCGCCGGCGGTCGGCACGATCGTGCGGCTCACCGGGTACGGCTCGCTGACCAGCAGCAACCCGGTGCCGGTGAACCGGCTGCGGACCGGGCAGCTGCAGGTGGCGCAGCTCAGCGACACGGTGACCGGGTTCCGCGGTTACGCACCGCAGGCCGACACCACGCCGTGCCCGTACGACTCGGGCGGGCCCTACTTCACCGAGAGCAAAGGGATCCCGAAATTGGTGGCGGTGGTCAGCAACGGGCCCAGCTGCCCGCACACCGCGATCGAGAACGGCGCCCGCACCGACAACATCACCGCCTGGATCAGGAAGGTAATCCACTCCGGCAGATAGGGCTCGTCGGCCGCGGCACCCCCGGGCGGGGCGCCGCGGCCGATCGGTCAGCGGATCACCGTGATCCGGGTCGCCGCGCTGGTCGAGCCGGTCACCGACGCTGAGCCGAGGTACTGCGCGGTGATCCGGTAGGTGCCCTTCGCGCCCAGCGGGCCCAGGGCGAGCACCGCCCTGCCGGCACGGTCGAGGCGCACCGTGCGGACCAGGGTGGACGTGCCGTTGGTCGCGATCACCAGCACCGTCCCGGACGGTGTGACGCCGGCCGCGCCGGTCACCGTCACGGTGAGCTGCGCCTTGCGGCCGGTGTGGACCGTGCCGGACTTGGCGGACAATGCGGTCTTCGAGGCCGCCGCGACCACCTTCAGGGTCAGGTTCGCCGACGAGCCGGCGTAGCGGGCGTCGCCGTCGTAGACGACCCGCAACGACCGGGTGCCGACCGCGATGGTCTTCGCCAGCCGGACGGTGGCTCCACCCCCGGCCAGGGTGCCGGAGCCGACCGAGGTCCCGCCGAGCAGCACCCGGACGGTACCCGAGGGGCGCTCCGCCAGCTTGCCGGTGACCGTCACCCGCACCACCGGCACACTGCCGTAGGTCACCTTCGTCGCGTCCAGGGTCGCCCGGGTCGTGCTCGGGGCGAGCACCACGCGTACGGCCGGCACCACGGCCTGGTTGATCACCTCGACGTTCCCGGCGACGTCGGTGGCCCGGTAGAGCACCGTCAACCGGGTCTGCCCGGCGCGCACCGGCACGGTGTACGGCTGCCAGGTGCGGCCGCCGTCCACCGAATACGCCAGCCCGCTGACGCCGGAGTCGTTGTCGGCCGCCCGCAGTGTCACGGTCCGGCTCTGCGCGTCGACCGTGGCCTGCGACACCGGGGGCGCCGTGTCGATGCGCACGGTCACCGATCCGGTTCCGGAGCTGTTGCCAGCGGCGTCGATGGCGGTGTATTCGACCAGGTAGCTGCCGTCCGCACCGAGGGTCAGCGGTGGTGCCTGGTCGGTCCACTGGCCGGCCGGGTCGCCGGAGCGGGTGACCCGGACCTTCGGGACCACCGCACCGTCGACCGCGTCGGTGGCGGTCACCGTGACCGTCGCCGGGCCGGTGAACCATCCGCTGGCCGGTACGGCCGGGGTGACGGTGGCGCTGACCACCGGCGCCTGCACGTCGGGGACGGTCACCACCACGCCGGCCTTGACGTTCTGGCTCTCGGCGACGGTGCCGGCGACGGTGAACGTGCCCGGCTGGGCGTACGCCGCCGGCGGCACGGCGTCCCAGGTGACCGCGACGCTGGACGAGGAACCGTCCGCGAACCGGGCGGTGACCCGGGCCGGGAGAGCCGGGGCGACGCCGGCCGGCGTGACGAGCGGAATCGGGTCCACCGCGGTGACCAGCAGGTTCGGCTGGTAGGCGGTGAGCAGCCGGTCGTACTCGGCCTGGGTGACCGGCAGGACGGTGCCGTGCCGCGGGCTGGCCGGCAGCGAGTACGACGCGACCTTCGTCCACTTGCCGGACGCCAGGTCCGTGGTGGTGAACGGCACGTACCCCTGGCCGCCGAACTCGTCGATGAACAGGTACCACCGCTGCTCGGTGTTCGATTTGAACACCAGCGGCCCCTCGCCCGCGCTGATGCTGCCGGAGCCGATGCACTCGCTGACGAAGTCGTAGTTCGTGCTCAGGATCGAGGCGGACTTCTCCTCGATCAGGAATTTGGCGCACGGCGTGCTCGAGGTGTTGTTGCGCTCGTCCTTGGTGAACCGGTAGTACTCGCCGTCGTTCTCGATCATCGTCGAGTCGATCACCGAGTAGCCCGGGTCCTTCCAGACCTTCGGTTCGCTGAAGGTGTAGAAGTCGCGGGTCGTCGCGTACATCATCCGGTTGTAGGTGTTGCCGGCGTGCGCGGTGTCCGCGGCGTCGTAGAGCTTCGAAGCCCAGAAGACGACGTACTCCCCCAGGGTCTTGTCGTAGAAGGCCTCCGGCGCCCAGGTGTTGCCGGCGGTGTCCGGCGAGACCTTGACCAGGCGCTGGTCGGTCCAGTGGACCAGGTCGGTGGACTCCCACACCATGATCGATCTACTGCCGGTACGCTGCGACGCGTCCCAGTCGCCGTTGCCGTAGATCTTCAGGTCGGTGGCGATCTGGTAGAACTTGTCGCCCTCGGGCGAGCGGATGATGAACGGGTCGCGCAGACCCTTCGTGCCCAGCGTCGAGGTCAGCACCGGCTTGCCGTCGTTGACCTCGCGGTAGGACAGCGGGTCGTTCGCCCTACTCACCGCGAAGTGCAGCTGCTCGCCGGTCGCGGTGCCCTCGCCGGTGAAGTAGCTGAACAGGTACCCGGTCCGGGCCTGGGCCGCGGGCAGCTCGGGCACGGTCGCGGTCAGCGTCCGGGTGGCCGAGGCCGCGCCGGAGTGGACCGTCGCGGTCAGAGCCACGGTGGTGGCGCCCTGACCGGCCTGCGGCCGGTGCACGACACCGGTGTCGTCGATCACCCCGGGCCGGTCCGACGACCAGGTGACCGTGGTGCCGTACGCCCCGGTGGCCGGCAGCGTCAGGTTGCCCCGGACGTCACCGAGGTTGCGCACGGTGAGGGCGGTGGCGGCCTCCCGTACCGCGTCCTCGGCGCTGAGCTGCGGTGGCACGGTGACCGGGAAGGATCTGGTGGCGGTCAGCGAACCGCGGGTGAGGGTGGCGGTGAGCGTCGCGCTGCCGGCCGCCTGCCCGGACGGCGGCCGGATCACCACGCCGGCCGCGGTGATCACCGAGGCGTCGCTGGTGGCCCAGGTCAGCCTCGTCCCCCGGGGTGCGGTCGCCGGGAGGCTCAGGTCCGCGGTGAGGGCGGAGGTGTCGCCGAGGGTGAGCGTGGCCCGGTCGGCTGCCAGCTCGGCGGAGACCACCGGCTCGGCGAGGCTCTGCAGCTCCGGGTCGCCGAGGGCCCGGTCGTACACCCGGAAGTCCTTGATCCTGCCCTTGAGCAGCCGGTCGCCGGTGTAGTTCGACCTGCCGAGGTAGTTCGCGCTGGTCGTGCCGGCGCCGATGTCGCCCGGCTTGATGGTGACGGAGGTGTTCGTGGCGATCGGCGTGCCGTCCTCGAACAGCGTCCCGGTGGTGCCGGTCTGGGTGTACGCGAGGTGTTTCCACGTGCCGCGGGCGAGCGGCTGCGGCGCGGGCGCCTGGGTGCTCTGCTCCTTGGTCCAGTTCGCCGTGGAGATCGCGGTACGCAGGTTGTTGCCGGTCGTGAACAGGTATCCGTTGCCGTACCCGGTGGAGGTGTCGGTGTTGCCGAATCCGTAGAGGAAGTACGGGGTCGGCTGGTCCGCGTCGACCAGGACGTCGAACGACACCGAGATTGCGGTGAGCCCCGACATGATGTCGTTCGGGACCTTCACGTAGGTGCTGGACCCGTCGAAGGTCAGGCCCTGGCCGCCGGTCCAGGACGCCGTGCCGGCGACCGTCCCGTTGTGCGCGTGGCCGGAGGAGTCGGTGGCCACCGACCCGGCCGTCTCGTCGAGTTTGTACCAGAGCACGAGACCGTCGGTGATCGCGGCCTGATCGGCCCGGGCCGGCGTGGGGACCACCAGCATGGCCATCAGCAGGGCCAGCACGCTGGCGATTTTGAAGGGTTGTTGCATGTTCGATCCTCCGGGGGGCGGCCGGAGCGGCTGGTGCGGACGGCGCCGGCCCCGGCGGTGTGGAGGAAGTGTGAGCGCTAACAAGCCAGGCGTCAAGATCCGTCGATGCCACCCGGATGGGACACAGTGGCCACCGTCTCATCACTGTGGAAGGCGCTGGTCAGCGCGCCGCCGGTAAAGACCGCGAAATGACGTTCACTTGCAAGAAATGGAAGGACTTGCATAGCACCCCGTGGGCTCCACTATGGTCGGCCGGACGTCCACAGGAAGGTCCATGCCATGTCACGCATCCTGCGCAGAGTTCTGCTCCTGGCCGCGGCACCCGTCGCCGCCCTCGGATTCCTCGCCGCACCGGCCGCCGCCAGCCCCTCCCCCGCCCCGGTGCTGCACTTCAACGCCGACGGCAGCACCGCGGTCGACGGGGTCATCGAGTCCGGCCACCCGGTCACCGTCGACTTCGACCCGGCACGCCTGCCCCGGTGCCGCGGCACCGACGAGTACGGCGACTCCTGGGGCATCTCCGTCCAGTACCGCATCGACGGCGGCGACCTGCGGGTCTACCCGGTCACCCAGCGGGTGACGGCCGACGGCAAGGACACCACGGTCCGCAGCCTGGGCACCCTGCAACTGCGCCCGGACACCCACCAGCTGCAGATGTGGTTCGTCGCCGAGGACCGCACCGGCTGCCACGAGGAGGACACCGCCGGCGGCGCGAACTACCGGTTCGACATCAACCAGCCGCCGGTGCTGGCCCGCGCCGCCTACAACGCCGACTGGTCGGAGACCGTGACCGGGCCGCTGCGCCGGGGCGGCGCCCTGGTGCTCAACTACGATCCGGCCCGGCTCCCGCAGTGCCGGGCCACCTACCGCGGCTACCCCGCGTGGGAGATCGACGTCTACTACCGCTTCGACGGAGGCCCGGTGCAGTCCACCCCGGTGAACCAGGCCGCCGAGGCGATCCCGGTCCGCATCGACATCCCGGCGAACGCCCGGAAGATCGAGACGTGGTTCAAGAACTCCGACCCGTACACGCAGTGCTCGGCGTACGACTCGGACTACGGCAGGAACTACACCTTCCCGATCGGCTGATGGCGGGCACGGGCCGGGCAGCGCGCGACTGCCTGGCCCGTGCCCTCTACGGTGAGCGGCATGACCGAGGATCCATCATCATCACGACGCGAGCGACTCGGCCGGGTGGCCACGACGGTCGCTCTGCTGTCGGTGCCGCTGATGTCGCTGCTGTGCTGCGTTCCGGGCTTCGCCGCGCTCGGCGGGATGGACTCCAGCTGCGGCACCGGCTTCGATCACGACTGCCTGAATCTCTCCCGGCCGGTCTTCACCGTCTGGCCCTGGGTGACCGGCGGCATCGCCGCGGTCGCCCTCGTGACCCGGCTCGCGATCCCCCGCCGGGCCGAGGGACTTCGCCTGGTGGCGGGAGCCTTCATCGTGGTGCCACCCCTGGTGAACGCGGTGGCGGCGTTCGCCGCGGTGCACCGGCCCGGCGTGATCTGAGTCGTCGCGCCCGGGCCCGGCTCAGCGTCAGGAGAGGGCGCGGACCACCGGCCCGTCGGGGTGGCGAGGCAGCGGCGGCAGCTCCGGCCGGTCGAGCCAGGCGGTGAACAGATCGTCCAGACTCCGGGCGCTGAACCGCGCCGCATGCCGGCGGAACTGTTCGGTCGTCACCGTCCGGTGCTGGTTCTCCGCCACCCAGGAGCGCAGCAGCGCGAAGAACGCCGTGTCCCCCAGCCGCACCCGCAGCGCGTGCACCGCCAGCGCGCCCCGCTTGTAGACCAGCGGGTCGAACATCCGGGCCACGCCCGGGTCGGCCACCGCCAGATCAGCCGGCTGCGCCGCCGCCCAGGCGTGCCACTGTGCCGCGTGCGAGGCCGCCGAAGGCCCGCCGGAAGCGCCGGACCACAACCATTCGGCGTACGTCGCGAAGCCCTCGTTGAGCCAGATGTGCCGCCAGTCGGCGACGGTCAGGCTGTTGCCGAACCACTGGTGCGCCAGCTCGTGCACCACCAGGCGCTCATGGGTGCGCTGCCCGTCCAGGTGGTTGCGGCCGAACACGGCCATGCCCTGCGCCTCGATCGGGTCGTCCAGGTCGTCGTCGGCGACCACCACGACGTACTCCCGGAAGGGGTACGGTCCGAACAACCGTTCCAGAGCTTCCATGATCTCGCCGTGCCGGCCGAAGTCGTGCCGCAACGCCTCGCGCAGCCGGGGCGGGATCGCGGCGCGCTGCGGCACCCGCGCGTCGGCGAGGTCGACCACGTCGTAACGCCCGACCTGGACGCTCATCAGGTACGTCGCGGTCGGCTCGGTCCGCTCGTACACCCAGGTGGTGGTGCCCGCGCCGCGGCGGCGGGCGACCAGGTCGCCGGTGACCAGCACGGTGTACGGCGTCGCCGTGGTCAGCGTGACCAGGAACGTGGCCTTGTCGTCCGGGCGGTCGTTGCACGGGAACCAGGACGGCGCGCCGATCGGCTGGCTGGCCACCAGCGCCCCGTCGGTCAGCTCGTCCCAGCCGATGTCACCCCAGCGGCCGGCGATCGGCACCGGCTTGCCGGAGTAACGGATCTCGATCCGGAAGACGGCGCCGTGCCCGACCGCCTGCTCCGGCCGGATCCGCAGCTTGTCCGGCCGGTGGGCGAACTTCGCCGGCCGCCCGTCGACCCGCACGTCCTGCACCCGGAGATGCCCGAGGTCCAGGGTGAACCGGGACAGCGGCTGGACCGCCCGCGCGGTGATCACCGCCTTCCCGGCGATCCGGTTGGACGTGACCCGGTAGTCCAGGTCGAGGTCGTAGTGCAGCACCCGGTATCCGCCGTTGCCGTGGCCGGGCAGATACGGGTCCGTCGAATACTCCGCGCCCGGCTGTGCCGCCGGGGTCATGGCCGGCGGGAAGCCGGCGCCGGCCAGGTGCCGATCGGGTTGCCGAGCCAGCGGCTGTCGGCGGGCACCGCGTCGCCGCGGGTGACCAGCGATCCGGGGCCAACCGTGGTGCGGGCGCCGATGCTCGCGCCGGGCAGCACGATCCCGTTGGGACCGAGCGTGGCGCCCGCGCTCAGAGTGACCTCGTCCATGGCCATGATCCGATCATGGAACAGGTGGGTCTGCACCACGCACCCCCGGTTGACGGTTGCTCCGGCACCGAGGTGTACCAGGTCGTACTCGGGGAGCCAGTACGTCTCCAGCCACACACCGCGACCGATCCGAGCACCCAGCGTGCGCATCCACGCGGTCAGCAGCGGGGTGCCGGTGGCGAACCGGAACAGCCACGGCGCGGCGAGCACCTCGACGAACGTGTCGGCCAGCTCGTTGCGCCACACGAACGACGTCCACAGCGCCCGCTCGGTCACCCGCAGCCGGCCGACCAGCAGCCACTTCGCCGCGGTCGCGGTCAACGCCGCGACGATCACCGCGCCGAACATGACCGGCCCGGCGGCCAGCGCGGCCGCCCAGCCGCCCCCGGCCCGCCAGATCAGCGCCAGCGCGGCGATCACCAGCACGGCGAGGGCGCCGGCGCACATCACCGGGACGATCCGGCACAGTTCGATCGCGGCCCGGGCCAGCTTCAGCCGCAGCGGCGGGGCGAAGGTGCGGCTGGCGTCGGCCGCCTCGACGGTCCGGCGCAGCGGCATGGGCGGGGCGCCCAGCCACGACGAACCCTTCTTCGCCTTGTGCGGCGCCGACGACAGCACCCCGACCAGGCCGCGCTTGGGCACCGACCGGCCGGGCGCCGCCATCCCCGAGTTGCCCAGGAACGCCTGCTTGCCGATCCGGGCCGGCGCCACCCGCAGCCAGCCGTGGCTGAGCTCGTAGGTGGCCACCATGGTGTCGTCGGCCAGGAACGCCCCGTCGTTCACCGTGGTCATCGCCGGCAGGGCGAGGACCGTGGAGACTTCGACGTTGCGGCCGACCTTGGCGCCGAGCAGGCGCAGCCACACCGGGGTGAACAGGCTGGCGTACATCGGGAACAGCGCCACCCGGGCCATCCCCATCAGCCGCTCGGTGGTCCACACCTGCCACGCCACCCGGCCCTGCACGCGGTGGAAGCCCTCCCGCATCCCGAGGCTGAGGATGCGCACCGCGGCGAGCACGATCATCGCGTACGTCAGCAGATAGGCGACCGCGGCCACCGGGATCACGAGCAGCGCACCCGCCAGCGCGGGACGGCCGGACACCCCCCAGCCGAGCAGCGCGAATGCCGGCAGCAGCGCCAGCACCGGCACCAGACCCAGCAGCTGCGCGGTCACGCTGTAGGCCACCACCCAGAACTTGGAGCCCAGCGGCGAACGCTCCGGCCGCTGCTCCGGCCAGCCCTCCGCATCCTTGGCGGCGGCCGGCGCGGCCGGGGAACCGGCCCAGCGCTGCCCCGACGGCACCGCGCCCAGGACCGTCGACCCCGCCGCGATCCTCGCGTTCTTGCCGACCCGGGCACCCGGCATCAGCGTGCTGCGCGACCCCACCCGCGCCCCGGCGCCGACCCGCACCATGCCCACCCGGACGACGTCACCGTCGACCCAGTAGCCGGACAGGTCCGCCTCCGGCTCGATCGCCGCGCCCCGGCCGACCTTCAGCAGGCCGGTCACCGGCGGCGCCGAGTGCAGGTCGACGTCCCGGCCGATCCGCGCCCCGAGCGCCCGGGCGTACGTGATCATCCAGCCCGCGCCGGTCACCCCGTTCGCCCCGGTCAGCTCGGCCAGCCGCTCGGCGGCCCACAGCCGCACGTGCACGCTGCCGCCCCGCGGATAGTTGCCCGGTCCGACACCGCGCAGCAGCATCCGCGCGCCGGCCGCCGCCACCGCGATCCGCCCGGCCGGGCTGAACAGCACCAGCCAGCCCGCCACGATCCACGACCAGGACACCTGCGGCGTCCACGACGCCGCCACGACCTTTCCCAGCGCGGCGAGCACGGTCACCCAGCGCAGCCCGACCAGCGCCAGCATCGGCAGCATCAGCAGGAACTGCGCCAGCCCGGCCCGCCGCGGCGTCGGTCGCACCTCCCGGCGCACCGCCACCTGCCCACCGGCCGCGCCCAGCTTCACGGCCATCTCCGACAGCCGCGGATTCTGGTAGACGTCGGCCACCGACGCCTGCGGCCGGGTCTGCCGGATCCACGCCACCAACTGCGCCGCGTTCAGACTGCTGCCGCCACTGCTGAAGAAGTCGGCCGCGGCATCCGCCGGGCGCACCCCGAGGATCTGCTCCCAGCCGTCCGCCAGCCACTGCTCGGCCTCGGTCAGCTCGGCGTCCACGTCACCGGCGGTCGCGAGGGGCCACGGCAGCGCCGCCCGGTCCACCTTGCCCGACGTCCGCGTCGGAAGATCATCGACCACGGCCAGCAGCGGTACGAGCGCGGCCGGCAACTGCTCCCGAACCCGCTGCGTGGCCGCGGCCAGGTCGAAGCCGCCGTCCTCCCGGACCACCAGATAACCCACCAGCAGCTGATTGCCGGCGGCCGTCCGCTTCACCGCGGCGGCCGCACCGGCCACCCCGGGCAGCGCCTGCAGCGCCGCGTCCACCTCACCCAGCTCGATCCGCCGGCCACCGAGCTTGACCTGCTCGTCACCGCGGCCCAGGAACAGCAGCCCGGCCGGCTCCGCGCGGACGATGTCACCGCTGCGGTAGGCCCGCTCCCAGCCCAGCGACGGCAGCGCCGCGAACTTCTCCGCGTCCTTGCCGGCGTCCAGGTAGCGCGCCAGGCCGACACCGCCGATCACCAGCTCGCCGGTCTCCCCCATGGTCACCGGCTCGCCCGCCGGGTCGACCACGGCCAGCTCCCAGCCGGCCAGCGGCAGCCCGATCCGCACCGGCCCGTCACCGGTCATCCGCGCGGCACACGCCACCACGGTCGCCTCGGTCGGGCCGTACGTGTTCCACACCTCGCGCCCCTCGACCGCGAGCCGTTCGGCCAGCTCCGGCGGGCACGCCTCACCACCGAAGATCAGCAACCGGACGTCCTCGAGCGCCTCCACCGGCCACAGCGCCGCCAGGGTCGGCACCGTCGACACCACGGTGATCCGCTGCTCGGCCAGCCACGGACCCAGGTCGACACCGCTGCGCACCAGCGACCGCGCGGCCGGCACCAGGCAGGCGCCGTGCCGCCAGGCCAGCCACATCTCCTCACACGACGCGTCGAACGCCACCGACAGCCCGGCCAGCACCCGGTCCCCGGGGCCCATCGGCTCGGCACCCTCGTCGGCGAGGAACAGCTGCGCCTCCGCGTCGACGAAGGCGGCCGCGGACCCGTGGGTGACCGCCACCCCCTTCGGGGTGCCGGTCGAACCGGAGGTGAAGATGATCCAGGCGTCATCGCCGGGCCCCGGCCGTCCCGCGCTTCCACCGGGAGTACGCCGGGTGGACACGCTCAGCCCGTCCCCGAGCACCGCGCTCACATCCGCCTCGGCGAAGACCAGCTCGGCCCGCTCCTCCGGGTCGTCCGCGTCCACCGGGACGTAGGCCGCACCGACCGCGAGCACCCCGAGGATCGCCAGGTAGAGCTCCGCCGTGCCGGACGAGATCCGGATGCCGACCCGGTCACCGACCCCGATCCCGTGCCCGCTCAGCGTCACCCGCAACGCCTCGACCGCGTCGGCCAGCTCCCGGTAGGTCAGCACCCCGGCCCCGGTGTCGATCGCCGCCGCCCTCGGGTGCGCTGTCACCGTCGCGTCGAGGATGTCGAGCAGCGTCCGCCGCAGCGGTGCCGAGTCGGACCGGAACAGCGCCGGCGCCTCGTCGGGAACGGCGGCCTCGGGAAGCTCGATCAGTCGCAGGTCACTGGTCACGGTCACCGGGCGGGGCTCCATTCTGCCGCATGTTCAGCACCGGCATGGCGCACAGGTCTGAGCCGCCCGGGGCAGCCATCCAAGTTACGGCGCCGCAACGGAAGATGACCGCCCCATCACAGAAACCGTGGGCACTGACACACTCAAGAGCGACCAAAACGCCATCTTGGCGGCGAGTACGCCGCCTTGCGGGTCCAGTTGATCAGTTGGCGCCAGCAGATCAGAATGCAGGCGAGGCTGACGAGGCGGTCGTGGATGTCGAGTCGGCGTTCCCACCGCACTGCGAGTCGGCGGAACTGGTGCAGCAGGGCGAAAGTCTACTCAACGACGTAGCGCAGCTTGCCCAGGGCTGGTGCTTCGAGTCGGGTTTACCGCGGTTGACCGGCGACGGGCCTGTCCCGGCGCCCCTTTTTCGCGTCGATGTGACTGCCGTCCATCGCTGCTCTCGACCAGTCGATCCGGTTCGCCGCGTTCGACTTGGCCAGCAGTGGCTGATGCACCCGGTCGAACACGCCGGCTTCGGTCCAACGCTGTAGCCGGCGCCAACAGGTCATCCCGGAACCGAAGCCGAGCTCCTGCGGCAAATCCTCCCAGCCGATGCCGGTATGCAGCACAAACGAAATGCCATGCAGACACATCCGGTCCGGGGCAGGCCGCGGTCCCGGAGCCTTCGCCGGCCACGGCGGCAGTACCGGCTCGATCAGCTCCCACAACTGGTCATCTATGACCCGCGTTGCTCACGACGACCGAACGAGACTGACGGCGTCAGTTCGATTGGAGAATCTGGTGACGAAGGAGATTCAAGTTCGCTCAGCCGTACATTGACCTCTTCAATTCCGAGACTCTACGTCGTCACCCATCGAAACCATGACCTGGGCGCTCACCACGCCCCACCGCGGGTACCTTCTGGAAGACGCACGGGTTCAACGTCGATCCAAAGGCCGCATGCCCGCACATGGACGATTGACAGCATCGTGGGGCTGGCGGGCCGTCACCATCTATCCGCGCCGGCACGTTGCTGACTACATGCGGCCTGCCCTCGCCCAGACCCGGACCGGGGATCCCCTTGCACGAGCCACCGTCGGAAGCTGCGGATCGCCGCTACCGCGGCCGCCGCCACCCTGCCGATGCCCGGCGCCGCCATGGCGACCAAGGGACACAAGCCGAAACCAGCCCCGCCGGCGGTGCGCGACAGCGACCACCACGGCATACCCGACGACCGGTAGGGGCGTCGGGATCACCTCAGTCCCCGTTGGCATGACGGCGTTCAGCATGCTGGAGTAGTTACCACGCCCTCGCTGACCAGGAATCGGGCGCGCTTTCGATCATGGCGCCGATCGAGCATCGCAAAGGTCAGTTGTGCTCGTCGCCGAGGAGTTCGCTGATCGGGGGATGCGATCCTTCGACGACGTGGATTAGCGGGTAGTACCACGGCTGGGTGCGGCTTACGTCCGGGTCCTGCCAAATCGACTTTCAGCCGTAGATATCCTCGGCTGCGCGCTGCGACCACGGTTCAGTCGGACGGTGTCGGCGGTTGGTTGCTGTGCGGGGCCATACGCAGAGGGTGAGGATGGCCAGGATCGGTAGTAGCGACAGGATGGCCAGCGGCTCGGCTCCGAAGAGTACGAAGCCTCCCCAATACACCGACGGGCCGGCGCCCTGGCGATGGGTGGCGGCCGTCAGGGAGCCGGTCGAGGTCGGGATGTTGGCTAAGCAGGCCGGGGCCAGCATGACCAGCGTGGTTAAGCAGAGTATCGAGTAGGCGGTCTGCCTACCCCGGTCGTAGCGTCGCATGCGCTGCGAGGTGGAAAACCCGAGCAGCGCGCCGAGCAGCATGCCGGCCACGCCTCCGGCGATGGTGTCGCGCAGTTGACCAGGTGGTTCGGCCCACATCAGGATGAAACTCAGGGCTGGCTCCTGGTCCGGGATGATCTGTACCGCGGCGAGGTATCCCGCACGGGTGCCCGACACCTCGGTCTTCGACGGAGTGTCCGACCAGTGCCGGTCGACGGTGGTGCGCACGTCGTGCCAGCCCTGTGCGCGCATCTGGTCTTCGACGGCGGCGGCGATCTGCTCAGAGCCTGCGTTCGGGGGCATGATGCCGTCGACCTGGGCCGTGCCGACCCGTACCCCCGTGCCGCCGTGCAGGCTGTGGTTGCTGTACGGATTCCAGAAGGTCGGCCGCTCGTAGTATTCGACTTTGTGGCCGAAGGCACCTGGCAGGACCGTGACCGCCATCCCGGCCGCCGTGGCCTTGTCGGGCGCCAGCGGGTCGACGGTGCGCCAGGCCAGCCAGGAGCCGAGGGCGATACCGCTGAGCCCGCCGAGCACGGCGGCGATTGCCGCGACGAGGACGGCCCGCAACCTGAATCCGGCAACCCGCCGGCCCGAGCTGTACGGGATCGGCACGGCGGTCGGCCAGAGCTGGTCGACCGCGGCGACAGGTGGTGCCCCGGAGTTGACCGGGACCGCTTTCATGTCATCGCGCATGCGGCACCCCTTCGGTGAATCACGGCTCGGTTGAGCCATACAACCGCGCTACCAGGCAAGACGCGGCCGACGATACCTACCCTGCGCACCCCACCCAGCGGTCGATGGCGTGTCACGGCGTATCTGCTCAACTCGGACCGCGAGCCGATGGCCATAGCGATGCAGGAGCCGGCTCACGCTGGCCAGGCGACAAGCACCTGCGCGGTTCGTACAAGCGAACTAATTCATGACGGTGCATGTGAGGCGTAGGCGTAGGTTGCGTGGCCAGGCGGCTAACTAGAGGAAGTGAGGTGGCGTTGGTGTTCATCCGCCGGTGACGCGGTCAGTCGATATCCGGGTGGCGACTGGGCGTCGACGATGCGGGTTCTCGTCCAAGCATCGGTGGAGCGATGATCTGGTGCAGCGCAACTGCGCACCCGCCCGACCAGGTCGATTACCGCCGCGGTGTGAGTGTCCTGGTGGGTGTCGACCCCGCCGGAGACCTCGATCGGGGCGCCATCAGGTGTAATGGAGGGCATCGTCGTCCTGTCGTTCGTGACTGGGGCAGGGCGGCACGCACCAGCCGGGCAACGCGGACAAGACAGAGATGGGGCCTCTGGCCAGGCTCCTATGAAGTCATAACGCCACGTCCAGTGAGTGCACGAGCACCTTCCGGCCAGGGCCGACGAATCCCGTTGAGGACCCGAAGTCAGTCAGGCGATGGGTCAAACCCTGGCCGGAGGTGCTCACCAACATCATCTCTGTCAGGCGGGCAGGCGCACCGCGAAGACGGTCAGGGGTTCCGCCGGGTCGCTCACGACGATGCTGCCGCCGTGCTGTTCCACCACGGCGCGCGCCAAGGTGAGGCCCAACCCGGAGCCGGGTATGCCGCTGTGCCGGACGGCGTCGCCGCGGAAGAACAGGTCGAACACGCGGTCTCGCTCGTCCGCGGGAATCGGCTCGCCGGTGTTGGACACACTGAGCACGGCGGCGTGTGCGTCGGCGCGCAGGGTCACCGCGATCGCAGAGTGCTCCGCCGCCCAGATCAGTGCGTTGTTCAGCAGTTCGTCGACGACCTGGCGCAGCCGGTCCCGATCGCCCTGGATCAGCGTCGTGGCGGGAGTGTCGACCTCGATGGTCACGTCCCGGTGTGCGCGCTCGCGCGCCGCCTCCACCGCCTGGCGCACGACCGCGGCCAGGTCCATCGTCCGGCGGTGGACCTCGAGGTGGCCGGACCGGAGGCCGGCCACGTCCAGCAGCTTATCGACGATGACCGTGAGGATGCCGACGTTGCGGTGCACCACCCGCACCATGTCGCGATGGTCTTCGACGAGGTCCGGCTCGTCGAGCAACAGCTCGGTGTAGGCCTGGATCTTGGTCAGCGGCGTACGCACCTCGTGACCGACCAGCGAGGCATACTCGTTCCTGATGCGGTCCAGTTCGGCGGCGAGGCCGGCGGCCCGGCGGCGTTCGAGGAATCCACCCAGCTGCGCGCCGATCCCGGTGAGGATCGCGGTGCGGGTGTCGTCGGGCACCTCGGGCGTGTCGCTGGAACAGACCAGCACACCCAGCACATCGGCGCCGCTGGACACCGGAATGGCCAGCGCGGCGCGCAGCGGTGTCCGGTCGTCGCCGAGCTCGGTCGCCCAGAGCGGCTGGTTGCTCCGCCAGGCCCGGGCCGGGAGCCCGCCGTCGGGCGGCAGCGGTTCGCCGTCCGTGCAGGACCAGCCGTGACCGTCGGCCGCCCAGCAGGCGGCGCGGCGAAGGACCTGCCCGATCTCGTCGACGATCCAGAGCTCCGTCGCCGCCCAGCCGATCATCGAACCGATGACCTGCACCGCGTCGGCAAGCACCTCGTCGGCAGGCTCCGCGCTCGCGAGGACCGTCGAGGTCCGCAGCTCGCATTCCTTCAACCGGGCGGCGCGCCGCAGTGCTGTCACGTCGTTCATCGCCACCACGGCGAGGACGTCGGCACGGCCCTCGATCGGGCGGGCATGCACCAGGAAGGTCCGCGCCGGGGCGTCCGGCGTGCGCATGACGACCTCGGCGTCGCGGACGTGTTCCCCGCGCAGCGCGCTGACCAGCGGGTTGCCCGCCTCCGTCAGCGGACGCCCGGCCGGGTCGTGCAGGTGCAGCCGCTGCGGCCACTGCTCGGCGGGGGCATCGTCGAGCCGGCCGCCGGCGAGCGCACGCGCCGCGTCGTTGCACAGCACCGGCCGTCCGACGCTGTCGCAGCCGAACACCGCGGTGGTCAGGCTGTCGGCGAGCACCTGCATGGTCTCCTGCTGCTGTTGCTGCAACTGCCGCCGGGCCAGGATCTCGGCCTCCGCCTGCCCGATGCGCCGGGACAACTCCTCGGTGAGCCGGCCCAGCTCACCGCCGGCGGTCTGGGAAACCATCAGCGCGGTGACGTCCTCCGGCCGTTGCACGATGTACTGCAGCTCACCGTGGGCGTTGACCAGCGGGGCGTGCAGCGGCGCCCAGTACCGGGTGGCGAAGCCGCCGCCCGGCTGCGGGACGTCGTAATTCTGGATCGGCATCACGTCGGGGGCGCGGTCGCGCAGCACCCGCTGCAGCGAGGCGTTGATCGCCTGGACGCCGTCGGCCTCCGGGTCATCGGGATTGTCGGGGAAAGCCGCGAAGATGTGCCGTCCGACGATGTCCTCGCGCCGGGTGAGGGTGGCCGCGAGATAGGCGTCGCTCGCCTCGACGATCACCAGGCCGGGATCGAGGACCAGCAGCGGCGTCGGGGCGCGCCGGAACAGCAGCCGGTAGTCGATCACGCTTCACCATAGTAAAGATGAGCAGGCTAAATCCGATACTTCCCGGACCGCTGTCCTACCCTGAGCGGGCCACCAGGAAGTCCTCTCCGCTGGAGGGCCGGAGGCCGTCCGGACGACCGGCGAAATACCGCTCAGCGAGGTCGGCGGCGGACACGTGCCGAACCTCGCCGAACCCCATACGGCTCGCGATGTCGAGCATCTCAGCCGGTGTGTAGAAACTGACGAAGGGCGTGCGCGAGGCCCGTGCGCCCGCCGTGCTCGCCCGCAGGCCGGGCCGGTCAGCCTCGTCCACCAGGTCGACCGGCAGCAGGAACGTCATGGCGAAAACCGACCCCGCCGCCAGCCCGGCCACCTGCCGCAGGGTGGTCGCCGTAGCCTCCCTCGTGAGATACATCGAGACCCCGGTGGAGACCACCACCGCCGGCCTGCCGACGTCGAAACCGGCCGCGACCAGCGGCTTCAGCCAGTCCGCACCCACCTCGAAGTCGACCGGGACGAGGCGCAGCCACTCGGGCACGCCGTAGCCCGCCTCCTGCAGACGGCGTCGTTTCCACTCCTGAGGCCCCGGCCGGTCGATCTCGAAGATCCGCAGCCGCCCGCCCAGCTCCGGACGACGCTGGGCCAGGGTGTCCAGCCCCGCCCCGAGGATCACATACTGGCTGACGCCACGATCGGCCTGCTGGACGACGAGATCCTCGACGAACCGCGCCCGCGCCACCATCCCGGCCCGGAACGTGCGGGTGAATTCCGGGTCCATGTCCGGCCGGGCACGCCAGTCGTCGCCCGCAGCGGCCAGTGCCCGCCCGACCGTGTCCGCCAGAACGTGCGGCGGCGCGTCGAGCTCCACGTGCAGCGCCCGCCACAGCGCGGTGCGCACCGCGGTGCCGTCCATCAGGGCTTCCCGCTGGCGGGTGCCTGCAGATTCCACAGCCGCCCGTCCGGATCGCGGACGATCATCTCCCGGGTCCCGTAGTGGGTGTCGCTGAACGGGCTGACCACCTCGACGACCGGATCGAGGGCGAGCGCATCCCCGTCCGGCACGCGCAGCACGATCCGGGTGGTCGGCTCGCGGTCCTGGGGCACCTCGGCGATGAACACGTACGCCCCGTCGCCGTTGCGCAGTTGCCCGGAGTTGTGGTCGGTGGAGAATTCCAGCTCGTAGCCCAGAGACTGGAAGAACTTGGCCGCCCGGCCCCAGTTGTGCGTCTCCAGGAACACGGCCTCGATGCCTTCGGTCGCCATCAGATCTCCTTTTCGTGCGGCTTGTCCAGGTAGGCGCGCAGGGCGTCGGCGACCAGCGCCGACAGCGACGAGCCGGACTCGACGGCCCGGAGTTTGACCTGCTTGATCAGCTCGACCGGCAGGTACACGTTGAACTGTTTGACGTCCGTCTCACCCACGACCCGATGCTAGCATGCTAGCAAGCTAGCGACGCCGGGGCGAGAGTCGTGTCATGGCGGCCAGCGTGACGGCCACCGCGGCGAGAACACCGGCAACCGGCGCGCGCTGCACCCCCAACGCCAGCCCGCACCACACCCCGACGAACGTGCCCGCCGCCGCGAGAGAGTGACTCCAGCCCACCATCTGCGCGAGAAGATGGCCCCGATACCGGGCCTGGCGTGCGGTCGCCTGGAGCACCGCGGCGCCCTGGACGGCCGCCGCGAAACACACCGTGAGCACCAGCATCCCTGCGAACCGAAGGCCACCGCCCAGGCCACCAGTCAGCGCGAGCCCGCAGACGGCCCCGAGTGCCGCGATCCGCGCGACGAGCAGTACGCGCAGCGGTACACCCCGGGCGAGGTACGGGCCCACCGTGGCGCCGACACCGCTGGCGACGAGCAGGGCGGTGAGCGCCGCACTGGGACGCGGCATCGCCTGGGCCGCCCACTGCGCGAGATAGCCGGCGACAATGCTGGCCGAGCAGGCCAGCAGCCCGGAGACCACCGGGCTGCCGGGTCCCACTGCTCTGACGATGTCGCTCAGCGATGCACGCACCGACCTGCTCTCCGGTGCGGCCTCAGGCGGGTTCACCGCGATCGCCGCGAGGGTACGCACCGAACGGCGGCGCAGCAGAAGTCCCGCCAGCGAGCAGCACAGGTTGACGCCGAGCGCGGCCGGCAGCGCCGCGGCCGCGAGCAGGCTGCCCAGCGGCCTGGCCATCAGCGACCCGGAGACTCCGAGCATCGCGTACACCGTGATGTTGAAGCGCACCGCCGCTCCGTGGCTGATCCGCGCGATCTCCCCGGTGAACAGCTCCTCGGCGACGTCGACGAACAACGGAACAACCGAGACGATCAGCACGTACGCGACGAAGACGACCGCCGGCCGGAGCGGTGTCGTCCAGATCAGTGCGAGCGCGAGGGCGCACGCCACCACATCGAACGCCTCGCACGCCACCAGCACCCGCCCCGGGTCCCGGTCGCGCAGCAGCCGGGCGACGACCGGGCTGCTCATGTCCTCGATCGTCTCGATGCTCTGGATCACCGGAAGCCAGACGATCGGCAGCACCCCGGCCGCCACGGCCCCGGGAATCACGCCGGCGACCACGAACGTCCCGGACAGCGACGCCAGCAGACCCGCGGCCATCCAGCGTCGCACCCGGCGGAACGTGTCGGGCGGCTCGGGGCTCAACCCAGGAAGTCGAGCAGGGCGCCGGCGACCATCCGTGGCGCGGTGTGCGTCGCGAAGTGCGACTGGCCGGCCAGCGTCACCCGGGTGACGTCCGGCAGGGTGGCCGCCAGCGCCTCCATCGTCTCCGGCATCGGCGCCCAGGTGTCGCTGCCCTGCAGCAGCAGCACCGGCACACCGGTCCCGCCCCACCGCCCGACGTCGAGGGTGTCGTCGACCATCGCCTCCAGGTCGTGCAGGCAGCCGACCATCTCGGCCGGATCCGGCGGCGCGGCCCCGGCCAGCGCGGCGAGGATCGGCGCGGGCACCCGGGACACCTGCTCGGCGAACAGCACCGCCGCGGCCGCGGGGTCGCCGTCGCGCAGCAGCTTGCGATAGAGGTCCAGGGTGGCGGCCAGCCCCGCCCCGGCCGCGAACAGCGGCGGCTCGAACAACGCCAGCGACCGGACGCCCATCGCGTCCCCGGCCGCCGCGTGCAGCCCGACCGTCGCGCCGTAGGACGCGCCGACCACGTGCGCCGACCCGCCGGCCGCGGCGATCACGGCCCGCAGATCGGCGACATCATCGGCGTACGTCTTCGGGCCGCCGGCGCGGTCACTCGGCGCGTACCCGCGACGCGCGTAGACCCACACCGCGAACCGGTCGCTCAGCAGCGGGTGGACCGGATCCCACGAATCCAGCCCACCCGCCGAACCGTGCACCAGGACGACCGGTTCGCCGCGCCCGATCCGCCGCGCGACCAGCCGGGTGCCATCCTCCACTGTGATCTCCACCCGCCGAGTCTGGCAGCCGGGGCCCCGGCCATCTCCGCATTTTCAGGCGGCGGTGCCGATCGGGTTGAGAATGGCGAGCCGCCACTCACCGTCGTGGCCGCGGCGCACCACGTTCGTCGTCGTGCCGGCCGCCTGCGCCCGCCCGTCCGGGGTGTCCACCTCCAGCGTCCAGTCGATCAGCATCAGGGCGACGTCGCCGCTGCTGAAGATGTGCCGCACGGTGTTCACCAGGTGCGGGCGGGCGGACAGCAGCCCGGCCAGGTCGGCGCGGATCTTCGCCGGGTCGGTGAGCACCTCGCCCTGCACCGTCCGGCTCACCGCCTCCGGCGACAGCAGGCCGAGCAGGCCCTCCAGGTCGCCGTCGTTGACCTTCTGCTGGAACGTGCCGGACATGTCGAAAGGGGTCATGTCGCTGTCTCTCCTCGTACGCTCGGAACGCTTCCTTCCGGCTCGAACGCTACGGTTGCGGCGGCTCGGTGCCTGTGGCGAAAGGTGACACCGGCTTGTGACTATCGGACATGACATCTGGCAGGTTGCGTACGATCCGCCCGCCGGGACGGAGACCTTGCCGATCGAGGTCCTCTCCTTCGCGGCCCTGCGCCGCATGGACCGCGCTCACCGGCGCACCCGGGTGCAGCGGCCGGCATTCCACATCCTGGCCATCGTCGAGTCGGGCGAGGGCCGGCACCGGGCCGACTTCGTCGACCACCCGCTGCGTCCCGGGACGATCGTGTGGATCCGGCCCGGGACGGTCCACCGCTGGACGGACGTCGAAGCCGTCGACGGTCCGCTGATCCTCTTCACTGCGGGCGCGGTCCCGGAGGACCCGGCCACCGCCGTCTGCTGGCAGACGACCGGCGCCGACGGAGACCTCGCCCGCCTCGCAGCCGCCCACCTGACCGCCGAGCACAACGCCCGACCAGCCTCGGCGGCGATCCTGAAGCTGCTGCTCAGCGCCCTGCTGGCCCGGGTCACCCGGACCGCTCCCCCGGCGCCGGGAGAGCCCGGAGACGTCTTCCACCGCTTCCGGGCGGCGGTCGAGGCGCATTTCCCCACCCACCATCAGGTCGCCTGGTACGCCCGTCATCTGGGCTACTCTCCGCGCACCCTGACCCGGGCCACGAGCGAGGCGACCGGGGTCGGCGCGAAACGGTTCCTCGACGAGCGGATCACCCTGGAGGCGAAACGGCTGCTCGCCCACACCGACCTGACCGTCGTCCGGTGCGCCCACCGGCTGGGCTTCGCCGACCAGGCGAACTTCACCACGTTCTTCCAGCGTCAGACCGGTGTCGCCCCCACCTTCTGGCGACTGACCGAATCGGCCGGTGGGGCGCCCGCCGGTTAGCATCGGCTCCCATGCGGACAGCCACCTGTGTCGAGGCGGATCTCGCCTCGCTGGAGCGTCATCTGCCCACCGGTCGCAACAATGCCCAGGCGTACCACTTCCAGCGGCAGCAGACCGGCGAGATCGACTACCTGATCGCCTGGCTCGATGACGTCCCGGTCGGGCAGGCAGTGATCACCTGGGCCGGTTTCCTCGACGAGCGCGTCCGCGCCGCCGTTCGCGGCTGCCCCGAGATCGGCTGGCTGGGGGTCGCGCCGGCCCGGCGTGGCAGGGGCGTGGGGATCGCCCTGCTGCAGTCCGCGGAGAGCCGCATCGCCGCCCGCGGATTACGGATGTCCGGCGTGGGCGTGGCAACGGACAACCCCCGTGCGGCTCGCCTGTACGAGCGGCTGGGATACCGGGACACGTCGATGAGCAGCGAGTCGCGCTACACCTGGTACGACGACGCGGACATCGGCCATGACATCGTCGAGACCACTAACTTCCTCGTCAAGGACCTATGAGCGATCGCCGGCGCGGAACCGGCGCCACAACCGGTCCGGCAGTTCGCGGTCACGGTCGGAGATTCCCAGCAGGCTGAGGATGTCGAACGCCGCGAGGTCGGCGTCGCGTGCGGCCAGCGCGGCGTGGACGTCGGTGTGCGACACGCCCCGGAAGGCGTTGACGCGAAGGAACAGTCCCCCGGAGGTCAGCGGTTCACGTAAGTCGCGAGGCCGCCGAGTTCCTCGCTGGCGATGAACACCGACCGGACGTTGATGATCGCTTCTTCGACGTGGACCGGACACCCCCAGGCGGAGTCTCCCCACGAGTCCGCGATCTTGATTTCGGCCGGCTCGGTGCAGCCGGACGCGCCGCCGAGCTGGCAGTTCTCCGGGTGCGGTGCGGCCCCCTGGGCCGCCGCGGCGGAGCGCATCCGGGCGGCGAGGTCGGCTGCCGCCGCGGCCCGCTCCTCGGCTTCGGCGCGCAGTTCGCGCTCGGCGCGTACCACCTTGGCAAGCGCGTCGTGCGCGGCCCTGGCCCGCGCCTCCGCCTCCGCCTTGGCCTGTTCGATGTGGTGCCGTTCGATGGCGAGCGCCGCCGTGCCGGCGAAGATGCGGTTCAGGGCAAGATCGGTCTCTTGCGGTACGCGGGGTGTCCGGTGGTACATCGCGAAGGTGCCCAGCAGGCTGCCGTCGCGGGCCAGGATGGGTGTCGACCAGCAGGCGGCGAGTCCGGCGCGACCGGCCAGGTCGCGGAAGTCGGCCCAGAACGGGTCGGTGCCGATGTCCGTGACGATCACCGGTTCCCGCCGGTGCGCGGCGGTCCCGCAGGAGCCGACGCCCTCACCGGTCGCGATCCCGTCGATCGCCTCGTTGTAGAAGGCGGGCAGGCCGGGCGCCGCCCCGTGCCGCAGATGACGTCCGTCCGCGTCAGCGAGCAGCACGCTGACCAGCACTTCCTGGGGGGTCAGGCGTTCGATGGTGCGGGCCATCCCGTCGAGCACCTCGGCCAGGGGCGCCTGCAGGGCGATCTGCTCCAGCAGCGCCCGGTGTTCGGCGGTCAGCCGCTGCGCCTGCTTGACCTGGGTGGTCTCCACGCCGATCACGTGCACCCCGGCGACCCGGCCGGCGGCGTCGCGGCGCGGCTCGTACGTGAAGTCGAAGAAGGCCTCCCGCTCCTGGGCCCCGCGGCCGAGCACCACCCGGACATCCCGCCCGGTGTACCGTTCACCGCTGCGGTAGACCTCGGCGAGCAGCTCGATGAACCCCTGGTCGGCGAGCTCCGGAAGAAGGTCGACGAGCGGATCACCGGTACGCGGGGGCGCCATCCCGATCGCGGCGAAGAAGGCGGGGTCGGCCGCCTCCACCCGGTGCTCCGGCCCGCCCAGCGAGGCGAACACGGCGATCGACTGGCCGAACAGCGCCCGCAGATCCCCGTCCACACCCGGGGTGGCCGACTGCTCGTTTGAAACCGCCGTCATGGTGCCGCCCCTCCTCGCCCGCCCGCGAACCGCACCAACCTACCGAAGTCGCGCCGCAGCGGCAGCGCGACCCGCGCCTGGCGGGCCGCGCTGCCGGAAACTCGCGGTCAGCCCTCGATCTGCCGGGGCCCGCTGCCACCGGTGCCGATGGTGATTCTGCGAGGCTTGGCCTTCGCGGAGATCGGGATGCGCAGCGTCAGCACCCCGTTGTCGTAGGTTGCGTCGAGATGCTCGGTGTCCAGGGTGTCGCCGAGGAACAGCTGCCGGCTGAACACCCCCATCGGCCGCTCACTGATCACCGTCTCGACGCCGTCCCGGCTCTGCCGCTGCCGCCGTGCCTGGACCTGCAACACGTTGCGTTCCACGGTGAGGTCGATCGAGTCGGGGTCGACGCCGGGTAGATCGAAGTACACGTAGAAGGTGTCGCCGTCGCGCTCGGCGTCGGCGTGCATGACCGCGGGCCGGCTGCTGGTGCCGGTGAGCTGCTCGAAAACGCGGTCGAGGTCACGGAACGGGTCTGTACGCAGAAGCATGGTCCTCCTCCTCCGCCATTCCAAACTTGAGCCCCCGAGGCTCAACTCAGGTCCAGGTTTACTACCCCCGGGCGCCCTCGTCAAGCCCCTCTGAGCTGGGATTATGCAACAGGCTTGACAGCGCGGGACTCCCGTTTTATCGGTTAAGAGCGGGGTTTTCTCCCCACGACCGTTCCGGAGGTGATCATCGATGTGGTCGTTGCCGCCGACCGTCGACCGGTGGATGCTGCACGTCGCCGCCAGCCCGCACGAGGTCGACGAGGTTCTCGCCGACCTGTGCCTGCACCAGCGCAGCCGCGCCGTCACCGACCCCGACTTCCCGGCCTGCCTGATCGGTCCGAAGAACCTGGGCGAACCCCCGGCCTGGATGCGGTTCGCCCGCACCGAACTCGACCGGCTCGGCTACCGCACCCGCTGGTGCGACGTCGGCTGCGTCCACCACCCGCTCCCGCAGCGCATCGCCTCCCTGGTCACGCTCGGCTGATCGGTCGGATCAGCGTGGCGGGGCGGCTGCCGCAGCGCGGTGCGCCGCACCAGCCGCCGGTCGGGACCTACACCGGATTCGCCGGGGCCGCACACGATTCCTTCACGCGCGCCGCTTGCAGCGTGAAGATCGCGCAGATGGCGATGAGGACGAGCGCGCCCGCGACCGGGGCCAGGCCGGCGGCGAACGCGACGACGGCACAGCCGTACACGGCCAGGTTGGCGACGACGACCACCTGGTTCGCCCACGCCCAGAGGGGCACCGGATCGACCCCGGCCGATCGCTCCAGGATGCCCCGCAACACACCGTTGATCAGGCCGTACGTCAGTCCGGCGCCGAAGAATCCGGCGAACGCGCCCGGGGTGCCACCGAAGACCCACGCCACGATCGCCAGCAGGTAGCCGCCGGCCAGCCACGGCAGCAGCCGTTCCCGTCCGGTGACGAGGCGGCGCAGCGCCAGCGTCGCGAACCCCCCGGCGCCGTAGCAGGACAGCGCGTACCCGAACATCCGCGAGTCGAAGTGGTGCACGAGCGTGAACACCGGCAGTTCGACCGCGTTGACGGCGGCGCCGGCCAGGCTCAGCCAGGTCCAGGCGGACGCGCCGCCGAGTCCGGTCGGACGGGCCAGCAGTCTGCGCAGCGTGAACAGCGCCGGCTGAGCCGGCGCGGCAACGGCCGACCCGCCGGCGGCCGCAACGGTGGCGGACGGAACGGTGGCACACGGAACGGCCGCGACCGGAGCGGTGGCGGCACCATCGGCCGCGGACGCAGCGGCGGCGGACGAAGCAGCGGCGGCCGGAGCGGTGGCGCCCCGAGCGGCCGCGGCCGGGCCGGTGGCGAGGATGGCCAGCCCGAGCAGGAAGCTGATCGCATCGATGATCACCAGCCAGCGTAGCCCCAGGGTGACGGCGACGACCCCGCCGACGGCCGGTGACAGCGCGAGGGTCACCGACCCGGCCGCCCCGATCGCGATGAAGGCCGCCGTCCGCTCACCGGCCGGCACCCACTCCCCGACCAGCGCCATGAACAGCGGATTCGCGATGCCGCGCAGCAGCGCCGACAGGGCGAAGAAGATCAGGGTGTACGTCAACGGCGTGCCCACGGCGAGCGACAGGCTGAGCGCCGCGAGCACCACCTGGCTCAGGTTGTAGACGGCCCGCCGCCGCCGTGCCGGGATGCGTTCCACCACCGCCCGCACGAACAGCAGGCTCGGCAGGCTCTGCGCGGCGAACGCCGCGGCGGTCGCGGCCGATCCGTAGTGCGACTGGACCAGCTGGGCGAGCCCGGTGAAGGTCAGCCAGTTGCCGGTCTGCGACACGAACGACGCGGCCACCAGCCGTCGCGTCCCGGGCGAGGTCACCGCTGGACGGCGTACGTGTATCGCGGCGCGGGCGCCGGGTCGGTGCGCAGCCGGGCGTGCAGTTCGACGTCGTACCGCTCACCGTCGTACGCCAGTTTGGCTCTTTCCCGCCCTTCCACCAGAAATCCGGCGCCGCGGGCGACGCCGCACGAGCCCGGGTTGTCGACCCGGTGCCCCAGCTCCAGGCGGAACAGGCCGAGCTCGGCGAAGGCCCATTCGGCCAGCGCCGCGGTGGCCGCCGTGCCGAACCCGTGCCCGCGGTCGGCGCGGGTCGTCCAGTAGGACACCCAGCCGACCGAGTGCCGCCGGTCCACGGCGCTGACCGCGACGTGCCCGACGATCCGGCCGGCATACGCGACAGCGAACGGATGGGCCCCGCCGGCGTTGCGCCAGTGGGTGATCCACCGCCGGGCCGCGGCCGGGTCGGTGATCGGTTCGCCGGCCTGGGTCGCCATGTCGGGGGTGGCGAACGCGGCCAGCACCGCCGGTGCGTCGTCGTCGCGCCACGGCCGCAGCAGCAGTTGGTCGATTCCGGACACGACCAGATGATCCCCTTCGGAGGGGCCAGATCGCAACCTCAGTGCCAGCCGCAGTCGCCGCAGTTCGAGCTCCCGCTCCCGGAGGCCGGGTGGCGGAACGACTGGACCGCGAGGTAACCGAGCAGACCGCACAGGGCCAGCACGACGAGGCCGACGACGATCGCGGTGGCCATGACGCGACGGTGGGCGTCCCGCCCCTGTCCGGTGTCGGTGCGCTGTTCGGGCCGGACCCGCAGCTCGCCGGAGGCCAGGCCGGTGGCCACCCGTTCCACGCCGTCGGTGTCGAACATCAGGGTGCCGGGCGCACCGGTGCCGTACAGCCCGGTGGCCGGGCCGGTCTGGCGGAACCAGCGGTCGACGCCGTGTGCGGCGGCGACCCGGCCCACTTCGGTGTCCCGGATCGTCGGCCAGCGGCGGCGCACCTCGTCCTCGGGCATCCAGCGCCGCGGCGGTCCGGCCGGCGGCTCGTAGCCGCGGGGCACCGGCTCGGCGACCGGTTCGGGTGCCAGCGCCGACCGCAGTGCCCAGCCGAAGTCCGGGTTCTGCCGCAGGCACTCGTCGAGGGCCGCGATCAGCGCCGACCGCCCCTGGTCGTCGCCGGCGTCGTCGAGCAGATGCTCCCGGCCGGTGTCGGCCAGTTCCTGCCGGACCAGGCGCCGCACCGACTCCTGCCCCGGCAGCGCATCGACGATGGCCGCGACCTCAACGCTGTCCCCCATCCCTCCATCCGAGCACACGGCCGCCACCACGCCCGTTGCCCGCCGGCGGGACGTCGAGATCGACGAGGAAACCCCGGGTCTGCCACTGTTCGGCGGGCAGCCGGTCGTACGCCAGCCGGAAGTATTCCTCCGGGCTGAGAATGCGCCTCGATGAGCTGCGCCCACATCTGCCCGTCGGTGTCGGCCACCATGCTGGCGTGGGCCGCGACCCCCCGCAGCCCGATTCCGGCGGGCACCTCGGCCGGCTCGAACCAGCGCAGCCGCACCGCCGTCTCCTCCCCCAGCGACCAGCCGGAATGGGGATGAGCGGCGTCGAGGAGAACCGGCCAGAGCATCGTGGCATCATGTCATCCGCCCCGGCCGGCCCACGTCATGGATTCATCGCCCGGATCGGCACCCCGACGTCGTCGAGGGCGCCCTCCAGCCGGAGCCGCTCCAGCTCCCGGTCGACGCCCTGCAGCGTCTGCAGGTGCTCCTCGATGCCGAGGCACCGGCAGGCCAGTTCGAGGCGGGCGTCGTAGGCGCGCAGCACCGCCGCCAGCACCGCGTCCGATCGGCGGATGTGGTCGGAGCGTCGCATCCGGTCCAGCCGGCGCAGGTCGAAGGCGACCTGTTCGAGCGGAACGGCGGGCAGGGCGGCCACCGCGCCGCTGCCGGAGCGGTCCACGACCCGCAGGCGCCGCTTCGGCGGATGTCCGCCGCGCGGTGGGGCGATCCGGCCCGGTTTCCGGGCCAGCGGCGACCCGCCACGGGACCGGGCCGGCCGGTGCGGCCGGTGCGGGACCGCCGTCGACCGGGTGCACCAGGCGATCACCATGGTCAGGAACCGGCGCCAATCCCAGCGCCGGCGTCCGGTGATCCGGGCCAGTCGCCGGTCGACGGTGTCGTCGCTCAGCCGCCGTTCGATCAGCCGGTCGAGGTCGCCGACCCACCGGTCGGCCAGCCGTTGCTCGATCGCGCTCCGCTCGTCGGCGGATTCGCCGTCCCAGGAGAACCGCATCATTCACCTCCTCGGCCGGTCACCGGCGATTCGAGGATCACGGCGACCGCCCGGCGTGCGGCCCGCAGGTTGCTGCGGACGGTCTGCGGGTCCTTGCCGATCAGCCGCGCGATCTCCGCCGGGGGGGTAGCCGTCCAGCCGGTATGCCAGCACTTCGCGCTGGGCCGGCGGCAGTTTCTTGAGCACCGCGAGCACCCCCTCGGCCTCCTCGTGCAGCGCGCTGTCCGCAAGGTCGCTGTCGGCGGTGCGTTGTCCCCGCATGGCCAGCAGCGCGAGCCGGCGACGACGGTCGCGCCGCCGGATGCCGATCAGCGCGTGGACCGCGGCCTGTCGTACCCAGGCATCGGGGTTGTCGATCTTCGACCAGCACCGGTAGGCCGAGCTCATGGCGTCCTCGACCGCATCCTCCGCGTCCTGCAGCGTGGCATCCTCCTTGATCATCAGAAAGCGCACCAGCTCCGGGAAACGGCCCCGGAAGAACAGTTCGAATTCCAGGATCTCCCCGTACGCGGGCAGCCCCCGCAGCGCGGTGAGCCGTTGCCAGAGCGTCACGACGTCGTCCTCACCGGCGGGGAAAGGCCTGGACGGCGGCCAGTCCGAGGGTGACCACCGCCGCGATCACCGTGACCGGCACCGACTGGGTGAACACGTAGACGCCCGCCACGCTGCTCGGCGCGATGCTGCACAGGGCTACGGCAGGACTGACGGTGCGGTCTCTCGCACGTTGACGGGATTCCACGGGCTGCCACCTTCCGGATCGTCGAACCGCGGGTGTGTGCTGACGTCCGTACAGGGTCAGCGTGGGCGCGCGGCGTGCAAGATCGCCACCGACGGGTGACCGGGCGGTGTGATGGCGGCGACTGCGCGGTGGCCCGGCGTACACCAGAATCGGGTGGTGAATCGACCCGCCGAGAGCCTTTCGCCAGGGCAGTTGCTGCCGCTGGGGCGCCGTTTCCGGATCGTGCTCGTGCTGGGTTTCCTGACCGCGCTCGGGCCGCTGACCATCGACATGTACCTTCCGTCGCTGCCGACGATCACCGATGACCTGCACGCCACCGCGGCGGCGGTGCAGCTGACGCTGACCGGGACGCTGGTCGGGCTGGCGTTCGGGCAGTTGCTGATCGGGCCGCTGGCCGACGCGGTGGGGCGGCGGGTGCCGCTGCTCAGTGGCATCGCCGTGCACGTGCTGGCGTCGATCTGCTGTGTCGTCGCGCCGAACCTCGCGGTGCTGGGGTCGCTGCGGGTGCTGCAGGGTCTGGGCGCCGCGGCGGCGACCGTGGTGGCGATGGCGATGGTGCGGGACCTGTTCGACGGGCTGGCCGCGGCCCGGCTGTTCTCCCGGCTGATGCTGGTGGTCGGGGTGGCGCCGATCCTCGCGCCGACCGTGGGCGGGCTGGTGCTGACCTGGGCCTCGTGGCGCGGCGTGTTCGTGGTGCTGACCGCGATCGGGCTGGCGATCATGGCGGCGGCCGCGGTGGTGCTGCCGGAGACGCTGCCCCGGCAGCGGCGGCGCAACGGCGGGTTGCTGGGCACGGCGCGCGACTACGGGCGGTTGTTCACCGACCGGGTGTATGTCGGGCTGATCCTGGTCGCCGGCCTGGCGATGGCCGCGCTGTTCGCCTACGTCAGCGGGTCGTCGTACGTTTTCCAGGACGAGTACGGGATGAGCGAGCAGCAGTTCGCGCTGATCTTCGCCGGCGGCGCGGTCGGGTTGATCGGGGCGACCCAGGCGAATGTGCGGCTACTGCGCCGGTGGACGCCGCAGCGGATCCTGAGCGGGTCGCTGCTGGCCGGGCTGGGGTTCGCGGTCGTGCTGCTGATCCTGGCCGGCACCGGAGCCGGCGGCCTGGCCGGGATTCTGGTCCCGCTGTGGCTGGTGCTGGTCATGGTGGGTTTGGCGATGCCGAACGCGCCGGCACTGGCGCTGTCCCGGCACGGTGAGGCGGCCGGCACCGCGGCGGCGCTGCTCGGTGCCGTCCAGTTCGGGGTGGGTGCGCTGGCCGCGCCGCTGGTCGGGGTGCTCGGGGTGGGCGCGGTGGCGATGGCCGTGGTGGTGTTCGCCGGCATGCTGGCCGCGACCCTGGTGTGCCTGCTGGTGGTCCGCCCGCACCGGCTGCCGGTGGAGGATGCCGAGCCGGCGATCGCGGTCGTGCACTGAGCGGGCCGGTTCGGGGTATGGGGCGGGTGTGTCGACGACAACGTGGGTGAGGGCGGCCGCGGCCGCGCGGGTGGCGTGGGGCGTGGCGCTGGTGGCGGCGCCGCACCGGATTCCCCGGTACGGCGCCGCGCCGGCCGTGGCGGTGCTGCGGGTGCTGGGTGCGCGTCAGATCGTGCAGGGTGCGGTGACGCTGGCCCGGCCCACGCCGCTGGTGACCGGGTGCGGGGCGCTGGTCGACGCACTGCACGCCGGCACCGATCTGGCCGCGGCGGCCGGGTCGGCCCGCTGGCGGCCGGTGGCGCTGCCCGACGCGGTGGTCGCCCTGGGCTTCGCCGCGGCGGGCTGGTGGCTCCGCGACGCGGCCTGATCCCGGCCGGTGACCGCTCTTCGGAACCGACGGGCGCCAAATGGCTACTTAGGGTAGTTGCAAAGCCGCCGTGAGTAACTGGCCGTCCGGTAAGTCGGGCGTGCCGGAATGCGCCTTCACCGCACTGTGACCTGGGGGTATAGACGGCGATCGGTCAATTTCGTCATAATGGCGGGTAATCGCCCAATCGTGGCTCCGTGCCCGATGTCACTGTGCGAGGCGGTGACGGCCATGACTGACCGCAAACCATCCGTGCGACAGCGCCCGATCGACCCGGCGCTGTGCCATCTCCTCCGGGCCATAGCCGTGTCACATGCCCGCGTCCGGCGCCTGGTCGCCCTGCGCATCGTGATCTCCGCGGTGCTCGCCGGGGCCGGCCTGGTGACCGTCTTCGCCGGCGCGTCCACCGGGAAGCCGCTGAGCGTCACCCTCTCCGTCGTCGGCGTGCTGTGGGCCCTGGCGTACTCCCTGGGCCTGGCCTCCTGGGCGGACCGGGAACTGCACCGGGCCGCGCTGCTGCAGGAGTCGTTCGAGGTCCGCTTCTTCCAGCTGCCGTGGAACTGCATGCTGGCCGGCGAGGAGATCCCCGCCGAGGACGTCCGGCACCTGAGCAGCCGCTACCGGGGCGACCCGCCCCGCGACACGTACGAGATGCCGAACCTGCCCCGCCCCTTCGACGTGCTCGTCCGCCAGCAGCAGAACCTGTCCTGGGGCAGCCGGGTCCGGCACCGCTACGCCCAGGTGGTGATGTTCGCGATGAGCGGCTGGGCGGCGCTCGGCCTGTTCACCGCCATCGCCCGCAACTCGACCATCACCGACCTGTTCGTCCAGTGGTGCGTGCCGTCGCTCGGCATGTTCCTGCTCGGCTGGGACACCTTCCGCGAACAGCGCCGGGTCGCCGAGGACCGCAAACGGGTGTGCGGCAACTCCCGGGGGCGCTGCCTGCAACTGGCCCCGGCCGGCCTGGACCCGGTGGTCAACCAGGACCTGTGCCGGATGGCCCGGCAGGTCCAGGACCAGCTCTACCTGTCCCGCAGCCGGGCGCCGCGGGTGCCGCGCTGGTTCTTCCAGCGGTATTACACTCAGGACAGTTCCGACTTCACCGCCGGGCTGGCCGAGGCCCGCAACTCCCTGCTCACGGCCGGCCTGCACAACCGTCCACCCCGGTCGCCGCAGCGGCCCTGACCGCGGCCGTGACCACGCCGCCCGGCCGGAGTGATCATTGCCAGTCGCCGAGGACCAGCCGGACCCGGGCTCGTCGCGGGTGCTGCGCGCCCTGCTCAACGGCACGTTCGTGCCCGCGATGGCGCCGAGGCTGGCGACCGCGCTGGTCACCGTGGTCGTCGCCGGCTTCGTCATTCTCTCGCTGGCCGGCATCGCGGTGCGCGCCGACGGCCCCGGGCCGATCGTCGCGGCGCTGGCCTGCGCAACCCCGATCATCGCGCTGCAACTGGGCTACTTCGGCCGGCTCCCCGCCAGGCCCACCGGTCGGGCCGGTCATCTCGCCCTCGCCGTGCAGGCCGGTTTCGTCTGCCTGCCGTTCCTGCGCTTCGGCGTCGCCTGGCTCAGCTTCGCCGGGCTGCTCGCGGCCGGTGTGCTGTTCACCCTCGCGCCGAAGGCGGCCGTGCCGCTGTTCGTCCTGATCGTGGCGGGCGCGGGCGCCGTCGAGGTCTGGTGCGCCGACGCGACGACGGATCTACCCTTCGCCGTCTCCTACGCCGTCGTCTCCACCACCCTCACCGGCCTGATCGTCTACGGGCTGACCCGGCTGGCCCGCCTGCTGGCCGACCTGCACGCCGCACGGCAGGACCTGGTGCGGATGGCGACGGCCGAGGAGCGGCTGCGCCTCGCCCGGGACGTGCACGACCTGCTCGGCCTCAGCCTGTCGGCGATCACCCTGAAGAGTGAACTCACCTACCGGCTGATGGACGCGCATCCGGACCGGGCACGCCGGGAACTGGCCGAGGTGCTGACGCTGTCCCGCAGGGCGCTGTCCGAGGTGCGCACGATCGTCGACCCCGGGCGGGAAATTTCGCTGGCCGACGAGTGCCGCACCGCGCACCGCCTGCTCACCGCGGCCGGCATCCGGGTGCGGGTGGTCGAACAGGGCCGGCCGCCCACCGGCCGGGTCGGCACCGTGCTGGCCACGGTGCTGCGCGAGGGCGTCACGAACGTGCTGCGGCACACTGGTCATGGAGGCGAAGGACGAGCCGACGGCGCTGGAGATCGCCAAGGCCGTTCCGGCCAAGGGGGTCGGCGGCGTGGAGGTCCGGCCGATCTTCACACCGCCGGCGGCCTGACGACGGCGGGCCGCCCGGCCGGCGCGGCCCGGGTCAGCCGGCGGCCATCCGGATCAGGGCGTTGCCGCCGAGCAGCAGCACGTCGGCGGTGGCGACCAGGGCCATGCTGCGCCGCATCCAGCGGGCCGCCGCCTCGTGATCGTCGCTGGTGATGCCGCGCCCCGCGAACAGCAGCGCGGCACCGACCAGCGCGATGCCGGGGACGAGCAGCAGGCCGACGGTGCGCGGGGTGGCGCCCTGCACCACCAGCAGCGTGACCATCACGGTCGGCAGGACGCCGAACAGGAGCACGGCGACACCGCCGGACCACCGTAGTGCCCGCACCGGATCCGTCATTTCCGTTCACCCTTCCCCTCGGCCGCGGGCATGCCGAGGCCCACGACCGGACCGCCGATCACGCGCCAGTATCTCCGGCCGTTGCGGATCGCCGCCCGGTAGGGTCCGGCAATGACCTCGTGGGGCGGCGGCGTGGCTGGGTCGTGATCGTGGGGTGCACGGCGTTCGCCGTTCTGCACCTCTACTGGGCGATGGCCGGCAGTCTGGGCCTGACCTGCCGTTCTTCGACGAACGGGCCTGTCCGCATCCGTTGGCCACCCTCCTGCAACGGACGCCGCTCACCGGGGCTGGGCTCAAGATGGCTTCAGACGGGCTCTTCCTAGATGCCGACGTCTGAAGCTGACGGGGCGTGCGCCGGAACCGTCATCACCGTTGATGGCGGCCTGGGAAGCGTTGTCAGACTTTTGGGCAGCATTTCATGAGTCGGGGCATCGCCCCAGGGTCGATGTTGCGTTAGGGTTCCTTTTCGTTACGCTGCGCGGCGTGACTATGTCGTCGGTCGTCGGTTACGCCCGCTGTACTGCTGAGTCCGGGGACCGGGAGAATCAGATTCGTGTCCTGCGGAGGCTGGGTGTGCCCGCCTCGCGGATTTTGCTGGACGAGCCGTTGACCGGCGCGCGGCCGCGTCCGGGCCTGCAGCAGGCATTGCACATGGTTCAGGCCGGGGACACCCTGGTCACTCCGGGTTTGGCGCGGCTGGCCCGGTCGTTGTCGGATGCCTGGTCGATCATCGAGCACCTCGCGCAGCGTCGTGCCTGCCTTTCCTTGGCCGGGCATCTGCATGATCCGGCGGATGGGTCGTTGCTGCGCGATCTGGCGCTGTTCGTGCAGTTCGAGGCGGAGTTGAAGGGGTTGCAGACCCGGGAGGGCATGGTGCTGGCCCGGCGGGAGGGCCGGGTGGCCGGGCGTGAGCCGAAACTGTCGACCGAGCAGCGGGCCGAGCTGCTGCGGTTGCATGCGTCGGGCCTGCATCAGGTTACGCAGTTGGCCAGGATGTTCGGTGTCTCGCGTCCCACGGTGTACCGGTTGGTGCAGCGTGCTGCTGAGCTGTCCGCGTGACCGCGCCCCCGGGCCGGCGCGTTGACGAGCCGGGGCGGCTGACGTCGGTCTGGCGTACCGGCTTGGACGCGGCGGCCGATCCGCTGTTCGACTGGTTCGCCGACATGGTCCGTAGCGTTGTCGGTGTCCCGGTGGCGCTGGTGTCACTGGTCGGCGACGACCGTCAGTTCTTCCCCGGGGCGCGGGGGCTGGGCCAGCCGTGGCAGGAACGGCGGCAGACCCCGTTGAGTCATTCGTTCTGTCAGCACGTCGTGGCCACGGCCGAGCCGCTGATCGTCACCGACGCCCGCAGCGACGCCCGCGTGCGCGGCAACCTCGCGGTGGACGAACTGGGGGTGATCGCGTACGCCGGCATGCCGTTGACCGACGAGGACGGGCATGTGCTCGGCTCGTTGTGCGCCATCGACCATCAGCCTCGCCGTTGGACCGCTCAGGAACTTGCGCGGCTGGCCGAGCTGGCCGCCGGCTGTTCCCGGGCGTTGCGGGCGCGCATCGCCTCGGATCAGGCGCAGGTGCAGCAGCAGGCGGGCATGGAGCGGGAACGGCGTGCCCAGGCGGCGGTCGAACGCAGCCAGCTGCTGCTGCGCGCCAGTGCCGCGCTGGGTGCGGCCACCACGTTCGATGAGGTGGTCGACACGGTGCGGACTCTGGTGATCGGCAATCTGGACCCGGTGTACGTGGGCGTCTCCACGCTGGCCCCGGACGGGTTCGTGCATCTGGCGTCCGGTCGGCAGCTACCGGAGCGGTTCGCCCGCCAATGGAAGCTGTACGGCGCCGACCAGAAGACGCCGTCCGGGTTGGCGGCCCGCACCGGCCGGCTGGTGTCGTTTCCCGACCTGGCCGCGATCGCCGAACAGACCCCGGACTCGCTGGCGACCTTCCACGCGCTGGGCTGGCAGTCGGCGGCCAGTGTGCCGCTACCCGGCGAGCACGGCCCGGCGGGCGCGCTGACCATCGTCTGGAAACAGCCGCACATGTTGACCGACGGCGAGCAGGTGGTGTTGACCGCGCTGGCCGGGTTCGTCGCGCAGGCGCTGCACCGCGCCGCCGCCTACGAAGACCAGCGCACCGCCGCCACCACCATGCAACAAGCCCTGCTCAGCACTCTGCCCGAGGTCAGCCACGTCCGTATGGCCGCCCAGTACGTGCCCGCGCAGCAGAATGATCTGGTCGGTGGCGACTGGTACGACGTGATCGACATCGATGAGCAGCGCCTGGCCCTGGTGATCGGCGACGTTGCCGGCCACGGCATCACCGCGGCCGCCACCATGAGCCAGTACCGCACCATGCTGCGCACTCTGCTCGTCGATCACAACGACCACGCTTCTGCGCTGCTGCAACGCCTGGAACGCACCACCAGGGCCCTCGGTCTCACCGCCACGGCCACCGCCATGGTCGCCTATCTGACCCACGACCAGGCCGGCGGCCACACCCTGACCTGGAGCAACGCCGGTCACATACCACCCACGCTGGTCCTGCCCGACGGCCGGATCAGTCTGCTCGCCCGCGGTGGGCCTCTGCTCGGCGGCCTGCGCAACATCACCCGGCGCACCCACACCCGGCATCTGCCACCCGGATGCCTGCTGCTGTTGCACACCGACGGGCTGATCGAGACCCGGACTCGCCCGATCGACGACGGCATCGCCCGCCTGCACCAACTGCTCGCCGTTCACGGTGGCGCCCCGCTGTGCGAGCTGGCCGACATCCTGATGAACGACACCAACCCCGTCGACCGCGAAGACGACGCCTCACTACTGCTCATCCGCACCGCTCCGGCGTGACCTGCCGCGCCCCGGCGAACGCTCAGCGTAGATGCCCATCAGCGTCGGATAGCGGGAAGGTTGCCGGTCTCAGCGAGAATCCTCGGCCGACTGCAGACGTCAGCTCACCGAGGCGGGTGGCGAGGACACACCGATGTGGCGACTGAGCTGCACTTGCCATGGGGCTCCGTCGACCGGATCAACGTGCGATGTAAAAAATATTTGACTTCAGATGCGGCTGTTCCGTACGGTCGTCATGTCAAATATTTTTTACATTAGGGGTCGTATGGGCACTGAGGCGTCGCATCCGGACGACGACGAATCAGTCCCGTTGACTGGCCAGCCCAGGTCTTCGACCTGCCCCTCGACGCGGTCTTCCTGTACCAGACGCCACTCGACCGACGCCCGGCACCGCTACCCCTCACCGTCCTGGAGCACCGTCATGACCACTACGAAACGCATGGCCCGGATCACCGGGCTGGCCTACCTCGGCCTCGCCCTCTCCGGCATGCTCGGATTCCTGCTGATCCGCGACCGGCTGTACATTCCCGACGACGCGGCCGCAACCGCCGCAAGCCTCATCACACACGAACGGCTCGCCCGCCTCGGCATCGTCGCGGACCTCGCCATGGTGCTCGCCCAGGCCGCCACAGCAGTGTGCTTCTGGAAGCTGTTCCGACCGGTCCAGCCCGTCGCCGCCGGCTCGATCGCCGGCTTCGGGCTGGTGAACTGCGTGACGATCCTGGTCGCCGTGATGTTCTCGACCACCGCACTCGACGTGGCTCTCCACAACGACGCGACATCAGCACACCAGGCGCTGCTGCTCTACCACCTCAACACGGCAGCGTTCAGCCTGTCAGGCCTCTTCTTCGGACTGTGGCTGATACCGATGGGATGGCTGGTGATCCGGTCGGGCTACATGCCACGCCCACTCGGATGGCTCCTCATCGGCGGCGGCCTCGGATACCCGATCAGCGTCATCACATCATCGCTCGCCCCCGCCCACTCCAGCGTCGTCTCCGCGCTCACCATGCCCGCCACGGCGGGCGAGTTGTGGATGGTGGGCTACCTCCTCATCAAGGGGGTGTCGGACGCGGCACCGATAACCGCCGCGCCAACAGCCGGCCCTCAGGCAGCGCTGCCCTGACCCACCACCCGACACAACCGGTACGACCCTATTTCCGACGCCTGGCGACCGGCTGCTCAGTCACTCGTCGGCGGGTACATGTGTCCCGTCCGATGCATGGCGATAGTGGACGCGACGACGAGCACGGCGGACGCTACGACGGTTACACCGGCCGTAGTCGCCGATCGGCCTCGCAGCCAGGCGATCGCGGCAATGCTCGCACCCCACGGCAGCAAGCACGTCAGTGAAGTCTCCCAGCCCGCTGAGACGAAGTCTGGAACGGTCATGATTGTCGCGGCCAGCGATGGCAGCGTCACCACCGCCGCCCCGACCGCCAGGTATCCGGGACGCTTCGGTGCCAGTCCTGAGCGGCCGCGGGCCGGTTCCTGCCACGCCGCTGCAGCGGCCAAGACGGCCGCGGCGGCGGCAGCGGCCATGACGACGGCGGCCAGCGTGACGACCGTGGGCAGGTTCTCCTGATCCAGGCCGTCCACGCGTGCCGTCGCGGCGAGGTCGAACCAGCTGCGGACCGAGACCAGGCCATAGCCAGCCACCTGAGCTGCCACGATGACCGCGGCGACGGCTGCCGGGCGAGCCCATCGCCAGCTGGCTGTCATCACCAGGCCCGCAACGATCAGCGCCAGCAACAGTGGCCACATCACCAGCGGGTAGTTCCATTGGTGCCGGGCTCCGGTCGAGGTCACCCATTCGCCCGGCACCGCTGCCGCAAGCGCGACTGTCGCGGCGAGCACCACGGTGCCTATCCCGCAGACCGCCATCTTCACCGGCCGCGGCTCCCGCGGCCCGGATGCCGCCCGGTCGAGCCTTTTCACGATGATGCTCATGCGGAATCAACGCAACGCCGGACAACGGGAAACTGTTGCCTCGGCCGGCTGTCATCTACCTGATCGGGCAACGCGGTGGCGTCGCCTTGCTGGCGGCGGGCTCGGCTACCGGTGGCCTACCGCACGCTGACCCCAGGTGTCGGCTTCCCCGCGGATCGTCCGCCGGGCGCATCCAGCGGATCGAGGCGCCGGCAGCGGTGGCCGGGACCCGGCGAAAGTGCCAGACTGCCGAGCCATGACGCTTCTCGACGTACTGATCGAGGGCCTGACGGCGGTCGGCATCGACGAGAAGAGCAGCCCGGGCCCTTCGACGCCGGTCGCCCTGATCGCCGCGCGCGGGATCGTGCTCCGCGAACTGGAGGACCGCCTCCCGGCGGACGGCGACGGACCGTTCACGGTCACGCGCAGCCTCGGACCGGTACGGTCGTACCGCGCCGAGGTGGACCTGCTCCGGCGGCGCGGCGGGTTCTCGCTGGCCGACGCGGCCTGCGCACTGCTCGCGGTCGGCGCCCTCACCGACGACGACGTCGCAGCGCTTCTGCCGCATCTGCCGGCGTCCTGCGGCATCGGCCGCCAGCGGGTGCTCAATCGGCTCGCCGACGACGACCTCGGTGCGGCCCGGGCGGCTGCCGACCGGATCCGGGGCGACACCGGCTGGAAGGGCCACCGGGACATCGCCGCCGTGCTGGCCGACCGGGGCGACGCCGCCGAGTTTCTCGCCGGGTGGAAGAGCTACCGGGCGGCGACGGACCGGCACGGCATGGGTGAGCTCAAACGCCGTCTGGTCGAGGGCGTCGCGCGCACCGCGGGCTGGGCGGCGGCGCTCGAACTCGTCGGCGACAAGCGGTTCGGGCCGGCGCTCGCGGTGCACGCGTTCACCGCGTTCGGCGCCGACGTCGACGGCCTGCGCCGGGTCCTGGGCCGCACCGGCGTGCTGGCGGAGCTGGACCAGCTCGCGGTGCTCAGCTCGGCGGTGCTGCGGGCCAGCGGTACCGACCCGGTACGCAACCACCCGTACCTCGACGAACTGGTCGACCGGATCATCGCTGTCGACCCGTCCGCCGACCGCGCCACCATGCGCACCCGCGACCGGCTGCTGTTCTCGCTGTGGCCGGCGATGGGTGAGACGGCGACCCTCGACCGGGTCCGCAGGGCGGTCCGGACACCGCAATACCGGCGGGAACTGACCCGGCTTCCCCGCGACCTGACCGCTTCGCTCCGGCACTGACCGGACACGCCGCCGCGTCAGGCCGGCGCGTCAGGCCGGCGCGTCAGGCCGGCGCGTCAGGCCGACGGTTCAGCGCCAGCGGGTCGAGCAGCGCCCCGGCCACCGTGTCGACGTACCAGCGCCGGAAGTCCTCGACCGGCCAGCCCCGCCGGCGGACCAGCCAGTCGTAGTTGTGCACGTCCATCGCGAGCCACAGCACGTCGGCGGCGGTCTCGGGGGTGTGCCCGGGCCGCAGTTCGCCGGTGGCGGCCAGGGCGGTGGCGAACATCAGCATGCCGGCACGCCGGTCGGCGAGGTGTTTGCGCCAGATCGTGGCGGCGTCCGGGTCGGCGGTGGCGGCGGCGGCCAGGGCGAGCATCACCTGGGCCTGGCGGGCGTGGACGTCGGTGAGGTGCCGGGCGTAGCGCTCCAGTCGCGCCCGGGCGCCGGGCAGTGCGCGGATCTCGGCGACGAACGGCCGGTCGGGCAGCGCCACCGGTTCGTCGTCGCCGGCGACGGTGACGTCGACCAGGGCGGACAGCAGCGCCGGTTTGCTGCGGAAGGTCTTGTACAGCGTCTGCACCGCGACGCCGGCCTCGGCGGCGACCGCGGTCAGCGGGGTGGCCGCGTATCCGGGGTCGACGAACAGCCGGGCGGCCGCCGCGAGGATCGCCGCTCGGGTCTGCCGGGCCTGCTCCTGACGGTGATCCGACGCGTATCGCCGCTTGACAGCCACCGCCTCACTGTAGTGCTCTATTCGATAGAGCTTGACTCTACTCAAAAGAAGAGAGGGTACGCCGTGATCCTCGTTCCTCCCCCGCTGTACTACGCGGCCGGCCTGGCCGCGGGCATGGCGATCGACCATGTCGTCACGCTGCCGATCGGGGCCCGGCCGGCCACCGCGATCGCCGGAGCGCTGATCACCGCGGCCGGCGCCGTGCTGGCCGCGGCCGGCGTCGTGGCCGTGATCCGGCACCGCACCACGATCGTGCCGCACCACGCCGCCCGTACGCTGATCACCGCCGGGCCGTACCGGCTGTCGCGCAATCCGATGTACACCGGGCTGGCCGTCGTCTATCCCGGCCTCACCCTGCTGCTCGGATCCTGGTGGCCGCTGGCGCTCTGGCCGCTGGCGGTCCTCGCGGTGCGATGGCTGGTGATCCGCTACGAGGAGGACGATCTCACCGGACTGTTCGGCGAGAAGTACCTCGACTACCGGTCCCGGGTACGTCGTTGGCTGTGACCGCCGCGCGGTCGTCGAGTTCGTCGTTCCAGGCCCGGCGCAGCACCGTCGGCACGTCGCCGGACAGGGCCTCCCGGATGAGTCCCAGCTCCGCATCGGTCAGCGGGATCGCCGGGAACGCCCGGCCGACCGCCGTCGCGAACGCCGGCCCGCGCCCGGCCAGCGCCGGGGCCGCCGCGACGTAGCGGGCGACGTACGGTGTGACCAGCTCCCGCCGCGGCGACGTCCACAGGCCCGCGGCGAGCGCCAGGAAACGACGTACCGAAATGTCCGGATCCTGGGTCATCGCCGCCCAGGCGTCCGCTTTCGCCGCGGCGTCCGGCCGGGCGGCGAGGGCGGTCAGCGCCCCCAGCTCGCCGGCCGCGGTGCCGTCGTGCCGCCGCTCCCGCTCGATCTGCGTCGCGTCCCACACGCCGAGCTCGGCCAGCCGGGTAACGACCGTCCAGCGCAGGTCGGGGTCGAGTGCCAGACCGCGGTCGGTGCTGCCCGTGGTCAGCCAGCGCCGCAGCATGCCGGGGTCGGCGGCGGACCAGGCCAGCCCGCGGGTCAGCGCCACCTCCCGCTGCGGGTCGAGGTCACCGGCCGGGGTGCACGCGGCGGCGATCACGTCGAGGGCGCCCGGCTGGTCGCGGCGGCGCAGGAGCTGCCGGGTGTGGTCCAGAGCGGCGGAGATCAGGGTGGCCGACGGCTCGTGCGGCAGGTGCCGGGCCAGCAGGTCCAGGTGGGCGGCGGGGGTGGCGCCGTCGAGCAGGGCGGCCCACAGTACCGCCCGGGCGAGCGGGTCGGGCAGGCCGGTGAGGCCTCGGGTGATCACGGCGTACGACAGCTCGTCGAAGTCGACCTTGGCAAAGGTCTCGCCGTGAGCGTTGGGCACGACGGCCAGACCGGCGAAGTCGGGCAGCGCCAGCGGGGTGTCGGCGAGGTCGACGAGGCGGGCGCCGGCCGGCTGCAGCGACGACGTGTACGCGGTGACCGTGAACCGGTGCGGCCGCACCCCGTCGCGGGTCAGCACCGGCACGTCGCCGTCCCGGGTCACCCGGATCGTGTCGTGGCCGGAGCGCCGCAGCCACCCGTCGGCCCAGGCGCGCACGTCGCGTGGAGAGGCGGCGTCGAGGGCGGTCAGCAGGTCGTCGAGGGTGGCGTTGCCGAACCGGTGGGCGCTCAGGTGCGCGTTGACGCCGGCCAGGAAGGCGTCCCGGCCGAGCCAGGTGACCAGTTGCCGGAGGACGGCGTTGCCCTTGCCGTACGAGATCTGATCGAAGATGGTCCCGCCGGTGGCGGCGTCCGGCACCTGCTCGGCGCGCGGCGCCACCGGGTGGGTGGAGCGGCGCCGGTCGGCGAGGTAGGCGCCCGGCTTGAACGCCGACTCGAAGGCCACCCGCGCACCCGGATGCCCGGCGACGTTCTCGGCCACCTCGAAACCCATGTAGTCGGCGAACGACTCGTTGAGCCAGGCGTCCTCCCACCAGACCGGGGAGACCAGGTTCGCGAACCACATGTGGGACATCTCGTGCGCGATCACCATCGCCTGCCGGCGCCGGTCGTCGTCGGTGACCCGCTGGCGGGGCAGCAGGTACTCGTTCACCGTGACGCAGCCCGGATTCTCCATCGCGCCCCAGTTCAGCTCGGGCACGAACACCTGGTCGTAGGAGTCGAACGGGAACGGCTCCACGAAGATCTCGGCGAAGTGGTCGAAGCACGCCTCGGTGATCCGGCGCAGCTCGGCGACGTCCCGGTCGAGCTGCGCGGCGAGCGAGCGGCGCACGTGCCAGCCCATCGGCACCCCGCGATGCTCCCAGCGGACCGAGTGCAACGGCCCGGCCACCACGACGAACTGGTCGCACGGGATCGGCGGGGTGGTCGCGAACCGCCACCGCCCCTGCGCGGAGGCGACCGGCAGCCCGTTCGACAGCACCGTCCACGCCGGGTCGGCGGTCACCGCCACCGTGATCGGCGCCTTGAGATCGAGCTGGTCGAAGCAGGCGAACAGCCGCTGCGTCACGTCCAACCCCAGGTAGCCGCCGAGATACCGCTCGCCGTCGGCCGGATCGGTGAACGCGTGCAGCCCCGCGCCGTCGCTGACGTAGCGCAGCCGGGCGTCCACGACCACCTCGTGGGTCCCCGGGGAAAGATCTTCAAGCCGGATCCGATTGCCGTCGTACGCGGTGAGCAGCGCCGCCCCGTCCAGCGTCACCGTGGGCGCCACGGCCCCGTGCAGCTCCAGGAAGGTCGAACCGCCGGTGGTCCGGAACCGCACCGTCACCCGGCTGCCGAAGTCGTCCGGCGAGGTCAGGTCCAGCGCCAGGTCGTAGGAGACATCGGCGAGCATGGCGGCCCGGGCGCGGGCCTCCCCCAGGGTCAGCGACATCCGCCCACCCTACGACGGCGACGCTCACGCCTCCGGATCGAGCAGGTAGCCGGCACCGCGGATGGTACGGATGCTGTCCCGACCGAACGGGCGGTCGACCTTGTCGCGCAGATAGCGGACGTAGACGTCGACCACGTTGGAGCCACCGTCGTACGCGAAATCCCAGACGTGCTCGATGAGATGGGTGCGGCTCAGCGTCTCCCCCGCCCGCCGCATCAGCTCGTGCAGCAGGGCGAACTCCTTCGCCGACAGCGGGATCCGGTTCTCGCCGCGGCGCACCGTCCGCCCGGCCGGATCCAGCTCCAGGTCGCCGACGCGCAGCACGGCCGGACGCTGGGCCGGCTCGCGGCGCAGCAGGGCGCGGACCCGGGCCATCAGCTCGTCCAGCGCGAACGGCTTGGTCAGATAGTCGTCGGCGCCCGCGTCGAGACCCCGGACCTTGTCCCCGGTGCCGTCCCGGGCGGTCAGCATCAGCACCGGCACCCAGCGGTCCCGGGCCCGGATCTGCCGGCACACCTCGATCCCGTCCGGCTCCGGGATCATCACGTCCAGGACCGCCGCGTCGAAGTCGGTCTCGGTGATCGCCCACACCGCGTCGGTCCCGGTGGCGACGGCGTCGACGGCGTAGCCGGCCCGCTCGAACGCCCGTTGGAGCATGGCGGCCATCGCCGGGTCGTCCTCGGCGATCAAGATCCGCATCGGTCCAGCATATGGCGTCGCATCAACCGGCCCAACGAGCCGTGTGCGAGGATCGTGACGACCGGGGAGGTGCCGTGGTGCGATTCGTGCCCTCATCGCTGCGCACCCGCCTCGCCCTGGTGTTCGGCATCGGCACGTCCCTGGTGCTGCTGATCGCCCTCTCCCTGCTCTACGTCGTCCTGGACCGTCAGCTCGACGGCGCCGTCGACGCCGACCTGGCCGGCCGGGGCGACGACCTGATCGCCGGCATCCGCTCCGGTGACCTGACCACGGTCAGCGGCGACCCGATGGCCCAGCTGTACGCCCCGGACGGCACCCTGATCGCCTCCGGCGCCGCCCTGTCCGGCCAGGTGCTGCTGCTCCCCGACCAGGTCCGCAGCGCCCGCAACCACACCGTGAAGAGCGTCGCCCTGCTCGACCTGCGCCCCGACGAGCCGGCCCTGCGGGTCCGGCTGATGGCCCGCCCCACCGGCCGCGACGGCGACATCCTCGCCGTCGCCCAGCCCCTGGCCACCGTCGAGAGCGCCGGCAACCGGCAGCTGATCGTCCTGGCCGTCGCCACCCCGGTGCTGATCGGCGCGCTCGCCGTCCTCGGCTGGCTGCTCGTCCGCGCCGCCCTGCGCCCGGTCGACCTGCTCACCCGGGAAGCCGCCGCGATCTCCACCTTCGACACCGACCGCCGGCTGCCGGTGATCACCGGCGACGACGAGATCGGCCGGCTCGCCGCCACCCTGGGCGGCATGCTGTCCCGGCTGTCCGTCGCCTTCACCCGCGAGCGCGCCTTCGTCGACGACGCCAGCCACGAGCTGCGCACCCCGATCGCGGTGCTGCGCGGCGAACTCGACCTGGCCCTGGCCGCCGTCGACGACCCGGCCGAGGTCCGCCGCTCCCTGCTCGCCGCCCAGAACCAGGTCGCCCGCCTCACCCGCCTGGCCGAGGACATGCTGCTGCTCGCCCGCGAACGCGCCGGCGCCCTCGCCGTGCACCGCGAACCGGTCGACCTGACCGACCTGGCCCACACCGAGCAGCGCGCCCTGGCCACGGTGTCCGGCCTGCGCATCGAGGTCCGCGGCGACCCGGTCATCGTCGACGCCGACCCGGGCCGCGTCCGCCAGATCCTCGCCAACCTGGCCGCCAACAGCGGCGCCGCGGGCGCCACGACGGCCCAGGTCACCATCGTGGCCGAGGAGGCCGGCGCCCGGATCCAATGGGCCGACGACGGCCCGGGCTTCCCCCACGAGTTGCTCGACCGCGCCTTCGAACGCTTCGTCCGCGGCGACCGCTCCCGCACCTCGGCGACCGGCGCCGGCCTGGGGTTGTCGATCGTGCGGGCGGTGACGATCGCGCACGGCGGCACCGCCGAGGTCCGCAACGGCCCCCCGCTGGGCGGTGCGGTGGTCACCGTCCACCTCCCGACGAAGTGACCGCCCCTGCCCCGGTCGGCACTTCGCATTTCGGCAGAGACTTCGCTTCCGGTGCTGTCGCCGCGGCGGTACCGGGCGGCAGCCTGGACTTGGGCCCGGCCGCCGTCGACGTCGGCCGACGTGGTGGGCCGCGACGGTGGCGAGGAATGGACTCGGTGTGATGCGGGGCCGCGACGTTGTAGTGATCGGCGCCTCCGCAGGCGGCGTCGAGGCGCTGGGTGAGCTTGTGCGGGGCCTGCCCGCCGGATTGCCGGTCGGCGTGCTCATCGTGGTGCACACCCCGGCCGACTCGGCGCGCAGGCTGCCCGACGTCCTGTCCCGGTACGGGCCGCTGCCCGCCGCCTACGCCGTCTGCGGGCAGCGGCTGACCCCCGGCCTGCTGACCGTCGCACCGCCCGGGCAGCACCTCGTCCTGACCGCCGGACAGGTCCTGCGTCTGCACCGCGGCCCGCTGGTGCACCGCACCCGCCCTGCGATCGACACGCTGCTGCACAGCGCGGCCCGCGTCTGTGGTGGCCGGACGATCGCCGTCATCCTGTCCGGGCTGCTCCGCGACGGCGCCGACGGTGCGGCCGCGGTCGCCGCCGCCGGCGGATCCGTCCTCGTGCAGGACCCGCTGGACGCCCGCCGCCCCGGCATGCCCACCGCCGCGCTCCACCGGGTTCCGGACGCGGCGGTCTGGCCGGCCGCGAAGCTGGGCCGGGCCATCACCGATCTGCTCGATGCAGCCCGCCCGACACCGACCGGTGCCGTGCTCGCACCGCCGGCGCCGCCGGAGCACGGTGATCCGAGCGGCATCGATGCGGCCCTGTGGACCGCCGTGTCGCAGCTGCAAGCGCACGCCGCCGCGCAGCAGGGGTTCCTGCGGCAGCTCGACCGGACCGGCCCGCTCGCCCTCGTGGTGCGCAAACGCGCCGCCCGCACACTGCACGCCGCGCAGGTGATCACCGACCACGTCATCCCGGTCTTCGAGCCGGAAGCCGGGAGGTGTGAAGCCCCCGGCAGTGCGCCGACCTCCCCCTGATCCGGGCGGCCGGAAGCCGGAGTCAGGACCGCAGGGTCTGGTGGGGGTGCCGGCCGTGGGCGGCGCGGTAGTCGGCGGCGAAACGGCTGGGCCGCGCCCACCCCCAGCGGGCGGCGATGGCGGTGACGGTGTCGACGGCCGGATCGGCGGCGAGCAGGTCGGCGTGGGCGCGATCCAGCCGCACCCGCCGCAGGTACCGCAGGGGTGTGGTGCCCAGATGGCGCCGGAAAGCCAGTTGCAGGGCTCGGGTGGTGACGAACGCGGCCCGGGCGATGTCGACCACGCTGAGGTCGAGGTCGGGGTGGGACTCGATGAACGCGACCGCCCGGCGGACCGTGGCGGGGTGCACGTCGTGGCGGTCCTCGATGGTCGGCTCGAGCATCGCGTTCGACGCGAACGTGTCGAGGGTCACCGACGCCAGCAACCGCGCCGCCTGCAGCGCGACCAGGGGCGACGCATCCGGCCCGGGGGTTCCGGTCGGATCGTCGTCGGTCAGGTGGTGGAGGAACGCGACCGTACGCATGAACCGGGCGGCTGCCCGTGGACTCACGGCGCCATGGCCTTCGAGCCGGACCGGCCCGGCAACCCCGGGCGCGGTGCAGGCCACGTCGGACAGGGTCGCGGGATCGAAGATCACGAAATCGCTGTCGAGATGGTCGAGGGTGGCGGTGAACGGCTCGTCGGCCTCCACCCCGAGGAAGACGTCGCCCGGCCCCCACGTGCGTCGCCGCCCGCGGCTGACATAGGTGGCCGACCCACTGCGGACATGCCCGATGACCAGTGCCCCGATGGGCTCACCGGCCATGTCCACACTCATGCCGTACGCGGCGTGCCCCAGCGTGACCGGGCCGGCGGTGTTCTGTTCGACCATGAAATGCTTGTTGTCGCCGCGGGTCCGCAGCCGGACGGTCAGGTACTGGGCGCGGAGCAGCTGCTCGATGTCTTCATGTCCGGTGGCGGACAGGACCCGCTTCATCGTCGCGCCTCCCCGGGTCTGGCGCATGGGTGCCGCGCCGAAGACGGGGCGCGGCACACGCATCCGGTTCGCATGCCCATCAGCGTCGCTCACCCTACCGGTCGGCAGGGGGGTACATGGCGGCGATGAATTGCTTGTCGCCGTCCGACAGGTCGGTGTTCCAGCCGATCTCATAGCCGCCGAGGGTCAGCGACCGGGGCACCGCGTATTGCATGATCGATTCAGGATCATGGTCGGTGAAGGAAATCGTCCCGTCGTTCGCGTACCGGTGCAGCACGTTCGCCTCCGTCTTGGCCGCACTCCAGCCGTGCACGCCGAGGTAGTACTTGTAGACGGCCGGAACGTCCCACGGAATGTCCGCCGCCGGGCTCGCCTGCTCGTGAACGCAGCCGATGGCATGGCCGAACTCATGCAGCACCACAGCTCGCAACTCCTGCGGATCATCGTCGGCGCTGAGGCCGCCCAACTGAATGGTGGGCTTTGCGGACGGCACGGCGAGAGCCTCGGTACCGACGAATGACCAGTAGCCCGATCCGGTGAACGTCACGCGCAACTCGGCGCCGGCCCGGTCGGCGAAGGTGAAGCGCAGATTGGCGTGCTCAAGCCAGGCGCGCGCGATCTCTTCGACCCGCGCCCTGGTCCGCGCGTCGCCGTCCATGAACCGGACAACCAGTTCCTGCCCGGTCTGCCAACGTCGGCTGTCGGCGAAGGCGAGCTCTTTGCCGCTGACCGCGTCAGCCGCCGGTGCGGCACGGAAGGCCACGAGATCGCGCGGTGAGTACTCGGTGAGGCACAGATGGTCGATCGTCATCGTTCACTCCTGGACTCACGGTTGTCGTGGAGGACCCGCTCCAATTGCTGGAGGATCGGCGCGATCAGCAGGCCCTGGTTCCGCCATACGGTCATCACCTCGCCGTCGATCTCCACCGGCTGCTCGACATCGCACAGATGGATCGCGACGACGTTCGCGCCCTCGTCGCAGACCGGGGAACCGGACGAACCCGGCACGGTGTCAACGACGTACTGCAGGTGCTCGTCACTCACGGAGGTAACGGCCTGGTGCTCGAACGCGAGGCGTTTCAGGCCACCTCGCGGGTGCTGAATGATGACCAGCGGATTTCCGGGGAGTACGGGGAACCGGCTACCCACTGTCAAAGGAACCCGGCCGGTCGGCCGCTCCACCCGCAGCACCGCCCAGTCGGCCTCCGCGTCGCCGGCAACCGGGGCGGTCTCGGCCCGCAGCACTAGCTGTGACCCGCGCGGGGTTTCGTCGTAGTCGAAGTTGACGGTGATCGCCGTCGCCGGTCCCAGACCGTCATGACAGAGGTTGTGGTAGGCGGTGAGCAGCAGGCGATCATCGATCAGGAAACCCGTGCCGGAAGCCTCCTCCGTTCCGAATGAGACGGTGAGCAACGCGACACTGCCGACCCGTTCAGCAAGCTCGGAAGCCAGCTCGGTGCGGACAAAACGGGCGCGGCCCCGCAGCAGACGCTGCCGCTGGATCGCGGCCAGCTCGGTGGTCGCGATCCGCCACCGCGGTACGGATCCGCCGTCCGGCGACCCGCCTGGCCCGGCATCCAACAACTTCCGGAATTGGTCATGGTAGGCGGCGACCGCCGGGTCTTGAGCGGCGTGTTCGACGAAACCGCGGCAGATCCCCTGGCGAATCAGGGCTTCGATCAACTCGAAGCAGGTCGAGGCGAGATCTCCGCCCCGGGGAAAAATACCGTGCGCCAGTCCGGCCAGTTTGGCCAGACGCCTCAGCTGTCTCCGCCGGTCGTAGGCGGCCAACAGAAGGTCACGCAACTGCAGAAGCTCGGGCTTGCGCCAGTCCGGCGTGGTGTCGTCGAGTGGGTTCATCCGCCACCACTTCTCGGGTGGATCGCGTGGCTTGCTCGGGGCGGCCATCGTAACCTTGTCGTGCCGCACCATCCGGACGCAATCCCGGAAGGAGACAACCGATCTCGTGAGCGCGACCGATCCTCCTGAACCGCTGTCTCCGTGGTGAGCGCGAGCTGGGACGGGCAGAGACGGCAGCGGCTCCTCGAGCTTCTCCTGGGCGGTTATGAAACCAAGAGACCGTTGCGGCACCTCGCCAAGCAGGCCGGGCTGAAGAACGGACTCTTTCCGGACGGCGGCGATCTCCGGTCCGTCTGTCATGACCTGATCGAGCGACTCGCGAACGCGAAGATCCTGGACGACTTCGTACGCTGTGCGGCAAATGACGTCCGGCTCAGCGGCTCGCGGGAAGCCCTGCTCGATCTGCTCTTCCCTGAGGTGCCCGAGCAGAAGCCACCCGATCGGGTGCTCACCGACAACGAACGCGCCCGCTTGACCGATCTGATCGATCAGTGGGACAAGGCGTCCCGCCTGCCCGACGAGTCCGACGTGGCGGTTCTGGTCTGGACCGCGCTGGGGCACATCGGCCGGGTCGAGCTGCGCGCGTGTCGCAGCGTACCGATGATGATCTCGCTGCTGGATCAGCGCATGCACGCCCTGGGAGCCATGCCGGCGATCCTGCTGTTCCTGGAGCATCTGCTCGCCCATCCCGACATCGCCGTTAGTGAGGAACGCCCCATCCTGCGGCGACTGATCGACGACGTGGCACAGCGGACGCGGGTGGCGCCGGAGAACCGGGGGCCGACAGCTGCGGCCGGTGAGATCCTCGGCCAGGTCATGGTCTATCTCGAACTGCTCGACGAGGATGGTCACCTCCGGCCGGAGGCACTGGTCTACCGGCAGACCGGCAAATCGTATTTCGTCTATCAGTGTGTCGATGCTTTCCCGGATTGGCAGGAGGCCGCCGAACAGGCGATCACCGAGATCGCGCCGCTGCTGCGCCGGTTCGACCCGGGCCAGATCCGGTTCGAGATCGTCGTGCCGTGGCGGCTGCTCGGGGAGCCGATGGACGAATGCCTGTTCGCCGGCGCGGAACTCGGTTCCCAGTTCGAGGTGACCATCAGGCTGGGCGAGCGCCGGATCTTCGCGCTGTACGAGCGTAGGTGGGAGCGTCGTAGCCGGCTCCTGCACGACCGCGGGGACACCCCGGCTGAACATCTTGTGCGGGTGGTGACGCCGGACGCCCGGCCGGGCACGGTGCTGCGGCCCGGACGGCCCACCGACGAATCGGTCGCGGTCATGATCTTCTCGGCTGTCCACCATCCGCCTCGCACGCTGCCCACGCGACACGTCCTGCTGGATGCGTTCCGGGAAGGTGTTCCCGTGTTCCTGTGGTTTCGCGGCGACCAAGATCCCAGCCAGCTCCACGATCTCGTCAAGTCCATGTTGAGCGGCGCGGAACTGAATGGGATACCGGCGGCGGTGCGCGCAAGGCGGCATCCGTCGGAACCGGACGACAGCGACGGGGCTGCCGCAGGACAGCCCATCTCCGTGATCTACGACGACTTCGGAACCCGCCCCCGACGGGGCGGATCGCTGCAACCCGCCCGAGCACGCGGAGGCACGCAATGACCACCACACCCCTCTGGATCTATCGGGGCGACGGCAACCCACACGCCTGGGATGTCCCCCCATCGCCGCCTTGGCGCGAGTTCGCGGGCCAGCCGATGGATCGACCCCCGTCGCCGGACGCACCCGGTTCCCGGCGACGTCGGCACCTGGCTTCCACCTATCGTGCTGAACCGGGCGAGGCACTCATGGTGAACACCGCCATTCACCTGCGCCGTCCGCTGCTGGTCACCGGGACACCCGGGTGCGGCAAATCCACGCTCGCCCTGAGCGTCGCCTACGAGCTGGGACTCGGCGAGCTGCTCTACTGGCCGATCACCAGCCGGACCACGGTCCAGGACGGTTTGTATCGCTATGACGCGGTAGGCCGGCTGCACGCCGCCGGCCTGCGAGAACGCACCCGAGGTCGGGGTGGTGCCGGGACGCAGATCGGCAAATATCTGAGTCTCGGCCCGCTGGGAACCGCCCTGCTCCCCGCCGACCGGCCGCGGGTCCTGCTGATCGACGAGTTCGACAAGGGTGACATCGATCTGGCCAACGATCTGCTGACGGTGTTCGAGGAGGGCCGCTTCACCGTCCCCGAACTGCAGCGCCTCCCGAACCGGACCGTCACGGTCCAGGACGACGACGGCTTGCCGGTGGAGATCGAACGCGGTGCGGTGGAGTGCGCACAGTTCCCCATCGTCGTGATCACCAGTAACGGGGAACGCGAATTCCCGCCGGCCTTCCTACGCCGGTGCATTCCCCTGCGGATCGCGCCGCCGTCGCCCGACAAGCTGCGGCGCATCGTGCAGGCGCACCTCGGCCGTGAGGTGCTCGCCGACCCGCTGGTGCGGGAACTGGTCACCGACTTCGCCGAGATCCTGGAGAAGCAGGACGGAACGTACGCCACCGATCAACTGCTTAACCTGTTGAGCCTGCGCACCGGCGTCAGCAAGACCGACGACGACTGGTCCGCCCTCACCCGGAATCTGCTCGGCCGACTCGACGACCAGCCGTGATGTCTGTCCATGACGAGCTCGACGTCCACCATCTGCTGGACGTCCTCTGGATGGCACGGCTGGTACGTGCCGACGAGACCGGCATCGCCGGCCCGGTGGGTGAGACGGCCGACGCAAGCGCACACACGGCGACGGACGCCCGCCCGAAGGGCCCCGGCTCGCCCGTCGAGGCGCTCTCCGGCGTGGCCGCCGCGGACGCCCTGCATCAACCGGTCACCGCGGCCAGGCTGGGGTCCGGCTCGGCTGCCGGCGGTCGGGCCACCGCGGAACATGCTCATCGAGCGGGAAGAGCCGGGCAACACGGTGACGCGACGCCAGTGACCAGCCGAGCACTACGTCCGCTGCGCCGGCGGGTCCCCCGCCGGGACCGCATCGCCCTGGACGAGGAACGGACTCTGCGCGTCTCTGCAGACCTCGGTCGCCCGGTCGTGATCACCCGACCGCACACCGAACGGTGGCTGGACCTCGCTCTGGTCATCGACGCCTCGCCGACCATGGGCATCTGGCAGGAGAAGGTGGCCGGGCTCCGGACCGCGGTTCGCCGCTCCGGCGTGTTCCGCGACGTGCGGGTGCTACGCCTGGTCACCGACGACGTGGGAGACCTGGCCCTGCTCACCACCGGCGGGCAACGTCACCAGCCCAGTGAACTGCTGGACCGCACCGGGCGTCGATTGATCGCCCTGGTCACCGACGGGGTCGATGATCGCTGGCACACCATCGAGGCGGCTGCGATGCTGGCACGGTGGTCGGCGCACAATCCGGTCCTGACCCTTCAGGTTCTTCCGCCGGCGCTCTGGCACCGCACGGCGCTCCCGCCGCTACCTCTGCGCCCCCGGCAGGTACGTCCCGGCATCTGGCAGTCCACGTCGCCATATCCGGCGGAATACGAGACCTCGAACTGGATACCGGTAGCCGCCGTCGACGACTCGTCGATACATCGGTGGGCATCGACGGTAGTCTCGTCCCGGCCGCCCACACTCGAGCTGCCCGCGATACCGGTCGGCTTCCTGCCGCTGGCCGATCCCGCCGGCCCCGCGATGGCCGACGATCCGGTCGAACTCGTGGCGCTCTTCCACAGCGACTCTTCGCCGACCGCCTTCGCGCTCGCGGGGTACCTGGCATCGGCGCCGATCACACTGCCCGTCGCCCGGGCCATTCAGGAAGACTTGCTGCCGGCCTCCGATACCGGCCATCTGGCCGAGGTCCTCTTCTCCGGCCTCGTCGAGCGGATCTCACCGCCCAGGCCCGAAGAGGATCCCGACGCCGTGGTTTACGACTTCCTCCCGGGCGTCCGGCATGAGCTCTTGCGCACCCGCCGGCGCGACGAGACCTTCCGTGTCCTGCGTCTACTCGGCCGTCGCTCCGCATCGGTCGCCGGCCGGCTCGGCACCGTGGACCTGTTCTCACTCGCCGAGAACCCAAGCGGCTATCTCCGCGACCACCCGGACAGCCGGCTGGCAGCGACCGTCGCGGTCACCGTGCTCGGCGGCTTCGGTGGCGTGTACGCGGACAACGCCACACGGCTCCAGCTCATGCTCGAAGAGACCGCCGCGCCGGCGCCGGCTCTGACGAACCCGCCCGCGCTTCTCCTCAAACCCGCACCCGACGCGACAGCGGGCACACAATGGGCCGCTCCCCTGGAATTGTTCGGCAGCGGCCCCGTCGTCGCCACGGCCAGCCAATGGGCGGAGGTGCACCGGTTGGCCCTCGCCGGCCGCAAGGCAACGATCGCCCGCGACGTCGGCCATCGATTGGCGACGGTATGGTTGCGTGTTTCCCGGCTCGCGGACGTCGCGGCCCTCTCCCGGGCCACCCTGACGTTGGGGCCCGACGCGAACGCGCTCTACGACCTGGGCCGGGCCGAATCCGGCATGGGCCGGTACCGAGACGCCCTGGCGAGCTATGAGCTGGCCCTTCACCTGTACCGGGATGCCGGCGCCCGCGGCGACGAGGCGGCCGCCCTGAACAACATCGCCTTCCTGTACAACAATCTGGGTGATGCGGCACAAGCCCTCGCCTACAGTGAACGGGCACTGTCCATCCAGCGCGAGGTCGGCAACCGCGCCGGCGAGGCGGCCGCGCTGAACAACATCGGCTCTGTCCTCTACACCCTCGGCGACCGACGACAGGCGCTCGACCGCTTCCAGCAAGCCCTGGTCATCCGCCTCGAGGTCGGCGACCGTGGGGGCGAGGCCACCACCCGCAGCAACATCGGCAACGTTCTTCTCGCCCTCGGTGACCGGCAACAGGCCCTCGCCCATCACCAACAAGCCCTCCCCATCCAGCGGGAGATCGGCGACCGTGCCGGCGAAGCCACCACGCTTCACAACCTGGGCTCCCTTTATGACGACCTGGGCGACCGCGGCCAGGCCCTCACCTACTACCGGCAGGCCCTGAGCCTCTGTCAGGAGATCGGGGACCGCGCCGGCGAAGCCGGCACCCTCAGCAACCTCGGCAACCTCTACTACGCCCTCGACGACCGGCAACAAGCCCTCGCCTGCCATCAACGAGCGCTGGCCATCCGACAGGAACTCGGCGACCGGGATGCCGAGGCGACGTCGCGATTCAACCTGGCCGTTCTGTTGTCGCAAACGGAACAGATCGACGATGCAGCCGCTCACCTACGGGAATCCATCAGACTGGCCGAGGAGACGGGTCATCCGTCGCTGGAGCGGATCCGCTCGTTCCTCGACGAATTGCAGCCATCCGGCGGGAAACGTCCGAAGGGCGGTGGGCAGAGCCGGTGAGCAGGATGACCTCATACCAGTTGGAGATCTTCGAACAGATTCCGGGTTCGTACGAGCTCAGACTGGTCGCCCCTGACGGAGCGGTGAAAACCCGCAGCGTCCCTCGGGCGGTTGTCGACGACCTCGTCGAAACAGTGGACCGCTACTACACCGAGCATGCGATCGCCCCCCGCGTATTCGGATCGACACAGCTGCAGGACATCGGCACAAGATTGGCGGGGTTCATCGACGGTGACAACGGTTGGCTGACGCCGTTACTGAGCCCCCCTGGCACCACCGTACGCATCGTCGCCGGGCAACGCCTCCGGCATCTGCCCTGGGAGCTGCTTTTCGACAACGGCTCGTTCCCTGCCGTCGATGACCGTGCCGCACTGCTGACGGTCCGGACACGCGGCACCCGCCAGGTCCATACGGATTCTCCCCTGCCCAGCAACCGTCCGCTACGCGTGCTGTTCATGGCCACTTCGCCCGAGGGGGTGGAACCGGTCCTGAATTACGAGGCGGAAGAGGCTGCCATCCTGGCCGCAACCGCGCGCACAGGCACCGCACTGGTCGTCGAAGAAAGCGGCACTCTGGAGGGTCTGCGCTTTCTCTTCCGGGATTACGGCGCCGGATACTTCGATGTCCTGCATCTCAGCGGACATGCGACGGTCGGCGCCGACGGCGAGCCGGTCCTCCTACTGGAAAACGAGTTCGGCGGGCTGCATCTGGCCACCGCGGACCAGCTGGTCCAGGCCATGGCCGGGCATTGGCCGCGTCTGGTCTTCGTCAGCGCCTGCCTCTCCGCCAGCGCCTCCACGGACGACGCACCGCTCTCCCTCGGGGAGCGGCTCGTCGACGCTGGCGCTCCCGCAGTACTGGGTTGGGCGCTGCCGGTCGGGGACAGTGCTGCGATCGAGTTCGCGGCCGAACTGTACCGGAACCTGGCTGACGGGCAGCCCATCGACGCGGCGGTCGTGGCGGCCCGGCGGCACCTGCACCGGCAGAAGAGTCCCGCCTGGCACCTCCTGCGGGTCTATGCCGACGACACACCGCTCGACGCGATGGTGACACCGTTGCACACCACGGGCCGTGCACAGCTTCGTATCCGACATGCTGATCAGCAGTTTCTCGATCCGCGCACCATGGTGTCCAGGGTTGCCGCTCGCAACCGGTTCGTCGGCCGTCGTCGAGTCATTCAACGGTGCCTACGAACCCTCAGACGGCCCGACAGCCAGGCTCTCGTCCTGCACGGGATGGGCGGGCTCGGTAAGAGCAGCCTCGCCTCCCGCCTGCTGGAACGGATGCCGACACACCAGCACGCGGTCTGGTACGGCCGAGTCGACATGAGCAAGTTCCGGGAGCTCACCGACAAGGTCGCTTTCCCGACGCTGACGAAACACATCGAGGCGATGACGTTGCTGAGCCAGGATGTCGTTCCCCTGTCCGTTCGCCTGCGCTACCTGCTGGATGCGAACGGCCCCCTCGGAGACCTGCCATGCCTCTTCGTCTTCGACGACTTCGAGGACGGCAATCTCGAGCAACAGGACAACGGTCCGGTGCTGTCCGCGGCGATGGCGGAAATCCTGCCTGCCCTGCTCGGCGCCATCCGTGACACCGGCAGCACCAGCCGGGTCATCATCACCAGCCGCTACCGATTCCCCGCACCGACCGGAAGCGGATTGACGGTGGAGTCACTCGAGAGTCTCACCGACGTCGAGCAGGTGAAAAAGCTCGCCAACCTGCCCAACTTACGCCCCGGCTCACCTCTCGACCAGCGCATTCGCGTCCGCGCGATTCAAGCCGCAGCCGGCAACCCCCGCCTGCTGGATTGGCTCGACCTGATCGTGGCCGACGCCACTACCGAGCCGGACGAGCTCCTCACCGCGATCGAGGCGACGGCGGACCGATTCCGCGAGGAGATCCTCGCCGAGAAGCTCCTCGGCTCTCAGCCACCCGAGCTGCGGAGAATGCTCGCCAAGGTCAACGTCGTCGAACTGCCGGTACCAGCGTCGACGGTGACAGCGATGCACGACCACCCGTCCGCTGACCGTCACATCGAACGGGCCGTCCAACTCGGGTTGCTGGAAGAAGGCGTCGACCACGACACCCGCCGCCCCCGGTACCACGTCTCCAACGTGCTGCGCCCACTGATCCGCCCGCTGCTCACCGACGACGAATACGTCGAAGCCTGCGCTGCGGCGGCTCAGTCGCTCTACCACCTCTGGGTCGTCGAGCCGACCAACCGCGAGTACTGACCATGGAGCCAGTGAGCTGAGTCACCTGTAGCGATGGAGCCCTGGCTGGACATGTACAGGCCGGACGCGGATCACACCGCCCGGACCACCAGGAGCAGCCGATGACGACCGCCACTCTCGACCGAACGGCCGTGCGAGGTGACTCCGCCCCCGGGCCGAAAGGCCGGCCTCGGCTGTACGTGCTGGACGCGATGCGGCTGGTGTGCGCGCTGGCCGTGGCCGGCTACCACTTCGGGGACTCCTGGTGGGCGGACGGCACGCATCGACCCGCGTACTTCCTGCCGCACGCGGCGCCGGTACTGATCTACGGCTTCCTGGGCGTCGAGGTGTTCTTCCTGATCAGCGGGTTCGTCATCCTGATGAGCGGCTGGGGACGCACGGTCCGGGCGTTCGCGGCCTCCCGCGCCGCCCGGCTCTACCCGGCGCTCTGGGCGGGCGTACTGATCACCGCCCTGGTCAGCACGCTCCTGCCGATCGAGGGCGGGCTGCCACTCGGGCCGCTGCCGGCCGGCCGGGACGTGCTGGTCAACCTGACGATGCTGGCGGAGCCGTTGAACCGGCCGCTGGTCGACACCGTGTACTGGACGCTCTGGTGCGAGTTCCGGTTCTACCTGATCGTCGCCTGCATGCTCGCCGCCGGGCTCACCGCGAAGCGGGTGCGGCTGCTCGGCGCCGGGTGGCTGACCGCCGCGATGCTCATGCCGGCCTTCCCCGGGGCGGTGCTCAACCAGGTCGTGATGGCCGACTTCGCGCCCTACTTCGTCGCCGGAATGACCATGTTCCTGCTGCGCCGCGACCGTCGCGACTGGTGGGCCTGGCTGCTGCTGGCCGTCTGCTGGCTGGTCAGCCTGCACCACGTGCAGCTGCGGGTGGCGGACCTGCGTCCCGGCTTCGACGTCGCGGCCTGGCCGGCGCCGGTGCTGCTCACCATGGCGTACGGTGTCCTGCTCGTCATCGCCCTCGGCGGCACGGACCGGATCACCTGGCGATGGCTGGGCACGGCCGGCGCGCTCACCTACCCGTTCTACCTGGTGCATCAGCGCGTCGGCTACAGCCTCATCCGTACCGCCCGCACCGCGACCGGGCTGCCCGTACCGACACTGATCGTGGGAGCCGTCCTGGTCCTGCTCACCACGGCATGGCTCATCCACCGCCTGACCGAGCGGCCGCTCGCACCGTACGTCCGCGCTCTCCTGGCGGGTCCGCGCAGCCTGCCGGGCCCGGGGAGAGTGGGGCACGACACTGATCCGCGGGATGACACACGCCGGAAATCCGGGCTTACCACAATGTGAGACATGAAGTCGCCGCCGCAGCTAGCCGTCACCGTCGCCATCACCCGACGGATCGACCCGTCCCGGGATGCGGAGATGGCCGCGTGGGTGCGGGCCGGCGCCTCGCTGGCCGAGACCTTCCCGGGGTTCCTCGGCACCGGTTGGGTCCGCCCCGAGCCGCGCTCCCCGGAGTGGCACATGCTCTACCGCTTCGCCGACGCCGGCTCGCTCAGCGACTGGGAGGAGTCGCCGCAGCGGCAGTGGTGGCTCTCCTCGGCCGAGGGTTTCGTCGAGCACACCCGGGTGGAGAAGCGCACCGGGATCGAAGGCTGGTTCGACCCGCCCCGGGAGTCCCCGATCGACCCACCGGCGCCGGCCGCTCCGGCCCGGTGGAAGCAGGCGACCACCATCTGGCTGGGCTTCTTCCCGGTCAGCCTGCTCTCCGGCTGGTTGCTGGCCCCGCACCTGATCACCCTGAACCTGGTGCTGCGCACGCTGATCAGCACGCTGGTGCTGACCCCGATCATGACCTACCTCGTGCTCCCCCGGATCACCAGAATCCTGCAGCCCTGGCTGCGTCGCGGCTAGCCGGTCACGGCGGCGGCGGGAGGTCTCACTGCCACCGCGCCCGGCGGCTCCCCGGCTCCGTCGGTCGGTTCGAGGTCCTGGCACAGCAGGTACGGAGCTCCGCCGCGTTCGCGTGCGGTTCCAGTGGGCGGCAGGTGTGGTGGCGAAACCGACGGCGCCGGCTGTAGCGCCGCGCCGGGGACGGGAGACGGGCGGTGGTCGAGAAAGTGATCGGTCGCCGGGCTTCCCGGGCAGAACCGCGGCTCAGCCCTCGAGCAGGTCTCGCAACGCCGCCGCGGCCAGCGTATCTCCGCCCTCCGCGGCCTGACGGAAGTGCCATTCGGCACCGACCAGGTCGCCCCGGCGTTCGAGCAGGTTCGCGAGGTTGTGGTGGGCGTGCGTATCACCGAGCTCCGCGCCGGCACGGTAGGCCGCTTCGGCGGCGTCGTCGTCGCCGAGGACATCGGCGTAGACGTTGCCCAGCGGGACCATGCTCTCGGTTTCGCCCAGCTCCATGCCCCGCAGAAGCACGAGGCGCCCCTCCTCCACCCGGCCGGTGTTCACCAGCAGGGCGCCGAGGTCGGCGCGGGCCGAGGGGTAAAGCTCGGCCGCGGCGCGCAGGGCCGGCTCGAGGGAGGGGTCGAGGCTCTGGTCCCACCGCCAGCAGGCCAGTACCGCCGCGGCGAATGTGTTCCCGGCTGCCTCGGCGCGTTCCATCGCGACGAAGGCCGCGGCACGCTCACCCTGCTCCCGCAGGGAAAAGGCCAGCGCAACCGCGCCGCCGCTGTCGCCGGCCCGCTCGGCCTGTTCGTACGCGCGCATCGCGCCGGCCAGGTCGCCGAGACCGTCCAGCACCACGCCGAGGTTCAGCCACGCATCGGTCTCACCACCAGAGAGGGCGAGCTCGTAGGCGTCGACCGCCTCATGAAGGCGCCCCTGATCTCTCAGGGTGTTGCCGAGGTTGAACGCGCCGGCGGGTTCGCCGAGCTCCGACGCTCGGCGGAAGCAGTACTCGGCGCCGGCGGCATCGCCGCTGTCCGCGAGGTCGCACCCGATGTCGAGCAGATCGTCGACATCGGCGGTCGCGTGCGCCCTACGCAGCAGCTCAGCTGAGGTCGTCTCCACGATCTCGATGGTGCCTCACGGGGCAGCCACCGGCTTGCCCGGTCTCGGCAGATCACCTCGGGAGACTCGCACCGACCGACCGGCGGGTCCGGGACCGCTCTGACCGGCCGCAGCAGGCTGTCGCGACCGTCCGGACTCCGACCCTGGTGGCGAGCCGGACACCTTTCACGACCCGCCACCCGAAGGACAAGAAGAGGGGCTGGGCGTCCGTTTGGCGGGAAGTGGATTGACGAGCGTGACGTGTCGACACAGAATCAGGTTCGTGAGAGCGCTCTCCGGCCTGGCCACACCACCTGCAGTCTCACGGAGAGCTCTTCTGCTCCGCCGTAAGGAGACCCGCATATGCGGATAGATCCAGCCGCGGCCGAAGGTCCGCCGCCTCGCATCGGCCGGGCCACGCGGACCGCCGGATCCTGGCAGCCGTCAGCGGCGCGGTCATCCTGTCGATTCTGAGGGGATACCTGGCCCGGTGCCGGCCGCGCCGAGCAACCCGGCGGCGACCACCCCGAGGTGGGCATCGCGGCGATTCCGCTCGAGAGCGGCCCGGCGGGCAGCACGGCGCTGCGGCGAGGCCCGGCTGACGTTGCAGGACCGGGTTCCGAGGTTCAGTTCACCCGGGCAGCGTGTCCTGCCCACCACGGTGACTCCATCTGGGGAAACCGATCAACCCGGATGTCTCCTCGGTGATATTGGAGGTCAACATGTTGCACGGTGCGCGTTCGCCCGGCGGTAGGCGGCTTCTCTATGCCGTTGTGACGCTTGCGGTGGCAGGTGCTGTCGCTGGAGTTTCGTCGGTCGCCGACGCCGCAGTGGTGACGGGTCTCCACTATGTGGCCATCGGCAGTTCCTTCGCGGCGGGGCCGGGCATCTCGCCGGTGCAGTCCAGCACCGGGGCCGCAGCCTGCGCTCGGTCGAGCAACAACTATGCCAGCGTGGTGGCCCGCGACCTGGGAGCTGACCTCACCGACGTCTCCTGTAGTGGCGCAACCACGGCGAACGTGCTGACCACAAGCCAGAACGGCCTGCCGCCGCAGATTCAAGCGGTGACGAGCGCCACCGACGTCGTCACGATCACCGTCGGCGGGAACGACGTCGACTACCTCGGCAGCATGGGGGCGTACACCTGCCAGAACGATGGCGGCTCCACCTGCGCGAGCGTGGACCGTGCGGCGATCGACAAGGCGTTCGCTGATGAGCCCGCACGCCTGCAGAACGTCGTGAACGCGGTACACAGCGCCGCGCCCCAGGCACAGGTTTACCTGGTCAACTACTTCACGATCCTGCCGGACTCCGGCACCTGCTCCGGCGTGCCGCTCACCGCCGACCAGGTGGCGTACGAACGCAGTATCGCCACCCGCCTCGCGGCAGCCACCGCCACCGCCGCGTCAGCCGCGGGAGCGACGCTCGTCGACGTGGCCGCAGCCAGCCACGGGCACGACGCCTGCGCAGCCGATCCCTGGGTCGAGAACGGCCACCCGCCGACCGGACGCACCCAGTACCACCCGAATGCCACCGGAATGAGGAACGCCGCCCAGGTCATCGAAGCGGCGTTGGCCGCCCGCGGTCAGGTTCGCGCCGCCGAGTTCCGCTCCGGTATCGCGGGTAAATGCGTGGACGTCGCGGGCGCGGGAACTGCCGACGGCACCCCGGTTCAGCTGTACACATGCAACGGGACCGTGGCACAGCGGTGGACGTTCACCCCGGGCGCCGGCGGCAGCCTGCGCGTCCTGGGCAAGTGCCTGGACATCAGCAACGGCGGCACCGCCAACTCCACCAGAGTTCAGTTGTGGACGTGCAACGGAACCGGCGCCCAGCGCTGGACCCTCGGTGCCGGCTCGTCATTGGTGAACCCGCAGTCGGGCCGCTGTCTCGATGATCCCGGCGGCTCGACATCCGACGGAAACCAGCTGCAGATCTTTGATTGCAATGCCACCGTCGCGCAACAGTGGACTCCGACGACCTGATTTCCTGGTCCCTCCGTCATCTCTGCGGCTACCGGTTGTTCGTTGAATCCGCGGCCGTATATGCCTTGTCCGTGCTGCCGGTTTCCGGGGCCGGTCAGCCTTGCCCGACCTCGGACGGGTGGCGGGAGCTCGTTGGATCGTGGAGGAAGTCATAGGCCAATCGGTCGGCATTTTCTCAGCTCACCGGCTCCTGAATGACATCGCGACAGCCCTGGGCCCATTGATGCCCGACCGAATTACCGATAAGGAATGTGAGCCTCGTCCCTCTGTCACACGGGCGTCATTTCTGCCGTCTACGTTGAAATGGAAGCTCCGATGCCCATCGGCAGCGCCCACCGTTTTCACCTCCCTGAAGGACGGTTTGCATGTTCCGCATCATCGCCGCATCAGCTGCAACCACCGCCGCTGTCGCCCTGTGGGCCGCTCCCGCTCAGGCCGACGCCCCTCTGATCGAGACCGGCGTGACCGCCGTCTGCAATGCTGCGACCGGCAACTGGGACCTCACCTGGACGCTGACGAACAACCTCAACAGCCCGGCGCTGACCATCACGCAGATCTCCACCCCGGCCCCGGGCGTCGGAACCCTGCCGTCCGTGCCGGGGAACGGCACGGCGCAGGCGCATCAGACCGTTGACGGGGCAGCGTCGAGTGCCCAACTGGACTACGTCGCCGTCTGGACCCAGGTGTGGCCCTCGGTCAGCCGGTACAGCTCCACGACCTGGACCGCTCCTACCGCGAACGGCGACGTCACGATTTGCACCAAGACGGCCTGACGAGACACCGGGACGGCGGTGCGCGGGCGACCGGAGGCCTCCGCACCGCCGTCCCGTACGGCATACCCACACCGGCACATCGCCCCACCGTGGCAGAACCGATGCGGTGGTCTGCTTCATGAGCGCGACGGGCTGCCGCTCACGTGGAGGCGAAGTGCCAACGATCGAAAAGCGACCATGAAGACGCTTGGACGTCAAGTGCCGCGATACCACCACAGAGGTCAACCGGACACGATCGAGAAACCAATCGGAAGCCCGAAGACGCGTCAAGCTTCCTGATCGACCTTCCGGGCAGCGGATAGCTGCGGCGATCATGATTGACCGCCCGCTTTCGTCACCAAGACTCAAACGCCCGGCTAGAGGATCAGATCGATCGCCCGCTGATTCATACCGACGAGGACGCAACGCGACGAGCTGGCCTCTACGTGCGAGGATGCCTACTGACCGAAGCCAGGTCAACGCGGTGTTCGCACGGTTCTGTGTCGCGGAGGCTGAAGGGAGCCGGACATGCTGGAAGCGCTGGGCCTTGTCGTCGATTTCCTGACGCGGGCCATCCCTGCGGCGGCCGGACGGCGGCGGAAGAAGAAATTGGACGATGTCGGCTCTGAACTTTTCCTCATCTATTTTCGACTGAACGAAGTCATTGTCACGGCGGAACGCATTCTCGGCGTGTTGGAGAACTACGTTCGCCGGATGAGTCAGAATGACGGCCGCAGTCACCTGCTCGAGGATCTCACCGGAAAGAGCTGGCAGACCGGTCTCCTCATGCGACAACGCACAAACCTGCAAGAGGTGGCCGAGCTGATTTTCCGAGACAGGAGCGGTCTCATGCTTATCGATGCTCCGTCGTACAATGCACTGACACCACTGCTGGACCGAAAAATGGGATTGATCCGGGTCCTCATCCGCGCAATGGACGGAAACAGGCTGCCGGTGGCGCCGTCCGCGGAGGACATCCATTGTGTAGTATCCCTTTATGCTCTCGGAGGACAGCACCTTGATCTTGACTCGGAAGAGATGAGAAGGGTCCAGGACAGAATATTCGCCGAAGCGCTTTCCTTCGACGATGTCATGGATGAGAGCACCTACCGGGCGGTTCAGCGCTACCTCGACGCCGAGAATCCGCGAGAGCAACTCAAACGGATCAAGGGATCCGTCAGTAACATGAGACGGTCTCTCCTTAAACATTTTACCGTTGAAGACATGTTGCTACGCGCCGGAGACGAGCGTTTCTCAAATTGATAGACAGGGCTATGATGCATCGTCCGACAAGGCACCAGCGGGAAAGGTTGGCAGCCGCGGTCGGCGACCCGGTGCCGGTCCTCTCTCCGGCGTAGGTCAGGGTGAGCGGGGTGACGGCCCGCTCCCTTCTGGTGGCCGGATTCTGGCCGCCTCAATCACTTCATCAGCCTTGATGCCTCATACCGGTTGACTCATGGCATATCCGCGCATCGGGTGGTGGTGAGTTCGCCCCGCTTCTGGCCGTCGGCGGATTGCGCCTCCGCTCGGACGCAGGCGTCAGTGACCGAAAGCATGTTGGAGAAGCCGATGGTCCCGCCGTTGAGTCGTAATGGATATGAGGCGTGGCCTGAGATGCACTCGCCACGTTGCGCGACAGCCATCCGGCCCCACAGCAACGCGGCGGGCCGGCCCGCCGCGGATACCGGGAAGTCATCCTGACGTCCCACCGTCAGGACGACCCGATCAGTGCGCCCTGCGAAGTGGGACGGTGGTTGCGTCCAGCGCGCCCTGATCCAGCCCGCTCTGCAGCCGCGGGAGTACCAGAGTTCGGCCATGCCCTGGTCGGGGTCGCCGATCGGCGCGGAGGCCAGCTTGACCAGGCCCGCGGTGACGCAGCGAGACACCTCCGGGTCGTCGGTTGCGCATCCCTGGTCCTGCTCGACACAGGTCGGCGTGCTCAGCAGCGGCGTGGCGGCGCACGAGCTGATGGCTGGAGTGCCCGGGTCGGTATCGGTGTGTCCGTCGAACACCCAGGTGCCGTCGCTCAGCCGCACCCATCGGGCTGTGGTGCTCTCGATCCAGTGCGGATCGGGGTTGTCAGACGTGGCGCCCGACAGGACGCGGGTCGTTCCGGCTTCGCCGGCGCCCCGGCAGTTGATGTCCAGCTGAGTGCCGTTGGCCAGGAAGGTCGTCGTCGGGCTGGCGAAACGCGGCTCGGTGTGAGCGTAGGTGCCGGGCTTGTCCGGCGCGACGACCTGGTAGATGTCATACGGGCGGTCCCAGGCGGCGGCAGGTTCTGCCGTGCAGAGCGGCACCGTGGACGCGCTGAGTGACCGTCACCTGAAGGCGTCGGCGAGGGCAGAATGTGGGCGTGCCCCGACGCGATCGTGGCGGCGCTCAACCCTGAGGTCAGGGTCGCGGATCTGCACCCCGACCCCGCGACGATCGGCTGTCCGGCGGGAAGTCCTTGACGGCCGCGGCCTGCCCGCGGTCGCGCCGCAGGTGGGCCTGCTCCCGCAGCAGATACTGCAGGCGGGACATGCCGCGCCGGCCCGGTTCGTCGAGTTTCAGCGCTACGGTCTCGGCCTGCAGCCGGGCCGCGCGGCGGGCCAGCCGGTGCAGGCGGCGGGCCACGAGCCGGTCGACGTGCAGCGCGATCCAGCCGCACACCACGGCGAGCGGCAACTCCACCAGGGCCGCCGACAGCACCGCGGACAGCATTTCGGCGCGGCTGGACAGGGTCAGGTCGAACCACGCGTCGACCACCAGCAAGGTCGCCGTGGCCATCGCGACCAGGCCGACCCGCTGCTGGCCGCGCCACGCCGTGTACGCGGTGGTGAGCAGGCCGAGCACGAGCATCACGTCGAAGCCGACCCAGGCGGTCCGGTAGTAGCCGGTGTCCATCCGCTGCGGCAGGGTGACCGACAGATAGATGGTCCACGGGATGGTGGCCGCCCCCAGCAGGGCGAAGACCGGTGCCACCCAGCCCGGCGCGGGCCGGCGGGGCAGACCGCGGGTACCGGGGTCAGTGTTGCTCATCGGTCGAGCATGCCACCACCGACGGTGATGCGCTCGCGGGGAGCGGGCGTGGCGACAGTGGTCTCGAACGTCGGCAGGAACGCCTCGGCGGTCAGCGCGGCCACCGCGATCCGGGGCAGGTCCCGGGCGACCGGGAAGCACAGGTAGCGGGGCTGCCAGGTGGGCAGGTACTTGGCGTTGGCCCGGTACAGCGATTCGATCTGCCAGACCCGGGACACCGCGCGCAGCAGCCGGTGCCACATCCGCAGGACCGGGCCGGCGCCGAGCTGTTCGGCGCGGGCGAAGACGCTGCGCAGCACGGCGAAGTTCAGCGACACCCGGCGGACGCCGAGGCCGGGGCCGGCTTCGATGGCGGTGACCACCATCAGTTCGGTGAGTCCGTTCGGCGCGGTCCGGTCGCCGCGCATCAGGTCGAGGGACAGCCCGTCGGCGCCCCAGGGCACGAACTGCAGCACGCCGCGCAGCCGGCCGTCCCCGTCGCGGGCCAGCACGAGCAGGCAGTCGCCGTCGGCCGGGTCGCCGAGCCGGGACAGCGCCATCGAGAAGCCGCGTTCCACGTTGCCGTCGCGGAACCATTCGGCGGCCCGGATCACCGCGTCGAGGTCGTCGGGCGCCAGGTCCCGCTGGCGGACCGCGGTGCACGTGTACCCGGCGCGGCTCATCCGGTTGACCGCCTGGCGCACCGCCCGCATCGGGCGTCCGTCCAGCGAGAACGCGTCGACCTCGACGATCGCCTCATCGCCCAGTTCGATCACGTCCAGACCGGCTTTGCGGTACGCCGTGCCGCCGGCCCGCCCGCACCCGAGGACCGCCGGCGTCCAGCCGTGCACCTCGCAGTCGGCCAGCCAGGCGCTGATCGCTTCCGGCCAGGCGGCGGCCACCCCGATCGGGTCGCCGGAGGCCAGGCTGACGCCGCGGACCACCCGGTAGGCGACGCTTGCTTTCCCGGACGGCGCCCAGATCAGCGCCTTGTCGGCGCGCAGCGCGAAGTATCCCAGCGAGTCGTTGCCGCCGTACCGGGCCAGCAGGTCCCGCAGCCGGGCGTCGTCGTCGCCGGTGCGGACCGGTCGCCGCTCGCCGGGCTGCAGGAACAGCACGACCGCGGCGAGCACCGCGAGCAGCCCGAACGTGCCGGTGGTCAGGCACACCGTCTCGGCCGCCCAGGGCCGCACGAAGTGCACCGGCCCGGACACCCCGATCAGCCCGAGTGCGGACTGCTGGGCCCACGCCTGCACGCCGGGCGTGCCGACCAGGTGGTCGGCGCGGATCGCGATCTCGATCAGGCCGAGCACGAAACCGGCGCCGGCGAATCCGGCGAGCGCGGTCAGCGCGCGCCACCGGCTGCGCGGCCCGGGCACGGTCTTGAAATTGCCGCGTACGGCGATCAGCAGCACCAGCAGGGCAGCCGACACCGCGGCAGCGTCGAAGTCGAGCCCCTTGAGGATGTGCAGCGCGATCCCGGCGCACGCCACGACCACGGCGAGCTGCCAGGCGCGGCGTTTGCCCCGCCGCAGCCCGGCGCCCAGATAGATGAGCAGGGCGCCGGCGGCCGCGGTGGCGGCGCGCGCCGACAGTATTCCGGCGACCGGCACGAATTCGGCGAGGGCCATGATCCGCCCGTGGCCGGCCGGCAGCAGGGCCGCCGCGACGTTGAACCCGCCGGCGACCTGGACCAGTCGGGCGACGGCGGCACGGGACAGGGGCGGCCGGGATTTCCAGGGGCTTGCGGACATCGTGTTTCCTTCGGTGTCACGGGGCGAGCCGAACCTAGGAGCCCCTTGATGAGAGGACGGTGAGAACCCGAAAGGGGTCTCTCATAGGGCTCTCATGAACCGGGCGGCACGCTGACCGCACCCCCCGACGAGATGAGAACGTATGTCCCTGACCGGTGTGCCACTGCTCTGCCTGGTGGCCTTCGGTGCGGTCGCGGCGATGGCCGGCAGCGTCGTGGTCTGGCGGCGCGGCTGGCGGCCGCGGGTGCCGCTGCGCGCCCTCAGCGTGCTGCTCACCGAAACCCTGGCGCTGTTGACGGTAGGTCTGGCGGTCAACCGTTCGGAGGAATTCTATCCGTCCTGGGCAGCTCTTTTCCCCGCTGCCGAGCAGGAGCCGGCCACGGTCGCGGCCCGGCCCGGCGACCTGGACGCGTGGTTGCGCGCGCAGGGCTCGGCCGATTCCGGGCAGGAGATCAGCGTCCCGTGGAAGCCGCGCGGCTGGACCGGCTGGCATCTGTCCGCCGCCCCGACCGTGGTCGTCCCGGCCGGCTACCTGCAACATCCGACGAACCACTATTCGGCGGTCGTGGTGACCGGCACGGGGTGGACCGTCACGCCCGGCGTCGCGGAGCAGACCGTCGTGGTGTTCGTGCCGACCACCGCGGCGACCGGGCCCGGTGTGCTGACCGCGTCGCTGCCCGCGCTGTTGAGCCACGACCTGCGGGTGACCGCGCGCCGGTGGGCGCTGGTCGCCCCGGCCGCCGGCGCCGCCCTCGTCGAGCAGGCGGCCGGCACCGCCCCGGACCGCTACCCGGCGATCGCGCTGGTGCGGGCGAAGGTCGCGCCGGTGCTCAAGGCGTTCACCCGGCTGCTGGTCGCCGGGCACGGCGTGGCCGCGCCCGTGCATCCGTCCACCCCGCCGGTGCCGCCCGGCATCCGGCTGACCACGGTCGACGGTTTCCCGGCCGGGATCGCCTGGGCGATCCGGCAGACCCCGCCGCCGCTGGACACCGCCATCCCGGCGCCCACCTGGGTGCCGAGCCAGCCGCCGGTCCCGCGCCGGTCCCCGGGGGCGGCGCCGAAGCCGAAAACCCCGGCCGGACCGCCGCAGGTCTCGCCCGGCCCGACGACAGGAGTGAACAGTGGCTCCTGACAGCCTCGGCGCTGAACTCGTCGCCCTCGCCGCCGCGGTGCTCACCGCCGTACTGCTGAGCCCGCTCTGGAATGTGGCCGGCGGTCGCTGGCGGTTACCGGTCCGGGGTGCCGCGCTGACCGCCTGCCTGCTGACCGCGACCGCGGCCGGCCTGATCTGGGTCAATCACGAGGTCGACGTGTACCCGACCTGGGGCAGCCTGGTCAGTTCGGACCCGGCGGAGGCGGCCGCGGCCACCGGGCCGCATCCCGCTTCCACGAAGACGGGCGCCACCACCGGCCAGATGCTCACCACCACGGTCGCCGGCAAGGCCAGCGGCCTCACCATGCCGGTGTACGTCTATCTGCCGCCCGGGTACGGTCAGCAGCCCGATGTCCACTATCCGGTGATCGAGGCGCTGCACGGCTATCCGGGTTCGCCGGTGCAGTGGGTGCACCGGATGAACGTGGGCAAGATCCTGGACCGGGAGATCACGGCCGGGCGGATGTCGCCCACGGTCGTGCTGTTCCCGTACCAGACGCCGTCGCCGACCATCGACACCGAATGCGCCAACCTGGACGGCGGACCGCAGGCCGAGACGTTCCTGACGGTCGACCTGCCGGCCGAGGTCCGCGCCGACTACCACGTGCGCGCCGACCCCGCCGGGTGGGGCCTGATCGGCTATTCGGCCGGCGGCTACTGCGCGACCAACCTGCTGCTGCGCCACCCGGACCGGTACGCCGCCGGGGCCAGCCTGTCCGGTGACGCCACCCCCGGCATCCACATCGGCAAGGGCGCCGAGAACACCGTGTACAACGACCTGTGGCGGCTCACGCACCTGCCCATCCCGGCCGTCGCCCTGTACCTGGCCTGCGCCACCACCGACAGGATCCCGGTCCGCGACATGCACGACCTGGCCCGCGCCGCCCACGCCCCGCTGTCGGTCACCACCGCCTACGTCGGCGGGGGTGGCGGCCACAACGTCGGCACCTGGGAGGCCATGGAAGCTCCGGCGTTCGACTGGTTGTCGACCTCACTGGGCCGTCCGGTCGTACCCCCGCCGTCGGGCGAACCGCAACCCTCCCCGGTCGGCAGCCCGGCGGGCGGACGGTGACCACCGCGCCGGCAGCCGACGACGTCTGCCGGCGCGGCGAAATCCCTGGCCCCGCTGGACGGGGCCGGGCGGCCGGACCGGCAACCGGGCCGTGATGATCAGGATGGGTAGACTCCCGGGGCGCGAAAGCGGAGGGGGAGAGATCCGGATGAGCATGCCGCTGCGCCCGGGAGATCCGGTCCGGCTCGGTCGGTACGAGCTGGTCGGGCGGCTCGGTGAGGGCGGCATGGGCACGGTCTACCTGGGCCGCGACAGCGACGGTGGGCGTCCTGTCGCGATCAAGATGGTGCGGTCGGAGTTCGCGCACGACACGGAGTTCCGCGGACGCTTCCGCAGTGAGGTGAACCGGGCCCGGCAGGTGCCGTCGTTCTCGACCGCCGAGGTGCTGGACGCCGATCCCGATCATGAGCCGCCGTACCTGGTGGTGGAGTACGTCGACGGGCCGAGCCTGGCGGTCGAGGTGCGCGAGCGGGGGCCGCTGTCCGGGGCCGCGCTGCAGGGTGTCGCCGTCGGGATCGCCACGGCGCTGACCGCGATCCACGGGGCCGAGGTGATCCACCGGGATCTGAAGCCGGGCAACGTGCTGTTGGCCCGCGGCGGCATCAAGGTGATCGACTTCGGGATCGCGCGGGCGTTCGAGGCCACCAGCCGGCACACCCGCACCGATCAGATGCTCGGCACGGTGTCGTACATGGCGCCGGAACGCTTCGATCCGGCCGATGCACGGCCGGTCACCCCGGCCGCCGACATCTTCGCCTGGGGCACCGTGGTGGCGTTCGCGGCGACCGGCCGGAGCCCGTTCGCCGCCGATTCGGCCGCCGGGACGGCGATGCGCATCCTCACCAGCGAGCCGGATCTGACCGGGGTGCCGGAGTCGCTGCGCGCCGCGGTGGAATGGACGCTGGCGAAGGACCCGCAGGCTCGGCCGACCGCCCGGGAACTGCTGGATCTGCTGCTGGGCGGCGAGGCGCCCCGTCCGGTGCCGGAGATCGCGCCGGTCCCGGTCAAGGCCCGGCGCGGGCGTACGGTCGCCGGGGTCGCCACCGTGCTCGCCGTGCTCGCCGCGGCCGGCGCCGGGCTGACGATCCGCAACCGGCTGCAGGACGGCTCGGCGGGCACCGGCGCCTCGTCCGCCGGCAGTTCCAGCTCCCCCGCCACCGCCGCCGCGTCGAACCGCCCGGCGCCGAAACCGTCGGCCCGGTCGCTGTCACCGCTGGAGAAACTGCAGGCCATCCGGAACGGCAGACACAAGACGCTGATCCACTCCGTCCAGCTCGACCGGGATCTGGCGATGGAGTCGCACGACACCGAGATCCAGGCCGGCGACGGCACCGGGCACAAGTCGGAGTTCGCGCTGATCCCGGCCGGCGTCGACGTCCTGATCCAGTCACTGGCCGCGTCGACGCCCGGGCGTCCGGTGTGTCTCGGGGTCCGGATCACCGCGGAGTCGGCGAAGCTGACCCCGTCCGAGTGCTTCACCGGGCCGGGCACCCAGTTCGAGCTGATCCCCGCCGAGAAGAAGGAGGACCAGGGCCGGCCGGCGTACTACATCTACAACGACTCCAGCGGTTACCTGCTGTGGGACGGCAAGGCCTTCTACGTGCAGGAGGTCGGCGACGGCGACCCGATCTACACGTTCAGCTTCGTCGACCGCGGCCCGCTGCCCAGCCCGTCGGCCACCTGACCCTCAGCCGAGCAGGGTGTATTCCGGTTTGCCGCGCGCCGGTGGCCGCATCCGGAACGCCATGACGATGCCGCTGACGAACAACATCGGGACGAGCATCCAGAGCCGGATGTCGTCTTCCCGGCCGTCCTCGGCCAGCACCACGACGAGCAGAACCGTCGCGGACAGCAGGCCGATCGCCCAGCCGGCGTAGAACCGGCGGGAGTGCGGGCGGGGCATCGGCTCGTCGGTGACGGTCACGCCGGGGTTGCGCACGGTCCACTGCGCCGCGACCTCGGCCGGGACCTTCGGAATGCGCAGATCACCGGAGGGCAGCCGGCGGGGCCGCTGCGCCGGCAGCCCCGCGGTCACCCGCTGCCATCCGACGATCGTGCCCAGGTACACCGCGAGGCCGGCCAGCGAGACGGCGAGCGGCAGGTCGTGCCGGTGGAGCGAGATCCAGTAGATGATCAGGGTACCGAACAGGGCCGGCGGACCCCACGGCGCGAGCCGGCGGTGCCGCATCGTGGTCGCGGCGGTGCGCGGATCGAGGGGCAGGCGCTGGGACGGATCGCGCCGGAAGGTGTTCTGGCCGATCGGCACCGGCGCCCAGACCGGGTCGGGCGTGGCGTCGGTGACGGCCAGCGACGGGATGTCCAGGCCCGCCACCAGGTCGGCCGGAATGACGAGGTCGGTTCGCGGGGTCATCGCCGGTAGCCGTTCACCGCGCGAGCCAGTTGATCATCATGCCGGCAGCGTAGGCCGCCCGGAGGGGGAACGGAATCCGGCATCCGGGCCGGACCGGGCCGTGGCTATGGTGCGCCGATGGGCATTTCTCCATATCTGGCCCGGCTGCGGGCGATGATCGGCCACGAACTCATCCAGTTGCCGTCGGTGTCGGTCCTGGTCGTCGACGATCGGGACCGGATCCTGCTGGTGCGCCATGCCGGGGACGCCGACGGCTGGGCGGTTCCCGGCGGCGCGGTCGACATCGGCGAGTCGCCGGCCGCCGCGGCGGTGCGGGAGATCCGCGAGGAGACCGGCATCGTGATCGGCCCACCGCGACTGCTCGAGGTGCTCGGCGGTGACGACTTCGAGGTGCGCTATCCCAACGGGGACCGGGTCGCCTACGTCACCGCGGTCTACCGGGCCGAGGTCGCCGCCGGGACGCCGGTCCCGGATCGGGAGGAGATCAGCGAGGTGGGCTGGTTCGCCGTGCGGGAGCTCGATGGCGTGGACCTCAACCGGTTCGCCCGGGCGCTGTTGCTGGCCACCGGCCATCTCCGGCGGCGGCCCTGACCGTGGTTCCCTTTCGAGGGAGACAGGTTGCGTCGAAATCTGCGTCGTTTCTATGGTGGTGGTTCAGCGCCTTGAGGAGCGTGGTCACATGCCTACCGCCACCAGGGAACGCGTCTTCCCACTGATCGGTCCCACTCGCCCGCTGCGCGTCACCCGCCGCCTCCACCGGGACGGGCTGCGCAGGCTCGAAGCGGACCTGGCCGAACGCCTCCGGCACGCCACGGGCGGCGTCGTGACCGTCGACCTGGCGCCGGCCCGGTCGATCGGTCCGGCGGCGATCGCCGCGTTCCTGGAATGGACCTACCGTGCCCGGCAGCGGGGCGTACGGCTGGAGCTGGTCCGCTGCCGGCCGGCGGTCGCCGCGGCGCTGGAGCGGTGCGGCCTCACCCGCGACCTCCCTGCGACACCGCGAGCAGGACGGCCTGCCGCTCCAGCAGCCACGGGGTGAGCCGGTCCGGGGCCTGCGGCCGGCTCAGGTGGTAGCCCTGCACCAGGTCGCAGTCCCAGCGCCGCAGCCGCTCGAGGACCGCCTCGTTCTCGACGCCCTCGGCGACCAGGCGCATGCCGAGGTTGTGGGCGAGCTCGACGGTGCTCTTCACGATCGCCGCGCTGCGCGGGTCGGTGTCGCAGTGCCCGACGAACGCACGGTCGAGCTTCAGGTCGTCGACCGGCAGCGCGTGCAGGTAGGCCAGGCTGGAGTAGCCGGTGCCGTAGTCGTCGACGGCCAGCCGGATGCCCATCGCGCGCAGCTGGTCGAGCGTCTCGGTGGCACGGGCGGCGTCGCGCATCAGGACCTCTTCGGTCACTTCCAGATGCAGGGCGGCCGGCGGTACGCCGTATCGGGCCAGCGCCGCGGCGACGTGCCCGGGCAGGCCGGGGTCGTGCAGGTTGGAGGCGGACAGGTTGACCGCCACGGTCAGGTCGAGGCCGGCGGCCCGCCAGTCCCGGCACTGCTGCAGCGCCATCTCGAGGACCTGGGTGGTGAGCCGGCCGATCAGCCCGGCGTTCTCGGCGAGGGCCAGGAAGCCGTCGGGGTAGACCAGGCCGCGGGTCGGGTGGTCCCAGCGCACGAGCGCCTCGACCCCGGACACCGCGCCGGACACCAGGTCCAGCTGCGGCTGGTAGTGCAGCACGAGTTCGCCGTTGTCCAGGCCGGTGCGCAGCTCTTCGAGGGTGGTCAGCCGGCGCCGGCCGGTGTCGTCGTCGGCCGCGCCGCTGGCGATCGCCAGGCCGCTGTGGTCGCTCTTGGCGGTGTACATGGCGGTGTCGGCGTGCCGCAGCAGGGTGGTGCGGTCGGTGCCGTGGTCGGGGAAGACGGCGAGCCCGATGCTGGCGTCGATGTGCAGCGTGACCTGTTCCAGCTCGAACGGGTGGCGCAGCGCGGTGAGCAGTCCGGTCGCGACCTGCAGCGCCCGATCCATGTCGGCGGCCGGCAGCAGCAGGCCGAACTCGTCGCCGCCGAGGCGGGCGAGCATGCCGTCCCCGCCGAACGCCTCGCCGAGCCGGGCGGCGACCAGCAGCAGCAGCTGATCGCCGAGGTGGTGCCCGAAGCTGTCGTTGATCTCCTTGAACCGGTCCAGGTCGATGATCGCGACCGCCATCGGCCGCTGCGGGTCCCGCTGGTGCAGGTCGCGGTCCAGGGTCTCCTGGAACAGCCGCCGGTTGGGCAACTCGGTCAGGTCGTCGGTGCGGGCCTGCCGGCGGGCGTCGGCCAGCGATGCCACGGCGTGCACGGTCAGCACCATCCGCGCCACCGCCGCCATGATCGCGATGGCGGCGAACGCGCTGCTGGCGTGCGGCAACACGTACTCGTGCCAGCTGCCGTACAGCAGGAGTCCCATCGAGGCACAGGCCAGCACCGCCGGCAGCACCACGCCCACGGTCGCCCGGGCCGGCGCCCGGCGCTCCGGTCGCTCCGGGTACTGCCAGGCGGCCAGCGCCACCCCGGCCAGCGCGACCGCCCACAGGGCGTCCTCCCAGCTGCCCGGGACGAACGAGCCGTGCGTGGTGTCGAACGCGTGCAGCCCGTTCGCGGCGGTGTTCGTGCCCATTCCGGCGAGCAGCAGCAGCCACACCCGTTCGGTGCGCCAGCCGCTGAGCGCCCACACGCCGAGCAGCAGGCCGGAGAGTGCGATGTCGGCGATCGGGTAGGCGAGGCTGACCATGACCGAGGTGGCCGGCCCGGTGAGACCGGTGAACCCGGTTAGGAACAGCACCGAGGCGAACGCCGCCGCGCAGGCCGCGGCGATCAGCCCGTCCAGCAGGGTGGACATGCTGATCCGGGACCGCTGCACCCACAGCAGCCGTAGGACGGCCGCGTAGGCGAACGGATAGTAGGCCAGCCACATCGCGTCGGAGAACGACGGGAACGGCGGCGGGTCCTGCCAGACGAACACCGCCACCCAGCAGACCGTACCCACGGCGTAGCAGCCGAGCCCGGCGGCCATCAGCGACCAGGCACCGCGATCGCGACGCACCAGCATCGCCCGGGCCGCCACCAGCGCCACCGCCACCAGGTAGAATGCGTCCTGCCGGAGCTCGTACAGCCAAGTGAACCGATTCATCCAGTCCCGGGCGGCCGGTACGATCGCGGCGAACTGCGCGAGCAGGAAGACAGCACCCACCGCGAACCCGGCCCTCAGCCAGATCCGCCCGCGCGCCGGCACCATACCCACAGTCGCACCATCGGTTGATCCCCGGCACACGTGAGTGGTCCCGCGTAAATCTTTCCGAAACCACGCCCGTTCAAGAACGTGAAAAAGGCTCGCACGGGGCGGTCGGACTCCTTGTGATCAGCGCCACATCGGCTTAGCATCCACTTGCGTCAATGAGAACCCTTCCGGGTTTGCCACCCCGCCTTTTCTGCCTGCTCACCGGGAGAAGCATCCATGGGCACACTGTCCCGGCGCCTGCTCGGTGCCGCCGCGACGGCCACCCTGGCCGCCAGCACCATCATCCCCTCCTCCGCCGCCGCCACCGCCGCCGAGCCGCTGCGGGAGGTGATGTTCGTCGGCAACAACTGGGAGGGCACCGCGGACGTCATCAAACCCAGCGGCGACTTCGCCCGGATCGGGCGGATCAACGTCGTACCGGACAAGACGCAACGCCTTGCCGAGATCTATCTGAACCCGATCAGGCTGGCCTTCTACCTGGGCATCCAGCAGGGGCCGGGCGAGGGCCACGACCAGTTGGTCGACGACATGTACTCGACGCCGGACGGCACCGCGCTGGTCGCCTCCCGGCCCAGCTTCGCCGACGTCGTCTCGATCGACCTGACCACCGGGAAGATCAGATGGCGGTTCCCGGTCTCCGGGTTCCGCGCCGACCACATGGCCGTCTCCCCCGACGGCACCAAGGTGGCGGTGTCCGCGTCGACCGCCAACACCGTGCACGTGCTGGACATCAACACCGGCGCGCAGCTCGGCTCGTTCAGCACCGGCGACAAACCGCACGAGAACGTGTTCACCAACGGCGGCCGCTACCTCTGGAACATGTCCATCGGCAACGTCGACACCAGCCTGGACGCGCCGGGCTGGGACTGGACCAAGGGCGACCGGCACATCACCGTCGTCGACACCGGCACGTGGCAGATCGTCAAGACCATCGACATGCGCTCCCGGCTGAACGCCTTCGGTCGCAGCGACCTGTCCAACGCGATCCGTCCGGCGGTCTTCAGCCCGGACTTCGCCAAGCTCTACTTCCAGGTCTCGTTCTTCAACGGCTTCATCGAGTACGACGTGGCCACCGACAAGATCACCCGGGTGAAGACACTGCCGAAGAATCCGGCCACCAGCGACGACCGCACCACGTTCGTCAACGACTCGCGGCACCACGGCCTCTCGATGAGTCCGGACGGCAGCAAACTGTGCGTGGCCGGGACGATGGACGACTACGCCACCGTGGTCGACCGCGCCACCCTGCATGAGGGCACCCTGGTGCCGGCGGCCAAGCCGTACTGGGCGACGGTCAGCGGCGACGGCCGGGACTGCGTCATCTCGGAGAGCGGGGCGGACGCGGTCACCGCGATCGACTTCGCCACCGGTCAGAAGGTGGTCTCGGTGCCGGTCGGCGACCACCCGCAGCGGGTCCGCCTCGCCCACATCCCGGCCTCCTGGACCGGCGTCACCGGCTGACCCGTGGCGGACGCCCACCGGCTGAAGCACCGGCGGGCGTCCGCCGCCGTCAGTGCCGGCCGCGGAGCGCGAGCGGGAAGCTGCCCGCGCCGACCCCGGTCAGCGTCCGGGTGTACTGCCGCAGGTAGGTGTCGAGGAACGGCGACCGGTCGCCCTGGGTGGGCACGTCCCGCGCCGGGTCCTGCAGCGCCAGGCTGAGCCGCGCCCGGCTGACCTGGATGGTGTTGCCGCTCGGGGTGTCCAGCCAGGTGCCGCTGCCGATCGTGCCGACCTGCACGCCGAGCTGGTGGCCGGATTCCAGGGTCCAGTCGGTCGCCTTGAGGTCGACGCCGACCCGGCCGGCCTTCGCGATCAGTGCCACGTTCTCGTCGAACATCACCGCGGATCCGCCGGGAGCGACGTCCCAGAGCCGCACCTGGACGTTGCCGGGCGCGCTGGCGGTGAGGGCGATCCGCGGGGTGCCGGTGATCCGCAGCCGGGTGGTGACCGGCGTCGACCAGGTGAGGTAGCTGTGCGTGTCACCGGCCGCCGGCAGCGGCGCGAGCCCCCGCGCGGTGGCCGGTGCGGGGTCGGCGGCGTGCTCCATGTCCCACTGCCGGGCGCCGGGAACACCGGTCGCGGCCAGGGCGGAGGGCAGGCCGTCGTCGACGTACTGCCCGTCGGTCAGCTTCGCCGAGGTCACCGAGGTGGGGATGGGCCAGGCCGGCTGGGCACGCCACACGCCGGTGCTGTCCTCGATCGCGAACGCCGGGTCGTGCACGGCCGGGAGGACGCCCTTGAGGTAGCGGTCGTAGAACCGCATGACCTCGTCGAAGAATCCGGCCCGGCCCTGCAGAAGCTGACCCTGGTCGTCGGTCTGATTGCCGCGTACGTGTTCCCACTGCCCGAGCCACCCGCGTTCCACGCCGTGGTGGTTGCCGAGGTACTCCTGGATGTCCTCCGGCTTGGTGTTGTTCTCGATGAAGCCCTGAGTGACGAACAGCGGGGTGCCGGTGCCCTTCGCGCGCGCCGCCAGGTTGCGCGCCCGCCAGTAGGACGAGTCCGGGTCCGGGTTGTCGTTGTTCTTCAGGTTGTCGCTGAGGCATTCCGGGTGGCTGGACTCGTACGCGGCGTTCGCCCTGTAGTGGTCGCTGTCGTCGGGCAGCGGCGCGAGCGTGGCGATGCCGTTGTACGCCGCCGGGGTACCGGTCACGTTGGGCCGGGGCACGCCGTTGCTGAACAGGTAGTTGTACATGTTCCAGACCGGCTCCTGGGCGACCACCGCCTTCAGGGCCGGCAGCCGCAGATCGTTGCCGACCAGGCCGGTGACCGCGTCGTACGACTTGCCGTACATCCCGACCCGGCCGGTCGACCACGGCTGGCCGGCCGCCCAGCGGATCGCCGCCTTGACGTCGGCCTGCTCCCCCGGGCCCACCCAGTCGAGGCAGCCGGTGCTGCCGCCGAAGCCGCGCAGGTCGACCATCACGTAGCTGTAGCCGCGGGCGAACAGGTCGGTGCCGCTGGTGAAGTCGGCGAACCGGCTGGACGGCCCGCTCTGCGTCCACCCTTCGGGCCCGGTCTGGCCGGTGTGCGAGAAGTACGGCCCGACGGCGACGATCACCGGGGTCCTCGCCCCGGCCGGCAGGTTCGCCGGGCGCAGCACATCGGCGTGCAGTTCGACGCCACTGTGGTCGGCGGACGGGAAGTACACCTCGGTCCACACGGCACCCTCCGGTACGCGCGGATTCTGCTCGTGGGTGATGCCGCCCGGCGCCGCGGCGGCGGCCGTCGCCGGGCCGCCGACGGCGAGAGCCGCCACCGTGATCAGCGCACCGGCGGCGGCTGTCGCCCGTCTGCGGATGCTCATCAAACCTCCAGGAAATTGACCAGTGTCTCTGGAAGCCTTGACGTTATCGGTCGCGCGTCCATTCGTCACGAGGATCGTCGGCGCCGGGCAGAGCGCGGCGGCCTCGTGCCCGTCGGCGGTCCGGGCGGCATCCGGCCCGGCGGTGGGCAGCACCGCCGCGCTGTCCTGCACCTCTGCGCGCCACCTCCGAGAAGGGGCCGCTTCCGGTCGACGCCCGCGTCCCCTTCACGACAAGTGATTCAAATTATCCCCGTCGATGATGAGAACACCGTGAGAACACACACGTCAGGGATTACCTGATAGTGCCGCGGGTGTCGGCGCGTCGTCGGAGAGGGACGTCCTACGGTCGCTTCGTCCGGAAATACCGGAATTGAGAAAGGTGAACTCATGCGTAACCTGATGCGCGGAATCGTGCTGTCCGGTCTGGCCGCGACGGCCGGGCTCGCCATCGGCGCCGGCCCGGCCCTGGCCACCGCCGGCACGCCCGTGACCTGCCAGAAGACAGCCACGCACCACTGCACGACACACACCACCGGCATGCCCGGCAAGACCCACGCCAAGGGCCACCACGGCCACGTGACCGGCATGCACGGCAAGACCCACCACGGCCACGCGGCGAGCATGCACGGCAAGACCCACCACGGTCACGCCGCGAGCATGCACGGCAAGACCCACCACAGCACCGCGGTCAAGCCGGCCGCCCCGGTGACCAAGCCGGTCGCCCCGCCGGCCAAGCCGGCCGGCAACGCGCCCAAGAAGTAGACAGCGCGAACCGGGGGCCGCAACCCCACCGGGGGCGGCCCCCGTCTGCGGTCAGGCGGTGCCGGCGAGCGACCAGACCGCGGACGCGATCGCGTTGGCGGCCAGCCCCATGCTGGTCTGGCTCACATCGGTCAGGTTGTCGCAGGACCGGTGGTAACACGCGCCCAGCGCATTGAGGCTGCGCACCGAGCTCACCCCGGTGACCTTCACCCCGGCCCGCTTGAAGGCGGCGTGATCGGAGCGGTCGTCGGTGTTCAGCGACGGGTTGACGGTGATCCCCTGCGCGCTGAAATAGGTCTGGAACGGCGCGTTCAGTCCGTTCGACTGACCCTCGACGTACAGGCTCCAGCCGACCGCCCGGCCGTTCTCCGGCTTGTTGCCGACCATGTCGAAGTTGAGGTACGCGTCGATCTTCTTCGCCTCGCCGCCGGCCAGGTGCGACACGTAGTAGCCGGAACCGACGTCGCCCTGCTCCTCGGCGCCCCAGAAACCGAACCGGATCCGCTTCTGCGGCTTCAGCTTGGCCTGCGATATCGCGGCCGCGTTGGCCAGCAGTGCCGCGACGCCCGAGCCGTCGTCGTTGATCCCGGGACCCGCCGACACCGAGTCGGAGTGCGCGCCCGCCATCACCACGTGGGTGGCGTCGCCGTACGGCCACTCGGCCACCACGTTGGCCGCGGCCCTCCCGCCGGTGGTGAAGTTCTGCACCGTGGTCTGCCAGCCCAACGCGTCCAGCTGCTGCTTGATGTAGGTGACCGTCGACGTGAAGCCGGTGCTGCCGATCACCCGGGTGTTGTTGCTGGCCTGCGCGAAGCTCATCAGCTTCTGCAGATGCACCATCGTGGCGTCGGCGCTGATCACCGGCGGCGCGACGGCGACCGCGGCGGCCGGCGTGGCATCGGCGTGGGCCGTACCGGTGACCGCCAGCGCGACGCTGAGCGCGGCGGCCACCCCGGCGTAGGCATAGTTGCGAACCCGCATCATTCCTCCATGGAGGGGCCGCAGCGAGGGGGATGTCGACGGCCACCTTGGCATCGAACTGTACGGATCCGGCGCCGCGATCGGTGCATACCAATCTCACCATCACATCGGGTTCCGGAACCGGCGCCGACTCTCCCGCGGAGGCGCCGGCCGCTGGCCGGCCGTGGAGGGACCCGGTGAACGCGGCGGCGCCGATGCGACAATGTGCTCCACTGCGCGATCGACGGCCCGTTCGCCTGCGGAATCGGTCCACCACAGAATGGGATCCCCAGTTCCGCATGGGGATTCGACGGTTTCGTCACGCCGACGGGGCCGCCACCCGACCAGCGAAGCCGCCGGCCTTTCCGCACCTCTACGCGGCGTCCGGCACAAGGCCGTGATGGGCCACCCGAGTAGTGGATTCCGTGCAGCCCGCCGACACGAGAGTCGTGTCCGCGCCGGCGTGGACATGCAGGTCGGAACCACCGAACCGGATCAACAGGCCCTGCATGACCCAGCCCGCCACCGCATCCATCGGCAGCTCGCCGGTGAGGTCGGTCCCGCCGGGAAAGTACGGGTCTTCGGTCACCGCCCAGCCGGTCAGGATCCGACCCTCGACGGCAGCCAGCGCGGGCGGTACGGAGGAACGCCACTCGTGCGGCCGGCCGGTGATGACGGGCGGGGTCGTCAGGTCGACGGTGTTCCACGTGATCGACAGGTCGTCCCAGCCCTGCCAGGCGATTTCCAGCCGGTCGCCCCGATCGAACCGGAGGACCACCGGACCGGCCGGCTGCCACCGGTCCATGGCCGGATCCCAGGTGACCGCGCCGGCCCGCAGACGCTGTCCCCGCAGCGCCAGCAGGCGGGACCGCTGACGGCACAGTTGCTCGGGCGCCGGCATGAAGCCGGACCGCCACCCGGACATGGCCTCATCCCAGCGGGCTTTCCCGGCGGCGTTCTGCACAGCGTGGATCGTACGGATCGGCGCGCCGGGCTGACCGCCGGCCGCGGCGTGACCCGACGGGGCTACCGCGATCGCGGTAGCTCCGCGCCGGAGTGGACCTGCGGGCGCACCTTGCCGAGCACCGCGGCCCCGGCCGCCGGCAGCAGTGGGCGGTCACCGTGGCGGACCACCGCGGCCAGCGCCGGCAACGCCAGCATCAGCCCGAAGACCGTGTCGGCCGCCAGCGGATGATGGCCGGCGGCGTGCCGGACCCGGCGCGTCACCGAGAACCACATGCCGACGACCGTATGCGCCGATCCTGTGTGCACTCCAGGCTCGTCGGTCAACCGGTCCGGCGACCGTGGGATGTCTGCCGCGAACCGCCCGCCGCCGAGGAAGTACGCGGGGCAGCAGGTGCCGTCGGGTCGATCAGCGTTTCCGGCCGACACCGCCGTAGAGGGCGACCTGGGCGTCGGTGAGTGTGGTCTGCTCGTCAGGCCGCCAGCGGAGGATCGGGACCACGCCGGGCGGGACGGTCTCGAGCTTGGCGAAGAAGCGGGCCAGTTCGTCGAGTGAACGTTGCCGGCTGTGCACGCCCTGGCGGCGCATCACCTCGGCGAACCGGGCCCAGGCTTCGGGATCGTGGTCGCCGGTCATGTGGGAGATCACCAGGTGGCTGCCGGTGGGCAGCGCGTCCATGAGCTGGGCGACCGTCGTGTAAGGGTCCTGCTCGTCGTCGAAGAAGTGCAGGACGGCGTAGAGCAGCAGGGCGACCGGCTCGCCGAGGTCGAGATGGTCACGCGCCGCGGACAGGATCCGGTCCGTGTCGGCGAAGTCGGCGTCGACGTACGCCGTGTGTCCCTGCGGCCCGCTGGTCAGCAGGGCTCGGGCGTGGGTGAGCACGAGGGGGTCGTTGTCGACGTAGACGATCCGCGCGGTGGGGTCGATCGCCTGGGCCACCTCGTGAACGTTGGGCGAGGTGGGTAGTCCGGTGCCGATGTCGAGGAACTGCCGGATGCCGGCTTCGCCGGCCAGGAAGCGCACCGTGCGTTGCACGAACGCCCGGTTCTGCAGGGGCGCGGTGGCCACGTTGGGGTTGACTTTGAGTCCCTCGGCCGCGGCCGCGCGATCGGCCGCGAAGTTGTCCTTGCCGCCCAGCAGGAAGTCGTAGACGCGAGCGGGGTGCGGGCGCCCGACGTCGAGGGGATCGGTCATAGGCGAAGAGTAGTCCGCCATTGTCCGCTATGGATTGCCGGCTGTCCGTCGATCGTGGCGGCTCCGCGGCCCGGACCCGGCTACGGGACAGGCACCCAGGGTCGCGTGGGGACCCGCTTGCCGCGGACGATCACCGCGAGCGGCTTGTCGAGCCGGCCCAGATCGGCCCGCGGATCCCCGTCGAACACCACGGCATCCGCCGGCGCCCCGTCCACCAGACCGGGCAGACCCAGGAACGAGCGGGCCGTCCAGGAGGCGGCGGCGATCGCCCGGTGCGGCGACACCCCGGCCGCGACCAGCGCACGGATCTCCCGGACGATCCCGCCGTGCGGTCGCGTGTCGGTGCCGGCCAGCACGGTGACCCCGGCTTCGACCGCCGCGGCGGTGAGCCCGGCGTGGGCGCCGGCCCCCGGCACGTACCAGCTGCGGGCCGCGCGCTCGGGGTCGGCGAGAATCTGGGTCAGCGACCCGGTGATCGCGGCCAGCGTCGGGGTGAGCGCGATGCCCCGCTCGGCCATCAGCGGCAGCAGGTCCGGGTCGAGGCCCATGCCGTGCTCGATCGAATCCACCCCGGCCTCGACCGCGACCACCCCGCCCGCCGCCTGCTGGGTGTGCACCGCGAGCCGCCCACCCACCGCGTGCACCCGGGCCACCGCCTCGCGCAGCACGCCGACCGGCAGGACCGGGTCGGCCGGCTTCCAGTCGATCACCAGCTTGGCCCAGCCGGTGCGGGCGGCCTGCGCGGCCGCGACGGCCGGCAGGTCGGCATGATCGGGGCGGCGGCCCCAGCCGTCCATGAACTGGCCCTGCTGGGCGATCCACGGTCCGGCATGCTGGGCGCGCGGGCTGTCGTCCGCCGCCCCGAACCAGTCCGGCGGATCCCCGGCCAGCCCGGGCGCCCGGATCAGCGTGACCCCGGCGTCCAGGTGGGCCCGCAGATCCCGCCGCAGGATGTCGTCGTCGAGCGGCCGCCCGGGCTCCTCGGCGCCGGGATGGGTGTGCGCATCGACCAGTCCGGGCAGCACCCACCCCTCGGCCACCGACTCGGCACCCCGCACCGGATCCGTGGTCCACCGGTCCCCGTCGGCATAGAGATCGATCGGCTCCCCGTCAGGAAGCCCGAAACCCCGGACCCGCAGCACTGCCATGGACGGTCATCCTGCCGCACCCGTCCCAACGGGCCCCGCGCCACCCCTGCGCGAGCAGCGGTGTCAGGCTCCCGCGGTGAAGTGCGCCGAAGCCCACGACCGCCTCGCCGTCACCGGCGCTCACCGGGACGAGCAGTCCCGGTGGCATGAAGAATCGCTCCCCCGTGCAGGTCGGCAGGCGTCGGTGGCTCGACCGCCGGTGACGGCGGCGTGCGCAGGACCGCCCAGCAGGCCGCGCCCAGCGGCAACTGCAGCCAGCAGGAGAGCAGGCGGTAAAGCAGCACCGCGGCGGTGGCCGGCGCGGCCGCCGCGCCGCCCGCGGTGGTGACGGCCAGGATCAGCGCCGCCTCGATCACCCCGATGCCGCCGGGTGTCGCCGGGATCTGCCGGGCCAGCTGCGCCCCCAGATAGGCGGTCCCGAGCACCGCGATCGGCACCCGCAGGTTCAGCGCGTGCAGGCACGCGATCAGGCACACCAGGTCCGCGAGCCAGTTCAGCACCGCGAGGGCCAGGATCGCCAGCCATTGCGGTACGCGGACAGCGGCGCTCGCCACCAGCGTCTCGTGCACGCCGCGCCGCACCCGCGCCAGAGCCGTGGCCGGCTCGCCGGCCGGCGGCGGGTGGCGTCGCAGCGTGCGCACGCCGAGCGCCAGCCCGGTCACCGCCGCCACCATGATCGCGATCACCCGGGGGTCGCCGGCCTGCACCAGCGCATCACCGGCGTAGAGCACGGCCAGCCCGGTGACCGAGGCCGCGCCGCAGAGCGCGGTGACCGTGGCCGCGATCGGGCGGCTGGCGCCGCGCGCCCGGAACTGCCGGAAACCGTAGGCCGCGGCGACCGCGGACCCACCGGGCAGCGAGGTCGCCATCGCCGAGCGCACCAGGGTGACCGCCACCGAGGTGCGGGCCGCGATCGGCACGCCGAAGGCGCCCAGCAGCCGCCGCTCCTCCTCGGCGAACGCGACGGTGGAGATCACCTGCAGCAGCACGGCGGCGGTCAGCCAGCCCGCCCTGGTCTGTCGCAGCGCGGTCCAGGTGGCGGCCACCCCGGGCAGGTGCCCCTGCAGCTCGTGGACGGCGAGGCAGCCGGCCAGGGCCAGGACGGGGAGTTTCCACCAGCCGCCACGGCGGTTCGCGGGGGCCGTCCGGGGCGGCTGGTCGCGTACAGAATCGGTGGTTGTCATTGATCCTCTGCGGTGCGGATCGTCGCGGCGGGACGTCTTCGAGGATCGGCGGCGAGGGTAAGGGAAGTGCTCGGGGGCGGCTAAGAGGCGGCTAAGAATTCCGGCTCCTACATGCCGTAGGTTTACCGGGACCGAGGCGGGGTAGGTCAGGCCGGAACTCGACGGAGGGAACCACATCCGATGACCGCAGCGCTGGGCCCTTCGTTTCTCGCGCCGGAATGGCTGATCTCGACATTCGGACTGGTCGGGATCCTCGCCATCGTGTTCGCCGAGTCAGGACTGCTGATCGGCTTCTTCCTGCCCGGTGACTCGCTGCTGTTCACCGCGGGTCTGCTGATCGCCGGCGGCACCTATCTGCACCAGCCGCTGTGGCTGATGTGCCTGCTGGTGTCGGTCGCGGCGGTCGCCGGCGACCAGTTCGGCTATCTGTTCGGGCGGCGTTTCGGGCCGGCCCTGTTCCGCCGGCCCGATTCACGGCTGTTCAAGCAGGAGAATCTCGGCCGGGCGCGGGACTTCTTCGCCAAGTACGGCGCCCGGTCGATCATTCTGGCCCGGTTCGTGCCGATCGTCCGGACCTTCACCCCGATCGTGGCCGGCGCCAGCCACATGCCTTACCGCACGTTCCTGAGCTACAACGTGATCGGCGGCACCGCGTGGGGCTGCGGTGTCACGATTCTCGGCTATTTCCTCGGCCAGATCGCCTTCGTGAAGTCGAACATCGAATTCATCCTGGTCGGCATCGTGGCCCTGTCGGTCGTCCCGATCGGCATCGAACTGCTGCGCGGCCGGCGCCGCGCCCGGGCTCAGCGCACCCGCTGAGCGCGGAACTGCAGGCGCGGCGCGGCATAGAACTCCTGCGCCTGGATCAGCTGCAGTTCGCGCTCCCCCGACTCGAACGTCGTCTTCAAAAGATCGAAGACGCTGGACACGGTACGTTCGAGAGCCGTCGCCGCCTCGCCCGTGGCCACGTAGTGCGCGGTGAACAGGGCGGCCGTCACGTCCCCGGAGCCGTTCGCCTTGAACGGCAGGTGCGGCGTGCTCACCAGCCATGCTCCGGCGTCGGCGACGACCAGCATCTCGATCGTCCCCGGCTCCCGGTCCGGCCGCTCCACGCTGGTGACCAGCACGGTCGACGGACCCATGGCCCGGGCCAGGTCGGCCGAGGCCAGGGTCGAGTCGATGTCGGCCGGCTCGGTGCCGGTCAGGAAGCCCAGCTCGAACTGGTTCGGCGTGATGATGTCGGCGACCGGCACCACCCGGTCGCGCAGCAGCACCGGGATCTCCGGCGCGACGAAGCAGCCGGACTTGGCGTTGCCCATCACCGGGTCACACGCGTACACCGCGTTCGGGTTCGCCGCCTTGACCCGGCGCACCGCGTCGATGATCACGTCGGCGATCCCGGCGCCGCCCTGATACCCGGACAGCACCGCGTCGATCTGCGGGAACACCCCGCGCTCCGCGACCCCGAGAATGATCTCGGCGACGTCGGCGGGCGGCAGCAGCGGCCCGCGCCACGCCCCGTACCCGGTGTGGTTGGAGAAGTTGACGGTCGGGATCGGAACGACCTCGACACCGATGCGCTGCAGCGGGAACACGGCCGCGGAGTTGCCGACGTGACCGTGCGCGACCACCGACTGGATGGACAGAACTTTCATGACCGCCAGCCTAAAGTCCGTCAGACGGCGACGGCTCGCGGGCGGTTGCGGACCGCCGCCCAGGCCATGAATCCGGCCAGCACCGCCAGCACCACGGTGATCAGCAGCGAGGTGAGGATCGCGGCCCCGGCCGGGTAGCCGAGGCCGAGACCCTGCGGCCCCCAGCCGAGTGAGGTGGTGCCGCGCGGCATGCCCCGGCCCTAAGGCAGGAACCTGACCTCGGGGAACGCCCGGCTCGGCCCGTCCAGCAGCCGGCTGTGCCGCCCGCGCAGATGCTGGTCGAAGAAGGCCAGCGGATACGCCTGCTGGATCCGCACCGCCCGGCCCGGATCCAGGGTGCCGATCTCCCCCTGCAGCATCTCGTCGCTCAACCCCACGATCGGGGCCACCTGGGCGTACAGGGTCTGATAATCGGTGTACGACGGATGCGCCGCCCCGTCCGCCCGGATGGTGAGCCGCCACCCGCGCAGATGCGACCAGAACGCGGCCACCGCCGGATGGTCCGCCCGGTTGAAGAAGGCGCTCATCAGCAGCACCGGCCGATCCAGATCGGTCGACGGCATCGGATCGGACTCCATCGGCCCGTCCAGGATCAGCCCGGCCCGCACCCGCCGGTCGGCGGCCATCAGCAGCGCGGTCGCGGTGCCACCCTTGGAGTGCCCGTACATGCCGATCCGCCGCACGTCGATCGCCCGGCCCAGCCCGTCCGGCAGCGGGCGGCCGTCCACATCCGGATTCCCGCCGCGCGCGACCACCTCGAGCTGATCGATGACGAACCCGGCGTCCCGGGCGAAGTCCAGCGGCAGCATCAGCGGATCCTCCACCGGTTCCAGGACGCGGCCATCCGGGAACTCGGTGTACGCGTCGAAGGTGTGATCGACGGTCGCCACCACGAAACCGTGGCTCACCAGCTCCTGCGCGATGATCGTCGTCTCCGAGCGGTGATCGTGGGCGCCATGCGAATACACCACGACCGGAAAACCCTGCGGTGTACGCCGTACCGGAGCACCCAGTCGTCCCGACGTGAACGGCGCGAGCACCGCGTCCCGGTCGAAATCGGCCGACGCGAGCAGCAGCCGCATCGGCTCGGCGTCCAGCCACGTCTCCACCGGCCCGGGCCGGCTGCCCTCGGCCGGATACCAGATGTTGGCCATCAGCTCGCGCGGCCGCCCCTGATGGGTCCGCGACCGGTCCACGAGATGCAGCCGCGTCGTCCCCACCGGCAGCGGCCCGGTCGGCCGCGGCAACCGCAGCCGCGGCGGCCCGGAACTCACCGCCGCGTTCGCCACACCCCCGAACGGCACGCTGATCCCTGCCGCCAGCGTCGCCCCGAGCAGCCCTCGCCGCGAAATACCCACGATCCCTCCCCATCTGCGTCCACTTCCGACGCCGACAACGCTAGGGATCGACCGGCCCGCCCACATCCTCCCGACGATGACAGTCGATGGACGCGGTCCGACTACGGCATACATCGAAAGAAGTAGCGCCCCTCGCCGCGCGCGAGGCCGCCGCGGCCGCCCCGGCCCGGCCCGCGGACACCTCCGCACCGCCCCGGCCGCCGACCTCGCCCGAGCCGTCCGCACCCACCGCGAAACCGGCCCCGCCCCCACGGCCTGCACCGCGCTGCGTCAGGCCGCCCGCCGCGGACCGGCAGGCTCAGCCACGGTGGTCGGCCATCCCTGCGTTCTGCGTCAGCGTTTCGTCGGGCCACGGATCCGGCAGCGGCCCCGCCGAGGGCGAGGGCCCGTAAGGCGTGTGACCCGCTCGGAAATGCCGGAGATGGTTGACCGACGAGATCAGGATGCGCTCGAAGAGTGCGGGTTCCTCATGGAGTCGTCCGCTGTACCGGTCCGGGTGCTGCTCCACCTTGAGGTCGGTGAAGACCGCCGACTCGCCGGAGCCCCGGACGCGGACCTGCGCCTCATAGACCTGGAAGCCGGTCCACGACCGCCACATCCGCACCGTGTCCGCGTCGTCGAGATGCGCCATCCAGCGGATTTCCATGTCAAAGTAGCCGAGCCCGTCGCGGAGCAATCCGATGGTGTCCGCGTCCAGGATGAGGCCCGGCCGATGACCGGTCAGGTGGAGAGCCAGCGCGGGACGAACCCTGGCCGCACTCGGCGCGGTGAACAACGGACGGATGTCCTCAGGCGGCATGACCGCATTCTCACCTACGCTTGCGGCGAGCACCAACCGTGCCAGGATTCACCTGTGCCGGCTGCCGTGCTGTTCGACCTCGACGACACGTTGATCGACGAGACGACCGCGTCCCGCGATGCCGTGCTCGCTTGGGCCGCGGAGCTGGAGCTCACCGGGCCGGGAGCCGACCAGCGGTGGGCGCGGATCTCGGCCCGGCACTACTCCCGCTACCAGCGACGGGAGCTCTCCTTCGCGCAGCAGCGGCGAGAACGGGTCCGTGACTTCCTCGGCACCGCCCTCACCGACACCGCAGCGGATCGGCTCTTCGCCACCTACCTGCGGCACTACGAAGCCGCCTGGACCGTTTTCGACGACGCGGTGCCCACGCTCCGCCGAGCACGGGAGTCCGGCCTGCGGGTCGCCGTGCTGACCAACGGTGAACATAGCCAGCAGCACCACAAGCTCGAACGCCTTTCCCTGCTGTCCGAGATCGACCTGCTGGTGGCCTCCTCCACCCTGCCCGCCGGCAAGCCGGACCCCGGCGCATTCCGCCATACGGTCAACCACTTGGGGGTCGAGCCCGTCGACGTCGTGATGGTCGGCGACTCCCTGGAGAAGGACGTCTTCGGAGCCCGAGCGGCGGGCCTGTCCGCGATCCTGCTGGACCGGGACGGGACCCGGGCCGGGTCCGGGGTCCCCCGCGTACGGTCCCTCAACGACCTCGTCTTCACCCCTGACAGGAAGATGACGCCCACGTGAGCTACAGCTTGATCCAGTAGTGCCGCACCGGACCGTGCCCGTTGTCGCCGACGTCCCGAGGATGCCGCCGTGGCGCTCGATCGTCTTCGCCGAGGCGATGGTGTCCACGGCGCACACGATCGGAAGTCGCTCCAGCCCGAGCTCTCGCGCCAGGTTGAGCAGCCCGCAGCGGGGCGGTCGCGCGGTCTCGGCCTCAGGTCCTGTGCGCGGGTGCCGATCGGGACACTGGAAACCCCTCGCCGAACGGAGCTGCGACGTGGCCGTACAGCGGTCGAATGCGATGCCGGCACGGCGACTGGGCACGGGGTCGCTGATCGAGCGGATCGTGGCGGAGCGCGCCATCTATCCGGTCTTCCAGCCGATCGTCGATCTCGGCTCGCACGCGGTCGTCGGGGTCGAGGCGTTGGCGCGTGGTCCGGCGGGCTCTGCCCTGGAGACTCCCGACGCGCTGTTCGCCGCCGCGATCGAGGCCGGTTTGCTGACCGAGTTGGACCAGTTGTGCTACGCCCGCGCGCTGGAGACGGTCCGGGACGCCGGGCCACCGGTGCCGCCACTGGTGTTCGTCAATGCCGAGCCCGCCGGATTGAGCCAGCCGATGTCTCCGGACCTCGCCGCTGTGGTCCGGAGCAGCCTGCCTTTTCGGATCGTGCTGGAGTTCACCGAACGCGCGCTGACGAGCCGACCGGCTGCGGTCCTGCGCCTCGCCGACCTCGTCCATTCCCTCGGTAATGCCGTCGCGTTGGACGACGTGGGTGCCGACCCTGCCTCGCTGGCGTTTCTGCCGCTCGTCGAGCCGGATGTCGTCAAGCTCGACATGCATCTGATCCGCGATCCGTATTCACCGAAAACCCAGGCGACGGCCGCCGCTGTCGTGGGATACGCCGACCGCAGCGGAGCGACGGTACTGGCTGAGGGCATCGAGACACCGGACGACGAGGTGAACGCCGCGGCTCTGGGCGCGCGATGGGGGCAGGGGTGGTTGTTCGGTCGGCCCGGGCCGTTGGAGATGATGCTGGGCCGCGAGTACGCGCAGTCGCCGGCCGTGTCCCGATTCGTGCCAGGCGTTGAACCGGTGCACGGGGAGACGCCGTTCGCCATAGCCGCTCACCGACAGCCGGTGCGCGTGGCCGGGCCGGACATGGCCGACGCCCTGATCGACCACGTCCTGGCATCCATCGGGGATCGCGGTCGGCAGAGCATCGTGATGTGCGCCATCAATGGGCCGGGACAGCCGTCGCGATGGCTTCCGAGACTCGTCGCCGCGGCCGATCACTTCACCTACCTGGGTCTGCTCAGCGGCTCAGCGTTGCCCTCCGTCGCTGATGTGCAGGTCCAACGGATCGAAGAGAGTGACCCGCTTCGCGAAGAGACCGTGATATCGGTACTCACGGAGGACGTTTCGATGGCGCTGTGCCTGAAATCGATCGGATCAGAATCGGCCGGCGATCGCGATTCCGTTCAATTCGTCTACCCGCAGAGCAGGCACATCGTGCATCCCATCCTGCGTAACATGATGCGCCGCTTCGGCACCTGGTGAAGAGCGGTGACGGTCGCGACGCTCAGAGAAAGACCGAGGCCGGCATCACGCGCTGCCGATCCCTCGTCACCGGGACCGGTCCACGCCGAAGGGGGTGGCACCGCGAGCGACGCGGCACCACCCCCCTCTCCCCCGTCAGCGGGCCGGGATCAGGCGTGTCGCCTGGGGGGACGGCGGGGTGCCGGAGCCGCGCCGGCCGCGTCGGACCCGGGCCGCGGTGGCCAGGCGCTCGCGGTCGGCTTCGGCGATCAGGGTGCGGCGGTGGTCGTCGGCGAGGGTGAGTGAGATGGCGGGGTGGATCAGCATGACCGGCTCCTTCGTGGTGGTGATGAGTCGATCCTCGGATTTCGCGAGGGCTGCCACATCGGGAGCGGATGCGTATCTTCGCTGGTCACCGTGGTTTAGAGGGGGCTCGCGGCGGGACTAGGTATACGTACGCGGCAAGGGTCTTCAGGGTTTTCTCATGATGGATCCGGCACAATGCCTGGTCATGGCTGTCGCGTCACTTACCTACGCCGAGGCTGTGGTCATCGGACTGCTGCAGGGCGTCACCGAGCTCTTCCCGGTCTCCAGTCTCGGGCACAGCGTGCTGATCCCGGCGCTGATCGGCGGGCGGTGGGCGCAGGACCTGAGTCTCGGCGCCGACCAGTCGCCCTACCTGGCGTTCCTGGTGGCGGTGCACGTGGCGACGGCCGCGGCGCTGGTGTGGTTCTTCCGGGCCGACTGGGTGCGGATCGTGCGCGGGCTGTTCACCTCGGTGCGCGACCGGCGGATCGAGAACCCGGATCAGCGGCTGGCCTGGCTGCTGATCGCGGCGACCATTCCGGTGGGGCTGGCCGGGCTGGTCCTGGAGCACACCGTGCGGACCGCGCTGGGCAAGCCGCTGCCGGCCTCGATCTTCCTGCTCGTCAACGGGCTGCTGCTGGCCGGGGTGGAGCGGATCCGGCGGCGGACGCCGGAGCCCCGCGTGCCACTCGCCGTCGGCAGCGACGGGGTCTATGTGGGGTCGACCGCCCAGCAGCACGGCGGGGTCTCGGCGCACGGCGGCGACGTCGAGTCCGATCACCGGCTCGCCGGGCTGGGCTGGAAGCAGGCGATCCTGATCGGGGCGGCGCAGATCCTGGCGCTGCTGCCGGGGATCAGCCGGTCCGGCGTGACGATCGGGGCCGGCCTGCTGCGCGGGCTGTCCCACGAGGACGCGGCACGCTTCGCGTTCCTGCTGGCAACGCCGGTGATCGCGGCGGCCGGGGTGCTGAAGCTGCCGGAACTGGCCGGGCCGGCCGGGCACGGGATCGCCGGGCCGGTCCTGGCCGGCAGCCTGGTGGCGGGGGTCGCGGCGTACGTCTCGCTTCGGTTCTTGACCAGGTATTTCGAGACCCGGACGCTGAACCCGTTCGCCATCTACTGCGTGGTCGCCGGCCTGGGCGGCCTGATCTGGTTCGGCGTGCAGTAGTCGCCACCTCCCGCGCGGGGCCGAACCCGCTTCACGGCCCCGGCGGGTGGGGTTCGTGCGCGAGGAGGTAGTCGCGCAGCAGGGCGTGCCGGAATTCGTAGCCCCGACCGACCGCCCGCAGGATCCCGCGGGAACCCGCATCCTCCAGGAAGGCCAGCAGCGCGACCGGGGTGCCGACGGACCGGTGCAACTGCAGGAACGTCAGCCGGGTCGGCCAGGTCGCCCCGGAGATCAGGCAGGCGGCGCCACCGGCCAGGCCGCCGAAGGCGAGCGACGTGCCGAGCAGCGCCGCGCCGGCGGGCGCGGTCATGCTCGAGCCGGTGAAGTAGTGGTCGTACAGGACCAGCCCACCGAGGGCCGCCACGTAGGCACCGACGACCACACTGACCACGCGGGCATAGTGGCGGTCCCGGCGCCACACCAGAAGGGGATCCGCCGACATCTCCTCGTCGGTCTCCGGCTGGCCGGCGCCCAGTATCCAGAGGGCGAGGAAGATCGGCAGGACGAACGGGACCACGCAGAAGCCGACCAGCAGACCGAACGCGTACGGCGCGGTCGCCCGTGAGAACAACGACCGCAGCGGCCGCCGTCGTCAGCATCAGGCCGCCGGCCGCCAAGCCCGGGCGCCCTACCCGTGTCGCCATTGCCGGCACTCCCTCATCCGCGCCGGTCTCACCGTTCCGTCGACGGGAGACCGCGAAGGCGCGCCGGTCGATGTATCACCAACGGAAAGATCCCATCAAACCCCGGGGGCGCGGGCGCCGCGGCTCAGGCGACGTCGCACAGGTCGCGCAGGGTGAGCAGAGCGGGGACGGTCAGCAGGAGCATCGTCACCCCGAGGACGGCCGTGGTGAGCGGGCGCGCCGAGTGCGGGGCGGCGGCCAGGACGGTGGCGGACCCGGCGGCCAGGGCCGCGGTGAGGGTCCACAGGCCGTAGCTGAGGCGGGGCGCGGTGGTGGTGGCCTCGCCCAGGTCGGCGATCAGGCGGCAGGTCTGCACCACCCCGGCCAGCAGGGTGGCCCACCAGACGCCGAGCGCCAGGTGGCGGACGGCCGGGGGCACGGCGAGGCCGGCCGTGTTGGCCACGCAGACGATGGCCAGACCGGCGAGGGTGGGCACGGCGAGGCGCCGCACGACGTACGCCAGCAATTGCCGCAGGGCCGCGGCCGTGCGCCGCGGGAACGGCGCGGCCAGCAGCAGCGCCGCGCTGATCAGCAGGTCGCTGAGCAGCAGCGGCCGGGCGTGCGCCAGCGACCTGGGCAGCAGCGAGTCCTCCTCGGCGAGGAGGTGGCCGAGCAGCCAGGCGACCCCGGCCAGCAGGAACACGGTGACCGTGGCCCGGCTGCGGCGCTGCAGCGGGGAACCGGCCGGCCACAGCACCGGGTGCAGCCACATGGCGGCGGCGCCGGCCAGCAGGTTCGGCACGGTGCGCCAGCCGCCGGCGCGGACCTCGTCCTCCAGGCCGCTCCCCCAGCGGTCGCGCATCGGGCGCGGATAGCAGCGGACCAGACCGCGGGCCCCGATCATGCCGGCCGGATGCCGAGCCGGCGCAGGCCGGAGTCGGCGACCCGGGCCATCGCGCGCAGCTCCCGCTCGATCGCCGCGCGGCCCTGCGCGGTGAGCCGGACCGGCTGCCGGCGCCCCCGGCCGGGCAGCGACTCGATCAACCCTTTGGCTTCGAGCCTGGTCAGCGCGCCGTAGAGGCTGCCGGGACCGAGCCGGTCGCCGATCAGCTCCTCGATCGCGACGTTGATCGCATAGCCGTGCAGCGGGCCGTCGAGCAGCGCGCTCATCACCAAGATCTGTGAGTCCCGGGCTTCCACGAACCACATCTTACTACTTGTCACGTAGTACGCGTTGCGTACTATAGCGCCGTGACCGACATTCCCTTCCGTGCCGAGAACGTCACGAAACGGTTCCGCCGCACCACCGCCGTCGACGCGGTGACCTGGGCGCCGCGCGCCGGCCGGGTCACCGCGCTGGTCGGGCTGAACGGGGCCGGCAAGTCCACCCTGCTGCGGATGCTGGCCGGGCTGATCCGGCCCACCTCGGGCACGGTGACCCGGCACCGGCCGCTGTCCGCGATGATCGAGGCGCCGGCCCTGCACGCCGGCCTGAGCGCCCGCCGCAACCTGGAGATGCACCGGATCCTCACCGGGGCCGGCCGCGCCCGGCTGGCCGAGGTCGCCGAGCTCGCCCAGGTCACCGAGGTGCTCGACCGGCGGGCCGGGGCGCTGTCCCAGGGGTATCGGCAGCGGCTGGCGATCGCCGTGGCCCTGCTGGGCGCGCCGGCCGCGCTGCTGCTCGACGAGCCGGCCAACGCGCTCGACCCGGAGGCCGTCGTCCACCTGCGACACCTGGTGCGGACGGTGGCCGCGCAGGGCACCGCGGTCGTCGTCTCCAGCCACCAGCTGCGCGAACTCGACGGGGTCGCGGACGCGCTCACCCTGCTGCATCGGGGGCGGATCCGCTACGACGGGCCGTTCGGCGACTTCGTCGGTCCGGCCCGGCTGCGGGTCCGGGCCAGCGACCGCGACCGGCTGACCCGCGCGCTGCACGACGACGGTCTCACCGCGCAGCCCGGTGGCGACCACCTGTGGATCACCCCCGGCCGGCCCGGGCCCGACCGGACCGCTTCGCGGGTCTTCGCGGCCGCCGCGCGGGCCGGCGTCACGCTCGTCGAGCTGAGCCATGTCGCCCCGACGCTCGAGGAGGCCTTCCACCAGACGATTGCGGAGGTACGTCGATGATCAGCTCCTACCGCGCCGAAACGCTGCGGGCGCTCAGCCGGTCCAGCGCCGCGTTCCTGGCGCTGTGCACGGCACTGACCTGGTTCTCGATGGTGAACGCCGGCCCGCAACACCAGACCCCGCTGTGGGGCTTCCGCCAGGTCGCCATCTTCACGGCGACCCTGGTGCTGGGCCGCGCCGCCGTGGTCGCCGCCGGCGATTTCGGCTCCGGCACGATCCGCCCGTGGCTGATCTCGGCACGGACCCGGCCCGGCACGTTCCTCGGCAAACTCGCCGCGTCGGCCACCTTCGGGCTGGTCACCGCCCTGGTCACCGGCCTCGCCGGGGAAGCCGTGAGCGGCCTGCTCGGCCCGGTGCCGGCCCCGGCCGCGATGGCACTCGCGGTGGCCCAGCTCGGGTTCGCGTGCGTGGCGCTCGCCGTCTTCGGGCACGCCGCCGGCATGCTGACCCGGTCGGTGCCGGTGGCGCTGACCGTGGCGATCGGCTGGATCCTGCCGGCCGAGGCGGTGCTGCAGGGACACTCGGCGACCGTCGACCGGTGGCTGCCCGGCAACGTGCTGCAGGACTTCACGCTCGGCGGGGTCGCGGCCGGCAGCACCTGGGCCGGCGCGGCCGTGCACGCGACGCTGCCGTTCCTGGCCCTGGACGCGATCGCGCTCGCGCTGTTCCTGCGGCGGGACGTGAACGACTGATGCGGCGGGCGCCGATCGTGGCCGCGCTCGGGGCGGCCGCCGGGAGCGAGACGCTGAGCGTGCTGTCGACGCAGATTCGCGACGTACGGGCGAGCAGCCCCTGGCAGAGCGACCCGTACAACACGGTGCTGTCGGTGACGGTGTTCGCCGTGCCGGTCCTGGCCGTGCTGATCGCCGGACGGCTGGCCGCGTGGCAGGCGGCGGGCGGCGGAAGGCGCGGACGGGAACACCATCGGGCGCCGGGCGACGACGACCGCGAACGGCAGCTGCGGCGGGCGGCCGCCGCCCTGCTCGGGCTGGCCGGCGCCACCGCGGTCATCGAATGGATCGCGGTCGCTCTCCGGCCACACCCCTGGCGCGGCTGGACCGGCCCGCTGATCGGCGGCCTCACCGTCGCGACGCTCGCGCTCGCGCTCGCCACCGGTCTGCTGCTGCGCCGCCGCCTGCCCCGGCGCGCGCCGGGAATCTGGGCCTCGGACTGGCTGTCGGATCTGGCCGGACCGCCGATCCCGCGGCCGCTGACCGGATGGATCCGGCGGCACGCCACCGCGGTGTTCGCCGGGCTGAGCGTGCTGGCCGCGGCCGGGGTGGTCGGGTCGCTGGCCGTCGGCGAGGCATGGACCGACCCGCTGCTGATCGGCTGGGCATTCGTGCTGGAGGCAAGCGCGTGGTTCGCCCTGGCCGTACTCGGCAATCGGATCTGTGTCTTCGTCCTGCGCCCGCCGCACCGGACGGACGCCGCGGCGATCGGCTTCAGCCTGGGGATGCTGGTGGCGACCGCGTTCCACGGTCCGATCAGCACGGTCCCGGCGCTGGTCGCGGTCACCGCCGGCGCGGGACTGGTGGGTGCCGTGCTGGCTTCGGTCCACCGGCCGCGGATCGCCCGCGTCCCGGGATGACGGGCGTCCCGGCCGCCCCGGCATGGGAAGCCCGGCAGGTCAGGACCGCGCCGGGGCCGGTGACGACGATGGCGACCGGACGGCCCGGGGCGCCGGTGTCGAGGGTCGGGATCACGGTCGCGGCGGGCGGCTGGCACGTACCGCCCATCGGGATCCTGAATCGATATTCTCTCGTCGTGACGAACGACAGGCGGCGGCCCGGCGCCCTGGAAGCGGCCGTGATGGCCACGCTGTGGGCGGCCGACGCGCCGATGACCGCCGCCCAGGTGCAGCTGCTCGTCGGCGACGACCTGGCGTACAACACCGTCCAGACGATCCTGATCCGGCTGCACGGCAAAGGGCGGCTGCGGCGCCGGCGGGCCGGTCGCGGACACGAATACTGGCCGGTGGAGGACGCCGCGACAGCGGCGGCCGGGCGGATGCGGGCCGCGCTGCCGCCCGGATCGGGACGCCACGCCGTGCTGCGGCAGTTCGCCGCCACCCTCGACCCGGCGGACGCCGCCCTGCTGCGCGCGCTGCTGGCCGACAGTGACGGCGACTGAACCCGCGGCCGGTGTCCTGCGTCCGCTGGTGCCGACCGGAGGCCCGGCGGCTTGACCGTCGAACAGCAGGCGGCCGCCGTCGCCGACCCGTGGTCCGGCGTACGTTGGACCGATGATCACCCTGCCTGAGGGGCTGCTCGCCCTCCTGCGCCGCCCGAGCCCGTGCTTCATCGCCACCGTCGACCCGGACGGGTCGCCCCAGCTCACCGAGACATGGGTCGACACCGACGGTGAGCACATCCTGATCAATACGGTGGAGGGCTTCCGGAAGGTACGCAACATCGAGCGGGACCCGCGCGTCTCGGTCATCGTGACGGATCCGGACGACGTGACCGACTACTACTCGGTGAAGGGACACGTCATCGACGTGACCACGAAAAACGGCGCCGAGCACATCGACGAGCTGGCGCACCGGTATCTGGGCCGGCCGTACCCGTGGTTCGGAGGCCGCGACCAGGTGCGCCTCATCCTGACCATCGCCGCCGACCGGATCGTCCACGCGCCGCGCGGCTGAGCCCGCGCCACCGTCGGTACCGCCGTGCCGGAGGTGAGCCTGCGCCGGGCCCGCACCTCACCAGCAGTGATGTCGACGGACGAGGGCCCGTCGACATCACCCCCCGTTGCTCGAATACAAAACGTGCGTTGACCGACGCGGCATATCCGCTCAACGGGCGTTAAGTTACGCCCCAGGAACACGACTGTCCACAGGAGAACCGCGGCGAGGCTCGACCCGATCTGATATGGGACACTCGGCACAACGTCGACGGCGGAGGGATGATGACCGAAGTCATGGGTGCCGCGCCCGAGCCCACCGGCCTTTCCAGCCTCGCGGCGCGCCTCGACCACCTGTTCGACACGATCCGCCCGACCGCTGCCGAGCTCGGGGAGCATGACCAGCCGGGCCGGCGATACACCAACCGGGAGATCGCGGACAGGGTCAACGCAGTGGCGGGGACGATGCCCGGCGCGGTCACCATCAGCGCCGCGTACATCGGGGAGCTTCGGCGCGGTGTGGCCACCGACCCCCGAACCTCGCACGTGCAGGCGCTCGCCCGGGCGTTCGGTGTCGATCCGGGGTACTTCGTGGACGACGAGGCGGCCAGACGGGTCCAGGAGCAGATCGGCCTGCTCAACGAGCTTCGTCGGATGGACGTCCGGCAGGTGGCCTTGCGCCGCGTCCTGCAGGACAGTGGCCTGTCCACGGCGAGCGCGCTCCTGGTCGAACAGATGGTGGCCCGTCTGCACGAGGTCGAGTCCGATGCCACCGATCGGTCACGTCACCACCGCGACTGATCCCGTCCGTAGGATCGCCGACCGCCGGGAAGGAGGGCCATGAGCAGCAGTCAGGACGATGACCGGGAATTGCGTCGCCGCTGTCAAGCTGTCGTCGACGCCCTCGAGATCCCCTACCCGTTCGACATGGCCCTGCTCTGTCAGCGCATCGGTGGCCACCGCGGACGCCCGATCCATCTGATCGCGATGCCGATGCCGCCCGGCGGGCCGTCCGGCGTGTGGATCTCCGCGCGCGACTACGACGCCATCTTCTACGAGGCGGACACCGGCCGACCCCACCAGGATCACATCATCGGCCATGAGCTCGGACATCTGCTCTGCGGCCACGAGCGTGGCGTCGGGGACGACCTCGCGCGGATGCTGCTGCCCGACCTCGATCCGGCGCTCGTGCGGCGGGTGTTGCAGCGCACCGGCTACAGCGCGATCGATGAGCGTGAGGCGGAGATGGTGGCGTCGCTGCTGTTGCGAGCGGCGCAACGCCTCGGCACGCCGCCGCCCGCGGTCGCCCCGGATGCCGCCCCAGGCGGCGCGGCCGAGGTGGTGGCCCGGCTGCAGCGGTCGCTGGGCCGTCCCGTCGGCGACCTCGACGGCTGACGGCGCGGACATGGATTTCGGCGCGCGCCGCGTCGCTGTCGGGCCGCAAGGCCCCATGCTCCGGCGACCGATCGCCCGGGCCTGAGGGTTCCTGGCATGAGGGCCGGCGTCCACGGGGGAAGACGCCGGCCCACGGTTTGCCATCATAGCGGCAATGGTCGATGCTTCCAGCGTCGACCGTTCCACCGGGGGCGCCGCTGCCCGTCGCTGTACCGGAGATGACTGATGACGGCTCAGAGCCTCAAAGCTGTGCTGTTTCCCCTGTCGGCCGCCATCTGCCTGCTGGCGTTGACCTACAAGGCAGTGGACGCCAGGCGACGTCCGCGCGACCCGGCACTGATCGCCCTGCTGATCGCGTTCACCGGCAAGGGAGTCTCGTTCACGCTGTCCACGCCGGCGGTGTCGGCGACGGTGGACGCGGCAACGGGCGTACCGAACCTGGGCGCGCTCGGCATCCATCTCTGCGGCGGCGTGCTCTCCAGCGCCGCCTTCCTCGCCGCCCTGGTCCACTGGGTGTATCCGCGAGAGCGGGTGGCTCGTGCGGTCCGGGCCCGGGTGGTGGTGGCGGCGGTCATCGGGATCGTCATGGTGGCGCTGTGGTGGAGCGCCTCACGCGGCGGGCGGCGGTCGGCGCACTTCCTCCTGGACAATGCCGGCGAGCCCGCGGTCATCGCCTACCTGCTTCTGTACGTGACCGCTTTCGGTACCGCGATGACCGAGATCGTCCGGTTGTGCCGGCGGTACGGTCCACCGTCCGGCTCGAGCTGGCTTCGCCGGGGTCTCGCCCTGACCGCCCTCGGCGCCTCGGCATGCATCGTGTACTGCCTCAACCGCGCGTTCGTCATCGTGGCGGTGCAGCTCGGGTGGCACCCGTTGAACTGGGAGATACTCACCCCGATCGCCAACACGGTGGGTATCGCCGGGATCGCCGGCGGCCTGACCATGCCGTCCTGGGGCCCTCGGCTGGCCGCGGCCGTGCGCTGGTGCCGGCATTACCGCGATCAATGGCAGCTGTATCCGCTCTGGCGGGACGTGTGTGCGGCCGTCCCCGCCGTCGCCCTCCTGCCGCCCACCTCCCCGCTGCGCGACCGGCTGCATCCGGTCGACGTCGAGTTCCGGCTCTATCGACGCGTGGTGGAGATCCGCGACGGTCTCCTCGCCCTGCGCGCGGATCCCGGCCTGGGGACCGGCGACCGGGAAGCTCTCCGGATCCTGGACACGTCCCTGAACGACAGCGAGAACTACGCTGACGAGCTGGCGTGGTTGCGGCGCCGGGCCGCGGAGTACCGGCGGCGCACGGGCCCGTCACCGGACCGCGCCGACACCGACTGTCGCACCGACCCCCCGGCGACCGCCGGCGGTGCACCGAAGACCACCACCTGGAGGTAACGCTTCCATGAAGTACCGAACCGTGGGTGCCGCAGGCCCCACCGTGTCCGCCATCGGGCTCGGGTGCATGGGCATGTCGATCTCCTACGGCCCGCCGGACGAGGCGGAGTCGATCCGGACCCTGGACCGCGCCGCCGAGCTCGGCGTCACCCTGTACGACACCGCCGACGTCTACGGCCTCGGGGTGAACGAGGAACTGCTCGGCCGGTGGCTGGCCCGGCGGCGGCCCGAGGTGCTGGTGTCGACCAAGTTCGGCCTGCGCCGCGGGGCAGACGGACGCGTTTCCGAGGTGGACACCAGCCCCGCGTACGTGCCCGTGGCGTGCGACGCGTCGCTGCGACGGTTGGGCAGGCAGCACATCGATCTGTACTACGCGCACCGTCGCAGTCCCGAGGTTCCCATCGAGGACACGGTCGGGGCCATGGCCGGCCTGGTGGCCGCCGGCAAGGTTCGCTACCTGGGGCTGTCCGAGGTGAACCCGACCACGCTGCGCCGCGCCCACGCCGTACACCCGATCGCCGCCGTCCAGCTGGAATACTCGCTGTTCACCCGGGACGTGGTGGCCGGCGAGATGGCCGCCACCTGCCGTGAACTCGGTATCGCCGTGGTGGCCTACTGCCCGCTGGGCCGGGGCATGCTGACCGGACGGATCACCTCGCGCGATCAGCTTTCGGAAGCCGACGCCCGACTCCGGTGGCCGCGCTTCGACGCCGACAACCTGGTCCGCAACCTCACGCTGGTGACCGCGGTGGCTGAGGTCGCGCAGGAGATCGGCTGCACGCCCGCCCAGGCGGCACTGGCATGGCTGCTCGGTCAGGGCGAGAACGTCATCCCGATCCCGGGCACCAAGCGGGTCCGCTACCTCGAGGAGAACGTTGCGGCGGTGACGGTCGACCTCACGCCCACCCAGCTCGATCGTCTCCGCTCTGCGGTCCCGGCCGACGCGGTGGCCGGCACCAGATATCCCGCACAAGCCCTGGCCCGGCTCGGCCACTGACGGCGGACGCACGGCTGGCGAAGCGGCTGATGTCACCGATGTCGTCGTTGCGTTTTCCACACGCTGCCGTCCGAAAGGGCTACGCGGTGGGGAGGCGGATGCGCATGGCGGCGCCTTCCGGGAGGTCGTCGACGGTCAGGGTGCCCTGGTGTGTGGTGATGATGTCGCGGGCGATGGCCAGGCCGAGGCCGGAGCCGCCGCCGCCGCGGGAGCGGCTGTCGTCCAGGCGGACGAAGCGGTGGAAGATGCGCTCGCGGTCGGCGGGCGGGATCGGGGGGCCGTCGTTGCCGACCACGATCTCGCCCTGGCCGCCGGTCGCGGTGAGGCTGATGGTGACGCGTTCGCGGGCGTGCCGGACGGTGTTGTCGACCAGGTTGCGGACGACCCGGGTGAGCTGATCGGGGTCGCCGGTGACCCGGACCGGGCTGACGGCGCCCTCGATGCGCAGGTGGGGGTGTTCGACGGCGACCCGGTCGCGTTCGGCGAAGATCAGGTCGTCCAGGTCGACGTCCTGGCGGCGTGGAGAGCGCTGGTCGTCGACCCGGGCCAGCAGCAGCAGGTCGTCGACCAGGCGGGACATGCGGGCGCTCTCGGCCCGGATCCGCTGCACGTGGGGCGCGGTGGAGGCGTCGGCGGCCAGCAGGTCGGCGTTGGCGCGGATGGTGGTGAGCGGGCTGCGCAGTTCGTGGCTGGCGTCGGCGACGAATCGGCGCTGCGCGGCCGCGGACGCCTCGATCCGGTCCAGCATGGTGTTCATCGTGGTGGCCAGTGCCGCGATCTCGTCGTCGGCGGCGGGCAGCGGCAGCCGGGCATGCAGATTGGTGGCGGTGATCGTGGCGGCCTGCCGGCGCATCGCTTCGACCGGTTGCAGGGTGCGGCCGACGAAGTGGAAGGTGGCGACGCCGACCACGACGGCCAGCATGGGCAGGCCGAGCAGCAGCGCGGTGACGATCGCGGCGGTGCTGTCCGAGACGACGTCCAACGACTCGGCGACCAGTACGGTGTGCTGCCCGTCGGCGGTGGCGACGCCGGTGGCCTCGATCAGCCAGGGTTCGCCTTCGCCGATCGGCAGGTAGGTGGTTTCCCGCGCGTGCTGCCCGGCCGGTGGGCGCAGCTCGGACATGGGCGGCAGTTCGGCGATGGCGGCGGAGGCGTCGACGACCGTGCCGCCGGCGGTGAGCACCTGGACCAGGCCTCGGCCGGCGCGGGACGAGTGCAGCGTCACCTGCAGGGCGGCCGCGTCCCGCGGGGTCAGGGCCGCGGTGACCTCGGCGGTCCGGTCGGAGGCCGCCGAGTCGACATTGTCGAGCAGGATGCCGCGGGCGACGACCAGCAGGATGCCGCCGGCCAGCACCGAGGCGAACGCGACGACGATCCCGGCGGCCAGCGCGGAGCGCATCCGCACGCCGAGCCGCCGCCGCAGCCAGGACGGCATCAACCGGCGCCGCAGCGAGGACGGCCCCCGCCGGCGCCGTAGCGAGGACAGCATGAACGTCACGTTATTCCGGCCCTTCCGGCGACGTACGGTGATCGCATGCGGGTTCTGGTGGTGGAGGACGAGGTCACGATGGCGGAGACGATCCGCGACGGGATCACCCGGGAGGGTTTCACGGTCGACCTGGTGCACGACGGGACCGAGGGCTTGTGGACGGCCACCGAGCAGCCGTACGGGGCGTACGACGTGATCGTCCTGGACATCATGCTGCCCGGGCTCAGCGGCTACGAGGTGTGCCGCCGGCTGCGGGCGGCCGGGGTGTGGACGCCGATCCTGATGCTGACCGCCAAGGACGGAGAGTACGACCACGCCGACGCGCTCGACCTCGGGGCCGACGACTACCTGGTCAAACCGTTCTCCTTCGTGGTGCTGATCGCGCATCTGCGGGCGCTGGTCCGGCGCGGCGCCCCGGAACGCCCGGCCGTGCTGCGCGCCGGTGATCTGACCCTGGATCCGGCGGAGCGGCGGGTGCTGCGCGGCGACACCCCGATCCCGGTCACCCCGCGGGAGTTCGCGCTGCTGGAGTTCCTGATGCGGCACCGCGGTCAGGCGATGACCAAGACCGCGATCATCGAGAACGTGTGGGACGCCCACTTCGACGGCGACCCGAACATCGTCGAGGTGTACATCGGATATCTGCGGAAGAAGATCGACCACCCGTTCGGCCGGGCCGCCATCGAGACGGTCCGGGGCGCCGGGTATCGGCTCGCCGACGAGGGTTGAGCGGGACATCGGTCGTACGCTAAGCGGCTGTTCCTGAGAGCGGGTTGAAGACCGCGGTGTTCAGCGATTCCTCAGCGCCCGCGGGTCACCGTCAGCGGCATGGACATCGAGCACGGCCCCTGTGTACGCCGTGAAGACCGCCGCCGCGGCCTTGCTCACCGCCGAGGCCGCCGCCCACGCCGCGCCCGCCGTCGCCGCGATCGGCCCGGTCCGCCGCCGCCTGTTCCCGGCCCGCTCCGGTCTCGGCGACCCCGGCCACGTGGCGCTCACCTTCAACGACGGCCCGCACCCGGTCGCCACGCCGCGGTTGGTGCGGATCCTGCAAGCCAACCGGGTGCGGGCCACCTTCTTCCTGCTCGGCGCGATGACCGAGGAGTATCCGTGTACCGCGCGGTGCGCCGCGGGCTGGGCGGCGGCGGCGGCGGCGGGACGATCCTGCTGCACGACAGCGACCACAGCGCCGCCCCGGACAGTTTCGCGTCGACGCTGGGCGCGCTGCCGGCGATCCTCACCCACTGCCGGGCGCGCGGCTTCACCGTCGGGCCGTTGCGGGAACATGCCGTCCGGGCGGAATGACCTTGACGCGAGCGGGCATCATCAACGGCATGACAGGGTGGATCATGTGGCGTCCTCCCGCCGCCGACGAGGAGATCGCCCGCTGGGCGGTGAACCACCCGCCGCAGCTGCGTGACCTGCGCGGCGACCTGCGCCGGCTGGTCACGGCGGGCCGGCTCCCGACGGTCGCGGACGCCGACGACCTCGCCGACCGGCTGGTCATCGTCGCCACCGAACTGGCCGGCAACGCGCTGCGGCACGGCCGCCCGCCGACCGCCGTGGTGCTGTTCCGTTCCGACGGGCGCCTGATCATCGAGGTGTCCGACCATGATGCGGACGCCGTGCCGGCGGTCGACCCGCAGCGGCCCCCGGCGGCCGGCGGGATGGGCCTGCGGATGGTGGAGCGGCTCGCCGAGCGGGTCGGCTGGTATCCGTCAGCGCCCGGCAAACACGTCTGGGCCGCGGTCCGGCTCAGCGGCGCCTGACCGGAGCGTGTCGGGCCGGGGTTCCGGAATCAGGCTGCCCGCCGCGGGTCCGGCAGCCCAGGAGCGGGTGGTCCGTCTGTAGCGGTGGATCACGGAAACCATCAGCAGGATGACGACCGGCCCGAAGATCCACGGTTGTTCGGCCATGCGCAGCGGCAGGAAACGGTAGGCGAGCAGCAGCGTGGCGAACACCGCCACGCCGTGCCCGACCGTCAGGATTCCCCATCGGTCCCAGCCGCGCGCCTGGGAGCGCAGCGCCGCCTCGACGGTGAGGGTGAAGACCACGCCGGCGACGATGTCCGCGCCGTAGTGGTAGCCGAACCCGAGGGTGGCGCCGAGGGTGGCGATCAGCCAGAAGGTCCCGGCGAATCGCAGCGCCCGGGGGCCGCGACGGGAATGGAGGAAGATCGCGGTGGCCCATGCGGTGTGCAGGCTGGGCATGCAGTTGCGGGGCGTGATCTCGTCGAACGGCATGTGCCGCGGGGCGCCGATCGCGGGCACGATGTCCGGCCAGAGGTGGGCCGTCGCCCACTGCCCGCCGGCGGCGCCGTACGCGAAGACCGGCCCGACCACCGGGAACAGCATGTAGATGCCGGGCCCGAGGAGCCCGATGACGAGGAACGTGCGCACCAGATGGTGGCGCGGGAACGCACCCTCGGCGGCCACGTTGCGCAACTGGTGGAACGCGACGACCACGGCGGCCACCGCGAGCTGGATGTAGACGTAGGAGAGCAGGTGCGTGCCGACCGGGCCGGTGGCCCGGACGATCCGGCCCACCACCCACGACGGGTTGCCGAGTGCGTGGTCGGCGGTCGCCACGTACCGGTCGAGGACCATGGGCCGGGTCTTCGACGTGATGAGCAGCCAGGTGTCGCCGGTCTTGCGGCCGGCCACCAGCAGCAGGGCCAGCCCGACACCTTTGAGCCGCAGGACGCGGTCCCGGCCGGTGTGCCGCGTCAGGGCGATGACCGCGTGGGCCGCGATCACCCACAGCGCGCCGTTGCCGAAGGCGGGTTTCGCGCCGGCGATCCAGCGGACCAGCAGGAAGACGGCGTCGATGCCGACGGCCGCGGCGACCGAGACGAGTCTCTCCCGGCGGGTGAGCACGACCAGGGTCAGGGCCAGACTGGCGTACAGCAGGAAGCCCGACTTGGGGGCGAACAGGAACTCTTTCACCTGGTTGGTGACCGGCCCCGGCAGGCCGCAACGGCGGGCGGCGATTTCCAGCGCGGCCAGAAACCCCAGGCCCACGATGCCCGTGACGGCCCACAGCACCACGCGGGGCCGGCGCCACGCGGGGAACGCTTCCCGATCACCTGTCCGGGAAATGTCCCGCACTGCCATAGTTTTCACGGTTTACCGGCTGCCATTTTCCCGTTGTTGGGTACCTTGTCGTCGAGATTTCCCCGGGAGCCGCCTGCGGTCCCGGGCCATCGCCACGAGGTCGGTCATCCTAGCGGAGTCCGGCACGGGCGACGGGCCCACTGAGCGGCGACCGGCCCGACTGACTAACGTCAACGCCGTGGTGAGCGTCGAGGGCCTGAGCGCCCGGCAGGAAAAGTTCGCGATCTGGCCCGGCCGGATCGTCACCCTGGCCGGCATCTGGGTGCTGCTCAGCTTCCCGCTGCGGATGTTCTCCTGGACCTGGACCGTCGACTACGCGTTCAGCCTGCTCAACGTCCCGGCCGAGCCGAACCTGTTCATCGCCGCCGCGCTGCTGCTGCTGGGCAGCGCGCTGCGCCGCCGGCTGCGGGCCGCGTTCATCCTGCTGCTGATCTACCAGATCTGCGCCACCGTGCTGGACACGATCACCGCGCTGGTCGGCCTCGCCTACTGGGATCAGCCCGAGCAGGCCGACCTGGACCTGTCCCGCACCGAGATCGTGCTGACCGCCGTGGCCGTGCCGATCGGCCTGGTGGTGACGGTGCTGGTCTGGCGGGCCCGGCGCGCCTTCCCGGCCCGGCTGGCGCACGCCTCCCGGCGCACCGCGCTGATCCTGCTGGTCGCCGGCCTCGCCGCCGCCTGGAGTCTGGCCTTCAGCCTGACCTGGTTGTTCCCCGACTCGCTGCACGGCATGGGCGAGCGGGTGATCTGGGCCAACCGCTCGGCGCTCGGCCTCAGCGCCGCCGGCGACAACGCCGGCCTGCACGGGCATCACGGGCACCACTGGGTGTCGGTGGCCGCGTCGACGGTGTCCGCGCTGGTGCTGCTCGGCACGGTCGCCGTCTTCCTGCGCTCGGCCCGCTCCCAGCAGTATCTGACCGCGGAAGCCGAGCTCCAGCTGCGCCGGCTGATCCTGGAGAGCGGGGATCGGGACTCGCTGGGCTACTTCGCCACCCGCCGGGACAAATCAGTGATCTTCTCCCCGGACGGGCGGGCCGCGGTCACCTACCGGGTGGTCGCCGCGGTCAGCCTGGCCAGCGCCGACCCGATCGGGCACGTCGGCTCGTGGCCGGCCGCGATCGGGGCGTGGCGGGCCGAGGCGCACCGGCACGGCTGGTTCACGGCGGCGCTCTCGGCGAGCGAGGCGGGGGCCAACGCGTACGTCGAGTCGGGTTTGAAGGCGTTGAGCATCGGCGACGAGGCGATCCTCGAGGTGAGCGGCTTCGACCTGCAGAGCCGGGCGATGCGCCCGGTGCGGCGGGCGGTCACCCGGGTGCGCGCCGCCGGCTACACCGGGCAGGTCCGCCGCCAGGCGGCGATCGGCGCCGACGAGCTCGCCGAGCTGGACCGGCTGGCCGCGGCGTGGCGCGGCGACGGCTCCGAGCGCGGCTTCTCGATGGCGCTCGGCCGGTTCGGCGACCCGGCGGACGGCCGCTGCGTGGTGGTCACCGCCCACGACCCACAGGGCCGGGTCCGCGGGGTGCTCACGTTCGCGCCGTGGGGGGTGCGCGGCCTGTCGCTCGACCTGATGCGCGCCGACCGGCAGGCCGAGAACGGGCTCACCGAGTTCATGGTGGCGGTCCTCGTCGAAGCGTGCCCGGACCTGGGCGTACGCCGGATCTCGCTGAACTTCGCCATGTTCCGCTCGGTGTTCAGCTCGGCCGACATGGTCGGCGCCGGTCCGGTCACCCGGCTGTCGGACGCGGTGCTGTCGGTCGCTTCCCGGTTCTGGCAGCTGGAGTCGCTGTACCGGGCCAACGCCAAATACCTGCCGAACTGGCTGCCCCGGTTCCTCTGCTTCGACTCGTCGCTCACCCTGAGCCGGGCGGTGCTCGCCGCCGGCATTGCCGAGGGGTTCCTGCCCTCGCTCTCCCCCGCCGCCACGGCCCTGGACGCCGACCCGGCCTTCCTGCAGCAGATCCGCGACCAGGAGGACCAGTTGCTGCGCCCGGCCGTCCCGCTGCGCCGGCTCAGCCAGCAGCAGCGCGCCCGCCTGGACAAGCGGGCCCGCCTGGCCGAGGCGTACCCGGTCACGGTCCCGCGCACCGTGACGCTCGCCGAGGCCCGCACGCTGCCGGCCGGCACCGGGGTGTCGGTGACCGGCCGGGTCCGCGCCCTGCGTGACCTCGGCGGCGTGCTCTTCGCCGTGCTGCAGGAGGGTGACGCCACGCTGCAGGCGATGCTCACCGCCGACCGCACCCCGGACCAGGAGCGCCTGCGGTGGCGGCGGACCGTCGACCTCGGCGACCACGTCAGCGTCACCGGCGCGATCGGCAGCTCCCGCAGCGGCGAACTCTCCGTCCTGGCCGACACGTGGGTGATGGCCGCGAAATGCCTGCGCCCGCTGCCCGACGTGCACGCCGGCTTCACCGACCCGGAGGCCCGGCTCGGCCAGCGATACCTCGACCTGCTGGTCAACCCGGACGCGATGCAGGTGCTGCGGCACCGCAGCGCCGCGGTCCGGGCGTTGCGCCAGGCTTTCGCCGTACGCGGTTTCACCGAGGTGGAGACGCCGATGCTGCAGGCCGTGCACGGCGGCGCGTCGGCCCGTCCGTTCCGGACCCACATCAACGCGTACGACATGGAACTCTATCTGCGGATCGCCCCCGAGCTGTACCTCAAACGCCTGTGCGTGGCCGGCATGGAGAAGGTCTTCGAGCTCAACCGCAACTTCCGCAACGAGGGCGCGGACGCCACGCACAACCCGGAGTTCACGTCGTTGGAGGCCTATCAGGCGTATGCGGACTACCACACGATGCGGCACCTGACCCGCGAGCTGATCCTCGAAGTCGCCACCGCCGTGCACGGCCGGCCGGTGGCCCTGCGCCCGGAGGGCCCGGTCGACCTGGGTGAGCCGTGGCCGGTGCTGACCGTCCACGAGGCGGTCAGCAAGGCGGCCGGCGCCAGCCTGACCGCCGACACGCCGGTCGACGAGGTACGCCAGGTGTGCGCCCGGCACGGCGTCCACGCGAAAGCCGACGCGACGGCGGGTGAGCTGGTCGTCGAGCTCTACGATGCGCTCGTCGAGAAGCAGACGACGTACCCGACCTTCTACACCGACTTCCCGCTGGAGACCTCACCGCTGACCCGCACCCACCGCGGGGATCCGCGGCTGGCCGAACGCTGGGATCTGGTGGCCTTCGGCATGGAGCTGGGCACGGCGTACTCCGAGCTGGTCGACCCGATCGACCAGCGGGACCGGCTCACCGCCCAGTCCCTGAAGGCGGCGGCCGGCGACCCGGAGGCGATGCAGATCGACGAGTCGTTCCTGACCGCCCTGGAGTACGCGATGCCCCCGACCGGCGGCCTCGGGCTGGGCGTCGACCGGCTGGTCATGCTCCTCACCGGCACCGCCATCCGGGCCACCCTCGCCTTCCCGTTCCATCGCCAGGCCCGGCCGTGACCGCCCGGCCGTGACCGCCCGGCCGTGACCGCCCGGCCGTGACCGCCCGGCCGTGACCGCCCGGCCGTGACCGGCCGCGCCGGGGATCAGGAGCGCCGCGCGACGTCCGGCGTCTCCGCGTAGTCGGGCAGGTCGATGCCGTTGATGGCGCGGGCGGCCAGGTCGGCGAACCAGTCGCCGGTGAAGTCCGGGAGTGCGGTGGTGTCCGGGCCGGGAAGGTCGCGGCTGCGCGCATTCAGCCGGCCGATCTCCTGGTTGGCCTCGACGAACGGCCGCATCCGGGTCTCGTAGCGGGCGAACCCGGTGGCCGGGTCCCAGCCGGCCGCGGCCAGCTCACCGGCCAGCACGTAGGCGCCGACCAGGGCCAGCCCGGTGCCCTGCCCGGACATCGGCGAGGAGCTGAACGCCGCGTCGCCGAGCAGCCCGACCCGGCCGTGGGACCAGCTGTCCATCACCACCTGGGCGACCTGGTCGAGGTAGAAGTCCGGAGTGTCGTCCAGATGCGCGAGCATTGCCGGGGTGTGCCAGCCCAGGCCGGTCATCCGCTCGCGCAGCAGGCTCTTCTGGGCGGCGACGTCCCGGTGGTCGACCGCGAAGTCGGCGGCCGGGAAGGAGAACAGCGCCATCGCCCGGGTGGCGTCCTGGATGGGGCGCAGCAGGGCCGAGCGCCCGGACTCCCGGTCCTGATACTCCAGCAGCCAGCGGTCCAGGCCGAACTCGTTGGGCACACTGTAGAAGGCCAGCACGTGCCCGAGGTGGCGCAGGAACCGCTGGTGCGGCCCGAAAACCGTCGCGCGCAGCGACGAGTGCAGCCCGTCGGCGCCGACGACCAGGTCGAAACGCCGCCGGTCACCGCCCGCGAAGACCACGTCGACGCCGTCGGCGTCCTGGGTGAGCTCGGCGATCCGGTCACCGAAGACGTAGTCGACGCCGTCGCGGGTGTCGTCGTAGAGCACCCGGGACAGGTCTCCGCGCAGGATCTCGATGTCCGCGATGAACCCGTCGCCGCCGTCGTCGTCGGCGCGGAAGGTCGCCAGCACCTGCCCGTCCGCGTCCACGGTGTGCGCGCCGGCGGTGTCGGTGCACGCCGCGCGCACCGCCGCGGCCAGCCCCATCCGCGCGATGACGTCCCGGGCCACCCCGCGCGCGTCCACCGCCTGCCCGCCGGGCCGCAGCCCGGGGGCCCGCTCCACGACGGTCACCTCGGCTCCCCGCCGGTGCAGCCAGTGGGCCAGGGCCGGCCCCGCGATGCTCGCCCCCGTCACCAGCACTCTGGCGCCGCTCATCGTTGCCCTCCTGTTTTGGCTCTGTTCCGGTGGGGAATGTCCGCTGCCATGCAGCCATCTGAACAGTACGCAACCGTGCCGCCCACCGAGACCGCGCCGATCGCCCGGGCCGCCACCGGCATGCTGGTGGTCGACGCCGCCGGGGACGAGGTCGGCAAGGTGAGCGCGGTGCAGCCGCCGGGCACGCCGGTCCGGCCGGACACGGTGGCCGGGGTCGCCGAGGCGCTGATGGGCTCCGGGTATCTGCGGATCGACGGGACCGGGGCACTGTCCAACGACACGTACGCGGGCGGCGACCAGATCGTCGCCCTCGAGGACGGGGTGGTGCGGCTGCGGGTGGGGCGCGACGGGCTGCACCGGGCCGCGAGCTGACCGGAGTCGATGTCCTGCCGTTGCGGGAGGATGTCGGTGGTGGACCGGGACAGCCACGCGGTCCACGCGACGGTCCGGACGGCGCCCTCACCACGTTCAGCGAAAGCACAGGGCCCTCCCAGCGGGAGGGACCCGGTTCTGCGATCATTTCCGGCATGACGGGACGCGTACTCAGCAAATCGGACCTTGTGGTGCTGGGCGCCGGCGTGGTCGCCGTCGCCGCCGCCGGGGTTCTGCACTACAGCGGTGCCACGGCGGTACTGGCGTTCGTGGTCGCCGGCGTCGCCGTGGCGCTGCTCGCCTCGCTGGTCGGGCGCAGTGTGGAGCAGCTCGGCGACCGGTTCGGGCCGGGCGCGACCGGGGTGCTGCAAAGCGCGCTGGGCAACCTGCCGGAGCTGTTCATCGGCTTCTTCGCCCTGCAGGCCGGGCTGCTCGCGGTGGTCCAGGCGGCGATCATCGGGTCGATCCTGTCGAACATCCTGCTGGTGCTCGGCCTGGCGTTCGTGGTCGGCGGGGTCAAGCACGGGACGCAGCGGTTCGACTCGGACCGGGCCCGCACCTCGACCGTGCTGATGGTGCTGGCCACCGCCGCCCTGGTGATGCCCAGCCTGGCGCAGTACGTGCACGCGCCGGCCGCCGGGCACGAGAAGGCACTGTCGCTGGTCGTCTCGGTCGTGCTGCTGGGCGTGTTCCTGCTCTCGCTGCCGTCGGCGCTCAAGCGCAGCCCGGTGGCCGAGCCGTCCGCGCCGCAACCGGCCGAGCACGCGGGCCCGCACTGGCCGCTGTGGCTGGCGCTGACCATGCTCACCGGGTCGAGCGTCGCCGCCGCGCTGGTCTCCGACTGGTTCGTCGCCGCGCTGGAACCGGCGATCACCTCGCTGGGTGTCTCGCAGGCGTTCGCCGGCCTGGTCATCGTGGCGATCGCCGGCAACGCGATCGAGAACGTGATCGGCATCCAGCTGGCCTACCGCAACCAGGCCGACTTCGCGATGGCCGTGATCATCCAGAGCCCGCTGCAGGTGGCGTTGGTGCTGGCCCCGGCACTGGTGCTGCTGAGCCTGTTCACCGCGACGACGCTGACCCTGGTCTTCGCCCCGCTGCTGGTGATGGCGGTCGCGGTGGCCGTGCTCGCGACCGCCTTCATCGTCTTCGACGGGGAGTCGAACTGGCTGGAAGGCGCCACCCTGATCGCCCTCTACGCGATCATCGCGACCACCTTCTGGTGGGGCTAGGAGCCCTGCTTGGCCGCCCACTCGGCGACCCGGCGGGCGCTCTCCTGCTCGGACAGGTCCTCGACCCTCGTCATGATCGACCAGCGGACGCCGTACGGGTCGCGAATGCTGGCGAACCGGTCGCCGGAGACGAACGTGGCCGGCGCCTCCCGGATGGTCGCCCCGGCCGCCTCGGCCCGGGCGACCACGGCGTCCACGTCCGGGCAGTACCGCCCGATCGAGTAACAGTCCCGGTCCCCCTCGGGCGGCGGGATCAGGCCGTAGTCCGGTGACGGCTCGCCGAGTTGCAGCAGGCCGTCACCGAAGTCGAGCACGGCGTGCGCCACCGTCCCGCCGAACTCGGTCACGTCGACCACCCGCGCTCCGAAGATCTTGACGTAGAAGTCGATCGCGCCGCGGGCGTCCGGGATGACCAGGAACGGGGTCAGGCCGGTCGCGCCGTGCGGAGTGCCGTTCGTCGTGTACTGCCCGTCGGCGGCAGAGTGTGTCTCGGTCATGGTCCAGAATCGTAGGAATGACCGGCGGCGACCCGCTTGAAGATTCGCGACAGGATCCGCACCCGCGGGGTGTCCTCTACCCGGCGCGGCTGCCGACCTTCACCCGGCTGCCCGCGCCCGGACCGGTGGCGCACCTGGTGCGCTGGTTCTGGATCCCGGAGTGGCGGATCCAGCCGGGACGCTCGTCCCGCCAGCAGCTGATCGCCTTCCCGGCCTGCAACCTGGTGGTCGAGAAGGACCGGGTCGGCCTGTCCGGGCCGACCACGCGCGCCTCACACCGGGATCTGATCGGCACCGGCTGGGCGGTCGGGGCACTGCTGCGGCCGGCCGCGGTGCCGCACCTGGTCGCCGACCCGGCGGCGCTGCGGGACACGTACCGGATGATCGATCTTCCCGATCTGCACGAGGGGGTGTCCCGCGCGATGGCCGGCGACGGGCCGGAGCGGCACCGGGACGCGGTCGACGCCTTCACCGCCTGGCTGGCCGCCCGCATCCCACCGCCGGACGCGGAGGCGCTGCTGGCCAACACGATGGCCGGCCTCATCGACGCCGACCCGGCGATCCGCACGGTCCAGGACGCGACGGCCCGGCTGAACATCTCGGCCCGCTCACTGCAGCGACTCGCGGCCCGGTACGTCGGGCTGCCCCCGCTCGCGATGATCCGCCGGCGACGGCTGCAGGAGGCGGCCGAGCGGCTGCGGGCCGAGCCGGGCACGAACCTGGCGGCGGTCGCCGCCGACCTGGGCTACAGCGACCACGCACATCTGGCCAACGAGTTCCGGTCGGTGCTCGGCCTGACCCTCAGCGACTACCGCCAGGACTTCTCGTGACCGCATTGTCGCGAGCGAGGTCCACGGCGGGCACCGCACCCGCACCGGGCACGCCGGAGCGGTCAGCCGTGGTGTACCCGGCCTCGCCCCGCGTTCTTGGCGGCGTACATCGCGGTGTCGGCACGACGCAGCTGCGCGTTCGGGTTGTCACCCCGGGCGGCGGTGATGACGCCGATGCTGGCGCCGATGTACACCGCGCGTCCGGAGATCTCGAACGGCTGCGCCAGGTCCTCGACGATGCGCTGCGCGATGGTCCCGGCGGTGGCGTCGTCGGTCCAGGGCAGGATGATCGCGAACTCGTCGCCGCCGAGGCGGGCGACCACGTCGGCGGCGCGGACCACGCCGCGGAGGCGGTCGGCGACCCCGAGCAGGATGCTGTCGCCGGCGTCGTGGCCCAGCTTGTCGTTGACCGGTTTGAACCCGTCGAGGTCGATGTAGAGCAGCGCGGTGGGGCCGACCTCGCCGGTCAGCGACTGCTGCCAGCAGGTGTGGAAACGCCGGCGGTTGGCCAGGCCGGTCAGCTGGTCGGTGGTGGCCTGCACCTCGGTCGATCGCAGGCTTTCGGCCAGCAGGACCACCAGGCCGTGCAGACGCGCGATGACCAGCAGGAACAGGACCACACAGCCGGACACGATGACCGGGATGTCGATCTCGCCGCCGCGGAACCACTCGATGATCAGTGCCGCCGGCGCCATGAGGCTGGCCAGGGCCAGCGCGATCAGCCGTCCCACCCCGATGGTGCCCTCCGCCGTGGGCGGCGACAGCCGTGACATGTCGGCCATCGTCGGGTGCAGGGCGGCCGCGCCGGCGAAGGCGTACATCAGCATCCACGCCCCGTCGATCGGGTCCCCGGCGTGGTAGCCGATGGTGAGCTCCATCAGCCCGTAGACGACGTCGCCGACGAGCATGGCGGCGCCGGCCGCCACGAAGAGCCGGAACGCCGGCTGCCGGTCCCCGCGGCCGGTGGTCAGCCGCAGCAACACGGCCAGAAGCAGCAGATCAGCGGACGGATAGGCGAGCGAGACGACCCGGCCCAGGACGTCGAGATCGGTGGCGTGAACGTAGGGTTCCATCAGGAACACCCACGACAGCATGGCCGCACCGGTCGACAGCACCAGCGCATCCAGCAGGCCGGGCCGGTCCCGACCCGGTCGGCGGGCCCGGACGAGACCGAGCAGGCCCACCGTGAGCATCGGGTAGGAGCCCAGGTAGAAGACATCCGCGACGGACGGGAAGACGTCGCGGCCCAGGACCGAACTCTGCACCCAGTAGATGACGTCACCGGCGGCGAAGAAGAGCCAACCGGCCGCCATCACGTACCACGGCCAGCGCGTCGCCGGCCGGTGACGTGCCACGCCGACCGCGGTGGCGACCACCGCCGAGACACCCAGTAGCCCGGTCAGGACCGTTTTGACCGACTCCCACGGCACCAGGAAGCACGCCGCCATCACCACTACGCAGAACGCGAGATATACCGACCATGCCTGACGGCCGAACCGCAACACCATGACTCCTCGAACCGGATGACCCTGGCAGTCGCATCGGGAACAGACCTCCGGGCATGAGGTTTCGAGACGGTGACATCCCCCTCCCGCCGTCGACGGCGAGGCGCACCGGGACCGGTGACCGGGGGTAGGCCCGTCCTCGAGGTGACCTTGCAGCACGTATGATCATGAATGCGTGTATCGTGCTCGGTCGATATCGACCGAGATCATGGGGGGTCACGCATGTCCCTACGTGCACGCCTGCTGCGGGCTTCCGCGGCACTGACACTCACCGTTTCCGCGGCCCTGGTCGCCGGGAGTCCGGCGCTGGCCGCCGCGGCACCCACCACCCTGCCGGCCGGCCAGTTCACCCTGACCGCCGACTACAGCCGGTTCGATGCGCTGGACGCCGCGCTGGTCTCGAAGCTCGGCACCGCCTCGGTCTCGGCCGTGATGGCCGACGCGAACCACGACCGGCGGGGGATCACCGATGCGCTGAACCTGGCCGGGTACAGCACCGGCTTCCAGTTCGACGACACCGACGTCAACGACTGCGCGAACTTCCCGCAGGGCATCACCAGCAGCCGGGACGCCATCGGCACCGCGAACAGCGGCAACTATGACGGACACCAGCTGATCCTGGTCAGCTGGTACACCGAGGACGGTTGCGGCGGCAGCACCGCACGCAGCCGGATCACCCTGGTCGACTGGGATGCGACGTACCCGAACAGATATCGCAAGATCCTCTTGGTGGAGCCGACCGGCACGGCGGCCGCGCCCAGCTTCAAGGACGTGCTGGTGCACGCCGGCGGCGTCGCCTGGTACGGCGACTACCTCTACGTCGCCGACACCGGGCACGGCATGCGGGTGTTCAACATGAAGAAGATCCTGAAGACCGACACCGGGGGCACCGCCGACCAGATCGGACGGCAGGACGACACCACCTATTACGCCCACAATTACGCGTACGCGCTGCCCCAGCTCGGCACGATCACCGCGGCCACCACCTCCGGCACGGCACTGGCCTGGTCGACGATCTCGCTGGACCGCGCCGACCCGTCGATCGTGATGACCGAGTACACCTGCTCGTCGGGCTGCACCGCGTACCCGAACCGGGCGGCCCGCGCGATCCGCTTCCCGTTCGCCCCGGGCGCCACCACCTTCGCGGCCAGCACCACCGCGACCGAGGCGCTGAAGCTGCCCTGGTTCAAGCTGAACGGCGTCGCCTCGCACAACGACCGCTGGTGGTTCAACTCCTCCGGCGACAAGAAGTTGTACTACTGGACGCCGGCCGCCGGCCCGTCCGCGTACGCCTGGGTCAGCGGCGGCGAGAGCATCAGCTACTGGGAGGACACCACCAAAGCCGACCTGCTGTGGTCGCTGCAGGAGCCGGTCGGGCACCGCAACGTCTTCGCGGTCGAACAGGGCAGCTACGACGGCTGATCCACCCGGGGCCGGCCGGCACGCCGCCGGCCGGCCCTACTCCGAGCGGCGGACCTTGCGCATCAGCATCGCCCACACCCCGTAGCCGGCACCGACGTCGCCGGTGACCGCGCCTGCGGCCGAACCCAGAAACAGCGCCTTCGCGCAGTCCGGGCAGACCTCGCGACCGGTCACGGTCTGCTCGAACGGCTCGCGCACACTGCGCCCGCAGTCCGGGCATTCCCGCCCTGAAAGTCCCATCGCCTGATCTCCTCACCGCCGGGCGCCCGAGTGTACGGCCCTCAGGACAAGCCGGCCCGGCGCCGCTGCAGGTGGGCGGTCTCGGCACGGTTGGTCGACAGGACGATGGCCCGGTCGTACGCCGTTCTGGCCTGATCGTGCTGCCCCGACCGGCGCAGCAGCTCGGCCCGGGTCGCGTGGAACGCGTGGTAGCCGTCCAGCGGCAGGTCGTCGATCAGTGCCAGCGCCACCCGCGGCCCGTCCCGCTCGGCGACCGCGATCGCCCGGTTGAGCCGCACGACCGGCGACGGGTCGAGCCGCAGGAGCTGGTCGTAGAGGGCGACCACCTGCCCCCAGGCGGTGTCCCCGGCGTGCCGGGCATCGGTGTGCACCGCGTTGATCGCGGCCAGGATCTGGTAGCGGCCGGGCGCCTGCCCGCCGGCGAGCCGGGCCCGGACCAGCGCGTGCCCCTCGGCGATCAGCTCCCGGTCCCAGAGGGCGCGGTCCTGGTCGGTGAGGGTGACCAGGTCGCCGGTCGCGGACACCCGGGCGGGGCGCCGGGCCTCGGTGAGCAGCATCAGCGCGAGCAGCCCGACCACCTCACCGTCGTCCGGGAGCAGGGCGCGGACCAGCCGGGTCAGCCGGATCGCCTCCGCGGTCACGTCGGCGCGGACCGGCTCGCGGGCGGGATCCGACGCCAGATACCCCTCGTTGAAGATCAGGAACAGGACGGCCAGGACCCCGCCGACCCGGATCGGGAGATCTTCGCGGAACGGTACGCCGTACGGGATCCGGGCGTCCTTGATCTTGGCTTTGGCCCGGGTGATCCGGCGGCTCATGGCCGCCTCCTCGACCAGGAAGGCGCGGGCGATCTCGGGCACGGTCAGCCCGCCGACCATCCGCAGCGTCAGCGCCACCCGCGCGTCCATGGCGAGCGCCGGATGGCAGCAGGTGAACACCAGTCGCAGCCGGTCGTCGTCGACGGCGCCGAGCGGGCCGGGCGGGTCGTACGTCATCAGCGCCTCCCGATGGATCTCGTCGCGCCGCACCTCACGCCGCAGCCGGTCGATCGCCTTGCGCTGCGCGGTCGTGGTCAGCCAGGCACCCGGATTCGGCGGTACGCCGTCGGCCGGCCACCGTTGCACCGCGATCGCGAACGCCTCGGCGGCCATCTCCTCGGCCACGTCGAGATCACCGATCCGCCGCGCCAGGGTCGCGACCACCCGGGCCCACTCGGCCCGGTGCACCCGGGTGATCACCTCGTCGATCGCGGTCATGCGCCCAGGAACGGGCGCAGCTCGACCCTCCGGTTGCAGGCCTTCGACCCGGCCGCGGCCAGCCGCAACGCCTCGTCGAGGTGCGCCGCCTCGACGATCCAGAAGCCCACGATGTGCTCCTTCGACTCCAGGTACGGCCCGTCGGTGAACACCGGCTGCCCGTCCCGCGCGTCGACGACGGTCGCACTGCCCGGCGCCGCCAGTCCCCCGGCGAACACCCAGTGCCCGTCGGCCCGCATCTTCGCGTTGAAGACGTCGATCGCCGCCGCCTCCGCCTCGGTCGCCCGCGTGTCGGCGTCGTTCAGCACGGACATCAGATACTGCGTCATCGCGATGCTCCCGATCCCGGTGGCCGCCGGCGGCGGCCGCTCCACCCTGCTACGAACGGACCCGCCCCGATCCGACAGCCCCCTGATCAGAAGGTGGCGCGGACGTCGGCGCGCAGCCGGTGGACGCCGGCCTCGACCTTGACCAGCTCGTCGAGCATCGCGGTGGCGGCCTGCTCGGCGGCCGGGGCCGGGGTGAAGACGCCGTCGGTGAGGTGCTGGGCGTGGAACGGGATGTTCACGCTCTCGACCACCGGGATCATCCGCAGCGTGGTGACCACCTGCTTGAGCTGCTGCACGGCGCGGGTGCCGGCCGCGATCCCGCCGTAGGAGACGAAGCCGACCGGCGCGTACGCCCACTCCTGGGACAGGTGGTCGAGCGCGTTCTTCACCCCGGCCGGGTAGCCGTAGTTGTACTCCGGGGTGACGACCACGACCGCGTCGGCGGCCGCGACCCGGGCGCTCCAGTCCCAGGTGTGCTGGTGCACGTACTGCCGCAGGCGCGGGTGGTGCGGGTCGGCCAGCAGCGGCAGGTCGATCTCGGCCAGGTCGGCGATCTGCACGTCGAAGCCGCCGTGCTTGGCGGCCGCCTCGGCGAACCACCGGCCGATCGGCAGCCCGGCCCGGCCGGGACGGGTCGAACCGATGATGATCATGAGCTGGGGCATGGGGATGCCTTTCGAAGTCCGGAGACGATCACGACCACCCGCCCATTGTGCACCGGTTCGCGACCTTCGGCAGCGGCGTCCCCGGCGGCGGTTTCAGGCGGCGGCGTCCCGCTCGCGCGGGCGCTGCGCCAGGTGCCGGACCCACTCGATCGCCGAGGTGGCCATCACCACCGCCAGCTCGGCCCGGGCGTGCCGGACCGACAGCGCGTCCTGGCGGGGCAGGCCGGGCCGGGGTCGCTGCGCCTCCAGCACCGCCAGGCAGCGGGCGACGACCGCGTCGAAGGTGGCCCGCTCGGTGGCGGCCATCGCCAGCAGCACCCGGTCGAGCACGTCCGGCCCGGCCGCGTCCGGCGGCACGTCGAGCAGCCAGCCGAACTGCCGGCGCAGACCCGCGTCGGTCAGCGTGAACACCCGCGGCGAACGCGGTGGCAGGGCGCGGGTGCTGGGCCGCACGTACCCCGATTTCTCCTGCCGGCTCAGGGTCTGCGCAACCCGCAGCACGTCGACGGCGCGGTCGGCCCCGAAGGTCTGCTCGTGGCGCTGCTTCAGGTCGTAGGCCGAGCCGGGCCGGTCGGCCAGGAAGACGAGCAGGATGTCGCCGAGTGTCGCCGTCATGACGGGCCGCCCCTCCCGGGTCACGCCAGCTTTTACAACAGTGTAGAAGCTAACAGGTGACCATCCCGCACCTGCCGTCCCTCGCGGCGGCCTCGGCGGCCGCCTTCCTGCTCGCCTGGCTGTCCGCGGTGGCCGGCTTCGGCGGCGGGGTGCTGCTGCTGCCGGTGTTCACCGCGCTGTTCGGCCTGCGGGTGGCGGTGCCGATGCTGACCCTCACCCAGGTGTCCAGCAACGCCTTCCGGGTCCTGCTCAACCGTCGCGACCTGCACTGGCGGCTGGTCGCCTGGTTCACCGCGGGTGCCGCCCCGTGCGCGGTCGTCGGCGGCCTGCTGCTGGCCCACGCCCCGCTGGGCGCGCTGAAACGGGTGCTCGGCGTCTTCCTGATCGGCGTGGTCGTCTGGCGCCGGCTGCGCCCACACCCCGGCCGGCCGGCCGACCCGGCGTTCGCCGCGGTCGGCGCCGCCTCCGGGCTGGGTTCGGCGCTGCTCGGCTCGGTCGGCCCGCTGACCGCGCCGTTCTTCCTCGCCTACGGCCTGGCCCGGGCCGCCTACATCGGCACCGAGGCAGCCAGCGCCCTCGCCATGCACCTGTCCAAGATCGCCGGCTACGGCGCCGGCGACCTGCTGACCGGACAGGTTCTGTGGTACGGGGTGGCGCTGACCCCGGCCACCCTGGCCGGGGCATGGGCCGGGCGCCGGGTGGTCGGCCGGATCAGCGACCGGGTCTTCGTCACCCTGGTCGAGCTCGGCCTGATCGCCGCGGGGCTGCTGTTCATCCTCGGCTGGTGAACCGGCCGGACGCTGGTCGCCCTCCCCTCACCTGCGCCTGGTGCGCTGGCGGCGATGACGATCCCGCCGAGGCGCGCCGGCGACCTCCTCACCGCGTGGGTGGACCGGCTGCCACCCCGGCTGCGCCGCCACCTCCCCCGCGAGCTGGCCGGTTTCGCCATCCTCGGCTGGTTCACCTTCACCGTCGACCTGACCCTGCTCACCGTGCTGCGCCGGCACACGTCGCTGCCGCTGCCGGTCGCCGTGTCCATCGCGTACCTGACCGCTCTCACCCTGAACTTCACGCTGAACCGCACGATCACCTTCCGGTCGCACGCGCCGGCCGGCCCGCAGGTCCTGCGGTACATCGTGGTCATGGTCGGCGACTACCTGCTCACCGTCGGCGTCTCGACCGGCCTGACGATGCTGGGCGCGCCGTTCGCGGTCGCCCGCGTCGCGGCGTCCTTCCTGGTCGCGATCCTCACCTACGCCGCTTCTCGCTGGTGGGTGTTCCGCGATCGCCGCACCTAGCCTAGTAGGACAGCAGAACTTCCGTGAGGCGGCGTCTCCGCTGGCAGCGGCTTGTTGTGGCCCCGTGCTGGTGCCGACGGCGCCATCGTGACCATCGATCGATGAGGTCGCGATGGCGGCGGGTGGTGATCAGGTATGCCAGCAGACGGCGGGTCCGTCGAGATTGAGGGCGATGAGGCCGCCCTCGGGCGGTCGTCTTTTCCCGCCCTGGCGGCGGCGACGGCACGAAACGCGTGGGCGAGCATGGCCAGGGTGATGTAGGCGTCGTAGCGGCGAACCTGGTGCTCGTCGAGGCCAACTTGGCCTTCGCGGTTCGAAAGCATTCCTCGATCGCCCAGCCACTTCCCGCGACTTTGATGAGGACACGGCTGAAGTTGATCTCGCACGGGTGACCAACGGAGTTTTCTGACCGTTCGGCGGATCCTTGGGGCGGCCATTCGGTCACTGGTGGCATCGCCGAAAGGGATTACTCCGGCGCGGCCGGTTCCTATTGTGATTTCATTTTCTTACGTCATCCGAATGGCGTAAGGGCATCCGAATTCTCGCCCGGATTATCGGCCCGTGATCCGATCTGTCGGCGGCGTCATGCCGCCGAAAGAACTGATGTATCCATCGGAGGGAAAATGAAAAGAATTGCTCGTGTGCTCGCTATGAGTGGTCCGGGCCTGGGTGCCGCTCTGGTGATCGCTGCGGGGCCTGCGCAGGCTGCCACCGTCACGGCCCAGCCGGCCGTGCACAGCGCGTCGGTCCAGGCCGCGGGCCATTGGGACGACAGTGATGTCGTCGGGTACTTCCGGACCCGGTTCGGGTGTGAGCGGGTCGGCCGGCTCGGCGAGTACCACGGCCGTTGGGATGACTACGACTGCTCGCGGGTGTGGTCCGGGTTCAACCGCGGCGCCTGGGTCCTGGAGGTCGCCGCCGACGACTGGAACGGCGACTGGGACGACGACAACTGGTACCACGGCTGGTACGACAGCTATCACGGTGGGGACTTCGACGGCGGCTGGGATCACGGTGGCTGGCACCATGATGACGGCGGTTGGGACGGCCACCACCCGGACGGTTCCGGTAGCGTAGCCGTGTTCCCGCTCCACTCCCGGGCCCGATCAGTGAACTGACCTGAGGCACCGGTTGCGGGTCATGCCTGTGCTGGCGTGGCCCGCAACCGTATACACCCGGCTGCGCAGGCGAACGCGGCGCCAGCCGATTACGTCGGCATCGAGGTCATCCGTGTGAACGAGGTGCTGTTGCGGGCTGCGGAGTCTGATCGGCCGAGTCGGTGCGTTGCGACGGCACGTCTACCGCAGCTGGGGCAGGCGCCGGCAGGCGGTCTTCGTGCCGTTGTCCGGATTTTGAGCCCGCGGACAGCAATTCCTTGATGGCTGCTTTCGGGATTTCCTTGGTGATGTCCCCGGCATGGTGCGGTCCAGGGGCCGGCAGCGGTTGCCGACCGACGGGGGTGGTCGCTGCCTTCCGGGTCAGTCGCGGCCCGGCTTGCCACAGGGTGAGGGGAAGTAGGCATACAGCCAGGGAGGTGCACGGCCATAGCAGCGACGCCGGGCTCGCGTAGCCGCGTACATAGGAAACGGCTACAGCGGCGGTCAGGACGGCGAGCCAGCCAAGGTGGTTGCGGAAGGTGCGCAGGCCGTCGTTACTGGTGCTGGTTCCTTTCGGGGTGACCACGAATTTGGCCGGTCGCCGCAGCAGGGTGCTGCACAGCTGCCCGGCGTACAGGGGTGCGGCGATGACGGACATGAGCATGCCGGTCAAGCCCCACGAGTTGGGTGGCTCGTAGGGGCTGACGTTGTAGCGCCGGTTGTGGATGTACAGCCACAGTGAGAACACGGTGGCGTCGGTGTAGAGGGCGAGCCAGGTGCGGGCGACGATGGTCATGCCGGTGACACCGAGGCCGAGGAACAGCACCGAGTTCAGGATGCCCAGCAACCAGCCGATCGCCATCGACGGGTAGAACGTGGTGATCAGCATGTAGTGCAGCATCGCACCGGGCGACAGTCGCAGGAAGCGCCGCCAGAAGGTGCCGGAGAGGATCTCGAAGGTGCCGCGCGACCAGCGGCGTTGCTGGCTGAAATAGTCGCTCCAGCTTGACGGGCCCTCACCGGCCGACAGCACGTCCGGGGTGTACACCGATTTCCAGCGGTTGCCGGTGGCCCGGTTGCGACTGGTGTGGAACGCCAGACCGGTGGCCATGTCCTCGGTGATCGAGTCGGCCAGACCTCCGATGCCTCGGATCGCGGCGATCCGGATGGCGTTGTTCGTGCCGACCAGCATCGGCGTGCCGTAACGGTTGGCGGCACGCTGGATGACGCTGTGGAACGGGAACTGCTGCGACTCGGCGGCGCGGGTGACGAACTCCTCGCCGTTCTTGTAGCACTGCGGCCCGACCGCATAGGCCACGTCGGGGTCCCGGAAGTAGCCCAGGATTCGTTCGGCGAAGTTGGCCAAGGGCACGTGATCCGGGTCGACCGACAGCAGCACGTCGTACCGGTCGCCGTGGGCGTCGAGCCAAGCGTTGTAGTTGCCGTGTTTGGTCCTGGCCTTGAACGCCCCGGCCGGCTGGTTGTAACCGGTATTGCCCTTCCGGGTGAAGTGCCGCACGCCCAGCTCGGCGCAGACCGCTTTGACGGCCGGGTCATCGCCCTCGTCGAGCAGCCAGACGTCGAAGGTCCCGCGGTGCCGGATCCGGGTAGCCGCACGCAACGTGTCCGTGACGACCGCGATGGGCTCCTTGCTCGGCACGATGGTGGTCAGAAAGGCCACCCGGAGGTCGTCGTCGGGTACGACGGGGACCGGGTCGCGGGCCACGACCGAGGCCAGCGACAGCGACAGTACGTTGATCAGGCGAAGCAGCTCGACGACGGCGATCGCCGCGATCACGACGAGGTTCGCGACCCGGGCGGCCTGGGCCGCAGGGCCGATGTGAGTCGGCCCGATGTGGTCCGGCCGTAGCAGCCAGGCGAAAAAGAACACTTCGAAGCACACGTTGCAGAGCGCGATCACCGCAGCGTTAATCATGTGGCGCCGGCCGTCGACCGCTCGCTGGTTGCGATAGGCCACCCGGTACGGACGGTCGTCCGGGACGACGGTGAGCGGACCGGCGAGACGGCTGAAAGCTTCCAGCCGCGCCCAGGACGCATCGACGGCAGGCGGCTCAGGGGTTGAGGGCACCAGGATCCTTTCGCTGTCCGAGACGCCCGGCCAGGCGCATGCCTTACGGCGGTCGATGCCAGGGCGTTTCCGCGGGTGCGGGATCGGCGTTCAGCACGGCGAGCGTAGGAGCAACGGCTAGTCAGCGCATCTTCCACCGGCACGGTTTGTACGGCTTCGTCCCTTTTATTCGGTTAAAAATCACCCACTTCGGGGGGTTCCGATAGCATTTATTCCGTCTTCCACTGTTGAAAGGGCTTGCCTTCTCGTGTTGATTCCCACCCGACGCCGGCGATTCACGCTCGCCTTGATCGCTATCAGCGCGATCGCGATGGCCTTGTGTTGTGTCAAGGAATTCGCCACCGACGGACACCGGCGCGCACCGAAGCCGAGCACAGCGCGGCCTGGCGCTGCAACTTCGATGCTTCGGGAGAACAGTGCGCTGGCACAGCAGCATTTCTATGTGGATCCGCACGGGCGCGCAGCGACTCAAGCCGCCCAGTGGCAGGCCGACGGACACTCGCAGCAGGCCGCCCTGCTACGCAAGATCGCGGATCGGCCGGTAGCAGACTGGGTTACCGACGGACCGATACCCGTGGCCGAACGGGTGGGCGCACTCGTGGGTCGGGCCGAGGCCGCCGGGCAGCTGCCCGTGCTGGTGGCCTACAACATCCCCGACCGTGACTGCGGCGGTCACAGCTCCGGCGGCGCCGCCTCCGCCGCCCGTTACGGCGAGTGGATTCGCGGATTCGCCCGGGGCATCGGCAACCGACCCGCGGTGGTGATCCTCGAGCCGGACGCGATCGCGCACTCGCTGCAGGGTTGCGCCGAATCCGGCGAGCGACTCGCCGTGCTGCACGACGCGGTCACCGTCCTCAAGGGCAACAGCTCCACCAGCGTCTACCTCGACGCCGGCAACCCGGGCTGGATCACCGACACGCGTCAGCTGGCACTGGCGCTGCGGCGGGCGGGAATCGCCGAGGCGGACGGTTTCGCGCTCAACGTGGCGAACTTCTACACCACCTCCGACAACATCACCTTCGGCAACGGCCTGTCCGACGCGCTGGGCGGCCACATCCACTTCGTCGTCGACACCAGCCGCAACGGAGACGGGCCGGCGCCGAGCGACGATACCTCCCGCTGGTGCAACCCGCCGGGCCGCGCGCTGGGTGCGGCACCGACCACAGAGACCGGTCAACCCCTGGTCGACGCCTTTCTGTGGGTCAAACGTCCCGGTGAATCCGACGGCTCCTGCCGTTCCGGCGAGCCGCCTGCCGGGCAGTGGTGGCCGGAGTACGCCCTCGGCCTCGCGGCTCGCGCTTCCTGACCGGCATGAGAGCGGGCACCCCTTCCGGATCCGGCGGAGCGCCCGCTCGATGCAGGTCAATGCACGGTGATCCACCGAGCTACCGACGGAACGCCGGCTCGGTTGACCACGAACGCCATGTAAGGTCCCGGAGGCATGAGCGCGGCCTGCTCCGGCACCGTGACGCGCACGCCGGCGGCTGTCGTCGTGAAGGGCACCGCCAAGGACCGCTGGTCCGGATTCAGCATGTGCGTCGCGGCGCTGGGCCGGATCAGCCGGACACTGGCGATCTCCGCCGGCGAGCTTGTGGCGAAGTCGGCTTTCTGCCCGTAGCCGACGACGGGCGGCCCAGCAGTGATCTGGGGCCGCGGCCCGTGGAACAGGTACGGCGGCGTGTAGATCTCCAGCCGCTGCTCGAACGTTCCGGAAATGGTGTTCTTCTTGTCGGCGTACAACGGATCGGAACCGGCCGTCAGCACCCGCCCGTCGGGCAGCAACACCGCCGAGCTGTGATAGTTACGCCCGATGTGCGGGTCCGCCGCCATCGACAAGGTATTGGTGTCCGGATGGTAGATCCGCGCGACATGGTTGTCGCTCGCCCCGCGGCCGCGATAGTCGCGCGAACCGTTGGTGATCAACGTGGTGTCGTCCGGCAGGTTCACCAGGCTCGGATAGCGAGTAGGCTCCGGCAGATCCGGCCCGGGCCGGAAGTGCGGCGTCGGATCGTTGAGGTTGATGATGTCGATACGCCGGGTCGAGTGGCGAGATTCGCCGACGCCTCCGCCACCGACCACCATCACCGTCTGGTTCTGCACCGGCCCCACCCACGCCGACATGCTGGTTTCCAGCTGGTCAGGATCGCGTAGGCCGGAGACGTTGCGGAAGCTGTTGTCACTCAGGTTCCACAGGCCCGGGTCACGGCCGCGGTCGGCCGGCCCGTACCCCGAATTGGAGCCCGTGTAGAACAGCACGCCGGGCTTTGCCGTCTGCAGCAATGTCGGGTAGGTCGGGAAGTAATGATTGAGGTCCTTGCGGACCGTCCACGTCTGCGTCTTCGGGTCGAAGACCTCGTTCCGGGTCCCATCGACGACCTTGCCGCTGCCGTCCAGGCCGGACAACGCCAAGACTGAGCCGTCCGACAAGCCCGTGAGCGTCGGATACCAGCGCTTCTCGTGCATATCGGCGACCCGCTCGTACCGCTCGGTCACCGGGTTGAACTCGTAAGCCTCCTTGCGGCCCTGATAGTCCTGCTTATCCATGCTGATCCGGTCGGTCATGCCGTACACGTTGCGCGCATCGGCTCCGGTGAGCCCGTCGATGCGGTATTGACCGCGGATGCCGGTGGCATACTGGACGCCGTCACCGGCTCCGTCGACCCACACGTCGACGGAGCTCGCCGCAACGGCGACCTTCGTCTTACCGCCGGCCGCCGCCGGCGTCACCGTCTTGGTGGCGGCGGGAACCGTGAAGGCATCACCGGAGGTGTAGCGCAGCCCGTTCGCCGCCACGAACACGGTGCCCTTCGGAAAGGAACGGGCGCCGTCAGGTGACTCGTTCTTCACCGTCATCGTTCCGCCCGCATGGGTCACGTCCGGCTGCAGCACCTCGTAGCGCAGCGTGCCGCCGGCGACCAGAAGCTTGCCATTTGGCAGAAACGCATGACCCGCACAAAACAAATCGGTCGGGGTAGGTACCAGCTTCGTGTTTCCGCTGACCGGATCGAACACCAGTGTCTTGAACGTGCCCGCCTTGAATTGGGTGCGGTCGTTGCCCGAACCCGCGATCAACAGCAGCTTGCCGGACGGCAGCATCGCCGAGTGGATGGCGTTCACCCGGCTGCCCGCCGGTAGTTTCACCACCTGCCAGAAACCATGCGAGCTCTTGTACGCCGCGCTATTGATCAACTTTTCGTGCTGCCACCGCGACACCGCCGACCACACCGGCGGCACATTCACCGCTCCCACGACCGCTGCCGCCGCAACGGGCCACACCACCTTGCGGACAACGGTACGCGCCAAGAAACCAGACAAAGGAAGCCCTCCGAGTCGATGACCGACCGACGGTAGAAGGGCGCGACCATCCGGATCAATCACCCAATCAGGGGCCAGGGGGTCGGCAAAATTACATTCGCTCGAAGCTTCGTATGCCGGCCGCACTATTTGTCCGTCGCCTATTTCAGATCCGTAAAAGACTGTCGTCGTCGGCTTCGCCCGACGCCGAGGCGAGCGACGGCGCAATAGCCGTCCGGCTACGGAAAATAATCGTACGGTTGCGAAACGTTTTTGCGTAGCTACGGACAGCCTTTCCGTCACGAAGATGGCGTCCTCGGGATTTCGCCCCCGGAAGCGCCTGATCGTACGGCACTCTTTCCGCAGTCGCAGCCACCGCAGCCCACAGCCGTGACAGCTCCACCGATGAGGTACAGGCGCCAGCAGGAGTCGGGACGGTCGATGCGGCGCTGCCTTCAGCCGGGGTCGGTGGTCAGTGTGTCGAGAACACCTGCGACGGTCAGGACGCGCCGAACGTGGCCGGCGGCGTGAGTGACAGTGAACTGGCGGTTGCCGGCGGTCGCGGTATTACGAGCGACGATCAGGGTGGTGATCACCGTGGAATCGAGGAAGGTCACCGCGGACAGGTCGACACGCACCGTGATGATGCCATCAACGGCGAGTTGACCGGCGAACAGGTCGTTCAGGGTGGCGGTCGCGGCGAGGTCGAGTTCTCCACTGAGGGCGATGGTGCTGGTGGCGGTGTCGCGTTGGACGCTGTGCTGCCAGGTGGGGTTCATGCCGGTGTGCTCCCGCCGTCGCTGCCAAGAAGCGGCGGACCAGGCATGACGGCCAGCTCCGACTGCTGTCGTGCGGGCACCGTACCGGAGTCTGCGGCCGGTGTCACACCGGCCGGCATACCAGGAGTAGTCAGGCAGATGGTGATCGTGACGGTCACGCCATCGGGTCGATCGGTGATGAGCAGGGTGTCGCTGAGCTGGGTGGCCAGCCAGAGCCCGCGGCCACCGGGCACGCCGGCCGGTGGCGGGCTGACGATCGGGGGGACGCCGCCGGGGAATCCGCTGCCGTGGTCGCTGATCTCACAGGTCACGGTGTTGTCGTACCGACGCAGCAGCAGCCGACCCCGACCGCCGCCGTGCCGCACGGCGTTGGTAATCAGCTCCTGCACAGCCACGATGAAGTCGTCCAACCGTTCCCCGTGCAGCCCGGCGCCGGCTGCCGCGGTTCGAACCGTGTGGCGCAGGTCGGTCAGAGCCGCCGCGGCGAAGCGGGAGTCCAGCGTCGGCGCCGGTCTGTCGACCGGCCTGGCGAGGGCAGGGGCCGGCGTGCGCATGCCTACACGGTGCCCGGGTGGCGGTGCCGCAAAACGCCCACTCTCGTGCCGCTTGTCATCGGTACCGTGAGGTGATCGAAGCGATCACGTGGAAGTACCGCACCGACAAACCAGCCGTCCACTACCAGGCCGCACTCACCCTCGCAGGGATCCTGCTCTGGACCAAACCATGATCCGAGAGACGCTTTCTGGCGCGCCGGGTGCATGCTGTAAGCGGGTGGTGACGATGCGAATCTATTACCAGGACGCCGACATCACGGTGGCCGGCGCGGGCGTCGAGGTCAACGGCCATCTCTATCCGTTGGGCGAGATCGAGAACGCCTGGCGCCGCGGCCGCCGCTCGGTCGGCCGCCGCGGCCGGATCGCCCTCGTCGTGCTCCTCGCCGTCATCGTCTTCGAAGTCGTGGTCTGGGCGCTGACCTGGTGGCTGTGGGCGTTCCGCGGCCTGCTGGTGATCGCCGCCCTGCTGCTGATCCGGGTCGTCGCCCACCTGGCGGCCGGCTCCACCGGCCTGCAGGCCCTGGAGGACCTGCGCCGGTACGGCCGCCGCCACCAGTTGTGGATCAGCGTCGCCCGCACCCCGATCTGCGTCCTGTCCACCAACGACGCGATCCGCTACGGCCAGGTCTGCCGGGCCCTGACCCGGGCCCTCAACGACTACGACATCACGCCCAGCCGCTGACCCGGACGCCGCCGGTCAGTTCAGCAGGCGCTGCGCCCAGTAGAGCTGGCCGTCCGGGCCGGCGCTGACCAGGGCGATCAGCACGTCCGTCGGATTGCGGGACGCGGGCAGGACCACCTCGACGGTGACCGGAGCGGCGTCCACCGAGGCGACGTGGACGGCATTGCCCCGGCTCACGTAACCGCCGCCGGTCGCGACGGTGCCGGCACCGCGCAGCCACGGATAGCGGGCCTGGGCCCGGTCGAGGACCGGATCCTCGCCGAGGAACAGGTCACCGGGCCGGGCCGACGTCGCCGCGACCATGTCCGGTTTGACGTGCGCCCTCTTGTCCAGCACGACGATCCAGAAACTGTTGCCCGCCCGCGGGTGCGCCGGACGGGTCCAGGTGACCTCACCGAGGAACGTGCGGTCACCGTCCCCGGCGACGATCGCCCGGCCCGGCCCGAACGCGGCGGTGACCGCCGCGGCGTCGGCCGGGTGCAGGGTGGCCCGGGCGTTCATCGCCTTCGGCCCGAACGGCGGACGGTGATGCCACCAGCGCCAGCCGACGACCGCGGCCACGGCCACGATCAGGGCTGTGACCAGGATCGCCGCTCGTTTCACACCGGGCAGTAGATCATGTGGGCAGATCCCGCACCTACCGGCGTACCCGCGCGGCCCCACCGTGCCCGCCGGCGTAGGGCGGCCGGACGAACCACCGGCGCGGTGCTCACCACCCGCCGGACCCGGTGGGACTTCAGCGGCCCGTGGCGTACAGGGCCGACACGGCGGCCGCGTCCAGCGCGTACGGGTAGACCCGCACGTCGCTGATCGATCCGGGGAAGTAGTCGCCGTGGGCGCCGGCCCAGAGGCCGCGGCCGACCGCCAGGGAGTGGTCGGCGCGCCAGGCGCCGGTGACCGCCGCCGGGGTGCCGGCGGGTTTGCCGTCGACGTAGAGGGTCGCCGTACCGGTGGCCCGGTCGATCACCCCGGTCAGCAGCTGCCAGGTGCCCGCTCTGACCGGGCCGCCGCCGGTGCCCGCGAAGACCGGTGCGGCCGCGTCGTCGGTGGCCGGCACGGTGATCGCCCAGCGTTTCCCGGTGCCGTCGTACTGCAGGTAGAAGGCGCTCAGGGAGGCACCGTCCTGGCTGACCACGGTCCGGTTGCCGGCCGGGACGGCGGTCAGGCGCGCCCACGCCGAGATCGTGTAGCTGCCCCGGGTGTCGACGACGGCGGAGGCGGTCTCGCAGGATGCGTCCGCGCCGTCCAGGGTGGCCCCGCCGTCCGCCCAGGTGACGCCGTTGGTGCAGGTGAGAGTCTGCAGGCCGGCGCCGCCGGTGTCGGGTGCGGTGTCGCCGGCGCCGTCGGCGAGGCGCCAGCGGGCGGCCAGGGCCGGGGTGGGCGGCGGCGACCACGCCTGGGTGGGGTATCGGGAGCGGGTGCAGGCGGCCAGCGTCAGCGGGGCCGGGATCCCGGTGCCGGTGGTCAGGCAGGTGCCGGTGGACGCGTTGCGCAGCCCGCCGTCGGATTCGGCGATCCAGCGCTGGGCCGCGGCGCCGGTGCAGGTGGCCAGCTGCGCCTGGCCGGCCGCGGTCACGACGAGGCACCTACCGAAGGCGCGCAGGGTGCCGTCGGTCGCCGTGGTCCACTGTTGCGCGGTGGAGCCGTTGCACGGGTACGAGTCGACCGCCGTGCCGTCGGCGGTGCCGGAGTGCCACACGTCCAGGCAGTCGGCGGTGGCCTGCCGGCCGCGGATCGGCCCGGTCGCGGCGGTCGCCGGGGTGTCCCGTGGTGCGGACACCTCGACGTAGTCGACCTTCATCCGGGCGTACACCCCGGAGGCCGGCGGGTCGACCGGCGGGCCGGGCCAGCCGCCGCCGACGGCCACGTTGAGCAGCAGCCAGAACGGCTGGTCGAACGGCCAGGTGCAGCCGGCCGCGACGACGTCGGCCCGGAACGCGATCGAGTAGAGCAACCCGTCCACCCAGGTGGAGATGTGGTCGGGGTACCAGTCGGTGGAGAACACGTGGTAACCGCCGGTCAGGGACGCGCCGGAGGGCAGCCGGGATTCGCCGCCGACGCCGTACCAGTCGGCGGTGGTGCTGCCGTCGCCGTTGCGGATCGTGCAGGTGCCGGTGGTGCCGCGCGGCCCGATCGGCCCGCCGTGGGCGACCGTGCCGTTCTCCCCCGGCGCGCCGTCGTCCATCACGTCGATCTCGCCGTTGGCCGGCCACTGTCCGGTGTCGCCCTGCGCCCAGAACGCCGGCCACACCCCGGCGCCGGCCGGCACCTGGATCCGCGCGGTGAACCGGCCGTACCGCTGGCTGAACAGGGTGCCGGTGCGCAGCCGCGCCGACGTGTACGCGCAGGAGCCGGCGGCACAGTCGGCGCGGGCGTCGATGGTCAGGTGCCCGGCGCCGTCCAGGTAGGCGTTCGCCCGGGAGTCGGTGTAGGTCTCCCGCTCGGCCGCGTCGCCGAACTGCGGGCCGGGGCCGACGTCGTACCCCCATCGCGTCGGATCGACGACGTCGCCGGTGAAGTCGTCACGCCAGGTCGGCGCCCAGCCGGCGGCGCTGATCGGGGCGGCCGTGGTGAGGTCGGTGGCCCGCGCGGCTCCGACCGGCACCACGAGAACGGCCGCGGTCGCCAGCACAGCGACGGCCAGGCGTCGCAACGTATCGATCACGCTGAGACTATGCCAGCAGCTCCGGCTCGGTCTTGCTCCGGACCTCGTCCTCGGTGACGCCGGGGGCGAGTTCGACCAGCCGCAGTCCCTCGGGGGTGACGTCCAGGACGGCGAGGTCGGTGATGATCCGCTGGACGACGCCGCGGCCGGTGTACGGCAGCGAGCACTCCTTGACGATCTTGTAGGAGCCGTCCTTGGCGACGTGCTCCATCAGCACGATCACCCGGCGGGCGCCGTGGACCAGGTCCATCGCGCCGCCCATGCCCTTGACCATTTTGCCGGGGATCATCCAGTTGGCCAGGTCGCCGGCCGCGGACACCTGCATGGCGCCGAGGATCGCGGCGTCGATCTTGCCGCCGCGGATCATGCCGAACGAGGTGGCCGAGTCGAAGTACGACGCGCCCGCGCGCACGGTGACGGTCTCCTTGCCGGCGTTGATCAGATCCGGGTCGACGTCGTCGTCGGCCGGATAGGCGCCGACTCCGAGGATCCCGTTCTCGGAGTGCAGAACAAGTTCGACATCATCCGGTACGTAGTTGGGCACCAGGGTCGGCAGCCCGATCCCGAGATTGACGTACGACCCGTCGGTGAGCTCGGCGGCCGCCCGTGCGGCCATCTGCTCGCGGCTCCAGCCCGTCACTTCGCTCCTCCGGCCCGCACGGTGCGCTTCTCGATCCGCTTGTCGGCGGCCTGCTCGGCGGTGAGCGCGACCACCCGGTGCACATAGATGCCCGGCGTGTGAACCTCGTCCGGGTTCAGCTCGCCCGGCTCGACGAGGTGCTCGACCTCGGCGATGGTGATCTTCCCGCACATCGCGGCGAGCGGGTTGAAGTTGCGGGCCGCCCGGCGGAACACCAGGTTGCCGTGCCGGTCGCCCTTCCACGCGCGGACCAGGCCGAAGTCGGCCACGATCGCCTCCTCGAGCACGTGCTCGCGGCCGCCGAACACGCGGGTCTCCTTGGCCGGGGAGGCCACGGCGACGGCGCCGGTCGAGTCGTAGCGCCAGGGCAGTCCGCCGTCGGCGACCTGGGTGCCGGCGCCGGTCGCGGTGTAGAACGCCGGGATGCCCGAGCCGCCGGCCCGCATCCGCTCGGCGAGCGTGCCCTGTGGGGTGAGTTCGACCTCCAGCTCGCCGGACAGGTACTGCCGGGCGAACTCCTTGTTCTCCCCCACGTAGGAGGCGATGATCCGGCGGATCCGGCCCCGCGCGAGCAGCAGTCCGAGACCGAAGTCGTCCACGCCGGCGTTGTTGGAGACCACCTCGAAGTCACCGGTGCCGGTCGCCACCAGCGCGTTGATCAGCACTGACGGGATACCGCAGAGTCCGAAGCCGCCCACCGACAGCGTGGCTCCGGCCGGGATGTCGGCCACCGCCTCGGCGGCCGAGCTCATCACTTTGTGCATGTCGCGATCCTGGCTCCCGCCGCACGCCGCCGCCAACGAACCGTTCGTTGATCGAGATTCCGGGGTGGGGTAACGTCCACTCAGTGAACGCTCCCCCGGATGTGCTCGGCCGCGCCGGGGTCCTGCTGCGCGCCATCTCCAGCCACGAGCCGGAGGGCGCCACCACGGCCGAGCTGGCCCGCCTGACCGCGATCGCCCGTCCCACCGCGCACCGGCTGCTCACCGCGCTGATGACGGAGGGTTTCACCGACCGTGACCCGGGCGGCCGCTGGCGGCTGGGTCCGGAGCTGTATCTGCTGGGCACCGCCGCCGCGGCCCGCTACGACGTCACCGCGGTGGCCCAGCCCAGTGTCCGCCGGCTGGCGGTGGCCACCGGCGAAAGCGCGTTCTTCTCGGTCCGCCGCGGCGCCGAGACGGTCTGCCTGCTCCGCGAGGACGGCAGCTTCCCGATCCGCTCGCACGTGCTGCACGAGGGCATCCGATTCCCCCTCGGCGTCGCCTCGGCCGGCCTGGCCGTCCTGGCCTACCTGCCGGCCGCCGAGGTCGACCGCTACCTGTCCGACAACGATCTGGTCCCGGGTTACGGCCCGGCCCACACTCCGGACCGCGTCCGGGAGCGGATCTCCACCACCCGGCGCGAGGGGTACGCGGTGAATCCCGGCCTGATCGTCGAGGGCAGCTGGGGCATGGCCGCCGCGGTGTTCGACCGCCGCGCCCGCCCGATCGGCGCCCTCAGCCTGACCGGCGTCGAACACCGCTTCGCCGCGCAGCGCCGCCCTCAACTGGGCCGCCTGCTGCTGGAGGAGGCCCACCGCCTGTCCGCCAGCGACCGGCTCTGACCCCGGAGTTGCGCCAGGACCGGCCGCGCCACCGCGAAGACGGTTCGTCAGTCCGGTGGCTCCGGCACCTCCGGCTCCGGATCGCGCGGTGGTTCGGGCCGCTCGGATTCGGGCACGTCCTGCAGGTCGATCGGGCGCTCGACCGGCTCGGGCGGCCGCTCCTCGGGATTCGTCATGGAGATCGCATACCCGCTGCCCGGTGGCCTACACCGGCACGTGCTCCCGGAGGAAGGCGAGGATCCCGGCGGCGGCGGACGGGTAGCCGGGGTCGCCCGGGTTCAGATACTGTCCGTGGCCCTCGCCCCTGACCACGACGAACTGCTTCGGCCACGGTACCGCCCGGTAGGCCGCCCGGCCGGCCCCGATCGGCACCACCGGATCCTGATCGCCGTGCAGGAACAGGATCGGCGCGGCCGGGCCGCCGAACGCGGTGGCCGGGCGCCGGCCGGCCACGGACACCGCGGCCCGCAGCGATGCCGGATGCCCCTCGACGAACAGGCCCAGCGTGGTCGTCGCCCCGGCGGAGAACCCGACCGCGGCCACCGCGCCGGGGTCGAGGTGCGCGGCCAGCTTCCCGGTGGTCAGCTTCGCCAGCACGTACGCGGCGTCCGCGGACTGGTGCCCGATGTCACCGGCGTCGACCCGCACCCGGCCGTTGGTGTGCGGGTACGCCGGCGCGGCCACCACGTACCCCGCCTGCGCCCACTGGGTGGCGAGCGGCGTGAACTGCTCCGGCAGGCCGCCGAGACCGTGGCTGAACAGCACGATCGGATGCCGCCCGGCCGCCGTGCCGGTGCCGCGCGGGCCGCTGAGATACCAGACCGTGGTCGGCAGCGGCCGGTCCTCGCCCCGGGCGAAGCTCAACACCTCGCTGAGCACCCGCGGACCGACCGGGCCGGCGGCCCGCGCCTGCCGGCCGGCGCCACACCCGGCGAGCAGCGCCGGTACCAGCGCCAGCAGCAGGACGACCCCGATTTTTCGCACGCCGGAACCATAGACTCCTCAGTCCCGGCCGCAAGCCGCCGATGGTCCGGTTCATGCAGGTGGCCCCGACAGATGACGCAACGGCTCGGCACGATGCCCGGCCGGAGGTGGACCGGCTGCTCGACAAGGTCCGTGCCCAGCTGGGTGTCGAGGCCGCCTGGGTCTCCGCGTTCGGCGCCGGCGAGCTGACCATTCTGGCCGCGGCCGGCGCCGCCGGGGAGATGCGGCTGCCGGTCGGCGAGGACGCCGGACTGCTCGGCTCACTCTGCCTGCGGGTGCTGGCCGGAACGCTGCCGGAGATCGTCCACGACGTGCGCCGTCACCCGCTCACCCGGGACCTGGACAGCGCCACCGACCTGGCGATCGGCTCGTACGCCGGGGTGCCGTGGCGGTCCCCGGACGGCGCCGTGGCCGGCATGCTGTGCTGCGGCAGCCGGCACCCGGATCCGTCGCTCGACCAGCGGGCCGTCCGGTACCTGTCGCTGATCGCCGAGCTGATCAGCGACCATCTGAGCGGTCCGCTGGCCGAGCAGCGGCACAGTGTGGCGTCCGCCCGCCGGGCCGTGCAGGGGGTACTGGACAGCCGGGCGGTCCGGATGGTCTTCCAGCCGATCGTCCGCCTGCACGACGGCCGGGCCGTCGGGTTCGAGGCGCTCGCCCGGTTCGACCCGGGCACCTTCGCCGGGCCGGACCGGGCGTTCGCGGCCGCCTCCCTGTGCGGTCTCGGCGTACCGCTGGAACTCCTGGCCCTGCGCCAGGCGCTGCGGCGGCTCCCCGAGCTGCCGGGGGACGCCTGGCTGGCGGTGAACCTGTCGGCCGACGCGCTGCTCGACGCCGACGTGCTGGACACCCTGCTGGCGCACGGCGGCGACCGGCTCAACGTGGAGGTCACCGAGCACGCGCAGGTCAGCGACTACGACCTGCTGGGCGGCGCGCTGGACTCGCTGCGCCGGACCGGGATCCGGCTCAGCGTGGACGACGCCGGCGCCGGCTACGCCAGCCTGCAGCACATCCTGCGGCTGCGGCCGGACCTGATCAAACTGGACATCAGCCTGGTCCGCGACATCGACACCGATCCGGTGAAGACGGCGCTCGGCCGGTGCCTCAACGACTTCGCCACCGGCATCGGCGCGCGGCTGATCGCCGAGGGCATCGAGACCGCGGCCGAGCTGGCCCGCCTGCGTGAGCTGGGCGTCGCGTACGGGCAGGGGTATCACCTGGCGCGGCCGGGCGCCCTGCTCTAGACGGCCGACCGGACGCTGTCCGGTTCGTCTTTCCCGCCCGATCGGACCCGATCCGCCCGTCCGGGGTGGCGGGGCGGGGCCCCGGTAGGCAAGGATCGACCGGCGACTGTGCGGTCGGTGCCAGGCCGTACGATCAAGCGATTTCGCGAGACCGGAGCACCATGTCCTACCCTGAACCGTCCCCGTCCGACCCGACGCAGCCGTCGACGCCGCCGCCGTATCACCCGGCGCAGCCGCCGTCGCTGTACGCGCCGCCCGCGTCGTCGCCGCCCGCGGCCTACGACCCGTACGCGTCGCCGCCGCCGCCGTCGTATGACCCGTACGCACCGCCGCAGCAGCCGATCTACGACCCGACGCAGGCATATCCGGGTGCCGGTCAGCCGAGCGCGCCGCCGTTCGACCCGGGCTACCCGCCGCAGCAGCCCAGCCCGCCCTACGGCTACCAGGCGTACGCCCCGGTCGTGATGGCCGTCGGCATGCCCACCTCGGGCGCGGCCGTCGCCTCGATGGTGCTCGGGATCATCGGCATCCTGGGTTTCTGCCTGTTCGGCATCCCCTGCATCCTGGCGATCATCCTCGGTCACGTCGGCCTGAACGAGACCCGCAACGGCGCCAAGTCGGGCCGCGGCATGGCGGTCGCCGGCCTGGTCATGGGCTACCTGTTCGTCATCCCGACGGTCATCTTCATCGCCATGGGCGGCATCGGCGGCCTCAGCGCGATCATGAACCACACCTCGCCGTGACCTTTCGGCAGCCGTCCGGTTCCGGCCGGGCGGCTGCTTGCGCCCCACCCCGCCGGCCTGCTTGACGAGTAGTCACCCAGGCACTAAAAGTAGTGCGGGACGAGGGGGCGGCATGTCGGAGAACGTCAAGGTGATCTCGGAGGCCCTCGGCCTCGGTGCCACGGCCGGGCCGTCATCCGATGCGGTGCTGGAGGCGTACCGGCAATTCAAGAAGGATCTTTTTCCCTGGGTCCGCGGCGACGCCCGGGAGGCCCTGGCGGCCGACGAGACCGACCCCGGTTTCTGGGAGGTCACCCTCGGGTCGGAGCTGACCGATTCCGGCGCGGCCGAGGACGCCGTGATCCTGGCCGCCGCGCGGCGGCTGGCGGAGCTGGTGAAGGCGCCGCCCGCGGCGAAATACACGGTGACGGTCAGCGGCAGCGAGGGTGTGCAGATCGGCGACCACAACACTCAGACCAACACCTTCGGTGCCCGCTGACGGGTGACCGCCGCGGCGAAAGCGGCGGTTCCGATCAGGACGACCAGGCCGCTGTCGCCGGCGAGGTACTCGTTGACCACCGCCGGGTGGCTGGTGGTGACGGCGTACGAACCGAGCCAGGCGAACGTGGCGTTGTGCACGAAATGCGCCAGCACGGCCGGCCACAGGCTGCCGGTGCGCAGACGCAGGCGGCCGATGAGGAACGCGAAGGCGATCACGCTGCCGGTGAACAGGGCGAGCACCAGCGCCCGGTCGCCGTCGTGGTGGTAGTACGGGGTGAACAGGATGTAGGGCAGGTGCCAGAGGACCCAGACCAGGCCGCTGACCAGCAACGCGGTGCGTTCACTCAGCCAGCCGAGGCGGGGCAGCAGATATCCGCGCCAACCCGCCTCCTCGGCGAATGCCAGGACCGGGCCGGTGACGCACAGCGCGACCAGGTCGCTCGCCCACGGCCCGGACGGCACGGTGAACCGGGCCAGGCCGAGAGCCACCACGGCGCCGATCGCGAGCAGGTTCACGCCGGCGGTGGCCAGCAGCGCGAACGGCCAGACGCTCAGGCCCAGGTGGCCCAGGCCGAGGCGCCGCCAGCCGGTCCGGCTCCAGCCTTCCCTCGTGACGACCACCAGCATCAGCAGGGTGACCAGCAGCGGTGAGACGGCCAGGAGCAGGCCGTCGAACACCCTTGCGGTCGTCGCCGAGATCGAGAGCACCAGAACGATGTACGTCAACGCCGCAGCGCGATCAGTGAGTCCCCGTATCACTCGTGCAGTCTTCGGCAGTCGCCGTCGCCGGCCATCCGTCCAAAGTGGGATCCCGGAAGGGGAACGGTCGGCCGTAGGGCGGAGATCGGCACTTGCCGAGCGGTGGCCGTTCCGGAACGCTGGACCGGTGGGCACACCGTTCTATCCGGACATCCCGGTGATCGTGCGGCTGGAGATTCCGTCCCGGACCGGCACGGCGTTCGCGGTGGACGTGCGACTCGCCTGCTCGGTGGTCGATCTGGGTACGCACGTCCGCCACGGGGTGACGGACCCACGGGAGGCGCTGCGCCGGCACCTGGAACGCATCCGGTTCGACCCGGTGGCCGGCGAACCGGACATGGTGGCGGTGTTCACCCGGATCCGGGAGCATCTCGCCGCCGTTCCGCCGGTGCTGCCCGGCCTGTCGGTGACCCTCCTCGCGGTCGAACGATCGGATCCGGTCCGGTGGCAGCCGGGCGTGGTCCTCACCGGGCCCCCGCCGGTCGGGCCGCGAAGCTCCCCCGCCGAGGCGGAGATCGCCCGGCGGGAACGGGTGGAGCGGCTGCGACGGGAGGCCGCCGCACGCGCCGAGCCGCCGTCCCGGGCCCTCGTCGGCGAGGCGCCGGCCCAGGTCCGGGCCGGCGCCGAGGTCAGCCTGATCGTGCACGTGGCGCGCGCCGCGCCGGCCGGCCCACGGGTGCGCAGCGCGGCCATGCGGTCGTGGCCGATCCCGCCGGCCGGCTCGGAGGTCACCCTGGTCACGCACCCTTCGGCCGGGCTGACGCCGCTCGGACCGATCCAGCAGGCGGTGCGGGTGCCGCCGGACGCGGATTCGGACCCGGTGCGGTTCGCGTTCCGGGCCGGGGTCACCGACGTACACCGGATCGAGGTGACGGCCTGGGCCGGTGGCACCTTCCTGGCCCGGCTGGTCTTCGAGATCGCGGTCAGCGACCGCGCCGTCCACCCGGAGACGGCGACGAAGAGCGCCACCACGGCCGGCGACGTCGACGGTGTGCCCGGGGCCGTGACCATGCAGGTCCACCAGTCCGGGAACCGATACACCTTTCAGCTGCACAACAGCGAGTACGTCTTCGATCCGGTCACCGTGACCGTCGACACCGCCGTGGACGGGGTGCTCGGCCGCATCCTGGAGACGCTGCGCCGGTTCGCCCGCAGCGACGACCCGCCGCCGATCGCCCGGGAATGGCTGCGCAACGCCGGCGTCTCGCTGTGGGACAGCCTGGTGCCGGAGGCGGTCCGCGAGCAGTATCTGCGGCTGCACGGCCGGATCGGCAGTTTCGCGATCGCCACCGGCAACGACGTGATCCCCTGGGAGCTGCTCTATCCGATGACCCGGACGCATGACGCCGGGTTCCTGGTCCGGCAGTTCCCGGTGACCCGCACCCTGTTCAACACCGGTCGCTCGCGCCGGATCAACATCGGTCAGGCGCGTTTCGTCCGGGACGTCAAAGGCCCGGCGAACGCGGAAGCCGAATTCCAGGCGATCGGCCGGATCCTGTCCCCCGGCCGGGACCCGGCCCGGATCAGCGACCTGGACGACCTGCTCGCCCTGCTGTCCGGCGGCGAGGCCGGGCTGACCCATTTCGCCTGCCACGCCGGTTACCGCGACGACGGCCCGGCGATCGCGATGACCGGCGGCGATTTCTCGCCGATGATGCTGGCCACGGTCCGGGCCAAGGAGATGCTCGCGCCCACCCGGCCGCTGGTTTTCATCAACGCGTGCCGCTCGGCCGGCGCCGTCCCGTACTTCACCCGGATGATGGGCTGGGCCCAGCAGTTCCTGGGCGCCGGCGCGGGCGCGTTCGTCGGCACGCTGTGGGATGTCCGCAGCCGGACCGCGCAGACCTTCGCCGAGGCGTTCTACAGCGGCTTGAGCGAAGGTAAGCCCCTCGGCCAGGCCGCCCTGCTCGCCCGCCGCACCGTCGAAGACGACTACGACCCCACCTGGCTCGCCTACACGATCTACGGCGACGCGGACGCGCTCGCCTTCCCCGTCAGTGAAGGACGACAGCATTGAAAACCACAGACGACGGTGTACGCGTCGAAGACCTGATCGCCGCGGTGAAGAACGCCATCGACGAGGCCAACATCTCCACCACCGACCCGTCCCGTGACCTGCGGGTCAGCAAGGTCGATCTGACCCTGTCGGTGGTCGCCTCCCGCCACGGCGGCGCCGGCCTGGAGCTGAAGGTCCCGGTCATCGGCACGAAACTCGGCGCCCGCTACCAACATGGCACCTCCGGCACCCAGACCGTCCAGGTCACGCTGATCCCCCCGCCCCCGTCCGGCTTCGAAGTCCGCGGCGGCGACCTGGAGGAATCCCTGGTCGAAGCCATCACCACCATCCGCGCCGCGATCATCGCGGCCCGCACCGGCGACGACCCGTTCGTGCTGGAGTCCAGCGTCGTCACCCTGGTCTTCGCGGTCACCGACACCGGCTCCATCACCCTCCTCGGCGAGGGCGACCTCACCGACGAGCAGACGAGCACGCTCGCCCTCACCCTGGTCCCCGCCGACCACCCCTGATCCCCGCCACCCGCCGACACCCGTGCCTCACCCCGGCCCCCGCCGACCACCCCCGATCCCCGCCACCCGCCGACACCCGCGCCTCACCCCGATCCCCGCCGACCACCCCCGATCCCCGCCACCCGCCGACACCCGCGCCTCACCCCAAGCCTTGATCCACTCGCCGAGACTCATGCCTTTCGCTGGACCGCCGAGGTGTGCCTGGTGGGCAGCCGGTCGGTCAAGCCCTGCTCACCCGACCGGATCGATCCCGGTCACGGACGGGTGAGCCCGCGCTGACCTGGGAGTATCACGGAGTGGCGGTCGAGACCCGGGTCGACCATGATTCACCCCATGACGGCGACCGACCTTCCGCGCTCCGGCCCGCACGACGTCGACTGGGCGAAGCTGGACCGGGGCACCGTCGTCCGCACACTGCTCACCGACCTGACCACCGACGATCCCGCCACCCGGGCAGCGGCCCGCCGCGCCCTGTGCCGCAACGCCCCGGACGGCGAGGATGTCCGCCCCTGGGTCACCGCCGCCCTGCCAACGCTGCTGGCCCTGGTCGCCGATCCGGCCCAGCCCGAACGCGGCCCCCTCCTCCACCTGATCGCCGACCTCGCGGGCGCCGACCGTACGTGGCAGATGTCCGGCGAGACGCTGCGCGCCAAGCGGCTCCTGGCAGCCCATGCCGCCCAGTCCATCCCCACCTCCTCCGCCGCCGCCCCCGCCACTCAAGCCGGCCCCAGCGCGCCCACCACCCTCGCCGCTGACGCCGACCGAGCCGCTTCCAGCACCGCGGTGATCCCAGCGACCCAGCTCGCACTCCCCCGTCAGACCGAGCATGTCGGATCTTCCGGAAATGTCCGGAGGGTCCGACCGTCGGGAGCTGCACTCCCTTCATCTGACTCTCACCGTCGCCCTCGGACGAACTCGGCGAATCCGATTCCGGGAGCACGTCAGCCCGAGTCCGCGACAGCGGCCGAAGCTGTTTCTCCGACCGGAGCACCGCCGGCGTCCGCACTTGCGGCCACGCCCGAAGCGACCCGGGGACCTGCCGCCCGGGCCGCGACCGAGGCGACCCCGGAAGCTGCCGCCCGAGCCGCAACACAGGCGCCGCCGGGAGCCGCCGCCCGAGCCACGACCCAGGCGCCGCCGGGAGCCGCCGCCCGAGCCACGACCAAAGCGCCCCTGGGATCCGCGGCCGGCACCTCGGCCGAGACGCCGGCCGAGCCTGCGCCCGGCTTCCTCGCCGCGCTGATGGCTGACGAGGATCCGCTGGTGCGGGACGCGGCCGCCTACCTCGTGCGGGCCGTCGCGCGCCTGCTTCCCGGCCTGATCGAGCTGATCTGGGGCCGGTATGTCGAGGAGCCCGACCCGGCGGTCCGGGTCACCCTGGTGCGCAGCGGTGTGGTCGCCGGCGCGGTCGGCAGCGGGGTCGAGCCGACCAAGGTGTGGCTGGCGTGGGCCGCCGACAGCGACGCGGATCTGCGGGTCCGGATCACCGCGCTGACCGAGCTGATGGCGCTGCTGAACCCACCACCGTTCGACGTGGAGACCGCCCGGGAGACGGTGCTGGCCGCCTACAAGGCGGGCCTGAACCGGGAGCCGGCACCGCTGGACGATGCGGTCGCCCCGCTGCTGGCCGGCCGGCGGATGGCGGCGCGGCAGTGGACGCCGGGTTATCCGCAGGTGGTCAGTGTGGTGCGGACGTCGTATCGCAACGACGTACGCCCGCAATTGGATCTTTTGACCCGCATGCTGGAGTTGGATGCCGCGGACGCCCGCCAGGACGCGCTGCACGAGGCGCGGGCCCTGGTGCGGAGATTGCGCGCCCCGTATCGGCCGTTGGTGGTGCGTGCCGCCGAGCTGCTCGGCGACGACGATCCGCAGGTGCGCGCGGCCGCGCTGCGGATGCTGCACGGGGTCGGCGAGCTGGCGCGACCGGCCGCCGATGACATCTGGGCGACGCTGCCGCCGACCCGGCAGCGGATCCGTCCCGGCCAGAGCCCGTGGGTCCAGGCCGACCTGACTCTGGGGCCGGCCGTGCGCACCCTGGCCGGTCTGCGGGACGAACGTGTCCTGCCGATGCTGGAGCGTCTGCTCGACGAGCTGCCCGGGACGGTCGACCTGCACCGGTTCATCGCCGGTTACGGTGCCCGTGCCCGGGGTTTGAGTCGCACCCTGCGCCGCCTGCTGCGTGCGGTCGAGCCCAGCGCGTCCGCCCAGCGGCTGAGTTTTCTGCATCCGGAGACGGTCGAGTTGCCCCGGATCGCCCAGCGTGCACGCCCGTCGTCGATCGCCCAGCGCGCGGCCGGCCTGTTCGGTGATGACGCGCTGCGGGCCGCCCTGCTGCGCGCGCTGATCGCGGTCGCCCCGCACGAGGCCGCCGATCACCTGACCTACGACCCGATCGACCTGACCACCCTGGACCTGCTGGCCCGGGCCGGGCGTTCCGCCGCCGCCCGGATCCCCGAGATCCGACTTGCGCTGACCTGCGGCGATCCGGCGCTGGAGCTGGCGGCAGCGCAGGCGATCTGGCGGGTCGCCGGTGACGCCGAGGCGGCCGCCTCCGTTTACGACCGCTATTTCGACGACCCGGCCACGCTCCCCGAGCACGCGGTCACGGCGCTGGACGGTCTGCGTGATCTGCGGTTGCGCGTCAAGTCGCGCACCCGGCGCCTGGTGAGCCTGGCCAAGACCCGCCGCAACGGCGCCGTCGTGGTCGCCGCCGCCGACGCCCTGTGGTGGATCGCCGGCAATCAGGATGCCGCCCGGACTCTCGGCCCGGTCTGGGAGTCCCTGCCCCGGGCCCGGCCGCGCATCGCCCGCATCTGGACAGACACCGGCGACGCCCGTTACGCCGCCCGTTACGTCAAGGCCGAGCTCGCCACCACGTTGCGCCACAACGCCACCCTTTTCGGGCGGCCCACCACCGACATCAACGAGGACGAGCACCTGCTGGCGCTCTGCCGCGACCTGCTCGCGAAAGCCTCCTGACCGCACCGCCGAGCCCGGCATGCCGCCGCCGATCCACCGCCGCCCCGTCGTTCTCACCGGTCAAGCGAATCACCGGGCGTCACGCCGCCGCCATGAACTTTGGTCTACGGTTCGGTCCGAAAGTAGGTGCGCGGCGGGCGGGCGGACGCGCGCGGCCCGCGCGAACTGGTCGTCCCAGCGGCGCGCGAACGGCAGGATGCGGTGTCGATGGCGCCACGGCGCCATCTGGCGGACCGCGTTGAAACCGGCCGCGGTGAAGACGCGCGCGGCGGAGGCGAACAACGGCCACACCGGATAGTCGTCGATGTGGTCCACGTCGGCCGGCAATGGCGCGGGACGCGACGGGGCGGCCAGCAGCAGCCGCGGCTGAACGTTTTCCAGGGCGGCGCATTCACGGGCGTACGCCAGCAATTGTGTCGTCTCCTCCAGCGGACCCGCATGCGCGATCAACCATCGATCGGCAGCGATCTCGCGGGCCGGAACGGAGGGCGGGTCGGTGAGCGTCAGCGAGCCGATCGCGCCCGAGTGCCCGGCCAGGAAGGCGGCATGCCCGTCGGTCAGTTCCTCCAGCACCCACGTCTGATCAAAATAGGTCACATCCACCGGCAGCATGTCCCGGTACGCCGCCCACCGCAGCAGCCGCGCAAGATGAACCGTCCGGATCTTAGGCGGAATGACCGAAGCATCCAGTTCGCCGCGGATCCCGCCCGGGAAAGCGTCCACCACCAGCGTCTCCGGCCGCAGCTCGCGCAGCACGTCGGCGATCGGCGCACAGGCCAGCCGGTGCGGCCCGAGCACCCGCGGATCACCGCCGAACGGGGAGGAGGTCACCACCGTCGCCGGCTCGTCGTCGTGCACGGTGTGGAGGTAAGCCCGGATCCGGGTGAGATGTCCGAGCCCGCCGCCCTGCGCATAGCAGACGATCACCGGGTCGCTGCCAGCACCTTCAGGTAGCCGTCGGTCTCCCGCGCGATCCCGAAGCGCTCGCGCACCCGCCGCGCCGCCGCCTCCCCCAGCGCTCCGAGCTGCTCATCCGTCGCTTCGGCCGCGCGGTGCAGCGCCGACCGGCAGCCGTGCGGATCACCGGCCCGGAACCGGAAGCCGATCGTCTCGTCGACCAGGTCGGCGAGCCCGCCGGCATCGGAGGCGAGCAGCGGGATGCCGAGCGCGGCGGCCTCGAGGGCGACGTTCGGCAGGCCGTCGTAGAAGGACGGCAGAGCGATCACGTCGCAGGAGGCATAAACGGTCAGCAGCTGGTATCGGTCCTGGAAGGGAAGGATCGTGTGCGGGTGCCCGTCGAGGGGCATTCCGGGCTCCAGGTCGCCGGCCAGGATCAGGTGGAAGTCGTGCCGTCCGGGCGCCAGGGCATCGAGCAGCAGACGGACACCCTTCTTGTTCTTCAACTGGCCGATCAGGCCGATCGTGCGGCGCCCGTCAGTGACGTGCTCGGCGCGCCACGCGGCGGCTTTCCGACTCTCGGACGGCAGCACCTGCCATTCGTCGGCGTCAATGCCATTGGCGACCCAGGTGACCGGGACGCCGGGCGCTAGAGCGGAGACCAGCGGCGCGGTGGAACTGGCGACGACGCAGACGTGCGCGGACGATCGGAGTGCTTCCCGAACGACCGGCTGACGGCGCAGGGAGAACATTCCGGTGTCGAAGTCGTTGCCGCGCAGCAGCGTGATCAGCGGTTTCCCGCTCCACGCGGCGTAGACCGGCGCGGCCAGCAGGGGGTAGGTGCCACCGAACGCCACGACGTGCGTGTAGGCCGCCGCTTCGAGCGAGGTCCACAACATTCGCAGCGCGTGCTCGGCATCCTCCCCGAGCGGCACCGTGATCAAGCGGCCGCCCTGCTCAGGGGTGATCCGGCCGGCGCCGGCCCGACGGCTGAGGTGGACCACGTCGACGACCACCCCGGCTCGGCGCAGGCCGCGCACGATCCGGTCGCACGAGTTCGCCATCCCGCCCGGGCTGGGCGGATAGTTCTCGGTCACCCAGAGCAACCGCATCAGCTGTCCACCAGCGCGTCGTCCCCGTCGTCGAGGAAATCCTGGGTCGCACCGGCGCCGGGATCGAAGGCAGCACGGTCATACGTATCGAAGCCGGAATACCAGACAACGTCCGAATATTCCTGCGACGTACGGTATCGGTGTGCCCGCCGCCGGTAAGCGGCCGCCGCCGCGGGATGCGACACCTGGCCGCGCGCCGCCGCACATTCCGGGCACATGCCGCCCTCGGCGATGTGGTCGGCGCAGATCGGACGCCCGCACGACGGGCAGGCCGCGACCGCCATCAGCCCGCATCTCCCCAGCGTGAAGAACCCGGTGGTGACCGTGCACGGCGTCATCGGATCTCCCCCATCGGCGACGTCCAGCGGAACGGTTCGGTGGCCACGCTCAGAATCCGGTCGATCTGCTCCTGCGCGCTGCGCGGCACCGGGTCGAGCTTCGCGGCGGCCAGCACACTGCGCCGCTCGCCCTCCCGGACCAGCACGCCGATCCAGCCCGGCGGCGGCGTCACCGGCACCCGGCTGTCGGCACCCTTCGGCAGGCGCCGGCGCACCCGGATGGTTTGCACCAGTTTGCGCTTCTGCTTCGTCTTGTACTTGCCGCGCGGGTTGCGTTTGGTGATCCGCCGGCGGCGTTCCCGGTCGACGACCAGGATCTCCAGCACGCTGCCGTCCCGCAGGTCACCGCGCAGCCGCAGCCACGGATCGATCACCCAGGCCTCGGTCGCCTTCCGGATCGGCGGCCGCACGGCGAGCGGCGCCTCGGGGCCGCACTTGCCGGGCGCGTCCAACCCGCGCAGATCGGCGGTGACCGACAGTGTTCCCTCCGGCCCGAGATCCGAGCAGAGCTCCAGGATCAACGGCACCACCACGTCGAGGGTCCGCGCCGGCAGCGCCCACTTGCGGCGCCGGATCAGCCCGGCATGCTGCTGGAGGCTGGTGACGAACGCCGCCCAGCCGGCCGCCGGCAGGGTCGCGGCGACCCCGCGCTGCGCGATGAGGGCCTGGTGCAGCGGGTGGAACCCCGCGATGGCCGCCTTCTGCTCCCGCCAGAACATGATCGGACGGTATCAGTGCTGGTCTACCCGGTCATACACGGCGGCCAGCCGGGCCCGCGCATGCTTCCAGGTGAAGCCGTCCTCGACGTGCCGCCGGGCGCGCTGCCCGAGATCGCGGGCCACCGCCGGATACTCCAGCAGCACCCGGATCGCCCGCGCCAGCTCGGCCGGCCGGTCCGGTGGCACCAGCCGCCCGTACCCGCCGAGCACCTCCCGGATCACCGGCAGATCGGAGGCGACCACCGCCGTCCCGGCCGCCATCGACTCCCACACCTTGATCGGACTGCATCCCTGCTCCAGGTTCCGCGGGCCGGCGGTCAGCGGCGCCACCGACAACTCGGCATGCGTGAGCCAGGCCGCCACCTCCGCATGCGGCAACGTGTACTGCCACCGGACCCGCGCGCTCACCCCGAGCCGCTCGGCGAGCCGGACCAGCGGCCGCGCCCGGGCCGGCGACACCGACGAACAGATCACCAGCTCCAGGTCGGTCAGGTCGGCGAGCCGGGCGAACGCCCGCAGCAACACGTCGACGCCCTGCCAGGGCTGCAGGGCACCCACATAGATCAGATACCGGCCCGGGGCCGCCGCCGGTCGTGGCACATCCGGCGGCACCGGATCCGCGCCATTGGGCACCAGGTGGACGTTTTCCGGCGCCACGCCGCGCTCGATCACGGCCGCTTCGATGACGTACGACGGTACGACGACCGCCGCGGCCCGCCGCAGGCACCTCTCCTCCAGTGCGCGGACCTTGGCGAGGGTCGTGGGAGCGGCCAGCGGCCAGGCGTACGGCAGCTCGATCGACGGCAGCCCGTTGGCCTCGTAGACCAGCCGTCCGCCGGCATCGAGCGCGGGCAGTGCGCCCCACGGATCCCGCACGTGCACCAGCCGCAGCGTGCCCCGATGCGGCGCGAGCCGATCGGACACCCAGGCGGAGAACGCCTCGGCCCGGTCCAGCAGATTGGGGATCACCTCGGTGAACCGGACGATCTCCACACCGTTCTCGAACTGGTAGGCCGGCAGGCCGCCACCGCCGAGCACACAGAGCAGGCCGCCGCCGTACCGTTCGAACAACTCGCCGGCCATGTGCCGGATGTGCACCGCCGACCCCTTGGTCGAGGGAAACCGGTCGAACGCGATGTAGGCAGCCCGGTGGCCGCCACTTCGCGGCGCACCCGCTCGCGGATCGTCCGGCGTCCCGCCCTCCCGGGCCGGGCCTCGGCGGTCGTCAGGCATGGCTGTGCTCCCGTCGCCGGCTTCGGTGCCAGGCGATCTGCTCGGCGAGCCCCTCGTCCAGGGCGGTGCGGGCCCGCCAGCCGAGCAACCTTTCCGCCCGTCCGGTCGCGGCCCACGTCCGGGTCACGTCGCCGCGCGCCACCCCCGCCGGCACGGTCGGGGGTGTCGCGCCGAGCAGCACCCCGATCCGGCCGAGCGCCTCCCGGACCCCGACGGTCACCGGATGTCCCACATTCAGCACCGTCCCGGGCGGCAGCGGAACCTGCGCGGCCCGGATGGTCGCCGCGACGACATCATCGACGAAGGTGAAGGACCGGCTCTGCCCGTTGCCGTACAGCGGTGCCGGCTCCCCGTCGAGGCCCGCCTCGATGAACCGGTGGAAGGCCATGTCCGGTCGCTGCCCCGGCCCGTACACGGAGAAGTATCGGAGAACCACCGCCGGCAGCCCGTCCTCTGCCGCCTGCCGCGCCAGCCGCTCCGCCGCCGCCTTCGATCGTGCGTAGGGACTCCGCGGCGAGATCGGGTCGTCCTCCGTGCAGGGATGCTCCGCACTCCCGTAGACCGACGAACTGGACGCGAGCACGAACCGTGGCCGTGTCCTCCGGCATGCCGCCAGCAGCCGCTCGGTCGCCACGACATTGTCCCGGTGAGCGTCGGCTGCCCCGGAACCCCACGAGGACCGCACCCCCGGCCGCCCCGCGAGGTGAAAGACCACATCCGCGTCGACCAGCCCGGTGAGATCAGCCGTCGCAAGATCACAGTGGGTCAACGGAACCCCCAGTGCCGCCGCGTTCTCGGCGGCCGCTGCGGGCGCCCCGGCCCGCTCGATCGCGTCCACCGCCACGACGTCGTGCCCGTCGCCCAGCAGCGCTCGCACGAGCCGGCTTCCGATGAACCCCGCCGCTCCCGTGACCACCACCCGCACCCCGGCACTCTAGCCGACCACCTGCGGGCTGACCGGGACCTGTCACCGGTCGAGGATGCGCGGGACAGCGAGACGCCGACCGCGGCGGGCCGGGAACCGGTCGTCGACGCCATCTCAGCCGAGCCCGGTCGCAGGGTCGCCGCTGAGCCAGGCGCGAACGAGATCGCTGTGCTCCCCCAGCCGCGGCGGTGCTGCCGGAGGTCGTGTTGCGGCGTTGGCATACCGGACGGGGTGCCGGATCTGCCCGTCGACGACCGGGTCCAGGCCCAGATCGGTGGCCCGGTCGATGGCCTGGCCGATGTCGCGCACCACGCCGGCGGCGATGCCGGCCGCCGTGAGACGCCGCTCCCAGACCGCCGCGGTCTCGGCGGCGAGCGCCGCTTCGAGGGCGTCGACCAGTACCTCCCGGTGCGCCACCCGGGACGGGTTATCGACGAACCGGTAATCCTCGGCCAGTCCCGGTACCCCCAGAACGGCGCTCAGTCGGGCGAACTGGCGGTCGTTCCCGCAGGCCACCGCGATCGGCACATCGGCGCAGCGCAGAGTCTCGTACGGCGCGATCGACGGGTGCCGGTTACCCATCCGGCCGGGCGCCCGCCCGGTCGCCAGGTAGCCGGACGCCTGGTTGACCAGACCCCCGAGCAGGCTGGACAGCAGGTCGACCTGCACGTGATCGCCCGCGCCGGTCTCGCGCCGCCGGTGCAGGGCGGCCAGGATCCCGATCGTGGCATCCTTCGCGGTCAGCACGTCGACCAGCGCGACGCCGACCTTCAGCGGCTCGCCGGTGGACTCACCGGTGATGCTCATCAGCCCGCCGACCGCCTGCACGACGAAGTCGTATCCGGGCAGGTCAGCATCCGGGCCGAAGCCGGTGATCGAGCAGTAGACGACGCCCGGGTTGATCGCCGCGACCGACGCGTAGTCCAGCCCGAAACCGGTCAGCCGCAAATTCTGCACCATGACGTCGGCCCGGGCCGCCAGGGCGAGCGCGGTCGCTCGGTCGCCGGGGTCGGACAGGTCCAGCGCGATGCTGTACTTGCTGCGATTGAGCCCCTCGAAATACGCCGATGAATGCGTCCCCCACGGCGGCCCCCAACTGCGGGTGTCGTCACCACTCCCGGGCCGCTCGACCTTGATCACGGTAGCGCCCAGATCCGCGAGGGTCATCGTCGCCAACGGCCCGGCAAGAACCCGGCTGAAGTCCGCCACCACCAGTCCGGCGAGCGGCCGGGCATCCGCCGACAACCGACCCTCCGACGGCCGCCCATCCGACAGCGGCTCCTCGTTCCACATCCGGCCGCCGTCCGACGACTGACCGCCCACCGTCGGCTCGCCGCTCCATGACCGGCCGCCGTCCGACGGCTGACCGCCCACCGTCGGCTCGCCGCTCCATGCCTGGCCGCCATCCGACAGCGGCTCACTGTCCGCCGATCGATCGTCGGGCATCGGCATGCGGTCCCGTGGGTCAGGGCGACCCGAATGCGGCCCGATCATCGGCGCACCTCCCGGCGAGGAATGCCGCCCGGGCACGGACCTGCCGGTCCGCGGGTCAAATGAGGTCACCTTGGGATTCGATCACGGTTGGGCCAGGATGGCGTCGCCTGCGGCAGCATCGCTGCGGTCATCCGACTTCGCGGCAAACATGTGGATCGGCCCTGTGCCGATGACCAAAGCGATTCGGGTAGGCACCCTGACCCGGCACCGACCTGAATGTTGCCCAGTCCCGAGCCGCTCTGCTCCTCGCACTGTTCTCCCGCCGCCTCTGACATCGCTCCCTGCTGACTTGCCGCGCTCGGCTCCCTCCTGCCGTGTCCGCCTCACTCGGCACCGCTATCCAGCGTTCGCCTCGCTACCCCGCCGTCGACGGCGAGGGAGGCCGATCAGGGGCAGAACACGCTGGTGATGGCCTTGAAGTAGGCGGGACGGGCGTCCGGGGTCGGGTCCTCGCCCGGAATGTCCCGCTGGTCACGGCCCAGGTCGAAGACGTTGGCGACGAGCACGAGTTGCCGCGCGGCGCCGGGAGTCGTCATCGACAGACTGGTGAACCCCGGTCCACCGCCGTCGGTCTGCCAGACCGTCACCTGGGCGTCGCCGCAAGGGATCGTCCCTTGCTGGACCCCGAGCCCATAATTCTGTTCGAACACCGTCGTCTGCAGCTCACGCTGCTGGACGGGCTTCAACAGCCGGCCGCTGAACAGCGCGGCGTCGAAGCGCGCCAGGTCAGCGGTGGTGGAAAGCATCGCCCCGGCTGTCCACTCCCCCGACGGGTTGAAGTGCGTCACGTCGCGATAACCCATGTCGTACCCGTGCAGGTGCGGGCCGGGAATCCGGGGGTCGGTGAGCGGGAAGGACGTGTGCTTGAGGCCTAGCGGGCGGAGGATCCGCCGCTCGATTTCCTTGTCCACGGCATGGCCGGAGACCGCCTCGACGATCATGCCGGCGAGCAGGTAGTTGGTGTTCGAGTAGTCCCACTGCTGCCCGGCCGGGAACAGCGGCGGATGGGCCATGGCGGCGTCCACCACCTGCTCTGGGGTGTGCCCGCCCTTGTCGGTGCCGAAGACCGGATCGTTGCCCGGGTCGTAGATGCCACTGGTGTGGTTCAGAAGTTGGCGCACGGTGATCCGTCGGCCGTCATTGCCGTTGCCCCGGACGACACCCGGCAGCCACCGCTCGATGCTGTCGTCCAGACTCAGGCGTCCCTCGCCCTCCAACTGCAGGAGAACGGTGGCGACGAATGATTTGGTGTTGCTGAAGATCCGCCATCGGTCGCCGGGCTGGGCGGCCCGGCCGGATGCCAGGTCGGCGGTCCCGGCGGCGAGCTGCCAGGAGCGACCCTCACGTCGTACATAGGAAAGGACTGCGGGATTGCCCGCGCTGACCGCCTCATCGATCGCCTCCCGCAGGGCGGCGGGCGGAGAGGCGGGTGGCATCGCGGCATGCGCGGCGCCACCGAAAGCCAACAATCCGGTCGCCATCGTGCCTGCACAGATCGTTTGGAGTGCGGTCGTCTTCATGTTCGCTCCTTCGTCGAGGTCCGGCTTCGACTCTTCCGGTTCGACGGCGTCGATTCGACCAGGCAGTCCCCCCAATCGACCCCCGGGATATCCCGGTATCCACAACGGGGGCTCACCGGGTGTTCCGTCCCCGCCCGGTCGGCCATTCTGGACGCCATGAAGCGGTTCTCGTACGCCATGCTCGGCTTGCCGTTGGGCCTGTTCGGCCTGTTCTACGTGGCGTTCGCCATCGTTGCCGGGTCGGCCTTGTCGTTCACGGTGGTCGGGCTGCCGGTGTTGGCCGCCGGGCTGCGCGGCGCCCGGCTCCTGGGCACGCTGCACCACCGTCTAGCCCGACGGCTGCTCGGATTCGCGGGTGCCGGACCGACCACTCCGCCGACGGGCGCGGGCTTCTTCGACTGGCTCAAGACCGGCCTGACCGATCGCGCCGGCTGGCAGGCTGCGGTCTACCTGCTGATCAAAGCGCCGCTGGCCGTGCTCACCGCCGGAGTTGCCATCTTCTTCTACGGCTACGGGATCGCGGGGATGACCTATCCGCTCTGGTGGAAACTCGTGCCGATACAGGACGGCCACGCCGGGGTGCCGCTGCCCGGCAATATCTATCTCGACAACTGGGGCCGAGCCGCGCTGATCTCATCGCTCGGCGCGGGGCTGGTCTTGGCCGCTCCCCGCATGCTGCGTGCCGTATTGCTCTTCGACCGCCTGGCCATCGGCGCCCTGCTCGGCCCCGGCAAGCTCCGGGAACGGGTTCGCGAGCTGGAGGAGAGCCGCGCGTTCGCGGTCCAGGACACCGCCACGATGCTCCGGCGCATCGAGCGCGATCTGCACGACGGCGCCCAGGCCCGGCTGGTGGCCGTGGCCATGGGCCTCGGCGATGCCAAGGAACGGCTGGAACAGACCAACGCCGACCCAGCCTCGCGGAGACTGATCAGCAAGGCGCATCAGGACGCGAAGGCGGCCATCGTCGAACTGCGCAATCTGGCCCGGGGCTTCCATCCGCCCAGTCTGGACAGCGGGCTCGACGTCGCCTTGACCACACTGGCCGCGCGCAATGCCATCCCGGTGGAGCTGAGTGTCATCCTTCCCCGGCGGCCGCCGCTGGCGGTGGAGACGATCGCCTACTTCTGCGTGGCCGAGCTTCTCACCAATGTGGCCAAGCACAGTCGGGCCCGGCACGCTACAGTCGCCGTCCGCGGTGAACGGGACAGGTTGCGATTGGTGGTCAGCGACGACGGCCAGGGCGGGGCCCGCCCCAGCGGAGGCCTCGTCGGCCTCGCCGATCGCGCACGCACTGTCGACGGCACGCTCAAGGTCGACAGTCCGCCCGGCGGACCGACCATCGTGACCGTGGAGCTGCCGTGCGGATCGTGATCGCCGAGGACGCCGCCATGCTGCGGGCCGGTCTGACCGACACTCTGGTCAACCGTGGGCATGAGGTTCCGGCGGCAGTCGCCGACGGTGACGGCCTGCTGGCCGCGGTGGCGAAGCACCGACCGGACGTGGCGATCATCGACATCCGGATGCCGCCCACCCACACCGATGAGGGCCTGCGCGCCGCGATCCAGATCCGGCGTGATCACCCGGATGTCGGGGTCATGCTGTTCTCGCAGTATGTCGAGAGCAGGCACACCAACGCCCTGCTCCGCGGTGGGGCGCAGCGACTCGGTTACCTGCTCAAGGATCGCGTCGCGGACGTCAGCGAGTTCATCGATGCACTGGCCCGGGTCGCTGCCGGCGGCACCGTCCTGGATCCGGAGGTGGTCACACAATTATTCAATTCGGGGGCGAGCCGTGGGCGGCTGTCCGGTCTCACCGGCCGAGAGCGTGAGGTACTGGCCCTGATGGCCGAGGGCCGATCGAACACGGCGATCGCCGAGCAGTTGGTGCTCGCCTATGCGTCCGTCGAGAAGCACATCACCAGCATCTTCACCAAACTAGGTCTGCCAGCCTCGGCCAGCGATCACCGTCGTGTCCTCGCCGTCCTGCAGTACCTGCGCGTCGAAACCCTCACCGACCCCGCCGCCACCTGAGCCGCTCGGCCCGAGCAACGCCGGTCCGGTGATCCCCAGCGCCACGGACGGCACACCGAACGCAGGCGTGGAAGCAAGCGCGGGCGGAAGCGGCGCGGGCTCGGACACAAGCGCGGGCGGAGGCCCCGCGGGTCCGGGGCCGCGCGGGCGCGAAGGCGGCGCGGGCGCGAAGGCGGCGCGGCGCGAGGACAGGCTGCAGGGGTGGCGCGGGCGGAGTTGGCGGGGGGGTGTCGACGTTGAGGAGGTGGGCGGGGCCGAGGGCTGGAAAGAGGGTATCTACGCTGGTCGGATGGGATTTCTTGACGTGATTGGGTGGGCGGGGTCAGCGCTACTGGTGTGGTCGCTGATGCAGACCCGGCTGCTGCGCCTGCGGGCTTTGAACCTTGTGGGATGTTTGGTACTGATCGGGTTCAATGCGGCCCTCGGGGTTTGGCCGATGGTGGGGCTCAATGTGGTGCTGTCGGTGATCAACGTTTGGTATCTGGTGCGGATGCTGGCTACTCGGCACGACGAGAAGGCTTATCAGGTGGTGGAGGTTCGGCCTGATGACGGGGTTCTGACGCATACGCTGCAGCGGCATCATGACGACATTGTCCGGTTCAATCCGGATTTTGTGCCTCAGGAGCTGGGCGGGCGCGAGGCGGCAGCCTTCCTGGTACTCAACGCTGACGAGGTCGCTGGCGTGGTGGTGTTCCACGTGGCGGACAGCGGGGTTGCCCAGGTGGAGCTTGACTATGTCACCGAGCGGTATCGGGACTTCACACCAGGGGAGTTCGTCTTTCGGCGGAGCCGGTTCTTCGCAGATCGGGGCTGCCACACGGTGATCACTCCGCCGGGCATGCAGGCGCCTTACTACGGGCGGCTGGGCTTCAAGCGGGACGGCGAATCGTACGTGCTGGAGCTGGCTGGCTGAGGCCACCGCGAGTCGAGCGGCCGCCTGGAAAGCCGGGGCGGCCGCCTGATGGACGGCGTCCAGGCTGGCTCGCACGAGCACGGCAACCAGCGCAACAGCGAGCTCGGACCAACAGGGGCGGCCGGCGCAACAGCGAGCTCGGACGAGCGCGGCGGCCGACGAACGGGGCTTGAACGAGCACGGCGGCCGACGAACGGGGGCTTGGACGCGCACGGCGGCGACGAAACGGGGGCTTGGACGCGCACGGCGACGACGAAACGGGGGCTTGGGAGAGCGGGTGGGGCGGGTGGTCGGTTTGCCGGAAGAGGCAGGTGCTGGGTCGGGGCGGTAACTCCCATCGATGATGGGAATGTAACGGTTCCGGCACGGAGGGAGCCTCTGATGTCCTTCAGCTGGCCGTATGCCCTGACCGCGCTCCTCCTCGTCCCGCTGCTGCCGGCTGCGCGCTGGTGGTTCAACCGTCGTCGGAAGCGGGCCAGTCTCGTGGTCTCCGATCTGGGGCTTGTTCGGGCGGCTGTGCCCGGGCGCGGTGCCTGGCGGCGGCGGATACCGGCGGCGCTGTTGCTGTGCGGGATGCTGGCGCTGGCGCTCGGTGTGGCCCGGCCGCAGGCGACCGTTGCCGTGCCACGGGCGAACGCGTCGATCCTGCTGGCGATCGACGTGTCCGGGTCGATGTGTTCGACCGATGTGGCGCCCAACCGGCTGGCCGCGGCGATCGACGCGGCTCGGACGTTCATCGAACGCAGCGATCGGGGGACGCGGATCGGGCTGGTGGCGTTCTCCGGGACCGCCGGGCTGGTGGTGGCACCGACCACCGACCGCAAGGAACTGATCCGGGCGGTGGGGCGGTTCCGGACAGCGTTGGGGACCGCCATCGGGGAGGCCATTCTCACCGCCATCGATGCGATCGCCGAGTACAACCCGGCGGTGGCCGCGAGTGGGGTGGATCTGATCAGTGACAACAGCGGCGGGTTTCAGCCGGACACGATCGTGGTGCTGACCGACGGGTCGAACACCACCGGGGTGGATCCGCTGATCGCCGCCGGTCAAGCCGCGGCGCGGCATCTTCGGGTGTTCACCATCGGGTTCGGGACGACGACGCCCGGGCCGATGGTGTGTGATCCGGGGCAGGTCACCAGTGGGTCCTTCCGGGGCGGGCCGGATCCGGGCGGGGCAGGCGGCGGGAGCGCGTCCGGGCAGTCGCTGGAAATCGATGAGAAGTCGCTGGTGGCGGTGGCCGAGACGACCGGCGGGCGGTATTTCCGGGCGGCCGACGCCGGACAGCTCAACAGCGTCCTCACCGACCTGCCCGCCGAGATCGGGCTGCACCGGCAGAAGACCGAGATCACCATGTGGTACGTCCTGGGCGGCACCCTGCTCACCTTCACCGGGCTGACGCTGTCGCTGTGGTGGAGCCGTCCCAGCCTGAAACCCACCCGAAAGTGAGCAGGCCGAGGGCGGAACTCGAGTTTGGGGGCGCGCAGGGTAGGACGGCTGGTGGGGGCGCGAAGCTGAGCCGACCACGGGCGCTGATGGGGGCACGCGAAGCTGGCCCGACCACGGCGGCTGGTGGGGGCGCACGAAACTGAACCGACCATGGGGGCGGGGCCGCAGGTGGAACCGGAGCGGCGGCGTGCGAAGCCGGCCCGTCCATGAGGCGCGGCGGCTGATGGCAGCGGAGCGGGGGCGTGCGAAGCTAGCCCGACCAGGGTTCTTCGAGTGAGGTTTTCGATGGGGCGACTTCCGGCCGGGCACGCAGCCGCCCGGCTTCGGGCACCGAAGCGGACCGAGGCGGGGCGGCACCAGCTGATCGACGCGGTCTGTGCGGTGGTGGCCGAGCGCGGGCATGAGAACACCCGGTTCACCGATGTGGCGCAGCGGGCCGGCACGTCGATCGGCAGCCTGCAGTATGCGTTCGGCACCCGGGAGAACATGGTCGCCACCGCGCTGGACGAGCGGACCAACCGCTACCTGACCGAGATTCAGGCGGCCGGTTCCGGAATCGCCGATCCGCTGGCCCGGCTCCGCTGGCTGGGCACCCATCTCGCGGCCGGCCTGGGTGGTGACGACGCGGCCCGGCTGGAATGGCTGGTCTGGACCGAATGCTGGCGGGCCTCGCTGCGCGACGACCGGCTGAAGGCGGCTTCGACGGCGCAGTACCGGAACTGGATCGCGATGATCACCGAGGCGATCGAGGACTGCGTGACGGCCGGCGTGATCGCCGAACCGGACGACACTCATGCGATCGCCGCGGCGGCGCTCGGTATGGCTGACGGTCTGGGTGTCCAGGTGTCGTTGAGCGACCGTGACTTCGGCTGGGAGGACGCCAGCCGGATGGTCCGTTCCTGGCTCGCCCTGTCCCTGAACTGCCCCGACCTGCGCTAACCTGCCGCGGCGCAGGCTGCGAAAACCACCGGAAAGCAACCGCTCGGCAACCCGGGCTGGCGCGGATCTTGGTATCGCCATACTATACGGCCATACCAATCGAAGCGGAGCAGTCATGTACGAGCAAGCGGATGTAGTCGTCGTCGGCGCCGGGGTCACCGGCCTCACCGCCGCCACCCGGCTGGCGGCGGCCGGCTTGACGGTCACCGTCCTGGAGGCCCGTGACCGGGTCGGCGGCCGCCTGCTCGGTGCCGAGGTCGACGGTGTCCCCCTGGAGCTCGGCGGCCAGTGGATCTCCCCGGACCAGACCGCCGCCCTGGCGATGGCCGAGGAGCTGGGCCTGGACACGTTCCCGCGCTACCGCGACGGCGCCAACGTCTACCGCGATCGGGCCGGGGTCCGGCACACCTACACCGGCGCCGCGCTGCCCGTGTCGGCGGCGACCGCCCGCGCGATCGAGGCGATCAGCGACGAGGTGGAGCGCCTGGCCGCCGAGACCGACCCGGACCGCCCGTGGGCGCACCCGGACGCCGAGCGCCTGGACAGCATCTCGTTCGCCGACTGGCTCGGGATGCGCACCGACGACCAGGAGGCCCGGGACAACGTCGCGATGTTCCTGGCCTCGGCGATGCTGACCAAGGCGGCCGACGAGTTCTCCACCCTCTCGGCCCTGCACATGGCGGCCAGCGCCGGCGGTTTCAGCCACCTCACCGACGAGAATTTCGTCCTGGACCGCCGGGTCGCGGGCGGCCTGAGCCAGGTCCCGCGCCTGCTCGCCGAGCGCCTGGGCGACATCGTCCGCTTGAACTCGCCGGTCGAGCGGATCACCTGGGACGCGGACGGCGCCACGGTCGCCACGGCGGACGGCAGCGTGCGCGGCCGCCGCGTGATCCTCGCGCTGCCGCCCACCCTGATGGGCCGGATCACCTTCGAGCCGGCGCTGCCCGAGGCGCAGCGGCAGGCGCAGGCACACCAGTCGTTCGGCACGGTGCTCAAGATCCAGGTGGCGTACCCGACGCCGTTCTGGCGCGCGGCCGGCCTGTCGGGCACCGGGTTCAGCCCGTACCAGATCGTGCACGAGGTGTACGACAACACCAACGACGACCGCCCCGAGGACCGCCGTGGCGTGCTCGTCGGCTTCGTCTCGGACCGGCACGCGCGGGCGCTGCTCGACCTCTCCCCCGCGGACCGGCGAGCCGCCGTGCTGAACTCGCTGGCCTCCTACTTCGGCGACGAGGCCCGGCAGCCGGTGGCCTACTCGGAGAGCCCGTGGCTGGACGAGAAGTGGACCGGCGGGGCGTACGGCACGAGCTTCGCGATCGGCGCCTTCCACGAGTACGGCCGGCACCTGCGCGAGGAGACCGGCCCGCTGTCGTTCGGCTCGGCGGACGTCGCCGGCCTCGGCTATCTGCACGTCGACGGCGCCATCCGGGTCGGCGAGGAACTCGCCAACGCCTCCATCAAAGCCCTGAAATAGCGCCACGAAAGGGGAAAAGTAGGACGGCGTGATCCACGTCGTTCTCCTGCTCGCCTGTGCCGTCGTCATCTACCTCGCCTGCGAGTGGTTCGTCAACGCGGTCGAGTGGCTCGGCGTCCGCCTCCGGGTCGGCCCGCTGGCCGTCGGCACGATCCTGGCGGCGGCCGGCACCGCCCTGCCGGAGAGCGTGGTCACCCTGATCGCGGTCCTCTTCGGCGGTGGCCATGCCGGTGACGACATCGGCGTAGGCGCGGCGCTCGGTGGCCCACTAGTGGTCGGCACCATCGCGTACGCAATAACCGGCTTGATGCTTTTGATTGTCAAAATGCCGGACCTGGGAGGCACCGATCTGACCCGGCTGGCCCGCGACCAGACCTGGTTCCTGGCCATCTTCGTGTTCAAGATCGGTCTCGGCCTGGTCGCCTTCGCCCTCAAACCCTGGCTCGGCCTGCTGTTCTTCGTCGCCTATGCGATCTATTTCCGCAAGGAGACGGCCGACACCGGCGACGCCGGCATCGTGGACGATCTGGAGCCGCTGAAGCTGCAGCCGCGGCGGGAGAGCCCGGCCACCCTCGCGGTGATCGTCCAGAGCCTGGCGACGCTGGTCGTGATCTTCCTGGCCTCGCAGCTGTTCGTCCGGCAACTCGCCTGGGCCGGTCCGGCGATGGGCCTGTCCCCGGTGGTCGTCGCACTGCTGCTGTCGCCGATCGCCACCGAGCTGCCCGAGGTGATGAACGCGGTGATCTGGGTGCGGCAGGGAAAGACGCCGCTCGCGCTGGCGAACATCTCCGGCGCCATGATGATCCAGGCGACGGTGCCGTCCGGCATCGGCCTGCTCGGCACCGCCTGGCGCTTCGACACCCCGCTGATCCTGGCCGGCACCGCCACCATGCTGTCGGTCGTCTATCTGCTGATCCTGTTCCGCACCGGCCGGGTCACCCCGCGCCTGCTCTGCGTCGCCGTCGTCTTCTACCTGCTGTTCGCGGCGGGCCTGATCGCCGCCGGTTAGGATCGCCGGACCGGACGAACGCCGGCCCGCGCCGTCGCCGGGCTGGAGGGCAGGGCCCATCCTGACCCGGGTGAGCCGCGTCGAGCGGGCCGAGCAGACCAGAGCCACCATCGTGCACCCGTCAGCCGCCGATCGAGCGGGACAGGTTGGCGATGCTGACGACCAGGGCGTTCAGGTAGGCGTCGACGCGGCGCACGGTGGTGGCCACGACCGCCAGCCGGGCGGTGAGCAGCGGCAGCGGCACGACCTCGGATTCCAGGGACCAGCCGGCGACCCGGGCGATCAGGTCGCCGATCAGGCCGCGGACGATGTCGCGGGTGAGCAGGATCAGGTCACCGGCGGCCTTGGTGAGGGCGGTCATCGCGGTGGAGGTGGCGACCAGGCCGCGCAGGCCGACCACATTGTTCGACATGATGGCCAGGTAGCCGCGGACCTCGGGGCTGCTCCGGCCGCGGAAGTCGTGGTCGAGGCAGCGTTGCAGGTCGTCGGCGATCCGTTCCAGCTCGGTGGCCATCCGCCCCCACCGGTCGGCCTGCCGGGCCACCACGTCGGGGGCGCCGGCCAGGTCGTCGAGCATCTGCCGCAGCTCGGGCACGTGGGTGACCGCCCAGTGGAGCCCGCCCACGCGCAGCGCGCCGACCAGGTCGCCGACCGGGGCGGCGAATTCGGCGACCGGGGCGGCCTCGGCGAGCAGCGGCTCCACCCACTCCCGGGCGGCGACCGTGTCGAGCACCCCGTCGATGATCTCGGTGGCCGAGTCGTAGACCGTGATGTCCTCGTCGACCGGCATGCCGATCATCGCGCCGAAGGTCTCCGAGCCGTCCGCGACCCGGTGGAACCCCTGGACGAACAGCAGCAGGGTCTCCTCGATGTAGGCGACCAGCTCGCCGTGCCGGACCACCCGGTCGCCGAGCCCGGTGAGGATCCAGCCGCACCAGGCACCGAACGCGGCCTGGTCCTGCTCGAACTCGCCGACACCGGCGGCGATCCGCCCGAGCCGGGCCCGCAGCGCCGCGAGATGCCCGGCGTGGATACGAAACGGCATCGCCACACCAGGCACCCTAGCCGCCGCCGCGGGTCCGGGAGCCGCTCGACTCACCCGTCCGGGGACCCTGCTCCACACCCCGGGGCCACCGATGCGTCGACTTTCGGGTGGCCCACAATCCCGTACCGGGAAACGGAATCCGACCGACGCCGGGGCGGGTCGCCGTGGCGGGCCGCTCAGTTGCCGGCGCTCTCGTAACGGCGCAGCCCGCGGCGGAAGATCAGCAGTGCGGCGCCCAGGCAGTAGGCGGCGACCAGCGGGGTGAGCACCCCGACCCACGGCGCCGCGCCGGCGTCGACCAGGTAGGCGACCGGGAAGAAGCTGACGAACGCGAACGGCAACGCCACTCCGAGCACCATTTTGAGCGCCGCCGGATAGATCGACAGCGGGAACCGGGCGAGGTCGCCGATCTGGTGGACGGCGAACCCGAACAACGGGGTGGGGCTGCTCAGCCAGAAGACCGCGGCGTTGGTGGCCAGGTTGATCGACACTTTGATCACGCACGCGCCGGCCAGCAGGAGCACTGCCAGGGCGACCCGCCACCAGGTCCAGTCGACGCCGGCGTGCGCGGCGCCGACGCCGAGCATCAGACCGCCGGTGACGATGTTGCTGGCCCCGTTGACGCCGATCTCGGCGCTGCTCACCTGCAGCACCACCGGGTAGGGCCGGACCAGGAAGTAGTCCAGTTCGCCCTGGTTGACCTGCCACGCCATGCGCCACATGCCCTCGAAGAACAGCGAGCCGACGCCCTCGGCGACGGCGACCGCGCCGAACATCATCACCACCGCCCAGAAGCTCCAGCCGTTGAGCCGCGGCACCCGGGCGAACAGCGCGGACAGGAAGACGACGTTGACCACCTGGGTGAGCACGGTGGCACCGGCGAGCAACCAGAAGTCGGTCTCGTATTCGAGCATGGACCGCAGGTGGGCGCCGAGCAGCCGGCGGTAGAGCCGCAGCATTCCCATGGTCAGCCTCCGTGGACGGTGAGCTGGCGCAGGGCGGCCCGCCAGATCAGCCGGGCGCCGAACCAGAGCGCCACCACCCAGCCGAGTTGGGCGGCGACCAGGGCGAGGCCGCGGCCGACGCCGACCTGACCGACGAAGATCAACGCGGGGGTGGACACCAGCCCGGCGAACGGCGACCACTGGGCGACCGCGGCCAGCCAGCCGGGCAGGAAGGCGAGCGGGATCAGCGCCCCGGACAGCAGGTTGACCAGCGCGATCCGGGCCCACTGCACGCCGATGAAGTTCTGCGTCCAGAAACAGGCCAGCGTGCTCACATAGACGATCAGGAATTTCAGCGGTACGAGCATCAGCATGCTAGCCGCGAACAGCGCCAGCGCCGCGCCGGGCGGGGTCGGCACCCCGCCGGTGAGGGCCAGCGTCACGCCCCCCACCACCACGACGACCAGCGCTTCCAGCCACGTCCCGCCGAGCGTCTCGGCCAGCCGGGCCCGCTGGAAGTCGACGGGTTTGATGATGTCCAGCGCGACCAGCCCGCTCTGGATCCGGGCGGCGGTGCGGAAGTCCCCGAACACCGAGACCAGGGTGCCGGCGGCGAACGCGACCAGCAGGTAGGCGCGCATCTGCGGCCAGCCGAAGCCCTGCACCGCGGACCCGTCGGCGAGCACCACCCGCCACACCGCGAGCATCGCGATGAACTGCACGAAGACGGCACCGAGACCCAGGAACAGATTGTTCTTGTACGCCAGGGCGGACCGCGCCGTGGCCCGCGCGAGCGCCCGGTAGGCCCTCACCGGGCCGCCCGGTTCTCGTCGAGGACCAGCTCTCCGGAGTAGACCCGGCGGATCACGTCCTCGATCCCGGGCTCGTCCATCCGGAAGTCGACCAGGCTGGTCAGCCCGGCGACCGCGGTCACCGCCTGCCCGGCGGTCATGGCGAACCGATCGAATCGTACGGCGAACCGGGTCGGGGTCTCCTCCGCGGTGACCGCCGCGCCGGGCAGCGCCGCGGCGAGCGTGTCCAGCGGCACCGGCTGCTCGGTCTCCACGTGCAGGATCCGCTCGCGGGCGAACCGGTCCTTGACGCTCTGCAGGTCGCCGTCGAAGATGATCCGACCCTCGTCGATGATCACCAGCCGGCGGCAGAAGCCCTCGATGTCGGCCAGGTCGTGGCTGGTCAGCATCACCGTGGTGCCCTCGTCGCGCAGGGTGCGGAAGAACTCCCGGACCCGGTCCTTGACGGCCAGGTCGAGCCCGATGGTCGGCTCGTCGAGGTAGACCACCTGTGGCCCGTGGATCAGGGCGGCGGCCAGGTCGGCGCGCATCCGCTGGCCGAGGGAGAGTTTGCGGCCGACGATCGGCAGGATCCCACCGAGGTCGAGCACCTCCTCGAAGCGGGCCAGGCGGGCCCGGTACGCCGCGTCGGGCACCCCGTAGATGTCGCGCAGCACGGCCAGCGACTCGGCGACCGGCAGATCCCACCACAGCTGGGTCCGCTGGCCGAAGAGGACCCCGATCCGGTGCGCCACCGCGGTGCGGTCGCGTTGCGGGTGCAGCCCGTCGATCCGGACCTCGCCGGCGGTCGGCACCAGGATGCCGCTGAGCAGTTTCACGGTGGTCGACTTGCCGGCCCCGTTCGGCCCGACGTAGGCGACCGCCTCACCGGCCTCGATCGACAGGTCGACCCGGTCGACCGCGACCTTGTCCTGGTAGCGGCGGGTGAACAGGTGCCGCACCGAGCCGGTCAGGCCGGGACCCTTGTCGGGCCGGCGGAACACCTTGGTGAGCCCACGAGCTTCCACGATCGACATGCAGGAATCCCCCGTCCGGTCCGCCGGCGATCGCCAACACTCTATGGAACCGGTTCCGGGGCCGCAAACGAGATCCTCGGACGGCCCACGTGACGGGCACCGGGCCGCCAGGTGTCATCGGCGCCAGCCGTGCCGCGGGTCGTAGCCGAGCAGGCGGCGCGCCTTGTCGATGGAGAGCAGCGTCTGGTGCTCGCCGATCTCGCGGGTCAGCGGCAGCTCCGGGAAGTACTCGGCGGCCAGTTCCGCGGTGGGCCGGCTCATCACCGTGTCCGCGTTGGCGATGATGAAGATCTCCAGACCGGAGCGGTCGTACGACAGGGCCCGCCGCACCGCCTGCGCCCCGTCACGGGCGTCGATGTATCCCCACAGGTTCCAGATCCGCCGGCGCGGGTCCGCCTCGAAGGACGGGAAGGCGGCGTAGTCGTCCGGCTCCATCACGTTGGAGAACCGCAGCCCGATCATCGTGAGCTCGGGGTCCCACCGGCAGAACTGGGCGGCCATCTGCTCGTCGAGGTGCTTGGCCAGCGAGTACGACGTCTCCGGCCGGGCCGCGTACTCCTCGTCGACCGGCAGGTACGGCGGTGGGGTGTCGAACGGCAGGCCCAGCACGGTCTCGCTGGACGCCCACACCACCCGCTTGATCCCGGCCGCCCGGGCCGCGGCGAAGACGTTGTAGCTGGCGGTGATGTTGTTGGCGAAGGTCACCGCGTTGGTCGCCACGCCCGGCCCCGGGATGGCGGCCAGGTGCACGACCGCGTCGATCCCGGTGTAGCGGCTGTCGATCGCGGTGAGCGCCTCGGCCACCTGGCCGTAATCGGTCAGGTCGACCCGGGTGTGCGGGCACACCGGGTCCCGGGGCGGCTCCCGGTCGAGGTTGACCACCTCGAAGTCGTGGTCGAGCAGGTCCTGGACGACGGCGCGGCCGAGCTTGCCGCCGCCGCCGGTCACCGCGATACGTGGCATACCCGGACTCTAGGCGGGAACGGCAGGCATGTCTGATCATCACCGGCGGAAGATGAGCACTCAGCAGGAACCGCGAGGAGTGGTCGCGATGATCGCCCGGGCCGCGCCGGCGGCCGGATCATCGTGACCCGGCCGCCACCGGAGCGACGATCCGAGGTCGGCCGCGGCATCGGACATCATGAAGGTGATCCGCCGATATTTCCGCCGCGCGGGGTTCATCCGCCGACCGGGTCGGCCCGTATCTCCGGGCAGGTATTTGCACAACGAGTGCGAATAGACGGAGAGGAGAATCGATGTCTCCGAACAGGTTCCGGAAGCGGATCGCGCTGACCGCCGCCGTCGCCGTCGTGACCGGTGGCGCCCTGCTCATCGTGCAGAACAGCTTCGCCGCGACGATCCCGGGCGCCGGCGGGAGCACCGCCGGCCGGCCCGCCACCTCCGCGGCGGCCGGCACCGCCGCACGGCCGGGTGCCGCCACCCGCGCCCTGCCCGGCGCCGGCACCCGGGTCGCCTCGACCGGCGATCAGGCCGGGAAGTGTCCGGATGTGCACATCATCGTGACGCGGGCCTCGACCGAAGCGCCCGGCACCGGGATCATCGGATCGCTGGCGACCGCGGTGACCCGGGCCAGCCGGCAGACCGTGACCGTGGAGGCCACCGACTATCCGGCGGCACTGAACCCGTACCCGCCGAGCGTCGCCGCCGGCACCAGGGCCCTCACCGCCCAGGTCACCGCCGAGGCCGGGAACTGCCCCGGCACCAGGATCGTCCTGATGGGCTACTCGCAGGGCGCGCATGTGATCGGTGACGTGCTGGCCGGCACCGGCCGGGTCGCCGGCTTCACCCCGAACGCCGCGCTGTCGAAGAAGACCACCGACCACGTCGCCGCGGTGATCCTGATGGGTGATCCGCGGTACGTGCCGGGCAAGTCGTTCAACGCCGGGACCTCGAAGACCCGCGGCCTGTTCCCGCGCGGCGGCGACGCGCCGCTCGACGCCTTCGCGGCACGGACCCAGTCCTACTGCGACACCGGCGACACGTTCTGCGCCGGCGGCCGGAGCGTCGCGGTGCACCTGAGCTACACCCGCAGGTACAACACCGCCGCCCGGGACTTCGTCCTGAACCGGATCGGCGGCTGATCCGCGGCGGCCGCGCCATTGCTCAGGTCGGCTCAGGCGGCCACCCGGCCGTCGCGCCGGACCCGGTCCGCGGACCGGCCCGTTCCCGGGCCGGTCTGCAGGATCACCACCGAGGCCAGCACCAGGACGCCGCCTGCCACCTGCACCGGGGTGAGGCGCTCGCCCAGCGTCAGGGCGGCCAGCGCACCGGTCACCACCGGTTCGAAGGTCGACAGGATGGCGGCGGCCGACGGCCCGGTACGGCGCAGCCCGGCGAAGAAGGCGAGCATCGCCACCACCGTGGACACCACCGCGATGCAGCCCAGCCACAGCCAGCCGGCCGCCGGGAAGCCGAAGTGCACCCCGCCGGTGAGCAGCGCGCGTACCCCGAGGGTCACCGCCGCGCCGGCCATCACCAGGGCGGACAGCACGACCGGCGGCAGCCGGCGGACCACGGTGTCGGCGACCAGGATGTAGCCGGTGTAGGTGACCGCCGCGCCGAAGGCCAGCACCGCACCCACCGGCCGGAAGCCGGTTCCGCCGGCCCCGCCCAGCACCAGCAGCGTCCCGCCGGACGCCGCGGCCAGCGCCACCGCACGGCCCCGGGTCAGCCGGTCCCGGCCGAGCAGCACCGCGCCGATGGTCACCAGAACCGGATAGGTGTAGAGGATCAGCGCCAGCAGCGAGGCGTCCATCCGCTCCAACGCGGCGAAATACAGCGAGGCCTGCGCGGCGTAGCCCACCGCCCCCAGCCCCAGCGCGGTCAGCACGGCCCGGCCGCGACCCCCGCCCGGCGGCATCCGGCGCAGCGCGGGACCGGCCGCCAGCACCATGGCCAGCAGCAGCGCGGCCAGCGTGAAGCGGACCAGCAGCAGGGTGCCGGGGGTGACGCCCACGTCGTACGCCCATTTTCCGAAGATCGCCATCGCGCCGAAACACGCGGCCGAGAGAAGAACCAGCAACGGACCCATGCGCCCAGCTTCGGCGCCACGACCCATCAGGTCCAGCGATGATTTCCGGAGGTGAATCAGTAGGATTCCCGCATGGTCGCCCTGGATCTGCGCCGGCTGCGGTTCCTGCGCGAGTTCGAGGAGCGCGGCACGCTCGGCGCCGTCGCGGCAGCTCTCGGCTACAGCCCGTCGACCGTGTCCCAGCAGCTGGCGCTGCTGGAGAAGGAGGTCGGCGCCACCCTGTTCGCCCGCGCCGGGCGGGGACTGCGGCTCACCGACGCCGGGCGGCTGCTGGCCGGGCACGCGCGGGTGTTGCTCGCCGCGGCCGAGGCCGCCGAGGCCGACCTGGCGGCGCTGAGCGGCGACATCCGCGGCACGGTGCGCGCCGGCGGCCTGCAGTCCGCCGCCCGCCGGCTGCTGATCCCGGCGCTGACCCGGCTGGCCGGCCGGCATCCGCGGGTCCGGGTGGAGATCTCCGAACTGGAGCTGGAGCAGGCCCTGCCGAGCCTGCGCCTGGGCGCGGTCGACCTGGTGATCGGTGACGAGTACGACGGACATCCCCGCCCCCGCCCGGCCGGACTGCGCTTCACCGTGGTGCTCGCCGAGCCGCTGCGGCTCGTGCTGCCGGCCGCGCACCCGCTGGCCCGCGCCGGTGGGCCGGTCGCCTTCGCCGACCTGCACTCCGCGGTGTGGACGAGTTCCGCCGAGGGCACCGGGCACCACGCCATGGTGGTCGGCACCTGCCGGGCGCTGGGCGGCTACGAGCCGGATCTGCGGCACCGCTCAAACGATGCGGACGTGCAGCTGGAGCTGGTCCGGGCCGGAGCCGCGGTCGCGCTGATGCCACCGCTGGCGCTGCCGGTCGCCGACCCGGCACTGGCCGTGCGGGAGGTCGCCGGGGCCGCGCTGGGCCGCCGCCTGATGGCCGTCACACGGCAGTCCGCTGCGGCACCCGCCCTGCATGCCTTCCTCGACGCGGTCCGGGCGCAGGCGCGGTCCATCGCCTGACCCCGGTCACCACCCCCGCGACGATCAGAAGACCGAGAGCGGCGACGACGACGATCAGCGGTACGTCCGGTCCGGGCGCCGCCGTGACCGTCGCGGTGATCCAGCCGGCCAGGGTGTCGGTGCGCGCGCTGCTGTCCGGGCCCTCGTGCGGGCACGCCGGTCCCCCGCTGACCACCGCCACCAGTTCCGGCGCGCCCCCTCGGCGCTCCCGGAAGTACGGGCCGCCGGAGTCGTGCAGGCAGGCGCTGGTCGCTCGGCGCGGCGCCCGCCCGGAGATCTGCAGCAGCTGCTCGCCGACCTGGTCGATGACGAACTGACCGGTCTGCATCCGGGCCGGCACCGTCCCCTGGTCGTCGGCGAAGCCGAACCCGGTCAGCCGCACCTGCTCCCCCTCGGCGGGCGCGGTGTCGCCGACCCGCAGCGGCGTCACCCCGGTGACCTCGGCGGCCAGCCGGGCCAGGGCCACGTCGGCGCCACCGGCCTGCACGACGGCGACCACCTCGATCTCCTGACCGCCGACCGTCGCGGTGGTGCGGTCGGCCACCGTCCGGGACACGTGCCGGCCGGCCGCGTCCCGGAAGCAGTGCCCCGCGGTGATCACCCAGCGCGGGGCGATCAGCGCACCCGAGCACCAGCTGTCCCGGGTCCCGTTCTCCTCGGTCGGGATGCCGGTCATGGTGAGCCGGGTGGAGAACGCGTACCGGCCGTCTTCGGCGGTCTCGCCGTACGCGATGGCGTAGGCGGGCCGGGCCGCGCCCAGGACGATCAGCATGACGATCGCGAGTAGCTTCAGCACAGCCGTCGATGCTTCCGGGCGGGTGGTACGGGCGTCGTCAGCGACGTACTTATGCGATCTTTATCAGTGTTTTGGTGTGGTGGGCAAAAGCGGGGCAACGGGAGGACGCGGCGTGCGGGTGTTGGTCGCCGAGGACGAGCGGATTCTGGCCGACACGATCGCCGAGGGGCTGCGGCGGTTCGCGATGGCCGTCGACGTGGTCTACGACGGCGACAGCGCCGTCGAACGGCTCTCGGTGAACCGGTACGACGTCGCCGTCCTCGACCGGGACCTGCCCGGCCGCAGCGGCGACGACGTGTGCCGGCACCTGACCGCCTCCGACGCCGGCACCCGGGTGCTGATGCTGACCGCCGCGGTCGGCATCCGCGATCGGGTCGAGGGCCTGGGGTTGGGCGCCGACGACTATCTGACCAAGCCGTTCGCCTTCGCCGAACTGGTCGCCCGGCTGCAGGCGCTGTCCCGGCGCCCGTCGACCGCGCTGCCGCCGGTGCTCGAGCAGGACGGCGTCGTCCTCGACATCACCCGGCACACCGCCACCCGCGACGGGCTGCTGCTGTCGCTGACCCCGAAGGAGTTCGCCGTTCTGCACGTGCTGCTGCGCGCCGGCGGCCGCCTGGTCAGCGCCGAGGACCTGCTCGAACAGGCCTGGGACGAGAACGCCGACCCGTTCACCAACACGGTCCGGGTGACGATCATGACGTTGCGCCGCAAGCTTGGCGACCCGCCGCTGATCCACACCGTGCCGCGCGCCGGTTACCGGCTCGGCGCGTGACCACCGGCTCGCCCGCCCGGCGGATGCTGCTCGCCGGGGCGGTGCTGCTGGTCACCGCCCAGTTCGTGCCCTGGCTGGGCGCCAGATTGCTGGCCCTGGTGTGGGGTTTCGTACCGTGGACCTGCACCCCGGAGGACACGTCGTACCTCTGCGTGCAGCTCTTCCGCCACCCCAGCATTCCGCGGCTGCTCAGCGAAGCCCTGGTGCTGGCCGTGATCATCGGCGGGTGCGTGCCGCTGTTCCGCTGGTGCCTGCGCCCGCTGCGCGAGATGGTCCCGTTGATCGCCGACGTCGGCCCGCAGAATCTGGGGCACCGGCTGCGGACCGGCGACGGCGGCGGCGACCTGGCCCGGCTCGGCCGGGCGATCAACGAGATGATGGACCGGATCGCGGTCGGCTACGAGGCGCAACGCCGCTTCGCGGCAGATGCCTCCCACGAGCTGCGTACGCCGTTGGCCGTGCAACGCACGCTCATCGAGGTCAGCCTCGGCCAGCCGCTGACCGGCGAGCAGTTGTCCCTGCTCACCGCCCAGCTGCTGCAGACCAACGAGCGCAACGAGCGGCTCATCGAGGGCCTGCTCGTGCTCAGCGAGAGCGACCGCGGTCTGATGTCCCGCACCCCGCTGCGCCTCGACGAGATCGTCGCCGCGGTCGTCGACCGCGTTCCCGACGACGGTCTCACCGTCAGCACGACGCTCGCGCCCCGGATCGTGCTCGGCGAACAGGTCCTGCTCGAACGCCTGGTCACCAACCTGGTGCAGAACGCCGTCAAGTACAACCGCCCCAACGGCACCATCGACATCCGGGTCGGCGACCAGCCGGCCCTGATCATCGTCAACACCGGCGACGACATCCCGCCCGACGAGGTGTCGGCCCTGTTCGAACCGTTCCGCCGACGTGCCGCCGCCCGCATCGACCACAGCGGCGGCGCCGGGCTCGGCCTGGCCATCGCCCGCTCCATCGTGCGGGCCCACGACGGCACCATCGCCGCGTCGTCCACCGGGCGCGACGGCCTGCGGGTCGAGGTGAGCTTCCCGGTTTTCGGCCGGCCGGTGTCCCCACGGTGATGTCGGCCGGTCCGCCGCCCGTGGTCAGTCGCCGAGCAGTGCCGCGACCAGCTCCTCCGGCGTCTCCAGCTGCGGCAGGTGACCGGAGCCGGGCAGCACGGTCAGGGTGGACTGCGGGAGCGCGGCGGCGAACGCCTCGGCGTGCGCCACGTCGACGACCCGGTCGCTGGCGCCCCAGATGACGTGGACCGGCAGGTCGAGGGTCCGCAGCCGGTCGAGCAGGGTGGGGTCGTTCATCACCGGGCCGGTGTAGGCGACCAGCGCCAGGATGTCCGGGCTGGGGCCGGTGCCCCCGGCGGCCGGCGGCTTGGGGGCGCGGGACGGGTCGTGCCAGGCGTGCGCGGCCAGCTCGGCCGGGGTCATCGCGCCGACGTCGGCGACCGGGTGCCCGGCGACCTCGATCCCGATCGCGTTGATCAGGACCGCGCCGCTGACCCGGGGACTGCGCAGCAGCGCGATCTCGGCGGCCAGCCAGCCGCCGAACGAGTTGCCCACCACGGTCACGTCGGTGAGGTCCCGCTCGTCGAGCAGCGCGACGTAGGCCCGGGCCAGGTCGCCCACCGAGCGCAACCCGTCGGGCTGGACCGTGCCGGCGAAGCCGGGGTGGGTGGGCAGCAGCACCCGCGTCCCGGGTCGCGCGGCCAGCCGGCCGGCGAGCCCCGCCATGGTGGCCACCCCGCCACCGCCGTGCAGCAGCAGATACGGCTTACCGGTGCCCCGGTCGTCCAGAAGAATCTCGGTCATGGTGTCGCTCCCCTGTCTCGTATACAAGGAACCTTAGATAAGGAAGCTTATATACGCAACCTGAGTTTCCCGAGTTACCATCCACCGGTGCCCTACCGCCCCGCCGACGTCGCCCTGGCCGTCAAACGCCTCCAGCACCGCCACCACCGCGCCCTGACCGCGGCACTGGCTCCACTGGGCCTGTCCCTGCCCCAGTGGGACACCCTGCGCCACCTGCACCGGCACCCGGACGCCTCGCTGCACGACCTGGCCGTCCGCACCTTCCAGACCGACCAGTCCTTCGGCTCCCTGGCCACCCGCATGGTCGACCGCGGCCTGATCGAACGCGTGCCCGGGCCGGGCCGGGCCGTCAGACACCGCCTCACCCCGGAGGGCGAACGCCTGCGGGCCGCCGGCCAGCAGCTCGCCGACGAGGTCGTCGCGACGTCCTTCGCCGCCCTCACCCCCACCCAGCTCGACGACCTGGGCACCCTGCTCCACGCTGCACTGGGGTGACCTCCGTTTCTGCCGCCCCGGCGCGGCGGCGCCGCGTCCCTGACCCCCCGGGTCAGGACACGTTGCGTAGGGCGGTGACGGCGGGCTCCCGCAGCAGGTACGGGTAGGAGCCGGCCGTAGCCCGTCACGAGCCCACGACCGGCGCCTCGGCGATCAGGCGGGCCGTGGAGTTCACGGTGGACATGCCGGCCAACGCCTTGAGCAACCCAGCCGACACGAGCAGCGGGACCGCATCTATACATCTATAGACATCTATGTAACCACCATTTAGATTGACCCTCATGAAACGGGTCGCGGCTTCCGGTCAGGCCGAACGCACGTGCAAACTCCCCCGACTACCACTGCCGGCTGCCCTGACCGTTGCGGCGCGCTGACCCGCCTTCCCCACCGAGCGATCCCCGCCGACTCCCGGCGGCAAGGCCACGCCGTCTCCCGTCGGCGGCATCGCGGGCCCGCAATCCCACTGAAGTCACGCTTCAGGAGTAAAAGCCGCAATTCCTCTGAGATCTCATCTACCTTTGCAGAATGCAGCTCTCCGACCTGCCTGAACTCATCTGAACTGCGCGTGCATCCCCCGCGTATCTCCGGCCAGTCACGATCGCCACAACGAGCGAGCGGAGTTCACCATGTCGCAGCCCGGATCACCCGCCAACCGAGCCACCTCAGACCCGCTGACGGCGAACCCGCTGGATAACCAGACGGAGGACGGACTGCGCGATCTCATCGCCAAAGTCCCGGCCGTCACTGTCGGCTTCTGGGTTGTCAAGGTACTGGCCACCACTCTCGGCGAGACAGGCGGCGACTCGCTGTCCATGTCCATGCGCCTGGGCTACCTGGTCAGCACCATGATCTTCGCGGTGGTGTTCGTGGCCGCCGTCATCCTGCAGGTCCGGGCGACACGGTTCCATCAATGGGTGTACTGGTTCACCATCGTCGCAACCACGACCCTGGGCACCACGATCGCCGACTACGTCGACCGGTCCCTCGGACTCGGCTACCCTGGCGGCACCACCATCCTGGTCATCTGTCTGGCGTGCTCCTTTGCCCTCTGGTACAAAGCCACCGGCACCATCGCCGTGACCAGCATTCAGACCCCGCGCACCGAAGCGTTCTACTGGCTCACCATCCTGTTCTCACAAACCCTCGGCACCGCCCTGGGCGACTGGACCGCCGACACGATCGGCCTCGAATACACCGGCGGCGCCCTGCTGTTCACCGCTCTGCTGGCCATCCTCGCCGCCGCCTACCGGTGGACCCGGCTGTCGCGCACCCTGCTGTTCTGGGCCGCCTTCGTCCTCACCCGCCCGCTCGGCGCCGTCGTCGGTGACTTTCTCGACAAACCCATCGCCAAAGGCGGCCTCAACCTCGACCGCTACGCCGCCTCCGCCGCGCTGCTCATCGCGATCGTGGCAATCCTGTTCGCCCGACGCCAACACCCGGCCACACGCCCACACTGAGACAAGTCCGAGCTCTCTGCAGCACCGCCCAGCGCCTTGCGGAGAACTACCGACGAGGCGCTGTGCCCGCGGCGACCGAAGGACGCTGTCGGACGGCTCCTGGCTACCCGCAGCGCCGCGAGTCCGCCCCCGGCGGCGAGCACCTGATGCCCTGCCCGGTCGAAGATCAACGTCAGGATGTCGCGGATGTCAGGCAGCCACGTTGCGGCCCGAACAACGTCGCCCTGCGGTTGAACGGCACGATTGGTCCCGACCACGCCGTCGAGCTCCGTCAACTCCCCACCGCCGGAGTCTCAGCGCTCCGCATTCGTGACGCCGCTACGTCCCCACTGGGACCACCGACTCCACTGGCCTTAGGTCGCGATCGGCCCCGCAGATGGACCATGCGATTGTCATCGACGGGATCCGGTGGCGGGTCCGGACCGGCTTACCGTGGCGGGACGCCCCCTATGGATCAAATGATGTTGCGCAGGCGGTGTCGGGGAACACCCGCTTCGGTCAGTTCTTCGGCGATTCGTGCTGAGCTGTGGTCGAGGAACACGGCAACCTGGTGATCATCACCAAGGTGGCACGCGGCAGCGAGCGTGCCGAGGTTGATCGGGTCGAGATCGTGGACGTCAGCCAGGTCCAGAATGAGACGCAGTGGGCGGGTGCGGCGGATGGCCTGCACGAGGGTGCGGCTGAGTCCGACGGCGTCGGTGGCGTCGAGAGCGCCGTGCGGATGAATGATGAGAGTGCCGTCGGTGCTGGTGTTGACGTCGACCGTGGTGGTCGTCATCGCGTGACCTTCCGTTACCCCGGTGTTCTCCGAGGTGTCAGGATAGGGGTCCGACACCTGCCCGTCGAGTGCCAAGCGGGAAAGTTCACCTGGTCACGGCCAGGTCATTTGCGTAGCGGTGACGGCGAGGATAGCGACGTAACCGCGCAACGCGAGGCCGATGCCGGTCAGCCGGCGGTTCGGTATCCGGGCGGTGGAGACCGGCGTCCGCGAGTAAGACACCAGATCGACGACGTCTCTGAGTCACCGACCGACTTCGGGTCCTCAACAGGATTTGTCGGCCCTGGCCGGGAGGTGCTCGTGCATTTCCGGAGGGACCTCAGGGAAGCCTGGCGAGGTGTTCCGCGTCAGGATGCGGCTTCCATCGGGCAGGTGATTCGAGAAACCCCTCGGCGGTCTCGGTCCGGATGAACGGGTGTGGATCACTGTTTCAGCCAGTGATCCACACCCGGACGTCGGCCAACGCCGCCAGCCCGACCAGGACCGGGTTCCCGGCCGGCGGGCGACGAGTCAGATGCCTCACGCACGAGGTATCGGTCATCGGGCCGGCAGGCAGGCTGAGCTGATCCGGCCGCCACCTTCCGCTCAGCGGAGCTGGCCCGCGGACAGGCCGCTCTGGACCTGACGGTGGAAGATCAGGTAGGCGGCCAGGACCGGGAGCATGGCGATGGTCATGCCGGCGAACAGGCCGCTGAAGTCGCCGCGGTAACCCTCGCTGACGGCGAGCGCGGTCAGGCCCTGGGCCAGCACCCACCGGCTCTCGGCGCCCTCGCCCTGCATCAGCACGATCGGCAGCACGTACTGGTTCCATTGGAAGAGGAAGTTGAAGATGCCGACGCTGAGCAGGCCGGGGCGGGCCATCGGCAGCATGATCCGGAAGAACAGGCCGAGGTGGCCGCAGCCGTCGACCATCGCGGCCTCGGCGACGGCGCCCGGCAGGGTGCGGAAGAACGCGGTCAGGAAGAACACCGTGAACGGCAGCGAATAGGCGGCGTAGACCAGGGTGAGCCCGGGCAGCGTGCCGAGCAGGCCCAGGTCGCGGACCACGAAGAAGAGCGGCACCAGGGCGAGGAAGACCGGGAACATCATGCCGCCGGCGAACGCGTAGTAGGCGATCCGATGGCCGCGGAACCGGTAGCGGGCCAGCACGTACGCCGCCATCGCGCCGAACAGCATGGTGATGGTCAGCGCGCCGGTCACCACCACCGCGCTGTTCACGAAGTAGCGGCCGAGGTGGGCCGAGGTCCAGGCGCGGGTCCAGTTCTCCCAGCGCAGCCGGGACGGCGGGCGCCACGGGTCGGTGAGGATCTCGGTGTCGCTCTTGAACGAACTGAGCACCGCCCACAGCAGCGGCAGCGTGGTCAGCACCGCCCAGCAGATCAGGAACAGGTGCGACAGGATCGGCCGGCGCGCGCTCACAGCTCCACCGTCTCCCGGCGGGTGACCCGCAGGAACATCGCGGCCACGGTGAGGGTCAGGAAGAACATCGCCACCCCGATCGCCGACGCGTAGCCGAAGCGGCCGTCGCCGAACGCCGTCCGGTAGAGCCGCAGGCCGACCACGTCGGACGCCGATCCGGGGCCGCCGTCGGTGACGAGCTGCACGATGGCGAATCCGTCCATCGCGATGATCGCCAGATACACCCAGGCCACCTGGATGGTGTCCCAGAGCAGCGGCACGGTCAGCCGGACCAGGGTGGTGAGCCGGTTCGCGCCGTCCAGCAGCGCCGCCTCGTACAGGTCCCGCGGCACGGCCTGCATGGCGGCGCTGAACAGCACCACGTAGAAGCCGACGTTCATCCAGACGAGAACGGCGAACACGCACCAGAACGCGAACCGCGGGTCGCCGAGCCAGGGCGTGGTGAACCGTTCCAGGCCGATCGCGCGCAGTGTTCCGTTGACCAGCCCGGTGTTCGGCCCGTACATCTGTTTCCACAGCACGCCGACGATGGCCACGGACAGCACCTGCGGAAAGAAGTAGACCACCCGATAGAAACCCGAGCCGCGTACGCCGTGGATCCCGGCCCGGTCGCCCCGTCCCCCCACGCTGATCATCGAGGCGAAGAACAGTCCGAGCGTGATCGTCACCACCGGCAGCAGCACGAGCAGCAGCCCGTTGTGCCGCAGCGCGGTCCAGAAGTACGCGTCGCCGAGCAGCCGCCGGAAATTGTCCAGGCCGACGAAGTCGTACGACGGTGACAGCCCCGCCCAGTCGGTGCCGGCGATCGGGAACGCCTGCGCGTACGGCGACACCACGAAGACGCCGTACAGCAGCAGGGACGGGATCAGGAAGGCCGCGATGAACGGTCGTCTGCCGCGCATCTCAGACCCGCTGGTACTTCTTGACACCCGGATCCGCGGCGCATTCGTCGGCGGACCGCTGGATCCGGTCGCACCATTGGGCGCCGGTGCAGCGCCCGGTCAGCAGGTCGAGGGTGGCCGCGTTCACCCGTTCCCGTTCCAGCTTGCGGTAGTAGGTGGCGTAGAGCCAGGTGAACGCCGAGCCCCGGGACGCGTCGACCATCGCGGTGACCGCGGTCAGCCCGGCGCTGAGCGGCTGCCCCCCGGTGGCGCCGGCCACCGCGGTCAGGCTGCCGACCCGGGTGGTGAAGGCGGCGGCGGCCGTCCTGGACAGCATGATGCGCAGGTATTCCAGGCCGCCACGGACGTTCTTCGCCTTCGCCGGGACGATGAACGGTTCGCTGCCGGTGCCGCGGAACGCCGTGAACGGCATGCTGTCGGTAGCGGTGAAGCTGGGGGTGGGTGCCACGGTCATCGCGAAATCGGGCGGTGTCACCGACCTCATCTCGTTCTCCAGCCAGGATCCGCAGGAGACGAAGGCGGCCCGCCCCCGGCACCATTCGGTCTGCGCCTGGATGTGGTCCATGCCGGCGGCGCCCGGCTGCAGGAATCCGTCGACGGCCAGCTGGCGGTACGCCTCGGCGGCGGTCCGCACCGCCTCGTGGCGCCAGGCGCCCGGCTCCAGGTTGTCGATCGCCTTGAGCACGCCGAGGCCGCCGAGTTTGGCGGCGGCCGCCAGGATCGGCCAGCTCATGTATCGGGCATGCACCCCCGGGTAGGTCCACGGGGCGATGCCGGCCGCCTTGATCCGCCGGCACAGGGCGATCATCTCGTCCCAGGTGCGCGGATAGCTCCAGCCGCGCGCCTCGAAGAGCTTGCGCGAATACCAGATCCCGTACGCCGAATAGGCGTAGTTGAGGGTCAGGAACCTGCCGCCGTACGACCCCACCTCGACGATCCCCGGCAGCAGGGTGTCGCGCACCCGCACGGTCGGGTCGTCCAGGCTGGGCGCGTCGAGCAGGTCGGTCAGGTCGGCCAGCGCGCCCTGGCCGACCAGCGCGTTGAAGTCGATCTGGCTGCCGCCGGAGTTGTCGACCACGTCGGGCGGGTCGCCGGCGACGAACCGGGGTTGCAGCGTCTCGGCGATCTGCTGGGTCGCCGAGTGCCGGATCCGCGCCCGCGGGTACCGCTGCCGGTAGCGCGCCTCGTGCTCCCGGGCGTAGTCCTCGCCGAACCCGCCGTTGAAGATCACCACTTCGAGGGGGGCGTCCGCCGGCACGCCGAGCGGGTTGGCCGCGCTGACCGGCCGGGTCACGGTGGGGTCGCCGGGCACGTCGCCGCCGCCCAGGGCGCATCCGCCGAGGGCGCCCACGGCGGCCACCCCGGCGGCGCACCGGAGCAGGTCGCGCCTGCTCACGTCGTACTCCATGGTCGTCTCCTGACTTTTGTCGATCACGGATGGGCGGCGGCGAACGCGTCGGCCAGCGCCCGGCGGGCCGCGGTGTCGGTGCCCCACGCCCGGTCCGGATGCACCCGGTTGCTGAGCAGGATGAGGAAGGACTGACGCACCGGGTCGATCACCACGGACGTGCCGGTGAACCCGGTGTGTCCGAAAGTGACGGGTGACGTCAGGCCGCCCATGTAGGTGCGGGCGGCCAGCTCGAAGCCGAGCCCGCGGCCGCCGGGGTTCGCGGTGAGCGCCGCGCGGACCATCGCCGCGGACAGGATCCGGTGCCCGTGGTACTCGCCGCCGTCGAGCAGCGTCTGGCAGAGCACGGCGAGGTCGTCCACGGTGGCGAAGATCCCGGCGTGCCCGGCCACGCCGCCCAGCGCCCAGGCGTTCTCGTCGTGCACGACCCCCCGGACCAGACCACGATGGACGTGCGGCTGATATTCCGTCGCCGCGATCCGGTGACGCGCCGCGCGCCCCGGCCGGTAGCCGGTGTCGCGCATGCCGAGCGGCCCGGTCACCCCGTCGTGCACCACCCGGTCCAGGCGCCTGCCTGTGACCCGTTCGACCAGCACGCCGAGCGCGATCATGCCGAGGTCGGAGTAGACGTACTGCCGGCCGGGCGTGGTCCCCGGGGTGACCGGCGTGCGCAGCGCCGCGGCGAGCCGGGCCGCGGGGGTCGGCTCGGTGGCGTAGAGCGGCCGGAACGCGGGCAGCCCGGAGGTGTGGGTGAGCAGCTGCCGGACGGTGACCGCGGCCTTGCCACCGGCCGCGAACTCCGGCACGTACGCGGCGACCGGCGCGTCCAGGCCCACCCGCCCGGCCTGCACCTGCTGCAGCACCACGATCGTGGTGAACAGTTTGGTGAGCGACGCCAGGTCCCAGATGGTGTCCACCCGGGCCGGGACGCGCCGGGCGGGCGGCAGCTCGGCGATCCCGGCGGCGGTCGCGGTGTAGCGGACCGCGTCACCCACCGCGAAGCGGGCCACCACGATGCCGTGGTGCGCGGCGAGCACGGTGGCACCGGCGTACGACGGGTGCCCGGGGTGGTCGGGTGTCGGCCGCAGGTGGGCCGCCGCGACATCGCGCAGTTCGCCGATCGGAGCGGGTCGCAGACCGGCCTGTGCGGCGGTGCCCGGGCGCAGCACGTCGTGCCGGAACGCCACGTCGGCCGGGGTGACCGCGGGCAGGCCGGTGACGAGCCCGACCGCCACGCTGAGCACGAGCCTGACCATCGACGGCCTCCGTTCCCCGATCCGGAAATTTTCTTCGCGACGCGCGCGGCGACGGAAGGTTCTTGCTACCCCTCCGTCACTGGAATACCTTCAGTGATCATGCGACCGCGTACCGTCACTCTGGACGCTTCGCCCGTCGTTACCGCCACCAACCGGCGAAGTACCACCTCGGAGTGATCCCTTTGCTGAACCGACGCGGGTTCCTGGCCGGCACGGTCGCCCTGTCCACCGGCGCCGGCGCGTCCGCCCCGCCGTCCCGCGTCCCGGTGGTGACCGGATCGGATCGGCTGGCGGCGGACGGCTGGGCCCCCCTGAAAGGCCAGCGGATCGGCGTGGTGGCCAACCCGACCGCCGTCGACCGGCGGTACCGGCACGTGGTCGACCTGATGCACGCGGCCGGGATCGAGATCGGCGGGGTGTTCGGCCCGGAGCACGGGTTCCGCGGCTCGGCGCAGGCCGGCGGCGGCGAGGGCACCGGCACCGACGCGCGCACCGGACTGACCGTGTACGACGCCTACGCCGCCGACCCGCAGCGGTGGCTGGCGATGTTCCGCGCGGCCGGCGTGCGGACCGTCGTCTTCGACCTGCAGGACGTCGGGGCGCGGTTCTACACCTACATCTACACGCTGTACGACTCGATGGTCGCCGCGGCCCGGCTCGGTTTGCGCTACGTCGTGCTGGACCGTCCGAATCCGATCGGCGGACACGCGGCCGGCCCGATGATGACCGACGGCTACACCTCCGGGGTCGGCCGGCTCCGGATCGCCCAGCAGCACGGGATGACCGTGGGCGAGCTGGCCCGGTTCTACGACGGCGAGTTCGTCCCCGCCGCGGCCGGGCGGCCGGCCCGGCCGGAAGTGATCAGCTGCCGCGGGTGGACCGGCGGGCTCCGGGCCGGCGACACCGACCTGCCGTGGGTGCTGCCCAGCCCGAACATGCCCACCCCGGACACCGCGCTCGTCTATCCCGGCACCGGCATGGTCGAGGGCGTCGCCGCGCTCTCCGAGGGGCGCGGCACCACCCGGCCGTTCGAGCTGATCGGCGGCCCCGGCTTCGGCTTCCGCTGGCACGACCGGGTGGCCGCGCTGGGGTTGCCCGGCGTCGCGTTCCGCGAGGCCTACTTCACGCCCACGGTCGACAAGTTCGCCGGCCGGCTGTGCGCGGGGGTCGAGATCAAGGTCATCGACCCGCGGGCGTACGACCCGATCCGCACCGCCGTGGGCATGCTGACCGAGGCGCGCCGGGAGGCCGCCTTCGCCTGGCGGGTCGACAGTGGCGCGACGTATTGGATCGATCTGCTCACCGGGTCGTCCCGGCTGCGCACGATGATCGACGCGGGCGCGGGCGTCGACGAGGTGACCGGGGCGTGGGCCGGTGAGCTGGCCGCCTTCGACCAGCGCCGGCAGCCCTACCTGCTCTATGCGCGCCGGTGAGGCCTGCCGCCACGCCGACGGAGACAATTGACGGACAGCGCCGATCGAAGGAAACTTTTCTCCATGACCGGACGACAGGGCGGCGACACCATCGTGGTACGGGCCCGCGGCCTGCTCCCCGCGCTCTCCCCCGCCGAGCAGCGCGTCGCCCGGGTGATCGTCGAGGAGGCCGACACCGCGGCCCGGCTCACCATCACCGGCCTGGCCGAGCGGGCCGGCGCCAGCGAGACCACGGTCATCCGGTTCTGCCGGGCGATGGGCTTCAACGGATACTCCCAGCTGCGGCTCACCCTGGCCGCCGAGGCCGGCCGCGCGTCCGGGGCGGCCGGCGACGACGAGCCGGTCGGCAGCGACATCAGCCAGAGCGACGACCTCGGCCAGGTGGTCAAGAAGATCGCCTTCGCCGACGCGCGGGCCGTCGAGGAGACCGCCACCCAGCTCGACCTCGCCGTCCTGGAGCAGGTCGTCGACCTGATCGCCGGGGCCCGCCGGGTCGACATCTACGGGGTCGGCGCGAGCGCCTTCGTCGCCTTGGACCTCCAGCTCAAACTGCACCGGATCGGCCGGGTGGCCTACGCGTGGAGCGACACCCACCTGGCCCTGACCAGTGCCGCCCTGCTCGACGAGCGGGACGTCGCGGTCGGCATCTCGCACACCGGCGCCACCATCGACACCATCGACGCGTTCGCCGAGGCCGGCCGGCACGGCGCTCGCACCGTCGCGCTGACCAACTTCCCGAAATCGCCGATCACCCGGGTCGCCGACCTCGTGCTGACCACCGCGGCCCGCGAGACGACGTTCCGCTCCGGCGCGATGGCCAGCCGGCTGGCCCAGCTCACCGTCATCGACTGCGTGTTCGTCGGGGTCGCCCAGCGCACCTACCAGCAGACCAGGGCAGCTCTGGACGCCACCTACACCGCCGTCCAGCCGCGCCGGCTGGGCGCTGACCGGAGGCACTGATGAGGCACGTCGAGGAAGCGTCGCTGTCGCGCACCGAGGAGCGCAACCCGCGCAGCACCACCATGGACCGGATGTCCACGCTCGACCTGCTGTGCCTGATCAACGCGGAGGACCGCCTGGTCGCGCCGGCCGTCACCGCGGTGCTGCCCGAGCTGGCCGCCGCGGTCGAGCTCGCGGTCAGTGCGCTCACCGACGGCAACCGGGTGCACTACTTCGGCGCCGGCACCTCCGGACGCATCGCCGTGCTCGACGCCGCCGAGCTCATCCCGACCTTCGGCCTGGCCCCCGACCGGGTCGTCGCCCACCTGGCCGGCGGCCTGCCGGCACTGACCCGCCCGGCCGAGGACGCCGAGGACGACGAGTTCGCCGGCGCCGCGGCGGCCACCGCGGTCGTCGCCGGAGACGTCGGCGTCGGGGTCACCGCCAGCGGGAGTACGCCGTACGTCCGCGCCGCCCTGGCCCAGGCGCGCGCCGCGGGCGCGAAGACCGTCCTGATCTCGGCGAACCCGGCGTCGCCGATGGCCGCCGAGGTGGACGTGCACATCGCCCCGGACACCGGTCCGGAAGTGCTCACCGGGTCGACCCGGATGAAGGCCGGGACCGCGCAGAAGATGGTGCTCAACGCCTTCTCCACGGCCACCATGGTGCGGCTCGGCCGGACCTGGTCCAACCTGATGACCGACATGCTGGCCAGCAACGCCAAACTCCGCGACCGGCAGATCCGGATCCTGGCCGAGGCGACCGGGGTCTCCCCGGCCTCCTGCGAGACCGCCCTGCAGGAGGCCGACGGGGACGCCAAGGTCGCCCTGGTCGCCCTGCTCGCCGACGTCGGCATCGACAGCGCGGCCCGCGCCCTGACCACCGTGGACCGCAACGTCCACCGCGCCCTACGCCTGCTCCTCTGACCGCGCCGCGCCGGCAGACCAGCCGCAGCGGATCGTCCACCCCGCCCGCCGAGGTACGCCAAGCGCACCGGCCCGCAGCGACCACACGTCCACCCAGGTGTCACCGGCGACGGCCGGCCTGTCGCCACCCTGACCAGGCCGGCTGCCCGAGGCAGCAGCGCAATCCGCGATGCACCGGCGCAGCGCGCCCACCAGGTCGTCGCGTCACCGAACGACTCGAGTCATCCCACGATGACCGGCGCACGTGTGAGGCACCGTGTGACCCTGGACCGCCCGTCGCGCGACCGCGGAACCGTACCGGGCACCCGGCGTCACGGTGACCGGGCTGCCGGCCGTTCCGGCTCGGACGATCCGATCAGGAGCGGGCGCCGACCGGGCTCGGCGGGCTAGAAGGCGGCGGCGAGCAGGCGGTAGTAGTTGGTGCCGATCATGGTGAGGAGCAGGGCCAGATAGGCGGCGCTGACCAGGCCGTACAGCAGGTAGATGCCGCGGCGGGTGGCGGAGACGGCCTGGTGGGCGGCGGAGAGCGGCATCCGGAACAGGACGTGGCCCAGGTAGCGGAAGGCGCGGTCGCGCAGGTTCAGCTCGCCCATGGCGGCTTCCATGGCGTGGTGGCCGTCGGTGAGGGGCAGCAGCGGGTTGAGGTTGTTCAGGACGACGAACAGCTGCATGCCCAGCAGCCAGCGCAGGTCGGCGAAGCGGTCCGGCGCGGTCAGCACGAGCAGACCGGTGAGACCGGCGGCGAGCAGATCGACCAGGGGGCCGATCAGGGCGACCGCGGCGCGGCCGGTGCGGGAGCGCACCCGGTAGGCGTCGGTGCGGTCGACGTAGGTCATCGGGAGGAGCCAGAAGAACAGCTTGATCCCGGCCTCCCGGACCGGAACGCCGAGCGCCTGGCAGACGGTGGCGTGGCCCATCTCGTGGACGGCGGCCTGGACCACCAGCGCACCGACGATCAGCAGCCACGGCGGGCCGACGAAGGACGGCGGCCCGGGGGCGAGCAGCGCGAGGGCGATGGCCGCGGTGGCCGCCGCGGCGAGCAGCAGGGCGGTGCTGAGCGCGCCGCGCGGGAAGCGGGTGAGCAGCCGGGCCGGCGGGCGCAGCAGCAGGTTGAGGTGCCGGGCCGGGATCCGGACGCGCGGGGTGAGCCGGATCAGCCAGGGAAACCAGCGGCGGCGGCCGCGGCGCGGTTCGGGGGCGACGGTGAGCACGCCGGCGGCCCGCAGGTCGGTGAGGAACGACAGCAGGGCCGGGGAGCGGTCGCGGACGCCGTCCGGGCCACGGGAGCGGGTGGCCGCGTCGAGCAGCGCGACGCCGGTGCGGCTGCCGTCGAGCAGCGGGACGAGGCGGGCGCCGGTCCGGCTCAGACGCACGTAGGTGCCGGTCTCGGCGTCGAAGAGCAGCGGGTTGCCGTCGGCTCCGTCGACCAGGCTGACCTGGGGCGCGAGGCCGATCGGCGCGTCCAGCCAGGTGGCGGGGCGAAGGTCTGCGGACATCGGTGCCTCTCCGGGGGGTGCGGGCGGCCGGGAGCGCGCGACGGTGGCGCGCCCCCGGCCGTTGACTAGCCTGGGGTCAGCGACATCCGCCGCAACCACCACAGCCACCGCAGCCACCGCAGCCGTGGCAGCCACGGCATCCGTGACAGCCGTGGCAGCCGTGACAGCCGTGGCAGCCACCGCAGGGACCGCAGGGACCGCAGGGACCGCACGGTCCGCAGGGGCCGCACGGCCCGCAGCCGCCACAGCCGCCGCAGCCCAGCAGGGACGCGCTGATCACGGTGGGCAGTTGCTCGGCGGTGAGGTCGTCCTCCAGCCACAGGTCGAGATCCTCGGAGATCTCCGGCCCGGTCATTTCGGTGTGCATAACGACTCAGCTCCTTCGATGTGTCGTGTCATGCGGGTCGCCGGCCGGCGCCCTCCGCCGGCCGGCCGGGGCCCGGGCGCTGCCGCGCTCCGGACCCACGATCAAGATCCGCCGGGGTGTCCGGCGGCGAAGGCGAACAGCGCGGCGCGGCGGTAGCCGTCGGCTCCGGCGAGTTCCTTCAGTACGTGCGGCAGCAGTCCGGCGAAGACCGACCCGACCAGTCCGAGACGGATCGCGGCCAGCCACGCGGCGTGCCCGGCGGCGCCGGCCCGGGTGAGCAACAGCCGGTGCCCGTGGCTGCCGTGCCGGGCGAGCGCGGCGGCCAGGTTGCCGGTGAGCACCACCACGGCGGCCGCCCCGGCGAACTCGCGCTGCATGACGAGTTCCTCGGCGGCCGGGCCCTCGGGCAGGTCGGCGACCCGGATCAGGGAGTCGCCGGCGGGCGGATAGCGGTACAGCCCGGCGGGCACGCCGTCGACCCGCCAGACCGCGCAGTGGATCTCCAGGTCGACGCCGGCCGCCCGCTCACCGGGCCACGAGCCGGCGTCCATCGTGTCGGCCGCGGCGAGCAGGGCGCACAGATCGGCGGCGGCCATCGGCGTACGACCGAAATCCCGTGCCGCCGAGCGGTCCGCCAGCGTCGCGGTGAGGGTGGCACGCGGCGCAGCCGGCGGCGGCAGCGTGATCAGCGGCCCGTCAGCCGGCGCCGCGGCCGTCTGCGCCGGGACCTCGGGCAGCGGGCGGACGGCCGCCGCGGCGTCCAGGCGGGTGTCGGCCAGCAGGTGTTCGAGCAGCCGCTGGCGGTCGTGCTGGGTGGCCGTGGTCATGACGGGTCCTTCCGGCTCACGGCGACCACCGCGGTCACCGGCTCGGTCACGGCGTCGATCCGCAGCGCCGCGCTGATCGCCTGGTCGTCCCAGCGATCGGCGATCCGGGTGGCCAGCCCGGTCTCGGCGGCCACCGCGGACAGCTGGGCGAGCGCCGCCCCGGCGTCCAGACAGACAAGTCGATATGAAAAATCGTGATATTTTGCCGCGACGACCGGGAGGGCGCCGGTGAGCACGATCAGCGCCGCGGGACGGTCCGCCTCCAGCGCCGGGGCGATCCCGGCCGACGGCCCGGCGATCCGCGCCAGGCTGTGGTCGCCGCGCTGGTAGAAGTACCAGCCGGGGTCGAGCCCGGGCACGTCGTCGGCCCGCAGGTAGGCCTGCACCGAGCCGAGGTTCCCGCCGGTCGGCGCCCACCGGGTGACCCGCTCCCCCGCGTCCTTGAGACCGGCGGTGCGCAGCAGCAGCCCGGCCAGGTCCGCGAACGGCGCGTCCGCGAGCGGGATCCGCGGCGCGGACCGATATTCCTTGTTGTAGCGCTGCAGCGCCGCGTTGGCCGGCCGGAAGTGTGCCTGGTGGTCCTTCGGGTTGAGCCACTCGCGCGGCGGGAACGCCACCGCCTGCTCGTAGACGTGGGCCAGCGCCGGCTCGGCCGGCTCGGTGCCCGGCAGGCAGCGGGGGCAGCCGGGCCGGCGGTACGCGCCGGTGCTGGTCTGCGACCAGTCGTCCAGGTCGTACGCGGTGCAGCCGGCGGTCGACGGAGCCAGCCCGACCCGGGACAGCAGGTGGACGACCTCGGTCGCGGTCAGTGCGGCCCAGATCGCGGCCCGGGCCGGCGACGGCTCCCCGGCCGGCGCGGTCCGTCCCTCGGCGAAACACCGGAGACAGCTCGTGTGGCCGGCATCGAACATCGGTCCGATCTCGGCGGTGGACGCGCCGGCCGCGGTACGCAGCCAGCCGACCCCGGCCCGCCGGCACGCCTCGTCGATCCCGGCGAGGTTCCCGTCGTCGACCGCGACCACGAAATCGCCGTCGCCCAGACTGTCGGCCGGGTGGAACGGGTGCGCGTCGACGCCGGCCGCGGCGAGTTCCGCACGCAGCGGGCCGGTGAGCCGCTCCGGCCCGGCGATCAGCGCCCGGGTCCGGGCCAGCCGGGCCGCCGCCTCGCCGCGGCTCCGGTTCACCCGGGTGGTGTCCAGGTTGCGGCCCAGGTAGTCGACCACCTCGGCGGGGATCAGCTCGGCCTCCCCGCCCGCTGGGCCGTCCTGCAGCAGGCCGCTCACGTAGAGCATCGACACGCACGCCGCGGCGTGCTTCTCCGGCAGTTCGTCCACCGTGCGGGTGCCGTCGAGCAGGCGCAGCAGGCGCGGGATCAGCGTCATCGCGGTCCGGCCGCGCAGCACGGTCTGCCGGTTGCCGCTGCCGGCGAACGCCAAGCCGTCCTCGAGCCGGACGACGACCAGGCCGGGGATCAGGCAGGGGCGCCGGGGCACGGTGAACTGCGGGTCACTGGCGACGGCGTACGCCATGTACGCGGCCGACAACCGCCCGTCGTTCCGGGTCGCCTCTTCGGTCCCGATCATGCCAGCACTCCCCGCATCATCTCCGGCAGCCGGTCGTACGACCGGGTCTGCTCGTCACGTCCCAGACCGCACCGCGGGCAGCCGTGCACGCCGACCACCCGGCCGGTGCGCAGCTGCTGGGTCGGCACCTCGATCTGGCGGACCCGGCCGGCCTCGCCCTCCGGGTCGGTCCGTAGCCGCTGCACCACCTCGGCCGCGGCGGCCGCGGCGAACAGCGCGGTCGACGGCAGGTAGCCGGCCGGACCGGCGTCCGGGTCCAGCTCGTAGTGCCGGTCGACGGCCGCGCGGACGGTGCGGGCCGGATCGTGCTGGGCGAGCCGCAGCCGGTAACAGCCGTGGCAGGCGCCGACGCCGGGCAGCACGGCCGGGCCGATCTCCAGCACCGGGTGGTCGAGGATGACCGGCAGCCACGGGTCGCCGGTGCGGTGCGCCCGCTCGTCGAACGCCCGCTCGGTGTCCGGCACCCGGCGCCAGGCGGCGAGCAGGTGCAGGGTCGGCCCCTTGGGTGCGGCGGGCGCCGCCCGGTCCACCGGGTCGGTGATCGAGACGTCCGGGCACAGGTCGCGCAGGCGTTCGGCGACCGCGTATCCGAACGGGCCTACGGGGGAAACGCGCAGGTGGTACATGCTGACTCCTGATACGGTGACATCGGCCGAACGGCCAGCTGCTACCTCGGATGAACGGCTTACGGTGGGATCAGGCGAACGGCTGCGGCCAGGCGTTGAGCTCAGCCTCGGAGCGGGTCGGGTGACCCATCCGGGCCGGCGCCTCGTACAGCCGGGGCGTGCCGAGGAAGCGCGCACGATAGTTGAAGGACAGTGGCAGCAGCCCGGGCACCACCGCGCGGACCACCGTCATCCCGGCCCGTACCGCCTCGTCCGGCGTCAGGTCGACCAGGTACGCGTCGAGACCGCGCTCGGCCAACCGGTCCAGCACCACGCGCAGGTCGCCGCGCGCGTCGCCGGTCGACAGGTCGGGCATCTCGGAGAGCCGGCGCCGGGCCGGGCTGTCCAGCAGGAAGTCGAAGGCCTCGGCGCGCTCCGGAGCGCACATGTACGCGGCGCCGTCCGCCACCCCGGTGAAGGTGCGCACGTCGTCGCTCGGCGGCCTGGCGTCGTGCAGGGCGATCCGCACCGACACCGTCTCGCAGATCGCCTTGGCCGCCGCGACCTGCGGGTCGAGGCTGGTCGCGCAGGAGACCACGATCCGGCACGACGGGTGCTCCGGGGCCACCGAGACGCCGTACACGGTGGGAATCCCCACGTCGGTGGTCGCGTCGAACAGGTGGATCGTCGCGTTCCGCCCGGCGCACAGGTCGAGGTAGCGCTGCAGTTCCGGGCCGACCGTGTCGAGGACCAGCCGGGGCAGCTCCAGCCGCTGCAGCCAGGTCAGGCTGATCGCGTCGCGTTCGACCACCTCGCAGAGCGCGCCGCTGATCGCCCGGGCCGGGTCGGGGTGCGCGGCCGCGCCGGTGGAGATCGGGTTGGTGATCCGTTCCGCACCGTGCGCCGAGAAGTGCATGTACACCAGGGCGGCCGGCACCCAGCACAGCCGTCCGGTGCGCGTGTTCATGCCGCGCACCCAGCGGATCGGTGCGGAAGGGTCCGGGCTGACCACCGGGCAGTCCGGGGCGGCCAGCTCGGTGGCCGAGCAGCGCGGCAGGGTGTCCAGGGCAAGCGCCTCGGCACCCAGCTCGTCGGCCGTGGCCCAGCGGATCTGCCGCTCGTCGTAAAGGATGTTGGCGTATCGTTCGAGTGCTTCGGCGATCGCCACCACGGTGGCCCGCTCCGGGTCGACCCCGGTGCCGGTGCCGTCCAGGCTGCCCAGGCAGTCCGGCCCGCACGCGCTGGAGATCACGGTGGAGACGTCGCCGAGGTCCGCCGAGTGCACCCGCAGCGGCGGCTCCGAGGGTTCCACCGGCAGTGGCATGACGTGGGTGATCAGGCCGCCCAGGGGTGACACCAGATCCTTGAGGTCCATTCGCCGCTGCGCCTTTTCGGCAGCTACCGCACTCATCAGCGAGCTCTTCCCGTGTGTCGATCAACGGGCGCGCAGAATCGCCCGGCACCGGACAAACGATGTCGGCGGCGCGTCCATAACTGTGGACCCGCCGCCGCGGGGTTCGCTGAGGTTTGCGGAAACTAACGCCCGGCCAGAATGTCCTGTCCTTCGCTCGGATTAGCCCGATCGGCCGACATTTCCCTCACCGCCGGTAGATGAAGATTGAATTGCCGACGTTGTCGATCCGGGTGCTCGTCGCGAGCAGTTCATTGAAGTTCGCCCGAGCCTTTTTCGCACTGATCACGGAGGCGTCGGGCAGGCAGGCGCTCTTCAGCGTCAGGCACCGCACCGAGATCGCGATCAGCCCGTGCACCTGAGCCGGGGGCAGGACCAGCGGGTTCTGCCCGGGCACGCCGTAATAGGCGGCCCGGCCCCGGCCCTTGTAGATCAGCCAGGCCTGCTCCCCCGGATATCTGCGGGCCAGCCGGTCACCGAGCCGGGACATGTCCTGGCCCCAGTCGACATTCGAGTCGGTAAGCTGAAGATATGTCTTGGACGGGCCGCCGAAGGCCTCGTTGGAATATGTCAGATAATACGGAAAGGCGGCCAGCGAACTGATCGCGACGAACGCCGCCAGCAGACCCACGACGACCCGCGGCCACCGATTCCGGTAGACCAGCACGGCGGCCGCCACGACCGCCAAAATCACCGGGACGAAAATGGCGTACCGCACGCCCCAGTTCCGGTTGCCGGCCATCGCCGTCGCGGTCAGCACCGCGGTCGGCAGCAGCAGGTAGAGGGCGGCCGGCCGCAGCTTCGCCGAGCGCAGCATCGCGACCGAGCCGATCAGCCAGAGCGCCAGCATGCCCAGCGGTTCCTTGATCAGCAGCGCGCCCGGCAGGTAGTACCATCGCGCGCCGTTCTGGAAGTCACCGAACAGCACGCTGGAGTAGGTGCCCTTCTCCAGGCCCAGCTGCAGGCGCATCCCGTCGAGGAACGGCCGCGGCAACGGCAGGAGGTTAAACAGCTCGCCCTTGAGCCCGTGCACCGGGCCCACCGACCGGGGGGTCACCCAGTGCAGGTGCGGGTCGACGATCAGGTAGGTAACCCACACGGTGGCGATCGCGACGGCGACGACCCCGGCGGCCGCGGCGACGCCGATCAGCAGCAGCCGGAGCACCGGTGGGCGGCCCAGGTGATGGGCGCGGCCGGCAAACCACACCGAGACGACCGCCAGCCCGGCGCCGACGAGCAGACCCGGCAGGGCGGTGGCCTTGCTGGCGGTCGCGGCGCCCAGGGCGACACCGGCGAGCGGAAGGTGAAGATACGGCCGGGACCGGGCCCGCCACAACAGCCACAGGGCGGTCAGCAGGAAGCCGGCGGTCGGCAGGTCCACCCCGGCCAGCGAGCCGTAACCGATGACGTCCGGTGAGAACGCGTACAGCAGCAGCGCCAGCAGGCCGCCGGCCGGGCCGGTCAGGTCCCGGGCGAAGGCGAAGACCACCAGCCCGAACAGCAGGGTCAGGATGATCATCGGAAGCCGGGCCGCGAAGAGCAGCTCCTGCGCGTCGTTGCCGCTGTCGTACAGCAGGTGCTCGCCCAGCGCCCACTGGTCGCCGTCGAAGTGCGTGGTGCGCTTCACGTCGACGAAGGCCAGACCGGTGGCCTCCAGCAGCTTCGTCAGCGGCGGATGCTCGTAGTTGTCGGCCAGGTCGTGATCGTGCGCATACGTCACCGCGGCGCCGAGATAGGCCACCTCGTCGACCGTGGTGGACTCCTGCCGGGCGGCGGTCACCATGCCGACGGCCATCTGGGCCAGGAAGGCGACGACCGCGAGCGGGACCAGCCAGGACCGGTGGCGGGACCACAGGTCGGCCGGCCCGCGGGTGACCGCGACGGGTGCTGCCGCGGCGGTGACATCCTCCGGGGTGGAAACATCATCGACGTCCGAGGTCACTGAGGCTCAACCCTTCGCCGGTGGAGGAAACGCACTGCCAAATGACGAGCGCCATGATGGCACGAACATTCCGTGCCGGAGCGGCCCGGGTTATGTGACCCATTCAGACTAGGCCCGAATAACACGGTGGAAATAGCCTTCACACCGGGGTGTAATCGCCGTCCCATCAATTACTACTTTTTCCGGAAATTTCGGGCGCCAGTGTGTCGGGTGGCGGTGGCGGCGCCGACCGGATAGGTTGGGGGCATGATCAGGGACCTGGTGCGCCGCTCCCTGATCCTGCTGCTGGCCGCGCTGGGCGCATGCCGCCGCGTGCCGCCCTCCCCTGTGGACCTTCCGGTCGTCGCCACCGTCCCGGTGGCCGACCGCACCCGGGTGCTGAACGCGCAGACCACCGTGTCCGCCGGCGCCTCCCGCGCGCCCCCGGCTTTCGCTGTCTGATCTTTTCCGGCTCCATTCCGGCCCCGCCGCTTCCGCGTTTCGGCCGATTTCCATCCAGCTTTTGCCAGCTTTTCATCAGTCTTCCGTCAGCTTTCCCGGAGGAACAATGCTGCTCGCCGACTCCATCGCCTCCGTCGCGATCTGGCTGGTTCTGCTGCTGTTCGCCCTGCCCGCCCTGCTCCTGCTGGCCAACCCGCAGGCGGTGCGCCACCCCCGCGAGTTCGCCCTGGAGGCGCTCGGCCTGGCCCGCTCACGGCGGGAGGCCGCCGAACTCGCCCGGTACGCCGAGGAGATCCAGGTCGCCGCCGACCGCGCCGACCACGCCGCACAGCGCTGGCAGGAGCACCGGCAGCGGGCCGAGACGCACGCCGCCGACACCTGGCACGCCTGGCAGGCCGCCGAGCAGCGTCTCACCCGGGCCCGCGCCGCGGCCGCCTTCGCCCCGCCGGACAGTCCGCGCACCGCCGCCGAATACGCCGACCGGGAACGCTTCCTGCACCGCTCGGTGCGCGCCGCCGTCGACCGCGGAGACCTGCCGTCCGCCGCGCTGCCCGCCGCGATCGCCGGACGCGACGGCTGGAACCCGCGCCTGCACCCGGCCGACCAGGAACTGATCCTGCTCACCGCGGTCACCGCCCACCGCCGCACGATCCACCGGCAGGCCACCGTCGCCGAACGGACCGCGGCGCACGACGCCCGGCTCGCCGCCGCCACCCGGCACAGCCTGCGTCGCGAGGCGGCCACCCTGCGCCGCTTCCTGCCGGCCCCGGAGCGGCGCACCGCCCCGTCCCTCGCCCGCGCCTGGGTTCAGCGCACCGCCTGACCGGCGCACGCCCGGCTTCGGTGACGGTGGCGGAGATCAGGCGAGGCCGGCGTCGTGGGCCAGCAGCGCGATCTGGGTGCGGTTGTCCAGATCGAGCTTGGTCAGGATGTGCGAGACGTGGGTTTTCACGGTGGCCAGGGTCATGTCCAGCGCGGCGGCGATCTCCGTGTTGGACCGACCCCGGCCGATCGCCACCACCACGTCCCGTTCCCGCGGGCTCAGCGCCGCCAGCGTGTTCCGGGCCCGCGCATACGCTCCGGCCTGCACCGCCACCCGATCCATCAACCGCCGGGTGATCCCCGGCGACAGGATCGGCTCCCCGGCCGCCACCTGCCGCACCGCCTCGGCGATCCGCGCCGGCGGCGTGTCCTTGAGCAGGAACCCGCTGGCCCCGGCGCGCAGCGCGTGCAGGATGTCGTCGTCGGTGTCGAAGGTCGTCAGCACGATCACCTCGGGCGCCCGCGGCCGGCCGCGCACCCGCCGGGTCGCCGTGATCCCGTCCACCCGCGGCATCCGCAGATCCATCAGCACCACATCCGGCGCGTGCGCGTCCACCACCGCCGCCACCTCGTCGCCGTCCGCGGCCTCCCCCACCACCGCGATCCCCGGCGCGCCATCGAGCATCATCGTCAGCCCGGCCCGCACCAGCGCATCATCATCCACCACGATCACCCGCACCGGCCGCGTCATGCCGGCCATGCTAACGACGCCCGCGGACCACTGTCGGGGAGACCGTCAGCGGCCGGAAGGCGGCCGGTCCGGTGCCTGTCTGACGCGGCACACCACCGTCTGTCACCGGCGCGACGGTCACCGGGGCCAGGGCAGGGTAGCGTACAGGTGGAATTCGCCGGCGGTGGACTCGTGGTCGAGGTGGCCGCCGGCCAGGTGGACGCGTTCGGTGAGGCCGACCAGGCCGGCGCCGCCGCTCCAGCCGGGTGGGGTGGGGTGGTCGGGGGCCAGCTCGTTGCGGACGTCGATGAGCAGGCCCGCGCCGGGACCGCCGCGCAGCTCGACGCGGACCGCGCGGCCCGCGGCGTGTTTGCGGGCGTTGGTCAGAGCTTCCTGGATCACCCGGTACGCCGTGCGGGCCACCGCGGGCGGCGCCTGACCCGGCTCGGCGACCGTGTCGCGCAGCCGCACCTCGGTGCCGGCCGCCCGGCTCTCCTCGACCAGTCGCGGCACGTCGGCCAGGACCGGCTGCGGCCGGCTGCCGTCGTCGTCCGCCGGGGTGTCGTCGCGCAGCAGCGAGATCACCTCGCGCAGCTCCTCCAACGCCTGGTGGACGCCGTCGCGGACCACCCCGGCGGCCGCCGCGACGCGCTCCGGCGGTGCGTCGGGCCGGAACTCCATCGCCCCGGCGAAGGTGGCGATCAGCGACAGCCGGTGCGCCAGCACGTCGTGCATCTCCCGGGCGATCTTGCGGCGTTCCAGCATCCGCGCCTCGGCGACCCGGCGGCCCTGTTCGGCCTCGGCGCGCCGGGCCCGCTCGCGCAGGGACCGGACGAGTTCGTCGCGGGCCCGCCACCAGGCGCCCCAGCCGAGCAGCGCGCCGTAGCCGACGGTGACCAGGGCCAGCCACCAGCCGTACGACATCCCGTCGTTGGGCCGCCACCAGCCCTGCACCGCGTGCGCCACGACGCCGGCCGCCGCGCCCGCGAGCCCGACCGGGAACCGGTGCCGCCGGGCCACGTGCAGCGCGACGATCGTGGCCGGTGGGCTGGCCGCCGGGGAGAGCGCGGCCAGCACGGCGAGCACGCCGGCGACCGGCACCGGCCGCCACAGCATGAGCGGGGTGATCAGACAGGCGAGCACGCCGGCCACCACGTCCAGGGTGAGCAGCGGGGCGACCATCGGGCGCCCGGCCCACCAACCGGTGACGGTCGCGGTGACCAGGGCGCCGGACACCCCGAGGACCATGCCGACGGCACCGTTGGTTTTCACGCGGTCACCGTATCGGCGGCGCTGCCGGCGCCGACACCGACCAAAGTAGGAGAGGCTGCAACTTAGGAGAGCGGCGCCGCCGACTTCGGTCCGATGTGGGCGACCGGCCGGGTCGGCCAGGCTCATCGGCATGACGAACCAGACGCACCGTCCCGCCACCGCCACCGACGCCGACTGCCCCCGTCCCGCCCGGCGCCGCGCCGGCCGGGCGATCACCGTCGCCGCCGGCGCGGCCGGAGCCCTGCTCCTGTGGACGGTCACCGACCCGTGGGGCGGCACCGACCTCACCGTCCGCTCAAGCGGGGGCACGACCCACATCGGCCCGGCCGCCGTCGTGATCACCGCGCTGCTGGCCGGCCTGGCCGCCTGGGCGCTGCTCACCGTCCTGGAGCGCCGGACCCGGCACGCCACCCGGACGTACCGGATCATCGCCTTCGTGGTGTTGCTGCTGTCGCTGGCCGGCCCGCTCGGCAGCGCGGTCGGCGCCACCGGCACGCTCACCCTGATCGGCATGCACACCACCGTCGGCCTGGCCCTGATCCTCGGCCTGCCCGGCCGCCGCGGCTGCTGACCGGTGAAGCCGTGGGCGACGGTGGCGACGCGGGCGCATACGATCCGGCGATGCGACTTCTGGTGATCGGTGGCAGCGGGTTGCTCGGCCGGGAGGTCGTCCGGCAGGCCCGGCTGGCCGGGCACCGGGTGACGGCGACCGCGTTCCGCCGGCCGACCGGTCCGCGGCTGGACATCCGGGACCGGTCCGCGGTCGCCGCTCTGGTCGCGGCCGATAATCCGGAGGTGGTCGTCAACGCCGCCTATCTGCAGTCGGATTGGGCGACCACCGCTGACGGCGGCATGCACGTGGCGGCGGCCGCCGCCGGCTGCGGCGCCCGGCTCGTGCATGTCTCCAGCGACGCCGTCTTCTCCGGCCGCGCGCCGTCCTATGCCGAGACCGCGGCGCCCGACCCGGTCACCCCGTACGGCGCGGCCAAGGCCGCTGCCGAGGTCGCGGTCCGCGGCCTGGTGCCGGCCGCTGCCGTGGTGCGTACGTCGTTGATCATCGGCGCCGGTGATTCGGTGACCGAGCGGCACGTCCGCGATCTGGCCACCGGCCGGCGGTCCGGGGTCCTGTTCACCGATGACGTCCGCTGCCCGATCCACGTCACCGACCTGGCGGCCGCCCTGCTGGAGTTCGCCGCCCGTCCGTCGCCCGGCGTGCATCACGTGGCGGGCGCCGAGGCGGTCAGCCGGCACCGGCTGGGGGTGCTGATCGCCCGCCGTGACGGTCTCGACGAGTCGGCGCTGCGGACCGCCCGGCGGGTCGGCAGCGGCCTGCCCGGTGCCGTCGACGTACGGTTAGATTGTCGTGCGACGCAGCGCCGGCTGGTGACCCGCCTGCGCGGGGCCGGTGAGTTTCTGTCGCTCTGACAGCGGGGGCCGCAGCACCAGCACCGCGACGACCGCCACCATGATCACTGCGGTGAGCAGGACCGGGACCCCGGTGATCGGGTCGAGCAGGACGAGCAGCGCGCCGAGCGGGACGGCGAGGTCGTCGCTCAGCGCGTGGTGCAGCTCTCCCGCCGCGATGCTGACCGCGACCACGAACACCAGGTCGAAGAAGAGTTCCAGGGGTGTCGCGGTGCGTCCTGGTTCGCCCGGATCGCGGGGTCGCATCGGGGTGAGTCGGAAGGATGTCGCCGCGGTCACCGCGGCAGCGTAACCGGTGGCCCCCCGGCGCTCGTTACATCCGTAGACCCGCCGCTTTATCCCATCCGCGACCGAAAAGTGCGGGTTCCGGCCGCCGTCATCCTCAGGGAAGTCCGACTTCGTGCATCCACAGCCGCCACGCCGCACCACTCACGCCCACGGAACACCGCACAACCGGCTCGTCTACGACCGCTGGGGGCGGTTCGGCCGCCCGGTGGTCCTGCTGCACGGGCTGTTCTACGACCGGACGATGTGGTGGCCGGTCGCCGCCGAACTGGACGCGGGCTGCGCCGCGGTCGCGGTCGACCTGCCCGGACACGGCGAGTCCGCGCCGCGCGCCGACCTCAGCCGGCTCACCGAGGACCTGGCCGCGCTGATCCGCGGGCTGGACCTGCACCGCGCCCCGATCCTGGTGGCGCACGCCGGGGCGGCGCGGCTGGCCCGGGCCTTCGCGGAGAAGTACGCGGTGCAGCACGTGCTGACGGTGGACGACGGGACGGACACCGACCTGTCGGTGGTGCCGGCCGCGTACCGGCAGTTCGCCGTTCCCCGGCGACCGGATCGGGCGGTGACCGCCGCCTACCGCGAGTGGGCGGCGGTGCCGGTCGGCGCCGGTCACCCGGCGAGCCGGGCCGAGGGCACGTTCCCGCACCTGCGGGATCCGGCGGCTTTCGCCGCCCTGCTGCACAACCTCGTTTAGCCGGGCCACCCGGGAGCCAGCGCCGCGAGCCGGTTCTCCAGCCCGAACGCGATGTAGGGCGGCGGCGGTTCCCACCGGATGCCGTCCGGCGCATCGATCAGTGCGGCCTCCACGAGCGCGACCGCGCGCGGATCGCCGGCCATCGCCGGGGACAGCGCCGCGCACGTGCGGATCAGCCGGTCCGGGTCGTCGAGCAGCACCCCGGTGTCGACGCCCGCCCCGGCCAGCCCGAGGACACTGTCGACCCGCACGTCGCGACAGCCGTCGCCGGTGGCGATCTCGCGCAGGCGGGCGATGACCGGCTCCGGCACGGGCGGGCCGAGCGCCGCCCAGCAGGCCGCCGCGTACCGGGCCCGGCCGCGTTCGTGCGGATCGTCGGCGTCCAGCCACGGCGTGAGCGCGGCCAGCACCGCCGGCGCCCGACGCACGCAGGCCGCCTGGACCGGGCCGGCGATCAGGATGGCCGGGTCGCCCTCGAAGTCGTCCCACACCTCGGGGAAGGCGGCGGCCTCCGGATCGTCGCGCCGGATCGCCAGCATCGTGCTCTCCGACTCGGACGCATATCCGCCGCACCACGCGCCGACCTCGCCGAGCAGCGCCAGCAGCGACGCCCGCATCGACCGGCCGGCATCCGGGTCCGGTACGCCCAGCCGGTCGTCGGCCAGGATCCCGGCGACCGCCTCCACCATCGGGCCGGTCGCCGGATGGATGGTCTGGCGGTGGCAGACCTCGTGGTACAGGTGCCGCAGCGCCCGGGCCCGCGCCGCCGGCTCGACGGCGGTCAGGTCGCGCAGGTGTCCCGGGGTGGCGACCGCCGGGCCGTACGCGTGCGTCGTGCGCCCCCAATCAAGATCCACGCTGGTGAGAGTAGTGAGCGGCCCGATCCTCGTCGAGCAGCAGGCGGCGTAGCCGGCCCAGAGCACGTGCCCGGGTCGGCCCGATCGCGCCGACCGGGATGTCCAGCCGGGCGCTGATCTCGGTGTACCGCGCGTCCGGGTCGGTCGCCATCTGCCACAGCAGGCGGCGCTGGCGCTCCGGCAGGCGGGCCAGGGCGCGGCGGACCGTGGCGGCCTGCTCGGCGCGCAGCAGGTCCGCCTCCGGCGCCTCACCGGGCTGGGTCAGCCACTCGTCGAGGCCGGTCACCGGGCATTCCCGGTCCCGGCCGGCGACCGCGTGCAGGCAGAACCGCCGCATGGTGACGGCCAGCCAGGCGCCGACCGCCTCCGGGCACTGCAGCCGGCCGATCCCGTTGAACAGTTGCAGCCACGTCGCCTGGACCAGGTCGCCGGCCTGGTCGGGCGGGATCCGGAACCGCCGGGCGATCATCCGCAGTCGCGGGTCGTAGGCTTCGACGAGCCGGCTCCACGCCCGCTCGTCACCGGCCCGAGCCTCGCGGACCACCGTGGCAAGATCCTCCGCCACCGCCTGTCGCATAGCCGTCTCCCCCCACCTCGCGCCGGTCGCCGGCCGGGCACGACCGCCGGTCGCCGACTCCTGAAGCCTGCCGACGGTCGCGGCTGTTTCGCGCCGGGGAAATCCCCGGTGTCATGCGATCGGGTGAGTTCCGGCGCTCCACCGGGGGGCATTCATTCATCCGGCCGCCCGGGCCGGTCCCGAACACCGGCGACCCGAGTAGGGGCAGGCAGAGCAGCGCCAGCCCCAGGTCGGTGCAGATCAGCGTCTGCACGCTGGTCAGCCCACCGAGCAGCTGCTCGGACACCATGCTCATCACCACGTTGTTGCCGGAATGGGCGAGGCTGGTCACCCACACCGAGCCGCTACCCGCGTACAGCCAGCCGAGCAGCACCTCGAAGAGCAGGAACATGACGGTCCACAGTGGAATGCTGACCGCCCGGTCGGTGAAGTCGGCGTAGCCGAGAAAGGCCAGCGGATAGTGCCAGAACGCCCAGATCAGGCCGGTGGCCAGCAGCGACAGCCGGGGCCGGCCGGGCACCAGGCGCGGCCAGAGGAAGCTGGTCCAGCCGAACTCTTCGCCGAAATAGGCCGGGATGAGCACCACCTGGACGGCGAGCAGCATCGGCACCCCGCCGGGCCCGCCGGCCGGCCCCACGCCGGACCGCCACCAGCCGGCCGAGTACGCGCAGCCCAGCATGACCGCGGTGGCGGCGAGCGGGGCCAACCAGCCGGCCGCCCACAACCGCCACGGCGCGCGCAGGCGCAACCCGGCGGTGGCGAAACCCTCCCGGGTGACCCAGCGGCGCACCACGGCCGCGCCGATCGCCGGCACGAACGCCACCGGCAGCTGGACCAGCGGATCGACCAGCGACCAGCCGAAGCCGAGCCGGACCACGAACAGGTACGGCCACACCCCGCCGAAGGCGATGGCCAGATAGACGACGATTCCTCTACCCCGTGACGACATGCCGGAAAGTCGATCATCAGCCGCCCTGCGGGGTCACTATCGATGGCCACCGTCCTGCGGTATGCCCAGCTACACCCGGGCGGCTCTGAAACAAGTCAGAAAGATTGTTCCGGAACCATTAAGGGAGTCTTAAAGAACATTGAGGACCGTCCGGCGTACGGAAATCCTGTCCCCGTCTCCCCCGACGGAAGGTCCCCACCATGCCCCTGTCCCGCAGAAGCTGGCTCGCCGCCGGCACGATGACCGTGGTGGTCGCCGGCCTCGGCGTCGCCGGCATCACCGAGGCGCTGGCCGCCAGCAGCGGCACCCTCGTCAGCTCGGCCAACGGCAGATGCCTCGACGTCACCGACGGCAGTACCGCGAACGGCAACCAGCCGCAGATGTGGCGTTGTTCCGGCGGCCCGAACCAGAACTGGACGCTGGCCGACAACGGTCAGGTGCGGGCGCTCGGCAAATGTCTCGACGTGGCGAACAACGCCACCGCCAACGGCGCGGTGGTGCACCTGTGGGACTGCTATGACTCGGTGGCCACCCAGAAATGGACGCTGACCGCCTCGAAGGACCTGGTCAACCTCGCGGCGAACAGGTGCCTCGACATCAAGGACGGCAATCTCGCCGACGGCGCCAAGCTGCAGCTCTGGGACTGCTCCGGCGGCGCCCACCAGAAGTGGACGTTCTCCGGCAGCGGCACCACGCCCCCGACCACCGTGCCGACCGACCCGGCGAACCCGGACCTCGGTCCCAACGTCACGATCTTCGACCCGTCGATGCCCGCCTCGACCATCCAGAGCAAGCTGAACGCGGTCTTCAACGGCCAGGTCAGTAATCAGTTCGGCAACGCTCGCCATGCGCTGCTGTTCAAGCCGGGCGTCTACCCGGTCGACGCGAACGTCGGGTTCTTCACCCAGGTGGCCGGGCTCGGCCTGACCCCGGACCAGGTGACCATCAACGGCCACGTGCACGCCGAGGCGGACTGGTGGCCGGACGGCTCACAGAACGCCACGCAGAACTTCTGGCGGTCCGCCGAGGGCTTGTCGGTCAGCCCGGCGGACGGGCTGGACCGCTGGGCGGTGTCGCAGGCCGCGCCGTACCGGAGAATGCACGTACGCGGCAATCTTGCGCTCTCCGACGGGGGCTGGTCGTCAGGTGGGTTCATCGCCGACTCGAAGATCGACGGTCAGATCCAGTCGGGCACCCAGCAGCAGTTCCTGACCCGCAACTCGGCGATGGGCAGCTGGTCCGGCTCGAACTGGAACCAGGTGTTCGTCGGCTCGCCGGGCGCACCCGCGCAGAGCTTCCCGTCCCCGCCGTTCACCACCGTCGGCTCGGCGCCGGCCATCGCCGAGAAGCCGTACCTGTACGTCGACAGCGCCGGCGCCTACCAGGTCTTCGTTCCCGCCGTGCGGACCAACGCGTCCGGCCCCACCTGGGCGAACGGCACGCCCGCCGGCACCTCGCTGCCGATCGGCGGCTTCTACGTGGTGAAGTCCGGTGACACCGCGGCGACCATCAACGCGGCCCTGGCCGCGGGCAGGAACCTGCTGGTCACGCCGGGCGTCTACCACCTCAACCAGACGCTGAACGTGACCCGGGCCGGCACCGTGGTCCTCGGCCTGGGGCTGGCCACCTTCGTGCCGGACGGCGGCGTCGACGCGATGCACGTCGCCGACGTCGACGCGGTGCGGGTCGCCGGGCTGCTCTTCGACGCCGGCACCACCAACTCGGCCATCCTGCTGCAGGTCGGCCCGACCGGCTCGACCGCCACGCACGCGGCGAACCCGACCGTGCTCTCCGACGTGTTCGTCCGGATCGGCGGCGCGATCGCCGGCAAGGCCACCGTCAGCGTCCAGATCAACAGCAACGACGTGATCGGCGACCACGCCTGGATCTGGCGCGCCGACCACGGCAACAGCGGCACGGTCGGCTGGACCACCAACACCGCCCGCAACGGCCTGGTGGTCAACGGGAACAACGTCACCTTCTACGGCCTGTTCGTCGAGCACTACCAGCAGTACCAGACGATCTGGAACGGCAACGGCGGCCGGACGTACTTCTACCAGAACGAGATGCCGTACGACCCGCCGAACCAGGCCGCCTACCTGAACGGCGCCACCCGGGGCTGGGCCGCCTACAAGGTGGCCGACACGGTGACCAGCCACGAGGCGTGGGGGCTGGGCAGCTACTGCTACTTCGCCGTGAACCCGTCGGTGGTCAACGCCCGCGCCTTCGAGGCCCCCGCGGTCAGCGGCGTCAAGTTCCACGACATGGTCACCGTCTCGCTCGGCGGCACCGGCACGATCAGCCACGTCATCAACAACACCGGCGCGGCCGCGAACAGCGGCCACCAGGTCACCGACCTGACCAGCGGCCCGTAGCTCCGGCAACCGGACAGCGACCCGACAACCACCGGCCGGCAATCACCGGAACCGGGCAGGCGACGAAGAGAACGGTGAGCCCGGCGCCACGCCGGGCGCCACCTCTCGAAAGGGTCCACGTCTTGCGCTCTCTCCTCCGCAGCTTCGCCCTGGCCGCCCTCGTCGTCCCGGCCGCGGCCGGCGTCATGATGACCGCGTCCCCGGCCCAGGCCGCGCCGGCGAAGGCCAAGGCGGCCGAGCAGGCCCTGCAGGCCGACATCAACCGGCTGATCAACGAGCAGCGGGTGCAGCACGGGTGCGGCGAGCTGACCGAGAACGCCGCGCTCACCCAGGCGGCCCGCGCGCACAGCGCGTGGATGGGGCAGACCGGCGAGTTCTCGCACACCGGCCGGGGCGGCTCCAACTTCGTGGCCCGCGACCGGGCCGCCGGGTACGCCCGCCCGTCGGCGGAGAACATCGCCTGGGGCTACCGGACCGCCGACGACGTGGTCACCGCGTGGATGCACAGCCCGGGCCACCGCGCCAACATCCTGAACTGCCGGTCGAAGACGGTCGGCCTGGGCGCGGTGTACGCCGCGGACGGCACCCCGTACTACACCGAGGACTTCGGTTACTGACCACGAACGCCGGCCCCGTCGCTCTTCGCGGCGGGGCCGGCGTCGTCGTCGGCTCAGAAGATCGGCCCCAGGTTGGCGACCGTGAACAGGTGGTCCTCGGCGACCTGGTCGGCCGGCGGCGCGGTGACCCGGACCGGCAGGCCGTAGTCGGCGTAGCTCACGGTCATCGCCGGGTCGGTCAGGGTGATCCGGCTGAACCGGCCGGCCACGTCCAGCTCGGCGGTGCCCCCACCCAGCCGGAAGCGGCCGGAGGCGCCCGGGGCGGCGCCCGGTTGACCGGCCAGCGTCCGGGCCGCGGCCCACGGGAAGCCCTCGGCGAAGGCCGGGGCGGCATCCGTCGGGACCGTGGTGTGCACCCACCGGCCCAGGTCGTCGGCATACTGGCCGGGATACATGCTGTGCGCCGGCTCGGCGGTCAGCCGGACGTAGACGGCCGGCCCGATCCGGCGTACGACATAGCCGTCCCCGGTCATCTCCCAGTTGCCGGTGGCCGGGTCGATCACCCCGGTGGCCCGCTCGGCGGCGCCCAGGGTGACGGTGAAGCGGGCCGTCTCGGTGCCCAGCCGGGTGGCCGCCTGCGCCAGGGTGGGCGCGGCACCGGACGGGGTGGGAGCGGGCACGGACTGGGCGGACGCGTGGGCCGAGCAGCCGGCCGCCGCGAGAACCCCGGCCAGCAGCAGGCTTCCGGCGACGAGCCGTCGTGAGTGATCATGCACGGCGGCAACTATAAGGGTCAGTCGAGTCCCAGGCGGCCGACCAGCCGGTCGCTGATCCACTCCAGGTGGACGGTGAAGTTCGCCTCGCTGGTCGCGCGGGCGCTCACCACGCCGGCGTCGACGGTGACCCTGACGCCGAAGTCGACGGCGATCCGGTCCGGCGGGTCGCGAATGGCGCGCCGGCTGTCCCGGATCGTCCGGCACCGATCATCGTCGATGACCGCCGGCCGCGGCAGCCCGGCGCGGTGACGCATATCCCACTCGACCCATAGGTTGAATCGAATATGGTGACCGCGTGCGGAACCGGTCGAACGCTCCCCTGGTCGTCTACCTCTGCGCCGCCTTCACCACGCTGCTCGACCAGGCCAGCCTGACCACCGCGCTGCCGGCGCTGCGGGGCACGCTCGGCGCCGGGCCGGCCACCCTGCAGTGGATCATCGCGGGGTACTCGCTGACCTTCGGCCTCGCTCTGGTCCCGGCCGGGCGCCTGGGCGACGCGCACGGCCGCCGCCGGTTGTTCGCCGGCGGGGTCGCCCTGTTCACCATGGCGGCGATCGTCGGCGGCACGGCCACCGCGCCGTGGGTGGTCGCGATCGCCCGCCTGGCGCAGGGCGCCGGCGCGGGCACCGTCAATCCGCAGGTGTACGGCATCATCCAGGACCTGTACACGGGCCGGGCGCGCACCCGGGCACTCGGCGCCTACGCCACCGTCGGCGGGATCGCCGGGGTGATCGGGCCACCACTGGGCGGGCTGGTGCTCAACGCGGCCGGGGAGCACCTCGGGTGGCGGCTCATCCTGCTCTTCACCGTGCCGTTCGGGCTGACGACCGTACCGCTGGCAATCCTCCTGCTGCCCCGCGGCCGCGCGCCGCAAGCGGCCCGGACCACCCTCGACCTGCCCGGTCTCGGCCTGCTCGCGGTGACCACTCTCGGTCTGCTGCTGCCGTTCACCCTGCCCGCCGGAAGCGGTCCGCCGCGCGCGGTGTGGGCGCTCGCCGCCGGCGCGGCGCTGCTCGCGCTGATCGCCTGGGAGCGCCGGTACGCGCGTCGCGGTCGCACCCCGGTGCTCATCCCCGATCTGCTGCGCCGGCCCGGCTTCAGTCTGGGCACGCTGACCGCGATGTTCCAGTTCGGTGCGTCGCTGGCGACCACCCTGGTACTCGTCCTCCACCTGCAGGACGGTCTCGGCTGGTCGCCGCTGCGCGCCGCGCTGACCACGCTGCCCAGCGCGCTGGGTTTCGCGGTGGCCTCGGCGCAGAGCTGGCGCCTGGTCACCCGGTACGGCCGGCCCAGCGTGACCGCCGCCCTGACCGGGGCCGGCCCTGTCGATCGCGGCCACCATCCTGGTGCTGCACACCCTGTCCGGCGCCGCGCTGGGCGTCGCACTGGCCGGCACCCAACTGGCCATGGGCGTCACCGGCGGGCTGGTCGTCTCGCCGAACCAGGCGCTCACCCTGGCCGGCGCGCCCGCCGCGGTGGCCGGGCTGGCCGGGGCGTTCCTGCAGGTCTCGCAGCGGATCTCGGCCACGTTCGCGACCGCCGCGGTGACCGGCGTGCTGAGCGGCCGCACCGGGCTCCTGCTGTGCCTGGCCATGATGGCCGCCGGGGCCGGGATGTCCGCCCTCGACAGTCGCCCGCCTGTGACGCAGGCAACCACCGCCAAATCTCTATCTAAGCTATAGGCTTTGCAGGGAAATCGCCGTACGGGAGGTTCGATGGCTCACCGACAACCGCATCTGGCGCTGGAGCTCGGCGCGACCGCCGGCCCGGAGCACGTGGCCGCCGCCGAGGCCGCCGGATTCGCCCTCGTCACCATCGACGACACGCCCGGCGCCGCACAGCCCGAAGCCGGGGTGCGGGCCGCCTACCTGGCCCGGCGCACCCGGCGGATCGCGCTCGCGCCCACCCTGCACGCCACCGTCACCGAGCCGTTCCACCTGGCCACCCAGCTGGCCTCACTGGACCACGCGTCGCTCGGGCGCGGCGCCTGGGTGGTCGGCGCGGCGGCCGGGCCCGCGGCGTACGCGACGGTCGGCCTCCCCCTCCTCGACGGCGCCGCCCTGCGCCGGGAGATCGCCGACGTGATCGACGTGGCCCGCCGGCTGTGGGACTCCTGGGAGGACGACGCGATCATCCGCGACGTGCCCAGCGGACGCTTCCTCGACGCCGACCGGGTGCACCACGTGAACTTCACCGGCGAACGCTTCTCCGTGGTCGGGCCGCTGATCACGCCGCGGCCGCCGCAGGGCCAGCTGGTCGTGCTCGGCGCCGACACGCTCGGCGTCACCGACCGGCTCGACATCGCGCTGATCCCGTTCGACACCGTCGACGCGCTCTCCGCCCGGGCCGGGCAGGCCCGGACGGACGGCGCGCCGCTGGTCTTCGCCGACCTCGACCTCGCCGTCGCCGGCGACGACCCGGCCGGGCTGATCGACCGGCTGGGCCGGGTCGTCGACGGGGTCCGGCTGCACCTCGGCGACATCGACGCCGACCTGCCCCGGATCGCCGCGACGCTGTCCCGGCCCCCGGTCACCGGGCCGACCCTGCGCGACACCCTCGGCCTGCCCCGGCCCGTCAACCAGTTCGCCTAGGAGGTTCACGTGCTGCACCTGGGAGTCTTCTTCACCGGTGTCGGGCCGCAACTGCTGTGGACCGATCCGGCGTTCAGCTCGCACACCCACATCGACTCGTTCATCGCCACGGCGCGGACCCTGGAGCGCGGGCTGTTCGACGCCTTCTTCCTCGGTGAGGGCCTGCGCGTCCGGGAGAACCGCGGACGCGTCCACGACCTGGACGTCGCCGGGCGGCCGGACGCCATCACCCAGCTCGCCGCCCTGGCCGCCGAAACCACCCGGATCGGCCTGGTCGCCACCCAGAACACCACCTACAACTTCCCGGCCGACCTGGCCCGCCGGCTCGCCTCGCTGGACGCGATCTCCGGCGGCCGGGCCGGCTGGAACATCGTCACCACCGACAACGCGTGGACCGGGGAGAATTTCCGGTACGGCGGATGGCTGCCGCACGAGCGCCGCTACGAGCGGGCCGCCGCGTTCGTCGAGACCGCCAAGGCGCTGTGGCGCGGCGAGACCGTCGACCGGCACGACGACCTGATCGACGTGACCGCCGGCCCGACCGTCCCGGCGTCCCCGGTGCTGTTCCAGGCCGGCGACTCCGCGGGCGGCCGGGACCTGGCCGCCCGGCACGCCGAGGTGGTCTTCTCCGCCAACACCGACTTCGACAAGGCCGTCGATTACGCCACCGACCTGCGCCGGCGGCTCGCCGGTCACGGCCGCCCGGCGGACGCCGTCCGGATCCTGCCGGGCGCCTCGGTGGTGCTCGGCGACACCCCGGCCGAGGCCGAGGAGAAGGCCCGCTGGATCGCCCGTGAGCAGGTCACCGGCCCGCGCGCGCTGGCCTTCCTGGAACAGTACTGGGGCAAGGACCTCAGCGGCTACGACCCGGAGGGCCCGCTGCCCGACATCGAACCCGCCGAGGGCGAACTCGACCCGTCCCGCGGCACCATCTCCATCGAGCACCGCACCGGCAAGGCCGAACGCATCGCGGGCTGGCGGCGGCTGGCCGAGGACCGCGGCTACTCCATCCGCGACCTGGTGATCGAGGTGACCCCGCGGCACAGCACCTTCGTCGGCACGCCCGGCCAGATCGCCGACCGGTGGGCGCGATACGACGAGGCCCGGGCGGTGGACGGCTTCAACATCCTGCCGCAGCTGCTGCCCGGCACGATCGAGGACATCGTCGACCGGCTGGTGCCGGAGCTGCAGAGCCGGGGCATCTACCGCACCGAGTACACCGGCACGACCCTGCGCGAACACCTGGAGCTGCCGCCGGCCTGAGACCAGCGGGCGTTCTCTGCTGCGATCGTGTCACAGAAGCCGGCGCGGCCATCCGCGGCTCACCTTCGAAGGCGGAGAGCGAATGGCCGCACTCGACATCGATGCCGGTTAGTCGATCAGAAGCGACTTAGCCGAGCACCAGGGACGCATTCGGAAGAGTGTTGACGATAGTCCTCATGCTGGTGATCCATCCGCCTCGGAAGCAAGGAAGCACCATGTACCTCTCCGAAATGGAAAACGCGGGAAGCTCGTACCGGCCGTCGCCCTTCTGAACCATACCGACAGCGAGCACATCCGAGGTGTTCCGAGGGGTGAGCATCGGTCCACCGCTGTCACCCTTGCAGGCGAAGACGTCACCGAACACATAGATTGCGCTGAAGTTGGCGCCGCCCGGATAGTTGTCGCTGATCATGTCGCTCTCCTCGACCCGGAGGCCGCAGTGCACCCCCGACTCGGCTCCGCTGCTACAAATCCTGTCCCCGATGCTCACGTCACCGTATCCGATGACCTTCTTGTCGTAGCCAGCCGAGTTGTCCCAAGCGCCGTCAAACACACGCCCGGACCCCTTGGCGCTCATTTGACGAGCGGCACCGTCACCGGAGTTCCGTACTCCATCCCCGTAGGAACGGCTTCCGGAAAGGGTCTGATAATGGTGGTCCACGCAATGCCGGGCCGTCGTGACGTACGGAGATCCGTTGACGTTCACCGAGAAGCCCGTCGAGCAGGTGTCGTTGCCTTGAACCATGAGCCCGCCCGCATTGAAGGGCGAATAGTCACTCCACCGCTGGCCGTCCAGGTTGACAGATGCGCCGGCTTCAACCATTGCGGGAACGTCGGTCAAGGCAGCAATGCGCCGAGAAAGTGCAGATGCGGCATCCGAGTCGAGAGCGTTGGGGATGCTCTTGCCTTTTATGTTTGCTCCGGTCGCGCCCTTCACTACGATACCGTCGAACTTCGGATTGACCGTCGAAATCGCTGACCACTGGAAGCCGCCCATCCCATCCCTACCTTGGGCCATCACCTTGGCGGCCGCCTGGTCGAGCTGGGCTCTACTGAATTTGCGGCGCTCGAACGTGACGGTAATCCCCCGACGCTTCCCCTCGGCAGCTATCGACTTCTGGAGGGCGGTCTCGTCTCCACTCCAGAGCAGGGTCGTAGAAAGATTCGAAGAGTCGTTTATCGACTCGATGTAGCCGCTGTCGGCGAGCTCCGGCAGGCCGATAAGCCAGCTTTTGAAGTCCATGAGCCGGTCCTGGTTGGGATCGATGGACGAGTCAAGGATGTCCTTTGCCCCCGCGGGAGCGAGGTGACCATGGGCTTCGGCCGGCGACACGGCGAGGGCCGATAGTAATAAAGTGGACACTACGGTGCCGAACGTGACCATCTTCTTCCGCTTGAGCAAGGATGCCTCCCTCTCCCCCCGCGAGCAGCTCCCCATGAAGGGCACCCCGCGATCCCCGTTCACTGACCCCCACCTTCCGCATGGGCGATGGGGAGCCCGAACGCTAGTACTCCAGCAGGAGATCCGTTTCAGGGTTCCGTGAGTGCTTGGCGGGCGTAGTGGCTGGTCCTGGCGGCGGCTTGATGACGGCGGCGATAGATTGACCAGGCAATGACGTCGACGACGCGTCTGCCGGGTTCGATGACCAGAGCGTGGAACAGCCGGCGGAGTTCGTTGACGGTGATCACGATCAGGCCGTCCGGGCTCGTGGTGCTGGCCGTGGTCGCGGCGGCGAGAAATGCGTGGGCGGCGATGACCAGGGTGGTCCAGCGGTGCCAGGCTTTCCAGCGGCGGTGCTGGTGCTGATCCAGTCCGAGTCCGCTTTTGGTTGCTTGGAACGACTCCTCAATGCTCCAGCGTCTTCCGGCGACGGCGACCAGGTGGTGCAGCGGGACGAGTTGCGGTGACCAGCAGCGGTAGAACGCCAGTTCACCGGTGGTCCGGTTGCGGCGAATCAGTAGCCAGTGATGGCCTTGGTGCTGGTCAGCTGCGTGCGGCAGGGTGATGAAAGCCCAGTCGTAGTAGCGGTGGCCTTTCGCGCCGTTGCCGGCCGATATCCGCTGCCATGCGTGTTTCGGTAGTCCGGCGGCGATCTGGTCGGCCCGCTGGACGCCGAGGCCGGTCGGTGCTCGGTGTGAGCAGGCGACCGCGAGGACGTAGCCGAGCTGATGCCGGCGTAGTGCGGTGGCCAGCTGCGGGTCACCGCCGTAAGCTTCGTCGCCGGCGACCCACCGGCATGGCAGCCCGCCAGCTACTGCGGTCTCGATCAAGCGGCGTGCCAGCTGCGGTTTCGTAGCGAACGTGACGGCGCCAGGAACCCCTGCCTCTGCCCGTCGCTGAGGGTCGTCGATCCAGGATTTCGGTAGGTAGAGAGCAACGTCGACCAGGCTGTGCCCGAGTGGGGAAGCGTATGACAGGTGCACCGCGATCTGGCAGTTCTCGATCTTCCCGGCGGTTCCGGAGTACTGCCGTTGCACGCCGACAGTGTGGGTGCCTTTCTTAAGATCGCCGGTCTCGTCGACCAGCAGCACCCCGTCCGGGTGCCCGAGACGGGCCGCCACGAAGTCGCGCACATCGGCCCGCACCAGGGCGTCGTCCCAACTGGCACGGCTGATCAGATCTTGCATCCCGCCCGGACCGTCGTCGCCGGCGTGCTCGGCAATCGTCCAGCAGTTCTTCGTCGGCAACGGTGCGAGCAGCCCGGCAACGAAGTCACGGACCCGGCGCCGGGGTTCGGGTCGGGCGAAACGTGCCTCGATCGTGTTCATCAGCTCGCTGAACAGCTCAGACCATCGTTGAGCGTCTACTCTGTAGGCGGCAGCCACCGCCGCATCTTGGGTCCACACAACCTTCAAGACTTGGCGGTGGCTGCTTGCTGTCCACGGACAAAACCACACCATCACAGCAGCTCAGAACGGATCTCCTGCTGGAGTACTAGCACGATCGGTGTACTTCTATGTGCTTATGATTCAGGAGCGTCGATGGCCGCGCTCTTTCGGCTGCGGATGGTTCGCCGAGTAACGCCGGGCGAACCTTGCGTCGACGACGCAGACCACCCACACCGCACCGGCGCCATGTCGTCGTTGCACCGCTCGGCACCACATGCGGCCGATCGTGGTCCTCGAGCCAGACCCGCAACGACTCGACTGCCCGTACGTCTCGGCACATTGGGGCGGCGAACGAGTCGATCGCCGCCTCAGTGGACTCGTCTGCAGAGCAAGGGACGCCGAACTGCTGCTCATACCACAAGTGCACGCGCGATTCGTTGCGGATCTCGACGTCGGCGGCCAGCCCATCACAAGACCGCCCGGGTTCACGCGCAGGCTGACCGCTCGCCGGCCGGTCCCGGGCCTCGGCGGGGCCGGGGTGGAGGCTCGGCTCAGACGGGATGCTCGACCGGCGGACCGGCCGGTGGCGCGGCCGGTTGCCGCGCCGGCTCGGCGAAGCTGGACAGGCTCAGCGCGCCGGCCACGGCCAGGACGAAACCGAGGACGGCGGGGACCGCCCAGCCCGGGCGGGTGCGGTCGTGCCACAGCAGGATGCCGATCGCGGCGGGCAACGCGGTCTCCCCGATCACGGCGAGCGCGGCGACCGCGGTGACCGAGCCGCGTTGCAGGCCGGCCGCGAAGGAGGCGAACGCGCAGACGCCGCAGATCGCCGCGGCGTAGGCGGCCGGGTCGTGCAGCAGTGCCGCCGGCTGCAGCGACGGCACCGCGCGCACGGCCAGCGCGGTCAGCCCGAAGCCGAGGCCGGCGACCGCACCCTGCACCACCGGGCCGGCCGGCGCGCGCAGGCGGGTGGCCAGCGGTGTGATCGCGGCCAGCAGCAGGGCGGCGGCGAGCAGCACGAGGCGGGTGCGGGTGCCGACCACGGTGGAGCCCTCCGCGCCGCTGGACGCCCCGAGCAGCGCCAGTCCGGCGCAGACGGCGAACACCGCCGACCACTGCCGGGCGTTCAGGCGGATGCCCAGCAGCGGCACGCACGCGACGGCGGTGACGGCCAGGTTGCCGGCCTGCGCCGCCTGCACCACGAACAGCGGCCGGTAGCGCAGGGCCAGCAACTGGGCGCCGAAGCCGGCCAGGTCGAGCAGGATGCCGAGCAGGAACGGGGCGCGCCGGAGCATGCCGAGCATGGATCCGGTGGCGGCGGCGCGGGCCTGCAGCGCGGTCGCCACGCCGTAACAGAGGGCGCAGAGCACGGCGGCGACCATGCGCCGATGCTACCCGCCGGCCGGGGCCGCCGCGCGCAGCCGCTCGCGGACCGTCATCAGGGCGAAGCCGAGCAGGTTCAGGCCGCGCCACCGGGCCGGGTCGGCGGCGCGCGGGTCGTCGCGGGTCAGGCCGATGCCCCAGATCCGGTCCGTCGGGCTGGCCTCGACCAGCACGCGGTCACCGGTGCCGAGCAGGAACGCGGCCAGGTCGGGATGCTGGCCGAACTTGGCGAGGTTGCCGCGGGTGACGATGTCGGTGCGGCGGGCCCGCCAGGTCGGCTCGTCGAACGGGGTGACCCGGCCGCCCAGCAGTTTCGCGTCGCGCGGGTGGCCGGCGGCGAGGATCCGCTCGGCCGCGGCGGTGTCCCCGAACAGGACCGCCTTGCTCCACATCATGTAGTGCTCGGCGGTCGCATACCGGATCCCGTCGACGGTGCAGCCCTCGGGCGACCACTGGCTGAGGCAGGTGGCGCTCACCGACCCGTCCCGTGCCGGTGTGTGTCCCCAGAAATACAGGTACTTCGGGTGCCGGCCGGCGGCCAGGGCGGTGAGCAGGGACGGGACGTCGGAGATCATGCCGGCCAGTCTGCGGCATCCCCATTCCGGGCGAAAGGCATTAAGATCTTCGTGAATCGCCTGGCCGGTGTGGAAGGGGACATATCGTGGGGGACAGGATCGACACGTCCGTCGCACATCCGGCCCGGCGCTACGATTTCCTGCTCGGCGGCAAGGACAACTTCGAGGCCGACCGGCAGTCCGCCCTGGAGATCGAGCGCCGGCATCCGACCGCGCGGCTCAGCGCCCTGGAGAACCGGTATTTCCTGCACCGCGCGGTCCGATTCATGGCCGGGCAGGGGATCCGGCAGTTCCTCGACATCGGCACCGGCATTCCGACCTCGCCGAACACGCACGAGATCGCGCAGGGCGTCGACCCGCAGGCGCGGGTCGTCTATGTGGACAACGACCCGCTGGTGCTGGTGCACGCCCGGGCCCTGCTGACCGGCACCCCGCAGGGCCGCACCACCTACATCGAGGCGGATCTGCGGGAGCCGGCGCGGATCCTGGCCGCCCCGGACGTGCTGGCCACCCTGGACCTGCGCCACCCGGTCGGGCTGCTGCTGATCGCGGTGCTGCACTTCATCCGGGACGACGACGATCCGCGCGCGATCCTCGACACGCTGATCGACGCGTTGCCGCCCGGCAGTGTCGTCGCGGTCTCCCACGCCACCCCGGAGTACATGCCGGCCGAGCAGGTGGCGGCACTGCGCGCGGTGATGGAGAAGCAGTGGCAGGACCGGACCGGCGACGAGCTGCGGGCGCTGTTCGACCGCCCGGACCTGGAGTTCACCGGTCCGGGCGTGCAGTCGGTGGCGGCCTGGTGGCCGCAGGACGCGCCGCAGCCGCGCCCGGCGGTCGAGGACATCGCGTCCAACGGCCTGGTGGCCCGCAAGCGCTGACTCAGACCTTCGAACCGGCCGCGATCGCCCAGATCGTGCCGACGCCCTGACCCTTCACCGAGCAGGCCTGGCCGGGCAGGCTGACGAAGATCGAGGTGGTCTCGTCCGGCGGGTAGACCCGGATGCCGCGCACGTCGACCGGCTTGCACTTGTCCTTGTCGAAGAAGCCGACGTTGGTGGACTGCAGGACCGCGTTGGCCGCCTGGCCCGGCTTGAGCGTGACGGTCACCCGCTTGCGCTGCTCGCCGCGCTTGAGCGGGTCGTTGACCTGGGTGCCGTTCTCCCCGGTGACCCACGAGACCCCGGGGTAGCCGTACAGCGTGCAGGTGCGGTGCGACGCGTTCGTGAAGACCAGCGGCTCGTACGCGGTGCCCGCCGCGCCCTCGCCCGCGCCGACGCTGAGTTTCAGGTCGCCGGTGTGGCAGCGCGCCGACGCCGGTTTGCCGCCGCCCTGGCCGGCGGGTGCCGCGGCCGGTCCGCCGGTCGCCGGGGTGGTGGCCGGGGCGCCCGAGTCGCCGGACGTGGCCGGGCCGGCGGTGGTGGTCGCCGGAGCGGCGCCGGCGGTGGTGGTCGAACTCCCGGTGCTGGAGCAGCCCGTCGCGAGCAGGAGCGGGGCGGCCAGCAGAACGATCATGGTGCGCTTCATGACTACTTTGTAGTCGCCGGGCCGGCCGGCGGACCTCATCAAATCGTGCCAGCCGCCAGCAGCCGCTGCCGGTACGGCCGGATCGCCTTCGGCGGCATGTCGACGGCGAGCGCGCCGACCATCCGGTCACCCCGGTGGTACACCGCGACGAACCGGCGTTGCGCCAGGGACCCCTCGGTCACCTCGACCCGGTCGTGCAGCCGCGGATGCCCGTACGCGTGGATCTTCAGGTCGTACTGCTCGGACCAGAAGTACGGCACCGGGGCGAACGGCCGGCCGGCGCCGAGCAGGTTGCGGGCGGCGGCCATGGCCTGCTCCCCCGCGTTGGTCCGGTGCTCGATCCGCAGGTCCACGCCGAACAGCGGGTGATGCCAGCGCGCCACGTCCCCGGCGGCGTAGACGCCCGGGCCGGCCGCGCAGAACGCGTCGCAGACCACGCCGTCGCCGATCGTCAGGCCGCTGCCGGCCAGCCACTCGGTGTTCGGCAGGGAGCCGATCGCGACCAGCACCTCGTCGCCTTCCAGGTGGGTGCCGTCGGCCAGCAGCACGCCGCGCCCGGTCACCGCGCTGACCGCGACGCCGGTGCGCAGATCGACACCCCGGTCGGTGTGCACCGCGGCGAGCACCCGGCCGATCTCGGTGCCGACGGCGTGCGCGAGCGGCACCGGCGCCGGTTCCAGCAGGGTCACCGCACACCCCAGGCCGCGGGCCACGGCGGCGCATTCGGCGCCGAGGAAGCCGGCTCCGACGACGATCAGGTGTACGCCGTGATGCAGTCTCCCGCGCAGCGCCAGAGCATCGTCGAGGGTGCGGATCGCATGGGCCCCGGCGCCCGGGAGGGTGCGCGGCCGGACCCCGGTGGCGATGATCAGAGCGTCGAAGCCGGCCGTGTCCCCGTCGTCGAGCAGCACCGTGCGATCGGCCAGCCCGACCGCACGCACACCCCGACGCAGATCCAGATCGAGAGCCGCCAGCTGCTCGGCCGTCCGTAGAAGGATCCGGGACGGTTCCCACTCGGCGGCCAGGATCTGTTTGGACAGCGGCGGACGATCGTACGGCAGATGGTTCTCCTCGCCGATGACCGTGACCGTGCCGGTGAACCCGGAGCGGCGCAGGGTTTCGGCGGCCGTGATCCCGGCCGCCGAAGCCCCCACGATGACGACGCGCCTCACGTGTCGATCAGGTGGAGGGCGGCCGCCGGGCAGATCGCGACCGCGTCCCGCACCGCGTCGAGGTGTTCCGGGGCGGGCGTCTCCTCCAGGATGATCGCCACGCCGTCCTCGTCGCGCTGGTCGAAGACGTCCGGGGCGGTCATCACGCACTGACCGGCGGCAATGCACCGGGGCTCGTCGAGCTGGACCCTCGTCACCACCGGACCGGAACCTCCTCGAGGCCGCCGACGATCAGGCCGGTGCGGCGCCGCAGCTCCTCCGGCGGGACCGCCAGCTCCAGGGTGGGCAGCCGGTCCAGCAGCACCGCAAGGGTGACCTGCAGCTCGGTGCGGGCCAGCGCCTGGCCGAGGCAGGAGTGCGGGCCGGCGCCGAAGCTCAGGTGCGGGTTGGGCGAGCGGTCCAGACGCATCTCGCCGGCCTGCTCGTAGGCGGTCTCGTCGCGGTTGCCGGCGGCCATGCTGGCCATCACCACGGTGCCGGCCTTGACCGGGCAACCGGCGATCTCGATGTCCTCGGAGATGTAGCGGGGCAGGCCGATCCCCGGGTTCGCGTCGAACCGCAGCGACTCCTCGACCGCCGAGTTGATCAGGCCGCGGTCGGCGACCAGCCGCTCCCAACGGGCCGGCCGGTCGGCGAGCAGCATCGCGACCATCTTGCCGATCATGTTGGCGGTGGTCTCGTGCCCGGCCACCAGCAGGCCCTGGGCGGTGAGGACCAGCTCGGTCTCGGTCATCCGGCCGTCCTGGCTGTCGACGATCGCGGCCAGCTCGCTGAGCAGGTCGTCACCCGGCTCAGCCCGCTTGTCCCGCACGTGCTGGGCCATGAACTCCTGGAATTCCACCGCGGCCTTGGTCAGCTCGGCCTGGTCGAACCTGGTCAGGTTCAGCATGGCGTCGGACCAGTGCGAGAAGGTGTCGCGGTAGCCCGGGTCGACGCCGAGCAGCTCGCAGATCACGAACACGGGCAACGGGAAACCGAGCGCCGACTGCAGGTCGCCGGGCTGCCCGGCGGCCACCATCTCGTCGATCAGCCGGTGGGCGATCTGCTCGATCCGCGGGCGCATCGCGGTCACCCGCTTGACCGTGAATGACCTGTTCATCATCCGGCGCCAGCGCGGGTGGTCCGGGCTGGCGATCATCGCGGACTCCTCCCGGTTGAACACGCCGCCGTCGTCCGAGGCGGAGATCTTCGCGGCGTCCGGCCGGGCGAGGCTGTGCGTGAACCGCGGGTCGGCGAGCAGCCCCTTGACGTCGTCGTACCGCGTGACCAGCAGCGCCTCGTCGCCACTGACGAGGCGGATCCGGGCGACGGGACACTCGTTGCGCAGCTGCTCCCATTCGGGAGACGGGTCGAGGGCGGCGGGGTGAGCGAACGGGTAGGCGGGAACCGTATCGGTCATCAGTCCTCCAGACGGTCCGAACAGGAAGGACCGTAGGACAGCCCGCGCCCCGGAACAAGGGCGCGAAAACCGATCAAGGAATTGACCTGCGACAATTGATTCTGCCATTTTTCGATATACGGCACCGGCCGCCGCCGGGATCTTTCAGCGTTTCTCCGCCGTCGCGGACCCCGGCGTGCGGCCATCCCCGGACCCCGCGGCCGGCGGTCGGCGGTCGGCGGTCGGCGGTCGGCGGTCGACCCTCCCGCCTCAGCCCCGGCAGTGGTAGGCGACCCGGGTGCCGGCCTGCACCGGGGTCGGCTCGACGATGTTGACGGTGGCGGTCTCGGCGGCGGTGCCCACCCCGCTGAACGCCCACTTGAGGGTCAGCGTGACGGTGCGCTGCCCGCGACCGACCCGCTCGGTCAGCATCGCGCCGGATGCCGCGTCGGAGCGGAACCACTGGTAACGGATGGTTCCGCCACGGCCGTTGGTGCGCACGGTGGCGACCACCGGCACGGTGACGTCGCAGCGGTCCCCGGCCGGCTGGGGCACCGCCACGGTGACCCCCTCGACCACCAGCGGGCTGAGCCGCTGCCACAGGTAGAGCCCGACCACGCCGAGCAGCACCAGGGTCAGCAGGCTGGACAGCACCGACACCAGCCGGCGCCACCGCGGTCGCGGGCGGCGGGCCGGACCGGGCCAGGCGGGGGCGGTGGGCGGGGCCACCGGCACGCCGGGGCCGAACCGCAGCTGTTCGCCGGCGTGCACGGTGGGCCCGGCCGGGTCCAGGTGCACGGTGGCGGCGGTCGGGACGGCGTGGGCGGGTGGCGGCGGGCCGGGCTGGCGGACCGTCGGCTGGGCCCGGCCGAAGTCGACGGTGGCGCCCGGGTCGCCGAGCTGGACGGTCGGGTCGGGGCGCTGCGTCACCGCCCACGGGTCGGACGGTGGCGGCAACGCCCGGTCGCCGGCCGGCTCGCCGGGCCGCTGTGCACCAGACATGCCTTGTCCCCTAACCGGGTGTGCAGTAGTTGTCGAGGGTGACGTACACCGGGGCCGCCGCGCTGCCCGCGTTGCCGGCCGCGTCGGCGGCGACCACGGTGACCGGGATCCGGGTGGTGGCGTTCGGCATCGGCAGCGGGCCCAGCGTGCCCCGGAAGACGTTCCGGCCGGCCGAGCTCATCGCGACGGTGGAGGTGGCCCGGCCCAGCGGGTAGCGGAAGCTGACCTTCAGCGCGGCGGGGCCGCTGCGGTCGTCGGTGACGGTCGCCGTGATCGTGGTGGAGCGGACCCCGTACGGGCAGCCGGCCGGGTCCAGCACCGTGTACGTGGTGTCGGCCGGCCCGACCGCGGGCGCCGTGGCGTCCGGCGGGGTGGTGCTCACCGACGGGCTCGGACTCGGCCTGGTGGTCGGCGTGGCCGAGGTGGTCGGGGTGGCCGAGGTGGGCGTGGCGCCGGGCCGGGCGGATCGGCTGGGCGAGGCCGACGGCGCCGCCGACCCGCCGGTGACGGCCGGCCCGCTCACCGCGGGCGCCGCCGACGGGCTCGGGTCGGCGGCCGGCGGCCCACCGGTGGCGGGGGCCGGCGTCTCGTCGGCGAGCGCCGTGTGCTGGTCGGCGACCGCGAAGTGGTAGCCCGCCCCGCCGAGCAGCACGGCCGCGACGAGCGCTCCGGCGGCCAGCGCGGTGGTCCGCCGGCCCCGGCGCAGCCGACGTGCCGGGCTCACCGCGCTGCTGCCGAACGTGGTGGTGGCCACGCTGGTCGCGCCGGAGGAGCCGTCCGGGAACGGCCACAGCGCGGCGAGCAGTGCCGCGCGACGGGCCAGGTCGCGCAGCCCGTGGTCCTCCCAGTCCGGGCCGTAGGCGGCGCCGGCCACCCGCTCCAGCAGGTCGAGGAAGGCCAACGCGTGCGGCGGCCGGTCGGCGGGCTGCTTGGCCATCCCGCGGCGCAGCAAATCGTGCACCGGCTCCGGGGTCGCCCCGGTCGGGATCGGGGCGTGCGCGTGCTGGTCGTGCAGGGCGAACAGGTTGGCCCCGTCGTACGGCGGGTGGCCGGTCAGGCACTCGAAGAAGGTGGCGGTGGCGGCGTAGATGTCGCAGGCCGGGGTGACCGCGCCGCCGGTCCACTGCTCGGGGGCCATGTAGCGGGGCGTGCCGGAGACGACGGTGGCGGCGCCCTGGCCGACCGGCACGGCGATGCCGAAGTCGGCGAGTTTGCTCCGCCCGTCGCCGGTGACCAGCACGTTCTCCGGCTTGTAGTCGCGGTGCACGACGCCGTGCGCGTGGGCCGCGGCCAGCCCGGACAGCGAGCCCTTCAGCACGCACAGCGCCGCCTCCGGGGTGCCCGGGCCGTGCTCGCGCAGCATCTGACGCAGCGACACCCCGTTGACCAGCTCCATCACGATCGCCGCGCCGTCGGCGGACTCCACGTACTCGTAGAGGCGGCAGACGTGCGGGTCGTCGATCTCGCCGAGCAGCCGCGCCTCCTGCCGGAAGGCGGCCCGGAACGCGGCGTCGTCGCTGATCTGGCCGGTCAGGTGTTTGATCGCCACCGGGGTGCCGGTCGCGTCGTGGGTGGCCAGCACGACACTGCCGGAGGCGCCGGCGCCGAGCGCACGAACAGGTGTGTAGCCGGTCGGCTGCCAGCCGCTCATGCGGGATGCTCCACAGTCTCGTCGAAGGGCGGGGATCGGTCCCCGCCGCGCCGCCCATTGTGACCACCCCCGGTCAACCGGGCATCGACGCAACGGCTGCTCTCTCGCGTCGGATGGCCGACACCATCCGCGGGACATCGACCACAATCGACGGTATGGTGCAGCAGGAAAGCGCATTCCTGCAGAGGAGGCTCCATGAAAGCGGTGCTGCTCATGCTGGCCGGCCTGCTCGCCGCGCCGGGCACCCCGGCCCGGCCGGTGCTGTCCGCCGCCGAGGCCGCCCCCTACACCGCGGCGAACTACCTCGGTTTCTCCGGGACGTACGCGCATCCGGTCGCCGACCCGTGGCGTCCCACGCCGATCCGCACCCCGCGCCGGCCGGACCTGGTGGTCGGCGGGCGGGCCGGGCTGCCCGACGTGCAGCAGGCGGTCAACGCGGCCTACCGGGCCGGCGGCACGCGGCGGCTGGCGATCGCGGTCCGGCCCGGCACGTACCCCGGCACCGTCTTCATCCCGGCCGGCACGCCACCGCTCACCCTCTACGGCGACGGCCCCGCCGACCGGGTGAGACTACAGTTCACGGTGGACGCCACCAGCACCCCGGCGCAGTGGGCGGCCCAGGTCAACGCCACCGGACGGTACGCCGAGGGCGACCCGGCCTGGCCGATGTTCCAGTCCTGCGCCACCAGGACCACCGCCACCGTCGGGCTGTGCGCCACCGTCGTCTGGGCGCAGAGCACCGACCTGCAGCTGCGCGGCCTGACCATCACCAACACCCTGCTGGACACCGTGGACCGCGGCACCCACCAGGCCCTGGCCCTGCGCACCGACGCGGACCGCACCCAGCTGCAGGACATGCGGCTGATCGGCCGGCAGGACACCTTCCTGGCCAACGCGAACGACGTCACGTCGATCGCCCGGGTATCGGTCCGCCGCAGCTACGTCGAGGGTGACACCGACTTCGTCTTCGGCCGCGCCGCCGCGGTCTTCGACCACTGCACGTTCCGCCTGGTCTCGACCCGCAAGCCGGCCGGCGGGGTGATCTTCGCCCCGAACACCGACCCGCATTTCCGGTACGGGTTCCTGGTGACCCGCTCGCGCCTGCTCACCGACGCCGCCTACCGGGCCGCGCCGACCGGGCACCTGGGCCGGGCCTGGGACCAGGGGGCCGGCGCCACCGGCTACCTGCCCGGTGTCACCCCGAACGGCCAGCTGGTGATCCGCGACAGCCATCTGGGCGCAGGCTTCGACACCGCCGCCCCGTGGGCGCCGGCCGCCACCACGTCCCGCCCGTTCCAGGCCCGGGTCGACGTGGGCCGCGACCTCGACGACGTCGCCGCCAACCGGCTGTGGGAGTACCGCAATCACGGGCCCGGCGCTCAGTAGGAGCGGGGCAGCCCCAGCGAGAACTGGGCGACGAAGTTGAGCGCCATCTCCCGGCTGACCGGGGCCAGCCGGGTCAGCCGGGACGTGGCCAGGGCCTGGACCAGGCCGTACTCGGTGGCCAGGCCGTTGCCGCCGTGCGTCTGGATGGCCTGGTCGACGGCGGCGCAGACGGCTTCGCCGGCCGCGTACTTGGCCATGTTGGCGGCCTCGCCGGCGGCCTTGAGCTCACCGGCGACGTGCAGCGCGGCGGCCTTCTGGGTGAGCAGCCGGGCCGCCTCGATCTCGATGTGCAGCTTGGCCAGGGGGTGGCTGATCGCCTGGTGGGTGCCGATCGGTACGCCCCAGACGGCACGGTCGCCGGCGTAGCCGACGGCTTTGCGCAGCGCCCAGCGGGCCATCCCGGTGGCCGAGGAGGCGGCCATGATCCGTTCCGGGTTGAGGCCGGCGAAGAGCTGATCGAACCCGGCCTCCTCGCTGCCGATCAGCGCGTCGGCGGGCAGCCGCACCTCGTCCAGGAAGAGGGTGAACTGGTCCTCCGGCGCGACCAGGCCCATGTCGATCCGGCGATACGTGAAGCCGGGCGCGCCGACCGGCACCATGAACAGCGAGGGGCGCTTGCCGACCCGGGCGACGATCAGCACGTACGAGGCTTCGTCGACCCCGCTGATGTACGTCTTGGTCCCGCTCAGGATCCAGTCGTCGCCGTCGCGGCGGGCCCGGGTGGCGATCTGGTGGGTGTTCGAGCCGGCGTCCGGCTCGGTGATGCCGAAGACGTAGGTGGCCGCGCCGGTCGCCAGGCCGGGCAGCCAGCGCCGCTGCTGCTCGGCCGTGCCGAACTGGGCGATGACCGTGCCGACGATCGCCGGGGAGACCACCATCAGCAGCAGCGGGCAGCCCGCGGTGGCCAGCTCCTCCAGGACCGCGGCCAGGTCGCCGATGTCGCCGCCGCCACCGCCGTACTGCTCGGGAATGGACACCCCGAGGTAGCCCAGCGCCGCGGCCTCCTGCCACAGTTCGGTGGTCTTGCGGCCCTCGCGGGCGGCGGCGTAGAAGTACTCCTCGCCGTACTTGCGGCCGAGCCGGGCGACCGCCCCACGCAGCTCCCGGCGTTCCTCGGACTCCACAAAAGCGGTCACGTCAGCTCCCGTCGATCACTGCTAGCACGTCGCCGGCGGCGACCTGGCGGCCGACCGCCGCGGACAGGGCGGTGACCACCCCGTCGGCGGGCGCGGTCAGGGTCTGCTGCATCTTCATGGCCTCCAGGACGACCACCGGGGCACCGGCCGCGACCCGGTCGCCCTCGCCCACGTGGACCGCGACGACCAGGCCCGGCATGGACGCCAGCAGGGAGCCGGCGGCCAGGGTCGCGGCCGGGTCCCCGAACACCGGCACGGTGAGCAGGTCGTACGGGCCGGCCGGGCCGTGCACGTCGGCGCCGCCGGCGTGCGGCGTCACCCGGTACGTCTCGCGGACCCCGTGGTCGTCGAGGACCACCCGGTCGCCGTCGACCGACACGACGCCGACGCCGGGCAGCCACGAGGACTCGATCCGGCCGCAGCGGGCGGTGTAGGTGACCGCGTACTCCCGATCGAGGCAGCGGTAGGTCCGGACGCGGGCGGCGCTGGGCACGTTGCGCCAGGCGGCCGGGATGCGTGCCTGAACATTCGCGGACCCGGCGGTCCGGACCGCCGATCCCACGGCGGCCGCCAGCGCCGCTTTGCGGACCGCGTGGTCCTGCCCGACGCCGGTCCACGCGGCGAGCTTGCGGTCGAGCAGGGCGGTGTCGAGGCGGCCGGCGGCGAAGTCGTCGTCGGCCAGGATCGCGCGCAGCAGGGGCAGGTTCGTGGTGAGACCGTGCAGGCGCCCGCGGCGCAACGCGTCGGCGAGCAGGCGAAGCGCGGCGGGGCGGTCCGGTCCGTACGCAATGATCTTGGCGAGCATCGCGTCGTAGCGGACCCCGACCCGACTGCCCGCCTCGACCCCGGAATCGACCCGGACGCCGGCGGCGGCGAAGTCGAAAGCGCGCAGCTCACCGGTCTGCGGGGCGAAGCCCGCGGCCGGGTCCTCGGCATACAGGCGGACCTCGACGGCGTGGCCGGTGATCGGCGGCGGCGCCGGCGGCAGGGCGTGACCCTCGGCGATCGCGATCTGCTGGGCGACCAGATCGAGACCGGTCACCGCCTCGGTGACCGGGTGCTCGACCTGCAGCCGGGTGTTCATCTCCAGGAAGAAGATCCGGTCGCCGTCGACGAGGAACTCGACGGTGCCGGCGCTGCGGTAGCCGACCGCCTCGGCCGCGGCCCGTGCGTGCCGGTGCAACGCGGCCCGCACGTCGTCGGGCAGCAGCGGCGCGGGCGCCTCCTCGATGATCTTCTGGTGCCGGCGCTGGACTGAACAGTCCCGGTCACCGACGATCCAGATCCGGCCGTGCCGGTCGCCGAGGACCTGGACCTCGACGTGTCGGGCGCGGGGCAGGTACGGCTCGGTGAAGACCGTGCCGTCGCCGAACGCGGACTGCGCCTCGGCGGCCGCGGCGGCCAGTTCGGACCGCAGGGTCCCCGGGTCGGTGACGATCCGCATGCCCCGGCCGCCACCGCCGGCGGCGGCCTTGATCAGCAGCGGGTACGTGTCGGCGTCGCCGCCGAGGATCGGCACGCCGGCCGCGGCGACCAGCTTCTTGGCGCGGATCTTGTCGCCCATCGCCGCGATGGCGTCCGGGTCGGGGCCGATCCAGATCAGGCCGGCGGCCTCGGTTCTGCGGGCGAAGTCGGCGTTCTCCGACAGGAAGCCGTAGCCGGGGTGGATGGCGTCGGCCCCGGCCCTGCGGGCGGCGTCGATGATCTGTTCGGCGTCGAGGAAGTCGGCGGCCACGGCGATGTCCGCCTCCCGGACATGCAGGTCCGGCTCCTCCCGATGAACAGCGACAGTCTCGATGCCGAGATTCCGACACGTCCGGAATATCCGGCGGGCGATCTCGCCCCGGTTCGCGACCAGCAGCCTGCGGATCATCACAGCCGGAACACTCCGTAGCCACGAGCGCCCTGCACGGGCGCGTTATGAATGACGGACAGGCAGATCCCGAGCACGGTACGGGTGTCCCGCGGATCGATCACCCCGTCGTCGTAGAGCATGCCCGACGTGAAGTACGCCAGGGACTCCCGCTCGATCTGCGCCTCGATCGCCGCCCGGGTCCGCGCGTCCGCCTCCTCGTCGAACGGCCGACCGGCCGCCGCGGCAGCCTGCCGGGACACGATGGACACCACGCCGGCCAGCTGCGCCGGGCCCATCACCGCCGACTTGGCCCCCACCCAGCTGAACATGAACCGCGGGTCGTAGGCGCGCCCGCTCATCCCGTAGTTGCCGGCCCCGTACGACGCGCCCATCACCACCGACAGGTGCGGCACCCGTGAATTCGACACCGCATTGATCATCTGAGCGCCGTGCTTGATGATGCCACCCTGCTCGTACTCCTTACCGACCATGTAACCGGTCGTGTTGTGCAGGAACAGCAGAGGCGTGTCCGCCTGATTCGCCAACTGGATGAACTGGGCGGCCTTCTGCGCCTCCGCACTGAACAGCACACCCTGCGCGTTCGCGAGGATCCCGATCGGATGGCCGTGCAACCGGGCCCAGCCGGTCACCAGGCTCGTCCCGTACAACGGCTTGAATTCGTCGAACTCGCTGCCGTCGACGATCCGCCACACCACCTCGCGCGGATCGAACGGCACCTTCAAATCCGACGGAATCAGACCGAGCAGTTCCTCGGCGTCCAGCACCGGCTCGGCATACCCGGCCCGCGGCGGCGGGCCCAGCTTGCGCCAATTCAGCCGTCGCACGATCTGCCGGCCGATCCTGATCGCGTCGGTCTCGTCCACCGCCAGGAAATCGGCCAGCCCCGACGTGCGGGCGTGCATCTGCGCGCCACCCAACGACTCGTCGTCCGACTCCTCCCCCGTGGCCATCTTCACCAGCGGCGGGCCACCCAGAAACACCTTCGCGCCGCCGGCGACCATCACCACGTAGTCGCTCATGCCCGGCACGTACGCGCCGCCCGCCGTCGCATTCCCGAACACCAGCGCGATCGTCGGCCGCCGATCCGCGCTCGCCTCGGTCAACCCGCGGAAATGCCGCCCACCCGGAATGAAGATGTCCTTCTGCGTCGGCAGATCCGCGCCACCCGACTCCACCAGATTGATCGTCGGCAGCCGGTTCTCGGCGGCGATCTGCGCGGCCCGGAAACTCTTCTTCACCGTGACCGGATTGCTCGACCCGCCGCGCACCGTCGGATCATTGGCGACGATCATGCACTCGACGCCCTCGACGACGCCGATCCCGGTCACCACCGAACCGCCGACGGTGACATCGGTGCCCCAGCCGGCCAGGGTGCTCAGCTCCAGGAACGCCGAATCCTCGTCGAGCAGCAGCTCGATCCGCTCCCGGGCGGTCAGCTTGCCGCGGCGGTGGTGCCGCTCGACCGCCTTCGGGCCGCCGCCGGCCACGGCGACGGCGTGCTGCCGCTCCAGATCCGCGACACGCTCCAGCATCGCGGTCCGATTGAGGTCGTACGAGGGTGGCAGGGTCACAGAAGCTCCGTAGGGATGTCGGCGAGACGGGAACGAAGCCACTCGCCGAGGGCCTTCGCCTGCGGGTCGGGGCGGGTGGAGGCGGCCACGCCGTCGCCGAGCAGGCCGGCGATGACGATGTTGAGGGCGCAGAGATTCGGGAGGGGGTGCAGGGAGATCGGGAACGGGGTGGATTCGGGGAGGAGGGTGCGGAGGCGGTCGGCGGTCAGCCAACGGGTCAGCCAGCGGAAGGCGGCCAGGCGGTGGGGGTGGGCGGCGGGGATCCAGATGCCCAGGTTGGCGGTGCCGGCTTTGTCGCCGGAGCGGGCGTGCAGGAGGTGGCCGAGGGGGGCTCTGGTGTGGTGGCGGTAGCCGTCGGGTGCCGGGTGGTTCGGGGGTTCGGTGGTCGTCGGGTGGCTGCGCTGCCCCCCGTCCACCACGGCCCGCCCTCCCAGGGGGACCATCCCTGAGCCAGTATCGTCGCCAACGCCACGATCATGCGGATCCCCTGTGGACAAGCCGCCAGTGTGGACAACGTCCCCGCGCTCCGAGGCGGGCGGACCAGCGTGAACCCCGTCAGCGGACACCACGCGACCCGGCCGCCCCGACCCGGCGGAAACCCCGGCACGCTCCCACCCCGGCGCCGCCACCTCGACGCGCACGCCGTCCGGCAGCACCACCACGTGCGGCACCTCACCCTGAGGCAGATAGGCCGCTTCGAAAACCCCGTAGGGAGTCGCGCCCGACGGTGGCCCCGTCACGTGGAATCCCGGGTACGACGCCAGCGCCAGCTCGATGGCCGCACCGCTGAAGGGCCGCCCCACGACATCCGGGTCGGCATCCTTGCCGTGGCAGTGCAGAACCGCCGCGCCCTCGGCCTGAGTGCCCGGGTCCGGACGGTCGGTGCGGATCAGGTCCCAGACGAGAGTCTCCGGCCTCCTGCCGAGACCGGATTCGAACTGCTCCCGGACCCACGCCGCTTTGGCTTCGATGTCGAGCCCGGTGAGGACGAACGAAACCGTGTTCCGATATCCACCCAGGCGGGTGATCCCGATTTTGGTCGTGGCGGGTGGAGCTTCACCCCGTACCCCGCAAATCGCTACCCGGTCCTTTTCCGGCGCGGCGAGCCGGATGGTGTCGAGGCGCGCGGTGACGTCCGGGTTGAGATATCTCGGGCTGTCGATCTCGTAGACGAGCTGGGCGGTGACCGTGTCCTCGGTGACGGCCCCGCCGGTGCCCGGATGTTTGGTGATGACCACGGCACCGTCGTCGTCGATTTCGGCGATCGGGAAGCCGAGCGGCCGGCTGGTGTCGATGGTGGCGAATCCGCTGAAGTTGCCGCCGGTGGCCTGGGTGCCGCATTCCAGGATGTGACCGGCGACGATTCCGGCGGCCAGTTTGTCGTATTCGTCGCGCCGCCAGCCGAATGCGGCGATCGCGGGGCCGAGGGTCAGTGACGCGTCGGTGACCCGGCCGGTGACCACGATGTCGGCGCCGGATCGCAGGGCTTCCGCGATGCCGAAGGCACCCAGATAGGCATTCGCGGTCAGCGCGCCCGGAAAGGCCCCGGTCAGCAGGTCGTCGCCGGCCACGTGGGCGACCCGGACCGTCGGATCGAGTGCCCGGATCGCCCCGGCAAGGGCGCCCGGGTTGACGCCCCCGGCGTTGGCCACGATGCGGACGTGGCGGGCCCGGGCCAGCGACAGGCAGTCGGCGACCTGCCGGAGGAACGTCTTGGCGTACCCGGTGTCCGGGTTCTTCTGGCGGTCGCGGCCGAGGATGAGCATGGTCAGCTCGGCCAGGTAGTCGCCGGTGAGGTAGTCGAGCGGCCCGCCCTCGAGCATCTCGCGCATCGCGGTCAGGCGGTCGCCGTAGAAGCCGGAGCAGTTGCCGACGCGGATGGTGCGCATCTGTGCCACCCCTTAGAACCGCTCGAAGCCGCCGCTGGTGTGGATGCCACGTTAGGCAATCTGACAAAATTGTCAAGGATGCCCGCGGAGCCCGATCGCCGCGGCCCACAGCTTCGACATGTGGCTGACCACGACCTCCTCGTCGAGCGGCTCGCGCAGCGAGTAGATGACGTGCGCCATCTGCTCGACCATGGCGCCCAGCACGATCGCGGTCAGCCGCGGATCCAGATCGGTGCGGGCCAGCCCGGCCTCCTGCAGGCGGCGCAAGCCCTCGGCACCGCGATGCACATACCGCTCGCGCACCTCCAGCAGCAGCTGCCGCAGCGTGTCGTCGGCCGCCGCACCCTGCTCCACCAGGCGCAACACCCGCGAGGCGTTCCGCCACGCGCGCAGATAACCACGGTTCGAGGCGACGATGCGGACGTACGGGTCGTCGGCGGTGTCCGGCGCGACCAGACTGTCGGTGAACATCTCCTCGGCGACCGCCCGCACGATCGCGCCCAGCAGGTCGTCCTTCGACTCGAAGTACGTGTAGAAGGTCCCGTACGAGACCCCGGCGGCCGCCGCGACCTGCTCCGGCGTGAAAGCCGGCCAGCCCCGGGTCTCCAGCAGCTCACGCCCGGCGGCCAGCAGCGCATCGCGGGTACGCCGGCCGCGCGCGGTGACCGGGGCGGTGGGGGCGGGGTTGGTTCTCGATCGGCCCATGCGTTCATCATGGCCGCCCCGTCCGGCTACGACCGAACGGACATCGACATATCAGGCGCCGCCGGTCCAGGATCACCGTGGACGCGCTCCCCGATGAACACCGCCGGACCAACGACCGTGCACCCGCTGAACGGATGGCTCAGCGGGACACGCGGCCGGTCGGCCCGAAGACGACCGGGACACCGGGCGAGTAGAGGACACTGACCGGCGGGGTGTCGATGCCGGGCAGCCCGGCCGCCGCCAGCAGGCTGTCGTCCAGGTCCAGCAGCTCGGCACGGTGCAGCGGCCACCGGGGATGATCGTTGGCCAGGTGCCGGGTCCGTCCCCACGCCCGGGTGTGCAGTCCCCACCGGGCGGTCAGGAAGTCCTCCAGGGGCGACGGTTCGGCGATCGGTGCGCCGACCCGGATCCGCATCCGGTTGGTCGCGGGCCGCGGGCCGGGCCAGCGACGCCGGGAGACGTAGGCGAGCTCGTCGCCGTCGCGGACGATGCGCATCCGCGCCCACATGTACGGCAGCTGCAGGCTGGCCCGGGCGACCAGCACCGGAATCAGCCGTTCGGCCTCCAGCGAGCGGAACACCACGGCCCGCCGGCCCTGCGCGTCGACGCTGTAGAGCCGCACGTTCGTCTCGCAGAACGTGCCCAGGTACGGCACGCCGGGGCTGCCCAGGAAACCGATCCGTTCCATCCGGAAACCGATCACGCCGGCGTACGTGACGCCACCGATGACATCCGGCACGGTGCCGGCCGGCAGCAGCGGCGCCACCCGGTCCGGGTCGACCGCCCAGTGCAGGAAGGCCAGGTCGGTCCAGCGCTGCCCGAGCACGGCGCGGGCCACCGGCCGCACCGTCTCGCTCGTGATCTCCTCGACGTCCACCCGCTAAGGATGACCCAGCCGGTCCAGCCCGGCGGGGTCTACCCGCACCTGCGCGGCCACCTTCGTCAGCTCGTCGAGGCTGAGCCCGTCGCCCCGGCTGCTCAGCGTCATCAGGTGGGCCGGTTCTTGCCGGGTGCGTCGGTGCGCTGCGGGTGCCGGGCCGGGTGGCCGGCGACGGTCAGGGTCGCACCGCCGGGACAGGAACTCGGTGACGGCAGGAAAACGCTCCCACGCCCGTCGAATGGTGACACGGCGGCGGCGAAGGTCAGAACAGCGCCATCGTCTCCTTGAGCCGCTCACTGGCCCAGTCGTAGTTGCCGGTGCCGGGAAAATTCCGGTAAGCGGTCTCGATCGTCATGATCAACGCCAGGTACAGGCAGTAGAGGCGCCGGCGGATCCGCTCGGCCTCGGTGGCCGGGCCCCGCCCGTACCCCTGGATGAACGCCGACGAGTCGCCGTAGGCGGGCACCTCGCTGCCGGTGAACCCGGCCTCGATCAGCGGATCGCCGAAGAACGCCCGCTCGTGGTCGATGATCGCGACGACCCGGCCGTCGCGGACCATCACGTTGTTGTCCCACATGTCCCACTCGACGAACCGCGGCTCGGTCACCTCGTCGAGGCTGCCGGCATGCGCGGCGATCACCGCGCGGACCTCGTCGTAGCCGAAGCCGAGCGGCACGTCGCGGCGTTCCCCGTCGCGCAGCACCCCCTCGATCATCGCGGTGAACACGACCCGCCAACTCGGGTCGCCGGAGCCGTCGAGCGGCCCGAACCGCTCGCCGCGGATGGCGTTGAGCCGGCGATTGATCTCGCCCAGCGATAGGTTGTACGCGGCACGCTCCCGCGGCGATTGCTGCCCGCGCAGCATGCCGAGGTTGTCGCCGTCGATGAACGCCATGAAGAAGTAGTCGGCGTCGCACAGCTCGTGGCTGCGGTCGACGAACTCCACCTCCGGCACCGGCACGTCGGTGTGCTCGCGGATCAGGCGCAGCGCGGCCAGCTCGGTCGCCATCGCACCCCGCTCGTACGTCATCACCTCGACACCGGGCGGCGGCGCGATCTTCAGGACCGTCCGGTGTCCGGACCGCAGGCGGATCCGGTACGCCACGTTGAACCAGCCGTGGCTCAGCTCCACGTACCAGTCGTCACCGGCGGGCACCTCCGCCCGGCCGTAGGCGCGCTCGACCATCGCGCGCAGCACATCCGGGCTCTGGCGGTTCTTGGTGATGCTCTCCACGACCAACCAGGATGCCGAAACCTCCGGGCGGGCGCAGCCCCCGCTACGGCGACCCGACGGATGATCGCCGGTGGGTGGAGGACGTCATCCGGGGCAGCATCCGGGCTGCGGCCGCGTGACCTCGGCGAGGAGGTTTCTGCGCTACGGCCCGGCGTCCTGCCGGCCTTCGTCCGCCGACCCGACGGCTGGCAAGCCGTTCATGATCTCCACGAGGGCTAAGGGCAGGTGGGCTCGTAGGCGAGTTCGGGAACATAGAGGGCCCAGTCTTCGTGGCTGAGTCCGCCGGTGATCGCGCAGGCCCGTTCGCTCGCCCGATCGCGGAGATCGTTGAAATCGGTCAGGTCCCACAGCATCGCGGTGTGGTCGTGGCTGCCGGTGGCGAGGGTGCGTCCGTCCCCGCTGAGCGCCACCGCGTCCACCGCATCGGTGTGGCTGGTGAGCTGGGCCAGCCGCCGTGGGGCGGCGCGGTCGGTCACATCCCACACCATCGCGGTGTGGTCTTCGCTGCCGGTGGCGAGGGTGCGTCCGTCCCTGCTGAGCGCCACCGTGTACACCCGGTCGGTGTGGCCGGTGAGCCGGGCCTGCCGCCGTGGGGCGGCGCGGTCGGTCAGATCCCACACCATCGCGGTGTGGTCGAGGCTGCCGGTGGCGAGGGTGCGTCCGTCCCCGCTGAGCGCCACCGCAGTCACCGGAGCGGCGTGGCCGGTGAGTTGGGCCAGCCGCCGTGGGGCGGCGCGGTCGGTCAGATCCCACACCATCGCGGTCTGGTCGGCGCTGCCGGTGGCGAGGGTGCGTCCGTCCCCGCTGAGCGCCACCGCGTCCACCGCAGCGGCGTGGCCGGTGAGCTGGGCCAGCCGCCGTGGGGCCGCGCGGTCGGTCAGATCCCACACCATCGCGGTGTGATCGCCGCTGCCGGTGACGAGGGTCCGTCCGTCCCCGCTGAGCGCCACCGCGCTGACCAAGGCGGTGTGGTCGGTGAGCCGGGCCAGCCGCCGTGGGGCCGCGCGGTCGGTCAGATCCCACACCATCACGGTGTCGTCATAGCTCGTGGTGGCGAGGGTGCGTCCGTCCCCGCTGAGCGCCACCGCAGTCACCGCGTCGGTGTGGTCGGTGAGCTGGGCCAGCCGCCGTGGGGCGGCGCGGTCGGTCAGATCCCACACCATCGCGGTGCCGTCAAGGCTGCCGCTGGCGAGGGTGCGTCCGTCCCCGCTGAGCGCCACCGCGTCCACCGCACCGGCGTGGCCGGTGAGCTGCGCCAGCCGCCGCGGGGCGGCGCGGTCGGTCACATCCCACAACATCGCCGTGTGATCGACGCTGCCGGTGGCGAGGGTGCGTCCGTCCCCGCTGAGCGCCACCGCGTCCACCGCATCGGTGTGGCCGGTGAGCTGCGCCAGCCGCCGTGGGGCGGCGCGGTCGGTCAGATCCCACACCATCGCGGTGTGGTCTTCGCTGCCGGTGGCGAGGGTCCGTCCGTCCCTGCTGAGCGCCACCGTGTACACCTGGGCGGTGTGGCCGGTGAGTTGGGCCAGCCGCCGTGGGGCGGCGCGGTCGGTCAGATCCCACAACATCGCGGTGCCGTCATAGCTGCCGGTGGCGAGGGTGCGTCCGTCCCCGCTGAGCGCCACCGCATCCACCCCAGCGGTGTGGCCGGTGAGCTGCGCCAGCCGCCGTGGGGCCGCGCGGTCGGTCAAGTCCCACACCATCGCCGTGTGATCGTCGCTGCCGGTGGCGAGGGTCCGTCCGTCCCCGCTGAGCGCCACCGCAGTCACCGGAGCGGTGTGGTCGGTGAGTTGGGCCAGCCGCCGTGGGGCGGCGCGGTCGGTGACATCCCACACCATCGCGGTGCCGTCAAAGCTGCCGGTGGCGAGGGTCCGTCCGTCCCCGCTGAGCGCCACCGCATCCACCACGTCGGTGTGGCCGGTGAGCTGCGCCAGCCGCCGTGGGGCGGCGCGGTCGGTCAGATCCCACACCATCGCAGTGCCATCTTCGCTGCCGGTGACGAGGGTCCGTCCGTCCCCGCTGAGCGCCACCGTGTACACCGGAGCGGTGCTGCTGGTGAGCTGGGCCAGCCGCCGTGGGGCGGCGCGGTCGGTCGGATCCCACACCATCACGGTGCCGTCAAGGCCGTCAGTGACGAGGGTGCGTCCGTCCCCGCTGAGCGCCACCGCGCTGACCACGGCGGTGTGACCGGTAACGGTGCCCGCATAGTGAGTCCTTACGAGGGTTTCGACCAGTCCGGCCTGCGACTGCGGCCCCGGGTAGATGTGCCGGGCCGCGATCCCCAGCTGAATCGCGGTTCTCGGATCCCGGTCGCGGGCTTCGCCGGCCTGCCCCAAGAGTCGCCGGCCGATGGCGATGCGCTGCTGCTTGACGGCTTCCTCCCGCTGCCGCTCGGCCTCCGCAGCAGCCTCGTGCGCCTTGCGCTGCTCGTCGGCAGCGATCTTCCGCTGCCGCTCGGCCTCCGCGGCAGCGCGGTTCGCCTTCGCCTTCTCCGCATCAGCGACACCCCGCTGGCGCCGCGCCTCCGCGGCGGCCTTCTGCGCCCGCCGCTGTTCAGCCGCCGCGATGCCCTCCTGGCGCCGGGCCTCCCCCGCCGCCCGCAGAGCCCGTTGCTGCTCAGCCTCCGCGACAGCCTGTTGGCCCCGCGCCTCCTCGGCGGCCTTCTGCGCCCGCTGCTGCTCAGCCTCGACAATCTGCTGCTGACTACGAGCCTGGTCGGCAGCCTCCTCAGTTCGGTGTTGCTCGGCCGCCGTGGCAGCACGCTGCCGCTGCAACGCGACATTCGTCGCGGTCACCTCACCCCGGGCGTTGCGCCACGCCACGGCCGTACCGGCCACCAACAGCAGCAGCGCACACACCACAGCAAGCGCGCCTCGACGCATCCGCAGCATCTGCCGGTGACGGATGACGTCCTCACCGTCGAGGTCCTCCTTGCTCATCCCGTGCATACCGGCCGCCAACTCGGCGATCGCGTCCCGGAACCGGCCGTGCCGCAAGTCGAGTTCGTGTTCCGCCCGGGCCCACCGTAGGTCCAGGTGCCGCGGCTCCTCACCGAACACGCCCCGCAACGCCGGCGGTACCGCAGTCGAACGCTCCAAGTCCACGTCGCCGGCGTCGGCGTCCCACACCCACTCGCCGGACGTCACCACCGGCAGCAACCGGTCAACCGAATGCCGCGACAGCCAATGCTCGATCTCCTGGTTCACCCATGGTGACGCGGCCGCCTCCGGGGAGGCGAGCAGCACGAAGAACTCCGACTGATCCAGTGCGACTTTGATCGACGACCACAGGGCGTGACTCACCGCCAGGCCGGTCTGATCCCGGAACACCTCCAATGCCCGCGGCCGGTGCCACCGCCGCGCGAGCCGCTGCAGGCCACGCTGAACCGCCGGCGCCAACGCCCCATCAGCGGCATGGCTGTACGAGATGAACGCGTCGTAGCGCATCGGAGCCCCCGATCCCCAGGAATTCAGCGACCACGATATACGGCGGCCACCCGGAGTCAGGAAAGCCCGCGGCTTCGCCGGTAGCCGCGATGCCGGGGGTCTCGCTGGCGCGGAGATGAACCGGTCGGCCGGGAACGCCATGTTCAGCGACTGATGCGGCCGGTTGGTGTCGTCCTCATTCCGGAACGCGCGCCTCACGCCTTCGGCGACGTCGCGCGCCGGCCCCGGCCGCGCATACTCGGGTTCCACCCAGACACGACGAAGCCCGACCGGATTCCGCGCGGGAACCGATCGGGCCTTTCGTTCGGGGATCCGGACGGTGATACCTCCGGCGGCCAGGATCTCCGACCCTGCCCCGGATGATGCCTCCGGGTCCAGGGCGCTGCCCTGGACCCGGCGCTCCGGCGGGCTGGGGTGGTCGAGGTAATGCGGGCGCTCAGAACAGGTCGTTCTCCATCACCTTGGTCCACGCGGCGACGAAGTCCCGCACGAGCCGGTCCCGCGCGTCGGCGCTCGCGTACACCTCGGCGAGAGCCCGCAGCTGCGAGTTCGACCCGAAGACCAGGTCGACGGCGGTGGCCGTCCGCAGCAGATCCCCGGTGCTCGCGTCGCGAACCTCGTAGACGTGCTCCTCGGACTCCGACGCCGTCCACCGGGTGCCCGGCGCCAGCAGGTCGACGAAGAAGTCGTTGGTGAGCCGCCCCGACCCGGTGGCCCCGACCCCGATCCCGCGCAGGCCGCCCAGCAGGACGGTCATCTCCGGCGCGGTCAGGTTCAACATGTAGGCCCGCTCGACCAGCAGCACCTCGGGCTGGAGCTTCTCCCCCGGGCGCAGGTAGTTGCGGAATCCGTCGGCGCGCGGCTCCAGCACGGCGAACGACTCGACGTCGGTCTGCTCCTGCGTCGCGTCGGTGCGGCCCGGCTTGAACGGAACGCTGACCTCGACGCCGGCGTCACGGGCCGCCTTCTCCACCCCGGCCACACCGGCCAGCACGATCAGGTCGGCCAGCGAGATCTTCACGGTCGACGACCGCTGGATCTCCTCCAGCCTGGCCAGCACCGGCAGCACCGGCTGGTTGACCGCCCAGGAACGCTGCGGCTCCAGGCGCAGCCGGGCACCGTTGGCCCCGCCACGCTTGTCGGTCGACCGGAACGTCGCGGCCGACGCCCACGCGACACCGACCAGGTCGGCCGTGCTCAGCCCGGACTCCAGAATCGTCGCCTTCAGCTGGGCGATCTCGGCGTCACCGGGCAGCGGGTGCTCGACGGCCGGCACCGGGTCCTGCCACAGCTGCGCCTCCGGCACCCACGGGCCGAGGAACCGGGACACCGGCCCCATGTCCCGGTGCAGCAGTTTGTACCAGGCCTTCGCGAACGCCAGCGCGAACTCGTCGGGGTGCTCCAGGAAACGGCGGGAGATCTTCTCGTACGCCGGATCGACGCGCAGCGACAGGTCGGTGGTCAGCATCGTCGGCTTGTGCTTCTTCGCCGGGTCGTGCGCGTCCGGGATGATCGCCTCGGCGTCCTTGGCGACCCACTGCTTGGCCCCGCCCGGGCTGGTGGTCAGCTCCCACTCGTAGCCGAACAGGATCTCGAAGAACCGGTTGCTCCACTGTGTCGGCTTGTCGGTCCAGGTCACCTCGAGACCGCTGGTGATCGTGTCCCCGGCCCGGCCGCTGCCGTGCGTGCTCAGCCAGCCCAGGCCCTGCGCCTCCAGCGGCGCACCCTCCGGCTCCGGACCGACGTGGTCGGCGGCGACCGCGGCGCCGTGCGTCTTGCCGAACGTGTGACCACCGGCGATCAGCGCGACGGTCTCCTCGTCGTTCATCGCCATCCGGGCGAACGTCTCCCGGATGAAGTGCGCCGCCTGCGCCGGGTCGGCGTTGCCGCGCGGCCCCTCCGGGTTGACGTAGATCAGGCCCATCTCGGTGGCGCCGACACCCTCGGACATCGTCTTGTCGGAGACATACCGCTCGTCACCGAGCCAGGCGTCCTCCGGACCCCAGAAGATCTCCTCCGGCTCCCAGGTGTCGACCCGGCCGAAGCCGAAACCGAACGTCTGGAACCCCATCGACTCCAACGCCACGTTGCCCGCCAGCACCAGCAGGTCGGCCCAGGAGATCTGCTGACCGTACTTCTGCTTCACCGGCCACAGCAGACGGCGCGCCTTGTCCAGGTTCGCGTTGTCCGGCCAGCTGTTCAGCGGCGCGAACCGCTGCCCGCCGTCGCCCGCGCCACCCCGGCCGTCCTGGATCCGGTAGGTGCCGGCGGCGTGCCAGCTGAGCCGGATCATCAGGCCGCCGTAGTGCCCGAAGTCGGCCGGCCACCAGTCCTGCGAGGTGGTCAGCACCTCGGTGATGTCCCGCTTGAGCGCCTCCACGTCCAGCTTGGCGAACTCGGCGGCGTAGCTGAACGCCTCGCCGAGCGGGTTGCTCTTCGATGAGTGGGCATGCAGCACGGACAGGTCGAGTTGGTTGGGCCACCAGTCCCGGTTGCCCCGCGGGCGGCCGCCGGTGCGCGCCTGCGGCGAGGGAATCCCCGGGTTCTCACTCTCGCTGCCGCCGTGCCCGGTGGCCGAGTCGTGGGCGACCGGGCAGCCCGACGCCTTCTGATCCTGGATGTCGCTCATCACAATCCTTCCGAAGGGGCCGCCGTTGGCCCGACGCCGCCCGACCAGGCTAGGCAATTCTTCTGGAACACTTCAAGTTCTGCCCCGATGACGCGGCCCAATCTACCCCCCGGCGGTCCGCCGAAACTGGGAACCGCACTCCGGCCGGCGTCCACCGGGCCGGCCGGGTCCTCCCCGTCCTCGGCCATCCACCGGCCGATCTCGACGGCGCCGCGCAGCAATCCGGCGAACGGCGGCATCGACCGACCCGCGTCCGCGTGCAGCAACGCGACCAGGGCCGCCCGTCACAGCGCTGAAAAGCATCGGTATATCGCGTTGCCAGATCGGTCTCCGCATCGCTCAGCCCGCGCGGCGCCGGCTCCGCGGCCCGCAGCCACGCTCATGCCCCCGATCGTAGAACAGCCCCCTGACGATTTCCGCCCTCGCACACACGGTCTACAGCATCCTAGGAGGCTGGGTTGCGGGGTGAGGATCGAAGGCTCCATCGCCGTTCGAACCGCTCGTGGATGCCGCCGCGAGCGCTGATCGATCAGGAATCAGGATTGGACACGGCCGTCGGCGCGGAGCCATGCTGAGCTGCATGACACCGGCAGCAATTCCTACTGGAACAGATCCGCGGTACGTCGTGATCGGGGCCGGCGCGGTGGGCGCCTCGATCGCCGCTGAGCTCCACCGGGCCGGGGCGGACACCCTGCTGGTGGCCCGCGGCGCCCAGCTGGCGGCGCTGCGCGCGGACGGGCTCCGCTACGTTCGACCGGACGGTGTCCACCAGGTGCGGATCCCGGTCGTCGCCGGACCGGAGGAGGTCGAGCTGGGCGAGCACGACGTGCTCGTGCTGGCGACCAAATCGCAGGACACCGCGACCGCGGTACGGGACTGGGCGTGGCGTCCGGTGAAACGCGCCGACGGCGCCACCGGCCTGTCCGCCACCGACCTCCCCCTGGTCACCCTGCAGAACGGGCTGGACAACGAGCGGGCCGCACTGCGCTCGTTCGCCCGGGTGGTCGGCGGCGTGATCGGCATCCCGGCCACCTTCGTGGTCCCCGGCGAGGTGGTCAACCACGCCGCCGACGCGCCCGCCGTCCTGTTCCTCGGCAGCTACCCGGCCCCCGCGAGCGACCCGCTGGCCGAGCGGATCGGGGCCGGGCTGCGGCGGGGCGGTTTCCGTGTGCACGTGGTGGCGGACATCGTGGCGTACAAGGCCGGGAAGCTCCTCGGCAACATGGCCAACACGCTGGACGCGCTCTATCCGGAGAGTCCCCTGCGGGACGCCGCGCTCAGGACGCTGCAGGCCGAGGCCACCGCCGTCCTCGCCGCCGCCGGGATCACCCCGGCCGCCCTGGATCTCCACGAGTTCCGGCTCGGCGAGATCCCCTCCCACCCGCGGGTCGGCGCCTCCACCCGGCAGAGCCTGGCCCGCGCCACCCCGCCGGAGACCGACTACCTGGACGGCGAGATCGTCCTGCGCGGCCGGCTGCACGGCATCCCCACCCCGGCCGCCGCGGCGATCCAGGCCCGGCTGCACCGCGCCCTCGCCGACGGGACCCCGCCCGGCTCACTGACCGACGACGATCTGGCCCGCACCCTGCCCTGACCGGATCAGCCGCCGGTGGGCCGGGCCAGCGCGGCCAGGCTCAGCAGCAGGTGGATCGAGTGGGCGTGCCAGTAGTCGGAGTGGGCGCCGGTCACGCTCAGCCGCGGCCGGGTGAAGACCGGCGAGGCGTCCACGTTGACGATCGGGGTGGCGAAGTCCGCCCGGTGGTACGGGTCGCCGGGACGGTGCAGCGGAATCGTCGAGACCAGACCGGCCGGGGCGGTCGCGCCGACCGCCCCGATGCCCGGCCTGCGCTCCATCGCCCGGTGCCAGATCGCGTTGGCGTGATCGAGCCGGCTGTAGGTCAGCACGATCCGGCCGTGCACCACGCCGTCGGTCAGGATCCCGGCCAGCCGGCCGTCGAAGATGTCCGGCGGCGCCGCCATCTGGAACGCCAGATACGTGTCCACCCCGAACGGATGCCGGCTGCGATGGTCCCAGCCCAGCGTGCCGGCGGGACGGTCGGCGGCCCGGCGGATCGCCTCACCCAGGAACCGACCGCCGAACGAGTGCCCGACGCAGTGCACGTACTGCCCGGCCGCGTTGGTCAGCCGGTCCGCGCCGCGCCGCGGCCGGTCCCGCTGCTCATCGAGGTAGCCGAGCAGCTGGCCGAGCACGAAGGCGGCGTGCCCGCCGGTGCTGACCGCGTGCGCCCGCTCCCGGATCCGCTGATAGCCGCCCGGGGTCGGCGCACTGCTCGACGGCCACTGCACCCCGATGAACCACGGCACGAACGGTCCGGCCGCGCCGGGCAGCGACGCCCATCGCTCCCGGCCGTTCCACACCGCACCGAAGAACCGGGCAAAAGACGATTGCGCGGTACGGTGCGGCGTCCGCCAGCCGTGCACGAACACGAAGATGTCGGTCACCGACCGGGGCAGCCGCAGCCGGGACGCCAGGTGCTCGCGGACCCGGGCGGCCGGCACCGGCTCGGCGGCGTCATCAAGCAGGCGTCCGGCGGCGTTCAACCGGATCGTCCGATACCAGGAGAATCCGCTGCGTCGCGGGAGCCGGGTCGGCACTGTTCGAGACGTCAAAATAGGTGTCCATCCCTCGGTACGACGAGATCGCCAGACCCAGCGGGTTGGCGTGCCGCTCGGCGAAACCCCGGGCCAGCCCGCGCACCACGGCACCGACCGACACCCCGCGCAGCAGCTCCCGGAAGAACTCCACGGCGTACCGCGCGGCGAACGACGCCGGAATCTCGATCTGCGGGCCGATCAGGCAGTTCGCCTCGGCGGCCAGCAGCGCCAGGCCGAACGAGTCGAGAAACATCGAGGACAGCTGGGCGCCCTCGCACGCGTTGATCAGCACCACCGGGCTGTGCACCAGCGGCCGGCCGGTCAGCCACTCCCGGAAATGCGTCTTGTAGATCGGGCGGCCGTCGGTCAGCGCGATGTACGCCTCCTCCGGCCCGGCCGCGGTCACCCACCCGTGACAGTTGAAGTACATGATCTGGTCGTTGTAGTCGTCGGCGCGCAACGCCCGGTCCAGCGCCGGGAACGTCTCCCGCCAGCGCCGCTCGATCCGCTCGGCCGGCAGCGACTCCAGCATCTCGCGCAGCGGCCGCAGCACCGGCGGCGTCATCCGGTCCAGGGCCGCGTCGTAGTTCAGCCCGGCCCGGATCCCGCCGGTGGCGTCCAGCCGGTGCCGGAACGAGTCCGGCCGGTCCGAGAAGACGTGCTCGACGTGGTGCCGGAAGCCGAGGAAACCATCGAACTCCCAGGCGCAGTCGTCGTCCAGCAGATCCTGCCCGTCCGGCGGGACGTAGAGCATCTGCCAGGGCAGGAAGATGACGTCACTGTGGAACGAGATGACCTGCGGACCGGCGCGCAGCATGTCCCGCAGCCGCTCGCCGGCCCGGCGCAGCCCGGCGTCGCCGGTCAGGAAGACCGCGCGGAACACGTCGTAGCCGGTCCGGGCCAGCCGGCGCAGCGCGGCGTCCCACTCCGGAGTGTCCCGGTGCGCGGACAGATCGAAGTCGGCGGCGAACCGGCACCGGTCGTCGGCCACGTCGTCGTCGGCCAGGAACAGCACGAAGCCGTCGGTCCACACCTTGCGCAGCCGGTCGGCCATGGCCAGCAGGTCCTTCTCGGTACTGGCCAGGCGGCCACCGAGCGGGCCGCCGCCGTCGTCACCCAGCCCGTCACCCATCAGGGTCATCCGGCAGCTTCCGTCCGGGTCCGCGTCCAGCCGGAGGTAGATGGTGCGGTGCAGCGGCAGCCGGGCCGGTTCCGGGGTCCGCTGGCCCGGGAACGGGTCGGACCCGCCCAGCCGGTTCTGCACGGAGCGCCGCATGCCGAGGTCGTCAGCGGTCAAGCCGCCTCCCGCTCGGCCCGCGCCACCGGTGCCAGACCGGCCTCGAACTCCTGCAGGAGCACGCCGTCGCCCGGCGCGTACAACTGCACCTTGACGCTGAACGGCCCGGCGATCCGCGGGCGCAGCTCGTGCACCAGCCGCACGTCGTCGCGCAGGTCGCGCAGGTCCACCGCCGCGCCCATCGGGACCACGTCGGCGCCGTCGGCGCAGACCAGGACGGTCAGCGAGGTGCCGCTCACGACATCCCGGTAGCGGCGCAGGTGGGCCGCCGAGATCTCGACCCGCAGGGTGACCGCCTGCCCCACGGTGATCGGCGGCCCGTGGTCCAGGTAGGCGCGCACCGCACCGGCCGACCCGGCCTCCGCCTCCGCGTCGCGCCACAGCACCGCCGGATCGTCGCCGATCAGCCCGGCGATCTCGGCGACCGCCCGCCGATCGCCGTTGGCGGCCAGCACCAGCGCCGCCCGGCGCAACTCGTGCACCGCCTCCTCGTCCCGGCCGGCGTGCCGGGCGGCCTCGGCCCGGGCCCGGCGCAGCAGCGCGTCCAGCGGATTCCCGGGCCGGGTGAGCCACGGGTCGACCCCGGCCCGGGCCCGCCGGGCCTCCTGCAGCTGCCGATCGGCCAGATCCGTCCGGCCGGCCGCGAGATACGCGCTGACCAGCACACACCGGGTCCGGACCTGACCGGCCGGGTCACCGAGCAGCAGGTGGTCGTGCAGGCTGCGGTGCGCCGCGCGCAGGGCCGGCCGCAGGTGGCCGGATCCCGGGGCACGGTGGTGGCGGGCCAGGTGCAGCCGCGCCTGCCAGTACGCGATGGTCGCCGCCCGGCGCAGGTCGTCGTGGTAGTCGGCGGCCGCCGCCGCCAGGATCCGCTCGGCGGTGTCCCAGCCGTCGCCGGCCACCGCCCGGTCACACCCGGCCAGCGCCGACCAGTACGCCAGCTCGTCATCGGGCTGCCCCGGTCCGGCCGGATCGACCGGCTCCACCGGCTCCGGCGGGCCCGCATCCGGATCGGCCAGCCGGCGCAACGTCCGCAGCAGCGGCAGCATGGCCGCCCCGGCCGGCAGCCGCGCCGCCAGCTCCTGCGCCCGGGCGAACCGGCCGGCCGCCGCGGTGAACTCGCCGGCCCGCAGATGCGCCTCCCCGCAGCGGCGCTCCAGCAGCACCCGGCGCGAGGCCAGCGACCCGGTGCGGCACAGCGACTGCGCCTCGGCGAAATCCTCGAACGCCGCGGTGTACCGCTCCACCGCGGTCCGGTAGGCGCCCCGCGCCAGCAGCACGTCCGCCCGGGCCGCCGCACCCAGGTGCTGCGCCGAGTCGACCGCGATCCGGAACCCGTCCAGCACCTCGGCCGCCGGCACGCCCCGCGGCGCGCAGCCACCCAGCCAGGAGGCGATCCGGGTGATCAGGGCGTGGTCGCCGCGCTCGGCGGCCAGCCGGATCACCCGCAGCAGATTGCCGTACTCCTCCCGCACCCACACCTTGGCCTGCCCCCGGCCGGCGACCCGGTGCGCGAACCGGGCGTCGGCCGGCAGCCAGCGGACCGGCGACGCCGGCCGGGCGGCCGCGAACCCGGCGTCCAGCTCCCGGATCACCCGCTCGGCGGCCTCCAGGTACGCCTCGTCGATGCGCCGCCGCGCCCCGTCCGGGTCGTCGCCCGGCTCGGCCAGCGACACGGCCAGCTGCCGGGCGATCGGCGGCAGCGCGTACCGGTCGATCGCGGTCACCTCGTCCCGGCCGGCGGCCAGCACCAGCTGCGCCGAGGCCAGGTCGGCGATCAGGCTCTCCGCCTCGGGCAGCGCCACCCCCGAGGCGGGCCGCAACACCCACGGCACGAAGGTGTCCGAGCCGACGAACGACAGCAACCGGAACGCCTTCTGATGGTCCGGGCCGAGCGCCTTGTACTGGCCGCTGAGGCGGTCGTGCAGATCCCGGCTCGGCGCCCGGAGCACGGCGCGCAGACCGCCCGGCTCGCGCAGCTCGTCGGCGAGCGCGGGCAGCGACATCCGGCGCTGCGCGGCCAGATCGGCGGCCGCCCGCAGGGCCAGCGGATGCCCGCCGCACGCGTACACGATCGCGGTGGCCGCGCCCAGATCGAACGGGACACCGTAGCCGAGCACCGCGGCCAGCAGGTCGATGCCGTCGTCGGTGGACAGCGGCCGCAACTGCAACGACCGCGCCCCGAACGCCGGGCTCATGTCCCGCCGGCTGGTGACGATCACCGCGCACCGGCTCTCACTGGGCATCAGGTCGCGCAGCTGGGCCTGGTCGCGGGCGGCGTCCAGCACGATCAGCATCCGCTTGTCCCGGGTCAGCGTCCGGAACAGCCAGGCCCGCTCGGCGGTCGAGGTCGGGATCCGCTCGACGTCCCAGCCCAGCGCGGGCAGGAAACTGTGCAGCACCTGGGCCGGGGACCGGGAGGTGCCGGCCACCCCGAGGTTGGCGTACAACTGGCCGTCCGGGTAATCCTCCTTCAGGGCGTGCGCGAGGGACTGCGCCACCGCCGTCTTGCCGATCCCGGCCATGCCGTGCAGGAAGATCAGCACCGGCGCCTCGGTCTGGCTGGTGCGCTGCCGCTCCCGCCACCGGTCGTGCCGCTCCCGCAGCGTGCTCAGCTCGACGGCCCGGCCCCGGAAGGTGCTGTTGCCCGGCGGCAGCTGGGCCGGCACCGGCTGGATCAGCGCCTCGCTGTACGACTTCCACTGCGCCGCCGGCGAATCGGCCTCCCCTGCGTCGGCCGGCCGGCCCGGCCGGGTGGCGGCGAACGCGCGCACCCCGGCGCCCGCGCCGAGCGCCGCGGCCACCCCGGTCAGCACGGTGGCCGCCGAGGTGGACGGCAGCGCGACCCCGATCAGGCCGGCCGCGACGCTGAGCACCGGCAGGCCGCGCGGCAGGAGCGAGCGGGACAGCCGGGCCCGGCGCTGCTGAAAGTGGGTGACCGACACGTCACCACCCGACCGGGCTGGACGGCGCGATCGGTTCCACCCGGCGTGGCGCGCCACCGCCGGCCATCCGACGCAGGCGGGCCCCGGTCAGACGCAGCGAGGTCTGCCAGTACCGCTGCCCGGTCTTGAGCTGCTTGGCCCGGCGCAGCGCGTCCGCCGCCGCGGCCAGCGAGCCCTCCCGGAGATGCACGCTGGCCAACTCGGCCGCGGCGTGCCCCTCGATGAACCGGTCCCCGCAGTTGCGGAAGGTCTCCAGCGCGTCCTCGATCACCGTGCGGGCCGCCGCGTACTGCCCGGCGTCGGCGTGGATCCGGCCCAGCAACAGGCGACAGTGGCCGGTGCCGTAGCGGTGCCGGATCCCGGTGAACCCGGCGAGCGCCGCGATCGCCAGATCCTGGGCGCGGACCGCGTCGCCGGAGCGGACGTGCAGTTGCGCGTCCCGGTAGTCGACCCACTGCCGCCACAACCGGTACCCGGCCCGGTCGGCCGCGGCGCGCGCGTCGGCGAACCGCTGCTCGGCCTCGGCGTACCGGCTCAATTTGATCAGTGTCATGCCCTCGGCCAGCAGAATCCGCGACCGGTAGCGGATGCCGCCGTCGCGGCGGCCCTCGGCCAGCGCCATGGCGCGGCCGGTGTGCTCCAGCGCCTGAGCGGCCCGGCCGCCGAGCCGGTGCACCAGGGCCAGCTCGGTCAGCACCCGGATCTGCTCCGGCTCGTCACCGGCCTGCCCGGCGTGGCGCAGCGCCCGGGACAGGTTGCGCTCGGCGACGTCGAGCTGCCGGACCCGGCGCTGGATGTGGCCCATCACCCGGTACACCCGGGCCCGGATCCCCGGATCCTGGTGCTGCCAGGCCTGCTCGGCCAGGTCCACCACCTCGTCGGTGCCGCCCAGCTCGGCGCGCAGCTCGGCCAGCGCGGCCAGCGCCTTGCCGACTCCTGGCTGGTCGCCGGCCTGCCGGGCCCGGTCGAGCACCTCGCGGACGTTGACGTCGGCCGCCACCAGACTGCCCTTGTCCAGCAGGTCATAGGTGTGGATCCGCTGCTCGTCCAGCGGATCGCGGGTGCGCGGCCGGGGGTGCGGCGGCGCCGGACGGTCGCCGCCGGCCCGCAGCCGGGCGAAATCCTGCACGTGCTCGACCGTCTCGTAGACCGGCACGCCGGCCGCGTCGGCGGTCCACCGCTCGACGAACTGGGTGGCGGACAGGCGATCGGCCAGCGACCGGGCCTGATCCTCGTCCAGATTGGTCTCCGCGGCCAGCATCCACGGCTCGAAGCGACGGGACAGCCGGCCCAGGCTCAGCACGGCGTCCCGGTCGCCGCGGCTGAGCAGCTCGTAGCTGACGTTCAGCGCCCACCGGCGCGGGTCATGACCCGGCTCCACCGACCGCGGATCGCGGCCCCGCTCCGTCGGCCGGGAGTCACCGGACGCGACGTCGGCGCGGGACAGGACCACCGACATGTCCGCCGACGGGCGGGCCACCAGGGCCTGGCCGGCGATCTGCAGGGCGAGCGGCAGCCCGGCGCAGGCCCGGGCGAGTGCGGTGGCGGCCGGCAGACTGTCGCGGACCCGCTGCTCCCCGACGATCTGGGCGAGCAGCGCGACCGCGTCCCGGTCGGCCAGCGGCTCCAGCGGCAGCAGCAGGTGCGGCGCCCGCCCGGGCCGGACCTGCGGCGAGGTGAGCAGCACGGCACTGCCCGCGCCGGCCGGGATCAGCGGCTGCGGGTCCAGCCCGTGCACGTCGTCGAGCACCACCAGGAGCCGTTTGCCGGCCGACATCCGCTGGAACTCCTGGCGGCAGACGTCCAGCCCGGCCGCCCGCTCGGCCGGGTGCCCGAGCGCCAGCAGGAACCGGATCAGCGTGCGACGCACCATCTCGTCGGGGTCCCGGCCACGGGCGTCCAGGGTGGCGAACAGCTGGCCGTCCGGGTAGCGGGCGGCCACCCGGTGCGCGGTGAACAGGGCGACGGCGGTCTTCCCGATCCCGGGCGCGCCGGCGATCACCACGGTGCGCACCGCCGGACCGGTCGCGGCGGACAGGTAGGCCACCGCCTCGCCGACCCGGTCGGCGCGGCCGAGCAGCAGCGGCGGGACGGCCGGCAGCTCCCGCGGGACCAGCGGGACCGGCGGGCGGGGCCCGTCCTGCCGGCTGACGACGACGGCCAGGCCGATCCCGAGCACGCCGACCAGATAGCCGGCGAACAGGGCGAGCCAGGCGAACAGGCCGTCGCTGTGCGCCGAGGCGGAGACGATCCGGGCGAAGGCCACCGGCATCACGACGAGCGTGACCGCGCCGAGCCGGCGGATCCACAAGCGAACGGTTCCCGGTTCCCGGTGCACCACACCTCCGCTCCGCGCCGACGGCCGCTGCCTTGATGTCAGGATGCCCGAGTCGGGCCGGGCAATCGAGGGTCGGTCACCTTCCGTACGCGAAGTTGGCATTCCCGCGCCTGTCCCGGGTTGCGCTGCGGTAGTCTCGCGACAAGGGGGTGGGCCAGCCGGAATCGCGCTCTGCCACGGTGTTCGCACGGAACGCGGATCACCCGATGGACGGACGTCCGGTGTCGGCAATCCGGCGGTGCCCGACTGCGGTGCGTGACCGCCACCGCCGCCCGCTCCGGACCCGTTCCCCGGGGCGGCCGGTGCACCCGGTTCCCGAGCTGCGGGAAGCGGCCGCCGGGGCGGACCGGCGGGTCGGTAGTGTTCGAGCGACCAGCCCGCCGACAGATTGCCCTGACACCGTGACAACCGCCGCACTCTCCACCGACCTCGTCCGGAGCCTGAACCAGGCCGGCGTCACCGATGTGCTGACCGACCCGGCCCACCGCTCGGCGTACGCCAGCGACGCCTCGCTGTACCGGGTGGTCCCGCGGGCGATCGTCCGGCCCCGCCACGACGAGGACGTGGCGGCGACCCTGCGGGTGTGCCGCGAGCGGGGCGTCCCGATCACCGCCCGGGGCGCCGGGACGTCGGTGGCCGGCAACGCGATCGGCCCCGGGGTGATCCTCGACTTCAGCCGGCACCTGAACCGGGTGCTCGAGGTCGACGGGGACGGCCGGTGGGCCCGGGTGCAGGCCGGCACGGTGCAGGCCACCCTGCAGGCCGCGGCGAAACCGTTCGGCCTGCGGTTCGGGCCGGACCCGTCGACCCACACCCGCTGCACGATCGGCGGCATGATCGGCAACAATTCGTGCGGGTCACGGACCTTGGGCTACGGCCGTACGTCGGACAACGTCCTGGCCCTGAAGGCTCTGACGATCGACGGCGAGCAGCTGGTCACCGGCCCGGTCACCACCGGCGCCGACAAGACGGTCGCCGCCCTCAAGGACCTGATCGGCGCCCACCTCGCGGTCGGCCGCACCGAGTTCGGCACCTTCGGACGGCAGGTCTCCGGTTACGCGGTCGAGCACCTGCTCCCGGAGAACGGGTTCAACCTCACCGAGTTCCTGGTCGGCAGCGAGGGCACCCTCGCGGTGGTGACCGAGGCCACCGTGCGGCTGGTCGCCGACCCGGTGCACCGCACCCTGGTGGTGCTCGGCTACCCCGACTTCGGCACCGCCGGTGACGTCATCCCGGCCATCCTGGAGTTCAAGCCCACCGCGTGCGAGGGGCTCGACCACCGGATCTGCGACGTGGTCCGCAGCCGCCGCGGGCCGGACGCGGTGCCCCCGCTGCCCGGCGGCGCCGCCTGGCTGATGGTGGAGATCGCCGGCGACGACCTCGACGAGGTCCGCGAGCGGGTGGCCGGGCTGGTCAAGGCCGCCCAGGCGGTCGATTCGCTGATCGTCGAGGACACCGCGCAGGCCGCCCCGCTGTGGAAGATCCGCGAGGACGGCGCCGGCCTGGCCGGGCGCGCTCCCGGCGGGCTGCCGGCGCACGCCGGGTGGGAGGACGCGGCGGTCCCGCCCGCGAGAATCGGGGCATATCTGCGCGACTTCGACGCGCTGACCGCGCGGCACGGCCTGCACGCCATGCCGTACGGCCACCTCGGCGACGGCTGCGTGCACGTCCGGCTCGACTTCCCGCTCGACAAGCCGGGCGGACCGGGGAGATTCCGCGCGTTCCTGGAGGACGCGGCCGACCTGGTGGTGAGCTACGGCGGGTCACTCTCCGGCGAGCACGGCGACGGCCGGGCCCGCAGCGAACTGCTCAGCCGGATGTACTCGCCCGCCGCGCTGGACCTGTTCCGGCGGATCAAGCACACCTTCGACCCGGACAACCTGCTGAACCCGGGCAACCTGGTCGACCCCGACCCGGTCGACGCGAACATCCGGGTGTCGCAGGCCCGGCCGGTCACCACGAAACTGGCGCTGGCGTACCACGCCGACGGCGGCGACTTCAACCAGGCCGTGCACCGGTGCACCGGGGTCGGCAAGTGCCGGGTCGACACCACGGTCCTCGGCGGCGTGATGTGCCCGTCGTTCCTGGCCACCAGAAACGAGAAGGACTCCACCCGCGGCCGCGCCCGGGTGCTGCAGGAGATGCTCGACGGCGATCTCGCCCCCGACTGGCGGGCCGAGGCCGTCCACGACGCCCTCGACCTCTGCCTGTCCTGCAAGGGCTGCGCGTCGGACTGCCCCACCGGCATCGACATGGCGGCCTACAAGTCGGAGGTTCTGCACCAGAGCTACCGGGGCCGCGCCCGCCCGCGCTCGCACTACTCGCTGGGCTGGCTGCCGCGCTGGTCCCGGCTCGCCTCCAGGGTGCCGGCCCTGGCCAACCTGATGACCAACCTGCCCGGCATCCGGCGCCTCGCGCTGTACGTCGCCGGCGTCGACGCCCGGCGCTCCATCCCCACCTTCGCGGACCGCACGTTCCGCTCCTCCTTCCGCGGCGTCCAGACCGGCAAGCCGGTCATCCTGTTCGTCGACAGCTTCACCGACCACTTCGCCCCGGACATCGCCCGGGCCGCCGTCGACCTGCTCACCGACGCCGGCTACGCCCCACGGGTGACCAGCCGCACAGCATGCTGCGGCCTGACCTGGATCACCACCGGCCAGCTGGACGCCGCCCGCCGCATCCTCGGCGCCACCGTCCACGAACTGCACCAGGCCGTCAAACAGGGCATCCCGATCGTCGGCCTGGAGCCCTCCTGCACCGGCGTCCTGCGTCAGGACGCCGTCGAACTCGTCGACACCGAGGCCGCGAAGGAGGTCGCCGCTGCCACCCGGACGGTCGCCGAGCTGCTGGCCGCCACCCCCGGCTGGACCCCGCCCTCGCTGGCCGGGGTCCGGGTCATCGCCCAGCCGCACTGCCACCACCACGCCGTGATGGGCTGGGAAGCCGACGCCAAACTCCTGAAGAGGGCCGGCGCCACGGTCAAACGCCTGGGCGGATGCTGCGGCCTGGCCGGCAACTTCGGCGTCGAACGCGGCCACTACGAGGTCTCCGTCGCCGTCGCCGAACAGCAGCTGCTGCCCGCCCTGGCCGCGGCCGAGGAGGGCGACATCTTCCTGGCCGACGGCTTCTCCTGCCGCACCCAGGCGGACGACCTGGCCAAGGTCTCCGGCCTCCACCTGGTCCAGTTGCTCGCCGACGCGCTCCCCGCCAACCGCTCCGCTGCCACCACCGGCGACTCCGGCACCGGCCTTGCCGGCGCGGGTGACTCCGCTCCGGGCGCCCCCGCTCCGGGTGCCTCCGCTCCGGGCGCCTCCGCCTCGGGTGCCTCCGCTCCGGGCGCCTCCGCCTCGGGCGCCTCCGCCCCGGGCCACGAAGCTCGCCTTGGGGACGAGGAGTGACCGGCGACATCCGCTCGTTCGAGGGGGCCGACTACGAGCCGGTCGCCGCGGTGTGGGCGGCGGCCGGGGCGGGCGTGCTGTCCCGCGACGAGCTGACGCGGAAACTGACCCGCGACCCGGACCTGTTCCTGGTCGCCACCGACGGCCCGGAACTGACCGGCGCCGTGCTGGGCACCTGGGACGGCCGCCGCGGCTGGATCTTCCGCCTCGCGGTCCACCCGGACCACCGCCGCCGGGGAATCGCCACCGCCCTGGTCCGCGAACTGGAGTCCCGCTTCCGCGCCCTGGACTGCCCACGGATCAACCTGCTGGTCCTGCCCGACAACGAGGCCGGTCTGCGTTTCTGGCAGGACCTCGGCTACCTGCCCGCCCCGGACGTCCTCTGCACCAAACCGCTCTGACCACCACCGCCGGAAAAGCCGATTCCCCGACGACACCCTCGGCCGGCACCAGCCGACGACACCCGGCGCGTGCGGCAGCCGGGTGCCGAGGTGCGCGATGAGCAGCAGTGAGCCGGGTTTCGAGGGCCGGGTGGTGGGGGGTGTGGCGCGGGCATGGTCGAATGGGGCATGCTGCTCGCCCCGTTGCTTGTGGCCGCGGTGAATGCGGCGCCGGTCTGCAGGATCGCCGACAAGCGGATGGACGAGCTGTCGGGGCTGGTCACGACCGCCGACGGGTATGTCGTGGTGAACGACGGGTCGGATGAGGCGTCGCACCGCAGGATTTTCTACCTGCGGAAGGACTGCTCGGTGGCCCGGGCGGTGTCCTATCCGTCCCGTCCGCGGGACACCGAGGATCTGCAACTGGGCCGGGACGGCATCCTGTGGGTCGCGGACATCGGCGACAACGGCCGTTCCCGGGACACGATCGCCCTGTGGCGGCTGACCCCCGGCTCGTCGAAGCCGCAACTGCTGCGGATGTCCTACCCGGACGGCGCCCACGACGCGGAAGCTCTGCTGATCACGGCCGAGGGCAGCCCGATCGTGGTGACCAAGGAGCCCGGAGCGGCCGGGATCTACGTCCCGGACGGCGGTCTGCGCGCCACCGGCACCACCCGGCTGAAGCGGGCCGGTGACGTCTCGGTGCCGTTCACCTCGACCAGCAACCCGTTCTCCCTGGCCGGCCGCCTGCTGATCACCGGCGCGGCGACCAGCCCGGACGGCTCCCGGGTGGTGCTGCGCACCTACGCCGACGCCTTCGAATACGACGTTCCCGGCGGCGACGTCGTCAAAGCCCTGGTCTCCGGCACACCCCGGCAGATTCCGCTCCCGGACGAGCCACAGGGCGAATCGGTCGCCTACACCACCGACGGCACCGCCCTGCTCACCGTCTCCGAGGGTGCGAAACCGCCCATCCTCAGACACCCGCTGCCCGACACTCCCGCCACACCCCGCTCCCCCGCGTCGTCAACAGCCGACCAGGCGGCCCCGTCCGCCGCCGTCCCACCCGCCGCCGCCGAAGCGGTCCGGGCAACACCGAAGAGCTCCTCCTCCCGCCTCCCCCTGGTCCTCCTCCTCATCGCCGCCACCGCCCTCTGCCTCGCCGCCGCCATCGCCGCCGCCCGCCGCCGCAAGCGCTAGCCGGAAGTTCACTACCGCCCGCCGCCGCCACCGGCCGCAAGGCCACAGCCGGGCGGCCAGGGTGACGACCGACCGGACGTACGAATCGATGCCGGCCACTCCGCTCACCGTGGGCAGTCCTGGTGGTGCCGGGGGCGGCGCTCGGTCGCCGAAGGTCCCGGTCGCGGCCGCGATGGGGGCGCTCGGTCTGGTCGTGGCGGCGCGGCGGTGGGTCGTACGCCAGCTAGTTAATCTTGAAAAGGGACCGCGCGACCCTGGGGCCGCGCGGTCCGTGAGAGGTCAGGCCACCGTGGCCGGGAAGCGTTCCCACACACGGTGGTTGGCCATCAGCTGCTGCAGCGCGGTCAGCACCTCGGTGGCCGAGTCGCCGACCACCACGCCCGGCGTGTCGGCCAGGCCGGTTCGGCGCAGCAGGTCGGCGCCGGTGCCCCAGCCGCCGATCGCCTTGGCGTGCCGCCACGCCTCGTCGACCAGCATGTTCACCCGCGGGTCGACGGCCGCGGTGCGCGGCGCGCCGGCCTTCTCGTCGCGGGCCGGCACCGCGTCCGGCGCCGGGACCGGGGCGGCCGCCACCAGCACCGCGTCGTACTCGATGGACCGCGCGGTGGCGAAGGTCCGCTGCACCGTCAATCCGCCGACCTTGCCGCCGTGCGGAGCGATGATCAGCGGGACCATGCCGGCGGCGGCGATCGCCTCGCGGATCTCGGCCACCGCGGCGTCGCCGCCGGTCTCGTCGACCACGATGCCGACGATCCGCCCGTCGGCCGGCCACTGCTGACCGATCTGGGACAGCGCGGCGCTCGGCGTGACCTCGGGCAGGTCGATCGACGGCGCCGGGGCGGGCAGCCCCAGGCCGAGCGCGACCTGCTCGCAGAGCACCGGGTCGATGTTGGCCAGGCACTGCAGCTGCCGTTCCTTGATCGCCTGGTGGTAGCACTTGCCGAGCTCGAAGGTGTAGGCCCGGATGATGTGCTCACGCTCGACCGGCGTCATGCTCTGCCAGAACAGCCGCACCTGGGTGTAGTGGTCCTTGAACGACACCGGCAGGTCGCGGATCTTGGGCGCCTCGGTGACCACCACGGGCACATCGACGAAGCTGCCCTCGGTGGTGGTGAACGGGTTGCCGCCGTCCAGCGAGTTGGGGCGGTAGGGTGCCACGCCCGCGTGCACCGCGTGCTGGTGGAAGCCGTCCCGCAGCATGTCGTTGACCGGGGCGTGCGGCGCGTTGATCGGGATCTGGTGGAAGTTCGGCCCGGCCAGCCGGGTCAGCTGCGTGTCCAGGTAGGAGAAGAGCCGGCCCTGCAGCAGCGGGTCGTTGGTCACGTCGATGCCCGGCACCAGGTTGCCCAGGTGGAAGGCGACCTGCTCGACCTCGGCGTGGAAGTTGGTGGGCGTGCGGTTGAGGACCAGCTTGCCGACCGGCTGCACCGGGGCCAGCTCCTCCGGCACGATCTTCGTCGGGTCGAGCAGATCGATCCCGGCGAACGTCTCCTCCGGATTGTCCGGGAAGACCTGCAGGCCCAGCTCCCACTCCGGGTAGGCGCCGGCCTCGATCGAGTCGTACAGGTCGCGGCGGTGGAAGTCCGGGTCGACGCCGTTGGTGATCTGCGCCTCCTCCCAGACCAGCGAGTGCACGCCCAGCTTGGGTTTCCAGTGGAACTTCACCAGCACGGTCTCGCCGGCGTCGTTCACCAGGCGGAACGTGTGGACGCCGAAACCCTCCATCGTCCGGTACGACCGCGGAATGCCCCGGTCGGACATGTTCCACATGGTGTGGTGCTGTGCCTCGGTGTGCAGCGAGACGAAGTCCCAGAACGTGTCGTGCGCGCTCTGCGCCTGCGGGATCTCCCGGTCCGGGTGCCACTTGGCGGCGTGCACGATGTCCGGGAACTTGATCGCGTCCTGGATGAAGAACACCGGCATGTTGTTGCCGACCAGGTCGAAGGTGCCCTCGTCGGTGTAGAACTTGGTGGCGAATCCGCGGGTGTCGCGCACCGTGTCGGCCGAGCCGCGCGAGCCGAGCACCGTGGAGAACCGCACGAAGACGTCGGTCTGCTTGCCCTTCTCCTTCAGGAAGCCGGCCTGGGTGAGCGCCGCCGCGGTGCCGTAACTGGTGAACACGCCGTGCGCGCCGGCGCCCCGCGCGTGCACCACCCGCTCCGGGATCCGCTCGTGGTCGAAATGCGTGATCTTCTCGCGGAAGTGGTGGTCCTGCAGCAGAATGGGTCCGCGGGGCCCGGCCTTCAACGAGTGGTCGGTGTCCCGCAGGCGGGCACCCTGCGCGGTGGTCAGATAAGGACCCTGCTGGCCGTACGCCGTCGGCGGCGCACCGGTGGGCGCGCCGGTCGGGGTGCGGGTGTCCGGCTGGCCCTGCTCGGGTTTGGGCGGGAGGGGCTCCCGCGGCGTGGCCGGCTCCTCGACCGTGGGCGTGCCGCTGCCCGGGGCGCCCGGCACATCCGGCTTCTTCTCGCTGGTCACCGCGGTGACGGCATCCTTGATCACTTCGGCGGGACTACGCGCTTCCATCCGGACAAACTCCTCGATAAGGGTATGTGATCGGATGGCGGATACCCCGCATGAACCCCGGCAAACGGTCCGGCCGAGCATCGGCCCGGCCCGGACGGCGTCTCGCGGACGCGTCACGACGACCATCCGGCCCTGTTCGTGGCCGACGATCGGGTCGGTCCGGACGTCGGTGGCGGTCCCGGTTTTGTCGTACCCCTCCAGTATCAAGGTCACTGTCACGAGAGCCCGACGAAACGAGTGCCTGATGCCTACCGAGCCCGAGATCGCCCCCGTCGTCGACGCGGCGCACGCCGAGCCGTTCGACACCGCCGCGGACTACCGCGCGGCGATCGAGCGGATCCGGGCGGCCGCCGCGGCCTACTACGCGGGCACCGACCTGGCCATGGACGACGCCACCTACGACGCGCTGCTGGCCCGGGTCACCGCCACCGAGGCCGCGCGACCCGGGTGGACGGTCGCCGAGTCGCCCAGCGACACGGTCGGCGCCGGCGGCGGCGTCACCGGCGACGTGCAGCACAGCACCCCGATGCTGAGCCTGGCCAACGTCTTCGACCCCGACGAGCTGCTCGCCTGGGCGGCCCGGCTGGACCGGGTCCTCGGCCGGCCCGCCGCCGGCTACACCGTGGAGCCGAAGATCGACGGCATGGCGATCGCCGCCCGCTACACCGACGGCCGGCTGGTCCAGGTCGCCACCCGCGGCGACGGGCGGGCCGGGGAGGACGTCACCGCCCAGGCCCGGACGGTCGCCGGCCTGCCGGCCGAGCTGACCCGGCCGGTCACCGTCGAGGTGCGCGGCGAGGTGTTCATGACCGATGAGGACTTCACCCGGGCCAACGAACTGCGTACCGGGCACGGCGGCGCACCGTTCGCCAACCCGCGCAACGCGGCGGCCGGCACGCTGCGCGCGCAGGACCGGGCGTACGTCGCGCCACTCTCCTTCCTAGCGTACGCGGTGCACGACCTGCCCGGCGGCGAGGGCCTCACGCACAGCGCGGCGATGGCGGCGATCGCCGAGCTCGGGGTGGCCACGACCGGTGGCTCGGCGGCCGGCATGGCGGTCTGCGCCACCGCCGACGAGCTGGTCGCGGCGATCAGCCGCCTCGGCGCGCTCCGCGACAAACTCGGCTTCGACATCGACGGCGTGGTCGTCAAGGCCGACTCCCCCGCCGACCGGGACGCCGCCGGGTCGTCCAGCCGGGCGCCGCGCTGGGCGATCGCCTACAAGTTCCCGGCCGACACCCGCACCAGCCGGCTCACCGCGATCGAGGTGCAGGTCGGCCGGACCGGGCTGATCACCCCGGTCGCGGTGATCGAGCCGGTCCAGGTCGGCGGCGTGGTGGTCACCTCGGCCACCCTGCACAACTTCGGCGACCTGGTGCGGCGCGACGTGCGGGTCGGCGACACGGTCTTCGTCCGGCGGGCCGGCGAGGTGATCCCGGAGATCACCGGGGCCAAACTCGACGAGCGGCCCGAGGGCGCCGAGCCGTTCGCCGCGCCGGAGCACTGCCCGCGCTGCGGCGGCGACATCGACCGGTCGCAGAAACGCTGGCGATGCGTGCAGGGCCGGGCGTGCGGCGCCACCGAGTCCCTGGCGTACTTCGCGGCCCGCGACTCGATGGACATCGAGGGTCTCGGCGACAAGGTGATCCGCGCGCTGGTCACGGCCGGCCTGGTCACCGACCCGGCCGATCTGTACGACCTGGACGCCGACACGCTCGCCCGGCTCGAGCGCCTCGGCCGCACCTCGGCGGCGAAACTGGTCGCCAACATCCAGGCCTCCAAACAGCAGCCGCTGTCCCGGGTGCTGACCGGCCTCGGCGTGCGGATGACCGGGCGGTCGATGTCGCGCCGGCTGGCCCGGCACTTCGGCACCATGGAGGCGCTCTGCGCGGCGACCGTCGACCAGCTGCAGGAGGTGGCGGCGGTCGGGCCGGAACGTGCCGCCACCATCGCGGCCGAGCTGGCCGACCTGGCGCCGGTCATCGCCAAGCTCACCGAGCGCGGGATCACGATGAGCGAGCCGGGAGTGACGCCCTACCACGAGCGGGTGGTGGCGACGGCAGAGACCGGGCTGCCGTTGCAGAAGGAGGACGGCACGCCGATGACGGTGGTGGTGACCGGATCGGTGCCGGGCCTGACCCGCAACGAGGGCAACGAGGCGGTGGAACGCCTCGGCGGCAAGTCGTCCGGGTCGGTGTCGAAACGGACCGACCTGGTGGTGGTCGGTGACGGCGCCGGGTCGAAAGCGGCGAAAGCTGAGGAGCTGGGGGTCCGGATCATGGCGTCGGACCGGTTCGCGGCGCTGCTCGCCGCGCACGACGCCGGGGAGGCGCCGGCGCTCGACGACTACTGATCCGCGACGACCGGCGGCGCGCGCGGGCAAGCAGCGGGCGGGCAAGCGGCGCGCGCGGGCAAGCGACGGGTGCGGATGCCGGTCGCCCCCGGCCCGGCGCCGCGCTGGGGTGGGCCGGTCGGGGGCGGTGGCTGTCTCCGGTGCGGTGGCTAACGGCGGGCGGCGATGATGCGGGCCGTCACGCCGGTCAGGATCATGGCGGCTCCGGTGATCAGCAGCCAGATGACGGCCGGCCCGGTGGTGGGCAGGGTCGGTGTCTCGGTGGCGGTCTTCGCGGCGGCCTTCACGTCGAGGCGGCGGACCAGGGCGTTACCGGACTTGTCGACGCCGGAGGCGACGATCGAGTGGTCCCCGATCGGCAACCCGGACGGGATGGTGACCGTCACGCTGATCCGGCCCTGGGCGTCGGCGGTGGCCGTGCCCAGGTTCAGCGGCGAGGAATAGATGATGACGGTCACCGTCGAGAACGGCGCGTATCCCTCACCGGTGATGGTCACCGTCCCGCCCGGCGCCACCGTGTTGTCGGTGCCGGCCGGCGTGGTGAGCGTCTTGTCGGTGGTGGGCACGGTGGCCGGCACTTCCGGCGCGGACGGGGTCACCCCGTTCGACGACCCGGACGCCGCCGACTCGCCACCCGGACCCACCGCGGTCACCGTCACCGTGTAGGAGGTGCCCGCCGCGGCCCCCATCACACAGCTGGTGCCGCTCGAGCTGCAGCTACCCGGGCCCGGGCTGGCGGTCGCGCGATATGAGGTGACGCCGGTGGTGTCGGCCGGTGGATTCCAGCTCACGACGATCGACGAGATGCCCGCCTGGGCGGTGACCCCGGACGGCGGGCCGGCCGGCGGCGGCGCCACGCTCGGACTCGCGGACGGCGACGCCGTAGGAGACGCGGACGGCGACGAGGTCGGCGATGCGGACGGCACGGCCGACGGCGAGGCCGACGGGGACGGCGTGGGTGAGGGTGACGCGGGCGCCGCCGCCAGGGTCACCACGACGTCGGCCGGCTCTCCGGGCCCCACCGGGTTCACCGCCCGCGGTAACGGTGCGATTCAGGCGTTGGCCCGGTAAAAGGCGTACCGCCCGATCACCCGCCCCGCGCCCCTGCCGGTATGGGCCGGATCGGTCAGCCCGGCCGACCGCATAAGGTCCACAATCCGCTCCGGAGTCTGCCCGGCGAGCCGCAGCGACAGTCCGTGCGCCGCACCGTCGGCATCCACCAGATGCAGCTCGCCGCCCGGCCGCAACACCCGCCGCACCTCCCGGAACGCCGCCGACTGCGCCTCCGGTTCCAGGTGGTGCAGCATGTAGCAGGACAGCACCCGGTCCACGCTCGCATCCGGCAGCGGTAGGCAATCCGCGTACGCCTGCTCGAAACGCACCTCGACACCACGCCGCGCCGCTTTGCGTCGCGCTTTGCGCAGCGCCGCCGGATCCGGATCGATTCCGGTCAGATCGGATTGCGGCGTACGCCGCGCCAACGCCAGCAGCAGATCACCCGGCCCGCAGCCGATCTCCAGCACCCGCTGCCCCGGCCGCGCCCCGGCCCGGTCGAGGAGTTCGGCGTGCACCCGCCGGAGCCCGGCCACCCGGGTGAACGGATCGTAGAGGAACAGCATCCCGTGCCGCCCCATGGCCGGAATGTAGGGCCGCGTGGTCTCGGTCATCACCGTGCTCCTGTCGCGATCGGACGATTTTCGGTCGTACGCTCAGCCTCATGCAGGCCAGCGTCGGGGACATCGTCGGATCCGTGGCAGGGATAGGACATTCTTCGGTTCCGCATAGCCAGGCGGCCCGGATGGCCCGGACCACCGCCGGTGGGGTGCCGGTCGCCGTCTTCGAGCGCGCGCCGGGCGTCCCGGCGGTGGCCGTGTCGCGGCTGCCCGACGTGCCGCTGACCGCGGCCGTGCTGCCCGGGCGGCGCACCCACACGCACGACTTCCTGGTCCTTTTCTATGCCGCCCGCGCGGCCGGCACCGTCGTCATCGATGACCGGAACTGGTCAGTTGCCGACGGCGACCTGTTCGTCATCGCGCCCGGCCAGGTGCTGTCCTTCCCGGAGCCGGCCGACGGGATGGTCGCCGACGGCTGGGTGGTCTTCTTCCCGGCCGACGTGATCCGCTCCGGCGCCTGTTCGTCGTGGCGCGCCCACCCGCTGCTGTTCCCGTTCGCCCACGGCGCGCGGCGCGCCCAGCGCCTGCACCTGCCACCCGCCGACCGCGACGGCTGGGTCGCCGGCCTGCGCGCCCTCGACGCCGAGCTGCGGGCCAGGGCGAGCGGTTTCGCCGAGGCGGCCCTGGCGCACCTGACCCTGCTGCTGGTCGCGGTCGCCCGCCGCTGCACCGGCGTCGCCGAGGAACCGTTGATCGCCGCCGTGCTCGACGTCGTCGAGCGGCGCTTCGCCGAGCCGATCTCGCTGGCCGACGTCGCGGCCGAGCTGTCCCTGACCCCGGGGCATCTGACCACCGTGGTCCGCCGCCGCACCGGCCGCACCGTGCAGCAGTGGCTGGGCGAGCGCCGCATGCAGGAGGCCCGCCTGCTGCTGACCGACACCGATCTGACGGTGGCGGCGATCGCCCACCGCGTCGGCTACCCGGACGTCAGCTATTTCATCCGCCGCTTCCGCACCGCGCACGGCCTGACCCCGTGCCGCTGGCGCACCTACCCGGACCCACCCTGACCCTCAGCCCACCGCCGCACACACCCGGCAATGCTGGCCGCGTACCGGGGACTCGCTCCGAAAGGCACGGCCTGAAGCGCCGGCGGTGGCGGACCGCCGGGTCCGCCGCTTGCGACGGACCGCCCGGTTCGCCGTCACTCGGCAGACCGCCCGGTCCGCCGGCACTCGGCAGTCCGCCCGGTCCGCCGGCATCCCACGAACCCTGCGGTCCGCCGCCACCCGACGAACCGCCCGTGCGTCGCCATCCGGCAGACCATCTGGTCCACCGGCGCCGCCAGCCCGGTCAGGCGAGGTCGCGCAGCACCCCCACGATGTGCTGCTGGTCCTCGTCGGTCACCCGGTGATGCAGCGGCAGGATCAGCGAGTCCCGGGTGATCCGCTCGGTGACCGGCAGCGGTCCCGGCGTCACGTCGGCGTAGGCCGGCTCCAGGTGGGCCGCCATGATGCCGCGCCGCGCCGACACCCCGCGCCGGGCGAGTTCGGCCAGCACCTCGTCCCGTCCGGTCCGGTACGGCGGGTCGAGCAGCACCCAGAACGACTGGTAGTTGGTCTGGCCGTGGGCCGGGTCACGCACCGGCACCAGGCCGTCGATGTCGGCCAACAGCTCGTGGTAGCGCGCGGCGAGGGAACGCCGCTGCGCGACCAGACCGGCGAGCCGGCCGAGCTGGACCAGGCCGACCGCGGCCTGGATGTCGGTCATCCGGTAGTTGTACGCGGTCTCCAGGTACGCCTCGAGGACCGGCTGGCTGCTGGAGTGCCGATCGGCCGCGGACACGTTCATCCCGTGTTCGCGGAGCCGGCGCAGCCGGGCGGCGACGTCCGGGTCGTCGACGGTGACCATGCCGCCCTCGCCGGTGGTGAGCACCTTGCGCGGGTGGAACGACCACGCGGCGACGGCCGCGCCGGTGCCGGCCGGTGCCCCGTAGGCGGTGGAGCCGGCGGCGCACGCGGCGTCCTCGACCAGGGCCACCCCCCAGGCTTCGGCGGCCTTGCGCAGCGCGACCGTGTCGAACGGCACCCCGCCCTGGTGGACCGCGATGACCGCGCGGGTGCGGTCGGTGCGGACCGCGTCGATCGTCTCGACGGTCAGGTTGCCGGTGGCCAGGTCGACGTCGGCGAAGATCGGCGTGGCGCCGACGTAGCGCACGGCGTTGGCGGTGGCGATGAACGACAGCGACGGGACGATCACCTCGTCGCCGGGGCGCAGGTCGAGCAGGACCAGGGCCAGGTGCAGGCCGGTGGTGCAGGAGCTGACCGCGACCCCGTGCGCCGCGCCGACGGTGGCCGCGAACTCCTTCTCGAACCGGGCGACCCGCGGGCCCTGGGCGACCCAGCCGGAGCGGACCGCGTCGGCGGCGGCCTGCGCCTCTTCCTCCCCGAGCATGGGGATCATCACCGGGATCACTGGGAGGACCGCCACCAGTCGACGAGCTGCTGCAGGCCCTCGTGCAGGCCGATCTCGGCGCGGAAGCCGATCACGTCGTAGGCGCGCTGGGTCTCGGCCAGGCGCCGGGTGACGCCGTTGACCGCGCGCGCCGGGCCGTGCTCCGGCTGCAGGTCGGATTTCATCACCGCGCTCAGCGCGGCGGCCAGCTCCTTGAGGCTGGTCTCGGCGCCGGAGGCCACGTTGAACACGTCGTCGGTGACATCGGCCTGGGCGGCCAGGATGTTGGCCCGGGCGATGTCGGCCACGTGCACGAAGTCCATGGTCTGCAGGCCGTCGCCGAGGATCAGCGGCGGGGTGCCCGACTCGATCCGCTCCATCCAGCGGATCAGCACCTCGGTGTACAGGCCGTGGATGTCCATCCGCGGGCCGTACACGTTGAAGTAGCGCAGCGCGACGTAGTCGAGGTCCTTCATCGCCTTGAAGCTGCGCAGGGTGGCCTCGTTGAAGGCCTTGGCTGCGCCGTAGAACGTGTCGTTGTTGTACGGGTGGTGGCGCTCGGTGGTCGGGAACTGCTCGGCCAGGCCGTACACGGAGGCCGACGAGGACGCGATCACCTTCTTGACCCCGGCCTCGGCGGCCGCCTCGACCACGTTGAAGGTGCCGTCGACGAGCACCTCGTTGGCCAGCCGCGGCTCCTCGGCGCACTGGGTGATCCGGATCGCGGCCAGGTGGAAGACCAGGTCCTTGCCGGCGGTGACCGAGCGGACCAGGTCCACGTCGCGGATGTCACCCTCGACCAGGGTCACCGGGCCGTTCTCGATGGCCCAGGCCAGGTTCTCCCGGCGGCCGCGGACGAAGTTGTCCAGGACGACGATCTCGGCGGCCCCGCCGCGGACGAGTTCGTCGACCACATGCGACCCGATGGTGCCGGCCCCGCCGGTGACCAGGGCGCGCGCGCCCTCGATCGATACTGCCGTCACGCCATGTGCCCTTCGTCGATCGTGATCATCGTGCCGCCCTCGGTGAGGCTACGGGAGGCGGCCTGCAGCAGCTGCAGCACCCGGAGCCCGGAGCGGCCGTCGGTGAGCGCGGGGGTCTTGGTGGTGATCGCCCGCGCGTACTCGTCCACCATGGTGCGCAGCGCCTCCCGCTCGGTGAGCGCCGGCGCGACCATGTCGCCGGAGCGGTACGAGATGAGGATGTCGCGGCGCTGCTCGTCGCCGAGCTCGTCCGGGGAGGCCACGTCGACGCCCCGGTCGTAGATGGCCAGCCGCTGGCTGGGGTTGAGGTCGTCCCACACCAGGGTCCGCTTCGAGCCGCCGAAGATCGCGGTGCGGATCTTCACCGGGGACAGCCAGTTGACGTGGATGTGCGCGATCGCGCCGTTGCTCAGCTGCAGCGTGAGATAGGCCACGCAGGCCCGGCCGGCGCCGATCCCGTCCGCGCCGTGCGCCGCGACGGCCACCGGGGTGACGCCCTCGGGCAGCACGAAGTCGAGGATGGACAGGTCGTGCGGGGCGAGGTCCCACAGCACGTCGATGTCCCGCTGGACCAGGCCCAGGTTGATCCGCACCGAGTCGAGGAAGTGCAGCTCACCCAGCTCCCCGGCGTGCAGCAGCTCACGGATGCGCAGCACCGCGGGGGTGTAGCAGTAGGTGTGGTCGCACATCAGGGTCAGGCCGCGCTCGTCGGCCTCCTCGACGAGCTGGCGGCCCTCCGCATAGGTGGCCGCGAGCGGCTTCTCCACCAGGACGTGCTTGCCGGCGCGCAGCGCGGACAGCGCCACCTTGAGGTGGGTGCCGGCCGGGGTGGCGATCGCCACCGCCTGCACGGCCGGGTCGGCCAGGATCTCTTCCAGATCCGCGGTGACCCGCACCGTGGAGTATCCGCCGAGGACCCGGCGGGCCCGGTCGGTGTCGAGGTCGCACAACCAGTGCAGCCGGAACTGGGGGCTGGCCTGGAAGTTGCGGACGAGGTTGGGGCCCCAGTACCCGGCCCCGATGACGGCGATCCCGATCGGCTCGGACGCGTTCAACTGACTTCCGTTCTGTGTCAGGGCAAATCTGTGTCAGGTCAGCAGGACTCATCAAACCCTTGGCAAGCTATCGATCCCCTTAGGAGCGACGCTAGATCGCTGTCGGATAACCGCGCGCCCGGAGGGCAAGCCGATCCGTTCGGTCGTTCCGGGTCGCCCCAACGGTCACATCGCCGGCCCGCGTCGCCTTCCCGACATCGCTTCGGGAGGCCCTCCGCTACCCTGTCCGCGACCTTACGTGAGAGGCGTTTCATGACTGACGTGACCGTGGCCGCGACGGCCGATGTGGACCCGCGCGCCGAGATCGGCGAGGGCACCCGGATCTGGCATCTGGCGCAGATCCGCGAGCAGGCCACCCTGGGCCGCAACTGCAACATCGGCCGCGGAGCGTACGTCGGGCCCGGCGTCAGCATCGGCGACAACGTGAAGCTGCAGAACCACGCGCTGGTCTACGAGCCGGCCGTGCTCGGCGACGGCGTCTTCGTCGGCCCGGCCGCGGTGCTGACCAACGACGAGTACCCGCGCTCGGTCACCCCGGACGGCCGCCTCAAGGACGGACACGACTGGACCGCGGTCGGGGTCACGATCGGTACGGGCGCCGCGATCGGCGCCCGCGCAGTCTGCGTCGCGCCGGTCACCGTCGGCCGCTGGGCGCTGGTCGCCGCCGGCGCGGTGGTCACCAAGGACGTGCCCGATTTCGCCCTGGTCGTCGGAGTCCCGGCGCGCCGGATCGGCTGGGTCGGCCGGGCCGGCAAACCGCTCACCGCGAAGGGCGACGGCATCTGGGTCTGCCCGGCCACCGGCGCCCAGTTCACCGAGACCGACGGCATCCTGACCGAAAACGAGATCTGAAAACCATGGCTTCGTACGACGCGGAACTGATCGTGGCTACGCCGGAGCGCCACCCCGTCGTGGTGGGCGGTACCCCGGCGTAGCGGCTATTTCTCCCCGATCGCCAGCAGGTTGACCAGGAAGGCGACGGTGGCCGGCGCCGGGGTGGCCCGACCGGCGAGCACCTCGCCGAGCCAGGCGTCGCGGACCAGCCCGGTGTCGCGCAGCGGCGCAACACTGTCCGGTTCGGATCGCCAGTGCTCGACCACCAGGGCGGCCATCTCGCCGGCACCCAGCTGCGGGCGCCCCTGGCCACGCACCTTCTGCCGGATCTTGCGGGCCGCCTTCTGCGCGGTCACCCGGTAGGCCGCGGTGCGCGCCGCCAGTCCCGGTCTGCCGAGCCGGTTCGGGATCAGCCCGGAGTCGAGGGGCACCGCGGCCAGCGCCGGGTCGAGCAGGCTGATCAGCCGGCCGGTGAGCAGCCCGTGGCGTTTCTCCTCGGGCCTGACCGCGTGCGCCAGCTGGATGAACCGTCGGTCGAACATCGGGTTGACGAAGTGCCGGTTGGCGGCGGCCACCGACCCGTGCGCGCCCGACCAGCGCTGCATCCGCTGATACAGGTAGAAGTGGTCGGTCGCGGCCAGCCAGTCGGTGGGGTACCCGTCGAACGACGCGGTGATCAGCTCGAGGGCGTCGGCCCGGGCGGACGCCGCGAAGTCGGGCGCCAGGGCCTCGGACTGCACCGCCTCGTTGGCGTACAGCCGCCAGGTGGCCAGTTTCTCGATCAGCCGCGGCCCGGTCGTCGCCCCGCCGGGCTGCCCGAAGTAGTAGAAGCCGCGGCACGTCTCGCCGCCCAGCCCGGACAGCCGGTGGCCCTGCTCCAGCTGGGTCTCGGCGCGCAGCAGCGGGGCCAGGGCGAGCGGGCTGGCCATGCAGTCCAGTTCCCGGGCGGCGCGCACGGCCAGGGCGAACGCCTCGGCCGGGGTGACCGCCGGGCCCTCGTCCATCCAGTGCACGTGCAGTTTCATGCCGGTCATCGCGGCGAGCCGGCCGGCGAACCGGGAGTCGGTGCCGCCGTGCACGTCCAGGGTGAGCGCGGGCAGCCCGGCGCGCAGCCCGGCCGGGATCGCGGCGAGCAGCACCCGGGTGTCCTGTCCCCCGGTCAGCTGCAGCACCGAACGCGGGTGGTCGCGCAGATACGCCTGGTGGAATGCGGTCATGATGGCCGCCTGTTCGACGGCCGCCTCCTCGAGCGAGGGGGACGGGCCGTCCACGGCGAGGGACTCCTCGACGTACCGGTGAATCAGGATCCGACCGTCGTGCAGGACCGCGAGGCAGCCGGCCGGGACCTTGTGCACGCCGGCGAAGACCGTGCGCAGGCCGACCTGCCAGCCGACCAGGCTCTGCACGGCGAGCGCCGGCCGGTCGAGATCGGCCTCGGCGAGCGCGCGCAGCGCGAGAGCACTGGTGGAGACGGCCGCGACGCCCCGGCCCTGCCACCAGAACAGCTGGCGGAAGCCGAGCCAGTCGGTGGCCGCGATCACCGGCGCGGCGGCGCCCTCGCTGTGCGCCGCGGCGAACGGCGGGACCAGCGCGGCCAGCAGCGGGCCGTCGGCCTTGACACCGTCGCGCAGCAGCACGCCGAGGGCCTCGGTGGAGACGTCGCCGGTGCGGGTGCGGGCGGCCTTGCCGAGGCGGACGGTGAACGCCCCGCTGTCCTGGTCGATGCGGTCACCGTGGTCGGCGCCGCCGGTGGCGACCCAGCCGGTGGACGTGCGGGTGACCACCGGGTCACCGCTGAGGCAGGCCAGGACCGGGGCCGGGGCGACCGGCGCGAGCGCACCGGAAACCGCGAGGAACGATCTCACCGAAGATTTCCCGTCATGCGGCCACCCTATCGTCCACATCGGCCCTGCGAAAAGCGCCGCTGCCTCGGCGAAAACCGACATTAGACCCGCATTTCCCGTACGACGTCTGTCATTCTTCCGACGAGCTGGAGAATTGCTCGGCGGGCGTGGTTTACTCCCCTGATGCGGGCTCCAATCTGGACGCGGCGATCGGTCGACGAGGCGTTCTCCGCTCCGGGCAACAGTTTCGGTTTCCTTCGTCTGCTGTTCGCCTTCGCGGTGCTGGTCTCCCATTCGCTGCCGCTGGGTTACGGGCGGGAGGATCCGGGCGGCGGGCTCACCCACGGGCAGACCGTGCTCGGCGAGATCGGCATCCTCGGCTTCTTCACCATCTCCGGTTTCCTGATCACCCGCAGCGCCGGCCGGGTCCCGCTCCCCCGCTACCTGTGGCACCGCGGCCTGCGGATCCTGCCCGGCCTGTGGGTGTGCCTGATCGTCACGGCGCTCGTGGTCGCCCCGGTGGTCGCGCTGATCGAGCACGGCAGCGTGGCCGGGGTGTTCGCCGAGCCCGGCGGCCCGTTCGGCTACGTGTTCCACAACCTGGCCGTCGCGATCCGGCAGTACGGGATCTCCGGCCTGCTGCGCGACACGCCGTACGGGCGGCTCACCGGTGAGTCGGTCTTCGACGGCTCGCTGTGGAGCCTGATGTACGAGGTGTTCTGCTACTTCATGATCGCCGGGCTGGCCCTGACCGGCCTGTTGAAGCGGGCCCGCTGGGTGGTCGCGGCACTGGCCGGCGGCCTGTTCGCGGTGATCGTGCACGACTTCCTGACCGCGCCGCGCATCCCCGGCCCGCAGGGGGTGCACGGCCCGTTCCTGGGCATCGGCGGGATCGACACGTACTCGCTGGTCTATCTGACCTACGTGTTCCTGCTGGGCGCGCTGTTCGAGCTGTACCGCTCCTCGATCGTGCTCAACGAGCTGGGCGCGATCGTGGCCGCGGTCATTCTGCTCGGCACCACACAATGCGGCGGATTCGACGTTCTCGGCTACCCGGCCTTCGCCTATCTGACGCTCTGGCTCGCCATTGCGCTACCCGCCCCATTCCGGCGCATCGGGGTGCGTCAGGACTACTCGTACGGTTTCTACATTTACGCCTTCCCGGTCCAGCAGCTGCTCGCCCTGCTCGGCGTCCCGGCCTGGGGGCTGCTGCCGTACATCCTGCTGGCCACCGCCGGCACGCTGGTCTTCGCGATCCCGTCCTGGCACCTGGTCGAGCGGCCGGCGATGGCGTTGAAGCACTGGTCGCCGCGTCAGCGGACCACCGCGGGCGACCAGGCATCCGGGACGAACACCGCGGGCGCGCCACTGCCGTTGGCCGGCACGGTCCAGACGTCGCTGGCCGACGGACCGGTGCCCGAGCGCGGCAGGCCGTAGAGCACGTGCCTGTCGTCCAGCCACTCGATCTGGTCGTCGACGCTGTGCCTCTCGGCGAGCAGCGTGGACCTGCCGGTCGCCAGGTCGTACACGGCGATCGACCAGACACCCGGGGCCTGGCCGTGGCGGGTCTTGAAGGCCACCCGGGTGCCGTCCGGCGACAGTGACGGGCACTCGGCGTCCTCGCGCAGCGTGGCGAGCTCCCGGCTCTTGAGGCTCCCGCGTACCAGCCAGGTCTTGTCGCCGGAGGCGGCGGTGGCGTAGAAGACGTCGTCGTCGGCGAACGTGACGCCCCACAGGTTCCGGTTCTTCGCGGTGGTGCGCTTCCCGTCGACCGACAGGGCGAAATCCGTCTCCAGGTTCAGGCTCCTCCCGCCGTTCAGCGGCGTGACCAGGGTTTCGGTGGAGAAGTCGCCCGGCGAGGAGTAGGCGTGCCCGGACACGAACGTGGTGGTCGCCACCCAGGAGCCGTCCGGGGCCAGCCGGGCGCGGCTGGGCACCCCGGACAACGGCAGGGACCGGCGCACCGACCAGTCCGGGCCCAGCACCTCGGCCCGGTACGTGGTGACGAAACCGACCTCCGCCGACAGGCAGACGGCCTCGCCGCGGTGCGCGTACACCCGGTCGCAGGTGACGCCGGTGAACGCGCGCGGCCCGGCCGGGGCGGCGAGCGGCACCATGGCCACCCGGCCGTGGTAGTCGCCGATCGCGGTGCTGCGGAACACCAGGTGCGGCTGCGCCTCGACGGCGGCCGGGTCGGTCATCGGAACCGGTGGCGCGGCCGCGGCCGCCTGCTCCTGCCGGTGCCGGGTGCGCAGGACGACCAGCAGCGTGCCGGCCACGCAGAGCACGAGGACGACGGCGAACGCCGCCAGTTTGGTTCGCAGACTCACCTGTCGATGCCCTTCAGCAGCCATCCGGCCGCGCCGATGCCGACCACCAGGAAACCAGCCGCGATCACCAGCGCGTCGCGCGGGCCGATCGACTCCCACAGGGCGGCGAACGCCAGCGACACGGCGAACCGGGCCAGCACCACCACGGTCTGCGCGGCCGCGATGCCGCTGCCCCGGGCCTCGGCCGGAACCCGCTTGCTGATCAGCGCGGGCAGCACCCCGTCGGTGGCCGCGTAGTAGGCGCCGAGCAGGCCCAGCGCGACCAGCGTGGCGACCAGGCCGCCGCCGGACCGCCCGGCCACCAGGTAGGTGAGCAGCAGCACGGCGTGCCCGGCGAGGAACACCCGGGCCCGGCCCACCCTGTCGGAGAGCCGGCCCAGCGGGATCGCCAGGGTGAGGTAGACGACGTTGGTCCCGACGTACATCAGCGGGAACCAGCGGGCCGCGAACTCACCGCTGTGCTGCAGCGACAGGTAGAGGAACCCGTCGCTGACGGTGCACAGGCCGAGCAGGCCGGCGGCCAGCAGCGGCCGGCGCAGCCGCGGGCTGAGCAGTTCGGTCACCAGCCGCCGGGCCGGCAGGCCGGCACCCCCGGTGCGCCGGTCCGGCACGAAAAGCACCAGCACCGTGACTCCGAGCAGGCCGAACGCGAACGACGCGACGAACACCGAGCTGTAGCCGCCGGGTACCAGCAACAGCAGTCCGAAGGCGACCAGCGGGCCGAGCGCCGCGCCGACCGTGTCCAGGGTGCGGTGCACGCCGAAGGCGCGGCCCAGCACGGCCGGATCGGACGAGTCGGCGATCAGCGCGTCCCGCGGGGCGGTGCGGAACCCCTTGCCCAGCCGATCGGCGGTGATCACCCCGGTGATCGCGGCGAAGGTGTGCGCCGGGACCAGCGCGATCCGGCTCAGCGCGGAGATGCCGTAGCCGAACACCGCGACCCACTTGGGCCGGTTGGTGCGGTCGTTCAGGTAGCCGCCGAAAATCCGGACCAGGGCGCTGACGCCCTGGTACAGGCCGTCGACGACGCCGTACGCGAGCAGGCTCAGGCCGAGCTCGGCGGTCATGTAGAGCGGCAGGACCGCGGTCACCATCTCCGACGAGACGTCGGTGAGCAGGCTGACCACGCCGAGCAGCACCACCGTGGTGGCGACCCGGACCTTCGGACCGGCCGCCGGATCCTCGGCCGGCCGGTCGCGGAGCGAGAGATACACGCGGAGTGTCAGTCCTTCAGCGCGGTGGCGAGCGCCCGCACGGTCGCCTCCTGCTGCTCGGTGGTGATCTGCGGGTAGAGCGGAAGCGAGAGGATCTCGCCGGCCGCCTTCTCGGCGTGCGGGAAGCTGCCGGCCGGATACCGCGGGTCGGCGAACGCCGGGGTCAGGTGCAGCGGGTACGGATAGTGGATGCCGGCGCCGATCCCGGCCTCGTGCAGCCGGCCCAGCACCGTGTCACGGCGCCGCGGGCCGCCCGGGATGCGCACCACGTACAGGTGCCAGACGTGCTCGTTGCCGGCCAGGGTCTGCGGGAGCACGACGTCCACCCCGGCCAGCAGCTCGTGGTAGCGGGCCGCGGCGGCGCGGCGGGCGGCGCTCCACGCGGCCAGGCGGGTCAGCTTGGCGCGCAGGACCACCGCCTGCAGGGCGTCGAGACGGCTGTTGACGCCGACCACGTCGTGCACGTACTTCTGCAGGCCACCGTGGCTGCCCAACGTTCGTACCAGATCGGCCTGCTCGTGATCGGGGGTCAGCACCGCGCCGGCGTCACCGTAGGCGCCCAGGTTCTTGCCCGGGTAGAAGCTGGTCGCCGCCAGGCCGTCGGCGCCGGCGCCGCGGCCGTGCCGCAGCGCGCCCTGGCTCTGCGCGGCGTCCTCGACCACCGCGACGCCGCTGCCGGCCAGTTCGGTGCGCAACCGCGCGGCGTCGGCCAGCTGGCCGTACAGGTGGACCGGGACGACCGCCCTGGTCTTCGGGCCGATCGCGGCGAGCATGGCGTCCACGTCGACCAGGTAGGTCGCCGGGTCCATGTCGGCCAGCACCACCCGGGCGCCGATCCGGGCGACCGGCTCGGCGGTGCCGACGAACGTGTTGGCCGGGACGACGACCTCGTCGCCGGGGCCGACCCCGGCCGCGCGCAGGGCGAGCTCGACCGCGTCGGTGCCGTTGGCCACCCCGACGCAGTGTGCGGCGCCGGAGAAGTCGGCGAACTCGCGCTCGAACGCCGCGACCTCGGGACCGCCGACGAAACCGGTGGTGGCCAGGACCCGCTTGAAACCGGCGTCGACCTCCTCGGCGACCTCGGCGTGGGCGGCTTGCAGATCGACGAGCGGAATCATGGTGTGTGAACTCCCAGGGGTCCTGGCCGGAACGAGTCGACGGACGCTACTACCGTTCGGGGGTGCGGGACAGCGCAACTGACAGCTATCCGGCAGGCTCGATTACGTCACGGCAGGTCGTGATCGACTCGTCTACTGTAATCAGCGCCGTATGCGGCCCGGTGCCATCCGTTGGGTGCGGCGGACCGGCCGTTCGGCTCGTATTCGTCGATCCCCGGCGCATCCACGATGGCTGAAGGTGTCTCCAATGGACGTCCCGCCGTCGGTAGGGTCTGGCCCGATGGGATCACCCGCCCCCGCGAGGGCGGTCATGGGGAGGGCACAGTTTGATGTCGACGGCGCTCGCGCCGGCGCGGACCGGGGGCGACGAGCGGCTCACCGGATTCGCCGGCGAACCGCTCGCCCACCGGAGGTACCGGCGCATGCGGTTCATCCGGCGGTTCGAGGAGACGCTGCTCCAGCTGTTCGAAGAGGGTGCGCTCAACGGGACCACGCACGCTTGCATCGGACAGGAGGCCGACGCGGTCGCCGTCACCGAGCACCTGGCCGCCGGTGACCACATCTTCAGCAACCACCGGTGTCACGGGCACTATCTGGCCCACTCCGGGGACGCGCTGGGGTTGCTGGCGGAAATCATGGGCAAGGACGCCGGGGTGTGCCGGGGCATGGGCGGCAGCCAGCACATCTGCGCCCCCGGCTTCAAGTCCAACGGCGTCCAGGGCGGGATCGTGCCGAACGCGGCCGGGATCGCGCTGGCCCACCAGCTCGCCGGCAGCGACGCGGTCAGTGTGGTGTTCATCGGCGACGGGACGCTCGGGGAGGGCGTCGTCTACGAGACGCTGAACATGGCCGCGCTGTGGAAACTGCCGCTGCTGGTGGTCTGCGAGGACAACCGGTGGGCGCAGAGCACGCCGATCGCGGCGAACCTGGCCGGTGACATGGCCGCCCGGTTCGCCGCGTTCGGGGTACCGGTCCGCGAGGTGGACAGCACCGACGTCGAGGAGCTCAGCGCGATCGCCGGCGAGGAGGTCGGCGCGGTCCGCTCGGGCACCGGCCCGCGGGTGCTGCTGATCCACACCTACCGGCTGTGCCACCACTCCAAGAGCGACGACGAGCGTCCGGCCGACGAGATCGCCGAGCACTGGCTGGTCGAGCCGCTCGTCGTGCACGGCCGCCGGCTCGACGACGCGGACCGCGCACGGATCGACGACGAGGTGGAGACCGCGCTCGACGAGGTCGTGGCGACGGCGAGGGCCCTGCCGTGATCTTCGCGAAGGAGCTGGGTGACACGCTGCGCGGCGCGCTCGGCGACGACGAGCGGGTGGTGCTGCTCGGCGAGGACATCGCCGACCCGTACGGCGGCGCCTTCAAGGTGACCCGGGGCCTGTCCACGGCGTTCCCGCAACGGGTGCGCACCACGCCGATCAGCGAGGGCGCGATCGCCGGGATCTCCGCCGGGCTGGCCCTGGCCGGATACCGCCCGATCGCCGAGGTGATGTTCGGCGACTTCCTCACCCTGATGTTCGACCAGGTGGTCAACCACATAGCCAAGTACCAGGCGATGTACGCCGGACAGGCCACCTGCCCGGTCATCGTGCGCGCCGCGACCGGCGGGCACCGTGGCTACGGTCCCACGCACAGCCAGAGCCTGGAGAAGCACTTCCTCGGCGTGCCGCACCTGCGGGTGGTGGCGGCGTCGCTCTACCACGACCCGCGGGTGGTCTTCGCCGACTTCCTCAGCCGGGACGAGCCGGTGCTGTACGTGGAGCACAAGCTGCTCTACCCCCAGCACCTGACGCTGCCGGCGGGTGGCATGGTCGGCGATCTGATCGCCACCGCCGACGCCTCCCCCGGCATGCTGCCGACGATCCGGCTGTCCGCGGTGCCGGTGCAGGACTGCACGGTCAGCGTCCTGGCGTACGGGTATCAGGCGATGCTCGCCGCCCGGGTGATCGAACGCCTGGCCATCGAGGAGGAGATCTTCGCCGAGCTGGTCGTGCCGGCCCAGATCGCCCCGATGGACTGGGCGCCGGTCGAACGCTCCGCCGCGGTCACCGGCAGTCTGGTCACCGTCGAGGAGGGCGCCGACGGCTGGTCGTGGGGCTCGGAGGCGGCCGCGGTGATGTCCCGCCGGTTGTTCGGCCGGCTGCGCCGCCCGGTCGACGTGGTGGCCAGCGCGCCCACCGTCATCCCGTCGTCCAAGGTCAAAGAGGCCGAGGTGCTGGTCGGCGCCGCCCGGATCGAGGCGGCCGTGCGCGCCGCCGCCCGTTAAGGAGACACTGGTGAATCCCGTCCTGGTGCCCACCAACGACGTCAACAGCGAACACGGCATCCTGGTGATGTGGTTCGCCGAGGACGGCGCCGAGGTGGAGAAGGATGAGCTGCTCGCCGAGGTGGAGACGAGCAAGGCGGTCCTCGAGGTGCTCGCGCCGGTGGCGGGGGTGCTGCTGCACACCGCGGCCAAGGGGGCCGAGGTGCCGCTGTCGCAGCCGATCGCGCAGCTGTTCGGATCCGCCGCCGAGCGCGACGCGCATCTCGCCGCACTCGCCGCGGCACCGGCCACCGCCGCCCCCGCCGGGCCGCGGGCCACGGTGAAAGCCGTACAGCGGGCGGCCGAGCTGGGCGTGGACCTGGCCGCGCTGGGCCTGGACCGGTTGATCACGGTCAAGGACGTGGAGGCGTGCGCGGCTCCGGCCGTTCCCCCGGCCCTGCTGGAGCCGTTGGCCGGCGCGCCCGGGCGGCAGCGGATCCTGATCGTCGGGGCGGCGCTCGGGGCGACCCAGGTCCTCGACATCCTGGCCGGCAGCCGGACGCAGCAGGCGGTGGCGATCGTGGACGACGACGCGTCCCGGTGGGGTGCGTCGGTGCACGGGGTGCCGGTGGTCGGCGGCAGTGACCGGCTGGGGGCGCTGTTCGCCGAGGGCGCCTACGACGCGGCGATCATCGCGATCGGCCGGTCGCCGGCCGTCCGTGCACGGCTGCGTGCCGCGTGCGCGGCGGCCGGGGTGCCGCTGGCCAACGCGATCGATCCGACCGCGAAGATCGCCACCGACGTGTCGCTCGGGCAGGGGAACATCATCTGCGCGTTCTGCCACATCGCGACCGGGGTGCGGGTGGGCGACAACAACTTCTTCTCGGCGTACAACTCGTTCGACCACCACAGCGTGATCGGGGACGACAACGCCAGCGGGCCGTCCGTGGTCACCTCGGGCAAGGTGACCATCGGCTCGCGGATCCGCTTCGGCACCGGCATCTTCATCGAACCGGACGTGACCGTCGGCGACGACGCGGCGATCGCCTCCGGTGCGGTGATCGTCAGCTCGGTCCCCGCCGAACACGTGGTGAAGACCAAGATCGTGACGACCACCGTCGTACCGCTGCGTCGTTAGGTCCTAAGGTTGGATCGGCAGGATCGCGCAGGTGGGGATCGACGGGACACCGGCCAGACGCAGGGCCAGCCAGTCGACGGCCGGGCCCTGGTCGACCAGCAGCGGGCCGAAGTGGTTGATCAGCGGGCTGATCGTCGGGGCCAGGACCACCGGGGCGTAAGCGACGTTGCCCCCGCGTGAGCACCAGTTCGCCGCCATCGTACGGGCCTGGCCGTGCGGGACCAGGTTGTCGCTGACGCCGGTGGCGATCCGGACCGCGCCGGCCGGCTTGCGGGTGCCGATCAGCTGCTCGGCAAGGAAGGCCTTGAGCACCGGCTCGGCGGCCACGATGTCGGCGAGCGACTGGCCGCCGGTCGTCCACGACGTGCTGCGCTTCGTCGCATAGCCGAGGATGGCGTCGCCGACACACATGGTGGACAGGTTCTTCAGCACGGCGCGGCCGCTGTCGCTCAGATACCGGTCCAGCAGCGGCCGCAACTCCGGATCGGACTGGACGAACCCGTTGATCGACCAGCCGAGCGCGCCGACCAGCTCACTGCCGTCGATGGCGGCGGTGACCGCGGCCAGGTTCGCCGGCGGGGCGCCGGAGTAGGTGGCGGTGAGCTGCACGTCCGGCGCGTAGCTGGACTGCAGCTCGGCGGCCGAGGCGACCGCGCCGCCGCCCTGGCTGTAACCGTAGAGGCCGATCAGCGACCTCGCCGACAGTGAGGTGGCCGGCAGGGCCCGGGCCGCCCGGGCGGCGTCCAGCACCGCATGGCCCTCGTCGACCCGGTTGACGTAGGTGTGCAGGCGGTCGGTGGTGCCCAGACCCGCGTAGTCGGTCTGGACGACCGCGATGCCCTTGGCGAGCATCCGGTACATGGCCAGCACCTCGTAGCCGATCGAGACGGTGAACTGGTTGTCCTCCGTGCCGATGATCAGGCCGCGCTGCAGGGCCAGCGAGGTGGAGCACTGGTCACCCTGCCCCATGGTGCCCGGGGCGAGGACCACCAGGGGGCGGGGCCCGGGGCCGTTCCAGGCGGCGGACGGCTCGACGTAGGCACCGGTGATCGCGACCGGGTGCCCGGTGGAGTCGGTGGACTTGTACATGATGCGCGTCGCGGTGCCGGGCAGCGGGCCGGTGATGCCGGGCAGCGAGAGCGCCAGCGGGAGCGGCTCGGTCCGCACCAGGGCGCCGTCAGCGGCCGGCAGGGTCGCCGGCGGGGTGTAAAAATCGGGAATTGTTACACCGCGGGACGTGCCGCCGGCGGCGGCATCGGCGGGCAGCGGCGTCCCGGCCCAGCCGGCTCCGGTGAGTGTCGCAGCCAATAGAGCTGCGGAAATGCGGGTACGCAGGGACATGTCCGGTCCTCCTCGGCGCGTAACCGCCCGTTCGGTGGGTGGGGCGGCCGCTGTTACCGGAAGGTAACTTTGTGAACTGAGACAAACCAGATGGCAGAGTTCTCACTCCGCCTCGCCGACGGCGGCGCGCGCTCCCGGGCCGGCCGGGCGCCGGCCGGCCGATTCCCCCTGCTTTTCCGTCGGCGCGGCCCCGCCCTTTTTCACCCGTGAATTTCTATTCGGCGCACCGCATCAAACGCGTGCACCGTCACATTAGCGGTCGTTAAGCTCGCATATTTTGCTGTTATTGCTGTCGTGTTAATTCGCTGGTCGGCCAGATCAAGCCATTCATGATTGCCACCGTGTGGCTCATCTCACGCCGCTGCGCCACGGCTGGGCAAACTCAAATGTCCGATTAGGAGCGGTTCGCTCGGATGGCTCGGCTGTTAGTGTCGCGCCCCGTCGCCTGTCACGAGCCGGCGCCGCAGTTCTCGGCCACCCACGAGACGAAGCAGAGGAACGGTCATGAATCCTTTTGAGGATGAGCACGGCACCTATCTCGTACTGATCAACGACGAGGGCCAGTATTCGTTGTGGCCGGAATTCGCCGACATTCCCGCCGGCTGGACAATCGCCAAGGCCGCCGCTTCCCGTCAGGACTGCGTCGACTACGTCAACGAGCACTGGACGGACATGCGTCCGAAGAGTCTGATCGAGGCGATGGGCTGACGGGTCACCACCGTGCCGGCCGATTCCCCTCCCGTCATGACGATTCCCCTGACCGCCGCCCAGCGCGGCATCTGGTACGCCCGGCAGCTGGCGTCCGACAGCCGGATGCACACCATCGGCGAGTACCTGGACATCACCGGCCCGATCCGGACCGACGTGTTCGAAGCCGCCCTGCGCCGCACCGTCGACGAGGCGGACTGCCTGACCGTCCGCTTCACCGCGACGCCCGACGGCGAGGTGCACCAGCAGACCGGCGCGGCGGCGCCCTGGCGGCTCACGGTGGACGACCTCAGTGACGAGGCCGACCCCTTCGAGGCCGCGATGCGGTGGATGCGCACCGATCTCGACCGGCCCTTCGAGCCGGAGGCGGGCCGGGTGTTCCGGTACGCGCTGCTGCGCCTGTCCCCCGGGCGTCACCTGTGGTGGTCCAGCTACCACCACCTGGTCCTGGACGGTTTCGGGATGGGCCTCATCACCCGCCGGGTGGCCGAGGTCTACACGGCACTGCACGCGGGCACCGCGGTGCCCGCGTGTCCGTTCGGGCGACTGTCCGATCTGGTGGCCCGCGACCGGGCCTACCAGGAATCGCCGCGGCGCACGCAGGACCAGCAGTTCTGGGCCGACTACCTGCGGGACTGCCCGCAGCCGCGCGGCCTGGCCCACGCGCAGCCGGCACCGGCCGGACCGGTGCTCCGCCGCTCCGGGTGGATCGACGGGGCGACCGCCCGCCTGCTGACCGAGAGGGCCGAGGCCTGCGGGACTCGCTGGCCGCTGGTGGTCGTCGCCGCCTGGGCCGCCTACCTGCACCGGATGACCGGCGAGCGGGAGGTCGTCGTGGGGCTGCCCGCGGCCGCGCGCCGCGATCCGCACGACCGGGTCACCCCCGCGATGGTGTCGAACCTGCTGCCGCTGCGGGTGCGGGTGGATTCCGGGGTCGGCGTCACCGCCCTCGTCGAGCAGGTCGCCGCGCAGGCCCGGATCGTGCTCGCGCATCAGAACTACCGGGTGGAGGACCTCCGCCGGGACCGGTCACCGGGCGCCGAGCTGATCGCCTCCCGGGCCAACGTCATGAGTTTCGCGTACGGGGTGAGCTTCGGCGACGCCCGCGCCCGCGCGTACAACCTGGCCGGTGGTTTTCCCGAGGACCTCGCGATGCTGGTCTGGGACCGGCGGGACGGCGAGGACTACCGGGTGGACTTCGATGCCAACCCTCGGCGGTACTCCGCGCCGGACGTGGTGGGCCACCGGGACCGGTTCCTGGCCTTCCTGACCCGGTTCGCCACCGCGGACCCACCGGTCGAGCCGGCGCGGCTCGACCTGCTGACCGACGCCGATCGGGCGGCGACGGCGCGCTGGGCCGGCCCGGGCCCCGCCATCGAGGCGGCCACGCTCGCCGAGCTCTTCGCCGCCCAGGTCACCCGTACGCCGCAGGCGCCCGCCCTGGTGGGCGACGACACCACGCTGACCTACGCGCAGTTGGACGCGGTGACCGACCGGCTCGCCCGGTCGCTGCTGGCCCGGGGCGTGGGTGCCGAGGACCTGGTGGCGCTGGCGTTTCCGCGCTCGGTGCACTGGGTGACCGCCATGCTCGCCGTCACCAAGACCGGCGCCGCCTACCTGCCGATCGACCCGGCGTATCCCGCCGACCGCATCCGCTACATGCTGACCGACGCGCGCCCCGTACTGCTGCTGTCCAGCGCGGAGACCGCGGCCACCGTGCCGTGCGCCGGTGTCCCGGTGATGATCCTCGACTCCGCCGACCCCGCCGACCCCGCCGCACCCCCGGCGAGGCCGGCACCGGCACGGCCGGCCGGTGCCGACAACACCGCATACGTGATCTACACGTCCGGTTCGACCGGACGGCCCAAGGGCGTCGCGGTCACCCACCGAGGTCTGGCCGGCCTGGCCGCCGCGCAGGGTGAGCGGCTGTGCGTGCGACCCGGGGACCGGATGCTGCAGTTCGCGTCGCCGAGCTTCGACGCCGCCCAGTCCGACATCTGGGTGACCCTGCTCGCCGGCGCCACCCTGGTGACTCCCTCGGCGGACCGCCTCACCGTCGGACCTCCGCTGGCGGCGACCGTCGCCGAGCGGGGCGTGACACACCTGAAGCTGCCACCGGCCGCGCTCGCCGTCCTGCCCGGCGACGCCCTCGACGGGATCCGCGTGCTGGCGGTCGCCGGCGAGGCCCTGCCGGAGAGCCTGGTCGCCCGGTGGCACACCGGCCGCCGCATGATCAACGTTTACGGACCGACGGAGAACACCGTCACCGCGACCCTGAGCGGGCCGCTGACCCCCGGCGGCCCGGTGCCGATCGGCACGCCGATCACCGGCACCCGGGCGTACGTCCTGGACACCCGGTTGCGGCCGGTGCCGCCGAACGCCGTGGGCGAGCTGTATCTGACCGGGGCCGGGCTGGCCCGCGGCTACCTGCGACGCCCCGCGCTGACCGCCGGACGGTTCGTGGCCTGCCCCTTCGGTGCGCCGGGAACCCGCATGTACCGCACCGGCGATCTGGCCCGCTGGACGTCGGACGGCCGGCTGGTGTTCGCCGGCCGGGCCGACGACCAGGTGAAGCTGCGCGGCTTCCGGATCGAGCTCGGCGAGATCGAGGCCGTGCTGAGCGAGCACCCGGGGGTCCGGCAGGCGGTCGCCACGGTCCGGGAGGATCGCGGTGGTGACCGGCGGCTGGTCGCCTACGTCGTCGGCGATGCCGCCCCCGCCGACGTGCGCGCGCGGGCCGCCGCCACGCTGCCGGCGCACATGGTGCCCGCCGCCGTCGTGGTCGTCGACCGGATACCGCTGACCCCCAACGGCAAGCTCGACCGGCAGTCGCTGCCCGCACCGGACTGGTCCGCCGCCGGCGAGCCGGCCCGCACGCCGCGCGACGACCGGGAGGAGCTGCTCTGCCGACTCTTCGCGCAGCTGCTGGGCGTGCCCTCGGTCGGGCCCGGCGACGACTTCTTCGCGCTGGGCGGACACTCGCTGCTGGCCACCCGGCTGCTGGGCCGGATCCGGACCGTGCTGCGCGCCGAGGTGTCCCTGCGGGAGCTGTTCGCCGCCCCCACCCCGGCCCGGCTCGCCGAGCTGGTGGCCGGCTCCCGCCGCGGTCCGCGGCCACCGTTGCGCCCGGTGCCCCGGCCGGAGGCACCGCCGCTGTCCGCGGCCCAGCGACGACTGTGGTTTCTGCACCGGTTGCAGGGCCCCGGTGCGACCTACAACATGCCGTACGCGCTGCGGCTGACCGGCCCGCTCGACGTCGCGGCTCTACGGGCCGCGCTGACCGACGTGGTGGGCCGCCACGAGAGTCTGCGCACCGTGTTCGCCGCCCCCGACGGCGTCCCCCACCAGGTGATCCTGCCCGCGGACCGGGCAACGCCCGAGATCAGCCGGCCGGCCGGTGATCCTGGGCAGTGGTTGAGCCGGGCCGCGCACCTCCCGTTCGACCTGTCCCGGGACCTGCCGATCCGGGTCCACCTGGGTGTGCTCGGCCCCGACGAGCACCTGCTGCTGATGGTGCTGAACCACGTCGCGGCCGACGGCTGGTCCCTGGCGCCGCTCATGCGGGACCTGTCGACCGCGTACGCCGCCCGGCTCGGCGGCACCGGTCCCGCGTGGCCTCCGCTGCCCGTGCAGTACACCGACTATGCGCTGTGGCAGTCGCGACTGCTGGGCACGATCGACGACCCGGACAGCCTGCTGAGCCGGCAGCTCGCCTTCTGGCGTACCGCCCTCGCCGGTGCGCCGCAGCATCTGGAGCTGCCGACCGACCGGCCCTACCCGGTCGAGCGGTCCGGGGTCGGCGGCCAGGTGCCGTTCACCGTCCCGGCGCAGCTGCACCGGGACCTGCTGCGCCTGGCCCACGACCACGACGCGACCCTGTTCATGGTGCTGCACGCGGCGTTCGCCGTTCTGCTGCACCGCGTCGGCGCCGGGGACGACATCGTGATCGGCACCCCGGTCGCCGGCCGGGCCGACGAGGAGCTGGACGACCTGGTCGGCTTCTTCGTCAACACCCTGGCCCTGCGGACCGACCTGTCCGGCGACCCCGGCTTCGGTGCGCTGCTCGACCGGGTCCGTGACCACGACCTGGACGCCTTCGCCCACCAGGACCTGCCGTTCGACCGGCTGGTGGAGGCGCTGGTCCCCGACCGGTCCACCGCCCGGCAGCCGCTGGTGCAGGTCATGGTGACGCTGCAACGTGCGGCCGACGTCGCGCTCAGCCTGCCGGGCGTGCACGCCGAGGCACACCCGGTGCACCTCGACGTCGCCAAGTTCGACCTGACCGCGACCATCGTCGAGCACGTCGGCGCCGCCGGTCAGCCGGCCGGGCTGGACGGCCGGCTGGAGTACGCCACCGACGTGCTCGACCGGCGGAGCGGGCAGGCGCTCGCCGAGCGGCTGCTGCGGTTGCTGCGGCAGGTCGCCGCCGAACCGGAGCAGCGGATCGGCCGGCTGGACGTGCTCGACCCGGCCGAGCGGCAGCGCATGCTGGTCGACGGGAACGCCACCGCCACCGCGGTGCCGGACGGCACCCTGGCCGCGCTGTTCGCGGCGCAGGTGGCTCGTACCCCGGACGCGACGGCGGTGATCGGCGACGACGTCACCCTCACGTACGCCGCGCTCGACGCCCGGGCGAACCGGCTGGCCCGGTGGCTGATCGCGGCGGGGATCGGGCCCGAGGACATCGTGGCACTGTCGTTCCCCCGCGGCGTGCGGTGGGTGACGGCGATCCTCGCGGTGGCCAAGGCCGGTGCGGCGTTCCTGCCGATCGACCCCACCTACCCGGCCGCGCGGATCCGCTACATGGTCGAGGACGCCCGGCCCCGGATGGTGCTGACGGTGACCGCCACCGAAGGCGGCCTGCCGGCTCTCGCGGCGCCCGTCACGGCACTGGACGGCGAGGAGATCGCCACCGCGCTGCCGGCGTTGCCGGACACGCTGCCGCCCTGCCCGGCCACGCCGGCCAACACCCTGTACGTCATCTACACCTCCGGCTCCACCGGCCGGCCCAAGGGCGTGGCGGTCACCCACACCGGCATCGCCAGCCTGGCGGTGGCCAAGGCCGCCCGCTTCGGCCTCGACGGCACCAGCCGGGTCCTGCAGTTCGCGTCGCCCAGCTTCGACGCGGCCGTCTGGGAGATCTGCCCGGCACTGCTGTCCGGTGCGGCGCTCGTGGTGCCGTCGGCCGACCGGCTCACCGTCGGGGCGCCGTTGGCGGCGACGATCGCCGAGGCCGGCGTGACGCACCTGACCCTGCCGCCGGCGGCCCTCGCCGTCCTGCCCGGCGACGCGCTGGCCGGGGTCCGGACGCTGGGGGTGGCGGGCGAGTCGCCGGCCGCCGAGGTCGTGCAGCGCTGGTCCCCCGGCCGGACGATGGTCAACGCGTACGGGCCGACGGAGACCACGGTATGCGCGACGGTCAGCCGTCCGCTGACGCCGCGGGACCGGCCCGCGCCGATCGGCGGGCCGATCACCGGCACCCGGGTGTACGTGCTGGACGCCCGGCTCGTACCGGTGCCGCCCGGGGTGCCCGGCGAGCTGTACGTGGCCGGTGCCGGGCTGGCCCGCGGTTACCTGCGCCGTCCCGCGATGACCGCCGAGCGGTTCGTGGCGTGCCCGTGGGGCGCCGCCGGTGAACGGATGTACCGGACGGGCGATCTGGTGAAATGGACCGGGGACGGTCAACTGCTGTTCCTCGGCCGGACCGACGACCAGGTCAAGATCCGCGGGTTCCGCATCGAACTCGGGGAGATCACCGGGGTGGTCGCCGGCCAGTCCGGCGTGCGGCAGGCGATCGTGGTGGCCCGCGAGGACCGCCCCGGCGAGAAGACCCTGGCGGCCTACGTGACCGAGGCCGCCGGCCGGACCCTCGATCCGCAGACCCTGCGGGACAAACTGGCCGCGGAGTTGCCCGGGCACATGGTTCCGGCGGTCGTCGTCCTCGACGCCATGCCGCTGACCGCCAACGGCAAGATCGACAAAGCGGCACTGCCCGCGCCGAACACCGTCGCCGCCCCCGGCCGGGCACCCCGGGACGCCCGCGAGGAAGTGCTGTGTGCGCTCTTCGCCGAGCTGCTGGGCGTACCGGAGGTGGGCATCGACGACGACTTCTTCCAGCTGGGCGGACACTCGCTGCTGGCCACCCGGCTGATCAGCCGGATCCGCGCCGCGCTGCGCGCCGACCTGACCATCCGTGATCTGTTCACCGCGCGCACCCCCGCCCGGATCGGCGAACGACTGACCACCGCCCGTCCCGCCCGGCCGGCCCTGCGCCGCATGGCGAAGAAAGAGGACGCCTCATGACCACCCTCTCCTATGCCCAGCAACGGCTGTGGTTCCTGAACCGGCTGGAGGGCGGCGGCGCCACCTACAACATGCCGTTCGCGCTGCGGCTGACCGGGGAGCTCGACGTCATCGCTCTCGGCGCCGCGCTGCGCGACGTGATCACCCGGCACGAGAGCCTGCGCACCGTCTTCCCGGCCCCCGACGGCGTGCCCGTCCAACGGGTGCTGGACCCGGGCGCGGTGGCGGTGGACCTGACCGCGCGGGACACCTCGGACGCGACCCTGCCACAGCTGCTGGCCGAGGACGGCCGCCGCCCCTTCGACCTGGCCGTCGACCCGCCGATCCGGATCCGCCTGTTCGCGACCGGCCCGGACGAACACGTGCTGCTGCTCGTCCTGCACCACATCGCCGGCGACGGCTGGTCGGCCGGGCCGCTGATGCGCGACCTGTCCGAGGCGTACGCGGCGCGGCGGACCGGGCAGTCGCCCGGCTGGGACGAGCTCCCGGTGCAGTACACCGACTACAGCCTGTGGCAGCGGGAACTGCTCGGCGAGGAGCACGGCATCCTGGCCGAGCAGATGGACTACTGGCGGACGACCCTGGCCGGGCTGCCCGCGGAGATCACGCTGCCGGTCGACCGCCGCCATCCGGCGGTACCGTCCCACCGGGGCGGCCGGGTCGCCCTGACCGTGCCGGCCGAGCGGCACCGCGACCTGCTGCGGCTGGCCGCGCAGACCGACAGCACCCTGTTCATGGTGGTGCAGGCCGCGGTCGCCGCCCTGTTGCACCGGCTCGGCGCCGGCACCGACATCCCGCTCGGCACCGCGGTGGCCGGCCGTACCGACGAGGCGCTGGAGGATCTGGTCGGCTTCTTCGTCAACACCCTGGTGCTGCGCACCGACGTCGCCGGCGACCCGACCTTCCGGGAGCTGCTGACCCGGGTCCGGGAGACCGCCCTGGGTGCCTTCGCCCACCAGGACGTGCCGTTCGACATGCTGGTGGAGGATCTGGCGCCGGCCCGGATCCCGGGCCGTACCCCGCTGTTCCAGGTGATGGTGCTGCTGCAGAACAACGCCGTCGCCCAGCTCGACCTGCCCGCCCTGCGGGTCCGCACCGAGCCGGTCGGCCTCGGCGTCGCCAAGTTCGACCTCACCGTCAATGTCGAGGAACAGTCCGACGCGGCCGGCCGGCCCGCCGGACTGCGCGTGCTGCTGGAGTACGCCGAGGACGTGTTCGACCGGGCGACGGTGCAGGCGCTGGCCGGCCGGTTGGACCGGATGACGGCCGCGGTCGCCGCCGGACCGGACCGGCGGATCGGCCGGATCGACCTGCTCACCGCCGCCGAGCGTGACCTGGTGCTGGCGGGCGGGAACGTCACCGGCACGCCGCTGCCGGCCCGCACCCTGCCTGCGATGTTCGCCGTCCAGGTGGCGCGCACCCCGGACGCCACCGCGGTGATCGGGGACGAGGTCACCCTGACGTACGCCGAACTCGACGCCCGCTCCGACACTCTGGCCCGCTGGCTGGTCGGCCGGGGGGTGGGGCCGGAGGACATCGTGGCCCTGTCCTTCCCACGCTCGGTGCACTGGGTCGTCGCCCAGCTGGCGGTAACCAAGGCGGGGGCGGCGTTCCTGCCGATCGACCCGGCGTACCCGGCCGACCGGATCCGCTACATGATCGACGACGCCCGGCCGGTACTGCTGTGGACGGTCACCGAGACCGCCGCCACCCTGCCCGACCTCGACGTGCCGGTGATCCCCCTCGACTCCTCCGGCTTCGCCGACCAGCTCACGGCATCACCCACCGACCCGATCACCCCCGCGGCGACACCGGCGAACACCGCCTACGTCATCTACACCTCCGGCTCCACCGGCCGGCCCAAGGGCGTAGTGGTAAGCCATGCCGGCATCGCCGGTCTCGTGCACGCCCTGACCGACCGGTACGGCATCGACGCCGGCAGCCGGGTCCTGCAGTTCGCGTCGCCCAGTTTCGACGCGGCGGTCGCGGACGTCTGCCCGGCGCTGCTGTCCGGCGCCGCCCTGGTGGTGCCGTCGGCGCAGCGACTGACCGTCGGCGCCGCGCTGGCGGCGACGATCGCCGAGACCGGGGTCACCCACGTGACGATGCCGCCGGCCGCGCTGGCGGTACTTCCCGAGGATGCGCTCGCCGGTGTCCACACCCTGGTGGTGGCGGGCGAGGCCCCGTCCGACGAGGTGGTGGACCGCTGGTCGGCCCGGCTCCGGATGATCAACTGTTACGGGCCGACGGAGAACACCGTCGTGGCGACCAACAGCCGGCCGCTGGCCCCGGGCCATGGTCCGGCACCCATCGGCGGACCGATCGCCGGCACCCGGACGTACGTGCTGGACGCCCGGCTGCAGCCGGTGCCACCCGGCACGGCGGGCGAACTCTACCTGGCGGGTACCGCTCTGGCCCGCGGTTACCTGGGCCGGCCGGACCTGACCGCCCAACGATTCGTCGCCTGCCCCTGGGGACCACCCGGCGAACGCATGTACCGCACCGGCGACCTCGCCCAATGGAACACCGACGGACAACTCACCTACCTCGGCCGCACCGACGACCAGGTCAAGATCCGCGGCTACCGCATCGAACTCGGCGAAATCACCAAAGTCGTCACCGGACACCCCGGCGTACAACAGGCCATCGTCCTGGCCCGCGAAGACCGCCCCGGCGACAAACGCCTCGTCGCCTACGTCACCCCCACCCACGGCCACCACCTACAACCCACCCAGATCCGCGCACACGCCGCCACCGCACTACCCGAATTCATGATCCCCACAGTGGTCGTCCTCGACACGATGCCACTCACCACCAACCGCAAGATCGACAAGGCGGCGCTGCCCGCGCCCGACCAGCTCACCACGGACGGCGGCCGCGGGCCGCGCACCCCGGCCGAACACATCCTGTGCGGCCTGTTCGCCGAGCTCCTCGGGGTCGCGGCGGTCGGCGCGGACGACGACTTCTTCGCCCTCGGCGGCCACTCGCTGCTCGCCACCCGGCTCGTGTCCCGTGCCCGGGCCGCGCTCGGCGTGGAACTGCCGGTCCGTGCGGTGTTCGCCGCGCCCACCCCCGCGCGTCTCGCGGCGGCCGCCGAGGCCACGGCCGGCACCGCCCGCCCCGCCCTGCGGCCGATGGCGCTGCCCGATCCGCTGCCGCTGTCCGCGGCGCAGCGGCGGCTGTGGTTCCTCAACCAGCTGGAGGGGCCGAACGCCACCTACAACGTGCCGTACGCGCTGCGCCTCACCGGTGACGTCGACGCCGGCGCACTGCGCGCCGCGCTGCACGACGTGGTCGTCCGGCACGAGAGCCTGCGGACCGTCTTCCCGGCGACCGGCGGCGAACCACGCCAGGTGATCCTGGACCCGGCCGACGTCACCGTGCGGCTGACCGAGAAGCACATCACCGAGACCGGCCTGCGGCGGGAACTCGCGCACGCGGCGGGCGTGCGCTTCGACCTCTCGCAGCAACCGCCGCTGCGGGCCTGGCTCTGGCATCTGGGCCCGGCAGAGCAGGTTTTCGCCCTGGTCATTCATCACATCGCCGGGGACGGCTGGTCCACCGCGCCGCTGCTGGGCGACCTTCGCACCGCGTACGCGGCACGCCTGGCCGGGACCGAACCGGGCTGGGCGCCGCTGCCGGTCAGCTATGCCGACTACACGATCTGGCAGCGGGACCTGCTGGGCGCCGACAGCGACCCCGACAGCCTGCTCAACCGGCAGCTGCACTACTGGACACAGGCGCTCGACGGCGTACCCACCGAACTGGACCTGCCGTTCGACCGGCCGCACCCGGCCGTCGCGTCGCACCAGGGCGGCCACATCCGCCTGCACCTCGACGCGGAGGTGCATCGGGCACTCCTGCGCGTCGCCAGGCAGAGCGACAGCACCCTGCACATGGTGTTGCAGGCGGCCTTCGCCATCCTGCTGCACCGCGCCGGCGCCGGCGACGACCTGCCGATCGGCGTCGCGGTCGCCGGGCGTACCGACGAGGCACTCGACGACCTGGTCGGCTTCTTCGTCAACACCCTCGTGCTCCGCGCCGACCTCACCGGGACACCCGATTTCACCGAACTGCTGGCCCGGGTACGGGAGACGGCGCTGAACGCCTACGCCCACCAGGACGTGCCGTTCGACCGGGTGGTGGAGAAGCTGGCCCCGGCCCGGTCGGCCGGCCGTTCCCCGCTGGTCCAGGTGCTGCTGACGGTGCAGCACACCGCGCACGCCGACCTCGGCTTTCCCGGCCTGAGCGGGCGAGCCGAACCGGTCGCCCTCAACGTGGCCAAGTTCGACCTGCTCGCCAGCTTCGTCGAACACGGCACCGGCACCGAGCCGGAGGGGCTGACCGGCGCACTGGAATACGCCGCCGACGTCTTCGACCGGTCCACCGCCCAGGCTCTCGCCGACCGGCTGACCCTGATCCTGCGGACCGTCGCCGCCGACCCGCGCGCCCGGCTGGACCGGATCGGCGCACTGCCCGCGGACGAGCACCAGCGGATGCTCGCCGCCGGCGACCGCAGCTCGCCGCCGCCCGCCGGCACCGTGCCGCAGCTGTTCGCCGCCCAGGCCGCCCGGACACCGGACGCCCCGGCCCTGTGGGCCGGCGGCACCACCATGACGTACGCCGAGCTGGACGCCCGCGCCAACCGGCTGGCGCACCGGCTGATCGCCGCCGGCACCGGGCCCGAGGTGCCGGTCGCCGTGCTGATGGACCGCTCCCCCGGCCTGGTGGTGGCGCTGCTGGCAATCCTCAAGGCCGGTGGCGCCTACGTACCGCTGCTGCCCGGATACCCCGCCGACCGGCTCAGCTGGATCGTCGCCCAGGCCGGGGCGACCGTCCTGCTGGTCGACCCCGACCTGGCCGACACCCGGTTCGAGCACGGCGCCACGGTGCTCGTGCACGCCGACGAGCCCGGACCCGGCCATGCCCCGGACGTCCGGGTGCACCCGGACAACCTGGGCTACGTCATGTACACCTCCGGCTCCACCGGCCGGCCCAAGGGCGTGGCGGTGCGGCACCGCGACATCGTGGCACTGGCCGCCGATCACCGCTGGGCGGGCGGCGCCCACGATCGGGTGCTGTGCCGGTCCCCGCATGCCTTCGACGCCTCGACCTACGAGCTGTGGGTGCCGCTGCTGCGCGGGGGGACCGTCGTGCTGGCCCCGCCCGGCGAACCCGATCCGCGCCTGCTCGCCCGCACCATCGCCGACGGCCGGGCCACCGCCGCGTTCCTCACCACCGCCCTGTTCAACCTGATGGTGGAGGAGGGTGTCGAGCACCTGGCCGGGCTGCGCGAGGTCCTCACCGGAGGCGAGGCCGCGAGTCCCCGGGCGATGCGCCGTTTCCTGAAGAACTGTCCCGGCACCGTGCTGAGCCACGTGTACGGGCCGACCGAGGCGACCACCTTCGCCACCGGGTACCCGATGACCGACTCCGTGGCGCTGCCCGCCGACGACGTGCCGATCGGCGAGCCGCTGGACGGCATGCGGGCGTACGTCTTCGACCGGCACCTGCAACCGGTGCCGGCCGGCGTCACCGGTGAGCTCTACCTGGCCGGAGCCGGCCTGGCGCGCGGCTACGCCGGCCGTCCCGACCTGACCGCCGAACGTTTCGTGGCCGACCCGACCGGACGTACCGGCGAACGGATGTACCGGACCGGTGATCTGGTGCGGTGGAACACCGACGGGCAGCTGGTGTTCGTGGGCCGGGCCGACGGCCAGGTCAAGCTGCGCGGGTTCCGCATCGAGCTCGGCGAGATCGAGGCCGTGCTCGCCGCCCACCACGATGTCGGCCAGACGGTCGTCGTGGTGCGCGAGGACCGGCCCGGCGACCGTCGGCTGGTCGGCTACGTCACCCCGGGACGCGCCGGCCGGCCGGTCAGCGCCACCGAGGTCCGCGCCTACGCCGTCGCCCACCTGCCGGAGTTCATGGTGCCGGCGGTCGTGGTCCCGCTGGACGCGCTGCCGCTGACCACCAACGGCAAGGTGGACCGCGCCGCTCTGCCGGTGCCGGACCCGGCCGCGTCCGGCACCGGCCGGGCTCCGCGCGACGAGACCGAGGCGATCCTCTGCGGGTTGTTCGCCGATCTGCTGGGCGTCCCGACGGCCGGCATCGACGACGACTTCTTCAGCCTCGGCGGGCACTCGCTGCTGGCGGTGCGGCTGACCGCGCGGGTCCGCACCGCGCTCGGCGCCGAACTGGCGGTCCGGGACGTGTTCGCCGCCGCCACCCCGGCCCGGCTCGCGGCCCTGGTGGCCGCCGCCCGCGGCGCGACCCGTCCGCCGCTGGTCGCCTCGGTGCGGCCCGCACGGCCGCCGCTGGCGGCCGCCCAACGACGGTTGTGGTTCCTGCACCAGGTGGAGGGGCCGAGCGCCACCTACAACATGCCGGTGGTGCTGCGCCTGGACGGTGTGCTGGACCCCGCGGCACTGCGGGCGGCCCTGGACGATCTGACGGCGCGGCACGAGACGCTGCGCACCGTGTTCGCCGACGACGGCGGCGTGGCGTACCAGCGGGTCCTCGATCCGGCGCAGGGCAGGATGCCGATGACGACGCTGCGCGTCGCGGCGTCCGGCCTGCCGGCGGCACTGGCCGACGCCACCGGCCACCGCTTCGATCTGGCCACCGAGGTTCCCGCCCGGGCCTGGCTGTTCGAGGTGGGGCCCCGCGAGCACGTGCTCGCCGTGGTGCTGCACCACATCGCCGGTGACGGCTGGTCGACGGCCCCGCTGCTGCGCGATCTCGGCCAGGCCTACACCGCCCGCGCGCTCGGGCGGACACCGGACCGCGGCGCCCTGCCGGTGCAGTACGTCGACTACACGCTCTGGCAGGAGGCGCTGCTCGGCACCCGGGACGACCCGGGCAGCCTGATCAGCGGCCAGACCGAATACTGGCGCACGGCTCTCGCCGGTGCCCCCGACGAGCTGGCGCTGCCCACCGACCGGCCGCGTCCGGCGGTGCCCTCGCACCGGGGCGGGCACGTGCCGTTCACCCTGGACGACCGGCTCCATCGGGCGATGGCCGAGCTGGCCCGGCACCACGACGCGACCTTGCACATGGTGTTGCACGCCGCCTTCGCCGTGTTGCTGCATCGGCTCGGGGCGGGCGACGACCTCCCGATCGGTGCACCGGTCGCCGGCCGCGCCGACGAGGCGCTCGACGATCTGGTCGGGTTCTTCGTCAACACCGTGGTCCTGCGCACCGACCTGTCCGGCGACCCCACCTTCGCCGACCTGCTGGGCCGGGTCCGGGAAACCGCCCTGGACGCCTACACCAACGCCGACGTGCCCTTCGACCACCTGGTGGAGCGGCTGGCCCCGAACCGGTCACTGGCCCGGCAGCCGCTGTTCCAGGTGATGTGCGTGCTGCAGAACAACGCGACCGGCGACCCCGATTTCGGCGGCCTGCGGGTCCGCCGGGAAGCGGGCGGCCCGCCGGTCGCGAAATTCGACCTGACCGCCACGTTCGCCGAGCGGACCGGCGAGCAGGGCGGACCCGACGGCATCACCGGCGTGCTGGAGTACGCCGCCGACCTGTTCGACCCGGGGACCGCCGCGGCGCTGGCCGACCGGCTGGTCACCGTGATCGAGACGGTCGTCGCCGAACCGGAGCGCCGGATCGGCCGGGTGCAGGTGCTCACCGGGGCCGAGCGGGAACGGGTGCTGGTGACCTGGAACGACCGCCAGGCACCGGTACGCCCGGGCACCATCGGGGAGCTGTTCGCCGCCCAGGTGGCACGCACCCCGGACGCCACCGCGGTGATCGGGGACGAGGTCACCCTGACGTACGCCGAACTCGACGCCCGCTCCGACACCCTGGCCCGCTGGCTGGTCGGCCGGGGAGTGGGGCCGGAGGACATCGTGGCCCTCTCCTTCCCACGCTCGGTGCACTGGGTCGTCGCCATGCTGGCCGTCACCAAATCCGGCGCGGCGTTCCTGCCGATCGACCCGGCGTACCCGGCCGACCGGATCCGCTACATGATCGACGACGCCCGGCCGGTACTGCTGTGGACGGTCACCGAGACCGCCGCCACCCTGCCCGACCTCGACGTGCCGGTGATCCCCCTCGACTCCCCCGGCTTCGCCGACCAGCTCACGGCATCACCCACCGACCCGATCACCCCCGCGGCGACACCGGCGAACACCGCCTACGTCATCTACACCTCCGGCTCCACCGGCCGGCCCAAGGGCGTCGTCGTCAGCCATGCCGGCATCGCCAGCCTGGCGGCGACCACCGGCGATCTCTACCGCACCGGCCCGGACAGCCGGGTCCTGCAGTTCGTCTCGCCCAGCTTCGACGCGTTCATCCACGACGTCTGCCCGACCCTGTTCTGCGGCGCGGCGCTGGTGATGCCGTCCGCCGAACGGCTCACGGTGGGCGGCCCGCTGGCCACCACGATCGCCGAGACCGGCGTCACCCAGGTGACCCTGCCACCGGCTGCCATCGCCACGCTGCCGGCCGAGGCGCTGGACGGGGTCGAGGCGCTGGTGACCGCCGGGGAGACGGCGAGCGCCGAGGTGGTGGACCGCTGGTCGACCGGGCGGCGGCTGTACAACGCGTACGGCCCGACCGAGACCACGGTGTGTGCGGCGATCAGCACGCCGCTCCGCGCCGGGGTGTGGCCGCCGCCGATCGGCGCACCGGTCCTCAACAGCCGTGCGTACGTGCTGGACGCCCGGCTGCAGCCGGTGGCACCCGGCGCGACCGGCGAGCTGTACGTGGCCGGAACCGGGGTGGCCCGCGGTTACCTGGGCCGGCCCGACCTGACCGCCCAACGATTCGTCGCCTGCCCCTGGGGACCCCCCGGCGAACGCATGTACCGCACCGGCGACCTCGCCCGATGGAACACCGACGGACAACTCACCTACCTCGGCCGCACCGACGACCAGGTCAAGATCCGCGGCTACCGCATCGAACTCGGCGAAATCACCAAAGTCGTCACCGGACACCCCGGCGTACAACAGGCCATCGTCCTGGCCCGCGAAGACCGCCCCGGCGACAAACGCCTCGTCGCCTACGTCACCCCCACCCACGGCCACCACCTACAACCCACCCAGATCCGAGCACACGCCGCCACCGCACTACCCGAATTCATGATCCCCACAGTGGTCGTCCTGGACACGATGCCGGTCACCAGCAACGGCAAGATCGACAAGGCGGCGCTGCCCGCGCCGAACCTGGACGTACGCCCCGGCCGGGCCGCCCGCGACGCCCGCGAGGAGACCCTGTGCCGGCTGTTCGCCGAGGCCCTCGGCGTCCCCGAGGTCGGCATCGACGACGACTTCTTCGCCCTGGGCGGGCACTCCCTGCTGGCGACCCGCCTCACCGCACGGATCCGGGACACCATCACCGAGCACGTGTCGGTCCGCGACGTCTTCCAGAGCCGCACGGTCGCGGCGCTGGCCGAGACACTCGCCGGCGTCACCCGCTCGGCGGGGGCGGCCCTGACCGCCGACGCCCGCCTCGATCCGGCGATCGTCGTCGGCGGCCCGCACCGCCGGGCGGAACCGGGGCGGATCCTGCTCACCGGCGCCACCGGGTTCCTGGGCGCGTTCCTGCTGGCCGAGCTGCTCCGGGCCCATCCGGACGCCCGGATCGACTGCCTCGTGCGGGCCGGCGACGAGGTCGCGGCCATGCACCGGATCGAGCACAGCCTGCGACGCTACCTGCTGTGGGACGACGCGGACCGGACCCGGATCTGCGCCGTCCCCGGCGACCTGGAACAACCACGGCTCGGGTTGAGCCGGGACCGGTTCGACGAGCTGGCCGCGTCGGTGGACGTCGTGTACCACAACGGCGCCCGCGTGCACCTGGCCGACCCGTACCAGCGGATGCGGGCCGCCAACGTGGACGCGACCACCGACGTCATCCGCCTGGCCGCCCGCCGTGGCATCCCGCTGCACTACGTGTCCACGACCAGCGTGCTGTACTCCACCACCGACACCCCGCCGCTGCTCACCGAGGACCGGCACGTACCCGCCGACCAGGTGCCGGCCAACGGCTACATCCAGACGAAGTGGGTGGCCGAGGAGCTCGTCCGCGAGGCCGGCCGGCGTGGCCTGCCCGTGGCGATCTACCGGCCCAGCCGGATCAGCGGTGCGACCGCGACCGGGGCGACCGGCGACGGCGACGCCTTCTGGAACATGGTTCGCGCCTGCGTCGAGATCGGCGCCGCACCCGACCGGGGACGGCTCGCCGACGTCGACCTCGTGCCGGTGGACTACGTGGCGGCCGCCCTGGTGCGGCTCTCGCACACCGTCGACCTGGACGGGACGGCGTATCACCTGGTCAACCCGGTGCACACCCGACCGGCGGACGTGTTCGCGGCGGTCCGGGCCGCCGGCTACCCGATCCGCGGCCTGTCCGGCGCCGAGTGGGTCGCCGCTCTGACCGACGCGGCCCGCACGGCGGCTCCGGGCAGCTCGATCCCGGGTGTGGCGCTGTTGCACGGCGGCACCTCCGGCGAGTCGCTCGGCACCGAGCCCCGATTCGACGACAGCAACACCCCTCGGGGCCTCACCGGCTCCGGCATCCAGTGCCCCATCGTCGGCCCCGACACGCTGCGGCGCTGCGTGCGCTTCTTCGCGTCGACCGGCTTCCTGCCCGAGGAGCGTTCATGAGTCAGCCGTTGGTCCTGCGCAACCGGGCCTTCGCCCGGGTGTGGGCGGCACAGATCTGCAGCCAGGTCGCCGGCCGGATGTTCCAGGCGGGCATCGTCTGGTGGGTGGTGAGCGAGGTGGCCGCATCGGTCCGCGGCCGGGCCACCGGGCCGTTCATGATGCTGGCGTCGCTGCCCGCCGTGCTGCTCATCCCGGTGGTGGCCCGGGCCCTGGCCCGCTACACCAGCCGGAGCGTGATGCGCACGGCCGAGCTCGCCGCCGCGGCCGTCACGCTCGTGCTGCTCGGGTGGGCGCTGCTGACCGACCTGCCGATGGCGGCGCCCTACCCGGCGGTGTTCCTGCTGGCCGTCACCCAGTGCTTCTTCAACCCCTGCCTGACCAAGTCGGTGCCCGAGCTGGTCGACGCCGGCGACATCCAGCACGCCACGTCCTTCGAGATGTCCACCCAGTCCATCGCCGGCCTGGTCGGGGCGGTGGCCGGACCGTACCTGATCCACCTCGGCGGACCGGCCCCCCTGGTGGCGGCCTGCTCCGGAGCGTTCCTGCTCGCGGCGCTGCTGATCCACGTCGCCGGTTTCCGGACCGGCACGGCACCTCGGCCATCGGCACCGGGCGGCCCCGCACCCGCCCCGCGCAAGCTGCGTGCCGTGCTGGCTGATCTGCCGTTCGTCCGTACCGTGCTGATCTGCTTCGCCGCGGCGAACCTGTTCGCCACGGCCGGGGCGGTGATCTATCCGCTGTACGTCCGCGGCGTGTTCGGCGACGACCCCGGCGTGCTGGTGCTGTTCCAGGTGGCCATCGGCATCGGCATGCTGGTCGGCTCGTTCTCCGGACCGCACGTCCCCGGCCGGCCGACGACCCTCGGCCCGCTGTGCCTGCTCGGGATCGCGGCCGGCCTGACCGTGCCCGGCCTCGTCGTCAACCGGATGCTGACCTCGGTGGCGTTGCTGGGGGTCGGCTGGTGTGCCGGGGTGCTCGGCGTCAAGTTCGTCACCCTGTTCCAGCACACCGTGCCGGCGGCGGACAAGCCGGTCTTCTTCGCCGCCATGCAGGCGCTGATGACCGCGACGTTCCCGGTGGCGTCGATCGCCTTCGGATTCCTCGGCGACCTCCTCGAACCGCGCACGCTCTGCCTCGTCCAGGGCATCGGGCTGCTCCCCGCGGCTCTCGCCCTGCTGACGACGCGCGACCGGGAGCCGGTGCCGGTGAGCTGAGCGCCGGACCCGACCGGCCGGCATCCGCCGGCCGGTCGGGTCCGGCGTCCGCGACGACGGCGCCTAGATTCCGCGGCGGCGCCAGGATTGCCACCAGAGCCACTCCTGGGCCTTGGCGCCCACCGCGGAGAGCACCAGGGGCTGCAGGTACGGCATCGTCTTGGCGCCGACCCGGCGGCGCAGGGCCAGCGCGCGGTATTCGGGAAGTCTGCGGTAGTCGGGCCAGACCTCGGCGGCGAAGGCGACCAGTTCGTCCTCCGGGGTCTGCGCGGTGCGGCCCCGGTCGTAGGCGCGGAAGGCCCGGCGCAGGGCGAAGCGGGCCAGCCGGGCGTGGACCATGGCGTCCAGCTCGTCCCGCTGGGGCAGCAGGTCACCGCATTTGCGAAGGACCGACTCGTAAGCGATCTTGCGCTCCCGCAGGTCGTCGATCGCGCCCGCGTCGGCGTGCATGTTCTTCGCGTGCAGGCGGTAGTAGGCCTGGTCCGCCTTGACGTAGCCGACGTCGGCGTGCGACGCGAGGCGCATCCACATCTCGATGTCGGCGGCGTGCGGGAGCTGGGGGTCGTAGCCGCCGACCTTGCGCTGCAGGTCGGTGCGGACCACCACCTCGGGTGAGGTGATGCAGCCGGTGCCTTCGCGGAATCGGCGTTCCAGCCACCAGTGGCCGGGGTAGACGACGGTGCCGCCGGTGCCCCGGTTGGCCGGCGGGGGCGGGCCGGGGTGCTGGAAGTGGACCGGGTGGCCGTAGGCGAAGCCGACGTTCGGGTTCGCGTCCAGCAGCGCGACGGCACGGTTCAGGGCGCCCGGGGTGAGCATGTCGTCGGCCGAGAGCAGCGTGACGTAGTCGCCGTCGGCCCAGTCGAGCAGGCCCTCGTTGTAGGTGGCGATGTGTCGCTTGTTCTCGGTGTGTACCCGGACCTGGACGCGCGGGTCGGCCGCGGCGATCGCGTGGGCCTTCGATGCCGAGTCGTCCGGGGACGCGTCATCGATGATCAGCACCCGGATGTCGAGGCCCGGGTTGTCGAGCACGCTGTCGACGCATGCCCGCAGGTAATCGCCGTACTTGTAGCACGGGATCACGACGCTGACCGAACTCAACTTCTCCCCCAGAGGTCAAAGAAAGGGGCCCGGCACCGCACGGTGCCGGGCCCGGAGAATCACTGCGCGGTGGTGCTGAAGATCGCGTCGACCCAGTAGTTGTTCGCGTTCCACGTCGAGGTCGGGAACGCCGTACCGGCGCTCTGGATGAACAGCCCGTTGTGCCCGGTGGCCGCGTCGGCGACCCCGGTCAGCGGGTACGACGTGTGGTCGGCGCTGAAGAACCCGCTGCTGTACGAGTAGAACCCGACCGTGGTGTGGTACGAGACCACGTACGGCGTCCCGGCGTCGATCGCGACCGGGGTGGCGAACTTCAGCGTCTGCCACCCGCTGCCGCTCTCGGTGGTGAACGTGCCGGTGGCCAGCTGCTGCCCGGTGGCACTCCACAGCGTCCCGGTGTGCGTGCCGGTGTTCCGGTCGCCCTTGTAGAACTTGACGCCGGTCACGTAGCCGTCGATCGCCGAGGTGAACCGCATGCCGAGTTCCAGTGAGGCGGCCTCGCCGGCGCTCTCCACGTCGGGCGTGGACGACGGGCTGAACACGGTGCACGGGCAGGACACCCCGGTGCCGGTGGTGAACGACCAGGTGGTCGCCCCGGTCATCGCGTTGCCCCACAGATCGGTGGCCTTCACCGACGCGGTGAACGCGGTGCTCGCGGCGAGCGCGCTGTCCGGCTGCAGGGTGGCCCTGCGGGTGGTGTCGTCGTAGGCCACCTTGGCCGGCACGTTCACCCCGCCCGCGGTGAGCGTGAACGCGATGGTCGCCGGGTCGATGTCGTGGTCGAAGGTCGCGGTGACCACGGCGTTGCGGGCCACGCCCACGTCACCGTCGGCCGGCGACTTGACCGTCACCTTCGGCGGGGTGGTGGTCGCCGCGCTGGTCTCCACCACGGCGTCCACCCAGTAGTTGGTGTCGCCCCAGCTGAGGTTCGGGAAGCCGCCGTCGGTGCCGTATCTGTAGACCCCGTTGGCCCCGGCCACCCCGGACTGCAGCTGCTTGACGATGCCGTCACCGGCGCCCTTGGTGCTGAAGTATCCGCTGGTGTACGAGTAGTGCCCGGTCGGCGTGTAGTACGACACCACGTACGTGGTGTTCGCCGCGATCGACACCGACTTGCTGAACGTCAGGGTCTGCCAGCCACTGGCGGTCTCCCCGGTGAACGTCCCGGACGCGAGCAGCTTGCCGGCCAGCGTGTACAGCTTGCCGACGTGCGTGCCGGTGTTGGTGCTCGCCTTGTAGAACTTCACCCCGGTGACCGAGGCGGGCACCGCGACCTGGAACTTGGCGCCCAGTTCGTTGGCCGAGCCGTCGAACGAGTCGACGTTGGCCGGGACGGTGCTCGGCGTGTAGGTGGTGCACGGGCACTGCTGCGGCCCGACGGTCACGTTGACCGTCCTGGTGGTGCCGAAGTTCAGGCTGTCGTCGATGCCGCGCACCTTGATCGTGGCGGCACCCTCGGTGACCGGCGTCCAGGTGTACGTCCAGTTCGCCAGCCCGACGGTGGCGTTCCAGGTGGTGCCGCCGTCGGTGGAGACCTCGACCCGGCCGAGCTGGCCGCCGGTGTCGGCCGCGGTGCCGGTGATGGTGATCGGCGACAGCTTCGGCACCGTGGTGCCGCCCACCGGGGCGGTGACGGTGACCGCCGGACCGACCGTGTCGGAGGTCTTGCTCGGGTAGACCAGGTTCGTCTGGAACGACTTCGGGAAGGCGTTCATGTCGGCCAGCACGTTCGCGGTGGCCTGCTGCATCCGGATGTCCTCGACGGTGGCCGGGCCGGTGTGCTGGGTGCTCAGGCCCCACGACCACTGCACCGTGCCGGCGCCGAAGACCAGCGCGCCGGAGGTGGCGTCGCGGTACATCACGACACTGTGCGTGGCGACGCCGTTGCCGTAGTTGTTGCCCTCGTCGAGCAGCATGGTGCCGTCGGTGATCTGCAGCGTGGTGGCCGAGAACCGGATCGCGCCCGGTGGCCGGACCGCATTGTCGACGTCGGAGTCCCACTCGTAGCCGAGCGTGCCGACCGGGAAGGTCACCTTCTCGCCGTCGTTCAGGGTCGGGATCCTGGTGTCCCGCCAGAGTCGCAACTTCTTGAAGTCGGAGGTGACCGTCATCGCGTCGTTGCGGTAGCCGTTGACAGAGAACAGCGTGCCGGTGATCTGGTTCTGCGGCGCGTTGCCGCCGGTGCCGGCACCGGACGGGTCCATCCAGGTGCCGGTCCACTGCCCACTGGGGTCGGGAACGCCGTTGACCGGGGTCTGCTTCGTCTTGGTCGTCTTGTAGCTGACCAGGGTGCGGTGGTCACCGCCGCCGGCGCTGATCGACGGCTCCCAGCGGGTCCGCCAGAACGCCTCGTTGCCGCTGAAGAAGGCCAGGTTCACGCCGGCCGCGCGGGCCGCCTTGACGTTGTTCCAGATGCCCTGGTCCCAGTACTCGTCGTGGCCGGACGACAGGTAGACCTTGTGCTTGGGCAGCAGCGCCGGCTTGGTGGAGACGTCGAGGTTGGAGGCGTAGCTGACGTCGTAGCCGTTGCGCTCCAGCCAGGAGATCATCGGGTACTCGCTGGCCAGCACGCCGTTGTCGCCGGCGATCCGCATCGGCCGGTTGTAGCTGACCTTGTAGGCGCGGCCGTCCGGGGCGGGCCCGCCGCCCTCGTAGAGGTTCTGGCCGCCGAACTTGTTGTAGGCCTGCCAGGTCTCGTCGGAGGTCTGCACCACGATGTCGGAGTGGCTGTTGTCGTTGGCGACGACGAACGGGTACGGCATGTAGCCGTTGCCGTCACCCTGGTCGAAGACCGCCAGGTAGACGCCGGAGACCGCGTCGGAGGGCACCGCCCAGGTGGCGTTGACCGTCCACTTCCCGCAGTCGACCAGGCCGGTCGCGTCGCTGTCGCAGCCGCCCTGATTCTTCAGCGGGAACGTGGTGGTCGGCGAGGTCGGCATCCGGCGGGCGCCGTCGCCCTTGTAGTAGCCCAGCCGGTAGATGGTCACCGTGAACGTCGAGTCCGGCGAGTTCACCTTCATCTGCAGGGTCTCACCGGGCTGCACGCTCACCTTGGTGGTGAAGCCGCCGATGTCGCCCCAGGAGGCGTCGCCGTACCAGTCCTCGAGCGGGGTGCCCGGCTTGGAGTTCTCGCAGACGATCGGGTTGGAGTTGACCCCGCACGGGTCGTCGGCCGCGAGCACCGCAGCCGGTGGCAGGACGACGGCACCGGCGACCAGCGCCGACAACGCTCCTGAGACGAGCCTTTTTATCACTTCGAGCTTCTTCCGGCCTAAGGAGATCATTTGGGTTGTGGAACCTGTTTCTTCGTGGGCACCCCGTCGATCGTTCCCACCACGTTGTTCGACCACTCGCCGAAGGTCACCGAGCAGTTCTTGTCGCATCCGCCCGCGGCATCCCAGTGCGTGGGGCCGAAGACGTTGTCCGTGATCCTGATGTCCGCGCCGGTCTGCGCGTAGAGCCCGTAGGCCCCGAGCGAGATGAAGCTGTTGCGGACCGTGTAGTTGCGCAGCACCGATCCGTCGACGCTCTGGGTGAACAGGACGGCGGTGATCGCCTTCCAGTAGTTCTTCACCTCTTTGCCGGTGTGCGCGTCGATCCCCGGCTCCAGCCGGCTGTTCTCGATGGTGACCGGGCCGGTGCCGCCGTACGGGAACACTCCCCCGGTGTGCGCCTGTCCCGGATCGGTGAGGTTGGCGATGTAGTTGTCGTGCAGCCAGCTGTTCCGGATGGTGGTGCGGGCGCCGCAGAGACACATCCCCCCGGTGTTCGCGACGTCGACCCGGTTCAGCGTGATCGTGCAGGTGACACAGTCGTTGATGGCGTGATCGTTGAGCGGGGTGCTCTTCTCACCGAGTCCGACCGGTTCCGGGCGGATGGTGACGTTCGTGAGGTTGAGGTGCAGCTGGCCGGAGCCGTCGGCGTTGACCAGGACCGCGCGGTTCTGCGAGCCGGGCGGCGGGGCGATGATCGTGTTGGTGATGTTCACCGTGCCGTGGCAGCTGGTCCCGACGTAGATGAAGCCCTTGATGTACTTGTGGTCGATGTTGACCGTGTTCTTGCAGTCGTACAGGTCCCACTCTTTGCTCTCGGCGTTGCTGGCCTGCAGCACCTTGTAGCCGGCCGGAACGGGCAGGGACGCGTCGGACTGCCGGTAGGGCTTCACCCCGGGCGCCCCGACGGAGAACCGCGCCGGGTACCGGCCGCCGCCGGTCGCGGTCACCGGCAGGGGTTTCGCCGACTGCGACGGTACGCCGGTGGGCTCCTTGGCCGGTCCCGACGCGGACGCCGAGGGATCCACACCGGTCGCCCCGGGCGGCGGGGTGATGCCGGCGACCGCCCCGGTGGTGGCGCCCGCCTCGGCAGGGCTCCTTGCGCCGGTGTCGCGCAGCACGGCGAAGACCACGGCGGCCGCGCCCAGCAGGACGGCGAGCGCGCCGGCGAGCAGCAACCTACGGCGTCGGGGTGTCACGGCAACTCCCACGGGGTCCAGTAGCTGTCCGGGTTGATGGTGTAGTTCACGGTCGGCTCCGGGATGTGCTCGACACGGTGCCGGCGGCTGAACCGGTAGACCAGCTCCCAGTCCTCCTTCGGCGCGACCGAGGTGGTGCGGCGCAGCCGGCTGAAGCGGGTGGCGGGCAGGCGCCGCAGCACGAGCGGGTTGTTGTCCAGGTAGCACCGCTCCCAGGCGAGCCGCCGGTCGAACGGGACGGACAGCACGTCGCGCACCGTCCCGTCGGGCATGATCCGCCGCATGGCGGTGTAGACCGCGTCCGGGCGGTTCGGCGCCGCCGGCCCGTCCAGCCGCGCGAGGGCCGTCTCCAGGTGGTGCTCGTCCCAGGTGTTGTCGTCATCGAGGAAGGCGACGTGGTCGGAATCGGTCAGCCCGATACCGACGTTGCGACCCACCCCGGGCACGTTGATGTTGTGCCGCAGCGCGACGGTGTGCAGCCGCGGGTCGGGCGGGAGATCCGGCACCTGCCCGCCGGCGTCGTCGACCACGATCAGGACCAGGTCCTTCATGGTCTGGGCGAGGACCGACTCGACGGCGCGGGCCAGGCCGTCGGCGCGCTGGTAGGTGAGCACGATGACGGCGACCCGGGCCCGCGGCCGGACCCCGCCGGGCAGGGTCGGCAGCAGGCGACGGACCTCGGCGCGCTCGAAGCGGGCCAGGCCGACCGCGGTGTGCCCGAGCACGACCTTGTTGCGCAGCTCTTCGAGCGGCAACCAGCCGTACCGGTCGCGCAGCCGCTTCTTCAGCGAGGGCATGTCGGCGGTCTCCTAGACGGGGTCGGCGACGGGATCGGCGGCCGGGACGACGGGATCGGGCTCGGCCGGCGACGAGGGCGCGGAAGGGGACGACGGCTCGGCCCGCAGGCGGTTGATGAGCGGGAGGACGAACGGGAGGTACGTGGCGAGCGAGGCGACCCCGGCCACCGCCAGGCCGAGGAAGCCGCCGCCCAGCCAGCGGTGCGCGAGCCAGGCCACCACCCCCATCGCCAGGCCGCCCAGGGCGGGCCGCACGCAGGCGATCAGGACCCGGCCGGCCGGGATGCCGAGCCGGCCGAGCACCACCACGAAGACCGGGCTGACCAGCAGGCCGGCGACCACCACGTGGCCGGCCGCGACGCCGCGCACGCCCCACAGGTGCGCGCCGATCAGCAGCAGCGGGATCAGCGAGAACAGCCACCAGGCCTGCATCACCATCAGGGTCTTGCGCACCCGGGTGGCCAGGCAGTCGTAGGCCAGCTCGACCGCGGTGCGCAGCAGCCCGAGCGCGACCAGGAACTGCAGGGGCAGGGCGGCGGCCGCCCACTGGTCGCCGTAGACGAACGTGATGATCGGCCCGGCGAGCACGCCGAGGACCACGCAGATCGGCACCGCGGCCGCGATCACCAGGGTGAAGGCGCGGACGAAGCCGGTCGCGAACTCGTCCGGCGAGCTGTCGGCCAATCGGGAGAAGCCGGCGAACGACACCCGGCGGGCGGTCTCCGACACCATCCGGACCGGCCAGCTGGACATGTTGAACGCCATCGCGTAGATGCCGAGCGCGGCGGGGCCGAGCACCGAGCCGACCACCACCGAGTCGACGTTGACGATGCCCAGGGTGAGCAGGCTCGCGGCGGCCAGCGGGAACCCGTACCGCAGCAGTCGTTTGGCCTGTTCGGTGTTCCAGCCGAAGCGGAGCATGCCCGGGGCGCAGAGGCCGAAGCCGGCCAGGGCGACCAGGTTGCCGATCAGCGAGCCCCAGGCGAAGCTCATCGCGCCGACGCCGGCCGCCGCGAAGGCGATCGTGGCGACCGTGTTGACCACGAAGTTGAGGATGTCGACGACGGTGCGGCCGAACTGGCGGAACTCGCGGTTGAGCTGACCCAGCGGGACGCACGCGATACCGTCGATGATCACGCTGACGCAGAGCACGCGGAGCATCGTGGTGGCGTCCGGCGAGCCGAGCGCGCGGGCCAGGGCCGGTGCGGCGAACCACAACACCACGTAGAAGGCGGAACTGGACAATGTGGACAGTGTGAGCACGGTGGGAGCGAAGCGGCGGATGTCGCCCTCCCACCGGACGAGCGCCAGGCTCACACCCATCTCGTTGAGCGACAGCAGCATCGCCAGCACGAGCAGGCCGACCGCGTACAGACCCCACTCGTAGGGTCCGAAGTAGAGGCGCGCCAGCACCACACCGGAGGCGAACGTGCCGACCCGGCGGACGATGGTGTTGACCAGACTCCAGCGGGCGGCGGTGGCCACCCGGCCGTTCAGATCCGTCACTGTGGAGAGTCTCCTTCGCGGCGGGCCACGCTCAGGTACGCACCGGACAGGCCCAACATCAGGAAAGTGGATCCGGCCACGATCGGGAAGCTCAGGGTGTCGAAAGTGACCGTTACGACGAGCATCACGAACCCGACGGCCACAAACGCCTGACCGGTCTCCCGGCGTGCCGGGTCGGTGAAACGGCGGCGACCGGCGCCGCCACAATGGATGGTCGCCACGTAGAGCCCGACGATCGCCAGCAGGCCGACCACGCCGATCTCCAGCAGGGCCAGCAGGTACTGATTGTCGGTGAAGCGGTACAGGTCGGGCAGGAAGGTGCCGGGGCCGCGCCCGAACCAGGTGTGCCCCTTCATGAACTCGCCCACGTCGGCGCTGGTCGCGGTCCGCGAGTTGGTGCTGTTGTCGCCACCGTTGAACATCGCGCTGAACAGGCCGATCAGCGTGCCGACCAGACCCGGGACGAGGATCCGGGTGGCGCCCAGGGCCGGGATCATCAGCAGCAGCGCCTTGCCGACCCGGCCGGCCGGCCAGGTGACCACCAGCACCAGGAAGACCAGCACCAGGCCGATCACCGAGGTGCGCGACACGGTCATCACCGAGGCCAGCGCGATCACGAAGACCGGCGCCCAGCGTTTCCACGGCTTGCGGCCGTCGGTGTCGTACAGCGCCTGCTGGATCGCGAACGGCAGGGCGATGCACAGGGTGGCGGCCAGCTCCAGGGTGTTCGACGCGGTGGCCGTGGGCCGCACGAAGTCACCGCGGGCGACCAACTCGGAGGCGGCGTTGGAGGACAGGCCGGGGATCACGATCCAGGCGGTCAGGCTCTGCTTGAGCACGAACTCGGCCATCGCCAGCACCGCGACCCAGGTGCACAGCCGGACGAACAGCTTGAGCAGCCGCTCGATCTGCCGGTACTCGGTGAGCGAGGTGGTCAGCAGGATCAGCGGGAGCCAGATCAGCAGCTGCAGCAGGGCCCGGTCGGCGGCGCTGTACTCGGCGGCGTCGGCGTCGCGGCGGCCGACCGCCACGTACGCCAGCAGGATCGCGACGACGTAGAAGAGCAGTGCGAGCCGGGGCACCCGGGTGAACGGCGCCGGGGTGACCCGGCGCATCAACCAGCTGATCGCGTACCACAGCAGCGAGACCAGCAGGAACAGGTTGGCGACCGTGCCGGTAGCGCCGATGCTGGCCACCACCAGCCGGGCCGGGACGACCAGCAGCAGGACGATGTAGGTGGCGAGCAGGGAATCCGGGCCGAGGGTGCGCAGGCGCTGCTGGGAGCGGTACAGGCGACCCGGGCGGCGGTCGGTGACGGTGGCCGCGTGCGGCTCGCGCGTGGTGCGGCGAGCCTCAGCTGCCGTTGACCCGGTTGGCATCTTTACCCCTACGGTCCACGGCGTTGCCGTTCGACTGGTACGTCGTGGCGAGCCCGCCGCCCTGCCGCGGCGGCGGCACCTGGATGCGCTGGGTCTTCTCCACGTCCACCGAGGCCGCGGCGGAGGAGCCGGCGACGCCCATCCGGGGCTCGTTCTTCGGCGGGAGCTGCAGCACCACGGTGCCCTCGATGTCCGGGGAGGCGACCGCGGAACCGGCGGCCGGCCTGGCGGTGCTGACCGGGGGCTCGGCCGCCTCGCTCGCGGCCAGCGCGGCCTTGCGGCGCCGGGCCCGGCTGATGCTCTCCACCGCGAAGGCCGCGACGAACCCGAGTGCCGCGGTGCCGCCGCCGGCGACGATCACCAGCTTGAGCTTCGCCTTCGTCTCCACCTGAGGCTTCTGCGGCGGGATGACCTGGGTCAGCTTGATCCGGTCCTTCTCCGCGACGTTGTTCTGCTGCTGGATCTCGGTGAGCGTCTTGTCGGCGTACTGGGCGAGCCGGGTCGCCGAGGCGAGCAGGTGCTCCTGGTCGTCGCCGGTCAGGGTGATGGTGAGGAACGGGCCCTGGGCGTTCTCGGCGAGGGCCACCACGTACTTCTCGGTGATTCCGTCGGCCCTGAGCTCCAGCTGCGTGTCGGTGGACTGCAGCCGGCGGCCGAGGAAGTCGGCGGTGGCCACGAGCGAGCCGTTGAAGTTCAGGAACGGGTTGTCCTGGCCCTCGGTGGCCGCCTTGGTCGCCGCCGGGGCGCTGAGCAGGCTGACCATGGTGTAGGTGGAGTAGGTGGTCGGCACCATGAGGTACGTGGTGATGCCCAGACCCACCGCCAGCACCAGCATGGGCACGACGATGAGCCAGCGGTTGCGCAGGACGCGCAAGATCTCGCCGAGGTCCACGGACGCCTCTCCCAATTCCCGCCAGGACGTCTTTCGTCGCCACGGAGTTCCTCATCGGAACTCCGCCAAGGCGGCCCCCGACGCACGCCGCCAAGCTATACGACGAATGCTACGGAAGCTATTGGACATCCGATCCACATCGAAGTTGACGAGCTCCGGTCGGGCAGGCTAAGGAGAGCTGCAGCAGGCCGGCACCAGGGAAACGGGTGAATCATGTTTCTGTCCGACATGGCGGGTGTACTGAAACGCCGCTGGTATCTGATCATCGTGGGCGCGGTGCTCACCGCCGCCGTGGCCAGTCCGGCCGTGCACACCCGGGACCGGTTCCTCGCCTCCGAGGTGCTGATGATCCAGCCGCCGGTGTCGCCGTACGCGCCGAACCCGGTGACCGGTCTGTACCCGTCGATCGCGGTGACCGCGGCGGCCATCGCGAACCGGCTGAACACCCCCGACTCGCAGGCCATGTTCCGGGCCAAGGGGGTCACCGGGACGTACCGGTTCGAGCCGCGCAACACCGGCACCCGGCAGGAGCCGCGGTATGTGATCGGCTCGATGTCGATCACCAACACCAGCTCGGCCGAGGCCGACGCGCTCGCCTCGCTGCAGGTCCTGAGCAGCACGTACGAGCAGGAGTTGAAGGCTATGCAGGACGAGTGGAACGTCAAGCGCGACCTGCGGATCACCGTGGCCACCCTGGTCCCGCCGACCTCGACGCTGCTCACCCACTCGCCGCTGCGCTCGCTGGTCGGCGTCGCGCTGCTCGGCGCGCTGCTGACCGCCGCTGTCACATTGTGGACAGATGAGCTGCTGCGCCGACGCCGGTCGGCACGGTTGTCCACGGCAGACTCCCCGAATTGGACTGATCCACTGGTCCGTTCAGCCCATTAGCCACGCGAGCGCGTTTCTGAAATGTTGTTCGCGTCAGTAGGCTGCTGAGCGCGGGGTGTGATTCGTGGGGAAAAGACCGAGCGTCGCGATTCTGGTGGCGAACCTGCCGGCCGAGAAGGATCGCCGCGTGATCCGGGAATGCCTGAGTCTCGAGGCGGCCGGATACGACGTGACGGTGATCGCACCGCGCGGTGACCGCAGCCTCACGATCCTCCCGGGCAGCGAGCGGACCCGACTCCGGCCGTACCCGATCGTCGTCTACGGCAGCGGGGTGCTCTCGTTCGCCGTCGAGTTCTTCTGGTCGTTCCTCTGGATCAGCATCCGGCTGCTCGGCGAGATCCTGCGCGGCCGGGCCCAGGCGGTCCAGGTGTGCAACCCGCCGGACATCTACTTCCCGCTCGCGCTGCTGGTCCGGGCGCTCGGCCGGCCCTGGGTCTTCGACCACCACGACCTCTCCCCCGAGGTCTACGTCTCGCGCGGCGGCGAGCCGAACCCGCTCGTCTCCCGGCTGCTGGTCGCCTTCGAGTGGGCGACGCTGCGCACCGCCACCGCGGTCTTCGCGACCAACGAGTCGTTCAAGGACAACGCGGTGCGCCGCGGAGTGAGACCGGAGAAGGTCACCGTGGTCCGCAACGGCCCGGCGTTCGCCGAGATCGCCTCCTCGGACGGCCCCGCCGACGGTCCGCACCGCGTCGTCTACCTGGGCGTCTTCGGCCCGCAGGACAACGTCGAGGGCGCCGTGCTGGCCGCCGAGGAGCTGATCGGGCTGCGCGGCCGCACCGGCTGGAAGATGATCCTGGCCGGGGACGGCGAGACCGCCGCCGGCCTGCGCGAGCTCACCGCGCAGCGCGGCCTGGGCGACGTGGTGGAGTTCACCGGCTGGCTGGGCGGACCCGAGGTCGACGCGCTGCTGCGCGAGGCCACCGTGGCGATCCAGCCCGACCTGCCGACCCGGATGAACCAGCTGTCGACCATGGCCAAGACCGTGGAATATCTGGGGCGCGGCGTGCCGGTGGTGGCCGCCGACCTGATCGAGACGCACGCGACCGTCGGCGACGCCGGGCTCTACGTGCCGAACGGCACGCCGGAAGAGTTCGCGGCCGCGATCGACACCCTGCTCGACGACCCTGACCTGCGGGCCGGCATGCGCAAGCTCGGCCGCGAGCGGTTCCGCGACTCCCTGTCCTGGGAGCACCAGGCGGTGCAGTACATCGCGGTGTGGGACCGGCTGCTGCGCCGTGGCGGCACACCGCGGATCCCGGCGCAGCGGCAGCCGTCCTCGGCGCCGTCCCGGGTGGACGCGCCGTGACCAGTGTGGTGATCGCCGCGCACAACGAGGCGGCGGTGCTCGGGCGGTGCCTGGACACCCTGCTCGCCGACGCGCGGCCCGGCGAGTTCGACGTCACCGTGGTGGCCAACGGGTGCACCGACGACACCGCGGCGGTCGCGCGATCCCGTGGCGTCCGCGTCATCGAACTCCCGGAGCCGGGCAAACCCGGCGCCCTGAACGCGGCCGACGAGGTCGCGGCCGGTTTTCCACGGGTCTATCTGGACGCGGACATCATGCTGACCACCAGCGGTCTGCGGGACCTCGCGGCGGCGTGTGCCTCGACGCCGGCGGCGACCGCCCGACGGGAACTCGATCTCTCCGGGCGGCCGCTGCCGGTCCGGGCGTACTTCAGCGTGCACCGGCATCTACCCGCCCTGCGAACCGGACTGTTCGGCCGCGGTGTGATCGCGTTGTCCGGGTCCGGTCGGGCCCGGTTCACCAGATTTCCGGACATGGTGGCGGACGACCTGTTCGTCGACTCACTCTTCACCACCGACGAGAAACAACAGGTGGCATCGGTCGCGTCGGTGGTCGCGACGCCGCGCCACACCCGCGACCTGATCCGCCGGCTGATCCGGGTCCGGGCCGGCAACGCGGCCATGCGGGCCGCGGCGGCCCGCGGTGAGATCCAGGCGGCGGTACGCCCGTCCGGGCGCTCGTCCTGGCTCAAGGACGTGGTGCTGCGCCGCCCCTGGCTGGCCCCCGCCGCGGTCTGCTACGTCGCCATCACCGTGTACGCAGCCGTGCAGGCCAGACGTCGCCCAGATACCGAGTGGGGCCGGGACGCGTCAACCAGGGAGTCGGCGAGTGCCTGAGCAGTTCAACATCCTGTTCCACGGGATCGGGACCCCGCGGCGCGACCTGGAGCCCGGCGAGGACCAGTACTGGATCACCGAAGACGCGTTCCACGCGATCCTCGACGAGGTCGCCGCGTGGCCCGCGGTCAGCCTCAGCTTCGACGACAGCAACTCCTCGGATATCGAGATCGCCCTGCCCGCCCTGCTCGACCGGGGCCTGACCGCCGAGTTCTTCGTTCTCGCCGGCCGGCTCGACCAGCCCGGCAGTCTCGGCGAGGCCGACCTGCGTGACCTGCTCAAACAGGGGATGGCGGTCGGCACGCACGGGATGCACCACCACCCGTGGCGGGGCCTGACCGCGGACACCACGCGGTCCGAGCTCGCCGACGCCCGGGACCGGATCTCCGCGGTGATCGGGCGGCCGGTCACCCGCGCCGCGTGCCCGCTCGGCCGGTACGACCGCGGCACCCTCGGCGCGCTGCGCCGGCTCGGCTACACCACCGTCTTCACCAGCGACCGGCGCCCGGCGCGGCCCGGCCGCTGGTTGCAGCCGCGGTTCAGCGTCTATCGGGACGACACCCCGTCGACGGTACGTGCGGCCACCCAAGGGTCGCGCCGGCTCCCGGTGCGGCTGCGCAACGCGGCGGCCGGCGTGGTCAAACGCTGGCGCTGAGGCGCGTTGTAGGCGACCACCCCACCGACGATCAGCAGCAGCGCCACGGCGGCACCGGCGGTCAGGCCCTCCCCGAAGATCGGCACGGCCAGCAGGGTGGTCAGCACCGGACTGAGCGCGCCGGTCACCGCCGGGATCGAACTGCCCAGCCGGCGGACGGCGTACGCGTAGCTGAGCGTCGACACGATTCCGGTGCCCACCCCCTGCAGCACCACGAACAGCACGATGGTCCCGGCCGGGGCGGCTTTCAGGTGCGCCGACCCGGCCAGCGCGATCAGGGCCGACGGTGTGCAGACGACCAGCACCAGGCTGATCAGATCCAGTCCGGTGCGGCTCAGCGCCATCGTGTAGACCGCCCACGCCAGCCCGGCGGCCAGCAGCACCGCGATCCCGGCCAGGCCGGCGTGCGCGACGGTCAGCACGGCCACCCCGAGCAGGATCGCGGCCAGCGCCGGCCACCGGCGGCGGTCCCGCTTGAGCAGTGCCACGAACAGCGGCACCGTGCCGGGCAGCAGCAGGCCCACCACGGCGGCCGAGGCCAGCCGCCCGCCCAGCGCGGAGAGCAGATAGTGCGGCAGCCCGGCCAGCAGGAGGGCGGCGATCGTCGTCGGCCGCTCCCGGCGGACCGCCCGGACGGCGCGCGGCAGCCACGGCGACAGCAGGACGACCGGGGTGCCGAACCGCAGCAACGCGGCGTCCATCGCGGTCAGCCCGGACCCGCCGATGCCCCGGACGGTGAGCGCGAACGACGCCCAGAGCAGGACGGCGGCGCCGAGCGCCAGCATGCCACGGTGTTGTCGCTGGACCATGCGGCCAGACTAGGAATTCTTCAGGCGCAGCCGATTGCTAGTTCTGCCCTCAACCGGCCTCCCGGTGGCAGAATCTGCTACGTGGACTCGATCGATCGCCGGATTCTGCTGGAACTGCAGAAGGACGGCCGCCTCACCAACCAGGAACTCGCCGACCGGGTCGGCCTGTCCCCCTCCCCCTGCCTGCGCCGGGTCCGCCAGTTGCAGGACTCCGGCGTGATCTCCGGCTACACCGCGGTGCTGTCCGCGGAGGCGCTCGGCCTGACGATCACCGCTTTCGCCCGGCTCACCCTGCTCTCGCACACCTCGACGGTGGTCGACGAGGTGGAGGCGCGGCTGCGCGCCATCCCCGAGGTGGTCGAGGCCTACCTGCTGGCCGGCGACGACGACTACATGGTGAAGATCGTGGTGGCCTCGTTCGCCGCCTACGAGGATCTGCTGCGCCGCGAGCTGCGCGCCATCCCGTCGCTGGGCTCGATCACGACCAGCTTCGCCTTCGCCGTGACCAAGCCGCAGTCCCCGCTCCCGATGCCCTGAGCGGGCCCCGGGTGGGGCTCAGAGGTGGCCGGAGATGCGGGGGTCGTCCTCGCGCATCTCGTGGACCTTGCCGTTGCGGTCGATGACCCGGACGACCCGGACCATGCGGGCCTTCAGCGCGCGAACAGCCAGGAACGCCGCGCCGGCCAGCGCCGCCGTGGGGACGATGGTGCCCGGAGACAGCAGGTCGGCGAGAGTCATGGGACCCAGTCTACCGCCCGTCCGGACACCGGCCAGTGCCGCGAGATCCGCCGGTCAGCTCGCCCGGACCCGGGCGACGCTGGCCGGGCCGGGGGTCTCCCGGAGGCGGGACGGGGTGAGCAGGTCGCGGGTGGCGGCGCGGCTCGGTTTCCGGCCCAGGGCGGCGCGACTGCTTTCGCGCAGCAGCAGGGCGGCCCAGTACGCCGCCGTCCGCACCGGCCCGTGCCGCCGGCCGAACAGCCGCACCCGGTTGAGGGTGAGCAGCGCCCACAGACCCGGGGAGACCCGCGAGTCGCCCTCCAGGTGCACGGCGTGCGCGTCCGGCACGTAGCGGGTGCGCAGGCCGAGATCCCGGGCGCGCAGCGCGAAGTCGGTCTCCTCCGAGTAGAGGAAGTACGACTCGTCCCACGGTGCCACCCGCGACCAGCATTCCGCGCTGATCAGCTGGGTCGAGCCCTCGGCCCAGTCGGTCACGCCCTGCGACACGTACGCCCGCTCGTCGGTGATCACCTCACCCAGCAACCGGAAGCGGCCCGCCCGCCGTGCCCCGAGGACGGCGTCCCCGAGCGTGCGCAGCACGCTGGGCTCCCGGCGCAGGGTGTGGATCAGCGCGCCGGAGCCGTCGACAAGGTGCGGCACGGCGATCCCGGTACCGGGCACGCGCAGCGCTGCGAGCAGGCGCGGCACGCAGCCGGGGGTGAGCCGGACGTCGGGGTTGAGGACCAGGATCGCGTCGTACGCCGGCGAGGCGGCGACCGCCGCGTTGATCCCGGCCGCGTATCCGGCGTTGCGCCCCATCTCGACGACGGTCGCCTCGGGGGCCAGCTCGCGGAGCACCGCGACGCTGTCGTCCCGCGACGCGTTGTCGGCGACCGTGAGGTGCCATTTCATCCCGTCCAGGCCGGTGCGCAGCCCGGCGATCAGGTCCGGGAGCAGCCGGGCGCTGTTGTAGGAGACGACCGCCACCAGAATCGTCATCGCGACGCCAGCCTCGCCTTCAGTCCGCGCAGCACCCTGCCGGTGCGGCCGCTCTTGAGCTTCTCCCCCAGCGCGCCCTGCTTGACCGTGCGGGTCAGCGCCGTCTGCGCGCGCCGCGCGGTCGCGACCGCACCGCGACCGGCCCGGCCGGCGGCGACCGGGGTCTCGTCGTTCTTCAGCCGGGTCTTGTACAGCGCCTCGGACTTGCCGAGATCGATCAGCCGGATGCCGTCGGCCGCGCCGGCCTCGGCCATCCGCAGGCAGAGCAGAATGCCGGCCGAGTACTTCGACAGCTCCTGGTCGTAGGAGGGGAACCAGTAGGCGAGCACGTTCTCGCTGCGCAGGCCGAGGTGCGCGGCGACCGGGCGGTCCCCGGCGTACACCGTGGAGACCACCGCGCGGCAGCCGTCCGCGTCCGACGCCCGCAACTCGTCGAGGACGCCCTCGATCCAGGGGGTGGCGAAGCGGTCGTACTGCTGGGTGCGCCGGTACTGCGCCGACTTCCACTCGCGCAGCGCGGCCAGCGCCACCGGGTCGCGGTCGTCCCAGACGAACCGCTCGTCGCCGACCTCGCGGGCCATCTTCCGCTGCTTGCGCAGGGTCTGCTTGACCACGTCACCGGCCCGGTTGCGATCCTCCACATACGCCGCGTAGCCGTCGGTGAGGTTCATCAGCGGCGACCCGGCGACCGCCGTGTGGAACCGCCCGAACTGCCCGGCCATCAGGTGGTCATACTCCCAGACCGGCAGCTTGCACGCCCTGAGCAGGGCAGTCGGATCGAAGTCCCACCCCTGCCGGTGTACGACGCCCTGACAGTCCGTGATGCCGAACCCGACCGGGACGCCGATCACGCGGTTGCGTACCTCGTACGCGAAGAAGCCGGCGATCCCGTCGGAGTCCTCCAGCACCGCGACCCGGGCGGTGGGCCGCTGCCGTGCGACCGCGAGGGTGAACTCCGGGGCCAGGAAGGGGCTCTGCAGTCCGGGCTGGTCCTTCTGGAACTGGCGCCACGCGGCCAGCTCGCCGGGTCCGAGTTCATCCGGGCGTACCACGGAGACTTTCACGCGTTGCTCGTTCCTGCGAAGGTGGGGCGGCCGAGGGCACGGTATTCCCAGCCGGCGGCGGTCCAGTGGGCCGGGACCAGGGCGTGTCGGCCGTCGACGATGCGGCGGCCGCGGACCACGGCGGCCATCGCGGACGGTTCGATGTCGCGGAACTCGTTCCACTCGGTGAGCAGCACCACGACGTCGGCGTCGCGCGCGGCGTCCAGCGCGTTCGTGGCGTACGTCAGCTCCGGGTGCACCCGTTTCGCGTTGTCCATCGCAGCCGGGTCGTAGACGACCACGCCGGCGCCCATCCGGTGCAGGGTGGCCGCCACGTCGAGGGCCGGCGCGTCCCGGATGTCGTCGGAGTTGGGCTTGAAGGCGGCGCCGAGCGCGGCGACCCGCTTACCGGCGACGTGCCCGCCGCAGAGTTCCACGACCAGATCGACGGTACGGGCGCGGCGTCGGCGGTTGATCCCGTCGATCTCGCGCAGGAAGCCGACGGCCTGGCCGACGCCGAGCTCCTCGGCCCGGTGCGCGAACGCCCGGATGTCCTTGGGCAGGCAGCCGCCGCCGAAACCGAGGCCGGGGCGCAGGAACCGGCCGCCGATCCGCTCGTCGTAGGCGAGGGCCTCGGCGAGGTCGTGCACGTCGGCGCCGGTCGCCTCACACACCTCGGCCATCGCGTTGATGTAGGAGATCTTGGTGGCCAGAAACGAGTTCGCCGCAACCTTGACCAGCTCGGCGGTCTGCAGGTCGGTGACCTTGACCGGCACGTCCTGGGCGAGCACCGGCTGGAACGCCTCGCGCAGCCGGTCCTCGGCCCACGCGCTGGTGACACCGAAGACCAGCCGGTCGGGTCTCATCGTGTCGTCGACCGCGAAGCCCTCGCGGAGGAACTCCGGGTTCCAGGCGAGCTCCACCTGATCGCCGGCCGGGGCCAGCTCGCGCAGCGGACCGGCCAGCCGGGCGGCGGTGCCGACCGGGACGGTGGACTTGCCGACCACCAGGGTACGGCGGGTCAGGTGCGCGGCGAGCGCGGTCACCGCGGCGTCGACATGGGTCAGGTCGGCCGCCTCGGAACCCGCCTGCTGCGGGGTGCCGACGCAGACGAAGTGCACGTCACCGAAGGCGCCGGCCTCGGCGAAGTCGGTGGTGAACCGCAGCCGGCCGGACTCGAGGGCCTTGGTGAGCAGCTCCGGCAGACCGGGCTCGAAGAACGGGACCTCGCCGGCCGCCAGCCGCTCGATCTTGCGGGAGTCGACGTCGACGCCGAGCACCTCGAAGCCCATCACCGCCATGCAGATCGCGTGGGTGGCGCCGAGGTACCCGGTCCCGATGACGGTGAGACGGGGACGTGCGGTCATCAGTAGGCTCCCGAGCTGCGCACGACGGCGCTGACGGTGCGGAACAGAATGGCCAGGTCCATGGCGAGCGACCAGTTCTCCACATAGCTGAGGTCGAGCCGGATCGACTCCTCCCAGGACAGGTCGGAGCGGCCGGAGACCTGCCACAGGCCGGTCAGGCCGGGTTTGACGACGAGCCGGCGCAGCATGTCCGCCGGGTAGCCGGCCACCTCGGCGGCCAGCGGCGGGCGCGGTCCGACCAGCGACATGTCACCCTTCACCACGTTCAGCAGCTGGGGCAGTTCGTCCACCGAGAAGCGGCGCAGCCACTGGCCGATCGGGGTGACCCGCGGATCGTTGCGGATCTTGAAGAGTTCGCCGTCGTGCTCGTTGAGCTCCTTGAGCTCGGCCAGCCGCGCCTCGGCGTCGACCACCATGGTGCGGAACTTGTACAGCATGAAGGTGCGGCCGTCCTTGCCGACCCGCTCCTGTTTGAAGATCACCGGCCCGCGGCCGCCCCGGCCCCACCGGACCAGCGCGGAGACCACCAGGAGGATCGGCGAGAGCAGGCCGAGCAGCGCGATCGCGCCGACCCGGTCGAAGGTGGCCTTGAGGAACCGGGCGCTGCCCTTGAGCTTGGGGTGCTCGACGTGCAGCATCGGCAGGCCGTCCACCGGGCGGATGGTGGTCCGGTCGCCGGCCACGTCGACCAGGGTGCTGGCCACGATCAGGTCGATCTCGTCGCGTTCCAGCTGCCAGGCGAGCCGGCGCAGGGCCGGGCCGTCGATCTCCGGGCAGGCCAGCACGATGACGGTGTCCGCGTCGGCCCGGGTGACCGCCGAGTCGACCGCGTCGAAGGTGCCGTAGACCGGCGGCATGCCCTTGGCGAACGTCTTCGGGGTCGGGGTGGCCGGCAGCACCGCGCCGATCACGCCGAGCCCGTGGTACCGCTCGCGGCGCAACCGGCGGGTCATGTCGGAGACCGCCTTCTCGTGGCCGACCAGCAGCACCCGGTGCAGCCGGTTGCCGCGGCCCCAGGAGCGGTGCAGGCGCTGCCGGTACAGGTAGCGGGCGCCCAGGTCGACGACGATCGCCAGCGGCAGCGCGATGCTCACGTAGCCGCGGGCCAGCCGCAGGTCGAAGGCGAACGAGACGATGGCCAGCGCGGCGGTCAGGGCCAGCCCGGCCCGGAACACCCGGGCGTACTCGTCGGTGCCGACGAACAGGTGGCGCGGCTCGTACGCCCGGTTCGCCGACAGGCAGACGATCCAGGCGATCGGCAGCAGGGCCGTCAGCAGGACGTAGCCCTTCATGTTCGGCTCCGACCCGTCCGGGCCGAAGCGCAGGACGAGCGCCCAGCACGCGGCGCCCAGCCCGACGACATAGTCGATGAGGTACAGCATCCGGGCGTACCGGTTCTGCCAGCCCGCCCGCGTCTCGCCGGCCCGTTTACCCCGCCGGACCTGCGAAGCGCGTTCGCTCAGGTCGACGGTGGCCAGCGATTCGATTGTCTGCACGCCTCTGCCCCCATTGGCTGCGGTCAATCCATTATCGAAAGTTAAGTGGCAAACCGGACAATCCGGATGCTTCAGGCGCCGGAGCGTGGACCACGCTCAGCAGTGACCGGCGGGTCACACGTTGCAAACCCACCGGACACATGAGACAGACTTCCGAACCGTACCCGGTCCGCGCTACACCCTTCCGTCCGACGCGAATGGCGTTTCGGCTGAGGGCCAATGCGGACCTGTCCGGATTCCCGGATGCGGTTACTACGAGTATCGAAAAAGGTCAATCACACACGCCGGACTATTCACTGTCGTCATCGCGACGCATTGTTTCGACGTAGTCACGGCATGTGTCATACCGTGGCAGCAGCCCGGCCGCAAGGGCCTCGGACAGCGACGGCGCGGCCGCGTCCTTCGGCGACAGCAGCGGCGTCCCGGCCGGCCAGGCGATGCCCAGCTCGGGATCGAGCGGGTGGACGCCGTGCTCGTGCCCCGGCCGGTAGGTGGCCGAGCAGAGGTAGGCGACCACGGCGCCCTCGGTCAGCGCGCAGAACGCGTGCCCGAGACCCTCGGCCAGATAGACCGCGCGCCGGTCGGTGTCGTCCAGGGTCACCGCCTCCCACCGCCCGAAGGTCGGCGAGCCGGCCCGGACGTCCACCACCACATCGAGGACCGCGCCGGACACACACGTCACATACTTCGCCTGGCCCGGTGGCACGTCGGCGAAATGCACCCCGCGCACCACCCCCCGGGCCGAGGTGGACAGGTTCGCCTGGGCCAGGTCCAGCCGATGCCCGACCGCCGCGCTCAGATGGTCGAAGCGGTACCACTCCAGGAAGGTGCCGCGATCGTCGCCGAACCGGGCCGGCGTGACCTCCCAGGCACCCTCGATGCTCAACGGCCGGACCTTCACCGGACCACCCCTTCCAGCAGCCGCTCCAGGTAGACGCCGTACCCGCTCTTGAGCAGCGGCCGGGCCAGCTCCCGCAGCTCGTCGTCGGAGATGAACCCGAGGTGCCAGGCGGCCTCCTCGACACAGCCGATCTTCAGGCCCTGACGCTCCTCGATCACCCGCACGTACTCCGAGGCCTGCACCATCGACTGGAAGGTGCCGGTGTCCAGCCACACGGTGCCGCGGTCGAGCACGGTCACGTCGAGCCGGCCGCGGCGCCGGTACTCCTCGTTGACCGCGGTGATCTCCAGCTCGCCCCGGTCGCTGGGCTCCAGCCGGGCGGCGATCTCCACCACGTCGCTGTCGTAGAAGTAGAGGCCCGGAACGACGTACGTCGACTTCGGCTTCTCCGGCTTCTCCTCGATCGACAGCACCCGGCCGTCCTCGTCGAACTCGACGACGCCGTAGCGGTGCGGGTCGGCGACCGGGTAGGCGAAGATCCGCCCACCCGCCGGCCGGCCGAACCGGGCGAGCTGCCGGCCCAGGCCGACACCGTGGAAGATGTTGTCGCCGAGGATCAGCGCGACCGGCTCGTCGCCGATGAAGTCAGCGCCGATCCGGAACGCCTGGGCGATCCCGTCCGGTTTCGGTTGTTCCGCATAAGAAAGGGACAGACCGAAGCGATTACCGTCACCGAGGAGACGCTCGAAATGGGGCCGGTCCTCGGGTGTGGTGATGACCAGGATCTCCCGAATTCCGGCGGAGACCAGTGTGGTCAACGGGTAGTACACCATCGGTTTGTCAAAAATTGGCATCAGCTGTTTCGACATGGCCATGGTGATGGGCCACAACCGGGAGCCGGTGCCACCGGCCAGCAGGATTCCGCGCACCGACGAAGACTAAACACAGTGGAGGCGGTAGTACACTCGGCCGCTGTGCAGATTCTTGTGACCGGAGGCGCCGGTTTCATCGGTTCGGCCTATGTGCGAGCGGTACTAAAGGATGAATTCGCAGGTGCGGTCGGCGCCCGGGTGACCGTCCTGGACCTGTTGTCCTATTCGGGCAACCGCGCGAATCTACCGGTGACGGATTCCCGACTGACCTTCGTGCAGGGCGACATCACCGACGCCGATCTGCTGCGTGACCTGCTTCCCGGGCACGACGCGGTGGTCCACTTCGCCGCCGAGTCGCACGTGGACCGGTCGATCAGCGGCGCCGTGCCCTTCGTCACCACCAACGTCCTCGGGACCCAGATCCTGCTCGACGCCGCCCGATCGGCCGGGGTGGGACGGTTCCTGCACGTCTCGACGGACGAGGTGTACGGGTCGATCGACGACGGATCGTGGACCGAGACGTGGCCGCTGGCGCCGAACTCGCCGTACGCCGCCTCCAAGGCCTCCTCGGACCTGCTGGCCCTCGCCGCGCACCGGACCCACGGGATGGACGTGGTCGTCACCCGGTGCTCCAACAACTACGGAACACACCAGTTCCCGGAGAAGGTCATCCCGCTCTTCGTGACCAACCTGCTGGACGGCAAGCCGGTGCCGCTCTACGGCGACGGCGGGAACATCCGGGACTGGCTGCACGTCACCGATCATGTGCGGGGGATCCAGCTGGCCCTGGAGAAGGGGCGGGCCGGCGAGGTCTACAACATCGGCGGCGGGACCGAGCTGAGCAACCGGGAGCTGACCGGGATGCTGCTGGAGGCCTGCGGGGCCGGCTGGGAGCGGGTGACCCGGGTGGCGGACCGCAAGGGGCACGACCGTCGCTACTCGCTGGACATCACCAAGATCAAAGATGAACTGGGGTACGAACCGCAGGTCACCCTGCACGACGGACTCGCCGCGACGGTCGCCTGGTATCGGGAGAACCGTGCCTGGTGGGAGCCGCTGAAGGCGAAGGCCGGGCTCTGATGCGGTGGTTGATCACCGGGGCCGGGGGGATGCTCGGCCGGGACCTGCAGGCCGTGCTCGACGGCGCGGACGTCATCGCGGCCACCCGGGCCGACCTCGACATCACCTCGCCCGACCAGGTGCGCGACGCGGTGGCCGGGGTCGACGTGGTGATCAACGCGGCGGCCTGGACCGACGTGGACGGTGCGGAGACCGCTACCGAAGCGGCCACCGCGATCAACGGCCACGGCGCGGCCCACCTCGCCGCCGCTGCCGGCAGACGCCTCATCCACGTGTCGACCGACTACGTCTTCGACGGAACCGCCACCACGCCGATCCCGGAAGACGCGCCGCGATCCCCGATCAACGCCTACGGCCACGGCAAAGCCATCGGCGAGCAGGCGGTCCTCGCCGCCGGCGGATCCGTGGTCCGCACCGCCTGGCTGTACGGCCGGCACGGCCCCAACTTCGTCCGCACCATGCTGCGGCTCGCCGAGACCCGGGACACCGTGGACGTGGTCGACGATCAGGAAGGACCACCGACCTGGTCGTACGCCTTGGCCACCCAACTGGTCGCGCTGGCCCGCTCCGGCGCCACCCCCGGCATCTACCACGGCACGGCGGCCGGCTCGACAACGTGGTTCGGCCTGGCCCGGGCGGCCTTCACCGCAGCCGGGCTGGACCCGGCCCGGGTCCGCCCCACCACCAGCGCCCGGTTCGTCCGACCGGCCCGCCGCCCGGCCTACAGCGTGCTGGGCCACGCGGGCTGGTCCGGCACCGGCGTCGACCCGCTGCCGGACTGGCGCGACATGCTCACCACCGCCATGCCGGCCCTCCTCACCAGCCGCTGACCCGCCGCCCGGTCACCCCCTCGCTCCCTGAGTGCGTCGGGTAGCCGCGCGGCGCACCAGGTGGGGCGTCCCGTCCGGGAGCGGGATGTGACGCGCGACTCTGCGGTGTCCCGGGGCCTCTGCCGGAGCCGTTTCTGTCATACCTACCGCCGAAGATGGCGGCATGACACTCCTGTGCTGTTCGGTGTTCCTGGCCATCGTGGTCACCCGGCTGTCCGGCCTCCTGGTGACCACTCTTCTCGACAACGCGCGGCCACCCCGGGTCAGGTGTCCCGGGGTCCGGCTGAGACGCCGCGTTCCGGTCGCAGCAGCAGGGCGGACAGGGCCAGTGGGACCGACAGCGCCACCATGCTCGTCACCTGGTGCACCCGGGAGAAGGCGTCCAGGTGCAAGGCATGCCAGAGCAGGTGTTCGGCGCTGAAGACCAGCCACGCCCCACCCGCCACCCGCCGCAGCGTCGGCCGCCGCACCACGCCGACCGAAACGACGAGCAGCGCAAGGTAGAGCCCACCGACGTCCCTGACCAGGTGCTCGTTGTACGGCCCGAGCGCAGAGACCCAGTGCGCCCCCGCCCACGGAAAGTCCCGGTAGAAGGAGACCGGAAAACCGGCGGCCCAGACACCGACGAACGCCGCACTCATCGCCAGCATCCCCGCCACACCCCGATCCACCACCGCACCCCGTCCCGCCGCAGCACCCTGCTCCGCCACCGCCACACCCCGTCCCGCCGCCGCACCCTGCTCCGCCACCACCACACCCCGTCCCGCCGCCGCACCCTGCTCCGCCACCACCACACCCCGTCCCGCCGCCGCACCCTGCTCCGCCACCACCACACTCCGTCCCGCCGCCGCACCGCTGTTCACCGTTGAAGCCCGACGCTCCTGTCGCTGCTGACGCTCCGGCAGGCCATCGATCGCGGGCCGATGCTCGAATGCGGGACACCGCCGTCCCTCCGCGAACCCCCAACTTCAGGCCCACGGCCGGAGTCGGACGCTGCAGGCTGGCCGACACGCCCTCGGTCGCGGGCTGCCGGCCGGCCCCGGGGGTGTGCTGGGGACACGGACCGGGGCGAGGGTGGGTGATCAGGCACGGGATTCGGTGAGCCACTGGTCGAAGGTCTGGGTGCCGCGCAGGCCGGGGGTGGCCGGGAGGTTGCCGCCGGTGGCCATGGCCCTACCGGCCTTGCCGGGCATGGTGGCGGTCAGAACCCATTTGCGCGGGCCCCGGGTACGGGCGACCCTGCGGACCAGGTCGGCCATCTGCAGGGGTTCCGGGCCGGCGATCTCCGGGGCCAGGCCGGCCGGTTCGCCTTCGGCTAGGCGGACCAGTTCGACGGCGACCTCGCGGGCCGCGACCGGCTGGCTCAGCATGGCCGGCACCACCGCTACGGGCCCGCCGAAGCGGGTCAATGATTGCTCGGCGAACTCGTGGAACTGCGCCGCCCGCAACACCGTGGCGGGCACCGGGCCGTTCAGGGCGATCTGCTCCTGATGGAGTTTCGCCTGGTAGTAACCCCACTCGACCCGGTCCACCCCGATGATCGACACGAGGACGTGGTGCCGCACCCCGGCCCGCCGCTCGGCATTCAGCAGGTTCCGGGTCACCGTCTCGAAGAACTCGGTGGCCTTCCTGCCGCTGAGCGTCTGCACATTCGACACGTCGACCACCACGTCGACCCCGCGCAGCGCGTCCGTCAGCCCGTTTCCGCTGACCAGGTCCACCCCGCGCGATCGTGCGATGACCACGACCTCGTGCCCGGCCCGTTCCGCCTCCGCGACCACCAGTTTGCCCAGCCAGCCGGTCCCACCGGCCACCGCGATCCGCATCACGTCCACCTCTCTCCGCTGCGTTCACCAGGAGGACAGATCCGGGCGCCGAAACGTGACAGCTTCTGCTGTTACTCAGCTCACCACCCCGGAAAGCGGCAGCGGCGTACGTCGAAATCCCTACATGGCCGGCCGTCGCGGTGGTGCTGCGGCCGCGACCCACCCGGTGAGCCCGCCCAGCGTCGTTGCCGACACGCGGCGGCAGCCAGCTGATCAGGAACGCTCGCTGGATGCGGCTCGCAGAACCGGTCCACCCGAGACCCTCGCTCGGCGAAGCCGAAGCGAACGCGGCCCACCTGCGGCCATCAGGATCGACCGGCGGAGGCGCTGGTGGCTGACGGACCGGGGGCCGAAGGCGAGTCCGTACTGCCGGCGGCGAGGCCGGGAGCGGGGCCGTACTGCCGGGGGCGAGGCCGGGAGCGGGGCCGTACTGCCGGGGGCGAGGCCGGGAGCGGGGCCGTACTGCCGGGGGCGGGAGGTCCGGTGGGATGGAGGGCGGCGAGGGCGGCGACGGAGAGCAGGCCGGCCGCGCGGCGTGCCCATGTCGGGACGATCACGCCGGTCGCCGGGACGTGGAGGCCGGACCGGGTGCTTCGATAGCCGGGTGGAGATCACAACCTGGTACCTGGAGCAGACCGCACCCGGGCCGGCGACGGCGGCCGCGCCGGCCGTCCCGGTGCGGGTCGAGCGGGCCGAGATCCCGTCGCCGGAGCTGAGCCGGTTCCTGTACACCGCGGTCGGCGGTGACTGGAACTGGACCGACCGGCTGGCCTGGACCTGGCAGCAGTGGCACGACCATCTGGCGCGGCCGGGCGTGCAGACCTGGGTGGCGTCGGTGCGCGGCACCCCGTGCGGCTATTTCGAGCTGGACGGCACCCGGCCCGGCAGCGTGGAGATCGTCTATTTCGGGTTGCTGCCGAGCTTCACCGGGCAGCGGATCGGCGGTTTCCTGCTCGATGCGGCGCTGGCGCGGGCGTGGGCGCTGAATCCGTCGGTGGCCCGGGTATGGGTGCACACCTGCAGCCTGGACGGCCCGGCCGCGCTGCCGAACTATCAGGCGCGCGGGATGAGCCTCTACCGCACCGAGACGACGACCGTGCCGGTGCCGGCGGAGCCGCCCGGGCCGTGGCCGGGCGCCCACCGCGAAACCGCAGCGAAATAGCAGAAAAATCCCTGTACGCGGAGCAGTATCCGTTATGTGAGTGAGGAGGTGGTGTACCGGAGTGACCGGACCAGGGTCGTCCGGCGGCACTCCCCCGCGCTGATCGCCAAGCAGGCCACCGGCCCGGGCGCGCACCGCCGCACCGAACACGAGCGCGCCGTGCTGACCCGACTCGCCGGCCTGCCCGGGGTCCCCCGGCTCGCCGCCGGGCAGCAGCGCCAGACCCTGATGCTGATCGACGACGGCGGCGCCCCGCCCCCGCCCGGCCCGATGCCGGTCCCCGAGCTGGTCGACATCGCGATCGCGCTGGCCGGCACGCTCGCCGCGGTGCACCGGGCCGGCGTCCTGCACCGTGACATCACCCCGGCCAACGTGATGCTGACCCGCGGCCGGCCGGTGCTGATCGACTACGACCTGGCGCTGACCGGCCCGCCGGAGCCGGACGAGGCCCCGGTCGGCACACTCGGCTTCCTGCCTCCGGAGCAGACCGGCCGGACCGCGCTGCCGATCGACCGACGGGCCGATCTCTACGGTCTGGGCGCCACCCTGTACACCCTGGCGACCGGCGCCCCGCCGTTCCCGACCGGCGATCCGCTCGCCCTGATCCACGACACCCTGATCCGGATCCCGGGGCCGCCCGGGCTCCCCGGCCGGCTGGACGCGATCCTGCTGCGGCTGCTGGCCAAGGACCCGGACGACCGGTACCAGAGCGCCGAGGGGCTGGCCCACGACCTGGCCCGGTTCCGCGACGACCCAAACGGTCGGTGGGTGCTCGGCGACCGCGACTTCCCGGCGGTGCTGTGCGCCCCGGAGGCGCCGCTGGGCCGGGCCGCGGAGATCGGCGAGCTGGCCGCCGCGCTGGACCGGTCGAGCGCCGAACCGACACCGGCGGTGCTGATCAGCGGCCCCGCCGGGATCGGCAAGAGCGCGCTGATCCACACCCTGCGCCCGCTGATCACCGCGCGCGGCGGCTGGTTCGTGTCGGGTCGCTACGAGCAGTCGCGGACCGGCACGGACACCGGCGGCATCGCCCGGATGGTGCGCAGTCTGGGCCGGATGCTGCTGGCCGAGCCGGAGTGGGAGCTGACCGAGGACCGCCGGCGGATCCTGGCCGCGCTCGGCCCGAACGCCTCCGCGCTGGCCGCGGTGGTCCCGGAGATGGCGGCGTTGCTGCGCGTCGATGGGCTGCCGTACCAGGGTGATCCGCTCACCACGGCGGCCCGGCTGGCCACCACGATCGCCGGCCTGCTGCGTGCGGTCGCGGTCCGCCGCCGGCTGGTGGTGCTGATCGACGATCTGCAGTGGGCGTCTGCCTCGTCGCTGCGGATCCTGGACGGGGTCCTCGCCGACGGGCCGGTCGCCGGGCTGCTGATGGTCGCCGCCTACCGCGACGAGCAGGCGGGCGATGACGATCCGCTGGGCGTGATGGTGACGCGCTGGCAGCGGGACGGGCTGGCCGGGGCGCCGCTGCGGCTGGACGGGCTGGACCGGGCCGGTCGGGCGGCGCTGACCGGGACGTTGCTGCGGCTGCCGCCGGACGACGCGACCGAGCTGGCGGAGCTGCTGGCCGGGGCGGGGGGCGGCAACCCGTACGCGATCGTCGAATTGCTCAACGCGCTGCGCGCGGAGAATCTGCTGACGCCGGCCGCGGCCGGCTGGCACTACGACCCGGCCGAGGTCCGCTCGTTCGTCGCGCGCCATCGGCTGCCGCAATTGTTGGCGGTACGCCTGCGTCAGCAGCCCGAGTCCACCCGCCTGCTGCTGACCGCGCTCACCTGCCTGGGCGCCGACGTCACCGCGGACCTGCTGGCCACGGCCACCGGCATCCCGCCGGAGAGTCTGCCGGCCCGCCTCGCCCCGGCCGCGGCGGACGGGCTGATCGACGCCGATGACCCGATCCGGTTCCGCCACGACCTGCTCCTGCAGACCGCCCGGGAGCTGCTGCCGCCGGCCGCGCGGGAGCAGCTGCAGCTGGCCATGGCGCGCCGGCTGGCCGGCCGGGCGGAGTTCACCCGGCAGGCCGCCGAGCAGTATCTGGCGGTGGCCGGCGCGATCACCGGTGACGACGAGCGCCGGTCGGCGGCCGCACTGCTGCACCGGGCCGGGCGGCGCACCGCCCGGATCGCCAACCACCTGGTGGCCGAGGAGCTGTTCGCGGCCGCGGACCGGCTGCTCGCACCGCTGTCCGGGCGGGGCGACCGGGCGGCCCGGGACGCGCTCGCGATCGACCGGCACGCGGCGCTGTACTACCTGGGGCGGCACGCCGAGGCGGACGTGTTCTACCGGGAGCTGACCGTCCGCTGCCGGGATCCGCTGCCGCTGGCCGGGGCGACCGCCGTGCAGATCAACGCGCTGACCCAGCGCGGCGAGTGCCGGGCCGCCCTCGCCCTCGGCCTGGACGCACTGCGGCGCTTCGGCCTGGTGCCGCCCGCCGACCTGGTCGCCGACAACCGGCGCGCGATCACCGAGCTGCGCGACCGGATCGCGGCGCACGGCCCGGACTACCCGGACACCGAGGTGACCGACCCGCGGACCGTGGCGATCGCCGGGATCGTGGAGCGGATGCTCCTCCCGGCGTTCCTGATCGACCCGGACCGGCACGCGTGGCTGGTGCTGCAGGTGCACACCCTGTGGCAGGAGAACGGGGTGTGCGCCGCACTGGCCGGGGCGGCCGGCTCGGTGAGCTGCCTGACGATCGCCATGCTCGACGACTACCGGACCGGCTTCGTGCTGACCGAGCACGCCCTCAACGTCGCCCGGAAACACCAGTATCAGCAGGAAAGCGCGATCGCGGCGCATCTGCACCTGATGATCTCGGCGCACTGGTTCCTGCCGCTGGAGGAGCTGGTCGCGCCGGCCCGGCAGACCCGCCTGGATCTGCTGGCGGCCGGCGACGTGCAGATGGCCGGCGTGCAATGGGCGCGGTTGCTCAGCCTGCTGTTCGAGACCGAGGAGTCACTGGACGCCTCGGGCGACGAGGCGGAGGCGGTGCTGGCCTTCGCCGACCGCACCGGCAACCGGTTCGCCCGGCTGATCGCGATCGGTCACCGGCAGATGGTCCGGGATCTGCGCGGCGACCCGCCGGGGGACGACGCGGACTACCTCGCGGAGATCGCCGCGTTCCCGACCGCGATGGCCACCCACCACCAGCGGCGGGCGCTCACCGCTCTGCTCAACGGCGATCCGGCGGCCGTGGACGAGCACTCGGCGGTGGCACTGGCGGGAGCCGACACGATCCGCGGTCTGTACTCCTGCGCCCTGATCCGGCTGTGCCGCTGTCTGAGTGACCCGGCGGCCACCTCGGACCGGGACTGGCTGGCCCGGCGGGCCGCCGACGCGCCGTTCAACTTCCGGCCGCTGCTGCTGCTCGCCGACGCGGAACGGGCCCGGGCCGCGGGCGATCCGGGCACCGCGATCCGGCTGTTCGACGAGGCGCTGCTCAGCGTCGGCGGCCGGCCGTGGCAGCACGCGCTGCTCGCCGAGCGGTCCGCCCGGATCCACCTGGAGCAGGGCCTGACGCACACCGGGCGCCGGCTGCTCGCCGAGGCGTGCGACGCCTACCGGACGTGGGGCGCCGGCGGGCCGGTCGCCCGCCTGGAGGCCGAACACCCGTTCCTACGCGGGACCCGTTCCGACGGTTCCAGCAGCGGTACCGGCGCCGACCGGATCGATCTGATGGCGATCCTGCGCGCCTCCCGGGCGCTGAGCTCGCAGACCACGGTGACCGGGCTGGCCGCCGAGGTCGCCGGGGTGCTCAGCGCGATGACCGGGGCCACCGACGTGCGCCTGTCGCTGCGCGACCGGACCCTGTCCGGGACGGCCGACACCGATCTGCCGCTGTCCGCGGTCCGCTACGTGCGGCGCACCCGGCAGCCGCTGCTGGTCGCCGACGCCACCCGCGACGACCGGTTCGCCGGCGACGCATACCTGACCGGCTTGACCGCGTGCAGCCTGCTGGTGCTGCCGGTCAGCTGCCACCGCGCCGAGGACGCGGTGCTGGTGCTGGCCAACCGACGCCAGCGCGGGGTGTTCGCCACCGGCCGCCTGGAGACGGTCGAGCTGATCGCCGGGCAGCTCGCCGTCTCGCTGGACAACGCACTGGTGCACGACTCGCTGGAGAGCGAGGTGCGGGCGCGAACCGCCGAGCTCGCCGACCGCAACCGTGACCTGGAAGCGGCCAACCAGCTCAAGGCCGACCTGATCGGGATGCTCGGCCACGAGATCAACAATCCGCTCGCCACCATCCTCGGCTATCTCGATCTGGTGCTCACCGGGGACGACCCGCTGCCCGACCCGGTGGTCGGCCTGCTCACCCGCACGCACGCCACCACCCGGCGGCTGACCGGCATCGTCGAGGAGGTGCTGGCGCTGGTCAGCATCGACGCCGGGCGGCTCACCGCGGTACCCCGCCCGGTCCGGGTGGCGCCGCACATCCAGGCCGCGCTCGGCGTCGCGCCGGCGAGCGTGGACTGCCCGGCGGATCTGACGGCGGCGGCCCAGCCCGGGCACCTCGACCAGATCCTCACCAATCTGGTCAGCAACGCGACCAAGTACGGCGGCGGGGTGACCGGGATCGTCGCCCGGGGCGGCCGCGACGAGGTCACCATCGAGGTCCGCGACCAGGGTCCGGGTGTCCCGCCGGAGTTCCGGGACCGGCTGTTCGCCCGGTTCGCCCGCGCCGACCGGACCGCGGGCCAGGTCGCCGGGACCGGGTTGGGCCTCTACATCGTCCGCGAGCTGGCCCGCGCCAACGGCGGCGACGTCCGCTACCGCCCCGGCAGGGTCGGCGGCTCGCGCTTCATCGTCACCCTCCCGCCGGCCACGCGGGAGGCGCAGCCGGACATGAGGTGACCGTCACCCGCGGCGGGCAGTTCCGTCAGCGGTTCGCGGTCGCCTTCCGCGGCGTTCCGGCCAGGCCGGGCAGCAGATCGAAACAGCCGGCGGCGCGCCGAAACCGACCGGTGGAGGGTCGGAACCGACGGTGAGCGGGCCGAGAACCGACCGCTGGACGGGTCGAAACCGGCCGGTGACGCCGACCGCGACTCCGCCGATCCCGAAGTCCCGACGACAGACTCTTCCCGCCACCGCGGGCCTCGTTCGACGCCGCCTTCAGCAGCAAGGGCATTGCCGGCGAGGGGGGTGGTCGTTGAGGAGGGCAACACCGCGTTTACCTGGTGGCTATATGCCCGCTAGTATCCCGTTATGTCAGGGTACATCCTTCGCGGCGTCGCGTTTCCGTTCCCGGGTGGGCGCTTTCCCGAGCGGCTCGGCGCCGTCGTTCAGCGCACCGTTCTCACCGGTGAGGAGCCGGCCCGCGTCGTGATCCACGACGAGGAGAACGACTGGCTGGTCGGCGACGGGGTCAACGATCCGGATCTGCCCGGCGCCAGCGTGATCGCCTGCATCGCCACCATCGCCGACACCGATCCGGGCCTCGCCGAGCTGGCCACCCTGCCGGTGGGCCGGATCGCCCGCCGGGACGAGGCCGGCAAGCCGTGGACCGTCGATCCGCACACCTGGCCCGACGATCTCTGAGAACCGGTTCGCCCCCGGGCGGCTCCTCATCCGGCCGACCGGGGTGCCGACCGTGCTGGGCGTGGAACTCGCCGCGTACACCTCCGCCTGGTACGTCCGCCATCCGGACGGCGCCCTGAGCGCGAAGCGATCGGACGCCCCCGCCCCCGCACCGGCCGAGCCGGCGGAATCCGTCGCGGGCAGGGCCGCCGCGGCTGCGGCCCCCGAGCGGGCCGGCGGCAGGAAGGTGCTGGTCGCAGGGCCGGAATAGTCTTCGCATTCCTCCCCGGATTCCGCTCCAGGGACCGATCATGGGGTGGAGGGGGTGCGCCATGCGCTGGTACGTCGTCGCGGTGATGGTGCTCGCCACGGCCTCCGGCTGCAGCAGTGCGGACGAGACGACCGTCGAGCAGAAGGATCGGGGCACCATCGGGATCGCCATGCCGACCACCAAGTCGATCCGCTGGGTCGGGGACGGCAAGAACATCGCCCAGCAGTTCCAGGTGCTCGGCTACAAGACCGACCTGCAGTACGCCGAGGATGACATCGACAAACAGATCAGCCAGATCAAGGCGATGCTCGCCGCCGGGGAGAAGGCCCTGGTGGTCGGTGCGATCGACGGCACCGCGCTGAAGGACGTGCTGGCCGCCGCGGCGACCGCGAAGGTTCCGGTGATCTCCTACGACCGGCTGATCCGGGACACCCCGAACATCACCTACTACGCCACCTTCGACAACTTCCGGGTCGGCATCCTGCAGGGGACGACGATCGTGAAGGCACTCCACCTGGCGGGTTCGGGCGGCAGCCACACCATCGAGCTGTTCGCCGGGTCGGCGGACGACAACAACGCCACGTTCTTCTTCAACGGGGCGATGAGCGTGCTCCAGCCGTACCTAAAGTCCGGCCGGCTGCGGGTGGTCTCCGGTGAGACCTCGTTCCAGCAGGTCGCGACCCAGCGCTGGGACAACGCGGTGGCCAAGAAGCGGATGCAGCGGCTGCTCGCCGGCCCGCTGCGCGGCACCCGGGTGGACGCGGTGCTCGCCCCGAACGACGGCCTGGCCCGGGGCATCCTCGAAGCCGTCCAGGAGGCCGGGTACGCCAAACCACCGGTGGTCACGGGGCAGGACGCGGAACTCGACTCGGTCAAACTGATCGCCGCCGGCAAACAGACCGAGACCGTCTACAAGGACACCCGGGAGTTGGCCAAGGTGGCCGTGCAGATGACCAACTCGCTGCTGCTGGGCGGAGTGCCCGTGGTCAACGACGAGAAACAGTACGACAACGGTGTCAAGGTGGTCCCGACGTTCCTGCTGCAGCCGGTGAACGTGGACCGCTCCAACTACAAGCGGGTGCTGGTCGACGGCGGGTACTACACCGCCGACCAGCTGGCGGGGTGAGCTCGATGATCCAGCGCTTCCTCGACCTGTCGGTCCGGACCAAATTGACCATCCTGGTCGCCGCCAGCATCCTGGCCCTGGCCGTCTGCCTGGTGGTGACCACGATCAACGGTCGTACCGCCGACAGCACCGCCCGCGACCTGGAGAACCTGAACACGGCCAGCGCGATGGTGCTGCAGCTCGACCGGGAGGCCAGCGAGCTGCGCGCCAACGGCATCCAGTCGATCGTCCGCAGCGACCCGGCCAAGCAGAGCGAGCTGCTGAAGGCCCGGATCTCCGAGGTCGACGACCTGCTGACCAGGCTGCAGGCGATCGACCTGCCCAGCGGGCTGGACGCGGCGGTCGGCCGGATCAAGGCGGTCACCGACGACTACACCATCACGCTGAAGCGCTTCGTCGACGCGGCCGCCGTCGACCAGGCCGGCGCCCGGCTCGCCTGGGAGCAGGTCGACGTCGACAACTACCTGATCAGCGCGGTGCTGGCGAACGAGCGGGCGCTGTTCCTGGACACCGTGGCCCGGGCCAACCAGAACGCCGCGCAGAGCCGGGCCACCGCCAACCACATCCTGTGGCTGGCCGTCGCGATCGCCGCGATCCTGGTCTGCGTGCTGGCCCGGCTGGTCGTCCTGTCGATCACCCGGCCGCTGCAGCGGGTCCGCGGCGCGCTGCAGGCGATGGCCGACGGCGACCTGACCGTCGCCGCCGAGGTCCGCGGCCAGGACGAGGTCGGCCAGATGGCCCGCGCCCTGGACGAGGCGCAGGCCAACACCCGGCGGGTGGTGTCCTCGGTGGCCGGCTCGGCGCAGGCCGTCGCGGCCGCCGCCGAGCAGCTCACCGCGACCGCGAGCACCATGTCCCGGTCCGCCGACCAGGCCGCCTCGCAGGCACAGACCGCGTCGCAGGCCGCCGAGGGCGTCAACGACAACGTCAGCAGCGTCGCGCAGGGCACCCACCAGATGGGCGACTCGATCCGGGACATCGCGCACAACGCGACCGAGGCCGCCCGGGTGGCCGAGCAGGCGGTGGCGGTCGCCGACGCGACCACCACCCAGGTCGGCAAGCTGGGCGAGTCGTCCCGCGAGATCGCCGAGGTGATCAAAGTGATCACCAGCATCGCCGAGCAGACCAACCTGCTCGCGCTGAACGCCACCATCGAGGCGGCCCGGGCCGGCGAACTCGGCAAGGGTTTCGCCGTGGTCGCCGGCGAGGTGAAGGAACTCGCCCAGGAGACCGCCCGGGCCACCGACGACATCTCCCGCCGGGTCCAGGCCATCCAGGCCGACACGGCCGGAGCGGTCACCGCGATCGGCGAGATCACCTCGGTCATCGCCAGCATCAACGACTACCAGGCCACGATCGCCGCGGCGGTCGCCCAGCAGACCGCCACCACCGAGCAGATGAGCCACAACGTGGCCCTGGCCGCTTCCGGTGCCGGCGACATCGCCGCCAACATCACCGGCCTGGCGACCGCCACCCAGGTCAGCACCGAGGGCATCGCGCAGTCCCAGCAGGCGGTGACCGAGCTCAGCCAGATGGCCAACAACCTGCAGACCCTGGTCAGCCACTTCCGCTACTGACGCCTCACCCGTGGATCATCAGCCAGGCGCCGACGGTGAAGAAGTCGGCGTCGGTGAGGCCGCGGTTGCCGTCCACCCGGTGCAGCAGGGCCCGGCCCGGATGGTGCGCGGCCACCCAGCGGCGATCGTTGTCGGTCAGCTCGTCGTCGATCCAGACGAAGCTGCGGCCGGCCGCCCAGGTCACCAGGAACGCCGTCTTCCAGTGCAGGCCGGGCAGCGGCGCCTCGTCCGGCCAGTCGACGACCGGGAGCGGGGGCAGGCCGAGCCGCGGGGCGACCACCTCGTTCGCCTCGTCCATCCAGGTGGTGGCCCAGACCAGGTCGGCCGGGAGTTTCCGCAGCCGCCGCCCGTCCTCCGGGTCGATCCGGTGCAGCAGCGGATTGCCGCCGTCCGGAGCCGGTGGGGCGGCGCCGACGGTCCGGGCGCGGAACGGGATCAGCGGCCCGTCCACGTCGAGAAACACCAGCGGTCGGCCCAGCACCGCCGCACCCTACCTGGCCGCTGCGGTTCGCGGTCAATGATCGGCGGTACGCCGGTGCCGGACCCGTCTCGTCCCGTCGCCGCGCCGCGCGCCGGGTCCGGCGCCCGCCGGTGCGGTCAGGGGCGGACCAGGGTGAGCAGGCGCTGGCCCCACCAGACGGCGACCGCGATGCCGATGCCGACGCCGAAGACGCCGACCGCGCGGGGATCCGCGATGAAGAAGCCGAAGACGCCGAGGACGACCGCGGTGATGCCGCGCAGCACCGTGATCCGGAACAGCAGCAGCGCGACGCCGACGCCGATCAGCGCGCCGCCGGTGCGGGTGGCGGCCGTACCCCACAGTGCGGCCGCGGGCGGGAAGCCGGCCCGGACCGTCAGCGCGTACAGCAGGCTGCCGATGCTCAGGATGATGGTCGCGACCAGCGGGGATTCGACGATCACCGGCGGGATCAACCGCCGCCGGACGATCACTGCGACGGCCGCGGCCAGCAGGGCGGCGGGCAGCACCGGCAGCAAAGACCACTGCAGCGGCTCGCCGAACGGCGCCACCAGGTAGAGGCCGGCCGCCACCGCGTACAGTGCGGCGACGGTCACCCCGAACGCGTCCGCGGTGAGCAGCCCGGCGGAGATCTGCCCGGCGGCGTCCCAGCGCCCGCGCAGTCCGGCGTCGCGGGCCAGCGCCGCGCCGATCCACGGGCCGGCGGCCAGGCACAGCATCAGCGCGAGCACCCCGGCGATGGCCAGCTCACCCCAGCTCGAGGCGGTCCGCCCCCGGGCGGTGAACACGAAATGGCTGAACAGCGCCACCGAAGCCGCCCCGGGCAGGATCAGGCCCAGCACCCGGAGCACGGTCAGCCGGGGGACCTCGGGGGCCGGTTCGCCGGCCGGCGCCGCGGCGCCCTCGGCTTCGGCGACACCGAGCACCACCGCCGCCCCGGGCAGGGCGGCGACCCGGACCGGCCGGCCCAGCTCGCGTTCCAGCACCCGCGGCAGGGCGGGCATCGCGGCGGCGGCACCCACCGCGTACACCTCCGCGATGTCGTTCCTGCCCAGCTCGGCGGCGCGCAACGCCTCCGCGGCCAGCTCGGGGAGACGCCGCAGGACCGGTTCGGCGGCCCGTTCCACCAGGGTCGTGCTGAGCACGACGGCCGCTCCGGGCGCGGGCAGCGGCACGGTCACGGCCGGCTGCTGCGAGACAGCCTCCTTGCCGGTACGCAACACCGCCACCGTGGCGGCCGCCCCGTCCCGCAACACCGCTGCCACATCCACCGCACTCCCCCAGCCCGCACCGGCCGGCGGCTCGGCGCCGGGCGGGCCCGCGCCCGCCGCGCCTTCGCGGTCGGCGGCGGGTGAGCCGGCACCGGCCGCGGGCCGGGCTTCCGCAGCGACGGCGGGCCCGGTGGCGACGGTGGCCGCATCGGCGGCTCGGCCGGTGGTGTCCGGGTCGGGGACCCGGCGGGTCGTGTCCAGGTCGGGGACCCGGCGGGTCGTGTCCAGGTCGGGGACCCGGCGGGTCGTGTCCAGGTCGGGGACCCGGCGGGTCGTGGTGGATCCGACCGGGGTCGTGGCGGGCGACGGGCGGGTGGGTGCGGCGGTGGCTTCGCGGTGCAGGAGCATGCTGACGAGGCGGTCGTCGATGGCGCGGCCACCGGCGTCGACGCCGGTCACCGTGGACATCACCTCGGCGCCGGACAGGTCGGCGCGCAGCACGCTGACCTCGGCGGTCGCGCCGACATCGCAGACCAGCACGAACCGGCTGGGGGCGGTCGTGGCGGCATACGTCGTACCGCCGCCGGACGGCCGGGACGACGGCGGTCCGGCGGCGGACGGCGGATCCAGAACGGGGATCGGCCGTGCGGTGCAGCGGGTGGCGACCAGCGCCGCGACCGGCGCCTCGACGAGCTGCGGACGGTTGAGCCCGGCCTGGTGGGCGGCCTGCCGCAGCCAGGTGCGGCGGGCCGGGTCCCAGCCGGCGGGAACGCTCATCCGGACGTCGGCGGGCAGCACGCCGGCCATCCGCACCGCCTCGGCCGCGATCAGGCGCAGGGTGGCGGCGACGAGGCCGGCGATCTCCACGTTGCGGCCGCGGACCCGGACCGTCCCGACCCCGGCGGCCAGCGGCGACTCCACGAAACCGGCCGGGTCGTCGGCGGCGAGCCGCCAGGCCGCGGCGCCCGCGGTGAGGGCGCCGTCCGCACCGACGTGGACCGCGCTGGACGGCTCCGCGGTGCCCTCGACGAGCAGCGGCTGCCAGGGGCGGTCGGGCCAGGCCAGCACCGCGCGGGTGCACGCGGAACCGTAGTCGATCGCCAGTCGCGGCGCGCTCTGCATGCGACCCAGTCAAACAGAAGATCACCAATGCGTCACTGTCCGGTTCAGACGGTGCGACGAGGGGCCGGCCCGGGGAAGCCCGGCTGGAAGCCGGGCGCGGGCTCGCCGGGCTCCGCCCACCACCGGCCGCCGCTGATCTCGACGCCGGGCACGCCGGCGAGCAGCGCCGCCGGGTCCACCAGCGAGGAGAGGGCCTGCGGCAGGTCGGTGCGCATCTCCGCCTCCGCCTCGGCGAGGGTGTCGGCCTCGGCGGACCAGTCGATGTCGGCCTCGCGCAGCCGGCGGACGGCCACCTCGGTCATCGCGGCCGGGTCGTCGACGACGACCTTCACCCGGCAGTACACCTGCATCACGATCGGCTCGCGTTCGGTCACGCCGGCAGCCTGACACGCCCGGTGCGCACCCGGCCATCGGTTTCCGGACTCGACCCGTCCCGCGGGCCACCGGCAGCGGCGGGGCACCGGCCACGACGGGGCGACGACGGAGCGGCCCGGCCGCCGGCTGATCAGTACTTCAGATACTGCCGGGTCAGCTTGGCGACCTTCTCCACCAGGGCCTGACCGGCCGGCTGGGACCGGTTGTTGTGCGAGAGGACGGCCACCGACACGTCCACCCGGCCCCCGGTGACCCGGCCGATCGTGTTGATCGCCCACAGGCCGCCGTCGGCCGAGCGGGTGTCCCAGCCGTTCTTGACGGTGGTCGTCTCGCCGCTGCGCGCGATCGACGGCACTCCCCAGGTCTGCCCCTTGCTGACGGTGTTCATCAGCTTGAACGCGGTCTTGCGGGAATCCGCGTCCAGCGGACCCTTCACGTCGACGAACTTGGCGAGCAGCTTGACCTGGTCGTTGGCGGTGGTCCGGGTGAAACCCCAGGACGAGGCGACCTCGGTCGCGGTCAGGCCGAGACGCTTGTTGCATCTGCCGACCGCCGCCTTGCCGCCGATCCGGCCGAACAGCGAGGTGGTCGCATTGTTGTCGCTGAACTGGATCATCGGCTTGGCCAGGGCCATCTCGGCCGAACTCGGATCGCGCCCGGCGTCCTGGTCCTTGAGCAGCATGCAGGCGAGAATCTGCGCCTTGACGATGCTGGCCGTGTCATAGTGCTCGTCGCCCCGGAAGGCGAAGGACTCACCGGTCGTCTTGTCCAGCACGGCGACCGAGAACTCCGGCGAGGCCGCGGAAAGCTTCGTCAGCGCGGCGGTCAGCGCCTTGGCCTGCTGCGCCCGCGCGGCCCGGGCCAGCTCCTCGGGGCTCGGGCCGGTCGGCGACGGGGATGCGCCCTTGGTCGAGGTGTCCGACCCGTCCAGGCTCAGGGCGCTGGACACGACTCCACCGCCGGACCCGCCGTCGAGGCCCGCGTAGATCAGGCCGCCACCGCCGAGGACCACGACCGTCGCGACAGCCAGGATGCCAACTCGGTAACGCTGCACCCGTGCATACTGCCCCGTCCGGAGCCTCGCGACAAATCGCCACACTCTAGGCGGTCAACTGAACACGGTGAGTGATCATCATCCGCCTCTACCAGGGCATACGTCATCCTATTAGGATCCGTCCGGTGACGATCGACAAGCTCGACACCGGGGTGCCGCACCCGGCCCGCCGCTACAACTACTGGCTGGGCGGCAAGGACAACTTCGCCGCCGACCGGGAGTCCGGCGACCTGCTGGCCCGGTCCTACCCCGCGGCCCGGATCGCCGCCCGCGCCAACCGCGCCTTCCTGCGCCGCGCCGTCGGCCACCTGGCCGGCGAGGCCGGCATCCGCCAGTTCCTGGACATCGGCACCGGCCTGCCCACCGCCGACAACACCCACCAGGTCGCCCAGCGGGTCGCCCCGGACAGCCGGATCGTCTACGTCGACAACGACCCGATGGTCATGGTCCACGCCCGAGCCCTGCTCACCAGCACCCCCGAAGGCCGCACCCGCTACCTGGAGCAGGACCTGCGCCGGCCCGAGGAGATCCTGGCCGCCCTCGACATCCTCGACCTGACCCGGCCGGTCGCGCTGATCCTGGTCGCCGTCATCCACTTCCTCCCCGACCACGCCCGCGCCACCGAGATCGTCCACACCCTCGTCGACGCCCTCCCGGCCGGCAGCTACCTGACGATGACCAGCGCCACCACCGACTTCCTCACCCCGGAACTGAAGGCGAACTGGGACGAGTCGCTGCGCACCGGCCGCTCCGACGTCCACCCGCGCACCCGCGCCGCGTTCGAGGACTATTTCGCCGGCCTCGACCCGATCGCGCCCGGCATCACGGCGATCGGCGACTGGCGCCCCGACCCCGCCGACCCGGAACACCCCACCCCGGTCGACGCCTCCCTCTTCGGCGCCGTCGCCCGGAAGCCCTGACCGTGCCCGCGCCCCACTCCGAACCCACGGAGCCTCCCCCGGGCAGAGCCCCGGGCACCGGTTTCCCGCCTGCCGCGCATCCGGTTCCGGACAGCCGACCGCCGCGGCCGACTCACGGCTCATCCCTCCCGGAGATCCGCCCACCCGGCGCGCGGCCCGCTCCGGGCTCATCCTTGCCGGAGACCCACCCACCCGGCCCGCGGCCCACCTCCGGGGTGCCCCTTCCGGAGTGGGAGCGCTTGCGGCTTCTCCGCGCCGAGGCGGAATATGCATCAGTCCGGAAAAATCCGCTTATCGCGTACGTGCTGTGGTGCGTCTGTGGCATCTTCGGCGGTCACCGCTTCTACCTCGGAGACACCGCCCGCTCGATCGTCATGCTGTTCACCCTCGGCGGCGTGGGCGTGTGGACACTGCTCGACGTCTTCTTCATCGCCCGCCGGGTCCGCACCGTCAACCAGGAACGCCGCGCCGCCATCCTCGCCCGTTACGGCATCCTCGACGCCCCCTGACCGCCGCTCCGCTCGCCGCAGGGCCGCACCGCCGCGCCCTACCGCTCCCGTCTCACCTCGCCGCGCGGGTGGGAACGGCACCTGTCCGTGAGACTTTCTCGGTAAAGGGCGGAGCCCCGCCATGCGGGCCCGGCACGCTCAACGGGAGCGGGTCAGGTGGCGCAGGGAACGGCACCGGTCACGCCCGGGACGACCGTCGCCAGGCCGCCGATCATGGCGAGAACGGACATGAAGGTCAGGAGCGAAGGACCGGTCGAGCCCGCCTCCGCCGCCAGAACATGGGTGAGCCCCATTGCGCGGGAACCCACCAAGTCGACAACCGGCGGCCACAGCGGACCCGGCGGTGTGCGAGCATCTTCTGGCCTGGGGTTTTGGGAGGGGACATGCGGACCGTGACGCGACGGGTGACGCTGTGGCGAGCGGACCTGGAGGGGTTGGTCTGCCCGGTCGCGGAGGAGATCGCCGAGGCGCTGATCGGCCGGGATCCGGTGATGGTGGTGCTGGAGCACCGGGTCAAGGGGATCACCGCGGTCCGTGAGGTGTTCGAGACCGCCGTGGAGCGCGAGCCCACCTGGCGGTTCAGCGGCATCGGATGGCCGGCCGACGTCCAGACCGGGACGGTCGTGACCGTCACCTGGCAGGCCGGGCGGGACGCGGTGGTGGTGCGGACCCGGGTGCTCGACGACCCGATGCGGATCGACGGCGTCAACTACTACCACGAATACGACCCGCTGGTGGTGACCCGGGATTTCGATCCCCGGCCGTCGAACCGCGGGCAGGTGCTCAAGGTGATCCGCGGGCTGGGCCGGGTGTTCGAGGACGGCAGCGCGGTGTTCCCGGAGGACTCGCTGGCCGGGCAGGCCGGGCTGGGCCGCGGGCAGAAGGGCACGTTCCTGCTGAAAAACGCGGTGGACCAGCTGATCCGGGAGGGTTACGTGACCCGGGTGACCGGCAGCACCGACGCGGACGGGCTGGCCTGCTACCCCGCGGTCGACGGACAGGACCCGGTGGACCTGCTGTTCTACGCCCCGCTGGTGGAGCCCGCGCCGCATCCGCACGAGGACGACGACGAGGACGACGAGCACCACGACCGGCGCGAGCACTGGGTGAAGGGGTTCATCCGGAAACTTCCGCCCGGGGCGCAGCCGTCCGAGAGGCAGATGGCCGCCTACCAGTGGGCGGTGGAGAACGAACTGATCGACGAGGACGCGATGGGGCCCGGTTACACGTACGTCAAGAAGCACCACCGGAACGGCTGATCTCGCGCAGCGCGCCGAGCACGGCCCGGACCGATGCCCGGTGCAGCGTCTCCGGGCGGGTCAGCACGTCGATGTGCCGCCCGGCGGGCAGGTCGGCGAGCGGCCGCAGCACCACCCGCGGATCCGGCACGGTGGTGAGCGCCGGCATGATCGCCAGCCCGGCACCGGCCGCGACCATCGCCGCCGTGACGGTGAACTCGTTGACCCGGTGCACGATGTCGAGGGGTCGCCCGGCCGCCGCGGCGATCGCGGTGAGCACCCCGCCGACCGGGAACCCCTCGTGCACGCTGATCCACGGCTGGCCGGCGACGTCGGCCGCGGTCAGCCGCTGCCTGTCGGCCAGTGGGGAGCCGACCGGCATCGCCACATGGATCGGCTCGTAGATCAGCGGCAGCACGGTCACCCGGTCGGCCGGCCACGGCGGGCTGTGCGCCACCCGGTGCGCGATCACCAGGTCGTAGTCGCCGGCCAGACCGGGGAAGTCGGCGCGGGCCACGTCCTCGTCGGCGCAGCGGACCTGCGGGGCCCGCCGGATCAGCTCCGGGAACCAGGTCAGCGCGGCGCTGTGGAAGGCCGCGACGGTGACCGGGGACAGCGGGTCGTCGAGGTGGGCGCCGACCGCCCGGTCGGCCCGGTCCAGCGCGGTCAGCACGTCGACCGCGGCCGCGGCCAGGGCCCGCCCGGCCGCGGTGAGCACCAGCCGCCGCCCGGCCCGCTCGGTCAGCGGCACCCGCGCCGAGCGCTGCAGCGTGTTCAGCTGCTGGGACACCGCGGACGGCGTGATGTGCAGCGCACGGGCCACGGCGGCGACACTGCCCCGGTCCCTGAGCTCACGCAACAGTCGCAGGTGGTGCGGATCCACAAGGCTCCACTACATCGTCGATTCAGAGGTTGCCCTCTTGTCTACCGGATCGCCGCCGCCGACGCTCACCGTGTGTCGACTTCTCGCGTGGGCGATCTTCTCCTGCTGGCCGTCGCCGTGGTCTGGGGCAGCAGCTACCTGACGGCGAAGACCCTGGTCGCGGCGGGCGGCGTGCTGGTGCTGCTGGCGCTGCGCTTCCTGATCTCGGCGGTGGCGCTGCTGCCGGCCCTGGCGGTGCGCCGGTCCCGCGGCCGTTTCGACCGCCGGGAGCTCCTGGTCGGCGTCGGGCTCGGCGTCACCCAGACGTCGGTGCTGATCCTGGAAACCTTCGGGTTGTCGATGACCAGCGCCACCAACGCCGGCGTGTTGATCAGCCTGACCATCCTGATGACCCCGATCCTGGAGGGCTTCACCCGGCGGCGATGGCTGCCGCCGGCATTCTTCGGGGGCGCGGCCGCTGCCACGCTCGGCGTGGTCTTCCTGGTCGCCGGACCAGGCCTGCGTACGCCGTCAGCAGGCGACGCCCTGATGCTGGCCGCCGCCGTGGTCCGCGCCGCGCACGTGACCCTGTCGGCCCACCTGACCCGGGGCCGGTCGCACGACACCGCGACGCTGGCCGCCCTGCAGACCCTGACCGGGGCGGTCGTGTGCTCGACCGTGGCCGCCCGGGCCCTGCCCGCGGCGGTCGCCGCCTACGGCCCGGCGCAGTGGGCGGCGGTCACCTACCTGGCGCTGGGCTGCAGCGTCTTCGCTTTCGTCGTGCAGCTGTGGGCGATCCGGCGCACCTCCGCCTCCCGCGCCAGTCTGCTGCTCGGCACCGAGCCGGTCTGGGCGGTGCTGTTCGGCGTCGCCCTGGCCGGCGACCGTCTCACGCCGGCCGCCCTGCTCGGCATCGCACTGGTGCTCGCCGGCACCTACTACGGCCAGCGGCTGGAGGGTCGCTCCCGCGCCGAACGCTCGCCCACGTACGCCCGGGGGAACGACATCGTCCGCCGAACGCCGCGACCCCGCGTCGGCGCCCGGTCGGTCAGGCGAAGTCGCGGTATTTGAGTTTGGCGCGACGGCCGTCCGGGTGATGCCAGACCAGGCCCTCGTACCGGGGATGGGCCAGAATCCACTCGCGGAGGCCGGCCAGGTCGCGGGGAACGTCGAAGCGTTCGGCGTCGGCGTGGGCGACGAGTTCGTGGCCGGGCACCCGCTCCGGGTTGCCGTTGATCTTCGGGCCGATCAGTTCGTACGTGCCGGGCCGCCAGGACGTGCCGCGGGCGACCGCCTCGAGGTGGCAGGCGGCGTAGGAGGACTGGGCGATCGGCTCCCAGCCGACGGTCCGGCCGGTGTTCTCGTCGGTCATCACCGGGCGGTAGCCGGGCGGCCGGGTGCGGGCCGGGCGGACCTCGCGCCGGGCCCACCAGGTGCCGTCCTCGTCGAGGAGCACGCAGGTCCCGTCGTATTTCCTGGTGGCGACGCCCTCGCCGGCCAGCACCCAGGCGCAGTCGGGGTGGGCTTCGGGCAGCACCCGTCTGCGGTCCTCGGGATCACGCTGGAACACCGTCGGAATCTTGCGCATGCCCGCATCCTCGCACCGCGGTCCAGCGATTAACGCCGGCGGTTCAGCGGAGCAGCTCGGGAACCTTGTCGAAGAGCTGGGTGGTGTACGTCATCATCTGGTGCAGCATCCAGTTGCCGGTGAACAGCAGCACCGCGCCGATCGCGACCGCCTTCGGGACGAACGACAGGGTGGCCTCCTGGATCTGGGTCACCGACTGGAACAGCGAGATGGCGAACCCGATCGCGAGCGCGGTCAGCAGGATCGGCGCGGACAACTTCGCCGCGATCGTCATGGCCTGCAGGCCCAGCTCCACCACCATCGTGTCGGTCATGTCCTTCCGTTCGGGCGGACGGTGCCCGGTTGGAGTGCAGACCGGTTGCGATTCGGTTGACCGGCACAGAATCCTTAAGTGATCGCCGCGTGGGTACGGTGGGGCGCATGACCTCTGCGATGGAGTTGCACGGTGATCCGCATGTGGCGCGTTATCTGGAGACCGACGGCGAGGACGGTTTCCACTGGCGTAACGGCACCGAGATCCTGATCCTGTTCACCAAGGGCCGTAAGTCGGGTGAGCAGCGCTCGCACGCCCTGATCTTCCGCGAGCACCGGGGCGCCTACCTGGTGGTGGCCTCCAAGGGGGGCGCCGCGGCCCCGCCGGCCTGGTTCGTGAACCTCGAGGCCGAGCCGCGGGTCGAGGTGCAGATCCGCGGTGACCGGTTCCCGGCACGGGCCCGGGTCGCCACGGCGCAGGAGAAGCCGGAGATGTGGGCGAAGATGGCCGAGGTCTGGCCGGATTACGACGAGTATCAGAAGAAGACCGACCGGGAGATTCCGGTGGTGGTGCTGGAACGCGTCTGAGAAAACGTTTACCCGGCATGCCCCAGGGAAGCCCGAGGGCATGCGTATCGGATACAAGCTGATGGCCGAGGGCTTCGGCCCCCAGGAGCTGATCCGTCAGGCGATCCGCGCCGAGCAGGCCGGTTTCGACTTCGTCGAGATGAGCGACCACTACCACCCGTGGCTGGAGGAGCAGGGCCATTCGCCGTTCGCCTGGAATGTGCTGAGCGCGATCGCGGCCCGCACCGACCGGCTCGGCCTGGCCACCGGCGTGACCTGTCCGACGGTGCGGTATCACCCGGCGATCATCGCGCAGGCGGCCGCGACGCTGGCGCTGATCTCGGACGGCCGGTTCACGCTGGGCATCGGCTCCGGGGAACGGCTCAACGAGCACGTGGTGGGCCGGGGTTTCCCCGGGGTCGCGGTCCGGCAGGAGATGCTGGCCGAGGCCCTCGACATCATCAACCTGCTCTGGCAGGGCGGCTACCGGTCGTATCAGGGCAGGCATCTGCAGCTGGAGGACGCCCGGGTGTTCGACCTGCCGGACGAGCTGCCGGTGATCGCGGTGGCGGCGGGCGGGAAGCAGGCCGCCGAGCTGGCCGCCACGCACGGCTCCGGCCTGTTCGCCACCGAACCCCGGGCCGACCTCGTCACGACATTTCAGGAAAAAGGCGGAACGGGGCCTAGGTACGCGGAGATCGCGACGGCCTGGGCGCCCACCGTGGACGCCGCGGTCGCCGAGGCGCACCGCACCTCCCGCTGGTCGGTCACCGGCTGGAAGGTGATGTCGGAGCTGCCGAACCCGGTCAACTTCGACGCCGCGTCCCAGACGGTGCGCCCCGAAGACGTACAGCGGCAATTCGTCTGCGGCCCGGACCCGCAGGCCTACCGGGACGCGGTGAAGACCTACAGCGAGGCCGGTTTCGATCATCTGGTGCTGATGAACGCCGGCCCCGACCCGGACGGGTTCCTGGACTTCTTCGAGAGTGAGCTCAGCGGCCGGTGGTGACCGGCAGGGCGGCGTATCCGCGCAGCACGAGACGGTCGCGGCGGACCGGCGCGCCGGCCGCCGCGAGCCCGGGCAGGCGGCTGAGCAGCAGCGGGAAGGCCACCTGCGCCTCCAGTCGGGCCAGCGGCGCGCCCAGACAGTAGTGTGCACCGCCGCCGAACGACACCGGCTGGATGTTCGGCCGGTCCGGGTCGAAGCGGTGCGGGTCGGGGTAGCGCTGCGGATCACGGTTCGCCGAGCCCAGCAGCATGGTCAGCATCGGGCCGGCGGGCACCCGCACCCCGTCGAGGTCGAGTGGCTCGGTCGGGAAGCGGGAGGTCAGCTGGACCGGCGAGTCGTACCGCAGGATCTCCTCGACGAAAGCGGGCGCGAGCCCCGCGTCGGACCGCAACCGATCAGCCTGATCGGGATGCTCGAGCAGGATCTTCAGCCCGGTGCCGAGCAGGTTGGTGGTGGTCTCGAAGCCGGCGACCAGCAGCAGAATCAGGTTGGCCAGCAGTTCCTCGCCGGTCAGGTCGGTCTCCGCGGCGGCGACCAGCGCGCTGGTCAGATCCTCGCGCGGGGTGTGCCGGCGGTCGGCGATCAGCCCGGTGAAGTACGCCTCGATCTCCCGGCCGGCCTTGTCGGCGCGGGCCATCTCCTCCGGTGTGCTGATCGGCTCCAGGACCACGGTCAGGTCGGCGGCCCGCTGCCGGAACCAGCGGCGCTCGCCGTCCGGGATGCCGAGCAGCGCGCAGATCACCGCGATCGGCAGCGGATAGGCGAAGGCGCCGATGAAGTCGGCCTCGGCCGGCATCTCGTCGATCAGGTCGCCGACCTGCCGGGTGATCACGTCGCGCAGGCCGGCGACGCGGCGCGCGGTGAAGGTGGCCGCGGCGGCCCGGCGCACCCGGGAGTGGTCCGGCGGATTGGTCTGCAGCATGGACAGCACCACCGAGGCGACGCCGCGGTTGTCCCGCCAGTCCGGCCAGTGCCGGTCGTAGTCGCTGCGGTCGGCCACCCGCAGCCCGGGATCCCGCAGCAGCCGGCTGACCAGCGCGTGCGAGGTCACGAACCATTGGTCGTCGCCGACCGGGAAGATCGGCGCGTGGGCGCGGATCACGTCGTACGCCGGGTAGGGATCTTCTCGCCCCTCGGCCTGGAACAGCGAGCCCACCGCGGTTTCGTAATCCATGCGCCCCATCATGCCCGGTTCCGCTCAGATCGACGGGGCGGCCGCCGATGCAGGAATCCCGGGAGGCCTGCCACCGCGGGCCCCGGCGGCGAGGGAGCGGGACATGGACGCAGAGCGTTGGTTCGGGGTCGGGCGCAGCCTGCTGGCCGACCCGGCCGAGGCCGGAAGCCAGGCCTGCCGCGAGGCGCTCGGCGGCCGGCGCGCCAGCCTGGTGATCGTCTTCGCCTCGCTGACCCACGCCACACCGGAGATGGCCGCCGCGGTGCACGCCGCGGCCGGCGGTGACGTGCTGATGATCGGCTGCTCGACGTCCGGGGAGTACACGTCGGACGGTGGCGGCGCCGGCGTGGTGGTCAACGCGCTCGGCGGCTACACCGCGGCGGTGCGCGCGGTGCCGCACGACAGCGTCGACCTGTACACCGCCGGCGAGACGGTGGCCTCGGCGCTCGACGACGTGGACGCCGAGCACCGGGTGCTGCTGATGCTCGGCGACGGGCGCAGCGGCGACCAGCAGGAGGTGGTCCGCGGTGCCTACGCGGTCAGCGGCGCCCAGGTGCCGCTGATCGGTGGCTGCGCGGGCGACAACGTGACGCAGACCGGCACGTTCGCGTTCTTCAGCGACGGCGGTCCGGTGCAGGTGCTGCCGAACGCGGTGCTCGGCGCGGCGCTCGGCGCGCCGTCGCCGTTCGGGATCGGGATGGCGCACGGCTGGCACCGGCTCGACGAGCCGATGGTGGTGACCCGCAGCGAGGGCGGCAAGATCTACGAGCTGGACGGGGAGCCGGCGCTCGACGTCTACCTGCGCCGCACCGGGGCGCCGGAGGGGCTGTCCGCCGACCCGTCGGCGTTCCTGCAGTTCGCCACGATCCGGCCGCTCGGGCTGGCCCGGCGCACCGGCGAGGACATCCGGATCATCTTCGCGTGCGACGCCGCGGAGCGCTCCATCTCCGGCCTGGCCGACACGCCCGAGGGCGCGATGGTCTGGTTCATGGCCGGCGAGACCGACGAGGTGGTCGGCGCGGCGGCGGCCGCGGGCCGCGCCGCGATGGAGTCGCTGTCCGGCGCGGCACCGCTCGGGGTCCTGGTCTTCGATTGCTGTGTACGTCCGATCGCGCTGGGCGAGGACAGCACCGAGCTGGCCACCGAGCGCCTGCGGGACGCCCTGAAGCCGGTGCCGTTCGGCGGGTTCTACTCCAACGGCGAGATCATCCGGCAGGCCGGGGCGAAGGGGATGCATCACCTGACCGTGGCCGCCCTCGCGCTGAGCTGATCGGGTCGCCATGACCACCTGGTCGATGCTGCAGATCAGCGAATACTTCACCGCCGTCACCCGGGCCGGCGACGAGGCCAGCGTCGCCCGGGTCGCGGTGCAGCGGGCCACCGAGGCCACCGACGCGGAACTGGGCGCGGTGGTCTGCGGCGACACCCTGACCGCGTCGGTCGGGCTGGGCCGCTCCCCCGACCCGGCGCTGTTCCTCGGGTTGCGCTCGGAGACCGCGGCCTTCCCGGGCGTCGGCGAGGCGTACGTGAGCATGCACGCGCTGGCCGGCGACAACACCGAACGGCTGGTGGTGGCCCGGACCGACGAGCCGTTCACCGCCGAGGAACGCCAGATGCTGCAGGGCATGGCGAAGGTGCTCGGGCTGGCCCTGCGCAGCCTGCGCACCCTCGCCGCCGAGCAGCAGCTGCGCCGGGAACGCGAGCGGGAGGCCGAGGACCGGCTGGTCCTGGTGCGGGCGCTGGAACGCCGGGAACGGCTGCTGGAGACGCTGCTGCGGATCCAGCGGGCGGCCGGCCAGGGCACCCCGCTGCACGAGCAGCTCGACACGATCACCGGGGAGGCCCGGCGGCTGCTACCGGACGCGGCGGTCGTCCTGGTGCTCTCCGACGCCGACGACCCGGCGTCGGCCGCCGGACCCTACGACCGGTCGTCGGTGCTGCTGCTCGCCGAGCGGACGATGGCCGCCGGCGAGCCGGTCGTCGACGGCGACCTGACCGGGGCGCCGGTCTACCGGGGTGACCGGCTCGCCGGCGCACTGGTGTTCGCCGGGCACGGCGGTGACGTGCGCGAGTCGGAGCGGCGTGACGTGCTGGCCGCCTTCAGCGAGCAGGCCAGCCTGGCCCTGACCGGCGCGCACACCGCGGCCGCGGTGCACGAGGCGCACCACGACCCGCTGACCCGGCTGCCGAATCGTGCGCTGTTCCTGCGCCGGCTGGAGAAGTCCCTGGCGGAGAACGCCTCGGCCGCCCTGCTCTACCTCGACCTGGACCTGTTCAAACAGGTCAACGACACGCTCGGGCACGCCGCCGGCGACGAGCTGCTGCGCGGGGTGGCGGACCGGCTGGTCGGCGCGGTTCGGGACACCGACATGGCGGCCCGCTTCGGCGGTGACGAGTTCGCGGTGCTGCTCGAACCGATCACCGGCGAGGCGCAGGCGTGGGAGATCGCGCAGCGGGTGGTCGACGCGATCGCGCGGCCGTTCGACATCGCCGGGCGGGCGGTGCTGACCCGGGCCAGCGTGGGGATCGCCTACACCGGGCCGGGGCGCAGCGCGGCGCACGTCCTGGAGGACGCGGACCTGGCGATGTACCGGGCGAAGAAGACGATGCCGGGCACCTGCCGGGCCTTCGACCCGCGGATGCGCTCGGAGGAGCTGCGCCCGGCCTGCTGAGTGGGTCAGGACGCGCGGCTGACCGCGGTGTCGGCGAGCCAGACGTCGGCCAGGTCACCCAGCGGGACGTCGAGGGCCCGGCTCAGGCAGACCACCGTGCCGAACGCGGGCGCCGGCAGCCGGCCCGCCTCGATCTTGCGCAGCGTCTCCGGTGAGATGCCGGCCGCCAGTGCCACCTCGACGAGGCCGCGACCGGCCCGGGCGGCCCGCAGCGCGGCCCCGAGACGCCGGCCCGCGGCGATCTGCTCGGGGGTCAGTGGTTGGCGCACCATGCCAGCAGGATAACCCCTGCCGGACGCGTGGTATAAAAATACCGTGATAGAACTCAAGTCCACCGGCGAGATCGCCCGGATGGCGGTGACCGGCCAGTTCGTCGGCGAGTTGCTCGCCGAGCTGAGCGGGACCGCCGCCGTCGGCGTCAACCTGATGGATCTCGAACACCACGCCCGCCGCCGGATCGAGCAGCGCGGCGCCGAGTCCTGCTACTGGGACTACGCCCCGTCGTTCGGCCGCGGCCCGTTCCGCAACGTGCTCTGCCTGTCGGTCAACGACGCGGTCCTGCACGGCCTACCGCACGACTACGTCCTGCGCGACGGCGACCTGCTCAGCATCGACATGGCGGTCGGCATCGACGGCTGGGTCGCCGACTCGGCGGTCTCGGTGATCGTCGGCGAGCCCGACCCCGACGACCTGGCACTGATCGAGTCCACCGAGGTCGCCCTGGAAGCCGGCATCGCCGCGGCCCAGCCCGGCGGTCGCCTCGGCGACATCTCCGCGGCGATCGGCGAGGTCGCCCACGCGTACGGCCTCGCGGTGAATCTGGAATTCGGCGGGCACGGGCTCGGCCGCACCATGCACGAGGCCCCGCACATCCCGAACAACGGCCGCGCCCGCCGCGGCATGCGCCTCGACCCGGGCCTGACCATCGCCATCGAGCCCTGGTTCTGCCGCGGCACCGACAAGATCAAGTTCGATGCGGACGGCTGGACCATCCGGTCTGCCGACGGCTCGCGCACCGCCCACTCGGAACACACCGTCGCCATCACCGAATCGGGACCACAGGTCCTGACCCGGCGCCCGGCCTGACTCCCGGCTCCCCTTCTCCGTACTCCCGGCTCTCCTCCTCCGTACTCCGGGCTCTCCTTCTCTGTACTCCCGGCTCTCCTCCTCCGCGCTCCAGGGTCCCCTTCTCCGTACTCCCGGCTCTCCTCCTCCGCGCTCCCGGGTCTCCTTCTCCGCGCGCCGGCGGGATCAGCGGGTCGCGCGGGTGCAGCGGGTGACGTAGGGCAGCACGATGTCGTCGTGGTCGGCGAGATCGGGGTGCGAGGCGAGGAGTTCGGTGACGTTGCCGAGCAGTTCGGCGCGTTCCGGCTCGGGCAGCACGATCACGTAGCTGCGGGAGGCGATCATGTCCAGCACCGCGTCCCGGGTCAGGGTGTGCCGCCAGGAGAACTCGGCGCGTTCGGCGGCGGCGAACGGGGCGGGCAGTTCCGGCGCGGTGTCGAGGTCCTGACGGCTGTGGTGGTGCAGCAGGTCGTCGAGCTCGGCGACCCACGGCTCGCGGCTGTCCCGGATGTTCCAGACCAGACCGAGGGTGCCGCCGGGGCGCAGCACCCGGGCGATCTCCGGGACCGCGAGTTCGGGGTCGACCCAGTGCCAGGCCTGGGCCATCAGCACCGCGTCGGCGGACGCGTCCGGTAGCGGGATCCGTTCGGCGGTGCCACCGTGCACGGTGGCGGCGGGCACCGCGTCGGCCAGCTGCTCGCGCATCCCGGCGGACGGCTCGACGGCGATCACCTCACGGCCGGGGGCGACCAGCAGCTCGGTGAACTTGCCGGTGCCGGCGCCCAGATCCACGACGGTGGCGGCGCCGGTCGGGAGCAGCCAGTCGACGGCCTCCCGCGGGTAGGGCGGCCGGCCGCGCCGGTACTCGCGGGCGGCGGCTCCGAACGACGTGGCGTGCTGCCGGCGTTGTCTGTCGTTGATCGATGCGCTCACGATGATCAACCCTACCTCCGGTAGATATAGATGATCGCAAGAGCATTTCGGTTCCCTCAGTGGCAGCCCGACCGACTGAGGAGCCTGGATGCCCACCGCCGTTCGTTCCCTGTTCGCCGCCGCCGTGACCGCCACCGCCGTGGTCGCCGTCGCCACCCCGGCCGCCGCGGCCCCCGCCGACAAGCTCAGCGTCCTGTCCGGCTTCACCCAGACCAGCGCGGGCAGTTACACCAGCTGGCTCGCCGCCCGCAACAACCAGGGCGCCTGGTCGGACTACGGGTTCGACTGGAGCACCGACTACTGCACGACCAGCCCGGACAACCCGCTCGGCTTCGACTTCAAGCTGTCCTGCGCGCGGCACGACTTCGGGTACCGCAACTACAAGGCGGTCGGCACGTTCGACGCCAACAAGGACCGTCTGGACTCGATGCTCTACGCCGACCTCAAGCGCAAGTGCGCCACCTATTCGACGCTGTCACAGGCGGCCTGCAACTCGGTGGCCTGGACGTATTACCAGGCGGTGCACAACTTCGGTTCGCTGGCGGCGGTCGATCAGGCCGACATCCGCTCCGCCGCGGCGCTCGAGAAGTCCTGATCCGGTGATCCGGGAGGTGGCCCGCCTGCGGCCACCTTCCGTCCGGTTCCCCTCAGCCGGTTCACCGCAGCCGATTCACCCCACCGGTTCACTTCAGCCGGTTCACCGCAGCCGATTCACCCCACCGGTTCACTTCAGCCGGTTCACCTCAGGTGGGAACCGGACGTCCGCTGGGCATGTCATACCGGTATGACGCGACTCCTCGCCCCCGTGCTCCTGCTGACCCTCGTCGCCGCCTGCGCCGCCGCCCCCGCCGGCGGCTCGACGCCGCAGGTCAGCGGCGCGCCCGACCGGGTCTTCCCGCTGGACTTCAGCCGCAGCGGCGGATTCGCCGGCCGCAGCGACCGCCTGCACATCGACGCCGACGGCCGGATGACGGTCACCCGGCAGGGTGCCGGCAGCAGCGGCCCGGTCGCCGTCGACCGGACCGTCCTCGACGCACTCCGGCAGGTCCTCGCCACCGCCGACCCGATCCCGTCCGCATCGTCCGGAATCTGCGCCGACGGCTACCGCTACCGGATCAGCACGCCGTCCTGGTCGGTGAGCACCGACGACTGCGCCGAGCACCACGAGAGCCTGGACCGGGCGCTCGAACTGCTGGTGCCGCTGCTGCGGCCCTGATCAGCGGTACAGGCGCAGGTCGGCCACGCTCCACCAACTGCCGCTGCCGCCGGTCGAGGTGATGCGCAGGTAGCGGGCCCGGGTCGGCCGCAGCGCCACCTCGGTCAGCTGACCGGTCCCGGCGCCGGCGGCCACCGTGGTCCAGGTGGCCCCGTCCCGGCTGACCGACAGCTGCCAGCCGCGGGCGTAATCGCCGAGGTTGTCCCCACTGTCGACGGCCACCCGGCGGAACACCCGGTCGGCGCCGAGATCGACCTGCAGATACTGCCCGGGCGCCTGGGCCGCCCCGCTGGACCACCGGGTCGACGCGTCGCCGTCGACGGCCAGCGGCGCGCCCTCGCCCGGCGGGACGGCGACCGCGGTCGCCCCGGTCAGCGGGATCTCGCCGGGGCGGGCGCCTACCGAGCGCGGCCAGACGAAAGTGGCCAGCGCCCCGCCGGGCAGCGTGTACTCGAAGGTGCGGGCGCCGACCGCGACCGCGAAACTGCGCGGCTCGTCGTTCTCGTTGTGCACCACCAACGCGGTGGAGCCGTCCGGATTGCGGAACGCGACGTCCATGATCTGGCCGTTCCAGCCGGTGGTGCCGAACGAGGTGCTGGCGATCCGCACCGCGCCGGGCCGGACGAACTTCGACAGGTGCCCGATGGTGAAGAACTCCGCGTCCCGGCGCACCGTCCCGTCCGGCAGCAGGGTCAGCAGCCCGGTGCAGGTGCCGCAGCCACCCAGGTGCGGGCCGCCGCCGCTGTCCAGCGCGATGTTCCAGTTGACCACCGACTTCGCCCAGTTCCGCGGCACCCCGATGGCCAGCGTGCGGGCGTGCCAGGTGAGGGTGCCGCGGAAGATCTGCTCGTCGGTGTCGCCGGCGCCGTGCGAACCGGAACACTCGGTGAACCAGATGCCCTTGTCCGGGTGCGCCTCGTGCAGGGCGGTCTGCGCACCCGGATCGCCGGAATAGCAGTGGTAGGCCGTTCCGGCCAGCCACTTCCCGGCCGGGGAGTCCAGCAGCCGGTACGGGTAGTCGGTCTCCGGGTCCTCGCCGGGCGGGGTGGACCCGACATCACCCGGGTGGGTCTGCCAGTTGTGGTCGTATCCCAGGATCCGGGTGCGCGGGCTGACCTGACGCAGCAGCGGGCCGAGCCGCTCGATCACCGCCGCCTCCTGGCGCACCGGCATGTCGGTGCCCGGATAGCCGCCGGGCAGCCGGTTCTGCGGCTCGTTCTGCACGGTCAGGTAGTCGACCGGGACACCCGCGGCGGCATAGGCCTGGACGAATCTCACCAGATACCGCGCGTACGCGTCGTAGATCCGCGGGTCGTCCCTGAGTCGCCCACCGATCAGCGAGCCGCCGGTCTTCATCCAGGCCGGCGGGCTCCACGGCGTGGCGAGCACGGTCAGCCGCGGATTCAGCCGGCGCGCCGCGCGCAGCAGCGGCAGGATCTGCGCCCGATCGTGCTCCACGCTGAAATGCCGCAACCCGAAATCGGTTTGCCCGGCCGGCACGTCGTCATAGGTGTAATGCGCGGCCGCGGCGGTGAAGTCGGACGAGCCGATCGGCTGCCGCAGGAAGCTGACCCCGATCCCCTTTTCAGGATCGAACAATTGTTGTACGGCGTCGGCACGGTCCGCCGCGCTCAGCCGGTAGAGCACGCTCGCCGCGGCATCGGTGAGCGCCGCCCCGAAGCCGTCCATCCGCTGGAAGGTCCGCTCCGGGTTCACCGTGATCGTGGTCAGTGCGCTGCTCCCCCGGCGGAAGCCGACCGGTGACCGCTCGTGCAGCAACTCCGAGCGGTCCACCGTGGTGACCCACACCCGCGCCCGGGGTTCCCCGCCACCGGGCCGCCCCACGGCCGCCACCGCCGGGCCCGGAATGAGCAGGATCGCTGGAACAAGTGCCGCCACACCGCGCCGCATCATGCGCCCAGAATTGTTTCCGCTTTACACCCGCGTCAATACATTCCGGTTCCGGAACCGTCATGGCATCGACATGGTCGAGGGCCGTACTCGATCAGTCTGGCCCCTATTCGGCGCGGGCCAGATGGGCGGAGAGCCAGTCGAAAGCCGGGCCCTCCATCTGCTGCCAGGCCGCATGGCTGTGGCCGCCGTGCGGCACCACCGCGGTGACCACGGTGACCGGCGCCTTCGCGGCCTGCACCACCTCCCGGGAGCCGCTGCGCGCCAGGTGGTCGTCGGCGGCCCAGCCGATCCACATCGCCACCCGCGGCCGGGGCAGGTGTTCCAGGCGCCACGCGACGTTGTTCGTGGTCGCCTCGCTGTGGTCGCCCACCTTGATCCCCGGATCGGCGAAACCGGACAGGCTGGCCGCCGCCGCGTACCGGTCCGGGTGCCGCAGCAGCAGGTTCATCGCGCAGAAGCCGCCCGCCGAATACCCGGTCAGGCCCCACGCCGCCCGGTCCGCCCGGACCCGCAGGTGCGCCATCGTCCACTCGGGCACGTCACGGGTCAGATAGGTCTCCGTCTGCGGGCCGCCGACCAGGTTGGTGCACTCGGTGTCCAACAGCCGCCGCGGCGTCAGATAGGGCAGCAGCACCACGGCCGGCGCCATCCGACCCGACGCGATCTCCTGATCCAGATGCCGCACGATGTCGAGCCGGCGTACCCAGGTCGACGGCGTGCCGGGAAACCCGTGCAGCGCCTCGATCACCGGGAACCGGCGCCGCGGATCCGCCCGGTAGGCGGCCGGGAAATACACGGTCATGGTCATGTCGAGGCCGCTGGCCGGGCCCCGCACCGGATAGCTGACCAGCCGTTCGCCGATGTGCATCTCCGGACTCGGCAGACCGGCGAGGGTGCCCCAGGTCGGATAGGTCTCGGTCATCCGGTTGAGCTGCAGCCCGGCCGACCCGGTCACCAGCACGAGCACCAGAGCGGCCAGCCCGATCCGGGTGAGCAGCCGGGCCCGCCTCCAGAGCAGGCCCAGCGACACCGTCGCGAGCAGGGTGAAGGCCACGGTGACCAGGACCGTGGCGGGCGCGTCGATCCTCACGGCCGCACCTCGTGCGCCAGCCGCGGCGGCGGCAGGTACAGCGGCGCCGCCAGCGGCTCCGGAAGGTCACGCACGGCCGCGTCCAGATCGGCCGGATCCGGGTCGTGCAGGGTGATCACGTCGGTTCCGGCACGGGCGTCGCGGCGCAGGCTGCTGGGCAGGCTCGCCAGCGCGCTGCCGGAGGTCGCGCGGGTCGGCACCAGGATGACGGTCAGCACCCGGTCCGCCCGGCTGGCCCACTGTTGCACCCGCGGTACGCCGGCGGCCCCGCACAGCACCACGACGACCGGGAACAGGCGGTCGGGGGCCCGGGTGTACTCCGGGGAGGCCACCAGGACCGGCGCGGCGGCCAGGTGCCAGCCGGCCGCCTCGGGCGGTGACCAGGCGATCGGGCCGCCGGCGGCCAGCCGCGCGTCGAGCCGGCCGGCGCCGGTGCTGGCCGCCACCGCCACCGGCGGGACGTGGCCGGCGAGCGCCTGCCAGGTCGGATAGAAGTTCTGGCTGCGGTTGGCGATCAGGCCCGCACCGGCCACCACCAGCACCTCGGCCAGGATCAGGCCGGTGATCCGGACCGCCGCCGAGCGCCACCAGCGCGCGGTGGCGGCGGCGACGACGATCAGCAGGAGGGCGGTGAGCAGCAGCAGCGGCAGGCCGGTCAGTCTCACGAGCCGTCCCCGGCGGGGCCGCCGGGGACAGGTCCGGGTGCGGGCCCGGGTGGGGTGGCCGCTCCCCCCGCGGGGTCGGCGGGCGGTGTGGCCGATCCGTCGACCGAGCCCTCAGCGACCTGCACCTTCTGCGTCGCCGAGCCCTCAGCGACCTGCACCTTCTGCGTCGCCGAGCCCTCAGCGACCTGCGCCTTCTGCGTCGCCGAGCCCTCGGCGACCTGGGCCGGCGGTGTGGCGGGGCAGGCTGCGATCGAGGAGGGGCCGCCGGTGGGGAGGAACGACTCGGCACGCAGGGCGGCGATCGCGATCCGGGGCAGGTCGCGGGCCGAGGGGAAGCAGAGGAAGCGGGGCTGCCAGTCCGGCTGATACTTGGCGTTGGCCCGGTACAGCGACTCGATCTGCCACAGCCGCGACGCCGCCCTGAGCACCCGGCTCCACAGCCGGATCACCGGCCCGGCGCCCAGCTCCTCGGCCCGGGCGAACACCGAGCGCAGCACCGCGAAATTCAGCGAGATGCGGGCCACCCCGAACCCGGGCGCCGCCTCGATCGCCGAGACGATCATCAGTTCGGTCAGCCCGTTCGGCGCCGTCCGGTCACCGCGCATCAGGTCCAGCGACAGCCCCCGCCGTCCCCACGGCACCAGCTGCAGCAGCCCGCGCAGCGTGCCCTCCTCGTCGCGGCAGAGGACCAGCACGCAGTCGCCGTCGCCCGGATCGCCGAGCCGGGACAGGGCCATCGAGAAGCCGCGCTCCACCTTGCCGTCGCGCAGCGCGTTGGCGCACGCCACCGCCTCGGCCAGCGTCTCCGCCGGCAGATCGCGCTGGCGCAGCACGGCGCAGGTGTAGCCGGCCCGGCGGATCCGGGCGACCGCCTGCCGCACCCCCCGCATCGGCCGCCCGTCCAGCGAGAACCCGGCCACGTCGACGATCGCCTCGTCACCCAGCTCGATGACGTCGAGCCCGGTCTTCTGATACGCCCGGCCACCGGCGGTGCCGCAGGCCAGCACGGCCGGGGTCCAGCCGTGCCGGGCGCAGTCGGCCAGCCACTGCCCGATCGCCTGCGGCCACTCCGACGGCAGCCCGAGCGGGTCACCGGAGGCCAGGCTCACCCCGTTGACCACCCGGTAGGCCACCGCGGCCCGGCCGGACGGCGCCCAGACCAGCTGCTTGTCGCTGCGCAGCGCGAAATAGCCGAGCGAGTCGCCGTCGCCGTGCCGGTCGAGCACGGCGCGCAGCCGCGCCGGGTCGTCACCGGGCGACGCGGCCGCCCCGGTGCTGGGCCGCAGCAGCAGGAGCGCGGCCGAGGCGAACGCCAGCAGCCCGAACGCCCCGGTGGTCACCGTCACCGTGAGATCGGCCAGCGGCGAGACGAAGTGGACCGGGCCGGTGATCCCGACCAGTCCGAGCAGCGCGTGGGCCGCCCAGCTGAGCACGCCGGGGCGGCCGGTGAGGTGATCGACGCGTACGGCGATCTCGGCGAAACCGAGGGCGAAGCCCGCGGAGAGGAACGTGGCACAGGCGCGCGCCGCCCGCCACCGATTGCGCGGATCGCCCTCGGCGGTGAACTCGTGGCGGCGCGACAGCAGCAGTGCCACGATCCCGCCGGCCACCGCCATCGGGATCAGCCCGCCCTTGACCAGGTGCAGGCCGATCGCGATCAGCGACAGGGTGAGCGCGACCTGCCAGGCCCGGCGCTTGCCGCGGCGCAGCCCGGAACCGAGATAGACCAGCAGCACGCCGACCACCCCGGAGGCCACCCGCGCGGTGAGCAGCCCGGTCGTCGGGATCATGCCGGCCAGCAGCGCCACCTGGTGGTGCCGTGGGGGCAGCACCGAGGACACCGCGCTGACCGCGCCGACGAACTGCACGACCCGTGCCACCACACGACGCGACGACGGCGGGCGCACCCACCGCTGCGGCAGCGGCCGCACCTCAGCCGTCCGTTCCATCACCATCGTCATCCATGCCTCCCCCGAGCCGTGCACATCGCAGCATGCCGTGCCTGTGCAACAGCTGTGCATCTGCCGGATGGTGAGGAGGCGGCATCACCCCTACGACTTTTGGCCGAGACTGCCCGGGCGCAGCAGCGGCGGGTGCAGCAGCGGCGCGTGGCCGCGGCGGAACAGCTGGGCCGGGCGACCGCGCTCGCGGGTCACGCTGTGGCCGGTCGGCTCGATGAAATCCTCCGCGGTGGTCACCTTGCGATGGAAGTTGCGTGGGTCGAACTGCACCTGCCAGACCGACTCGTAAACCACCCGCAGATCGGCCACGGTGAACTCGGGCGGGCAGAACGCCGTGGCGAGCGGTGTGTACTCCAGCTTGGCACGGGCCCGCTCGACGCCGTCGGCCAGGATCCGGTCGTGGTCGAAGGCGAGGTCGCCGGCCTCGTCGACCGGCCGCCAGGCGGCCCCGGCGGCGTCGCTGCCGGCGACCGGGGCCGGCAGGTCGGGGAGCATCGCGAGATAGGCCACCGTCACCACCCGCCCGCGCGGGTCGCGGCCGGGCCGCCCATAGGTCCCGAGCTGCTCCAGGTGACCGGCGACCGCGTCGACCCCGGTCTCCTCGCGCAGCTCGCGGCGGGCGGCGTCGTCGAGGTCCTCGTCGTCGAGGACGAACCCGCCGGGCAGCGCCCAGCCGCCCCGGAAGGGCTCGATACCGCGGCGGACCAGCAGCACCTGCAGCCGCTGCTGCCGGATGGTGAGCAGGACCAGGTCGACCGTGACCGCCATCGCATTAAGGGTCATGTTGACGATAATAGCTCGCAGGCTTTATCGTCATCGTGACGAAAACGAGGAAGGACCCCCCGATGGCCGACATCAAGCGCCGCCTGCACCTGCGCCACCTGCGCTCCGCCCCGACCAGCTGGGTCAGCTACACCGTGCGGGGCCGGGCCAAGCGCGCCGGCACCGGGCTCGCCTTCTGGTATCGGCCGCTCACCGCGGTCCTCTCCGAGGTGCCGGTCGACGACCGCGAGCTGCCCCTGCTGTTCCACGCCCGCACCGAGGACTTCGCCGACGTGACCGTGCAGGCCACGGTGACCTACCGGTTCAGCGACCCGGCCGCCGCAGCGTCCCGGCTCGACTTCTCCATCGACCCCTACCGGGGACAGTGGCACGGTCAGCCCCTCGACCAGGTCGCCACACTGCTCGCCGAGCTGGCCCAGCAGCCCGCGCTCGACCTGATCGCCCGGCTGCCGCTCGCCGAGACGCTGACCACCGGCATCGCCCCGGTCCGCCAGGGCGTCGCCGACGCGCTGGCCACCGACCCGCGGCTGGCCGAGACCGGGGTGACCGTGGTCAGCGCCCGGGTGGTGGCGATCCGTCCCGAGCCCGACCTGGAGCGCGCGCTGCAGACCCCCACCCGGGAAAAGGTGCAGCAGGACGCCGACCGGGCCACCTACGCCCGGCGGGCGCACGCCGTCCAGCAGGAACGCTCCATCGCGGAGAACGAGCTGCAGAGCAAGATCGAGCTCGCCCGGCAGGAGCAGCACCTGGTCGAGCAGCACGGCGCCAACGCCCGCCGTGGCGCCGAGCTGGACGCCGAGTCGCAGCTGGTGGCAGCCCAGGGCGAGGCCGAGCGGGCGCGGCTCGCGGCGAGCGCCGAGGCCGACGCCGAGCGGCTGCGCGACGAGGCCCGGGCGGCCGGCGCCCGGGTCGTCGGCCTCGCCGAGGCGGAGGCCGAGGCGGCCCGCCTCGCGGCCTACCGGGACCTGCCGCCCGAGGTGCTGCAGGCGCTGGCCCTGCGCGAGCTGGCCCAGCACCTCCCGGCGATCGGCGAGCTCACCGTCACCCCGGACATGCTCACCAGGCTCCTCGGCCGCATCGGCTCCTGACCACCCTCAGCGGGCTGATCAAATGGACCACCGCGCAGGCAACCCCGGCACGCTGATCAGCCTGCGCGGGCGGCCTGCCGCCTGAGCAGTCCCGGCGCGCCGGCCGGACTGCTCGGGCCCGATCCGCGGCCGGCGGCCGGCTCGCCGCGGGCCCATGGTGACGAGCGGTATTGGAGGATCTTCTGGTGAGCACCTTGACCCCCCGCGTGGTGATCGTGTCGCGGCGCAGCGAGCTCGATGAGCTGCTCGCCCGGCACGGCACCCGCGGCGCCGCGGCCTACTTCCTGAAACAGCGCGGCCGAGACCTCGACGAGGTGTCCACCCGGCACGAGGCGCTGCGGGAGGCACTGACCCAGGTCGGGGCCGCCATCCCGGCCGACTGGCGGCGCGGCCACGTCGAGCGCGCCGACCTGCCGCGCTTCCTGTTCGCCCCGGAGGACGTGGTCATCGCCGTCGGGCAGGACGGTCTGGTCGCCAACGTCGCGAAATATCTCGACGGCCAGCCGGTGATCGGCGTCGACCCGGAGCCCGGCCGCAACCCCGGTGTCCTGGTCCGCCACCCCGCGACGGCGGTCGGCCGGCTGCTCCGCGGCAGCCTGCCCCGCCAGCAGCGCACCATGGTGGTCGCCCGGCTCGACGACGGACAGGAGCTGGCCGGCCTCAACGAGATCTACATCGGTCACGCCGGCCATCAGTCCGCCCGATACGTGATCACCACCCCGGACGGCACCCGCGAGCGCCAGTCCTCCTCCGGCCTGATCGTCGGCACCGGCACCGGCGCCACCGGCTGGTGCGCCTCGATCGCCCGCGACCGCGCCACCGCCCCTCCCCTGCCAGCCCCGGCCGACCCGGCCCTGTGCTGGTTCGTCCGCGAGGCGTGGCCCTCCCCGGTCACCGGCGTCAGTTGCGTCTCCGGCCTTCTCACCACCGGTCAGGAGCTGGAGCTGACCAGCGAAAGCGAACGCCTGGTCGTCTTCGCCGACGGCCTGGAGTCCGACGCCCTGGAGCTCTCCTGGGGCCAGCGCGTCCGAGTCAGCCTCGCCCCGCGCCACCTCTCGCTGGTCTGACAAACCATCGTGCCCACGGCCAACGCCCCGCACCCCGCGGCTCCCTGGCCCGACAGAGCGCCCCGCCCACGCCCCACGCCTCACCGACCTCCGCTGCCTGACCCGCCAAACCAGCGCGCCCACGGCCAACGCCCACACGACCTACCTGACACCACCGCTCCCACGCCCAACGCCCACACGACCCACCGATCCCTGACCCGACACACCACCGCGATCACGCCTAACGCTCATCAGCCCCACCCCTCCCTCACCCGCCAAACCACCGCGCCCCTCCGAACGCGCCGCCACCCCACCCCACCCCACCCGATAGACCACCATGTGCACGCCCAGAGCCCCACCCACCGGGCGATTCCCGCCCCTGCTGCGCAGGGGCGGCTTGGCCTCGTCGACGCCACGAGGGCTCCGGCCTACTTACGCCCTTGCCTCTTCACCCTTGCCGCTCCATCGCGGCTTCCGGAGACCAACGCCGTCGCCTTGAAGCCGGCCGATTCCACCGGCCCGCGGGCACTGACGGCCTCCTCTCTCGATCCCCGGGGCGCGGACGGAAAGCTCGGCGTTTGACCAGCTCGGCCACCGAAGTCCGTAAGTGATCAGCGCTCGAGTAGCGGGCTGGGATCGCTCCCATTACGCTCTCCGCCATGGCGTTCCTGCTCGATCTCTGCAACATCCTCGGCGGCCTGCTGCTGGCGATCCCCCTGTTGCGCCGCCTGCCGAACGTGGGCGACAACTTGGAGCGCTTCACCGACCGGGTCGCCCGCTGGGCCTGGCTGATCGGCATCGTGGCGCTGATCGCGGCGGGCTACTTCCTGATCGTGCACCTCTTCGAGGGGCACATCTGGCACTTCGAGGTGGTCGGAATCGCCGTGGGGCTGCTACTGACCTGGGAAAAGTTCACCGGGCGCCGAATTCTGGAGGCTCCGGGACCGGCCGAACCCGCAGGCCGGGCACTGGTCATCGCGATCTTCGGCGTGATCGCCATCATCGTCGGCATCGAAGGCCTCTTCACCCCCAACTAAAACGCGTCTGCCGGCGCCGCTCGGCCCGCTCGGCTCGCAGGGCCCACTCCGCTCGCACGGCCGACTCGGCCTACACGGCCCGCACGGCCCACTCGGCCTGCACGGCCCACTCGGCCTGCACGGCCCACTCGGCCTGCACGGCCCACTCGGCCGCTCGGCGAGCCTCATAGAACACCAGTCGGCAAACCGCACCGGAGCGCAAGCCGGCTGCCAACGCAAGGCGCACCGGGCGGCGCAGCCCGGGACGGGCCCGGGCACGGCGCGGGCCGGACTGCACCGCTCGGCGCCGCTGGGATGGGACGGAGTCGACTGGCGCGACATACTCGGCCGGCGGGGCGAAGCCGGCAAGCGGGATAAAGCCGGCAAGCGGACACCTGGCTGGCGGAACGAAGCCGGCCGGCGTGACCAAGCCGGCAAGCGGGTCACACCCGGCTGGCGGGTCACACCCGGCTGGCGGGTCACACTCGGCGGGCGGGACGAAGGCGGCAGGCGGGGACGGAGCCGGCCGGCGGATGGTAGTCGGCCGGCGGGACGGCGGGTGGTGGTCGGGTCGGGCTGCAAGGGGTGCGGATTCTTGCAACCTTTTCGGTCCTGATCGGGACCGGAGGTCGAACCCGGCGGCTTTCACAGTCTTCGGGTGACGACACGACAGCGAACTCTCCGGAAGTCCGCCGCCGCGGCGATCATCGCGCTGACGGCCGCCGGTTCGGCGATCGGCATGCCGGCACCGGCTCAGGCCGCGGTGCCGAAGGTGGCGGCCAGCTGGTCGAGCCTGATGTACCGCAGCCTCACCCACGACACGCAGCTTGCGGCGATGCGCACCTCGCTGGCCGGCCAGCAGGCCGCGGTCCGCACCTGGAACGCCGAGGCAGCGGCCGCGAACCGGGCGGACCGGACGGCACTGGCCACGGTGGCGACCGCCACCACCGCGGACACCAGGGCCCGCGCCGATCTCAGCGCCGCCCGCACCGCCCTGACCGGCGCCCAGCAGAACCTGGTGACCGCCAGGCAGACCCTGACCACCGCGAAGCAGACCCTGGCCGCCGCCGGCATCACCGTGACCGCCGCGAAGCGCGGCCTCACCACCGCCGACCGGAACCTGACCGCCGCCCGGCAGCGCCTGGTCGCCGCCAAGCGGAATCTGACCACCGCCAAGCAGAACCTGGCTTCCGCCAAGCAGAACCTGACCCTCGCCAAGCGGAACCTGGCCGCGGCCGACCGGCGGAATCCGCGCAACGCCGTCGCGGTGAAGCGGGCGACCACCGCGGTCACCCGGGCGGCCACCGCGCTGAACCACGCGACCGCCACCGTTCCGCGGGCGACCACCGCGGTCACCTCGGCGACCACCGCGGTCGCCCAGGCCGGCACCGCGGTCACCCAGGCCGGCGCCGGTGTCACCCAGGCCACGGCCGGGGCGGACCGGGCCATCACCCGCGTCACCCGCGCCACCACCGGGGTCATCCGTGCGACCACCGCGGTCACCGCGGCCACCAAGACGGTCGGCGTTCGCAAGGCGCAGACCCAGACGACCGCCGCCGACCTGGCCGCCGCCGCCAAGGCCGAGCGTGCCGCTCGCGCCCGGATCGCCGAGGCCACCGCCGGCGCGGCGACCGGGGCGACCGCTGTCACCCGCACCCAGCAGGCGATCACCGCGCTGCCCACCGCCGCGTCGCTGGCCGGTCAGGCCGCCGCCCTCAGTAGGGACGTGGTCACCCAGGTCCGGGCCAACTTCAAGATCGAGGACACCACCCAGGTGTACGGCGTGACCGTGCACCGCAGTGTCGCCTTCGCCTTCCAGCACATGATCGACGCGGCGAAGGCGGACGGCGTCCAGCTTTCCGGGGGCGGTTTCCGCACCACCCAGCGCCAGATCGAGCTGCGCACCATCAACGGCTGCCCCGACGTCTGGACGGCGCCGTCGTCGTCGTGCCGGGTGCCGACCGCGATCCCGGGGCGCTCCCTGCACGAGCTGGGCCTGGCCGTCGACATCACGTCGGGAGGCAGGACCATCTCGTCGAAGACGGCCGCGTTCAAGTGGCTGACGGCACACGCCAAGACGTACGGCTTCGTCAACTTCCCGGTCGAGGCCTGGCACTGGTCCATTTCCGGCAACTGACCCGGCACCGATCAGCCGCGGGGCGCTCTCGACAGTCCGAGGGCGTCCCGCGGCTGCTTTCGTGCCCCACCCGCCGCATGCTGTCGCCGGTGAGGCAGCGCCCGGAAGCAGGCCGTCGCACCGCCCGGGCCGGACCGGTGCGACGGGCCAGACGCCGTGCCCTCCGCACCGGGGGCCGACTCAGCGATCGGGTGCCATGAATACCGATGACCCGCTCAGCGGTCAGGCCTCCACGTTTCCCACACGGGGCCGGCCCGGCGGTCAGGCGTCCGCGGCTCCCGCACGGGGCCGGCCCTGCGGTCAGGGGGTCTACCGATCGCGCGGGATCGGCTCGGCGGTCAAGGGTCCACCGACCGCGCGGAATCGGCTCGGCGGTCAAGGGTCCACCGACCGCGCGGAATCGGCTCGGCGGTCAAGGGTCCACCGACCGCGCGAGATCGGCTCGGCGGTCAGACGTCCCTCCCCGCGCCGAGGCGGCTGGGCGGTCAGGCGCCGATGCGGCGAAGGTAGTGGCGGACCGGGAAGCCGGTGCGGTAGCCCTCGGACTCGTACAGCGCCTGGGCCGTGCTGTTCGATTCGTCGGTGGACAGTTCGATGCGGACGACGCCGTTCTGTTCGGCGAGGTCGGCGGCGGTGCGCAGCAGGGTGCGGCCGACGCCTCTGCCGCGGAACGCCGGGTCGACGAACAGGTCGTTGAGCACCCAGATCGGCGCCCGGCGGACCGAGCTGAATGACGGGTAGAGCTGCGTGAAACCGGCCGCCTGGGCACCGATCCGGGCGAGCAGGACGGTGGATTCGCCGCGGGTCATGCGGTCGCTGAGGAATTGACGCGCCTCGGCCCGGTCCGCGGGCGCCTCGTAGAAATCGAGATAGCCCAGGAACAGCGTGGTCACGGTGTCCAGGTCGACTGGGCCGGCCTGCGCCACGCGTACGTCCGGATGCATGGGATCTGCCTTTCCGCGAGCGTCGTCGACGCGCATGGAAACGAAAGCTAGCACGCCTACGCGACCCCATTGTGCGGGCCGCCGCGAATGGTGCGCCGCGGGAACGGCCCCTCGGGCCGCGTGCAAAGGAACCGACCCGGACGGCAGCTCGACGCGAAACGGAACAGGCCCGGACGGCGCAAGGACCGACGCGAAACAGGACCGGTACGGACGACAGGGACCAGCCCGAAACGGAGCCGGCCCGGACGATCGGAGCAGGAACCCAGAGCCGGCCCGGACGACCGGAGCGGAGGAACCCGGAGCCGGCGCGGACGGAAGGGACGGCGCGGACGGAAGGGACGGCGCGGCGGAACGCCGGCGGGGCGAGGCGGGCGGTGGCACGGCGTACACCGCAATCGGGATCTTGATCTTGGCGGAGCGGACGAGGGCGGACGGCCGTCCCGGAGGAGGCCGGGCCGCAAACGGACGACGGCTCGCGACCGAAAAGATGATCTTGACAGGCCGTCGGGATCGTTACGGTTTGCCGACGATCGGACCAGTGTGTCGCCGTGCGGCGGCCCGCGACAGAGCCGCCGAAATCCCCGCCCGTGATCGGAGTCTGATGTTTCCGCGCAGCACCCCCGCCCCGTCCCTCCTGCGCGGCGCGACCGGGCGACGACTCGGCCGGCGTGACGCGCTGCGGCTCGGCGGGCTGTCCGCGCTCGGCGCTGCGCTGGCCGCGTGCGGGGTGCCGGGCCGAGGCACGCCCGCGGCCGTTGTGGACGCCGACGCCCTGGCCACATTCTGGCAGGGTAAAGCGAAGAACGGCAGACTCGATTTCGCGAATTGGCCGCTCTACATGGACCCGAAGCACCCCGAGCTGACCCGTTTCACCGCGGAGACCGGCATCAAGGTGAACTATCAGGAGGTCATCCAGGAGATGGGCCCCTGGTTCGCCAAGGTGCAGCCGCAGCTCTCGGCGAAACAGTCGATCGGTTACGACCTGATGGTGATCACCAACGGCATCCAGTTCGGCCAGTTCCGGGCGGCCGGTTTCCTGGCGCCGTTGGACCATTCCCGGCTGCCGAACTTCACCGCGAACGCCGGCCCGAAATACGCCACCGAGACGTTCGACCCGGGCAATGTCTTCAGTGTGCCGTGGGCCTCCGGGATCACCGGCATCGCGTACGACCCGAAGAAGACCGGCCGGGAGATCACCAGCTTGGCCGATCTGTGGGATCCGAAGTTCAAGGGCAAGGTCGGCATGATGTCCGACAGCACCGAACTGGCCAATTTCGGCCTGCTCGCCGCCGGTGTCAAGCCGGGCGAGTCGAACGAGGCGGATTGGAGGAAGGCGGCGGCGAAACTCAAGCAGCAGCGCGACGCCGGCATCGTCCGGAAGTATTACGAGCAGGATTACGTCGACGCGCTCGGCAAAGGCGAGGTGTGGCTGACCCAGGCCTGGTCCGGCGACGTCTTCCAGAAGAACCTGTCCGACGGCACGAACCTCAAGTTCGTGATCCCGCAGGAGGGCGGCACGATCTGGACGGACAATTTCGCCATTCCGGTGACCGCCGCCAACCCGGTCGACGCCCTCATGATGATTAACTTCTTTTACCGGGTGGAGAACGCGGCGTCGCTGGCGGAATACATCAACTACGCCTGCCCGGTGCCGGCGGCGCAGGCGCAGATCCTCAAGGACGCGGCCAAGCTGTCCGGAACCGATCGCAGCGACATGGAGCTGGTCGCGAAGAGCGACCTGGTCTTCCCGAGCGAGACCGACTACGCGAAGCTGCACTATTACGTGAACTTCGGCACCGCCGAGGAGCAGCAGCGATTCTCCTCGATCTTCGAGCCGATCGTGCTGGGCTGACCCCGCCGGTCACCGCGGCGCATACATGATCACGGTGACGCCGATCAGGCAGATGACGGCGCCGGCCAGATCCCAGCGGTCCGGCCGGAAGCCGTCGACCAGCACACCCCAGGCGAGCGAGCCGGCCACGAAGACGCCGCCGTACGCGGCGAGAATCCGGCCGAAGCCGGCGTCGGGCTGCAGGGTCGCGACGAAACCGTACGCCCCGAGCGCGAGCACCCCGGCCACCACCCACCACGGGCCGCGGTGCTCCCGCCGGCCCTGCCAGATCAGCCACGCCCCGCCGATCTCGGTGAGAGCCGCGAGCAGGAACAACAGCAGCGAGCGAACGACGATCATGCTGGCAAAGTACCGGAAGTGCCGCTTTGCACACCGATCAGAAACAACGACGACAACCGATTGACGCGTACGGCGTGCGGACCAGACTGAGCGACCCGTCCCCCTCTGGAGGCCCGGATGTCGCCCACCCTGACCGCCCTGATCACCGCCGCGGTAGCCACCATGGGCATGACCGTTCCCGATCGTGAGGCCGTGCTGGCGTCCTACACCCAGCCGGACGCGTCCAGTTTCGCGGCCTGGAACACCGCCCGGCAGGCGCCCGACGAATACCATTTCGACTGGGGCACCGACTACTGTTCGGCCAGCCCCGACCGGCCACTCGGATTCGACTTCCGCCTCCCCTGCTGGCGACACGACTTCGGCTATCGCAACTACAAGAAGGCCGGCGAATTGAGCGCCAACAAGAATCGTCTGGATGCCGCTTTCCATGCCGACCTCCGACGCACCTGCGCCACATACCGCCGGCCGGTCCGGCCGGCCTGCTACACGCTGGCGTGGGTGTATTACCAGGGTGCCGCGATCTTCGGCTCGCTGACCCGGATCGACCCGGCGAAGGTGGTGGGTGAACCGGCCGACGACTCCCGGCGTTCCCTCGCATGAAGGGGACCCGCGGGGAGGGCAGCCATGGAGCACCACGACCACACCGTCGCGCTGAACGTCCACACAGAACGCGGCGAGCCCGATCTTCGAGCTGCCGGGCGACCCGCGTCCGGAATTCGCCGGGGCGAAGACGGCCAGTGACTCCCTGACCCTGTGGAGCGGCCGGGCCGCCCGAGAGTTCAAGACCAGACACCTGGACCGTCCCGCTGACCACGGTCGCGGCGATCGCCACCATCGCGGCGTTTCCGGTCGGCACGGCCGCGCTGCCGCTGGCCTTCGTGGACGCGAGCGACGCTCCGCCCCGGTCACGGGAGGCACCTCACCCGATGGCCGGATCACGATCACCGTTCAGGGCATGTCCACGTGGCGGATCACCATCGCCGAAGGCACATTGCGTACCCTCGATGAGGCGTCGTTCTGCCATGCGGCCGGCATCGCCGCCGGCCGGATGATCGAGGATCAGGCCATGCGGATCCTCCAACTCAAAGCCCAGGTGTACGGAGAGCCGAAGTGAAACAGTTTCTGGTATCACTCGCGCTGGTGGTGGCGAGTGTCGTGCTCGGGCTTATGGTGCCGACCGTCGCCCGGCACAGCCAGGCCGATTTCGACGATGCGCAGCGGGTCGGCACCGGGACCGTGTACCTGTGTACCGAATACGGACCTCTGACGTTCGCCGGATTCGGCTACACGAGCAAGTGCCGGGTGGACGTGGTCTGGCGGGACGGCAGCAAGGAGATGGTGAACCCGAACCGGTACGGTTTCGCCGACGCGTCCGAGCTGGGCCGGACGATCACCATCGGGGATCTGGGCAACGGCAAGTACGCCCGCCCCGACCGCCCGTTCCGCCCGCTGATCGTGGTCACCGCCTGGCTGATCGCCCTGGTCGCGGTCGCCGCCCTGCTCCTCGGTCTGGCCGGCCTGCGCCGGGCGCTCCGGGAACGGGTCTCGTTCCGCTGACGTCGACGGCCCAGATCCGGGCGGCCTGCGCCGTCCGGGCAGGGATCCTGCTCGGGGCGCGGCGGGCCCCCGACCCCGTTCAGGCTTCCTCCCCCGGCACGGACATCGGATGCCGCTGCTCGTCGCGCGCCGCGATCCCCTCGACGGCCCGCCGATACTGCGCCGCGCTGATCTCCGCCCGCACGAGCTGCGCCACCAGTACCCCTTCGAGACTGCCGGGCTCGGGCCGGGGCGGCGCGACGGCCGCAACCTTCTTCTCCTTGGCCGGCCACACCGCCCAGACCCCGGTGGCGAGCGCGGCCAGCCACAACATCACCACGATGATCATCGCCACCTCCTCGGGCCTCAATGTCATCCTGAACCCACAACCCCACCCCTGTACATATCTGCGCGCGGCGTCCTGCGCACGTCCAGGCCGCTTTTTCCGCACGGTCCGATGGCGGCGTACGGGGTGATCACCGCGTACGCCGCAATGATCGGCACCCGGAGGGGCCTGTCGGTCCGGTGCCGGGACAGTGATGGGGTGCGATCACCGTCGGCGCGGGGCGACGCCGGGGCCGACGCCGACCGCAGAGACAGAGCGGCCGCCCGGCTGGTGCCGAGCGGCCGCTCCCCCGTTCTGTCTTGTCAGGTCGGGCAGTTGTCGTCACACTCGCCCAGCGGAATCAGCAGGTCGGCGCTGTCCCGCTCGGGCGGCCAGAAGCCCTCGAAGCTCACCGCGATCCAGTCCCCGGCCGGCGGCCGCTCGAACTCGAACCGGTACGTCCCGTGGTAGGCGACGTCCCTGGTCACCGCCGGCTCCCCCGGCGGGACAGGGTTCCAGTACTGAACGGACAGGAGATACTGCCCGAAATCTCGGCCCGGGAAAGCAATCGTGCTGCTGCGACGCGGAACGCTGAACCATCGATCCAGTACGATGCTGGACGGATCCGGCAGATCGAGCGAAGGAATGCCATCCTCAAGTCGCACCTCACCCAGCCGGTCGGTGGGCAGGTCAGCCTGGAACGGCTTGTCGTCCAGAGTGAGGCCGGTGTGCCACGGCTCGGCACCACGGTCCGGCGGCGGCGACGCCACCTGCACCCGCCGGAACAACGCCGGCGGCGGAGTGGTCGTCGAGATGCCGGCCGCGGCATACGGATAGTCGAGAGGAGCGGCGAGGGCAAACCGAAGCGCATGAGCGCACGCGCCGACCAGTTCGAAGGCAGCGTCGCTTACTGCAATAGGCATGTCCCGGTTACCCCCTGGCCAACACAACGCACTGAGCGATGACTATGCAACGTACCGATAAGATCCGGAAGGCGGATACACCAGGAGTGACTGACGACTCCAGTCCCACGTCACAGATCGCGGCTGAACTCGCCGCTACCTGGCGCTCCTACCTGCCTGATCATGCCATCGGTCTACTCAGGACCGGCGAAAGTGTCGGCAATCTGCCCCTTTCCGAGCGGACCGACGCGGTCATCCTCTTCGCCGACGTGGCCGGCTTCACCGCCATGGCCGAAAGCCTGGCCGGCTCGGGCAGCTATGGCACCGAGCGCCTCACCTCCGTGATCAATCGCTGGTTCGCGGTGACCGCGGAGGCCATCGTCACCGCGGGCGGCAGCGTGGTCGACTTCGCCGGGGACGCGCTGATCGGGTTGTTCCGCTACACCCCGGACACCGCGTTGACGGTGGCGCGTCGAGCGGTGCGATGTGCCGAGATCATCCGCATGGCCACCGCGTCCGTCGACCCGGTGCCGACCCCCGAAGGTCAACGCTCCCTGGCGATCCGGGTCGGGATGGCTTCGGGCCCGGTACTGGTCATGGTCCTCGGCGACCCCGGCATCCGCCTGCAACACCTGGTCGCCGGCCCGGCGCTGGATCAGGCGGTCAGCGCGCTGCACCGTGCGGAGCGGGGGGAGATCGTCGTGGACCCCGGTCTGCTGGACACGGCCGGACCCGAACTGGACGTACCCGTCCCGCCGGCAACCGCCGTCTCGCCGATCGCCGATCTCGAAGGTCTTCTGACCCCCTTTCTGCACCCCGCCATCCGCGACCGGCTCCGGTCGGGCCGACACGAACTCGTGAACGAGCACCGGAAGGTGACCACCGCGTTCGTCCGGTTGCCGGACCTGTCGGTGGACGATCCGCAGACCGTCCGGACGTTGCAGCGATTCCTGCGAGCCGGCGTCGCCATCATCGATCAGTACGGTGGCCATCTGCGCCATCTGATGGCGGATGACAAGGGCACCGTGCTGGTCGCGGTGTTCGGCACCCCGGTCAGCTACGAGGACGACGAGGAGCGCGCCCTGCGCTGTTGTCTCGAATTGCTGGCACTCCCGGGCGGTCCCTACCGCGGAGGCGTCACCACCGGGCGGGTCTACTGCGGTGAGGTCGGCTCAGACATCCGCCGGGAGTACGCCGTGGTGGGCGACGCCGTCAACCTGGCCGCCCGGCTGATGCAGGCGGCACCCGCCGGCCACCTGCTCATCGATCAGGTCACGCACGACCGCGTCGGCGACATCGCGCTCAATGCGCGGCAGGCCGCGGTGTCCGCGAAGGGCAAAGCCGAGCCTGTTCCGGTCTGGATCGTCCGCGAAGCACAGGAAGCGGGGCCGCCGGCCGCCAGATCGAAGGCGGCGCCCGGCTCACTGGTGGGCCGAGCCTCGGAACTGGGCCTTCTGGACGCCTTCGCCAAGCAGGTGGAGAAGGGCCACGGGCACCTGGTCTGGCTGCACGGCGAAGCCGGCATCGGCAAGACCCGGGTCGCTGATGAAGCCCTCCGGGCGGCCCGAGCGCTCGGCTTCGCCGAATACGCGGGGGGAAGCCGATCGCACGGAAAGCGGACCAGCTACCTGGTCTGGCGCTCCATTTTCCGCAAGCTCCTCGACATAGATCCCGCACTGTCCATCTCGATGCAGCAGACGGTGCTGACCGAACGGGTCTCCCGCTACGACACGTCCGGTCTGCGCGCACCGCTGCTGGCCACGGTGATCAACCTGCCGATGGAGGACACCGACCTCACCACGCAGCTGGAACCGGCCGGACGCGACGAGTTGCTGCGGGCGACCCTGCTGGCCTGCATCCGGGACCGGGCCGAGGAGGGCCCGATCGTTCTGCTGCTGGAGGACTGTCACTGGATCGATCCGGCGTCCCTGGCCCTTCTCGAATATCTGGTCCCGCACATCGCCGACCTGCCGGTCCTCATGATCGCGACCTCGCGCGAGGCGATACCGGAACGGCTGATCGGTCCGGCCCACGTCGCTGACCTGCACCTGGGACAGATGACCAGGGGTGACGCCGAACAACTGGCCACCCTTCGACTTCGTGAACGCCACGGAGTGGTGGCCGACATCGCCCCTGAGGTACTCCGGCAGATCTCCGAGCAGGCGGGCGGCAACGCCTTCTACATCGAGGAGATGGTCAGCTACCTGCACGGCCGCGGTGTCGACACGGGGAATCCCCGCGCTCTCGCCGGCGTGCCCGTACCGGAGAATCTGCAGCGCCTCGTGATGGCCCGCATCGATCAACTCAGTGACGACGAGAAGGCGACCATCAAGGTGGCCAGCGTGATCGGCCGACGCTTCCAGCCGCCCTGGATAGCGTCGATCTACCCGGCCGCCGGCAGCGCACCCGAGGTGGCGGATCACTTGAATCGCCTGCACGCCCTGGACCTCACGCCGCGCATCGCGCCGGGACCCGAACCGGAATACGAATTCAAGCATCCGGTCACGCAGGAGGCGGCCTACCAGAGCATCACCTACGACACCCGAGCGGCGCTGCACGAACGGATCGGCCGGTTCATCGAGGAGGAGTACGCCGATCGGCTCTCCCAGTACGTGGATGTGCTGGCTCATCACTACGCCCGCACCGAACGGGTCGACAAGCAACGCGCATGGTTCCGCAAGGCCGGGGATCGGGCCAGGGAGATCTTCGCGAACGAGACCGCGACCTACTACTACGGCCTCCTGCTGCCCCTGCTCGCCGATCCGGACCGCGCCCAACTGCACGTCGAGATCGGCAGCGTCCATCAGCACACCGGCCAGTGGGCGGAGGCCGAGGACCATTATCTGCAGGCGATGCGGCTGGCCCGGGTGACCGGACGACGTGACGTCCTCGCCGCCGCCCAGCGCCAGCTCGGCGATCTGCTGACCTACACCCGAACCGACGACGAGCCGGTCACCTGGCTGTCACGCGCTCTCGCGGAGTTCGAGCACCTGGGCGATGCCACCGGGCAGTGCCGGACGTTGGACAGGATCACCTTCGCCCTCTACCGCGTAGGCGCCTACAACGAGGCCCTCAGCATGGCCCAACGACACCTGGAACTGGCCACCGAGATCGGCGACCTGGCCGCGGTGAGCGCCGCGCTCGAGCACACCGGATTGGTCTACCTGCACACCGGGCGACCGGAGGCCGCCTTCGATCATCTGCAGCGGTCCCTCACCACCGCCGAGCAGTCCGGCGACCGGCAGCGCATGCTCAACGCCGCCTGCAACCTCGGCTTCGCGTCGGTCCTGGGATCCAACCACGTCCAGGCCATCGCCTCCTTCATGAACGCGCTTCAGGTGGCACAGGACATCGGAGCAGGCCAGACCGCCAACATAGTGGTCGGGAACATCGGCGAGATCTACCGGGACGAAGGCGAGTACCGGCATGCCCGGATCTGCGCCATGCGCTCGCTGCGCGTCGCACTCGAACTCGGCGATTCGTTGGCGGTGGCCGTGCAGGTGGCCAACCTGGGCGCCGTCGCCGCCGCCGAAGGCGACACCGACGTGGCACAGGACCTGCTGGAGCGGGCCATCGAGCTGATCCGGCCGCACAGTGCGCCGTTCTATCTCTGCGACTGGCTGCACCGGCTGGCCCGGCTGCATCTCGCGGCGGAACGGCTGGCGGAAGCGGAGCAGCTCAATGCCGAGGCGCTGCGGATCGCCGAGGAGCACGACGAGCGGGACGCCCGGGTGAGTGCCTACATCCTGTCGATCCGGCTGCGGGTGCGGGCCGGCCGCCTGGAGTCCGGGGATGCCACCGACATGCTGCGGAAGGCGACCGACGAGTGGAACGAGCCGCACGAGGTGGCCGCGCTGCTCGACGCGGTGCGTCAGCTCGATCCGCATGACGAACAGGCCCGGACGACGGCCGCCGACATCTACCGCACCTTGTACGAGCGGGCGCCGAGCGTCGAATACCGGCGCGCCTACCGCCGGCTCACCGGCGTGCTGCTGCCGCCCGGCCCGCCGCTGCCGGAACTGCCGGGCTGGATCGCCGCCGAGGACGGCGCCGACCTGGATGAGCTGCTGCAACGCATCGACCGCTCAGCCCGCGAGCCCCGGCCCGCCTGACCCACCATCGGCCGGCCGCCGATCCCCGCCCGAACCCGCGCGCCGCCACCGGAGGCGACCGCCCGCCCGGCACCGCCGCCGGTCGGTGCGGCGGCCGCTGTCGGTCGGTGCGGCGGCCGCTGTCGGTCGGTGCGGCGGCCGCTGTCGGCTCGGGCCGGCTGCGGTCGCCGAGCAACAGCGCTCGGCGACCGGGCGCGGACGCCGGTGGTCAGGCGGTGGCCAGGGCGTCCAGTGGGGCGTCGCCGGCCAGCTGGCGCAGGGCGCGCAGGGACGGGGTGAAGGCGTACACCGCGCCGCTGGTGGTGACGAAGCCGCCGAAGGCGGCGGCCGGGATGCCGCGGACCACCTCCGGGGCGAGGGTCTCGCCGGCCTGCCGGGCGTTGCCGCCGAGGACCGGGTCGAGACCGTCGACGGCCGGGCCGTCGGTGGCGCCCGCGCGGCCGTAGCGGGCCAGGGTCGAGGACGGGAAGCCGGGGTCGGTGGCCCACCGGCGCTGCACGTACTCGAACTGGTCGTCGATGCTGGCCATGTACGCGTTGAAGAGCATGCCGCGCTCCTCACCGTTGTCCGGCTGGTGGCGGTGCAGCCGCGGGCCGAACGGGATGCCGCGGCGCAGCATCTTGTGGCCACGGTCGCGGAAGACGGCGTCCTCGCGCGGGTTGACCTTGCGGATGTGCGCGTAGCGCGGTGTCCGGGCGCCGTCGTCGTCACCGTGGTAGGTGAAGTCGTTGACCCGGTCGGGCGCGGCGAGCGGCCGGCCGTCGAGGTGCCGGCCGAGCGCCCGTGCGGCGGCGTCCTCCGGGGATCCGCCGTCGGCGGCGCTGAGCGCGTTCATGTGCTCCCACCAGCCGGCCACGTCCTGCCGCAGGCGGCGGAACACCTGGAAGGACCCGTTCCGCATCCACGCTGCCGGGGTCGGCCGCGGCGTCCAGGACGGCGGGCGACGTTCGCCGGGGTGGCCGAGGAGGAACTCGCCGGCGGCGATGACCGGCGCGCCGGACTTCTGGGTGTCGGCGAAGCCGCGGACGCCGGGCTGGGAGATGCCGTCGGCGAAACCGAAGTGCTCGATGCGCTTGCCGTGCTCGTTGCGGAGCACACCGCCCCACTGCACGGACAGGATGGCCAGCGCGTGCCGTTCCGCCTCGAGGAGTTCCCGCTCGACGGCGACGGCGAGGTCGTCGTACTCGTCGGCGGCGACGGTCAGCAGTGCGTCGACCGGCCGGCCCGGTCCGCCGACCACCCACTGCGAGGGGTCGCCGGGGCCGAGGTCGCCGAGCAGGGCCGGCGCGGTGGTGAGCAGACCGGCGTCGTCGAGGCGGGTGCCGAGCGGCCCCTGCCAGAAGGCGGTGTGACCGGCCAGGTCGCCGGCGGTCTCCGGGTGCAGCAGGGTGAGCCCGGTGCCGGTGAGGCCCACGTTCAGCAGGGCCCGCGCCGGGGTGCCGTCCGGCGCGGGTCGGCTCTGCGGAACTTCGTCGTTGCCGGTGGTGCGGCCGGCCGCACCGGTCAGCCAGGCCCGCGCGCCGGGCCGGTCGCTGCGGAAGGACAGGAAGACAAAGGCCTGGTGGTCGCCGCGGAACGGCCGCAGGATGTTGCCCTGGATCTGCGATGAGTCGGACAGCGGGGAAGCCATCGTCGGAACGTCTCCTGCTTCGGTTCGGTGGGATAGGCATTGGACGATTCCGAACGCGGGACGATCCGGCACCCCTCCTGTCAGGAATCCGATCAAGACAGTCACCGGGTCGGGACACGACCCGGGCGCCGACACGACCCGAGCAGGGGACTGCCTAGGCTGTGCGCGTGGGATACACGGGCGTCATCGTGGTGGGTCGTTCGGCGCGGCTGTTGGTTCACGAGGAGGGCATGGACGACTTCGGGTACCAGCATCGTTATGTACGGCCGCTCGGCGATGGGTGGCAGTTGGTGGAGACCGGCGGCCACCTCGAGACGCTGGAGCTTCGGGAACCGTGCCGTCGACTGGCGATGTCGACGGGGCGGCCGGTGCTGGCCGCCCAGGTGTTCGACAGTGATCGGGCGCTGCTGTGTACCGCTGTCGGGCACACCACCGGGCTGGTGACGTGTCGGTACGACGTCCTGGCGGCATGCGGTGACGAGGACGGGGCCCGGACGCCGCCCGGTGCGACCGGTCGCCCGGTGGGGGACGTGGTGAGCGGGCTGCTGGCCTGGAGCGCGGCGGCCGGCCTGCCCGCCGACCCGGCGGCGGTGCGCACGGTGGTGACCGGGGATCAGCTGGCCGACGATGCCGTCTTCGCTCTCGTGGGTGCCCTCGGCGTGGCCGGGATCGGCCGGACGCTACCGCGCGCTTTTCCGGTGGAGAGCTGGCCTTTCTCGCCGCTCTCCACGTTGGCGTACCTGGCACGGATGTCGGCTCTCGGCCGGGCGAGGGCCGGCGAGGCCGAGCCGATGGCGTCCTGGGAGTAGGCAGCGGTCACGGTGGACAGGGAACTGTGGGCTGCGGCCTACCGGCCGCCGGTCGACGTCGCGTCGTTCGCCCGGCGGGCGATCGACGTGTTCGCTGCCCGCGATGTGGCGCTCGGCAGGACCGGCGAGAGGCAGAAGGACCTCGAACTGTTGACCGCCCTGCTGGCCGAGGGACGCCTGAACCCCGAGGCGGAGATCGCGAACGATCATGACCGGCGATGGGCCGACCGTCGGGCTACCGACTCTCCGAACCCGCGCGCCCCATCCGCCTGACCCGGGGCGCCCGGAGCGGCGGTGGCGATCAGGCGTGGATCAGGGCGCGGGCGGCGTCGGTGGCCCGGGTGGCGGTGGTGTCGACGGAGCGGGCGCCTCGGGTGAAGAATCCGTCGGCGTACAGCGACGTGTAGCCGTGGGCGACCGCGATGACCGCTTCCACCAGGCTCACCGCCTGCTGGTAGGTGGGGACGTCGGTGGCGGCGGCCAGGTCGATCAGCGTGTCCATCAGGGCGCGGGTGTGGTCGCGGCGGGGGGTGTCCGGGATCGCGTACAGCTCGGGGGCGTAGATGACGTGGAAACCGGCGCCGGTGCGGACCACGTACCGGAAATAGGCCCCCGCGACCGCGGCCAACCGGGCGGACGGGTCGGCGCCGGCTTCGTCGGCGGCCGTGAGGATCGCGGACCGCAGGTCGTGGGCGGCGGCCGCGGAGACCGCGGAGAGCAGGTGGTCACGGTCGGGGAAATGACGGTACGGCGCGGCGGAGCTGACGCCGAGCCGCCGGGCGACCGCGGCGACCGAGAACCGGCGCAGACCGGCCTCGGCGAGCTGTTCGAAGCTGGCGGTGATCAGGGCAGCCCGCAGGTCACCGTGGTGGTAGGCCCGCTCCCGTGACACCGCGACACCGCCTCTCCTGGAAATCCCGGTCGACCGAACCGGCCAGCCGGTCGGACCCGCCCCGCCGAACCACCCTCCCCTACGACACCCGCGAACGGCGGACCGGACCACCACCGGCCGGGAGGCGGCTGCGCGAACGGGAGGCGACGGAGAGAGGGACAGTACGCCGAACCGGGCGGAGATGGCGCCGGGGCGGGTGTAAGTTAGCTCTTACATTATCAAGTCGTGGAGGCATCGTGAGCATCCGGCTCGGTTATCAGATTCCGAATTTCACCTACCCCGGAGTCCCCGACGAGAACCTGTTCGACACGGTCGTGGCGCAGGCCAGGGAGGCTGAGGCGGTCGGGTTCGACACCGTTCTGGTGATGGACCACTTCTACCAGCTGCCGGGTATCGGCGCGCCCGAGGCGAACATGCTCGAGGCCTACACGACGCTGGGCGCGCTCGCCACGGCGACGTCGACGGTGCAGCTGTCCACGCTGGTCACCGGGAACACGTACCGTAATCCCACCCTGCTGGCGAAAACGGTCACCACCCTGGACGTGGTGTCGAAGGGGCGGGCCATCCTCGGGATCGGCGCCGGCTGGTTCGAGCGGGAGCATCACGATCTGGGCTTCGAGTTCGGCACCTTCACCCAGCGTTTCGAGCGGCTGGAGGAGGCGCTGACCATCATCGCCCCGATGCTCAAGGGTGAGCCGGCGACTTTTGAGGGCAAATGGTATGTGGCGCGCGGGGCGATGAACAACCCGCGGGTCCGGCCGCACATCCCGATCATGCTGGGCGGCTCCGGTGAGCAGAAGACGTTCCGGCTGGCGGCCCGGTTCGCCGACCACATGAACATCATCTGCGATGTCGACGACGTGGGCCGCAAGGTGTCCGTGCTGCGGGAGCGGTGCGAGGAGATCGGGCGGGACCCGGCCACGCTGGCCACCAGCTACCTGGCCATGGGCCTGGTCGGGGAGAACGAGCAGGAGGTCAAGGAGTTCAGCGCGCTGGTCCCGGAGGACCGCCGGAACCGGGCGTTCCTGGGCACCGCCGAGCAGGTCGCCGAGCAGCTGCACGAGAAGGTGCTCGGCGCGGGGATCGGCGGGATCACCATCAACCTCATCAAGAACGGCCACCGACCCGGTGTCGTGACCGCCGTCGGTGAGGCCTTGAAGCCGCTGGTCAAGTGACGGGTGGTGCGCCCGGGCCCGGAGCGGCCCGGGCGTACCGTTCGGGTACGCCGCCGCCACCCGCGCACAATCCGGGTAGCGTGACCGGAATGGACAATGCACGCGTTCTTGTCGTCGGTGGGCACGGGAAGGTGGCGCGGCTGCTGCTGCCGCTGCTGGTCGGGGCCGGGCACGAGGTGACCGCGGCGTTCCGGGATCCCGGGCACGAGGGCGACGTGGCCGCGACCGGTGCCCGGCCGGTGGTCGCCGACGTGGAGACGCTGGACGCCGACGGGTTCGCCGAGCTGATCGCCGGGCACGACGCGGTGGTCTGGTCGGCCGGTGCCGGCGGCGGCGATCCGGGGCGCACGTACGCGGTCGACCGGGACGCGGCGATCCGGTCGATGGACGCGGCGCTGCACATCGGCGTACGCCGCTATCTGATGGTGTCGTACTTCGGTGCGCGGATCGACCACGGCGTGCCCTCCGACAGCGGTTTCTTCCCGTATGCGGAGGCGAAGGCGGCGGCGGACGCGCACCTCGCGTCGAGTGATCTGGACTGGACGATCCTGGCCCCGAGCCGGCTGACCGACGACGCGGCGACCGGCCGGATCGAGACGGCCAGCCAGGGTGCGACGGCCGGGTCGGTCAGCCGCGCCGATGTGGCCGCGGTCGTCGCGCACGCCCTGGGTGAGCCGGCGACCATCCACCGGATCGTCCGGTTCAACGCCGGCGCCACCCCGATCGCCGACGCCCTGAGCGAGGACGACCTCGTTTGACCTCGTCACGCGTCGGGTAAGCGGATCTTGACAGGCCCCGAGCGAGGGAGGGACCCGATGCCGATCCACCATCAGCAGTCCGATCCGGACCGCTACCCGCCGCTGGACCCGGGCGCACCGATTCCCGACGATCCGGGCGAACTGGATCCGACCAATCCGGACCTGCCGCCGGCGCCCGCGGAACCGATGCCGCCGATCTCGCCGGTCCCGGCCCGGCCCGAGCCGGCCACCCAGCCGGAACCCGAGCCCGCCTGAGAAAAGGCGGCCGGAGCCGGTTCGACCGGGCCGCGAAGGGCAAGCAGAAATCGTACGACGGACTCACTGTGCGACTTCGGGAACATCATTTCGGACCGGGCAGTATCCGGAAAGCGCGACCCTGAGTAGTTGACCTTTCCGGTCCTGACCTGCGGTAAGCGGTCGCCGGCCGGCACCGGCGACCGCACCCGGACCGCTGATACCGGCTATCGTGTCATCGACGCGCGACTACCTGCCGTGGCCGTCGGCATCTACGGTGCGAGGAATACCGCCCCCGCCTTTTGCCGAAGGATGTCGATGGCGCCCTTGTTCAACCGTGTGGCCGGCCCGGTGATGCCCGGGTGAGATGGCGTGGATTGACCGGTGTGCTGAGTTCGCAGGCCTGCACGCTGTCGGCGAACCGGCTGCTCACCGTCGCGGTGCCGTGGCTGGTGCTGGAGCGCACCGGCAGCGCCGCGCAGACCGGCCTGGTGGTGGCCTGTCAGGTGTTGCCGTACGCGTTCACCCAGTGGCTGGCCGGGCCGCTGCTGGACCGGATCGACCCGCGGCGGATCAGCGCGGCCGGGGACGTCGTCTCGGCCGGCGTGCTGATCGTCCCGGCCCTGTCCGGCGCTCCGCCGATCTGGCTGCTCACCGTGATGCTGCTGCTGGTGGGGTGCGCGGACGGGCCGGCGAGCGCCGCGAAGCGGCTGCTGGTGCCGTTCGCCGCGGCGGATGCCGGCCAGTCGACGGTGCGCGGCGTGGGTCTGGCCACCGCGGTCGAGCGCACCGCCACCGCGGTCGGGACCGCGCTGGCCGGTTGGCTGGTCGCCACGATCGGCGGGGACCGGGCGCTGTTCGCGGCGGCCGCGATGCTGGGCGTGGCCACGCTCATCGTGACGCTGACGGTGACCGATCCGGTGCGTGACCGCGGCCGGGACGACGAGACCTATCTGGATCGGCTGCGCACCGGCACCGCGTTCCTGCGCGGGAGTGCGCCGCTGCGCGCGGTGACCGCGATGTTCGTGGTGACCAATCTGCTGGATCAGGCGCTGATGGCGGTGCTGCTGCCGGTGTGGGCGCGGGCCGGCGGGCACGACGCGACGGTGGTCGGGCTGGCGCTGAGCACGGTGGGGCTCGCGTCGATCGCCTCGGCGCTCGCGTCGGCCGGTTTCGGCGCGCGGCTGCCGCGGCGGGCGACGTACCTGATCGGGGTGTTGACCAGCGGGCCGACCCGCATCGTCGTCCTCGCGCTGGGCCTGCCGCCGGAGGCGGTCATCGCCGTCTATGCACTGGCCGGGATCGGCTCGGGCCTGTTCAATCCGCTGCTGGAGACGCTGCAGGTGGAGCTGATCCCGGCGGCGCTGCGCGGGCGGGTGCAGACGCTGATCAACGCGTGGGCGTGGGCCGGCATCCCGGTCGGCGGCCTGTTCGGCGCGGTGCTGCTGAGCACCGGCGGCCTGCGCACCGCGCTGTGGATCTGCGGCACCGGCTATCTCGCGGCGGTGCTCTGGCCGGTCTGGCGGGTCGACTGGTCGCTTACGGTCAGCACGTCGGAGCGGCACCGGAATCCGCTCACCGTGCGCATTCCGGTGCCGCGGCGCCGGGTCGCGGCACCGGTCCCGGTCCGCGAACATTCATGACCGACGATTGCGGCGTACGCCGTCAGCTCACCCGTGCCGGCCCGAAGCCGCCGCCAGGGTGGTGATCGCGGCGCTCAACATCAGCGAGTGCAGCAGGATGTGCTCCAGATTGGGGCGGGGCCGCCCACCGATCCGGGGCAGCACCATGATGGTGCGGGCGTAGGTGCGGGCGTGCAGGTCGGCCCAGCTGACGCCGGTGCCGGCGGTGGCCCACGGCATGGTCACCCCGGCCAGGTAGGGCGACCACCACAGCAGCAGCCCGCCGAGCACCGCGAGCAGCTCGACGACGCCGCCGAGACAGCCGAGGATCGGCAGGCCGGATGCCGAGCCGAGGGCGAGCAGCACCGCGGGCAGCGCCATCACCGGTGCGTTCGTCGCGACCTCCCGGACCCGCTCGGCGCGTTTCGCGTCGCGGACGTTGTTGAACGGGAACAGATCGACCAGCGTCATCACCGCGTGATAGCCGACGGCGAGCAGGATCAGGGTCAACGCCAGGGCGGTCATCGCCACCTCCCAAAGATGTTTACGGCGTAAGCATCGCCGTCTCCGGTAGCATGGCTTACGCCGTAAGCGTCGTCAAGAGGAGTTTCGATGCCAGACCGCCGATCGGGCGAGAAAGCCGGCCTGAGCAGGGCCAAGGTGCTGGACGCCGCGCTCGACTACATCGACGCGCACGGGCTGCCGGCGCTGTCCATGCGCAAACTCGGCGCCCGGCTCGGGGTCGAGGCGATGTCGCTGTACCGGCACGTGCCGAACAAGGACGCCCTGCTCGACGGCCTGGTCGACCGGGTGCTGGAGACCGCGTTCGGCAGCCTCGGCGAACCCACCTCCGGCGACTGGCCGGACTGGCTGCGGGAGTTCGCGCACGCCCTGCGGAAGACCCTGATCGCCCACCCCGGCGTGCTGCCGCTGGCCGCCACCCGCCCGGTCAACTCGCCCGACGCGCTGCGCTGGTCGGAGTCGTGGCTGGCGGCGATGCGGGCGGCCGGGGTGCCGCTGGGCCGGGCGATGGACATGGTGAACGTGCTGGCCACGTTCACCATCGGGCACACCCTGGCCGAGGTCGGGCAGACGCCGGGGCACGAGGGCGCCGGACCCGACCTGGACCAGCGCTCGGACGAACTGGACCCGGCCGAGTTCCCGAACCTGGTGGAGGTGATCCGGACCCGGGCCGGGCTGGACTTCGACTCCCGCTTCACCGAGGCGGTCGACATCCTGATCGCCGGGTACGCCGCCGCGCAATGACCACCGCTACTTGTTTGCAGTGGTCAACGGCGGGTAGCTGTCCGTCATGGAAGAAACGGGCTATGGCGTGCTGGCACGCCGCACGCTGGTCGTGCTGGGCGTGACGCTGTCCACGCTGGCGGTGCTGTATCTGGCCCATGAGGTGCGCCGGGTCCTGACCTGGATCCTGATCGCGGCCTTCTTCGCGGTGGCACTGCATCCGGCGGTGAACTGGATGACCCGCCGGGTGACATTCTGCAGGCGTTGGCTCGCGACCCTGCTGGTCTTCGTCGCGGCGCTGGCGCTGCTGGCCGGTCTGGTCACGGTGTTCGTGGCGCCGCTGGCCCGGGAGGGCAGCCAGGTCATGGCGAACCTGCCCGGCCTGCTCGACGACGCCCGGCACGGCCGGGGCCCGGCCGGACCGCTGCTCGAACGCTTCCACGTGGTCGAGTACGCCCGGGCCAACGCCGGGCGGTTCCGCGAGTACGCCAGCGGGCTGGGCGCCCCGACCCTGGCGTTCCTGCGCTCGGTCGCCACCGGCATCGCCGGCACCGTGACCATCTTCGTGCTGTCCTACCTGATGGTGCTGGAGGCCCCGAAGATCGTGGACGGGTTCCTGGCCCTGTTCGCGCCGCGCCGGGCCGAACGGATCCGCCGGGTCGGCCACGACTGCGCCAAGACGATCACCGGGTACATCACCGGCAACCTGCTGATCAGCGCGATCTGCGGCGCGCTGACCTTCGCCGTCCTCACGGTCCTGCACGTCCCGTACGCCGGATTGATCGCTCTGTTCGTCGGTATCGCCGACCTCGTGCCGCTGGTCGGCGCCACGCTCGGCGCCGTGGCCGCCACCATCGCGGCATTCGTCCAGTCGACCACCGCCGGAATCGTGGTGATCGTCTTCTTCGTCCTCTACCAGCAGTTGGAGAACCACCTGCTGCAACCGCTGATCTTCGCCCGGACGGTGCAGCTCAACCCGCTCACCGTGCTCGTCGCGATCCTGATCGCGGTCGAGCTGGCCGGCATCCTCGGCGCACTGCTGGCCATCCCGGTCGCCGGCATCGTGCAGATCATCCTGCGCGACGTGTGGGACAGCCGGCACGGTCGCCCCAAAGCCGAGCCGACCGTCGGCGAGAATCGCGTCCCGGTCTCGGCCGTGCACGACGAGGCACGGGGCCGCGACGCCGGGACCGCTGACGTGCACGGCGCGTACGCCGGACAGCTCACCGACCGGGCCGCGTCAACCGATCCGCTGGTCGAGCCACGCGACCAGCTCGCCGAAGGCCGCTGACATCGTCGTGTCGGAGGCGGTCAGCGTGGTCGAACGCGGGCCGTCGTCGATCGTGACCGTGTACGTCATGGCGTCGCGGGCGCGCGGGGACGGAGCTGCGCCACCCGGATCCGCGGTGGCGGCCGCGACCAGGCGGCGCAGCTCCTGGGCCGCGTCCCGCGGCAGGCGATCGGCGTCCAGCACCCGGGGTGGCAGCCGCGAGGTGATCGCGGCCGCCATCCCGCCGTGCGACGCCAGGGACACCCGCATCTAGCGCGCGAGCGTCGGTGTCGTGGTCACCTGGATACCCACCCCGTCCCAGGCCGCCTTGACGGCCTGCTGCTCCCTGCTGTCCGTTCCGTAGAGCTGCTCCGCCTTGCGATACGTGGTGTCGGCGAAGTCCTGGAACTGGGCCTTGGACGTCGACGCCTTGAGCGACTCGTACCAGATGTGCCCCGGGGCCTCCCAGCTCTTCCCCCCGATCCCGATGGCGACCAGGTAGAACGCCTTGTTCGGGATGCCCGAGTTGGTGTGCACACCACCCCAGTCACCCTCGTCGGTGTCCGGCGCGTCGACGTAGCGCGACATGTGGTCGGGCTGCGGGTCCTTGCCGAACAGCTTGTTGTCGAACGCGGTGCCGGGCGCCTTCATCGAGCGCAGCGCGTCGGCGTCGATGTGCGGGGTGAACACCTCCGGGCCGATCAGCCAGTCCGCCTGGTCCGCGGTCTGGCCCAGCGACCACTGCTTGACCATCGAACCGAACGCATCGGAGATCGACTCGTTCAGCGCGCCGGACTGGCCGTGGTACTCCAGGCCCGCGGTGTGCTCGGTGACCCCGTGCGTGAGCTCGTGGGCGATCACGTCCAGCGACCCGGTGAAGTCGGTGAAGACCTGGCCGTCCCCGTCGCCGAAGACCATCTCCTGGCCGTCCCAGAACGCGTTGTTGTACCGGCGACCCCGGTGCACGTATCCCTCGAGCCGCATGCCGCGGTCGTCGATAGAGTTGCGCTGGAACACCTCGGCGTAGAACGAGCGGGTCGCGCCGAAACCGTCGAAGGCCCGGTTCGCCGAGGCGTCCGAGACGGCGGCGTCGTCCTCCGAGCGGACCAGCGTGGCGAACGGCAGGAACGTGCTGTGCCGGCAGTCGTAGACACTGCGCCGGCCGTCCGACGGCGAGGCCAGCGCGCCGGCGATCAGGCCGCGGACGCTGCGCTCGCCGCGCAGGTGCGCGGTCGACACCAGAGTGGACAGGGCCGCCTGGCGGATGTCGACGTTGTCGCTGTCCAGGAGCCTGGTCAGAATGAAGGGTGGGGTGATGCAGCTGATCCGGTGGGCGTACGTCATGGTCAACCTCGAATCCGATCGTGGCGCTTCTGGTGGAACAGATGCGAGCCGGGCGGCGCCAGATACAACTCAGGAGAGGGAAATCCCGTATTTCAGCCTCAGCAGGCCGGGCTCGGCATCGTCCGCGGTCGTCACCACGAAGAGGTTGTCGAAATCGGTCTCGCCGATGGCCGGGGGCGGGGCGCCGAGGGCGGCAATCACCTCGGGCACCGTGTTGCTGTGGCCGGCGATCAACACGACGGCGCCGTATCTGCCGGCGCGCGCCTCATGAGCCACGGTAGCCGCGCTCGGCATCTCCCGCGACGCCATTTTGAGCGGTTCGACGGTCTCCCGCGTACGCCGGAACGCCGACGTGAACACCGTGCTGACGCCGGCCGCGCCGAGCAGGTGCGCCAGGGCCTCGGCGCGGCGGCGGCCCGCCTCGTTCAACGGTGGATCGGCCGAGACCGGCGGCAGGTCGATGTCCGCGTGCCGCACCAGCAGGATGGTGATCACGAGCCCTCCTCGTCATCACGGGAAGTCGGCTCGCACATACTGACAGTGATCAACTCGCTGGTCGAGGGACGAGTCCCTGATCAGACAGTGTCGGCGGGGGTTGGTAGCTTTCCGGCACTGATCCGGTACGACGGACGAGGGAGTCCCGTGACCATCAACGAACACCTGACCACCTTCGCGGGTCTGCCGATCGTCGATGTGGCGGACGAGCAGGGCCCCGTCGACCCGGCGGCCGTGGCGTGGCGGATCGACCTGGAGGACTACGAGGCCGAGCTGTCCGAGTTCGAGGCCGCCCTCGACCGGGTGCTGGAGCGGGCCGGGCCGGGCGGTCCCACCGCTCTGGTCGTCGGCAACTGGGGGTCCGCCTTCGACACCGCGTTCCCGGCCGAGCTGCTGATCGGCCGCGTGGCCCGGCTCAGCCGGCTGCGGGCGCTGTTCCTCGGCGAGATGACCTACGAGCAGTGCGAGATCTCCTGGATCAACCAGGGCGACGTGACACCGCTGCTGGAGGCGTTCCCGGCGCTGGAGGTGCTGTGGGTGCGCGGCTCGGAGGGTCTCGGCCTCGAACCCGGCCGGTATCCGGCGCTGCGCGAGCTGGTGATCCAGTCCGGCGGCCTGCCCGCCCCGGTCATCCGCACGGTCGGCGCGTGCGAGCTGCCCGCCCTCACCCACCTCGAACTGTGGCTGGGCGTGGCGAACTACGGCGGCGACGCCCGCGCCGAGGACCTCGCGCCGATCCTGGCCGGTCGCTCCCTGCCCGCGCTCACCCACCTGGGCCTGTGCAACGCCGAGATCGCCGACGAGTTGGCCGCCGCGGTCGCCGCGGCGCCGGTGGTGGCCCGCCTGACCCGGCTCGACCTGTCCCTGGGCACCCTCGGCGACACCGGCGCCGAGTCGCTGCTGACCGGGCAGCCGCTGACCCACCTGACCACCCTCGACCTGCACCACCACTTCATGTCGCCGGAGACCGCGCAGCGGGTCGCCGACGAGCTGCCCGGCGTCACCGTCGACGTGTCCGAGCGCCAGGAGGAGGAGCGCTGGGGCCGCTACACGGTCTGCGCCGAGTGAGCCGCTTCGCCGTCGTCGGCAACCCGGAGAACCGCCGGGTCGCCCGATTCGTCACGGCCGCCGAGTGAGCCGCCTCGCCGTCGTCGGCAACCCGGAGAACCGCCGGGTCGGCCGATTCGTCACGGCCGCCGACCGCGCCGGCCTGCCCACGCCGGAGATCTTCCCGTGGCGCGAGGTCCTGCTCACCGGCCGGGTCCCCGGCCCCGACACCCTGACCCGGATCGATTCGCCGGGCGAGAACGCCGAGGTCGACGCCCTGCTCCGCGCCCTGGGCACCACCGCACCGCCGCCGCTGGACCCCGGACACCGGCCGCGCCACCACTCGGGCCGGGACGGCGGACACCGCCCGGACCCGCCCTTGGAGCACGACGGGGCGGCGACCTTCGCCGGGCCGACAGCGGAGCACGGCGAGGCCACTGTCTCCGCCGGACCGACAGCGGAGCACGGCGAGGCCGCTGTCTCCGCCGGACCGACAGCGGAGCACGACCAGGCCGCTGTCTCCGCCGGACCGACAGCGGAGCACGGCGAGATCGTCGGTGGGGCGGCGGCCTTCGCCGGGTTGGCAGTGGCCCTGCACCGGATCGAGGCCGGTGGCGGCATCCTGCTGAACCGGCCGGCGGACATTCTGACGATGACCGCCAAGCCCCGCTGCCACGCCGTCCTGTCCGCCGCCGGAGTCCCCGTGCCGCCCGCGCTGGAGATCGCGGTCACCGGGTATGCCGCGCTGCGATCCGCGCTGGACACGGCGGGATGGAGCCGGGTCTTCGTCAAGGCGGCCTACGGCTCGTCGGCGTCCGGCGTCCTGGCCCTCGCGCTCGGCGGCCGGCGACCGGGCGGCCACCGCCCGATCATGGCGGTCACCTCGGTGGAGCTGGCCGACGGAAAGATCTTCAACAACCTGCGGGTACGCCGTTACGACGACGAGGCCTCGATCGCCGCGATCATCGACCGGCTGGCACCGGACGGCCTGCACGTCGAACGCTGGTTCCCCAAGGCGGCCCTCGCCGGCAGAGTCCTGGATCTGCGGGTGGTCGTGATCGCCGGTCGGGCGCGGCACGTCGTCGCCCGCACGAGCCGTTCCCCGATGACGAATCTCCACCTGGGCAACGCCCGCGGTGACGTCGCCGCCGTCCGCGCGGCGGCCGGCGGCGCGGCGTGGGCCGCGGCGATGCGGACCTGCGAGCGGGCCGCCGCCTGTTTCCCCGGCACGCTGCACGCCGGCGTGGACCTGATGTTCCACGCGAACTGGCGCTCGCACGCCGTCGCCGAGGTGAACGCCTTCGGCGATCTGCTGCCCGGCATCCTGTCCGACGACGGCCTCGACACCTACGAAGCCCAGATCGCCGCCCTCCAGAACGGCTGGCTCCCCACCCCCTGACGATCCACCCCGGCTGCCGGCCCGCGCAAGGCCGCGGGACAGCGCAAAACCGCGAGACAGCGCAAAACCGCGAGACAGCGCAAGACCGCGGGACAGCAACGGACCGGCCCGAAACCGCGGGACCGCGGTCAGGTCTGGATCAACGGCTGATATTCGTCCGCGGTCAGCCCGAACGTCCAGGCCACCCCCTCCCGAGCGGTCCGGGTCTGCGGCGGCACCCGCAACCAGTACACCCGGCTGCTCCCGTCCGGCTCGGGCGTCGCGTTGACCACCTCGACCATCGCCAGCGGCTCGTCCCCCGGCAGGTCCAGCCACCACAGCACCCCGGTCTCGTCCGCATCCCGCTTACGGGCGCCGGCCTCCCGCAGATACCGCTCGTAGCCGAAGTGTTCCAGCATCACCCGCCGGATCTCGGCATTGGACTCGCCCCGGATCCGGTCCACGCTGAGCCGGGGCAGCTCAGCGGCGAGCCCGGCCGGGATCGGCATACCGCGCCAGGCCCACAATCCGTAGCCGTCGGCGAACTCCAGGGCGGGCCCGTCGCCCCGGTGCAGCCGCCCCACGTTGTCGCGGGTCAGCGCCACCGGACGCTCGGTGAGCACGGCGACCCGCTCGTGCGCCCACCACCAGCCGGCGTTCCCCGCGACCTGCGCGAGCCCGGCCAGCCCGCCCATCAGCCCGGCCCCGGGCAGCAGCCGGTCCCCCGCGTCGAAGGTGCTCAGCCACGCGCCGTCGTGCTGCCCGTAGATCGCGTCGAGCACCGGCCGCTGGAACTCCCGCCCGAGGGCGGCCACATCCTCGCCGAGCCGCTGCCGCAGCCGCCCGGCCACCATGTCCATCACGAGCGCCCACGACCGCCGCCCGGCCGCCCCGCTCAGCTGCGCCCAGCCCTGCGCCCCGAACGCCGCCAGGGCGGCCTTGCGCGCCGCCGCCCACGGCTCGGTGCGCACCCGCCGTCGCACGGACGCCCCGGCCGGCTCCCCCGGTGACCAGCCCTGTCGCCGCAGGCCGGCCGCCGCCTCCGCCAGCCAGGCCGGCCCCTCGGCGCCGGGGTCGGCCCCGCCGAGCAGCAGAGCCGCCCGCGGCGACCCCACCCAGTAGATCCGCTCCGGTGGGGCCAGCCCGGCCGACCGATACGCCGCCCGCACCCCGGCCTCGGCCGCGGCCCGGTCCCCCGGCCCGGTCGCCACCGCGGCGGCCAGCCACCGGTCCTCGACGGCGGCCGCCAGCGCCTCCTGCTCATGCGTGAGTCGCACGATCCGCTCCCCCGTCTCAGTCCGCGACCGGACGGAACGCGCCCGGAACATATTCCCGCTGCCGGATCACCCGGTAGACCCCGGAGGGCAGCGCGATCGGCCCGTGCTCCTCGTGGGACACCCGCCCGTGCGCCGGCACCTCGACGAACATCCGCTCCGGGTCGTCGAGGTCGGCGACCAGCCGCACCCCGGGCCCGCCGACCACGTGGGCGTGCCCGGTGGCCTCACCGCGCGCCAGCACCATCCGCCCGCGCGGGTCCCGGGGCACCGGCGCGCACGCCGGCACCCCGGCCGGCGGAACCGGAACGATCAGCACATCACCCTGCCGGTACATCGGGACCCTCCCCACCAACGACGAGGCCCACAACCTAACGACCGGGTACGACATTTTCCGACGGCGTGAGTTCCGAGGTCGACAGCGCGTCCCGGCGCAGCACCTGGAGCAGCTCCTCGTACGGCCCGATCAGGTGCGCCTGGTCGCCGGCCGCGAACCGGGTGTCGCGCCGCGGCGGGTGTTCCAGCTCGCCGTGCCCGCTGGCCCGGCGGATCGCCACCACCCGGGTGCGCGCCGACAGGTCCTGCATGGCCAGCCCGTCGAGCCCGCCGCCGGCGGCCACGGTGAGCCGCCCGACCAGCATGAGCTGCGACCCGACGTAGAACGTGGCGAGCACGTCCAGCCCCAGCGCCGCCCCGACGAACCACGGCGCGGCCAGGGCCGCCGTGGAGCGGGCCAGACCCAGCCCGAAGGTGTGCTCGACGGTCGCGGCCAGCGTCCGGTCGAAGAGCCGCAGCACCACCGGCACCGATCCCCAGCGCTCGCCGAGCCGGTCCCGGACCGCCAGCCCGGTCTCCAGGTTGACCAGGTCGTCGCTGGTCAGCACGGCGACCGCGCGGGCCGACCCGAGCTGCACCCGGTCCAGGGTGCGGGGCAGCGTGGCGTCGCCGATCAGCACCGGCACGCCGCTGTCGCGGACCTGGTCGATGTACCGGTTGTCCTCGTCCGACTCGATCACCACCACCCGGGTGCCGCTGGCCCGCAGGCCCTCGACGACCCGGGTGCCGACCGAGCCGATCCCGATCACCACGACGTGGTCGGTGAGCCGGTCGAGCAGCCGGTTCCCGAGCGCTTCCTGGATCTTGATGGAGACCAGCACGTTGGTGAGCAGCGCGATGAACGTCGCGGCGAAGCACGCGCCGAGGATCATCAGGCCGATCGCGAAGCAGCGCAGCCAGGGTTGCTGGTGGCGGAAGTTGTAGTCGCCGTAGCCGACGGTGGCGATCGACTCGACCGAGAAGTAGACCGCGTCGAGCAGCGTCATCCGGGTGCCGTCCGGCTCCCGGTAGCCCAGTTGCAGCACCACGATGGAGAGGTTGAGCAGCAGCATCAGGGCGATCGACGCGTACGCTATCCGCCTGTCCAGCGCCCGCAGCACGGACCCGGCCAGGTGCAGCGACCGCGCCCACCGTCCGGGTCCGGCGTGCGCCGGACCGCGCGCCTTGTCCAGCAGCCGCGCCGCCGCCAGTTCCTCCGGCGTGCCCAGCAGGGTCACCAGGTCCCCGGGCCGCACCGGATGGTCCCGACCGGGACAGATCACCACGTCGTCGTCCGAGGCGGCCGCCGCCGGCATCACCGCGAGCGGCGCCAACGACCCGTACCGCGTCCGCAATGTCCCGGACTGCTCGGCGACCACCTGCGCCGCCACGAACGGCTGCCCGTCCAGATCCAGCTCGTGCGTCCCGCTGCGCAGGCAGGCCTCGACCATCGACGGCGCCGACAGCCCGGCCACGTCCAGCACGCTGACCTGCATCGCCGACAGCGCCCGCCCGACCGCCGGATTCCGCAGCTGCACCACCACCCGCACGTCCGGGCGCAGCTCGCGCATCAACAGCGCGGCCTCCAGGGTGTGCAGGTCGTCGGCGAGCACACAGATCACCGCGACCGCGCCGGGCAGCCCGGCCTCGTCCAGCGTCTCCTGCAGCCGCGGGCTGCCGACCACGACCGGAACGCCCCAGCCACGCACCACCCGGACCAGCCGCGGATCCGCGATGTCCTCCACCACGACGACCCGGACGCCGGCGTGATAGAGCTGCTCCACGGTCCGCAGCCCGACGTCGTCCAGCCCGCACACGATGATGTGCCCACGCCACCGGGCGCAACCGTCAGGGGGCATGCCGCTACGTTAACCAGGCGTCCGCGCGGACATCCGGCGGTTACGGCGAAAAAGGGCACCCGGGGAAGGATCCAAGGCGGCGAACACCAAGATCACATTCGTCCCGTCGGGCGCCGCGGCCGACAACTGATCGTCGCTCCTCGATGGAGCGTCACGGTGCCGCGAGCGCGTGGTCCGCCGCGGCCAGGGCTTCGTCGACGGTGACGGCGAGCAGCGCCGGGTGCACGTCCGGGCCGGGCCGGTCGCCGCGCTCGCTGCTCGTGCCGTGCCAGATCACCCGGTGCCGCGCCCGTCCCGGCGGCGGCCCCCAGTAGGCCGGCGACATCGGCCCGAACAATGTCACCGACGGCGTCCCGAACCCGGTGGCCAGGTGCGACACCCCGGTGTCCCCGCTGATCAGCAGCCGGGCGCCGGCGATCAGCGCGGCCAGCGACCCGATGTCGGTGTCCGGCAGCGCCTCCGGCCCGAGGCCCGCGTCCGCCGCCACTTTCGCGGTCAGGTCCCGTTCCGCCCCGCTCCCGGTGATCACCACGCGGTGTCCCCGCCCGGCCAGCTCGCGCGCCACCGCCGCGTACCGCTCGGGCGGCCACCGCCGGGACGCCGACTTGGCCCCCGGGTGCACCACGGTGACCGAAGCCGACCCCACCAACGGCTTCATCAGCGACAAATCCGATTCGTCCGCGGCGACGCCGTAGTACCGCAGCATCCGGCACCAGCGATGCACCTCATGCTCGTCCCGCACCCACTCCGGCCCGTCGAGATGCTCCGCCGCGGCACACCGGAACCCCCACAACCGCCCGGCTCCGCGCAGCATCCGATGCGACTCCGGCCCGCTGCCGTGCAGGTTCACCGCGAGCTCCGCCCCGGAAACCGCCTCCGGGAGACCGGGTGCGCCCACCCCGTCGAGTCCGTCGACCGGCAGCACCCGGTCCACTCCGCCGATCAGGTCCACCAGCGGCGTCAACCACCTCGGCGCCGCCAGCACGAGTTCCCGCCCCGGGAAGGCGGACCGGAGCGCCCGCAGCGCGGGCACCCCGGTCGCCAGGTCGCCCACTCCGAGGGCGCGCAACACCAGGATCACGGGTAGGACGTCTCCGTCTCCGCCGCGATCACCAGTTCCCGCACCGCGCATCCGGCCGGCTGCTGCAGCGCGAACAGGATCGCGTCCGCCACGTTGCACGGATCGTTGAGCAGCGCGTCCGGCCCGGGCTTGTACCTGTCGTCACGCTCGTCGAAGAATCTGGTCCGCATCCCGCCGGGGATCACCAGGGTCACCCCGACCTCGCCGGCCAGTTCCGCCGCGAGCGCCCGGGTGAATCCCACCACCCCGAACTTCGCCGCGCAGTACGCCGTGGCGTCCGACACCGCCTTGATCCCCAGGGTCGACGCCACCGTCACGACGGTCCCGTGGGATTCCTTGAGCGCGGGCAGCGCCGCGCGGACCACCGCCGCGGTGGCCAGCAGGTCCACCGCCACGATCCGGTCCCAGGTCTCCCCCGGCACGTCGAGCAGCGTTCCCGGCACGTCGAAGCCGGCGGCGGTGACCACCCCGCTGACCGTCGCGTCGACGGCGGCGATCGCCTCCCGGGTCGCCCGTTCCGCGGCCCGCGTGTCGGCGAGATCGCACTCGATCCACGGGACGCCCTCCCGGGCGGGCGCCTGCCGGTCGATCACCACCGGCTGTCCGCCGGCCTTGATCACGGCGTCGACGACGGCGGCGCCGAGCCCGCTCGATCCGCCGGTCACGATCACTGCGTCCATGCTGCTGTTACCTCCTGCTGTCGGCGGCCGCGGTCAGGGACCGGGCCGCGTCGATGGTCCGGGTGGTCGAGCGCCCGTCGAGGTAGGGCACGATCACGGTCTGGCCGTCCCAGCGTTTGACCAGGTCCGCTTCGGGCAGGCTGGCGTAGTCGCCGCCCTTGACCCAGACGTCGGGCCGCAGCCAGCTGAGCACCGCCTCGGGCGTCGGCTCGTCGAAGATGACCACGGCGTCCACGCAGTCCAGGGCGGCGAGCAGCCGGGCCCGGTCGGCCTGCGCGTTGATCGGCCGGTCCGGTCCTTTCAGCCCGCGCACCGACTCGTCGCTGTTGAGGCAGACGATCAGGCAGTCGCCGAGCCCGCGGGCGGCGCGCAGGGTGGCCAGGTGCCCGGTGTGCAGCAGGTCGAAGCAGCCGCCGGTGGCGACCACGACCCCGCCCCGGTCGCGGACCTCGGCGGCGAGCCGCCCGGCCGCGTCGGCGCCGATGCGTTCCGGGGCGGGAACGGCCGGGGTGGCGGCGGCCGGGGACAGGGCCGCGGTCACCCCACCGTTCAGCACATAGGTGGTGGCCGCCGCCACCGCGTCCTGCACCGCCTCGGAGACCAGTGCCCCGCCGGCCAGCGCGAGAGCGGCGGCCGCCGCGAACCGGTCGCCGGCCCCGCAGGTGTCGCGGTCCCCGGCGTCCGCCCCGGCCGGGATGACCAGCGGGGTCGGGCCGGCCTGGCTGAGCACCGCCCCGCCGGCCCCGCAGGTCACCGCCACGGCCCGGGCCCGCCAGTGGTCGAGGAGGTGGTGCCCGGTCCGCTGCGCGGTGGTCAGCATGGTGCCCTTCCCGGCGTCGCCGGAGAACCCTTTCGCTTCGGCCAGGTTCGGGGTGGCCAGCGCGACTCCCGGCACCGGGGTGGCGCCGTTGGGGTGCGGATCCCAGACGATCGGCGCGCTCGCCGCCGCCAGCGCGGCCCGCACCGCCGGGTGCCCGGCCACCCCGCGCCCGTAGTCGCTGACCAGGATCGCGGATGCCTCGTTCAGCACGTCGAGAAGCCCGTCCGGCGCCTCACCGGGCATCCGCGCGTCCCCGCCCCGGTCCAGGCGCAGCAGCACCTGACCCGCGGCGCGCATCCGGATCTTCTGCGGGGTCGACCCGGGCAGCGGCAAGGCGTACACCGCAATCCCGGCGGCGGTGAGAAGCTCGCTCAACCGTGCGCCGGCGGCGTCGCCCGCCAGGGCGGTGACCAGCGCGACGTCGTAGTCCTCGCGGCCGGCCGCGAGCAGCGCGGCCAAGCCAGCGCCGCCCGGACGCTCGCTGACCTCCGTTTCGTCGAGGACCGGCGCCGGGGCGTCCGGCGCGATCCGGCGCACCGTGCCCTCGACGTCCCGGTCCAGCAGGGTGTCCCCGACCACGACCAGCAGTGGCTTCTTCACGCGGGTGCCTCCAGCCGTCGGCTGCGAAAGATTGAGGTCGATGTGTTCGCACATGATGTGCACCGCGACCAGGTGCAGTTCCTGGACCACCTGTGAGTCGGGGGACGGGCAGTGCAGCACCTCGTCGCAGGCGTCGCCGACCGGGCTGGACCCGGCGCCGACCATCGCCCAGGTGCGCATCCCGCAGTCCCGGGCGGCCCGCACCGCGGCGACCAGGTTGGGGCTGCGGCCGCTGGTGGAGAGCACCAGCAGCACGTCACCGGGCCGCCCGTGGGCCCGCACCTGCCGGGCGAAGACCTCGTCGAAGCCGTAGTCGTTGCCGATCGCGGTGACCGCCGAGGAGTCCGGGGTGAGCGCGATCGCGGACAGCGGCATGCGGTCCTCGCGGAGTTTGCCGACCAGCTCGGCGGCCAGGTGCTGTGCCTCGGCGGCGCTGCCGCCGTTGCCGGCGACCAGCAGCCGGCCGCCGCCGCCGAGGTGTGCGGCCAGGTCGGCACCCCAGTCGGCGAGGCGGGCCCCGACGGTCCGGAACGGGGCGAGCGACGCGGCCAGGGCGGCGAGGTGCTTGTCCAGGGGGTCCATCAGGCGACCGCCGCCGACAGCGAGGCGACCCGGGCGTAGACCGCGCTCATCCGGGCGGCGATGTGCGGCCAGGCGTAGGCGTGCACGGCCCGGTCGACCGCGGCGGCCGCGTAGCTGAGCCGCCGGCTCTGGTCGGTGACCAGCCGGCGCAGCGCCAGCCCGAGCCCGTGCGGGTCGTGGGCGGGCACCAGGTCGCCGGTGACCCCGTCGACGACGGTGTCGGTGAGGCCGCCGACGGCGGTCGCGACTACCGGGACACCGCAGGCCATGGCTTCGAGCGGAGTCAGGCCGAACGGCTCGTACCAGGGGGTGGCCGCGACCACGTCGGCCGAGCGGTACCAGGCCGGCATCCGGGCGGCCGGCACCGCGCCGAGCAGCTCCACCCGGTCCTCGACGTGGCACTCCTTGGCCAGGTGCAGCAGCCGCTGGGCGTACGGGTCCTGGCCGAGCGCCGCGGCCGGCGGCCCACCGGCGATCACCAACTCCGCGCCGGGCACCTCGGGCAGCGCCCGGATCAGGTCCTCGAAACCCTTGCGGGGGACGAGCCGGCCGACCGACAGGATCCGCGGCCGGCTGTCGCGCGGGGCGACCGGCCCGTCCTTGCGGAACCGTTCGACGTTGACCCCGGAGGGCACCAGCGTGGTGCGGGCCCGGGGCACCCCGAGCAGCAGCAGTTCGTCGAGCTCGTCCTGACACTGCACGATCACCCGGTCGACGACCCGGCCGAGCTGCCGCTCGTAGGCGACGCGGTGCGCCGGGCTGGTGTCGTCGGTCCCCTGGTGGCGGCGTTTCACCGAGCCGAGGGCGTGGAAGGTCTGCACCACCGGCACGTCGCAGCGGCGGGCCGCGGTGACCGCGGCCAGGCCGCTCATCCAGAAGTGCGCGTGCGCGACGTCCGGCGGCCAGGCCAGCCAGTCCCGCGCCATCCAGGTGGCGAAGTCGCCCATGAACGGCAGCAGGTCGTCCTTGGGCAGCGTCCGCTCCGGCCCGGCCGGGACGTGCACCACCTCGAAGCCGGCCTCGACCGGCACCGTCGCGGGCAGGTCGGGGCTGTCGCGCCGGGTGTACACGCGCACCTCGTGGCCGTCCGCGACCAGCGCCGAGGCCAGGTCGGCCACGTGCGTGTTCTGCCCGCCGGCGTCCACCCCGCCGAGCGCCGCGAGCGGGCTGGCGTGTTCCGAGATCATCGCGATCCGCATGTGTGTCCCTCCAGAAGGTGGTCCCAGTCGGCGAGGAAGCGGTCCAGCCCGTACCGGGCGAGCGCCGCGCGGCGCGCCCGTTCGCCCATCCGGCGGGCCTCGTCGGGTTCCTCGATGAGCCAGTGGGCGGCCTCGACGAGCGTGTCGACCCGGGTGGAGAGCACTCCGGCGCCGTCCGGCACGGCGGCGATCGCCTCGGTGGTGGCCAGCGCGATCACCGGCATGCCGATCTGCATGGCCTCGATCAGGCTGAGGCCGAGCGAGGTCCATCGGCACAGATGCAGGTAGGCACGGCGCTGGGCGAGCAGGTCGTGCATGGCGTGCTGCGGCGGGTCCTCGTGCGGGGTGATCCGGTCGCCGGGCAGATCGGCGACGCCCATCCCGAACACGTCGATCGGGGCCGCCGCGGTGAACCGCTCGAACAGGTCGGTTCCGGTCACCCGGCCGCGGCGTACCGGCTCGTTGGTGACGATCGCGAGACGGTCGAGCTCGCCGGTCCAGCGGGCCTTCGGCTCCACGATGCCGTGCTCGATCACCGTGGTCCGGGTGCCGCCGCAGTCCCAGAACAGGTCGTTGAAGTGGGTGACGTGGGCGATGATCAGGTCGTCCCGGTCGGCCATCGGGTGCCGGGTGTTCGGCACGTCGCCCTTCGGGGTGTTGTGCTCCACGTAGATCACCGGCAGGCTGGGTGGCACCAGGTCGATCTCCTCGGGCCGCTGGACGATCGCCACGTCCGCGTCGCGGATCTGGTCCAGCGGCAGCTCCTCGACGCTGTCCGGCCAGTCGAAGGTGCGGGCCCGGCCGCGGCCCCACGCGTCGCGGGCGTCGTTGACCGGGATCAGGTAGCGATGCTTGCCCTGGACGAACGACGTGGTCCAGGAGCCGTGCACGTGCCAGAGCAGGATGTTCACGCGACGTCCTCAAGGCTGGCGGCGCCGAGCCGCTCGACGGCGTCGAGCACCTGGGCCGGTTCGACGGTGGACAGGCAGGGATGGCCGGGCACCGGGCAGCGGGTGGCCCGGGTGTCACGGCAGGCGGCGCCGGCCCGGCCGAGCCGGACCGCCGGCACCCGGTAGGGACCCCACTGGGCGTACGGGACGGTCGGCGCGTACAGGCTGATCACCGGGGTGCCGACGGCGGCGGCCAGATGCGCCGGGCCGGTGTTGCCGACCACCAGGCAGGAGGCGGCCGCCACCAGGTGGGCGAGATCGGTCAGGGTGGGCGGCGCCACCAGGTCCGCCACGGCATCGGCGACGTACGCCGCCAGGTTCTCCTCGCCCGGCCCCGCGGTGACCGTGACGCGGTGCCCGGCCGCGGTGAGTTCGCGCACGATGCGCCGCAGGTTGTCCGGCGGGCAGGAGCGCGCCTCGACGCTGGCCCCGGGGTGCACCACCACGTGCCCGCCACCCGCGACCTGTCGCGGGACACCCGCCCGCGGGCCGCCGCTCTCCCGCACCCGCGGATCCTCGCCGTCACGTAGTCGCGGGTCCTCGCCGTCACGTACTCGCGGGTCCTCGCCGTCACGTACTCGCGGGTCCTCGCCGTCACGCAGTCGTGGGCCCTTACCGTCACGTACTCGCGGGCCGCCGCCGGCGCGGGCCGGGAAGCCGTCGTCGCCGCGTACCCGCAGGCCGCCGTCGTCGCCCGGGGGCAGTCCGAACCCGGCCGCCGCGGCCACGCTGCGGGCCCGTTCCGGCTCCGGCACCCCGGGCGGTACCCGGTGCCGCACGTCCAGCAGGGAGCCCGGATAGTCCTCGCTGATCGCGGTGATCCGCTGCACCCCGGCGGTGCGCAGCAGCAGCGCGAGCGGCAGCGCCGACTGGTGGTACGAGGTGAACACCACCGCCTCGTCCACCCCGGCCGCCCGGATCCGCTCGGTCAGCCCGCCGAGATCGGCCGCCGCCACCGGATCGGGTTCCGGGTCGATCCACGGCAGCTTCCACGAGATCAGTTCGTCGACGCCGGGCAGCAGCTCGGCCGCCGCCCGGCCGCGGGGCCCGCAGAGCAGCACCACCCGCTCACTGCCGTGCGCGACCGCCCGGATCGCCGGCCCGGTGACCAGCACGTCGCCGGCCGAGTCGGAGCGCACCACCAGCACCGTGCCGGCCGGGTGGGGCCGCGGCGCCGGGGTGACCAGGGCTTCGCGGTGCAGGATCAGCTCGGCGGCCGCGGTCAGGTCGGGCACCACGGCCGGGGCGGCGTCGACCTCGTCGGGCAGCGTGACCGGGGTCGGCACCAGGATGCCGGCGGCCCCGGCGGCCAGGGCCGCGGCCATGTCCCGCCCGATGTCGCCGACCACCACGCAGCGCTGCGGGGTGGTGCCCAGCGCCCGCGCGGCCTCGACGATCATTCCCGGTCGCGGTTTGCGGCAGTCGCAGCCGGCGGTGTCGTCGTGCGGGCAGATCTGCCAGGTGTCGAACGGGCCGAGCAGCTCCTCGACCCGGTGGTGGACGGAGGCGAGCTGCCCGGGGGTGAAGTTGCCGCGGGCCAGCCCGGACTGGTTGGTGACGACGCCGAGGCGCAGGCCGGCGGCGCGCAGGCGGTCGAGGGCGGCCCGGGCGCCGGGCATCGGCCGGACCCGGTCCGGGTCACCGTTGTAGGGGACGTCGGCGATCAGCGTGCCGTCCCGGTCGAACAGGACGGCGTCGTAGAGCCGCGACATCACCCGGCCGCCGGTCTCGGTGCCGCCGCCGCTGCCTCCGGGGCCGTTACGTGCCGCCCTGCCGCCTCGGGTGCCGCCGCTGCGTTGGATGCCGCTGCTGTCAACGCCGCCGCTGCTTCGGGGGCCGCTGCTGTCAATGCCGCCGCTGCTTCGGGGGCCGCTGCTGTCAATGCCGCCGCTGCTTTGGGTGCCGCTGATCGCCAGCGCCACCAGCCGCGCAGCCAGTGGGCGACCGCCACCGGCGGAATGGCGACGCTGGTGACGACCATCGTCGCGACCTCCCGCCGGTCGCGCGGCCCGGGCGCGATCCGGGCGGTGGCGAACTCGGCGGTGCCGGCCACCCAGCCGGTGGCCGCGGCCGCCGCGGCGACCGTCCAGCCGCGGCGCCGGGTGACCGCCGCGGCCGCCCCGGCGATCAGCGCGGCGGCGAGCAGCCCGGTGATCCCCGCGTGCCGGGACCGGCGGCCGGGCGGGATCTCCAGGCGCCGCCGCCAGTCCGGACCGTGGATCCGGCGCAGCAGGGCGTCGTCGGCGTTGCCCCGCTGGGTGCGCAGGCTGACCCAGGGGCTCTCCGGGCGGACCGGGTGCAGTGTCGTGCGCTCCCCCGTCGTCAGCCGCCAGCCGGCCGCGCGCACCCGGTAGGCCAGGTCCGCGTCCTCGCGGAAGGCGCGCGGCAGCCGCTCGTCGAAGCCGTCGACCGCTTCGAGGGCCGCCCGGCGGTAGGCCATGTCGGCGGTCAGCCAGGACCCGTCGGCCAGGCCGGCGGTGACCCGCTCCCAGTCGGTCGGCCGGCGGTGCCCGGGCAGCGGCACCCGCAGCCGGCCCTGCACGCCGCCGACGTCCGGTTTCGCGTCGGCCAGATCGTCGGCGAGCCGCCCCGCCCAGTCCGGGCCAGGCAGCACGTCGTCGTCGAGGAAGACCACCCACTCGGCGCGGGTGGCCCGCCAGCCGGCGTTGCGCGCCGCGGCCGGCCCGCAGGCCGGCCCCGGGATCACCGTGACGTGGTCCGGAACGGTCAGCGGATCGGGCGGGAACGGGCGGTCGTCGACCACCAGGATGTCCAGGTCGCGGGGTAGCGCGGCGAGCAGCGCGCCCAGGCTGGGACGGCCGAGGGTCGGCACCACGACGGTGATCACGCGCGGAACGCCCCGGCCCGGTGGACCGCGAACGGGCCGATCGCGAGCAGATCGACCGGCGCCGATCCGAACAGTTCCATCGCCTCGCGGGGCGTGTCGACCATCGGGCGCCCGGCGGTGTTCAGCGAGGTGTTGACCACCACCGGCAGGCCGGTCCGCTTCTCGAACTCGGCGAGCATCTCGGCGACCACCGGCTCGGTGTCGGCGTGCACGGTCTGCACCCGGGCGGTGCCGTCGACGTGCACGACGGCCGGGATCCGATCCCGCCAGTCCGGCTTGACCCGGTGCACGAACAGCATGTGCTCGCTCGGGTAGACGCCTTCGAAGATGTCGTGGAACCGTTCGGCGCGGACCATCGGGGCGATCGGGCGGAACTGCTCGCGGCCCTTCACGTCGTTCATCCGGCGCTGGGTGTCCTTGTCGCCGGGGTGGGCGAGCAGCGAGCGGTGCCCGAGCGCGCGCGGGCCGTACTCGCTGCGCCCCTGGTACCAGGCGACGATGCCGTTGCGGGCGAGCACCTCGGCGGCTTCGGCGGCGATCGACGCGGGCCGGGTGTAGGGCAGTGCGGCCCGCTTCAGGTCGGCTTCCAGCTCCTCGTCGGACCAGCCGCGGCCGAGCGCGGCGGTGGTGAACGGGATGCTCTGCCCGTGTACCGCGAGGGCCGCGCCGAGCGCGGTGCCGGAGTCGCCGGCCGCCGGCTGCACCCAGACCCGGTCGAACGGGCCCTCGGCGGCCAGCCGGCCGTTGGCCACGCAGTTGAGCGCGGTGCCGCCGGCCATGGTGAGAGTGGGCAGGCCACCGGACGCCTCGTAGGTCCACCGGGCCAGGTCGAGGATCACCTCTTCCAGGCGTTTCTGCACGCTGGCGGCGAGGTCGGCGTGCACGTCCGAGAGTTCCGCGCCGGGCGCGCACGGCTTGGCCAGCGCGCCCCAGTCGATGCGCTCGACGGTGAACCCGCCGTCGCCGGTGCTGCGGACCAGCTCCCGGAGAAGATCGAGGAACTTCGGCTTGCCGTACGACGCGAGCGCCATCACCTTGTACTCGTCGCTGGAGTGCAGGAAGCCGAGGTGGCGGGTCAGGTCCTCGTAGAGCAGCCCGAGCGAGTGCGGCAGTTCCTGGGTGCGCAGCACGCTCAGCTCGCCGTCGCGGTAGGCGCCGGCCAGGTGCCCGGCGACCTCGCCGCGCCCGTCGAGGACCAGCACCGCGTTGTCGTCCGGCACGGACAGCCCGGCCGAGGCCGCGTGCGCGACGTGGTGCGGCACGAAGCGGACCTGTTCCGGGTCGAGGCCGGGCAGCGCGGCGGCGAGGAACTGCGGGGCCCGCCGGGCATAGTCGACGCGCAGGTGGTCCCAGGGGTCGTCGAGGCCCAGGTCGGCGGCGTCCCGGGTGATCCCGGGGTCGAACGAGTAGGCGACCGCGTCCAGGTCACCGGGGGTCAGCCCGGCCTCCTGCAGACACCACGCGGCGGAGAGTTCGGGCAGCTCCCAGGCGGCGAACGGGACCGGGCGCTTGCCGTGCTTGCGGCGGCTGAACCGCTCCTCCTCGGCGGCGGCCACCACCTGACCGTCCACGATCAGAGCAGCCGCCGGATCGTGGAAGATCGCGTTGATTCCCAGGACTCGCATGCTGCGGCGGATACCCCGGCGCCGCCGACTTACGCCCAAGATCACCGACTTCTCGAAAAAAACTTGTCGGCCTTCCTGAACAGCGGAAACATTCGCTCGCAGGGCTGGTTTGCCGTCATTTCCACGGGGCATCCGCTCGGGTATGCGTGAGGTCACCCAGCTCATCGGCGGCGCGTGGCGCCCGGGCGGCTCCGGCCGCGAACTGACCGTTTCGAACCCGGCCGACGACAGTCTCGTCACCCGGACCGTGGCCTCCGACGAGGGGGACGTGGTGGCCGCGGTGGGCGCGGCCCGCGACGCCGCGCCGGGCTGGGCCGCGACCGCTCCGGCGGCCCGCGGGGCGGCGCTGCACGCGGTGGCGAACGCGGTGGAGGCGGACGCCGACGAGCTCGCCGCCCTGATGTCGGCGGAGATGGGCAAGCCGGTCGCCGACGCCCGCGACTCGGTGCTGGCCGGGGTCGGCACGCTGCGGCAGTACGCCGAACTCGGCCCGGTGCACCGCGGGCGGACGCTGGCCGGCAACGACGACGCGATCGACCTGATGGCGTACGGGCCGCGCGGGGTGGTCGCGGTGATCACGCCGTGGAACGACCCGGTGGCGGTGGCCTGCGGGCTGCTCGGGGCGGCGCTGGTGACCGGCAACACGGTGGTGCACAAGCCGAGCGAGCGGACGCCGGGGACCGGGCACCGGCTGATCGAGCTGTTCGCCCTGCACTTCCCGGCCGGCGTGCTGAACATGGTCGCCGGGGACGGCGCGGTGGGTGCGGTGCTGGCGGCGGCCCGGGTCGACGTGGTGGCGCACGTGGGGTCGACGGCGACCGGGCGGTCGATCGCCGCGGCGTGCGCGCGGACCGGGGCGAAGGCGCTGCTGGAGAACGGCGGCAAGGATCCGCTGCTGGTCGATGCCGGGGTGGATCCGGGATGGGCGGCCGGGCAGGCGGCGCTGGGCGCGTTCGCCAACTCGGGGCAGATCTGCGTCGCGGTGGAACGCATCTACGTGCACCGGGCGGTGGCCGGGGAGTTCCTGGCGGCGCTGGAGTCCGAGGCGGAGGCCTGGGGGTCGCGGATCGGGCCACTGGTGGACCGGCGGTTGCGGGCGGCGGTGGACGACCAGGTGCAGCGGGCCGTGAAGGACGGTGCGGTGGCGCTGCGCGGCGGGGCGGTACCGGCCGGGCCGGGGGCGTTCTATCCGCCCACCGTGCTCTCCGACTGCACCGACGACATGGCGGTGATGCGCGACGAGACGTTCGGCCCGGTGGCGCCGGTGATGGTGGTGGACTCGTTCGCCGACGGCCTGCGCCGGTCCGGTGCCTCCGACTACGGTCTCGCGGCCACCGTCCTGACGCCGTCGATGAGCAACGCCCAGGCGGCATGGCGTGCCCTGCCGGCCGGGACCGTGAAGATCAACGCGGTGTTCGGCGGGGCGCCGGGGGGCGCGGCTCAGCCCCGGGGGTTCTCCGGGAGCGGGTTCGGCTACGGGCCGGAGTTGCTCGACGAGATGACCTGCACGAAGGTGGTGCACCTGGCCGCGCCGGCCGGCGGATGGTAGCGGTCGCTCCGGAGTGGGCGGGGGCACCCTGCGCCAGGGTCCTCCCCGCCCGGAACCGGGCGGTCAGCTTTCCAGGCGGCGCAGGGCCGCCTCCACCTCGCCGGGGAGCGGACGCCGATGGGTGAGCGCCCACGGCAGGTCCCGGGTGACGTCCAGCAGGGCTGCCGGCTCGGTGCGGGCGACCTCGGCCAGGGTCGTCGCGACCACTCGTGGCGGGCGGCGCAGCAGCGCGGTCAGGGCCCGGTTGCGGGCTTCGCGGCGCAGGCGGGCCCGGGGGTCACGGCCGGCCGGCTCCGGGAAGTGGCGGACGGTCAGCGCCTGCACGTAGGCGAGATGATGGCCCGCGGCGGCGAGGTCCATCGCGAGCAGGGCTTCCTCGCCGTACACGAAGAGCCTGGGGTGAAAGCCGTTGACCCCAAGGAACGCGTCGCGTCGGACGATCGTGGCGCAGGACAGGAAGCCGAGGACCGCGGGGCCGGGGGCGTCCGGCGCGGTGCCGAGCGGAGCCCGGGCCATCTCGTCCGAGATCGGGTCGACGCGGGCTTCGGGACCGATCAGCACCCGGGCCGTCAGCAGGGCCGTCCGGGGGTGGGCACGGAAGATCTTGGCGGCCTGGGCCAGGGAGTCCGGCTGCCAGTACGAGTCGTCGTCGGCGAACGCGACGTACGGGGTGGTGGCCAGCTCGACGCCGATGTTGCGGGCGGCGGCCCCGAGATTCTCCGGAAGCCGGACCACGCCGGGGAAGTCCAGGGGCTGGTCCGAGGCGTTGTCGACGATGATCGTCGGCGCTCGGTGATGCGGGACGGTGTCGCGGAGCCGGTCGGCGCGGTTGCGGGTGGCGACCACCACGGTGACCTCGTCGGTTTCGACGTCCTGGGCGTTGATCACGGACATGGGGCGGGGCATACCCGGGTCGCGACGAAACAGTCCCCGCTCACCCGAGCGGGGACTGTCACCGTGCGGATCAGGCCATCTGCTCCGCCGGGGTGAAGGGCTCCGGCAGGTGCAGCCCACGGCCGGTGGCGCGGGCGACGGCCGCCGCGCCGGCCAGCGCGGCGGCGGTGGTGATCGCGCCACCGAGCAGCAGCGCGCCGCGGGGGCCGGCGGTGTCGCAGAGCCAGCCGACCGCCGGGGCGCCGAACATCCCGGACAGGGAGGAGACGATGCCGACCGCGGCCAGCACCCGGCCGCGCATGTCCTCGCGGGTGTCCAGCTGGATCCGGGTGGAGACGACGGTGTCGAAGACGACCGCGCCGGCGGCGATCGGGAGGATCAGGGCGGCGAACGAGGTGAGATTCGGGGCCAGGCCGGCGCCGAGCTGCAGCAGGCTGATGGTGAGGCCGGTGCCGAGCAGCACCCGCAGGGTGGAGCGGCCGGAGCCGGCCAGCAGCAGGCCGCCGAGGACCGCGCCGACCGCGAAGACGGTGGACAGCAGGCCGTAGGCGCCGGAACCGGCGTGCAGCGGACCGGCCGTCATGGCGGCCATGCTGACCTGGTAGTTGCGGCCCAGCGAGCCGAGGACGAAGGACAGCGCCAGCACGATCAGGACGATCGGCTGACCGGCGATGTAGCGCAGGCCGGAGCGGATGCCGCGCTCGCCGGGAGCGGCGGTGGGCAGGTCGCGCAGCTCGCCGGTGCGCATCGCGGACAGGGCGCCGATCACCGCCAGGTACGAGACCGCGTTGATCACGAACAGGGCGGCCGGGCCGGTGACGCCGACCAGGATGCCGCCCAGGGCCATGCCCCCGATCCGGCCGGCCGAACTGAGCACCGAGCCGAGGGCCAGCGCCGAGCCGAGCGCGGACGGCGGGACCAGGGCGGAGCCGAACCGGCCCAGGGCCGGGCCCTCGAACGAGCTGATCACCCCGGAGGCGAGCGCCACCGCGTAGATCAGCGGGTGGCCGCCGTGCGCGACCAGGGCCAGGGCGAGCAGCGCGCGGACCGCCTGCGAGGCGATCAGCAGCGGGCGGGCCGGCAGCCGGTCGGCGAGCGCCCCGCCCCAGGTGCCCAGGATCAGGACCGGCAGGGCCTGCAGCATGACGACCAGGCCCATGGTGGCGGCCGAGCCGGTGTCCGAGAGGATCAGCCAGTTCAGGCCGAGGACCTGCATCCACGTGCCGGCGGTGGACACCAGGTCGGCGGTGGCCCAGAGGCGGTAGTTGCGCTCCCGGAGCGGTGCGAACATCGGTGCCAAAGCGGCGATACCCCCTGAAAGGTGACGACGCCGGACCTCGGCGCCGTCAGACTCTTCGGGCATCGGGCCGGGATCGCTTCGGCCCTGAACGCACGCACTACCAGAAGGCAACCCGGACGGTTGCCGGGTTTCGGGGCATCCTCCTGGGGCACAGTGGGTAGGTCGGACCCGTGCGGGGTCTCAACGAAGGGTTGTCCCATGCGGGACCTGGACCGGCTGGAACCACTTGAAGACCTGGACCTGATGGCCGACAGGTACGCCCACGCATGCGAACGCGCCGACTGCCGGGAACAGCGGCGACTGAGAGAACGCTTCGTCCGGGAGGCGCTGCCGTTCGCCGGACGGCTGGCCCGCCGCTACCGCGGACGCGGCGAGCCCACCGACGACCTGGTGCAGGTGGCGCGGCTGGGGCTGATCAAGACGGTGGACCGGTTCGACCCACAGCGGGGATCGTTCACCGCGTACGCGATCCTGACCATCACCGGGGAGATCAAACGGCACTTCCGGGACCACACCTGGGGGGTGCACGTGCCGCGCGGACAGCAGGACCGGGTGCTCGAATTCGTGCACGCCCGCGCCGAGCTGACCAGCGAACTGGCCCGCACACCGACGTTGGCCGAGTTGGCCGAACGCCTCGGCCTGGACGAGACGCAGGTGCGCGGCGCGCAGACGTCCGCGGCCGCGCACAACACCGAATCGCTGAACGTGCCGCTCGGCGACACCGGCTCCGAGGCCGGCGACCTGATCGGCGACGTGGACGGCGACCTGTCCCTGGTCGACGACCGGACCACCGTCGAAAGCCTGCTCTGCGAGCTGCCGGCCCGCGAGCGGCGGCTACTGGCGCTGCGGTTCTGGGGCAACCTGAGCCAGGTCGAGATCGCCGACGAACTGGGCATCTCGCAGATGCACGTGTCCCGGCTGCTCAGCCGCACCCTGTCCTGGCTGCGCGAGGCGATGCTGACCGACGTGACGCCGCCCTGGGCCGGCGCCGGCGCCCCGGAACACCTGGTGCTGGCCACCGCCGTGCCGGACGGGGTGCGGGCCGACGTGCGCGGCGAGATCGACCGGGACAACGCCAACCAGGTGCGCCGCGATCTGATGACCGCGGCCGGCACCTGCGGGCGGGGCCGCCGGCTGACCGTCGACCTGTCCGGGGTCCCGCTGCTGAGCGCGGCCGGGATCGGGATGCTGACCGCGGTGTACGAGGTGGCCCGGCAGCGCGAGGTGCGGATGCTGATCACCGGGGTGCAGCCGTACGTGGCCCGGGTGCTGGCCATCTCCGGCCTGGGCGAGCTGCTGGTCCCCTGACCGGCAGCCCGCCGAGGCTGGTCAGGAGCGGGCCTTGCGGGTGCTCCGGTCGTTCGCCTTCTGGATCGCGTCGACCAGCTCGGCCTTGGTCATCCGGGACCGGCCGGTGACGTCGAGCCGCTTCGCGAGGTCGAGCAGGTGCTCCTTGCTGGCGTTGGCATCCACCCCACCGGCCGTCTCGGCCCGGGTGTCCCGGCCACCGGCGGCCTTCGCGTCGCTCGGGCCCTTCTTCGCCTTCGGCTCCCAGTGGTCGCCGACCTTCTCGAACGAGTGCTTGACCGCGGAGAACGCGGTGCGGTGCGCGCGTTCCCCCTCACCGTACTGATCGACCGCGGAGTCGTGGGCCGCGACGTACGTGTCCTGCGCCTTCTTCGGGGAACGCCGCAGCGTCGACGGCATCTCGTCGCGGGTGGGCATGGATTCTCCTCCTTCGCCTCGGGGGCTCACGGCCGGCGGATCTCGACCCGGCCGTCCTGGACGCGGACCGGGATCACCGGCTGGTTGTTGGCGGCCGGCCCGTGCACCACGGCGCCGTCGGCGAGCCGGAACGTGCTGCCGTGCCACGGGCACACCACGCACGCGTCCCAGCCGGCACCGGTCACGTCGCCCTCGCCCAGCGGACCGGTCTCGTGGCCGCACCGCTCGACCAGCGCCGACACCCGGTCGCCGATCCGGTACAGCAGCACCGGCACGTCGCCGGCCAGCCGCACCACGGTCCGCCGCTCCGGCACCGAGGCCAGCGAGCAGACCTCGGTCCACTCCTCGGGCAGGCGCGCCAGGTCCGGCGCCGCCTGATTGGTTCCGGCACTCTGCGCGTACGCGAGATGCCCGCCCAGATACGCCCCGAACCCCGCCGCGCTCAGCCCGGCCAGGCTCAGTGCCTTGCCCCGGGCCGTCCGGCCGCGCAACCGGGCCACCAGCGAGGCGGCGTACAGGCCGATCGCGACCGCGTTGGAGCCGGCGTGCACCAGGCCCACCCGGCGGCGGTCCCGGGTCATCTGCGACCAGTCCGTCCAGCCGGCCACCGCGGCCGGGACCGCGGTCGCCACACCGACGGCCAGCAGGGTCTGCTGCGCCCGCCGCACGCCGGGCAGCAGGTCGAGGATCGCGGTCGAGACGAACGCCCCGACCGGCACCTGCACCATCACCGGGTGCAGCGGATGACCCAGCCAGGTGCCGTGCAGCAGGTCACGCAGCCGTTGCGGGCGGACCGCGGCGCTGACCGCGGACTGCAGCTTGTCGCTCACGCCGTCGAGCCGGCGGGCTTCTTCCAGGCGGTTGAGGATCGGCATGCTGACCGGTTTCCCCGTCGTCATCGGCCGAAACGCCTAATCCGAGCGGAACCGCCGCACCGCGATTAGGGTGACAAGTCCGCCCCGGTGGTCCCCGGTCGGTCATCATCGGCGCCAAACACTTCTCTCGGACGGTTACAGGGAATGACAGCAACGTTCGCGGTCAGCAAGCACGACGAGGGTGGCGGCGTCATCCGGCTCGCGGTACGCGGCGAAATCGACCACGACGTCAGCGACGCGCTCGCCGCCATCGTGGCGAACGCCGCCGCCCAGCCCGGCGTCAGCAGCCTGGTCGTGGACCTGGAACGGGTCCCGTTCCTGGCCGCCGCCGGCATCCGCGCCCTGGTCGAGGGCCGGGCCGCGGCCCTGCAGCAGCACTGCGGCTACCAGGTGGTCAACGCCCGCGGCGTGGTGCACGGCGTGCTGGCCACCACCGGGCTGCTCGGCCTGTTCGACACGAGGGTGCGCCGCTCCCCCGCGCACCGCTGATTCGCGGCCACCGCCGGGGGTATTGCGCCCGGCATGGTGGCGATCCGGAGCAGGACCGAGGGGCAGCACCGGCCGGGCGTGCCCGAGGTCGTCGTGGTGCACGGGCTGGGCGTGTGCGACTACCTGGAGCCGGCCACCCGCGCCCTGGCCGGGTGGACCCGGGCACACCTGATCGACCTGCCCGGCTGCGGCGGCAGCGACGACCCGCCGCACGAGCTCGACGTGCCGGAGTACGCCGACCTCGTGGCGGCCTGGCTGGACGAGCACCGGACCGGGCCGGTCCTGCTGGCCGGCCAGTCCTCCGGCGCCCAGGTGGCCGCCGAGGCGGCGCTGCGCAGCCCCTCGGTGGTCGCGGTGGCGCTGGTCTGCCCGTTCCCGGACCCGGCCGCACGAAGTCTGCCGAGGCTGCTGCGCCGCTGCTGGTCCGACCTGTGGCGGGAGTCGCCGAGCCTGGCCCGGGTGCACCTGCGCGACGTCCGACGGACCGGCCCGCGCCGCTACCGGCATCTGCTGCGCGTGCACCTGCGGCACGTGCTGGGCCGGCCGGTGCGCCGCCTGACGGTCCCGGTCCTGGTCCTCGGCGCGAGCCTGGACCCGATCAGCCCGCCCGCCTGGGGCCGCCACCTGGCCGCACTGGCACCGCGCGGCTCCTACGCCGAGGTGCCCGGCCCGCACACGTTCTGCTGGTCCGACCCGCGGGCCTGGTCGGAGCCGCTGCGGGCACTGGCCCGGGCGGCCGACGATTCGGCGGGCGGCGCCGGGGTATCCGGACGGCATGCGTATCGGATATTTCCTGTCCAGTGAGGAATACACGCCGGCCCAGCTCATCGAGCAGGCGGAGCTGGCGCAGGACGCCGGATTCCAGGGGCTGTGGATCTCGGACCACTACCATCCGTGGAACGACGCCCAGGGACAGAGCTCGTTCGTCTGGTCGGTGATCGGGGCGCTCAGCCAGGTGGCGACGGTGCCGATCACCACCGCGGTGACCTGCCCGATCCAGCGGATCCACCCGGCGATCATCGCGCAGGCGGCGGCGACCAGCGCGGTCATGCACGAAGGCCGGTTCATCCTCGGCGTGGGCACCGGGGAGGCGCTCAACGAGCACGTCACCGGCATGCGGTGGCCGATGACGAGCGAGCGGCTGGAGATGCTCGAGGAGGCCGTCGCGGTGATGCGCGAGCTGTGGACCGGCGAGTTCGTCACCCACCGGGGCCGGCACTACGAGGTGGACCAGGCGCGGATCTACACCCGGCCGGCGCAACCGCCGAAGGTGTACGTGTCGGCGTTCGGCCCGAAGGCGATCGACGTGGCCGCCCGGATCGGCGACGGCTACATCTCGGTGATGCCCGACGGCGACCTGGTCACCAGGTTCCGCGAGGCGGGCGGCGGCGACAAACCCGTGCAGGGCGGCTTCAAGGGCTGCTGGGCACCGACCGAGGAGCAGGGCGTCGAGATCGCGCACCGGCTGTGGGCGAACGCCGGCGTACCCGGCGAACTGTCCCAGGTGCTGCCCTCCCCGCGGCACTTCGAACAGGCCAGCGAGCTGGTCACGCCGGAGATGACCCGCAAGTCGATCGTCTGCGGTCCGGACCCGGCCGGGCACGCGGCGCAGCTCAAGGCGTACGAGGAGGCGGGCTTCGACGAGGTGTACGTGGCGAACATCGGACCGAACTACCGCGAGCTGATCGACATGTACCGCAGCGAATTCCTCTGACGGTCGGCCGGCCGACAGTCCGGCCGGCCGCCATCGACCATCGTCACCGGTACTGGTGAACGCCCAGGCCACAGACACCGTGCGGACCTCGCCCTTCGGCCCGGAGACGCCGGAGTTCAACCCGATGCGGGTGCTGCGCAACCGGGTGGTCGCGGAATTCCCGCAGGTGATCGCCGACATCACCGGACAGGCCACCGAGCTGATCAAGCGGTACGCGGGCGCCTGACCGGTCTCCTGCCGGGTCGGGGTTGTCCACAGGGTCGAGCGGAGCGTCGTGATCGGTCGTACTGTCGTGCGCATGGACGACATCACGGCGCTGATCATGGAAGATCACCACAGGTTCCGGCTCGGATTCGCGCGGCTCGACGACGCCTCCGGTGAGGCGGAGCTGCGGGCGGTGTGGGAGCCGCTCGCGCTGCATCTCGACATTCACGCCGAGGCCGAGGAGGAGATCCTCTACCCGCACCTGCTCACCGACAGCGGCGGTGACGACGCGGAGGAGGAGACCGACGACGCGATCCGCGACCACAACAAGATCCGCGACGGGATCGCCGAGGCGGCCCGGCACCCGGTCGGATCCGACGAGTGGTGGGGCGGGGTGTGGCAGGCGCGCACGGAGAACAGCGAGCACCTCGCCGAGGAGGAGGACGAGGTGCTGCCCGACTTCCGCAGACACGCGAGCCGGGAGCTCCGGCTGGAACTGGGGGCGCGATGGTTGCGGTTCTTCGCCGAGCACCCGCAGGGCAAGGGGCTGGACTTCCACAACAAGGACCCGGAAAAATACATCGCCGCGGTCGAGGAGTCCTGAGCGGCTCCCCCGGGGTGCCTTGCCGGTCGGCGCTAAGGCGCCTTGCCGGTCGGGGCTAAAGTGCCGAGCCGTGGATGTCGCCCGCACCTTTCTCGCGGAAGTCGATGCTCGCCAGCCCGGTGCGCTCGCCGGGCTGTTCCTGCACGGTTCGCTCTGCTGGGGCGAGTTCTTCGCCGGCAGCGATGTGGACTTCGTCGGCGTCTGGGCCCGGCCACCCGACCATGACGCCCTCGCCGCGGCTCACCACGCGACCAGGGCGCGACACCCCGACGCGACGTTCGACGGTTTCCACTGCTCGCCGGAGGACCTGGCCGTCTCGGCGTTGACGGTGGGGCGTCGGCCGGCCTTCTTCGACGGCGCATTCGACCCGCTGGGCAAGGGTGACATCAACCCGGTCACCTGGCACGAGCTGGCCGAACGCGCTGTCGTGATCCGCGGCGAGCTGCCGCCCGTCCACACCGACCCCGCGGTGCTGCACGACTTCACCCGCGACAACCTGGACACGTACTGGCGTGCCGCCATCCCGCAGATCGAACAGGCGGGATTCGAGGCGGTCGGCGGACACGAACCGTCCGTCGCGTGGGTGGTGCTCGGTGTCGCCCGACTGCATCACCTGCTCGCCAAGGGCTCGCTGACCTCGAAGAGTGGCGCCGGCCGCTACGTCGTCGGGGAGTTGGACGCACGATGGCACCGGCTCGGTCTCGACGCTCTGCGCATCCGGGAACGCCCGCAGGCGCCCGCGCTCTACGACGATCCGGCCGAGCGCGGCCGGGCGACGTACGACTTCCTGCGCTGGGCGATCGAGGACGGGATGGGCCGTTAGAGCGTGTATCGAAGTCGGTCGGTGGCGGTGGAAGTCACGCGCGTCGTTGATCGATAGAAGACGAGGTCTCCGGTAGGTGGTTTAGCGACCAAGCAAAACCGGAGACCACCGGAGACCTCGTGGACACCTTAGCGGTGACGCGGCGGCACGACCTGACCGAGGCGCAGTGGGCGGTGCTGGAGCCGTTGCTGCCTGCCGGTCGCAGGCCTGGCCGGCCGTCGCAGTGGACGAAACGGCAGCTCATTGATGGGATTCGGTGGCGGATCCGGGTCGGTGCCCCGTGGCGGGACATACCGTCGGTGTACGGATCCTGGTCGGCGGCGTACGCGTTGTTCCGGCGCTGGCAGCGAGAGAGGACTTGGGCGCGGCTGCTGACCGCGCTGCAATCGCTAGCCGACGAGGCGGGCCGGATCGTCTGGGACGTGTCGGTGGACTCCACCGTCGCTCGCGCGCATCAGCATGCCGCTGGTGCGCGTAAAAGGGGGATCTGCAGGGTGAACCGCCGGGTGGGATCGGCGCCGAGCCGGCCGATCATGCGTTGGGGCGGTCTCGGGGTGGGCTGACCACGAAGCTGCATCTGGGGTGTGAGCAGGGCCAGAAACCGCTGTCGATTGTGCTGACCGCTGGTCAGCGTGGCGACAGTCCGCAGTTCATCGCGGTCTTGGAAGGCGTCCGGGTGCCGCGGCCGGTTGGCCGGCCGCGGTCACGGCCCGACCGGGTGCTGGCCGACAAGGCTTACACCTCTCGGGCTAACTGTACTGACCCGAGAGGTTGGGGACGCGGCTGGCGGGTGGTAGGCCGTTGAGTGCGGTGTGTCCGCGGTGGTGATTGTAGGTGTGTAGCCAGGCGGGCAGGGCTTCGCGGCGTTCGGTTTCGGTGCGGTAGGCCCGGGCGTAGGCCCATTCGTCGAGCATGGTGCGGTTGAAGCGTTCGACTTTTCCGTTGGTCTGGGGCCGGTAGGGGCGGGTGCGTTTGTGGGTGATGCCGGCGGCGGCGAGTGCGTCATGCCATAGGTGGGAGCGGTAGCAGGAGCCGTTGTCGGTCAGTACCCGTTTGACGGTGATGCCCCGGCTGGTGAACCAGGCGTGGGCGCGTTGCCAGAAGGCTGTGGCTGTCTCGCGGGTCTCGTCGGGCAGGATTTCGGTGTAGGCCAGCCGGGAGTGGTCGTCAACAGCGTTGTGCAGGTAGTGGTAGCCGAGGTTGGGCCGGCCGTGGTGGGTGCGGGGACGGGCCGGGTCCCGGTGGGCCGAGCTGTGGCGGTTGCCGTCGGCCCGGCCGTGGACGCGGTGGCCGCCGCCGTCGGGGATGTTGCCGAGTTTCTTGATGTCGACATGGACCAGATCGCCTGGTGTGTCGTGTTCGTAGCGGCGGATCGGCCGGCTGGTGGCCCGGTCCAGGTGGGTGAGCCTGGCGAGCCGGTAGCGGGTCAGGACCCGGTGCACGGTGGCCGGGTTCAGGCTCAGGAAGTAGGCGATCCGGGCGGGTCCCCAACGGCGCAGGATGCGGACCTTGATGATTCGCCGCTCAGTGCGGGTCGGAGTCTGTGACGGGCTGTGGTGTGGTCGCGAGGAACGGTCGGTCATACCCGCCGGCCCGTCGGTGCGGTAGCGGTCGGCCCACCGTTTCGCTGTGGTCGTGCTGACCTGGAAACGTTCGGCGGCTCGCCGTAGCGGCCATCGGTCATCGACCACGCAGCGCGCCAGGCGCAGCCTGCCGGTCTCGGACAAGGGTGCATTACGGTGGGGCATGAGGGCCTCCGCAGGTTCGGGGTAGGACGTCGCAATCCACACCGAACCCGAAGGCCCTCACCTATTTCAAGATCTCCCCGTCACCAACGTCCGTGGTCAGTACAGCTAACCGCCGCTACCTGCGCCGGCGCGGGATCAAGGCGACCATCCCGAGCAAGGCCGACCAGGACGCCAACCGGCGCAAGCTCGGTTCCAAGGGCGGCCGGCCACCCGCGTTCGACCCCGAGTTGTACAAGCAGCGGCACGCTGTCGAGTGCGGCATCAACCGACTCAAACGCAACCGTGCCGTCGCCACCCGGTACGACAAACTCGCCGTCCGCTACGAGACCACCGTGACAATCGCCGCGATCAACGAATGGCTTTAACGCACTTCGATACAGACCCTAGGACGCGCTGCGGCCGGGTCGGCCGGTTCTGCGGCCCGGCCGGTCGGCTCTGCGGCAGGGCCGGCCGGCTCTGCGGCAGGGTGGTAAGTCCTACGACAGGGGCGGCCGGCTCTGCGGCAGGGCGGTCAGTTCTGCGAGGCCGCGAAGATCAGCAAGGCGATCAGGGCGAACGGGATCAGCAGGCCCAGCCAGGTCATCGGGCGCTCCAGCAGGCGCGGGCCCGGGTCCATCGGTGGGCGGCTGGGGCCGTGAGGGTTCGGCTGCGGGGCTGGCAGGTTGGCGACCGTGTTGCGGCGGAACAGGTTGACCAGCACGGTGATCGGGGTGATCACGAAGGAGCCGTAGCTGTACCAGCCCTGCACGAGGGTGCGGGAGGTCATCTGGCGGAAGACACCGAGGCCGCAGTCCCGGCAGAACGGGCCGGTCGTGTGCAGAAACCGCATGATCACCAGCAGGCCCTGGTGACCGCGGAACTTGACCTGGGCGGCCGGGACCGAACCGCAGAAACGGCAGGCGAGCATGCCCTGCGGCGCCAGACCGGGCTGGGCCGCCGGGTAGCCCGGGTGCTGACCGGAGTACGGGGCGGGGATGTGCTGGCCCGGCTGCGGGGCCGGGTAGGCGGCGGGCTGCGCACCGGGGTAGGCGCCCGGCTGGCCGGCGTACGGGGCCGGGATGGTCTGCACGGGCTGCGCGGCCGGGTAGGCGCCCGGTGCGGCGTAGGCGCCCGGTGCGGGCTGACCTGGGGCCGGGAAGCCGACCGGCGCGCCCGTGGTGGGGTCGGTCGCGAACAGCGCACCGGGGGCGGCGAAGCCACCCGGGTACGCGGGGGCTGCCGAGGCCGGGGCGGCCGCGGGGGCTGCCGAGGCCGGGGCGGCCGCGGGAGTGGCGGGGGCCCCGGAGGGGTCGGCGGGGCTGGGGTGGGACATGGTCACCTCGTTGCTGGAACAAACCTGTGAGCCCGGCACGTTACTAGTCGATCAGGCCCGGCGTCTGTCCCGGCCCGGGGCTATTTCGGAACGAGCCAGCCGGCGATGAGGTCGGCGGTGCGGACACCGGCGTCGCTGAACGGATCGTTGAGGGTGCCGTGCGGGGCGTCCGGCAGCAGGTGGGACGTCACTGCGACACCGGCGGCGCGGAGCTGCTCGGTATAGAGCTCGCCGGAGCGGCGCAGGGTGTCGGCGCCGCAGTTGACGATCAGGGTGGGCGGGGTGCCGGTCAGGTCGCCGAGGCCGGGGAACGCGTACGGGTCGGTGAGCCGGTCCGGACCGGCGTAGTGGGCGCTCAGGTCGCGGATCCAGCCCGGCGAGAAGTACACCGCGGAGTGGTTGTCGCGGATCGCGGCCAGGCCCGGCTCGTCCCAGCCGGTGAGCTCCGGGTGGACGGCGGGATAGGCGAGCACGACCGTGGCCGGTGGGCGGCCCTCGCCGTCGCGGAGACGCTTGGCGACACCGGCGGCCAGGCTCGCGCCGGCGCTGGCGCCGCCGAGGTGCATCTTCGCCGCCGGCACCCCGATCAGCGACGGGTGGTTGACCGCCCACGACCAGCCGGTGAGGACATCGTCGGAGGGGGCCGGGAAGCGGACGCCGTGCAGCGCCTTGCGGTAGTCCAGGGACAGCACCGGGATGCCACGGGCGGCGAGGGTCAGGCCGGTCCAGTGCGCCTCCGGCATCGCCAGGTCGCCGCGGACGAACGCGCCGCCATGCACCCAGATCAGCGCCGCTTCGGCGGGGTGGCCGGGAAGCCGGTAGAGGCGGGCGGGGACGCCGTCGACGGCCGGGTCGGTCACCTCGACGGCGGCCAGGGCCGGGAAGCGGGCGAGCAGTTCGGCGTGGGTGGGGCCGGTCTCCGGCAGGTCACCGGCGATCTCCAGCATCCGCACGAAGTCGGCGACCGGGGGCAGCTCACCCGCGGCGGCACCGTTCAGGACCGCCCGCTGAACCGGGCGGGGCAGGCTGCGCAGGGCCTTCATGGCGTACCCGAGGAAGGTGGCCCTGGCCCGCGCCTGGCGTGGAACCGCACCGCTGACCTGGATTTCCGTCATGCCGCCATTGTTCCCCGCCGCCTGGCGGCTGCCGCGCAGCGGCGTGTCGGCACGGTGTGAGATTGGCCGCCCCGCGGGCCCGCGATGAGGCGGGACCGGCGCGGCTACTTTCGAAAGGTGGACGTCAAACCTGCCGACCGGAAACCTGCCGACCGGATCGTGCCGCTGGGACATCGGTTCGCCGACGAGCTGCCGGAGATGGCGGTCGCCTGGCGGGCCGCGGAGGCGCCGGAGCCGCGGCTGCTCGTGCTCGACGAGGAACTGGCCGGTGAGCTGGGCCTGGACCCGGACTGGTTGCGCGGCGAGGCCGGTCTGGGACTGCTGACCGGCACCGTGCCGCCGGCCGGGGCGAAACCGGTCGCGCAGGCCTATGCCGGTCATCAGTTCGGCGGGTACTCGCCGCGCCTGGGTGACGGGCGGGCCCTGCTGCTCGGTGAGCTCGGCGACCGTGACCTGCATCTGAAGGGGTCCGGGCGGACGCCGTTCGCGCGGGGCGGGGACGGGTTCGCGGCGGTCGGGCCGATGCTGCGGGAATTCATCGTGAGCCGGGCCATGCACGCGCTCGGCATTCCGACCACCCGGTCGCTGGCGGTGGTCGCGACCGGCCGGACCATTCTGCGGGAGCAGCCGCAGCCCGGGGCGGTGCTGGCCCGGGTCGCGGCCAGCCACCTGCGGGTGGGCAGTTTCCAGTTCGCCCGGGCGAGCGGGGATCCGGGGCTGCTGCGGCGGCTCGCCGACCACGCGATCGCCCGGCACCATCCGGCGGCCGCGGGTGACTATCCGGCGTTCTTCGACGCGGTGGTGGCGGCGCAGGCGTCGCTGGTGGCGCAGTGGATGCTGGTCGGGTTCGTGCACGGGGTGATGAACACCGACAACATGACGATCTCCGGGGAGACGATCGACTACGGGCCGTGCGCGTTCATGGAGGCGGTGGACCCGGCCGCGGTGTTCAGTTCGATCGACACCGCCGGGCGGTACGCGTACGGCAACCAGCCCGGGATCGCCCAGTGGAATCTGGCCCGGTTCGCCGAGTCGCTGCTGCCGCTGCTGCACGACGACGAGGAGCAGGCGATCGAGATGGCAGTGGCCGCGCTGCGCGGGTTCGGGCCGGCCTTCGACGCGGCGTGGTCGGCCGGGATGCATGCCAAGCTGGGGTTGTCCGGGGGCGCGGACGCGCTGGTGGCCGATGTTGCGGCGCTGCTGCGGGCGGGCCGGGTCGACTACACGGGCTTCTTCCGGACGCTGGCCGGCGCGGCCCGCGGGGAGACGGACCCGGTGCTGGCCGGCGCGGCCCGCGGGGGGACGAACCCGGTGCTGGCCGGCACGGCCCGCGGGGGGACGAACCCGGTGCTGGGCGGCGCGGCCCATGGGGAGGCGGAGCCGGCGCCGGCCGGTTTCGAGTCGTGGCTGGAGCGCTGGCGGGCGGCCGGCCCCGACCCGGATCTGATGGACCGGGTCAATCCGCTCTACATCCCGCGTAATCACCTGGTCGAGGAGGCGCTGGCCGCCGCTGCCGACGGCGATCTGACCCCGGTGCACCGGCTGGTCGAGGCGGTCTCTGATCCGTTCCGGTCACGGCCGGGCCTGGAACGATACGCGGAGCCGGCGCCCGACGACTTCGGACCGTACCGGACCTTCTGCGGCACCTGACCGGCCGGTAACCTCACCGCCATGATCATCGTGGGGAACGTCCTGACCGGGCTCGTGGCGCTGATCCACATGTACATCGTCGTGCTGGAAACGGTCCTGTGGACGAAACCGCAGGGCCGCAAGGCGTTCGGCCTGACTCCCGAGTTCGCCGAGCAGACCCGGGTGCTCGGCCTCAACCAGGGTCTCTACAACGGCTTCCTGGCGGCCGGCCTGATCGCCGGCCTGATCGCCGGCGGCCACACGGGCTTCGCCGCGAAGATCTTCTTCCTGGTGTGCGTCGCCGTCGCCGGCATCGTCGGCGCGACCACCGCGAGCCGGAGGATCCTGTACGTACAGACCGTCCCCGCCGCACTGGCCCTGCTGTTCGTCCTGCTGGGCGGCTACTGAACGGGTGCCGCGCACGCCTTCTGGAAGTCCCGCTCGTCCGGCTCGCGGTCCAGTTCGATCAGTGTCACCACGCGCTCCCCAGGTCAGGAGCCCGCCAGTATGTCAGCCCGATGCGAGTGGCAAACGCGCTCGTCGATCTCGGGCAGGGCGGGTCGGGGCGGCAGCATGGTTGTCCGCGTCCGCGAGGGAAGGCGAGGTGAGGCCGAGCGGGCGAGGCGAGGCGAGGCGAGGCGAGGGGAGGCGAGGATCCGGGCGATGTCCGGAGAAGCCAAGGGGAGAACACACTCCCTCCCACTTCTAACCTATAGCAGACCCTGGGGCTTGCGGCAAGACCCCGGCGCCCCGGCAGAATCGCTGAAGTCAACGCGGCGAGCGGGGAAAACGGGGGAACTCGCAGGTGCATGTTTTCGATCTCCGTAGGCATCCGGCGAAGGACGACCCGGATCTGATCGGTGCGGACGAGAAGCATTTCGCCGCGATCGCCGGGAGTCTCGGCGCGTCGATCGCCGATCTGCAGCAGCGGCTGGACGCCGAGCGCAAGGCTCCGGCCGGCAAGGGGCGTCAGGCCGTGGACCGGGACGACGCGGTGCGGCGGATGGCGTCGCGGTTGCGGGCGCTGCGCCGGTTCAGCCTGGATCTGTGCCTGGGCCGGATGGTGCACGAGTCGGGTGAGGTGGTCTACATCGGCCGGCTCGGGCTGACCGACGGGGAGGGCGGCCGACTGCTGGTCGACTGGCGTTCGCCGGCCGCCGAGCCGTTCTTCGGCGCCACGCACGGCAATCCGATGGGTCTGGTCAGCCGCCGGCGGTATCGCTGGCGGGAGGGCCGGATCATCGACTTCTGGGACGAGATCTACCGGGCGGACGCCCTGGACGGCGCGGTGGCCCTGGACGATCAGTCGGCGTTCATCGCGAGTCTGGGCACCAGCCGTTCGCCGCGGATGCGCGACGTGCTCGGCACCATCCAGGCGGACCAGGATGCGATCATCCGGGCCGGGTCGCGCGGTGCGCTGGTCGTGGACGGCGGGCCGGGCACCGGCAAGACGGTGGTGGCCCTGCACCGTACCGCGTACCTGCTGTACACCGATCCGCGGATGAGTGCGCGCCGCGGCGGGGTGCTGTTCGTCGGCCCGCACGAGCCCTACCTGGCGTACGTGTCGGACGTGCTGCCCAGCCTGGGCGAGGACGATGTGCAGACGTGCACGGTGCGGGACCTGGTGCCGGAGGGCGCCGCCGCGGCCGAGGAGTCCGATCCGGAGGTGGCCCGGTTGAAGGCCGGCCTGGTCGGGGCGATGGAGGCGGCGGTCGCGTTCTACGAGGAGCCGCCGGCCCGGCCCACGGTGGGGAGCCGCGCGGATTGGGCGGCCGCGTTCGACGCCCCGGATCCGGGCACCCCGCACAACGAGGCCCGGGAGCCGATCTGGGCGGAGTTGCTGGCCGTCCTGGACGAGCCGGACACCGAGACGCGCCGGGAGCTGCGCACGGCGCTGAACCGGGCGTGGCCGCTGCTGGACGCCGCCGATCTGGTCGCCGACCTGTGGTCGGTACCGGCGTATCTACGCAGGTGCGCTCCCTGGCTGGGCGCCGAGGACGTCCGGCGGCTGCAGCGGGCCGACCCGCGGGGGTGGACGGTGGCCGACCTGCCGCTGCTCGACGCGGCGCGGCAGCGGCTCGGTGACGCCTCGGCCGACGAGCGGGCGCGCCGGCAGAAGGCCGCCCTGGCCGCCGGGCGCCGCGACATGGACCGGGTGGTCGAGGATCTGATCGCGTCGAACGAGTACGACGACGGCGAGGGCCTGATGACCATGCTGCGTCAGCAGGATCTGCGGGAGGTGCTCGACGAGGGCGGCACGCTGCCGCCGGCCGATCCGGATCTGCTGGCCGGACCGTTCGCGCACATCGTGGTCGACGAGGCGCAGGAGCTGACCGACGCGGAGTGGCAGATGCTGCTGCTGCGCTGCCCGTCGCGGAGTTTCACCGTGGTGGGTGACCGGGCGCAGGCCCGGCACGGCTTCACCGAGTCGTGGGAGGAGCGGCTGCGCCGGGTCGGTTTCGACCGGATCGGCCTGGCCTCGCTGACCATCAACTACCGGACCCCGGCCGAGGTGATGGCGGAGGCGGAGCCGGTGATCCGGGCGGCCCTGCCGGACGCCAATGTGCCCACCTCCATCCGGGAGAGCGGTGTGCCCGTCGTCCACGGACACACCGCCGAGCTGGACGGCATTCTGACGCAGTGGCTGGCGGCGAACGACGAGGGCGTCGCCTGTGTGATCGGCCCGTCCGGATTCCCCGGGCAGCGGCGCGACCGGGTCCGCTCACTGACCCCGGCCCTGGCCAAGGGTCTGGAGTTCGACCTGGTCATCCTGATCGATCCGGATGATTTCGGGAGCGGCGTCGAGGGTGCCGTCGATCGCTACGTCGCGATGACCCGGGCCACTCAGCGGCTGGTCGTGCTGACCAGCTGACGCGGCTCGGTCAGCATCAGGCCGAGCAGCAGGGCCGGGTCCGGGGACCACCAGACAGCGGTCACGCGGCGCCGCACAGCCGGCTTGACCGACGACGCCGGGTCGAGGTCGGCGCGGCACCGGTGGATGCAGTCGACGTAGCGCTGCCGGGCGCCCGGTGACGTTCTTCCGGGAGCCTCTTGCGGAGGCGCCGGGTGTGAGCGTTAACATGCTCGCAATCGAATCGACATCGATGAACGCCACCGTCCCCCGGCGGCCCCGATTCCCCGATCGGGGCCGCCACCCCAGACCGGAAGGCGAATCCCCCCATGTCTCGCTTCCGCACCCTGATGCTGTCCGCGCTCCTCGCGACCACCGTCGGTGTCCCGCCGGCCACCGCCGCCTCCTACCCCGATCCGGGCGTGGTCACCGGCTCGACGGCCGCCCACGATCCATCCATGGTGAAGACGCCGAACGGGGGCTACCTGCTGGCCACCACCGGCGACGGGATCACCTTGAAGACCTCCTCGGACCGCACCAGGTTCGTGGCCGCCGGCAGGGCCTTCCCGACCGGGACGCCGTGGGCGAACGACTACACCGGCGGCAGCGCCACACTCTGGGCGCCCGATATTTCGTACCATAGCGGTAGGTATTTGATGTACTACGCCGCCTCCACGTTCGGCTCGAGCCGGTCGGCGATCTTCCTGGCCGCCAGCCCGACCGGTGCAGCCGGCACCTGGACCGACCATGGCAAGGTGATCGAGTCCACGGCCGGCGGGAACTGGAACGCCATCGACCCCGATCTGACCGTCACCCCGTCCGGCGAGTGGTGGCTCACCCTCGGTTCGTTCTGGTCCGGGATCAAGAGGGTGAGGCTGGACCCGGCCACCGGCAAGCGCGCCGACAGCACGATGGACGCCGTCGCCGAGCGCTTCGTGAACAGCAAGTCGGTGGAGGCGCCGTTCGTCTTCCGGCACGGCGGCTACTACTACCTCTTCCTGGCGTTCGACTTCTGCTGCCGGGGTGCGTCCAGCACGTACCGGATCATGGTGGCCCGGTCCACGTCGATCACCGGACCGTACCGGGATCGGGCCGGCACGCTGACCACGGCCGGCGGCGGCACCGAGATCCTCGCCTCGCACGGCGCGATCCACGGGCCCGGGCATCCCGCCGTCCTCACCGACAGCGACTCCGACGTGCTGCTCTACCACTACTACACGTCGGCCGGCGACGCCCGGCTCGGCATCAACCTGCTGGGCTGGGACTCGTCCGCCTGGCCGTACGTCCACTGAGCCGCGCAGCGCCCGGCGGTGAACGCCACCACGGCCGGGTGGCATCGATCACAGTGGTGGGCTGTCACATCCGGAGCGGCTGTCCAGTCCTGTCCGTGTAACCGCACAGCCCACAAGGTAGGGAGCACGGCATCATGAACGCACGTCTGGACCACCGTGGCAGCCACGTCAGCGGCCAGGTCGCCAAGCACCTGTTCGCGGCATCCCGCGCGATCGCCGAGTCGCCGCTGCCGGAAACCGTGCGGCACCTGGTGGAGATCCGGGCCAGCCAGATCAACGGCTGCGCCTTCTGCATCGACATGCACACCAAGGACGCCACCAAGGCCGGCGAGTCGCCGGTGCGCCTGCACCTGGTCGCCGGCTGGCGGGAGGCGACCGTCTTCACCGACGCCGAGCGGGCCGCCCTGGAGCTGGCCGAGGAGGGCACCCGGATCGCCGACGCGGCCGGTGGGGTGGGCGACGAGGTGTGGGCGGCCGCCGCCGAGCACTTCGACGCCGAGCAACTGGCGGCGCTGACCGCACAGATCGCGGTGATCAACGCGTGGAATCGGCTGAACGTCATCACCCGGCAGCCGGGCGGTGACTACCAGGCTTGACGCGGCCGTCACCATGGGCATCGACGCGATGTCCTTGGGAGGAAGTCAGTGAACACTCAGAACCTGATCGCCGCGATCGTCTTCGGCGCGATCATCGGGGTGGTGGCGCGGATCGTGCTGCCCGGCCGGCAGAACATCGGGCTGATCGCGACGGTGCTGGTCGGGATGGGTGCCGCGGTCGCCGGGACCTGGGTGTCCAAGCGGTACGACCTGCACAGCACGCACTTCTTCACGGTGTCCGGCCGGACCTTCGACTGGGCCGTGGTCGGTGTGCAGGTCGGCATCGCGGTGCTCGGCGTGGGAATCGCCGCGATGCTGGCGCGGGCGTTCTCCACGGATCACCACCACGACTGACTACCGTGTCAGCATGGCGGAGATCCTGACACTCACCCTGACCCTGGAGAAACGTGGCCCGGCGGGCGCGTTCCTGCTCTCCGACGAGCAGGTCGCGGCCGTCGGCGACGGGAGGAAGGCGTTCCCGGTGCGGCTCACGGTGAACGGGGTGACGCTGCCGCTGCGGCTGGCCCGGATGGGCGGCGAGAACATGATCGGCCTGGCCAAGGCGGCGCGGGCGCAGGCCGGGGTGGAGATCGGCACGGCGTACGAGGTGACGGTGGCCGCCGACGCCGGCGAACGCACCGTGGAGGTCCCGGCGGAGCTGGCCGCCGCGCTGGCCGCGGACGGGGCCGCGCAGACCGCGTACGACCGACTGGCCTTTTCGCATCGCAAAGAGTTCGCGCGCTGGATCGGTGAGGCGAAACGGGAGGCGACCCGCGCGCAGCGGGTCGCCGAGACCGTCGAGATGCTCAAGGCCGGCCGGCACCGCTGACCCGCACGTGTCTCACATCGCCGAGGTGGCCAGATCCTGGACGAGGGCGAGCACGGCCGCGGCGACCGCCGGGGCGCCGCCGATCGGGTGCCGGGTGGGGCGGGCACGGTCCGGCAGGTCACGGCTGATCCGCTGCATCAGCGGTTCGAGCTCGGCCCGGGTGCCGCGCAGCAGCGCCGCGTGCAGGCCGAGCGCCGAGACCAGGGTGCACAGGCAGTCGGCGTCCGGGGAGGGGCCGTCCCGGCCGTCGAGCCGGTAACCCACCTTCGCCCGGACCCGGACCGAGATGCCCTCCTCGGCGATCTCATACTCCTTCTTGCGCCAGCGCCGCGCCGGGGACTCCAGCAGGACACCCTTGTGGATCAGGGCGGCGGCGGTGCGCTCGTACATGCTGGGTGCGATCGCGCGGATCAGGCCGGGCAGCGCCGGGCCGGGCGCCTTCTGCATGATCAGCGCGAGCACGTCGTCGGTGACCGGGTCGAACGTGGTCTCCCGCTGATACCAGTCGGGTTGCACCGTCCCGGACTCGATCATCACCCGCTGGGCGATCAGCAGGTCCATCACCGTCGCGCCGGCCAGGCCGGCCGACAGGGCCGGCACGTGCAGGCGCGGCCGCATGTGCCTGGTCTCGTCGTGCGCCAGGATGAACAGCTGCTCGCGGACGAGGGTGGGGTCGAGTCCGGGGCGTCGCATGATTACTTCTGTCAGCCGTTCCGCAGTCGCTCGTGGATCCCGCTGTACGCGGTGACCCCGGGCAGGTACTTCTTGTCGATGCCGGCGCTCATCACGTACTGCGGGTCGACGACGTTGCCCGCGCGGGCGCTCGTCGTCTGCGACACCAGCTGGTACGCATCGAGCAGGTCCAGTCCGGTCAGGGCGGCCACGTGCCGGACCAGGTCGTCCTGGCTGATCCGGAACGCGTCCTCCAGCGGCCGGGCGGCGCCCAGCGACACCAGCTGGGCGTCGGTCTCCAGACGCGGGGTGCCGGTCGGCACGCCGGAGATCACGTCGACCCGGATGGTGACGTCCATGGCCACCTCGACCGCGACGCCGCAGACCTCGCCGTCACCCTGCCGGGCGTGGCCGTCGCCGAGCGCGAGCAGCGCACCGGGCACGTTCACGCCGAGGTAGAGGGTGGCGCCCGGGCCGAGCAGCGGGGTGTCCAGGTTGCCGCCGTGCACGTCCGGCACGATGGTCTGACGCACCTCGTGGGCGGCCGGCGCGACGCCGACCGTGCCCAGCATCGGGGCGAGCTCCAGGTCGACCGTGAAGTCGCTGCGGCTCGCCCGGTACCGCACGGTCTGCGCGGCCAGGTCGATGTCGTACAACCAGACCCGCTCCTCGAGCGGCGCCTGCAGCGTACGCGTGTATCCGGTCGACGTGAGTGCCCCGAAGTGCGGGAACGTCGACGAGATGCCGACCGGCGAGGCCGGGGTCAGCGACACCACGTGCACCGCGAGGGTGTCCCCCGGCTGGGCGCCCTCGACGTGGAGCGGGCCGGTGACCGGGTTGAGGTAGGGGAACTCGCAGACCTGGCTGGGCAGGTCGGTGACCGAGCGGACCTTGCCGCCGAAGCAGTCCAGGGTGCGCAGGGTGACCGTGTCGCCCGGCTTGATCGAGGCGATCGCCTCGCGGCCGCCGAACGTGTACCCGTACTGGCCGGGATCGGCCGGGATGTGCAGCGCGTCAGACATTCTCGACCGCTTTCGGGGCGACCAGCGGCTCGTCGTCGCCGGGCACCTCGGGCAGGCTGGGCTTGCGCCCGGTGGCCAGCAGCACGATCAGCACGACCACGCCGACGCCGAGCCAGGCCAGGCCGACCTTCTGGGCGAGGATGTTGCCGTTCCAGATCACCGCGATCAGGACCGCCGCGCCGAGCAGCGGGACCAGGACGTTGCGCAGCACGCTGCCCCGCCGGCCGTTCTTCGCCCACTCCCAGATCACGCAGACGTGCAGGACCACGAAGGCGATCAGGGCGCCGAAGTTGACCAGGGCGCTCATCAGCGTGATGCCGTCGTCGCGGTTGGCCATCCAGAGGCCGATGCCGAGCGAGATGATCGCGGTGGTGACGATCGCGTTGGTCGGCACCGAGCGGGTCGGCGAGACGCGCGACAGGAAGCGCGGCAGCTGGCCGTCGCGCGACATCGCCATCAGCAGGCGGCTGGTGGCCACCTGGGCGACCATGTTGTTCGCGATACCCCAGGCCAGGGCGGTGGCCAGCGCGGTCAGCTTGCCGAGCCAGTGGCCACCGGCGACCTCGGCGGCGTCGTAGAACGCGGAGCCGGCCGGGTCACCGTTGGCGATCAGACCGGCCGGGTCCGGCACGAGCAGGGCGGCGACCCAGGTCTGCGCGACGAACAGGGCGGCGACCACGACGAGCGAGAGGTACATGGCGCGGCGCACCGTGCGGGCGCCGTCCGCGGCGTCCTCGGCGAGCAGGCCCAGGGCGTCGAAGCCGAGGTAGGACAGCATGCCGATGGAGACGCCGCCGAGCACCAGCGACCAGGTGAAGCTGGTGCCGTTGTAGAACGGGTCGAAGCTGAAGCCGTGGCCCTTGCCGTCGGCCAGCGCCTTCAGGCCGAAGATCAGGAAGATCACCAGGATGACCAGCTCGGCCGCGAGGAACAGCCAGTTGAGCAGCTTGGTGGTCTTGATGCCGAGCACGTTCGTGACCGTGTTGACCAGCACGAAGATGATGACCCAGGCCCAGACCGGGACGCTGGTCACGATCGAGTTCATGGCGGCGCCGGCGACCAGCGACAGCAGCAGCGGGATGCAGACGTAGTCGAGCAGGATGGCCCAGCCGGTGAGGAAGCCGACCGCGGGGGCGATGGCCCGGCCCGCGTAGCCGTAGACCGAGCCGGCGACCGGGTACTTCTCCACCATCACGCCGTACGACGACGCGGTGAGGATCATCGCGGCGGCACCGACCACATAGGCCAGGGCGATCATGCCGCCACTGGCCTGGAACACGCCGCCGAAGATGCCGAACGGCGCGATCACCACCATGAAGACCAGACCGTATGCGATCAGGTCGCGGATACGCAGTTCCCGCCGCAACTGCTGCTGGTATCCGAACTTGTCGATGGACATGCTGCTGCATCACCCCTTCCACTGTCGGCTCACAGCCCCGTGAGCTGCGGGCATGAAGAATGACCGCGCAGGGCGACCCTGAGCGGAACGTTGCGTTGGTCAATGGGATCCGGACCGGCATCCCCGAAGCGACGCCAGTAAATACCTAGATGACCTTGGCTGGCAAGTCCAACGAGGACGCGGGAACCGATTTCATCAACTTGAAACGTTCCCTTAGAGAATGGGTGAAACGGCTGATCACAAGCGGCGGCGCCGCCACGGCCAGCGGGCCGGGCGACGGTACAGCTCGGCGAGCCGGTCGTCGACCACGGTGCGCACCCCGGCGAGCGCGATCACCACCATCTCGCGCAGCCCCGCACAGGTGCGGCAGGCCTCCACCGTGCACTGCTGGCGGTGCTCCATCGCGGTCATCACCAGGCGCTGGGCCAGCATTCCCGAGACGTGGGCCCGCTGCGCCCAGGCCGGACGGTCCTCGATGTCGGCCCGCCAGCGGTCGACGTCCTGGTCGGTGACGCCGTAGAGCTCCGCGGCCTTACTGATCTGTGTCAGCGAACTCTGCACATCAGCTTCGGCCACGCGCGCATCATAGCGCCGCGGGGATGATCCGCCAGCGCGGATGGGCGAGCCCCGGGTCGGGCCACCGGCCCCGCGGCGACTGCGCGCCGTTCGCGGTCGACATGTCGTTGATCGCCGGCGCCTGCTGCGAATGCGTCACCCGCAGCTTGACATTCCCGTCCGGAATCGGCTGCCAGTGGTGATCGGCGGTCCCATTGTCACTGAACTGCACCGCATTCGCGGAGTCCGCGGACGCCCGAAGGCCGTTCCTCAGGGAGTGCATTCGCCTACACGCGTCCGGCGGGTCGGCGAGGGGCGGGAAGTCCCGCGGACCGTGGTCGGCGGCTTCCTCGTCCGGCCTGCCGGACGGTCGTCACCGGGTGGAGCACCGTCACGGCGCCGGCGTCGCGGACAGCGGAACAGCTGTCACCGGCCGGCTGAGCAGGTCCGGTTCCGCCTCGGGCCGGCCGTAGAAGTAGCCCTGCAGCAGGTGGTAGCCCAGCTCACGCAGGGCCTCGGCCTGCTCCGCGGTCTCCACGCCCTCGGCGACCGCGGTCAGCCCGAGCCCGTCGCTGACCTGGATCAGCGCGCGGGCGATCACCGAGTGCCGGCCGGGCTCGGTGACCCGGTCGACGAACGACTTGTCCACCTTGATCACGTCGACCGGCACGGTCTGCAGCAGCCCGAGCGACGAGTGCCCGGTGCCGAAGTCGTCCAGCGCGATCCGCACGCCGATCTCGCGCAGCCGGTGCAGCGCGGTCACCGCCTGCCCGCCGCCGAACACCGCGGTCTCGGTCACCTCGACGGTCAGGCAGCCGGCCGGCAGTCCGGTGAGGGCGAGGATCCCGGCGACGGTGTCCGGGAACTCCGGTCGGGCCAGCTGGCGCGCCGACACGTTCACGCTGATCCGGTCGGGCGCGTCCGGCCCGAGTTCGGCGCGCCAGCGGACCAGCCGCTCGCACGCGGTGCGCAGCACCCACGCGCCCAGTTCGACGATCAGGCCGGTCTGCTCGGCGACCGGGATGAACCGGTCCGGCCGGACCATGCCCTGCACCGGGTGCTCCCAGCGGACCAGCGCCTCCAGCGCGGTCACCCGGCCCTCCGGCACCCGCACGATCGGCTGGTAGAACACCCGGAACTGGTCGCCCTGCAGGGCCGCGCGCAGCTCCGCGCCGAGCCGCGCTGCCTCGCCGGCCCGCTCGTCGAGCGCCGGCGACCAGTGCCGGAACGGCTCCCCGGTGCTCTTCGCCGCGTGCATCGCGGCCTCCGCCCGGCGCAGCGCCTCGACCGGCTCACCGGCCTCGGCCAGGCCCAGGTTCGCACCGGCCAGCAGCTCGTGCCCGCCGGCCGGGACCGGGGCGGCGAGCGCCGCGACGATCCGCCGGGCGATCTCCTCGACCGGCACGTCCGCCGGCGCGAGCAGCGCGAACTCGTCCCCGCCGAGCCGGCTCAGCAGGGCCCCGGCGGGGCTGGCGGCGGCGATCCGGCCGGCCACGACGGTCAGCACCCGGTCCCCGACCGGACGGCCGAACTCGTCGTTGACACTCTTGAACCCGGTCAGGCCCAGGAAGATCACCCGGAGTGTCCCGGTCCGCGCCGCGTGGTGCAGCGCCTGCTCGAACCGGCGCCGGTTGGGCAGCCCGGTCAGATCGTCGTGCAGGGCTTGCTGGCGCAGCTCGGCGGCCTGCCCGCGCACCCGGCGCATCAGCATGGCGACCTGCGCCGCGGCCAGCACGGTCAGCGCCGCCGAGCCGCCGCCGAGCACGACCCGGTCCAGCCGATTGCCGCCCACCCAAGGCAGGAACAGCATCGCCGGGGGCAGCAGCGCACACACGGTGGGCAGCACGTACTGGACGCTGCCGGCGCGCGGGGGGCGTGCGGCGGCGGGTTGCGGCGCGGCGGCCATCGACGGGTGCAGCGCGGCGGCACCCCAGAAGAGGTACGCGATCGCCCACCCGGAGGAGAAGAGCGCGCCTTCCGGGTAGCCGTGCATGGTCGCCACCGCGTCCGCACCGTCGGTCACCAGCAGCAGCGACGCGGCGGCGGCCAGCAGCCGCACGGCGGCCGTGCCACCGGCCCGGCTGGTGACCAGCCCGGCCACCATGACCAGCAGCAGCAGGTCGCCGGCCGGGTACGCGGTGGCGATCACCCCGGCCAGCCCGGACCCGGCGTTGTCGGCGGCGATCGGGTGCACCACCAGGATCCAGTAGACCAGCCCCAGCCCGAGCCCGGCGATCAGCGCGTTGACCACCCCACCGGCGCGGGACCGGCCGCGGAACAGCAGCCACAGCCCGGCCGCCAGCATCGGATAGGCGGACAGGTAGAAGACGTCGGCGACGGACGGGAACGGGTCCTGGTGCGCGATGTACTGGAAATACTCCCAGAGCAGGTCACCGGTGACGGTGGCGGCCTGCCCGGCGCTGAGCCAGTACCAGGCGCGGGCCCGCTCCGGCCGGTGCAGCCGGACGCCGGCCAGCACGGCCAGGGCGGCGAGCAGGCCGATCGCGTTGTAGCCGAGGTTGGCGGCCAGCCCGCTGCTGGGCAGCAGCGCGCATCCGCCGGTGACGGACACCCCCGCCACCAGCCACCACCGCCACACCACCGATCGCCGCACCCCGTTCCTTTCGGCCGGACCTTTGCCGTCTTGAGGCTCCACCGCCCAGGTCACACCCGGCGGTGCGGGTCGGGCGCCGCTGCCGGGCCGGCCCGGCAGCGGCGAAGGGTACCGCGGACGGCACTCCCGGGTCGGTCGATCGTCGGGACGGGTGATGCGTGAGCCACCCCACGGTGGGCACTATGGACGGAACGGCCCACCAAGGAGGCAGCGTGCCGCAAGCGACCATCGTGTTCACGCCCGGATTCCCGATCGATCCCGCCGTGGTGGCCGAGGCCTGGTCCGCCGACGCCGAGGCCCGGGAGCTGCTCGCCGAGGGCGAGAAACCCTATGCCGCCGACGTGCGCCCCACCGGCTACCACCTCGATCCGCTGCAGGCCGTGGTCATCCCGCTGACCGTCAACGTCGCCGCCGACCTGCTGGTGCTGCTCATCACCCGGCTCCTGGACCGGCTGCTGCCCGAGGGCGGCGCACACCGGCCGAAGGTGGACGTCCTGCCGGCCGAAGGTGAGGATCGGATCATTGCCGTCACCGACAAGGCCGGCGAGTAGCGCGCCCGACTCGATCATCGAGATCGCGGAGCGGCAGGTGCTCGGCGACGGGTCGTTCCGGGCGACGGTGCGGTTCAGCGGCTACGACGGCGTCTCCTCCATCACCGTGACCGACCGGCGGGGCGCCGCCCTGGAGGAGGCGCTCGACTGGTACTTCGAGTCCTACCAGACCATGCCGGTCGACTCCGGCGGGCGCCGGGAACGCACCGAACGGGCCCTCGTCGACTACGGTGTCGACCTCTTCGAGCAGACGTTGTCCAGCCGGGTCAACGACGGCGAGATCTTCCGCCGGTACGCCGAGCACCGCGACAACCGGTTCGCCGGCTGTCGCCTGCGGATCTCCGGGACGGAGGCCTTCCATCGCCTGCGCTGGGAAGCCCTGCGGGAGTCACCGGACGACGAGCCGCTCTCGGTACAGATGCCCGTCGAGCGGTACGCCCAGGAGATGAAGCCGCCGTTCCGGTTGCCCAGTCCCGGGCCGATCCTCAACGTACTGCTGGTCGCGGCGCGGCCGGACGGCGCGGCGGACCTCAGCTACCAGCGGATGTCCCGCCGGCTGCTGGAGTTCTCCTGGACCGCCGGCATCCCGGTGCGCGTCGGGCTGGCCCGGTCCGGCACCTGGCGCGGCCTGGTCCGGCATCTCGACGATCCCGCGGTCCTGGACCGGCAGCGCGGCTACCAGGTCATGCAGCTCGACATGCACGGCCGGATGCTCAGCGACGAGCAGCTGCGGGAGGGCATGGCCACCGGCCGGCTCCGCCCGCACGAGCCGATCGCGCCGTTCACCGGGCGGGGCGCCTTCCTGCTCTTCGAGACCGGCACCACCGGGGTCGCCGACCCCGTTCCCGCCAGCAAGGTCGCTCAGCTGCTGGAACGTCACCGCGTCGCGGTCGCGGTGATCAACGCCTGCCAGTCGGCGCAGGGCTCCGACAACGAGGCCGGGCTGGCGCAGCGTCTCGCCCAGGCCGGCGTGCCGGCAGCGGTCGGCATGGCGTACTCGATCTCCGCCGAGGCGGCCGAGCAGGCGGTGACGACGATCTACCGCGGGCTCGCCGCCGGCATGCGACCCGACCAGGCGGTCCAGGCGGCCCGCAAGCAGATGTACAACGACAACGCACGCACCGCGCTGCACCAGTCGTTCGCGTTGCAGGACTGGCTGCTGCCGGTGCTGTTCCAGCAGCGTGAGGTGAACCTCGAGCTCGAGGAGATGACCGACGAGCAGGCACAGTCCTGGTTCGCGTCACTGACCCACGCGGGTGAGGAGCCCGACGTCCTCGGGCGCGACGTCGACGTGGTCACCGTGGAACGGCTGCTCCTCGACGCCGGCGCGCCGAACAGCCTGCTGCTGCACGGCGCGGCCGGGGTGGGCAAGACGGCGTTCGCCGGGCTGCTCGCCTGGTGGTGGGTGCGCACCGACCTGGCCCGCCGCGCCTTCACGTACTCGTTCCGGAAACGCCGGTGGTCGGCCCGGGACATCGTGCACGACATCGGGCGCAAGCTGTACCCGGAGGCCGACTTCGAGCGATTCTCCGCCGCACCGTGGGACACCTGGCTCGGCCGGGTGTCCAACCGGCTCCGTGCCGAGCGTTTCGTGCTGATCCTGGACGCCGGTGACGACCCGATCGACGCGGACGCGGACCTGTCCGGCCTGCTCGCGCTCCTGAAACAGGGCGCGACGCTGGTGGTGATCGTCTCCCGGTTCGAGGAGCCGGAGCTGACCGCGCGCCTGAGGTCCGCGCGGTACGAACTGCGGCCGATCCAGCCGGCCGGCATCATCGTCGCCGCGCGCCGTCCGTCCGCGCCGCCGGACTCGCCACCGGCGGACCCGCCGTCGCCGGGCGTGCCGAAGCCGGCACCGCCGGCTGTCGAGAGGCCGGCGCGGCCGGGAACTCCCGTCTCGCGAATGCGGCCGCTTCTGGCATCGGTCGCGGCCGTCGCCGTCGTGGCCGGGGTGGTCGCGGCCATCTCGCTCTGGCCGCACGACGACAGCGGAGCGCAGCCGCCGCCCGGCACGACGACGACGGCCGCGACCGCGGGCACCACCTCCCCCGCCGTGGCCGCCACCGGTGACCCGGACTGGGTCACCGGCCCGCTCACCGGCGCCGCGACGGTCGCCGCGCCGAAACCCGGAACGCCGATCGGCCAGTGCGTCACGCTGACCGGGACCTCGTCGCTGCCCGCGGACCGGACCGTCCTGGTCGCGGTCCGGCGTGCCGACCGGTATGCGGGCGAGCTCTTCACCTATTTCCGGATCGCCGACTGGGACCAGCCGCACGCCGCGGACCGGTGGAGCGCGCTCGTGCCGCTCGGCAACAGCGGCGGACAGCTGTACACCCTGGTCGTGCTGACCGCCGACCTGGAATCGGTCCGCAAGGTGTGGGCCGCGGCCAAGCGCGACCCGACCAGCGCGACCCCGGTGGCGGGACTGCAGCGGGCCGCGCAGATCCAGATCCGGCAGACCCGCGCCGATCAACTCTGCTGACCGGCGCGGCCGCGCGTCACGAGCACTCGGCGGGACCGGGCCCGGCCACCCGGGCCAGGGTGATGTGCGCCGCGATCGTGCTGCCGGCCGGGTTGTCCGGCGCGTGCCAGCCCTCCGTCTTCGCGTTCCGCAGCGCCTTGGTGGCCAGCCCCAGGTCGACGATGAGCAGCTCCACCCGGAAGTGCTGACCCACCGAGCTGTCCTTGGACCCGAAGTACTGGGCGCCCGTCCACGCTTTCAGGTCGCCGGGGTACTCCCAGTTCTTCACCGCCTCGAAGTAGCGCTCGGCGTTCCCGTTGTCGGTGTTGCGCACGCCCAGCACCAGTGTCTTGTCGCCCGGCAGGTTCGCCTGTCCGGTGAAGATGGCGCACTGGTTGACCTGCGCCCCGTCCGCCGGGCTGAGCAGTTTGGCCGTGCCGGTCGGTAGCTCGGTGGTGGCCGGGCCGGCCGGTGGCCGGGCCTGCCGGTCGTCCCCCTCGGTTTTGTCGTCGCAGGCGGTGACGGCGACCAGCAGGGCCGCACCGGTCACGATGGCGAGGATCCGGCGATGCGTCATGGCGCTCTCCTTCGGGGGCTCAGGATGTGCTCTCGCACGGTGCGGAGATCTTGTCCACGCCGCTGGGCAGCTCATCACGGGGATAGTCGGCGTTCTGGATGTCCGCATCCCGGTTCGCGGCCAGGGCCTGCCGCGCCTCCGGGGAGCGGGCCGCGACCACGGAGAACTGCCGGTGCTGGCCGGGGGTTCCGGAGCCGTGCAGCAGGTGCACGACGTAGGACTGCCGGCCCACCGCGCCACTGACCGGACGCTTCGCGTACCACTTACCCTCGCTGCGGGTGACGATCCAGTACTGGTCGCCACCGGCCTTGACGCAGACCCGGACGGTCACGCGCGGGTCCGGCCCGGTCCGATCCGCATCGTCGACGGTGATCGAGGCGTCGTGGCCACCACACTTCGCCCGCGGGTCGGGGGTCTGCGTGCTCGGGTGGGTGGCCGGTGACGTGCTGGGCCGGCTCGGCGTGGCGGGCCGGCGGGAGGGGTGCGTCGATGCCGAGGGCTTCGGGTCGTGGCGGGACCGCGACGGACGCGGCGGATCCGGGGAGCGCGGCGGCTTCGTCGGCGGCGTCGTGGTCGGCGGGGGTGCGGTGGTGGCCGCCGCCGACCGGCTGGTGGGTGGCGCCGAGGGCGTCACATACTTGACGATCTGCCGGGCGTGACCCTCCCGGATGACGTAGGCCTCCGGCCCGCGCACGTCGTCGAGCCACAGGAATCCGTCGCGCCGGTGCACGTCCAGCTCCATCCGGCCCGGCGCGTGGAAGTCGAGCACGTCCTGCTCCGGCAGGCCGGCCGACAGGCCGAGCACGTGCACCCGGCCGGCCGCCGGATCGGCCAGGTACAGCCGGCCGTCGGCGAGCGCGCCGGTTCCGGGGGTGAAGGCGAGCGGCGCGCTCCACGGCCGGCCGGCGGCCCACACCCGCACCTCGCGGCCGGCGACGACCGCGAACGCCCGGCCGTCCGGCGCGGCGGCGAAGGTGGTGGCCGGCCCGGGGGTGAGTGTCCCGGCGGTCGCGGCCGACCGGCCGCGCACCACGGTGATCCCGCCGCGTTCCGGGTGGTAGACGGCGACACCGTCGGCGACGCCGTCCATCAGGACCGGGCCGCCGGCGTGCTCATCCGCGACGGGGGACACGCCGGTGGCGTCGACCCGGGAGAGCCCGGCGGAGGTCGCCACGTACGCCGCGTCCGGCCCGGCGGCCACGGCGACCGTCCGGCCCAGCGTCCAGCTGCCGGTGGGGCGCAGCGTGGCCGGATCGAGCCGGGTGACGGTGTCCGCGCCGACCTGATAGACGTCGGGCCCGGCGGCGATCACCGGGTCACCGGCGACCCGCTCGGCGCGCCCGGCCCGGACGTCCACCCGGGACACCTGTCCCGCGGTCGTGGCGAAGACCGCGCCGGGGACCTCTGCGGACAGGTGGACGCCGTGCGCCGCCGGGGCGTACGGCACGGTGTCGATGATCTGCTCGGCCGGCCGGGACACCAGGCCGTTGGCCCGGACCAGCGCACCCCGGGCGGACGCGAGCCACATGGTCGCCGATTCGGTCACCGGCACCGGGCGTGCGGCCGGCCCGTGCACGAACACCGCCGCGCCCAGAACGACCGGGAGCGCGGCGATCAGCGCGGCCGGCGTGACCTGGGCACGGCGGAACGGGCGACGGTCCTGATGGGTCATTTCGGTCACCTCACCGGGACCACTGTACGGTCAGCCGACGCTCCGTACCCGTCCACTGACGAGTGGAATCGGCGGCCCATGTGGACGATCGCGGTGGCCGGAACGGTCGATCTCCGGCGTGCGATCGGATGACAATCCGCCATCGGATCTTCACTGGAAGCTACCGTGGGGGCCCGATCGGCCACCGGGCCGGCGGTAGGGAGGCACGATGCACCTCGACGGGCAGACGCCGGCCATCGCCGATGACTTCTCCCCGCGATTCGCCGCGTTGACCGCCGAGGTGCGCAGAACGGTGTACGGCAAGGCCGAGGTCGTCGAGAAGGCGGTGATCTGCCTGCTCGCCGGCGGCCACCTGCTGCTCGACGACCGCCCCGGGGTCGGCAAGACCACCCTGGCGAAGGCCCTCGCCGGGCTGCTCGCGGGCGGCACGGTCAACCGGATCCAGGGCACCCCGGACCTGCTGCCCAGTGACATCATCGGCACCTCGGTGTACGAGCGCGGCCGGGACGACTTCACCTTCCGGGCCGGCCCGGTGATCGCGAACATCGTCCTCTTCGACGAGATCAACCGATGTTCGCCGCGCACCCAGTCCGCGTTGCTGGAGGCCATGCAGGAGCGACGGGTCACCGCCTTCCGGCACGAGCAGGACCTGCCGGAGTTCTTCATGGTGATCGGCACCCAGAACCCGCTGGAGAGCCTGGGCACCTATCCGCTGCCCGAGGCGCAGCTGGACCGGTTCCTGATGAGACTCAGCCTCGGCTACCCGGATCGGCAGGCCGCGCGGGCCCTGCTCAAGACCCACGGCCGGCCCGATGCCGCGCCGCCCGACCGGCCGGAGGACGCGGCGTCGGCCTGGCCGGTGTCGGTCTTCCGGGAGATGGCCCGGCAGGCCGCCGCGCTGCCGGTCAGCGACGCCGTCTACGACTACCTGCTCGCCGTCGTCGAGGCGACCCGCACGCACCCCGCGGTGGTGCTCGGCGCCAGCCCCCGCGCCAGCGTGGACCTCCTCCGCGCGGCCCGCGTCTCGGCGCTGGTCCGGCGGCCCGCGGGCACCCCGGAGCAGCCCGCGCACCTGCGCCCGGAAGACGTCCGCGACGTCGCGGCCGACGTGCTGGCGCACCGGCTGATGCTGACCGGCCCCGGCGGCGCGCCGGAGCAGCGGGCGATCGTGGAGAGCATCCTCGGCACCGTCCCGACCGGCCAGGTCCCGGTCACCCGACCGCGGAACGCCCGGCGATGACCCCGAACGGTGTGCTGGTCGCCGTGGGCGGCGCCGCCGGGACGGCCGGCTGGCTCCTGCTCGGCTACCCCGCCGCCCTCGTCGTCGCCCTGCTCGCCGCGGTCCTGCTCGCGGCCGGTGTGCTGCTCCGACTGACCGCCGGCGGGGGCGCCCGGGTGGAGCTGGGCTGCGCGGTGACACGGGCCGAGCGCGGCGACCGGATCATCGTCTCGGTCGCCGCCGACCGGCGCGCGCTCGTCCGGCTGCGCATCGACCCCCCGGGCGAGCGGGTGGATCTGCCGATCGGCCGCTCCCCGCGGCAATGGACCAGTCCGCCGCTGCCCCGGGGCCGTCTCCTCATCGTCGCCGAGGCGGTCACCGTGCACGATCCGTTCGCGTTGTGGCGGCGGCAGCTGCCGTTCACCAGCGAGGCGGTCCACGTCACCGTGATGCCTCGGCTGCTGCCACTGGAGGCCGCGCCGCCCTTCGTCGACCGGCAGGAGGACGGCCGGGCCGCGAGCCTGTGGGGTCCCGGCGTCGCGTTCGCCGGCCTGCGGGAATACGAACCCGGGGACGACGTCCGGCACATCGACTGGGCCGCGTCGGCCCGCGCCGGCGACGACCGGCTCTATTCCCGCCAGTTCGCGCCCACGCTGACCGACAGCCTGGTCGTCGTCCTCGACCACCACGCGCCGGCCGGGCAGGCCGGCGGTTTCGAGGATGCCGTCGACCTCGCCTTCTCGTTCTGCCGCGCGGGCGCGAGCCTCGCCCTGTCCACCTCCGGACGCGTCTGGCCGGCCGGTGCCGAGGCCGACGCACAGCTGCTGGCCGTCCAGCCGACCACCGACGCCCGGGTGCTGCGCCCGGCGGCCCGGGCCGGGACGACCGTCGTCGTCACGCCGGACCCGGGGCGCCGAGCCGCCCTGCAGCCGCTGTTCGCGCAGGACGACCTGATCCTCGTGGCGGCCGACGGCCGGGCGCCGCTGCAGTGGCGCCGATGGCTGCGCCGATGACCACCCGTGAGCGGATCGGGGCGCTGGTGGACCGGCTCGCCGCCGGTGCCGCGGCGACCGCCGCCGGGCTCACCTTCGCCCCGGCGTTCGCCGGCGGGCACGTCCCGTCCGCCGTCACCGCGGCCGCCGTACTCACCGGACTGCTCACACCGTACGGCCGGCCCCGCCGGGCGGCGCTCCGGGCGCCGGTGGCGATCCTGCTGGCGCTCGGCTGCGGGATGCTCGCCGCCGTGGCGGCCGGTGCGGCGCCGCGCCGCACGCGGGCGCTCGGCGACGTGCTGGCCGGCGGCCTGAGCGAAACGCTCCGGGTCACGCTGCCGCTGCCCGAGCGGTACGCGGTCGTGCCCACCGTGCTGGCCGCCGCAGCCGCGGCGGCCGGTGCCACCCTCGCCCGCCGCCGCACCGGCGGGCTGGAGGCACTGATCCCGGCGCTGGCGGTAGCCGGGTGCGGCATCGTCGCCGCGGGGATCTCGACCCGGCAGACCGTCCCGTTGGCGATCGGCATCGTGGCGGTGCTCGTGCTGCTCCTGCGGCCGGCCGCGGCCCGGACGCTGCCGGCCGCGGCCGTGGTGCTCCTCATCGCGGCCGCCGCCCTGGTCCGGCTGCCCGCGACGCCGGACGCCGGCACGGCCGATCCGCGGCGGTACTTCGTCGCGCCGCAGCGGGCCAACCGGAGCGCCGACCTGCTGGACCAGGTGGCCGGCTGGCTGTCCACACCGACGCTTCCGCTGTTCACCGCCACCGGCGATCCGGTGTCCCGGTGGCGGCTGGCGGTGCTGGACACCTACGACGGTGTGAGCTGGTCGTCCGGGGCCGCCTTCGTACCGGCGGGCCTGGGCGTGCCGCCCTATCCGGCGGGCGGCCCGGAGCCGGGCGTCCGGCAGCACGTGGTGCTGGGCGCGCTGACCGGACCGTACCTGCCGGCCGCGGACCGGCCGGCCCGGGTGACCGAGCCGGTCACCGCGGTCGACCCGGTCGACGGCGTGCTGCTCACCGACCGCCGGCCGGCCACCGGCGCCGCCTACGACATCGGCTCGGTGCCGCACACCGCACCCGCCGAGCCGATCGTCGCCCCGGCCGCGGCCGGCGACGCCGCGGAGACGGCGGTGCCCGCCGAGATCCGCACCGCCCTGCGGACCTTCCTGCGGTCCGTCCCGCTCCAGCCGGGCATGACGGCGGCGGCGCGGGCCCGCACGGTCGAGTGGTATCTGAGCACCCATCGCCGCAATGTCACCGGCGCCGCCGCGACCGCCGGCACCGGCTCGGTGGTCCGGCTGCTCGGGCCGCGCGGCATCGGCACCACGGTCCAGTTCGCCACCGCGTTCGCCCTGCTCATGCGGGAACTCGGCATTCCCTCGCGGCTGGTGGTCGGCTTCCAGCCGCACACCCCCGGGGCCGTGTACGGGGCGGACGCCCTGGTCTGGGCCCAGCTCCGCTACGCCGGGCCCGGCTGGGTCGACTACCAGCCCACCCCGCCCGCCGTCCGGCCCGGTGACACGGTGCCGCCACCGGCGGGCGCCCCACCGGACGAGGTCACCCGGGACGTCCCGACGCAGACCCCGCCGCCGGTGGCCGAGCCGGCTCCCGCACCGGCCCGGCGGACCGTGACCCTGCTGCTGGCCGCGGCGGTGACGGTCGGCGGATACCTCGCCGTCACCCTCGTGCTGCCGGTGCTGCGCCGGGCCTGGCGGCGCCGCGGCGGACCGCCCGCCGACCGGATCGCCCGGGCCTGGCACGACGTGCTGGACGAGGCGGCCCACGGCGCGCTCGCGCCGGCCCGGATCCGCACGATGACACCGTTCGACGTCAGTGCCGCGCTCGCCGCCGCCGGCGGCCGGGACAACCGGGCGCTGGCCACCCTGGCCGCGCTGGCCGACAAGGCGTTGTACGGCACCCAGCCGTGCACCGCGGCCGAGGCGGCCCAGGCCTGGCGGTGCGCCCGGCCGGCCCGTTTCCGGCTCCGCCGCTGGCGCACCCTGGTGTATCCGAGCCGCCTGCGCACCCGCGCGCGGTGAGCCGCCCGGCCCCGGATCAGCGGCGCCAGGCTTCCCGGATGTTGACCAGCAGGACCAGCAGGGCGGCCGCGAAGAACGCGAAGTTCACCAGGTAACGGCCGTCCAGCCAGAGCAGGGCCAGCAGCAGCAACGCGACGAAGGCCAGCAGCAGGCGCAGCAGCACCGCCCAGAACTTCTGCCGGACCAGGCCCTCGACGGTGAGCAGGGTGAGCAGCAGGATCAGCGCGGTCTGTTTGCCGGCGATCGGCAGCGGCGAGACCACCGCGCCCAGCGCCCACAGGATCAGCGGCGTGCTCAGCACCGCCCACCAGGAGCGGGCCCGGCCCAGCAGTCCGGTGGCGGTCTCCATCGGCAGGCGGCGGTGCAGCAGGTGCGCGTGCGGGTCCTCGACGACCGGCCAGACGGTCGCCATCCGGCTCTGCTCGTCGGCCAGCCGGGTGCGTTCCATCCGCAGGGCGAGCAGCCGCTGCTCGTCGGCGGCGAGGGCGCGGACCTCGGGAGCGCCGGCCGGCAGGCCCGCCGCGGACACCGCGAGGTCGTGCCGCAGCGCGTCGATCTCCCGGTCCAGGGTGTCCAGGCGCTCGTCGTTGCGCCGGGCGCGGATCTCGGCCAGCTGCCGCTCCGCGGCCTGGTTCGGGACGACCTTGGACAGGCCGGCCCAGCCGACCGGATCGGCCCACGCCTGCCGCACGGTGCCGTCGCGGGAATAGCGCGGGCCGGCCGGGCCGCGTTCGCCGCCGAGCCGGTCCCGGGTGTCGCGGCCCCACAGGCCGCGGAAGTCACGCACCCACGGGGTGTCGTCGCCGATCAGGACCGGGTGCCAGCCCTCGTCGTGCCCGGGTCCGATCGCCCGGCCGTCGCCGCGGGCATAGTCGACGTACGGGATGCCGAGCGTCTGCCGGTCCTCCCCGGACCACGGCGCGAGCAGCCGCGCCGACCAGCGCAGCGCCCGGACCAGGCCGCGCAGCTTCGGCGGGCGGACCGTGATCAGGTAATCGCCGGGCAGGTAGGCGCCGGAGTGCGAGCCGGCCCCGCTGAACACCACCGGGTGCCGGTCCTCGGCGACGGCCAGGTCCGGGTCGTCCCAGCGCCGGCGCAGGTCGTCGCCGACCTCGTCGTGCGCGGAGAACACCACCCAGCGGGCCGGCGGCAGACCGTCCTGGTCGATCACCCCGGTGCCGTCGAGATAGACGGTGACCTGCTCCCAGTCGCCCTCGTGCTCGTTGACCCCGCCGAACGCCGAGCGCCAGTTGTTGAACGAGTAGAAGAACCAGTACTGCAGGACGATCCACGGCTCCTCGCGGAACACCCGGCCGTAGTAGGTGGGGCGGTGCGGCTCCAGGTGGTCGCGCTGCAGCAGGAACGAGTGCGCGGCGCTGCCGCCCGGGACGCTGCCGCGGAACAGCAGCGAGAACCGGTTCATCGCGTCGACCAGCCGGGCGGTCAGGCCGACCTGGGCGAGCCGGCTGGCCCGGGCCAGGTGCGGCGGGCGTTCCCGCAGCGGGATGTGCGCGTGGTGGGTGGTGTCCCCGCCGATCCCGGACAGCGAATACCGCAGGCCCTGCTCGGCGCCGCCGGCCGTGGCCAGCCGGTCCAGGGTGAGCTCGCCGGGCCGGGCCACCTGCACCGGACTGGCGCCGGGCTCGGCCCGCCACAGGCCGGCGCGGCTCACGTACCTGTCGACCGAGACCGGGAAGAACCACTCCCCCTCGGTGAACCGGACCACCGGCTCGTAGGCTCGCAGCAGGAACAGATCGTCCTCGATGCCCAACTCAGCTGGTCCCTTCCGCGGCGCCCCGCCCAGCGTATAAGGCCTCCCGCGCGACCGGGATTCGCGTTCTGGTACTCCTTTCCCAGCACCCCAGGGGAGGACACTGATGACCCACGGACCCGAACAGGCGATGTCGGCACCGGCCCGGCGGCCGGCCGCCTTCACGCCGCAGGAGCTCGGCTTCACCCCGGCGAAACCGGTCGCCTGGCTGTCCCCCGTGCAGTTGGCCGGCACCGGGCTGCGGGTGGCACTGGCCGGCATCCAGGGCGGCTACCTGGACAAGCGGGAGCTGCAGGCGTCGTTCCCGAACGACGTGCACCGCGAGGCCGGGCCGGACGGCGAGGCGTGGATCGACTTCGTGGCCGACCTCGGCGACGGCTTCCACGCCACCTACTCGATCGCGTACCTGCTGGCCCAGCCCAGCCTCAAGGTCGGCGAGCACGACCTGCCGCGTGGGCGGGCGCTGATCCTCGGCGGTGACGAGGTGTATCCGACCCCGAGCGCGCAGGGGTACGAGGACCGTCTGGTCGGGCCGTACCACGCGGCGATGCCCGGCACCCCGCCCGGCGACGGCGCCGGTCCGGCCATGTACGCGCTGCCCGGCAACCACGACTGGTACGACGGGCTGACCGCGTTCCTGCGGCTGTTCACCGGCACCCGGCGGACCGGGATCGGCGGGTGGCGGCTGCCGCAGCACCGGTCGTACTTCGCCGTCCAGCTGCCCGGCGACTGGTGGCTGCTGGCCCTGGACGACCAGGACTCCACCTACATCGACGACCCGCAGCTCGCCTACTTCAGCCGGGTCGCCGCGAACTTCGGCCCGCAGACCCGGGTGATCGTGGCGACCGCCAGCCCGACCTGGGTGCAGGGCGACGACGTGCCCGAGGTGTACGCGTCGCTGGACTACTTCGTGCGGGCGGTGATCGAGCCGACCGGGGCGAAGATCCGGCTGATGGTCTCCGGCGACTGGCACCACTACGCGCGGTACTCCGGCGCGGAGCGGGAGCTGATCACCTGCGGGGGTGGCGGCGCCTACCTGTACCCCACCCACCAGCTGCCGGAGACGATCGAGGTGCCGCCGGCCGACCTGCCCTCGCCGTCGCCGCGCGTGAAGTACAGCCTCCGCTCGCGTTTCCCGGGGAAGTTGCGGTCACAGGCGTACGCGGCAAGCATTTTCGGTCGTCTGCCCAAGGACAACCCGAGCTTCATCGGCATGATCGGCGCCGTGCACACCATGATGCTGCTCGCCGCGAGCGGGGTCCTCAAGAGCGGTTTCGGCAGCCCGTTGCAGAAGTTCGCGCTGGCCCCGCTGGTCGTGCTGATGGCCCTGGTGGTGGCCGGGTCGTACGCGTTCGCGCACCTGAGCAGGTCGGTCCGCGGCGGGTTCCGGCGCCGGGTGCTGGGCCTGCTGCACGGCGCCGCGCACCTGGCGCTGGCCGCGCTGGGCACCTGGGCGTGGTGGGAGCTGCCGCTGCACGACTGGCCGTGGCCGTGGTCACTGATCGCCGAGATCGTCATCTACGGCGTGGTGTCCGGGCTGGCCGGCACCGAACTGGTCGCGGTCTATCTGCTGATCGCCGCCCGCTTCGACGTGAATGTGAACGAGCTGTTCTCGGCACAGGGGATCGTGGACTCGAAGTCGTTCCTGCGGTTCCACGTGGCCGCCGACGGCACCCTGACCATCTATCCGATCGGGGTGCGCAAGGTGTCCCGGCGCTGGCGCGCGGTGCCGGACGGCGCTCCGCACGAGTCGTGGCTGGCTCCCGACGACCGGCTGCGCCCGCACCTGATCGAGGCGCCGATCGTGCTGACCCCGGACCCGCAGGCGTCGTCCACCGCGCCGGCGGCTTTCCCCGCCGCGGAATGAAGCGGCCCCATCCGGGTAGCACCACTGAGTGGCTGAGATAACTTCCGAGGTTCTGATCGAGCGACTGGCCGCCTGGGGTGTCGACACCGTGTACGGCATCCCGGGCGACGGCATCAACGGGATCATGGAGGGCCTGCGCCGGCACGCCGACAAGGTCCGGTTCGTACTGGTGCACCACGAGGAGGCGGCCGCGTTCATGGCGGTCGCGCACGCCAAGGCGACCGGGCGGATCGGCGTGTGCCTGGCCACCTCCGGACCGGGCGGCATCCACCTGGCGAACGGGCTGTACGACGCGAAGCTGGACCACGTGCCGGTGCTGGCCATCACCGGGCTGCAGGAGAGCAGCGTGCTGGGCACCGGCTACCAGCAGGAGGTGGCGCTGGACCGGCTGTACGAGGACGTGGCCGAGTACAACCAGGTGGTGATGAACCCGGCGCAGCTGCCGACGGTCGTCGACGTGGCGATCCGGACCGCGTACGCGCGCCGCGGGGTCGCCCACCTGACCGTGCCGAACGACGTGCAGATCGCGCCGGCGCACCAGGACCCGTACCAGTCGGTGGCACCGGTCCGGCCGCCGTCGACGTCGCCGATCTACCTCGCCCCCGCGGTCCGGCCGGCCGACGAGGACCTGCGCCGAGCCGCCGAGATCCTGAACGCCGGCGAGAAGGTGGCGATCCTGGCCGGGATCGGCGCCCGGGGTGCCGGCGCGCTGGTCGAGGAGGCCGCCGCCGCGCTGGACGCGCCGATCGTCAAGTCGCTGATGGGCAAGATGGTGGTTCCGGACGACTCGCCGTACACGATCGGCGGCCTCGGCCTGCTCGGCACCAGACCGGCCGAGGAGCTGATGGAGGAGGCCGACACCCTGCTGATGCTCGGCACCAACTTCCCGTACACCAAGTTCCTGCCCGAGCCGGGCAGGGCGAGGGTGGTCCAGGTCGACATCGAGCCGGCCCGGGCCGGCACCCGGATCCCCACCGAGGTACCGCTGGTCGGCGACGTCGGGGCCACCCTGCGGGCGCTGCTGCCGCTGCTGACCCGCAAGACCGGCACACATCTGAGCGGCTACCGGGAGAGGTACGCGGACTGGCAGCACGCGATGGCGGCCCTGGAGGCGCCCGACCGCGACCCGATCGCCCCGCAGTACCTGGCCCACCTGCTGGACCGGCACGCGGCCGACGACGCGGTGCTGACCTGCGACTCGGGCACCGTCGCCACGTGGGCGGCCCGGCACTGGCAGATCCGCGGCAACCGGGAGTTCTACCTGTCCGGAACGCTCGCGACGATGGCGCCGGGGCTGCCGTACGCGATCGGGATCCAGCACGCGTTCCCCGGCCGGCAGGTGATCGCGTACGTCGGTGACGGCGGGTTCGCGATGCTGATGGCCGAGTTCCACACCGCGGTCCGGTACCGGTTGCCGGTCAAAGTGGTGATCAACAACAACAACGCGCTGGGCCAGATCCTCTGGGAGCAGATGGTGCTCGGCTACCCCGAGCACGGCGTCCGCTTCGGCGAACCGCTGCCGGACTTCGCCGGGTGGGCGTCGGGCAGCGGCGGTCACGGCGTGCGCGTCACCAAGCCCGGCGACCTTCCGGGCGCGCTGCGGGAGGCCCTGGCGTATCCCGGCCCGGCGCTGCTCGACGTGGCGGTCAACCCGGACGAGCCGCCGCTGCCCGGGAAAGTCACCTACGACCAGGCCAAGAAGTTCGCCACCGCGTGGCTCAAGGGCCAGCCGCACAAGTCGTCGATCGCGACGACCCTGTTCAAGGACAAGATCCAGCAGCTGAAGGGCTGAGCCTGTCCGCGCCCGGCACGGCCTCACCCTCGAGGAGCCGGACGCGGCGCCCCACCGCGTGGCGTGCGGCGGGCCGATCGTCAGCGGAGGCGGGCGCGCTCGTCGATGGTGTGCGGCGGGGCGCCGAGGAAGGTGTCCGGGGCGGTGGGGCCGAAGGCGATGCTGACCGTGGTCTGGCTGTAATACCAGCCGGTCTGCTCGGCGTGCCGGTTGTTCAGGTGCCAGCGCAGCCAGTCGCCGCGGCGCAGGGTCAGCACCGGGCGCGGGGCGCGTGCCGGAGCGCCGTGGCCGTTCGGCAGCTGGACGCGCAGGGCGTTGCCGACCAGGCGCAGACCGAACGCGGCGGCCGGGGGCTGCGGGAGGATCGCCTCGCGGGGGACGAAATCCTCGTCCTCGGCGACGGTGATGTCATGGAAGAGCGGCGCGCCGGCCGCCGGCAGCGGGAACGCCTCGGGGACGGCGCTGCGCAGCGCCGCGCCCGGGTTGCCGCGGGACTGCTTGCTCCAGGTGGTCCGGACTCGCTGCACGATGACATCCACAGCCTTCATTTTCGGCCGCCGGACCACGGGGTGAAACCGGTATCCCACGACCCGGGCGACCCCTACGCGGGACCGGTAACCGGCGGCGGGCAGCCGCGGCCGGTCACCTCGCGGCGCGCGGTGAGCAGGACCGGTAGCGCGACGGCGATCTGCAGCAGGCCGGCGGCCAGCAGGGTGGGGCGGGGGCCGGCCAGGGCGATCAGCGGGCCGCCCAGCAGCATGCCGAGCGTGGCCGAGCCGTCGTGCAGGATGCTCTCCGCGGCGAACGCGGCCCGGCGTTCGGCACCCGCGGTGCGGGTGCTGATCAGGGTGTTGGCGGCGGCGATGCCGAAGGGGACGACGGCGCCGCCGATCGCCGCGCAGCCGGCGATGAGTGGGACGGAGCCGGCGGCCGCGGCGATCGCGATGAAGGCCAGACCCAGGATGATCCAGCCGGCGGCGGCGGTGGGCAGGGCCGGGAGCCGGGTGGTGAGCAGCGGGGCGAGCAGGGCACCGGCGATCGATCCGGCCCCGTAACCGGTCATGCCGGCGGCGATCAGCACGCCGGGGCGGCCCGAGCCGGCACCCAGGACGGTCAGGCCGAGGGTGAAGGCGAACCAGACCAGGCCGGCGGCCGCGCTCATCACCAGGACGCGGCGCAGGTCCGGATGACGGCGCCAGACCGCGCGCAGGGACGCCGCCGGTTCCGGTGCGGGCACGGGGGCGGGAACAGAGGCGGCCGCGGGGACGCGGACTCGGGCAGGGGTCGCGGCGCGGGCGGGGGCCGGGTCACCGCGTACGGCCGACAGCAGCGCGGAAGCGACGGCGATGCCGGCGCTTTCGGACCACAGCAAGGCGTTGGTGTGTCCGGCGGCGACCGCCGCGGCGGCCAGCGGCGGGGCGATCACCATGCTGGCCCGGTGCGCCAGGTCCTGCCAGGCCAGGGCCCGGGCCGCGGTGCCGGGGCCGATCCGGTCGGCGAGGTCCGCGGTCAGGGCCTGGCGGGCGGGGCCGGCCACGGCGGCGGCCACTCCGGCGAAGAGGCCTCCGGCGATCAGCGGTACGACGGTGACCCGCCCCAGGAGCGCGGCCACCGGGACGATCAGCAGGCCGGCCGCCTGCGCGGCGAGGGTGACGCTCAGCGATCGCCCGGTGGTGACCCGGCGGCGCAGCGGGCCGGCCCACCAGCCGGCGGTGACCAGCGGCAGGCCGGCCGCGCCGGCGACCAGGCCGGTGCTGCCCGCGGATCCCGTGGCGGCCAGCGCGACCAGTGGCAACGCGACCGCGGTCAGGCGCTGCCCGAACCAGCTGACGAAGGTGGTGAGCAGCAGCGCGGCCAGGTCGCGGTAGTCCCTCATGCCCTCGAGGCTGCCGCCCTCCGGTGACCGTGGGTAGCCGGCAGGGAGTGCCCGGCAGCCATAGGGTGTGCCTATGGGTTCATTGCCGGAGGTGGACGATCTACGCCTGGTGACCGCGATCGCGCGGCTCGGGTCGGTCGGTGCGGCGGCGCGCGAGCTGCTGGTCAGTCAGCCGTCGGCGAGTCAGCGGCTGGCCGCGCTGGAGCGGCGGGTCGGTGAGCGGCTCTTCGACCGGGATCCGACCGGGGCGCGCCCGACCGGGGCGGGGCGAGAGATGGCCGAGCGGGCGGCGCACATCCTGCAGCACCTGGCGACGTTGGTGGAGCAGACCCGGGCGGCGGCGCGCGAGCGACCACTGTCGGTCGGCACGTTCTCCAGCCTGGCGCCGCTGCTGTTCCCGGCGCTGGACCCGCCGGTCACCCAGGTGGCCGACCACGGGGACCGGCTGATCGCCTGGGTGGCCGAGGGGTCGCTGGACGCGGCGGTGGTCGCGATCGCCGAGCAGGTGGTGCTGCCGCCGGGCGTGGTGGCGACCCCGATCGGACGCGACGGGCACGCGATGCTGTTCCCGGCCGGGGTGGCGGGGCCGGGGCGGGGACGGCGGCCGTACCGGGACCGGCAGGTGGTGGTGTACACGTTCGACATGTCCGCCGAGGTGCTGCGGGCGCGGCTGACCACGCTGGGCGCGGCACCGCGGGCCGCGGCGACGGCGGAGACCGCGGTGCGGCTGGCCCGGACGTACCGTCTCCCGGTGTTGCTCCCGGGGTGCCTGGCCCGCATCCACGCGCGCCCGGAGGAGACGGTGACCGCCGCGCCGGTGCGCCACCTGCTGCGGCTCACCCTGGTGACGCCGGGGCCGCCGCCGGCCGCCCTGGACGTCGCGTCGCTCGCCGGGCGACTCGGAATCGGCACATGAACACGTTTCCATTCGCCTCCGTCGGGCAAGAGAAATGACAAGCGACGAAGGAGGATGACGCGACATGGCCGGCAAGGAACACGATGTGAACCGCAGCGCGCGCAGTGGGCGCTTCGTCAAGCAGTCCACCGCGGAGCGCGAACCGCGCACCACGACCACCGAGCGGGTCGGCAAGAACAGCGGCGAGCGTGAGGTGCACCGCAGTACCAGCACCGGCCGCTTCGTCCGGAAGACGACGGCGGAATTGCATCCGTCGACCACCGAGACGCAGCACGTCTGATCGGCGGAAGGGGCGGGAATGTGGGCTCGATCCCACCTTCCCGCCCCTTTCGTTTGCCGGTGATCCCACCGGGGAAATGCCACGGCGTAACCGCACGAAGGAGTGAGACGCGCATGCCCCCACGCAAGCGAACGGTCAGCAACACGAGCCCGAGCTACACCGTGCCGGGCCTCAAGCCCGACGTGGCCGGCGAGATCATCGCGGTGCTGCAGGACCGGTTGAACGCGCTCAACGACCTGGCGCTGACCCTCAAGCACGTGCACTGGAACGTGGTCGGCCCGCACTTCATCGCCGTGCACCAGATGCTCGACCCGCAGGTCGACGCGGTCCGGGTGATGGTGGACGACGTGGCCGAGCGGATCGCCACGCTGGGCGGCTCGCCGGTCGGCACGCCGGGGGCGCTGGTCGCGCAGCGCACCTGGGACGACTACTCGATCGGGCGCGCCGACACGAACTCGCACCTGGCCGCGCTCGACATCGTCTACAGCGGGGTGCTGGAGGCACACCGGGAGGCGATCGAGAAGACCGACGAGCCGGACCCGGTCACCCAGGATCTGCTGATCGCGCAGGCCGGGCAGCTGGAGCAGTTCCACTGGTTCGTCCGGGCGCATCTGGAATCGGCGGACGGGACGCTGGTGACCAGCGGGGTCCGCGACGAGAAGACCGCCGCGAAACGCGCCAAGCGCTGATTGCCGGGCACGAAAGGGCCGCCGAACCGGCGGCCCTTTCGCATTCCCGGGTGATCACAGGATAGGTTTTCCGCCGGTCACCGGAATGATCGCGCCGGAGATGAAGCTGGCCTCGTCCGAGGCGAGCAGCACATAGACCGGCGCCACCTCGGCCGGCTCCCCGGCCCGGCCCAGCGGCGTATTCTTGCCGAATTCCGCGACCTGCTCGGGCGGCATCGTCGACGGGATCAGCGGCGTCCAGATCGGTCCGGGGGCGACCGCGTTCACCCGGATCCCGCGGCTGCCGAGCATCTGCGCCAGCCCCGCGGTGAAGTTGGCTATCGCGCCCTTCGTCGTCGCGTACGGCAGCAGTGTCGGTTTCGGCATGTCGTAGTTCACCGAGCTGGTGTTGATGATCGACGCGCCCTTGCCGAGATGCGGAAGCGCCGCCTTGACCAGCCGGAACATCGCGGTGATATTGGTGTCGAAGGTGTGCTGCCACTCCTCGTCGGTGACCTCCTCGACGCTCTCGTGGGTCATCTGGAACGCCGCGTTGTTGACCAGCACGTCGATCCCGCCGAGGTCGCGCACCGCCTGCTCGACGATCTTCGCGCCCTGCGCCGGGTCGGTGAGGTCGCCGGGCGCCAGCGCCACCCGGCGGCCCGCCGCCTCCACCTGCGCCGCGGTCTCCCGCGCGTCGTCCTGCTCCTGCGGCAGGTAGGAGATCAGCACATCGGCGCCCTCCCGGGCGAACGCGATCGCCACCGCCCGCCCGATACCGCTGTCACCCCCGGTGATCACCGCCTTCTTCCCGATGAGCCGACCCGACCCGCGGTAGGAATCCTCCCCGTGATCCGGCTTGCGGTTCATCAGCCCGGTGTGCCCGGGCGGCTGCTGCTGCCGCTCCTCCGCCTGCCGATCTTCCTTGGTCGTCGTCATGCGCGCCGCATTCCCCGCACCACCCGACCAAAACCACCTCACCGGGAAGCCGCCACCTGCGCAGCAAGCGCCACCGGTCCCCCGCAGCGCGCCCTCACTCCCGCCACGGTGCGCCACCGCAAAGGCCGCCAGGAAAACCATCACCCACCACCATCCGCGCCACCAACCGCGGATCCCACCGCCTCCACCTGGGACGCGACCACCACCATCACACCGCTCGCCGGGCGGCTGCCATGACGGTCCGATATGGCGTAACGGCACACCATCCTCTGCGCGGGGCTTGGCGCGCGAGGCGGTGCGTGCGAGGCGAGGCGAGGCGCGCCGTGCTGCGCGCGAGGCGAGGCGCGGCATGCTGCGCGAGGCGAGGCGCGCCATGCTGCGCGAGGCGAGGCGCGCCATGCTGCGCGAGGCGAGGCGCGCCATGCTGCGCGAGGCGAGGCGAGGCGCGCCGTGGTGTCCACGGGACCAGGCGCGCCGATGTCGGCGAGGCCAAGCGCGCCGGTGTCCGCAGAGCCAAGCGCACGCCGTGATGTCCGCAGCGCTCAGCGCGCGGGTGTGCACGGAGCCCAGCGCGCGGGTGTGCGCGGAGCCCAGCGGGACGGCGGCAACGGCCCGGAAGAGCGGTTCGGCGCGCTGTCAAATGCAACAAAATGCAAACGGGCGTGTTTCTTGTTTGTTAATCGCTGGGCTTCTATGCTCGGTCACACCAGCATAGGAAAGCGCTTTCCTGCATCCCATCCCCAAGGAGCGCCGCATCGTGAAGAGAAACCGCATCATCGCGGCGGCCGGGACCGCCGTCACCGCCGGGGTCATCGCCGTCGCCCTGCCACTCCCCCAGGCGAACGCCGCGACGGCCGGCGCCACCGGTTACGCCGGCCAGAACGGGGGGACCACCGGCGGCGCCGGCGGGGCGGTCGTGCATGCCACCACCGGCACGCAGATCCATCAGGCGCTGTGCAGCCGGGCCACCAGCAGCACCCCGATCGTCATCCAGGTCGAGGGCACCATCAACCACGGCAACACGACCAAGGTCTCCGGCGCCGGCTGCAACACCGCGGCCGACAAGATCGAACTGAAGCAGGTCAGCAACGTGACCATCGTCGGGGTCGGCGCCGGGGCGGTCTTCGACCAGCTGGGCATCCACATCCGGGACTCCAGCAACATCATCATCCAGAACGTGCAGATCCAGAACGTGAAGAAGTCCGGTTCGCCGACCTCGAACGGCGGGGACGCGATCGGGATGGAGAGCACCGTCCGCAACGTCTGGGTGGACCACGTGAACCTGCTGGCCTCCGGCGGTGAGGCCCAGGGGTACGACAGCCTGATCGACATGAAGGACAACACGCAGTACGTGACGCTGTCCTACAGCACCCTGCGGAACTCGGGCCGCGGCGGGCTGGTGGGCTCCAGCGAGAGCGACCTCGGCAACGGCTACATCACGTACCACCATAATCTGTATGAAAATATCGACTCCCGTACGCCGCTGCTGCGGGGCGGCATCGCGCACATCTACAACAACTATTACGTGCGCCTGAACAAGTCCGGGATCAACTCGCGGGCCGGGGCGAAGGCGCGGGTGGACAACAACTACTTCCAGGACTCGCAGAACGTGCTGGGCACCTTCTACACCGACGCGGCCGGATACTGGCAGGTCAGCGGGAACATCTTCGACAATGTGACGTGGACGGCACCGGACGGCGAGACCAACCCGGCCGGCCCGGACCCGGTCTCCAACACCAGCGTGAGCATCCCGTACGCGTACACGCTGGACGCCGCCTCCTGCGTGCCGGCGATCGTGCGGCAGACCGCCGGCGCGAACACCGGGCTGAAGGTGTCCGACGGCAGATGCTCGACCACCTCCCCGAGCGCGACCGGCAGCCCGACGCCGTCCGCCACCACGCCGCCGAGCGGGACGAACCTGAGCCTGGGCGCCGGGGCGGACGGGTCCAGCAAGGCGGGCGGCACCAGTTACGGCAACGTCAAGGACGGCGATGCGGGCACCTACTGGTCGCCGAGCGGGTCGACCGGGGACATCTCGATCAAGTGGGGCTCGGCGACCACGGTTTCCCGGGTGAACGTCCGGGAGATCGGCAGCGCGGTCACGACGTACCGGATCCTCAACGGCGCGACCGGCGCGGTCCTCGCGTCGGGCAGCGGATCCGGTGTGATCACCTTCCCCGCCGTGTCGCTCACCAGGATCACTTTCAAGATCATCACGGCTTCCGGTACGCCGCGGATCGCCGAGTTCGAGACCTACGCGTCCTGAGCGTCAGGCTTCGAGGGTCACGGTGACCAGTGCGATCACGTCGTCGTCCTGCAGGTCCCGGCGCAACCGGGTGACCCGTTCGACCAGCTCGTCGGAGTCGGTCGGGGTCACCCGGACGTTGACCAGCAGCTGGGACGGGCCGACCCAGACCGCGTGCAGGTCACCGACCCGGGCCACCCAGTCCTGCCGGTCCACCCGCTCCCGGATCGGGTCCAGCACGTCGGCCGGGGCGGACTCGTCCAGCAGCAGTGCCTTCGACCGGCGGGCCAGCAGGAACGCGACCACGATCAGCAGCAGGCCGATGGTGATGCTGCCGACCGCGTCCCAGCCGGCCCAGCCGGTCGTCTCGTGCAGGACCAGCGCGGTCAGCGCCACGGCCAGGCCGATCAGGGCGGCGGTGTCCTCCAGGAAGACCGTGGTGGCGCTCGGGTCGGAGGCGTGCCGCAGGTGGTGGCGCATCGACCGGTCCCGCTCGTCGGCCTCCCGGCGCAGCTGCTTGTGCGCGGTGTACCAGGAGTAGCTCTCGAAACCGGCGGCGACGACCAGCACGCCGACGCCCACCCAGAACGAGTCGACCGGCTCCGGGGCCAGCAGGCTGCGCACGCCCTCGCCGATCGACAGCACGCCGCCGATCAGGAAGATGCCGAGCGCGGCCAGGAACGTCCAGAAGTAGCGTTCCTGGCCGTAGCCGAACGGGTGCCGGGCGTCCGGCCCCTTCTGCGACTTGCGCAGCCCGATCAGCAGCAGCACCTCGTTGCCGGTGTCGGCGACCGAGTGCAGGGCCTCCGCCCAGAGGGAGGCCGAACCGGTCAGCAGCGCCGCCACGATCTTCGCGATCGCGATCGCCAGGTTGGCGGCGACCGCCACGATCACGGTCCAGGTGCTGTCGCCCTTCTCCGGGCCCTTGCGCTCATCGTCCACGTCCGACGCGATACCCCCACCGGACGCCGGGCACACCCGGCGATCAGACCCGTTCCACGTGCACGCCGCCGACCAGGCTGAACTTGGTGATCCGACAGGGCGCCGATGACACTATGGACGTTCCCGGCCGGGTACCGCCCCCGATCGTCACGGTTCGACGGTGACGGATGTCAGTGTCGCGGGCCGCCCGGGGAGTACGGTTCCCCTGTGACCGTGGTTGACATTCGCAAAGTGGGTGACCCCGTGCTGCGGCGGGTCGCCGAGCCGGTGACCGACTTCGACGCCGAGCTGGACCGGCTCGTGCGCGACCTGACCGAGACGCTCCTGCGGTCCCACGGGGCCGGGCTCGCCGCCCCGCAGATCGGCGTGAGCCTGCGGGTCTTCGCGATCAATCCCGACCTGCCGGGCAACGACCTGCGGCTCGACCATCTGGTCAACCCGGTGCTGGAGTTCCCCGACGACGAGGAGCAGGACGGGCCGGAGGGCTGCCTGTCGATTCCCGGCATCTACCTGGACACCCGGCGCCGGATGAACGTCAGCGCCCGCGGGTTCACCAAGCAGGGCGACCCGGTGCAGGTGGTCGGCGACGGCATCCTGGCCCGCTGCATGCAGCACGAGACCGACCACCTGGACGGCATCCTGTTCCTCGACCGGCAGGACGAGGCGGGTCGGCAGCGGCTGCTCGCCACGCTGCGCGAGGCGGCCTGGTTCGAGGGCCTGGCGGCGCCCGAGGTGCGGGTCAGCCCGCACTGACCCCAGGCCATTATCCGCGCCCGGTCCCGGACCCGGGCGCAAAGCTAGGACAACGCCCGTGTCCCGGCGCGGCTCTGCTCTACTCGGGGCGCATGCGACTCCCGAACAGAGAGGCTGAAAGGGATGAACAAGGCGAAAGGGCTGCTCATGGCGGCCGCCGGCGTTGTCTCCGGATTCGCCGTGGGTGCCGCGCCGGCCCAGGCCGCGGGGAACCCGCCGCCGGGATTCAACGTCGATGTCGCCGGATACTTCGGCCAGCTGGGCGACTGCCAGTGGACCGGCCAGGCCGGCAAGCTGGTCGGACGCTGGCTGAACTACACCTGTGACCGGGGCGACGGCGTCTACCGTGGGCTGTGGCAGCTGGTGGTGCGCCGGGGCGGCAGCGGTCCGTCGACCGCGGGCCGGCCGGCGTATCCCGGCGCGACCGGGCATCCCGGCGGCCCGGACCTGCCGGGCTGGCCGCACCACGCGGGCGGGCCCGGTCCGCGCGGATGAACGACGGGGGCCGCGGTGCGTGTCCACCGCGGCCCTCCTACCACCTACCGGGTGACTGACCTGGGCTTTTGGCGGCCTCCTGTGATGCGCTGTTCGCACACCGCGTTAAGGAGACCCTGTTGAAGCACCGCCGCACCGCTCTCGTCCCGGTCGTCCTGCTGGCGAGCGCGGGCTGCGGCGTGATCAACAACGCGGACGCCGCGCCGGCGCCGACCGTCGCGCCGACCCCCGCGGTCTCCGCGGCCTCCGTCTCGCCGACCTCCATCAAGGACAACGGCGACATTCCGGATCCTTGTACGCTGTTGTCCAGGGCCGAGGTGACCAGCCTCACCGGTCGCCGGATCACCCAGGTCGACCGGGACGGCGCCGCACCCGGTGACGTCTCCCGCTTCTGCCAATGGCAGCAGGACAGCGGCCAGCTCGCCCTCTTCCTGAGCCGCACCACCGCCGACGACTTCAAGGTCACCGTCGCCGAGGCGCACGACGTCGACGGCGTCGGCCAGGCCGCCTTCACCGCCAACGGCCACCTGTACGTCCTGTACGGCACCGTGCAGGTCGACGTCTACTCCCGCGGCGGCAGCGACGAGCAGAACCTGGGCGACGCCAAGAAGGTCGCCAAGGTTGTGATCCCGCGCATCTGAGGTTGACCTGAATTCGGGTTGAGGTTCTACGGTCCCCGGGTGGATCTGGACACCGAGCCCCGCCTGGACGTCGCCGACCGCATGCGGGGCGCCTTCCGCCGCTACCCGACCGGGGTCGCGGTGATCACCGCGGCCGGCCCGGACGGCCCCGCCGGACTGACCGCGTCGAGCGTCGCCTCGGTCGCGGTCGACCCGCCGGCCCTGTCGTTCTCGGTCCTGGGCACCCGGTCGGCGCGCGCCCTGCTCGACTCCCCCAGCCTGGTGGTGCACCTGCTCGGCGCGCGGCACGCCGGCCTGGCCCGGGAGTTCGCCCATACGGCCGGCGACCGGTTCACCCCGGCGCAGGGCTGGCGCACCCTGCCGACCGGCGAGCCGATCCTGCCCGACGCGGTCGCCGCGCTGCGCTGCGCGCCGATGCACCGGCTCCCGGTCGGCGGCTCCACCCTGGTGGTCGCCACCGTCCTGGAGGTCTTCCACGGACCGGACGACGACCCGCTGATCCACCACGCCCGGGAATTCACGACGCTCGCCCGCGACACGCGGGGCGTACGGTGACTGCGATAAATTTCCGCACATGTCGCACGCCACCACTGAGGAACGGCACGCCACCTGGCTGGAGCTCTTCTTCGACCTGGTCATCGTGGCCGCTGTCGCCCAGCTGGCCCACCTGCTGCACACCGGGCCGGACGGCCGGCAGCTGCTGATCTTCGCGGTGCTGTACTACGCGATGTGGAGCGTGTGGACCGGCTTCACGCTGTACGCCAACGTGGCGGCCACCGGCACCCATCTGCTCACCATGCTGTCCGCGATGTTCGGGATCGCGGTGATGGCCGCGTCGGTGCCGCAGCTGGCCGAGCACGACCGGCCGCAGCCGTTCATCATCGCCTACGTCGCCTGCCGGATGCTCGCCGTCGCCTCATGGAAGCGGTCGAACGAGGTGATGACCGAGTGGCCCGGCGTGCACCAGGCGATCGGCCTGGTCCCGTGGGTCGCCTCGCTCGGCTTCGAGGAACCGGCCCGGTACTGGCTGTGGGTGCTCGGCATCGTCGTCGACCTGGGCTTCACCCTGCGCGCCTCCGGCTCCCCCGACCGGGTGCTGGCCGAACAGATCAGCGACTACGAGCGGGACCAGCGCCGCTGGACGACCCGGCTGGTCCGCCGGATCGCGCCCTGGCACGAGGCCGACCCGGTGCCGTCGGCGGCCGCCGCCGACCGGCCGCACCTGGGCGAACGGCTCGGCCTGTTCGTGATCATCGTGCTCGGCGAGGCGGTCGCGCAGCTGGTCAATGAGGCGGCCGGGACCGAGCAATGGTCGTACGAGATGTGGATCCTGGTGTTGGTCGGTTTCGGTCTCCTCGTCGCGCTGTGGTGGCTCACCCTGCAGTACGGCTCGGCCGCCGCCCCGGTCGCCGGCGCCTGGTCCCGCGCCCTGCGGCTGACCATGCCGGTGCACTACCTGACCACCGCGGCGATCGTGGCGATCGCGGCCGGGCTCGGCGGGATGGCCGCGGCCGGCGACGGTGCGCACGGCGGGTCCGCCGGCCGCTGGCTGCTGTGCGGCGGTGCGGCCGTCTATTTCCTGGTCGGCGGGCCGCTCGGGGTGACCCGCGCGGCCGGCCGCTGGACCGCCGGTTGGGCGCTGCCGTCGGCGGCCGGCGCCGCCCTGCTCGGCGTTCTCGGGGCGCACCTGCCGGCCTGGTCGCTGGTGGCGGGGCTGTTGCTGCTGGCTTTGTGGCAGATCGGCTACCGCCGGCTGACGACCCCGGTCACCCCGGTCGCGACCGAGGCGGCGCCCTAGGTGGCAACGATCGTCTACTATGCGCCGATGACTGCTGCTGCGGTGAACGGGGTGCCGGCTCTGTCCCGCCGGCGGACCGGGGTGTGGGTGCTGTCCGGCGCGCAGTATGCGTTGGCGGCGCTGACCGCCCTGTGTGCCTGCTCGGCGCTGGCGCGGGCCGCGGACTTCGCCGGGCACTGGTACGTGCCCTCCCCCGACGACCGGTACACCGCGAACGCCGACGTGCTGACCGGTTGGACGGGCGGCTATTTCGTGACGTTCTTCCTGCCGGTGGCGCCACTGCTGGCCGGGCTGGGCCTGGCCGTCTCGGTGGCGCTGTTCCTGCAGGGGCACACCGCCGGGCGCCGCGGGCTGACCGCGACGCTGGCCGGGAGCGCGGTGGCCATGCTGCTGGTGCTGGTGGCCGCCGTGTCCCCGGCCGGCATGTCGCTGATCACCTGGCTGATCGACTGACGCCCGTCGGCACTCCGGCTTTCCGCCGGAGAGCCGGCGACGAGCAGGCCGAGGAGATCCGGCCGGCCAGGATCGACACGACACGACGACCAGCATGATCGCCATGGCGCCGGCCGGCCGGCCGGGCTCACCGGGACGCGACGACCAGCATGATCACCGCGATCGCGATGTTGACGACAACCAGGACCGCGGCCGGGCCGAACAGCAGCGCGGTGAACGGCATGGCCAGGAATGCCAGCACGCACGACGCCGCCACGGCGGGCAGCTCGCCGTCTCCGCGCCGCATCCGGCGGGCGAACCCCGGATCGGCGACCGTCAACTCATTCTCGATCTCCGCGAGCGCGCGACGATCCTTCTCTTCCAGCACACCGGCCACCCGATAGACCCGATCCGGCACGAAATATCGTTTGATAAGCCTATAACAGAGGGTGAGCACTGGATCCTCAATCGCAGCCGAGGAGGCTGGATGACCACCGTCGCCGCGAGGCCCACCCCCACACGGCCCCATCCGATCCGCCGGCAGGTGCGAGGATCCGCCCTGGCCCGCATCGTGCGGACCACCGACGCGAAGCAGATCGGGATCATGTACATGATCACGTCGATCATCTTCTACGTGATCGGTGGGATCATGGCGCTGCTGATGCGCGCCGAACTGGCCCGGCCCGGCATGCAGATTCTCTCGCCGGAGCAGTACAACCAGCTGTTCACCATGCACGGCACGGCGATGCTGCTGTTCTTCGCCACCCCGATCGTGTTCGCGTTCGGCAATTTCGTGGTGCCGATCCAAATCGGCGCCCCGGACGTGGCGTTCCCCCGGCTCAACGCGTTCGCGTACTGGCTGTACCTGTTCGGCACGCTGATCGCGATCAGCGGCTTCATCACCCCCGGCGGGGCGGCCGACTTCGGGTGGTTCGCCTACACCCCGCTGAGCGACTCGCTGCACTCCCCCGGGATCGGCGGGAACTGCTGGGTGGTCGGCCTGGCCATCTCCGGTCTGGGCACGATCCTCGGCTCGGTCAACCTGATCACCACGATCCTGACCCTGCGGGCACCCGGCATGACCATGTTCCGGATGCCGATCATGACCTGGAACATGCTGGTCACCGCACTGCTGGCGATCATGGTGTTCCCGTTCCTGGCGGCCGCGCTGTTCGCCCTGGCCGCCGACCGCGTCCTCGGCGCGCACGTCTTCGACGTGGCCACCGGCGGCCCGATGCTCTGGCAGCACCTGTTCTGGTTCTTCGGCCACCCCGAGGTGTACATCATCGCCCTGCCGTTCTTCGGCATCATCACCGAGGTCATCCCGGTGTTCAGCCGCAAGCCGCTGTTCGGCTACAAGGGCCTGGTCGCCGCCACCATCGCGATCGCCGCCCTGTCGATGAGCGTCTGGGCACACCACATGTACGCCACCGGCCAGGTGCTGCTGCCGTTCTTCAGCTTCCTCACCTTCATGATCGGCGTGCCGACCGGGATGAAGTTCTTCACCTGGATCGGCACCATGTGGCGTGGCCAGATCAGTTTCGAGACGCCGATGCTGTTCGCGGTCGGCTTCCTGGTCACCTTCCTGTTCGGCGGCCTGTCCGGGATCATCCTGGCCTCCCCGCCGATGGACTTCCACGTCTCCGACTCGTACTTCGTGGTGGCGCACTTCCACTACGTGCTGTTCGGCACGATCGTGTTCGCCGTGTTCTCCGGCATCTACTTCTGGTTCCCGAAGATGTTCGGCCGGATGCTCGACGAGCGCCTCGGCAAGGTGCACTTCTGGCTCACCATGATCGGTTTCCACACCACGTTCCTGGTCCAGCACTGGCTCGGCACCCGCGGCATGCCGCGCCGCTACGCCGACTTTCTGCCCACCGACGGCTTCACCGGCCTGAACACGATCTCCTCGATCGGCTCGTTCATCCTGGGCGCCGCCACCCTGCCGTTCCTCTACAACGTGTGGCGCTCGTACAAGGTCGGCAAGGTCGTCACCGAGGACGACCCGTGGGGCCACGGCAACTCCCTCGAATGGGCCACCAGCAGCCCGCCGCCGCTGCGCAACTTCGACCGGATGCCCCGGATCCGCTCCGAACGGCCCGCCTTCGACCTGAAATACCCGCACCTCGCGGCCGGCGAGCAGTCGCTGGCCGGTCCGCCGGAGGGCGGGGCACGCCCGCTGACCCGGGAATCGGACGGCGGCGCGACCTACGCCGAGGACATCGCCGCCGACCGGGACCGCAAGCGGAAACGCTGACCGCTGTCGCTGACGACCGCTGCCCACGCCGACTTCCGGCGTGGGCAGCGGTCGTCAGCGGAGCCGGCCAAGGCCGCACCGGTGATCGCCGTCAAGGGGAACACCCGCTCCGAGTCCTCGGTGAACGCCACCGGCTCGCCGGTCGACTCCCGATACAGCCGCGTAGTGGTCTCCGGCGAACGGGTCACCAGTTCGTGGCGCCAGGCACCCGCGGCCACGGCGTCGTCCACGGTTTGATCAGGTAGGCGATGCCGCCGCTGCCGTTGGTCACGGTCCCGTCCGCGCGGTGCCGCCGGGTCCGCTGCCAGATCCGCTCGAACTGCTCCCGCCGGTAGACATGGCGCACCCGTTCGTCCGAAGCGGACGCCGGGTCGTTGACGATCACGTCGCCGGTGGTGGTGAAGCCGATGATCACCATGAGGTGCCCGGCGGTGCCGTAACCCGCCCCGTCCAGCTCCGCCGGCAGGAACGACTGGGAGGTGATCACCGGGATCCCGGCCGCGATGAAATGCTCGGCGTCGTCGAGGGAGTGCAGCCGGGTGACGATCGCCTCCAGGTCGAAACCGGCGGCGTAGGCGGTGTTGAACGGCCAGTTGCCGGTGCCGTCGTAGGCGACGTCGTAGGTGTGCCGGGCCGCGTTGTCGACCTGCGGATCGGCGTAGGACGGATCGACCCAGGCCAGGTCCGCCCGGCTCGGCCCACGATGCCAGTATTCCACCACCATCGCCGTCGAGGTGGGCGAGCACCACGCCTCCCCGCCCCCGTTGTACTGCGGATACTGCCCGGCATGGATCTTCTGTGAGCGGCGCGGCACCGCCAGTTCCCGCCCCCACGCGAGGTGGCCGTCGCTGCGCCGCACCTCGAATCGCGGCGGTACGTCGGAGACCATCGCCCCCACCTCCCGGACCTCCGGCAGCACCGCGGAGCCCGGGGCGGTGAAAGCGGTGAGCCGCAGCTGGTAGTCGGCGAGCAGCACCCCGCGGGCCGGGTCGGTGATCGTGAAGGTGTCGGTGTCGATCGACGAGTACGGATCGTGCTGCCCGCGCACCGAGGTACGCCTGATCGCCTCCTCACCCGACGCCCAGCGGCCCATCACGTACCAGGGCGTCTTCTGCCCGTTGGTGTAGGTCCCCCGCATGTCGACCTGCAACCAGGTACCGGCCGGAGTCCGCGCGTCCCACGAGGCGACCAGCTGGGAGGCGCCGAAACCGATCCGGTGCACCGGCCCGGTCCAGCTCGCCGACTCCCAGGCCCGGCCGGCGTAGGTGGTGCGCCCGGCCGGTCGCGGCCAGGCCGGCAGCGCCGTCCACCGGGTGTAGGCGATCTTCTCATCGTGCGCGGGCGCCGCCGGGGACAGGGCCAGGGCGGCGCCGAGCATCGCCGTCAGGATCTTCACAGGTGAACGCTGACCAGCCGGCCCGGCACGCACCGGGTTTTCGGCCGGGGTGCACCCGAACGAAGTCAGAGGAGCTTGGCGATCCGGGTGACGCCCTCGACCAGGTCGTCGTCGCCCAGCGCGTACGAGAACCGGAAGTAGCCGGGCATGCCGAACGCCTCCCCCGGCACGACCGCCACCTCCGCCTCCTCCAGGATGAGCGTGGCCAGCTCGGCGGAGGTCTGCGGGCGGCGGCCGCGCAGCTCCCGCCCGAGCAGGCCGCGGACCGACGGGAAGACGTAGAACGCGCCCTGCGGCTCGGGGCAGACCACGCCGGGGATGTCGTTGAGCATCCCGACGATGGTGCGCCGGCGCCGGTCGAACGCCGAGCGCATCCGCTCGGCCGCGTCCAGGCCGCCGGTGAGCGCGGCCAGCGCGGCGGCCTGCGCGACGTTGCCCACATGCGACGTGAGGTGCGACTGCAGATTGGCGGCGGCGTCGATCAGGTCACGCGGGCCGGTCATCCAGCCGACCCGCCAGCCGGTCATCGCGAACGTCTTCGACACGCCGCTGAGCACCAGCGTCCGGTCGGCGAGCGCGGGCACCAGCGCCGGCAGCGAATGGAATTGCGCGTCACCGTAGACCAGGTGCTGATAGATCTCGTCGGTGACGACGAAGAGATTGTTCTGTACGGCCCACTGCCCGATCTCCGCCAGTTGTTGCCGGGAATGGACGGCGCCGGTCGGATTGGACGGGGAGCAGACCAGCAACACCCGGGTGCGCGGGGTGCGGGCCGCCGCCAACTTATCGACGGTGACCAGGTAACCGGTGGACTCGTCGGCCGGCACATCGACCGGCACGCCGCCGGCCAGCCGGATCGCCTCCGGGTAGGTGGTCCAGTAGGGTGCCGGCACCAGCACCTCGTCACCCGGGTCGAGAATCGTGGCGAACGCCTGGTAGACAGCCTGCTTGCCGCCGTTGGTGACGAGCACCCGGTCGGCGGTCAGCGGCAACGGGGAAGCTTGCGCGATCGCCTCGCGCAGCGCGGGCTGCCCGGCGGTCGGACTGTAGCGGTGCGACTCCGGGCGCCGGCACGCCCGGGCGGCGGCCTCGACGATGTGCTCCGAGGTGGGGAAATCGGGCTCGCCGGCACCGAACCCGATGACCGGGCGACCGGCGGCCCGCAACGCCTTCGCCCTGGCGTCGACGGCCAGGGTGGCGGATTCGGCAATGGCGGAAACTCGCTGAGAAATGCGGCGCATGACAGAATCCTTTCAGCGCCGCGGATCCTCGTACAACCGATATGATTTGCCGCCGGCGTCCTTTCCCGCCGCAAATCTTCCCGGCCGGTAATCTCACGGCATGGGCGAGCTGATCGAGGTACGGCCGGGGATTCACGCCTGGCTGCAGGCCGACGGGTCGTGGTGGCTGAACAACGCGGGCGCGGTCAGCACCGCGGACGGGCAGCTCGTGGTCGACACGTGCGCGACCGAGACGCGGGCGCGGCGGTTCCTGGAGACACTGCGGGCGGCGACCGGGCAGGCGCCGAAACTCGCGGTCAACACCCACCAGCACGGCGATCACACGTACGGCAACTGCCTGCTGCCCGCCGCAACCGTGCTGATCGGGCAGGAGAACATGCGCGAAGGGCTGCGGGTCGATCCGATCATCGACGGCTGCCCGCCGTTCTGGTCGCCGGTGCCGGACTGGGGTGACGTCACCCGGCGGCTGCCCGACCTGACCGTCACCGGCGCGATGACCGTGCACCTCGGCGACCGGCGGATCGAGCTGCGGCACCCGGGCGGGCCCGCGCACACCACCGGCGACCTGATCGCCTGGGTGCCCGACGCCCGCGTGCTGTTCACCGGCGACCTGGTCTTCGCCGGGCTGACCCCGCTCGTCTTCATGGGCTCGGTGACCGGCGCGCTGGCCGCCGTCGACTGGCTGGCCGGCCTCGCACCGGAAGTGATCGTCCCCGGGCACGGGCCGATCCTGGAGGGTGCCGACATCGCCCGGGTCCTCGACGAACACCGTCGCTACTACCACCTCGTCCTGGACGCCGGCGCGGCCGGCATCGCCGACGGCCGGCCGCCGCTGGACGCGGCCCGCGCCGTCGACCTGGGAGAATTCGCCGGCTGGGCGGACGCCGAACGGCTGGTGCTCAACCTGCACCGGTACTACGCCGACCACCACGGGACCGACCTCGACCTGATCGCCGCGTTCAGCGACGCGGTCGCCTACCACGGCGGGCCGCTGCCCACCCGGGTATGAGGGCGCTCAGCTTCGGCCCGGCCGCGGCCGCCTACGAACGCTACCGCCCCGGCTATCCGGGCGAGCTGTCCGACGTGATCGCCGCCTGTGCGGATGGTCCGATCCGGACGGCACTGGAGATCGACGCGGGCACCGGCAAAGCCACCCGCCTGGTCGCCGGGCGGGGTGGTGGCGAACTTCGGCAGCCCCCTCCGGCCGGCCGACCCGGGCGTGCAGGAGGCGGTGCGAGCGGCGCGGGCGCCGTCCGTGGCGACGCACGAGATCCCGTCGCCGACGGCACCGGGGTCGAGGTCGCCCGACCTTCGCTGCTTCACCCTGCCTCCGGGTGGTTGAGGATTTACGCGGTGTGATGTTCGCCCGATTGACGTCATGACATCTACGCTTAATTCTGGACAAGTCCGATCCCCCGGAATGCCTTGCCGCGCCGCTCTCCTCCGGCGCCAGGGCGAAGGAGTCCGCCTGATGTCCTACGCGCTCGACGACGCCACCATGCACGCTCTCTGCGCTGTGGCGCTGCGCCAGCACCCCTCCGCCAACCGCTTCGTCGCCCTCGCGCTCAGCCACGATGACCCGCTGGCCGACGTGGCGCGGACCGTGGAGCGGGTGGTCTTCGAGGAGTCGTTCCAGCTCGGCGAGACCGCGATGGTCGCCGAGTACACCGCATACGAGGAGCAGAGCTACTTCTTCCTGGTGCTCGACCGGGAGACCGGCATGCCGGCCGGCGCCGCGCGGGCGATCGAGGGTGGCGGGAAGACGCTGGATGACGCGCCCGACCTGATCGGCAAGCCGCTGTCCGAGATCGTCGACGTGCACGGCATGCACGACGGCGGCAAGATCTGGGACTACGCGACGCTCGCGGTGCTGCCCCGGTACCGCTCGGACCGCAGCGGGCTGACCGTCAGCGTGATGCTCTACCGCGCGTTCATCAACGCCGGGCACCGCTGGCAGGTGCGGCACGTGGTCTGCATGCTCGACCAGGCCGCGTTCCGCAACCTGGACATGCTGGGCTGCCGGTTCATCCCGATGGCCGGGTCCGAGCCGTTCGAATACCTGGGTTCGGCCGCCAACCGGGCGCTGTACATCCCGTTCGACGAGATCGCCCGGTCGATGGGCGACAAGGCGGAGCTGCTGCTCAGCGAGCTGAACGCGCCCGACGAGAACGGCCGGCGGCGGCCCGGAGCGCGGCGGATCACCGCCCGCCTGGCCGGGCAGGTGTCCTCCGGGGAGGACCTCGACCCGCACATCGAGCTGCCGGGCTTCGAGCGGCGCCGTCAGCCGCGGCGCTGAGCGGTGCGTGGCCGGCCGGGACGTGATCCCGGCCGGCCGGCAGCCGGAGCCGGTCACCGGAGCAGGCGGCGCACCTCCGGCTCGTCGCCGCGCTTCGGGCCTTCGCCGTTCTCGTACTTCTCCAGCAGGCGCGGGTCGACGTACGACGCGCGGGCCACCGCCGGGGTGTTGCCGAGCTGATCGGCGACCTCGCGCATCGCCCGGGCCACCACCTTGCGGCGTTTCGCCTCGGTCGGCTGCGGCCCGGCCGCGGCGAGCTCGGCAGCCGCGGTCACGGTGCCGTGCCAGGTGCGGAAGTCCTTGGCGGTCATCTCGGCGCCGCTGATCTCGCGCAGGTAGTCGTTGATCATGTCGGCTTTGACGTCCTGCCAGCGCCGGGCGGACGGATCCCAGTAGCCGAACAGCCGCGGCATGTCCCGGCGGCGCCGTTTCAGCGCGGTCAGGACCGCCGCCACCTCGCCGTCCTCGACGGTACGGCGGTGCTCGACCCCGGACTTGCCGGCGAACTCCAGCCGGGTCTCGCCGCCGCGCGAGCGCACGTGCTCGGGCCGCAGCGTGGACAACCCGTACGACGGGTCCTGCTCCCGGGCCGCGTACTGATCCCCGCCGACCCGGAACATGCCCAGGTCGAGCAGGCGCACCACGGCCGCCAGCACCCGTTCCCGGGTCAGGCCGCGCCCGGTGGTCAGGTCGGCGCAGAGCCGGTCGCGGATCCGCGGCAGCCGGCCGGCCACCTCGCGGACCCGCTCGAACTTCTTCTCGTCGCGCGCGGTCCGCCAGGCGTCGTGGTAGCGGTACTGCTTGCGCCCGGCCGCGTCGGTTCCGGTCGCCTGGATGTGCCCGCGCGGTTCCGGGCAGATCCACACGTCCCGCCAGGCGGGCGGGATCACCAGACTCCTGATCCGGTCCAGGGTCTGCGGGTCGGTGATCGCCGCCCCGTCCGGGCCGAGATACCGGAAGCCCTTGCCGGCCCGTCGCCGGCTGATCCCCGGCCCGGTCAACACGCTGCGTCGTAACCGCTCACCCACGGACCCGGTGATGCCCCGATCGGCACCCGGCAAACGGGGGTGGGGCCGGCACCACCTTCGATTCTCCTAGGGCTGCAGGACCACCTTGATGCAGCCGTCCTGCTTGTTCTTGAAGATGTCGTACGCGTGCGGCGCCTCCTCGAGCGGCATCCGGTGGGTGACCAGGTCGCCGACGCCGAGCGGGTCGCCGTCGCCGGTGAGCAGCGGCATGATGTCGTCGACCCACCGCTTCACGTGCGCCTGCCCCATCCGCAGCGTCACACCCTTGTCGAACAGGTCCATCATCGGCATCGGGTCGGCGTTGCCGCCGTACACCCCGATGATCGAGATGGTGCCGGCCCGCCGCACCGATCCGAACGCCGTCCGCAGCGCCGCCATCCGGTCGATGCCGACCGTCTCGGTGGCCTTGCGGGCGAGTGCGTCGGGCAGCATCCCGGCCGCCTTCATCGCCGCGGACTGCAGCGGCGAGCCGTGCGCCTCCATGCCGACCGCCTCGATCACCCCGTCCGCGCCGCGCCCGCCGGTCAGCTCGTGGACGGCCGCCGGGACGTCGTCGACGCTGCCCGAGTTGAGCACCTCGATGCCGTTGCGCGCGGCCATGGCGAGGCGCTCCGGCACCTCGTCGACCGCGATCACCCGCTCCGCGCCCAGGTGCCGGGCGATCCGCGCACACATCTGCCCGATCGGGCCCAGGCCGGTGACCAGCACCGTGTCGCCGGGCCGCACATCGGCGTACCTGGCCGCCTGCCAGGAGGTGGTGAGCACGTCGGACAGGAACAGGAACCGCTCGTCCGGGCCCTCGGCGGGCACCTTGATCGGGCCGAACTGGGCCTGCGGCACCCGCAGATACTCGGCCTGCGCGCCCGGCACCTGACCGTAGAGCTTGGTGTAGCCGAACAGCGCGGCGCCCTTGCCCTGGTCCTTGACCTGGGTGGTCTCGCACTGCGCGAAGTATCCGCGGGAACACATCCAGCAGTGTCCGCAGGAGATGTTGAACGGGATCACCACCCGGTCGCCGGGCTTGATGTGGGTGACCTCGGAGCCGACCGCCTCGACGATGCCCATCGGCTCGTGGCCGAGGATGTCGCCGCGGTCGAGGTACATGCCGAGCACGTCGTACAGATGCAGGTCCGAACCGCAGATCGCGGTGGAGGTCATCCGGACGATCGCGTCGGTGGGCTCGTGGATCGTCGGATCGGGAACCGTCTCAACGGACACCTTGCCGGTGCCCTGCCAGGTCAACGCTCGCATGACCGGAGAGGTGCCCCGGCGACGTCGGATTATTCCGGGTCGATGCGGGCCCGGTGATCGGGGTGAGCCGGCCCAGCAGCGTGCGGGCCGCCGCGACGACCAGATCACGGTCGTGGGTGAGCGCGAAGTCGAACCGCCGTTCCGGCTCCGGGGCCAGGTCACCGAGATCCCGGGCGACCAGCGCGGCGGCCCGGTGCGGACCGATCACCAGCACGCTCCATTCGCCGCGCAGCGGGTCCCCGGGGCCCAGATGCGCGCCCCGCACGCCCGGCGCCGGCGTCGCCGGCAGCCCCGCGCCGAGCGCGGCGACCAGCGGGCTGTGCGCCGCGATCCGGGTGAACCGCCGCACGGTCGCCGCGGTGAAGTTGCGGGCGTCCTGGAAACAGGCCAGCAGCACCGGCGGCTCCGGTCCGTCGCCGGCCAGGGCCTCCAGGTGCCGGCTCATCGGCATCAACTGCGCTTTGGTGGTCCGGGTGAGCCGCCGCTGCCGCGCGACGACCTCGAACGGCGTGCGGGTCTCCGGCCGGGCACGGCCCAGCGTCGGCAGGGCGGCGCCGATCGGCAGCACGCCGGGCAGCGGGCCGGGCCGCCCCAGGTGCCAGCCCTGTCCGAGGGTGGCACCCATGGTCCGGGCGACCTCCATCTGCTCGGCGGTCTCCACTCCCTCGGCCAGCACGATCGCGCCGCTGGCCTCGGCGTACGCGGCGACCGCGGCGACCACCCGGGCGGTGGCCGGGTGGTCCGGCGCGCGCAGCAGCCCCATGTCCAGTTTGACCACGTCGGGGTGGACGAACGGCATCAGCGCCAACGACATCGGGTCGGCGCCCACGTCGTCGAGCGCGACACCCCAGCCGTTCTCCCGGCAGTTGCCGGTCGCCGCGAGCAGGGCCGCCGGGTCGTCCGCGATCACCCGCTCGGTCATCTCGGTGACCACCCGCAGCCGGTCCCGGGCCTGCTCGACGACCGGGACCAGGTCGGCCGGGCAGTCGACCCGCCACGCGGTGGGCTCCATGTTGACGAACAGGTTGAGTTCAGCGCCGAACCCGGCCCGCAGCGCCGCGCGGTAGGCGGCGGCCCGGCAGATCCAGTCCAGTTCCGGCTCGCGGCCGGCCGCGCGGGCCGCCGCGAACAGCGCCATGGGCGCCTCCCACGGGGTCCCCGCCGGGCCCCGGCTCAGCGCCTCGTAACCGATGATCAGGCCGGAGGTCAGGTCGGCCAGCGGCTGGAAGACCGGGGTGACGGCCCGCTGGTCGAGCACTGCGTGGATGTCGAGCACATCGACAAGATCGGTGCGATCGACCGTTAGCTGAGGTGAGTGCGCAGCTTGTCCAGGGCCTGCGCCAGCAGCCGGGAGACGTGCATCTGGGAGACGCCGACCTGTTCGCCGATCTGGCTCTGGGTCAGGTTGCCGTAGAAGCGCAGCGTCACGATCCGCTGCTCGCGCTCGGTCAGGCAGGCCATCGCCGGGCCCAGGGTCAGGTGCAGCTCGGTCTGCTCGAAACCGGGGTCGCGGGCGCCGAGGGTGTCGCCGAGCTCGGTCTCACCGTCCGCGGCGATCGGGGCGGACAGCGAGGCGGGACGGTACGCGTACGCGCCCTCCAGCCCCTCCAGCACCTCCTCCTCGCCGACGCCGAGGTGCCCGGCGATGTCGGTCACGGTCGGCACCCGGCCCAGCGTCTGGATCAGCTCGCCGCGCGCCCGGTTGATCGCCATGTTGAGTTCCTGCAGCCGGCGCGGCACCCGCAGGTTCCACATCCGGTCCCGGAAGTGCCGGCGCAGCTCGCCGAGGATGGTGGGGATCGCGTAGCCGGTGAAGTCGGCGCCGCGGTCCGGCTCGAAGCCGTCGATCGCCTTGATCAGACCGACCGTCGCGACCTGGTTCAGGTCGTCGAGATCGGCGCCGCGGCTGGCGTAGCGGCGGGCCAGGCGCCGGGCCATCGGCAGCCACGCGGTGATCGCGTCCTGGCGGACCACCGGCCAGGACGGGTCGTCCCGCGGGGTCTCGACCAGCGCCACGGCGTGGTCGGTCTCGGCTGCGTCGGCAACGGCGAAGCGCATGATTCTCCCTGTCCGGGCCGGGGATCATGCGCGCCAGAGACGCACCCCGATGCCCTTCGCGATCTGGATGGAATCTCGGCACACTGTTTGACCGATGGGGGAACCATAGCCGTACAGCCGATATAAAGCCAACCGAAAGTACTAATCGGCGCAGGTGGCACGCGTTTACCACCGGATAGTGTGACGCGGACCGCGTTTGCCGCTCTGCCACCCGGGGAAAGCCCGCGACCCAGAGTGTTCCCCGGCTCGCGAGGAGAAAACATGGACTTCGGCTGCACGATCGAACGGCACGGCGATCGGGTCGTCATCGTGCCCGAGGGTGACATCGACGCGGAGAGCGCCGCGGCGCTGCGCCAGGTGCTGCGCCAGGCCGTGGAGACCGACGGGTTCGCCCACGTCGAGGTCGACCTGCACCGGGTCAGCTTCCTCGACTCGATCGGGCTGGGCGTCTTTGTGGCGGCACGCAAGGCCGCGCACGCGCGCGGGCTGACCTTCCGGCTGCGCGACTTCGGGCCGATGGTGAAGATGCTGCTGCAGGTCACCAACCTGGAGGAGACGCTCGCGACGGCGTAATTCCCGGCTGTCCGCGGCCGCTGCCTGGCAGAATCACGGCGATCTCACCAAAGGGAGCGCCGTCGTGCCTCAGATCGTCAATGAACGCCTGCTCAACTGGGCCAGCCTGATCGAGCCGGAGACCCTGCAGCAGGCCGAGAAGGCGTCCCGGCTGCCGTTCATCCACCCGCACATCGCCCTGATGCCCGACGCGCACCTCGGCAAGGGTGCCACCGTCGGCTCGGTGATCCCGACCCGCGGCGCGCTCATCCCGGCCGCGGTGGGTGTCGACATCGGCTGCGGCATGGCCGCCGTGCGCACCCAGTACCGGGTCGAGGACCTGCGCCCGGACCGCGCCGCGCTGCGCACCGCCATCGAGGCCGCGGTGCCCCTGTCGGCCGGCTCCTACAACTCCCGGGTGACCGCCTCCGCCCAGCACCGCATCGACCGGCTGACCGCCGAGGCGTCGTTCGACCCGGCCCGCTACGCGAAGAACTGGCAGCTGCAGCTCGGCTCGCTGGGCAGCGGCAACCACTTCATCGAGGTGTGCCGTGACGAGTCCGGCCGGGTCTGGCTGTTCCTGCACTCCGGGTCGCGCGGCGTCGGTAACAAGATCGCCTCGCACCACATCCAGGTGGCCCGCGACCTGATGGACCGGCGCGGCATCGACCTGCCCGACCGCGACCTGGCCTACCTGGAGGAGGGCACCGACGAGTTCGACGCCTACCTGACCGAGCTGCGCTGGGCACAGAACTTCGCCCTGGCCAACCGGGACGAGATGATGGACCGGGTGATCGAGTGCTTCGCCGATTTCGCCGGCGGGCCGGTCGAGCAGCGCGACCGGGTGCAGTGCCACCACAACTACACCGAGCAGGAGAGCCACTACGGCGAGACGGTGTGGCTGTCCCGCAAGGGCGCGATCAACGCGGCCAAGGGCGTGCCCGGCCTGATCCCCGGCTCGATGGGCGATGCCTCCTACGTGGTGACCGGCCGGGGCAACGCCGAGGCGCTGAACTCGTCCCCGCACGGGGCCGGCCGGGCGTACTCCCGCTCCAAAGCCCGCAGAACCTTCACCCGGGAGCAGCTGCGCACCGCCATGAAGGGCATCGAATACCGGGACACCGACGCCTTCCTGGACGAGATCCCGCAGGCCTACAAGCCGATCGACACGGTCATGCGGGACGCCGCCGACCTGGTCACCATCCGGCACACGCTGCGTCAGCTGGTCAACGTCAAGGGCGACTGACCCGGGCCGGCGGCTACCATCGCGCCATGCTCATCCGTAACCTGCTGGGACTCGGGGTGGCCTTGGCCGCGGGCGGCGCGCTGCTGTTCGGCGCACCGGTACAGACCGGTGCGCCGCAGCCGGTGGCGCTCGCCGCCGCCTGGCCGGCCGCGCAGCGCGGCAGCGTCCCGTCGAAACTGGCCGACGGCAGCGAGTACACGCCCGGCCTGTTCCTCGACGCGAAGACCTCGGCCGGGACCGTGCAGAGCGCCGACACCAGGCAGTTGCGGCTGGTCATCCGGGACGGCGACGGCGCTCTGACCGAGCTGCGCCGGGTGCCGGCCCAGCACCGCACCCCGTTCACCGCGCTGACCGCCGCCGGCGACACCCTGGTCTGGGTGGAGGGCCCGCAGGACAAGCCGCAGCTGTGGTCCGCCGACCGGCGGCATCCGGCGAGCGCCCGGATGCTGACCGCCGACCTCGGCGCCATCCAGTTCTTCGACTCGCAGAACGACCTGATCGTCGAGGACGGCAGGGTGCACTGGGCGGCGAGCGCGGCCGGGAACCGGACCGAGTTCCGCAGCGTGCCGCTGGCCGGCGGCCCGGTCACCGTGCAGCGGGAGAACGGCGCCTGGGGCCTGACCGGCTGGCCGTGGGCGGTCGACGGCCACGTCGCCGCCCGGGGCGCCACCACCCTGCGCAACCTGACGACCGGCCAGAGCATCGCCGTCCCGACGGCGGCCCGCACGGTCACCGCCTGCAGCCCGGCCTGGTGCCGGATGGTCTCGATCAACCAGGACGGCTGGGCCCGGATCGACCTGTCCCACCCGGACGGCTCGGCCCGCCGCAAGGTGCTGGACGGCAACGTGGCCACCGCGATCACCGACGTCGCGGTGCTCGACCGCTTCGAGGTCCTGGCCCAGGTGACCGCCCAGTCCGAGTTGAGCGGCAACCAGCAGCTGCTGATCTACGACCTGAGCAACCGGCATCTGGTGATGGTCAGCCCGGACGCCGGCAACATCTCCTACCGGGCCGGCGTCCTCTGGTGGTCGACCGGCGACCAGTCCTCCTTCGTCCGCAACAGCCTCGACCTGCGCACCGTCGGCTAGGTGTACGGCTGCTTCGGCTGGTCGATCTCCTGCCAGGTCTTGACCTCCAGGTAGGCGACCGGCGCCCGGTTCACCGGGTCGGTGCCGACCTGGCTGCTGTACACGCCGACCACCTGCACCCAGGCGTCCGGCGGCGCGTCGATCGCGACCCCGGTCAGGCCGACCTTGATCGGGCGGCCGTCGGCGGCGCAGCAGGTCAGCACGATGCGGGCGATCATCGGTCGGCCGTCCGGGCCGGGGGTGATGAAACCGGTCAGCTTGATGGTGCGGCCGGCCAGGCTCCGCCCGCTGTCGAAGATCGCCCGCGAGGCGTAGTCGAGCAGGTTCACCTCGATCGGGTCACCGGCGGCCAGCGGCGGATAGTCGGACGCGGCGGCCGGCCCGACACTGCCGGTCTGCCCGGCCGCGAAGGAACCCAGCGCCGGCGGCGAGACCAGCAGCAGGCCGAGCACCGGGAGCAGCAGCAGCCAGCCCACCGTCGGCTCGTGGTGGCCGTGCCCCTGCCCGTGCCCGTCGTCGTGAGGCTCGCCGGCGGGCGGGGCGGCACGCAGCTCGTACCACATGGTCATCACCGCGGCCACGATCAGCAGGACGCCGGCGATCAGCAGGTAGGGCCGCAGGCCCTCCTTCACATACCGCAGGAAGGTGTCGGTGACCGTGGCCTTCACCACCGCGCCGCCGAGCAACAGCATGATCACCGCCTGCGCCATCCGGCTCACAGCAGCACCAGCCCGAAGACCGAGCCGAGCAGGATCGCCGCGACGAAGGTGGCCGGGGCGAACCGCATCGCGAAGCGCCGGCCGAAGACACCGGTCTGCATCGAGATCAGCTTCAGGTCGACCATCGGGCCGACCACCAGGAACACCAGCCGGGACGTCAGCGAGAACTGGGTCAGCGACGCGGCCACGAACGCGTCGGCCTCGCTGCAGATCGAGAGCAGCACGGCGAGGGTCGCCAGGGCCAGGATCGACAGCAGCGGGTACGCCGCGAGGCTCTGCAACCACCGGTCGGGGACCACCACGTTGATCGTGGCGGCCGCGGCGGCGCCGAGCACCAGGAAACCGCCGGCGTGCATGATGTCGTGCCGGCAGGCCGCCCAGAACGCCCGCGCCTTCGACTCGTCGTCCAGGTCGGGGCGGTGCGGCAGGCGGATCCACTCCGGCTTGCCGACCCGCAGCCACAACCAGCCCATCGCCACCGCGACGACCAGGCTGGCGATCCCGCGGGCGACCGCCATCATCGGCTGGCCGGGAAAGGCGATCACGGTGGCGGTCAGCACGATCGGATTGATCGCCGGAGCGGCGAGCAGGAAGGCGAGCGCGGCGGCCGGGGTCACACCGCGGCGGATCAGCGACCCGGCGATCGGCACGCTGCCGCACTCGCAGCCGGGCAGGATCACGCCGGCCACCCCGGCCGCCGGAACCGCCAGCGCCGGGTGGCTGGGCAGCGCCCGGGCCCAGAAGCCGCGCGGCACGAAGACCGCGATCACCGCGGACAACACGACGCCGAAGACCAGGAACGGCACCGCCTGCATCAGCACCGAGACGAACACCGTCGCCCAGGTCTGCAGCCCGGCGCCGGAGAGCAGCCCGGCGATCCGCCCGCGGGCCGGCACCAGCAGCACGAGCAGCAGGGCGAGCACTTCCAGGGAGCCGATCCCGCCGCCCTGATCGGTGCCTTTCGGCGGGCTCGTCGTCTGCGTGCTCGTCGTCGACGCGGTCACCGGCGCTCCTGTCTCGTAGCCCGGGCACCACTCCCGGCCCGGGCCCGGGCGCCAAAGCTACCCGCCCGGCGCAGTGACCCTAGGCAGAGGGGGCGACCGCGTCCATCACGATGATGCTGCCGGTCGGCACGCTCGCCACGTCCAGCAGCGGACTGCAGGCGACCCGCACGGTGATCGACCGGCCGCGCCGGTTGACCGCCTCCAACCGGATCTCGTTGTCGGTGGTCTCCCCGCTGAGCGAGGCCCGGATCAGCGGCCGGATCTGGTCGACCGGGAGCCCGATGTCCAGGTTCAGCAGGTGCTTGTCGATCGCCTCGCCGGACCGCAGCCCCCACAGCTCCTCGGCCTGCCGGTTCCAGACCAGGACCCGCAGATCCCGGTCGACCACCGCGATGCCGGCGCGCAGCCCGGACAGGATGGCGTCCAGGAACGCGTTCGCCCCGTCCAGGTCGGCGCTGCTGTTGTGCAGCTGCTCGTTGATGCTCTGGAGCTCGTCGTTGGTCGACTGGAGCTCCTCGTTCATCGTCTCCAGCTCCTCGTTGGTGGACTGGAGCTCCTCGTTGGTGGTCTCCAGCTCCTCCACGGTCGACTGGAGCTCCTCGTTGGTGGTCTCCAGCTCCTCGTTGGTCGACTGGAGCTCCTCGTACGCCGCCTCCAGCTCCCGGTTGGCCCGTTCCAGGTCGACCCGCAGCTGCTTGGCGGCGCTCACGTCGTGGAAGATCAGCGAGACGCCCAGCAGGCCGGCGTCCCCGTCGACCAGGGGGGTGACCTGGATGTCCAGGTAGCGCGTCTCGCCGGGGCCGCGGGTCCACTCGACGTCCGGCACGTGCAGCGCGCGCCGTTCCACCTGGACCTGCTCCAGATAGCGGCGCAGCTCCACCGGCCGGTAGGAGACGTCCAGGTCGCGAAACGGCCGGCCGACGTCGCGCGGCGACACCCCGAACAGCGACTCCGCCTGGTGGTTGGTGAGCGCGACCAGCCCGTCCACGGTCACCACGATCTGCGCCGCCGGTGCGGCCATCAGCGCGGCGTTGCGCAGCTGGTCGAGCCCGACCAGCGGCGTCGGCGCCGGGGCGGCGAGCTGATCGGCCCGGGCGATGCCGGTGGTCATCATCGGCCGGGTCGGCACCTTGCGGAAGATCCGCCGCTTCAGATCGATCGGGAGGAACAGGCTGCTGTGGCTCAACAGCATCTCGGCCTTGCCCAGGAACAGGGCGCCGCCCTCGGCCAGCGCGAAATGGAACCGGTTGAGGATCCGCGCCTGCGTCTCGGCGTTGAAGTACATCAGCGTGTTGCGGCAGGTCAGCAGGTCGACCCGGGAGATCGGGGCGTCCTGCACCAGATCGTTGCGGCCGAAGATCACCGAGCGGCGCATGTCCTTGCGGAACACGTACCGGTTGCCGATCACCTCGAAGTAGCGCTCCAGCAGCCCGGGCGGGACACTCTCCACGTCCCGCGCACTGTAGCTGGCGTGCCGCGCCTCGTTGAGCTGCTCCTCGTCCACGTCGGTGGCGTAGATCTTGACCCGCTCATGGAACTGCTCCGGGCCGAGGATCTCGCCCAGCAGCATGGCCAGCGTGCAGGCTTCCTGCCCGGAGGCGCAGCCGGCGCTCCAGATCCGGATCGGGCTGCCCTCCGGCTTGGCGGCGAGCATCGGGAGCAACACGTCCGAGCGCAGGAAGTCCCAGGCCTCGGCGTCGCGGAAGAACGCGGTCACGTTGATCAGGATGGTGTTGAACAGCGCGGTGAACTCGTCCGGGTGGACCTGCAGGTAATCCAGGTAGTCGCCGTACCCGGTGACCGGGATGGTGGACATCCGCCGGTGCACCCGGCGGCTCAGGCTGGACCGCTTGTAGCCGGTGAAGTCGAAGCCCCGCGACTCCTTCAGATAGGTCAGGAGCGCCTCGAACTCGCTATCCAGCTCATCCATGCCCGGCATACCCTCCTGATCGCGCCCGCGCGTCACGCTATCCCAACGCCGGGCGCCGGGCGCGGCGCGCCACCGGTCACTCCTGCTGCGTGGCGCTGCTGCCGGCCAACCGGTCGAGCAGGCCCCGGATCAGCGCGCCGGCCTCCGTCGCGTCCACGGCCATCTGTTCGAAGCGGAGCTGGTAGCTCCGGCCGCCCGCGGCCCCGGCCATCCGCCGGCCGAGCTCCGCTTTCTCCTCCAGCGCGCGCAGCGCCTGCCAGAGCGCGCCCTCGGTGGCCACCGCCTGCTCGTCGAGCAGGCTCTCGGGCGACCAGGCGTGGCCGACCCGGCAGCGGAACCTCGGCACCGGCGAATCCGAGAAGGTGAACAGGGCGCCGCCGCAGCTCGGGCAGCCGAAACCGGACGGCTCGCCGGGCAGCAGATCCGTCGTCGGCTCGCCGAACGCGTCGATCGCCACCTCGCCGGCCAGCAGCGGGTCGTCCGGCCCGGGCAGACCGGGCACCTTCTCCCGGCTGAGCTCGGCGAGCAGCACGCCCAGCTCGGCCGCGACCGCCACCCGCGCCCGCGGCACCCGGGTCAGCACGGCCCGCGGCATCGTCGGGTGCAACGCGTCCTCCGGAGCCTGCACCACCACCGCGCCACCCGCGGCGGCCACTGCGGCGGCACCGACCGCCCCGTCGTCGCCGCTGCCGGAGAGGACCACGGCGATCACCCGGTCGGCCAGGGCCCGGGCGGCCGAGCGGAACAGCGGGTCGACGGCCGGGCGGTGACCGTTCTCGGCGGGGCCGTGGCTGAGCCGGATCCGGCCGTCGAGGACGAGCAGATGCCGGTCGGCCGGGGCGACGTAGATCCGGCCCGGGGCCGGCTCCTCGCCGTCGGTTGCGATCGCCGCCGGCAGCGGCCCCGACCGGGTCAGGATCTGCGGCAGCGCGCTCGGGGCGCTGCGCGGCAGATGCAGCACCACCAACACGGCCGCCGGCAGGTCGGCGGGCAGGCCCGCGACCAGGGCGCGCAGCGCCTCCACCCCGCCGGCCGAGGCGCCGACGGCGATGAGGTCACGGTTGGTCACGGCCGAACCCTACTATCCGGCGGCATCGGGTGCGTACGCGGGCGGGACCGCCACACGCTGGGCAGTTCGGTGAAAAAGAGGGAGAATGACAGGGTGCCCGAACTTCACTGCGACGTGGACCGGCTCGGCACGCGCCTGGTCGTCCGCGTGGCCGGCGAGCTGTCGGTGCCGACCGCGTCCACCCTGCGCACCACGCTGATGAAATGCCTGGTCGACCAGCCCGACGCGATCGTCGTTGACCTGACCGACACCACCGTCGCCGGGTCGGCCGCCCTGTCGGTGTTCACCGCCGTGGCCCGGCAGGCCGCGTTCTGGCCGGACACCCCGTTGCTGGTCGCCGCGCCCGACGCCGGCCTCGCCGAGTCGCTGGCCAACGGGCACAGCCGGCTGACCGTCTTCCGGTCCCTGGCGCGGGCGCTGGCGGCCGAGCCGCGCCGGCACACCCGGTCCATCGGCGACGTGCTGCTGCCCACCCTCGGAGCCGCCCGCCGCGGCCGGGACCTGGCCACCGAGGCCTGCACCCGGTGGGCCCTGCCCGCCCTGGCCGGCCCGGCCGGCCTGGTCGCCGGCGAGCTGGTCACCAATGCGGTCGACCACGCCCGGACGATGGCCGACCTCCGCTTCACCCTGAGCCGTCGCTACCTGATGATCGCCGTCCGGGACGGTTCGGCGGAGCCGCCACGATGCGATCCCGGGACGACCACCGACCCCGCCGCGCCACGCGGACTGATGCTGGTCGAGGCGGTGTCACACCGCTGGGGTCACCTGCCGACCGACGGTGGCAAAGTGGTCTGGGCGGCCCTGTCGCTGCCTCGCGCCGCGGGCTGACGGACGACCGTCCCCGCGCCGACGCCGAGGATCGGCAGCAGCCCGGTGATCTGCAGGATCTGGTACACGATCGGGGACACGGCGACGATCGACAGCTCGACCCCGGCCTCGGCGGCCCGGCGGCGGGCGGCCAGCAGCGACCGGATGCCGGACGAATCGAGGAAGATCAGGTCACCGGCGTCGACGTGCACCGCCCGGGTGGCCGGGTGGCGCAGGGTCCGGCTGACCGCGTCGTGCAGGCCGACGGTCTCCTCGCCGTCCAGCTCACCGACGATGACGAGGCGCGCGTCACCGGGCTCATCCGGCAGGTGAACCTCGGTGCGCAGCGAGTGGTCAGGAAGATTCATCGGCTCCGGCAAATCCGTGAGAGGGCGCGTCCAACTCTTTCTCCGACCGTACACCGCAGCGGTCAGCGCGCCGCCGTCCTCCTCGACCCGGCCGCCTGCTCCTGCAGCAGGGCGGCCGCGGCGCTCGTCCGGTCCGCCTCCGCCCGGTAGCCACGCGCCACCTCGGCCTCACCGGCCTTCTCGGCCTGGTCGATCAGCTCCCGCAGGATCATCACCTTCTCCTGCAGGACGCTGACCGCGGTCCACAGCGCCTCCTCCAGCCCGTTGTCCCGGGCGGCCAGCAGGGTCTGCGGTGAATAGGAGTGACCGACGTGACAGACGTAGTGCGCCGCCCGGCCGGTCCGCACGACGTACATCCCGCCGTGGCACTCGGGGCAGCCCAGCGCGACCGGCTCGCCCCGGTCCCGGGCGTCGGAGGAACCGTCGGCGATCATGTCCGTCTCCCACCTCAACGCTTCCTGCGGCCCCTCCCCCGCACCGGTCGGCTGCCCGGCCGACCCGGCCACCAGATCGCCCAGATCGAGCGCCGAGGCCGTCACCGCCTGCGGCACCACCCGCAGCGCCGCCCGCGGCATGCCGGGGAACCGGGCCTCGGCCGGATCCTGGACCAGGGCGAGGCCGCCGCCGGCGACGATCGCGGCCAGGCCGGCGGCCCCGTCGTCCAGGCTGCCGGAGAGCACCACGCCGATCGCCCGGGGTCCGCACCAGCGGGCGACGGCCCGGAACAGCGCGTCCACCGCGGGGCGCACCCGGTTCTGCCGGGGACCGTCGCTGAGCCGCAGCACGTCGCCGTCGACGACCAGATGCCGGTCGGCGGCACCGACATACACCTGACCGGTCCTGATCGGCTCCCCGTCGGCCGCGGTGCGCACCGGCAGCGCGCAGGCCGAGCCCAGCATCTCGGCCAGCGTGCTGCGGGCGCCGGGCGCCAGATGCAGGACGACCAGCACGGCCGCCGGCAGATCGGCGGGTAGCCGGGACAGCAGCTGGGTCAGAGGCTTGTGCGCGCCCGCCGACCCGCCGATCACGACCACGTCGCGACGCGTCATCGCAGACCGCCTCTCCACCAGTGTCCGGCACGCCGGCCGCTGATCGGCCGTCGCGCCGTGAACGTCCCGCATTCCCGGGACGCCGCCGGATAAACCGGCCGGCCGGTCAGCCCCGACCCGGAGCCGGCGGACCCGTCCAGCGCAGCCCACCGGCCCACCGTCAGCCGCGATTCAGCACCCCTCCAATCTCAGCCCACCGGCCCACCGTCAGCCGGGGTTCAGCGGCCCGTCCAGCGCAGCTCGCCGGCCGGGCGGCGGTCCCGGGACGCCACCGGGGCCGGGCCGGCCGGCCCCGCCGCCCCGCCCGGAACCCGGCCGATCGCCGCCATGGTGGTGACCTCCCAGTGCTCCGGCACCCCGAACTCGGCCGCGAGCCCGCCCCGGTCGAAGGCCCGGAACTGCCGCACGAACAGCCCGAGCGCCTGTGCCTGGAAGGTCATGTGGGCGACCGCCTGGCCGAGGTCGTAGAGGGCGAACTCGGAATACTCCCAGTCGGTGTCGGCGACGAACCGGTGCGCCAGGTTGGCGACCAGCAGACTGGCCGACGGCGCCCAGCGGCCGGTGCTGGCGGCCAGGTGCCGGGTGAGCCGCCGATGCGTCTCGTCGCCGCGGCGGCCCACGATGAACGCCCAGGGCTGCGAGTTCCCGGCGGACGGCGCCCACCGGGCCGCCTCCACGAGCAGATCGGCCTGGGCGGTGTCCACCTCGAACACCGGGTCGAACGTGGTGGGGCTCCACCGGGCGGCGAGCAGCGGATGCAGCCCGGGCGCGCTCAGTTCGTCGTGCATCCGGCCAGCGTGTCACAGCCGGCATCGGCCGGAGCCGCCGCCGTCGGAAGGCTTGTCTGGCGTGTGAGGTCCGTCATAGGATCGATGAATGTCAGTATGAAACGTTTCATATACCCGGGAGTTCGCATGAAGGGTTCCTTCGCGGTGCTGGCGGCCGCGCTTCTCCTGATGCCGGTTTCGGCGCCCACCGCGGCGGCCGAGCCGGCAGTCACCCTCGACGGGGCACATTGGATCTGGTATCCGGAGGGCGATCCGGCCACCAGCGCACCGGCGGCCACCCGCTACCTACGCCGCGCCTTCACCGTCGCGGCGAGCGACATCGCGACCGCGCAGCTGGTCGTCACCGGCGACGACACGATCGACGTCTGGGTGAACGGCGTCCGGCTGGCCGGCTCGCCGCGCGCCGCCGACTCCTGGAAGCGGGCGGTCCGCGTCGATCTGGCCGGGTCGCTGCACCCCGGGTCCAACACGGTGGCGCTGGCCGCGCGCAACACCGGTGGGCCGGCCGGGGTGCTCGGCCGGTTGCACGCCGGCTCGGTGGACCTGGTCACCGACGGCTCCTGGCGGGCGGCCACCGGCGTACCGGAGAACTGGGCGGATCCGGCGTTCTCGGATGTCGCCTGGACCACCGCGAAGGATCTCGGCGCCTATGGCGGCGGCCCGTGGGGCGCCGGGGTGGCATTGCCCGACCCGGCCGCCGCGTCGCCGGTGAGCGTCACCGATCTGACGGTGAACCGGCAGGCCGACCCGGTCGGGGTGGACACTCCGCGATTCGGCTGGCGGCTCGCCGCCGGCACCGGGGGCCAGATGCAGGGGCGCTATCAGCTCACGGTGGGCAGCACCGCGGGTGCGGCCGACGTCTGGGACAGCGGCATCGTCGCCTCCACCGCATCACGGGACATCGGATACTCCGGTCCGGCGCTGGGCGCGAACCGGACCTACTTCTGGCGCGTCCGCGTCTGGGACGCACAGGGACGCCCGAGCGCCTGGAGTGCGGGCGCCCGCTTCGACACCGGCATCGCACTCACCGCGGCCTTCGTCGGCGCACCACCGGCCGGTGATCTGAGCGGCGCCGACTGGATCTGGTATCCGGAGGGCGACCCGGCGACGAGCGCCCCGGCCGCGACCCGGTACTTCCGCCGGACGGTGACGCTGGCGACCAGCACCACGCTGGTGGTCGCCGGCGACGACACCGCCGACGTCTGGGTCGACGGCACGCAAATCTCGGCCAGCCCGCGGGTGACCGACTCGTGGAAGACCGCGGCCACGGTGACCGTGCCGGCCGGGACCAGAACGATCGCGATCGCGGCGAGCAACACGACGGTGGGCCCGGCCGGGGTGATCGCCAAGCTGGGCGGGATCGTCACGGACGGCTCCTGGAGATCCGCGACCGCGGCACCGGGCGGCTGGCAGCAGCCGGGCTTCGACGACTCCGGGTGGCTGGCCGCGAAGGTGCTGGCCGCCTACGGCAGCGGTCCCTGGGGAGGTCAGGTGCTGGTGCCGGCGGCCGCGCCGTACCTCCGCAAAGGTTTTGCGGTGACCAGACCGGTGGCGCGGGCGCGGCTGTTCGCCACCGCGCTCGGGCTGCACGACACGTATCTGAACGGCGCCCGGGTGGGGACCGAGCGGCTGGCTCCGGGCTGGACCGACTACACCAAGCGGGTGCAGTACCGGGGTTACGACGTGACCGCGGCGCTCCGGCTGGGCGACAACGCCCTGGCCGCGCAGATCGGGCACGGCTGGTATTCCGGGAACATCGGTTTCGCCGGGAGTCGGCGATACGGGACGCAGCCCTGGTACGCGGCCCAGCTGATCATCGAGTACACCGACGGCACGTCGGCGACCGTGCAGACCGACGGCAGCTGGCGGACCGCGCCGGGCAACATCCTGGGCGACGACCTCTACGCCGGCGAGACGCAGGACGCGCGGCTGATCAGGAGCGGGTGGAACACCGCGGGCTTCGACGACAGCGACTGGGTCCCGGTGACCGTGCAGAACGGCGCCCGGCCGACGCTGGTCCCGCAGGTCGATCCCGGGGTGACCGTACAGCAGGAGCTGCGGCCGGTCGCCGTCACCCAGCCGAAGCCCGGGGTGTTCATCGCCGACCTGGGGCAGAACTTCACCGGCTGGGACCGGTTGCGGGTCAGTGGCCCGGCCGGGACCACGGTCACCCTGCGGCACGGCGAGATTCTGAACGCGGACGGCACCCTCTACACCGCGAACCTGCGGGCTGCCCAGGCCACCGACCGGTTCACCCTGGCCGGAACCGGCACCGAGACGTTCGAGCCGCGGTTCACCGTGCACGGCTACCGGTACGTGGAGATCACCGGCTTCCCCGGCACACCGGACGCGGACAGCCTGACCGGACTGGCGGCGTGGACCGGCGGCGCCGCGACCGGCATGTTCACCAGCTCGGACAGCACCCTGAACCAGGTGCAGCGGGCGATCCTGTGGGGTGCCCGGTCGAACCTGCTGTCCATCCCGACCGACTGCCCGCAGCGGGACGAACGGCTCGGCTGGACCGGGGACATCGCGGCGTTCGTGGCGACCTCGACGTTCAACTTCGACACCTACGGCCTGCTGGCCAAGTTCGCCACCGACCTGACCGACGCCCAGCACAGCGACGGGGCGTTCACCGACGTGGCACCGGATGTGCTCGGCGGGGCCGGCAAGGCGGGGTGGGGCGACGCGGGGGTGATCGTGCCGTACACCGTCTGGCAGAGATTCGGCGATCTGGCGCCCGCGGACCGCAACTTCGCGGCGATGGCCCGGTGGGTGGACTATCTGCGCTCGACCGCGGGCGCCGACCTGATCCGCAACCAGGACACCTACGGCGACTGGCTGAATGTGGACGACGGCACCGGCAACGATCTGACCAGCACGGCGTTCTTCGGCTGGTCGGCGCGGCTGGTGTCGCGGATGGCGGCGGCGACCGGGCGGACCGCGCAGGCGGCGACCTACGGGACCCTCGCCGACCAGATCGCGGCCGCGTTCACCGGCCGGTTCGTGCACGCCGACAACACTGTCGGCACGGGCAGCGAGACGGGGTACGTGCTGGCCCTCGCGTTCGGTCTGGTGCCGGGCGACCGGGTGCAGGCGGTGGCGGACCGGCTGGCGGCGAAGGTCGCGTCCCGCAACGGTCACCTGTCGGTCGGCTTCATGGGCGTGGAGAACCTGCTGCCGGTGCTCGCCGACCACGGGCACGCCGACGTCGCGTACCGGATCCTGCAGCAGCCGGACTATCCCGGGTGGGGCTACATGATCGCGCGGGGCGCCACCACGATCTGGGAGCGCTGGGACGGGATCCGCCCGGACGGCAGCCTGCAGGACCCGGGGATGAACTCGTTCAACCACTACGGGCTCGGGTCGGTCGGCGACTGGCTCTACCGTGAGGTGGGCGGGGTGGCACCGGCGGCGCCCGGTTACGCCCAGGTGCTGCTCGCGCCGAAGCCGGGCGGGTCGCTGACCTCCGCGTCGGCCGAGTTGACCACGACCTTCGGCCGGGTCCGCAGCGCCTGGAGCCGGTCCGGGTCCGCGGTGACGCTGCAGGTGGTGGTCGCCACAGGCACGACCGCCACGGTACGCGTCCCCGGCACCGCGGTGACCTCCGCGCCCGCCGAGGCGGTGCCGGTGGGCGGCACGTCCTACGTGGTGGGGGCCGGCTCCTACACCTTCACCTCGACCCTCTGACCGCGATCGCCGCATAGCGCTCGGCGAGGTCGCCGGGCTCGGGCTCGCGCATCAGCGCCAGCTCGTGGAAGACCGGCGCGCAGGCGGCGACCAGCACGTCCCGCGGGTCGCCGGGCACGCCCGCCCGGGTCACCACGACGGTGGCCCGGGCGTACCGGTCGGCCCAGAAGTCGCGCAGCGCCCGGGCCGCGGCCGGCGACCGGAACGAGGCGGCGATCAGCGCCTGGGCGATCGACGGCCGGGCGGTCAGCGCGGCGACCACCTCCCGGTTGATCGCGGTCAGGTCGCCGAGCAGCGAGCCGGTGTCCGGCGGCTCCCAGGGCAGCTCGCGCGCGGCATCGACGGTGTCGGCGAGCAGGCCGCCGGGGTCACGCCAGCGGCGGTAGACCGTCGCCCGGTGCACGCCGGAACGCTCGGCGACGGCGTCCATGGTGAGGCCGTCGAAGCCGTGCTCCAGCAGGATCGCCGCGACCGCGTCGAGGACCTGTCGCCGGGTGCGGGCGGTGCGGCCGCCGGGTCGGGCCGCGCCGGGGATCTGGGTAGCGTCCGCCATGCACTAATGCTACAACTGTCGTGTTAGTTCCGGGAGAGGAGCCGAGATGCCCGCACTTCCCTCAGGCTGGACGCCGTACGCGGTGACCGGCGACGCCGACGGCACCGTCTGGACCACGCTGCTGAAGCCCGCCGGCCTGGTCCGGGTCGCCGGCGACCCGGAGCTCGAGCCCCTCGACGGGCGCCCGATGCTGCTCGCCGCCGACCGGAACACGCTCTGGTACACGCGCTCCGACGACCGGATCGGCCGCCGCGATCCGTCCGGCACGCACACCACGTTCGCGACGCCGGCCGGCTCGTCCCCCTACGGCATCGCGGTCGCGCCGGACGGCACGGTGTGGTTCACCGCGGCCGGCAGCGACCGGATCGGCCGCCTCCGCGGCGGCACGATCACCATGATCGACCTACCGCTGTCCGGCGCCCGGCCCGCAATGATCACGACGGACCGCGGGGGTACGCCGTGGGCCGCCCTCAACGGCGCCGAGGCGCTCGCCGTGGTCCGTCCGGGCGACACCGTGGAGCTGGTGCGGCTCCCCGAGGGCAGCGCCCCGGTCGGTATCACCGCCGCCCCGGACGGCGTCTGGTTCGCCGACATCGCCCGCGGCCTGGCCGGTCGGGTCGCCCCGTCGGGAGCGATCGACGAGTTCCGGTTCCCGGATCCGGCCTGCCGCCCGCACGCGATCGCCCCCGACCCGGCCGGCGGCTGCTGGGTCACCCTGTGGGGGTCGACCGAGCTGGCCCGGGTGACCGCGTCCGGCGAGATCACCCGCCACCGCCTGCCCGGCGCGGAGCCACACGGTCTCTGGGTCTGCTCCGATCAGGTGTGGGTGGCGATGGAGAGCGGCGCGCTGGTCCCGGTGTCCCGGGACGTCTCCGGCGCGAACGCCAGCGCCACCAGCGTGAGCAGCAACGCCCCCGCGACGTAGGCGCTGACCGCGAGCGCGCCGCCGGTCGACGCGACCAGCTTGATCGCGATGATCGGGGCGAGCGCGCCGCCCAGGATGCCGGCGATCTGATAGCCCATCGACGCGCCGGAGTAGCGCAACCGGGTGGCGAACAGCTCGGCCACGAACGCCGCCTGCGGGCCGTACATGGCGGCGTGCGCGGCCAGCGCGACCACCACCGCCAGCACGATGACCACGGTGTTCCCGGTGTCCAGCAGCGGGAAGAAGGCGAACGCCCAGATCCCGGCGGCGACCGCCCCGGCGGCGTAGACGGGGCGGCGGCCGAGCCGGTCGGAGAGCCCGCCGAAGAACGGGATCAGCCCCAGCTGCAGACCGGAGGCGACCAGCACGCCGGTCAGCGCGACCGTGCGCGGGCGGCCCACGGTGCCGGTCACATAGGTCAGCACGTACAGCGAGAAGGTGTAGAACGCGACGTCGGTGCCGATCCGCGCGGCCATCGCGACCAGCAGGCCGCGCGGGTGACGGCGCAGCACCTCGATCAGCGGGAGTCGCGCCCGGCCACCCTCCGCAGCGAGTTCCGCAAACGCCGGCGACTCCGTGACCGTGCCCCGGATCCATAGGCCCACCAGCACAAGCACGCCAGAAAGAAGAAATGGGACACGCCACCCCCAGCTGAGAAAGGCCGCCTCCGACAGGGTCGCGGACAGCACCCACAGGACGCCCGCGGCGAGCAGGTTGCCGGCCGGGACGCCGACCTGCGGCCACGACGCGGACAACCCGCGGCGCCGCGGGTCGCCGTGTTCCAGGGACATCACCACCGCGCCGGCCCACTCGCCGCCCAGCCCGAGCCCCTGCAGGAATCGCAGGGTGACCAGCAGGATCGGGGCGGCCGCGCCGATCGTGGCGTGCGTCGGCAGCGCGCCGATCAGGAAGGTGGCGCCGCCCATCAGCAGCAGCGTGGCGACCAGCACGCCCTTGCGGCCGGTGCGGTCGCCGAAATGTCCGAACAGGATCCCGCCGAGCGGGCGGGCCACGAAGCCGACCGCGTAGGTGGCGAACGCCAGCAGGGTGCCGGTGAGCGGCTCGAATCCGGGAAAGAACAATCTGCCGAAGACGAGGGCGGCGGCCGAGGCGTACAGGAAGAAGTCGTACCACTCGAGGGAGGTGCCGATCAGGCTGGCGAGGATGACACGTCGACTGGCGATCATGGCGAGCTCCTGTCCGTTGTCGTGTGGCACACTCTAGGAATCGTTGAACAATCCGGCAATACTTCAATGTGAGGCATTGGCACCATGCGCATATTCCGGGCCGGGCCCTCGGCCGTGCTCATCGAGTGGGCCGACGGGTCCGGGGTCGCCGCCGCCTACCGGCTGCTCGACGCCGCCCGGAAACAGGGGCGGCTGCGGGCCACGGAGATCGTCCCGGCGGCCCGGACCGTGCTCGTCGACGGCGTCGCCGGCACTGATCAGATCAGGACACTGCTGACCGAGGCCACCACCGCGCCGCCGCCCGCCACCGGCCCGTCGCGGGTCATCGAGATTCCGACCGTGTACGACGGAGCCGACCTCGACGACGTCGCGCAGTGGTGGGGCACCGACCGGGCGGGGGTGGTGGCCGTGCACACCGGCACCGCGTTCCGCGTGGCGTTCTGCGGCTTCGCGCCCGGCTTCGCCTACCTCACCGGGCTCGGGCCCGAGCACCACGTGCCCCGGCGGGCGACACCGCGGACCCGGGTGCCGGCCGGCACGGTCGCGCTCGCGGGGGCGTACAGCGGGGTGTATCCGGGGGCTTCGCCCGGCGGGTGGCAGTGCATCGGGCGTACCGCCGCCGTCCTGTTCGATCTGGAGAATGAGCCGCCGGCGCTGCTCACGCCCGGGGCGACCGTCCGATTCGTGGTGGCCGCGTGACCGGGGCACTGGAGGTGGTCCGGGCGGGGATGCGCACGACGATCCAGGATCTGGGCAGGCCGGGGTATGCGCATCTCGGGGTGCCGCGCTCGGGGGCGGTCGACGGCGGAGCGCTGCGGCTGGCCAACCGGCTCGTCGGCAATCCGGCCGGGGCGGCCGGGTTGGAGATCCTGCTGGGCGGCGTGCGGCTGCGGGCGACGCGGGCGACGACGGTGGCGGTGACCGGGGCGCCGTGCGCGGTGCGGGCCGGTGAGCGCGCGGCGGATCCCGGGCTGCCGATCGCGGTGCCGGCTGGAGCTGTGATCAGCATCGGACAACCGTGGGCGGGGTTGCGGGTCTATCTGGCGGTCGGCGGGGGGATCGCGGTGCCGCCCGTGCTGGGGAGCCGGTCGACCGACACCCTGTCCGGGCTGGGACCGGAGCAGATCCGGGACGGCGACGTGCTGCCGCTCGGGGAGACCCGGGGCATGCCGCCCGGCGTGGATGTGGCGCCCTATCCCCCGCCGCCCGTTGAGCTGCGACTGCGGGTGTGGCCGGGACCGCGGGACGACTGGTTCACCCCGGCCGCGGTCCGGACGCTGGGCTCGGCGGAATATCGGGTGGCGGCCGACAGCGATCGGGTGGGGGTGCGGTTGGCCGGCCCCGGGCTGGCGCGGGCCGTCCGCGGCGAACTGCCCAGCGAGGGCCTGGTCCTCGGCGCGATCCAGGTGCCGGCGAACGGGCAGCCACTGGTCTTCCTGGCCGACCATCCGACCACCGGCGGCTATCCGGTGATCGGCGTGGTCGACCCGGCCGACGTCGACCTGCTCGGTCAGGCCCGCCCGGGCACCGCGGTCCGGTTCCGGCCGGCCTGACCGGCCCCGGTCGCGCCGCTCAGTTGGCGGCCTCGTAGGCGGCCAGCAGCTGCCCCTCCGCCTCGTCGAAGTAGCGCTGCAACGCCTCCTCGGCGGCACGCGCGTCACCGGCGGCGAGCAGTTCGTACAGCGCGCGGTTGCCCACCAGGTACGGTTCGTGCAGCTGCCGCGGGTCGGCGACCACCAGGAAGACCAACCGCAACTCGGCCAGCAGCCCGCGGACCGCCTCGGCCACCCGCCGGCTGCCGGCCAGGTCGGCGATCGCCTGGTGAAAGCGCATGTTCGCGGTGCCGACCGCACCCCACTCCCCGCGCTCGGCGGCCGCCTCGGCCGCCTCGATCGCGTCCCGCGCCGCGGCCACCGCCTCCGGCGGCACCGCACCCAGGTTGCGCAGCGCCCCGCACTCCAGAATCCGGCGGATCGCGTAGAGGTCCCGGATGTCGCCGGTGCTCAGCAGCCGCACGAACACCCCGCGGTTGAGTTGGTGCTCCAGCAGCCCCTCGTGGGCCAGCAGCCGGAACGCCTCGCGCAGCGTGTTCCGTGAGATGCCGAGCGCCTCGCGCAGGCTCTCCTCGCTGAGCCGGGTGCCGGGCAGGAAGACGCCCTCGGTGATCCGCTGCCGCAGGATGTCGGCGACCCGCTCCGCCGTGCTCCCCCGATCGAGCAGGGCCCGATCCCCGGCCAGCCGCACACCCCACTCGTCGGTCACGCCACGATCGTAGAACAATCGGGAAGATCGGGCGACGCGGGCATCTGTACCGGGATGATCGAACAGGATCGCACATTTGTTACCGCATATTGACTCGTTCGACCAGCGCGCGTAATTTTCGACACATCGATGAATCGACCACGGTCGACGCGCATCGCTCCCGTCCTCCTTCCCCTAGGAGCACTTCACCATGCGCAGAAAACGCTCTCTCGGACTGCTCGTCGCCGCCGCGGTCAGCCTCGTCGCCGGACTTCTCGCGGCGCCCGGCCCGGCCATCGCGGCAGCCTCGCTGCCGTGCGACCTCTATGCCGCCGCGGGCACGCCGTGCGTCGCCGCGCACAGCGTCACCCGCGCCCTGTTCGGCGCCTACAGCGGCCGGCTCTACCAGGTGACCCGGGCCTCCGACGGCGCCACCCACGACATCGGGACGCTCGCCGCCGGCGGCTACGCCGACGCCGCCGACCAGGACGCCTTCTGCAACGGCACGACCTGCCGGGTCACCCACATCTGGGACCAGACCAGCCGGCACAACGACCTGCAGATCGCGCCGGACGGCGGGGCCGGCAGCGGCGACCGGGGCGCCGACGCGAGCGAGATCGCGGTGACCGCGGGCGGCCACAAGGTGTACGGCATCTGGGTCTCCCCCGGCGTGGGCTACCGCTACAACGGCGTCGCGTCCGGGGTGGCCGTCAACGGTCAGCCCGAGGGCGTGTACATGGTGGCCAGCGGCACCCACGTGGGCTCCGACTGCTGCTTCGACTACGGCAACGCGGAGTCCACCCCGTACGACACCGGCAACGGACACATGGACGCGGTCAGCATCGCCACCACCTGCTACTTCGCGCCGTGCCAGGGTTCCGGTCCGTGGATCGAGGCGGACATGGAGAACGGCATGTTCCAGGGCGGGAACGGGGCCAACCCGAACCCGGGCAACAACTCGGCCTTCGTCACCGCGGTGCTGAAGAACAACGGCCAGACGACGTACGCGCTGAAGGGCGGGAACTCCCAGTCCGGAGGCCTGACCACCTGGTTCAACGGCGGGCTGCCGACCGACAAGCAGGGTTACCGCCCGATGCACCAGGAGGGCGGGATCATCCTGGGCATCGGCGGCGACAACAGCAACCGCAACCGGGGCACCTGGTTCGAGGGCGCGATGGTCGCCGGTTACCCGACCGACGCGGCCGAGAACGCGGTGCAGGCCAACGTGGTCGGCGTCGGCTACGCCGGGCAGACCACCATCCCGAACGGCCCGGCCGGCACCGTCACCGGCCCCGGCGGCAAGTGCACCGACGTGTCGGCCGACGACACCGGCGCCAACGGCGCCGCGGTCCAGATCTGGGACTGCCAGTCCTTCTCGGAGGATCAGCGCTGGACGCACTTCGCCGACAACTCGCTGCGCACCCTGAACCGCTGCCTGGACGCCACCGGCAACGGCACCGCCAACGGCACGCCGCTGCAACTCTGGGACTGCAACGGCGGCGGCGCGCAGAAGTTCGTCCAGCAGGCCGACGGCTCGCTGCGCAACCCGCAGTCCGGCCGCTGCGTCGACTCGCCGAACGGCACCACCGCCAACGGCACCCGCCTGCAACTGTGGGACTGCAACGGCGCGGCCGCACAGAAGTTCGCGGTCAACGCCGGCGGCGTGGTCGGCACCCCGGGCGGCAAGTGCACCGACGTCGGCGGCGACGACACCGGCGGCAACGGCACCGCGGTCCAGATCTGGGACTGCCAGTCGTACGCCGTCGACCAGCACTGGTTCCACCAGTCGAACGGCGCCCTGCGCACCCTGGGCCGCTGCCTGGACATCAACGGCAACGGCACCGCCAACGGCACCCCGGTCGAACTCTGGGACTGCAACGGCGTCGGCGGCCAGGTCTGGCAGCAGCAGGCCGACGGCTCCCTGCGCAACCCGCAGTCGGGCCGCTGCCTGGACGCCCCGAACGGCACCACCGCGAACGGCACCCGCCTGCAGATCTGGGACTGCAACGGCAGCGCGGCGCAGAAGTTCACCCTGAGCTGACGGGTCACCCGCGGGGCCGGCACGCGGGTGCCGGCCCCCGGTCCCGGGACCACCCGCATCGATACCATCGGGCGTGGCCACTTCCCCGCACGCGCTGAACCATCCCACCGTCGTCTTCTACGGCGACTCGATCGTCACCGGCTGGCGCGGCACCACACACCCGCGCGCCCGGTGGTCCAGCCTGGTCAGCGACGAGCTCGGCTGGCGCGAGGTGAACCTGTCGATCGACGGCATGGGCTACTTCCGCCGCCGCGGCCCGCGCGGCGGCGACGACCGGTACCTGCCGTCGGCCACCGACACGACGCTCCTCGACGCCGCCATCCGTCTCGACCCGGACGCCGTCATCGTGTGCCTGGCCGCCAACGACATCCGCATGCTCCCCGAGCACGCCGACGAGGTCCGCGCCGCCATCGACCGCGACCTGACCCGGCTGCGCGACGAGCTTCCCGGCCGGCCGATCCTCGTCGTCGTGTACTACACGGGTCTCGACCTTTCCGAGCGCGCCATCCTGATCAACAGCTGGATCGCCGACACCGCGAAGCGTCTCGGTCTGCCCTACTTCGACACCTTCCCGCAGGCCATCGACTACAACTACGACCTGCTCTGCGACGACCGCTCGCATCCCAACGACGACGGACACCGAGCGCTCGCCGACGCGATCCTGCCGACCTGCCGTTCCCTGCTGCCGGGCTGATCGGCGACGGCCCGGGGACGCTCTCGGCATCAGCTCCGCGCGGCTCCCGAAAGGTTGCCGAACTCGACGACGGTGTGGACGAAGCGGCCGGCGTGGGCGGGGAAGGCCGGGTGGGGTGGTTCCGGGCAGCCGGGCAGTTCGACTGCCGTCGGCAGGATGACCATCAGGGCGTCGACCGTGCGGCGCTGGTGGAACGGATTGGCGGGGATCGACGCCAGCACGCCGACCGGCGCGGTGACGGCCGCGAGCTCGTCGTCGGTGACGCCGCGGAGGGTCTGACCGGTCAGCATGCTGTCGATGACGGCCGGGTCCGTGCCGCGGTCGGTGAGGCCGCGGCGGTCATGGTGGTCGACCCGGGGGTCACCGGCCGTCGCGGGCCAGGCCAGCAGGAGCCGTGCGACGCGGCCCGGGGCGGCGAGGGCGAGGCGGACGGCGGCGGAGCAGCCGTTGGAGCCGGCGACGACGGTGACCGGGTGGCCGGGCAGCAGGGTGGTCAGGTGGTCGGCCTCGGCGGTCCAGTCGGTCGGCCGGCGGAGGCGGTCGGGGGCGACGACGTCGACGCCGTGGCGTCGCAGGGCGGTGACGACGCCGGGCCGGTGCCAGAAGCGGTCGGCGTTCATGTCCTCGCCGAGGCCGCCGTGGATGAGGAGAACCGTGGTCATCGGGGACTTCCCGTCCTGGGCGTCGGGGTGCGGCGGATCAGGATCGCCGCGGTGACCAGGCTGACCCGGGTGAGCGGGCGGCCGAACCAGAGCGCGACCGGGATCGCGGTGACCGCGGCCGGCAGCACCCCGGCGAGCAGATAGATCCGGCCGAGCGTCCGGTGCGCCCGGATCCGCCGGGCGAACTGCAGCGGGCCGATCACGAGCGCGACCGTGGCGGTGAGGATGTGCGCCACCAGGACCGCGTACGGCAGGTCGCCGGGGACCGGGATCCGGCTGCGGGCCGGGTCCAGGCTCAGGTACGGCAACGCGAGCACGAGACCGAAGATGATCGCGGCCGGCAACAGCAGGGTGGTGCGCCGGTGGGGCATGACCCCGATCTTCCGCCGGGCGGGCCGGTGCGGCGTCCGCCCCGGGGCGTATCCCGTGCCGCGGAAACATCCGGGGTGTCACACCCGGGTCCGGAACATGCGGCGGTACGCCGCCGGGGTGGTCGCCAGGGCGTTCCGGAAGCGCCGGCGCAGGTTCACCGCCGAGGAGAGGCCGACCCGGGTGGCGATCGTCTCGACCGGCAGGTCGGTCTCCTCCAGCAGCGCCCGGGTCGAGGCGATCCGCTGGTCGAGCAGCCACCGCCCGGGCGGGACGCCGAGCTGCTCCAGGAAGTGCCGGGTCACCGTGCGCTCGGACATCCCGGAGCGGGCCGCCATGTCCCGGACGGTGAGCGGCCGGTCGAGGTTGGCCACCACCCAGTCGAGCAGCGGGGCCAGCGAATCCGGCGCCGGGCCGGGCGACGCCGGGGCGGGGCCCTGACGCTGGCAGCCGGTGCGCGGCGGGCCGGCGGAGAGCTGCCGGGCGATCCGGATCGCCAGGCCCGCGCCGTGCTCCCGGCCGACCTGGGCGAGGCACAGGTCGACGGTGGCCGCGGTCGCTCCGGCCGTGGCGACGTCACCGTGGTCGGTGTAGAGGATCGACCCGTCCGCGAACAGCTGCGGGTAGCGCCGGGCCAGGTCGTCGGTGCACTCCCAGTGGACCGAGGCGCGCCGGCCGTCGAGCAGGCCGAGCCGGGCCGGGATGTAGACGGCGCAGCTCACCGCGACGATCCGGGCGCCGCGGGCGTGCGCGGCCAGCACCGCGTCGCCCAGCTCGGCGGAGAAGTGCGGGCCCGGGGTCCAGCCGGCGATCAGCACGGTGCCGGCGTCGTCCAGCGCCGCCAACCCGTCCGGGACGACGATCTCGGTGCCCAGCGTGGTGGGGATCGGGCCGGGCCGCTCGGCGCACATCCGGAACGAGTAGTGCCGCGGGAGGTCGGGCCCGTGGTCGCCGAACACCGCGGCGGCGGCGGTCACCGGGAACAGCTCCAGCACCGGCCCCACCAAGGCAACGACACGATGCGGCATGGCGTGAATGTACTCAATGTTGGCGGGCCCGGCCCCTGCGCCGCCCCACCCCCGCCGACCAGGATCCTGATCATGGATTTGTGCGTGACCAGCGCTCCGCCGGCGCTGTGGACCAGGGACTTCCGGCTGTACTTCACCGCGCGGGCGGTGTCGCTGCTCGGTGACGCGATGATGCCGGTGGCGGCCGCGCTCGCGGTCGGCGCGCTGTACGGGGTGGCCGGTGTCGGCTATGTGCTGGCCGTCTTCACCGCGCCGTTCGTGCTGTTCATCGTGGTCGGCGGGGTGTTCGCCGACCGGATCGGCGCACGGACCATGATGATCGGCGCGGACGCGGTGCGCGCGGTCAGCCAGGGCGTGGTCGCGGTCGCCTTCCTGACCGGGACGCCGCCGCTGTGGCTGCTGCTGGCCGCGTCCGCGGTGTCCGGGGTGTCGGCGGCCATGTTCCAGCCCGGGGTCAACGGCATGGTGCCGCTGATCGCCCGGGATCCGCAGCGGGCCAATGCCACCCTGAAGGTCGCCGACGCCGCCACCCAGCTGGGCGGCCCGGTGCTGGCCGGCATCCTGACCGCGGTCGCCGGGGCGGCCCCGGTCTACGCGGTGGACGCCGCCACCTTCGTGATCAGCGGGCTCTGCCTGGCCCTGATCCGGATCTCCCCGGTGGCCGCCCGCGGGTCCGCCACCCTGCTGCGCGACCTGCGGCACGGCTGGACCGAGTTCCGGTCCCGCATCTGGATGTGGTCGGTGATCCTGATCTGGATGCTGTTCGGGCTGCTCGTCTTCGGCCCGTACATCCCGCTCGCCGCGCAGCTGGTCGGCGGGCGGCTGGGCGACGCGGCGTACGGCACGACGATGGCCGCCCTGGGCGCCGGCACCGTGCTGGGCGGTCTCGCCGCGATCCGGCTGCGTCCGCGCCGGCCGCTCGCCGCCGGGGCGGTCGCGCTGATCGGATTCGCCGCGATCCCGTTCTCGGTGGCGCTGACCCCGCCGCTGCCGGTCCTGGCCGCCGGGCACCTGATCGGCGGCGCGGCCTGGGCGTTCTGGTCGGTGATGTGGTCGACCAGTGTGCAGACCCGGGTGCCCGGGGAGGTGCTGAACCGGGTCACCGCGTACGAGATGGCCGGGTCGGTGTCCGGGGTGGCGGTCGGGCAGGCGCTGGCCGGCCCGCTCACCACCGTGGTGCCACCCCGGGACCTGATGCTGCTCGCCACGCTGGTCACGCTGGTGGTGGTGGCGCTGCTGCTGGCGATCCGCCCGATCCGCGGCCTGCGTCGTGGGTCAGAGCAGGGCGAGCAGGCGTGAGGCGACATGGCCGGCGCCGGCGGTGAGGATCGTGTAGTGGTTGACGTCCGGGACGGGTTCGGCGTCGACGCCGGTGAGCTGGTCGGCGCGGTAGAGGCCGGTGTCCTCGTCGGCCAGTCCGCGCGGGGCCCAGAGCAGGGGGAACGGGGCCGGGCGCGGGTTGCGGAGCATGTCGGCGGCGTCGCCGCGGACCGCCGCGAGGTTGCAGGTGGAGCCGGTGCCGGTGAAGTCGCGCAGAATGTACGCTTCCAGGTCCGCGCTCCAGTAGCGACCCAATGCCGGATTTGCCCGGAAATAAGCGACGTAAGAATCTTCAGAGTCGAAATTCATGGAAAGTCGTCGCATAGCCGGGCCGATCACCGCCTCCAGGGCCACGTCGACGTCGATGGCGGCCGGCACACCCAGAGCAATCCCACCATCCACGAGCAGCACCGGACCCACCCGCTCGGGATGTTTCCCGGCAGTCGCGGCGACCACGAACCCGCCCATCGAATGCCCGACCAGCGGCACCCGAGAAATCCCGAAATAGTCGGCGATCGCCACGAGGTCGTCGGCATGGGTATCCATCCCGTACGGCCCGGGCAGCTGCGCGCTGAACCCCCGGCCTCGCAGATCGGGCGCCACCAGGTGCACCTTGCCCCCCAGGGCACGGGCGACCGCCGCCCAGGACAGCGCGTTGGCGGTGATCCCGTGCGCCGCGATCACCAGCGGCCCGTCGCCCGGCCAGCTCACCGCCCGCAGGGCGCCGCCGGCTACCGGGATGTCGACCTCGTCCATGAGTCTCCCTGATCAGTGCGCGGTCCAGCCGCCGTCGATGATGATCGACGACCCGGTGATGAAGGCGGCCGGGGGACTGCACAGATACGCCAGCACCTCGGCCACCTGGTCCGGCTCGATCAGCTTCTTGATCGCCGCCCGGTCCAGCATGATCTTCTCGACCACGTCCGCCTCCGGGATGCCGTTGGCCAGCGCCTGGTCGGCGATCTGCCGGTCGACCAGCGGGGTGCGGACGAAGGCCGGGTTCACGCAGTTCGAGGTGACCCCGTGCGCGGCGCCCTCCAGCGCGGTCACCTTCGACAGCCCCTCGAGACCGTGCTTGGCGGTCACGTAGGCGGCCTTGTACGGCGACGCCACCAGCCCGTGCACCGAGGAGATGTTGACGATCCGCCCCCAGCCGCGGTCGTACATGTGCGGAAGCACCAGCCTGATGAGCCGGAACGGGGCCTCCACCATGACCCGCTGGATCAACGTGAACTTGTCCGGCGGGAACTCCGGCAGCGGTGCCACCACCTGCAGGCCCGCGTTGTTGACCAGCACGTCCACCGCGCCCGGCAGCGTGTCGACGGCGTCCGGGTCGGACAGGTCGGCGGCCAGTGCCCGCCCGCCGGTCGACGTCGCGGTCTCCTTGGCCGCACGCTCGTCGATGTCCACCGCAAGCACCTCGGCCCCGGCCGCGGCCAGCCGTTCGGCACAGGCCCGCCCGATGCCGCTGCCCGCGCCGGTGACCAGCGCGGTCCGTCCTGTCAGGTCGAGGTCGACCACACGTGCCGTCGTCATGCCGGTGACCGTACGGATCAGCGACGACCGCGAATATGTGGACGAGCCACACAAGGACCGCGACACCCATGTGATGGCGCACGGTGACCCAGGCCACCCACCAGCTCTTAGCGTGTGCCCCACACGAAACAGCCTCTTGACGGAAGGCATCTGATTCCGATGCGGTCTTTGTCGACATCCCGGCGTGCCGTGCTCGGCGCCGCCGTGCTGTCCGCCGTCGTGGTCACCACGAGCGCGTGCGGCAGCCCGAAAGACGCGGCCGGCAACGGCTCCTCGATCAACGTGGGCGTGGTCTACTCCCAGTCCGGGCCGCTGGCCAGCTACGGCGCGCAGTATGTGGAGGGTTTCAAGGCGGGTCTCGCGTACGCCACCGACAACACCGGCAAGGTCGGTGACAAGACGATCACCGTGACCTACACCGACGACGCGGGCGACCCGGTCAAGGCGGTGTCGGCGGCCAAGGACCTGATCGGCAAGGGGTACCGGGTGCTGGCCGGGTCCACCTCCTCCGGGGTGGCGCTGCAGGTCGCCCCGATCGCCGCCGAGAACAGGGTGCTGTTCGTCTCCGGTCCGGCCGCCTCGGACGGCGTGACCGGCGCGAACAGGTACACCTTCCGGTCCGGCCGGCAGTCGTACCAGGACGTGCTGACCGCCAGGGCGTACCTCGGCGACGGCAGGAAGGTGCTGGTCTTCGCACCCGACACGGCGTTCGGCAAGTCGAACGTGGACGCGGTCACCAGGGTGCTCGGCGGGGCCGGCGCGACCGTCTCCACCATCGCCGTCCCGGCCGGCGCCACCGACTTCACCCCGTTCGCCAGCCAGATCAAGGCCGCCGAGCCCGACCTGGTCTTCGTGGCCTGGGCCGGTACCACGGCGGGCGCCATGTGGCAGGCGCTCGACCAGCAGGGCGTGCTCGCTTCCACCAAGGTGGTCACCGGCCTGGACCTCCGGGCCGGCTGGGCCGGTTTCGGGGCCGGCGCGAGCAAGCTGAACCTGCTGGCGCACTACTTCGACGGGGCCACCGACAACCCCGCCTACCAGGCACTCAAGGCCGCGGTGCCGGGCGGCCGGACCGACCTGTTCCACCCGGACGGCTTCGCCGCCGCGCAGATGATCGTGCACGCGCTGCAGGCCAGCCCGGACGACACCGCCAAGATGATCGGCGCGCTGGAGGGCTACAGCTTCGACTCGGTGAAGGGCAGGCTGACCGTCCGCGCCGCGGACCACGCGCTGCTGCAGCCGATGTTCCAGGCCCGGCTGACCGGCGCCGGGGACGCGGCCACCGCGACGCTGACCGGCACCGTCTCCGCCGCGGACACCGCCCCGCCGGCGGCCGCGATGAAGGGCTGAGACCGACGATGACGGCCCTCACCGTCGAGGACGTGTCGTGGCGGATCGGCGCCGTGCCGATCGTCGACGACGTGTCCCTGCACCTGGCGCCGGACGAGTTCGTCGCCCTGATCGGCCCGAACGGCGCCGGCAAGACGTCGCTGTTCAACCTGATCAGCGGCCTGCGCCGGCCCAGCTCCGGCCGGATCCTGCTCGGCAGCCGCGACCTGACCGCGCTGGCTGCGCACGGCCGGGCCCGGCTCGGCCTGGGCCGCACCTTCCAGACCTCGGCCGTCTTCGGAACGCTGTCGGTCACCGAGAACGTCGCGCTCGCGGTGCAGGCGCGGCGCGGTGGCGCGATGCGGGCCTGGCGTCACCGCGCCGACCGCGACATCGCGGTCCGCGCTGCCGAGATAATGGCGGAGGTACGTCTTGAGCACCGCGCCGATCGCATCGCCGGCTCCCTGGCGCACGGCGAGAAACGCAAGCTGGAGATCGCTCTGCTGCTCGCCGGCGACCCGGCCGTGCTGCTGCTCGACGAGCCGATGGCCGGGGTCAGCACCGAGGACGTACCGACCCTGGTCGAGGTGATCCGCGGGCTGACCGCCGGCACCGGCCGCAGCGTGCTCATGGTGGAACACCACATGGACGTGGTGCTCGACCTGGCGGACCGGGTGGCCGTGCTGCACCACGGCGCGCTGCTGGCCTGCGACACCCCGGCCGCGGTGATGGCCGACCCGTTCGTCCAGCGGGCATATCTCGGGGAGGGCCGGTGAGCACGCCGATCCTGCGGGTCGCCGACCTGTCGGTACGCCTCGGCGGCTCGCACATCCTGCAGGGCGTCACCTTCGACGTGGCGCCGACCGGGGTGACCGCCCTGCTCGGGCGCAACGGGGTGGGCAAGACCACCACGCTGCGCGCGATCCTGGGCGAGGTGCCGGCCGAGGGTGCGGTCGCGGTCGACGGCAAGCCGATCCTGGGCCGGGCCACCCACCGGCTGGTCCGGGACGGGCTCGGCTACATCCCGGAGGACCGCTGTGTCTTCGCCGGGCTGACCGTGGCGGAGAACCTGCGACTCGCCGAGCGCACCCCGGAGCCGGACTACCCTCTGGTCCACGACCTGTTCCCGGAGCTGGAACAGCGGGCCGCGCAGCGTGCCGGCACGCTCTCCGGCGGCCAGCAGCAGATGGTGGCGATCGCCCGGGTGCTGCTGAACCCGAACCGGCTGCTGCTGGTCGACGAACCCACCAAGGGTCTGGCCCCGGCGGTGGTCACCGCGGTGGCGACCGTGCTGGCACGGGTGGCCGAACGCGTACCGGTGCTGCTCGTCGAACAGAACCTCGCCGTGGTCCGCAGGCTGGCCGGCGACGCCGTGGTGCTCGAAGCCGGCCGGGTCGCCTGGCGCGGGCCGGCCACCGACCTGCTCGGCGACGCCGCGGCGACGAAGTCGCTGCTGGGCGTCGGCACCACCGCGGGGAGTCGCTGACATGTCCACCGTGGTCCTGCTGACCCTGACCGGGCTCGGTCTCGCGGCCCTGTACTTCCTGATCGCCTCCGGTCTGTCCCTGGTCTTCGGCCTGGCCGGGGTCCTGAACTTCGCGCACGGCCTGTTCCTGTCGGCCGGCGCGTACGCCACCTGGTGGGCCGCCCCGCACTGGGGGCTGCCGGCCGCGGTGGTCTTCGGCATCGCCGTGGCCGCCGCCACCGGGGCCCTGGTCGAGCTGCTGATGATCCGGCCGCTCTACACCCGGCACACCGAGCAGGTGCTGGTCACCGCCGGCCTGTCGCTGGCCGGGGTGGCGCTGTTGCAGTCGGTGTGGGGCGCCGACGCCCGGGTGTTCCCCCGCCCGGCGTGGGCCGCGCACGTCACCGGGGTGCTCGGCGCGACCGTGCCGAACGACCGGTTCCTGCTGATCGGCGCGGCCGTGCTGGTCGTGATCGCGCTCACCATGTTCCTCCGGTACACCCGGTACGGGCTGATCATCCGGGCCGGCGTCGAGAACCGGGCCATGGTCCGGGCCCTCGGCATCGACGTGCGCATCGCGTTCACCCTGGTCTTCGCGATCGGCGGGGCGCTCGCCGGGCTGGCCGGGATCCTCGGCGGGATGTACTTCACCGCGGTCTCCCCCGGCCAGGGCGCCTCGCTGCTGATCTTCGCGTTCATCGTGGTGGTGATCGGCGGCCTCGGCTCGATCAACGGTTCGGCGGTCGCCGCGGTCGGGGTCGGCCTGCTCCAGCAGTTCGTGAACTACTACGGCGCGGCCGGGGCCGGCGACGTCAGCGTGGTGGCCCTGCTCGCCATCGTGTTGCTGATCCGCCCGGCCGGGATCGCCGGGACGGCGGTGGCCGCGTGAAGAGATACGTTCCGCTCGTCCTGCTACTGCTCGCCGCGGCACTGCCGTACTCGGCGATCTCGCTGCCCGGCCTCTTCGAGGGGCCGCTCAACTCCCCCGGCACGCTGCAGCTGCTCGCCGTCTGCCTGGTCTTCGGCGGGCTGGCGCTCGGCTACGACCTGCTGTTCGGCCGGGCCGGGCTGCTGTCGTTCGGCCACGCCCTCTTCATCGCGGCCGGCGCGTACGGCGTCGACATCCTGATCGGCCACTACGGCTGGTCGCTGTGGGGCGCGGCGGCGGTGACCGTGGCGGCCGCGGCGGTGCTCGCCGGGCTGCTCGGCTCGGTGGCGCTGCGTACCTCCGGCATCGCCTTCTCCATGGTGACGCTGGCCTTCGCCGAGGTGGGCCACATCCTGGTCAACCGGGATCCGGGTGGGCTGACCGGCGGCGAGGAGGGTCTGCCGATGCGGACGGCGGGACTGCCGGACCGGCTGGTCGGGGTGAGCAACACGGTCAACCTGTACTGGCTGGCGCTGGCGTCCCTGATCGTGGTCGTCCTGGTGGTGCACGCCATCGATCGGGCACCGCTGGGACGGACGCTGACCGGGCTGCGCGACGACGAGCGCCGGATCGCGGTGGTCGGGCTCGACCCGTACCGGGTCAAGCTTGTCGCCTTCGTTGTCGCGGGTGCACTGGCGGGCCTGGGCGGGGTGGTGTACGCCCTGGTCACGGCGGGTGCGTCGCCACACGTGGCGTCCTGCGACCTCACCCTGACGCTGATCGTGATGGCGGTGCTCGGCGGAGCGGGGACGAGATGGGGCGCGCTCGCCGGCGGCATCCTGTACGCGTACCTCGACCAGCGTCTGGCCCGGCTGGGCGGGCGGCTGCCCGGGCCACTCGGTGAGCCGCTGTTCGTGCTCGGCATCCTGTTCATCCTGGCCGTCTACTTCGTGCCGGGCGGGCTGGCCGGGTTGCGCGCCCGCCTGGAACCGCTGCGGCGGGCGGTCCGCCGCCGGGAGGCGCTCCCCACCCCCTGAGGCCGAGGCGTTCCACGGAAGCGGGCCAGGCCCCCGGGGGGACCAGTGATCCTCCCGGGTCTGCCCGGGGGGACCAGTGATCCTCCCGGGTCCGCCCGGGGCGCTCTCCCGGAGAAACTGCCGGAGAAGCGGGAACGATCCCACCGCCTACCGCAGGAGCCGATCATGTCCGAGCCGATCGTCGTCCCGGTCCACGGCGCCTTCGCCGGATCGGCCAGCGGGAACGCCGTCATCGGACACCTCTCCGCCGCCGGCGTGACCGCGACCGCGAACCCGCTGAGCCGCGGCGGATGGGCCGGCGTGGTCAGAGGCCGGCGGCGCGCGCCTCGCGGTGCAGGGTCTCGGCGAGGGCGATCAGTTCCTTGAGGTCACCGGCGACCGAAGCCAGCGTCACCAAGACATGATCCACTCCGGCCTCCTCCAGGGCCGCGATGTCCGTGACGATCTGGCGCAGGCTGCCCGTGTACGGCTGGCGCCCCTCGTCCGGCGCCTCGGCGAGCCCGCGCACCCCGAGCTGGAAGATGCAGGTCAGCGACTCCGGATCACGCCCACCGGCCGCCGCCTCGGCCCGCAGTTCACCCAGGATCCGCCCGACCTGCTGTGGCGGCACCCCGGTGGGCAGCCACCCGTCGCCGCGGCGGGCGATCCGGCTGAGGGCGGTCCGGTTGCCGCCGGCCAGGTAGATCGGCACCCGCCGCGCCGGTTTCGGGTTGACCCGGCTCGGCGCGAGCCGGTACCGGTCGGTCGCGTACGACACCGGGTCGGGCCCCCACACCGCGGCCGCGATGTCGAGGAATTCGTCGAGCGCCGCCCCGCGCTCCTCGATCGGCCGGGGTGCGGTAGCCGCGAACTCGTCGATCGACCAGCCGCTGCCGAGCCCGGCGATGACCCGTCCGCCGGATGCCGTGTCGAGCGCGGCGATGCTGCGGGCCAGCCGGAACGGCAGGTGCAACCCGGGCACGAGCACGCTGGTGCCGAGCTCGACCCGGCTGGTCACGGCGGCCGCGAGACTCAAGGTGACCAGTGCGTCGGTGGTGTGCGAGTAGCTCGGCGGCCACGGCAGGTCGGGCACCCCGTAGAGCCCGTGCGGCCCGCTGGTGTCGACCGGGGCGAGGATCCGCTCATACGCCCACAGGCTGTCGTAGCCGATCTCCTCCGCGGCCCGGGCGAACACGGTCACGTCCCGCGCCAGGTCGTACCGGTCGGTCTGTGGAAGGTTCACGCCCAGCCGCATGATCAGCAGCGTAACCGGAGCTCACTCCGATGAGGACATCCTGAGCAACGGAATCGTCAGCCGACCGGCCAGCTCGTCGAAGGTGATCCCGAAGGTCTCCCGGACGACCACACCGGCCGGGGTGATCGCGAAGGTGGCCAGATCGGTGTAGACCCGGTCGACACAGGCCAGCCCGGTCAACGGGTACGTGCAGTCGGGCACCAGTTTCGGGCTTGCGTCCTTGGCGAACAGCGTCATCATCACGTAGACGCTTTTCGCCCCGACCGCGAGATCCATCGCCCCGCCGACCGCCGGGATCGCGTCGGCCTCGCCGGTGTGCCAGTTCGCCAGGTCGCCGCGGGCCGACACTTGGAACGCGCCGAGCACGCAGACGTCGAGGTGCCCGCCGCGCATCATCGCGAACGAGTCCGCGTGGTGGAAATACGCCGAGCCGGGCAGCTCGGTCACCGGTACCTTGCCGGCGTTGGTGAGCTCCGGGTCGATCCGGTCGCCGGTGGCGGCCGGGCCCATGTTGAGCATCCCGTTCTCGGTGTGCAGCACCACGCCCGCCTCGGGGGGCAGGTGGTCGGCGACCAGGGTGGGCTGCCCGATACCCAGGTTGACGAACGAGCCGGGCTCGATGTCGCGGGCGACCAGGGCGGCCATCTCGTGCTTGTCGAGACTCATACCGCCACCACCCGGTCGACGTAGATGCTCGGGGTCACGATCACTTCCGGGTCGAGCCGCCCGGTGTCGACCACCTCGCGGACCTGGGCGATGACCAGTGTCGCCGCGGTCGCCATCACCGGCCCGAAGTTGCGGGCGGTCTTGCGGTACACCAGGTTGCCCATCCGGTCGGAGCGGTACGCCCCGATCAGCGCGACATCCCCCTTGATCGGGAACTCCAGGACGTGGGTCCGGCCGTCGATCTCCCGGGTCTCCTTGCCCTCGGCGAGCGGGGTACCGACCCCGGTCGGGCAGTAGAACGCCCCGATCCCGGCGCCGGCCGCCCGCATCCGCTCGGCGAGGTTGCCCTGCGGCACCACCTCGAGCTCGATTCTGCCGGCCCGGTAGAGCCCGTCGAACACCCACGAGTCGGACTGCCGCGGGAACGAGCAGATCATCTTGCGGACCCGGCCCTTGGCCAGCAGCGCGGCCAGCCCGGTGTCGCCGTTGCCGGCGTTGTTGGAGACCACGGTGAGGTCGGTGGCGCCCTGCTCGATCAGCGCGTCGATCAGGTGCACCGGCATGCCGGCCATCCCGAACCCGCCGATCAGCACGGTGGAGCCGTCCGCGATGCCGGCGACCGCTTCGGCGGCGGTCGCGACGATCCGGGCGGTCACGCGACGTTCTCCAGGACGACGGCGAGGGCCTGGCCGACGCCGATGCAGATGGCCGCCACGCCGTAGCGGCCGCCGGACTCGCGCAGGCGGGCGGCGAGCGTACCCAGGATCCGGCCGCCGGAGGCGCCGAGCGGGTGACCGATGGCGATCGCACCGCCCTTGGCGTTGACGATCTCTGGGTCGACACCCCAGGCGTCGACGCAGGCCAGCGACTGCACCGCGAACGCCTCGTTGAGCTCGACCGCGGTGACGTCGGCCCAGGTGATGCCGGCCCGGGCGAGCGCCCGGTCGGCCGCCTCGACCGGGGCGAAGCCGAACAGGGTCGGCTCGATCGCGGAGACGCCGCGGCCGGCGATCCGGGCGATCGGGGCGACGCCGATCCGGTCGGCCGCGGACCGGGAGCCGAGCAGCACGGCCGAGGCGCCGTCGTTGAGCGGCGACGCGTTGCCCGCGGTGATCGTGCCGTCCGGCCGGAACGACGGCTTGAGCCCGGCGAGGGTGGCCGCCGACGAGCCGGGCCGGATGCCCTCGTCGCGGGTGAGAGCGGGGTGCGGGACGACCAGGTCGTCGTAGAAGCCGGCGGCCCAGGCGGCGTCGGCCAGGCGGTGCGAGCGGGCCGCGAACTCGTCCTGCCGCTCGCGGGAGATGCCGAACTTGTCGCCCAGCTGCTCGTTGCACTCGCCCAGCGAGATGGTCCACTCCTGGGGCATCCGCTCGTTGATCAGCCGCCAGCCGAGCGTGGTGGACACCGCGGTCACGTTGCCCGCCGGGAACGCTCTGGACGGTTTGGGCAGCACCCAGGGGGCCCGGGTCATCGATTCGGCGCCGCCGGCCACCACGACGTCGGCGTCGCCGGACTCGATGGTCCGGGAGGCGATGATCGCGGCGTCCAGCGAGGAGCCGCACAGCCGGTTGACCGTGGTGGCCGGCACCGAGACGGGCAGGCCGGCGAGGAGCACGGCCATCCGGCCGACGTTACGGTTGTCCTCGCCGGCCTGGTTCGCACAACCCCACACCACGTCGCCGATCCCGGCCGGGTCCAGGCCGGGGGCCTTGGCCAGCACGCCGCTCAGGGCGGCCGCGGCGAGATCGTCGGGACGGGCGTCGGCGAGGGCGCCGCCGAACCGGCCGAACGGGGTCCGGGCCGCGGCGTACAGGTAGGCGGAGTTCATGCCTCTCAACCTAGGCCGCCCGCACCGATTGAGGCCAATACTGAATCACGCACGATTGATAACCTGAATGCATGGAACTCCGGCACCTGCGCTCCTTCGCCGCGCTCGCCGAGGAGCGGCACTTCGGCCGGGCCGCCGAGCGCCTGCACATCGCCCAGCCGGCCCTGTCCCAGCAGGTCAAGCAGCTGGAGCGGGAGTTCGGGGTGGAGCTGGTCAGCCGCACCACCCGGCGGGTCGAGCTGACCGAGGCCGGGCTGCGCTTCGCCGAGCACGCCCGGACCGTGCTGGGGTCGGTCGACCGGGCCGCCACCGACATGGCGATGGTCGCCTCCGGCCAGGCCGGACGGGTGTCGGTCGGCTTCATCGGCACCGCGACGTACGAGCTGCTGCCGCTGGCCGCCCGGGAGGTCCGCCGTCTGCTCCCGGAGGTCCGCCTGGAGCTGCACGGCGAGCTGCTCAGCCCGGCACTGCTCGACGGTCTGCTGGACGGCACCTACGACCTCATCGTCCTGCGCCCGGACAGCCTGACCACGCCGCGCACGGAAACGCGCCCGGACAACCCGACCACGCCGCGCACGGAATCCCCGGGCGCCGACATCCGGGTGCTGCGCACCGAACGGCTGGTCGCCGTCCTCCCCGACTGGCACGACCTTGCCGACCAGCCCCGCATCCACCTGTCCGACCTCGCCCCCGACCCCTTCGTCATGCACTTCTCCGGCCACCGCTCGTCCATGCACGAGCACGTCCTCACCGCCTGCGCCGCCGCCGGCTTCCGCCCGTCCTCGATCATGGAGGTCGGCGAGACCGCCACCCTGGTCGTCTTCGTCGCGGCGGGCCTCGGCGTCGCCCTCGTCCCGGAGGCGGTCCGCAGCCTGGCCCTGGAGGGCGTCGTCTACCTTCCGCTGGATCAGGCGCCGACCATCGACCTGGCCCTGGCCACCCGTTCCGGGGAGACCTCCCCCGCGGTGCGGCAGGTCGCCGAGATCGTGACCCGGTGCACCGGGATCGGATGGCGTTAAGGTCCGGGGTATGGACGCCGAGCAGGAGTTGACCGACCGGGTGGTGGCGTCCTTCGCGGACACTCCCGACCCGCGGCTGCGCGAGGTGATGCGGTCGCTCACCCGGCACCTGCACGCCTTCGTCCGCGACGTGCGGCTGACCGAGGACGAGTGGCGCGCCGCGATCGCCTTCCGGACGGCCGCGACCTCGGTGATCGCCCGTGGAGCCGGGTCCGCTTCGACATCGTGCTGGCTCCGGCCGCCGACCCTCCGCTTCGATGATCGAGAAGCATGAGGACCACGGCGATCATGTGGGTACGCCGTGCCGCGACCGCCGCCCGCGGACATTATGCGGATGAGGCCGCGGTCGGGGCGAGCTAAGCTCGGTGCCGGTCGAGGAACGGAGCAGTCGTGTCAGCGGATGACGACATCTCGGGGTGACACCCCGCTCCCCCATGTCGTGATCAGCGTGACCCCTTCGTACCCCCTGAGGTCCTTTCATGTCCTTGACGTGCACCAATCTGTCCTTTTCCTGGCCGGATGACACCCCGGTCTTCGACGATCTGACCCTCGCGGTGCCGCCCGGGCGCACCGGTCTGGTGGCGGCGAACGGATCCGGCAAGAGCACCCTGTTGCGGCTGATCAGCGGCGAGCTGCGACCGACCGGCGGCAGCGTCGTGGTCGACGGCGTGCTCGGCTATCTGCCGCAGCATCTGCCGTTCGCCGCGGAGCGGAGCGTCGCCGAGGTGCTCGGGGTCGACCGGATCCTGGCCGCGCTGCACGCCATCGAGGCCGGCGATGCCGCCGAGGAGCATTTCACCACCGTCGGTACCGACTGGGACATCGAGGAGCGCACCCGCGCCGAGCTGGACCGGCTCGGGCTCGGCGGGATCGGGCTGGGCCGGCGGCTGGCCACCCTCAGCGGCGGCCAGGTGGTCTCCCTCGGGCTCGCCGCCCAGCTGCTGAAACGGCCCGACGTGCTGCTGCTCGACGAGCCGACCAACAATCTGGACGGCCCGGCCCGGGACCGCCTCACCGCGGTGCTGCGCGGCTGGTCCGGCACGCTGCTGGTGGTCAGTCACGACCGGGCGCTGCTCGACGGGATGGACCGGATCGCGGCCCTCGACCACGGTGAGATCCGGTGGTATGGCGGGGACTTCACCGCGTACTCCGCGGCCGTCCGATCCGAACGGGAGGTCGCCGAGCGCCAGGTCCGCACTGCCGAGCAGGACCTCAAACGGCAGAAACGCGAGATGCAGCAGGCCCGGGAGCGGGCCGCGCGGCGCGCGTCGACCGCGGCGCGCACCCTGGGCGACGCCGGGCTGGCCCGGATCGTGGCCGGTGGCCTGAAACGGGATGCGCAGGTGTCGGCGGCGAAGGCGAACGAGACGCACGCGAACCGGGTCGGCGACGCCAGGGCCCGTCTCGACCAGGCGTCGCGCGCGGCGAAGCAGGACGACAGGATCGTCGTGGAGTTGCCGGACACCACCGTCCCGGCCGGGCGCACCGTCTTCCACGGCGAAAATCTGCAGGTGGCGTACGACGGGGTGCCGGTGTTCGCCGCGCCCGGCGTCGATCTGGACATCCGCGGCCCGGAACGGATCGCGCTGATCGGCCCGAACGGCGCCGGCAAGTCCACCCTGATGCGTGTCCTCACCGGTGATCAGCGGCCGGATGCCGGCGAGCTGACCCGGGCCGACGGCCGGGTGGCGTATCTGTCGCAGCGCCTGGACCTGCTCGATCAGGATCGCACCGTCGCGGAGAACCTGGCCGCGTGGGCCCCGGCGCTGCCCGACGCCGACCGGATGAACCTGCTGGCCCGCTTCCTGTTCCGGGGTGCCCGGGCGCACCTGCCGGTCCGGGCGCTGAGCGGCGGCGAGCGGCTGCGGGCCACGCTTGCGTGCGTGCTCTTCGCCGAACCGGCGCCGCAGCTGCTCCTGCTCGACGAGCCGACCAACAATCTCGACCTGGACAGCGTCGGGCAGCTGGAGGCCGCGCTCAGTGCCTATCGGGGAGCGTTCGTCGTGGTCAGCCACGACGAACGCTTCCTCGACGAGATCGGCATCACCCGCCGGTTGCGACTCGACGGCGGGCGGCTCGCGGAACTATGACTCGGTCAGGGCCGGTGCCGGCGACTCGTGCCGGTCGCCGGTGCTGATCGGGATGCGGCGCGGCTTGGCCGCCTCGGCGACCGGGATGGTCAGCGTGAGCACGCCGTCCTGCCAGGTCGCGCTGATCTGGTCGAGGGCCAGGCCGTCACCGAGGGTGATCCGTCGCTCGAAGGTGCCGGTCGGGCGCTCCCGGCGCACCCACTGCACGTCGTCGTCGGTGCGCGCGGACCGCTCGGCGCGGATGGTCAGCACCCGCCGGTCGACGTCCACCTGGACCGAGCCCGGGTCGATGCCGGCCAGGTCGCAGTGCAGGATGAAGTGGTCACCGGAGCGGTACAGGTCGATCGGCATCGCCAGACCGGCGGCACCGGCGCCCATCATCCGGTCGAACTCCCGGAAGGGATCGAAAGTCAGCACCACGACACCTCCTCTTGACTGCCCGCCGGACTCTCCGGCGGACACGTGGCGCTCGGCTGTAGATCGGATCTGCCGAGGTCGCTGACCAGCAGCGACAGATAATTTTTTAGCACTGCCACGGAGAGAGTGCCAACCCCTTCGCCACATTTTTTTGGAGGTCGTCTTGCCCGCCGATCCACCCACCCCGTACGTCGCCGTCGACGCCGAGATCCTCGACCGCAACCTGCGCGCGATGGCCGGTCGCGGGCTGCCGCTGCGCCCGCACGCCAAGACCCACAAGTGTGTCGAGATCGCCCGCCGCCAGCTCGAGCTCGGCGCCGACGGCCTCACCGTGGCCACCGTCAGCGAGGCCGAGATCTTCGCCGACGGCGGGGCGGACGACCTGTTCATCGCTTATCCGATCTGGCCATCCGGGCAGCGCGCCGACCGGCTGCGCGCGCTCGCCGCCCGGGTGGCGCTGCGGATCGGCGTCGACTCGGCGGAGAGCGCGGCGGCCCTCGGCCGCGCGGTGCCCGGGCTGGAAGTCCTGGTGGAGGTCGACAGCGGGCATCACCGCAGCGGTGTCGCACCCGGCTCGGCCGGGGAGATCGCGGCGGCCGCCGACCGGGCCGGGCTGACGGTCCGCGGAGTGTTCACCTTCCCCGGGCACGCCTACGGGCCGGGCCGGATGGCGGCGGCCGTGTGGGACGAGGCGGACGCGCTGACCGAGGCGGCCGCCGCGGTGGCGGCCGCCGGGCTGGACGCCGGCGTCCGCAGCGGCGGCTCCACCCCGACCGCGGCGCTGACCGGCGCCGGACCGCTCACCGAGATGCGCCCCGGGGTGTACGTGTTCGGTGACGCCCAGCAGGTCGAACTCGGCACCTGCGGCTGGGACGAAGTGGCCCTGACCGTGGAATCCACCGTGGTCAGTCGCTCCGGGCGCCGGATCATCCTGGACGCCGGCAGCAAGGTGCTCGGCGCCGACCAGCAGGCCTGGGCCACCGGCGGCGGCCGGCTCCTCGGCCACCCGCAGGCCCGGATCACCGCCCTCTCCGAGCACCACGCCACGGTGCTCTTCCCCGGCGACTCCCCGCTTCCCGGACTCGGCGACCGGCTCTGGGTCGTCCCGAACCACGTCTGCGCCACGGTCAACCTGGCCGACGAGCTGGTCGTGACGTCCGGCGGCGAGCTGATCGACCGGTGGCGGGTGGCCGCCCGGGGCGCCAACACCTGATCCCGTACTCGGGGCCGGGGTCGGACCGGTGTCCGTCCCCTGCTCCCGGGGTCGCCCCACTTCGGCGGCGGCCCCGGCCGGCAGCCGGGCGACGCCCTCGGCGCCGGGTCGACCGGGTGGAGAAGGGCAACACCCCCGACCACTGTCGACCACGGCCCCGGGTTCTCCGGGGCCGCTGGGGGCCTGACGGTGCACCGGCTGGTCCAAGCGGTCATTCGGGAGGCATCCACGTCGGACGGCACCGCGGAACGGGCCGTCGAGGCCGCACTCGGGATCCTGCTCTCCGCCGCACTGCCTATCGACGCTGGCCATCACATATGCCCACCTCGGCCGCATCGACGAGTCCATCGAAATTCTGGAACGCGTGAACAAGCACTTCGAGCGGACGCGGGGGATCGACGACACGATGACCAGGGAATCGGCTCAACTGTTGGCGAGCTTCAAAGGGGCGAAGCACCGCCCGGCGCCTCGCCCATCGCCGTCAGATTGATTGTCGACGAAGTCGGAGATGGTCGAGGCGAACAGCGCCGGCACCTTCAGGTGACCCCTGGCGCCGCTGTTCTGCGGGATCTGCGTGGACCCGGGGTCACGGTATGAGTCCCGCAGCGCGGCTGTGAGCTCGGCGTCCGTGGTGATCGCCGCCGGGGCCGCACCGGGCGACTACCACTGGTCGGCCCGGGCGGGGGCTTCACGGCGTACCGCCGCAATCGTCTTGTGAACCTGATTGACGCCGGACGGCAACCGCTCTGAACTCGGCGTACCGGCGTCCCGGTCGAAACGGACATCGCACTACCGATGACGTGAAAGGACGCCGTCCCCCCATGAGCAGTGACCGCATTCGCGCACTCGCCCTGTCCTGCCTCCTGACCGTCGGCGCCTTGGTTCCAGCGGCGCCGGCGCTGGCCGACGCCGGTCAGGACGGCAACCCGGGAGCATCCGTGACCGATCCTGATATGCCGACGCTGGGAAGCCGGCTGGACGCGGTGCGCACCGCGAAAACGATGAACTACTATCCGTCCGCGGCCGGCTGGACCGCGATGTGGACCCGTTTCGACCCGATTCAGGTGGACAGTGACCTGGAGCGGATCGCGGCACTGGGCGGGACCACCGTGCGGCTCGTGGTGTTCCCGAAGGTGTTCGGCTTCCCGCAGCCGGACCCCGACTACCTGGCCGAGCTCAGCGACATCATCAACCTGGCCGGCCTCCACCGCCTCACCGTGAAGTTGACGCTGTTCGATTGGTGGTCCCGGTACAGCAGTGTCAATGGCAGCGTTACCTGGGCGAACGCGGTCCTGGCGCCGTATGTGGACGACCCGCGGGTGATCGCGGTCGAGGTGAAGAACGAGATGTCACCGGATGACGCGGAGGCGATCGGCTGGGCACGGCGGGTGATCCCGGCGATCCGCGAGTTCGCGCCGTCGATGCCGCTGACCGTGTCGGTCGACGGGCACGCCGGCCCGTCCGGGCTGGCCCGGCTCAAGGACGTGCTCGGCGACGACATGCTGAACTACTGGGACTTCCACTACTACGGGCCGTCTGAGCAGGCGCTGACCGAGATCCGGCGGGCACAGGAGATGGTCGCGCCGGATCCGATGGTGATCGGCGAGACCGGGCTGAGCACCGCCGGCAGCAGCCAGGGTGCGCAGGCCGTCTATCTGGCCCGGGTGTTCCGGGCCGCCGCCGAGGCCGGCGTGGGTTCGGTGGCACCGTGGACGCTGACCGATTTCGCCCCGGGGGCGATACCGGCCGGCTCACAGGTTTCCGCACAGCCGGCGCAGTACCGGTTCGGCCTGTTCCGGGCCGACGGCACGGCAAAGCCGGCGGCCGCGGTGGTGCGCGACGCGTGGAGCGGCACGACGCCCGGCGACGACCTGCTGGACATGAGCTTCGAACGCGACAGCGACGACTCGCCGTGGCAGGACAACCTGCCGGGCGCCGGGGTGGCGACGCAGACCGACGAGACGGCGCACGACGGGATCTACTCGGTGCGGTTCTCCGGCACCGGGCGGGACCCGCGCGGGCTGCCCTCGCTGCGGATCTCACCGCTCACCCCGGTGCACGGCGGGCAGACCTGGTCGGCCTCGGCCTGGGCCAAGGGGCTCGACCTGACCGGCACCACCGAGATCGCCCTGAGCTGGTTCGACGCCCAGGGCCGGTGGATCAGCCAGGACCGCTCGCTGCGGCTGCCGCCGGGCACCACCGACTGGACCCGGCTGAGCGTCGGCGCGATCGCCCCGCCGGACGCCGCCGCGCTGCAGCTGCACCTCAAGTCCGGGGACAACGCCGGCGCGGCCTGGTTCGACGACGTCAACCTGACCGTGTCCTGACACCGGAGCCGTTTCCGTTCAGCCGTACGATCGCCGTGTTCAGGGCGGTCGCGAACATCGTCCAGACCACGTAGGGGGCCAGGGCGGCACCGGCCAGCCGGTCCGCCCGGGCCGCCCGACGCAGCAGTACGACGTTGGACACGTTCAGGGCGAGGATCTCGGCGAGCGCCGCCTTCGGCCGCTTCGCGCCGAAGAACAAGCCGCTCCAGGCCGCGTTGAGCCCCAGATTGACGGCGTACGCCCGGACCAGATCCGCCTGCTCCGACCCTTCCGCCCGGTCGATCGCGCGGGCCCCGGCCACGGCGATCAGCGCGTACAGCGGGGTCCACACGGCCGGGAACGCCGCCGGGGGCGGCTGCCAGGAAGGTTTGCGCAGCCTCCGGTACCACCGCGAATCCGGATCGGTGGCCAGTACTCCGGCGCCGGCCGCGGCCACCACCCCGGCCGCCGTCTTCACCCAAGTCGGAACAGTCATGAGCCTGGTTTACCCGAAGCGGGCTCGGGCACACGAACCATCATGGCTATCGACATTCACGGCAAACGCATCGCCTTCCTCGCCACCGACGGTGTGGAGGAGGTCGAGTACACCGAGCCGCGCAAGGCGGTGGAGAACGCCGGCGGCACCGCCGAACTCATCTCGATCAAGGACGGTGCGATCCAGGCGGTCAACCACCTGGACAAGGCCGGGACGTACGCGGTGGACCGGCTGGCCAAGGACGCCGCCGTCACCGACTACGACGCCCTGGTGCTGCCCGGCGGGGTGGCGAACCCCGACTTCCTGCGCGCCGACCCGGACGCGGTCCGCTTCGTCCGCGACTTCGCGGCGACCGGCAAGCCGGTCGCCGCGATCTGCCACGGGCCGTGGACGCTGGTCGAGGCGGGTGTCGTCGAGGGCCGGACGCTGACCAGCTGGCCCAGCTTGCGGACCGATGTCACCAACGCCGGAGCGACCTGGGTGGACGCGGAGGTCCACGTCGACGGGGCGCTGGTGACCAGCCGCAAGCCGGATGATCTGCCGGCCTTCTGCGAGCAGCTGCTCCGCTCAGTCAGCAACCGCTAGGTCGTCCAGCTTCCTGATCGCCGCGGACACCTGTCCGGTCAGCGCGGTCAGCGTGGTCGCCTGCTCGGCCGTCATCGACTGGGCGCGGGCTGTGGTCGCGTCGATGTCGGTGATCGCGGCGCTCATCCCGGACATGATCTCCACGACCGCGGCGACGTGCTCGTTCAGCTCGTCGAGCGTGGTGGAGATCGTCCGGGTGGACTCGGCCGTGGTCAGTGCCAGCGACTTCACCTCGTCGGCCACCACCCCGAAACCCTTGCCCGCCGCACCGGCCCGGGCCGCCTCGATCGTGGCGTTCAATGCCAGCAGATTCGTCTGCTTGGCGATCCCGCCGATGAACCGGGCCACCTCGTCCACCTGGGCCAGGCTCGCGTGCAGGGTGCCGATCGCACCCGTCGCCTCGGCGTTCCCGGTCAGCAGCCGGCCGGCGACCTCCCGGACATCCGCCACCTGACCCTCGATCCGGGCGGCCGCGGCACTCACCGAACCGGCCCGCTCCGAGACGTCCGCCAGCTGCGCGCTGACCACCGTCGACGTGCCGGAGACCAGCTCCCGGGCGGCCCGCTGCGCCGCCGACTGGGCGGCGGTCTGCTCGTCGTGCGCCCGCTGCAACTCCTGCTGCCGCTGCTCCTGCTCGGTGCGCAGCAACTCCTCGTTCGCACTGATCCGGTCCAGCATGCCGTCGACCGTCCGGCCCAGCGCGGCCAGATCGTCCGACCCGGACGCATTGATCCGCAACGTGTGATCACCCGACGCGATGATCTGCTCCGTCGTCTCCCGCAACGGCCGCACCCGCACCCGCAACGCGCGGCGCGTCGACCAGCGCATGAACAGCACCAGCAGCAGGGTGGCGACGACCATCAGGGCGAAAAGCCGCCAGGCGGTACGCGTCGCCGCCTGATAGATCGGTCGAGGCTGGACCGCCTCCATGGTGAGGCTGCCACCGTCGACCGTGGCGACGCTCGCGTCGACCGCCATCTGGTCGGTGCCCAGCACCGCGGTGTGCACCTGCACGGCGCCCATCCGGCTGGACAGCGCCGGCTGCGCGACCGCGCCCGGCCGGACGCCGCCGACCAGGCCGATGCTCAGGCTCAGCTCCTTGCCGAGGCCGGCCAGCCGGGCGGCGTCCAGCCGTTTCAGCATGATGAAACCGCCCGACGGGGCGCCCTCGCCGGAGCTGCGGAACGCGCCCAGCCCACAGAAGAGGTAGCCGCCGCCGGCCGCGAGCACCCCACAGGTCGGGGTGCCGGCCCGGGCGTTCGGGTCGTACAGCCGCTTGAGCAGCGCCGGGTCGTTCAGGTCGGCGGGCAGTGCGGTAAACCTGTCACCACCGTCGGTGAGACCGCCGACCAGCAGCTTCCCGGCCGCCGAAACACCGAGAACGCCGTCCAGGCCGTTGTCGTCATGCTGGCTGGCCGGCGGATAGTCGACATCGAAAGCGGCCTCGTCGCCCCGGGCGATGGTGAAGTAGGCCTCGTCCCAGATGCTGTTCGTGACCCCGAAAGCGGTCAGCAGCTGAGCCTGGTTGTCCAGGCCGATCCGGATCCGGTCGGCGTCCTGGGCCACCTGCCGCGCTTCCAGACCATCGAAGGCGCTGGTCGCGACCTGGCGCAGGAGCAGAAAGCCGAGGACGCACGCGGTCAATGCGGCGAAGATCGGCCACAGCCGTCGTACCTCCAGTTTCATGACTGTGTTATCGACCTGGGGTGGAAAGGTCTGAGCAACCGGGCGGACGCCGCGGGCGTGCCCTCGCTCACAGCCACATCAGCCCGGTGTAGCTCACCTTTCTCCCTCGCGTCTCCCTCGCGCCTCCCCCGTCTCCCTCGCGCCTTCCCCCGTTTCCGTCGCGTCTTCCTCGCGCGGGAGACCTGCTGGCGGGTGTCTCACGTCGCACCGCTGGAGCCTTGTGGAGGCGCGACCCCTATCGTGAGACGCATGGTGGACGGCGCGGATGTTTTGGAGGTCGCTGGACGATTGGGGCCCTATTTCCGTTGGGAGCCGGTGAACGACGCCGCGGACTGGCGGCCATTCCGCGACCTGCTGGACCACAACGTTGCGGCCGAGCGGGTAGCCATCGCGCGGAGCACCCTGGTACGGATGTCAGGCCTCACCCCGGACGCCATCGGCGAACGCGAAACCGCCTCGATCACCTTTCTGGGGCTGGCCTCCCGCCTGCTGTCCCCGCTGCTCGGCGCCGCATCGATCGCCGGCGCCCTGCCGCTGCCTGAGCCCGACCGCCTGTGGTGGCGGCCGGTGCCCGGCGGTCCTGTGCCGGTCGCCTACCGCGCCGTCGACGCCGTGCCCTGCACGACCGAACCCGCGACGGTCATCGCCGCCCGCTTCACCGAGACCGCATTGGCCCGGCTGACCGGCCCGCTGCTCGAAACGTTCCGAACGCGGTTCTCCCTGTCCCCGCAGGTGCTGTGGGGAAATGTGGCCTCGGCTCTCGGCGGGGCCGCCGGGATGATCGCCGACCAGTCCCCGCCACACGCGTCCCGGGCCGCCGAGATCCTCGAAGCCCTCCTGCTCCGCGCACCCCTGAGGGCCACCGCCGACCTGGTCCGACCCGACCCGGCTCGCGACCGCCGCTTCCTGGTACGCCGCAACTGCTGCCTGTATTACCGCATCCCCGGCGGCGGCACCTGCGGCGACTGCATCCTGACCCCACCCACCGACCGCGAGAACCACTGGCGCGCAGTCCTCCACCGCTGACCGCCGCCCATCACCGCGACAACCACCGGCCCGCAGCCTTCCACCGCTGACCGCCGCCCATCACCGCGACAACCACTGGCGCGCAGCCCTCCACCGCTGACCGCCGCCCATCACCGCGACAACCACCGGCCCGCAGCCCTCCACCGCTGACCGCCGCCCATCACCGCGGCTCGCCAGCCCTCCGGCATTGAGCCGGGCGCTCGGCTCCTTCTCAGCTTCGCCGGCGCGTGGCTCTCGGAGGGAGGCGGACGCCGCCCATGGTGTGCATCGCGGCCGAGCCTCGCGGCCTGATCCGCGGATCGCGCCCGACGATCCGTCGTGCCGGTGATGTGACATCGACCGACTCGGCCTCAGCCACCTCTGAATCCGACTCGCCGCCCGCCGCGTCGACGTCCGCCAGCCCGGCGTCGATCGTCCCGCTGAATGCCGCCAAGCCGGTCTGCGACTCGGTGCGGGTCGTCTCGCCGGCCCCGGTCTTCTCGTCCCGGCGCTCGCCGGCGGCCGATTCGGTGTCCGCCGATGCGGTCGCGGATGCCTCCGTGTCCGCCGATACGATCGCGGGCGCCTCCGTGTCCCCCGATACGATCGCGGGCGCCTCCGTGTCCCCCGATACGATCGCGGGCGCCTCCGTGTCCCCCGATACGATCGCGGGCGCCTCCGTGTCCCCCGATGCGATCGCGGGCGCCGGGCGGACCTGGATCTCGACGGTCTCCCGGGTGCGGAACTCGGCCTCCGCGAGCGGAGCCGCGAGCAGGAACGTGTTCGGCAGCGCCGGCGGACCGGCCTCCACCGGCTCCGGGCCGAGAAGCATCTTCACCGCGCCGACGTTCGCCGCCGCGAACAGCGCACTGACCATCGCCAGGACCGGCGAGGACTCGATCGCGCCCACCACCAGCGCGCCGGTCGCCACCGCGGTGGTCAGCGCGATCGAGGCGCCGATCTGCCGGATGCCCCGGGTGCCCCGATCGCCGATCAGGTAGGCCACCGCCGCGGACCCGGCACCCAGCACCGCGGACACACCCCACACGGTCGCGTAGGGCCACAGCGGCCCGGCACCCTCGTCGTCCGCCATGAAGAACAGCAGCAGCGGCGCGCCCACCAGAGCGGTCATCAGGAAGATGACGGCATCGACGGTCAGCACGATCGCACCACCGGTGATCGCGTCCATCCTGCGTACCCAACCGATGTCGACCATGCGCGTCGCCTCCCCCAGGAACTCTGACCGAGCACCGTACCGCATAGCTCCGGCAACGAATCGACGAAGCCCAGCGCCTCGCCCACCCGGGGTCTCGACGCCGGATCCGTCTGCCCTCCTTCGTACCGTGGGGCTGTGACATTCTTGCTCGCGGACCCACCGCCGCTGACCGCCCTGTCCGGCTCCCATAACGTGTTGATCGCCGGAGCAGGGGGCGGTTTCGACGTCTACGCGGTCGCGCGGAACCTGGCCGGCTCGGTCGGGAATGCGGCACCCGCGGACCCGGTCAGACGATGGAAGCCGCGCGCCGCTGAGCGTACCGAAGGCCGGCCGCGACGGCGCCGTACAGCGCGAAGCCCGAGCCGACACCCGCAATCAGGGCGACAGTGCCGGCCGAGGCGCCCGCGGCATACGCCAGGAGACCACCGAGACCGAGTGCGGCCATGAGGGCGGCCAGCCAGTAGTAGAACGGCATCCGCCAGGCCCACGCCAGCGGGGCGAAGTGCACCCCGACCACCAGTGCCACCCAGGCGACCGCGACGTCCGGCTTGTCCAGCACCTGATTGATCACATACAGCCCGCCGAAGAGCGCGATCACCTCGCCGACGACCGCATACCAGTATGCGCGGTGGGCGAACCCCTGCACGTCGTCGCTCCCGGCCGCCGACCCGGCCGACCGGACCACCCGGAACATCCAGAACAGCAGAGCGGCGGCGGTCACCACGGCGGCCGCCCGGATCACCGTCGGCCAGGGATCGGGCAGATCGCCACTGTTCACCATCACGAAGACCGTGCCGAAACTGAGCCCGATCAGCGAACCGGTGACCAAACCGGACGGTCGGCGTACGTCGTTGTCTCTCCCCGTCATCCCGCCATAGTGCCGTCCGGGGCATCGATCGCGCAGCCCCGTCATCCTTGCCGGCCATCGACCATCCCTCCCCCTGGTTCCAGCTCCGCCACCCGGACCCGCCGGCCCGCACCGGCACGACCGCCGGGCCCCGTCACGTGCTGAGACGCTCCAGCCAGCGGTCGAGCAGGGCGGCCTCGGCGGGCTCCAGAACACGCGTACCGGAGACTGTCAATTGCGACCGCAACCTCAACGCCGCGGCCGGAACCGGATCCGCCTCCTCGCCGTGCGTGGCCGGCTCGGTCAGGACCGCGCCGAGGACGGCCTCGCGCATGCGGATGGACAGGCTCGGATCGTCGAAGAGCTCGGGCTGGGCGATCAGGCTCAGGGCGAGACCGACGTTGGCCGGCAGGATCATCTGCGCCGCCAGGCCCGGAGCGACCCGGAGCGCGCCGATCGCCGAGCACCGGGTCAGGGTGGCCTGTAGAAGGTCCATGATCTTCTGCCGGGCGCGGGCGTGCGAGCGGGGTCGCGGGGAGAACATCAACTGGTAGATCGCCGGGTTCTCGTGCGCGAAGGTCATGTGGTCGTCCCACCCGGCGCGCAGGTCGGCGACCGGATCGCCGGTCGGCTCCAGTGACTGTTTGCGCTGCGCGTAGCGCCGCAGGCCATCGTCGGCGACCGCATCGAGCAGGCCTTTCTTGTCACCGAAGATGCGGTAGAGCACCGGCTGGGTGACGCCGACCCAGTCGCAGACCGCCCGGGTGGCGATGTCGTGGTCGGGCGAGTCGGCCAGCAGCCGCTCGGTGGCGGCGATGAGCGCGGCGCGGACGTCGGAGGTCATGGAAGCGATGGTACGCCGTCGCCGTATCGGTGATACAGTCTTTTTATCGCCGCTACGGGGAAGCGATAGCGGCGCTATCAAAGGAGTGCGCACATGTCTCAGCAGCGAGTGGCGATCGTGACCGGCGCGTCGCGCGGTATCGGCCGGGCGGTCGCGCAGCGGCTCGCCGCCGACGGCGCCGCGGTGGTCGTCGGCTACAGCGGCAACGCCGCGGCCGCCGCCGCGGTGGCCGACGAGATCACCGCGGCCGGTGGCCGGGCGATCGCCGCCGGTGCCGACGTCGCCGACGAAACCGCGGTCGCCGCCATGTTCGACTTGGCCGAGCAGGCGTTCGGCGGCATCGACGTGGTGGTCAACTCGGCCGGCATCATGCACCTGTCCCCCATCGCCGAGCTGGACCTCGACGACCTCGACCGGATGCACCGCACCAACATCCGCGGCGCCTTCGTGATCGCCCGCGAGTCCGCCCGTCGTCTCCGCGCCGGTGGCGCCCTCGTGATGATCTCCACGTCCGTGCTCGGCCTGCAGTTCCCCACCTATGGCGGCTACGCGGCCAGCAAGGGCGCCGTCGAGGCGATGACCATGATTCTCGCCCGCGAGCTGCGCGGCCGTGACATCACGGTCAACGCGGTCGCGCCCGGCCCCACCGCCACCGACCTCTTCCTGGAGGGCAAGGACCAGGCCACCATCGACCGTCTGGCCCAGCAGCCGCCCCTGGAGCGCCTCGGCACACCGGCGGACATCGCGGCCGCGGTCGCCTTCCTGGCCGGCCCGGCCGGCCACTGGATCAACGGTCAGACGCTGCGCGCGAACGGAGGCATCATCTGACACCGGTCGGGCGGGCGGCCGCGACAACCGAACGACCTCGCCCGACAGGCTCACGGCAGAGCAGGAGCTGTCAGGCGGGCAGCTCGGCGCCCCAGCGGGCGAACTGAGCCTGGGCCTGGCGTTCGGCGCGGGTCAGGAGACGGGTGCGGCCGCCGGGCAGCCGCGCCAGGACGTGCGTGATCAGGAGGTTGGCGGCGACGCGCGTCAGGGCGTACCAGGGCGGGCGGTAAGGCAGGCCCAGGTCGCGCAGGGCGTGGCGGCCCAGAAGCCAGGAGCTGACCGAGAGGGCTCGTTCACGTTCGAAGGTCCGGCGCCAGCCGTGGGTGACGTCGTCGGTCATCGCGATCAGGGCCCGGGCCAGGGCGACGCTGTTCGCGTCCGGGGGCGGGTCGTGGGAGAGGAAGTGGTAGAGCTGGCGGCGGCCCTGGCGTTCGGTGTGCGGAAGCCACTGCTCGTCGACGCCGAGCAGCCAGCCGACATAACACCACAGGTGCATCACGGCCCGGGCGTCGGCGCGGGTCACACGGACACCGAGGAGGCGAAGGTGGAGCAGGAAGCTGGTGGAGAAGACGCCGAGTGTGCTCGCCTGATCGTACTGGTTGATCGGCAGACCACGGCCGGCGTGATCCCAGGTCGGGTCGTTCTCCAGGCGGGCGTTGACCAGGGCGTGCAAGACGCGTACGTGCAGGGTCGCCTTGAGACCGGCGCCGTCCGGGGCAAGGCCGCCCGGTGCGGTGACCGACCGCCACCAGAGCGACGTCTCCTTGATCCGCCGCAGCGTCTCGCCGCCGGTCAGGCGCCCGGTCCGGACCAGGGGTTCGAGCGCCGCGCCGGTCCGGTATCCGCCGAGCAGCGACCCGTAGGCGAGCACCAGCCCGGCGTCCATCCCGAACGCCCGGCAGGCCTGCGCCCCGCGCTCCAGCAGGCCGTCGTCGACCCAGTCGGGCCGCCGCGCGACCGTCGCGAAGAAGCCGGCGAACGGCTCCGGCAGGTCCTCGGCGGGCCCCGCCGCGACGATCCGGTGCAGGTCGCCGATGGTCAGCACCGGGGACTCCCGCACCGCCCGGACCAGGGCGGCCGCCGGCTCGTCCCGACGCGTCAGGCCGGCCCGCAGCGCGGCGAGTTCCGCATTGCTCGGCCGCGCGCCGTTGCCGGCCAGGATCCGCAGCGGCCGCGCGGCTCGCTCGCCCCACGCCCGATCCGCCCCGAACCTCGCCGGTACCATCCTCCGACCCTAGAGCGGCCGCTCGCCACCCACCACTCCCCGCCGGGCCGCCCCGCCCCGGGCACGAAAACCTACGCCCGCGGCCACCAGGGGCAGCAGACCGAGCACCGCGGCTGGCGGCACGAAGGGCAGCAAACCGAGCACCCCGGCTGACGGCACGGAGAGGAGCAGACCGAGCACCGCGGATAGTGGTTCGAAGGGCGCCGGACCGGGCGCCGATTACCGCGGACCGGGCACGGAGACCAGGCACGGAGACCAGGCAGGGAGACCGGGCACGGAGACCGGGCACGGAGACCAGGCACGGAGACCAGGCAGGGAGACCGGGCACGGAGACCGGGCACGGAGACCGGGCACGGAGACCGGGAATAGGCGGCGGAACCTGACCGGAGGGCAGACAACCCGGAGAGCGCGTAGCCCGGACGGGTACAGGCGCCCCAGCGACGGGCGGGCTCGTCAGTCGATTCCTCAGGTGCCGGGCTGATCGGGCGATGGTCAGACCATTGACGGTTCGACGAAAGGTTTCCCGTGATCAGGCGTATGCCTCGCACGGTGCTGGCGTCGACCGCGTTGGCGCTGAGCGCCATCGTCGTCTTCGCCGCCATCCTGGCCGGCTGGCATGTCCCGCCGGTGCTGCTCTGGCTGCCCGCGGCACCGTCCTGCATGATCCCGATGGTGATCGCGGCGCGGATCACCCGGATCAGCGGGTTTCCGCGCCCTACCCGGATGTTCTGGGGGCATCTGGCCGCCTGCACCGTGCTGTCCGCGGTCGGCAGTGTCTGCAACGCGGTCGACGCGCTCGGGCACGGTGCGCCAACCCAGGAGATGTCGCCGTGGACGGTGGCGGCGTACGGCGGATGTGTGGTGGCCCTGATGGCCGGCATGTTCCGACTGCCGATGGGCTCGACGGGGTCCGGCGACCGGCTGCGGATCGGGCTGGACGCCGGGACCGTGCTGCTCGCCGCGTCGATCTTCATGTGGCAGTTCCAGCGGACCGGATCGCCGGTGGTGATCGGGTTCACCATGGTGCTGCAGCTGGTCACCATCTTCGCGATCGCCAAGGTGGCACTGGCCGGGCATCACTACATCGCCCGCAACGCGCTGCGGCTGTTCGCCCTCGGACTCTTCGGCGGGGTGCTGATCGGCGCGTCGCAGCGGTTCATCGCGGACCGGCCGGAGCTCAACATGGGCCCGCTCGGCGTACCGCTGATCATGGTGTTGGCGACCGCGGCCGCCGAGGTGCAGCGGAACAGCTGCCCCTCCCGGGCCGGGCTGCGGGTCGGTGGCCGCCGGCCGTTCAGCGTGCTGCCCTACCTCGCGGTCGTCGCGATCGACGGCCTGCTCGTCGCCACCTGCTGGCCGCATCCGCGGGAGCGGCTGGTGGTGCTGGGCGCGGTGGCGCTGACCGCGGTGGTGATGTGGCGGCAGATCACCGCGATGCGGGAGAACACCGGTCTGGTCGCCCGTCTCGACCACAATTCGACCCACGACGCGCTCACCGGCCTGCCGAACCGGGCGCTGTTCAACGCCCGGCTGGCCGGCGGCGAGGCCGGGCAGCCGGTCAGTGTGGCGCTGATCGACCTGGACGACTTCAAGACGGTCAACGACACGCTCGGGCACGGCGCCGGGGACGCACTGCTCACCACGACGGCGCGCCGGCTGCGGGCCAGTGTGCGGGAGGTGGACACGGTGGCCCGGCTCGGCGGCGACGAGTTCGTGGTGCTGATGCCCGGGCTGACCGCGGCCGAGGCGGAACCGGTGGCCCGCCGGATGATCGGGTCGCTGGCCGAGCCGGTCCTCGCCGAGGGGCACGATCTGCTGGTGCGGGCCAGCATCGGGATCGCCGACGGCCCGGGTGACGAGCCCGGTGAGCTGCTGCGCCGGGCCGACATCGCGATGTACGCGGCGAAGCACGAGGGCGGCGGCACGGTGCGTGTCTACACCGCCGGGATGGCCGGCGCGGTGGCCGACACCGCGGCGCTCGGCGCGCAGCTGCGCCAGGCGATCGCCGGTGGCCAGCTGCGCCTGGAGTATCAGCCGATCGTGGCGCTCGACGGCAGCCACCTGACCGGCGTGGAGGCACTGGTCCGCTGGCAGCATCCGCAGCGCGGGATGATCCCGCCCGGCGAGTTCATTCCGGTCGCCGAACGCACCGGGCTGATCGTGCCGCTCGGCGAGTGGGTGCTGCGCACCGCCTGCGAGCAGCACGCCGCGTGGCGGACCGAGCTGGGTCCGGACGCACCGGCCCGGATGAACGTCAACGTGTCGGCGCGGCAACTGTCGGAAGGGGACTTCCTGGAGCGGGTGGTGCACATCCTGGCGGTCACCGGCATGCCGGCCGAACTGCTCACCCTGGAGATCACCGAGAGCACCGCGGTGGCGCTCGGCGAGGAGTCGACCGGCAAGCTGGAGGCGTTGCGGCGGACCGGGATCCGGATCGCGCTGGACGACTTCGGCACCGGGCAGTCGTCGCTGACCCTACTGCACGAGCTGCCGGTCGACCAGTTGAAGCTGGACCGCTCGTTCGTCGAGGCGACCCAGGGCCGCCGGCTGAACATGCCGGCCGCGGTGTTTGCCCTGGCCGGCGCGGCCGGGCTGGACATCGTGGCGGAAGGGGTGGAGACGCCGGAGCAGGCGGACCGGCTGGCCGCGCTCGGCTACCGGGCCGCGCAGGGCTTCCACTTCGCTCGGCCGATGCCGGCCGATCAGCTGGTGAACTCCTGCAGGCGGCCGGAGATGTCGTCGGCGGTCGCCGCCCGCTGACGGCCGGCGAGCGCGATCAGCTCGCTGATCTCGTCGAGGGTGGCGGCCCGCTGGGCTTCGATGCCGGCGATCGCTTCGCTGTGGGCGTGCCGGGCGTCGGCGACGATCGTCGACGCCCGCAGCTGCGCGTCGCTGAGCAGTTGGGCGGCCTTGGTGGTGGCCTGCTCCACGAGCAGCTCGGCTTCGGCCCGGGCCTGGTCGACGCAGGCATCCGCGGTCCGCTGAGCGACCTCCAACATGCCCGACTTATCCGCATTGACCGGAGTGAAGGACGCTTCTCGCGCCGCGGTCAGCGCCTCGCGCAGGGCACGGGCCCGCTCCTGCGCCTCCAGACACTCCAGCTCCGCCCGGCGCACCCGCTCGGCCAGGTCGTCGTGCCCCAGCCGGGAGCTGAGCGCCCGGTTCTCCGCCTCGAGGCGGCGCATCTCCCCGGCCACGTCCTCCAGGAACGCGTCCACCTGCTCCTCGTGATAGCCCGACGCACCGGGCCGCGGCCGCCGGAAGGCGATGCCGTTGATCTCGGCCGGGGTGATCGCCACAACGGCACCTGCCTTCCCGAGCTGTGCACGTTCCCCGATGGGAGATAGTCAGGACAACGTCGTCACGCAGTACACCCGCCCCCGGACACCAATGTCAACATCGTGTGCCGGTCAAGCCCCGTTTGCGTGAGCCGCGGCCAGCGCCTCGCCCACCCCGGCGAGCAGTTCGACGGCGGTGAACGGCTTCTGCACGATCCGTGCCTCCGGTTCGATGCGATGCTCCCGGCGCACATCGGCGTCGCTGTACCCGGAAATGAACAGCACCCGCAGGTCGGGCCGCCGGGCGCGCAGCCGGGCGGCGAGCGCCGGACCGGACCGGCCGGGCTGCACCACATCGGTGATCACCAGTGCCACGTCGTGCAGGTCCAGCGCGGCCAGCGGCCCGTCGCCCAGCGCCGTCGCCCGGTAGCCGTTGTCCCGCAGGATCCGGATCACCAGGTCCCGTACGAACTCGTCGTCCTCGACGACCAGCACCAGCTCGCCGTGCCCGTGCGCGAGTTCCGCCTGGCTGGGGCCGGGAGACGCGCCGGCCGGCACGGCGGCCGACGGCAGCAGGATGCGGAACGTGGTACCGACCCCGGGCGCCGACTCGACGCCGATCGTGCCACCCGCGTCGCCGACGATGCCGTACACCGTGGCCAGACCCAACCCCGTACCGCGATCGGGTGGTTTGGTGGTGAAGAACGGCTCGAAGAGCCGGTCGCGAACCTCGGCCGTCATCCCGCAGCCGGTGTCGCTGACGGTGAGCCGGGCATACCGCCCAGGCGGCAGCGGCGCGGCCGGCCCCTCTCCCACCTCGACCAGGTCGGTCTCGACCACGACCACCCCGCCGTCCGGCATCGCGTCCCTGGCATTGATCACCAGGTTGAGCAGGATCTGGTCGAGCCGGGCCCGGTTGGCACGGACCGGCATCGGCGCGGCCGACGGCCGGTTGACCAGGCGCACGTTCTCGCCGATGGTCCGGCTGAGCAGCTCGCCGGCCTCGGTCACCACCTGGTTCAGGTCGATGACCTCCACCTGGGTCGGCTCCCGCTTGGCGAACACAAGGAGCTGCCCGGTCAGCTCCTTGGCCCGGTCGGCGGCGTTGCGGATCCGCCGCAGATCCTCGGCGGCCTCACCGGACACCTCCCCATCGAGGAAATCCGCATAATTGAGGATGATCGCCAGCAGGTTGTTGAAGTCGTGCGCGATCCCGCCGGCCAGCTGACCGAGGCTCTCCAGCCGATCGGCGCGCGCCGACCGTTCCCGGGCCAGTTTCTCCTCGGTGATGTCCCGCTCGGTGGCCGCCGCCGCGACCACCACACCGTTCTCGTCCCGGATGGGCCAGACATCCGCGCAGATCAGGAGCGGCGTTCCGTCCCGGCGCACCCGGCGCGACTCGTCCAGATGAAGCCGCCGCCCGGCTGCCAGCTCACCCAGCGCCCGCTGCAGTTCGTCGCCCCGGTCGTCCGGCAGGATCTCGGCCAGCGAACGCCCGATCACCTCCGCGGCCGGCCAGCCGTACATCCGGGTCGCTCCCCCGTTCCACGCGACGATCGTGCCGTCCAGGCTCGTCGAGATGATCGCGTCCCCGGACTGCTCGGCCACCGCGGCCAGCACCTGCCGCTCCCGCGCCGCCCCGGACGCCGACCGCTGCGCCCGCCGCTGGAACACCGCGAGCCCCCACGACACCGCGGTCGCCCACGCGATGAACGCCAGCCGCAACCACTGATCCGCCGTCCCGAACAGACCCTCAGCTGTCGAAACGGCCAGTGCGGCGGCGAACGCATAGCCGCCGACCAGCAGGACGACCGAGGGAAGGGCGGCGGCCGCGGCCAGGGCCGGACCGATCGCCACGGTGCCGAACAGCAACATCCGGGTGGGCATCAACGCGGACCACACCGCCAAGGCGGTCACCGTGACCACCGAGAACAGCACCGCCGACAACCGCACGAAAACAGCGTATTCCCGAGATATGCGGCGGCTCCGGCCTTCAAAGATCAAGCCCGTAGTGAATTCTTATGAAGATCAAAGTCGAGATGGAAGATCAACTTCAAATTCCGGATGTCGTGCGCTCCGGCCGATAACCGATCGCTGCTCCCGCCGCACCGGGCGCGTCGATCTGGCCGCTGGCGCGTCCATGACGATCGCCACCCCCTTCCACATCCGCTGTCGGGCGCGGTCACCCCGCAAGATCAAACCCGCGACGGAGGCGCCTCGACCTCGGACGCGGCCACTGATCCACGGCGAGCTCGGCCCAGGCCACACGCTCCCGTTCGGCTCGGCCGAATCAGCGCCGGTCACAGCCGGCTCGGACGGTGAAAGGTGGGCGGCGGGAGGCGGGAGGCGGGAGGTGGGAGGCGGCTTGGCGGATCGGCGGATCGGCTGTGACACCGCGTTTGGCGGGGTCGCGGGCTCGCGGTGGGGAGAGGCCCGGGCGCGGCGCTGGGGTCGTCGCGCCCGGACACTCTCTTCAACGGATCTCGGGCGGAAAAGTTCAACATGGTGACGTCGAGTCGTCCACTCACGATCGGTGTGCCGGGGCGCCCGTCGATGGAACGCCACCGATCGAAGCAATGTTCTGGTCCCCTCCGCTGCGGGACGCTGATCGCCCGGCCGGCACAGCGGGTCGGCCGCGCGTACCGCGACCTGCGTCTTCGGCAGGGAACCCACAGGAAACCGGTCTGTTTCACTCCTCCCTCGGAGCGGGCGGCACGGTGGAATCCGGCACGATCCGGGAGTCGTCCGTCTCCCGGGTGCCGTCCGCCGCGACGTCCGGATGCACGTCGCGGCGGTGTTCCTCGATCTGCTCATCGGGCACGTCACGGTGGCAGAGGTTGCAGGTCGCCATCCGCATACCCAACCAGACGTTCGGAGCGGCCGCCGGGGAACGCGGTTGAGCTGGGCTTTCGGGGGTAACGGCGGGGAATGCGCATCAGCGTCAACGGTGTTCAGCACCACCTGGTGGGCCTGGATCCGCGGACCACGCTGCTCGACCTGCTGCGGGAGCGGCTGCGGCTGACCGGAGCGAAGCGCGGTTGCGATCACGGGCAGTGCGGGGCCTGCACGGTGCTGCTGGACGGGCGGCGGGTCGCCAGCTGTCTGATTCTGGCCATCAGTCAGCAGGACGCCGAGGTGACCACGGTCGAGGGCCTGGGACATGCCGCCGATCCGCACCCGGTGCAGCGGGCCTTCCTGGCCCATGACGGATTCGGGTGCGGGTTCTGCACGCCGGGGCAGATCTGCTCGGCGGTCGGCATGCTCGACGAGGTGGCGCGGGGCTGGTCGAGCGCGGTCACCGGCGCGGCCGGTCCGCCGAGCGACCCGCAGGCCGCCCGGCACGGCGACGCGGAGGCCGGCCCCCACAGCGACCCGCAGGGCGATCCGCTCAGTGATGCGGAGATCCGGGAGCGGATGAGCGGGAACCTCTGCCGGTGCGGGGCGTACCCGGCGATGGTCCCGGCCATCCGGCAGGCGGCGGGCCGATGAAGACCTTCGATTACCGTACGGCGTCGGGGCTCGCCGACGGCCTCGAACCGGGTGCGGTGTTTCTGGCCGGCGGCACGAACCTGGTCGATCTGATGAAGCTCGGCGTGGCCGCCCCGGACGTGCTGGTCGACGTGACCCGGCTGCCGCTGCACGACATCACCACGCTGGCCGACGGGACGATCCGGATCGGTTCCGGCGTCCGCAACAGTGATCTCGCCGCGGATCGCCGGGTGCGGACCGGCTTTCCGCTGGTGAGCCAGGCCCTGCTCGCCGGCGCGCCGGGCCAGCTGCGCAACATGGCGACCACCGGCGGCAACCTGCTGCAACGCACCCGCTGCCGATATTTCCTGGCGGCCGGCCTGCCGTGCAACAAGCACCTGCCCGGCTCGGGGTGCCCGGCCCGCACCGGCGACCATCGTGACCTGGCGATCCTGGGTGGTTCGGCAGGCTGCATCGCCACCCATCCGTCGGATCTGGCGGTGGCCCTCGCCGCCGTCGGCGCGGTGATCCGGGTGGACGGTCCGGCCGGCGCCCGGGAGATCCCGGTGACCGATCTGTATCGCCTGCCCGGGGACGAACCGGAGCGCGACACCGTCCTGGAACACGGCGAGTTGATCACCGCGGTCGACCTGCCGCCGCTGTCGGCCGCGGCTCGGTCGGCCTACCGGAAGGCCCGTGACCGCGCCTCCTCGGCGTTCGCGGCGGGCTCGGTCGCGGCCGCGCTGCGGACCGGGGACGGCCTGGTCCGCGAGGTGCGGCTGGCGTTCGGCGCGGTGGCCCCGAAACCGTGGCGGGCGCTGGCCGCGGAGGAGGCGCTGCGCGGTGGGCCGGCCACCCGGGAGCGGTTCCTCGCGGCGGCGGACGCCGAACTGGCGGCGGCGCGCCCGTTGCGGGACAACGCGTACAAGATTCCCCTGATCCGTAACCTGACCGCCGCCGTGCTGGAGTCGCTGACCGAGGACGCCCGATGACGACCATGCTCGGCCGCACCGCCGAAGTGTCCGGCGCCGCCCGCCTCAGCGCGGACGGCTCAGCCGAAGTGTCCGGCGCCGCCCGCCTCAGCGCGGACGGCTCAGCCGAGGTGTCCGGCGCCGCCCGCTTCGCGGCCGACCATCCGTGGGACGGCCTGGCGTACGGCTGGATCGTCGCCTCCCCGGTCGCTCGCGGCCGGCTGAACGCGGTGTTCACCGACCCGGCCGAGGACGACGACGTACTGGTCGTCCTCTGGCACGGCAACGTCCCGCACCTGCCCGGAGCCGGGTCCCCGGAGGCAACGGCCGGGGCGGGCGCGCCATCACCGTCCACCCCGGCGAGCGTCCCGGGCCCGCCCGGATTCGACGGTCCGGAGCCCCCGCCGCTGCAGTCGGACCGGATCGCCCATCGCGGACAGCCGGTCGCCCTGGTCGTCGCCGACACCCTGGAGGGCGCCCGCCGCGCCGCCCGGCTGGTTCGGTGGGACATCACCGAGGAGCGGCACGACGTCGTGCTCCGCGCCATCGATCCCGGACCGCCCACCGACATCGGCCTGACGCCGGACACCACCCACCCCGGACCGCCCGCCGCAGGCACCGACATCGGCCTGACGCCGGACACGACCCACCCCGGACCGACCACCCCGGGCACCGGCATCGACGCCATGTCGGGTGCCGCAAACCCCGGCGTCGACGTCGTCTACACGACGCCGGCCGCGCCCGACGGTCCGCTGGAGCCGCCCGCCACGATCGCCCGCTGGGACGGTCAGCGGCTGGAGTTGTCCGCTTCCGGCCAGGACCCGGACACCGTCGCGGAGCTCTTCGGCCTGCCCACCGGACACGTCCGCGTGATCCCCGGGCCCGGCGGCGGCAGCGGTCCGGTTCGCCCGGACGCCGTGCTGGCCGCCCTGGGCGCGTGGGTGACCGGACGGCCGGTCCAGGTGACGTCGCCGCACCCGGCCGGCTTCCGGGCCCCGACCGTCCAGCGGCTGCGGATCAGCGCCACCCCGGACGGCCGGCTGACCGCCATCGACCACACGGTGCGGACCGCGACCAGCCGCTTCCGCGATCCGGGGGTGGTCCCCCACGGCGGATACGACGTCCCGGACCTGACGCTGCGGCACCGGGCCGTCCCGCTGGACGTACCGCCGTCCCGCTCGGCGCGGACGCCCGGGACGGTCGCGCTGGAGTGCGCGCTGGACGAGCTGGCCCTGTCGATCGGCATGGATCCGCTGACCTTCCGGGAGCGGAATCTCCGCGGCGACTGCTTGCGGCGCCTGCGTGCGGGCGCCGCCCGTTTCGGCTGGCCGGATCGCCCGCACGGGCGCGCCGGTGAGTGGCTGATCGGCACCGGCCTCGCGGGCGGGGCGCACTTCGCGGAGGTACGGGTGAGCACCGTCACCGGCGAGGTCGGGGTCACCCGCCTGTTCGGCGTGTACACCGCCCGGGACGCCGCCGACGCGCGAGCCACCCGGTCCCGGTTCCTCGGCGACATGGTCGCGGGCGTGAGCATGGCCCTGCACGAGGCGCCGGCCCCCGACCCCGAGGGGGGCACCTGGACCGATTCCGCCCCGGGCGGATCCCGCATCCCCGCGTACCCCGACATCGCCTGGATCGACGCCGCCTGGGTGGACGGCTTGGAGCCGTCCCGGTCCGACATCGGCAGCCCCGCCGCCGCCATCCTGAACGCGGTCGCCGACGCCACCGGCACCCGGATCCGCACCCTCCCCGCCCGCCTGCCCGACCTGCTCGCCGGTGGGACCGCTGCGCCCGCTTGAGGGATCATGGTGGGGAGCGGGGAGGAGTTCCGGGTTGGATCTGAGCGATGCACGGGAGCTGGCGCTGCGGTTGATGGCCGAGCACCGGCTGTCCCGCTGGCGGCTGACCTTCGACGACGCGAAGACGCGGGCCGGGGTGTGCCGGCCGGGGCGCCGGGAGATCGGCCTGTCCCGGCCGCTGATCAGCCTGTATTCGCCGGAGCAGGTGACCGAGACGGTCTTACACGAGATCGCGCACGCGCTGGCCGGGGCCCGGCACGGGCACGACGAGGTGTGGCGGGCGATCGCGGTGCGGATCGGATGTTCGGGCCGGCGCTGCGTGCCCGAGGAGGCGCCCCGGGTCGACGGGGCGTGGGAGGGGTTCTGCCGGCAGGGGCACCGGACCACGGCGCACCGCCGGCCGGTGCGGGTGCGGTCGTGCCGGAACTGTTCGCCGGGGTTCAACCGGTCGGCGCTGTTCGCCTGGACCTACCGTGGCCATCCGGTGCCGCTGCACCCGGACTACGTCGCGGAGCTGGTCCGGTTGCACGGTGCCGCCCCCGTCGCCCTCGCGGTCGGTGACCGGGTGCGCCTGCGGGGCGGCGGCAAGTACGGCGGCGTGCTCGGCACCATCGTCAAGCAGGGTCGCAGCCGCTACCAGATCCAGACGCCGCGAGGCCTGCTCAACGCCTCCTTCTCGATGGTCGAACGGATCCCGCCGAACAGCACCAGGACGTCCCCGGATCGGGAACGCCCTGGCCGGTGCTGACGGTCAGCTCTTGGTGAGCGGCTCCAGCTTCGGGTCGTTCGCGTACGCCTCGGCCGCGTTGGCCTTGGTGACGATGACCGGCGGCAGCAGGAAGGACGGGACCACCTTGACCCCGTTGTTGTACGACTTGGTGTCGTTGACCTGCGGCTCGTTGCCGGCCTGCAGCGCCTTGACCATGGTGATCGTCTCGGCCACCAGCTTGCGGGTGTCCTTGTTGATCGTCGAGTACTGCTCACCCTTCATGATCGACTTGACCGACTCCACCTCGGAGTCCTGGCCGGTGACCACCGGGACGGGCTTGCCGGCACCCTTGATCGAGGTGATGATCGCACGGGCCAGGGTGTCGTTCGGGGACAGCACGCCGTCCAGCGTCTTGCCGCCGGTGTAGGTGGAGTTGAGCAGCGCGTCCATCCGGCTCTGCGCGTTCTCCGCCTTCCAGCCCTGGGTCGCGGTCTGCTTCACGTCGGTCTGCTTCGAACCGACGATCACGGTGCCGCTGGCGATCTCCGGCTTGAGCACGTCCATCGCGCCGTTGAAGAACACCCCGGAGTTGTTGTCGTCCGGCGAGCCGGAGAACAGCTCGATGGTGTACGGGCCCTTCGGCTTCTTCGCCTTCATGCCGTCCAGCAGCGCCTGGCCCTGCAGCTGGCCGACCTTGAAGTTGTCGAACGCGATGTAGTAGTCCACGTCCGGGGTGTTGGTGATCAGCCGGTCGTAGGCGACGACCTTGGCGCCGGCCTGGTGCGCCGCCGCCACCTGGTTGGTCAGCTGACCGGCGTCGGTGGCACCGATGACGATCACCTTGGCGCCCTTGTTCACCATCGCGGTGATCTGCGCCTGCTGGTCGGCGACCGTGGTGGAGGCGCCGGCGTACTGCACGTCGGACTGGAAGCCGGCATCCTTGAGCCCGTTGGTGAACAGGTCACCGGCGAGCACCCAGTTCTCCGAGGTCTTCGACGGCAGGGCGACGCCGATCAGGCCGTCCTTGGCGAAGCCCTTGGTGTTGCCGGTGTCGCCACCGGACTTGGTGCGGTCGTTGGAGCAGGCGGACAGGGCGAGCACCACGGCCGTGCCGACCGCAAGACTCTTGATCATGAAGGAGCGCATTGACTCAACCCTTTTCTAGATGCGGGTTGCAGGGGTCTTCTCGCGGTCCTCTGCGAGGGTTTCGGCGGCCGCCACCTCATGCCGTGGACGGAACTGCCGGGTGAGTGAACCGATGATCGAGAAGCGGCCCTGCTTCTTGTTGTAGACATCCAGGGCGACGGCGCCGAGCAGGAACAGACCACGGATGATCTGGTCCATGTCGGAGCCGGTGCCGGTGAGGAGCAGACCGTTCTTCAGCACGGCCATCACGAGACCGCCGACGATCGAGCCGCCGACCGTCCCGAGACCGCCCGAGACCGCCGCACCCCCGATGAAGACCGCGGCGATCGCGTCGAGTTCCCAGCCGAGCCCGTCCTGCGGGCCGGAGGCCGTGGACCGGGCCACGAAGATCATCCCGGCCAGCGCGGCCAGGACCGACATGTTCATGATGACCAGGAAGTTCACCCGGCGCAGTTGCACGCCGGACAGCTCGGCGGCCCGGGCGTTGCCGCCGACCGCGTAGATGTGTCGGCCGCCCGCGGTGTTGCGCGTGTAGAACGAATACGCGATCACCAGGACGGCGAGGATGATGCCGGAGATCGGGAAACTGGTACCGACCCGGCCACCGGCGAAGCGCAGCGTGGCGAAGATGATGACGGCGATCATCACCGCCATCCGGATCACCGAGACCCACATCGGGGCCGGCTCGGCGCCCTCCATCTGCTTGCGGACCTGCCGGGACCGCAGTTCCCGCCAGACCACCGCGACGCAGGCCAGCAGGCCGAGCAGCAGGGTCAGGTTGTTGTAGCCGGTGTCCGGGCCCACCTCGGGCAGATAGCCGGCGCCGATCTGCCGGAAGCCCGGCGGCACCGGCACCGTGTCGGCGTTGCCGATGTACTGGTTGCCGCCGCGGAACAGCAGCATGCCGGCGAGCGTGACGATGAAGGCGGGAATGCCGACGTACGCCACCCAGAAGCCCTGCCACGCGCCGATCGCCGCGCCGACGACCAGGCCCAGCACGATGGCCAGCGGCCAGGGGACGTGGTGCACGCTGATCGCCTTGGCGACCACGATGCCCACGAACGCCGCGACCGAGCCGACCGACAGGTCGATGTGCCCGGCCACGATCACCATCAGCATGCCGATCGACAGCACCGAGATGTACGCGTACTGCTGGGTCAGCGCGATCAGGTTGCCCGGCTGCAGGGTCAGCCCGCCGGTGCGGATCTGGAAGAACACGATGATCGCCACCAGCGTGAAGATCATCCCGAACTGGCGGGCGTTCGACGTCGTACCGCCGAAGAGGTTTTTCTGGAGATCTTTTATCCGACTCATGGGGTGGCCAGCTTCTTCGTCGAGGTCATCTGCTTCATCAGGACTTCCGGGTCGGCGTCGCGGCGGGCGATCTCGCCGGTGATCGTGCCCTCGAAGACCGTGTAGATCCGGTCGCAGAGCCCGATCAGCTCGGGCAGCTCGGAGGAGATCACGATGACGCCGCGGCCCTCGGCGGCCAGGCGCTGGATGATCCCGTAGATCTCGTATTTCGCACCGACGTCGATGCCCCGGGTGGGCTCGTCGAGGATCAGCAGATCCGGGTCGGTGAACATCCACTTGGCCAGGACGACCTTCTGCTGGTTGCCGCCGGAGAGCTTGGTGACGCCCTCGTCCACGCTCGGCGTCTTGATCCGCAGGCTGCGCCGGTACGCCTCGGCCTCGTGGTACTCCGCGGCCTCGTCGAGCACCCCGTTCTTGGTGATCTTGGAGAGTTTCGCGGCGACCACCGAGGTCTTGATGTCGTCGAGCAGGTTCAGACCGATCGCCTTGCGGTCCTCGCTGACGTACGCCAGGCCGTGCCCGATCGCCTCGGCCACCGAGCGCAACTGGATCTCCTGACCGTCCTTGAACACCTGGCCGCTCAGGTAGATCCCGTAGCTGCGACCGAAAAGGCTCATCGCGAGCTCGGTCCGGCCGGCGCCCATCAGCCCGGCGAACCCGACGATCTCCCCGCGCCGCACGGTGAAGCCGGAGTTCTTGCAGACCAGCCGCTCGGCCGAGATCGGATGCCGGACCGTCCAGTCGCGCACCTCGAAGAACACCTCGCCGATGTGCGGCTCGTGCTCCGGGAAACGGCTGCCCAGATCCCGGCCGACCATGCCGCGCACGATCCGGTCCTCGTCGGCCCCCTCCGCCGCGACATCGATCGTCTCGATCGTCCGCCCGTCGCGCAGAATGGTGATCGAGTCGGCGATCGCCTCGATCTCGTTCAGCTTGTGCGAGATCATGATCGAGGTGATCCCGCGTTTCCGGAACCCGCGCAGCAGATCGAGCAGGTGCCGGGAGTCGGTCTCGTTCAGCGCCGCGGTCGGTTCGTCCAGGATCAATAGTTGTACGTCCTTGGCGAATGCCTTGGCGATCTCGACCAGCTGTTGTTTGCCCACCCCGATGTCCTTGACCAGGGTGTCCGGATCCTCGTTCAGCCCGACCATGGCGAGCAGTTCGAGCACCCGGCGGTTGGCCGCCTTCCAGTCGATCCGGCCGAACCGGGTCGGCTCGTTGCCCAGGAAGATGTTCTCGGTGATCGACATGCCGGGGACCAGGGCCAGCTCCTGGTGGATGATCACGATCCCGGCGTGCTCGCTGGCCCGGATGTCGGCGAACCGGGCCTCGGCCCCGCGATAGACGATCGAGCCGTTGTACGACCCGAACGGGTGGACGCCGCTGAGCACCTTCATCAGGGTCGACTTCCCGGCCCCGTTCTCCCCGCAGATCGCGTGGATCTCCCCGTCGCGGACCGTCAGGTTCACATCGGACAGTGCGGTGACACCGGGGAACGTCTTGGTGATGGAGCGCATTTCGAGCAGCGGCGCAGCAGCGCTCATGGCGCCTCCCAACAGGCGTTACGCAAAGATCGACTTCGATGACGTCGGCGTTTCCAGACTGTAAATCTTATTTATTTACTAAGTCAACGGGTCGATGGCATCATGGTCGGCATCAATCTCGCAACGTTCCTTCCTGGTTCCGTAACCGCGTCGTCCGAACGGATGATGGGGTCGGGAGAGGCGGTATTCCGGTGCGGCGTACAGGAACCAACCTGCCGAAAGTCGGCCAGTACAACCGGGCCGTCGTCCTCGATCAGATCCAGCTCGCCGACGGCATCAGCCGGGTCGAGATCGCCGAGCTGACCGGTCTCACCCCGCAGACCGTCTCCGGCATCGTCCGGCGGCTGATCGGCGAAGGCATCGTCCGCGAGGACGGCGCCACCGTCTCCAACGGCGGCAAACCCCGCACCCTGCTGCGGGTCAACGCCGCCGCGGGGCTGGCCGTCGGCGTCCACTTCGACCCGTCCCAGCTGTCCTGCGTGGTCGCCGACCTGCTCGGCCGCCCCCTGGTCCAACGGCAGCAGCCGATCCGCCCCGGCGCCGGCCCCACCGAGGTCGTCGCCGCGGTCGCCGGCCTGGTCACCGACGTGCTCGCGGCCGCCGGCGTGCCCCGCGACCGGGTCCTCGGCCTCGGCCTGGCCACCCCCGGCCCGATCGACCAGAGCCTCGGCGCCCTGGTCGGGCCGCCGCAGCTGCTCGGCTGGACCCGGGTGCCGCTCAAGGACATGCTGGCCGCCGCCACCGGCCTGCCGGTCACCCTGGACAACGACGCGACCGCCGCCGCCATCGGCGAATGCTGGGCCGGCGCCGGCCGCGGCGTCGCCGACTTCGCCTACTTCTTCTTCGGCGCCGGCGTCGGCGGCGGACTCATCCTGGGCCAGCAGGTCTATCGCGGCGGCTCGATGAACGCCGCCGAATTCGGCCACCAGACGGTGCTGCCCGGCGGGCCGCCCTGCTATTGCGGCAACCGCGGCTGCCTGGAGAGCCTGATCAGCCCGGGAGCTCTCGTCGCCCGGTCCGGCCTGACCGATTACGACACCCTGCGCCAGGCCGCGCTCGACGGCGACCGCGCCGCCGTCGACGTCGTCGAGGCCGCGGCCGAACATCTGGCCACCGCCGTCGTCAACGTCGCCAACATCCTCGACGTCGACCTGTTCGTCCTCGGCGGGCACGGCCTGCGCCACCTGGAATCCCGCTTCCGCGACGCGGCCGCCAAAGCTTTGGAGACCCGCCCCCTGGCCCGCAGCATCCGCACCGTCCGTGTCGAGGTCTCCCCGCTCGGCGCCGACGCGGCGGTCGTCGGCGCGGCGGCCCTGGTCCTGCACACGACATACGCCCCGCAGGTCTCGGAGCTGCTCTCCCTCTGACCCCGCGGGGCCGTGGAGACGGTCGGCTCTGCTCGTGTGCGACGACGGCGCCCCGGGACGGGAACGCAAGCAGGTCGGGGTGGACGGTGACCGGCCGAGGTGGCGAGTGACCGGCCGGGGTGGCGAGTGACCGGCCGGGGTGGGCGGTGGTCAGTGGAGGGCGGCGATGGCCGGGATGGCAGTCGCGCGGCGAGTGGTGCCGAGCACGGCCGCGGCGGCGGGAGGTCAGGCCGGCACCCCGGTCAGGTGGGCGAGGCGGTCGGCGACGGCGTCCGGGGCGGGTGCGGCGAGCGAGCCGGCCAGGCGGCCGTCGGCCAGGAAGAGGACGGAGTCGGCGTACGCGGCGGCCATCGGGTCGTGGGTGACCATGACGACGGTGCGACCGTGGTCGCGGACCACCTGGCGGAGCAGGGTGAGGACCTCCCGGGCGCCGCGCAGGTCGAGGGCACCGGTCGGTTCGTCGGCGAAGATCACCGCGGGTTCGGTGAGCAGGGCGCGGGCGACGGCGACGCGCTGGCACTGGCCGCCGGAGAGTTCGGCGGGCAGCTGGGTGAGCCGGTCGCCGAGGCCGAGCTGGTCCAGGATGGCCCGACCGCGCCTGCGGTCGGCGCGGCGACCGGCCAGGCGCAGCGGCAGTTGCACGTTCTGTTCGACGGTGAGCGCGGGCAGCAGGTTGTAGTCCTGGAAGACGAAGCCGACCCGGGCCCGGCGGAAGCGGGTGAGTTCGGTGTCGGTGGTCGCGGTCAGTTCGGCGCCGCCGAGGAAGACCCGGCCGCTGCTGGGCCGGTCGAGGCCGGCCGCGCAGTGCAGCAGGGTGCTCTTGCCGGAGCCGGACGGGCCCATCACGGCGGTGAACGTGCCGTCGGCGAAGGCGGCCGTGACCCCGTCGAGCGCGGTCACGGCGTTGTCGTAGGTCTTGACGAGGGCTTCGAGACGTACCGCGTCGGTCATGGGTAACACCGTACGAACGCACTGGACCGGTGACAGTGGTGCTGACTCCCCGGTTCCACCGGGCACTACCCCACCGTCGACGATCTTACGTGGCGGCTACCCTCAGACGGATAGGATTCGCGCCGATCACAGGTGCATGCGCATCCGTGACATCGGCGTCGGCACTCGGCTGGGCGCCTCCTACCTGGTCCTCACCACGCTGATCGTCACCTCGGCCGGTGTCGGCTGGTCCGGGCTGCGCCAGCAGGCCGCCGCCGAGAAGGAACTGGCCGCCCTGGAACGGGTGCGCGACGACATCCAGACCGCCAAGTACAACGCCGCCGACGTGACCGGCTGGCAGGGCCTGGTCATCGCGGACATCGGCGCGTTCGGCTACGCGTTCGCGACCGGGCCGAAAGGCTACAACCGGCAGGGCGAGATGAAGTCCAAGGCCGCCATCTACGCTCAGCTGGCCAGCGCCGACACGGCTGACATGTCGCCGGCCGAGCGGGCCGAGTTCGCCAAGCTCAAGACCGCCTGGGACGAGTTCTTCACCTGGGACACGACCGTCATGCGGTGGCTGTCGGCGGACACCCAGGCCAGCCGCGCGAAGGCGATGGACAGCATCAACGGCGGTGATGCGGCCGCCGCCTACGGCAAGGTCCTGGACATCACCGCTGGACTGGACAAGTCGGTCACCGACCGCACCGCGGCGCTGCGCGCCCACGTGCAGCGGGTGCGCACCGACGCGATGCGGGGGCTGGCCATCGCCCTCGCCCTGGCCGTGATCCTCGCCGTGCTGATGGGCACCTGGGTCACCCGCTCGGTGATCCGCCCGCTGGCCACCGTGGTCGCGGCGCTCAAACGTCTGGCCGCGCACGACCTCACCGTCCGGGTCAGCCTGGACCGCCGCGACGAGCTGGGAACGCTCGGCGACGCGGTGAACTCGACCGCCGAGTCGCTGAGCCACACGGTCGCGGCGATCGCCGGGCACGCCGGCACCGTCTCGGCCGCCTCCCAGGACCTCTCCGACGTCTCCACGCAGATCGCCGCGGCCAGCAGCGAGATGGACACCCAGGCCACCGCGGTCGCCACCTCGGCCGACCACGTCTCCGGCAACGTGCAGACGCTGCAGGCCGGCAGCACCGAGATGACCCTGGCGATCGACGAGATCGCCCGCAACGCCGGCGAGGCCGCCCAGGTCGCCGGCGAGGCGGTCGGCGTGGTCGCCCGCACCAACCAGACCGTCGGCAAGCTCGGCGAGTCGTCCGCCGAGATCGGCAAGGTGATCGCCATGATCACCGCGATCGCCGAGCAGACCAACCTGCTCGCTCTCAACGCCACCATCGAAGCCGCCCGCGCCGGCGAGCTCGGCAAGGGCTTCGCCGTCGTGGCCGGCGAGGTCAAGGAGCTGTCCCAGGAGACCGCGAAAGCCACCGAGGAGATCAGCCGGCTCGTCGACGCGATCCAGGCGGACTCCACCGAGGCGGTCGGCGCGATCGGCAAGATCGGCGACGTGGTGGCCCGGATCAGCGACTTCCAGACCCTGATCGCGGCCGCCGTCGAGGAGCAGACCGCGACCACCAGCGAGATGGGACGCAACGTCGCCGAGGTGGCCGACAGCAGCACCGCGATCGCGACCAGCATCGCCGGGGTGGCGACCGCGGTGGGCACCACCACCGAGGTGGTCAACCAGGCTCAGTCGAACGCCGCCAACCTGGCGCGGACCAGCAGCGAGCTGCGCGAACTGGTGGCCGGCTTCACGCTCTGAGCGCGGTCTCCGCCAGCAGGGGCAGCAACTGCCCGCCCTGCCTCGCGATCTCCGGGAGGTAGGGCGTGTCGGACAGCACGAAGTGGCTGATCCCCAGATTCTGATACTTGCGCAGCGACCTCGCCACCTCCGCGGCCGAGCCGACCAGCCAGGTCGTCCCCGCGCCGCCCCCGCCGACCCGGGCCGGCGCGGTGTACAGATTGTCGTCCAGCACGTCACCGCGGGCGGCCAGGTCGAGCAGCCGGCGCTGCCCGGTCGCCGCCGCCCACAGCGGGTCGATCGCCGGGCCGCCGGCCATCGCGGCCACCCGGGCCTCGGCATCCGCCCAGGCCTGCGCGCCGGTCTCGCGGACCACCGTGGTGATCCGCAGACCGAACTCCAGCGGCGGGAGGTCCCGGCCCACCTCCCGGCTCAGGGCCGTCAGGCGCTCGATTCTTTCCCGTACGCCGTCCAGCGGCTCGCCCCAGAACAGTTGCACGTCGGCAGCCGCGGCGGCGACCCGCTCGGCCGCGGCCGAGGCACCCCCGAAATACAGCCGCGGGGGCGTGGCCAGGCGCGGGACCACGGTCGAGTCGTCGACCGCGAAATGCCCACCCCGGTGCGTGACGTGCTCCTCGGCCCACAACCGGCGGACCAGGTGCAGGAACTCGCGGGTACGACCGTACCGGGAAGCCTGGTCCTGCTCCTCGTCGCCGTAGGCGGCGAGACGATCCTTACCGGACACGATGTTGATCAGCACCCGGCCGCCGCTGAGGTGCTGCAGGGTGGCCGCGGCGGACGCGAACTGCGCCGGACGCCAGTAGCCGGGGCGGACCGCGATCAGCGGCCGGAACGTGGTGGTGCGGGCGGCGAGCGCGGTGGCCACCGTGAAGGTGTCCGGACGGCCCCAGCCGGTGCCGATCAGCGCGCCGCTCCAGCCGTGCCGCTCGCAGGCCAGGGCCTGCGCGGTGAGCGCCGCCAGGCTGTTGTGGCCGTCGACCACGTCGTCGCCGCGGTGCCCGGGGCGGTCCTCGTTCGGGATGTACCAGAGGAACTCGCTCGCTTTTCCTATCACCTCTATAGCTAATATATGGATGCCGCCGACTTTTCAAGCTTCCGGGAGACGCCCGTGTCCGAACTGCTCGCCGCCCGGTACGGGACCGCCGCCGCGCCGCTCGACACCCTCACCGACACCATCCGCCTGCAACTGCGCCGCCGCTCGGTGCGCCGATTCCTGCCCGGCGAGGTGACCGACGACCAGCTGACCGCGCTGACCGCCGCCGCACAATCCGCCGCCACCTCCTCCAACCTGCAGGTGTGGAGCGTGATCGCGGTCCGCGACCCGGGCCGCCGGCAGCGGCTCGCCACCCTCGCCGGCAACCAGTCCTTCATCGCGCAGGCCCCGCTGTTCCTGGTCTGGATCGCCGACCTGTCCCGCGCCCGCCGCCTCGCCGACCGGGCCGGCTCCTCCCTCACCGGAGCGGACTACCTGGAAAGCACCCTGATCACCTTCGTCGACGCGGCCCTCGCCGCCCAGAACACGGTGATCGCCGCCGAATCCCTCGGCCTCGGCTCCGTCTTCGTCGGCGCCGTCCGCAACCGACCCGAGGAGATCGCCGCCGAACTCAAGCTGCCGCCCCACGCGGTCGCCGCCTTCGGCCTGGCCGTCGGCACGCCCGACCCGGCGGAGGCGGCCGCGGTCAAACCCCGGCTGCCGCAGGCGGCGGTGCTGCACCATGAGCAGTACGACGCGGACGCCGCCGACGCGCACATCCCGGTCTACGACGAACGGCTGGCCGCCTACAACCGGCGGTTCGGGCTCAGCGGCGGCTGGAGTGAGCGGGTGCTGAGCCGGCTGGGTGGGGCGGAAGCGCTGGGTGGGCGGCATCGGTTGCGAGAGACTCTGGAGCGGCTCGGGCTGCCGTCCCGCTGACCACGCGTCCCGGCGGCTCCTCGTCTTGCCGATGGCGCAGAATCGGTGGGTGACGTTCCGCGGATGGCCGGTCGAGGCACTCGAGTTCTACGAGGGGCTCGGCGCCGACAACTCGAAGACGTACTGGACCAGGCACCTGGCATTCTACGAGGAGCAGGTGCGGGGGCCGATGCTGGAACTGCTCGCCGCCCTGGAACCGGAATTCGGGCCGGGGAAAGTGTTCCGGCCCTACCGGGATGTGCGCTTCAGCAAGGACAAGACCCCGTACAAGACGCATCTGGGCGCCTGGCTCGAATCCGGCGGATACCTGCAGCTGAGCGCGGACGGGCTGGCCGCCGGATCCGGCTACTACCGGATGGATCCGGGCCAGCTCGACCGGTTCCGGCGGGCGATCGCCAACGACGTGACCGGCATCCAGCTGACCACCCTCATCACCGACATCGAGAGAACCGGAATCTCGGTGGTCGGCAGAGACACCCTGAAAACCGCGCCGCGCGGCTACCCGAAAGATCATCCCCGGATCGATCTGCTGCGGCACAAGGGGCTGATCACCTGGCGGGAATGGGAGCCGGCCGCCTGGCTGGGGACGGCGGCCGCGCAGAAGCGGGTGGTGGAGTTCCTGCGAGCCGGCCTTCCGCTGCGGCACTGGCTCGACGACCACGTCGGTCCGCCGCTCGCCGGCGCCTGACGCCCCGGTCTCCCGGCCCCGCCATTCAGGCCGCTCACCGGCGCGGGCAGGGCTGGCCGTTTCAGGACCGGCGGGAGCCCTGGCCGTTTCAGGACCGGCGGGAGCCCTGGCCGTTTCAGGACCGGCGGGAGCGCTGACCGTTTCAGGACCGGCGGGAGCGCTGACCGTTTCAGGACACCGGGTGACCGCAATGTGCGGCAGGCTGGACCGCATGTCTCTTGAGATCGCACGCGAGCTTCAGATCACCTTCGACGCCGCCGACCCGGCCGCGCTGTCCGCGTTCTGGGCGGAGGCGATCGGCTACCGGCTGCAGCCCCCGCCCGCGGGCTTCTCCTCATGGGAGCAGGCCCTCGAGGCGTGGGGTGTGCCGCCCGAGCGTCGCAACGACGCCTCCGCGCTGATCGACCCGAAGGGCGCCGGGCCGCGGCTGTTCTTCCAGAAGGTGCCCGAGGGCAAGACGGCGAAGAACCGGGTGCACCTGGACGTCCGCGCAGCTCCCGGCCTCACCGGCGACGAGCGGATGGCAGCCCTCGAAGCCGAGGCGGCGCGACTGGTGGGCCTGGGCGCCACCCGGGTGCAACGCCATGAGCCGGTGCCGCCGAACGCCGGACACATCGTCATGGCCGACCCGGGCGGCAACGAATTCTGCCTCGACTGACGGACCCGGCGCGTGGAGTTGCGGCGGCGAAGATGGCGCGCCGCATCCCGGTGGGGACGCGGCGTCGCGGGCGTACGGCTCAATCGGTCGTGGTTTGCTGGATCGCCTCGGCGATGGTCCTGATGCGGCGCAGGCGGGCGTCCCAGGCCGCGCCGACCGAGGCCAGCTGGCCGATGGCGCGGGCCAGCTGGGCGTCGTCGACGCGGTAACGCTTCCCCCGGCCGGCGGGGGTGCCGCGGACCAGGCCGACCCGGTCGAGGACGGTGAGATGCTTGGCGACGGCCTGCCGGGTCACCGGCATCTGCTGACTGAGCGTGGTCGCGGTGCCCTCACCGTGGGCGAGGAGCAGGTCGAGCATTCGTCGTCGGGTCGGGTCGCCGACCGCCGACCACAGATCGTCGTCGACGGCCGTGCTCACGGCTGGACCTGGAGCGTGGCGACATACGGCGCGAGTCGCGGCAGGAAGATGCCCCAGCCGTGCACATGCTCCCGGTACTCCTGCTCGGCGATCGCCTGCGACCAGCCCCGCTCCCGGAAACCGGTCTCCGTCATCCGCAGCAGCGTGCCACCGCCGGACGGAGTCAGCTCGAACGTGACCAGCAGGGAGTTGCCGGCCGTCGGCGGCTCACCGGCGGGGTGCGTCCAGCGGAACGAGAATGTTCGCGGCGGACGGGCATCGACGACGGCGAACTGGACGACCTTGCCTCCGGCGCTGCAGTCACCGAAGGTGATGGTTCCCTCCGATCCCGGCCGCGCTTCGTAGTCGGCATCGTCGGGCCACCAGCCCTTGAGGTGTTCGGGGCTGCTGACCACCTCGAAGACGACCTCGGGCGTCGCCTCGATGAAGATTTCGCGCTCGATGATTCCCTGCTCCATGACGTCCTCCTGCAACCTTTGGTTGCAGGTAACGGTAGCCCACCATCGGCTCTTGAGCAACCGAAGGTTGCACATCGGAAAGTGTCGTACCCCCGAGGGAGGCTCTTCACATGCAGATCGCGTCGAGCGTCCCGTCATGGCGGAGCCTCACCGGGTCGGCGATGCCGCCCGGGCCCGGGCGGGTCCGGGACGGCATCGTTCACGCCGGGCGCGCCGGGTCGAGTGAGCGTGCTCGCCCTCGCCTCGGCCGCATCGTTGAGGCCGGACACTCAGTCGACTGAGCGGGTCGACTCTCACCGCCTCGGCCCTGACCGCATCGTTCGTGCCGAATGCGCGGCCGCATGGGGGTGCCCGGTGCTCGCCGGCCCGGATGGAGCGGCCGGCTGCCCCGTTCGGACTGAGCGGGCGGTCGGGTGTCGACGCCCGCTGTTTCCGGGGCCGGACCGTAACCGACCCGCGAGGGCCCGGTCAGGTGAGGAGGGTGACCGTGTAGTTCAGGGTGGTGCCGCTCGCGGTGTAGGTGGCGGTCTGCCCGTTGTTGCAGAACGACACGAACACGTTGCCGGGCACGGTGTTGCCGGCCTGCGCGTGGACCAGCGGGCGGACGTCGGAGCCCTCGGCGAACGGGGTCGAGTTCAGGTCGACGACGCGGTACTGGTTGATCGGGTAGTCGTCGGTGGACGCGGACAGCTCCCCGGTGCGGGTGGTGACCTGGAAGTCGATCACGAAGCCACCGTTGTTGATCACCGAGACCTTCTGCACGCAGGGGGTGGCGGCCTGCGCGGGGACGGCGGCGGCCAGCGAGAGGCCGGCCGCCCCGACGAGAGCAACGGCGGCGCTGACGGTGCGGGATGCCATAGTTTGTCCTCCTATGTAGTCATTGGCAACCATCGCGGAGAACTTGACCCCACAAATCCTCATCAAACAGATGATCATAAATTTTTTGGGGTCGGGTGGAACGACGTTCGGGCCATGGCGCCCCGTCCGCAGCCGCCGGCCACCGCGGCACCAGGCACGATCCGGCCGCCGCCGCGAGCCGGGCCGGTCGAGGAGAACGGCGGCAATGTGCCGCGGATTACGCGTCGCCGCGAGCCCGGCCGGTCGAGGAGAACGGCGGCAATGTGCCGCGGATTACGCGTCGCCGCGCGACCGGGGTCGACCACCCGCCAGGCTTGCGTCGCGCTTACCTCAGTCGGCGACCCGGTCCGCAGTAAGGCCGCGCAGCACCGGACCGCCCGTGCGGCCAGCCGACACGGGACCGTCCACCCGGCCAGCCGACACCGGACCGCGCACGCCGGGTCTGTCGAGAAGGCGGTGCCACTCGATCCTTCCGGGATCGGTGGCGGCCAGCGGTCAGGCGGCCGTCGAAGGCAGGACCGAAGGCGTTGAGGGCGGGTTCCAGCGGGTGATCCAGGGACGGCGGCCGTCGAAGGCAGGACCGAAGGCGTTGAGGGCGGGTTCCAGCGGGTGATCCAGGGACGGCGGCCGGCGCCGGTCGGGCCCCGGGCCGGCGGTGGCGATCGGCGAACGGGGCCCGGGGGGCCGACGGGCCGGGTGCGACCACACGCGCGGGGGTCTCAGCGGGCGGTGTGGACGAGCTGGTCGCCGAGCGGGGTGCGCGAGTAGAGGACGGAGCGGCCGGAACGGGCTCGACTGAGCAGGCCGGAGCGGTACAGGACGGACAGGTGGTCGCCGACGGCGCCGGGGGCCAGGTTGAAGGCGGTGGCCAGGTGTGTGGTGCTGGCCGGGTCGGCCAGGGCGGTGAGGAGCTGGGCTCGGCTGCGGCCCAGCAGGGCTGCCAGGGTGTCCGGGACGGCGGGTGGGGACAGTTCGAACAGGGTGCCTACGCCGCGGGCCGGGTAGACGATCGCTTTCGGCCATGGGTCGTCGCCGAAGACGGCGGTGCGGGGCCAGATCAGGACGGACGGGATGAGCAGCAGGCCGGTGCCGTCGAGGGTGCCGGCGGGGCCGCGGTGGGCGGTCAGTTCAATGCCGCCGCGGTGCCAGCGAACCTTGGGGGCGAGGCCGGCGAGTGCCGCGGACCAGCCGGCGCGGCCGAGTTCGGCGGAGCGGTGGACGACGTCGCGTTCGCAGACGGCACGGATCGTGGGCCATTCCGGCGCCATCAGCGCCGACCAGGCGTCCGACAGGAAGGCGGCCATCCGGTCCAGGACGTCATCGGCGTACAGCAGAATTCTGACCGGGGCCGGAACCCGGCGGCGGGCCAGATAGAAGTCGATTTCGGTACGGGCCGCGCGGAGCGGGACCGCGCGGATCGCGGCGAGGTCCTGGTCGATGGTCTGGGTCATGCCGCGAGGCGGCGGTGCGAAGAAGTTCGCGCCGGAGCGGGCCGACTTCAGCGCGAGGACGGCGGTCAGCCACGGGTCCGGGCGCAGCTGATCGAAAGCGGGCCGGAAACGGGCCAGCCAGGACTCGGGGAGACCCGGGGCGGGTGCGTGCAGGGCCCGTAGCAGATTGTGCAGCTCAAAGATCGGCGACACCGCGAACCGGGTGTGCAGCAGATCCTCGGCGCCGACCTCGAACCGCATCACGACGCCGACGTTACGCCTCCTGGCGAATCAATCGCCAGCAGCGTGCGCCGGGCCGGAGGGTGGCCGGGTGACCTATCGCGACGTCTTCGCGGAACCACGGTTCCGGGTGCTGTTTCTGGGCCGGACCGCGGCCATCGCGGCGGAATCGCTGCGGATCTTCGCGCTGTCCGTGTTCGTCTTCGAACGGACCGGGTCGGCGCTGCTCAGTGCGCTCGCGTTCGCGGCCGGTTTCCTGCCGCAACTCGCGGGTGGGCTGCTGCTCGGCGTGCTGACCGACCGGATCCGGCCACGGCCGCTGATCGTCACCGGATACCTGGCCGGCGGGGTGGCGGCGCTGCTGATCGCGGTGGTGCCGCTGCCGGTCGCCGCCCAGCTGACGATCATCGGGGTGGTGGCCTGCGGGACACCGATCTTCATGGGCGCGGCCGGGCGGCTGGTCGCCGAGGTGCTGACCGGTGACGCGTACGTGCTGGGCCGCTCCGTTCTGAACGCCGCCTCGTCCGGCGCGCAACTGCTCGGCCTCGCGCTCGGCGGCGTCGCCGTCGCCGCGGCCGGACCGCGCCAGGCCCTGCTGATCGCGGCCGGCGGGCAGGCCCTGGCCGCGCTGATCATCCGGCTCGGGCTGCCCGACCTCGCCGGCGAATCCGCGGACCGGGGCTCCGCGGTGCGCGCCAGCCTGGCCGGCGTCCGCGACCTGCTCGGCGACCCGATCATCCGCGCCTTCCTGCTGGCCCAGTGGCTGCCGTCGGCGTGTGTCGCGGGGGCGGAGGCACTGCTCGTCTCGTACGGTCACGGGCGCGGCTTCCCGGCCGGCGCCGCGGGCGCGCTGATGGCGGCCGTCCCGGTCGGCATGCTCGCCGGCGACCTGATCGTCGGTCGCTGGGTGCGCCCGGCTACCCGGGAACGCCTGGTCCGCCCGCTCATCCTGCTCGCCGGCGCGCCGCTGCTCCTGCTGCTGACCGGGCCCACGCTGCCGGCGACGCTGGGCTGCCTGGTCCTCGCCGGCGCCGGATACGCCTACCAGCTCGGCCTGCAACGCCCGCTGCTGGACGCCACCCCGGAGGGACGCCGCGGCCAGATGTTCACCCTGCTCTCCACCGGGCTGATGACCCTGCAGGGCCTCTCCCCGGTGGTGCTGGGCGTGCTCGCCCAGTGGGGCAGCCCGGCCGCCGCCATCGCCACCGCCGGAGCCGGCACACTGCTGTGCATGATCCTGCCACCCCGAACCAGGGAGCTGGTCAAGCGGACATGACCCACGGGCCCGCACCGCGACGCCCAGCCGTGGCACGCAGCCACCGCCGGGCCACATCGCGACGCTTCGCCAGGACAGGCGGGCCATCAGAGGAATCGCCTGCCCCGGCATCGGCCGGTCACCGCAGCCGGTAGCCCCCGAAATCCTCCCGCCGCCGGTCCCGCCCCGGATCGGGGACCTCGGGGTGGCCCACCCTGCCCAGCTCATCCCGAAGCCGCTCGATCTCGGATCGCATCGCCTCCCGGTCCGCGCGCAGCCGGGAGACCTCCGCCGCCATCACATCCCGGTCAGCGTGGGCCCGGTCGACCTCCCCGGCCAGCGCGTCCCGATCCGCCCGCAGCCGTTCGAGCTCCGCCACCGCCAGATCGCGGTCCGCCCGTACCCGCCCGAGCTCCGCGTGGAGCGCGTCACTGTCCGCCCGCCCTTGATCGAACTCCGCGGCCCAGCCGTCGCCACCGGACAGCGGATCACCGAACCCGACAGCGGAGGCCCCGCCATGCGCGTCAGCGAATTCCGGGGCCCGGACGTCACGCGTGCCCCACGACTGATCACCCTCCGCGGGCCACGCGTCGCCACTGCCCCGGGACTGATCAATCTCCGCGGGCCACGCGTCGCCACTGCCCCGGGACTGATCAACCTCCGCGGGCCACCCGTCGCCGCCAACCCGCGACCGATCACCCTCCGCGGGCCACCCGTCGCCGCCATCCCCGGGCGAGGCGACATCCGGGACCCAGGCCTCACCGTCGGGACGTATGCGGTCGAACTCCGTGGTCGTCGCATCAGACCCCGCGCGCAGCCAGTCGACATCGATGGCGCCGGGGTGGCGGTGCCCGGCGGCAGGATCGGTCGGCGAGAAGCCGCGGTCCTCGACCCACAGTTGCCACCCGGCCGGCGGCGGACCCCAGGCCGGATCCGGCGTCCAGCCCGGCGGCGGCGTCCAGCCCGCGGGCGGCGCCGGCCAGGCCGGCGGCGGGTTGAAGCGAAGACCGGCCGGCCGATGCGCGGCTTGCGGCGATCTCGGCGCTTGCGCGCCGCGAGTTTCCGCAAAACCGGTTTCCCGTACGTCGTGAGCCTCCGAGCCGCGCCCCCCACCCGCCGCGCCGGGCAAGCCGAAGGCGCCGTGCCCACCCGCCGGGGAGCCGGGCGACACCGAATGCCGCCCCGGCCCACCGACCCCCGGGCTCAGCGAATCGAAGCCGCCACCCTGCCCGGCTGTCGACGAACCGGAGACCCCAACGTCCCAGACGGCGGGCGAGCCGGAGCTGCCACCTCGCCAGACTGCCGGCGAACCAGAACTGCCACCCGGCCCGATCACCGGCGGACCAGAACTGCCACCGGGCCCGACCACCGGCGAACCAGAACTGCCACCGGGCCCGACCACCGGCGGACCAGAACTGCCACCGGGCCCGATCACCGGCGGACCAGAACTGCCACCGGGCCCGACCACCGGCGAACCAGAACTGCCACCGGGCCCGACCACCGGCGAACCCGGCGAACCAGAACTCCCGCCCTGCCCGACCACCGGCGAACCCGGGACACCAGAACTCCCGCCGTGCCGGCCATCCGGAGTGCCGGGGAACTCAGGCGCGCCGGCAGCGTCCCCCTGCTCGATACTCGGTGCGCCCCAGAATCCGCCATCGGCGGTGGGCCCCGGCATCGGCGTGCCGGGCGCACCGCCCGGACCCGCGCCGACGGTGCCCGGAACGACAGGGACGGGGCCGCTGCCCGCCGGGACGATCGGGACCGTGCGCCGGCCGACCTCCGCGGGGTGGCCCGGTACCGCGGGCATGGTCACGGGCGAGCCGGCCGGCGCGGTGGACAGGACAGCGGTGTCGGCCGCCGAATTCGACTCGGGCGTCGGCCGCGGGCGGGGGGCGGGATGCCGCACAGGTGCCACCGGCGGCGCCACCACGCCTGCGGGCACAACCGGTGACGGCAACGCCGTCGGGAGCCCGGACGGCGCGGGCGTCCCCGGCGGAGGCGCGGACGGCGGTGCGGCCGGAACCGGGGAAGGCGACGCCGACGGCACGGGGGCGCCGGCGGCCGGATCCGGGGTGACCGGGGCCGACAGGAGCGGCGCGGGCAGGACCGCGGTTTCGGCGGCCGGGGACGATTCCAGGGCGGGGACCACGGCCGGGCGACCGGGCGCCGCCATGGGCTCCGGGACGGTCGGCCCGGCCGGTGAGGCGCCTTCGGGCGGGGCGTCCAGCCAGCTTTCGGGCAGTTCGTGGGCTTTCACGGCGTACACCATGAGCCTGGTGGTGACGGTGTCGCCGCTGATGATGGCGCGGGCGCAGGTGGTGAGGCCGCGATCGTGGAGGTGGCGGACGGCGGGCAGGAGCTCGCCACTGAGCCGGGGGCTGAGCCGGCCGACCCGGAGGCCCTCGAGGCGGACCTCGATCGTCGCCGTCCGGTCGCCGGCCTCGTGCAGGGTGGTGTGGACCCAGCACTCGCCCTCGGGGCGCAGGAACTCGATCAGGACGTCGCGGTGCTCGTCGTCGCCGGCCACCTCGATCGGCGCGCCGGTCGGAAGCAGCCGATACGCCTCGCGGGGCGGGTGGTTCGCCGGGGCGATCAGGTGCGGCTCGGCCAGGTCCAGGCGGATCGAGGCGCTGAAGTCGTGCGGCCCCCGCTGCGTGGCGAACATCCTGGCCCCGACCTGCGGCGTCCAGCCGCGGGCGACCAGGCTCGCCAGAGCCGGCGCATAGCGTTTCGCGGCGTCCGGGGGCAGATGCCCGACCTGGACCGGGCCCACCCAGACGGTGACGGCGTCCCGGTCGTGCGGGTTCGCCGGATCGGGCAGCAGCTGCGCGCTGACCGCCATCTCCGCTCCCCCGGCCGACAACCGGCCGCCGAACAGCCCACGGATCGCCTCGTGATGGTGCGACTCGCCGGCGACCTCAGCCGCGGCCCAGCCGCGCTGCCCCCATAGATCGAACGGTAGTGCCATGGCGGCCACCGTACGGTGCCGCCCGGCCACCGGCATCCCCACGGTGTGCCGCAATCCCGAACCCGACAGTTCGACGGCGACCTTGGCCGCACATTTCTCTCGGCGGATCCGGCAATGACGCCTGGTCCGACCGGTCGGGCCGCAATCCGGACGCCGCGGTAGACACGCACTGTACCCTCCACCCGGGCCGCAATCCGGACACCGCGGTACACGCACTGCCCCCTCCACCCGGGCCGCGGTCCGGACACCGCGATAGACACGCTGCCCCCCTGCACCCGGGCCGCGGAAGCCGGTCCAGCGTGGTGACATCGGTAAGATCGCCGATCGGCCTAGGGTGGGAGGTGCTATGACGACGCAGGACCAAGCCGCCGAGGCCATCGAAACCCGACCCTGTTCCCACTGTGGGCGACCCGTTCCGCAGCGGGCCTCCGCCGGCCGGCCGTTCCGGTACTGCCGGGACAACGACGGTGAGTGCCAGCGCGCCTCCCGGAATGTCCGGATGCGGCACCGGTCGTCGCCCGGCCTGGCCGGGTCGGTCGCCCGGACCTGGGAAGTGGTGGACCGCCTCGACCAGATGGTGGGGACGCTGACCGAGGCGCTGCATTCGGAGATGTCGCCGGCCGGGGTGGAACGCCAGGTCGCCGAGGTGCGGGCGGAGACGTCGCGGGCGGTGGCGGCCGCGCACGCCGAACGCGACGATGCTCGGCGCGACGCGGAGCAGGCGGCGACGGCGACGGCCGCGGCGCAGCAGATCGCGGCGGCGGCCACCGCCGAACGGGATGAGGCGCGGCAGCGGGCCACCGCGGCGGAACGTGCGGCCGAGGAGGCCGGCAAACGGGAGCAGGCGGCGGGGGCGGCCCGCGACGAGGCGGTGCGGGCGGCCACGGCCGCGGCGGCGCTGCGCGAACGGGCCGAGGCGGAACGCGACGCGGCCGGCACCGAGCTGGCCGTCGCGCGGCGCGAGGTGCAGGAGATCAAGGAGCAGCGGGACACCGTCGAACGCGATCTGGCCGCGGCGCTCCGAGACCACAACGCATTGCGGCGTACGTCGGAGCAGGCGGCCGCCCGGTCCGAAGAGCAACTGGCGGCGGCGCGGGGTGAGGCGGAGCAGGCGCGGGAGGCGGCCGGGCAGGCCGAACGCCGGGCGCAGGCCGCCGAACAGGCGGGTGCGGAGGCTTCGGCGCGGGCCGAGCGGGCGCTGGCCGAGGCGGCGGCCCGGGCGGAACGGGCGGTGGCCGAGGCGGGGGCTCGGGCCGACCGGGCCGCGGCCGAGGCGGGGGCGGTGCGCGAGGAGCTGGCGGGGGTGGTGGCCGAGCGGGATGGGCTACGGCGTACCGCCGCGGAAGTTGATCGTGCTCGGGAAGATCTGCGCCGGGCCGGTGAGGAACGGGCGGACCTGGAGCGGCGCCTGGTGGCGGCGCGGGCGGACGCGGACGCCGCGCATCAGCGGGTGGCTCAGCTGACCGGTCAGGTCAGCGACCTGGCGTCGGCGCTGGCGGCGCTCGGCACGAGCCGTCCGGCGGCGGCCGCACCGGCGCAGGCCGCATCGCCGGAGGCTTGAACCGACTCCCGGAGCGGTCCCGCATTCTCCTTTATCGACCGGAGCAGCCGCCCGGCTCCTGCGGCCGGAACGGCTGCCGGATGTCCGGACTGTGACCGGATGGTGGGGTGCCGGACGTCCCGGCTGTGACCGGATGGTGAGGTGCCGGTTGTGGCAGCCTTTGGCAAAGGTCGCCGCCGGCGGTGCCGAACAGGAGGGGGAACGGCGACCCGGATCGCCACCGCCTGATCACGGTACGGAGGGGATCGGCGGGGTTAATAGGTGGTGAACGGCGCGAGTGACCGACATCGCAGCACCCGAAGATGTGTCAAATGGGCGCAATTTGGACCAAGGTCCACTTCGCGACCGTTCAATTTGCGGTGTAAGGTCGCCAGCCGGTTACGCTCATAGCGTTACATCGCCTTTACCGGGCGGGTAAAAGACCGATAGAGACTCGGCGGGCGCAGGAATCCGGCGGCCGCCCCTTTCGTTACATCAACGAGAGCAGCACCACGAGCGAGGGGAAGCCGATCATGGGCGAACGCATGCTGCGCGGCAGCCGTCTAGGCGCAGTCAGCTACGAGTCCGACCGTAACACCGAGCTGGCGCCCCGACAGACCCGTGAGTACCTGTGCGTCAAGGGTCACCAGTTCGAGGTCCCGTTCGCTGTCGACGCCGAGGTGCCCACCACCTGGGAGTGCAAGTTCGACGGCAGCGTGGCCCGGCTGGTCGACGGCAGCGAGCCGGAGCAGAAGAAGGCGAAGCCGCCGCGCACCCACTGGGACATGCTGCTGGAGCGCCGCTCGATCGCCGAGCTGGAGGACATCCTCAACGAGCGCCTGCAGGAGGTCCGCACTCGCCGCGGGCGCTGACCGACACCCCACCGATAGACGACGAACGGCCGCCCCCCTGAGGGGGCGGCCGTTCGCATGTGCCGGGGTCAGCGGACGATTTCGCCCTCGATGGCGGCGGCGGGGTGGCGCGGGGAAGGCGGGAAGCCGGCGTCGACCACCGAGGAGTTGACCACCGTCGGGTCGTCGACGCGGACCCGGACCTTGCGTGGGCCGAACAGGTCGCCGGTCATGCCGGCGCCGAGGCGGCGCTCGGCGAAGCGCTCGACACCGCGGCGGGCCATGCCGCGCAGCGGGGGCAGGAGCAGCAGGACGCCGGCGATGCCGGTGACGAAGCCGGGCAGGGCCAGCAGCAGCGCGCCGCCGAGGCCGACGAGGGAGCCGGTCACCTCGGCGCCGGGCGGGCGGCCGGCCGCGGCGGACTGCTGGAAGGCGCGCCAGCCGCGGATGCCCTCGCGGCGCAGCAGTGCGAAACCGGCCAGGGTGAAGGCTGCCAGCAGCAGGAACGCCCAGCCGGCCCCGATCAGGTGGGCCACGGTCAGGAAGACGGCGACCTCGGCCAGCGACAGCAGCGGTAGGGCGAGGGACAGGCCACGGCGCATCAGGAGACCTCCGGTTCAGTGGTGCCCCTCCAGCATGACACCGGAACCTGCGACCTGCCTGAGTGCGCCCGGCCCGCGACGCGGGCCGGGCAACGCGGGAGCGGACGATCGGGCCGGCCCGTGGGGCCGGCCTCGGTCGTCACGGCCAGGTCTGTTCCTGCCGGGGCTTGCGGCCGAGCAGGGTGAGCAGACTCTCCTTGCGGGCCTGCGCGCCCCACACGGTCACCCGCAGCAGCTGTTCCTTGAAGATGTTGCCGCTCATCTTGCTCACGCCGTGCTCGCGTTCGGTGAAGGTGATCGGGACCTCGACCAGCTTGAACCCGCCGCGGTAGGCGCGCCAGGCCAGTTCGACCTGGAAGGAGTAGCCGGTGGAGGCGACGGACGGGACGTCGATGGCGTCGAGGACGGTCATCCGGTAGGCGCGGTAGCCGCCGGTGGCGTCGCGGAACGGCATGCCGAGGGCCATCCGGATGTAGATGTTGCCGCCGCGGGAGAGCAGCAGCCGGCGCATCGGCCAGTTGTGCACGCTGCCGCCCGGGATGTAGCGGGTGCCGAGCACGGCGTCGGCGCCGCTCAGCGCGTCGAGCAGCCGGGACAGCTCCTCGGGGGCGTGCGAGCCGTCCGCGTCCATCTCGACGACCGCGTCGTAGCCCTTGTCCTTGGCCCAGGCGAAGCCGGCCTTGTAGGCGGCGCCGAGGCCCTCTTTGCCCTGGCGGTGCAGCACGAAGATGTGGTCGTCGGCGAGGGCGAGCTCGTCGGCGATGGCGCCGGTGCCGTCGGGCGAGTTGTCGTCGGCGACCAGGATGTCGACCTCGGGCACCGCGGCGCGGACCCGCCCGGTGATCAGGCGGACGTTGTCGGCCTCGTTGTACGTGGGGATGATCACGAGGACCCGGCCCACTCCCGGGTAGCCTTCCACCTCGGTCAACGTTCCTCCACGCTCATGTCGTCGTCTGTGCTGGGGACCGGCCGCCGACGGCGCAGGGGCGCGGCGCCGGCCAGTGCGATGACGGCCAGCCCGACCGCGATCGCCTCGGGCCAGATGCCCGAACGAGTCGCCAGCGTACGCGTAGCCCCGAGGGACATTTTATGCACCACCACTTTCGCGGTGTTGAAACCCGTCGCGCCGTGCACGTCACCCCGGGTATCGACGAAGGCGGACACCCCGACGGTGGAGACCATCAGCGAGTCCATCCCGTGCTCGACGGCGCGCAGCCGGACCATGGCGAGCTGCTGCCGGGCCTCGCCCACGTCGAAGGTGGCGTTGTTGGTCTGCACGGCGAGGATCTGGGCGCCGCCGGTGACGGTGTCCCGGACGATGCCGTCGTAGGCGACCTCGAAGCAGATCACGTCGCCGAGGGTCAGCGAGCCGGTGCGGACCACCCCGGAGTGGTCGCCGGCGAGCATGTTCTTGACCATGTCGACCCGGTCGGTGACCAGCCGGGCGACGGAGCGCAGCGGCATGTACTCGGCGAACGGGACCGGGTGCTGTTTGACATAGGTCTGCGCCAGGTCGGGCCCGGTGTCCGGCAGCCAGAGCAGGCCGGCGTTCTTGATATCGGCCGGCTTGTCGGTGCGCAGCACCGCGCCGACCAGGATCGGCGCCTTGATCGCGGTGGCGGCCGCGGAGATCTCGGCGGACGCGTCGGTGTTGCGCAGCGGGTCGATGTCGCTGGCGTTCTCCGGCCAGACCACCAGGTCGGGCTGCGGCTGGCGGCCGGCGGCGACGCCGGCGGCCAGCTGCCGGGTCGCGGTGACGTGGTTGTCGAGCACGGCGCGGCGCTGGGCGTTGAAGTCGAGGCCCAGGCGCGGCACGTTGCCCTGCACGATGGCGATGGTGCGGGTCGCTCCGGCGGGGGCGGTCAGCGGGATCGCGGCGGGGCCGCCGATCAGCAGCCCGAGGGCGGCGGCGAAGCCGGCGGCGGGCAGCAGGGTGGCCGCGGTCCAGCGGCGCCAGGCGAGCGCGACCAGGGCGCCGCCGGCGGCCGCGACGGCGAAGGTGACCAGCGGGGCGCCACCCCAGGCGGCCAGGCGCAGCGTGGGCGCGTCGCCCTGGCTGAAAGCGAGCCGGCCCCACGGGAAGCCGCCGAACGGGGCCCGGTCCCGCAGCGCCTCGTCGGCGACCCAGATCAGGCCGGTCAGCGGCGGCCAGAGGGCCCGTCGGCGGTCGGTGAGCGGGGAGAGCCAGGCCCCGGCCAGCCCGGCGAGCCCGATGATCAGGGCTTCGGCCAGGGACAGCAGCGCCCAGGGGGCGAAGCCGGCACCGATCCGGGTCCATGCGAGCAGCGGGAAGAACAGCACCAGGCCGGTGACGAAGCCGAGGCCGAGGCCGGCCCGCAGGCGGCGGCGGTGCACGGCGGCGGCGAGCAGCGCGACCCCGACCGGGGCGAGCCACCACAGGTCGTACGGCGGGAGGGCGAGCAGCAGCGCCGCACCGGCCGCGACGGCCAGGCCGAACGCCACCGGCAGCCGCAGCGGGGCGGGCGCGCCGGCCGGGCGCGCGTCGCCGGGCTCGGGAGCGGCGAGTTCGGGCGGCGGCATCGTCATTTCCACGCCAGGCAGGCTACCTGCCGGTTCGCTGTTTTCCGGTCGGGCGGCAAGTCGCAAGACCGTACCGAAAAGCTGACCGAAAGCTGGCGGAGGGGCACGGCGTCCTACGGCCGTGCCCCTCGGGGTGTCTCCTGTCCCTCTCACGTCCGGGGCACGAGGCGGACCTCCCGCTGACCTTCGGACCGACTCGCCGCGGGCTGGCTGCCCGTGTCGTGCCGTTGTCTACTGGCCAGGCTCGGCTCGTCTCGGCTCCCGGTCGCGACCCGGTCCGCGCCGCCCGCGCACCCCGACCCCCTGGACCTGGCTGAACGCGCGACCCCTGCGAGGACTGCACTGCGGCCAGTGGGTTAGGGAACGAAGCGGATCACAGTCGCCTACCGTGAAACAGGACCTGAAGACGGTACGTCCGGACGGGGGAGGTCTGTCAACCGGCTGGTCCCCATTCCGGCGTGTCGTGTTTCCCGGCGTGTCATGATCCACGTCACAGCAGTGTCTGCAGCAGTGCCCCGGAGACGGCCGGATGGTCCGTGGCCAGCAGTCCGGCGGCGGCCAGCACGTACTCCTTGTCGATCACCGTCCGCGCCCGGTCCGGCAGCGCCCATCCCCCGGCCGTATCGTGCAGCACGGCATCCAGCACGTGATCACCACCCCCGTGCCGGAGCACTCCCCCGGAGCCGACGACCAGCCGCACGTCCCGCAGGTCGCGGCCCCCGGTGCGCGGCTGTCCCGGCCCCGCCGAGTGCCCCCGGGCGTGCCGCCGCAACGCGATCCGGGCCGCGGTGGCGGCCAGTTCCCGGTCCCCGGCCGGTTCCGGCAGTTTCTCGGCGACCGCGGCTTCCCGGGTTCCCGCGGCGCCGACCGCCACCCCCAGGTCGCCCTCCACGGTGCGGGCCCGCCACAGGGTTCCGGCCACGTCGCGCCGCGGCCCGGTCTCCAGTTCCGCGTCGGGCACGAGCGCCGAGTACACGTCGGTGGTGGCGCCGCCCACGTCGACGACCAGGACGCCCCCGGCGGCCCGGTCGGCGAGCAGTTCGACCCCGGCGAGCACCGCGTCCGGGGTCGCGTACCGGACCATCGACGCGAAACGGTTGCCTCGGGACAGCCGTTTGCCGCCGATCACGTGCCGCAGGAACACCGCCCGGATCGCCGCCCGGGCGGGCAGCGGGTCGAGCACGCCGATGCGCGGCAGCACGTTGCCGGTCTCGGTCACCGGCACGCCGCGCTCGCGCAACAACCGGGCGGCTTCCGCACGTACCTCGACATTGCCGGCCAGGACCACCGGAATCCGCAACCGGTTGGCGGCCAGGCGCCGGGCGTTGTGCAGCAGCACCTCGCCGTCGCCGCCGTCGGTGCCGCCGACGAGCAGCACCACGTCGGGGCGGGCCGCGCGCAGCGCGGCCACCGCCGCACCGGTGAGCGGACCGGCCGCGACGTGCACCACCTGGGCGCCGGCCGACAGCCCGACCCGGTGCCCGGCCTCCGCGGTGACCAGGCTCTCGTAGCCGACGACGGCGAGCCGCAGCCCGCCGCCGGCCGACGAGCAGACGTAGAGCGGCGCGCCCGCACCGTCGACCGCGGCGACCGCGGCGGTCAGACCCTCCAGGACGTCCGTTCCGGACGTCGTCGGCACCTCGGCCCGGCTGATCAGTTCCGCGCCGCTCAGGTCGATCTTGGCGGATTTGGTGTACGTCGATCCGACGTCGACGCAGACCGCAGAGTTCACGCCTTGGGCGGCACGACGACGGTGCCGGTCGCCGTGACCGCGACGATCGGTTCGGCGAGCACCTGCGCGCCGGATCCACCGGTCCCCCGGCAGACGACCACCGACCGGAACTCGATCCGGCGGCTGCGCGTGCCCATGTGCACCACCGTCGCGGTGATCTCCAGGACGTCACCGGCCTGCACCGGGGCGGTGAACTGCACGTCGTCGTAGGAGGCGAACAGCCCCTCGTCGCCGTCGAGCTGGATGCACACCTCGGTGGCGACGTCGCCGAAGAGCCCGAGCGAATACGCCCCGTCGACCAGGTTCCCGGCGTAGTGCGCGTGCGAGTAGGGGACGTAGCGGCGGTGCGTGACGGTGATCAATTTCTGCTCTCAATCAGGGCGTGGACGAGGTAGGAGGCCACTTCGCGGGGGGTGGTGCCGCGGCCGAAGATCCGGTCGACGCCCAGTTCCTCGGTCATCAGCTCGTCGAAGCGGGGGCCGCCGACGATCAGCAGCGGACGTTTGCCGGCCGGCAGCGCCTCCCGGAAGGCGGCCGACATGGCCTTGGTGTTCTGCAGGTGCGCGTCGCGCTGGGTGACCACCTGGGAGACCAGGACCGCGTCGGCCTTCTGCGCGCGGGCGGTCTCCACCAGGTCGGGCACCGACACCTGGGCGCCCATGTTGGTCACCGACAGCTCGGAATAATATTCCAGGCCCTTCTCGCCGGCGATGCCCTTGAGGTTGAGGATGGCGTCGATGCCGACGGTGTGCGCGTCGGTGCCGATGCAGGCGCCGACCACGTTGAGCCGGCGCCGCAACCTCCGCTTGATCACCGCGTTGACCTCTTTGGCGGACAGCAGCGGGAAGTCGCGTTCCACGACCTGCACCTGCTCGGTGTCGACCAGGTGGGTGACCTTGCCGTAGACGACGAAGAAGGTGAAGCCGCCGCCCATCTGCTTGGCGTGCACCAGCATCGCCGGGTCCATGCCCATCTTGCCGGCCAGCTGCAGGGCGGCGCCCTCGGCACGTTTGTCGTGCGGGATCGGCAGGGTGAAGGAGAGCTGCACCATGCCGTCGCCCGTGGTGTCGCCGTAGGGGCGGATGATCACAGCATCTCCTCGACCGGGTTGTAGTAGTCGGCTTCCTGCTTCGCGACGCCGTCCAGGCCCTTGCCGCGGTCGGCCGGGCGCTTCATCAGGCCGAAGGTGCCGTCCGCGATGGCATCCATCAGGGTGTCGTCGACGATGCGTTCGAGCAGGTCGATGGCCTCGCCGAGGACCTGGTTGGCGCGGCCGCGGATGAACGGGCCGGGGGTGAAGTCCTCGTGCAGGTTACCGGCGCCGTTGAGCACATATTTCACGTTCTGCAGCGCGATGTCCCGATCGGACAGCCAGGGGGTCACGACCGCCTCGGTCATCATGCCGACGAGCAGGATGCCCTGGCCGGTCAGCGCGCCGGCGAGGTTGAAGAAGCCGTCGAGGAGGTTGCCGCGGAACACGTCACCGGTCATGTGCTTGGTAGGTGGCATCCACTTCAGCGGCGCCTCGGGGAACAGCTCCCGCGCGAGCAGGGCGTGCGCCAGCTCCAGCCGGAACGAGTCCGGCAGATCCGGATTGATCTCGAAGGCGTGCCCCAGGCCGAGCTGCCAGTCCGCCAGCCCCGCCTCGTGGGCGAAGAACTCGTTGAGCAGCTGGGACACCGTGACCGTGTGGGCGGCCTCGACGGCGTCCGCGGTGGTCAGGTAGTTGTCCTCACCGGTGTTGATGATGATCCCGGCGCGGGCGTGCACCTGCCGCGAGAACCGCTGGTCGACGAAGGTCCGGATCGGGTTGATGTCGCGGAACAGGATGCCGTACATCGAGTCGTTCAGCATCATGTCCAGGCGTTCCATCCCGGCCAGCGCCGCGATCTCCGGCATGCACAACCCGGACGCGTAGTTGGTCAGCCGGATGTATCGGCCGAGCTCGCGCGAGGTCTCGTCGAGCGCCGCCCGCATCAGCCGGAAGTTCTCCTGCGTCGCGTACGTCCCCGCGAACCCTTCCCGGGTCGCCCCCTCCGGCACGTAGTCCAGCAGCGACTGCCCGGTCGACCGGATCACCGCGATGATGTCGGCCCCGGCCCGCGCCGCCGCCTGCGCCTGCGGGATGTCCTCGTAGATGTCGCCGGTGGCGACGATCAGGTAGATCCACGGCCGCTGCTGCGGATCCCCGTACCGCTTGATGAGTCTGTCGCGCTCGGCGCGCCGGCGATCGACGATCTTGAGACCGTTGGCGGCGGCCTTCTTCGCCAGCCGCCGGGCGGCGGCGATCTCCGGCTTCTTCTCCGGTACGCCGAACCGCACCGCGCCCGCGGCCGCCTTCTGGGCGAGCACGGTGAGGTCGTCCACGCCCGTGGTCAGCGCCGCGTGGCAGACCGGCACGGCCACCCCGTGGCCCAGCCCGACATCCGCGCGCACGGCGTCGACCAGGCGGTTCACCCAGGGGATCCCGTCCGAGTCGGCACCGTGCACGCCGGCCAGGCGCAGCACTGCCCGCTCCACCGACACGGTGGTGTGCGACCGCGCGAGGTCGACGACGGGCTGCCCGGCCTTGGCGGCGAGCGCCCGCGCCCGCGCGACGATCCGCGGGTCCAGATCCAGCTTCCCGGCCAAGTGTTTCGCTCCTAAATCTCGTGAATCGTGTCGCCGTGCAGCACGGTGCGCCGGCAGACCGGCCGTGCGGGGACGGCCCCGTCGACATCCGGCAGCAGGGCCGGCAGTCCCTCGTGCAGGCCGCCCGGGGTGTCCCAGGCGGCGAAGGTGGCGGAGGCGCCGGGCGCGAGCACGCCGGCGCCGCTGATCCCGGCGGCCCGCCACCCGCCGCGGCTGGCGGCGGCGAACGCGGCCCGAACCTTCATCCGGTAGACCGGGTTGCGCGGCGCGATCGCCGCGACCACGGTCGACCACGGGTCGAGCGCGGTGACCGGCGAGTCCGAGCCGAAGGCGAGCGCCACCCCGGTGGCGTGCATCGCCCCGATCGGGTTGCTGGCCAGGGCGCGGTCGGCGCCGAGGCGCTGCGCGTACATCCGGTCGGCGCCGCCCCAGAGCGCGTCGAAGACCGGCTGCACCGAGGCGGTCACCCCGAATTCGACCATCCGGGCGATCATCGCCTTGTCGATCAGCTCGACGTGCTCGATCCGGTGGTTGCCCTCCCGGATCCGGTCGACGCCGACCTGCTTGGCGGCGAGCGCGAAGCCCTCCAGCACGGTCGCGATCGCGGCGTCGCCGATCGCGTGGAAGCCGCCCTGGAAGCCGACCCGGATGCAGTCGAGCAGGTGCTCGGCGACCTGCTCGGCGGTCAGGAACGCCTCGCCGCAACCGTGGTCGCCGTCGCGATACGGGGTGCGCAGCGAGGCGGTGCGCGAGCCGAGCGCCCCGTCCGCGTACAGGTCGCCGGCCGCGCCGTGGGCGCCCAGCTCACGCGCCTTGTCGGCGCCGCCCAGCTCGCCCCAGAACCCGTACACCTCGGGAAGGTTCTGCCCGGAGAGGCGCAGCACCGACTGGAAGTCGGCCTCGCTGGAGGTCCCCGGACCGCCGCACTCGTGCACCGCGGCGATCCCGGCGGCGGCGGCCGTGCGCAACGCGGTCCGCTGCGCGTCGGTCCGCTGCTCCGGCGACAGCGAGCCGAGCGCGACCGCCCGCACCGCGTGGTGCGCGTGCTCGCGCACCCACCCGGACGGGTCGTAGCCGTCGACCCCCTCGGCGGCCGGCAGCAGCGCCGCGCTGACCAGCGCCGAGTGCACCGACGCCTGGGTCAGGTAGACCCGGCGGCCGGCGGCGGCGCGGTCCAGCTCAGCCGCGGTCGGCAGCCGCTGCTCGGTCCAGGTCGACTCGTCCCAGCCCTGCCCGTGCACCACCGCGCCGGCCGGCCTGGTCCGGGCGAACCGCTCCACCGCCGCCAGCAGCTCGCCCGCCGAGCGGACGCCGGACAGCTCCAGTCCGTCGGCGGCCAGGCCGGTGTCGGTGACGTGCAGGTGCGCGTCGACGAACGCCGGGGTGACCAGCGCACCGTCCAGGTCGACGGTGCGGTCGGCGGCCGGCGCGTCGGCGGTGTCGCCCAGCCACGCGATGGTGCCGCCGCGGACCAGCATCGCGGTGGCGCGCGGCTCGGCGGCGGAGTAGAAACGACCGTTGGTGTAGCGGACCGAGGGAAGCGTCATGCGGATCAGTCTCCCGCTATCCGCTTCTCGAACAAGCCACGGACCGCGTGGGTGGTGCGCAGCAGGTCGACCGCGAAGTCGGCGTGCCCCGGCACGTACCCGTTGCCGACCAGCATGGTCACGTCGGCGGCCAGCCCCTCGGCACCGAGCGCGGCCGCGGCGAAACTGGTCGCCATCGAGAAGAAGATCACCGTGCCGCCGGGCTTGGTGGCCAGGATCGCGCCGTGCTCGCAGCCCGGCACGTCGACACAGACCACGGTGATGTCGGCGGTCGCCTTCTCGGCGACCTGCACCGGATTGCGGGCATCGGCGATCGCGATCTCGTCGGCCACGCCCGCTTCGCTGAGCGCGGCCCGCTCCGCCTCCGAGACGACGATCGCGGTGGTACGGGCACCGGCCCGTTTCGCCGCGGCCAGACTCAGCGATCCACTCTTGCCGGCCCCGCCGAGCACCAGCACGGTCGGGTCCTGATACTTCCGGACGATCCGGTCGGTGAGCGCGGGCGCCCCGCACACGTCGTAGACCGCGAGCGCCAGCTCCGGCGGCAGGTCGTCGGGCAGCACGCCGACGATCGAGCGGCCGAACAGGATCGCCGTGCCGTCCGCCGGCACCTGCTCGGACAGCCCGTCCCAGCCGGCCAGCCCGTCGGTGATCCGCAGCGGGGTGAGGGTCAGCGAGACCAGCGTCGCCACCCGGTCGCCCGGCTTGATCGGCAGCGGCGACTCCGGCCCGACCTCCTCGACCACGCCGATCAGCATGCCACCGGAGCCGGTCACCGGGTTGTGCATCTTGCCGCGCGTGCCGACGATCTCCAGCACCTCGGCGCGGATCGCCGCGCCGTCCCCCGCATGTTTCTCCCCGAGCTGCCGATAACTGGCGGCGTCGAGGTTGAGCCGCTGCACCCGGATGCGCGCCTCGTCCGGCCCGATCTCCGGGCTGGCGTCCAGCCGCCACGCGGCCTGCGGCAACACGCCACTCGGCTCGAGCACCCGGCCCAGACCCACCGATCCCGCCATCAACAGCCCCCTCACACTAAACACTGGCCCCTAGCGGCCCCACTACCGTAAATCTTTCGTGCCCCGGGTTTCTAGACCGAAGATTCTCCAGTACGTTAGTGCACCTGATCAGATCTTAAGGAAGGGGTCGCGGTGGTTGCCGAGCTCGACAGCGGACAGCCTTACGAGTACCAGCGGCGTGAGCTGGTCGAGCCGGATTGGACCCGGTTCCCCGGTTGGCGGGACGTCACCGCCGCCCAGTGGCAGTCCGCCCAGTGGCAGCGGGTCAACTGTGTGAAGAACGTCAAGCAGCTGCGCACCGTCCTCGGTGACCTGGTCGACGAGTCGTTCTACGCCGACCTGGAGAAGGACCAGGCCGAGCTGGCGACCATGTCGATGCTGCTCCCGCCGCAGATGGTCAACACGATGGTGCCGCACCAGGTGCCGGACACCGCGTCGTTCTACGCCGACCCGGTGCGCCTCTACATGCTGCCGGTCGCCTCGGACCGGCGCCGGGACTGGCCGTCGCACCCGAACGCCAGCCGTGACTCGCTGCACGAGCACGACATGTGGGTCGCCGAGGGCCTGACCCACCGCTACCCGACCAAGGTGCTCGCCGAGCTGCTCTCCACCTGCCCGCAGTACTGCGGGCACTGCACCCGGATGGACCTGGTCGGCAACAGCACGCCGGCGGTCGCCAAGCTGAAGCTGGTGCAGAAACCGGTCGACCGGTACGCGGCCCACCTGGACTACCTCAAGGCCCACCCGGGCGTCCGGGACGTCGTGGTCTCCGGCGGCGACGTGGCGAACGTGCCGTGGAAGCAGCTGGAGGCCTACCTGATGGGCCTGCTGGCGGTGCCGACCGTCCGGGACATCCGGCTGGCCACCAAGGCGCTGATGGGGCTGCCCCAGCACTGGCTGCAGGACGACGTGGTGGAGGGCATGCACCGGGTCGCCGTGACCGCCGAGCGGCGCGGCGTCAACCTGGCCGTGCACACCCACGTCAACCACGTGAACTCGCTGACCCCGACGGTCGCCCGCGCGGTCCGCACCCTGCTCGAGGTCGGCGTCCGCGACGTGCGCAACCAGGGCGTGCTGATGCGCGGCGTCAACGCCACCGCCGGCGACCTGCTCGACCTGTGCTTCGCGCTGCAGGGCGAGGCCGGGATCCTGCCGTACTACTTCTACATGTGCGACATGATCCCGAACGCGGAGCACTGGCGGGTCCCGGTCTGGCACGCCCAGCAGCTGCAGCACGACCTGATGGGCTACCTGCCCGGTTACGCCACCCCGCGGATCGTCTGCGACGTGCCGTTCGTCGGCAAGCGCTGGGTGCACATGGTCGCCGAGTACGACCGCGAGCACGGCATCTCGTACTGGACCAAGAACTACCGTACGTCGATCGAGAAGGACGACAGCGAGGCGTTGAGCAAGCTGTACGCCTACTACGACCCGATCGACACGCTGCCGGAGAGCGGCCAGGACTGGTGGCGCAAGCAGTCCCTCGCCGGCGCCTAGGGACAAAAGTGCGGGCCTCCCGGATCGGATCCGGGAGGCCCGCACTTCGCTGCGGTGACGACGCGGCTCAGCTGAGCGCGTCGCGCACGTCGCGACCGGCGTCCTTCACGTGCTCGCCGGCCTGCTTGGCGTGCGCGGCGGCCTCCTGGGCCTCGCCCTCGGCGTACAGGCGCTGGTTGTCGGTCGCCTCGCCGAGGCCCTGCTTCGCCTTACCGGTCAGTTCCTCGGTCTTGTTCTTGACCTTGTCGGTGAAGCTCATCAGTCAACCCTCCCGGGGTCGTGTCGTCTCGGGGTGCCTCTGATCTTGTATTTCCCCGAACCGGCCGATCCCGAAACCGACCCGGGAGAGTCGCACCCGCCGTCTGCGCCGCGCTCAGGAACGCGAAATATGATCGCGCTCGTGGATCACGAAGCCACCTCCTTCGGGTCGGCCGCCGGCACCTACGAGCGTGGCCGGCCGCCGTACCCCGAGCCCGCGCTCGACTACCTGCTCCCCGGGGGCCGCGCGCGCGTTCTGGACCTCGGCGCCGGCACCGGCAAGCTGACCCGGCAGATCCTGGCCCGCGGCCTGGACGTGGTCGCCGTCGACCCGTCCGAGGGCATGCTGGCCGAGCTGCGCCGCACCGTGCCCGACGTCCCGGCCCACCCGGGCACCGCCGAGCGGATCCCGTTGCCGGACGCTTCGGTCGACGTGGTCCTGGTCGCCCAGGCCTGGCACTGGATCGACCCGGCCCGCGCCGTCCCCGAGATCGCCCGGGTGCTGACCCCGGGCGGCCGCCTCGGCCTGATCTGGAACCTGCGCGACGAACGCACCGACTGGGTGCACCGGCTCGGCACGATCATCGGCCATGAGGCGCCCCGCGGCACGACCATGGGTCCGCCGTTCGGCCCGGTCACCACCGCCACCTTCGGCTGGACGCACCCGGTGCGGGCCGGCGAGCTGCTGGACCTGGTCGCCTCCCGGAGCCGTCAGATCCTGCTGCCGGCCGACGAGCGGGCCGCCGTGCTGGCCCAGGTCCGCCAGCTCACCGCCACCCATCCGGCGCTGCTGGGTCGCGACTCGTACGCGTTCCCGTACGTCACCCAGTGCGCCTACGCCGACCTGCCCGCCTGACGCCGCACCGGTGATGGCCGGGCGCGTCGCGCCCGGCCATCACCACTTCCCGCTCCTCGCTCAGGAGTCCAGGTCGAGCAGCGGATCCAGACTGAGCAGCGACTCCAGGGTGGCCAGCACGGTGCCCGCACCGTCCTCGATCCGGTGACCGCCGTGCCGCAGCGGCACGATCCGGATCTCCCGGCCGCCGACCCGGCCCATGTCCGCGCTCAGCCGCAGCATGCCGTGGGTCAGCACCGGAAACAGCCGGCGAGCCCGCGGCGAACGGTGGACCGCCGCGAGAAGCGGCCGTTCGTCGCGGTACTCCGGGGCGGCCAGCAGCGACCGCCACTGCGCGGCGACCATCTCGTCGTCGCCCGCGACGTCGGCGAACTCGCCCGCGGTGACGAACGGGAACCGGGCGCTCACCGCCGCCGCGCTCTCCCCCGCCAGCCAGGCCAGGATCACCCCGGCGACGGGATCGAGCTCCGGTGCGGCGCCGCTGACCCAGGTGGCCCGATAGTCCGACCGCCGGATCTCCACGTGGAAGAACCGTTGCTCGGCGCCGACGCTCACCTCGCAGCCCCCGTGCGGCGCGTCGATGCTCGCCGACCAGCGGGCCGACGACTGCTCCAGGGCCGGGCCCAGATCCACGTCCCGGGCCGCCGCGGCCCGGCGCAGCGCCTCGGCGAGCCCGCCGGCGCGGACCACCTCGGGATACAGCTCGGCCATCCGGTCACTCATGGGAGCCCACCTCACAGACATTTGCAGCTCGTCGGCGGATCGGTGAACCAGCGCTGCGGGGTGATCTTCGACCAGTCCGGCTCCTCGACGACGATCTTCGTCATCTTGCCGTTGACCAGCTTGTAGAAGTTCACCGACGACCAGGTCCGCTCACCCCGGATGATCGCCGTCGCGATCCAGCTCATCTCCAGGTCCGTGGCGCCACCGACGCCCTCCATGCCGACCCGCACCGATTCGACGAAGCTACCCATCTCCTCCATGTTGACGTGCAGGGTCACGTTGGAATTCCGGATCGCGTCCTTGACCGGGCCCATCCACTCGTCCGGGCCCAGGTCGCCGAAGTGCTCGAAGTTGTTGTCCTTCGCCCACTTGTAGGTGCCGGCCATCTTCTGACCGAGCGCGACGTTGCAGTTGTGCACCAGCACCGGCGTCCGGCCGGCGAGCACGTAGAACGTGTGCAGGTCGGCGACCGTCAGGTTGTGCATCGTCCGCTCGCCGGTGAACGTGCGCACCCGGGCGACGCCCGCCCACCGGCCCGCGCCGACGGTGGCCAGCGCGGTGCCCGGCCGCAGGTCACCCGCGTAGGTCCACTGCCGGGTGCCGGCATTCCAGAACGGGTGTTCCCGCGTGGTGTGCAGCGTGCTCTGCCGGCCGGCCCGGTCCTCGACCGTGACGTCGGCGAGCGCGGTGTCGTCGTTGCGGTGCAGCGCGGTGACCGGCTCCGGCCGGGTGACCCCGGTGATCGGGTCGGTGGCCAGCACCCGGTCGCCCACCCGGATGTCGGCGATCGCCCGGCTGGTGCCGTCGCCGAGCAGGACCCGGGTGTCCGGGGCGAAACTGTTGCGCTTGAAACAGCTCTCCAGGAGATCGGTGAGCCCCTTGAGGACCGGCAGATCCTTCAGGCCACGCAGCGCGTTCTCCACCGCGTCGATGCCCTTGAGACCGATCGCCTTGGACAGCGCCTTCAATTCGTCGGCACTGAAGGTGACCGCCAGCTTGCCACCCACCGCGGTGGTCAGCTCGATGATCCGGGAGGTGGTGACCGCGCCGAGTTCCTTGATCGCGTTGACCAGCTTCTCGGTGCCGAACTTGACGACCCCGGCCGCCATGTCCTTGGCCGACAGCTTGGCGATGTCCCTGATCGCCTGCTTGGCGGTCTGCGCCACGCCGCTCTCAGCGATCTTGGTGATCAGCCCGGTGCCGTCGGTGACCAGGAAGAAGGCCCCGTCGAACAGGGTCTCGCCCAGCGCGTACTTCCAGTTCTTCTTCCAGTCGTCCCAGTGCAGCAGCTGCTTCGGGTCGCTCAGTAGGTCCTTGAAGCCCTTGACCAGCATGTTGCAGGACTTGTCCGAGTTCGGCAGGTAGCTGACCTCGGGCACCGTGTACTCGTCGGTGGCCGCGTCGGTGCCCAGGAACGTGCCGGTCACGCAGTTGCTGGTCTGGATGATCCCCTTGACCATGCCGGCCGCGCCGTCGATGAAGCCCTTCGTGACGTCCGACCCGCCGATGTGGTCGTTGAGCCACTTCGCCTTGTCGTCGATCCAGTCGTTGAGCTTCTTCTCCGCCGCCGCCTGCTCGGCGTTGTACGCCTGCCAGGCGATGTCCTGCAGGGTCTTGGCCATCCGGCCCATGTTCTGCGCGACCGCCCACATGCCGTCGGAGATCGACGTGATCGTGTCGCTGACCTGCTTGATCTTCTTCGACAGCGCTTCCGCGTTGTCCGCCGCCTGATCCGCCTTCTTCGCGAAACCGGCGGCGTTGTTCGCCGCCTGCTGCGCCGAACCGGCGTCGGAACCGGCCTGCTCGGCCATCTCGGCCGCGCCGTCCGCCCACTGCGCCGCCTCCTGCGCGGCGTCGGTCGCCTCGTCGGCCGCCTTGATCGCGCCCTGCGCCTGGGTGGCCGCGTCCCGGGCGGCGTTCACCGCCACCTTGCTCGCCTTGATCGCCCGGTTGGCCGCGTCAGCCGCCTTCTGCGCCGCCACGAACGCGGGCTGAACCTGCGCGGACGCCTTCTGCGCCATCTCCGCCGCGTGCACGGCCGCCGCGTCCGCGTCGTCGGCGTGCCGCTGCGCCGCGGCGGCCTGATCGTCGCCGATCAGCATCGCGTTGCTGGCGATGGCGGCCGCCATCGCCGCGTCGTTGTCGGTGGCCGCGTACGCCGCCGCGAGGTCGACCGCGGACACCGCCGGGTCGGCGATGGCGTTCGCCGAGGTCCGCGCGTCCAGCGCGGCCCGGCCCGACACCTCGGACTGGAACGTCGCGATCGCCGCCTGGCGCACCGCGTCCTGCGCCGACTGGGCGGTCAGACCGGCGTCCGCCCGCGCGGCGGTCGCCTTGTTGATCGCGGTCCGGGCGGTCTGCACCGCCGTCCGCGCGTCGGCGTTCGCCCTGTTCGCGTCCTTGATCGCCCGGGACGCGGCCGCGTTCGCGTCCGCCGCGTCCTGCCGCGCCTGCTTCGCCTGATCGGCCGCGGCCCGCGCGTCCGCCGCCGCGGCAGCCGCCGCCGCGGCCGCCCGGCGGGCGTCGGCCGCCGCCGCGTCGGACTCGGCCTGGGCCGCGTCCGAGGCGGCCCGGGACTGGTCGGAGGCCTTCTTGGCGTCGTCCGCGACGGTCCGCATCCGGGTCGCGTCGTCGCGGATCTTCTGCATCTCCGCGGTGCCCGGGCACCCGTTCGGCGAGTCCGGGTACTTGCAGTTGGTCTCCGCGGCGATCTTGCGCGCCTCGGCGGCCTGCGCCTCGAACTCCTTGGACTTGGTGTTCTCGTTGTCCGCCGACGCCTTCTTGATCAGCGCCTGGGCCCGGTCCGCCTTGTCCTTGAACCGGCCAGCCGCCGCGAGCGCCTCATCCTGCTTCTGCTTGGCCTCGGCGCCCTTGGCCACCACCACGTTCTGCTGCGCGATCGCCCGCTGCGCCGCCGAGTAGGCGTTCAGCGAGTGCTGGATCGCCGCCGCGGTCGCCTCCCGGGCGATCCCCCGCTGCCGCTTCGCGTCCGCGTAGTAGCCGGCCGCGTTGGCGGCGTGCTGGCGGGCGCTGGCCGCATCCTTCTCGGCCCGCAACCGCTGCGCCTTCGCGTCGGCCGCCGCCGCCAGCGCGGCAGCCGCCAGCTTCTCCGCCTTGTCCGCCAGCTTCTCCGCGGCGGCCTGCTCGCGCTCCGCGGCCTGCCGGTACTTCACCGCGTTGTTCGCGTCGACGGTCGCGCTGTGGTCGGCGTCCAGAGCCTTGCCGGCCGCCTCCGTCGCCTCGGCCGCATGACACGCCGTCTCCGCGGCCAGCTTCGCCGCCGCTCCGGCGTCACCCTGCGCCTGGGTCACCTCGGACCAGGCGATGCCGTGGGTCAGGCCGGTCTTCTCCAGCGTGGCCGCCGCGGTAGCCGCCACCCCGGCCTGCGCGGTCACCTGATCGGCGTTGCGCGCGGCCACCGACGCGTCCTGGCACACCTGCACCCGCAGAGCGGACAGGTCGGCGGTGTGCGTCGGCTTGTTCGCCTTCCGCAGCGGCAGATCCGCGGCGTACACGGTGTCGGCCTGCTTGGCGCCCCGGTTGGACAGACCCATCGCGTTGCCGGCCACGGTCAGCAACGACGTCGCCGCCACACTCGCCTCGATGATCTTCTTCTGCGCGTCGGCGGCCTGCTTCGCCCGCTGCGCCAGATTCAGCAGATCGGCGATCGCCTGCGACCGCGCGGCGAGCGCGTCGGTGATCTGCTTCTGCGCGTCCGCGTCCTGCTGGCTGGCCACCTGGTAGCCGTTGAGATAGAAGTCCTCGATCACCGCCGGGTCTTCGCTGTCCAGCGCCGCCTGGCCCAGCTCCTGGACCTCGTAGCCGCCCTGCGCGACCATCTGCTCGACCCGGGCCTGGATCGTGCGGGCCTTGTCCGCCGCGCTCAGCGTGTCCTGTTTGTCGGCCAGGTCCGCCGCGGCCTGCCCGGTCGCCACGAATGCCGCGATCTTCGCGTCGCTGCCCGAGTCGAGTGCCGCCTGCGCGCCCTTGCGCACCAGCGGGCCCCCGGTCTCGGCCCACTCCTGGACCTGCGCCCGGTCCCGCTCGGCCTGATCCCGCTTGCGCTGGTCGGCCGCCTTGCGATAGACCGGCAGACCGTTGTCCAGGAAGTCCCGGATCTTCGCCGCGTCATCGGTGGCCAGCACCGCGGCCGCGGCCGCCCGGACCTCCGGGTCCGCGTCGTAGTCGGCCAGATCCTGGACCAGCATCCGGTCCAGCGCCGCATCGTCGATCGGGTTGTCGGTCGGCAATGCCTCCCGGGTCTGCCCGCCCAGCAACCGGTCCAGCGCCTGCTGCACCGTCAGCGGTGGCGCCGGCGCCACCGCCGGTGCCACCACGCGCGGCACCGCCGCCACCGCCGTCTGCGGCAGGGCCACCGCGGTGGCCACGCCCATCGCGACACCGGCGAGCAGCCGCCATCGTCGTGTCGAACCCATGAATCCATCCCCCGTACGGATGTAGACGTCTACTGCGAAAAAAGGGCAGCCGGCGCGCCTGTCGGCACGCCCGGCAAACCGTCGAAGAAAGCGGGCGTCACCCGCGCAGCGTCAGCCGACCGGCGGCACGGCGCCACCGGGCGCATGCCGTCGTATAGCCAATGTGGAACCCCCGTAGATCGCGCCATCGCCCCACCGGAGCCGATGTGATCGACACATTTCTACCAGGAGTATGTCGTTCTATCGATCCCCGGGGCCGCCGGGAGACAGCCGGGAGACCCCCGCCCCCCGCCCCCGCGGCCGCCGCGGTGCGCACACCCGGCAGGTCGGACGGCCACCCGGCCGCCCCTCCGGTCAATCCAGCTGTGCGGCGAGGAAGGCGAACGCCGCCGGAATCAACGTGCTCCAGTACGTGAAGTCGTGCCCGCCCGGCCCGAACGTCCCCACCGCCGGCTCGCGCGGCAGCACCCGCCGCAACGCCCGCACGCTGCCGTACAGCGGATCCCGGCTGCCGCACCACAATCCCACCGGCGTCGCGCCGAGCCGGTCCGCGTTCTGGAACACCACGTCCCCGGGCACCACCGCCGGGGAGAACGCGGCCACCGCGCGGACGAACCCGGGGAAGGTCTCGGCCAGCAGCAGCGAGCCGTACCCGCCCATCGACCAGCCCCAGGCGACCAGCCGGCTGGTGTCGAAGCCACGTGCCGCGCACCAGGCCGGCACTTCCTCGTGCACCATCCGCTGCGGGTCGTCGCGCCCGTCGGGCTGCCAGGCGAGACGGTCGCCGGTGGCGCCGGCCAGCACGAACGGCGGCGCGCCGTGAGCCACCGCGTCGGTCAGAAAGTGTCCGAGCCCGAGTGCCTCGAAGTCGGCGGGCCGCTTCGATCCGCCGTGCAGCACGAGGCAGACCGGCAGCCCGGTGCCGTCCCCGTGCCCGGCCGGCACCGCGGTGTAGAAGTCGACGGTCGTCCCGCGGGCCTTCGAGTACCGGAGCTCGCAGCGTTCCGGACCGGGCGGCACCGACGGCACGGGCACCGCGGGCACCGTGGCCGGCGCGGATCCGCGGGCCCACAGCCCGCCGGCCACGGCGGTCGCCACGCCGGCGCCGCCGGCGGCCAGCAGAGTTCGTCGCCGCATGGTCCGTCCGCCTCCGCTCGTGCCGGACAGGCTGATGCCCGTGCCGGACGCCTGATGTCCCTGCGGGACAACGCGCTCCGGCCCGAGCCGACACGGGTCCGGTCAATCCACGGCGGCCCGCAACACCCACGAGGTGCGCCGGGGGCGGCCGGGCAGCGCGATCCGCCCGGTGCACCAGAGCAGGGCGGCCACCGGGTCGCCGTCCGGATGCCCGGGAAAGAGCCGACTCAGCACCGCCGCGCAGAGCGCCGCCGGCGGCCGCCAGGCAACACCCAGACCGCCGGCCACGTCGTACGTGTGGATCAGGATCTCGTTGACGCCGAGCGCGGCGAATCCCGACGGGTCGGCCGGCCCCCAGTGCCAGGCCCGGTCGTCCGGCGACGCCGCGCGCAGCTGGGCGCTGAGCAGTCCGGCCGCGGCCGCGATCACCCGCAGGACCTCGCCCGGCGTCGCGCCCGGGTCGACCCGCAGATCCAGCGGGAGATACCCATTGTCGGCCCGGCCGGCCAGCTGGGCGGCGTACGCCACGAGGTCGTGCGCGATGTGCACGGCGGTTTGCCGGCAGGTCCAGTCGAGGTCGCCGGCCCGGGTGGACCAGGCGGGGCCGTAGGCGTACGGCGCAAGCGTGTCCTGCAGCTCTTGAACTGCCGCGTCGACGTCGTCGGCGTTCATCCGACACATCCCCTGACGCGTCCTAGGAAACCAGGCAACAGCCTATTCGGGGGCGATCCTGGGTGGCCGGTTCTCGTAAGGAGTGGACAGCACCACCGTGGTCCGGGTCGTCACATTCGCCGCCGTGCGGATGTCCTGCAGCAGCCGCTCCAGGTCGGCCGGGCTCTTCACCCGGACCAGCAGCATGTAGAAGTCCTCACCGGCCACCGAGTAGCAGGAGTCGATCTCGGAGAGGTGGGCCAGCCGCTCCGGCGCGTCGTCCGGCTGCGACGGATCGAACGGGCGGATCGCCACGAAGGCGGTCAACGGCAGGTCGAGCGCCTCGAACGACACCTTCGCCGTGTAACCGGCGATCGCCCCGCGCTCCTCCAGCCGGCGCACCCGCTGGTGCACGGCGGAGACACTGAGGCCCACCCGCTCGGCCAGATCGGTATAGGTCAGCCGTCCGTCCACGGTGAGGGCTGACACGATCGCCCGGTCGATCTCTTCCACGCCGGTAAGAGTAACGACCGGGTCGCCGGCGCGGCTCAGCCGGTCAGCGAGCGGGCGATCACCATCCGCTGGATCTGGTTGGTGCCCTCCACGATCTGCAACACCTTCGCCTCACGGAACCAGCGCTCGGCCGGATGATCGGCCACATAGCCGTAGCCGCCGAGGATCTGCACCGCGTCGGTGGTCACCCGCATCGCCGCGTCGGTGGCGAACAGCTTCGCCTTGGCCGCCTCGACCGAGAACGGCCGGCCGGCGTCCTTCAACCGGGCCGCGGCCAGCAGCAACGAGCGCGCCGCGGACACCTGGGTGGCCATGTCGGCCAGCATGAACCCGACCCCCTGGAACCGGCCGATCGGCTGCCCGAACTGCTCCCGCTCCCGTGCGTAGGCGACCGCGTAGTCGGTGGCCGCCTGGGCCAGCCCGACGGCGCACGCCGCGATCCCGAGCCGCCCCGCGTCGAGCGCCTGCATCGCGATCGCGAACCCCTGCCCCTGCTCCCCCACCAGCCGGTCGTGTGGGATCCGCGCGTCGTCCAGCACGATCTGGGCCGGAGCCGACGAGCGCAGGCCCATCAGCCGCTCCGGCGCCTGCGGCAGCAGGCCCGGCGTGGCGGCGTCGGCGAGCAGGCAGGAGATGCCCTTGGGGCCGGGGCCGCCGGTGCGGACGAACAGGTTGTAGAAATCCGCGCGGCCGCCGTGCGTGATCCACGCCTTGGTGCCGTTGACCAGCCAGTCCTCGCCGTCCGGCACGGCCCGGGTGGCGAGGTTGCCGGCATCCGAGCCACCCTGCGGCTCGGACAGGCAGTAGGCGCCGAGCAGCTCGCCGCCGAGCATCTCGGGCAGCGCCTTGCGCTGCCGCTCGCTGCCGAAGGCCGCCACCGGGAAGCACGACAGCGTGTGCACGCTGACCGCCTCGGCGATCCCCAGCCAGGTGCCGGCCAGGATCTCCAGAACCTGGAGATAGACCTCGTACGGCTGGCCGGCGCCGCCGTCGCTTTCGGCATAAGGCAGGCCGAGCAGGCCGGAACGCCCTAACGTACGCAGGATCTCCCGGGGGAACTCGCCGCGCGCCTCGTAGTCGTCGACCTTGCCGGCCAGCTCACGGGTGGCGAGCTCACGGGTCAGGTCGAGCAGGTCGTGTGCCTCAGGGGTGGGAAGCAGTCGATCCACGGTCACCCCCTGAGCTTAACGCTCGTTCAAGTTCCGGGACAGCCGGGACGCCGTCTCGCGGTCGCCGAAAATGTCGGAGGGGTGTGGCAGGGTAGGCGCGTGACCCGACCACTGCTGGCCGTCGACGCCCCCAGCCTCTATTTCCGGGCGTTCCACGGCATCCCGGAGAAGGCGGCGCAGACCGACGCCGGCGAGCCGGTCAACGCGATCCGCGGCTTCCTCGACATGATCGCCCAGCTGGTCCGCACCCGGCGGCCGGATCGGCTGATCTGCGCCCTCGACGCGGACTGGCGGCCGGCCTGGCGGGTCGAGCTGGTCCCGTCCTACAAGGCGCACCGGGTCGCCCACGACACCGTCGAGGAGGTGCCGGCCGCACTGGAGCGCCAGGTGCCGGTGCTGCTGGAGGTGCTCGAGGCGGTCGGCATCCCGGCCTTCGGCGTGCCGGGCTACGAGGCCGACGACGTGCTCGGCACCATCGCCGCGACCCAGGCCGCCCCGGTCGAGGTGGTCTCCGGCGACCGCGACCTGTTCCAGCTGGTCGACGACGCGCGGGGCACCCGGCTGCTCTACTGCGGGCGCGGCGTGGCCAAGCTGGAGGACGCCGACGAGGCTCTGGTCCAGGGGAAATACGGGGTGCCGGCGCGGTATTACGCGGACTTCGCGGCGATGCGCGGCGACCCGAGCGACGGGCTGCCCGGCGTCGCGGGCGTCGGGGAGAAGACGGCCGCCCGGCTGATCGAGCGCTACGGCGGGATCGCCGAGATCCTGGCCGCCCTCGACGATCCGGAGGCGGGCTTCGCCCCCGGCGTCCGCACGAAGCTCGCCGCCGGCCGGGACTACCTGGCGAAGGCTCTGCCGGTCTGCCGGGTGGCGCTCGACGTCAAGCTGCCCGACGTGGATCCGGCACTGCCGCGCGAGCCTCGCGACCCGCAGGCGCTGCTCGCCCTCGCCGAGCGGTGGAATCTGGCCGGCTCGGCGCGCCGCCTGGTGGACGCTCTGGCGGGCTGAGATCCGATGGCCGGCGAGATTCTCCCGCGGATCGGCTCGCCGCGGCGCGTCGCGATCGTGACCGGGGGTGGCGCGGGCCTCGGCCGAGAGCTGACCGTGGGCCTGGCCGGGGCCGGTTTCACCGTGGTCGTCGCGGATGTCGACGGTGCGGCTGCCGAGGCGAGCGCGGCCCGCGCCGAGCAGGTCGCGGGTGCGGCTGCGGGTGCGGGTCCACCGGCGGGCGCGGATGCGGCTGCGGGTTTATCGGTGGGCGCGGATGCGGCAGCGGGAGCGGATTCACCGGCGGTGGCCGGCGGGGTGGCGGTCGCGGTCTGCGCTGATGTGACCGATGCGGAGCAGGCGAGAGGTGTGGTGCGGGTCGCGGCCGAGCTGGGCGGTCCGCACGTGCTGGTGAACAACGCGGGCGGGTGGACGCGTGGCGGGCGGCAGTATCCGGACGCGGAGCCGGCGGACTGGGCGGCCACCCTCGCGCTGAACCTGACCGCGCCGATGCTGCTCACCCAGCTCGTCCGGGAGCCGATGCGCCGGCTCGGCGGCGGGGTGGTGGTCAACGTCGCGTCCAGTGCGGCGCGCGGGGACGGCGCCTACGGGTCACCGGAGTATGCGGCGGCCAAGGCCGGCCTGGTCCGGCTGACGACCAGCCTGGCCGGGCTCGACGGGGTGCGGGTGACCTGTATCGTGCCGGATTGGATCGGCCTGGACCGGGCGCACGCGGAGTTCGCCGCGCTGAGCCCGGCCGAGCGGGCGGTCACGCCACCGCTGATCCCGCCGGCTCAGGTGGTCGATGCCGTCCTGGACCTGATCGCCGGCGGCGCGAGCGGCACGGTGGTCGAGCTCCGGGGCGGCCGCGAGCCGATCCCGCGCAGGCCGGCCTGACCGGGGCATTCGAGGCCGCGCCCAGTGGGCGGGCCGGGGGCATTCGAGGCCGCGCCCAGCCGGCGGGCCGGAGGCATCCGAGACCGCGCCCAGCCGGCGGGCCGGAGGCATCCGAGACCGCGCCCAGCAGGCGGGCCGGGGGCCGCCAGGGCTGGTTCAGCGACGGCGGGGCGCCCACCGAGGGCTGGTTCAGCCACGGACGAGGCGCCCACCCGGGTTGATGCTGCGACGGGCGAGATGCCCGCCGCAGTTGATTCCACGACGGGCAAGATGCCCGCCGCGGTTGATTCCGCGGCGGGTGGGGCTGTTCAGCGGCGGGCGAGGCGACGCTCGCCGCCGGCACCCGCCGCGTACGGGAGACCGTAATGGGCGAAGACGCCCGGCTCGTCAGCGGCGAGCAGCTCACCGTCGACATCGATCGACGGGGCGTCGCCGGTCTGCTTCTTGGTCACCTGCACCCGAACGGCGTCCGGTTTGACGGTGGCCCCGCCGAGCGGGACGAAGGTCAGGCGGTGCCGCCCGATGAAGCCGGTGCGCACCGTGACGAATGAGGGTTCGTCGGTCGCCGTGTCGACGTAGACCGCCTCCAACTCTCCGATCTTGTCGCCGTCCCGGTCGATCACATTCTGGCCACGCCAGTCACGCAGATTCTCCGCCGCAAACATGCGGGTGCAGTGCCCGCCGCCCGGGGCACCCAAACGCCGGCGACCCCGATCCCGCCGCTGACACGAACGGGGCGTGAATGAGTGGAAGTGGGTTGTTAGAAGCCGGCAGCCGTGGGCACAACTAACCCGAGAGCTCAAAACTGAATACATCGCTACATACCGGACGATAGGAGACCCCCCGTGATCACGCAGGAGCACATTCACACGCTGAGCGGCCGCGACGTCCACGACCGGGACGGCGACAAGATCGGCACCGCCGGGCAGGTGTGGACCGACGCCGCCGGTCTGCCCACCTGGGTCAGTGTCCGCACCGGCCTGTTCGGACTGAACGAGTCGCTGGTCCCGCTGCAGGACGCGGACCTGCGCGACGACCGGCTGGTGGTGCCGTTCGACAAGGCGACGGTCAAGGACGCGCCGAACGTGGACGCCTCGCACGACGAGCCGCTGACCCAGGCCGAGGTCGACCAGCTCTACTCCTACTACGGCGTGAACCAGCACGACAGCTACCGGTCGTACCAGGCCGGGGCGACCGCCACGAACGAGAACTACACCGGCGATAGCTACACCGACGAGAACTACACCGGCCAGAGCCGCCCCGGCGGCACCGACTACGAGCTCGGCGCCGGCCAGGGCGACGGCCACCTGCGCGGCGACGACGCGATGACCCGCTCGGAGGAGCGGCTGACCGTCGGCACCGAGCGTGAGCGGACCGGCAAGGCCCGGCTCCGCAAGTACGTGACGACCGAGCAGCAGCAGGTCAGCGTGCCGGTCACCCGCGAGGAGGTGCGGCTGGAGCGTGAGCCGGTCACCGACGCGAACCGGGACGCCGCCTTCAGCGGCCCGGACCTGACCGAGTCGGAGCACGAGGTCACCCTGCACGAGGAGCGGCCGGTGGTGCAGACCGAGACGGTGCCGGTGGAGCGGGTGCGCCTGGGCAAGGAGACGGTCACCGACGAGCGGACCGTCAGCGGCGAGGTCCGCAAGGAGCAGATCGAGGCCGAGCTGCCCGGCGACGAGCGCCGTCGTCGCCTCGGCTGACCCCACGACGACCTGACGTCGCCCCCGGCCGCGCGTGCGACCGGGGGCGACACCGTGGTCAGGGCAGGCTGCGGGCCAGCAGGCAGACCGCGAGCAGGTGCAGCGACGGCCAGCTCGCCGCCCGCCAGTCGGCCCCCGCGTCCGGGTGTGTCCACCCCCGGGCCGCCGCGGTGTCGGCGACGCCGTCGGCATACGCGGCCAGGTTCGCCACGGTCATCCCCGACACCGAGTCCCGGATCCGCGCGGCGTGCCGGTCGAGCAGCGCCACCAATCCCGGCTCCGGGGACTCCGGCACGCCGAGCCGCCGCTCCCACCGGGCCAGCGCCAGCCGCGCGCCCGCCGTCATCACCTGTCGATCGGACTCCATGGCGGTATACCGTACAAAACAACGGCTCAATTCCACAGCGCCGCGGGTGACTCGGCGTCCGGGATGAGCAGTCGCGCCGTTCCGCCGCCGTCGGCCGGGGCGGCCCACACGTCGGAGTTCCGGCTGCCGCGCCGCACCGCGTACATCACCGTGGTGTTGTCGTACCAGGCCGTCTGGTCGTCCACGCTGCGCGTCTCGGCCAGCGGCGTCCGCCGCATCGTCGCCAGATCCAGGACGGTCAGCCGCCACCCCTTCGAGGGATCCCCCTTGATCGCCTCCTTGAAGGCGATCCGGGTCCGATCGGGTGACAGCGACGGGCACTCCACGTTCTCGGCGAGGGTCCGCACGGTCTGCGCGGTCACGTCGCCGGCGACCAGATAGCGTTTCCCGGCGGTCGACAGGGTGGCGTAGAAGTGCTGGTCGTCGGCGAAGGTGACACCCCAGACATTGACGTCGGCCGCCCGGTAGGGCCGGCCGTCGCGGACCACCGAGAACAACTCCACCGAGTCCACCGTGTCGCCGGTGGCCAGGTTCAGCATGCCGGCCCGGGTGGAGAACCTCCCGCCGTTGTACGAGTCGCCGGTCACGAACACCGTCCATGCCAGGACGTTGCCGCTGGGCGACACGCGCGCCCGGTTCGGCACCCCGACCAGCGGGTAGGTGTCCGACACCCGCAGCCCGGCGTCGAGCACCGCCAACTGGTAGGTGGCGAGCGGCCCGTCCGGTCGCAGGCAGATCCCGCGCCCGGCGGCCGCGTACACCCGGTCACAGTCGAGCCCGGAGACCGTCCGCTGCCCCGTCTCGGCGCCACGCGCCACGGTCGCCACCCGCCCGTACCCGGACGCCGCCGTGCTGCGGAACAGCACCCGGTCGCCGGGGCCCGCGTCGACCACCGCCGCCGCGGCCGGCGCCGAACCACGGCGCCCGGCGATCACCACGTACACCACCGCCCCGCCGAGCAGGACCACGGAGACCAGGGCGGCGAGCAGCACCCGCCGGCGCAGAGACGGTTCAGCGCTCACGGTTCGACCTCAGCAGGAGCCCGGCGGAGACGGACAGGGTCAGCACGGCCAGGACGGTGAAGGCGCGGATCGCCCCGGTCGCGTCCCACCACTGCCAGGCCAGCCCGAACAGCACCGAGGAGACCAGGTAGGCCAGCGCCTGCCCGGTCTGCACCAGGGCCAGCCCGGTGGTGCGCAACTCGGCCGGCAGGAGTGGACCGGCGAGGGCCATCAGCACTCCGTCCGTGGCGGCGTAGTAACCGCCGTACAGCACAAGCACCGCGACGATGGTGACCGGGCCGCCGAGCCCGGAGCCGAGCATGGTGTAGACGACGACGAGGGCGGCGTAGCCGCCGAGGACGACCGGCGCCCGCCCGACCCGGTCGGCGAGCCGCCCGAACGGCACCGCGAGGAGCAGGTAGGTCAGGCTGGTGCCGACCGCGAGCAGCGGGAACCATCCGGTCGCGAGGCTCTCCCGGCGCTGCAGCAGCAGGTAGACGAAGCCGTCGCCGATGGTGCTCAGCCCGAGCAGGACCGCGCCGATCAGCAGCATCCGGACCGGTTTGCGGCGCAGCAGCGCGGCCGCAGCGGGCAGGCTGACGGTGTTCGCGGCCGGCCGCGGGCCGCGGTGATCACGGACGAAGAGCACCAGGACGAGCACGCCGACCATGGCGATGCAGCCACTGACCACGAAGACCGAGTCGTAGGCCTGCCCGGAGGCGGCCAGTACGGCGAGCGCGACCAGCGGCCCGGCGAACGCGCCGGCCGTGTCCATCGCGCGATGGACGCCGAACGCGCGCCCCAGCGAGGTAGCGGGGGTGGCCAGGGTGATCAGCGCGTCCCGGGGCGCGGTGCGCAGGCCCTTGCCGGCCCGGTCGGCGACGATCGCGGCGCTGATCCAGGGGACTGCGGTGCCGGCCGCGAGCAGGCCGAACTTCATCACCGCGGAGAGGCCGTAGCCGACCGCGGCGACCGTCTTGCGGCGCCGCGCCCGGTCGGCGACATAGCCGCCGGCCAGGCGCAGCAGTGCGGTCGCCCCGGTGTAGACGCCGTCGATCAGCCCGTAGACGGCGGGACTGAGCCCCAGTCCGGCGATCAGGTACAGCGGCAGGATCGCCGAGACCATCTCGCTGGACACGTCGGTGATCAGGCTGACCGTGCCGAGAGCCAGAACCGTGCCGGCGAGGCGCTGGGTGCGGTCGGTCCGGCGCACGGCCGGACGTTCCACCGAGGCCAGATACATGGGACTACTGCCAGACGTCGGTGATCGGCGAGACGCCGGCCGCGCCGCCCAGGGCGGACAGGCCGTACGCGGACTCGATGGTGCGCAGCACCGTGTAGTGGGTGATCTTCTCGGAGTACGAGCCGACCTTCACGTTCGCGCCGACGAAGGCGGTGTAGATGTGGTTCAGCGAGAGCGAGTTGTCCTCGTCGAACGTCACGATGAGCAGGCTGTTGTGGGTCTTGGCCCACTGGGCGTACCCGTCGAGGTTGTTCCTGAGCCAGGTGTTGCCGGTGCTGATCGAGCAGTCGTGCATGTCGTTGCACATGTCCGGGGTGACGAACGAGACCGTCGGCAGTTGGGTGTAGTCGGACGGGAAGGTCGAGTACCGGACGTTGCTGGCGGCCGGCACGGTGCTGAAGTCGACCCAGCTGTTGTGCTTGCGCCGGTAGGTGCCGCTGGAGCAGCCGGTGTAGCCGTCCGACGGCATCGCCTCGGAGTAGCCCTTGAACGTCCGGCCGGCCGCGATCAGCTGGGCGCCGAGGTTGCCGGTGGTGAACGTCTTGGGGCAGTTGTCGTTGGTGACGCCCTGGGTGGCGCCGGAGAACAACGCGATGTAGTTGGGCTGGCTGGGGTGGGTGATCGCGTACGACTGGGTGAACTTCGCGCCCTGGCCGGCCAGGGCGGTGAAGTACGCAGCCGATGACGAGGTGATCTGCGAGGACGCCTTGTTCTCGAACATCACCAGGACGATGTGGTCGAAGGCCGGGACGGTGGTGGCCGCCTGGGCCTGCGGCGACGCGGCGGTGACGCCGGTGCCGAGAAGTGTCAGGGACGCCAGTGCGACCCCGATGCGCCGAAGGGACATGCCCGCATCCTCCTCAAGATCATCGACGACTTCCGACACGGCGGGTGGCCGAAAGGTTAAGAAACGACATCCGTCTATTGATTGCCGTCCGGGTGCGACCCGTCAAGCCCCCCTCAGATCCCCGTCGAAGAACCCGATAGCGGCAAAGTCGGACCTCTCCCCTCCCCCGAACGGAGCCCGCATGACGACGCGGACGGCTCGCGCATGCTTCGCCGCCTGGTCGCTGTTGCTGGTCGCGCTCTACTACGCGTTCCCGGCCGCCCACCTGTACACCTGGGCGCTACTCGGCTACTCGTCGGCGGCGGCGATCCTGGTGGGTACCCGACTGAACCGGCCCGGCCGGCGCCTGCCCTGGTATCTCGTCAGTGCCGCGCTCGCCTGCTTCACCACCGGGGACAGCTGGTACAACCTGGTGCTCGCGCTCGGCGGCAGGCCCGGCTTCCCCGGCCTGGCCGACCTGTTCTACCTGCTCGTCTACCCGCTGCTGACCGGCGCGCTCCTGCTGTTCATCCGGGCCCGCTCGGGCCGCGGCGACAACCGCGGCGCCCTGCTGGACGCCCTGGTTCCGACCGTCGGCCTGGGCCTGCTGGCCTGGGTCTACTGGATCGCCCCGTTCACCCGGGCACAGGACCTGACCGTGTTGCAGAAGATCGTCTCGATCGGCTACCCGCTCGGCGACGTGCTGGTCCTCGCGATGATCCTGCGGATGCTGACCCAGACCGGCACCCGTCCCCGCACCCTGGGCAGCCTCGGCGTCGCGATGCTCGGCCTGCTGGTCTCGGACATCTTCTACGGGCAGTCCCAGCTGCGCGACGACTGGGTCCTGGGCGGGCCGGTCGACCTGGGCTGGGTCCTGTTCTACTCGGCGATGGGCTTCACCGCGCTGCGCCCGTCGATGCGGCAGCTCACCGAACCGGCCGAGCGGTGCCGCTCGATCATCGGGCGGCACCGCCTGGTCTGGATGACCGCGGCCGCGCTGATCGCCCCGATCCTGCTCTGCCTGGAGTATCTGCAGGGCCGCCCGGCCGAGATCCAGCGCGACGGCATCGTCGACGCGCCGGTCATCGCGGGTGCCGCGGCGGTGATGTTCCTGCTGGTCCTGGGCCGGCTCGCGGACCTGGCGATGGCGCAGCGGCAGGCCGTGGCCCGGGAGCGGGCGCTGCGCGAGGCCGGCGCCCTGCTCTTCGCGGCCGCCACCGAACGCGACGTGGTCGCGGCGCTGCACCAGGCGGTGGCCCGGCTGATGCCGCCCGGCCAGCCCTACCACCTGGAGCTGCCGCCGCAGGCCCCCGGCCCGGCCGACGTCGCCGTGCACTGGCGGGCCGCCGCCGACCTGCCCGCCGGGGTGGACGCGGGCGGCTTCCCGACGGTCCTGTTCGCCACCCAGCCGCTGCCCGGCCGGCAGTGGCACGGGCAGCTGATCGTCGGCGCGGCCGAGGACGTGCTGCAGACCCTGCGGCCCGCGCTGCAGACGCTGGGCGCGCAGATCGCCGTCGTGCTGGACCGGATCTCGCTGACCGCGGAGGTCGGCCGCCGGGAGAGCGAGACCTACTTCCGCACCCTGGTCCAGCGGACCGTCGACGTCATCCTGATCGTCGACGGCGACCAGGACACCACCGTCCGGTACGCCAGCCCGTCGGCCGACAAGCTGTTCGGCACGGTCATCCCGGCCGGCACCCCGCTGGCCGACCTGATCGCGCCGGAGGCGCAGGAGGCGCTGCGCGACGTGCTCTGCCGGCTGCGCCGCGGGCACGGCGATCTGGACGGCGTCGAGCTGACCGCGCAGGGTGCCGGCGGCCGCCGGATGACCGTCGAGTGCGACCTGCGCGACCTGCGCGACGACCCGACGGTCGCCGGCCTGGTGGTCACCCTGCGCGACGTCACCGAGCAGCGCCGCCTCGAGGACGACCTGACCCACCAGGCGTTCCACGACTCGCTGACCGGGCTGGCCAACCGGGTGCTGTTCCGCAACCGGCTGGAACAGGCCTTCACGGTGGCCAGCCGGGACGGCGCCACGCTCGGCGTGCTCTTCGTCGACCTGGACGACTTCAAGGAGGTCAACGACACGCTCGGACACGCGATCGGCGACCAGCTGCTGATCGCGGTGGCCCGGCGGATCTCCTCGATCATCGGGGCCGGCAGTACCGCGGCCCGGATGGGCGGCGACGAGTTCGCCATCCTGGTTGAGCAGAGCGACACCGCGCACGCCGCCGAGGACGTGGCGGCCCGGCTCGTCGCCGCACTCGACGCGCCGATCGAGGTGCCCGACGGTGAGGGTGGCCTGCACCTGGTCAGCGGCCGGGTCAGCGTCGGCGTCGCGACCAGCGGCGACGCGGACAACGCCACCGAGCTGCTGCGCCACGCCGACCTGGCGCTCTACCTGGCCAAGGGGATGGGCAAGGCGGGCTGGCAGCGCTACCAGAGCGACCTGGCGCACGCCATGGTGCAGCGCCTGGAGATGCGCGCCCAACTGCACGAGGCGATCGAGGACGAGCAGTTCATGCTGCAGTTCCAGCCGATCGTCGAGCTCGCCGACCAGCGGGTCACCGGCGTCGAGGCACTGGTCCGCTGGCAGCACCCGACCCGCGGGCTGCTCGGGCCGTTCCACTTCGTCGAGGCCGCCGAGGAGAACGGCGCGATCGTCGGCATCGGCAACTGGGTGATGCGCGAGGCGCTGTGCCAGATCGCCCGCTGGAAGGCCGACGACCCGCACACCACGCTGCGCTACGTCAGCGTGAACGTGTCGCCGCGCCAGTTCCGCTCGGCCGACTTCGTCGACCAGGTTCGCGCGGCGCTCGCCGCGGCCGGCGCGCGGCCCGAGTGGCTGCTGCTGGAGATCACCGAGAGCCTGGTGCTGCGCGACGCCGACAAGGTGGTCCAGGATCTGCGCGCGTTGCGCGCCATGGGGGTCCGGGTCGCGATCGACGACTTCGGTACGGGGTATTCGTCGCTCAGCTACTTGCGGCAGATGCCGGTGGACGTGCTGAAGCTGGACAAGTCGTTCATCGACGACATTCTGACCAGCCGGCAGCAGCACGCCCTGGTCGACGCGATCGTTACCCTGGCCGGCAACCTGGACCTGGCTGTCGTCGCCGAGGGCATCGAGGAGCCCGGGCAGCACCTCGCCCTGGACGCCATGGGCTGCCACTACGGCCAGGGCTACCACTTCGCCAAGCCGCTGTGGCCGACCGCGATCCCGGCCCTGACCGCCGCGGCGGAGGCGATCGCGATGACGGCGTAACGCCAGTCAACTGTCGGTTACTGAACACTCACTCATCCGAGGAGGGGTACCCCTTATCCACTGGCGCGGGCGGCTCGCAGCGGGCAATGTCACAGTGTGCTGAACAACCCCGTGTGGGCCGCCCTCTCCGGGCCACAGGCCGGCTACGCCGAGGCCGCCGGAGACGCCGCCCGATACCTGCCCGAGATCTCGCCGTTCTGCGCCGTCAGCGACCCGGCCGACCCCAAGGCCTGGCGTGACCTGGCCACCCTCACCGACCACGCACTGCTCACCGGCCCGGCGATCAGCCCGCCCCGCGGCTGGGTCGAGGAGGGCCGCTCAGCCGGCGTGCAGATGGTCGGCACCGCGATGACCGCCGTCGACGATCCGGAGGCGGTGCCGCTCACCGAGCACGACGTCCCCGAGATGCTCGACCTGGTGGCCCGCGCCCAGCCCGGCCCGTTCCGCAAGCGCACCGTCGACCTCGGCCGCTACCTGGGCATCCGGTCCGCCGACGGCCGCCTGATCTCGATGGCCGGCGAGCGGATCCGGATGCCCGGCTGGACCGAGGTCTCCGCGGTCTGCACCGATCCGGAGTTCCGCGGCCAGGGCCTGGGCGCGCGCCTCACCCTGGCCGTGGCGGCCGGCATCCTGGCCCGCGGCGAGCTGCCCTTCCTGCACGCGGTCCACGACAACGAGAACGCGATCCGGCTGTACGGGCGGCTCGGCTTCGAGCACAGCGCCGACGTGGTCTTCGCCGCGTTCCGCTACACCGGCTGACCCGCCCGCTACAGCTGCCCGTGGTTGGGCGGCAGCACGTCCAGCAGGTCGTAGGCGGCGAGGTGGTGGTACTTCCAGTCGAGCGGGTCGTGGACGCTGTGCGTCCGCGCGTTGCGCCAGTGCCGGTCCAGGTCGTATTTCGCGGCCGCCGAGCTCGTCCCGCACATCTGGAACAGCTCCGAGCCGGCCTCGACCGCGATCTCGCTGCCGAAGGCCTTCGCGGCCGCCACCGCGAGCGAGCCCCGGGCCGCGGCGTCGGCGTCCGCCGGGGTCAGGGTGATCGCCTCCAGCGTGCGTGCGGCCGCGTCGAGCAGCGCCTCGGCGGCCCGCACCCGGCTGGCGAGGCGGCCGTACCGATGCTTGACGTGCGGGTCGTCGGCCGCCACGCCCGCGCCCGCCCGGACCGCCTCGGTGGCGGGGCGGGCTTTCGTGCGCAGGTAGGCACGGGCGTCGGCGAGCGCCGCGCCGGCGATGCCCACCTCGATCGCGGCGTGGTAGAGCTGGGCGCGGGCGCCGAGCTGCTGCGGCTGCTGATAGGCGCCGGCGTAGTCGAGCCGCATCCCGGGCTCGACGATCACCTCGGTGAAGGTGGCGGTGCCGCTGATCGTGGCCCGCTGGCCGACCATGTCCCAGTCGGTGTCGACGGTCACGCCCTCGGCGTCGCGGGCAACGAACGCGAGCACCAGCCGGCCCTGCTCGTCCAGCGCGCTGACCGCGATCCAGGCGCTGGTCAGGGCGCCGGTGGTGTAGTACTTGACGCCGTCCAGCCGGCCGCCGCTGATCCTCGTCCGCAGATCCTGGGCGTGCTGTCCGCCGCGCTCGGCGAGTGCGTTGCCGAGCCGGCGGCCGGCGAGAACTTCGTCGTACAACCGCTTGCGGGTCGGTGGGGTGCCGTGCACGGCGAGGACGTCGATCATCAGGTAGTGGGCCTGCGGAACCTGGGCGATCGACGGGTCGGCGGCCGCGATGATCCGGGCGACCTCGGCGAGGGTGCGCGGGCCGAGGCCGGGACCGCCGTCGGCGGCCGGAACGGTGATCGCGAGCAGGCCGGAGGAGTCGAGCGCGGCGAGCGCCTCGGACGGGATCACCGTCGCTCCGTCGCGGTCGCGCCCGATCGCGCCGGGGGTGAGGACGGCGGCGAGCCGGTGGGCGGCCTCGACCGCCTCGTCGTGCGTCTGCGGGACTGGCATCCACCGATCCTAGGAGCCGCGGGCGTTCCTCAAGTGGCCCGGTCGGTGTCCGATCAAAGCCAGGTCGGCGCGGCGGAGGAGGCCCCTTGCACACCTGGTACCTGTGGGGCCTGTCGGCGCTGGGCCCGGCGTCCGGCGCGCTGACACTCCTGTGGCGCAGGCGGCAGGCGGCGGCGCTGACCGACGCACTGACCGGGCTGGCCAACCGGGACCGGTTCGACGCCGTGTCCCACCGGAGCCTGCTCCACGCCGCGCGGACCGGCACCTGGTCGGCCGTGCTGGTGATCGACATGAACGGTTTCGCGGAGATCGCGGAGACGCTGGGCCGCGCGCCCGCCGATCAGGTGCTGACCGGTTTCGCCGAGGTGCTGCGGCAGTCGGTGCCGGCTCCCGGGCTGCCGGCCCGGCTCGGCGGGGACCGGTTCGCGGTGCTGCTGACCGATCTGGCCTTTCCCGGCCAGGCCTACGAGGCGGCCGGCCGGATCGCCGCGGCGATGGGCACGGTCGCGGTCGCCGGTCGGCTGGTCCCCCTCGCCGCCGGCATCGGGGTCGCGGTGTCGGCACCGGGCGAACTCACCCACGACGAGCTCGTGCACCGCGCCGACGCGGCGATGCGCCGCGCGAAGGCACTCGGCCCGGACACCCGCTGGGCGGTCTGGCAGGACTCCCCCACCCCGGAGGCGGTCGCCGCCTGACGCGCCCGCGCCGGCCGGCGTCAAGCCGGTGGCATTGATCCGGTGGCATCCAGGCCTGGGTGACCGCCTTGAGCGCCGGCTTGCGGGCCGCGGCACGTACAACTCCACGGCCAGCACCAGGTCGGACGGCGAGCCGATCAGGTCGTCGCGGATCAGGCCGATCACCGCCTCGACCGCACTCGCCCGGTCGGTCGCCGCGCCGAGCCGCTCGTCGAAGACCTTCGCGGCGGCCTCGGCGTGCCGGGTGAAGGCCTCGGCGAGCACCTCGTCGAGCGAGGCGAAGTGGTACGTCATCGAGCCGAGCGGCACGTCGGCGGCGCGGGCAATCTCCCGGTGCGTGGTGCCGGCGACGCCGCGCTCGGCGGATGGCGGATGAGCCGTCGGGTTCCGGAACTTCATCGGCCGCTGTCGACGGAAGCGCCCGGTGACCTGCATCGATGCCGGAACCGCTGCCGGAACCGGTTCCGAGGGCCCATTGACAGTGCATGGGAGCGCGTTCAGAGTGTGCCGCAAGAGAGCGATTTCACAGCCTGTTCCCCGGCTGGAAACAGCTTCGACACAACCCCGCAGGAGTCCCCATGTCGATGCCCCCTGCCCGACAACGAATACTCACCGCGCTGGTCGCGCTGACCGGGCTGGTCGCCACCCCGGTCGGCGCGCCCGCCGCGCAGGCCGCGGAAACCCTGGTCTCGCAGAACAAGCCGGTCACCGCGTCGTCGGTGGAATGGGCCGGCACCCCGGCGACCGCCGGCGTCGACGGCGACAACGGCACGCGCTGGTCCAGCGCGTTCGCGGCCGGCCAGTGGTTCCAGGTCGACCTCGGCGCGCCCACCGCGATCAGCCGGATCGCGATCAACTGGGAGAACGCGTACGCGAAAGCCTTCACGATCCAGTTCTCCGGCGACGGCAGCGCGTACACCCAGGCCTACGCCACCAGCAGCGGCACCGGCGGCCAGCAGAGCATCCCGGTCAGCGGCACCGCGCGCTACGTCCGGATCAACCTGACCGCCCGCGCGCTCGACCTCTACGGATACTCGTTCTGGGAATTCCAGGTGTTCTCCGGCGGCGGAACCACCAACCCCACCCCCCGATTGCTGTCGTACGCCAAACCGGCGCGCGCCTCGTCCGAACAGAACGACGCCAACTGCAACCCGTGCACGGCCGACAAGGCGTTCGACAACGACCCGGCAAGCCGCTGGGCGACCAGCCCGACGAACGGCTGGGTCGACCCGGGCTGGATCTACGTCGACCTGGGCGCCACCGCGCAGATCAGCCAGGTGGTGCTGCAGTGGGATCCGGCGTACGGCAAGGCGTACCAGATCCAGGTGTCGAACGACGCCACGAACTGGACCTCGATCTACGCCACCACCACCGGCGACGGCCTCAAGGACGTCATCAACGCCACCGGCACCGGCCGCTACGTGCGGATGTACGGCACGGCGCGGGGCGGCCCGTACGGCTATTCGCTCTGGGAGTTCAGCGTGTACGGCACCGGCGGCAACCCGGTCGACCCGCCCGCCCCACCGGCCGACCCGGCGTTCCCGGCCACGAGACTGGTCTTCGACGACGAGTTCAACGGCGCCGGCGGCGCCAAACCGGACACCACGAAATGGACGTACGACCCGGGCGTCCCGCAGAACGGCGAAGTCCAGTACTACACCCCGGACAGCGCCAACGCGTCGATGAACGGCGCCGGCCAGCTCGTCATCCAGGCCCGCCGCGAGGACTACCAGGGCCGTCAATACACCTCGGCGCGGATGAACACGAGCAACAGGTTCAGCCTGCAGTACGGTCGGGTCGAGGCCCGGATCAGGGTGCCGAAGGGCAACGGGTTGTGGCCGGCCTTCTGGATGATGGGCGCCGATTTCCTCACCGGTCGCCCATGGCCGTACAACGGCGAGATCGACATCATGGAGGTGCTCGGCCGCAACACCACCGAGTCGTACTCCACGCTGCACGCCCCCGCCTACAACGGGGCCGGCGGATACGGCCAGAAGTATTCCACCGTCGACCTGTCCCAGGACTTCCACGTCTGGGCGGTCGAATGGGACAGCAAGGGGATGCGATTCTTCCTCGACAACACCCTGGTCTTCAACGCCGTCAAGGACACCGTGGAGAACACCCGCGGGCCGTGGATCTACGACCACCAGTTCTACATCATCCTCAACCTGGCGGTCGGCGGCGACTTCCCCGGGCCGATCGACAGCAGCACCCCGTTCCCCAGCACCATGCTGGTCGACTACGTCCGGGTCTACCAGTGACATCCTGACATCGGCGGGTGGGCCCGGTGCCGGCCCCGCTGGTCGAGGCGGTTTCGAGCCCGGTCAGCGGCGGTCGGCGTCGAGGTAGGAGGCGGCGGCGCGGTCTCCGGACCGGTCAGCGGCGGTCGGCGTCGAGGTAGGAGGCGGCGGCGCGGTCTCGGGACCGGTCAGCGGCGGTCGGCGACGAGGTAGGAGGCGGCGGCGGTGACGGCGGAGACGGTGAGGACCGCGGGCCAGGCGCCGATCTTCTTGGCCAGAGGGTGGGACAGGCCGAAGGCTCCGAGGTAGGTGGCGGCGAGGGCGCCGGTGACGGCCGGGGTGGTGCGGCGGGACCACTCGCGGCCGGCGAGGACGCCGCCGGCGGCGAGGACCAGGCCGCCGAGGGGGCGGACGCCGGTGCGGCGGGCGGCCTGCCAGCCGCCGATCAGGGAGCCGGCAGTGATCACAGCAGTGGGAACACGCATACCCCCGACCCTACCGGCCTGTCCGTGCGCGGCGGGGCGGTGAGGGGTCCGCCCCGGCGGCGGCCGCCCGGGCGGGTGGGGTGGTTCGGGTGAGGGTAGCGGCGACCCGGGGTGGGTGGGTCAGGTGACGGTGGCGGCCCAGGGTGGGTGGGTCAGGTGACGGTGGCGGCCCAGGGCGGGTGGATCAGGTGACGGTGGCGGCCCAGGGCGGGTGGATCAGGTGACGGTGGCGGCCCAGGGCGGGTGGATCAGGTGAGGGTGGTGGTGGCCAGGGCGGCGGCGATGAGGAGGCCCAGGCCGTTGGTGGCCCAGTGGAGGGCGGCGGCGGCCAGCAGGCTGCCGGAGCGGCGGCGGAGTTCGCAGAGCAGCAGGCCGGCGATGGCGGTGAAAGCGACCGCGCCGAGGATGGCCAGGATGGTGCCGGGGAGGCCGGAACCCAGGGTGCCGCCGACGGCCTGATTGACCTCGGCCAGGCGCAGCGACGGAAGGATGTGCCAGAGGCCGAAGAGGACCGAGGAGGTGATGCTGGCCCAGGTGGCGCCGCGGTGGCGGTGGATCAGGCCGAGCAGGACGCCGCGGAAGGCGATCTCCTCCAGCAGGACGGTGCCCAGCGGGACGATGACGAACGCGGTGAGCAGGGCGGCGCCCGGGTGCAGGTGGTAGCGGACATCGTGGAAGGCGACCCGGGTGGCGGGGATCGCGGCGCCGATCGTGTAGACGACGGCGACGACGGCCACGGCGCCGATCGCATACTTCAGGCCGGGGAGCAGGGTGCGGCGGGACAGGCCGAGGTCGTGCCACGAGAGGCCGGCGCGGCGGGCGAGCAGGACCAGGGCCAGGGCCACCGTGGGGCCGGCCACCAGGCCGGTGTGGTGCGGGCCGTACTTGTCGGCGACGTTCACCGCGGCGAGGATCGCGAGCACCGCCCCCAGGATCACGGCCAGCCGCCGCCGTGACGGATGGGCTGCGGCCGGCGCCAGGCCGACGGCGGCGTCCGGGTCGGGGCCGACGGCGGAGGGGGCGTGGGTGGGGGTGTGGTCTGGCATGGCGCGGCAGAGGCTACCCGGTCGTCACCGACGGGACCAAAAGTGAGAATGGTGCTGGTTCGGGTGGGCGTACCGCCACAATGACATTCCGGACGGCTCCGGAGGGAAGACCGATTTCCGGTTTGTGTACACCGGACCAACACCGCGACCCAGACCATCCTCTCACCGATAGAGTTGTCGGAAATATCGGGAAAAGGGAGTGGGTATGCTGCAACTTCCCCGCCGGCGGCTCTTCACGCTGAGTGGCGTGGCGCTGGCCGGCGCCCTCCCCCGGCCGAGGCTCACGAACCCGTTCACGCTCGGTGTCGCATCCGGCGATCCACTGCCCGGAGGCGTGCTGCTCTGGACCCGGCTCGCGCCGCGCCCGCTGGAGCCGGCCGGCGGGCTGCCGCCGGTGAGCTATCCGGTGGACTGGCAGGTCGCCGAGGACGCGAAGTTCTCCCGGGTCGTCCGCAGCGGCACCGGGACCGCCGCCCCCGGCTACGGGCACTCGGTGCACGTCGACGTGACCGGCCTGCGCCCCGGCCGCGACTATTTCTACCGATTCCGCAGCCAGGGCTTCCTCAGCCCGACCGGCCGGACCCGGACCGCACCGGCGAAGACCGCCACGCCGCGGGCACTGCGCTTCGCGGTCACCTCCTGTCAGGCGTACGGCGACGGCTACTACGACGCCTGGCGGCACCTGGCCGCGGAGAGTCTCGACCTGGTGATGTTCCTCGGCGACTACATCTACGAGGGTGCGATCACCAGCTCGGGCGGCAGCCGGATGGACCCGAAGCTGCACCTTCCGGACACGTTCGAGCTGGAGACGGACACCCTCGATCTGTACCGGATGCGGTACGCGCTGTATCGCACCGACCCGGACCTGCAGGCCGCGCACGCCGCCTTCCCGTGGATCCTGACCTGGGACGATCATGAGGTTCAGGACAACTACGCCGACGGGGTCTCCCGCTTCGTCACCACGCCGGTGCGGGACTTCCTGGTCCGCCGAGCCAACGCGTACCGGGCATATTGGGAGAATCAGCCGCTGCGCTGGCCGCGACAACCGTCCGGTCCGGACATGTCGCTGTATCGACGGTTCCGGTTCGGCGATCTGGCACACGCCTACGTGCTGGACACCCGTCAGTATCGGTCAGACCAGGCCTGCGGCGACAACCTGCGGGCCGGTTGCACCGCCCGCGACGACCCGCAGCGCACCCTGCTCGGGGCACCGCAGCGGGACTGGCTGCTCGGCCGGATGGGCCGATCCCCGGCCCGCTGGAACGTGCTCGCCCAGCAGATCATGATGGCCCGGTGCGTCTACGGCGGCCCGGCGAACCGCCTCGACATGGACAAGTGGGACGGGTACTCCGCCGATCGGCAGCGGGTGCTGGAACTGGCCGCGCGGATGCCCGGCACGGTCGTCGTCTCCGGCGACATCCACAACAACTACGCCTGTGACCTGCGGCTCGACTTCGGCAGACCGGAGACCCCGCCGGTCGCCGTGGAGCTCGTGGGCACGTCGATCTCCAGCGGCGGCGACGGCAGCGACACCACCGCGCAACTCGACATGCAGCGCCGATACAACCCACACCTGAAGCTCGCCAACGGACAGCGCGGCTACGTGCTCTGCGAGCTGGGACGCGACGTGATGCGGGCCGACTACCGGGTGATGAACCAGGTGACGCGGCGCGGCGGGACGATCTCCACGCGGGCGTCGTTCATCTCCGAACGGGCCCGGGCCGGGCTGGTGCCGGCATGATCTCCTCGACGCTGGTGGCGCTGGTGGCGCTGTCCGCCACTCCCCCGGTCTCGATCACGGTGGCCCCGGCGACGCTGCCGATCACGATCGGACAGTGCAACGGCGGCACCATCACGGTGAAACTCACCAACCACGGAAAGACCCCGATCTACGCCGACGCTTCGCTCAGCGCCGACCCGGCGCTTCACCTTCCCCGCTCGCTGATCACCACCTGGCTCCCGGCCGGTTACACGAGCAGCGTTCCGGTTGCGGTCCGCGCGACCCGCGCGGGCGATTTCCGCGTACGCGTCACTGCCGGCCCCAGCCGCGTCGAAGTGCCGATCCGGGTGGGCACCCCCGCGCCCGGTGCCGCCCTGACCAGGCTCGCCAGCCGGGTCACCGCGTCCTCCGCGCGGGCCGGTTCCCCGGCCTGCGCGGCGATCGACGGCCGGGCGGACACCATGTGGAACGACACCACCGGCAAACGCTGGCCGGACTGGTGGCAGCTGGACTGGGACACGGCACACCGGGTCAGCCGGATCGCGGTCACCACCACCGCGGACGGCGGCCTGCGCGACTGGGATGTGCAGGTCGCGGTGCCCACCGGCTGGCAGACCGTCGACTCCGTACGCGGCAATCGCTCCGCCCTGAAAATCAGCACCTTCACGGCGCGGGCGACGACAGCGGTGCGGATCGTGACCCTCGCCGGGAACGGGGTGAACGATCAGTCGCGGCTGGTCGACGTGGCGATCTCCTGACCGGTCTGCTCCAGGACCCACGCCACATACCGCGGATTTCCACCGACGACCGGAAGGGCCAGCACACACGGTACGTCGTAGGGATGCTCGCGCTCGGCCGCCGCGACGATCGCGTCGACCAGCGACAGCCGGGTGTGCACCGCGACCCGCGCCTCCCCCTCGTCCTCCACCGCACCCTGCCAGCGGTAGATCGACCGCACCTGCGGCGTGATCTGCCCGCACGCCGCGAGCCGCCGCTCCACCAGGCGCCGGGTGAAATCGGCGAGCCACTCCGCCGAACCCGCCGTGATCACCACTTCGCAGATCTGCTCGGTCACCCCGACACACTAGTCTCACAGCCATGGCTGACGCGGACGACGTACGCCGGCTGGCCCTGGCGATGCCCGAGGTCACCGAGATCGACAGTGACGGGTTCGACTTCCGGGTGGCGAACAAGGGGTTCATCTGGTCCTACCCGGAACGCCTGCCCGGCAGGCCGCGGGTGATCCGCACCGACATCGCCGTGCTGTACGTCGGCGACGAGGCGGAGAAACAGGCGCTGCTGCTCGGCGAGCCGGAGCTGTTCTTCACCACGCCGGGCTACGACGGGCTCCCGCTGGTCATGGTCCGGCTGCCGCGGGTGAGCACCGACCGGCTCGCCGAGCTGATCACCGATGCCTGGCGGATGCGGGCGCCGGCCGATCTGCAGGCATCGCCGTGAGCAGGGCGGGAAGCTGCGCCATGTCGGTGAAGACGTGGGCGGCGCCGGCCGCGAGGAGAACCTCCGGCGCGTGGTGGGCGGGGCTGTCCGGCGGACAGTAGCCGAGCACGGTCGCACCCGCGGCGACCCCGGCCCGCACGCCGGTCGCGGTGTCCTCGACGACCGCCGCGCGGGCCGGATCGACGCCGAGCGCCGCGGCGGCCGCGAGATAGACGTCCGGGGCGGGCTTGCTGCGCGGCATCTCCATCCCGCTGAAGATCTTCCCGGCGAAGACGCCGTCCAGGCCGACCTTGGTGAGCTGCAACTCGACCTTGAACCGGTCGGCGCCGCTGGCCACCGCCACCCGGCCGCCGAAAGCCCGGTCGACCTCGTGCACCGCGGCGACCGCCCCGGGAATGGGCTCCAACCCGGCCAGCAGCCCCTCGTTGCGGCGCCGCCGGAACTCGCCGATCCACTCGTCGGTGACCACGAACCCGGTGTGCGCGGTGATCACCCCCACCTCGTCGGCGAGCGCCTTCCCGACGAACAGCCGGAAACACTCGGCTTCGCCGACCGCCCACCCGAGCTCGTGCAGCATGCCCCGCAACACGGCGTTCGTGATCCGCTCCGAGTCGACCAGCACCCCGTCACAGTCGAACAAAACCGCCTCCACCATGCGGCGACCCTATCCGCTGCGACTTTCCGCCGCCGTGACCGCGCGCACGTCGCCGTTCGCGATATCCGGGTTGCTCAACCTGATCGGCTGAGCAACCCGGTCACCGGCGCCTCACGAATTCCAGACGCACGATCGCACGACGGCCGCCTCAGTGCGCTCTCAAATACTCCTCGACCTCATTCATCAGATTCCCCAGCCTGGTAGCCATGTCCGCCGACATAGGAGGAACCTTCATTCCAGCAGCCACATGCTCGCCCAATACTGCAATGGCGTAGCGAAGATAATCCGCGGTCACCCGATCGACGGTAATGGAGACCAGCCCGTCGGTCGACCGAACAGAAACGTGGGGCCCTTCCAGCGGATTCAAGGCAGCCCTCCTATTGGGTGTACTTGGTGATGATAATCGGAAGCTTCGCGTACCCATCCTCGATCGGCACACCCGGGGAACCGCCGAGCCATCTGACCTGCCCTGGATACGGCGGCCCCGGAGGGATACCCGTGTAGAACTCCACCCCTGCGGCCCCCTCGGGCAGCGGCCCGAGATGCGCCTGTGGCTGCGGTATATCAATGAGTCCCACACGGGGCTCCTTGCCCCACAATTGGCTGCTCTCCAAGATTTGCTGGGCTACAGCCGGGCTCTGAGTCGGGGATTGGAGCCGGTGGAATGGCCCATATAGCGGCTCACTGTCATCGATAGGATTCCCGTGGATATCACAAAGTATCGAGTTGTGAACGAGAACAGGGGTGCCACCGGCCAGCACATAGTACGTATGGAGATCGGCGACCGTCAGGTTGTGCATCGTCCGGGCACCGAGGAAGCGGTGAACGGCGGTGACCTTGACAGTGCCGCCGCGCGGCGTGCGAAGAGTGGCGCCGGCCCTCAACAGTCCGGCATCGATCCAGCTTCGGGTGCCGGCGTCCCAGAACGGGTGATGAGCAGTGGTGTGCAGAACGGCTTCCCGGCCGCCTGGGCCAGATCGGTCAGGTCGGCGACCGCCTTGGACCGGGCCGCGAGCGCGTCGGTGATCTGCTGCTCCGCGTCCGCGTCCTGCTTGCTGGCCGCCGCGTACCCGGTGTTGTAGAACTCGGCGATGACCACCGGGTCCTCACTGTCCAGCGCGGCCTGGCCGAGCTTCTGCACCTCGTAGCCACCGTTGGCGACCATCTGCTCGGGATCAGCTTGGCCTGCTGCGCCGCGTTCAGCGCATCCTGCTTGTCCGCCAGATCGGCGGCGTCATGCCCGGTCGCCACGAACGCGGCGATCTTCGCATCGTCGTTGGAGTCCAGAGCGGCCTGCGCCCGCTGCCGCACGGTCGGGCTGCCGGAGACGACCCACTCCTGGACCTGAACCCGGTTGTGGTCCGCCTGGTCCTTCTGGCGCTGCTGATCGGCCTTGCGGTAGACCGGCAGCCCGTTGTCCAGAAAGTCCTTGATCTGCGCCGGATCATTGGTGGCCAGCACCGCCGTGGCAGCGGCCCGCACCGCCGGATCCGCGTCGTAATCCGCCAGATCCTGGGTCAGCATCCGATCCAGGTCGGCGTCGTCGATCGGCGTATCAGCCGGTGACGGATCCTTGGTGTCCGCGCCCAGCAGTTGCTGCAGCGCCTCCTGGACGGTCAGCGCGTGCGGCTGCACCACCGGCGCCTGCACCCGCGGCGCCACCCGGCACCGCCACAGCCACGGCCAGGCCGGCCGCCAGACCCGCGGCCCAGCGCAGACGGACCCGTTTCCTGGAGAATGCGGGCGGTAAAACCGCACGACGAAGCGTCCACAACGCCACGATGGAACCCCCGTACCATCATCACAACGGCCGGAGTGACCGCTGCATCGTTGAAACGTCCTCCACAAGGGAGGATCGATCGATGCAGTCTTACCGCAACCTCACGGCCGGCGCTGCCCCACCGCGACCCTCTCCGGGCAACAAGAGATAGATCACCGTCTAGTAGTTGTTGAACTGGACCGAGTGCGCCCAGGCGTTGCAGGGGGTGTTGTAGCGCTTCTTGATGTAGTCCAGGCCCCACTTGATCTGGGTGGCCGGATTCGTCTGCCAGTCCGCGCCGAACGACGCCATCTTGGAGCCGGGCAGGGACTGCGGGATGCCGTAGGCCCCCGAGCCCCGGTTCTCCGCCCGGTAGTTCCAGCCGCTCTCCTTGTTCCACAGCTTGTTCAGGCAGGCGAACTGGTCGAGCCCGAAGCCGGCCTGCAGGGTGAGCGCGCATCCGACCGCCCGGCTGCCGCTGAATTCGGTGCAGGAGCCGGGAATCGGGCCGGCGAAGGCGACCGGGCCGCTCGGCTTCTGGGCCGCCTTCTTGGCCGCGGTGGCCTGCTTGTCGAGGGTTTTGGCGTATCCCGAGGCGGTGCGGGCGGTCGACGCGGCCTTCTGCGCGGCGACGCCCTCGGCCGCGGTGATCCGGGCGCGGGCCGCGGCGTGGTCGTTCTGCCGATCCTTGAGCAGCTGCATGTCGTTCGCCTCGGCCTGCACCGAGTCCAGGGTGCCGCTGGTCGGCGGCGGTCGGTGCTCGCCCAGGTAGACGCCGCCGGTCACACCGGCGAGCAGCAGTGCGGCGGACGCGGCGCGGATGCCGATCCGGCCCACGGAATCGGTCACGAGGACTCCTTCTGGCGAGCGGGTCCCGGCACGGTACCAGGCGTCGCTTCCGCGCGCCCGGCTACGGTGGCGTCGTGCGTACCGGTGTTCCGGCCCTTCATGTGGGCTGCGCGATGTGGTCCTTGAAGGCGTGGCAGGCGCGTTTCGCGACCGGTGACCGGCTGCGGGCGTACGCCGGATGGTGCAATGCGGTGGAGGGGAACACCACCTTCTATGCCACGCCGGCCCGCGCGACGGTGGCCACCTGGGCGGAGCAGACCGCTCCGGACTTCCGGTTGATCCCGAAGGTTCCGAAACGGATCACCCACGAGCTGCGGATGTCCGGCGCCGAGGAGGACCTGCGCGTCTTCCTGGACGCGATGGAGCCGCTCGGGCCGCGCGCCACCGCTCTGTGGATTCAACTTCCCGGGTCCTTCGGACCCGGCGATCTCGCCGTTCTCTCCCGGTTCCTGCGCTCCCTGCCGATGGATCGGCGGTACGCCGTGGAGGTGCGCCACCCGGACTTCTTCACCGATCCCGGGCGTCTGACGGAACTGCTCGCCGCGCATGACGCGGAATGGGTTCCGTTCGACACGACCACGTTCTTCGCCAGCCCGCCGACGAGCGCCGCGGAACGGGACGCGTGGTTGAAGAAACCCCGGATGCCACGCCGCGACACCGCGCTGACCGACCACCCGATCGTCCGCTATCTGGGCCGGGACGACACCGAGCGCACGGTGGCCGGCTGGCAGCCGTGGGTCGCGACGACCGCCGGCTGGCTGCGGGAGGGCCGATCCCCGACGGTCTTCCTGCACACCCCGGACAACGCCGACGCGCCGGATCTGGCCCGCCGGTTCCACGCCGAGGTCGCCGCCCTGGTACCGGGCCTGCCACCGCTGCCGGAACCGGCTCCCCGGGAGGCGGAGGGGCCGGCGACGCTGTTCTGACCGGCATGCCGTTTGTCCGGGGCTGACGGATCTCGGACAGTTTCCGGGGCACGGCGATGCTCAGAATGTGCCCGGAGGTGCAAGATGACAGAGAAGACCTACGCTGCGAGCTTTGACCGGAACGGGGCATGCTGGCGTCGCAGTACTCGCAGCTATTCGGACAACTGCGTCGAGGTCGCCGATCTGGCCGACGGTGGCCGCGCGGTTCGTGACTCGAAGGACCCGGACGGCCCGGTGCTGTTCTTCACCCCGGACGAGTGGACGGCGTTCGTCGGCGGCGCCAAGGACGGTGAGTTCGACGACTGATCGGCAGCCGGACGGGGTGGCGCGGGCGCGCCGGTGATGTTACGCAGAGGCATGGATGTCGGACCGGGACCGCGCCCCCGGATGCATTTCACGCCGCGTGACGGCCGGGTCGGCGACCTGTTCGGGGTACTGCACCGCGACGGGCGCTACCACCTGTTCTACGAGCACCGGTCCGGCGGCGACGCCGGCTGGGGCTGCGCCGTCTCCGACGATCTGGTGATCTGGCGGGAGGGCGCGGTCGCCGCCGCGCCCGGCGGCCCGGGCTGCGGGTCGGTCGTCGACGGCCCGTCCGGGCCGGTGCTCTTCCATTCCGGTCCGGGCTCCGGGGTGCGCCGGGCCACCGCCGCCGCCGATCTGACGGGCTGGCTGGCCGATCCTGATCAGCCGGTGCTGGGTGCCGCCCCGGAGGGCTTCTCCGACGTGCGCGATCCGTTCGTCTTCGCGGCACCTGGCGGTTGGCGGATGCTGGTCGCCGCCACCGCGGCCGGGGGCGGCTCCGCGGTCCTGCAATACCGTTCCGCGGATCTGGACGACTGGTCGTACGACGGTGTGCTGACCACCGCCGCGGGCGGGCAGGTGGACTGCCCGCGGCTGTTCGAACTCGACGGCGAGTGGGTGTTGCTCGTGGCGGGGGCCGATGCGTCGTACGCCATCGGCGGTTATGACGGTGTCGCCTTCCGGCCGCGCGCCCGGGGCGTCTTCGGCCGGGGCCGGCTGGGGCCGGCCGCGCCCTTCGTCGACGCCGCCGGGCGCCGCTGCGTGCTGGCCCGGGTCGGCGGCTCCACGTGGGCGGGCGCGCTGAGCGTCCCGTGGATCCTGTCGGTGCGTGGTACCAGCCTGCTCGCCACCCCGCACCCGCACCTCGACCGATACCTGGTGACCGGGGTCACCGGCCTGACCGCGGACGCCGGCGAGCTGCGTGACCACGGCGACCTGATCCTGCGGATGCCGGCCGGCGGGGAGACCACGGTGCTGGCCGACGCGGACATCGTCGAGGTCACCGTCGAGGGGGTGAGTGGTCTCGGCGCGGCCCGCCGCGCGGTGCCCGGCGAGCCCGGCGCGCACATCGCGCGGATCGCCGGCTCCGGCCGGCGACACGATTACCATCGGGGGGATGAGTGACCTGGAACGCTTCGTCCGCGCCCAGGACGGCGTTTATGAGCGAGCCCGCGACGAACTGGCCGCGGGCCGTAAACGTACACACTGGATGTGGTTCGTCTTTCCGCAGTTGACCGGTCTGGGGTCGAGCCCCACCGCGCAGGCCTACGCGATCGCTGACCTGGCCGAGGCCCGTGCCTATCTGGCGCATCCGGTGCTGGGCGCCCGGCTGACCGATGCCGCCCGCACGCTGCTGGGCGTCGAGGGTCGCACGGCCGAGCAGATCCTCGGCTATCCGGACGATCTGAAGCTGCGCTCGTCGATGACCCTGTTCGCCGCGGCGGCCGCCGAGCCGGGCGTCTTCGGCGAGGTCCTCGACCGGTTCTACGACGGCCCCGACCCGCGGACGCTGGAGCTGCTCGGCCGGGGGTAGGCAGAGCCACCCTGGCGGGAGTGATCGGCCTCCGCTCCCGCCTCGCCGCCGTCCGCGACCGATCACGGCGGGCGGCGCCGGCCGGCGTTGCCGTAGGGTTCGCGATCGTGAGTGACACACCCCTGTCGGATGTCATGGCCGAGCATGCGCAGACCCGTGACGCGGAGGCGTACCAGCGGTTCGTCGCGCTCTTCCGGTCCTCGACCGTCGGCGTCGTGGTCACCGGGACACCGGTGCCGGACGCGCCGGGCGGCTTCGTCTCGGACGGCACCCTGGCCGTGCGCCGGACCGGTCACGGCGACGGCCGGCAGCGGATCCTCACCTTCGCCGACCCGGAGGTGTTCGCCCGCCGGTTCGGGCCCGTGTTCAACGCCGGCATGTCCGGCGACGCGCTCCTGCGGATGGCCGCCGACGACCGAGAGTGCGCCGGCATCCTGGTCAACAGCGCGACCGCGGAGACCAGCGTCATCATCAGCAGCGTCCATTAGGGATCCGGGGCGATCACCTTCACCAGCAGCAGCGTCGGCCCGTCCCAGACCAGGCCGCGCATCTCCGCCACCGGCAGGAACCCCCGGGCGCGATAGAAGCCGCGCGTCTGCGCATACCCCTCATGCTCGTACGACGCGCCGATGGTCTTGACCTGGAGGAGCCGGACACCCGCGCACCGGAGATCCTCCTCGACCGCGTTGAGGAGCAGCGTGCCGGCGCCGGAGCCCCGCGCGTCCGGGTGCACCGCGATGAGGTGCAACTCGGCGGATTCGGGGAAGTGCCGGCGGACCAGGGCGACCCCGATCGTCGCCGAGCCGCTGACCGCCAGATAGCTCGGCAGCACGGAGGCGTCGCCGACGTAGTCGCGGACGGCCTCCTCGAGACCGAACCAGGACGGCAGGGCCCGCAGAATCCGTCCGGTCGCCACCGGATCCGACCGGCGCTCGATTCTCGTCACGCCGCCAGCCCAGCACCGGCCGGGCCGCGGCGCCAGCGGATTTCCCACAGACACCGCGGCGCGGGCCGTTGCGGAGTCCGCAACGCCCCGGCCGAGCGGGTCAGTAGCGGCAGCGCAGGACGACCAGGGCGTGGCGGAGGACGTCGACGCGGCTGCCGGCGCGGGCGGTCTTGCGGCGGCGGGCCAGCAGCGGATCGGCGGTGTGGGCGACGATCTCCCAGGTCTTGCCGTAGTCGCGGGACGGCAGGGTGAACGAGACGTCCTCGCTGAGCGGGTTGAACAGCAGCAGGAACGAGTCGTCGGTGATCTCCTCGCCGAGGGCGCCGCGTTCCGGGATGCCGTGGCCGTTCAGGAAGACGGTCATCGTCATGCCGCTCGGGGTGTTCCAGTCGGCTTCGGTCATCACCTCGCCGTCGCGGCGCAGCCAGGCGATGTCGGGGAGTTTGTTCTCGTCGGCGAAGGCGCCGGTGAAGAAGCGGCGGCGGCGGAAGATCGGGTGCTCGGCGCGGAGCTTCAGGAGCAGGCGGGTGAAGTGGGTGAGAACGTCCTCCTCCCGGGCATTCTCCCAGTCGACCCAGCTGAGCTCGTTGTCCTGGCAGTAGACGTTGTTGTTGCCGCGCTGGGTGCGGCCCAGTTCGTCGCCGTGCAGGAGCATCGGGACGCCCTGGCTGAGCAGCAGGGTGGCCAGGAAGTTGCGTTTCTGCCGTTCGCGCAGGACGACGATCTCGGCGTCGTCGGTCTCGCCTTCGGCGCCGCAGTTCCAGGAGCGGTTGTGGCTCTCGCCGTCCCGGTTGCCCTCGCCGTTGGCGTCGTTGTGCTTCTCGTTGTACGACACCAGGTCGTGCAGGGTGAAACCGTCGTGCGCGGTGACGAAGTTGATCGAGGCGATCGGGCGGCGGCCGTCGTCCTGGTACAGGTCGGAGCTGCCGGTGAAGCGACTGGCGAACTCGCCGAGGCTGGAGGGTTCGCCGCGCCAGAAGTCGCGGACCGAGTCGCGGTATTTGCCGTTCCATTCGGTCCAGTTCGGCGGGAAGCCACCGACCTGGTAACCGCCGTCCCCGACGTCCCACGGCTCGGCGATCAGCTTCACCTGGGAGACGACCGGGTCCTGGTTGACCAGGTCGAAGAAGGCGGCCAGCCGGTCCACCTCGTGGAATTCCCGGGCCAGGGAGGCGGCCAGGTCGAAGCGGAAGCCGTCGACGTGCATCTCGGTCACCCAGTAGCGCAGCGAATCCATGATCAGCCGCAGCGACTCGTGGTGCCGGACGTTGAGGCTGTTACCGGTGCCGGTGGTGTCGTAGTAGTACTGCTTGTCGCCCTCGACGAGGCGGTAGAACGCCGGGTTGTCGATGCCCCGGAAGGACAGGGTCGGGCCCAGGTGGTTGCCCTCGGCGGTGTGGTTGTAGACGACGTCCAGGATCACCTCGATGCCGGCCTGGTGCAGGGCCTTGACCATCGACTTGAACTCCTGCACCTGCCCGCCGGCGCCGCCGAACGACGCGTACCCGTTGTGCGGGGCGAAGAAGCCGATCGTGTTGTAACCCCAGTAGTTGCTCAGGCCGCGCTCGACCAGGCCGCTGTCGTGCACGAACTGGTGCACCGGCATCAGCTCGACGGCGGTGATCCCGAGGCGCTGGAAATACTTGATCATCTCGGGGTGCGCGAGGCCGGAGTAGGTACCGCGTACGTCATCGGGGATCTTGGGGTGGTTGATCGTCATGCCCTTGACGTGCGCCTCGTAGATCACCGTCTGCCACATCGGGATCTTGAGCGGCCGATCGTTGCCCCAGTCGAAGAACGGGTTGATCACCACGGAGCGCGGGGCGAACGGGGCCGAGTCGGCGTCGTTGTACGACGCCGGGTCGCCGAAGTCGTACGAGAAGAGCGCCTGATCCCACCGGTAGTCGCCGTCGATGGCCTTGGCGTACGGGTCGAGGAGCAGCTTGTGGGGATTGCAGCGCAGGCCGCGGGACGGGTCGTAGGGCCCGTGCACGCGGAAACCGTACCGCTGACCGGGGGTGACCCGGGGCAGATAGCCGTGCCAGACCAGCGCCTCGCGCTCGGGCAGGTCGACCCGGGTCTCGTTGCCCTCGTCGTCGAACAGGCACAGCTCGACCCGCTCGGCGGCCTCACTGAAGATGGCGAAGTTCGTGCCGCCGCCGTCATAGGTCGCACCCAGCGGATACGGGTTGCCCGGCCAGATTTTCATGCCCGCCACCATGCCCACATGGTGTCCGCTCGAAAACCCGGTGTCGATGTGACCAACATCCCGCGCGCCATCCTTTAGTTATACGGGTACAACTAACACGTGCCCCGCCGTTACCTGATCCTGGCGATCTGCTGCATGAGCCTGCTGATCATCAGCCTGGACGTCACCATCATGAACATCGCCCTGCCGGCCATCCGCGACGATCTGCACGCCCCGGTCTCCGGCCTGCAGTGGACCATCGACGCGTACACCCTGGTGGTGGCCAGCCTGGTGGTGCTGGCCGGCGCGACCGCCGACCGGGTGGGCCGGCGCCGGGTCTTCCAGACCGGTCTCGCCCTGTTCACCGTCGCCTCCCTGCTGTGCAGCCTCGCACCGCATCTGGAGGCGCTGATCGCCTTCCGGGTACTGCAGGCGATCGGCGGCTCGATGCTCAACCCGGTCGCCATGTCGATCATCACGAACACCTTCACCGAGCCGCGCGAGCGGGCCCGGGCGATCGGCGTGTGGGGCGCGGTGGTCGGCTTCGGCATGGCGCTCGGCCCGCTGGTCGGCGGTTTCCTGGTGCACGGGCTGGGCTGGCGGTCGATCTTCTGGATCAACGTGCCGGTCGGCGTCGCGGCGCTGATCCTCACCGCCCTGTTCGTGCCCGAGTCCCGGGCCCCGATACCCCGCCGGCTGGACGCGGCCGGCCAGGTCCTGGTGCTGGTGCTGCTGGCCACGGTCACCTTCGCGATCATCGAGGGGCCGGGGGCCGGCTGGTGGTCGCCGGAGATCCTGGGCTGTTTCACGGCCGGGCTGCTCGCCCTGCTCGGACTGCTGTGGTGGGAACCGCGTCGCGCCGAGCCGCTGATCGATCTCGGCCTGTTCCGCAGCCCGCCGTTCTCCGGGGCGGTGCTGATCGCGATCTGCGCGTTCGGCGGGCTGGGCGGATTCCTCTTCCTGAACACGCTCTACCTGCAGGAGACCCGGGGCCTGTCGGCGCTGCAGGCCGGCCTCTGGACGCTGCCGATGGCCGGTGCCACCGCGCTGGTCTCGCCGTTCGCCGGGCGGCTGGTGGCGAGCCGGGGAACCCGGCTGCCGCTGCTGGCCGCCGGGGCGGCGATGACCCTCGGGCCGATCCCGCTGACCTGGGCGCGACCGGACACCCCGGTCTGGCAGCTGCTGATCGGCTATCTGCTGTTCGGGATCGGCTTCGGGATGGTGAACGCGCCGATCACCACCACCGCGGTCGCCGGCATGCCGCGCGAGCGGGCCGGCGTGGCGGCGGCGATCGCCTCCACGTCCCGACAGGTGGGCAGCGCGCTCGGGGTCGCGGTGATCGGGGCGGTGCTGGCCTCCGGGCACCGGCACGCCGGCGCTGCCATCCTGTGCGGGCTCGGGGCGGCGGTGCTGGTGCTCGGCCGGCTCAGCACGGGCGACGGGGCGCGCACCCACACGCGTACCGCGGAAAGCGTCCCGGCATGAGCGCCGCCGAGCGCGCCTGGCGCGCGATGCGCGCGCTCGTCACCGAACAGCACGACGCGAAGGTCCAGGTCAGCGCGGCGCTGGGATTGAGTTTCGTCCGCGTGAAGGCTCTGCTCCTGCTCGCCGGAGGTCCCCACACGCTCAGCGAGACGGCCCGGCTGCTCGGCTGCGACCCGCCCTACGCCACGGTGATCACCGGCGACCTGGCGGCCCGCGGCCTGGTGACCCGCGAGCCGAACCCGGCGGACGGCCGGTCCCGCCTGGTCACGCTCACCCCGGCCGGCCGGGACGCGGCCCGGGAGGCGAACCGGATCCTGGGCACTCCCCCACCCGAGTTGCTCGCCCTGCCGCCCGAGGACCTGGCGGCCCTCGACCGGGTCCTGAGCCGGCTCGGACCGACACCTGGATGACACCCGCCGTCTGCCACGCCGGTCACCCCCGCGGCCCGGGGTGAGCACTGTGGGGCATCGACAGCCCGCCATCGAGGGATAGGTTGAGCACGTGGAGCATCGACGACTCGGGACCAGCGGGCTGTTCGTCAGCGAGGTCATCTTCGGCAACTGGCTCACCCACGGGGAGACGGTCGACGAGGCCGCGGCCACGGCGTGCGTCCGGGCGGCGCTCGACGCCGGGATCGACACGTTCGACACCGCGGACGTCTATGCCCAGGGGGCCGCGGAGACGCTGCTCGGCCGGGCGCTGCGGGGGCTGCCCCGCGAATCGGTGACGATCGCGTCGAAGGTGTGCCTGCCGGTCGGGGACGGGGCCAACGACCGCGGTCTGTCCCGCAAGCACATCATCCAGAGCTGCCACGACTCGCTGCGCCGGCTCGGCACCGACCACCTCGACCTCTATCAGGCGCACCGGTTCGATCCGGGCACTCCGCTGGACGAGACGTTCGAGGCCTTCGACACCCTGATCGGGCAGGGCAAGATCGGGTATGTCGGTGTCTCCGAATGGACGGCCGAGCAGCTGCGGCAGGGGATCGCGGCGAGTGCCGGGCTGCGGGCCCGGATCGTGGCGAACCAGCCGCAGTACAACATGCTGTGGCGGGTGATCGAGTCCGAGGTGGTGCCGGTCTGTGCCGCGGCCGGCATCGGGCAGGTGGTCTTCCAGCCGCTCGCCCAGGGGGTGCTGACCGGGAAGTACCGTCCCGGCGAGCCGGTGCCGCCGGGATCCCGGGCGGCGGCCGGCGGGCGGGCGCCCCGGTTCATCAACCGGGTGCTCGGAGACCGGCTGCTGGAGCGGGTGCAGGCGCTGCGGCCGGTCGCCGCGGAGGCCGGGCTGTCGATGGCGCAGCTCGCCGTGGCGTGGACGCTGCACCGGCCGACCGTGACCGCGGCGATCATCGGGGCGTCCCGGCCGGAGCAGGTCACGGAGAACGCGGCCGCCTCCGGCGTGCCGCTCGGCGATGATCTGCTGAAGCGGATCGACGAGGCGCTCGACGAGTTGGTCGACCGGGACCCGGCCAAGACCGCCAGGATGATGGCGGTCCGGCCGGGCTGGTCAGCCACACCGCCGGACTGACGGCGGTCCGTGGGCTGGTCGATCGGTGACGTGGGTCGGCCGGGTCACCCGGTGCGGCGACGGGGTGATCAGGAGAAACGGGCGGTGATCCAGTCGGCGACCAGGTCCGCGGACTGGATCACCGCGGTGTCGTGGGTCGCGTCCTGGATCGGCACGAACTGGACCGGCTGGCTGTACGCCTGCAGTTGCGGGATCAGCATGCCGGCCGTGATGTCGTAGGGGACGGCCTCGTCCGCGGTGCCCTGCACCACCAGGATCGGCGCGGTCGGGGCGGACTGCGCCGGGTTGTCGTACTGCGCGAGTTTGGTCAGCACGTAATCCGGCACCACGCCGTTGTTCACGAGCTGGGCGGCGGTCAGACTCTGGTAGGAGGCGAGGATCTCGTTGAGACAGCCCGAGTAGAGGACGCCCACCTTGGCCTTGGCCGGGGTGGCCAGGATGGTCAGCGGCTGCACACTCGGGTCGACGGCGTTCAGGCCGTACAGCGCCATCACCAGGTAACCCTGCTCGGCCGTGCCCGGGATGAACGGGGCGATGGTGTCCGCGTTCGACAGCGGGGCGATGCTGGAGGTGCCCTCCAACACCAGATTGCCGTCGTACGCGGGGGCGATCTGGCTGGCGAACAGCGCGCCCTGGCCACCCTGCGAGTGGCCGTCGATCGCGTACTGGGTGCTCAGCGACGCGTCGAGGTTGCGGGCCGCCTTGACGCTGTCGATGATCGCGCGAGCCTCGCTGGCGCCGATCAGGTACGGGTGCTGGCCACCCGAGCCGAGCCCCGGATAGTCCGTGGCGGCGACCGTGAAGCCGCGGTTGAGCAGGGCGGCGACCGCGATCCGGGCCTCCTCCCAGAACACGCTCTGGTTGGTCGACGGCGCGCACTGGTAGGCGAGCCCGGTGGTGCCGTGCGCCCAGGCGACGACCCTGTTCTTCCTACCGGACTTCGGGGTGAGGATCAGCCCGGTGGCGGTGATCGTGCTCCCGGTGATCGAGGTGGACAGGTACTGCACGCGCTTGCCGGTCGCGAGGGCGGACAGCTCGGCCGGAAGGGTGGCGGTCGAACTGCTCAGCACGTACCCGGACGCCAGCGTCGCGGCAGCCGGTCCGGCCGCCACGACGGTCACCCCGCACGCACTCAGCAATGCGGCGAGGAGCAGGCGGACGATCTTTTTCATGGACACCCCGTTCCGTTCTGTTTCATTTCTGATCCTGTCGATCCGATATGGATGATCGGTAGAACGCAGCGTAATCCCGATCACAGCACGGTGCAGGAGCATTCCCGGCTAGAGATGTCTGACCCTTCAGTTGTCCGCCCACGTCACTAGGCTGATGGATGAACGTCATTAGAAAGATCGAATTAATCAGCTCTTCAAAACCGATTACACACCGCTCGGATACGTCTCCGGCTCGTGCGTGTTCACCCGCAGCGTGTGCAACGGCCGCAGCCCGTGCGACTCGTCGAACCAGAGGAACGCGTCGTACCGATCGCCCAGCACGGTCGGCACATAATTCGCCCAGCGCTCCCGCTCCGGCCGGTACACCACCCCGATCGCCCGGTGCGGCAGGATCGTGGTGAGCAGGTCCGGGCCGTCCGAGCCGGCCGGGAAGACGAACAGGCCCCGGGCCGGCGCGGTCAGGTGCAGGATCTCCTCCAGCGACCCGGCCCGGGCCGGTGGCACCCCCATCATCTCCATCGGCGCGCCCCACTGCGGCCCGGCCACCACACTCCCCCGATACGTGCCCATGCCGACCAGCAGCACCTCGTCCCAGCCGAACCGGTCCCGGGCCAGCTGACCCAGCGTCACCTCGCCGTGGTCCACCTGGTCGGTGGCGCGGGCGTCACCGACGTGCGTGTTGTGCGCCCAGACCACCGCCTTCGATCCCGGCCCATAGTGGTTGAGCAGGCGATCCAGCGTCTCGTCCATGTGCCGGTCGCGGCCGTTCCACGCCTCCGGTCCGCCGCGCACCATGTTCCGGTAGTAACTCTCCGCTCCGGCGACCACGGCCGCGTTCTGCCACACCCCGAAATCCCGCCCGCGGAGGCCGGCGAGCATCCGGACGACCGCCTCCGCACAGGTCGCGTCGACGAACTGGGTGGCCCAGCCGTACGCGTTCGGATCCTCGTCGAACGGCTCGAAACAGCGGTAGGCATCCAGCGCGACCGGGACCAGATCCGGGTCGTGCTCCCGCACCCAGGTGAGGATCTCCCGCATCGACTCCCACAGCGAATAGACGTCCAGACCGTGAAAACCGACGCGCTCGCCGGGCGGGCGGACGGCGTTCAGGCCGCGCAGCCAGCGCGTGAAATCGACCGATTCCTCATTGGCCCACATCCAGGTCGGCCAACGGTCGTAGCGGATCAACGCCGACCGCGGATCATCGGGAGCGCCGGGGCCGCCACGAACCGCGGCGTCGACCCGTTCTCCGTCGGGCCAATCCCCCTCGACGGCGACGAACGAAAACCCGCGTTCCTCGATCAACCGCTGCGTCAGAACGGAACGCCAGGCGTAGAACTCGTGCGTGCCGTGGGTCGCCTCACCGATCATCACGATCCGCGCCGACTCCGCCCGATCGAGCAGAATCTCCAGATCACCCGGGTCCCGCAGCTCCCGCGCGATCGACGCCACCTCGTCCCCGTACCGGATCATTCCCGGACGCTTACCCCGCCCACCCACCCCTATACGTCCGATTTTACCGATATGGCGGTACGGCAGTGACCGGGCCGCGCCCGGCCCGACGTGCCGTGTTCGCGGGGGGACCTGGCCACCCGGCAGCTCCGGGCCGAAGATGGGCTGATGGGACGCTCCACGCTCTACCAGGCCGCCGGTGGGGCGGCGGGAATGCTCGCCCTCGCCACCGACTTCCACGCGCGCTGCCTGGCCGACCCGGTCCTCGAGCACCCGTTCTCGCACCTCGACGACCCGGAGCACGTCCAGCACCTGGCCGCGTACTGGGGCGAGGTGTTCGGCGGGCCGCCCACCTATTCCGGCCGGCACGGCGGCCACTCGGGCATGCTGCGGATCCACGCCAACCAGTGCGACGAGGACCCGTTCTCGGGCCGGTTCCTGGAAGTCTTCGACGAGGCGGTCGCGCACACCCTGCCCGACGACCCGGCGCTGCGCGGCGCCCTGCACGACTACATGGTGGCGGCCACCCGCGAGGTCGCCGCCGTGTTCCCGGCCTCGGCCACCGTCCCGGACGCCCTGCCCATGCCGCACTGGGCCTGGTCCGGCCCCACCGGCGGCGACTCCTAGGCCGAGCCGGTGATCACCTGCGTAGTGCACTACGCCATCGGACAACGCTCGCGCCCTACGTCTTACCGCGGCTGCTGGCACGTAGTTGGCCCCTGCGTCCTCCACTACGACCGCACCTTCATGCGCCCCTTCGTCCCCACCGCTTGACCCAGCGCCGCCCCGCGCCCACCACCATCCATTCGCCCGCGCCCGACCCGCGCGCCGGAGCCGTGCCGCGTGAGAGACCAGCGCAGCCCGGACGGCGGGCCGGTCACGCCCGCCCGGGGGATCCGAGCCGGGAGCACGACCGAGGTCGGGCCCGGGAGACCGGGCCGAACTCCACTCGGACGATCAGCCACGAAAGGGGGAGCCGGACCGGGACGGCCGACGTCAGCGCGACCGTGTACCGGTGCCGCCCGGGAAATGGGCTGCGTGATCGAGCCGGGCGGTCCGGGGGTCAGCGCAGTTGGAGGGCGGCGAGGTCGGCGCAGCGGGAGGTGTCGGGGACCTTGATGCCGCCGAACGTGGCGCCGAACTCGGTGAAGCGGAGGCCCTCGGCGCCCGGGAAGTCCAGTTGGATGGGGTAGGGGCGGCCGGCGGTGGCGATGTAGAGGGTGACACCGGGGGCGTACGTCAGGCCGATCGCCGGGATGCCGTGTATCTGGAGCGGGGCGGTCTTCGTCAACGGGGTCGTGGGCTTGAGCAGGGTGCGGAGCAGCACGGCCGGGTCGAAGAAGTGGCTGATCCCGGCGACGTCGGTGGCGTCGGCGCGGAGCCAGCGGTCACCCAGGCGTTTGCGGGCCACGCCCTTGGGGTCGACCGCTCGCCAGAACTCGGCACCCGGACGCACGTAGTGGTGGCCGCCCACGGTGAGCAGTTGCCCGCTGGCCTGCGGCAGCCAGACCGAGCCGATCACGTCGTCGCCGGAGATGCGCAGGTCGAGGGCGAACCGCGGACCGGCCGAAGCGGCCGTGACGCCGCTGCCCGCGCCGGGTGGCACGGCGCCACGGGGGATGACGCCACCGCGGGCGCCCGGGCCGGGACCGGACGACGGGACGGCACCGACGCCGTTCTCCCCGGTGTCGTCGAGGGTGTCCTCCCCGGCCGTGGAGGCTCCCGGCGCGGGGGAGGCGGGCGCCGAGGGGGCGGGCGCCGCGAATTCCCGGCGGGACGCCGGCGAACCGGGCGTGGCGGGTCCGCCGGGGGTGGTGCGCGGCCTCGGTGGGGCGTGGTGGCCCGGCTTCCCGTGCGCGTCGGTCGTGGCGGATCTGCCCGGGGCGGTGTGGGCACGCGGCCCGGCGGAGGAGGCCGGGAGGCCGGGTGCGGCGCCCGCCGGGGCGGAACCGCCGGGTGACAGGGAGGCGCCGGGGGCGGCCGGGGTGCCGGCGGCCGGTGGCGTGGTGGCGGCGCCCGGCGTCTGGGTGGGCCGGGGTGGGCTCAGCGTGCCGGCCGGGACGGTGCTGCCCCGCAGGCGGAAGGAGCCGGCCGCTTTCAGGGCTCCCTCGGCGTCGGACAGGATGGCGTCCGCGTCGAGGCCGGCGATGCCGTTGGCGGGCAGTTTCACTTCCGGGGAGCGGGGGCGGGCCATGTGCACGGTGCTGCATCCGGCGAGCAGGGCCGCGGCGGCGGTCAAGGCCAAGGCCGCTCGCGAGGCACGTTTCATGAAGCCGGTTACCCCCGTTGTGTCGGCGGGCTGCGGCCCGCGCGCGTGACGATAGCCAACGCCGTCCACTGCCCCAAGATCGACTTGGCCGGATGCAACGCTCGTCACGGCCGGCCGGGACACCGGCCGGCAAGGTGACGGCCGAGGCGAGGGGCCGGACGAGGCGGTCCTGGCGGGTTGGGGGTGGGCCATAGGATGGCGGGATCCGCCGGCCGGGAGAGGGGGGCACCGGATGTCCTTTTCGGAGACTTTGGCGCAGCTGCTCAAGGCCCGTTTCCCGGTGCTCTACGTGGAGACGTTCGAGGAGCAGCGCGCCCTGCACCGGATCGCCGCGGTCGCCGGTGACGAGGTGCTGGTGCGCACGCCGCGGGGGCTGTGGACGTGGACGCTGACCGGTGGCCTCATCCCGCCGGACGGCAAGCCGCGCTCCGGCACGCACGGGGCGGCCGGCGCCCTGCAGGCGGTGCAGCGGGTGGACGAGCCGGGGGTCTTCGTCTTCCGCGACCTGCACCCCGCGCACGTCGACGGGCAGTATCCGCAGAACATGGAGCTGATCCGGCTGCTCCGGGACACCGCGCAGGCGTTCCGGTCCGGCTCGCAGCCGCGCACCCTGGTGCTGCTCTCCCCGGTGCTGAGCATCCCGGCCGAGCTGCGGAAAACGGTGACCCTGGTCGAGTTTCCGCTCCCCGGGGCGCCTGACCTGCACGGGCTGCTGGACGCGATGATCCGGGCGAACGCCGCGTCCGGGCGGATCCGGATCGACCTCGACGACGCCGGGCGGGAGCGGTTCGTGGCCGCGGCGGCCGGGCTGACCATGGAGGAGGCGGAGAACGCCTTCGCCCGGGCGATCGCCAACGACGCCGTGCTCGACCTGGAAGACGTGCGGATCGTGCACGACGAGAAGCAGCAGACCGTACAAAAATCGGGTTTTCTGGATTTTGTTCCCACCGAGATCGTGCTGGACGATGTCGGCGGCCTGGGGAATCTGAAAGCCTGGCTGGTCAAGCGGAACGGTTCGTGGCTGCCCGAGGCCGCGGAGTGGGGGCTGCCGGCGCCGCGCGGCGTGCTGATCACCGGCGTCCCCGGCTGCGGCAAGTCACTGACCGCCAAGGCGATGGCGACCGCGTGGAACCTGCCACTGCTGCGCCTGGACGTGGGTCGGGTCTTCGCCGGGCTGGTCGGCTCCAGCGAGCAGAACATGCGCTCGGCGCTGCGGGTCGCCGAGGCGGTGGCGCCGTGCGTGCTGTGGATCGACGAGATCGAGAAGGGGTTCGCCGGCGGTGCGGTCGGTGACTCGGGGACCGGCGCCCGGGTGTTCGGCACGTTCCTCACCTGGATGCAGGAGAAACGGCGGCCGGTGTTTGTGGTCGCCACCGCCAACGACTTCGAGGGGCTGCCGCCGGAGCTGCTCCGCAAGGGCCGGTTCGACGAGGCCTTCTTCGTCGACCTGCCCAGCCGGGCCGAGCGGGCCGCGATCTGGCAGGTGCACCTGGCCCGGGCGCTGCGCCACCCGCGGGTGGCCGGTGACCTGCTGGTCGACCCGGATCTGCGGGCCGATCTGGCCGGGCTGACCGAGGGGTACTCGGGCGCCGAGATCGAGCAGGCGGTGATCGCCGGGCTGTTCGACGCCTTCTCCGAGCGCCGGCCGCTGCGTCGCGACGACCTGGTGCGGGCGGTGATGAGCATCGTCCCGCTCAGCGTCACGCAGGCCGAGCGGATCGCGGCGTTGCGCGGCTGGGCCCGGAACCGGGCGGTCCCGGCGACCGCCACCGACGATGGGGATTTCCGCAACGAGACGGGGAGTGTGCGGTGAGCGTTTCACTACTGCTGGTGCCGCTGGCACTGGCCGGGGCGGCCGCGGTGCAGGCCCGCGCCGAACGCCGGTCGAACGGTCAGACGCTGGTCCAGGTGAACACCCGGATGCGCGATGTGACCCTGCTGGCCGACGCGCTGCGCGACACCGGCGCGGTGGTGTCCGGCGGCGAGGCCGCGCTGACCGCGCGCTGGGGTGACCAGGCCCTGACCTTCGGACGCGACGCCGACGGCATCTGGTCGGCGCACGCCGACGGAGTGGGCGTGGAGCGGGCGGTCGAGTTGATCACCGCGGTCGACGCGGCGTACGGACGGCGGGTGCAGCAGGCCGTCCTGGACCGGATCCGGGCACAGGCGCCGGCCGCCGGGCTGCGGCTGGAGTCCGAGTCACGGCAGGACGACGCGAGCGTCCGCCTGGTCTTCGAGGTGGAGACGGCATGAGCAGCCCCCGCATCGTGGTCACGGTCAGCGGCGACGGTCAGGTGAGCGCGGAGACCCTCGACATCCTGGGTGAGGAGTGCCTGAACTACATTGCCGTTCTCGAAGATCTGATCGGCGGTAAGGTGCGGCACAGCGCCTGGACCGCCGACTACACGCGCCAGGCACAGCATGTGCAGGAACAGCAGGTGAACCGTGACGTGGACCCCGCCTGACGGGACCGGCCCCTACCAGCCCCCACCGCCGGCCGGGCCGGGCGCCGGCTGGCGGATCGGGCACAGCATGTGGCTGTTCTTCCCGATCCTCGGGTTCGGCTGCCTGTCCGGCGGCGGTTTCCTCTACGTCGGCCTGCGCGCCCACCGGCCCGCCTGGTGGATTCCGGGGATCGTCTACAGCGTGCTGTCCATCGCCGGGTTCACCATCGGCGGCTCCGCGCCCACCGACTCGCTGCGGCAGAACCTCTCCTACGCCGTCCTGTTCGGCGCCTGGCTGGTCAGCATCTTCCACGCCGCCCTGATCAACGGCGCCTGGCTGCGCTGGCTGGCCGGTTATCAGGCCTGGCAGGCGCAGATGCGGGCGGTCTGGGTGGGCCAGCAGCCGACGTCCTTCGCGCCGCTGCCGCCGTACCTGCAGGGCGTGGTCGCACCCCCACAGCAGTTCTACAACACCGCCCCGGGCTACCAGCCGGCGCCGGTCCCGCAACCGGCCGTCCACCAGCCGTCCACCCCGGCGCAGGTGGACGTCAACACCGCCACCGAGCAGCAGCTCGCCACCCTGCCCGGCCTCACCCCCGGCCGGATCGCCCAGGTCCTGCAGTCCCGGCAGCAGCGGCGCGGCTTCCTCACCGTCGACGACTTCGCCGCCGCGGCCGGCCTCGCCCCGCACGAGTTCGTCGCCATCCGCGACCGGCTCACCTGCAGCGCGGCCCCGCCGCCGCCGGACGACACGACCAGCGGCCCGTACGGCCGCGTGGTGGATGTCTGAGCCGCCGCCGGTCGTCGTCGCCCGGTTCCTGGAACGCACCCGCGCCGAGGGGCCGGGCGAGCGGACCGCGGTCTGGGTGCAGGGCTGCTCGATCCGTTGCCCCGGCTGTTTCAACCCGCACCTGTTCACCCCCCGCGGCGGCACACCGGTTCCGCCGGCTGAGCTGGCCGCCCGGATCCTGGCCACCGGCACCGACGGGGTGACGCTGCTCGGCGGCGAACCGTTCGACCAGGCCGCCGGGCTGGCCGCGGTCGCCGCCACGGTGCGGGCCGCGGGTCGCACAGTGATGACCTTCACCGGTTACGACCACGCGGAGCTGCGCTCCCGCGCGGACCAGGGCGTCGCCGGGCTGCTCGCCGCCACCGACCTGCTGGTTGCCGGCCCGTTCCGGCAGGATCTGATCGACCGCGTACGCCCCTGGGCCGGCTCGACCAATCAACAGTTCGTGCATCTCACCGATCGGCTTCCGGTGGACGTGACCCCGGACCGGCTGGAAGTGACCGTCTCCGGCACCGGTGACATCGCCGTCAACGGCTGGGCCGACACCGAGACCCTCGACGCCCTGCTGGCCGGGCTGCAGACCCGGCGCCTGAAGCCGCGGTGACACCGCCGTGAAGCCGGCCTCCCGCACGCTGCCACCATGGACGAGAACAACGGTGTGACGGTGCGCGGCTTGCGCAAATCGTTCGGTGGCACGGTGGTGCTCGACGGCGTCGACCTGGACGTCGCCGAGGGGACCACGGTCGCGCTGCTCGGGCCGAACGGCGCGGGCAAGACCACGGTGGTCCGGATCCTGTCCACCCTGATCGGCGCCGACGCCGGCGAGGTCACGGTGGCCGGGCACGACCTGGCCCGGGACCCGGCCGGGGTGCGCGCCGCGATCGGGGTGACCGGGCAGTTCTCCGCGGTCGACGACCTGCTGACCGGGGCGGAGAACCTGGAACTGATGGCCGACCTGCACCACCTCGGCCGGGCCGGTAGACGGGACCGGGTGGACGCGCTGCTCCACCGATTCGAACTGGAGGACGCGGCCGGGCGGACCGCGGCGACCTACTCGGGCGGGATGCGGCGGCGGCTCGACCTGGCGATGACACTGATCGGACGGCCGCGACTGATCTTCCTGGACGAGCCGACCACCGGGCTGGACCCGCGCAGCCGGCGGATGCTGTGGCAGATCGTCCGGGAACTCCTCGCCGGCGGGGTGACCATCTTCCTGACCACGCAGTACCTGGACGAGGCGGATCAGCTCGCCGACCGGATCGCGGTCCTCGACGGCGGGCGGATCGTGGCGGCGGGAACACCGGCGGAACTCAAACGCGGCGTGCCGGGAGGACACGTACGGCTGCGATTGCGGGATGCCGCGGCGCGGGAAGCCGCAGCGGACCTCTTCCCGGACGCGTCCCGGGAGGACGACGACGCGCTGGCGGTGCGGATCCCGCGCCGGATCCCGGTCCGTGAGCTGCTCGACCGCCTCGACCGCGGCGGCATCGAGGTGGACGAGCTCTCCGTGCACTCCCCCGACCTGGAAGACGTGTTCCTGGCGCTGACCGGTCCGAAGGAGGCCGGACGATGAGCGACGCGATGACCATGCTGCGACGCACCGTGAAGCACACGTCCCGCAACCCGGGCGCGGTCATCATGACGGTGGGCCTGCCGGTGGTCCTGCTGCTGCTGTTCGTCGGGGTGTTCGGCGGCTCGCTGAACGTCGGCATGTCCGAAGACGACTACATCCAGTACGTGGTGGCCGGCGTTCTGCTGATGACGGTCGGTTACGGGGCGACGACCACCGCGCTCGCGGTGAACCGGGACATGACCGCCGGGATCATCAACCGGTTCCGGACCATGCCCATCTCCCGGGCCTCGGTACTGACCGGGCACGTGCTCGGCTCGAGCATCCGCACCCTGGCCAGCGCGACACTGGTCGTCGCGGTGGCACTGGCCCTCGGCTTCCGCGGCGACCCGGACCCGGCCCGGTGGCTGGCCGCGGCCGGCCTGCTGGCCCTGCTGACCGTGGCACTGACCTGGCTCGCGGTGGCGGTCGGGCTGGCCGCCCGGACCGCCGAGGGGATCGCGCCGTTCACCCTGCTGGTGCAGCTGCTGCCGTTCCTGAGCAGCGCGTTCGTCCGGCCGGAGGCGATGGACGGGGCGGTGCGGTGGTTCGCCGGGCACGAACCGTTCACACCGATCATCGACACGCTGCGCGGGCTGCTGCTGGGCAGTGCGGTCGGGGATGCGTGGCGGTCGGCGGTGCTCTGGTGCCTGGTGCTGGCGGCGGGCGGCTACCTGTGGGCGCGGCTGCTGTTCCGCCGCGACCCCCGATAAGCCGGCGCCGCCGCCGGTGACAGCGCCGTCGCCCGCCAGCGGCCTGGCATCGTCTATCGCTTCTCCGCAGGGATTCGCAGCAGGGCCAGCGCGGCGGCGCGCACCGCCTCGTGGTCCAGGTCGGGGCCGGTGCCGCCGGCGACCGCGACGGTTGCCTGGAACGTCCCCGAAAAGCCGAAACGCTCGGCCAGGTCGCGGTGCCCGTCGTCCGGCTCCCCCCGGGCGGCACGCACCTCGGCCAGGGCCATCAGCAGCACCCCGCACACCCGGAACGACACCACCGGCACGTCGGGCAGCAGCGCCGCCAGCCGCCCGGGCAACTCCCCCGCGAGATCCTGGACCAGGTCGAGGCGGCCGTGCCGGCAGTGCACCAGCACCGCGACCCCGACCATCTCGTTCGCCCACAGCCCGGGGGTACGACGCAATGCCCGGGCCGCCTCCCGCCAGAGGGCCAGGCCGCCGTCCACGTCACCGCGGCCGAGCAGGATCTCGGCGCGGGTGCAGCGTTCGAACAGCATCCGGCCGGCCTCCTCGTCGAGAACGCCCCGGCTGAGCACCTCCAGTCCCTGCTCGGCCCGGTCGAAAGCACCACGCTGCAGGTCCGCCAGGACGATCGCCCAGCGAGCCCGGGCCGCACTCGCCGAGGCGCCCAGCTCCTCCATGATCGACAGTGCCGCGTCGAGATGCCGGAACGCCTCCTCCCCCGGCGCGGTGCGCAGGCACAGCTCACCGATCCGCCCGTGGGCCACCGCCCGCAGCCACGGATGCTCGCCCTGCAGACAGACCAACATCGCGCGGGCCGCGGCGACCGCGGCGACCGGATCGTTGGCGTTCTCGGCGACGTAGCTGAGCGCGTAGTTGGCCAGCCCGGCGACCAGCGGGCTCCCGCCCGCGGCCGGCGGTCTCCCGCCGGCCGCCACCGAACCGCCGCTCCCCGCGTCCCGGCCCGCCCCCGAGACCACCGAACAGCTGCTCCCTTCTACCGGGGTTCCGCCCGTCGCCAGCGCTGCGAGGTCGGGGGCGCAGATCACCGTCTGGGCCGCGCCGGCCAGCGTGGCCGGGTCGGGCGAAGGCAGCCGGCGGAGCACGGCCAGGGCGCGCAACGACGGCGAGCCGGACACCAGGAAGGCGATCGCCGTGCACCACACCGCGGCGGTCCGGACGGTCTCCACCTGGGCCGGGTCGGGCCGGAACCGGACCAGCGCGCCGGGCGCCTCGGCGGCCAGCGCGATCAGCCGGTTCACGTTGGAGTCGGTGACCCAGAGCGTGCCGAGCAGCGCCGTGGTCGAGGCCACCGTGGCGGCGTCCCCGGCGGCCAGCGCGCTGCGGTGGGCGCGCACCAGGTTGTCATGGTCGGCGCGGAACCCGTCGACGCCGACCACCAGGGCCGCGGCGAGGTCCGGTTCGTCGCGGACGCCCAGGTCGCGGGCCCACGCCAGGAATGCCGCCTCGTCGGCCGGCCCGGCCTGGGCGAAGGCGAACTCGCGGACCGTCTCCAGCATCACGAACCGGGTCCCGGCCGGACTGTCCTGCACCTTGACCAGCGAATGCTCGACGAGCCGGGCCACCGCGTCAGCGCCGAGCAGGTGCCGGACAGCCCCCGCGTCCTCGCCGAGCACGTGCCGGGCGGTGTCCGCGTCCTTTCCGGACACGGGCCTGGCGAGTACCTGCCGGGCGGCCTCCGCGGTGAAGCCGCCGGGGAACACCGACAGGGCGCGCATCGCCGCGCGGCCCTCGTCGTCGAGCAGGTGCCAGCTCCAGTCGATCACCGCGTGCAGGGTGCGGTGCCGGTCCGGGGCGTCCCGGCTGCCGTCGCGCAGCAGGGCGAACCGGTCGTCCAGACGGTGGCCGATCTCGGCCGGGGACATCACCCGGATCCGGGCGGCGGCCAGCTCGACGGCGAGGGGCAACCCGTCCAGCCGGCGGCACAGCTCGCGGACCGGGCCGGCCGGCAGGTCAGCGGCCGGGCGAGCCGCGCGGGCACGCTGGGTGAACAACTCGACGGTGGTGTCGAGATCGAGTTCGGCGAGCGGATAGACCGATTCTGACCAGATTCCGAGCGGGGCCCGGCTGGTGGTCAGCACGGTCACCGCACCGCTGCGCGCGATCAGCGCCTGGACCAGGCCGGCAACGCCGTCGAGCACCTGCTCGCAGTTGTCCAGCACGAGCAGCGCCGGCCCGGGGGTGAGCGCGCCGGCCACGCCGGACAGCAAGGCCTGCTCCGGGACGAAGGCGGGGGCTGCACCGGAGCGCGAGGCCCGCTCCGGGACGAGGGTGGGGGCCGTGCCGGCGACCGGGTCGGGGGCTTCGGCGACGCCGAGGGCGGTGGCGACCTCGGGGAGTACGTCGGCGTCGCGGGTGACGCCGGCCAGCTCGACCACGAAGATCATCCGGTGGCCGGCACGGCGGCCGACCGCCTGCGCGAGGCGGGTCTTTCCGAGGCCTCCGGCCCCGACGATCGAGACCACCCTCGCGGTACGCAGCAGTGCTCCGACCGCCGCGATGTCGTCCTCGCGCCCGAGCAGCTCGTTCGGCTCGAAGCGCAGGCCCTGGCGGACCACCGGGGCGTCGCTGAGCAGCAGCTCCCGGTGCGCGGCCCGTAGCGCCGGGCCGGGCTCGGTGCCGAGTTCGTCGCGCAGTTGCCGACGGTAGGTGTCGTAGCGGATCAGTGCCGCGGCCGGCCCCTGCGTCGCGGCCTCCACCCGCAGCAGGTCGACGAGTATCTCCTCGTCGCGCGGCCGGTCCACGGCGATCCTGGCGAGTTCCTCGTAGCCCTGCCCGAGCCGTCCAAGCGCCAGCGCCCGAGCCCGGAGCAGCGTCTCCCGCACCGTCGCGCGGGCGGCGCGCAGGGCACCGAGGGGACCGTCCGCCTCCGGACCGCCGAACAGCGCCAGGCCGGCGTCCGCGGCGGCCACCGCGGCGGCGTGTGCGCCGGCCCGGGCGTGCCGTTCGGCGTCGGCGGCCCGCAGCAGTACCGCCGACGCGTCCACCTGCTCCGGCGTCAGGGTGAGCCGGTAGCCGGTCGGGGTGCCGCGGATGACGTCCGGGCCGAGCCGGGCGCGCGCCCGGGAGACCAGGGTCTGCAACGCCTTCGACGGATGTTCGGGCTGCTCGTCGGGCCACAGCTCGCCGATCAGCCGGCCGGCGCCGCAGCCGCCGGCGAGGTCACCGGCGAGCAGGGCGAGCAGGTCGGCCAGCCGGGCGCCGCTGATCGGGACGCCGCGGGCGGCCACCCGGGACAGCAGGGTCAGCTCCACGGCTATCACTCTCGCGCGATCGGCTCGGCAGGACCAGAGTCACCGTTGCCACTCCCCGGCCATCGCAGCGACGACGCCGACGGGGAGGCGGCAGGCCCCGCGACGCGCGGCTGCCCCATCCGCGTCGTCGAACGCCGAAGGCGGCAACGGCGGGGAACACGGCGGTCACGACAGCGCTGCCCGAAGCGCAGGAGCGCCGGGGGTGTGGCGGTGGTGGCAGCGCTATCCACGGGGCAGCAGGGCGAGGGTGGCGGCCAGCTGGGAATGGCGCGGCTCGGGCAGGGCGTCCAGGGGCGCCCAGGCCAGGTCGTCGAATTTGTGCGGCTCCCCGATGCGTACGCGCCTGGGATCGATCTTGACTGTGAAGATCACCGCCACCCAGTGCGACGGCGGATCGGCGCGCAGCACGTTGCGCACCCCGAGCAGCTCGATGGTCTCGGGCGGCGCGACATACTCCTCGATCACCTCGCGGGTGACCGCCTCCTCGAAGGTCTCGCCGAACTCCAGCGCGCCGGCCCCGCAGTCCCATGTGCCGGGCTCGTCGCGGGCCCGGGCGGAACGCCGCGCCAGCAGGATCCGGCCGGCACCGTCGTGGCACACGAAAACACAGGAGACCGAAGGCTTCACCCGGAACATCCTGTCAAACCGGCCGGATTCTAGAATCATGGCCCGATATGGACGAGATCCCCATCGGCCCGGCGGGACCGGCCGACGCCGGCGAGATCCTCACCCTGCAGCTGGCGGCCTACGTCACCGAGGCCCAGCTGTACGACGACCCGCACCTGCCCGCCCTGACCCAGACCCTGGACGAGCTGACCGCCGAGCTCGCCGACGGCCTGGCGCTGAAGGCCACCCTGGGCCACCGGATCGTCGGCGCGGTCCGCGGCCGCCTGGACGGCACGGTGCTGCGGATCGGCCGGCTGACCGTCGCCCCCGACCTGCGCGGCCGTGGCCTGGGCACCCGGCTGCTGACCGCGATCGAGCGCGCGGCGGCCGGACAGGCCGAATGGTATGCGCTGTTCACCGGCCATCTGAGCGAGACGAACATCCGGCTGTACGAACGCGCGCGGTACGAGGAAACCCATCGGGAGCAGGTCCGACCCGGCCTGACCCTGGTTCACCTGATGAAGGAGAACGCCTGACGGCCGGCCGGCGACGTGAGCCGCCGGCCGCCCGGGTGGATCAGGCGTCGACCTCGGGACGGTCGTCGGTCGCCCACAGCGTGTGGAACGAGCCGTCCTTGTCGACCCGGCGGTAGGTGTGCGCGCCGAAGAAGTCGCGCTGGCCCTGGATCAGCGCGGCCGGCAGGCGCTCGGCCCGCAGGCCGTCGTAGTACGCCAGCGCCGAGGAGAAGCCGGGGGCCGGGATGCCCTGCTGGGCGGCGGTGGCGACGACCCGGCGCCAGGCGTCCTGCGCGCCGCTGACCGCGTCCAGGAAGTAGTCGTCGACGAGCAGGGTGGCGAGCTCCGGGTTCTTGTCGTACGCCTGCTTGATGAAGTCGAGGAACTTGGCCCGGATGATGCAGCCGGCCCGCCAGATCTTGGCCATCGCGCCCGGGTCGATCGCCCAGTCGTACTCCTTGCTGGCGGCCTGGATCTGCTGGAAGCCCTGGGCGTAGGCGACGATCTTGGAGGCGAACAGCGCCTGCTCGACGTCGGCGCGCAGGTCGCCGCCGGGGTGCTCGGCGCCGGCGGCCGGGCCGGGCAGACCGGCGTCGGCGGCGGCCTTGCGGACGTCGGCGCCGCCGGACAGCGCCCGGGCGAACACCGACTCGGCGATGCCGCTGACCGGCACGCCCAGGTCGAGGGCGGCCTGCACGGTCCAGCGGCCGGTGCCCTTCTGCTCGGCCTGGTCGAGCACGATGTCGACGAACGGCCGGCCGGTGGCCGCGTCGTTCTGCTTGAGCACCTCGGCGGTGATCTCGATCAGGTACGACCCGAGGCGGCCCTCGTTCCACTGCCCGAAGACCTCGGCGATCTCCTGCGGGCTGAGGCCGCCGACCTGGCGGAGCAGGTCGTAAGCCTCGGCGATGAGCTGCATGTCGGCGTACTCGATGCCGTTGTGCACCATCTTGACGAAGTGGCCGGCGCCGTCCGGGCCGACGTGGGTGCAGCACGGCTCGCCGTCGACCTTGGCGGCGATGTCCTCCAGCAGCGGGCCGAGCGCGTCGTAGGACTCGCGCGGACCACCCGGCATGATGCTCGGGCCGTGCAGCGCGCCCTCCTCGCCGCCGGACACGCCCATGCCGACGAAGTGCAGGCCCTGCGCCTTGAGCGCGGCCTCGCGGCGGCGGGTGTCGGCGTAGTGCGCGTTGCCCGCGTCGATCAGCATGTCGCCCTCTTCGAGCAGCGGGGCGAACTCGTCGATCACGGCGTCGGTGGCCGGCCCGGCCTTGACCATGATGACCACCCGGCGGGGGCGCTCCAGGCTCTGCACGAACTGCTCGGCGGTCTCCGCGGGGAGGAACGTGCCCTCCTGGCCGAACTCCTCGACCAGCTCCTTGGTGCGGCTGTAGGACCGGTTGTGCACCGCCACGGTGTGCCCGTGCCGGGCGAAGTTGCGGGCCAGGTTGCGGCCCATCACCGCAAGGCCGGTGACTCCGATCTGCGCCTTCTGCGACATCCCTACGTCCTCTCGTAACCGGCCCGTCACGGGCCCCGCGCTCTTTTCTACGGGATCGGGCAGGTGGAAGTTCGATCACGTCCACGTGGTGAACAGCTCAACCCGTTCGGGGCCGGGCGGGGTGGACGCGGCGGTGATCGGCGCGGCGGTACGCTTCCAGCCATGCCGAACCGGACCAAGCCGTCATCCGGCCGGTGCTGACGTGCGCCGGGGCGAGATCTGGACCATCGGCGACCGCTCCGATCTGCGCTATCGGGTGCTCGTCCTCTCCGCGGACAGCTACAACGAACGCGACAACGCCTCACCCTACTGCGCCCCGATCGTGCGTCAGCGCGGTGTGACCGAGCTGCCCCCGTTCGCCGTCGCCCTCACCGAGCAGGACCCGATCACCGGCGTGGTGGTGATCAACCGGATGCGCCGCCTGCCGGCCTCGGTCGGCGCCGAACGGATCGGCATGGTCACCGGTGCCAGCATGGCCCGACTGACCGAGGCGATGCGGGACTTGTTCGAGCTCTGACGCCGCCGAAAGTCTTACGCCTGACCGGGTGACTGTGGCCGGCGGAGAATGATCGGGGGATGTGTGGGCCCCGCCCGCAGGCGTAACAAGGAACCCGGATGCGGGGCGGGGAGGTCGTACAGGTGGTTGGTCGGGCGGTCGCGCAGGCGCTGAGCGAGCGGCGGGTCCGGGCGGACGCCGTGGTCGAGCGGGCGGTCGGCCTGCTCGCCGGGCGGGCCCGGTGCCGGATCGCCGACGCGTACCGGCACCTGCTGCGGATCGCCGCCGAGCAGGGCGCCGACCCGGCGGTGGTGGCCGGCCGGATGATCCGGCTGCTCGACCACGTGGACGCGCCGCTGTCGCCGTTCACCGGGGCCGATCTGGTCACCGACCGGCTGGCCGGGGTCGAGGAGCTGGCCGGGCTCGGCTGGGGCGAGTGGGACCTGGTCACCGGCGAGGTCTACTGGTCGCCCCAGCTGTACCGGATCTATCAGCGCGATCCGGCGCTCGGCCCGCTGAGCCGCGCCGAGGGCCGGCTGGCCGGGGTGTCCGACGGCCTCTCGCTGCGCGACGCGGCGCTGGCCGCCACGCAGAGCCGGGACCGTGTCGAACTGGTCAAACGAGTCACGATCAACGGCCGGATCAGACGCCTGCGTACGGTCGTCGACACCGTCCGCGACCCGGACGGCCGTCCGATCCGACTGTTCGGCATCGTGCAGGACGTCACCGAGCAGCCGGTCAGCGCACAGCGGCTGGCCGAGGTGGAACGCAAGCTGGACGAGCAGCGCCGGGCCGCGGACGCCGAGCACGACCTGGCCCTGCGTCTGCAGGAGATCATCCTGCCGATCCCGGACGAGCCGATCGAGCTGCCCGGTCTCAAGGCTGCGGTGCGCTATCTGCCGGCCGGGCAGGAGACCATGGTCGGCGGCGACTGGTTCCACGCGGCCGCCCTGCGCGACGGCTCGGTGCTGCTGGCGGTCGGCGACGTGGCCGGGCACGGCACCCAGGCGGCCAGCAACATGGCCCAGTTACGGCACGCGCTGCGCGCGCTGACCGTGGTCGACAGCGACCCGGCCACCCTGCTCGGCCACCTGAACCGGCTCACCTGCGAGCTGGAGTCGGAGACCCCGGAGCTGGCGGCGACCGCGGTGATCGCCCGGTTCGATCCGCACCGGTTCCGGCTGACCTGGGCGCAGGCCGGGCATCCGCCGCCGCTGCTGTGCCGGGGCGGGCGCACCGAGGCGCTGCATCGCCCGGCCGGCCCGATGCTCGGAGTGCTGGAGGACGCCCGGTATGCCTCGACAGTGATCGATTTCCGCCCGGGCGACGTGCTCCTGCTCTACACCGACGGGCTGGTCGAGCACCGCGGGCAGAGCCTGGACACCGGACTGAACGCGGTGATCCACACGGTCGACGACGCGGTCCGCGCCGCCCCGCTGCAGCCGCTGGCCGAACTGGTCGGCCGGCTGCGCCGGGCGAACCCGGACGACGACACCTGCATCCTGGCCGCCCGCCCGTCCACCGGCGGCACCCGGGATCTGCGCCACCACCTGCTCGGCCGGAATTGATGGCGATGCGCGTTGCCCCGACGCCGTACTGTCAGCGGCAGTCACCGGCGACCCTCGGGAGCGTACCTTGCCCGGTTTGCGACGACTGGCCACACCGGACCTCTACCGACTGACCGCCGCGGCGCTGATCCTGCTCGGCATCGCGCTCGGCGGGACCGCCCTGGCCACCGTGCACCACCGTGCCGCGCTGACCCGGGACATCACCGGGGTGAGCGGGCCGTTGAGCGTCGGCGCGCAGGAGCTCTACCGCGCGCTGTCCGATGCCGACGCGACCGCGGCGACCGCCTTCCTGACCGGCGGGGCCGAACCCGCCGCGCTGCGGCAACGCTACCTCGACGACCTGTCCCGGGCGGGCGCGGCGCTGACCACCGCGGCCCGCGACGCCGGGGACGCCGACGCGGCCCGGATCGCGGTGCTCACCGATCGGCTGCCGGTCTACGCCGGGCTGGTCGAAACCGCCCGGGCGGACAACCGGATGGGCATCCCGCTGGGCGGGGCCTACCTGCGGGAGGCGTCGGCGCTGATGCGCGAGACGCTGCTGCCGCAGGCGCAGGGGCTGTTCGCCGCGGCGCAGGCCCGGCTCGCCGACGCGCAGCGCGGTGCGGCCGGGTCGTCCTGGCAGATCCTGGTGCTCGGCCTGCTCACCGTGGCCGGCCTGACCGGCGCCCAGACGCTGGTCGCCCGCCGCACCAACCGGGTGTTCAACATCGGGCTGCTCGCCGCCAGCCTGGCCGCGGTGATCGCGCTGGCCTGGTCCGCGGCCGCGCTGGGGGTCGCGGCGAACCGGGTCGAGGCCGGCCGCCGGGACGGCTCCCGCCTGGTCAGTGTGCTCGCCGACGCGCGCCGGGCGGAGTTGCAGGCGCGCGCCGACGAGTCGCTGACCCTGGTCGCGCGCGGCGGCGGCGCGGCCTTCGAGACCGACTACCGCACGGTCGCCGACCGGCTGACCGACCTGCTCACCACTGCCGCGGCGCAGGCACCGGAGGCCGACCGGGCGATGATCCTGACCGCCCGGTCGCACGCGGCCCGCTGGCACACCCTGCACGACGGGCTGCGCCGGCTCGACGACAGCGGCGACTACCTGGGCGCGGTGGGGCAGGCGACGGCGGCCGGCCCGGACGGCCTGACCGCCGTCGTCACCGACCTGGACACCGCGGTGGCCCGGGCCCTGGCCACCGCCAACCAGCGGGTCGACCGGCAGGCCGGGCACGGCGGCCGGGCGCTGACCGGCCTGCAGATCGCGATCCTGCTGCTCACCGCGGGCCTGGTCGCCGCGGTCATGCTCGGCTTCCGCCCCCGGATCGGAGAGTACCGATGAGCCTGCGCCCCCGGATCGGAGCACCGACCAGCTCGCGGCCACGGACCGGTGCACCGACGAGCTTGCGGCCACGGACCGGTGCACCGACGAGCTTGCGTCCCCGGATCGGGGCACGGCTGAGGCGGCTGCTGACACCGCTGGTCGTGCTGACCCTGGTCGCCGCGCCGGCCGGGTGCGGCGCCGAACCGGCACCCGACGATCCGGCCGGGGCACGGGCCGTCGTGCCGCTGCCGGAGAACGTGCAGGACCCGGCCCCGGTGCCGAGCGCCGGCCCGGTCCCGGACTGCGTGCCACGGGCCAGCCTGCGCCCGGACGGCCCGCTCCCGACGGCGGGCCGGATGCCGGCCGGGAGCCCGATGGCCGCGATCGCCGCCCGCGGCCGGCTGATCGTCGGGATCGACCAGAACGCCTACCTGTTCAGTTTCCGCGACCCGAAGACCGGCGACCTGGCCGGTTTCGAGATCGACATCGCCCGGGCGGTGGGGCGGGCGATCTTCGGCCGGGACGACGCGGTGCAGTTCCAGGCGATCACCACGGCCGACCGGATCCCGGTGCTGCAGCAGAAGAAGGTCGACCTGGTCGTCCGCACCATGTCGATGACCTGCGAGCGCTGGCAGCAGGTGTCGTTCTCCACCGAGTATCTGACCTCGCACCAGCGTCTGCTGGTGCGCCGCGGCTCGGGCATCCGCGAGTTCAGCGACCTGGCCGGCCGCAAGGTCTGCGCCACCCGGGGCAGCACCAGCATCCGGACCATCGCCGAGCAGCCGTCGAAGCCGATTCCGGTGGCCACCGACAGCACCCTGGACTGCCTGGTGATGCTGCAGCAGGGGCAGGTCGACGCGGTGTCCACGATCGACGTGCTGCTGGCCGGCCTGGCCGCGCAGGACCCGACCACCGAGGTCACCGGGCGGTTCAGCTCGGACGAGCCGTCCGGGATCGGCATCCCGAAGGACGAGCCCGACCTGGTCCGCTTCGTCAACGCGGTGCTGGCGCGGATGCGGGCGGACGGCTCCTGGACCCGCAGCTATCAGCGCTGGCTGACCCCGCTCGGCCCGCCCCCGGCACCACCGGCCGCGGTGTACCGGGACTGAGGCGTTTGCCGTCCGGTCGATCTGCGGAGGCCGCCGGTCCGTAGTCACGGTGGAGGACCACGGCGCCAGGAGGACCGATGAGCATGGATCCGGCTGACCATCCCCCGACCGAACCCGATCATTGCGTCCCACTGCTGACCGACCGGTCCCTGGCCTCTCCCCTACCCATCGGCGCCGCCGACGATCCGGCCACCGGTGCCGCCGCAGATGCCGCCACCAGCGCCGCCGCAGATGCCGCCACCGGTGCCGCCGCAGATGCCGCCACCGGTGCCGCCGAGGATGCCGCCACCAGCGCCGCCGGGGATCCGGAGCCGACCGGTGAGTGGCCGCTGCCGGGGCCGGACGACTTCGCCGAGGACGACACCGACCCGCACGGGTTCATCCCGGTCTCCGGGGCGCCCTATCCGCCGGCCACCGATCCGTTCGACGATCCCGCGTTCACCTCGGCCTATCCGCTGCCCGGCTGGAGCGCGCCGCCCGACCCGGAACCGCTGCCGAGCGCGCTGCGGCAGCGCCGGCCGATGCTGCTGGCGATCGGCGCGTTCGTCGCCCTGGCCGGGCTGATCGGCGCGTTCCTGCTGGTCCGGCACGATGCCTCGGGGACCCGCGCGACGGTCTCCGAGGCGACGGCGCCGACGGGGATGGCGGCCGGGCCGGCGACCGAGGCGACCGGCGGCACCGGGCCGCGCGAGGTGGCCGGTCCGCGGGACGGGCTGGCCGCGGCGTCCTTCGAGATCCTGGACAGCGCCACGCTGGTCCGGGTGAGCGCCGCCGATCTGGGCGCCGACCTGTTCCGGGTCGGCACCGCGGCGGGCAGCGGGCTCACCCCGGCCGTCGAACGGTCCGACGGCACGGTGCGGCTGCGGCTGCGGTCGGACGGCAGCGGCGGGTCGGCGGCGGTCACCGTCCAGCTCAGCTCGGCGGTCCGCTGGACGCTGCGCCTGGACGGCGGGACCGCGCAGACCAGCCTCGATCTGACCGGGGCCGACCTCGCGGCGCTGGACCTCGGTGGCGGTGCCAGCCGGATCGACCTGACGCTGCCCGCCCCGCACGGCCTGCTGCCGGTCCGGATGTCCGGCGGCGTCGACCAGTTCCGGGTGGTCCTCTCCCGGGCCACCCCGGTCCGGGTCCGCGTCCAGTCCGGCGCCGGGCAGATCACGCTCGGCGGCGCGACGCACCGGGGCATCGCGCCGGGCCGCTCGTTCACCACCGCCGACTGGTCCGGCAGCACCGGCGTCGACCTGCTCGCGGTCGCCGGCCTCGCCACGCTCACCGTCACCGGCTGACCGCCCCTCGACGGCACCGGGTGGGCGAGCCGGCCGCGGTGACGCACACCGGCGCGACGCGACGGGGGCCGGCCGCGGTGACGCACCTCGGCGGAGACGCGACGGGGGGGCCGGCCGCGGCGGGGCGACCGGCTGTGGGCGGGGGTGCGGTGCCCGGCGGGGCCACCGGCCCCGGCCGGAGTGCTGTGCGCAGGGTCGCTGCCGGGCGCGACGGGGCTACCGACCCCGGCCGGGGTGCGTTGCGCGGCGGGGCTGACGGCCCCGGCCGGAGTACTGTGCGCGGCGGGGGTGCTGTCCGCGTACGCCGGCAATCAAGCGGACCGGACGGCGGCCGGAACGGGCGCCGCGGACATCAGGGCGCCGCACTCCTCGGCCGGAAGTGGTTTGGCCATGTGGTAACCCTGCCCGTAGCGGTACCCCATGTCCCGCAGCCGGTCCCGCTGCTCCGCGCTCTCGATCCCCTCCGCCACCGCCTTGAGCTGCAGATATTCCGCGAGCTGGGCCACCGCCGCGGCCACCGCGAGGCGACCCCGGTCGGCACCGTCCGCGATGCCGTCGACGAACGACTTGTCCAGTTTGAGGACGTCGACCGGGAAGGCGCGCAGCAGGCTGAGCGACGACTGGCCGGTGCCGAAGTCGTCGAGGGCCAGCATCACCCCCATCTCGTGCAGCGCCTGCAGCGTCTCGCGCACCTGCCAGCCGTCGACCACCGACGACTCGGTGACCTCCAGGATCAGGTTGCGCGAGGTCAGGCCGGCCTCGCTGAGCACGGCCGCCACCTCGTCCACGAAGCCGGTCTCGCGCAGCTGCCGGACCGCGACGTTCACGTTGATCGACTCGATGGCGTCGTCGCCGTACTGCGCGCGCCAGCGGGCGAGCTGGGCGCAGGCCTCGCGCAGCACCCAGGCGCCGAGCGGGACGATCAGGCCGGAGCGTTCGGCGACCGGGATGAAGTCCGCCGGGGAGACGAAGCCGCGGGTCGGGTGCTGCCAGCGGACCAGCGCCTCGGCGCCCGCGACCCGGCCGGTGACCAGGTCGAAGACGGGCTGGTAGACCAGCCGCAGCTCACCGCGGATGATGCCGTTGTGCAGTTCGCTGGCGAGCCGGGCGTGGTGCACCATGTCGTGGCGCATCCGCGGCTCGAAGCGGACCCAGGACGCCTTGCCGGCCTCCTTGGCGGCGTACATCGCGATGTCCGCGTTGCGCTGCACCTCGTCGGCGGTCTCGCCGGTCGCCGCGATCGCGATGCCGACGCTGGCGTGCAGCAGCAGCTGCTGGTCGCCGACCTTGAAGGGTTCGGTGATGCCGGCCAGCAGGCGGGCCGCGGCGGCCTCCGCCTCGGCCGGGTCGTCGACCGGTAGCAGCACGGCGAACTCGTCGCCCCCGAGCCGGGCCGGCAGCTCGCCGGGCAGGCAGTGCCGGCGCAGCCGTTCGGCGACCTGGAAGAGCAGCTGGTCGCCGGCGGCCGGGCCGAGCGTGTCGTTGATCATCTTGAAGTCGTCGACGTCGATCAGCAGGGCGCTGGCCGGTCGGTGCTCGCCGATCAGGTCGCCGAGCGCCACCGCGAACCGGGTGCGGTTCGGCAGGCCGGTCAGCGTGTCGCTGAGCGCCAGGCGTTCCAGTTCGGCCTGCTGGCGGCGGATGCCGCGCATCGCGATGGTGTTCTCCCGCAGGCTGAGCAGCTGGCGGGCGACCACGAAACCGGCGATCAGCACGGCGCCGATGATCACGGTGCGCTGCCGGCTGGACATCTGCTGGGCACTGACGCTGATCACCAGCGCGGCGGTGGCGGTCACCGCGAGGAACGGCAGCAGGCTGAGCAGGGAGCGGCCGGCGGTCGCGGTCGTCGTCCGCCGCGCCCGGCGCTGCAGATACGCGGCGACCGCCATGGCGACCGCGACCGACGGGACGGCCAGCACCGACAGGATCAGCCGGCCCCGGTCGGAGCCGGCGATCAGCAGGATGGTTCCGGTGACCGCGACCACCGGGGCGACGGTGAGGACCCGCAGCGACGCCGGGTCGACCGGGCTGGACGGCGCGGCGGCGGCCTTGCCGATCACCACGAGCAGCAGGACGCCGCAGACGCCGATCACCGCCGCGACGATCCGGGCGACCAGGGAGGTGCCGGCCGGGGCGAGGTCGAGGACCACGTACCAGAAGATCAGTCCGCTGGCCACGGCCACGGTGGCACCGTCGAGCAGGGCGCGGACCAGGCCGGTCGCGGTGCGCGTGCCGAACGGCAGGCGCAGGAACGCGGTCATCAGGATGAGGATGCCGACCAGCATCGGTAGACCGACGTACGGCGACAGACCGGTGTCGTTGTTCGACCGGAACAGCGTGACGACCGAGGCGGCGAGAAGGCAGAAGGCCGCGTACTGCAGCTGCCGCCAGAACGACCGGACCGGCGGCGGCAGGCGCACCGTCGCGGCGATCCGCTGGCAGGCGAAGGCCGCGGCGGCCATCGCGATCGGGCCGCCGGTGAATCCGGCGTACAGGTTGCCGGCGCCGAGCGCCAGCCAGAGCACCACCGCGACGGATGCCGTCAGAGCCACCGCGGCGGGCGCCAGCCCGCCGCGTCGTCGCTGTTCAGCTGCCGTTCCCCGGGTACTCATGATGGCTTACCAGTCGGCCGCCGGTGGCCGGATCTGAGTGGTTCGTCAGCCCCGGAGTGCGGCGGACACCACCGCGCGCGCCTCCTCCTGGATCCGGGCCAGGTGCTCCGGGCCGTGGAACGACTCGGCGTAGATCTTGTAGACGTCCTCGGTGCCGGACGGACGGGCGGCGAACCAGCCGGAGCCGGTGACCACCTTGAGGCCGCCGATCGCCGCGTCGTTGCCGGGCGCGCTGGTCAGCACCGCGGTGATCGGCTCCCCGGCGAGCTGTTTCGCGGTCACCTGCTCCGGGGAGAGCTTGCCCAGGACCGCCTTCTCCTCCCGGGTGGCCGGGGCGTCGATCCGGGCGTACGCCGGCTCCCCGAACCGGGCGGTCAGTGCCCGGTAGTGCTCGCTGGGCGTCTTCTGCGTCACCGCGATGATCTCCGAGGCGAGCAGGTCGAGCAGGATGCCGTCCTTGTCGGTGCTCCACGCCCCGCCGTCACGGCGCAGGAACGAGGCGCCGGCGCTCTCCTCGCCGCCGAAGCCGATCGAGCCGTCGAGCAGGCCGGGCACGAACCACTTGAAGCCGACCGGCACCTCGACCAGGGTGCGGCCCAGGTCGGCCGCGACCCGGTCGATCATCGAGGAGGAGACCAGCGTCTTGCCGATCCCGGCGCCGCCCGGCCATCCGTCGCGGGAGCGGAACAGGTAGTCGATCGCGACTGCGAGGTAGTGGTTCGGGTTCATCAGCCCGCCGTCCGGGGTGACGATGCCGTGCCGGTCGGCGTCGGCGTCGTTGCCGGTGGCGATCTGGAAGCGGTCCTTCTGCTCGATCAGCGAGGCCATCGCGTACGGCGACGAGCAGTCCATCCGGATCTTGCCGTCCCAGTCCAGGGTCATGAAGGCGAAGCGCGGATCGACCGTGGGGTTGACCACGGTCAGGTCGAGGCGGTGCCGGTCGGCGATCTCGCCCCAGTACGCGACGCTCGCGCCGCCGAGCGGGTCGGCGCCGATCCGGACGCCGGCGTTCCGGATCGCGTCGATGTCGATCACCGCGGGCAGGTCGTCGACGTACGAGCCGAGGAAGTCGTAGGTGTCGCCCCTGCCGTGCGCCCGGCGGACGTCCTTGAGGCCGTCGGCGATCAGCTCGTTCGCCCGATCCTGGATCCACCTGGTGGCGTCGGTGTCGGCCGGGCCGCCGTTCGGCGGGTTGTACTTGAACCCGCCGTCGTCCGGCGGGTTGTGCGACGGGGTCACCACGACGCCGTCGGCCTTGGCCCGATTCTTCCTGTTGTAGGTCAGGATCGCGTGGCTGACCGCCGGCGTCGGCGTGTAACCGTCCCGGCTGTCGATCAGGACCGTCACGTCGTTCGCGGCGAACACCGACAGTGCGGTGATCTGCGCCGGCTCGCTCAGCGCGTGCGTGTCGCGGCCCATGAACAGCGGGCCGTCGACCCCCTGCGCCCGCCGGTACTCGACGATCGCCTGGCTGGTCGCGGCGATGTGGTCCTCGTTGAACGCGGTCCGCAGGCTCGACCCGCGGTGCCCGGAGGTCCCGAACGCGACGCGCTGCACCACCTCGGCCGGGTCCGGATGCTCGGTGTAGTACCGGGAGACGACCTTCGGAACGTCGATCAGATCGGACGCTTCCGCGGGGCGGCCGGCGCGGGCGTGGACGGACATCTTGGCCTCCTTGGAATCCCTGGAGATGGTATCCAGCCGCGGCCGTCTTGAACCTTTCCGCACCACGATCCGAACTATCCTGCGTGACCGGGAAACCTCCGCGCGTGCTCGTGCTGCTCCTCGTTCTGGTGGGAGCGCTGCTCGCGACGCCGCGGGCGGCTTCCGCGCACGCCGCGACGGTGGGGTCGAGCCCGGCGCCGGGCAGCGTGGTGGCCGCCTCCCCGGCCGAGGTGACGGTCACCTTCAGCGAGACGATCACCCCGGTCAGCGGGCACATCCAGGTGGTGGCGCCGGACGGCGAGCGGATCTCCGGGCTGGCCACGGCGCGCGGCGCGGTGCTGCACATCCCGGTCCGCGCGGCTCGGCACCCGCTCGGGACGTACCTGATCAGCTACCGGGTGATCTCCGCGGACAGCCATCCGGTCGGTGGCGCGATCACCTTCTCGGTCGGTGCGCCTTCGGCGCGTCCGCAGGCCGCGGCCAGCACCGGCATCCATCCCAGCGTGCGGTTCGCTGTGCCCGCGTTCCGATTGCTGGGGTACGCGGGCATCACGCTCACCATCGGCCCGGCGCTCCTGCTCGCCCTGCTGTGGCCCCGCCGCCGGTCGCGCACCGGGCCGATCCGCACGGTCCGCGCCGGCTTCGCCCTGATCGCCCTCGCCACCCTCGGGGCCCTCGGCACCCAGGCCCAGCAGGGCAGCGGCGCCGCCCTGTGGCAGGTGTCCGCCGGCGAGCTGGCCGAGGTCGCCGGCAGCCGGTTCGGCCTCACCCTGATCGCCCGCCTGGCCCTGCTGGCCGCCCTGTATCCGCTGGTGCAGCCCCTGCTGCGGGCCGGCCCGGCCGGCCGCCCGCGGGTGGCGGCAACCCTGCTGCTCGGCGCGGCCGGGCTGGCCACCTGGCCGCTGACCGGGCACGCGGTCGCCGCCCCGCTGCCGGTCGTCACGGTCACCGTCGGCGTGGTGCACCTGGCCGCCATGGCGATCTGGATCGGCGGGCTGGTCACCCTGCTCGCCTTCCTGCTGCGCGGCACCGACCGCCGGATCCTGGGCGTGCTGCTGCCGGTCTGGTCCCGCTGGGCGATGCTGTCCGTGCTGTGGCTGGCGATCGCCGGTGCGGTCCAGGCGGTGGTGCAGGTCGGCGCGGTGGACGCGCTGCTGCACACCGGGTACGGGCAGGTGCTGCTGGTCAAGCTGGGCGTGCTGGTGCTGGTCCTGGCGGCGGCCGCGGTCGCCCGCCGGCTGGTGGGCCGCTCCCCCGAGGGGCGCGGGCTGCGCCGCACGGTCGGGATCGAGGTCGCCGCGACCGCGGTGATCCTGGCGTTGAGCGCGGTGCTGGTGCAGGTCAACCCGGGGCGTACGGCCGGGGCCGAGGCGGGTGCGGTGACCGGTGTCGGGGTGTCGCAGACGCTGACCTGCCCGCTGTACACACTGCAGTTCAACATCTATCCGGTGGAGTTGGGCGAGTACAACACCGTGCACGCGTTCCTGTACACCCCGGAGGGCAAGCCGCTGCCGCCGGCCGAGTGGCAGATCAGCACACAGTTGATGGGTCAGGGCCTGGAAGCGGTGAAGGAGCCGCTGCTCGGGCTGGAGCCGCCGCACCACGCGCTGGGGTCGGTGTCGTTCCCGCTGCCCGGCACGTACGAGATCGCCTTCACCATCCGGGTCGACGACCTGAACCGGGCCACCGTGAAGACCACGGTCACCGTGCCGGCGAAGTCCTGACCGCGGTGACCGCCACCGAGGTGTAGGCCATCACGAAACCGCCGCCCAGCCGGTCGATCGCCGCGCCGACCGCGTCGCAGACCGCGGCCAGCTGATCGCCCGGCAGCCGGGTGAAGGCGCCCGAGGTGGGCAGCTGGTCGAGCCACTCGTCCCGGGTGTAGGCCTTCTCCCAGTCCACCTGCCACTGCTCCGGCTCGGTGAAGCCGCCGGCCGCCCGGATGCCGTCGGCGGCCGCGGTGAGGATCGGCCGGTAACCCTCCACCGGCGTGGCGGGCGCCTGCCGGGGCAGCCGGATCGGCGAGTCCGGCGCCAGCCGGGCGAACACCTCGGCGGACGCGGCGGTCAGCTCGTCCGGCAGCCGGAACGTGTGCCAGAACGGGGCCAGCCGGCCACCCGGCCGCAGCACCTGAGCGGCCTTGGCGGCGCCGGCCACCGGGTCGATCCAGTGCCACGCGGTCCCGGCCACCACCAGGTCGAAACTGCGGCCGGCGGGCTGCCACTCCTCCAGCCGGGCGACCTCGACCGGAATGCCGCTGGCCCGGGCGACATCGGCCATCCGCCGGTCGGGCTCGACGCCCAGCACGGTGCAGCCGCGCTCGCGCAGCTGGCGGGCCTCGATCCCGGTGCCACAGCCGGCATTGAGCACCGCGCGGCCGGGCGTGGCCGCCAGGATGCGGTCCAGCAGCTCGGCCGGGTAGGGCGGGCGGGTCCGGTCGTATCGTGCGGCGTCGATGCCGAACGACTCGGCGGCCTGGCGCAGATCCTGAGTGGGCATGTGCCCACTATAGGACCGGGTAGGTTGAGGGGCCAGGCTCAGCGGGAGAGGATCATCGGTGCCGACAGGGGTAGCCCTCCGTGACGTCCGCCGCCAGCTGTTCGCGGCCGCCGACCGGATCCTGCTCCGCGCCGGGCCCAGTGCCCTGACCAGCCGCGCGGTGACCACCGAGGCGGGCTGCGCCAAGGGCGTGCTGCACCGGCACTTCGAGGACTTCGACGCGTTCCTGGCCGACTACGTGCTCGACCGGGTCGAGCGACTCGCGCCGGAGGCGGTCACGCTGCGCGCCGCGGCCGGCACCGGCACGGTCGCCGGGAACCTGACCACCGCACTGATCGGGGTGTTCGAGTCGGTCGCGGTCGCCGTCGTCGCGCTGATCACCTTCCGCGACGGGCTGCGCGCCCGGTTGCGCCGAGCCTGGCCGGCCGGCGTGCCGGTGCTCACCGAGGCGGCCGAGATGATCGCCGCCTACCTGGCCGCCGAACGCGACCTGGGCCGGCTGCCGGCCGGCACCGAGGTGGACAGCCTCGCGGCGATGCTGATCGGGACCGGCCACCTGCTCTTCGCCGACCGTACCGGCACCGCCCCCGACGAGGCCGCCGTGCACCGCATGGTCACCGCGGTGCTGGGCTGAGCGCTCACCCCTCGTCGTACTGGAAGACGGTGTCCAGCGGCTGCTCGAAGATGCGGGCGATCTGGAAGGCCAGCTCCAGCGACGGCGAGTAGCGCCCCTGCTCGATGGCGATCACCGTCTGCCGGGTGACCCCCAGCCGCTCGGCCAGGCCGGCCTGCGTCATCCCGCCCGCCGCGGCGCGCAGGGCACGGATCCGGTTGGTGACCCGGGTGGCTTTCGGCGCCATCGGCGGTCAGAACCCGCGCCGGTAGAGGCGGATCTTGAGAATGCTCTCGGCGACCGCGGCCACCAGGCCGGTCAGGAACGCCACGTTGCCGATCCAGAAGTCGTCGGCGCCGCGGGCGGCCAGGACCAGGACGGCCGCGAGCCCGGTGCCCATCACCGGGGTGGCCAGCCGCACGCCGCGGCGGCCGATCTCCCGGTCCCGGACGTCGACGGTGACCGCGCTCTTCGCCTCCGCGCCGCGACGGACGACCACCACGATCTCCAGCACGACGGCGACCACCACGGTGCAGACCAGGCCGGCCAGGGTGGCCCAGAACAGCGGGACCACCCAGTGGATCCCGGCGACCGGGTGGCGGGCCACCTCGGGCAGGACCCAGGCGGTGTAGGCCGCCGCGGACACGACCATGCAGGCGAGTTGGGACCAGACCTGCCGCTCCTCCCGGGTGGTGTAGAGCGGCTCGTCGTCGGCCATGTCCATGACGCCTCCCCGGAGTCAAAAATCTTTGACATCGCCACGGTAGGCCGGGCGCCCCGCCGAAGTCAAACTTTTTTGACATCCGGCTGACGGTTACTCTCGCCGGGTGCTCATTCTGCTGCCGCCGTCCGAGGGCAAGACTCCCGCCACCACCGGTTCCCCGGTCGACCCGGACACCCTGTGGCTGCCCGCGCTCGGCGCGGCCCGCCGCCGGGTGATGACCAGACTGGTGGCGATGTGCCGACGCGGCAGCGCCCGCTCGATCGCCGACTCGCTGACCGTTCTCGGGCTCAGCGAGGGGCAGAGGAGCGAGATCGCCCGCAACGCGGCCCTGCCGGAGGCGCCGGCCGGTCCCGCCGCCGAGATCTACACCGGCGTGCTGTACGAGGCCCTCGCCCCCGCCACGCTCGACGACGCCGCCCGGGCAAGGCTGTACGAGACGGCCGTGGTCTTCTCCGGGCTGTGGGGGGTGGTCCGGCTCGGCGACCGCATCCCGGCGTACCGCTGCTCGGTCGGGGTCAGTCTGCCCGCCCCGGTCGGCGGGCTGACCGCGTACTGGAAGAAGCAGTTGAGCAGGGCCCTCGACCCGGTGGCCGCCGGCGGACCGGTCCTCGATCTGCGATCCGGTGCGTACGCGGCGATGTGGTCGCCGCCCGCGGCGACCGCGAGCCGGGTGGCGGCCCTGCGGGTACTGCACGAGCGGGTGGTCGGCGGGGTGGCGAAGCGGTCGGTGGTCAGCCACTTCAACAAGGCGACCAAGGGCCGGCTGGTGCGCGCCCTGGCCACCGAGCCGGTCGCCCCGTCCAGCCTGGACGAGCTGATCACGGCGATGCGCGACCTGAAGTTCACCGTCGAGGAACGCCCGGCGCCGCCCGGCCGGCCCCGCCAGCTCGACATCGTCGTCGCCGAGCTCTAGACCCCGGGCCCCTAGTGCGCGGCGAGGATGTCCACCACGAAGCGGAGGTCCTGGTCCTTGTAGGCGAGCGCGGCGGGGACGTCCAGCTGGATGCGGCTGCCGACGTGCTGGCCGGGGATGCCCTGGTCCCAGCCCTTGATGACCTGGCCGGCGCCGATCACCGTGGTGAAGGGCTCGTGCCGGCTCCAGGACGAGTCCATCACCGCGCCGCCCTTGTAGGGGATCAGCTTGTAGTTGACGGTGATCGTCTGGCCGGCGGCGACCACCGGGCCCGTGCCGACGATCAGCGGGAGGGCGACCAGCTCGGTGAGCGGGCCGCCGGTGCCCGGCTGCACGTCGGGCTCGTGGGACAGCTCCGGGGGAAGGCCGGCGGCCGGGGACGCCTCCGCCGGTGGGGGCGCGACCGCTGCGGCACTGTCCTGCTGCACGGCGGCGCTGGTCGCGGCCGGCTGCTTGTCGTGGCCGCCCCGCACCACGAAGAACACCACCACGAGCACCACGAAGACGAGCGCGCCCGCGACGCCGCCCGCGATCGCCTGGCCGCGGCGCTTGTCCGACGGGGTGGTCCGGTCACTCATCCTGGAAGCTCCTCGGTGATCAGCGGTGGCGAGCAAAAACGGAGACTTCGGACACGGTACTCGGGATCGTGAGGAAAGCCGCGAAGAACCTCCGCCGAACCACCGATGGCGATGATCAACCGTACGGGCCGTACCCGGGCCCGCCCTTCACCCCGCGCCGGGAAGATGAGATCGTTTCACCCGCCGCCGCCCGCCGTTTTTTGGAGAACTGTTGCGCCGTCGTCGCCTCCAGGTGCCGGATGTGCTGCTCAAGCCGGGCAGCCCGCGCTGGCGGGATCACCTCGGCCCGGCCGTGGTGATCCTGATCGGGGTGCTCCTCGTGGTCGCGGTCGGCGTGGTGGCGAAACTGAGCCACGGTGACCATCCGGCGGCCGATCCGGTGACCGGCGCGGTCGTCGAGCCGACCGTGGAACAGGTGCCGATCCCGCTGCCCAGCCCGTCGATCACCGAGAGCGCACCGCCGGTCAACGCGATCAGCGTCGAGGAGGGATCGATCCCGGACACCGTCGACCTGAGCGCCGAGGGCACGATCGACTGGGTGCACTGGGGCGAGGACGGCACGTACTCGCTGGAACGCAGCTCCTCCGGCGGATTCGCGATCCTGGAGGGCACCCCGGACGCGCCGCGCCGGCGGCACACGCTGAGCCCGCAACGCTACGTCTGGAGCGGCGGCACCCCGGCGCCGAAGAACGCCGGCGCCACCAGCGGCGTGCGCACCTGCGGCACCGGCAACGGGTTCACCCTCTCCGCGCCGGCCACCCCGGATCAGCGCACCCTGCGCCTCTACCTGGGCGTGGCCGGGGCGACCGGCACGCTCAGACTCAAGCTCACCACCGGCGGCGAGACCTACACCTCCGCGCTGACCCGCAAGGCCGCGACGCTGGCCACCACCCGATACACGATCAACTACCGCTCCACCGGGCCTGGCAAGATCTCCGTCGAGTGGATCACCGGGAAGACGTTCGACCCGGACTGCGGCGGGGTCGCGCTCGAGGCCGCCACACTGCACTAGCAGAAGTCACGATATTTCCGTACGAACCGGTGCGTGGTGCGCCCGCCACCGGGAAAGGGGAACAGGGTGTTCGCGGGCTGGGGATCGCGGGTCGCCCGCCTCCGTTGGCCGGTACTGCTCGCCACCCTGGTGGCGGTGCTCGGTGCCGGCATCTGGGGGATGGGCGTTTTCGGGCAGCTCACCGAGGGGGGCTACGCCGACCCGGCCAGCGAGTCGGCGCGCGCCGCCGAGGTGGTCGCCGACGAGGCCGGCGGGCCGGGCGGCGACGTCATCGCCATCTACACCCCGGCCCGGGGCATCGGCATCGACGACGCCGGGCTGACCGGGCGGATCCGGGAACGACTTGCCGGGCTGCCCAGCAACACGGTCACCGCGACCTCGTCGTACTGGGACCGCAAGAGCGCGGCCTACGCCGCGAAGGACCGGTCCAGCGCGGTCGCGGTGATCAGCCTGGCCGGCGCCGACGACGCCGCCAAGACCGAGGCGTTCGCGGGGATCGCCGACGACTTCGCGGTCAGCGGCGCCACCGTGCGACTCGCCGGCGCCGTCCCGCTCGCCCACACCTCCAACCAGCGGTCCACCGACGACCTCGGCAAAGCCGAACTGATCTCGATGCCGATCGTGCTGATCCTGCTGCTGTTCATCTTCGGCTCGCTGGTCGCCGCGACCCTGCCGGTGATCGTCGGCGGCTGCGCGGTCCTCGGCTCGCTGGGCGTGCTCAACGCGATCTCCCACGGCCACGACGTCAACTCGTTCGCGGTCAACGTGGCCAGCCTCCTCGGCCTCGGCATGGCGATCGACTACGGGCTGTTCATGGTCGGCCGGTTCCGGGAGGAACAGGCCGCCGGCCACGACCCGGCCGAAGCGGTCCGCCGCACCGTCGGCACCGCCGGACGCACCGTGGTGTTCTCCGCCACCCTGCTGATGACCGCCCTGGCCGGGCTGTTGCTGTTCCCGCAGGGCTTCCTGAAATCCCTCGCCTACGGCGGGCTGGCCGCGGTGTTCCTGGCGATGCTGCTGTCCCTCACCCTGCTCCCGGCGATCCTCGCCATCCTCGGCCCGCGCGTCGACAAACTCCCGGTCCGGCTGCCCGGCGCACAGCGCACCGGCGACGGCTGGGGGCGGCTCGCCCGCTTCGTGCTACGCCGGCCGGTGCTCGTCGCCATCCCCATCCTGGCCGGGCTGATCGTGCTCGCGCTGCCGATCGGAGGCGTCCGCTTCGGGGAGAACGACGAACGGGTCCTTCCGGCCGGCGACCCGGCCCGGGTGGCGATCGAGACGCTGAAAACGTCGTACCCCCAGTTCAGCGGCGACGGGGTGCAGGTCGTCGTGCGCGGGCCGGCAGCCGCGGCCAAGCCCTTCGCCGCGCAGCTGGCGAAGATCCCCGGCGTCGCCTCGGTCGGTCCGGCCGGCGCCGGCAAAGACCTCACCGTCTACAACGCCGCCCTGCAGAGCACCGACTCGTTCAGCGCCCCCGCCCGCCGGGTCGTCGACGACATCCGCGCCCTGCAACCCCCGCCCGGCACCACCGTCCTGGTCGGTGGCGTGACCGCCCGCAACGTCGACAGCCTCGCCGCCATCGGCAACCGCCTCCCCCTGATGATCGGCCTGCTCACCGGCGCCACCCTGCTGCTGATGTTCCTGGCCTTCGGCTCCGTCCTGCTGCCGATCAAAGCCGTCGTGATGAGCGGCCTCAGCCTGTCCGCCACCTTCGGCCTGCTCGTCTGGCTCTTCCAGCAGGGCCACGGCGCCGGCCTGCTCGGCGTCACCCCGGCCCCGCTGGAAGCCGGCATCGTCGTGCTGATGGCCGCCGTCGTCTTCGGCCTGTCCACCGACTACGAGGTGTTCCTGCTCTCCCGGATGGTCGAGGCCCGCACCAGGGGCGCCAGCACCGCCGAAGCCGTCACCATCGGCCTCAGCCGCACCGGCCGCGTCATCACCGCCGCCGCCCTGCTGCTGATCGTGGTCACCGGCGCCTTCGCCCTCTCCAGCATCACCACCATGCGCTTCGTCGGCGTCGGCATGATCACCGCTCTGATCCTGGACGCCACCGTCGTGCGCATGCTCCTCGTCCCGGCCGTCCTCGCCCTGCTCGGCAACGCCGCCTGGTGGGCACCGGGACCCCTGCGCCGCCTGCAGGAGAGGGCGGGCCTGGCGGAGCACGACCCGCTGCCGGCCGTGGCGGAACCCCGAACCGAAGTGTTGGACTACACGGCGGTGGCGGCACACCTGGGCGCGGGACGCGACGCGGAGACCGCCGTCATCCCCCGCGTCCGGGACAACGACGAAACAACCACCCTTCCCACCATCAGCGACGACACAGCGGTTCTGCCCGCCGTCCGCGGCGACAACGAAGCCGACGCGGGCCCCGAAGCCGACATCGACGCCGACGCAGACCCCGAAGCCGACGAGACAACGACGCCGCCCGCGATCCACGACGCCGAGACCGACCCCCACGCCGCGCCCGGCGACGGAACCGACCCCGGCGCCGCCGACGCAGAGTCAACCGGCCCGGCCGCCAACCGCACCGCCGATACAGCGGTCTTCCCAGCTGTCACCGACGGCGAGACAGCGACGCTGCCCGCGGCCCGCGACGACGCGACGGGCTCCGTTGCCGTCACTGACACCGAGGCGAGCGGCCTGACCGCTGACGGCGACGAATCGTTGGTGGTCGCACCGGACGAAACGTCGATCCTGGTCTGGGATCCCGCGGCCGGCGAAACCGCTCCTGCCAGCGACCTCACCGACTCGGGCGACATCTCCGACAGCGGCGGCATGGCCGATTCGGGTGACCTCGTTGACGCCGACGACGCCGGCACCGACACCGCTTCCCACGCCGACACCGGCGCCGCTTTCCACGCCGACACCGGCGCCGCTTCCCACGTCGACGCTGTGCCCGACACCGACGCCGCTTCCAACGCCGACATTGCATTTGATGCCGGAGCCGCTCGTGACGCCGGCGCCGCTTCTGACGCCGGCGCCGGTTCCGAGGCCGGCGCCGGTTCCGATGTTGCGGCGGCGTTCGATGGTTCGGCGGTTTCCGACCTCGAAACTGGTGCCCTCGCCGACCCGTCGGCTCGCGATGCCCTCTCGGATGCCCCGGACAGCCGCGGCCTGACGGCCACCGCGAAGCACGAGGCAGCATCCACTCCCCCTCCGGCGGCCGCTTCAGCTCCGGATGCGACCTCCACCTCGTTCTCCCCTTCGAATTCGACCGACAGTCGGGCCGGGACCACAGGCTTCAGCGCTTGGACGAAATCCAGGCCCGCCGACGCGGCTTCCCGGGAATTGGCCGGAAGCGGAGCCTTCGACGTCACCCAGGTGATGCCGATCCTCTCCCCCCATCTGCTGCGCTCCCGCTCCACGACCACTCCCACCCCGGTCGCCCCCGAATCCGACTCCACCCAACCAGCCGATCACCCGTCAGGGCCGTCCGAAGGCATCCCAGCCCCGGACCCCGTATCCGCGGATCCCGTATCCGCGGATCCCGTATCCGCGGACTCCGCATCCACGGACGCAGCACTCTCGAACCCGACGTCGTCGGAAGCCGCATCCTCGGACGCCCGGGCCGGGGACGCCACATTCCCGGGAGCAGATCTCTCGGGCCCAGCGTCGTCGAGGCCTGGATCCTCGGACGCCGCATTCTCGGAGTCGACCGGGCTGGCGGAGCCGGCTGACCCGCTCGACAGCTCGTCGCTGTGGGCCCAGGTCGAGGCCACTCTGGCCGCGGACGCCCGGACGGCCGCCTCCGGTTCCGCGGAAACGCCCGCCGCCGAGGCCTCGCACCAGGCTCCCGCACCGCAGGGGATGGCGCCTGAACCGCGAGAACAGGGATCCGAAACGCCGGAGCCGGCCGGCAAGATCATCAGCTCGGACCTGATGTCAGACACCGGGAAAGTGGTCACCGGGCCGGAGCCCACCGCTGCGGCAGCGACTTCTGCCGCGGAGGTGCCTGCGGTCGCGCCGATCATCGCGCCGGAAACCGACGCCGACACGACAGCCCCGGCGGCGGACGTCGCCGAGATGGCACCGGTCACCGCCATCCCGGCGGAGGTCGCGGACGCGTTCACCTGGATGTCGGATCCCAGGATCGCCGGCATCGTCAGCGGCGGGAATGAGTCGACCGAGACGGGTTCGGACTTCAACTGGCTTACCGAGACCAGGGAATTCCCGATAACGCCGACTTCCCCGGAGCAGCCCGGCGCCCTGGACTTCCCGGTGGCGAAGCCGGCCCGTCCAGCGACCCTGGGGGACCTTCCCAACGCTCCCCGCCGCGCGAATCCCGTTTCGGAGGACGTCGCCAAGGCCGCCGAGCCCCAGACCGAATCCGCTGTCGAAGCGGGCAGCGAGCCTGAAGGCCGGACAGAACCCAACACCGACCCCCCAGACGGCCCGGCCGAAGCCACGCCGGACGCCGTGCCCATAGGCGACGTCGACGCCAATCCCGGATCGGCGGACGAAACGGCCACCGGTGACGTGGCCGAAGCCAGCAACGACGCCAGCCCCTCGGTCGAAGCAGACACCGATGACGCGGCGGAAATCGGCAACGAGACGGGATCCTCGGTAGAGGACGACGTCAGCGCTGAGTCGCCGACCTCGCCGAAGCCCGAGGCCGACGCCGAGTCCAGGATCGAAGTCCGTGCCCCGGTTGACGTCGGTGCCGCCGTTGACGGTGGTGCTGTCGACGGTGGTGCTGTCGACGGTGGTGCCGGGTTTGACGGGGATGCCGGATCTGCGGACGCGTCCGGCGCCGGACCTGCGGTGGAAACCGAGATGGACCCCGGATCTACGGTGGGATCCGAGGTCGACGCCGGATCCGCGGCGGTGACCCCGGCCGACGCTGGGGTCGGGGCGGGAGGTCAGGCTGCTGCCGGGGCTGGGGCGGACAGCGATGGCCCGGGTTCCGGATCGGCGGCCGAGGCGACCGTCAACGCGCCCGGGGTCGGGCGGCGGCGACCGCAGACGTTGGACGAGTGGCTGCATGGGAGTCGGCCGGCTACCACGCCGGTCGAGGTGACGCCCCGCGTGTCGCCGGTGGACGAGTCGCAGAAGCGGCCCGCGGCGGTCGGTGATGTGGCCCCGGTGAGTGCGGCGCCGGTCAGCTCCGTGCCGATGCGGCGGCCGCAGACGCTCGACGAATGGCTGCATGGGGACCCGGCCCAGCCGCGTCCGCAGAGTCTTGGCGATGTGACCGCCGGCGAGGTTCGGCCGGTCAGCTCCGCCGGACCGCGCCCGCGCAGCCTGGGCGACCTGACCGCCGGGCAGAACCGGCCGGTCAGTTCGGCCGGGCCCCGGCCGCAGAGCCTGGAGGACCTGGCGGCTGGCGAGAACCGACCGATCGGCTCGGCCGGCCCGCGCCCCGGGAAGGCGACCGGCCAGAAGCCGCCCGCTCCGGCCCGGCGCCCGGCTTCGCTCGCCGACCACTACCCCGACCGCCCCCGCCGACCCGGCAGCGGACCGCAGCAACCCGCCCCCGAGAGCCCGGCGGCGCCGGACCGCGACAACGATCCGGACCCGTCCGCATCCTGATCGACCTCACCGAGGTGCCCGCCCGCAACCGTCGGGCGGGCAGCTCTCCGCCGATCCAACCTCCCGGCCCCGGGGCACCCACCCCGGCCGACAGCCCCCGCCGGCCACCCCACCGAGGCACGGACCGGATCACGAGGCGGCCCCGCCCGGCGATCAGCGCGACCGGGCCGGCCGACGACCGTACGACCGCAATCAGCGGATCGGGAGAAGCAACGGTCCGGAGGGGCTGGCGGGCCGGGACCACCGGTCGTACAGCGGCAGTCAGCGAACCGGGAGGGTCAGCGGGCCGCGAGAGGTGTGGTGACCGGGACCCCTTCCGGGAAGCGGGTGGCGGCCGATAGGAGCGCCGGGTAATACAGTGCCTGCGACAGGCAGGGCGACGAGGGAGATTTTACGGATGACCGGCAGTGACCCGACCGTGGGCGTGGATCCGGACCGCCTGGCGGTCTGCCTCGGCGTGCTGGCCGAGGTGGAGGGGCTGCCGCCGGAGCATCCGGACGCGGTGCGGGTGCGGCGGGCTACGGCGGCGCTGTTCAAGACGGTGAAGTTGCAGCGGCGCAAGGACCGGCGGCAGGCCGTGCTCGACAACGATCGGGCGGTGACGGCGGCGACCGCGACCGGGGCGCCCGGGCGGATCGATGACGAGACCGCCGGGATTCCGCTGAAGAGCCAGACGGTGGGAGCGACCGCCGGGGTGCTCAAGCAGGCGCGCGGGTGTTATGTGTGCAAGCAGCGGTACACGATGGTGGATGCGTTCTACCACCAGCTCTGCCCGGACTGCGCCAAACTGAACCATGAGCGGCGAGATGCCCGGACCGACCTTACCGGGCGGCGAGCGCTGCTCACCGGTGGCCGGGCCAAGATCGGGATGTACATCGCGCTGCGGCTGCTGCGCGACGGGGCCGACCTGACGATCACCACGCGGTTCCCGCACGACGCGGTGCGGCGGTTCACCGCGATGCCGGACAGCGCCGACTGGCTGCACCGGCTGCGGGTGGTCGGTATCGACCTGCGGGACCCGGCGCAGGTGGTGGGCCTGGCCGAGTCCGTCGCCGCCCGCGGGCCGCTCGACATCCTGATCAACAACGCGGCGCAGACGGTCCGGCGGACCGCCGGGGCGTACGCGGCGATCGCCGCCGCCGAGGCGGAAGCGCTGCCCGGCGGGAGACTTCCCGAACTGGAGTATTTCGGGAGTGCCGGTAGTTCCCCGGCGGCCGTGCTGACCGCCGGCGCCCAGCATCTGACCCCGCAGCAGATCACCGAGCTGGCGCTGACCGCGCGGTCGGTGGCGATCGACGCGGGCGGGCTGGTGCCGGACACCACGGCGACCAACAGCTGGAGCGACCGGGTGCACGAGGTGGACCCGCTGGAACTCCTCGAAGTGCAGCTGTGCAACGTGACGGCGCCGTTCATCCTGGTCAGCCGCTTGCGGCCGGCGATGACCGCATCGTCTTTCCCCCGGCGGTACGTCGTCAACGTGTCCGCGATGGAGGGCATCTTCGCGCGTGGCTACAAGGGCGCCGGGCATCCGCACACGAACATGGCGAAGGCGGCGCTGAACATGCTGACCCGGACCAGCGCGGTGGACATGTTCGCCGACGGGATCCTGATGACCAGCGTGGACACCGGGTGGATCACCGATGAGCGGCCGCATCCGACGAAGATGCGGCTGCATGAGGAAGGGTTTCACGCGCCGCTGGATCTGGTGGACGGGGCGGCCCGGGTCTACGACCCGATCGTGCGGGGGGAGCAGGGGGAAGACGTCTACGGGTGCTTCCTGAAGGATTACGCGCCGGTGGCGTGGTGACGGCGCCGGCCGCGCCCCCTTATGGAGGGGGCGCGGCCGGCCAGGTTCACGGCCTGGGCCAGTGGTGCTGGTTGTCGTTGCCGCCGTGGTTGTCGTTGCCACCGCGGTCGTCGTTACCGCCGCGGTTGTCGTTGCCACCGCGGTTGTCGTTGCCACCGCGGTTGTCGTTACCGCCGCGGTTGTCGTTACCGCCGCGGTTGTCGTTACCGCCGCGGTTGTCGTTACCGCCACGGTTGTCGTTACCGCCACGGTTGTCGTTACCGCCCCGGTCGGGCCAGCCGCGGTCGCCGTTGCGGTCGTCGTTGCCGCCGCGGTCCGGCCAGCCACGGTGGTCGTTCCGGTCCGGCCAGCCACGGTGGTCGTTCCGGTCCGGCCAGCCGTGCGGGCCCGAGTGATCGTGGATGGCACGGATGTGGAACGAGCCACCCCGGTAGTCGGGGCGGTACGGCCAGCCACCCGGCCAGTCGCCGCGCCAGTCGCTCCACCGCCAGTCGTCCTGGTCGACGACGAGGCGGAAGACCCAGCCCCGCCAGCCGTAGTCGATCGGATCGCAGCTGTAGTCGTCCCAGGCGCCGTAGCGCCTGCCGGTGAAGCCGGCGCGTTCGCACGACCATTCGGTGCGGTAATACCCGATCACGTGATCGTCGCCCCAGTCGGACGCGTGTTTAGCGGCGCCGCCGGCGGAGACCGGCGTGCCGGCGGCCGAGGCGGCTTGCGCCGGGCCCATGCCGATCAGCGCGCCGGCGGCGACACCCATGCCGGCGAGCGCGAAGAAACGCTGTGCCTTGTTCATGTCACACCTTTTTCGGACATAACGCCATTACTCGCCTAGCGCATCATGGCTGCCCGGAGCGTTAAGGCGTTTTCCGTGAACTAAGCCGATCGGCCGACCCCCTCGGTGTCAGCGAGAGCGCGGAACGCCGGCCGCAGAATGTCAGTCAACGGCCGGCCCTGATACCCGATCCGCGGCGGATCCAGCTGATCGAGAAGCGCGTCGGGACGGCCGCCGGATGGCTCCTGAACAGGAGATTCGCCAAGATCTAGGCTGCGGCCCCAAAAGGTCTCCAGATCATCCGGGTCGATCAGCGGCGGCTCCGGCTCGACGGGATTTTCCGCCTGGGTGGCGGTTTTCGCAGCATCGGCGACGTCGGAGGCGTTTACCGCGGCCGCCTCCCGCAGCCGGCGCAGCCGCATCAACAGTTCGTCGCGGTGCCGGCCCCGCCAGGCGAAGACCTCGAACGGGTCGGCCTCGAACATCCGGGCGAGCGCGTAACAGGTGGCGGCCAGGTGCACGCACGGCATCGGCCAGCGCTCGCAGGTGCAGTCCATCGCCACCTCGTCCAGCGAGAGGGGCAGCAGGGTCAGGCCGGCGTCGGCGAACACCGCCTCCACCCCGGGCGGCATCCGCCCGTCGAGCAGCCCGGCGACGAACCGGGCCTGGCTGACCAGGGCACTCTCCACCCGGGCCCACTCGGCCGCGCCGAACGCCCGGACCGCGATCCGGGATCGGAACGCCGACGGATCGTCCGGCCCGCGCACCAGCGCGACCGCCAGGCTGCTGGAGACGGTCAGACTGCGCACGTGCCCGGCCCGCTCGTCGCGGCGGCCGCGGGCGAAGGTCGGCCCCATCCGCAACGACTCGAACATCCCGAGGAACGCGGGCGCGAAATCGCTCATCGCCGGCCCCCGTCCCGCTCGGCGGGCTGGATGGTGCTGGACTCAGTCAATGATGGCCTCCGGGGCGAGAGCGAACAGGTCACGGAGTTCGCTGGTCGACAGCGCGGTGAGCCAGCCCTCACCGGAGCCCACCACCCGCTCCGCCAGCACACCCTTGTCGGTGAGGAGCTGGTCGATCCGCTCCTCCAGGGTGCCGAGGCAGACCAGGGTGTGCACGTGCACGTCCCTGCGCTGGCCGAGCCGGAAGGCCCGGTCGGACGCCTGCGTCTCGGTGGCCGGATTCCACCAGCGGTCGACGTGGATCACATGGTTGGCGGCGGTCAGGTTGAGGCCGGTGCCGCCGGCTTTCAGCGACAGGACGAAGACACCGGGGCGTTCGGCCCGCTGGAACTCGGCGACCATCGCGTCCCGGGCACCGCGCGGCGTGCCGCCGTGCAGGAACGGCACCGGCACCCCGAACCGGGCGGCCAGGTGTGGCGCCAGCATCCCACCGAACCGGGCGAACTGGGTGAAGCACAGCACGCTCTCGCCACCGGCCAGGGCCCGGTCGACGATCTCCTCCAGGCGTTCGATCTTGCCGGACCGGCCGGGCAGCGGAGAGGCGTCCTTGAGCAGCAGCGCCGGGTGCACGCAGACCTGTTTCAGCTTGGTCATCGCGGCCAGCACCAGGCCCTTGCGGCGGGTCTCCCCCGGCTCGGCGAGACGCTCCAGCAGCTCGTCGAGGACCGCGCGATAGAGGGTGACCTGCTCGGTGGTCATCCCGCACAGGTGCCGGACGTGCCGTTTCGACGGCAGCTCGCCGGCGATGCCGGGGTCGGCCTTGGTGCGGCGCAGCAGGAACGGCCGGGTCGCCTGCCGCAGCCGGGCGGCCGCCTCCTCGTCCTCGTACCGCTCGATCGGCACCGCGAACCGGGCGCGGAACGTGTGCGCGGACGCCAGCAGCCCCGGGTTGACGAAGTCGAGGATCGACCAGAGCTCGGCCAGCCGATTCTCCACCGGGGTGCCGGTCAGCGCGATCCGGTTGCGGGCCGGGAAACGCCGCACCGCCCTGGCCGCCGCACCGGCACTGTTCTTGATGTGCTGCGCCTCGTCGAGCACCACCCGGTCCCAGGTGATCGCGGCGAGCGCGTCGGCGTCCCGGACGGCTGTGGCATAGGTGGTCAGCACCAGGTCGGCGCCGTCGGCCAGGGCGGCCGGATCGTCCCGGTCGGCGCCGTGCAGCACTCGGACCCGCAGGCCGGGCGCGAACCGCGCGGCCTCCCGCTGCCAGTTGCCCAGCACCGACAGCGGGCAGACCAGCAGCGCCGGCCCGTCGCGCCGGTGCAGCAGCAGGGTGAGCAGCTGCACCGTCTTGCCCAGGCCCATGTCGTCGGCCAGACACGCGCCCAGACCCAGGGAGTCCATGAAGACCAACCAGGAGAAACCCCTGATCTGGTACGACCTGAGCACCGTGCCGAGTCCTGCCGGAGGCTCGATCAGGGCGAGCCGCTGCTCCAGTTCGCCACTGAGCAGGTCGCCCAGCCAGCCCTCGCCCCGAGCGTCGGTCACCGGCAGCGGCAGCCCCTCCGGCGGCAGAAGGCGGGTCACCCGCAACGCGTCACCCGCGGTCATCGTGCCCCCGCCGCGGCTCAGGAACGCCAGCCCGGCAGCCAGTTTGTCCGGATCGAGGAAGACCCAGCGGCCGCGCAGCCGAACCAGCGGCACCTTCGCCTTCGCCAGGTCGGCCAGGTCGTCCTCGGTCAGGGTGCGGCCGCCCAGCGCCAGGCCCCACTCGTAGTCGACGAGGTCCCGCAGGCCGGTCGTACGGTCCCGCAGCACCGGCGTGATCGGCTCGGGGCTGCGCACGTGCAGCGCCAGGCCCAGCCCGGATCGGCGCCGCCACCAGCCCGGCAGCAGCACCCCGTAGCCCGCCTCGTCGAGCAGCGCGGCGTGACTCAGGAAGCCGTGCGCCCCCTCGGTGTCCACGATCATCTCCACCGGATGCGCCTGGTGCAGCGCGTCGCCCAGCGCCGGGTAGAGTCGCGCCGCCCGCCCCAGCCCGGCCAGCAGCCGCTCCTGCGGGTGCAGCGTCCACCGGCGCAGCGGGGCGAAATCGTCCCGCCAGATGTCGGCGGCCGGCACCAGCACGCTCGGCTCGTCGGCGGCCTGCAGCAGGAACTCCAGCCGCCACGCGTCCGGGGGCAGCGGCACCTCGCCGGGCAGCACCGGCTCGTGCTCCCGCGGATCGCTGAGCCGGAAGCACACCCGCACCTCAGCCCCACGCGCCGCCTGGGCGAACCACGCGTCGAGCGCCCGGACCAACTCGTCGAGCTCGTCCCCCGGCATGCTGAACCACGGCTCCCCGCTCAGCGCCGCCAGCCACCCCCCGAGCCCGTCCTGCACCGGACCACCGGCGGCCGACCCGCGAGCATCGGAGCCGGCAGCACGACCGGCAGCGCCCGCCCCGCGGGACGTGCCCCGGGCAGCCGCGCCGCCGCGCGACGAGTCGGCGGCAACGCCGGCGCCACCCGGGTCATCGGCCGCAGCCCCGCCGGCGCGGGAAGCCGCTGCAGAGTGGGGGACGGAATGGGCAGCCTGCGTGTCGGGCACGGTGACGGAAGGGGCGGCGCCGGCGCGCGCGGCGGGCGGGTGGGGGGTGGTGGCTCCGCGGGTGGGGGTGGCGCTGATGCCGGTGGGTGGGATGGCCGGCTCGGTCAGGGTGACGCCGGCCTCGGCGAGGCGGGTGCGGACGAGGACGTCGACGAGGCGCTCCAGAGCCGCGGTGCAGAGGTCGGCGGCGGAGGCGGCCGTGGGAGCGGTGTCGCCCTGGCGGGCCGGGCGGCTCTCCGAGCCGGGGGTGGCCTCGGCGCGGCAGGCGGGTGGCATCCGGTCGAGCAGGGTGGCGTGGCGGGCCGCGTCGGAGCCGATCAGAATCGGTCGCCAGCAGGCGGCGGGGCGGGGACCGTCGAGCCGGACGCCGGGGAGCACCCGGCCGCGGCGGACCAGGCCGGCGGCGAACCCGCAGAGCTCGATCAGCCAGCGGACCGAAGGCGCGACCCGGCCGTCGAACTCGGCGGCGAGGTCGGCGTCGAGGAACGGCACCTCGACCGCGGGGACGCGCCAGACCCGGGCCCGCCGGGCGCCGCGCCGGGGCGGGAGCCCGACCTGCGGCGAGGGCAGCGGACCGGCTCCGGTGGACGGCAGGGTGAGCAGGGCCGGATCGCGCCGCTCGCCGGCCGGCAGATCGGCGGGCGGCAGCGCGAACGGATGCCACGGGACGCCGCGGGCGGCCGCCGGGATCGGGATCGGGACACCGGTCTCGGCCCACAGGCTCAGCGTGCCGTCCCGGGACACGAATCCGTGCAGGACCCGGACCGGGGGCTCGTCGTCGAGGAGCTTCAGCACGCGGACGACTCTAGGCCGCCCCTCCGACACTTTGCCGTCCACCCAGCTCAGCGCCATCCGAACGCGACAGCCGCCTACCCGGGGCCGCCCATCAGGCAGGCCCGGGCGGGCCAACGGCCGGCGGGCAGCGGGACCGGCGACAGGCGGGCAGGCGGCGGCAGGCCGGTGGGCGGCAGGCGGGTGGGCGGCAGGCGGGTGGGCGGGCAGCGGGCAGCGGGGGTGGGCCGTAATGCGCGAGGGATGGCCGCGATCCGCACGGAGATCGACGGCGACCGACAGATGGCCGCCGGGCCGCATTGATGCTTAACAAATTCTTCGCCGGCCTGCAACAGGATCGTCACACCCGCCGGGCCCCGGCGGCAAAGGTTCCGAAAACGATTCACCCAGGGACTGCCTCCACGAAGGACGGCCGGGCATAATCGTGATCCGCCGGTCCGGTGCCGCATCGGCGTGGACGACTGCTGGCGGCGTTTCGGGGGGAGGCGGGCACATGCGCGATCCCGTCCTCGCCGATCTCGCCGTGCCCGTTCCGGTGACCCCGGCCGGCACCCCGGTGGGCGATGTCGAGGCCGCTCTGCGCGCCGACCCGGAGCTGCTCGGCGTGCTCACCGAGTCCGGCGGCGAGCTGTTCCTGATCGACCGCGCCTTCCTCGATCTGGTGCTGGCCGGCCGGCTCGGTTACGGCCGGGCGCTGCTGCACCGCCGGCCGTTGCGGTCGCTGCTGCGCCGCCCGGCGTTGGTGCTGCCGGCCGCCACCGACTGGGGTGACGCGGCCCGCGCCGCGATGGAGCGCCCCGACGGTTCGAAGGCGATCCCGATCGTGGTGGCGCTCGGTGACGACACGTTCGGCCTGGCCCCGGTGGGCCCGCTGGTGGAGCACATCAGCCGGCGCTATCAGGCGATGGCGCTGACCGACGACCTGACCGGCCTGGGCAACCGGCGCAGCCTGATGTCGCGCCGGGCGCCGGCGCCGGGGGCGGCCGCCATGGTGATCGACCTCAACCGGTTCAAGGAGATCAACGACACGCTGGGGCACACCCGCGGTGACGAGTTGCTGCGGCAGGTGGCGGTGGCGCTGTCCGGGGCGTGCCGGCCGGCGGAGGCGTTCCGGCTGGGCGGCGACGAGTTCGTGGTGTTCACCCCGGATCTGGCGGTCTGGCCGGGCCTGTCGCCGTGCGAGGCCGGTCACCGGCTGCTGCACGCGATCCAGGGTCCGTTCCCGGTGGGCGGTGTCCCGGTGACGGTGGAGGCGTCGATGGGGATCGCGGTGGTCGGCCCGGGCGATCCCCGTGATCTGGAGGATCTCGTCTCCCGAGCCGATTCCGCGATGTACGCGGCGAAGCGGGACCGCACCCAGGTCGAGTTGTGGCACGGCGCGCTCGCCGCCGGCGCCATCGACCTGGGGCTGGACACCGATCTGTGGGCGGCGATCGGCAACGGCGAGCTGGTGCTGCACTATCAGCCCCTGGTGGACGCGCAGACCCGGGCGACCGTCTCGGTCGAGGCGCTGGTCCGCTGGTCGCATCCGCGGCGGGGGCTGTTGCCGCCGGGTGTGTTCCTGCCTCAGGCGGAGCGCTCGGATGTGATTCACATGCTGACCGCGGCGGTGCTGGGTGACGCCGTACGCCAGGCCGCGACCTGGCACCGGGCGGGCCGGGACGTGCCGGTGGCGGTGAATCTGGCGGCGCCGGTGCTGAGTTCGGACCGGGTGCTCACCAAGATCGGCGAGCTGCTGGACGAGACCGGCCTGCCGCCGCGGGGCTTGATCGTGGAGGTGACCGAGAGCGCGGTGATGACCCGGCCGGCGGAGAGCGCTGATCGTCTGCGGTCGCTGCGGGCGATGGGGGTGGGGGTGGCGATCGACGATTTCGGGACCGGGAACACGTCGCTGGGCCTGCTCACCCAGCTGCCGTTGAGCGAGTTGAAGCTGGATCGCTCGTTCGTCACCCGGATCCATCAGCCGCAGGACCGGGTGATCATCGAGTCGGTCGCCCGGATGGCGAACGGCCTGGGCCTGACCCTGGTCGCCGAGGGCGTCGAGGATGCCGACACCGCGGACACGCTTACCGCGCTCGGCTTCGACCTGTTGCAGGGGTACCACTTCGGCCGCCCCGAACCGATCATGGCTGCCTAGCAGCACAGGTGGGCGTGAGGTCAGCTCACGAGAACGGGGAAAGGGTCCAGGCGATGACCGGCGGCCGGACCCGGGCGCACAGCGGATCGCCGGCGGAATCGGTCAGCCCGAGCCGGCCCACCAGCACCCCCTCCCCCGCCACGGCTCCCCGCAGCAGCGCACCGGGAACGTCCCCGAAGAGCAACTTCGCCCGGCGGAACATCGCGAACTCCCCGTCGTGCACCGCCCCCCAGCTCAGGTAGAGGAACCGCGCCCCGGGCGACCCGTGCACCCATGGCCCGCCCACGTCGATCAGCCCGTCGACCTCGCGCACCTCGACGTCCATCTCCCAGACGGCGCTGCCCGCGGTCACCGGCACCCGGCCGACCACCTCGGCCCGCCGCTGCACCCCCACGTGCACGTTGTTGAGCCGCAGTTCCGGTGTCTGCGGCAGCTCCCGCCCCTCGATCCGGATCCGCATGCCCTCCACCCTAGGACGGCGACACTCGCCGAGATGGGGCCGATCACCGCTTTGTCGTTTTTATACTTGATCAGTGGCGGAGATCTACCGGAGTGCGGCGGCCGAGAACGAGCGCGGCGAGGTGCTGCGCCGTGCCGGCCGCCCGGCGGAGGCGACCGAGCACTTCTCTCGCGCCCTGGCGGCGCTGCTCACCAGCTCGGATCCGGATCCGGCCACGCACGCCGCGATCCTCGACAATCTGGCCCTGGTCGCGCACGAGCGCGGGGACCTGGCCGAGGCGAAACGGCACCTGGTCCGCTCGCTGCAGGTGGGACCGCTGGTCGGCGATCCGGTCGGGCGGGCCATCACGTACGACAATCTGGGTGTCGTCGAGGTCGAGCTGGCCCGCGCCGGGCACGGCCGCCGGGAGGCGCATCTGGGTGAGGCGGAGCGGCATTTCGCCGCGGCCGAGCGACTGTTCCGCAGTGTGCTGCCGGACGCGGTGGACGACTACCTGCGGTCGGTGCTGAACCGGGCGGACGCCGCCGAGCTGCGCGGTGACCTGGATCGGGTGGACCGGCTGAGCCGGCATGCCGCCGAGGTGGCCGCGCATCACGCGATCGCGCCGGAGAACGCTCTGGAGGCGGTGACCATGCGCGGCGGTTTCCTGCATCAGCGGCGGAACCGGCCGCGGGTGGCGGTGGAGCTGCTGACCGCCCGGTTGCCGGCACTGCTGCCGGGCTGCCCGCCGGCATCGAGCATGGCGGCGCTGGCGGTGTTGTTGCGGGCGGCGACCGCGACCGGGGATCCGGTGCTGATCGAGGACGTCACGGCGCGGATCACCGAACTCGGCGAACCGGGCACATCGAAGGCGAAAATCATGGCGCGGCGTTAACGTACGTTCATGGGTGGTGGCCGCTGGCGAACGATCCGCCTGCCGCTGCCCGCCCTGCACACGTCGATGACCGCGCGGGTCTGGTCCCCGGCCGGGGATGGCGACCGGCTGCTGATCGCCCACGACGGTCCGGAGTACGAGTCGCAGACCGGTCTGACGGCGCGCCTGCCCGGGTGTCATGTGGCGCTGCTGCCGCCCGGTGAGCTCCGGGAGGACTGGTATGCGGCGTCACCCGCGTACGCGAGAGCCCTGGCCCTGGAGATCGTCCCGCGGCTGCGGGCGCGGCTGGGCGCGCGACCCGTCGTCGGCGCCGGCGCCAGCCTGGGCGCGCTGGCCATGTTGCACGCCCAGCGGTCGTTCCCGGCCGGCTTCGCCGGGCTGTTCCTGCAGTCGGGGAGTTTCTTCCAGCCCCGCCACGACCGCCAGGAGTCGGGTTTCGCGCACTGGTCGCGGATCGTGCGGTATGTGCGCCGGGTGCTGACCGCCACCCGCGGCCCGGCCGTGCCAGTGACCCTGACCTGCGGTTCCGCCGAGGAAAACCTGGCGAACAACCGGGACATGGCGGATGCGCTGGACAAACAGGGGTATGCCACGACTCTCGCCGTCGTCCCGGGCGGGCATGACTGGGCGACGTGGCGCACCGCGCTGGACCCACATCTGACCGCCCTGCTGAACCAAGCCTGGCCTGAGTGATCGGAGGCGACGTGGCCGACGTCGAGCACACCATCGGCATGCTGCTGGGCACCGAGGACGACTGGCCGCGCGCTTTCGAGTCGCTGTTGCGCCGGCTCGGCACGGTCGCCGGCCCGGACGGGCGTTCGCACCGGACCCGGGCGGTGCGGGTCACCATCGAGCCGTTCAATCTGCGGGATCAGCCGAAGCACGACCTGGTCATCGACCGGCTGGCGTACTGGTACTACCACCCCCGGGAGTGGCTGAAGAAGATCGCCCTGATGGACGGGGTGTACCTGTTGAACAGCCCGTTCACCTTCCAGTCGATGGAGAAGCACGCGGCGTACTGCGCGATGATGCGGCTCGGGCTGAAGGTGCCGGAGACGGTGCTGGTGCCGTTCAAGAATCCACTGGACAACTCCCGCTGGGCGTACACCGCGGCGCGGTACAACAACCCGTTCGATCTGGAGGCGACGGCCGCCTCGATCGGCTATCCGCTGTACATGAAGCCGTACGACGGGGGCGCCTGGGTCGGGGTCTCCAAGATCCGCAATGCGCAGGAGCTGCATGCCGCGTACGACGCGTCCGGTGAGCGCCTGATGCACCTGCAGGCCTCGGTGGAGGATTACGACGTGTTCGCCCGCTCGCTGACCATCGGTCCGGAGACGATGGTGATGCGGTTCCTGCCGGACCAGCCGATGCACGCCCGCTACCAGGTCGACCACCACTTCCTGTCGGATGCGGCGGGAGACGAGGTGGTGACCGTCTCCCGGTTGGTGAACGCGTTCTTCCGGTGGGAGTTCAACTCGTGCGAGTCGCTGGTCCGCGGCGACGAGGTGTTCCCGATCGACTATGCGAACGCCTGCCCGGACGTGGCGCTGACCTCGCTGCACTACTACTTTCCGTGGGCGATGACGGCGCTGCTGCGATGGAGTGTCTTCTGTGTGGTCACCGGCCGGCGGATGCGGCTGGACACGGACACCGCCGACTACTTCGCGATCGCCGACGACCCGGACCGGTCGTACCCGGAGAAGCTGTCGGGTTATCGGGATCTGGCGGACCGGTATTTCGAGATCGACCGGTACCGCGAGTTCTGCGACACGCATCTGGGCGCGGTCGACGACATCGTCTACGACTGGGTGACCTCGGAGGAGTTCCGTTCGCTGCTGCGCGAAACCGTCCGGGCGATGTACCCGGTGCACGAGCACGAGAAGTTTCTCGGCCACTTCGGCGGCCTGATCGACGCCTGGATTCGTGACCAGGGGCGTTGACGTGGTCACACATTGGTCATCAGTATGTCTCCATGCATCTATGGGAGCGCTCCCCCGTGATCGCCGCGGCCGCCGCCCTCCTGCTCGTGGGGGCTTCCGCCCCGGCCCGGGCGGACGAGGTCGAGCAGGTCGTCAACGGCGGATTCGACGGAACATCCGACCCCTTCTGGTCCACCGCGGGCATGCCGATCAGCCTCACCGACGGCCGGGCCTGCGTGGACGTGCCCGGCGGGACCACCAACCGCTGGGACGCCGCGATCGGGCAGAACGACATCGACCTGGTCGCCGGCGAGACGTACCGGTTCAGCTTCGACGCCTCGGGCGACGCCGGGCACGTGGTCCGGGCGATCACCGGCCTCGCGGTCAGCCCGTACGACACCTATGTCGAGCAGTCGCCCGTCCTCGGCGACCTGCAGCACTACGAGTACACCTTCAAGGCCGCGGCGAGCACCGCGCAGGGCCAGGTCGCCTTCCAGGTCGGCGGCAGCGCCACCCCGTGGCACTTCTGCGTCGACAACGTCTCGCTGGTCGGCGGCGTCCCGCCGGTGGTGTACAAGCCGGACACCGGCCCGCGGGTCCGGGTCAACCAGGTCGCCTATCTGCCGGACGGCCCGAAGGCGGCCACGGTGGTCACCGCCGCGACCACGCCGCTGCCCTGGCAACTCAAGAACAAGAAGGGCAAGGTGGTGTACGAGGGTGACACCACCCCGCGCGGCGTCGACCCGTCGTCCGGCCAGAATGTGCAGACCATCGACTTCAGCCGGTGGAGCGCCGCCGGGACCGGCTTCACCATCACCGCGGACGGGGAGACGTCCCGCCCGTTCGACATCGGCAGGACCGCCTTCCGGTCGCTGCGCGCCGACGCGCTGAAGTTCTACTACACCCAGCGGTCCGGCATCGAGATCCGCGACGATCTGCGGCCCGGGTACGCGCGGCCGGCCGGGCACCTGGGCGTGGCCCCGAACCAGGGTGACGGCAACGTGCCGTGCCAGGCCGGGGTCTGCGACTACCGGCTGGACGTGACCGGCGGCTGGTACGACGCCGGCGACCACGGCAAGTATGTGGTGAACGGCGGCATCACGGTCTGGGAACTGCTGAGCGAGTACGAGCAGTCCCATGACGTACGCACCGTGAATCTCTCCATCCCGGAGAGCGGCGACCGCACGCCGGACATCCTCGACGAGGTCCGCTGGGAGCTCGAGTTCCTGCTGAAGATGCAGGCGCCGAACGGGATGGTGCACCACAAGGTGCACGACCAGGCGTGGACCGGGCTGCCGCTGCTGCCCGACCAGGACCCGCAGCCGCGGGAGCTGCACCCGGTCTCGACCGCCGCGACGCTGAACCTGGCCGCGGTGGCCGCGCAGGCGTCACGGATCTGGGAGAAGTACGACCCGGCGTTCGCGGCCAGGACCCTCGCCGCGGCGCGCAAGGCGTACACCGCGGCCAAGACCAACCCGATCGCGCTGGCCTCGCCGTCGGACGGCACCGGCGGCGGCACCTACGACGACGCGAAGGTCTCCGACGAGTTCTACTGGGCGGCCGCCGAGCTGTACCTGACCACCGAGGAGAAGCAGTACCGCGCGGACGTGCTCGCGTCCCCGGAGAACACCGCGGACGTGTTCGGCGCCGGCGCCTTCGACTGGGGATCCACCGCCGCGGCCGGCCGGCTCGACCTGGCGCTGATCCAGAACAACCTGCCGGGCCTGGGCAGGATCAGGAAGTCGGTGGCCCAGGCCGCGGACAGGTATCTGGCCGTTCAGAAGGCCCAGCCGTACGGCGTGGGCTACGCGCCGGCGAACAACGTCTGGGACTGGGGCTCGAACAGCATCATCCTGAACAACCTCGTGGTGATGTCGGCCGCCCACCAACTGACCGGTAAGCAGAAGTACCGCGACGGCGTGCTGACCGGCCTGGACTACGTGTTCGGCCGCAACGCGCTGAACCAGTCGTACGTGACCGGCTACGGCGAGGTCTCGTCGCAGAACGAGCACAGCCGGTGGTACGCCCACGAGCTGGACCCGAGCCTGCCGCACCCACCGAACGGCACGCTGGCCGGCGGCGCCAACTCCTCGATCCAGGATCCGCTGGCGCAGGAGAAGCTGACGGGCTGCGTCGCCCAGTTCTGCTACATCGACGACATCCAGTCCTGGTCCACCAATGAGGAGGCGATCAACTGGAACGCCGCGCTGGCCCGCGTCTCGGGTTACGTCGCGGAACTGTCCTAGATCACTTACCGCACCGGCGGCGATTCGTGGCGTAACGTGCGGACCATGCAGGCTCTGCGCTTCGCCGCCGCGTTGTACCAGCGTCAACTAGCCATCAACTACTGGGGCCGGGTGCGGCGGGATCCACTGTCCCGCCTGCACCTGGCCGAGGGGCGCAACGACCCGTACGCCGTATACGACGAGGTCCGCGCCCACGGCCCGCTGATGCCGACCCGGCTCGGCAACTACACCACCGCCACCCACGCGGTCTGCAACAGCGTGCTGCGCGACCGCAGATTCGGCCCGCGCGCGGTCGAGATGAACGGGCCGGGTGCCCCGGGCGACCAGATCGACATGTCCTTCCTGGACAAGGATCCGCCGGACCACACCCGGCTGCGCCGCCTCGCCCAGCCGGCGTTCAGCCCCAAGCAGATCGCCGGTTACCGCCCGCGGGTCGAGCAGGTGGTCGGCGACCTGCTCGACGCGGCCGCCGCCAAGGGCACCTTCGACCTGGTGAGCGAGTTCGCCGCGCCGCTGCCGATCGCGGTGATCTCCGACCTGCTGGGCATCCCGGACGCGGACGCCGACGCGTTCGCCGAGCACGGCGCGGTGGTCGGCAGCGCCCTCGACGGGGTCCGTTCGCTGCGGCACGCGGCCGCGCTGATCGCCGCCAGCAACGCGATGGACGACGTGTTCATCCGGCTGTTCGCGCTGCGCCGCCGGGAGCCGGCGGACGACGCGGTAAGCCGGATCCTGGCCGCCGAGGGTGATCAGATCCAGTCACACGAATTGCTGCCGATGTGCCGGCTGCTGCTCGTGGCGGGCTTCGAGACCACCGTCAACCTGATCGGCAACGCGGTCAACGCGCTGCTCGACCACCCGGATCAGTGGGCCGCGCTGGCCGCCGACCCGGCCGGGCTGGCCGATGCGGCGGTCGAGGAGACGCTGCGCTGGGACTCGCCGGTGCAGCGTACGGCGCGCTGCGCGCGCGAGGATGTCGAGGTGGCAGGCCGTACGGTACGGCGCGGCCAGTTCGTCGTCTGCCTGCTCGGCGGGGCCAACCGGGACCCGGCGGTGTACGCGGACGCGGACCGCTTCGACATCCGGCGCGTGCCGGAGGCCGATCACCTGGCCTTCTCCAGCGGCATCCACTACTGCGTGGGTGCGCCGCTGGCCCGCCTGGAGGCCGGGGTCGCGCTGCGGATGCTCGCCGAACGGATGCCCGACCTGCGGCGGGCCGGCCGGCTGCGGCGCCGCGACGCCAGCATCATCCGCGGACCGCGGTCCCTGCTGGTCGCCGCGGGATCCCGGGCCCGGCCGGTGTCGGTCTGACCCGGGCGGACTACCTCAGGAAGCGATCGAACAGGTTCTTGGTGGCGCGCTGGATGCGGGCGTCGGTCACCTTCGACTTGACCAGCGCGAGCGGCCAGTGGAAGGTGCCGGCGACGAACATGATGGTGCCGTTCGGCGTCTCGCAGACGCTGGTGTTCTGCACCCGGTCGCCGCGGCCCATCCGGTCGGTGTACGGGCTGGCGGACAGCAGCGTCTGGGTCGACTCGTAGTCGGTCGGCAGATCCGACTCGAAGCCGTCCGCCTCGACCGCCACCAGGTCCCGGATCGTGTCGCCGTCCTTGAGACCGGTGCCGGCCCACAGCCAGTGCTGGGTGTTCTGCACGACCATCGGGACCGGGGTGGCCAGGATGCCCCTGTACTGCACGCCGAGCAGCCGGGCCTCGGCGTGCTCCTGGCCGGTGCCCAGGTTGCGCCACAGGGTGGTCTCGCCGATCGGGTCGGGCGCCGGGTCGGGCGCACCCTTGTAGCAGGTGACGATCCGGCCGGAGGTGCCGCGCGCGTCCGCCTCGATCCGGATGTTCCAGTACAGGTTGTTCGCCGCCAGGAACGCGACGTGGGTGTTGCCGGTGATCGCCTTCTGCACGACGTCCCGCATGGAAGCGGTCCAGTACTCGTCGTGCCCGGAGAAGATCAGCGCCCGGTGCCGGCTGGGGTCGACCCGGCCCTCGTGCAGGTCGATGCTGCTGACATAGGTGACGTCGTACCGCTGCGACTCCATCCACTGCGCGGTGGCGACGTCGATGTCGAACCAGGTGGGACGGCCCCCACCGGAGAACGGACGATTGAAGGACACCTCGTACGCCCGCTGGGTGGCGTCGCCCATCAGGCCGTCCGGCCGGTAGCCCTTGTACAGGCTCTTGCCGTTACGGCCGTCGGCCGGCCACACGTTGTACGCGTTGTAGGTGGTGAACGGCACCACCATGACGAAGTCGGAGCGGCGGCTGTCGTCGCGCACCACGAACGGGGTGACCGAGCGGTGCCCGTCCTGGGTGCGGAAGACCGCGAGGTAGAGACCGGAGACCCAGCCCGGCGGGACCTTGAACGAGTACGCCGCGGGCCAGTCACCGCAGTCCACCGTTCCGGTGACCGGGTCCACCGTGGGCACCACCCTCGTGCTGCCGGACAGGTTGGGGCTGGTGTGCACCAGCCGGCCCCCGACGCCCCGGTAGTGACCGAGCCGGAACAGCTGGACGGTGAAGTGCTGCGGCGTCGCGAGGGTGACGTGGAAGTCGATCGTGTCGCCCTTGTTGACCGAGGTCGCGGAGGCGAAGCCCTGGATCTGCCGGGCGGCGTCGTTCACGTTCTCCTGCGGCAGCCAGCCCTTGTTGCCCTGGAACCGGTTCTCCAGGATGGTGGCGCTGACCTGCGAGGTGGTGGGGCGGGTGGCGCTCAGACCGCCGCCGAGGGCCACCGCGCCGAACACTCCCGCCTTGACGACGGAACGACGAGACGAGGGCAACAGATCCACCTTTCACATGCCGACAAATGCCGCGGCACATTTCGGGCATAGTGATCTCCGGGAGGTGCACCCGAGTAGAAAATCAATCCCCGTAACTTCCACAGCGGCGGCACAGGACGCTATCACAAAGAAGATTCAGATTCTGTCCCCTGCTCGGGCGGTATTCGTCACCCGGCAATAATGGTCGACCGAAAGCCACCTGCCCGGGAATAGGGCGAACGGCTGGAATTCCGGGCTGGGAAAGGCTTCAGAAACCGAAGCTGACGCCGAGCAACTCGGCCAGGCCGGTGACCCGGAGCTGGCGATGCACGAACTCGCTGGGGTTGCGCAGCCGGAACCGGCCGCCGATGTCGCGGACCGTCCGCTCGCCGGCGACCAGGGCGCCGAGGCCGACCGAGTCCATGAAGGTCACATAGGTCAGATCGACGACGACGACGGCCGGACGGTCGCGCAGCACGGTGTCGACGAGGGTGGCACGCAGCCCGTCGACGGTCGCCGCGTCCAGGCTGCCGCGCACCTCGACGACCAGGGCGCCGTCGGCCTGCCGCCGCGTGGTGATCACGGCCTCACCCATGACGACCTCGCCCACTGATATTCCGAGTCGGGCGATTTGCCCGATCTCTCCACCGTACCGGTCCCGATGTCCCGCTCGCAGGCTGGCGCGCGGTTTCCCGACCTCGCCGCACACCGCGTACGCCCGGGCCGGATTTCACCCACCGGACGGGGCATCCGGCAACCCGGACGGCACAGATTCCCGCATCGCGCCGAACCGTTCGGCATGCCGCTTGGCGGACAGGTGAACGCGGGATGACGTGATCAGACTCGTCGAAGGGGGAACGGCATGGCCAGACCAGGGTTGTTCGCGATCCGCGACGTCGGATCGCTGGTGCAGGACACCGCCGAGGAGGGCACCGAGCTCAAGAAGGCGGTCGGGGTCACCCAGCTGACCGCGATGGGCGTCGGCGCGATCATCGGCACCGGCATCTTCGTGGTGATCGGCAAGGGCTCGGGCATCGCCGGCCCGGCCGTCGTACTGTCCTTCGTGCTCGCTGCGGTGGCCTGCGTGTTCTCCGCGCTGTCGTACGCCGAGCTGGCGTCCTCGATCCCGGTCTCGGGCAGCGCGTACACCTACACCTACGCCACCATGGGCGAGCTCGTCGCCTGGATCATCGGCTGGGACCTGATCCTGGAGTACGGCGTCTCGGTGGCCGGCATCGCGATCGGCTGGGGCGGCAACCTCAACGCGTTCCTGGACGCCGCGTTCGGGGTCAGCCTGCCGGACACGATCGCCAAGTCCCCCGGCGAGGGCGGGGTGGTCAACCTGCCGGCCGTCTTCGTCGTGCTGGCGATCACCCTCCTGCTGGTGCGCGGCGTGACCGAGAGCGCCCGGGCCAACCTGGTCATGGTGGTGGTCAAGCTGGTGGTGCTGATCTTCTTCCTGGTGGTGGCGTTCGCCAACTTCAGCACGCGGCACTTCCACCCGTTCGCCCCGCACGGCACGCACGGGGTGACCGCGGCCGCGGCGATCATCTTCTTCGCCTACATCGGCTTCGACGCCGTCTCCACCGGCAGCGAGGAGGCCCGTAACCCGTCGCGCGACCTGCCCTGGGCGATCATCGGCTCGCTCGCCATCTGCACGGTCTTCTACGTGCTCACCGCGATCGGGGCGCTCGGCATCGCCAGCCCGGACCAGATGAAGGACAGCGACGCCCCGCTCGCGGCCGCCCTCGACCAGGGCGCCGGGATGAGCTGGGCGGCCGGGATCCTGGCACTGGGCGCGGTGGTCGCGATCACCAGCGTGGTGCTGGTGATCTTCTTCGGCCAGACCCGGATCTTCTTCGCCATGTGCCGCGACGGCCTGCTGCCGCGCCGGATGGCCACCGTCCACCCGCGGTTCGGCACCCCGGCCCGGATCACCGTCACGCTCGGCGTGCTGATCGCGATCCTGGCCGCGCTGGTCCCGCTGGGCACCATCGTGGAACTGGTCAACATCGGCACCCTGTTCGCCTTCGTGCTGGTCAACATCGGGGTGATCGTGCTGCGCCGGACCCGCCCGGAGATGCCCCGGCCGTACCGGGTGCCGTGGTCGCCGGTGCTGCCCCTGATCGGTGTCGCGTTCGCCGTCTACCTGATGAGCGACCTGCCCGGGGCCACCTGGCTGCGGTTCGGCGTCTGGCTGGTGGCCGGTCTGATCATCTACGGGCTGTACGGCTACCGGCACTCCCGGGTACGTCTGGAGCGGGCGGACTAGTCGAGGCGGTGCCGGCCCGCGTGCTCCTGCGGGCCGGCATACGTCGCGGCCTGCTGCTGGAGGCCGCCATACGTCGCGGCCTGCTCCTGCGGGCCGGCATACGTCGCGGCCTCGGCGGCGGTCCGGTCCCAGGCCGGCACCACCGGTTTCATCTCCATCATCGGCACGTACACCCGGGCGTCCACCGCCTCGGCCAGCAGCAGCGCCGCGACCAGTGCGGTCGGCCGCTCCGCCGGGTCCCGGCGCAGGCAGCGGAAACACAGGTCGAGAACCTCGGGCGGCAGTCCGTCCAGGCTCGGCAGCGGCTCCGGGTCGTGGTAGCGCTGGGCGCGGATCAGCTCGGTGGGCGAGCGGGTGGTCCACGGCACCCGGCCGGCCAGGCAGTGGTAGAGCAGCGAGCCCAGGCCGAACATGTCCGAGGCCGGGGTGGCCGGCATCCCGTCGAAGCGTTCCGGGGCGACGTAGGCCGGGGTGCCCATCACCATCCCGCCGGTGTCCGGCTCGGGTGCGCCGACCGCCGCCGCGATGCCGAAGTCGAGCACCTTGGCGCCGCTCGGGGTGAGCATCACGTTGGCCGGCTTGATGTCGCGGTGCACCACCTGCTCGGCGTGCGCGGCGGCCAGGGCGGCGGCCACCTCGGCGCAGATCCGCACCCCGATCCGCCAGTCGAGCCGGCCGCCGGCCAGGTGCTGGCTGAGCGTCTGCCCCTCGACCAGCTCCATCACGATGTACGGGACGTCGCGCCGACCGGGTGCCGGCGAGGTGCCGAAATCGTGCACGCCGGCCACGTTCGGGTGGGCCAGCCGGGCCGCCGAGCGGGCCTCGGCCCGGATCAGGTCGACACCGGTCTGACCGAGCGTGCCCTCCACCGCGGGTGCCATGATCTTGATCGCGACCGGGCGGTCCAGCACCTGGTCGTGGCCACGCCACACTTCGGACATGCCGCCCAGCCCGATCCGGTGCTCCAGCCGATACCGGCCGCCCAGCGTGCGCACAGAACTCCCTCCGCCCTGCAGACGGCGATACCCGAGTGGTGCCTGCGCAAACCGCGAAGATCTTTCCTACACCCGTTCGGTACGCAGGTCGTGCGCCCCGTCCTCCCGGGTGGCCTCGTAGTACAGCCGGCGGGTGCCGTCCGGCAGATCGACCAGACTCACGTAACGCAGCCCGTACGGCGGGTGCGGGCTGCCGACCGGCTCGTCGTCCTCGGCGGTCAGCTCCCCGAAGCTGCCGTCGGCGAGCCGCCGGCCGCGGGCCACCCCGGTGCGCTCCTCCCAGTTCTCCCCCGCGGTCGCCCGGCCGTCGTAGGCCACGGTGATGTCGTCGCCGGTCACCGACACCGACGACACCCGCACCCCGCGGGCGTCCCACCGGCCCGCCCGGCCGGACAGCGCGGTCCGCCGCCGGGTCCAGTGCACGCCGTCCGGGCTGGTCGCGTACTCGGTGGTCATCCGGTCGGCGTCGTCCCAGGACTCCAGCGGGTGCACCGAGGCCCACAGGTGCCAGCCGTGCCCGTCGTGGTGCAGCACCGGGTCCTTCCAGCCGAACTCGGCGTCACCGGCCAGCACGGTCCGGGCCGGCGCCGCGGCCAGACCCTCCGGGGTGTCCGCCTCGACCATCTCGATGCGCCAGTGCTTGGTCCCCGGGGTGGCCGCGCTGACGTACAGCCGCCACCGCCCCTGCGGGGTGCGGACCAGCGCCGGGCGTTCCAGCGACTCGGCGGCGAACCGGTCCTTGCCCACTTCGGCGACCACGGTGAAGGCGAGCCCGTCGGCGGAGCGGGCGATCACGTTGGCGATCCCGCGGCCGGCGCCGATCGGCAGGCGCACCCGGTACGCCAGGTAGATGTGCCCGTCGGCGGCGATCGCACTGGGCGCGCCGGACCACGCACCCGGCTCGGTGCCCGGCGGCTCCACGACCACGGTGGAGTCTTCCCAGCGGGGCAGGGGCAGGGCGGTGGTTCCGACAGACACGTTCGCGCTCCTGGAGAGATAGGGCGTACCGGGCAATCTTCGCATAACCTATTGAACGGGTGGGGTTTCCGGCGCGCGGGCGTGTCGGTCCACACTGAGCCAGTCGTCGTACCGCTCGCCGGTGATGTCCTGCAGCAGCGCGATGTCCTCGGCGAAGTAGGGCAGCAGCTCCGCCCGCTCGGCCGGGGTGGTCACCGGGCGCGCACCCTTCTTGCGGTGCAGCAGGGTGAGCAGCGGGCCGCGGGCGGCCAGCCGCAGCGGCACCGGGAAGTGCTGACCGAAACCGCCGCCGGCGCGCAGCAGCCCGCGCAGCACCCGGTTCAGTCCGTTGTCCTCCACGACGTGCCGGTTGACGTTCTCCTTCGGGATCGCGGTGAGCAGCCCGGTGCGCACGCCGAGGAACGCGCAGACCCGGTCCAGGGTGGCCGCCGGCGCGTCCTTGAGCTCCTTGTAGCGCAGCAGCAGCACCTGCTCGCGCGGGAAGCGCTGGTAGAGGTGCTCCAGCTGCCGGCCGTACAACCCCAGGCCCAGGTAGTGCCAGAACTGCGCCCAGCCGGCCTCGATCCGGGCGGGCTCGGCCCGGCACGCGGCCAGGAAGTCGGCCTCGGGCTCCAGGCCGGCGTTCCACAGGTGGGTCCAGTTCGAGTGCGCCCGATCGACGGGATCACGCAGAAGCAGAATCAGCCGTACGTCCGGCCGCACCGCCTTGATGCGGTCGTGCGCGCCGAGGTCGTGCAGGTAGAACGGCGTGGCCTCGCCCAGTCTGGCGCCGGCCGGCGCGGGCGCGAACAGCGCCTCGTAGTCCTCGCGCCGCCAGACGTGCTCCTGGTAGGTCTGCACGTCACCCGGACCGCCGTGCCGCGGCGGCGGCCCGTCGGAGAGGAAGAACTTGGGCTCCTTGACCGGCGACAGGAACAGGTCGGGGTGGTGCACCAGTGCCGCGTGCAGGGCCGTGGTGCCGGCCTTGGGCACACCGGCGATCAGGAAGTCGGGAAGTGCCATCGGTGTCCTCACTTCAAAGGGGTCACTTCAAAGTGTGGTAAGCCTACAGAACTTATAGACTTTCGCATCCCCCGTCGACCCCTAAACGGCACGGCCCGCGGTCCAGCGGCGCCACCAGCGGGTGCGGCGGAAGCGGGCACACTCGCGCGGCGCGCAGATCACGCACTCGGTGCCGGCGCGGTAGTGCTGATGAGCCTCGAACGGGTGCCCGCAGACACAGGCCACCCCCTGACCGGTACGCACGCCGACCAGCATGCCAGAACCCGCGAGGCCTAGCCATTTCACGTGACTGGGAGTAACCTTCGCTTGCTCCCAGGACGCCTGCCAGCGCGTATCTCGTCACGGATCACTAACTGTGTGTAGTGACTGAACTTTTCCCCGCCGGTGCGCGTACCCGGGAGCGAGACGACAACGCGACAACGCTTCGCCGTTCGCATCACCCCCCGGGAGCGTGCACCATGTTCCGGCTCATCCAGCTGCACACCGAGGCCGGTGTGCCACAGATCGGCGTCGACCCGGACGGCTACGTCAGCGCCCGCGCCGCCCTGGCCCGCTACCGCACCGCCCCGGCCACCTACTTCGCGGTCGGCCGCTTCGACCACGAGGGCACCCTCACCGAGGTGATCCTCGACCCGTCCTGCGGCCTCGACGGCGCGTGCCAGCGGCCCGCGTCGGTCATCCACGCCAAGACCTACCAGCGGCTCTGCGAGGGCTGCGCGGCCGGGATGGACGTGCTCACCGTTCCGCAGCTGGCCCGCCGGCTCGGCATCGCCTGCCGGCTAGCGCCGCCGATCAGCCGGCTGCGGCAGAACACCCTCGGCGGGCTGCGCTCCCCGGCCGGGAACCGGATCGCCCGCGAATTCGCCGACCACGTGCACGACCCGGCCTGGCGGGCCGAGCTCTGCGGCGAACTGGGCCAGACGCCGATCGCGCTGAACGGGCTGCTGATCGGGGCCGGGGCGCTCAGCCACCGGCAGGTGCTCGATCTCTACCCGGTGCTCTGCGCGCTCGGCGACGAACTGCCCGCCGGGGTGCGGGACGACCTGGCGCGGGCCACCGCCCGGCCACTGTCGCCGGCCGGCGTGGCGGGGCTGCGACTCGGGCTGGGCTGAGCACGGCGTACGCCGACATCGTCGGTTGACCCGTGCGGCGGCTAGCGTCGCCGTCATGGAGAGCACGTTTCCGGAGTTGGTGGATCGGGCCCGCGGGCTGGTGGCCGGCGGGCGGCGCGCGGTGCTGGGGATCACCGGGCCGCCGGGCGCCGGGAAGACCACCCTGGCCGAGTCGCTGCTGGCGGCGCTGGGCCCGGGTGACGAGGTGGCGCACGTGCCGATGGACGGGTTCCACCTGGCCGACGTGGAGCTGGAGCGGCTGGGCAGGCGCGATCGCAAGGGCGCGCCGGACACCTTCGACGGCTGGGGATACGCGTCGGTGCTGCGGCGGATTCTCGCCGATCAGGACGAGATGGTGTACGCGCCGGGATTCGAACGGGTCCTGGAACAGCCCATCGCGGGGACGATCGGGGTGTCCCGCGCCGCCCGGCTGGTCATCACCGAGGGAAACTACCTGCTGCTCGAGGACGGCCGGTGGGCGGGACTGTCCGGAGTGTTCAGCGAAGTCTGGTATGCCGATCTGGAGCCGGCCGAACGGCTGCGTCGCCTGGTGGCCCGGCACGTTCGGTTCGGCAAGTCGCCGGAGGACGCGCTGACCTGGGCGACCGGGACCGACGAGCGCAACGCCGAGCTGATCGCCACCACCCGGGACCGGGCCGATCTCGTGGTGCCGTCCGCGCTGCTGAGAACGCTGGGGAGAGTGTCGTAGGCCGGTGGCATGCTTGTCTGCATGTCAGTGGAAGAGGCGGCGGTCGCGGCGCGGCCGCGACGCCGGCGGGCGGGCGCCCGGTTCGGTGTCATTCTGGTCGCGGTGCTCGCGCTGCTCTTCGGCGTGCCGTGGGCCACGCTGCTCTGGTCGGGCAACGCTTGGCCGGCCCCGGTCCGGATCGCCGGCACGGTGGTGTTCGTGCTGGTGGCGGCGGCTTTCCCGGTCCTGATGTTCCGCGGTCACGGCCGCCGTGACGACCGCAGCTCGCGGATCGCCGACACCACCCTGGGCGTGGTCTGGGTGCTGTTCACCTGGTCGGTGCTCGGCCAGCTGCTCGGCCTGGTGCTGGCCCTCGCCGGGGTCGCCGACCCGATCCGTTCCCGGCTGGTCACCGGGCTGGTCCTGGCGATCTCCGCGGTCCTGCTGCTCTGGGGCCACCGCGAGGCGATGCGGGTCTCCCGGGTCCGCGCGGTCGACGTCACCATCTCCCGGCTCGGCCGCGGGCTGGACGGGCTGCGGGTGGTGCTGATCACCGACACCCACTACGGCCCGATCGACCGGTCCCGCTGGTCGCGCGGGGTGATCGACGTGGTCAACTCGCTGCGACCGGACATCGTGGCGCACACCGGCGACATCGCCGACGGCGAGGTCCCGCAGCGGCTCGCCCAGGCCGCCCCGCTCGGCGACGTCCGGGCATCGATGGCCCGGGTCTACGTCACCGGCAACCACGAGTACATGTCCGGCGCCGCCGGCTGGGTCGAGTACATGTCGTCGCTGGGCTGGGACGCCCTGCACAACCGCCACCTGGTCGTCACCCGCGGCGGCGACTCGCTGGTCGTGGCGGGCGTCGACGACCGCACCGCGGCCGGCTCCGGCGTCCCCGGGCACCACGCCGACCACGAGGCCGCCCTGGCCGGCGCCGACCCGACCCTGCCCGTCCTGCTGCTGGCCCACCAGCCGCAGCAGATCGACGGCGCTGTGGCGCACGGCATCGACCTGCAGCTGTCCGGGCACACCCACGGCGGGCAGATGTGGCCGTTCCACTACCTGGTCCGCATCGACCAGCCGGTCCTGCAGGGACTGTCCCGGCACGGCGACCGCACCCAGCTCTACACCAGCCGGGGCACCGGTTTCTGGGGCCCGCCGTTCCGGATCTTCGCGCCCAGCGAGATCACGGTGCTCACCCTGCGCTCGGCGGAGTGACCCGGCAGCGGCGGAGATCATGATCACTGCCGAATAAACCGGTTGAGTCGTTCCACCGGGCCAACGGAGGATGGGATACCGCCTGCCACCCCATCGCTCCAGAGGACTTTCTCATGCGCCTGCTCCGCGACCTGTGGGTTACCTCCCGAAGTCGCACGGCGCTCGCCGTGTTCCTGATCGTGCTCGGCGCCGCCGGCTCGTCCGTCGCGCTGGCGCTCGCCGGATCGGTCCTGGTCGACCGCTCCGTCCTGCTGTTCACCGTGCTGGCCGGGGCACTCGGCGCGATCGTGCTCAGCGACGTCGTGGTCGGCCTGATCGCCGCCCGGCTGACCGCCGACTGGGCCGCCGAGGTCCGCCGCGGGCTCAACCGGGTCGCCTTCGGCCAGGACATCCCCACCCTGGAGAACACGCCGGTCGGCGAGCTGCTCGACCGGATCGACTCGGACGTCTACCAGGTCGCCTCCGAGCTGCGCGGCAGCGGCGTGCGGATCGCGCAGAGCCTGGCCGTGGCGACCCTGTCGATCGTCACCGCGTTCTTCGTCTGGTGGCCGGCCGGCCTCGCCATGATCGCGGTCGCCGTCCTGATCTTCATCACCATGAACAAGCCGATCCAGCGCATCTCCGCCATCCGGATCGCCGAGGAGGAGGCCTGGTCCGACCTGGCCGCGGTGATGGAGGAGGCGATCCACGGGCAGGACGACGTGCGCACCAGCCTCGCCGCGCCGTACGTGCTGCGCCTGTACGCCGACCGGGCCCGCGAGGTGCTCTCCCGTGGCCGCCGCGTCTGGCGCACCTCGTCCCGGGTCACCATGGGCGCCGGCACCATCACCCGCACGCTGATCGCCTCGCTCGTCGTGGTCGGCGCCTGGGCGCTGGCCACCGGGCACATCGACGGCGCCCGGCTGACCGGCGTGTGGCTGCTCGCCCTGGGCTTCGGCGGCACCCTGGAACAGATCACCCGGATGGTGCCCGAGCTGCAGAACGCGCTCGGCGCCTGGGGCCGGGTGCAGATGCTGCGCGCCGTGCCGCAGGAGCCGTCCGGTGGCCGGGCGCCCGCCGACGGCGACCTGATCGTGCGTGACCTGACCTTCCGCTACGGCGAGGCGGACAGCGGCCGCCCGCCGGCGCTGCGCGGCGTCACCCTCACCTTCGCCCGCGGCCGGTCGTACACGTTGATCGGCCGCACCGGATCCGGCAAGTCCACCCTGGCCAAGGTGCTGACCCGGGCCGTCGACGTGCCGCCCGGCACGGTCTTCCTCGGCGGCGTCGACCTGAACGACCTCGACGTCGAAGGCCTGCGCCGGTGGACCGCGATCGTCCCGCAACGCACCGAGATCCTGGCCGGCACCCTGGCCGAGAACATCGCGCTCTTCGACGAGGACCTACTGCCCCGGGCCGGCGCGGCCCTCGACGAACTCGGTTTGAGCAGCTGGGTCGCCGGGCTGCCGGACGGCATCGGCACCCGGCTCGGCGAGGGCGGCTACAAGCTGTCCGCCGGGCAGGAGCAACTGGTGGCGTTCGCCCGGATCCTGGTCCGCGACCCGCAGGTGGTGATCCTCGACGAGGCCACCGCCCGGATGGACCCGGTCACCGAGTCGTGGGTGCAGCAGGCCACCGACCGGCTGCTGCGCGGCCGGATCGGGGTGATCGTCGCGCACCGGCTCTCCTCGGTGCAACGCTGCGACGAGGTGGTGGTGCTCGCCGACGGCGAAGTGCTCGAAGCCGGCCCGTTGCGCGAATCGCGTCGCTTCGCCGAGCTCATGGCCAGCAGCAACCTGACCGTGCCGGCGCCGGCCCGAGACCGGTCCGGCGGCGTGCTCGTCGAGGAACGCCATGACTGGGACGCCGCTGTCCGGCTCGAACTCGGCCCGGACGCGCTCAGCAACCCGCTGCCGACCGTCGAGCCGCCTCCGCTGCCCACCCCGCCGCGAACCCGGACGATGCGGGAGATCGTCCGGCTCGCCACCAACGACGCGCGGTACGGGCTGGGCGCGGTCTCGCTCTTCGTCTTCCTCGTGGTCTTCGGGCTCGACGGCGCGGTCCTGCCGGTGCTGTGGTCCCGGGTGGTCGACGGGGTCGGCAACCCGATGCTGCCCGCCGTCGGGATCGCCGCCTGCCTGATCGCGCTGATCCCGACCCTCTACTTCACCGGGGCCTGGTTCCCGGAATGGTGGGTGCGGCAGATGCTGCGGATCAGCCTGCGCCTGGTGCACGGGCAGATCGGGCCGCGCCGGGTCAGCAAGCACACCCCGGCCGAGGTGGTCGCCCAGGGCGGCGACACCGAGCGGGTGGTGATGCTGGCCGACAATCTGATCGACAACGGGGTGGCGCTCGTCGTCGTGGTCGCCATGACCCTGACCTCGCGCTCGCCGGTGCCGGCCCTGTTCTTCGTCGGCACCATGCTGCTGTCCGGCCTGGCCGCCACCCTGTTCGGGCCGCGCCTGGAACAGGCGGCCCGGCGCACCGTGGGGGCCCGCGCCGCGTTCGCGACCGCGCTGGTGTCCGCACTGTCCGCGGCACGCACGGTGAAACTGGCCGGCGCGACCGAACCGGTGCTCGCCCACCTGGCCAAACTTGACGCCCGGCGCAGCGAACTGCAGTGGCGGGAGATCGCGATCCAGGTGTGGGCGCGGTCCACCCCGTCGATCGCCAGCGGCCTGCTGCCGATCGGCGTCTGGTCGCTGTACCTCACCGACCGGCTCAGCGCCGCGGCCACCCTGGTCGCGGTCGCCACCCTCGGCTCGGCCCGCTGGTTCGCGTGGACCACGGCGTCGCTGGTGTCACACTTCCCGTCGGCCCGGGTGTGGACGGCGCGGACCGTCGCGATGACCGGCTCCGCCGAATACACCGCCGAGATCCCGGGCGTCGACATCTCCGCCGGCACCGCGCCGGCACCGGCGGCCGCGGCGCGCAACCCGCTGCGCACCCTGCAGCTGCGCGGCTTCAGCGCCGTCCACGAAAACGGCGCCCAAGGCGTACGCGACATCGACCTGACCGTCGACCGCGGCGACCTGGTGCTGGTCGTCGGCCCGGTCGGATCGGGCAAGTCGTCCCTGCTGCGGGCCCTCGCCGGGATCGTGCACCACACCGGCGACCTGTGCTGGAACGGCGAACCGGTGAACGAGCCGGAACTCTTCCTGCGACCCAACCAGGTGGGGTACGTCGCGCAGCTCCCCCGGGTGCTTTCCGGCACCGTGGCCGACAACATCCGCCTCGGCCACGAGGTGGACGCCGAGGACGCCGTGACCGTGGCGCAGCTGCGGCACGACCTGTCCGCGGCCGGCGGTGGGCTGCAGCTGCTGATCGGCCACAAGGGAACCCGGCTCTCCGGCGGTCAGCTCCAGCGCCTCGCCCTGGCCCGCGCGCTGGCGCCGCGGACCGAGCTGCTGATCGCCGACGACGTGTCGTCGGCCCTGGACGTGACGACGGAGCTGGAACTGTGGCGGGCGCTGCGGTCGCATGGGGTGACGGTGGTGGGCTCGACGTCCAAGCGGGCCGCGCTGGCGCAGGCGGATCGGGTGGTGGTGCTGATCGGGGGGAAGGCCGAGGATCAGGGGACGTGGGCCGAGCTGGAGGACCGGTGGGGTCACCTGGCCGGCTGATCGGCTGACGCCGGGGCGGTGCGGGGTGCGGGGCGTTCCCTCACCGCCTCACCGCCCCGCCTCACACCCCCGCCTCACCGCCCCGCCTCACCGCCCCGCCTCACCGCCCCGCCTCACCGCCCCGCCTCACCGCCCCGCCTCACCGCCCCGGACCGCCTCGCCCGGCGTTTCCCCACGCCGCTCACCGCCCGCCGCACGCTCCTTCTGTCGCGCCCTGACCAGACCGCCGTCCCGCGGCGTTTCCCCGCACCATCATTCCCCCGCCGCGCCTTCCTCCCGCCGCCCCGCCGCGCCTCACCTGGCAGCGCCTTCCCCGCGGCGTTTCCGGCGGCGCGCCTTTTGTCCGCCGCTTCCGCTCCCATCGCCTCGGGGATCAACTGTGGGCTGGAGCAGGCACACTGCGGGTTCAGGACACGACCTGGATCTGGAGCCGGCGCACCGCGGTTCAGCCGGCGGTCTGGTTCTGAAGCCGGCGCACCGCGGTTCAGCCGGCGGCCCGGGTCTGAAGCTGACGGACCACCCCGGTGACCGTATCGGCCGGGATCGCGAAGCCGAGCCCGACGCTGCCGGTGCTGTCCCCCGACGTGGCGATGGCGACGTTGATCCCGATCACCCGGCCGGCCGTGTCGACCAGCGCACCGCCGGAGTTGCCCTCGTTGATCGGCGCGTCGGTCTGCAGCAGGCCGGAGAGCTTCTCGGCACCGGTGTCCAGGCTGCGGCCGAAGGCGGACACGATCCCCGAGGTCACCGTCCCCTCAAGGCCGAGCGGGGCGCCGAAGGCCAGCACCGTGTCACCGACCGCCACGCTGTCGTCGGTCGCGAAGGTCACCGGGGTCAGCCCGGACACCCCGGTCGCCTGCACCAGCGCCAGGTCGTGCGTCGGGTCCGCGGCCACCACTTTGGCCGGCACCGTCGTGCCGGTGGACAGGCGCACGCTGACCGTGCCGTTCGAAGAGATCACGTGATGGTTGGTGAGGATCAGCCCGTCGGCGCTGACCACCACACCGGAGCCGAGCGACGATTCGCGCGCCCCGTCGACCAGCACGGTCACCACGCTCGGCCGCACCTTCGCGACGATCGGCGCCAGCTCGTCACCCTCGGTGATCGTGGTGGAGGCCACGGTCGTCCCGGAGATGCTGCTCGCCGTGGCCGGGCGCCCGTTCAGGTACTGCTCGGTCAGGAACGCTCCGGCACTGCTGCCACCGCCGACCAGGACCAGGACCAGGACCGCGGCGCCGCCGGCGATCCGGCGCTTCCAACGCGGGTCGGCCGGGGTCCGCACCATCGCCGGCGGGATGTGCGTGACGGGCGGGTAGAACGACGACGGTACGTGGTGATGCTCGGCGGCGGAACGGTTCAGCGGCTCGGTCATGTTCTTCACGGTGTTCCCGGAGATTGTCCCGAACCGGTGAGCGGTCTGTGACTTCGCTGTACGCCATCGCCCCTGTCGCCACCACGGCGCTGCCGGACCCCCGGCCACGCCCACCGCCCAGCGATCACCCGACCCCCGCTACGCCCACCGCCCAGCCATCACCACGGCGCTGCCCGACCCCCGGCCACGCCCACCGCCCAGCGATCACCCTACCCCCGCTACGCCCACCGCCCAGCCATCACCGGCACCGCTTTGACCCCCGCCACGCCCACCGCCCGGCCATCACCACGGCGCCGCCCCGACCCCGCCACGCCTGACGGCCCCGGCCTTCACCGCCTGCCTCGGATCATGCTCCGCGGGGGTCCCCCGTCCGAGTCGGTGCGTCGCGGTCGCCGACCGCCCCGGGTGCCATACGGTCTTTCCGGTGAATTCCGGTCGTATCGCCTGCTCCATCGGTTTTGTCATGCTGGTGCTGGGCTCCACCGCGGGATGCTCCCACTCGGACGCCGTGTGGGTGCAGGGCCGCGCCCATCCCGCCGCGAGCGCCCCGCCGCCCGCCGACAACCAGGATCGCTTCGTCGCTGCCGTCCGTCAGGAACTGCCCGAACTAGCCGTGGATCGCCGGGACGAGGAGATCGCCGATCTGGGCAGCACGGCCTGCGCGTCGGCACACGGTCAAGAACATGACGATCTTGCCGCGTACGGCGTATCCCCCGAACAGGCCCGCAAACTGACCGACGTGGCCCGGGCCGCCCTCTGTCCGTAGGCTCGCACGGCCCCGGCTCCACCCGGCCAAAAGTCGGAGGCGACCACAGCCGATCGAGACCCTCGGCAGATGTCGTACACAGCGGAAAACCCGAAGCTGGAAGCACACAGCGAATCGGGGAGGCAACCATGACCGCTCGAGGAATGCTCACCATGGTCGGCACCGCCGTCGGCGGTCTGATCGGCTGGCCGGAAAGCACACCGTCCGCCGACCCGGCGAGCCTGCGCACCCTGTTCGCCGACTTCGGCGTCACGGTCGGCCCGGAACCGGCGGACCTGACCCAGGCGGTGCTCGCCTTCCAGGCCCGGGTCGGCCTGGACACCGACGGCACCGCCGGGCCGGAGACGGTGCACCTGCTCGCCCGCTATGCCGCCGAGGCCCGTGAACTCAACGAGTTCCGCCGGGCCGCCTGACCGCCCTTTCGCGTCCCGCCCCCCACGGTCGCCGCACATGTCCGGCGTTCACGAGGTGACCGCATGAAGGGCCGGGTCGAGACGACAGGCGTCGTCCCGACCCGTACGGCCGAATCGGATTTTGAGGTTTTATCGCCTTTGATGGTCAGGGCCGGAGCTTGGCGAGGGCGAAGATCTGGCTCTCCTGCGGCCCGTCGGTCGGCGTGAAGAACACCGTCTCGATCGTTGCGACCTCGAAGCCGTGCTTTTCCAGGACCGCCCTGAGGTCCGGCTCCAGGTAGCCGGAAACGGTCACCGGCACTCCCATGAATTCGATCGGGATGCTGTCCGCGTCGAAGTTGACCATGCCGATCGCGAAGTATCCGCCCGGCTGCAGCCAGCCCGCGATCTTGTCGAGGGTGCGTTCGATGTCCGCCTTGCTGAGCATGAGCAGCGAGAAGAACGCGGTGACCGCCTCGAACCTGCCGAAATCCGCCGGCAGCTCGGCGAAGTTGGCATGCACGAACTCGGCCGCGGGCACCTGCTCACGGGCCAGCCGCAGCATGCCCTCGGCAATGTCCACACCGACAACGCGGTGATCCGACTCGGTCAGAACGCGGGCGGTCGGCACCCCGGTGCCGCAGCCCAGGTCGAGCACCGAGGTGCCGGCCGGAAGCAGGGTGCCGATCTTCTCGATCAGCGCCGACTGGTAGGGATTATGGCTGTGCTCGCCCTGATACTTCTCAGCGAGTTGATCGAAAACCTCCATGCGCGAACGCTACCCCGCCCAGACTCCACAGTAGAAGAATGATCACCCGGGAATCAGCCGGGTGACGCCTTCCCGTCCCGCACGGACGCACAACCCGCAACGCGCGCGGAGCAGACCGACAACCCGCCCCACGCGGACACACAACCCGCAACCCGCGCGGAGCAAACCGACAACCCGCCCCACGCGAACACACAACCCGCAACCCGCGCGGAGCAAACCGACAACCCGCCACAGGCTGGCTCACGACCCGCAGGAAGCAAGCGGCGGGGTCAGCGGGCTGGCGGCTGCGCTGGGGGACCTGGCGGGTTATTCGTCGAAATCGACCACCACTTTCGGGGAAGTGGCCGTGCTCTGGCAGGTGAGGACGAAGCCGGCGGCCAACTCGGCGTCTTCCAGGGCGAAGTTGCGGCGCATGGCGACGTCGCCTTCGATGACGCGGGCTCGGCAGGTGCCGCAGACGCCGCCCTTGCAGGCGAACGGCAGGTCGGGCCGGGCGCGCTGGACGCCGTCCAGCAGGGTTACGCCCTGTTCGACGGTGACCGTGGTCGCGCGGCCGTCCAGGTGGACGGTGATCTCGCTGCTCGGGCCGCGGGACTCCGGCTCGGGGCGAACCGGCTCGGGCGGCGCCTCGTCGGCCCAGAACAACTCTCGGTGGATGCGCTCGGGTGCGACCCCGGCCTCGCTCAACACTTCAGTGGCGTCGACGACCATCCCGAACGGGCCGCACAGCCACCAGTGGTCGACCGCCGGGACGTCGATCAGCAGCGGCAGCAGTGCCCGCAGCCGGGCCGCGTCGAGGCGACCGGAGAACAGGTCGGCCTCCCGGGGCTCCCGGGACAACACGTGGACCAGCTCCAGCCGGGCCGGATAGCGGTCTTTCAGGTCGGCGAGTTCCTCGGCGAACATCACCGTGTCGGTCCGGCGGTTGCCGTAGAGCAGGACGACCTCGGCATCCGGCCGACGCAGCAGGGACGCGGCGATCGACAGCATCGGGGTGATGCCGGAGCCGGCCGCGATCAACACGTGCCGCCCGCCCGCCGTGAGATCGGGGGTGAACGTCCCGGACGGCGGCGCCACCTCCAACTCGTCACCGACGCGCAGGTCGTGCACGATCCAGCCGGAAATCCGGCCGCCGGGCACCTCGCGCACACCGATCCGGGGCGCGCCGCCGGCGGGGGCGCAGATCGAATACGTTCGGCGTTCGCCGGCCCGCTGGACCGTCAGCGACTGACCGGGCCGGAACGCGAATCGCTCGGTCAGCTCGGGCGGCACGGCCAGGGTCACCGCGACCGCGTCCGGGCACAGCCGATCGACCGCGGCGACCCGCAGCGTGTGGAAACCGCTGATCGCCACGTCAGATCTCCTTCATGTGTTCGAACGGCTCCCGGCAGGCCGGGCATCGACGCAACTCCCGGCAGGCGGTGGCGCCGAACGCGGCGACCGCTTCGGTCTCCGCCGAGCCGCAGCGCGGACACGGGACGGCGCCGGACCGCGGCGTGAGGGTGAGCGGGATCGGCCCGCCCGCCCGGCGAGGCGCGGCCCCCGGTGGCGCGATGCCGGCCTCGGCGAGCTTGCGGCGGCCGGACTCACTGATCCAGTCGGTGGTCCAGGCCGGCGCCAGCACGGTGCGCACCTCGACCGGCCCGAAGCCGGCCCGGCGCAGCGCCGTAGCGATGTCGGCGCGGATCGCCTCCATGGCGGGGCAGCCCGAATAGGTCGGGGTGATCGTCACGACCACACCGTCACCGTCCTGCCGGACCTCGCGCACGATCCCCAGCTCGGCCAGGGTCACCATCGGCAGCTCCGGGTCGGTGACGGTGCCGACGACCAGCTCGGCGTTCATCGCCGGCCGCCCGCGAGAACACCAGCCGGCGCGCCCATCACAGCGCGCCGTGTGAAGCGACGGTCATCGCACCCGTGGGCCTCGCTCAGACCCTGAACAGTGCGATGGTCACCCCATCCTCGAGGCCCGCGCAGACCACGGTCGGAGCGATGGTCACCGCAACCTCGAGGCCCGCGCACGCCACGGTCGGAGCGATGGTCACCGCAACTCCGCGGCCCGCGCACGCCACAGTCGGAGCGATGGTCACCGCAACTCCGCGGCCCGCGCACGCCACGGTCAGAGCGACGGCCATCGCATCTGCGGGGCCCGCGCAGGCCCGAGGCGGTGAGGTGACGGACGGTGGTCACCACGTACCTCCGGGGACAGCACGGGCCAGCTCCTGCATTTCGGCGAGGATCTCGCCGAGGGCCGTGGTGTGTGCGCCGTCGCGGCCCTGGCCAGCGGCCTCGTCGTCGTCCGTCACCGAGCCGGCGTCGATCGTCGCCGCGGCCAGCACCTCGGCGAGCACCATGTCGAACTCGGCACGAAGGGTGGCCGGGTCGACGGCGACGCCGTCGGCCGCCAGCCGCGCCTCGACCTCGTGCGGGCGGAACAGCTCGCCGGCCGCTGAGAGCACCCCGGTCATCGCCGCGGTCATCCGGTCGTGCGACAGCGGGGTGCCGTCGCCGAGCCGGACCACCCACTGCGCGGCGTAGTCCCGGTGATAGGTCAGCTCCTTGACCCCCTTGGCGGCGATCGCGGCCAGCATCGGGTCGCGGGAGGCGGCGAGCCGGTCGAAGAGCGCCAGCCGCCAGGTCGCGAAGACCAGCAGCCGGGCGGTCAGCTGGGCGAAGTCGCCGTCGGCCCGTTCCGCCAACCGCACGTTGCGGAACTCGTGCGGGTCACGGTGGTAGGCCAGCGCGTCCTCGTCATGCCCGCCACCCCCGGCCTCCCCGGCCCGGGTCAGCAGCAGCCGGGCCTGCCCGAGCAGGTCCAGTCCGATGTTGGCCAGCGCCAGTTCGTCCTCGAGCTCGGGAGCACGGGTGACCCACTGCTGCAACCGGTGGGACATGATCAGCGCGTCGTCGCCGAGCATCAGGCAGTAGGTGGCCAGGTCGCCCCGATCCACCCCGTCGGGGAACGCGGCGGGCACCCCGGCGAGGGGGTCGGTGAAGCCGGTCCCATACGCCCAGCGGGCGTCGTCGTCATGATCGGTGAGCGCACCGTACGCGTCGTCGAAGGCCATGGTCACCTCAGATGTGCGGCACCGAGTCGGGGATGGCGTAGTACGTCGGATGCCGATACACCTTGTCGGCGCTCGGCTCGAAATACGCCGCCTTGTCATCGGGGTCGCTGGCCACCACGTCGTCGGAGAGCACGACCCAGATGCTGACCCCCTCGTTGCGCCGGGTGTACAGATCCCGCGCGTGCTGCAGAGCCATCCGGTGGTCGGCGGCCCGCAGCGAGCCGACATGCACGTGGTTGAGGCCGCGCTTGGCCCGCACGAACACCTCGAACAGCGGCCACTCGTGGCGTACATCGTCGCTCATCGCCCGCTCCCGGTCTGTTTCGCCGCGTGCGCCGCGGCGGCTTCGCGCACCCAGGCCCCGTCGGTATCCGCCTGCCGGCGCCGCGCGATCCGCTGCCGGTTGAGCGGCCCATCACCGGTGATCACGCGTTTCAGCTCAGCCCAGTCGGGCTCACCGAAGTCGTAGTGCTCCCGGTCGGCGTTCCACCGCAGCTCGGAGTCGGGCAGGGTGACGCCGAGCGCCTCGGCCTGCGGCACACTCATGTCGACGAACCGCTGGCGCAGCTCGTCGTTGCTGTGCCGCTTGATTTTCCACGCCATCGAGCGGGCCGAGTTCGGTGAGTCACCGTCGGGCGGGCCGAACATCATCAGCGAGGGCCACCACCAGCGGTTCACCGCATCCTGCACCATGTCCCGCTGGGCCGGGGTGCCGCCCATCATGGTCATCAGCAACTCGTAGCCCTGCCGCTGGTGGAAGGACTCCTCCTTGCAGATCCGGATCATGGCCCGGGCGTAGGGCCCGTAGGAACTGCGGCACAGCGGCACCTGGTTGCAGATGGCGGCGCCGTCGACGAGCCAGCCGATCACCCCGACGTCGGCGAAGCTCAGCGTCGGATAGTTGAAGATCGACGAATACTTCTGCCGACCCTCGATCAGCCGCCGGGTCAGATCGCCCCGGTCGGCGCCGAGCGTCTCGGCAGCCGAATAAAGGTAGAGCCCATGACCGGCCTCGTCCTGCACCTTTGCCAGCAGGATCGCCTTGCGCCGCAACGTCGGGGCGCGGGTGATCCAATCGCCCTCCGGTTGCATACCGATGATCTCGGAGTGGGCGTGCTGGGCGATCTGCCGGATCAGGGTCTGGCGGTATCCGTCCGGCATCCAGTCCCGTGGCTCGACACGCTGATCCCGCGCGATCGTGTCGGCGAAGGTCTCCTCACCGCTCATGACGTCGCCGCCGGCACGTGGTGGCGGGACTGGAGGGTGAAGAACCGGCCGCTCACGAAGTAGTCGTCGGTCAGCGAGGCGGTCGCGGCCGGGTTCGCTCCGGTGCCGTGCAGGTCGCTGAACGCCGCCGTCTGGTTCACGAAGACGCCGCCGGTCAGGTTCTCCGAGAGGTGCACGCCGGCATCCAGCGCCGCTTCCCGAGCGGCCGCGAGCACCTCGGACGACGTGGAGTGGACCAGCGCGGTCAGCGCGCCGTGCGCCCGCACCGTCTCGGTGAACACCCGCAGGCTGTGCTCGGTGGAGTCGGTGGTGATCAGGAACGAGACCGGCCCGAACCACTCGCGGGTGTAGGTCTTGTCGTCGGCGGCGTCCAGGCTCAGCACCACCGGCGTCCGGATGGTGGCGCCCGGGAACTGCTCGTCGGTGACCTCGGTGGACGGGTGCACCACGCCGGGCGACCCGGCCGCCTCGGTGAGCCGGGCCAGCACGCCGTCGTTGACGATCGCGCCGAGAGTGCCGGCCGCCCGTTTCGGATCGCCGAGCAGCTTGCCGAGCGCGGTGGCCAGGTCCGCGCCGAACTCCTGCGGGGTGCGACGGCCGGCTTCCGTGTCGATGCCGTCGCGGGGGATCAGAAGATTCTGCGGGGTGGTGCACATCTGGCCGCTGTAGAGCGAGAGCGAGAAGGCCAGGTTGCGCAGCAGGCCGCGGTAGTCGTCGGTGGAGTCGAGCAGGACCGTGTTGAGCCCGGCCTTCTCGGTGTAGACGACGGCCTGCCGCGCGTTCGCCTCGAGCCAGTCGCCGAACTCGCTGGAGCCGGTGAAGTCGACGATCCGCACGTCGGGATGCGTGGCGAGGGTGGCGGCGATGCCGTCACCCGGCTCCTCCACGGCGAGCGTGACGACGTCCGGGTTCAGCCCGGCCTCGGTCAGGACCTCCCGGCAGATCTGCACGGTGATGGCGAGCGGCAGGACCGCGCCCGGGTGCGGCTTGACGATGACCGGGTTGCCGGTGACCAGGCTGGCGAACAGGCCGGGGTAGCTGTTCCACGTCGGGAAGGTGGTGCAGCCGATCACCAGGGCGACACCGCGGCCGACGACGGTGCCGGTCTTGGTCATGCTCAGCGGGTCACCGCCGCGCTGCGGCTTGGCCCAGGACGAGGTGCTGGGCATGCGGGTGGTGGCGGCCAGCGCATAGGCGATGGCCTCCAGTGCACGGTCCTGCGCGTGGGCGCCGCCGGCCTGGAAGGCCATCACGAACGCCTGCCCCGAGGTGTGCTGGACGGCGTGCGCCATCTCGAAGATGCGCGCGTTGATCCGGCGCAGGATCTCGGCGGCGATCCCGGCCCGGCCCTGCGGGCCGACGGCGCGCCAGGACGGGATGGTGGCGCGGGCGGCGGCGACCAGGGCGAGCGGGTCGGCCTTGGGGTAGCTGACACCGAGCTCGATGCCGAACGGCGAGCGCTCGGTGGACACGGTGCCGGTGGCGCCGGGGACGTCGATCGGGAACCGGTTGCCGAGCAGGGCGGCGAAGGCACGCTCGCCGGCGGGTGCGGCGTCCTCGCCGTACACCGACTTGCTGGGCGACTCCGGGTAGGCGGACCAGTAGTCGCGGGCGGAGGCCGCCTCGATCGCGCGCTCAAGCAGCTCACGGTGGGTGGCGTACAGGTCAGCGGGTGTCGTCATGCGTTCGCTCCGTTGCGATCGGTGGTCCCCTCATGTTTACCAACCATTCGGTCGGTAATTCAAGCCCTCGCCTTACTCTCCTCGTCAGGTCTGACATATTTCGCTCCATGGACACCGCGCAGCCCGCACCGCGCCGCCGCGGCCGGCCCGGCCACGACGTCGACGCCGTGCTGGCCGCCGCGGTCCGGCTGTTCAACGCGCACGGGTACGACGCGACCAGCATGTTCGACGTCGCGGAGACGCTCGGCATCACCAAGTCGACCCTGTACCACCACGTCAGCAGCAAGGAGCAGCTGCTCGGGATGGCGGTGGATCGCGCGGTGGACGGCCTCTTCGAGGCGGCCGAGCAGGTGCGTGACGCGCCGGCATCCGCGACGGTACGCCTGGAGGCGCTGGTCCGGAGCAGTGTTCTGGTGCTCGCCGAGCGCCTGGAGTTCGTCACGCTGCTGCTCCGCGTCCGCGGCAACACAGCGGTCGAACAGCACGCCCTGGCTCGTCGCCGGGAATTCGACGCGCTGGTCACCGAGCTCGTCAAGCAGGCCCAGGCCGAAGGGGGCGTCCGCGCGGACGTGGACCCGGCGACCGCCGCGCGTCTGCTCTTCGGCATGGTCAACTCGCTGGTGGAGTGGTACCGCCCTGATCGCGGCCGGCCCGGGGCGCTGGCCGACACCGTGGTCCGGCTCGCTTTCGACGGACTTCGGACAATAGACACAACCGATGATCAACACGTTCAAGACGAACAATGAGTTAACGTTGCCCCAGGCGGGCAGGAACCCTTTACGGGGCGGCTCTCCCGCGGGCCACGTCGCACGCGGGACGGATTCGCCCGGAGGCCGGGTGTCATCGCCGCCAACGACGTCGGCGGTGACACTCCCGCGCAGGCGAACCGTCCGCCACCCGCGGCGTCAGCCCGACAACGCGTACAACTTGGGCCGATCGACCAGACTCACCGGGATGCGCTCCGCGGTCCGCAGCGCCCGCACCGCCGCGTCCGAGACGACCGAGGCGGCATAGCCGTCCCACGCGCCCGGGCCGCCGGCCTCTCCACCGCCGACCAGCGAATCGGCCCACTCGCGCAGTTCGATGTCGTACGCCGGGCCGAACCGCTCCCGCCAGTCCTCGGGCACGGGACTCGCCAGCCGGCCCGCCCGGCGCACCGCGATCAGCCCGGGATCGCCGAGCGAGACCGTGCCGTCCTCGCCAAGGATCTCGCCGCGGATGTCGTAGCCGTACCGGGCGTTGACCGAGATTTCGACATCCACCAGCACCTCGTTCGCAAGCTCGAGAAGCAGCAGTGACGGGTCGGGCAGGACGCCGGCGTTCCGGCTCGCCCGCGGACGCAGCACGCGTACCGCGGTCACCTCCGCGCCGAACATCCAGCGCACCATGTCGATCTCGTGCACGGCGGTGTCCGTGATCGTGTTCTCCGGCTCGTAGAAGGACGGCACCCCGGCGTTGCGGTGCGCACAGTGCATCATCAGCGGGGCGCCGATCACGCCACTGTCCAGCACCCGTTTCACCGCGCGGTAGGCCGGGTCGTACCGCCGCATGTAACCCACCTGCACCAGCCGGCTGCCGTGCGCGACCTCGGCCTCCACGATGCGCAGGCAGGCGTGCTGGCTGGTGGCGAGCGGTTTCTCGCAGAAGACCGGCTTGCCGGCGGCGATCGCGGCCAGCACGTATCGCTCGTGGGTCCGGCCCCAGGAGCAGATGACGACGGCGTCGACCCGGGGCGAGGCGATCAGGTCGAGACCGTCGGTGAAGACCTCGGCGCCGACCGAGGCGGCGACGCGGGAGGCCAGGACCAGGTCCACATCGGCCACCGCGACAACCGAAATCGCGGACATTCCGGTCGCCATCCGACGGATGTGGTCGCGGCCGATCAGGCCGGTGCCGATCACTCCGACGCGTACTGCGGCCAGGGCGGTCATGCTGCACTCCCCCTCATCCGAAGGTCCGGGAATCTCCGCGAAGTCCCTGGTGGACGTTTATGTGGACGCGTATCGCCCTTTCCGGGTGGCCTGCCGGAGTGGCAGGATGAAGGCCGACCGCAAAGGCTGTTCCCGCGGAGGTAAATCATGATCGGCGCTCCAATTCACGCGACAGTTCCGCGAGTTCGTCACCCCCGGCCATCTGCGTGGTCAGCTCCTCCAGGGTGACGCTGCCGCGCCCGGCATCGAGGATGGCCACGCCCCGCTGGAGGATCACGAAATGATCCCCCACCAGGTAGGCGTGCTGCGGGTTGTGGGTAATCAGGATGACGCCGAGGCCCGCATCCCGAGCTGCGGCGATGTACTTCAGCACCACCCCGGACTGCTTCACGCCGAGCGCCGCCGTGGGCTCGTCGAGGATCAGCACGCGGGCGCCGAAATACACTGCGCGGGCGATGGCGACACACTGCCGCTGGCCGCCCGACAGGGTGCCGATGGGCTGATTGATGTCAGCCACCGCGATACCCATTTTGCGGAGTTCCCGGTCGGCGATGCGGCGCATTTCCCGCACGCGCATGCCAGCCAGGGGGAAACGACCGGAGACGATTTCCGAGCCAAGAAAGAAATTGCGCCAGACCTCCATGAGCGGCACCACCGCGAGGTCCTGGTAAACGGTGGCTATTCCCAGATCGAGCGCGTCGCGCGGCGAGCCGAGGAACCGGGCGGCACCGTCGACCTTGAGAGAACCAGAGGTGTGTGGATGCAGGCCAGAGATGATCTTGATAAGCGTGGACTTGCCCGCGCCGTTGTCGCCCAGCACGCAGGTCACCTCACCGGCCCGGACCCGTAGGTCGATGTCCAGCAGGGCGCGGATCGCTCCGTACGTCTTACCGACGCCGGTCAACTCGATCAGGAGTTCGCCGCGCCGCAGACCGCGGTCGGCGTGGTCGGCCAGGGTGTCGGTCACGTCAGTCCTCCTCCTGTGCGGCGACGCGGGCAGAAGGCGATGCCGGGTCGCTGGACGGCGGGGCACCCGCGAGCACGGGCGGGCGAGCAGAGGTCGACGCCCGGTCGCGTGGGGGTGGTGTGTCCGCGGTTGAGGAGAAGCTGGCCGTGGAGGTGGCCAGGCGTTTGACGTACGTGTTGACCAGAACCGCGAGCAGGAGCATGACGCCGAGGAAGGCCTTGAACCAGTTGGGGTCCCAGCCGGCGTAGACGATGCCGAGGCTTGTCATGCCGAAGATGAAAGCGCCGATGGCCGCGCCTACAGCGTTGCCGAAACCGCCGGTGAGGAGGGTGCCGCCGACCACCGCGGCGATGATGTAGAGGAATTCGTTCCCGACGCCGTTGCCGGCCTGCAACGTGTTGAAGCGGTAGAGCGAGTGCATCCCGATGAACCAGCCGAGGAACGACACGGTCATGAACAGACCGATCTTCGTACGGGTCACCGGGACGCCGACGGCGCGGGCGCTCCCGGCGGAGCCTCCGACAGCGTAGATCCAGTTGCCGATCCGGGTGCGCTGGAGAGTCCACGCGGCCAGGGCGACGAACAGGGCCCACCACACGACGGTGATCCAGATGGTGGCGAAATCGATGGTGATGCTGGAGGCGAACAGCTTCTGCAGGGATGCGAAGCCGTCGATGGCGGTGATGTCGCGGCTCGACACCGATCCGGTGACCAGTTTCGTGACGCCCAGGTTGGCGCCCTGCAGAACGAAGAACGTGCCCAGCGTGATCAGAAAACTGGGGATGCCGGTGCGGGTCACCAGCCAGCCGTTGAGGAAACCGACGAGGAGACAGAAGGCCAGGGACAGCGCGGCGCCGACCCAGAGGTTGACGCCGAAGTACCAGCAGAACATCGAGTTCACCAGGCCGGCGCTGGTGGTGATGACGCCAGCGGAGAGGTCGAACTCGCCGCCGATCATGAGGAGGCCTACGCCGACCGCGACGATGCCGATCGTGGAGGACTGGTAGAGGACCGTGAAGAACGCCGCGGTGGACCGGAAGGACGGAGCTACCACGAGGAAGAACAGGAAGATGACGACGGCTGCGGCAAGGGCGCCGACCTCGGGTCGCGCCAGCAGGCGGGCGGCTCGCCGGGCCCTCGATCGGGTTGTGCCACGGGCTGGTTCGGGCTGGGAACCCAGCGCCGTGGCATGGCGGGCTGAGCCCACGGGCTGGCGGGCTGAGTCTGCGGGCTGGCGGGCTGAGTCTGCGGACCCGGTGAGGTGGTGGGCAGGGTGGGTGAGGTGGTGGGCAGGGTCAGTGAGGTGGTGGGCATGGTCGGTGAGGTCGCGGGTGCCGGCGGGATCAGCGGTTTTTGCGGGGTCGGGGGTTCCGGGAGGAGTGGGAGGGGTCATCGAGTGTTCTTCTCCGTGAACGGGAGGATCTTGTCGATGTTGGTCTGGTCCACGAAGGACGGACCGGTGAGGACGGGGCGGCCGCCGCCGATGTCGTTGCCGTTCTTCAGGTACAGGTACAGGGAGGTGACCGCCATGTAGCCCTGGACGTAGGGCTGCTGGTCGATGGCGAACTCGACCTCGCCGTTCTTGATGCGCTTGGCCATCTCCTGGTTCAGGTCGAAGGTGACCAGCTTGGCTTCCGAGGACGCCTGCTGTTTGGCGTTGATCGCGTCCAGGGCGACCGGGGCGCCGAGGGTGACGATGTAGTCGATCGACTTGTCCTGAGCCAGCTTCGCCTGCAGGGTGGTCGTGACCGCGCTGTCGTCGGCGCCGTTCACCTGGAGATTCTCGGTGGCGGGGACGGCGCTCTTGACGCCGGCGCAGCGGGCTTCCAGGGCGACCGAACCGGTCTGGTGGATCACGCACAGGGGGTGCTTGGCGCCCTCGCCGGCGATGCGTTTGCCGAGGCTGGTGCCGGCCAGGGACTCATCGGAACCGAAATACATCAGGGCGCCGAGTTTCTGGTACTGGTCGATGCCGGCGTTGAGGCCGACAACCGGGATACCCGCGGTGGTCGCCGACTTGACCGCACCGGCCAGGGCGTCCGGGGTGACCAGGGTGGTGGCGATGCCGTTGACCTTGGCGTCGACGGCGCTCTGGATCAGCTGGGCCTGCTTGCCGGCGTCCGGGTCGTTGGAGTACTTCAGCGTGACGCCCTCGTCCTTGGCGGCCTGCACCGCACCCGCCCGAACCTTGTCCCAGAACGTGTCTCCGGGGGTCTCATGAGTGACGAACGCGATCGTGTAACCGGAACTGCCGGGCGCGTTGCCGCCCGCGCCCGAAGTGTCCGCGGCGGACTTGTCCCGGCCGCCACCGCTGCACGCCGCCAGCGCGAGCACGGTGGCCGTCCCGGCGGCAAGCAGGCGTTTCCTCATGCGAAGTCTCCTGTCTCTTCCAGATACCGGCGGGTGCGGGTGGCAATCGGCAGGGGAACGTCGAAGTCGACCGGATACATGTCCTGCTCGACCACGACGAACAGATCCGCGTCCAGGGCGGCGAGCGCGGAGAGCACGGTCGGCACGTCAGGCGTGCCACGTGGTGGGGCGACACTGACGCCGAGAGCCACGGCCTGCGCGAAAGCGAGATCTTCGGCTTCCGCGCGGAGGGCGATGTCCGGGTCCATCTGCTTCAGGTGGACGTATCCGATGCGGGAGGGATAGGCGGCGATCAGTGACAGGATGTCGGCGCGGCGGTAGGCGAGGTGGCCGGTGTCCAGGCACAGCGACACGAAGCGGGGGTCGGTGCCGTCCAGGAAGCGTTCGATCTGAGACTGGTTCTCCACCTGGTAGTCGGCGTGCGGGTGGAAACGGAGGTTGAGGCCGTACTCCTCGGTGACTATCCGGCCGAGGGTGTTCGTGTTGTCCAGCAGGGCGCGCCACTGGCCGGCACCGAGCGTGGCGGGTTCCAGGTATCCGCCGGTGGCGTCGTCGCGGTAACCGGGAACAGGGACGAAGACGACGTCGCGGCCGCCGACCGCGCGGGTCAGGGCGGCGACGCGGCGGGTCCCGGCGACCACGGCCGGAAAGTCCCTGTGCGGGCCGCCGACGCCGCCGACGGTGCCCGCGGCGCAGGACAGGCCGCGGGCCGCCAACTCGTCGGCGAGTTGAGCGGGGTCGGTGGGCAGGTAGCCGTGTGGGCCGAGCTCCAGCCAGCGGTAACCGGCCTCGGTCAGCTCGTCGAGGAACCGGGACCAGGGGATCTGCCGGGGATCCGCGGCGTACCAGACACCCCAGGAATCGGGGCAGCTGCCGAGTCGCAGCCGGCGCACGGGGCTCACCACGCCCTCGACAAGGGCGCCGCGACGGAAGGCCGGGGTTTGGCAGCGACCTGGTCAGGGACGGCGGAAGGAAGTGATCGTCTGACGAGGGGTCGGCAGCAAGCGGATGCCGGCAGCGGGGTGGGGGCGGATACGGCGCCAGCGGTGGAGTGGCCGGCGGGACGGGGGTGGCTCGGGCACATCGGGTGGCCTCCGGGTGCGGTTGGGCGGTGGGGTGGTCAGCCTCCGGCTGCGGGTAGGTGGTCGGGGAAGTCAGCCTCCGAGTGCGGGTAGGTGGTCGGGGAGGTCAGTCACCGGGGCGTAGGTGGGGGCGTTGGTCGCGTTTGGCTTCGAGGTAGGCGGCGCGGGCGTGGCGGGTGCTGTGCAGGGTGGCGACTTCGGCGACCGGGACGTCCCACCACGCCTCCGAGGACGGGGCGGCGGCGAGTGGGTCGGTCTCGATGTGGAGGAGGGTGAGATGGTCGTGTTCGCGGGCTCTCTTCAGGCCCTCGGCCAGGTCGGCTGTGGTGCGGCAGCGGATCACCGCGGCGCCCAGGCTTTCCGCGTTCAGTGCCAGGTCGACGGGAAGGAGCGCGCCGTCGTAGTCGCCGGTCTGCGGGCTGCGATAGCGGTAGCTGGTGCCGAACCGCTGCGAGCCGACCTGTTCGGAGAGGGCGCCGATCGAGGCGAAACCGTGGTTCTGCACGAGGATGACGATCAGTTTCACGCCTTCGGCGATCGCGGTGACGATCTCCTGCGCCATCATCAGGTACGACCCGTCGCCGACCAGTGCGAACACTTCGCGGGACGGGTCGGCCAGCTTGATGCCGAGGGCGCCGGCGATCTCGAAGCCCATGCAGGAGTAGCCGTACTCGACCTGGTACTGCTTCGGATCCCGGGACCGCCACAGCCGCTGCAGGTCGCCGGGAAGGCTGCCGGCCGCCTGCACCACCACGTCGCGCGCCCCGCACGCGTCGTTGACCACGCCGATCACCTGCGCCTGCGTCGGCAAGCCGCCGCCCGGTCGGAGATGCGCGGCGACGACCGCGTTCCACCCGGCCACGTCCTCCTGGAACTCATCGGTGAACCGCCTGCCGTGCAGCGCCGGACGCAACGCCTGCAACCCGGCCCGGGCGTCCGCGACCAGCGGCAGCGCGGCGAGTTTGCCCGCGTCGAACGAGGTCACGTTGAGGTTCACGAACCGGACGTGCGGATGCCGGAAGGCGGTCCGGGACGCGGTGGTGAAATCCGAATACCGGGTGCCGATGCCGATCACCACGTCGGCGTGCCCGGCGAGCCGGTTCGCGACCGGGCTGCCGGTCGCCCCGATCCCGCCGACCTCGTTCGGATGATCCCAGCTCAACGCGCCCTTGCCGGCCTGGGTGTCGGCGACCGGGATGCCGGTTTCCCGGGCGAACCGGTCGAGCTGCGCCGACGCCTCCGAGTAGATCACCCCGCCACCGGCCACGATCAGCGGCCGGCGCGCGCCCCTGATCACGGCGGCCGCCCGCTCCACGGACAACGGGTCGGGAACAGGCCGGGTGATGTGCCAGACGCGTTCGGCGAACAGGTCGTCCGGCCATTCGTACGCCTCAATTTGCACGTCCTGGGGAAGGCAGACGGTGACCGCACCGGTCTCCGCCGGGTCCGTCAGGACCCGCATCGCGCCGAGCAGCGCCGCAGGCAGCTGCTCGGGCCGCCAGACCCGGTCGAAGAACTTCGACAGCGGCCGGAACGCATCGTTGACCGACACGTCGCCGGCGCGCGGATCCTCCAGTTCCTGCAGCACCGGGGTGGCGACCCGGGTCGCGAACACGTCGGACGGCAGCAGCAGCACCGGAATCCGGCTGATCGTGGCGAGTGCCGCGCCGGTCAGCATGTTGGTCGAACCGGGACCGATCGACGCGGTGCAGGCCATCGTCGACAGACGGTTGCGCATCCGGGCATAGCCGACCGCGGTGTGCACCATCGCCTGCTCGTTGCGGGCCAAACGGTACGGCATCGACGGCGACCCGGTGCGGTGCGCCTGCACCAGTGCCTGACCGATTCCGGCCACATTGCCGTGCCCGAAGATGCCGAGAAAGCCGGCCACCGCCCGCTCGCGGATCCCGTCACGTTCGGTGAACTGATTGGCCAGGAATCGGACGGCCGCCTGCGCGACGGTGAGCCGGTGCTTCACCTCGACCCCCGCAGAGGATGCCGCTTGACGTCCGCCCTCGCGACGGTGCGCCGGCGCCTCACCGGACCACCCGTAAAAGATGCCGTCTCACGTCCGCCTCCGGGTCAGCAGTTCGCGGTCTGTGGTCAGCGGCAGCCGCGGATCGACAGCCTGCACCGCCCAGGCCTCGCGCACCCACCCGTGCGCCGGATCGTCGGTGATCAGCCACCGCCGCTCCCCCGGCCCGGCCATCACGTTGAGGTAGTACAGGTCGTAGCCGGGGGCGGCCATCGACGGCCCGTGCCACCCGTACGGAATCAGCACCACGTCCCCGGTGCGCACCTCCGCGCACACGTCGATCGGCCGATCCTGATCACCGTAGACGCGCTGATAGCCGCAGCCGGGCCGCCCGGACGGCGACGTCGCCACCTCGTAGTAGTAGATCTCTTCGAGCGTGTCGTGGCGGTGCGGCGGATACGACGACCAGTTGCCGCCGGGCGTGAGCACCTCCACCGCGATCAGCGCGTCGGCTTCGAACGATTCGGGGGTGCAGAAGTTGTTCACCTGACGGCTCGCCGACCCGGCACCGCGCAGTTCGACCGGCACGTCCTCGGCCGCTCCGTAACGGAACGGGAGTTGCCGGCGGGCGCGGGCGGCGGGCAGCGCGAACCGGCCGCCGTTCGGCGCCCGCAGGGTGACCGCGGCATCCCGCGGCAGGTAGGCGAAATCGGTCACCCGGGAGAAGACGGACCGGCGGCCGGTAAGCGTCAGGCGTTCGTCGTCGCAGGCCACGTCGCAACCGCCGGACAGCGGCAGCACCAGCATCTCGTCGCTGCCGGTGACGAAGGTGACGCGTCCGCCGACCGGCAGCTGCACCACGCGCAGACCGCTGTGCGCCCAGCCCGCGTTCTCCGGGCTGACCACCACGTCGTACGGCCGGTCGGCGGTGGAACCGCGCGGCACGACCGGATTGGCCCGGGCCTCAGCCATGATCGACATCCGGCAGGTCGGGGCTCTCCGAGAGGCGCGCGGGAGCGCGACCGGCGGCCAGCAGTTCGTGCACCTCGGCGGCGGTCGGCATGGCGTCGGCGCAGGCCAGTCGGGAGGCGACGAGCGCACCGGCGGCGTTCGCGAAACGGATCGTCTCGGCCAGCGGCCAGCCGGCGAGCAGCCCGTGGCACAGGGCCCCGCCGAAGGCGTCGCCGGCGCCCAGGCCGTTCACCACGTCGACCTCGATGGCGGGGGCGTACGTCGTTTCCGTCCGCGTGGCGGCCCGCACCCCCGCCGGCCCCTGCTTGAGCACCGCCAGCTCGACCCCGGTGGCGAGCAACCGGCCGAGCAGGTCGTCGTCACCCCCCGCGGTTGCCGCCCCGCCGACGCCATCAGACGCGGCAACCACCCCGCCGATGCCGCCGACCGCGATCGCCACCTCGTCCACATTGCCGATCGCGACGGTGGCGTATCGCAGGGCTTCGAGATACCAGGGCCGGGCCTCCTCCGGCGACGCCCAGAGCATCGGTCGCCAGTCGAGATCGAAGACGGTCACGCCGGTGCGGCCTCGGGCCCGCAGGGCGGCCAGTGTCGCCTCCCGGGACGGAGCGGCGCTCAGCCCGGTCCCGGTGACCCAGAAGATGGTGGCGGCGCGCACGGCGGCCAGGTCCACGTCGTACGGGGAAATCTCCAGATCGGGGGCTCTGGGGTAGCGATAGAAGTAGAGCGGGAACCGATCCGGCGGAAAGATCTCACAGAATGTCACGGGGGTCGGCAGGTGCTCGACGACGCCGACGAACCGATCGTCGACGCCGAAACGGCGGAGCGCATCCCGCAGGTAGGAGCCGAACGGGTCGGCGCCCACCCGGGTGATCACCGCGGCGCGCCGGCCGAGCCGGGCCGCGGCGACGGCCACGTTGGTGGGGCTGCCGCCGAGGGATTTGGCGAAGGTCCGTACCTGAGCGAGCGGTGTCCCGAGCTGCTCCGGGTAGAGATCGACGCCGATCCGTCCCATGGTCAGGACCTCGTGTGCGGACATGCCCGCCCCCTCCGGCCTAGCCACCCGGGAGGGTCAGGTCCCGTGCGGTCACGGACGCAACGCGATGAACCAAGCCGTCAGCGCGGGGTAACCGTCCAGCAACGCTGAGTGGACCTGGTCTCGATGTAATTACGCGACCGCGTCCGCGTCAAGAGCCTGGACGCCACATCGGACGAAAAGGGGCGACCACGACGGCCGCCTCGACCTGCGCCACGAGCTGCTGCAGCTCGGCCGGAAGATCCCGCCGGGACTGCTCGGACAGCCGGTCCCGGTCACGCGCGGTGAGGGCGGCCAGCACCTGCCGGTCCAGGCCGGTGGCCCGGATCAGGCCGGAAACCAGCAGGTCGGGCACGTTGAGCGGCTCGCTGCCGGCGACCTTGGTGCGAATCCGGGTGGCCGGCCAGGCCGCGGTCATCGCGTCGGCCGGCACGAACGAGCTCCTGGTGCCGAGCAGTCCGCGTCTCTCCACCCGCCGGATCAGGCCACCGCGGGCGAGCCGACGTCCGACCAGGTCGGTGGCACTGCCGGTGGCGAGCCGGGCGAGCCAGTCGCGCAGGCCGCGCCGATCGGCCTCACGCAGGATCCGCTCCAGCAGCGCGGTGGTGGCGGTGTCGCCGGTCGGACGCTTGTCGGTGACCACCAGGCCGGCGCTGATCAGGTCGATGCGGCGCCACAGGATCAGCTCGCCGAGCAGCGCGGCGCCCAGGCCGAGACCGAGGGCGGCCGATCCGAGCAGCGGCCGGCCACTGCTCGCGTCGTGCGCGGTCAGGTAGAGATCATCCGCGGGCGGTAGCTGCGGCGGCGCCACGGCCGGTCTCCTCTCGACGCCGGGCCGCACCCGCAGAGAGTGGCACGGCTCGATCAAACCCTAGACCATCGAGATCAAATTATTACGGTACGTCATTTTCCTTGCGGATAGTTGACGCATCAAGTACCGTTCGGTGCAGATAGTTGAAGTTTCAACGGAGGTCATCGTGCGCATGCCGGCCCTGTTCCTCAGCCACGGCGCGCCGCCCCTGGTGGACGACCCCACCTGGGTCGCGCAGCTGCGTGACCTGGCGGCCGCCCTCCCCCGGCCGAAGGCCGTCCTGATGGCCTCCGCGCACTGGGAGTCGGCCCCGCTGATGCTGTCCGCCACCGAGACCGTCCCGCTGGTCTACGACTTCGACGGGTTCGCCCAGCGCTACTACGAGGTGCAATACCGCGCTCCGGGCGCCCCCGTCCTCGCCGACCGGGTCGCCGCGCTGATGCCGGACGGCGAGACGGTCGCCCGCACCCGCCGCGGCCTGGACCACGGCGCCTACGTGCCGCTCACCGTGATGTATCCGGAGGCCGACATCCCGGTGCTGCAGATGTCGCTGCCCACCCTGGAGCCCGACCGGCTGCTGGAGCTCGGCGCCCGGCTCGCCCCGCTGCGCGACGAGGGGGTGCTGATCGTCGGGTCCGGCTTCACCACGCACGGCCTGCCGTTCCTGCGCGACTGGCGGCCCGACGCGGCGGCCCCCGGATGGTCCCGCGAGTTCGACGCGTGGGCGGCCGAGACCCTGGCCCGCGGCGCGGTGGACGAGCTGGCCGACTTCCGGTCGGCGGCGCCCGGCATGCCCTACGCACATCCGACCATCGAGCACTTCGCGCCGATGTTCCTCACCCTGGGCGCGTCCGGCGCGCCGGAGCAGGCGCCCGAGCAGCCGATCGACGGTTTCTGGATGGGCCTGGCCAAGCGTTCCTTCGTCAGCGCCTGACCGGAACACGCCGGCGCCGAGCGGAGTACCCGGGCAGCTGACCGGAACACGCCGGCGCCGATCAGAGTACCCGGGCAGCTGACCGGAGCGCGCTTCACCCGCGCCGAGCGGCGGAAAGGGCGGGTTTACAGGGATCATCCAGCCGGTTCGGGGCGTTCTTTACAGCAACGTCGAGGATCCTTGAAGCATGCTAGAGGTCACCGCGCTCGGCTGGACCCTGACCATTGGCGTCATCGTCGCCCTGCTCGCCCTCGACCTGACTCTGGGGGTGGTGCGTCCGCACGTCGTCGGCTTCCGCGAGGCGGCCGGCTGGTCGATCTTCTACATCGGCGTGGCGGTCGCCTTCGGCCTCGTCTTCGCGAGCGTCGCCGGCTGGGGCTACGGCACCGAGTATTTCGCCGGCTACATCGTCGAGAAGAGCCTGTCGGTCGACAATCTCTTCGTCTTCGTGATCATCATGAGCACCTTCGCCGTCCCCGAGCGGTATCAGCAGGAGGTGCTCACCTTCGGGATCATCATCGCGCTGGTCCTGCGGGTCGCTTTCATCGCGCTCGGCGCCACCCTGCTCAACCTGTTCTCGTTCATGTTCCTGATCTTCGGGTTGATCCTGATCTACACCGCCGTCCAGCTTTACCGGCACCGCGACCAGGATCCCAGCATCGAGGACAACGCGCTGGTCCGGGCCGGCCGCCGGCTGCTGCCGGTGACCGACGACTACGTCGAGGGCAAGATGATCACCCGGGTCGGCGGGAAGCGGATGGTGACGCCGCTGCTGCTGGTCCTGCTGGCGATCGGCAGCACCGACATCCTGTTCGCCCTCGACTCGATCCCGGCGGTCTTCGGGGTGACCGAGCAGGCCTACATCGTCTTCGTCGCCAACGCGTTCGCCCTGCTCGGCCTGCGCGCGCTGTTCTTCCTGGTGAAAGGGCTGCTCGACCGTCTGGTCTACCTGTCCACCGGGCTCGCGGTCATTCTGGCCTTCATCGGGGTGAAACTCGTGCTGCACTGGGCGCACAAGGCGATCAGCCACGCAGTCCCCGAGGTCGGCACGCCGGTGTCGCTCGCGGTGATCATCGGCATCCTGGTCATCACGACGGTGGCGAGCCTGGCCAGGTCCCGCCGCGATCCGGCACTGAAAGCACACGCCGGCAGCCTGAAGGCACACCCCGAGCAGGAGCCCCGACGGTAACGGCGCCGCCCCGGGAGGGAAAAGGCCCGGGCCGGACCCGACGACGGGATCGCCCCCGGCGCCGTGGGGGCGCCCGGGGCGATCGTCGGGGGCCGGCACGCTCCGGGGACGGTCCCGAGCGGGCATGATGACCCACGGTCCAGTGTGTACCGACGAGCGCCGCCGTGGTTGCCGGCCGACCGGAAGGTCCGCGGCTACCGGACGACGCCCGTCGCGGGGCTGCCGCCGAGAGAGCGCCGTTCGGCGTCCTGCCGGCTGAGGATGGCCTCGATCGCGCGGGTCTCCTCAGCGGTGTGCCGCCCCAGCACGAGATCGAGTTCGGTCCGTTCGGCGGCGGTGCGGAACGCCGCGAGCTCCTCGCTCAACCGGCGGTGGGCACGGCGCTCGGCGAGACGGTGGGCGAGGGCGACACGGATCTGACGAAGGGTAGGCATCGGGCACTCCTTAACGGACAGTGACGGAGAAAGCCTGCTCCCACAACCCTGCCCGACCTCTGCTTCATCCGGGAATCCGGCAGGTAAAAGCGCAAAGTCGAAAGTATCCCGCGTCACCCTCAGTGACCCACGGCACCTGTTACGTCGGGTCGCCTTCGAGCACCTGAAGACGTGACGAGAGTTGCGTCCGGGAGCGCACCCCGAGCTTGCGGTACACCCGGGTCAGGGTGGCCTCCACGGTCTTCACGCTCAGATACAGCCGGGACGCGATCTCCCGGTTGCTGGCCCCGTCCCGCACCATCACCGCGATCCGCAGCTCGGTCGACGTGAGTCCCTGCTCGGGCGCCAGGCTGCCCTCGGTGCGGGCCAATGCCCGCTCGGTCTCCTCGGCCCACGGCCGGGCGTCCGCGTTCATGAAGATGGCCAGCGCCGCGCCGATCAGCAGGCGGGCCGCGGCGTACCGGCGGCGACGGCGTTCGGCCCCGCCGGCGACCAGCAGGGCGTGCCCCTGCTCGACCGGCTGGCGCAGCTGCTCGAACAGCTGGGCGGCGGCGGTCGACAACTCGACCGCGGACTCCGCCTGGCCGCTCTCCGACTGCACGATCGCGGTCGCCCGGTCCAGGTAGCCGGCCAGCGCCGGGGTGCTGCCCAGCTGTTCGGCGGCTTTGCGGGCGCGGGCCAGGGTCTCGGCCGCCTCGACGTGCTCGCCGAGCGCGGCCAGCCCGGCCGCCAGGTCGGCGTGCCAGCGGACGATCATCGGATCCGAGTTGCCGGCCTCGGCCTCCAGGTCGCGCAGCCGGCGCAGGGCGGCCACCCCGGCCCGGGTGTCCCCGGACCGCAGCCCGGCCTGGCCCAGCGCGTGCAGGTTGCGGCGCAGGTAGAGGTTGTCCCCCTCCTGTTCGGAGGCGCGGATGCCACGCTGGGCGAACCCGGCGGCGGCCGGGAGACTGCCGCCGGCCAGCTCCGCCACGGCCGCGGTGTACCAGGTGGGACCGGGACTCAGGCCGGCCTCCTGCGCCGCCTGGACGGCCCGGTGGGCGTAGCGCAGCGCCTCCCGGCAGCGGCCCGCCCGGGTCGCCACCTCGGAGAGGCTGCGCAGCACCTCGACCCGGGCCTCGCCGATCCGGTCGTGTTCGGCGACCGCGAGCAGGCGCAGCAGCTCGGCGCGCGCCTCGTCGAGCCGGTCGTCGATCAGCGCGAACCGGGCGGCCATGTAGTGCGGGCCGTAGTGCAGCCAGTCCGGCGCCGGAAAGGCCGGCAGGGCCAGGGCGCGGGCCAGCGACTCCCGCCACCGCGGTTCGCCGCGCATCCGCTGGATCTGGGCCAGGCCGCTGAGCGCCATCGCCTCGCTGGTGGCGTCGCCGGCCCGGTGCGCGATCTCGGCGGTGGCGACCGCCTCGGCGGCCGCCCGGTCGGGCTCGCCGGTGATCATCGCCTGCCAGGTGAGCCGCAGCCGGACCGGGGCGAGCAGGGCCGGATCGTCGCCGGCCTCGGCCAGGGCCGCGGCGAACATCTCGCCCATCTCGCCGAGCGCCTGGCCGGCCAGATCGATCAGCACGACCCGGGCCCGGACCCGGTGCCCGGCCGGGGCGTCGGCGGCGATCACCGCCTCGGCGGCCCGGCCGGCCAGCGCCGGTGCGCCACCGGTGAGCGCGGTGCGGGCCGCGGTGACCAGCCAGTCCAGGCGTTCGGCGGCCAGCGGGTATGGCGCGCGGTCGGCGGCGAGCAGGTACAGCTCGGCGGCGGTGCGGTCGGCGCCACGCGCGGCGCACTGGGCGGCGGCCTCGGCCAGCCGCCGGGCGCCGGCCGCGTCCGGGCGGGCGCTGCGCAGGGCGCGATGCCGCAGCGCCTCGACCGGGTCCAGCGCGGCCTCGGCGAGGGCGGCGTGCTGGCGGGTACGCTGCGCCGCCTCCGTCTCCTCGACGAGCACCTGGGCGATCAGCGGCGGGGTGAACCGGATCGCCTCCCCGGTCAGCTGCACCACCCCGGCCGCCTCGGCCAGCCGCAGCTCCCGGGCGGCGTCGTCGCGGCCGGCCCGCAGCAGCAGGGTGCGTGTCGGGTCGGTGGCCAGCGCCGCGGTCAGCAGGGTGGCGATCGCCTCCGCGGGCAGGCCGGTGAGCAGCTCACGGGCCAGGTCGCGGGCCGCCTCGGGCAGCGGGGCCGGACGCCAGGCCGGGCCGTCCGCGCCGGTGCTGCCCAGTGCCAGGGCCAGGAACGGGTTGCCGGCGCTCGCCGTGTGCAACCGGCTGGCGGTGCGGCAGGGCAGGCCGCGGGCCTCCAGCATGGCGGTCAGGTCGTCCGGGGCGAGCGGCGGCACGGTGAGCTCGGTGACCGGCGCCGGGCAGAGCCGGGCCGCGCGCCGCCGGCCGGCCGGGTCGGGGCGGCGCTCGGCGGTCAGCGCGCGGACCCGGGAGCCGGGGCGACGGCGCATCGCGAAGGTGATCAGCGCGGCCGACTCCGGGTCCAGCCACTGCACGTCGTCGAGGACCAGCAGCACCGGGGCGAGCCGGGAGCAGTGCGCGAGCAGGGTGGCCAGCAGCAGCCGGCGGGCCGGGGCGGGCGCGCCGGAGCGCGGTGGCCGACCCTGCCGCAGGCCGGCGATCGCGTGCCGGGCGGCCGGCGGGAGGGCCGCGACGACGTCCGGCGGGACCTGCCGGACGAGGTCGGCGACCCCGGCGTACGCCAGGGTCCGCTCGCCCCGGGCCGGCCGCAGCCGCAACAGCAGCTCACCGCGGGCCACCGCCTGCTCGGCGACCGCGTCGAGCAGCGCCGTGCGCCCGATGCCGGGCGGACCGCAGAGCGCCACTCCGCCGCCCACGGCGAGCCGCACGTCGATCTCCGCGAGCAGTCCCGCCCGGCCGAACAGAATCGGCGAGTCGCGCCCCAACGCGCCACCCCCTAGTCCGTGCCCGGAAGCCGACCGGGGCTGCGGCGTGGCCAGGAGCGCGCCTGGCAGCGTCCGCGGAACGCCCCCATCAACACCGGTGTGCGAGCGTTTCGCGCCCGCTGCCGGCCACACTCCTGACCTCGCCTCGCACTCGGCCGGGTTCCGGGTACGCACTAGGTCTGAGCTGGGCTCAGCCTAGGGAGAGAGAGCCGCGATCTTCAATGGGTGGTTCGTCACTTGTGCTGCGTGATGACGGATGTGGCGGCGACCGCGCCGTCGGTACCGGCCTCGCCCCGGACGGTGATCGCGTCGCCGGCCTTGACGTCGGCCAGCTTTGCCTTCTTCGCCGCGGACACGGTGGTCTTCCCGTCGGTGTTGACCGTGACCACCGTGCCGTCCGCGGTCTGCACGTAGATCGTGGTGCCGCTGACCAGCTTCACCGTGCCGGTCGTGTCGGCCGCGGCCGCCGCGGTGCCGGTGCCACCGGTCCCCGTCCCGCCCCGGCCGGTGCCGCCCTGGCCGAAGCCGCCGCCGGGGAAGCCGCTGGCACTCAGCCCGCCCGGAAAGCGGCCGCCGGGGCCCGGGAAGCCCGAGGTCGCGTTCGTCTTCGGGCCCCACTCCCGCTGCGCGTAGACGCCGCCGAGGAAGCCGCCCATCAGCAGCACGGCCGCCCCCAGCCCGATCGTCCCCCGGTTCCACCACTGCCGGGGGGCGGCCGCGGCGAGTTCCTCGGCCAGGCCCTCGTTGTCGTCGTCGCCGGGCCCGGCCGGGTCGGCGTCCGGCGCCGGGATGGTCGGCAGCACGGCGGTCTCGTCGTTCATCCGGTTCACTGGTGAGTCCTCACTCGTAGCGCAGCGCGTCGATGGGACGCAGGCGGGCGGCGCGGGCGGCGGGCAGGCCGCCGAAGAACAGCCCGATCGCGATGGACACCCCGACGGCGAGCCCGATCGAACTGGGCACGATCACCGGTTTCACGCCGACGATCGTGAAGTGGCTGCCGATCAGCGCGGCCGCCACGCCGAGGGCGCCGCCGAGCACGCTCAGCAGGGTGGCCTCGATCAGGAACTGGGTCAGGATCACCCGGCGAGGGGCGCCGAGCGCCTTGCGGATGCCGATCTCCCGGGTCCGCTCGGTCACCGTGACCAGCATGATGTTGGTGATGCCGATGCCGCCGACCAGCAGACTGATCGCGGCCACCGCGCCCAGCAGGGTGGTGAACGTGTCGGCGGTCGCGGTCTGGGTCTCCAGCAGCGACGAGGCGTTCTGGATCCGGTACGGCGTACCGCTGCCCGTGCCGTTGGTTCTACCGCCGGACGTCCGTGCGGTGGTCGACGACTTCACGCCGAGCTTCTGGTCGAGGATCGTGGCGACCTCGCTCTGCACCAGGTTCACCCTGCCGGGGTCGTTGGCCTCGACGATGATCGAGGTGAGCGCGCCGTAGCCGGAGAGCACCTGCTGCACCGCGGTGAGCGGGGCGACCGCGGTGTCGTTGGCGTCCTGGAAACCGGTCGAGCTCTTCTCCTTGAGCACCCCGATCACGGTGAACAGCGCGCCGCTCACGGTGACCTGCCTGTCGATCGGATCGACGCCGGGAAACAGTTCCTCGGCCACGGTCTGTCCGATCACCACGACCCGGCGCCCCTGGGCGACGTCGTCGGCGGTGAACGCCGCGCCCTTCTCCACCGGGGTGCTGGAGGCGCCGAACCAGGTCGGCACGGTGCCGACGAAGGTGCTCACCGAGTGGTCGGTGCCCTCGTAGGTCATGGTCGCCGAGGAGGCGCTGACCACCGGTGACACCGACTTGATGTCCGGGGCCAGCTCCGAGTTGACCAGGGCGTCGGCCATCGGCCTGGTGAGCGCGGTGCTGCTCGACCCGCCCCGGCCGGTGCTCATCACGGTAATCGTGTCGGTGCCCAGCGCCTCGATCCGGTCGCTGATCGCCTTGGCCGAGCCGTTGCCGACCGCGACCAGCAGGATCACCGCGGCCACACCGATCAGGATGCCGAGCATGGTGAGCGAGGACCGCAACTTGTTCGCCGACAACCCGCGCAGCGAGAACCGGACCACCTCGAAGAAGTTCATGCGGTGTGCCGCCCCCCGCTCCGGTCCGCGGCCGGCCGGCCATAGGTGGTCGCGGTGCCGTTCGCGCGCGCCGCGACGGCCTGCCCGGCCGGCGGGTGACCGGCGGCCACCCCCCGTACCCCGGCGTGCGCGGCCACCGCGCCGACCGGCGGCAGGTCGATCGGGGACTGCCGGACGTCGGTCACGATCGCCCCGTCGACCAGCCGGACGAGGCGTTTGGCACGGGCGCCGACCTCGTCCTCGTGCGTGATGATCACGATGGTCCGGCCGGCCGCGCTCAGGTCGTCGAAGACCTGCAGCACGTCGTCGGTGGACCTGCTGTCCAGGTTGCCGGTGGGCTCGTCGGCGAGCAGCAGGGCCGGCTCGGTGACCAACGCCCGGGCCACCGCGACGCGCTGCTGCTGGCCACCGGAGAGCTGGTTGGGCTCGTGGTCGGCGCGGTCCGCGAGACCGACGATGTCCAGGGCGGCCATCGCGCGGCGGCGCCGCTCTCCGGATTTCACCCCGGCGTACGCGAGGGGAAGCTCGACGTTGGCCACCGCCGTCGCTCGGGGAATGAGGTTGAACGCCTGGAAGATGAACCCGATGAGCCGGTTGCGGGCCAGCGCCAGCTGCGCGTCGGAGAGCGTGCCCACCTCGACGCCGTCCAGTTTGTACGATCCGACGGTGGGGATGTCCAGCGCGCCCAGGATGTTCATCAGGGTCGACTTGCCGGAGCCGGACGACCCCATGATCGCCACGTAGTCGCCGCGGTGCACGGTCATCGACACCCCGCGCAGCGCGTGCACGGTGGCCTCGCCCGTACCGTAGATCTTCTTGAGGTTCTGCACCTCGAGGACCGGACGGCTCATCGGCCGGCCCCGCCGCCGGCGCGGGCCCCGATGCCGCCGCCGAAGTTGCCGCCGCCGCCGAAGTTGCCGCCGCCGCCGGGGAAACCGGCGCCGCCGCCCGGAAAGCCCCCCTGGTTGCCGGAACCGGCGCTGGTCGAGGTGATCTTTACGGTGACCTGCTCGCCCGCGGCGAGCCCGGAGGTGATCTCGGTGGCCGAGTCGCCCTCCAGCCCGATCTCCACCGGGCGGGTCTCCGTGACGCCGTTCGCGACCACGGTGACCGTGTGCCGGTTGCCGACCGTGGTGATCGCCGCCGAGTTGACCATGAGGACGTTCGCCCTGGAGCCGGTGGTGACCACCACCGAGACGGTCTGGCCGACCTTCGCGCCGGCCGGCACCCTGTCCAGGGTCAGCGTCACGCCGTAGGTGACGACGCTGTTCGAGGTGGTGCCGGCCGGGTCGATCGCGGTCACTTCGGCGGTCTCGCTGGTGCCGCTGAGCGCGTTCCAGGTGACCGTGCCGGCCTGCTTCTCCTTCAGCCTGGTCGCGTCCGCCTCGGCGAAGCTCGCGCTGACCTGCATCCTGCTCAGGTCGGCGATCTCGACGAAGCCGGCGGACGAGGACGACGAGGACGAGGTGGTGCCCCCGCCGCCGGGTGAACCGCCACCGCCTTGCGACGACGAGGACGACGACGAGCCGGTGCCGGCGGCGGAACTGCCGACGGTGCCGGCCACCGAGGTGACCGTCCCCGCCATCGGCGCCTTCAGCGTGGTCCCGGCGACCCCGGCGGCCGCGTCGGTGACCGCGAGCTTGGCCGTGGTGACCGAGTTCTCCGCGTCGGTGGTGTCGGAGCCGGCGGTCTGGGCGCGGTCCCACGCGTCGTTCGCGGCATCCAGGTTCGCCTGCGCCTCGGCCAGCGCCCGCTTCGCCGCGGCCGGGTCGACCTTCGCCAGCACCTGGCCCTTCCTGACCCGGTCACCCACCTTGACGTCGATCTCGGTGACCGTTCCGCTGGTCTCGAAGCTGGCGCTCGCGGTGCTGGCACTCTCCACGGTGCCGTCCGCGGTCACCGTCCTGGTGACCGTGCCCTGCTGGACCGACACCGTCCGGTCGGAGGCCGCGGCGGCCGTCGCGCCGGCGTCGGAGGAGGAGAATGTCTCGTACACCGTGATGGCACCGGCGACGAGCACGACGCCGATCACGGCGTTGACCACCAGGGACGGGTGGCGGCTCAGGCGTACCTTCATGGCCGTCACTCTGGTGGCGCGGCCTGGGAGGAGATTCGGCGCAACCTCGGAGCCAGCTCAGAATCTCACGGCGCGTCACCGATCGACGGGAGCAGTACCCGGAAGGTGGCGCCGCCGCCGGGCGTGTGGTGCAGCTCCACCCAGCCGCCGTGGCCGTGCACGATCGCCGCCACGATGGCCAGGCCGAGCCCGGAACCACCGCCCTTGCCGCGGTTCCGGCTGGCGTCCGCGCGGTAGAGGCGCTCGAAGATCCGTGCCGCGTGCTCGTCCGGCACGCCGGGGCCGTCGTCCTCCACCTCCAGCACCGCCAGCGGCAATCCATCACGGAAAGTGATCGAGCCGGAGCAGGCCGCAGCCTCGTCGGCGGGTCCGGCGACGGTGTGCCCGACCCGGACGGTGACCCGGGTTCCGGCCGGGGTGTGGTTCAGCGCGTTGGCGACCAGGTTGGTGGCCACCTGCCGCAGCCCGTGGTCGTCGCCGAGCACGGTGGCCGGCTCGAAGGTGTCCGCGTCGTCGCTGAGCCCGGAGAGCAGCACCGGACGCTCGGGCACCCGGGCGCGCGCATCCCGGATGGTGTCCGCGGCGATCTCCAGCAGGTCGACCGGGCGCAGGTCGAGGGTGCGCTGCCGGTCCATCCGGGCCAGCATCAGCAGGTCCTCGACCAGCACACCCATCCGGCCGGCCTCGGCCTCGATCCGGCTCATCGTCTCGTCCAGCCGCGGGCCGGGCGGGGCGCCGCCGCGCCGGTACAGCTCGGCGAAGCCGCGGATCGAGGTGAGCGGGGTGCGCAGCTCGTGCGAGGCGTCCGCGACGAACTGCCGCAACCGCTGCTCGGACGCGGTCCGGGCGGTCACCTCGGTCTCGATCCGGGTGAGCATCGAGTTGAGCGCCAGACCCAGCCGGCCCGGCTCGGTGTGCGGGTCCGCGCCCGGCACCCGCAGCGACAGGTCACCGCCGGAGATGTCCGCGGCGGCGTGCTCCATCTCGGTGAGCGGGCGCAGACCGACCCGGACCACGAACGCGGCGCCGAGCCCGAGCAGGCCCAGGATGAGCAGCAGCACCCCGGCGTCGATGGTGATCAGCTTGCCGGTGGTCTGCCGCACCTCGTCCAGTGAGGAGCCGAACAGCACATACCTGCCGCTGGTGCCGACCGGGAGCGCGAACAGCCGCCAGTCGGTGCCGTCGGCGCTGGTCACCGTGTAGGGCAGCCGGGTGGCGGCGCGCGTCCTGACCTGCTCGAAGGTGGGCACCGCGGGCTTGCCGGGGTCGGCCGTGCTGCTGTTCTCGGTGTCGAGCGTGCCGTCGGCGGCGAACAGGTAGGACACCTGCTCGGGGCCGATCCGGAAGCCACGGCGGGCGACGAAGCCGCCGGACGGCGGGGTCGCGAACTCCATCGGCCGGGCCATGCCGGTGAGCTGTCTGTCGATCCGGTCCAGCAGGTAGCCGCGGATCAGCACGACGCCGGCGACGTTCGCGGCGAGCAGCGCGATCGCGGCGAGCACGCCGACCACCAGAGCGAGGCGGGACTGCAGCGTCCAGTGCCGCCAGCGCAGCGTCACTCCCATCCGACCGCCCCGCCCACCGCCCCCGAGCGGAATGACACCTATTCCCCCTCGCGCGGCAACCGCAAGGCGTAGCCGACGCCCCGCACGGTGTGGATCAACGCCGGCTCGGTCCGGTCGATCTTGCGACGCAGATAGTAGACGTAGGACTCGACGATCCGGCCGTCCCCGCCGAAGTCGTACTTCCACACCCGATCCAGGATCTGTGCCTTGCTGACCACCCGGCCCGCGTTGATCATCAGATATCGCAGCAGGTTGAACTCGGTCGGGGACAGCTCGATCAGACGGCCCGCCCGGCGCACCTCGTGGGCGTCCTCGGCCAACTCCAGGTCGGCGTACCGGAGCACCCCGGTGTCCGGTTTCGGTTCCTCCGGCCGGCTGCGCCGCAGGATGGCGCGGATCCGTAGGACGACCTCCTCCAGGCTGAACGGCTTGGTCACGTAGTCGTCGGCACCGGCCGAGAGCCCGACGATCCGGTCCTCGACCGCGTCGCGCGCGGTGAGGAACAGCACCGGGGTCCGGGAGCCGGCGGCACGCAACCGCCGGGCCACCTCGAACCCGTCCACATCCGGCAGCATCACGTCGAGCACGATCAGGTCGGGCTCGAATTCGCTCACCGCGACCAGGGCGGCGTGCCCGGTCTCGGCGACCCGCACGTCGAAGGCGACAAGCCGCAGAGTGGCGCTGAGCAGCGCGGAGATGTTCGGCTCGTCGTCCACGACGAGGACGCGGGTGGCCCGCGCCGACGCGTCGCCGACGGTCATGGGGTAACGGGTTTCGGATAGCACCGCACAGAAGTACCAATGTTTTCTTTGAATCGGCTATGAGGCGGCTGTCCGGCCCGCCTCACCGATCACCAGGATCGCGACACCGGATCCCCCTCCACCAGTCCGGAGGTGATCTCGGTGTACCGGTCGCCCCGCAGGCCGATCCGCACGCTCACCTCGGCGCCGTTCTTCTGGACCGTGCCGGACGTGCCGGCCACGTCGTGCACCGCCGTGCTGGGCACCCGCAGCACGGCGGCCCGGCTGCCGGTGGTCACCCTCACCTGGGCGCTCTGCCCGACCAGCAGGTCCTTCGGCGCGTCGGCGAAGGCGAGCACCACGCCGAACGTCGTCAGCGTGCCGTCGCTGGTGCCGACCGGGTCGACCACCACCAGGGTGGCGGCGAACGTCTCGCCCGGCTTGTCGGCCAGGGTGATCACCGCCTTCTGCTGAACCGCCAGATGGTCGGCGTCGGCCTCCGGGAACGACGCGGTGATCTGCATGTCGTAGATGTCGGCCAGGCTGATGAACGTCGACCCGGAGCTGACCCGGCTGCCGACCTTGCCGCCGACGCTCAGGATCCGCCCCGGGATCGGCGCGGTGATGGTGGCGCCGGCCAGGGCATCCTCCCTCTCCTGCAGGGTGACCTCGGCCGCGTTGACCCGCTGCTGGGCGCTGAGGATCTGGTCCCCGCCGCCGTTCTGCCCGCCCTGTCGGGTGGTGCCGCCGCCGTTCGCGGAACAGTTCGTCCCGGTGCCGGTGCCGCCCTGGGCCGGCGCCTTCGTCGGTGTCACGGTCGCGGTCCTCGACGGCCGCGCGGACGCCGACGGGCTGGGCGAGGACGACGGCGAGGGCGAGGGGCTCACCCGGTACGCCGCGGCCGCGACACATGACGTCGTCGTCGAGGAGGTCGCGCCGGCGCTCTTCTTCGCCGCGGTCAGCGCGTCCTCGGCGTCATCCAGCGCGGACTGCGCGTCGTCGACCGCCTGCCGCGCGTCGTCGTCGTCCACCGTGGCGAGCACCTGGCCCGCGGTGACCGTCGTGCCGGCCCGCACCTTGACCGTCTCCACGGTGCCGGCCACCGCGAACGACAGGCTGCGCGTCTGCGCCGCGGCCAGCGTCCCGGTGGTGGCCACCTCGGTGCTGACCGCGCCCCGGTCCACCGCGACGGTCTCGGCCGCCTTCGTCTTCGCCCCGCCACCCGCCGTCATCGCCCGCACCACCGCGTAGCCGAGCACCGCGAGCACGACGACGGTCACGCCGAGCCAGATCCCACGCCGGCGACCGGCCAGTGCAACACCCATGGTCGAGGAGTCTGGCCACCGGTCCTCGCGGCGGCCTCGGTCCCGCCTCGGAGTTCCCTGGGAGCCGCGATGCCGGCTCAAAGGAGATTCCCAGGCTCGTCCGACCTTCCGCATAGGAAGCCGGGGTTCGCTGTGCCGTCGTGTCCCGCCGCGTTCTTCCCCGGGCGGGCCCGTGTCGATGAGGAGACGATGATGCCGGTAGTCAAGTCGAAGGCGGCCCGCCGGATCGCGGCGTGCGCGGCGGTGGCGTTCGTCTCGGTGGCCTTCACCGCGGCGTGCGGCGGCAAGGACGGCGGCACCGGCACGTCGACCGGCGCGACCGGACAGAACGGCGGCGGCAACAACGCGGCGTTCACGGCGTACGCCGCATGTCTGGCGAAGAACGGCGTCACGATCACCCTGCCGTCGTTCGGGCCGGGCAACGGCCCGCGCCCTTCCGGTGGCGCGCGCCCGTCCGGCATGCCGCGCCCCTCGGGCAGTTTCGGCGCCGGCGGCCGGGGCGGCTTCCCGGGTGGCGGCGGCTTCTTCCAGAAACCGGCGGACGTGGACGAGGCGACCTGGACCAGGGCACAGGAGGCGTGCGCGTCGGTGCGGCCCAGCTTCGGCGGGCGCGGCAACGGCGGGGGCGGCGGGGCGAACGCCGCGTACCGGGACTGCCTGAAGAAGAACGGCGTCACCGACGTGGCCGATCCGAACCCGTCGGATGCCACCACCGAGAAGGCGATCGAGACCTGCAAGGTGCTGCGGCCGTCGGCGGCGCCGAGCTCCTGACCGCACCCTGATCCCCGTGCCGGCGTCGGTTGCCCCCCGTCTGACGACGCCGGCACGGTCCTGTCCGGATCAGCCGGCGGACAGCGGGCAGGTGCTGCGGTACGCCGAGACCAGCACGCTGCTCGGCCCCGGGCAGATGAACTGGTCGTAGCGGGTGTCGTTGTCGACGAACCGCTTGAGCCAGGCCACCGCCTCCACCGCGGTCGTGGTGTTCACCGTCTGCGGGAAGAAGTGGCTCTGCCCGGCCAGCTCCAGGTACGCCTTCTCGGACGACGCCGGGATGGTGGTGTAGAACGGGATCGAGTGGCTCGCCACCGGCGCGATGGTGTCCGACTGTCCGCCGACGATCAGCGTCGGAACCTTGATGCCGGTCCACGACTTGGTCAGGTCCCATGGCGCCAGCGGCACCGCGGCCTGCAACGACGGCCGGTCGTTGGCCGCCTCCAGGCTGCCGCCGCCGCCCATCGAGTGCCCGGCGACGGCGAGCCGGCTGGCGTCCACCCGGTTGCGTACCGTGCTGCTCCTGGTCAGGTAGTCGAGAGCGGCCAGTAGCTGCCGCCCGCGGGAGTCGGGCTGGTCGAGCGTACTCAGCGTCTCGATGCCGATCACCACGAAGCCGTGCGAGGCCAGGCGGGGTCCCAGCCACGAGATGCTGGACCAGTACGCCGTGTAACCGGGCGAGATCGCGATCCCGCCGAAGGTGCCGTCGGCCGTGCTGGTCGGGTAGTAGATGACGCCGCCGCCGAAGCCGGACACGCTCGACCGGGAGACGGACACCTGGGAGACGGCGTACGGACCGCTGGCCGCCTGCAGGGCGGCCAGGGTCGGGGCCGGGCCGCGCTGGTACGGGTTGTCGGCCGCGTGCGCGGCGGTGGCGCCGAGTGGTGCGGAGAGCATCAGGGCGGCGGCGGCCGTCGCCAGCAGTCGCTTCCAAGATCGGTGCACGTCGAACACTCCTTCACCTGGGGAAACGGATCGACGAGCGCCAGTCTGCGCAGCGCCGGACGAGCCGCGCATCGGCGAAATCACCGGCTTCGTGTCATCAGGGCGCAACATCCCGGAAATTTCACCCCTTGCACGACATCGATGTCCTTCTTTCGATGCGACGCGCGAGGGGGAACACTCACGACATGTTTCATGCACCGCTAGTGCAAGAAGTTCAGCGGCTGCTCACCGCTGCCGAGGCCGGCCACGGCGGCGCCCTCCTGCTCTGCGGCGCCCCCGGCTCCGGCCGCACCACCCTGCTGCGCACCGCCGCCGCCCTCGCCGGCGGCTGGACGGTCCACGAACTCGCCGGCTACGCCAGCGAGACCGCCCGGCCCGGGGCCGCCCTCCGCCGCCTCACCGCCGGACGGTCACTGCACCACCATCTGCGTACGACGTCGGCCCACCGCCCGCTCCTGCAGCTGCTGGACGACGCCCACCTGCTCGACGCACCGTCGCTGCGGGCCATCGCGCACGCCGCGCACCGCCTCACCACCCTGCCGGTCGTGATCCTGGCCGCCGGCCCGCCCGGGCTCACCGCCGGCGACCTGCCGACCCGCCGCATCCCGCCGCTCACCCCCGAGCAATGCCGCACCCTGCTCGGCGCACACGCCCCCGACCTCGCCGACGACGTGGCGATCGCGCTGATCAGGATCGCCGGCGGCAACCCGGCGGCACTCACCGACCTGGCCACCGGGCTCACCCCGGCGCAGCGCCGCGGATACGAACCGCTGCCGGCCACCCTGGCACCGGACCACCCGCAGCGCCTGCGGCTGCGTACCGAGCTGGACGCCCTGCCCGAACCAACCCGGCGACTGCTGCTGCTGGCCGCCGCCGGGCCGCCCACACCCCTGCCCGACCTGCTCGACGCCGCCGACGCCGGGCTCGCCGACCTGCTGCCCGCCGAACACGCCGGCCTGGTCACCGTCGACGACACCACGGTGCGGTTCGGGTCGGAACTCGCGCGGGCCACGACGTACCGCGAGATGTCCGCCATCGCGCGCCGCGCCGCGCACCTGGCACTGGCCGAAGTCTCGGCCGCGCGCGGCCGCCGCCTCGACACCCTCCTGCACCGCGCCGCCGCCGCGACCACCACCGGCCTCGGGACCCCCAGCGGCCTCGCCACCCCCAGCGGCCTCGCGACCCCCAGCGGCGTCGTGATTCCCACCGGCCCCGCCACCCCCACCACCGAGGCCGCCGCCTCCGGGATCTCCGCTCCCCCGGCCGCCGTCTTTCCGATCTCCGGCGCCTCGGTCGCGGCCACTCCGATCTCCGGCGCCGGGGTCGCGGCCGGCGCCGGCGGCGGGCAGGGCGCGGCGCTCGCCGCCGAACTCATGGCGGCCGGCGCGCTCGCGGCGCCAGCCGAGGCGACAGAGGCTTTCCGGTACGCCGCGGATCTGGCCGCCACGCCCGCCGACCGGGACGCCGCGCTGCTCGCCGCCGCCCGGGCCGCCTGGCTCGCCGGCCGCCCCCACCAGGCCGGGCTGCTGATCCGCCGCGCCGAACGCGCCGCGGCCGACTCGCCCGGGCAGCGGATCGGCGCCGCCCGCACCCGGCTGCGCGCCCGCGGTCTGGCCGCGGAGATGCGGCCGGACGAACCCGCCTCCCGCGACATCCTCCTCGACGTGGCCGCGGAACTCGGCGACGCGGACCCACTCGCCGCCCTGGACGCGCTGTCGCTGGCCGGGGAGGCCGCCGGGCTGGCCGCGGAGCGGGACCGGTTTGCGACCCTGGCCCGCCGGATCATGGCCGGCCGGCGCGGCGACGAGACACCGGCGGTCACCATGGCGTACCACCACGTGGCCGGGCTCGCCGAGATCGCCGGCCGCGACGAGGCCGCCGCGTTCCGCCGTTTCCGCCGCGAACTGGACCTGGCCGGAGCCGTCACCGAACCCGTCCCGCTGATCCGCGCCGCCACCGCCGCCATCCTGGTCGGCGACGCCCGCCTCGCGGCCGCCTCGGCCGGACGCGCCGCGACGCTGGCCGGGGCGGCCGGCGCGCACAGCCTGGTCCCGCGCGCCCTGGAACTCGCCGCGCTCGCCGGGATGGCCGCCGGCGACTACGACGCCGCCACGAACGCCGCCCTCGACGGGGTCGCGATCGCCCGGGGCACCGGCCAGAGCGCGCTCGCCGGCCAGCACCTCGGCCTGCTCGCGGTGCTCGCCGCCCTGGTCGGCGACCGCGACAACGGCCGGCACCGCATCGACGCGGCGACCGGTACCGACCAGGCCCGGCCGCTGTGCGAATGGGCGCTGGCGCTGCTCGACCTGGTCGACGGCCGGCAGCGGGCCGCGGCGCTGCGGCTGCAGACCATCGTCGCCGGCCCACCGGCCCGCGGGTCGGTGCTGCTGCGCGTCGCGGTCGTCCCGCACCTGCTGGAAGCCGCCGGCCCGGAGCCCGCCCTGCACCCGGTGGCGGCCGCCTTCGACGCCTGGGCCGGACGAACCGGACAGGACGGCTGGCTCGCCCTGCGCGACCGCTGCCGGGCCCTGCGCACCGGGGACGCCGAGGCCGCCGAAGCGCACTTCCACGCGGCGCTGCACCGGGTGGGGGAAGGCGGATTCCCGCGGGCGCACACCGAACTGCTGTACGGCCGGCTGCTCCGCCGCCGGCGCCGCCACGTCGCCGCCCGCGAACATCTGCGCCGGGCCGCGGAGACCTTCCGGCTGCTGGGCGCCGAACCGTGGGCGGCGCAGAGCGTCCGCGAGCTGCGGGCGGCCGGCGAACGCCCCGGGGCCGGCACCCCGTCCCGGCCCGCCGGCACCGCCCCCGGCCTGACCGCCCAGCAGGAACGGATCGCGGCCCTGGTCGCCGCCGGCGCCACCAACCGTGAGGTGGCCCAGGAGCTGCATCTCAGCCCCCGCACCGTCGACCACCACCTGCGCAACGTCTTCACCCGCCTGGGCGTCCGCTCCCGCACCGAGATGGCCCACCTGCTGGCCACCCGCTGAACTCGCCTTCGAGATGGCGGCACCGACGCGTCCAGGGAACGGTTCGCGGAGGCACTCTGCACGCCGGCACTCTCACCGCCGCCGGAAACACCGGAGGCCGTCGGCCGGGCGGGTCGTTGTGCCGCCGATCGTCAGAGCGCCGTCCCTGGACGTGCGGCACGGTAGAGGCGAGCGGGAGCCAGGGGCCGTGTCACGAGTAGCGAAGCTGGCCGGCACCGCCGGGCCCGGTGAGGACCGAAGCGGTGGCCAGCCGGCGACGAGGGACCGGCGACTCCCCCCGCTCGGGTGAGCCGGATCGGCGGGTTGACAGCGCGCGGGCGGGGGCTGGTTGACCGGATTGGCGCCATCCGCGTGGAGCGACTTTGTGCGGCACTGTGCGTATGGGCTGGTCACACTCTGGTGTCGGAAAGGTGGCGGAGGGTGCGCGTGACAGCGTCGGCGAAGATGTCCGCGGAGCGTGAGTACGGGGGTACCGCAGATGATTGTCGTGCTGGTGGCGATGCTCGGCCTGGTGGCCGCGCTCGCCCTGGTGTTCTGGCCGTGGCCGGCGGGCCGGCGGGTGACCGGCGAGCGCCGGGAGACTCGGGCCGAACCGGGGCGCCGGGAGGATCGGGAGACCCGGGAGGATCGGGAGCGCCGGGAGAAGCGGGATCGGCGCGCGTCGCGGGCCCGGCGGGTGTCCCGGGGCCGGGTCGCGCCGCCGCCATTGCGGCTTCCGGACAGCCTGGAGGGTGTGCTCACCGTCCAGCTGATGACCGGCGAGATCGACAGCCAGCAGTACATTCGGGCCCTGGAGCGGATCGCCGCCCGGGACGAGCGCCGGCACCCGATGTCGGTGCCGCCCGACTGCCGTCCCTGAGGCCCGCCGACCGCGGGCGGAGTCCGGCGGAGGTCGTTTTCTCTTGCCGGGATGAGGTATAGACACAGTGCCGCGGTGGGTACGACGCCCGCCATGAGCGCTGAGGGGATGATCGCCATGTTTCTGGCCGTGCTGATCGGCAGCACGATCGCCGCCCTGGCGGTCACCTTCTGGCCGCAGCGGCACGGCGGACCGTCCGGCCTGTTCGCCGGGCCGGGGCCGGCCACCGGTCCGGGCCCGCTCTCCGCCGTCCTGCTGCCGGTCGCCACCGTGATCCCGCCGATGCCGGAGAGCACCGAGGGCATCCTGATCGCCCAGCTGATGCGGGGCGAGCTCAGCGCGGAGCAGTACCGGCACGCGATGTCCGGGATCGCCGCCCGCGAGGAGGGCCACAGCCCGATGCCGCTGCCGGGGGCACTGCCCGACTGAGGCGGTCCGGGCAGGTGATCCCGGTCAGGCCGGGTGGGTGACGCGGCCGCCGGGTGGCAGGGTGGTGCCCGGCGAACGGAAGGCGGGGACATGGCGGAGATCGTGCTGATCCGGCACGGGCAGACGGAGTGGAGCGCCAACGGGCGGCACACGTCGTACACCGATCTGGCATTGACGGCCGAGGGGGAAGCGCAGGCGCGCCGCGCCGGCGAGCGTCTCGGCGGGCGGACCTTCGCGGCGGTGATCTCCAGTCCACGGCGGCGGGCGCTGCGGACCGCGGAGCTGGCCGGGCTGACGGTCACCGAGGTGACCGAGGATCTGGCCGAGTGGAATTACGGGGAGTACGAGGGGATCACCACCAGGCAGATCCGGGAGAGCCGCCCGGACTGGTCACTCTGGGTGCACGGCTGCCCGGGCGGGGAGTCACCGGAGCAGGTCGGCGAGCGGCTCGACCGGGTGCTGGCCCGGGCCCGGGCGATCGACGGTGATGTCGCGCTGGTCGGGCACGGGCACAGCCTGCGGGTGACCGGGGCGCGCTGGGTCGGGCTGCCGGCCGGCGCCGGCGGGCTGCTCAAGCTGGACACCGCGACCGTGTCGGTGCTGGGTTGGGAGCATGCCGTCGACCCGGTGCTGGCCAGCTGGAACGCGCCCTGCTGACGGTCCGCCTCATCGGGCGGGCGGCCCGTCATCGCAGGACGGTTGCGATGACGGGCCGGCCCCGCCCGGTCACAGGGTGGCTCTGATGTCGCCCAAGCCGCGAGCGATCAGCAATTGTCCACCGGAAGCACGCTCCCATACTCCGGACGTGGTATTCCACACACGCCACATCCGGCTGTCAAGCGTGACGGTGACCCGCGCCGACTCGCCGGAGGCGACCGTGACCGGGGTCCAGCCGGCCAGCCGCACCGGCTGCGCCGGGTCGTCCGGCTGCAGGTAGACCTGCACGACCTCACGGCTGGTGCGGCTGCCGGTGTTGGTGACCGTGACGGCCACGGCGGCCGGGTCGCCGTCGACGCGGCGGGCGTCGGCGTACTCCCAGGTGCCGTAACCGAGACCGTGCCCGAACCAGAAGGCCGGTTCGGGCGCGCGCCCCGCGTGATGTCCGCGGTATCCGATGAACGGCCCTTCGTCGTACGCGAGCTTCCCGTCCACCGGGGTCACCGACCAGGCCGGGGATTTCCCGTCGGCGGCCGGGAAGGTGGTGACCAGCCGCCCGGCCGGTTCGATGTCGCCGAACAGCGCCGCGGCCACCGCGTGCCCGCCCTCCTGGCCGGGCAGCCCGGCCCAGAGCACCGCGTCGACCCGGGACAGCCAGGGCATCAACACCGGGGTGGCGGCGTTGACCACCACGACGGTCCGGCGGGCCGCCCCGGCGACCGCCTCGACCAGCGCGTCCTGGGCGCCGGGCAGCGCGAGGGTGGTCTTGTCGACGGACTCGGTCTCCTGCTCCTCGGTCAGGCCGACGACGACCACGGCGACCTCCGCCCCGGCCGCTGCCCGGACCGCCTCGTCGAGCACGTCGACGGCCGGGCGGGGCGCGGTGTGCGCGAGGAGACCGAACAGTCCGGTGTTCGCGAACGAACCGCCGGAAAGCAGCCGGACCCGCGCGGTCAGGATGTCGCCCGCGGTGGTCTCGAAGCGATCGACGCGCAGCGGCGGAGCGAGGACGGCCTCGCCGAAGCCGTTCCCGGTGAGATCCAGGTGGTAGTCGACGCGGCTCTCGCCGACGGTGACGGTCCAGGTGCCGGCGCCCAGCGCGCCGAGCTCGACCGTCCCGCCCCCGGTGATCCGGCCGGTGAGCTCCGCGGTGTGCACCACGCCGTCGAAGTCGTCGTCCATTCCGATCATGGTGGTGGCCTGGGCGCAGAACCGGCTCTCCAGTTCGGTCCCGGCGGCCTCGAACATCCGGACCCGGATGCCCGGCCGGCCGGTCTGCGGGTCGGTGAGGAAACCGCCGCGGGCCGGTACCGGGCGGGTCCGCACCTCGACCCCGTCGGCGATCACCGCACCGGGCAGCGCTTCCGCGATGCTGACCTGGTAGGGCGGGTTGACCTGCGCCGAACCGCCACCCATGTCGATGGTCTGCAGCGCGTGCCGGCCGATCACCGCGATCCGCGTGTCCCGGGCCAGGGGCAGCACGGCGCCCTCGTTGCGCAGGACCGTCATGCCGCTCGCGGCCAGGCGGGTGAGCTGCTCCCGCCGGAGGGCGGAAGCCGGCGCCGGCAGGCCGGCCGGGTACCCCCGCGGGGTGCCGAGCGCGCCGACCCGCTCGGCGAGCAGCAGCAGCCGGTTCAGGTGGTCGTCGATCACCGCCTCGTCGACCTCGCCGCGCCGGACCGCCGCGACCAGCGCGTCGCCCCACGGGCCGGCCGGGCCGGGCATGACCAGGTCGAGCCCGCCGTTCGCCGAGGCCGCGGTGGTCCTGGTGGCGAACCAGTCGGACATGATCAGCCCGCGGTAGCCCCACTCACCCTTGACGATCTCGTTGTTGACGTGCCGCTGCTCGGTCGCCGCGGCGCCGTTGACGTCGTTGTAGGCGGCCATCATCGTCCAGGCGTCGGCCTCCTCGACGGCTATCTCGAAGGGCAGCAGGTAGACCTCGCGCAGGGTGGCCTCGTCGACGACGCTGTCCACCGTGGTGCGATCGGTCTCCGACTCGTTGGCGACCAGGTGCTTGAGACAGGCGGCCACCCCCTGGTCCTGCATGCCGCGCACATACGCCGCGGCGAGTCTGCCGGTGAGCAGCGGATCCTCCGAGTACGCCTCGAAGAGCCGGCCGCCGAGCGGGCTGCGGTGCAGGTTGATGGTGGGGCCCAGGACGACGTGGATCCGCTGGGCCAGCGCCTCCTCGGCCAGGAGCCGGCCGACCTCGTACGCCGCGTCGGGGTCCCAGGCCGAGGCGAGCAGCGTCGCGTTCGGGAAGAGGGCGACCACCCGGCCGCCGCTGAACTTGAGGCCACGCACCCCGGTCGGCCCGTCGGAGAGCCGGATCTCGTGCAGGCCGATCCGCGGCTCCGGGGCGAGCGTGAAGGTGGTCGCGCCGGTGAGGAGGGCGACCTTGGCGGCGAGGTCGAGAGTCATCCATCCATACTGACACGTGTAAGTAGTAAAGTCACCCCATGCCCGAGCCCCGCCGGATCACCAGCGCCGACGTCGCCCGCCGGGCCGGGGTCTCCCGGGCCACGGTCAGCTACGTCCTCAACAACACCAGCGGCCAGAGCATCTCCCCGGCCACCCGCGACCGCGTCCTGCAAGCCGCCGCCGGCCTCGGCTATGCCCCGTCCGCCGCCGCCCGCACCCTCCGCACCGGACGCTCCGACGTGGTCCTCTGCCTGCTCCCCGACTGGCCGATCGGCAACGAGGTCGGCAACCTGCTCGGCAACCTGTCCACCGCGCTCGCCCGGGAGGGACTCACCTTCGTCGCCCACCCCGGCAGCCGCGAGGACCGGCCGATCGCCGAGATCTGGAAGGCGCTCACCCCGGCGGCGGTGCTGTCGTTCACCGACTTCTCCGACGACGAACGCGAGGCGATGCGGGCCGCCGGCGTCGCCCTCGTCGTCGCGCTGCTCGGCCGGCCCGGGCGGCACGGGCGGGAGCTGGAGGTCCCGCAACAACTCGTCGGACGACGACAGGCCGAGCACCTTGCCGGTACGGGTCATCAGCGGCTCGGATACGCCTACCCGGACGATCCGCGTCTGCAGATCTTCGCCGACCCCCGCCTCGCGGGCGTGCGCGCCGCGGCACCGGTCGACCCGGTCGTGCGGGTCGTCCCGCTCGACGCCGCGCAGGCGTCCGCGGCGGTCGCCCGCTGGTGCGCCGACGGGGTCACCGCGATCTGCGCGTACAACGACGAGGTGGCGCTGGCCGTGCTCGCCGGGGCGCGGCGGCTGGGGCTGGCCGCACCGACCGACGTCGCGGTGATCGGCGTCGACGACATCCCGGCGGCCCGCCTCGCGGTGCCCCCGCTGACCACGGTGACCACCGACCAGCTGACGCTGGCGGCGCACCTGGCCACCACGGTGGTGGCGGCGGTCGGCGGCCGGGCGGCCCCGCCACTGCCCACCGGCGACCTCATCCAGCTGGTCGTCCGCGACTCCGCCTGAGCCCCGCGGCTGCCAACCAACGCACAGGCGGGGCACACGGCCCCTTCAGGCTGGGGGCGAATCGTGAACCCATCACGAGGGACCCACCGAGGGGATGACCACCATGATCGAAGAGCTCACGCGGGCGGCCCAGCCCACCACCGTGACCCCGGCCCCGGCCCCGGCCGCCGATCCGGTGGTCGCGGTCCTCGGCCAGCGGAGCCGGGTCGGCGCCCTTCCGCAGCACCTGCCCTCCGGCTGGTCGGTCCGCGCCCTGACGGTCCTCGACGACGCCCGCCCCGGCGAGATCATCCTGCTCAGCGGCGCCCGGGTCGAGGACGTCCGGCAGGCCCGGGTCACCCTGCCCCGCGCCAGCCGGATCGTCGTCCTCATCGACGAGTGGGCCCCGGCCGCGCTGGTCGCCGGCATCCTCACCGCCGGCGCCGACGTGTGCGTCCGCGGCGGCCACCCGGCGATCCTGGCCGGCCACCTGGTCGCCTGCCGCCGCCGCCAGCTCGCCGAGCGCTGGGCCACTCTGGATCCGGCCCGCACGTCGAATATCTGATCTACCGGGTACGGTCTACGGGCTTCGTCCGTACCCGGGGAGAGACCATGCGCAAGCGCACCATCAGGACACTGCTCGCGGCCGGCGTGCTGGCGGCCGGGTCGGCGGCCTTCGTCAACCTCGCGACCGGGTCGGCGTCGGCCGGGACCGGGCCGACCACACTGACCGGGCAGCAGCGCCACGCGATCGACGGATATCACGCCGACCGGATGGTGGTCGACACGGTGCACCAGCGGCTGCTGATCGCCGACGACGTGGCGCACCGCATCCTCGCGGTCGGCTACGACGGCACGGTCGCGGCCCAGGTGGCCCTCCCGGACGGGGCGAACGCCGGCGACCTGCGGCTCACGGCCGACGCGGGCCGGCTCTGGGCGATCCTGCCGGGCGCCCACCAGATCGTCTCCTGGGACGCGGCGACCCTCGGCGACGCCAAGCCCTACCCGGTCGACCTCCTCGACCTCGGCCACCTCACGCTGGCCGGCGGCACGCCCTGGTTCACCTTCGACAAGAACTACTTCGCCTCGCTCGACCCGGCCACCGGCGCGGTCACCCGGTACGTGCTCGGCAAGGGCAACGACACCTCGGCATCGCCGTCCCAGCCGCTGATCGCCGCCAACCCGGCCGACCCGACCCAGTTGGCGCTGACCTACGCGGGCACCCGGACGACCCTGTTCCGCTACGACACCGCCGGCGACATGACGGCGCCGGTGACCGCCGAGACCGGCGTGCTCGCCGCGCACAACACGTTGGCGTACACCCCCGACGGCACGATGATCTACGTGGCCGGTGCCGGTGGCGTCTTCTACACCTGGGCCGACGACCTGGCCGGCATCTCGGCCCGCACGATCGGCCTGGACGGCGCCGCCGACGTGGCGACCACCGACGGCTGGGTCGCGGCCGGCACCGGCGACGTGCGTCTCTACCCGGACGCCGAGACGACCGCGGCCCGCGAGTTCGACTTCCCGGCCACGGCCACCGTGACCGACCTCGGGTGGGGTGCCGGCGCCGGCCGGCTCTTCGCGATCAGCACCGATCCGACCGGCGCGCAGAGCCTGTGGGTGATCGACCAGCCCACGGCGACGCCGGCGCCGGCCACACCGGAGCTCACGCTGAACCGCGACGGGAGCGTCAACGCGTACGGCGCCACCGTGACGATGACCGCGCACCTCGGCACCACCGCCCAGAACCGGACCGTGGAGATCTGGGCCGACCCGTACGGCACCGACCGGCCGCGCACCCTGCTCAAGAAAGGCGTGGTGGACGCCGCGGGCAACCTGAGCGTCGGCTACCAGCTGACCCGCAACACCACGTTCAGCGTGGTCTTCGCCGGTGACGCCGGATACGCCGCCCGGACGGTCACCTCGGCGGTGAACACCTCGGTCGCCGTCGCCACCACGGTCGCCAACCACTACACCGTCAAGCGGTCGTACTACTACGTGCACAAGAGCAAGAACCCGGTTTTCGGTACGACGATGACGCCGTACCCGGGACGCACCGAGCGGCTGACCCTCCAGCAGTACTCGGGCGGCCGGTGGGTGGCGTTCAAGAGCGGGAACTACCGGCTCAGCTCGGCCGGCAAGTACTCGTACACCCTCACCGGAACGCACCGGACCGGGGTGAAGTACCGGGTGTCGGCGGCCTACCTGACCGGCATCTCCGGGGACCGGGCCAACGCCACGACCAACGGGCCCTGGAAGTACTTCATCTTCACCAGCTGACTTTCGGAGCGGCGGGAGCCGGGCCGGTGCTCTCCCGGTGGCGGATGCTGACCGCCGGGCCCGGGTGGGTGCGGCCCGCTCCCCCGTCGAGCACGTCGAGCACCGCCCGCCCCAGGGTCAGCCCGTGCTCGTGCACGTCGGTGCTCAACGCCGACAGGGGTGGCACCGCGAGCTCACACAGCGGGGAGTCGTCGCAGGCCAGCAGGCTGACCTGCGCCGGCACCCGGGTGCCGGTGCGGAGCAGCTCCTGCTCGGCGGCGACCGCCATCACATCGTTGTCGAAGACGATCGCGGTCGGCGGCGGGGCCGAGGCGAGCAGGGACCGCAGCGCCCGTACGCCGCCCTCGGCGGTGTAGTCGCCCTCGGCGATCCGCACGGTGACGCCGCGCCCGGCCGCCGCCGCCCGGATCGCCGCGGTGCGTTCCGCGGTGTGCACCAGGTCGGCAGGGCCGCTGACCCGGCCGATCACCCGGTGGCCGAGGGCGGTCAGGGCGGCGATCGCGGTGGTCATCGCCCCAGCGTCGTCGGTGACCACTTTGGCGTACGGTCCGGGGTGCCGACCGGCCAGCACCGCGGGCAGGCCGAGCGCGGCCACCCGGTCCGGGCGCACGTCGTCGTGCACCAGGTTGACCACGACCACCGCGGCCACCGTGTGGTCCTGCGCCCAGCGGCGGTAGGTGGCCAGCTCGGCATCCCGATCGGGGACGACCAGGAGCAGCACGGTGGCGCCGGCCGGGGCGAGCGCCTCCTCCATGCCGGCGATCAGCTCCATGAAGAACGGTTCGACCCCGACCTGCGCGGCGCTGCCGGTCAGCACCAGCCCGATCAGCCCGCCGGCCACCGCGCTCAGGCCTCGGTCGCGGCGGCGAGGGTGTTCGCCGCGACGAGCACCCCGGGCGCGCCGAACGCCGCCGGGTCGGCCCAGGTGGTGCGCACGTGGAAGGTGTGGCTCTCGCCGGCCAGGAGATCCACGAGCAGGTCGTCGACGGACGACGCGGGGTCGATCTTGTCGGTGAGCAGCGCGACGTCGCGGGCGAAACGGGAAGCGGTCACGGTGATGCAGTATCCGCCCTCGGCGGGGGTGATGTCCGCGGTGAGGGGCGACGGGTCGTACGCGAGATCGAAGTCCTCGGCGAACAGGTGCGTGGCGCGCAGCCCGTCGGCGTCCGCGACCAGCACCTCGCGGGTCACGTCGCCGGGTGTGGTCAGTCCGGCGTCCAGCGGGACGACCGATCCGGATCGAGGCGCGACGTCCAGCTCGACGGTCCCCTCGGCCAGCGGCTCGCCGGTGAAGGAGACCCGCCGCACCCGCACCGTGCCCCGCCAGGGCGTCGGCGAGTCGTTGACCGCGACCAGTGCGCCGTCCGGCGACCCGGGCGGGAAGCGGAGGCTGAGCAGCCGCGGGGCGTAGGCGCGGCGCAGCGCGTACCAGGCCGGCTTGCGCCGTCCGGCGCCGTCGACCACCGCCCAGGAGGTGACCGGCCAGCAGTCGTTGAGCTGCCACAGGATGCTGCCCATCGTGCGCGGCGCGTGCCCGCGCAGGTGGTGCACCGCGTACGCCGTCGCCCGGGCCTGGTTGAGCTGGGTGGCCCAGTGCCACTCGGCGAAGTCGGCCGGCACCCGCATGTGGTGCGCCAACCCGGTGTCGAGTTTGTCGTTGCCGCCGGCCGCCTTCTGGTGCAGCAGGAACGCCGGCGACTCCTGATCGAAGTCCTCGGGAGCCAACGACTCGCGCAAAGTCGACCAGGTGGCCGGCGCCTGCCAGCCGAACTCGGCGCAGAACCGGGGCAGGAAGTTCGCGTGGTGGGTGTAGTCCTGCCGGTTCCACGCCTCCCACTCGTGGCGGGTGCCGTGCCGGTCGTCGTTGGGGTGGATGATTTCGGGGTCGTGGCCCGGGCTGGACGGGCTGCCGGGGTGGTAGGGGCGGCTCGGGTCGAGGTCGGCGAGCAGCGCCGGGAAGTCCCGGTAGTAGTATCCGGCGCCCCAGGTCTGCCCGTTGAGCCGCGGTTTCCAGTCCCAGTCCTGGTGCCCCCAGATGTTCTCGTTGCCGCCGTTCCACAGGATCAGCGACGGGTGCGGGGCGAGCCGGGCGACGTTCTCCCGGGCCTCGGCGAGGATCTCCGAGCGGATCGGCTCCTCCTCCGAGTACGCCGCGCAGGCCAGCGGGAAGTCCTGCCAGACCAGCACGCCGCGCTCGTCACACTCGGCGTAGAAGTCGTCGCTCTCGTAGATGCCGCCGCCCCAGACGCGCAGCAGGTTGGCGTTGGCCTCGACGGCCCGCTCGATCGCCGCCGCGTACCGTGCCCGGGTCAGCCGGGTGAGCAGATGGTCCTCGGGAATCCAGTTGAGGCCGCGCACGAAGATCGGCTGTCCGTTGACGATCAGCGTGAACGGGGTGCCGACCGCGTCCGGCGTCTCGTCCAGCGTCACCGTCCGGAAGCCGACCCGGGTGTCGAACACGTCGAGGTCGCCGTCGCCGTCGCGCAGCACCACGCGCACGTCGACGAGCGGCTGGTCGCCGTAGCCGACCGGCCACCAGACCGGCGCGTCGGGCACGGTGATCTCGGTCGTCACCGCGTCGGCCGTCGCCGGGAGCGTGACCGGCACGGTCTGCGACCCGACCGCGACCTCGGCGGTCAGCGCGGTCGCGGCCGCGAGCCCGGATCGCTCCACCTCGATGGAGATGCGGCACTTGCCGGTACGGCCGTCCGCGTCCACCGTGGCCAGCGGACGCACCGAGGCGAGCCGTGCCACCCGCCAGCGCTCCAGGCGCACCGGCTTCCAGATACCGGCGGTCTGCAGGTCGGGCCCCCAGTCCCAGCCGAACGAGCAGGCCATCTTGCGGACCGCGTTGAACGGGTGCGGATAGGGCCGGGGGCGTTCCCCGATCACCTTCTGCAGCCGCTCGGCATAGTCCAGCGCGGAGTCGAACCGGACCGACAGCGGCAGCGGCGCGCCGTGCAGCCGGTCCCGCACGTCGAACCGGTGGCCACGGTGCATGTTCGCGGTCCGGCCCAGCTCGGCGTCGCCCAGGGTGATCGTGGCGACCGTGTCCAGACCGTCGAAGACCAGGTCGACCCGCTCGTCCGGGGCCGCCGGCGCGGCCCGCAGGGTGGTGGCGTAGAGCCAGGCCGCCCGGTGGAACCAGACCAGCAGCGACTCGTTCTCCCCGAGGTACGGATCGGGGATCAGCTCGGCGTCGAGCAGGTCGGTGTGCACCGTGCCGGGCACCGTGGCCGGCACCGTCCCGGCGGCGATCTCCGCGGGCACCGGCCCGCCCACGGCACGCACGGTCCAGCCCGAGTGCAGGTCGGTTCTGATCATCTGGGGGGTGACTCCTGTCGTCGTGCCGCCGCGACCCGGCAACTCATATTCTTAAGCTACTGAACGAAGCCCGTCAACGCTGGTGGGGAGTCGCCGACGGCGCGGACCTGAGCCACCTGAGCGCCGCCCGGATGAGCCTGGTCCTCGACTGCCGGAGCCCGGCGGTGATCGCGACGGGCACCAGCGCCTCGTACCCGCCGGGCGCGGCCGGGCTGCCCGGACCGGTCCGGACCGGGTGCACCACGTCCGGCCCCGGCCGGCGGGTGACGTTGCCGACGGCAACGCCATCGCGTGGGGTGCTGCGTTACCCTGGTGCACGCCCCAGGGGGTACGCCTGAACGGCCGCACGCTCGGCACCGTCGGACTCCGGCTCCCGGTGCTCTGTCCGGACCGCGTCGTGCTCGTGCGCGTCACGGCCGCAACCGCCCCGGGGAGGGTGACCGAGTGAGAGAAGCGGTCGGCGCGCCCGCGCCGGCAGGCCGGCCCGGCCGTGGTCGCCGCCCCGGCGCCCGGGAGAGCATCCTCGACGCCATCCGCGCCTGCGAGCCCCTCAGCCGCGTCGAGCTCGCCAAGATCACCGGCCTGACCGAGGCCGCGGTGTCGATGACGGTCCGTCGGCTCCTCGAGGAGGGTCTGGTCGTCGAAACCGGCCGCACGCCGACCGGCGGCAAACCGCGCACGTTGCTGCAGCTGGACCCGACCGCCCGCCTGGCCGTCGGCGTCCACCTCGACGAGGACACCACCACCTACGTCCTCACCGGGCAGACCGGGGGTGTCATCTCCCGCCTGGCCCGCCCGGCCCTCCCCGCCATGTCCGCCACCCGCACCGGATCCACCACCGGGACCAGCGCCGGGCCCGCCCCCGCGCCCACCGCCGATCAACCCGTGACGGCCGCGCCCGGATCGACCGCGTCCGGATCCGCCGCGCCTGGATCGACCACTTCCGGACCCGCCACGGCCGGACCAGCCACGACCGGTTCCGTCACGGCTTCCGGCGATGGGGATCGGCTCGGGGACGGGGTGGATCTGCTGCTGCGGACTCTGGCCGCCGACATCGACACGCTGCTGGCCGGTTCCGGGGTCGATCCGGCCCGGTGCCTGGGCGTCGGCATCGTCTGGCCGGGGCCGCACAGCGGCGGCCCGGCCGACGACCCGCTGCCCCATCTGCGCGGCCTGGGCGGCGACGAACTGGGCAGCCGGCTTTCCGCCGCCACCGGCTGGCCGGTCCTGGTGGAGAACGACGCCACCGCCGCCGCGGTCGGCGAGTACTGGGTCGCCCGGGTCGGCCCGGAGCAGGCGTTCGCCGCCCTCTACATGGGCGGCGGGATCGGCGCCGGCATCGTCGTCGAGGGCCGGGCGATGCGCGGCAGTCACGCCAGCGCCGGCGAATTCGGTCACCTATGCCTGGACGTCTTCGGCCCGGAATGCTGGTGTGGCAGCCGGGGCTGCCTGGAGGTTCTGGCCGGCCCCCGCACGGTGGTCAGCGCCGCCCGCGACAATCGGGTCGCCGCCGCCGAAGCCGGCCTGGACCTGTCCCAGCCGCTCCGCAGCGTGGCCACCGAGTTCGCCGCCATCGCCCGGGCCGCCCGGGCCGGCGCCCCGCACTGCCGCACGCTGTTGGAGACCTCGGCCCGCTACGTCGCCGCCGCCGCCGAAACGGTCGTGAACCTTCTCGACATCGACCTGCTGGTCCTCACCGGCCCGGGTTTCGCCGCCGCCTCCGCCATCTACGGCCCGGCCATCATGCGCCGCCTGGCCCCCGCCGACGCCCGCACCTGGCACCGCAACGTCACCGTCACCGTCTCCCTGGCCGCCGCCACCGCCTCCGCCACCGGCGCCGCCGCCCTCGTCCTGCAGTCCCACCTTCGCGCCTGATCAGCGGAAACGCGGGACATCGCCGTGGGCGGAGCCGCAATCTGGCGGACATGAGAATGTTCCGAATAGTCCTCGCCGCCGCGGCGACGGCGGCCTGCGGACTCACCGGCGCCGCGAACCTTCCCACCCCCGCGCACGCCGCCGGACCCGGCGTTCCGACGGCAGCGCACCCCGCCGACTCTGGCATCTCGACGGCCGCGCACGCCGCGCACGCCGGGCCCGCCGGGCCCGCTGATCCGCGACCGGACGGGCTGCGATTGACCGGGGCGGAACGGTCGATGCTGCTCGCCGCCACCCGTCGTTTCCGCGACGTGCGGGAGGCGGTCCGGGCCGGCTACCTGCCGACCGACGATTGTGTCCCCGGCATGGGCCTGCACTACTCGAACCCGGCCCTGGCCGCCGATCCCAGGATCGACCCGGAACACCCGGAGATTCTTCTCTACGTCCGCGGCGACCATGGCCGGGTGCATCTGGCCGGCCTGGAGTATTACCGACCGGACGCCGACGGTGACCTGCGTACCGACGGCGACCGGCCGGCCCTGTTCGGCCACCGGTTCAACGGACCGATGCTCGGCCACCCGGTGCCGGTCGGCGCTCCGCCCATGCCGGTCCATTACGACCTGCACGTCTGGCTCTACACCCGGAATCCGGCCGGCGAGCTCACCACCGACAACCCGGTGATCACCTGTCACTGACCGACGTCGGTACCGCCGCTGACGACCCGGGAGCCGGCCGCCCCGGGCCGGTCGGCGGCCGGTGGTCCGACAGCCGACGGCTCCGGCGGACCAGAGGCCGCCCGGCGCTCAGCGGCCGCGGCCGGTCTTCTCCTGGAGATCGTCGATGCGGCGCGAAGCCTCCGCCTTGGTCAGCCCGTCCGGCACGTCCTCGTGCGCCTCGGTCGCGAGCGTGTGCAGGTAGGACTCCTGCGCCCCGGTCGCCGGCTCGTCACCGGTGCTCCAGTCGTCAGGATCCTTCACCCGGTTGTCGCCGTTCGGTTCGGCGTTGTTCCGGTCAGCCATGTCATCCTCCTCCGTCGAACAGCCGTGCTATTACCCACCGCACCGCATGCCATGCCACGGATCACCCGCCGGAGGGCGACGCCGCCGGCCGGGCCCCGGATCGCCGCCGGCGGTTGAGCGGATCACCGGCTCCGGCCGCGGGTCAGCCGAAGGCCGCCCGGCTCGGGCGGCTCGCCGCCGGTCAGGCGGAGGCGGCCCGGGTGAGCTGCAGGACGGGGATGGTGCGGATGCCGGCGGTCTTCTGCTCGTACTCCGCGAAGCCGGGGTAACGACGCGCCTGCTCGGCGTAGCGCTCGTCCCGCTCCGGGCCGGTCAGTTCCTTGACGGTCACCGCATACGTCTCGGTGCCGACCTCGACGGTGGTGCTGCCCGCGCTGGTCAGGTTGTGATACCAGGCGGGGTTGTCGGGCGCGCCGGCTTTCGAGGCGAAGATGTAGATGGTGTCCCGGTCGGTGTCGTCCGGCAGGTACATGAGCGGGGTGACGGACTCGCGGCCGGTCTTCCGACCGGTGTGGTGGATGAGGACCATCGGCGCCCCGGCGAACGGCCCGCCGACCCGGCCCTCGTTGGCCCGGAACTCCTCGATGACTTGGGTGTTCCAGTCGCTCATCGCATGTCCCTCATGATCGTCGGTCGTGTCGGCGACGTCCCGCGACGCACCGATCACGAGGGTATCTCGGCGGTGTGACGAAACCACCGGAACGGGACGGCCCTCCACGAGCCGACCTTTCACCTGCCGTTCGTCGCTCCCGTAGGCGTGCGACCGGCATCGACGGAGAGCCCCAGACCGCTCAGCCGCTCCTGGAACGCCGCGGTGTCGTTGAGCCGCGGGAAGTCCTCGTCCGGCACCGGCCGCCCGAGGAAGGCGCAGAGCGGCTCCCACCCGTCCCCGATCCGGTATTCCAGAAGTCGTTCCGCGGGCACCGTCTCGCGCACCGCGGCGTTGTGCCGGTTGAAGACCTCGATGGCGTACGCCCGATCGCCGAACCGTCCGTCGAACGTCCCCACCCAGTTGGTCGCGTCCACCATCTCCCGCATCGCCGTCAGCCCGGGCGCCGCCGGCCGTCGGGACGCGGCCCAGATGGTCCGTTCCGCGCTGGCGTACCAGTCGTCCGGGTCCCGCACGGTCAGCACCACCCTGGCCCGCGGGTGCCGGTCCACGAGTTCCCGCCAGAAGTACACGCCGGGCCAGTCGACCGTCGAGCGGTAGCCGTCCAGGGCCCGATCCAGCGCGCCCGGCTCGCCGGCCGCCGCCCGGGTGAAGAGCCGGCAGCGCTCCTCGTCCCCGATCAGTGGCAGCATGTGCGCGCACGGCCCCAGGCCGATCCGTTCCAGGGCGACCTTGAGGCTCAGTGTTCCGGTTCGTCCGAATCCCGCACCGATGACATCCATCCCCTCTTCATACCCGCACCTTCCGGGTCGAAAAGGTGAACTTCACACTGTCCCGCGGAGTTCCCCGATCCGCCGTTCCGGGTTGGGCGCCGCCTCGGCGAGCATTTTCGTGTATTCGTGCCGCGGGTTCAGGATGACGTCGTCGGCCGGGCCGCGTTCCACGATCGCGCCCTGGTACATGACCAGGATCTCGTCGGCGAAGTGGCGCGCGGTGGCCAGGTCGTGGGTTATGTACAGGACCCCGAGATCCTCTTCCCGCTGCAGGGCGGCCAGCAGGTTGAGCACGCCCAGCCGGATGGAGACGTCCAGCATGGAGACCGGTTCGTCGGCGACGAGGATGCCGGGCCTGGGTGCCAGCGCGCGGGCGATCGCCACCCGTTGCCGCTGCCCGCCGGAGAGTTCGTGGGGCCGTCGCCGGGCCACGGTGTCCGCCGGGGTCAGCCGCACTCGTTCCAGCAGTTCCAGGACTTTCGCCCGTACGTCGGTGTCGGTGATCCGCCGATGGTGGAGCCGCACCGGCCGGGCCAGATGATGGCCGATGGTGTGGTACGGGTTGAGTGATGCGAACGGGTCCTGGAAGACCATCTGCACCTTCCGGCGGTATGCCGCGAGTCCCGCCCCGCGCCGTCCGACCGGTTCGCCGTCGAGCCGGATCTCGCCGCGGCTGGGCCGTTCCAGCTGCAGGAGCAGTCTGGCGACCGTCGATTTGCCGCTGCCACTCTGCCCGACCAGGGCGATGGTCTTCCCGTGACCGAGGGTGAGGCTGACGTCGTCGACGGCGCGCAGCGTGCTGGTCCGCCAGCCGTCCCGCAGCCGGTAGTCCTTGCCCAGCCCGCTGACTTCGAGGGTGGTCACGACGCCTCCACTTCGACCGCGTCCAGCGCGAGCAGCCGGTCGTCCATGGCGCCGCGGACGAAGGAGCCGCGGTCGCCGGTGAGGCTGGGGAACGATGCCAGCAGCTGCCGGGTGTATTCGTGCTTCGGGGTGGTGTAAAGGTCGGCGGCGGCGCCGAGTTCGACGATCTCGCCGCCGCGCATGACCGCGATCCGGTCGCTGATCTCCAGCAGCAGCGGCAGGTCGTGGGTGATGAAGATGACCGCGAAGCCGAGTTCGTCGCGCAGCCGGGTGATCTCCCGGAGGATCTCCCGCTGGACGACCACGTCGAGCGCGGTGGTCGGCTCATCCATGATCATGACTTGCGGTTCGAGCGCCATCGCCATCGCGATCATGACGCGCTGCCGCATGCCCCCGGACAGTTCGTGCGGGTAGGAGGTGAGCCGCGCCGGGTCGACGCCGACGCGTTCCAGCAGGTCGGCGCAGCGCTGCCGGCGCTCCCTACGGCCCATCCCGGGCCGGTGGGTGGTGAAGACGTCCTCGAACTGGTCGCGGATCGAGATCACCGGATTGAGCGAGTTCATCGCTCCCTGGAAGACCATCGAGATCTTCTCCCACCGGTTCGCCCGCAGCTCTTCGGCGTCCAGGGCGTTCCAGTCGGTCTCGCAACCCGCACGGGAGCGGAACACCGCCCGGCCGGAAGTGATCATTGCGGGCGGTTTCAGGAGGCGGATGATGCCGTACGCCAATGTGCTCTTGCCGCAGCCGCTCTCCCCCGCCAGGCCCAGCACTTCGCCCCGCTGAAGGTCGAGGCTGACGTTCTTCACGGCGTGCACGACCGGGTCGACGAGATAGTCCACGCTGAAGTTCTCGATGCTCAGGACCGTCACAGCGTGGCCTCCTTCGCCTTGGACAGCTGCTCGGACGACATCCGCCAGCTCTTGCGGGCGGCCCGGGTCCGGTTGCGCAGCCTGGGGTCGATCACCTCGTCGATCGAGAAGTTGATCAGCGAGAGGGCGGCGCCGAACAGGGCCAGCATCAGACCCGGCGGCACGAACCACCACCAGGCGCCGAGCCGCAGGGCCAGGCCGTTCTGCGCGTAGTAGAGCATGGTGCCCCAGGTGAACGAGCCGCTGGCGCCGAGACCCAGGTAGGACAGACCGGCCTCGCCGAGGATCGCGAAGATGACCGCGAAGATCACCTGGGAGGCGAGCAGCGGGATCAGGTTGGGCAGGATCTCGACGGCCAGCACCCGCCAGCGTTTCTCCCCGGCGACCCGAGCGGCCAGCACGTAGTCGCGGTTGCGCAGGCTCAGCGTGTAGCCGCGCAGCACCCGGGCCGACCCGGCCCAGCTGGTGATCGCCAGCACCAGGGAGACCAGCCAGATGCTCTTGTCCGGGACGTAGCTGGAGATCACGATCACCAGCGGCAGGCCGGGGATGACCAGCACCACGTTGGTGAACAGGGAGAACAGGTCGTCGACCCAGCCGCCGGCGTAGGCGCCGACGACGCCGAAGAAGGTGGACAGGATCAGCGTCAGCACACCGACGATCGCGCCGACCGCCAGCGAGCCGCGGGTGCCGTAGGCGAGCTGGGCGAGGACGTCCTGACCGGTCTGCGTGGTGCCCAGCCAGTGCTCGGCGCCGGGTCCGGTCAGGCCCTGGTCGTGCACCAGGGACGGGTCCTGGCAGAAGATCGGGCCGAGCAGACCGAACGAGACGATGGCGCCACCGAGGGTCAGGCCCGCGATGAGCTTCCGGTTGCGCGTGAATCGGCGTACTTCAATCGGACTTTGATCTTGAGGGATGGTCGGCTCGGCGAGTTCCGTGGTCATCGTCATGGTCGCCCCTCTCAGGCCCGGGCGCGGGTGCGCGGATCGATGACCGAGTACAGGAGGTCGACCAGCAGGTTCGCGCCGAGCACGGACAGCGTGATGACCAGGAAGATGCCCTGCATGAGGGCGTAGTCGTTGCTGCCGACCGCCTGCAGCAGCGCGTTGCCGATGCCGGGATAGGAGAAGACCGCCTCGGTGACGATCGAGCCGGCCACCACGAACCCGAGCGAGATCGCGAAGCCGGAGACCGACGGCAGGATGGCGTTGCGGGCCGCGTAGCGCCGCATCATCCGGCCCGGTCGCAGCCCCTTCGCCTCCGCGGTGACCATGTAGTCCTCGCTCAGCGTGGACACCATCATGTTGCGCATACCGAGCATCCAGCCACCCACCGAGGACAGGATGATGGTGATCGCCGGCAACGCGCCGTAGTAGACGACCGAGCCGGCGAACGCGGCGTTCCAGCCGGGCGTGACGGTGTAGACGTCGTAGCCGCCGTTGAGCGGGAACAGCGGCCAGATGCTGCCGAAGACGAAGAGCAGGATCAGCGCCAGCCAGAAGTACGGCACGGACTGGAACATGGTGGTGACCGGGACGAGGTTGTCCAGCCAGGATCCCCGTCTCCAGCCGGCGACGGTGCCGAGACCGACGCCGGCCAGGAACGAGATCACCGTGGCGAGACCGATCAGGCCGATCGTCCAGGGCAGGGTCTGCTCGATGATCGAGCCGACCGACGCGGGGTAGAACGTCACCGAGACGCCCAGATCTCCGTGTGCCAGGTTCCCGAGATACCGCAGATACTGGCCCCACAGCGGTCTGCCGCTGTCGGTGCCGAGCATCGCCTCGACCGAGGCGCGCATCTCGGGGGTGACCGGGCCGCGCTGACCCAGCTTCGACAACAGGATGTCGACCGGGTCGCCGGGCATCAGGCGCGGGACGAAGAAGTTCACCGTCAGCGCCGCCCCGAGGGCGACCAGGTAGAACCCCAGTTTGCGAAGCAGATGGCGCACCTTCGTCTACTTCGCCGGCTGCAGGTTGGTCAGCACGATGCCGTTGTCCCACTGTTTCCAGGAGGCGGGCAGGGCGTACTTGTTGTCGTTGGACGGCCAGCCGGTGGCGTGGCTGGTGTTGAACTCGGTGAGCATCGAGTTGACGTAGATGGGGATGTACGGCAGGTCCTTGACGATCTCGGCCTGCACGATCGCGTACTGCGCCTTCTGGGTCGCCTCGTCGTTGGTGGCCGCCGCCGCGTCGACCGCCGCGTCCACCTTCGGGTTCGAGTACCGCGCGTAGTTGCCGCTCGGCGGCGCCGACTCGCCGACCTTCTCGGTGGTCTTGCTGGAGTACTTCAGGTAGGTGGCGTACGGGTTCGGCGACGCGCCGAGGCCGATCGAGTCCAACGACAGCTCGAACTTGCCCTGCACCTGGTTGTTGTTCCACTCGTTCCAGGACAGCTGGGTCGGCTTGAGCTCGATGCCGATCTCCTTGAGTTCCTGGGTCATCGCGTCGTTCAGCGAGATGTAGTCACTCCAGCCGGTCACCGTCTGGATGGTCAGCGACAGCTTCTGGCCGCCCTTGGCGCGGATCCCGTCGGAACCCTTGGCCCAGCCGGCCGCGTCCAGCAGCTGCTCGGCCTTCGCGGTGTCCGGCGCGCCCGGCACGGTGGCATCGGCCTGATCGGCGATCCAGCTCCTGTCCCGCTGCGGCAGCAGCATGGTCGGCGACGCGGTCTCCGCGAAGCCGCCCCCGGCCAGCTTGTTCAGCTGGTCGCGGTTGAGCGCCCAGTAGATCGCCTGGCGCACCGCCGGGTCGGTCTGCGGTCCCTTGCAGCCCAGCGCGGCGCCGGCGCAGGTGAAGATCGAGGTGGTCATCGCCGGGGTGTTGACGTAGCTGAGGTTCTTCTGGTTCTTCAGCAGCTGGTCGAGGCCGGGCAGGAAGGCGCTCATCCAGTCGACCTGGCCGGCGGTCAGTGCGGCGCTCGCGGCGTCCGCGGTGGCCAGCGCGATGTAGCGGACGTTCTGGATCTGCGGCTTGCCGGGCTGCCAGTAGTACGGGTTCTTCTCCATCACGTAGCTCTGCGCGGAGAAGGTCTTGAGCTTGTACGGGCCGGTCCCGACCGGGTTCGGGTTGATCGTCTTGGCCGGGTCGGAGATCCTGCTCCACACGTGCTCGGCGATGATCGGGGTGTTCGCGATGACCGCGGCCTCGTCGGTGAACGACGGCTTCTCGAAGGTCAGCACCGCGGTCCTGTCGTCCTTGGCGACCGCCGAGGCGAGCTTGACGCCGGTGGAGTTGAGCGCCTTGTTCTGCCGGATCAGCTCGAACGTGTACGCCACGTCCCTGGCCGAGAACGCCTGCCCGTCGGACCACTTGACGCCGTCCCGGGTGGTGATCGTCAGAGCGCTGCCGGCGGTGTCCCAGGAGTAGCCGGTGGCCAGCATCGGCGTCGGCTTCGACTCGGCGGCGAAGTTGTACCAGTACAGCGGCTCGTAGATGAGGCCGTTGGTGGGCTGCAGGAAGGTCGGCGTGAACGGGTTCCAGTTCTCGACGATCGTGCCGGTGGACCCGTTGAAAATGGTGATGGCGCTGGTCCCGGCGTTGCCGCCGGTGGATCTGGTGCCGCTGTCGCCCGAGCAGCCGGCGGCCGCGAGGGCCAGCACGGCGGCCGCGGCGACCGCGGCTCGACGGCTCAAGGAGTTCAACATCGGTAGATACCTCGATCTTCGAGCATGCGGTGACGGCGCCCATTATTAAGTGGCTTAAGTTTGCGATGTCAAGAGCGGATGCCGGGTCGTCGCTCGGTGCGTCAAATCCCGGTGCAGGATCGATTCAGGCCGATGTGCACATGCTGCACGGACGACTACTCTGCGTTTGAACTGAACGGGGTGGTGGTCTCGTACCCCCGTGCGACAGTCTCGGGGGACGGGATTAGGGGCACCTATGAAGATCGATCTGGACATCCTCACCGCGATCACGGAGCGCCTCCGGCGCGCCAACGACACCGCCCGCCGGCCCGCCGGACCGGACCGGCCGCAACCGCCGCTCAGCACCGGCACACCGAGCCTGCCCCTGGCGCGTCGGATTCGGCACGCCCGATGACCCCCGGTGACCGCCTCAACGACCGGACAGCCTCATGACCCTCTACTTCGACCTGCCGCGCACCACACCCGTCGCGGCCGATCCGACCCCGTGGCGTGACTACCGCCCGTCACCGCGACTGGTGCACACGGCGGTCGGCAGCGGCCTGCTCACCGTTCTCGTCGCGGCGGCCGGCGGGTGGTCGCTGCTGCTCGGCGAAGGGGCGGCGGCGGTCGCCTGCACGATCGCGACGCTCGTGCTCGGGCACCTGTCCGGGCTGCTGCTGCACCTGTGGGTGCGGCCGTACAACACCGGCGACCGGATGCGGATCGCCGCCGCCGGCGACGGCAGCCCCGGCCTGACCTTCCGGTACTCGGGGCGGCTCTACTACTGGTACGGCGGCTTCCTCGGACTGCTGACCATCGCCCAACTCGGCCTGGCGGTCACGGTGTGGCCGTTCGCCGCGGGAGCCCTGCTCAGCGGCGCCGCGCTGGTCATGCTGTCACGGCACGCCCCGGGCCGGCTCACCCTCACCCCGGACGGGGTCCACCACCACGGCATCCGGCACCAGCGCTTCCTGCCCTGGGAGTCGATCAGCGACATCCTGCCCGGCGAACAGGCCCACATCCCGATCATCGCCGCCCCCACCACCGGGGGACAGCCGCACCTGACCATCCAGGTGCCCTGGCTGGACACCGACCCGGCCCTGGTCCTGCAGGCCCTTCGCTGGTACCACGCCAACCCGGTCCACCGCTTCGAACTCTCCTACCACATAGCCTGCGACCGCACCCGACAGCGCGCCTGGCACCTCCACTGACAGCCGTGGACCAGCCGTCAACCAGCGCCTCCCGGGCGAGGAACACCGGGTGGCGGTGAAAGGACACCATGGCTCGGTCAGGTTGAGTTGCTCCGCCGATCCGTCCCGGGTCCTCGACGTGGTGCGGCGCGGCGTGGGCCCTGGTCAGCGCGGGGCCGCTCGCGACCTGCCGGTCGTCCGGTGACATGCGCAAAGCCTGCCGGAGTGGACTCCAGCATGCCTTCGAGGGGTGATGAGGCGTCAGGCCCGGGCGGTGGCGGGGCGCCTGACCGCGAACACGTCCAGCAGCAGCGCCGCCGGGGCCACCATGCCGAGCAGGACGAAGCCCCACGCGTACGACTGGAAGCGTGAGCGAGCTGTGCCCGGCCAGGCCGAGGAACGGCGAGCGGGCTGAGCAGCGCCCAGGCCCAGAAGTTGACCGCGAATCCGACCGTGGCGCAACGCCTGGGAGGTGGCCGAGCCTCGGCCATGGCGACCAGATCGTGAAGGCGGACGTGAGCGAAACAGCACTTCTCGTCACAGCGGCACCGATCATCGGTACGGTCACCGTGAGACATCCAGCAGCGGGACGGAACCGGTGGGCACGATCTTGGTCGTCGACGACGAACCGGACCTGCGTTTCCTGGCCAAACGGATTCTCACGCGAGCCGGCCATCAGGTCATCGCCGCGGGCAACGGCGCCGACGCGTTGGAGGCGGTTCGACAGGTCCGGCCGGACCTCGTGGTGACCGACATGATGATGCCGGTCATGAACGGTGTGGAGCTCATTCGCCGGTTACGTGCCGACCCGGTCACCGCGGGCATCCCGATCTTGGCGGCCAGCTCGGACTGGCATCTCGCCGTCGAAGCAGACGCCGCTCTCGCCAAACCCTACGGACGGGCCGATCTGGTCGAGGCAGCCGAACGTCTTCTCCGGGAAGGAAGTGACCGGCGGTGACACACCTGAGCACCGGGCACCCTGACCTCGACCTGATTCTGGGCGGCGGCCTGCGACGCGGATCGGTCGTCGTCCTGGCCGGTCCGCCCGGCACCGGCAAGACCGTCCTGGCGCAACAGATCTGTTTCGCCGTGGCCACCGGTGAGCACAAGGCCATCTACTACACCACCCTGTCGGAGCCGCACGCCAAACTCGTCGAACACCTTCACGACTTCACCTTCTTCGACGCGGGCTCGCTGGGCCCGCGGGTCGAGTACGTGCACCTCGGCGACATGCTGCGTGGGCACCAGGCGGCCGGCCTGGACCCGGTCATCGACGAGGTGGTCCGCAAGGCGCTCGACGACGAGCCGGCGTTGCTGGTCGTCGACAGCACCATGATGCTGCGCGACTTCGTCAGCGATCGGGCCTTGCGCACCTCCCTGTACGACTTGACCAGCCGCGTCGCCCACAGCGGAGCCGTCCTGCTGCTGCTTGGCGAGTACAGCGACGCGGACATGCAGTCGGGCATCGAATTCACTCTGGCCGACGGCATCATCGCGCTCTCCCACCAGATCCGGGAGCCGGTCGACCGGCGCACTCTGCGCGTCATCAAGATGCGCGGCGCCGCACCGCTCGGTGGCGCCCACACCCTGCACATCACCGACGACGGTATCCGCGTCTACCCGCGCATCGAGTCCTTCCTGCCCACCGACATGCCGGGCCGCGGTGCGCGGATATCGTCCGGTATTCCCGGCTTGGACGACCTGATGGGCGGCGGCATTCCCGACGGGGACGGCACCGTCGTACTCGGCCCGACCGGAGTCGGCAAGACCATCGGCTGTCTCAGCTTTCTCGCCGAGGGCCTCGCGCAGGGCCAGCGGTGCCTCTACGTCACCTTCCAGGACACCGTCGAGGAGCTGAAGGAGATGGCCGGCCGGTTCGGCTGGGACTTCGCCGCCGCCGAGGAACGGGATCAGCTGGTCATCGCCCACGTCCCGGTCGGCGCGCTCGATCTCGATCTGGACGTGCTCTCGTCGATGATTCGGCACAGCTTCGACGACGGATCGGTCCGGCGGGTGGTCATCGACAGTCTCGCCGAGATGGCCCACGCCGCCCGCGAGGCCCAGCGGTTTCCCGCATACCTGCGCAGCATGCTCGCCGTCGTCCGGTCCGCCGGCGCCTCACTCTGGGTGACCAGCGAGACGCAGCTGTTCGGCCACGTCGATGATCCGCTCACCGGTCTGATGTATCTGTTCCACAACGTCATCCAGGTGCGCTACATCGAGGAATGCGCCGCGGCCGGCCGCTTCCTCAACGTCGTCAAGATGCGCAACAGCCGCCATGACAACGCCATGTACCGCTGCCACATCGCCGATCAGGGTGGCCTCACCGTGGGCGAGCGGCTCGAGCAGGCGACCGGACTACTCGGCTGGGACGCGCCGCGCAACTGCCTTCCCCCCGGCCGCGACAGCTGACGTGGCGCGGCCTAAGGGTGGCGGAGCAGCGCGACCAGGAACTGGGCCGAGGGCGTGAACGGGCGCAGATCCCACGTGCTCAGCAGCAGGTCAGCGGCGAGGCCGGCAGTGGTCACGTCGGCCAGGAATTCGTCGAACGGATAGCCGCGGCCGGCCCCGAACCCGACCGCCACCCGCCCGGAAGGCGCCAGGTGCTCGCCGAACCGTCGGATGATCTCCACCCGGGTGTCCGGCGCCGCGAAGGTCATCACGTTCCCCGCGCAGACGATCGCGTCGAACGGCACCCCCGGCAGCTTCAGCTCGGACAGGTCACCCACCAGCCACTGCGGCCCGGGGTGATCGGCGATCGCCGCCTCGATCAGCTCCGGGTCGAGGTCCACCCCGGTCACGTCGTGACCCAGGCTCGCCAGGAACCCGCCGACCCGCCCCGGCCCGCACCCGGCGTCCAGGATCCGCGCGCCCCGCGGCACCAGGGTGTCGACCAGCCGGGCCTCACCGGCCAGATCGGCGCCTTGGGCCGCCATGTCCCGGAACCGCTTGATGTACCACTGTGAGTGCCCGGGATCCTCGGCGCTCCGGCGCAGCCACTCGTTGCCACCGGTCACGCGGCGGCCCCGGCGAAGTCGACCTCGGCGGTCGGCGCGGTGCCGGCGACCCGGCCGGGTGCGGCCTGCCCGCTCCAGTACAGGTTGGTGAACGACACCACGGTCGCCGGGTCGGGCGCGCCCCACTCGGTCAGGTCCTCGGTGGTGTGCGCGTCGCTGACCAGCAGCACGTCGTAGCCCCGGGTGAAGGCGCCGTGGATGGTCGACCGGATGCACGCGTCGGACTGCGCACCGGCCACCACGAGCCGGCCGACACCGCGTTCGGCGAGCCGCTCCTCCAGGTCGGTCGCCTCGAAGGAGTCGCCGAACCTCTTGTGCACCACCGGCTCCCCGCCGGCCTGGGGCAGCTCCGGCACGTAGGCCCACTGCTCGCTGCCGAACGGCAGGTCGTCGTCGGAGTGCTGCACCCAGATCACCGGCACCGCCTCGGCGCGCGCCTTGCCGACCAGGGTGGCGATGTTGGCGATCACCGTGTCCCGGTTGACCGAGGTCTCGCCCACCACCCCGTTCTGCACGTCGATGACCAGCAGTGCCGTGGCGTCCCGCCCGTCGAGCGTCGTCATGGACCGACCCTATACTCTCCGGCGCGAGTCCCGGATCACGGCCGGGGCCGGCGGGGCGCGGCGGACGACGTACGGCCGCCAGGAGCGGGCGAGCGGCGCCGACCACACGTGCACCAGCCAGCTGAACGGCCACAGCGCCAGGTCGCACTCGCCGAACCTCGGTGCCGCACCCGCCCGCTCGGCGTTGCCAGCTCGTCCGGGGTGGCGTGCCGCGGCGGCGCACCCGGAACCGGAGTCCCGAGGTTTACTGGGAGCGTGTCTCATGGACTCGCCGACGTCGCCCGTCTCGCCGGGGTGTCGCCGGCCACCGCGTCGCGGGTGTTGTCCGGGTCCGGGCCCGCCTCGGCGGACAGTCGCGCCGCGGTCCGGGCGGCCGCCGCGACGCTGGGCTATCAGCCGCACCCGGTGGCGCGGCAACTGGCCCGCGGCACCGGGACGCGGCTGGTCTTCGCGGTGCGCGACGAGCGGGCCGACATCCTGCGCGACCCGTTCGTGATCCGGGCGGCGGCGGCCATGGCGGCGGTGCTGGACACGTACGACATCGGACTCACCCTGCGCCGCATCGGCCTGGGCGCCGCCGCGGACCTGCGCCTGATGTCGGACGATCGCGGCCTGGCCGCGCTGGTGTTGGCCGGGCACGACCGCGTGATGCTGGCGAACCTGCCGCCCGGCCTGCGCGGCCGGACGGCCGCGATCGGCACGGGCGGGGCCGATGTCGACAGCGCGGCGGGCGTCGGCGCGTTGTTGTCGCGGTTGTACGCGGGTGGCCGCCGCCGCATCGCCCTGATCGCCGGCCCCGCGTGGCTCGCCGCGTCCGCCGCGCCGGTCGCCGCCTACGCCGAGCTGACCCGGTCGGCCGGGCTGCCCGCGCGGATCGTGCGGGGCGACTTCACCAGCGACGGCGGTCGTGCCGCGGCGCGCGGCATCCTGGACCGCTGGCCGGACACCGACGCGATCGCCGCGGTCAGCGACGCGACCGCGCTGGGCGTGCTGCAGGCCCTCGCGGCGGCCGGGCGGCGGGTGCCGGACGACGTCGCGGTGACCGGTTTCGACGATGTCCCGCTGGCCGGGGCGACCCATCCGGCGCTGTCCACCGCGACCCATCCGGTCGAGGAGATCGCGGTGGCCGCGGCCCGGGCCGCGCTGGGCGAACCCGCCCCGGCGACGTTGTTCCCCAGCGTTCCGGTGTTCCGGGAGACTTGCGGTGGAAGCGCTTCCACGGCCTAGCCTGCAGGCGTGCCCGAGATGCGACCCTACCGGCCGGCCGACCTGCCCGCCCTCTACGACATCTGTGTGCGCACCGCCGACCTCGGCGGCGACGCCCGCGGGAAGTACTCCACCGACGCGCTGATGGGCGACCTGTTCGCCGGCCCGTACGCCGTCCTGGAACCGGATCTGGCGTTCGTGCTGGACGACGGCGGCCGGGCGGTCGGCTATGTGGTGGGGACCGCGGACACCGCGTCGTTCGTCAGACGCTACCGCGAGGAGTGGATCCCGCGGCTGGCCGGCAGGTATCCGGTGCCGCCGCCCCCGCCGCGCACGCCCGAGCAGGACATGGTGGCGCTGCACTACCGGCCGGAGCGGATGATCGTGCCGGAGCTGGCCGACCACCCCGCGCACCTGCACATCGACCTGCTGCCGCCCTACCAGCGACGGGGGTATGGGCGGCAGCTGATCGACGCGCTCAGCGCGGCGGCGGCCCGGGCCGGCGCGACCGGGGTGCACCTCGGCATGGTGACCGAGAATGTTCGCGCTCGGCCGTTCTACGACCGGATGGGATTCACGGTGCTTCCGGTCCCTGACCCGGGGCCGTTGACGTACCTCGGCAAGCGTCTCTAGATCGGGTCTTCGTCCACGACGACCTCGGGGACCTCCCGCAGGTGCCGGTTGTGGCGCGGCTCCTGCTTGGTCTTCGCGTCGTTGAGCCGGCGCCGCAGGTCGTCGCGGACGTCCATGATCGCGGCGTGCAGGTCCTCCTCCGAGGACGTGGTGACGATCTTCTCCCGGCCGCCGATCCAGCACTCCAGGGTCACCTTCTGGCCGCGCGCCTCGCGGTCCTTCACCGTGATCTCCAGCTCGGTGGCGTCGGCGTGGAACGCGGCGAGACGGGCGTCGAGCGGGCCGAACTGCTCGGCGATCCAGTTCCGGTCACCCTGGGTGAAGCCGGCGCCCACCCGCAGACATTCCTCAACGGTGGCCGGGTTCGCGACTGCGGTCATCAGAACCTCCTGAATCCGGTGGAAAACCTCCCCATCCCCTTACCCGGTTGATCAACCCTGAATCCTCTCCCTTCCGAGGGGCGAGGGTTTCTTGTACGATCGTACTTGTACGAACGTACAAGATGAGGTGCATAGCAGTGCGGTACGTCCTCCTCGCCGTCGCCATCGGCAGCGAACTCTTCGCCACCAGCATGATGAAAGCCACCGACGGGTTCTCCCGGCTCTGGCCCACCCTCGTCGTCCTCGCCGGGTACGGAGTGTCCTTCGTGGCCCTCTCCCAGGCGATCAAGGGCGGCATCCAGGTCGGCATCGCCTACGCCATCTGGTCCGCGGTCGGCACCGCGGCCATCGTGGTGATCGGGGCCTTGTTCCTCGACGAGCCGGTCACCCTCGCTAAGGTGGGCGGCATCACCCTGATCATTGCCGGAGTCGTGATGCTCAACCTGACCGGCGCGGAAGCGCATTGACCGAGCGCCGCCCCCGCCCCACGGAAAGCCGCGCCGCCTCGGAGCCCCGCGACCCGGGAACCCGGGCCGCTTTGGAACCCCGCGACCCGGAGACCCGGGCCGGCTTGGAACCCCGCGACCCGGAGACCCGGGCCGGCTTGGAATCCCGCGACCCGGAGACCCGGGCCGCTGCGGAGCGCCGGCCGCAGCGTCCCCGCGATCCGGAAGCGCGCCGCGCCGCCCTGGCCGCCGCCACCATGGAGATCATCGCCGAGGCGGGGGTCGGACGGACCACCCACCGCGCCGTCGCCGCCCGGGCCGGACTCCCGCTCGGCGCGACGACCTACTACTTCCCCACTCTCGACGACCTGATCGCCGCCGGCCTGCGGTACTCGTGCGACGCGATGCGGGCCGACCTGGACGTGTGGTCCACCCGCCTCGCGGCCGCACCGGACATGCCGGCCGAGCTGACCGCACTGACCGCGGAATACCTGCAGGACCGGCGGCAGGTCCGCATCGAGTACGAGCTGTGCATGGCCGCCGCGCGCGACGCCCGGCTGCGGGCACTCGCCGAAACCTGGATGGACGGACTCCCCGAGATCCTCCACCCGTGGGTCGGCGAGCCCGCGGCGCGCGACATCTGCGCCCTGCTGGACGGCATCATCCTGCGCGCCCTGGTCACCGAGACCGAGCTGGACGCTCCGGGCCTGACAGCAGCCATCCGCCGCCTGATCCCGCCGGCCTGAGCCCGCTCCCCGCCTTCCGGCCTCTTGCCTTCCCGCCCCTTACCGCGCCGGTATCCGGGCCGCTGTCACCGCGTGTCTCCCGCCCTTGCCACCGCCCGCACAGCGGCCCCTTGCGAGTCCTTGCCACCGGACGGTGTACCCCATGTCGGCGGCGGGCCGGCCGGATCCCGTCCGTCGACCGGTCGATCAGGCCGGGGTCATCAGGGCCCGGACGCCGGCGACATACGTCTCGCGGTCGACCTGACCGACCAGGATCCGCTGCAGGATGTAACCCTGCACCAGCCCGAAGATGGCCGCACCGACAGCGGTGGCATCCGCGCCCGGCGGCAGCTGTCCGGTGGCCCTGGCGCGCTCGGCGGTCCGCACCATCCGTTCCCTGATCCGGCGGTAGACGTCGCGCACCACCTCGGCGACCTCGTCGTCGTAGGTGGCCTCACCCCAGATCTGGATCGCGATCCGCACCGTCTGGTCGGCCTGCAGGGTCGCCTCCACCTGTCCGATCACCGCGTCCAGGAAGGCCGGGAGCGGCGGCATGGGATCCGCCGCGAGCAGGTTGTCCAGAATCCCGGTGACCTCGCCGATCTTGATGCCGGCGATCGCCATGATCAGCTCGTTCTTGCTCTTGAAGTAGCGGTAGAACGCGCCGACCGACAGATCCGCTTCCTTGATCACATCCTGCATCGACGTCTGATGGAACCCGTTCCGCACGAAACAACGCACCGCCGCATCGAGGATCTGCTGACGGCGGGCGGCGAGGTGGGCTTCGGACACACGCGGCACCCGCCCAGCCTACCCACCAAACCGAACGTTCGTTCCGGGAAGCCCGAACCGACAGCGCTACGTGTCACCGACGGGCAGGGTCAGTGTCACCTGAACGCCGCCGTCATCGGGCCCCGCTTCCGCGGACCGGCAACCCTGCGGTGACATGGCGAACAACCTGCTGACCGCGCGCCCACACCAGGCCACGGCCAATCCTGCCAGCACCCCGGCCAAGCCGAGGAGCATGTCCTCGTCCCCGTTGAGAGACTCGTTGCCCGCCATCCGCGTCATGTCCGGCCCGATGATGATCGTCGCGTAGCCGATCACCATGCACATGATCGGGATGATCAGCGCGCCCGAAATCGTGACCGCGGCCCTCAAGCCGGCGGGTGCGGACGGATGGCCCACCGACCAGATCCCGGCGACAAACAGGCCCGACCCCGCGAGGAGTAGCCAAACCAGAGCATCTGGAGGACTGTGCGCAAAGAAGACCGTCAGCACCACCCACCCCAGCGCCACTCCCGTCGTCGCCGCAGCCCGACTCGCGGCAACCGGTGCTGCCGCAGTCAGGGTCGCGATCCAAGCGAGCACGATGTGCAGCAGCACCACGGCCAGCCGGGTCGGCGGCAGCTGCGGCTCGCCGCCGCTCGGCGAACCCACGCCGAGCATACTGATCGCACTCAGCACGCCGATCACTGCGACGGTACGCAACACCGGAGGTCTCAGTGAGGTGCGGCGCCCACATCGCGTGCAGACGACGGCGGCCGTGGCCACCACAAGGACACCGACGCCCAGTGTGAGTGGCAGTGCGGGTCGGCCCGGGTCGGCGCGGTCCATCAGCAGATCCACCACGATCCAGCCGACGCCACCGGCAGCCACCCCACGCGTGGGCCACCGAGCGCCACCAGCCAGCACGATGAGGGCGAGACACGACGCCACGATTGCGCCCCACCGCAGGTCACGAGCCCAGTACGACGAGTTCTGTGCCATCTCCCACCAACGGGAGTCCGGCTCGGTGAGCGGTTGCAGCACTGCGATGCCGTACGCCCACAGCGCCGCCCCACCTACCGCGACGGCTGGAAGCGCCGTCAACCTCGCCGACCTGATCATGGAGCGGCAGCCTAACCCTGACCGTCAAGACGCGTCACGCCTGCGGCATGCCGACGACCACAACCGAGCCGAATAACCATGACTGTCCAAGTGCAACTACCGCTGCCAGTCACAGTTCTCCGCGGTGGTGTCCCGCACCGGGACACCACCGTGCGCGTCGACGAGGCACCCGCGTGGGTGCCGGTGCTTCAGCGGGCCAGGCGGAGGTGACCGGCCTGGTAGACCGCCATGCCGGCAGCGTCGAGCTCGAAGGTGGACGCCGGCCAGTCGCCGGTGATCCGCAGGCGCTGCGGGCTGACCAGGTGGTAGGTGACCGTGCCGGGCAGCACCGCCAGCGAGGGCACCTGCACCCGGATCGCCGGGACGGTGACCGGGCCGGACTTCACCGTCAGGCCGAGGCCACGCACCGCCCAGGCGACGAAGATCGGCGAGTCGGCGAGGCGCAGAACCGCCCGCGGGTCGAGCGCGTCCCGCTGCTCGGCACCGGCGGACGGCAGGTCACCGGCATCCCCGGCGTGTTCCGCCCGGCAGGTCCACCCGCTCGCGCCGCGGTCCAGCCACAGCTCCCGGCTCCACCCGTCGCCCTGCGACGTGACATGCAGCGACGTCACCTCGGACGTCGACGTGACCTCCGCCTGCCAGGTCAGCGAGTACGCCCGTGCGCCCGCCACGATCGCCGAGCCGTGTGGCCGCGAACCGCGCGGGAACACCAGCTCGGTGCCGACCGTGTCGGTCCGCTGCCACGTCAGCGGTGTCACGGGCAGGTCGGCTCGAGGCCGTTCCGCCAAGGCCGGTCCCCGTGCGCCGGTCATGGTCATAGCGCCTCCTTTGCCGCTATCCGGTTCCTCATACTTGCATTGTGCAAACGACCGCGCGCCGGAATCCACCCCTGCGAGGCGGTCCTGGCACAACCTTCGGTTAACGGAGGGCCTCCACCAGGTGCCCTCACCGCGACCCGTCCACGCAGCCGGACCCGACGGCCCGGACGAAACAGAATCCCTGCCCACCGTCGGTGTGTCGCACACCATACGACCACTGGCCGGCCACTCGCCAGGCGGGTGGCCAGCACTATCAATCGCTACGCAGAGCAACAAGAAGCACACTTAGCCGTACGGTCACGGCTGCCACGCCCGCGCAGAACAGCACCAGCATTCCCACCGAAACCACCACCGCGACCACCGACCACCGCTTCGAGCGGACCGGCCCGGAAGCCCCTGTCAGCTCGGAGACCGCCAGGCGAGAGACTCCCGAGTCACCGACCGGCAGCCGAGGGGCCACCACGCCGGAGCCCGCCACGCCGGAGGCCGCCGCGCCGGAGCCCGTCAGGCCGGAGCCCGTCAGGCTGGAGACGCTGAGGTCCGCGGGCCGAGTCCGGACGCCGCCATCGATCGGCACCGTGCGCCGGTCGACCGCCGGCGGCGTGTCGGGGCGTTCGCGCGGGATGGCGATCAGATGCCGGAGCGCCGCCTCGGGGGCCGGGCCGGCCGGCCGACGCCCGCGCGGCAGCACGACGAGATGCCGCCGGACCACAGGCGGCTCGCCGTCCGGGAGATCCGCCAACGGCTGGACCGGGGTGGACGTGCCCACCCGAACAGCTTGAACAACAAAGCGTGCCGTTGTCGACGCGCAGAGTGTGTCAACCCCCCGACCCACCACCCGGGACAACCCGCCCCGGCGCCCCATCCCGGCGCCCCATCCCGCCGCCGCCCACCCGCTCAGCCCGCGCCTCACCGACGGCGCTCACACCTCGCGCCGGCGGGTCCTCCCCAGGGCCCACGCCAGCCCACCGCGCTCAGGCCCCGCGCCAGCCCACCGCGCTCAGGCCCCGCGCCGATCCGCCCCACCCGGACCTGACCTCGACCGTCCACCCACCCACGCTGACCGCCCCAGCCGGGCCTCGCGGTGGAGTCCGCTCACCTCTCGCGCCGGCTCCTCCTCGCGGACCGAGGCGAGTTCCACGGGCTGCCGGTCAGGCTCTGCGCCAGCGGGGTCGGTCGCCGTTCTTGCTGGTGCAGCGCATCAGAGTGCCGGCGCTGGTGGTGCCGTACGCGCCCTCCGGGGAGCAGAACGCTCCCGGATGCACTCCCGACTGCGGTGGGGCCGTGGTCGGAGCTTTGGTCGTCGGCTTGGTGGTCCTCGGTCTGGTCGTCTTCGGCGGGGCCGGCCTGGTGCCGGTCGTCGCCGGTTTTGCGGCGGGGGTTCTCGTGGTCGGTGCGGCGGTCGGTTTCGGCTTGGCGGTGACCGGCGCCGGGCTGGACGCGGCCGAGACCCCCGCGGACGGCGAGCCGGCGGCCGCGACGACGACCGCGTCCGCGGGCGCACCGCTCGTGCTGGTCCCGCCCGCCTTGGTGCTGCCGGAGTCGCCGGTGAAGGCGTTGATCGCGGTGACGCCGCCTCCGCAGCAGAGCAACACCACCCCGACGAGGATGCCCAGGATCAGCTTGCCGCTGGGCTTTTTTTTCGGCGCGGCGGGCTGCGGTGGGTTCGGCTGCTGCTGCGGCGGTCCATAGGTCACCCGCACCACCCTGCAGTAGAGCGTGATCTTCGTCGATGCCCTGTCCGGGTTGTGCCGATCACTGTTCGGCTGGCCGCGATGTGGACTTTCGGCCAACCCACGGTGCGATTCGCGGCGCACCCGCCGCCAACCGCTCGCCGCCAGCCGCCCCGTCACCAGCCGTACGCCGCTCGCCCCAGCCGCTCGCCCCAGCCGCGCGCCGCCAGCCGCGCGCCGGCCCGAGGGCATCAAAGTACGGACACGCCTCGCCCACGCCCACCCCACGCCGGGGCTGAGGCTCGGCCCGATACGGCGACGCGCGCCGGGGATGGCCGGCGCGCGTCGGATCACGGCGTACGAACTAAAGGGTTTTCAGCATGTCCTCGAAGGACTCGGTGAGGGCGAACGGATCGACGACCGTCACCGGTTCGCGCCGGTCGAGTTCGCGCGCCAGTTCGGTGGCGGCGCGCTCGATCCGGCCGCGCAGCGGGCCCTCCACCGAGTTGGCACCCCAGTCGTCGCTGGCCGCGAAGACCGCGGTGGGCACCGGCACCGCGCGGAGGTAGGCGAACAGCGGTCGCAGCGCGTGCTCCAGCACCAACGAGTGCCGGGCGGTGCCGGCCGTCGCGGCGAGCAGCACCGGCTTGTCGGCCAGCGCGTCCTTTTCGAGCACGTCGAAGAACGACTTGAACAGGCCGCTGTAGCTCGCGCTGAACACCGGAGTGACGGTGATCAGCGCGTCGGCGGCGGCGACCGCATCCTGCGCCTGCCGGAGAGCGGCCGGCGGGAAACCGGTCAGCAGATGGTCGGTGATCTCGTGCGCCAGGTCGCGGAGCTCGATCACCTGGATGTCGAGCTGGACGCCGATCCGGGTGGCGGCCCGGTCCGCTGCCGCGGACAGCTGGTCCGCGAGCAGGCGGGTCGACGACGGCTGGCTCAGGCCGGCGCTGATCACGACGAGGCTGCGCTGCTTCATGCCTGCACCTCCACCTTCTCGGTCACGGCGGCCTCGGCGGCGTTCTTGGCGGCGACCAGTGCGGCGTGGGTCGGCGCGTCCGGCACGTGGGCCGGCTTGAGCGCCGCGAACTCCTTGCGCAGCACCGGGATGACCTCCTGGCCGAGCAGGTCGAGCTGCTCGAGGACGGTTTTCAGCGGCAGGCCGGCGTGGTCGACCAGGAACAGCTGCCGCTGGTAGTCACCGACATAGTCGCGGAACTTGAGGGTCCGCTCGATCACCTGCTGCGGGCTGCCGACGGTCAGCGGCGTCTCCCGGGTGAAGTCTTCGAGTGACGGCCCGTGGCCGTAGACCGGGGCGTTGTCGAAGTACGGCCGGAACTCGTTGACCGCGTCCTGGCTGTTTCTGCGCATGAACACCTGGCCGCCGAGGCCGACGATGGCCTGGTCCGGGTCGCCGTGCCCGTAGTGCGCGAACCGCTCGCGGTACAGCGCGATCATCCGCTGGGTGTGCGACGCCGGCCAGAAGATGTGGTTGGCGAAGAAGCCGTCACCGTAGTACGCGGCCTGCTCGGCGATCTGCGGACTGCGGATCGAACCGTGCCAGACGAACGGCGGGACGTCATCGAGCGGACGCGGCGTCGAGGTGAACGACTGCAGCGGCGTACGGAACTTGCCCTCCCAGTCGACGGTGTGCTCGCGCCACAGCCGGTGCAGCAGCGCGTAGTTCTCGATCGCCAACGGGATGCCGGCCCGGATGTCCTTGCCGAACCACGGGTAGACCGGCCCGGTGTTGCCGCGCCCGAGCATCAGGTCGACCCGCCCGTCCGCCAGGTGCTGCAGCATCGCGAAGTCCTCGGCGATCTTCACCGGGTCGTTCGTGGTGATCAGCGTCGTCGCGGTGCTCAGCTGCAGCGTCGTGGTCTGCGCGGCGATGTAGGCGAGGGTGGTGGTCGGCGACGAGGAGAAGAACGGCTCGTTGTGGTGCTCGCCGAGCGCGAAGACGTCCAGGCCCGCCTGCTCGGCGTGCTTGGCGATGGTGACGATGTCCTTGATCCGCTGGGCCTCGGTCGGGGTCTTCCCGGTGGTGGGGTCGGCGGTGATGTCGCTGACGCTGAAGATGCCGAATTGCATGACCCGCTCCTGAAACCTCCGGCCGGGGCACTCACGTCCCGGGCTGCCTCGCACAACGTCGTTGACGAGGAAACTATTTCAGATTCAAAGAACTTGGGCTGCGGCGGGGGTCACACCGGTTCGTCAGCGGCCGGCACCACCTGCCTACGTCGTCAAGCCGGCACCGCACTCCACGTCGTCAAGCCGGCACCGCACTCCACGTCGTCAAGCCCGCACCGCACTCCACGTCGTCAGAAGCCCGCGCCGCTGTCCACGTCGACCGCGGTCACCGCCACCGCCACCCCATCGACCGTGGCGGTGCCGCCGGCGACGTCGAACCTCGGTGCCGGCCCGGTGCGGCCGCCGTCGGTCAGCACCCCCACCTGCCGCCCGTCCGGCAGGACGATCCAGGACCCCTGGATCCGCGCGCCACGCACCTTGGCGGACGTCCGGTAGAGCCCGGACGGCTTCTGCACCGGCCGGAGCGTGAACGCATGCGTCCCGCCGGCCACGGTCACCTTTCCCGTCGCCCCGAGCGCGTCGAACGTCCCGGTGATTCGCGCCCCGCCCGTACCGGACAGCGCCAGCCGCCCGTCCACCGCGGTCCCCTGCAGCCAGGCCTCCCGGGTGTTCCCGTCACAGATGTACGCGATCGCCGTCCCGTCCCGGATCGACAACGCCAGCGTCCCGCCGTCGTCCGCCGCATATCCGGCGAGCGTGACCCGCACCGGCGCGGCGCTCGCACTGGCCCGCACCTGCTCGGTGGGCGGCAGCACCCCGCCGGCCCCCGCGCTCGGTGTCACCGCCGGGGCGCTGCTCACCGGGACCGCGGCCGCCGGATGGGACCGGTCCCCGACCACCTTGGCGATCCCGAGTCCGACCATCCCCGCCGCGACGACCGCCAGCACCCCGGCCGCGACCAGCATCCCCCGCCCCTCACGCCGCCTCGGCGGCGCCTCCGCGACCAGCCCCGTCCCGCCGAGCCCGGCCGCCGGGACCCTCGGCCCGCCACCACCCCGCGGCGGCGCCCCGGCCAGAAGCCCACCCTGTGCCGGTGTCCCGGCCAGGAACCCGCCCTGTGGCGGCGCCCCGGCCAGAAGCCCACCCTGTGCCGGTGTCCCGGCCAGGAACCTGCCCTGTGGCGGCGCCCCCGCCAAAAACCCACCCTGCGCCGGTGTCCCGGCCAAAAACCCGCCCTGTGGCGGCGCCCCCGCCAAAAACCCACCCAACGGCACCCCACCGGCCAGCTGCCCGACCCAGATCCCGGAGTGCTCCGGATCGACGGCCGCGCCGGCGCCGCCTCCCGCCCCCGGCGATCCGACGCTCCCGGCCCCGCGCACCGTCGTCCGCCGAGACACCGGATCGGGCACATCCCCCGCCTCGCCCTCCGCCACGACCGGTGGCGGCGGCCCCAGCACACCCGAGGCCACGAGCGCCCGCAGATATCCCCCCACCTGTTCCGCGGCGGGCCGGTCGCGCGGATCCGGGGCAAGGCAGGACCGGGCCGGCCCGGCCAGCCGCTCGGGCAGTGCGTCCGGATCCCCGCCGACGTGACCGGTGATCAGCTCGACCAGGAGGATCCCGAGCGAGTACACATCGGCGGCCGCGGTCGGCGTCGCACCCTGCCAGATCTCCGGCGCGGTGTAGCCGGGCGTGCCCCCGGCCACCCCACGCGCCGCGTCCATCAGCAGCACCGCGAGCCCGAAGTCGGTCACCCGGACCACGGCGGGGCCGGTATCGCGGACGACTAGAAGGTTCTCCGGTTTGAGGTCGAGATGCACGACGCCTCGCCGGTGCGCCGCGGCGACCGCCTCGGCTGCCTGCCCGACGATCACGGCGGTCTCCGCGGCGCCCAGCCGGCCGCCGCGGTGGGCCAGGTGGCGGCGCAGATCGGGACCGTCGACCAGGTCCATCAACAGGGCCAGGGTGCCGCCCTCGACGACCAGGTCATGGAAGCCGACGATGCCCGGATGGTCGAGATGGCGCAGCGCGGCCTCCTCGCGCAGGAACGACTCGCGGATCCGCCGATCGCTGGCCAGCTCGGGGTGCAGCAGCTTAGCGGCCAGCGGTGGCCCGCCGGAGCGGCGGGTGGCTCGCCGGACGACCGCGAGTGCCCCGCGCCCGATTTCCTCGTGCAGCAGATACTCGCGGCCGAGTGCCTCCTGATCGGCCATCCCCGTACCCTTTCCGGAATTGATCTTCTTTCTCCGGTGACCGTTTCTGATCCGCCGTCGACCGCTTCGCCGAGACACCTCCGCATCCGGCATGAGCAGGGGTGATCCACTAGCCGGGACAGGCAGTCGTCGATCCCGGAATGCCATTGTCGTCTCCGGACAGCGGCCGCCGCAAACAGCCGATCCGAACCTGTGGACAACCGCGGACCACGGCGCGGGCCATCGCCCGGACGCCCCGAATTCCGTCCACACCGCGCCGGTTGCGTGCTTCCCGGGCCGGCTCGGGCCAGGATGGACAGGCCGAGTCCCCGAGGCTGAAGGAGACGCTGTGGCACGGCTGATCTGCACCGGCATCACCTCCCTGGACGGCTACATCGCCGACGAGCGGGGAAATTTCGACTGGAGCCGACCGGACGAGGAGGTGCACTCGTTCGTCAACGACCTGGAACGCCCGATCGGGACGTATCTGTACGGCCGCCGGCTGTACGAGGTGATGCGCTTCTGGGAGGACGCGGAAGCCCGGCCGGATTCGACGCCCGCGACCGTCGACTATGCGCGGGTGTGGCGGGCCGCCGACAAGGTCGTCTATTCGACGACGCTGGCCGAGGTGACCACGGCCCGCACCCGGCTGGAGCGGGTCTTCGACCCGGAGGTGGTGCGGAAGGCGAAGGAGGCCGCCGACCGCGATCTGAGCATCGGCGGCCCACATCTGGCGGCGCACGCGTTCCGCGCCGGCCTGGTCGACGAGGTGCAGCTGTTCGTCTCGCCGATCGCGGTGGGCGGCGGCACCCGGTTCCTGCCGGACGGCGTACGCCTGGATCTCAAGCTGGCCGAGCAGCGCCGATTCGCCAACGGCGTCGTCTACCTGCGATACCGCGCGTCCTGAGGCACCCGGACAGGAACCAGCCGACCGGGCGCGCGGACAGGGACCAGCCGACCGGGCGCCCGGACAGGGACCAGCCGGCACAGGGCGCCGGACAGGGACCAGCCGGCCCGGGGACGGTCCGGACCGGCTGATCGAGGGATGCGGTGAGGTCAGCGACCCTGCAGGGCCTTGACGTTGTCGCCGAAGGTCCAGCCCTTCGACCCGTCCCAGTTGATCGACCAGGTCATCAGGCCCTTGATCGACGGCACCGAGTTGTACGCCTGGCTGACCAACGCCGGCGTCATGTAGCCGCCGCCCGCGCCGGACTGGGCGGGCAGCCCCGGGACCTGCTTGTCATACGGGACCTTGACGGTGACGCCCTGGATGGTGATGCCGTTGTTCAGGCACTGGGTCTGCACGGTGAAGCCCTGCACGGTGCCGGCCGAGTAGGAGTCGCCGGAACACCCGTACATGCTGCCGTTGTAGTACTGCATGTTCAGCCACCAGAGGCGGCCGTTGTCCAGGTACTTCTTGATGATCGGCAGGTACGAGCCCCAGATCGAGCCGTAGGTGACGCTGCCACCGGTCACGTACGCCGTCTCCGGCGCCATGGTCAGGCCGAAGTTGGCCGGCATCTGGGCGAGCACACCGTCGATGATCCGGATCAGGTTGGCCTGCGAGGTGGAGAGCGTGCTGATGCTGCCGCTGCCGGACAGGCCGGTCTCGATGTCGATGTCGATGCCGTCGAAGTTGTTCGCCTTCAGGATCGGCACGATGGTGGCGACGAACCTGTCGGCCACCGCGCTGGAGCTCAGGTCGATGCCGGCCGCCGCGCCGCCGATCGACATCAGCACGGTGGCGCCCTGCGCCTTGGCCGCGCAGATCTCGGCGGGGGTGGGCACCTTGACGCCGGCGTCCATGCCGTTCTCCCAGAGCACCGTCCCGTCGGAGCGGATCACCGGGAAGGCGGCCATCAGCACGTTGTAGCCGTGCTGGGTGATCCGGGTGTCGTTGACCGGGATCCAGCCGAGCCCGGGGTGCACGCCGTTGGACGCGCCGTCCCAGTTCTCCCAGTAGCCCTGCAGGACCTTGCCGGCCGGGCGGCCCTTGGTGGCGCAGCCGGTCCCACCGGTCGCCGTGGGTGTGGGCGTCGGTGATGTCGTCGGGCTCGGCGAGGTGGTGGTCACAGACGGGGTCGGTGTCGGCGTCGATCCACCGCTGCAGCCCCCCAGCTCCTTCCACAGTGTCGGCGTCGCGGCCGGGTTCCACCCGGTGCCCGCGTAGGCGGTGTGGGTGACCAGCGCCTGGTAGAGCTTGGACTGGTAGGTCACCTGCTGCCCGGCGGTGTAGGTCACCCCCTCCGCCCAGACCGTGGCGGAGCAGGCCACGGCCGCTTCACCGGTGGTCGAGTAGATCACCGTCGTGCCGAGTGCCACCCCCACCCCGGCGATCAATGCCAGCACCTGGCGGCGAACACGCATGGGAACTCCTCGACGATGAAGCGATCAGGCGGTGATGGTGACCTGTGCCACCGAATGATGTCGCTGACGTTCACAAATATCAAGGGTTCTTAACAGTGCTTTAAGCAAGTTTCTTTACAGTCACTGGAAGGCCGACAAAAGCCCCATACGGCTGCAGCGCCTCCTCGGCCTGCATCCAGTCCCCGGCGGTGAACTCGACCAGCGGTGAGACGGTGATCGAGACCGCCTTCCTGCCGAGCGTGCGTTTCCACACCGCCATCACCCTGCCGTCACGGACCAGAGTGGACTGGAAGATGCCGTTGCCGCCGGGGATGATGCTCCTGAGCATCTCCGGGGTGGCCATCATCGCGCGGTCCTTGTAGCCCAGCATGTACTCGTCGAAGCCGGGCAGGGCGCGCCAGCCGCGCACCGGCCCGGCGTCGAGCACGGCCGGATCCGCCCACATCTCGACGCCGTCGACCTCGACCCGGCGGAGACCGGCCGTGGCGATGCCGGCCCGGGCGTCCTTCATCGGCAGCATCGTCCAGCCGGCGAAATCCTTCGCCGTGGTGGGGCCGTGGCTGCGGAAATACCGATGGGCGAGGATGCCCAGCGCCTCCTCACGGCTCGGCGCGTTCCGCGTGGGCGCCCACTCGTCGAGCAGCACGAAGGTCTGCTCGGAACCCTCGTTCGGGGCGATCGCCGTGACGCCGCGCTGGCTCGCGTACCACAACAGGTGGTAGCCGAGCTGGCCGCTGACCGGGACGCCACCCGCATTGATGGTGGCCACACAGGCCGACCGGGTGAGGCGGCCGCCACCCGCGAGGGCCGCGCCGAGGATCTCCGCCGCCCGGTCCGCGTCCGCCTCGGCCAGGCCCAGGATCTCGCGGCGTTTCGCCGCGCCGGCCAGCGCGCGCACGCCGGTCAGCTCCAGCATCCAGTGCGCGTCGGCGGACGGGACGAGGTGCACCGTGCCGCGCATCGGCCAGGTGCGCACCACGTCGCGGTTCTCGGTGGCGGCGACGATCTCGGGCAGGGTGCTGCCGCGCAGCCGGGCGCCGAGTGACCACAGCACGCTGTTGAGATCCTGCGCCTGCAGGGCGCCGAACCACTCGGTGATGTCCAGAACCGAGGACCTGGTGACCGACCCCAGCAGAAGGCTGGTCATGCGAAGGCTCAGTGCCGTGTTCGAATCCACGGCACTGAGCCTAGAAGCAGGGTCCGACTTGAATCAGCGGCCGCGCGCGGCCCGGTACCGCTTGATCAGCGTGTTCGTCGACGAGTCGGCGTCGTCGGCAGGCGACTCGGCCGCGGTCAGCTTCGGTGCGAGCTGGTTGGCCATCACCTTGCCGAGCTCGACACCCCACTGGTCGAACGAGTTGATCTCCCAGATCACGCCCTGGGTGAACGTGATGTGCTCGTAGAGCGCCACCAGCTGCCCGAACGTGCCCGGCGTCAGCGACTCGGCGAGGATCGTGGTGGTCGGGTGGTTGCCCTGCATCACCCGGTGCGGCGCGACCTCCGGCTTCGTTCCCTCGGCCTGCACCTGCTCCAGCGTCCGGCCGAAGGCGAGCGCGCCGGTCTGCGCCAGGAAGTTGGACATGAACAGGTCGTGCATCTCACCGATGTCGTGGTTCGGTTCGCTGAAACCGATGAAGTCCGCCGGGATCAGCTTCGTCCCCTGGTGGATCAGCTGGTAGAAGGCGTGCTGCCCGTTGGTGCCGGGCTCGCCCCAGAAGATCTCGCCGGTCTGGAAGCTGACCGGGTCGCCGGAGAGCCGCACCGACTTGCCGTTGCTCTCCATGGTCAGCTGCTGCAGGTAGGCGGCGAAGCGGTGCAGGTACTGCGCGTACGGCAGGACGGCGTGCGACTGCGCGCCGAGGAACGTGTCGTACCAGACGTTGATCAGACCGAGCAGGGCCGGGACGTTGCGCTCAACCGGCGTCGTCCGGAAGTGCTCGTCGACGGCGTGGTAGCCGGCGAGCATCTCGGCGAACCGCTCCTTGCCGATCGAGATCATCACCGACAGGCCGACCGCGGACGGGAGCGAGTAGCGGCCGCCCACCCAGTCCCAGAACCCGAACATATTGTCGGTGTCAATACCGAAATCAGCGACTTTTTCAGCATTCGTACTGACGGCGACGAAGTGCTTGGCGACGGCCGCCTCGTCGCTCAGCGAGGCCAGCAGCCACGACCGGGCCTCGCGCGCGTTGGTCAACGTCTCCTGGGTGGTGAACGTCTTGGAGACGATGATGAACAGCGTCGAGGCGGGGTCGAGGTCGCGCGTCTTCTCGTACAGGTCGGTCGGGTCGATGTTGGACACGAACCGGCACTCGATGTCACGCTGCGAGAAGTCCTTGAGCGCCTCGTACGCCATGACCGGGCCCAGGTCGGACCCGCCGATCCCGATGTTCACCACGGTCCTGATCCGCTGGCCGGTGTGCCCGACCCACTCACCGGAGCGCACCTTGTCGGCGAACGCGCCCATCCGGTCGAGGACCTCGTGCACGTCGGCGACCACGTCCTGCCCGTCGACCACCAGCGTCGCGTCGCGCGGCAGCCGCAGCGCGGTGTGCAGCACGGCACGGTCCTCGGTGACGTTGATGTGCTCGCCGGCGAACATCGCGGCGATCCGCTCATTCAGTTTCGCCCGGCCGGCCAGCGCGAACAGCGCGCTCAGCACCTCGTCGGTGACCAGGTTCTTGCTGTAGTCGACGTAGAGGCCGGCGACCTCCGCGGCATACCGCTCGCCACGCTGCGGGTCGCTGGCGAACAGGTCGCGCAGGTGGACCGCCGAGAACTTCTCCGCGTAGCCCTGGAGCGCCTGCCACTCGGCACTGTCGGAAACGTGTTCGCTCATCTCTCCCACTCCGGACCGGGACACTCGCACACTTCGCCCATCGTGGCACGTACCGCTGGCCGACGCGGCGAACTGGGTTCATAGACGGCCCACAGATTGATCACAGAGCCGTCGTAGCACCACCCGCGAGGTTAGTCCCATGACGACGACAGCCGGCCACCGGGCCCGAAACGTCCCGGAGCGTGCCTCTTTGGTGGCGCTACTGACGGCGACGGCCGTCCTGTACCTCTGGAACCTCAGCGCCTCGGGGTGGGGGAACAGCTTCTACGCCGCGGCCGCGCAGGCCGGCGCGAAGAGCTGGAAGGCCTGGTTGTTCGGCTCCCTGGACGCGGGCAACGCGATCACCGTGGACAAGCCTCCCGCCGCGATGTGGGTGATGGGACTTTCGGCGCGCATCTTCGGCGTGAACAGCTGGGCGATCCTGGCGCCGCAGGCGCTGATGGGCGTGGCCAGCGTCTTCCTGCTCTACCTCGCGGTGAAGCGCTGGTTCGGGCACGGGGCGGGACTGCTGGCCGGGGCGGCCCTGGCTCTCACCCCGGTGGCGGTGCTGATGTTCCGGTACGACAACCCGGACGCCCTGCTGGTGCTGCTGATGACGGCCGCCGCGTACACCACCGTGCGGGCCACCGAGGTGGCCAGCGGGAAGTCGCTGGCCTGGACCGGCGTGCTGCTGGGCTTCGGCTTTCTGACCAAGATGATGCAGGCCTTCCTGGTGCTGCCGGCGATGGCGCTGGTCTATCTGGTGGCCGCCCCGGCGCCGCTGGGCAGGCGCTTCAGACATCTGTCGCTGGCCGGCCTCGCCCTGGTCGCCTCGGCGGGCTGGTTCGTGGCGCTCGTCTCCCTCTGGCCGGCGTCGTCGCGGCCCTACATCGCCGGTTCCACCAACAACACGCTGTGGGAACTCGCCCTCGGCTACAACGGTCTCGGTCGGATCCTCGGCGGCGCGGGCAACGGCGGCGGAGGCGGGGGCGGCGGGGGTAACGTCGGGTTCGGCGGGGCGACCGGCATCGGGCGGCTGTTCGGCACGTCGATGGGTACCGAGATCTCCTGGCTGCTGCCAGCCGCGCTGATCGCGCTGGTCACCGTGCTCGCGGCGACCTGGACCGCACCGCGCACCGACCGGGCGCGCGCCGCGATGCTGCTCTGGGGTGGCTGGCTGCTGGTGACCGGGGTGACGTTCTCGTACATGAGCGGCACCATCCACCCGTACTACACGATCGCCCTCGCACCGTCGATCGCGGCGGTGACCGGAATCGGCGCCCGGGTGCTCTGGCTCTACCGCACCCGGCTGTGGGGCCGGATCGTGCTGGCGGCGATGGTGCTGGCCACCGCCGCGTGGGGCTTCGTGCTGCTCGGCCGCACCGACTGGCTGCCGGCGCTGCGCTGGGCGGCGGTCGTCGCCGGGGTGGTCGCGGCCGCCGGGCTGATCGTGCCGGCCGTCGCGCTGCGCCGGCTCGCCGTGATCGGCATCGTCGCGGGGCTGCTGTCGGCCGGGCTCGGCAGCGCGGCTTACGCGACCGCCACGGTCGGCGTCGCCCATACGGGCTCCATTCCCAGCTCCGGACCGTCCGGAAGCTCCGGGATGGGCGGTGGTCCGGGCGGCGGCGGATTCGGCCGTACGGGTGACGGGGCGCCGCCCGCGGGCAATGCCCCCGCCCAGCCCTCCCCGTCCGCGTCCTCCTCCACCGCGTCCGCCTCGCCGTCTGCGCCCTTCCCCGGGGGCGGGGGCATGGGCCGGGGTGGTGGCGCCGACACCGAGCTGACCGCCCTGCTCAAGGCGAGCACCACCACGTGGTCGGCCGCGGTCAGTGGCGCGACCTCGGCCGCCGACCTGGAGCTGGCCTCGGGTACCTCGGTGATCGCACTGGGCGGCTGGAACGGCAGCGATCCCTCCCCCACCCTCGCCGAGTTCCAGACGTACGTGAAGTCCGGCCGGATCCATTACTACATCGCCGGCGGCGTGGGTGGCGGCGGGGGGATGGGCGGCGGTTCGACCGACTCGTCGCAGATCGCCTCCTGGGTGACCGCGAACTACCCGGCGACCACGGTCGGCGGCAGCACCGTCTACGACCTGTCCTGAACGACCGGCGGGCCCGGTGACCGTCCGGTCACCGGGCCCGCTCTACACTCCCGCGGTGATCATGAGACTGGACACGGCCGTCGATCGCCATCGGCGGCCGATCGTGCTGTTCGCCCTCGTGTGGACGATGCTGGCGGTCGCCGCCCGCCGGCTCGGCCACGCCGACGACGCCACGGCCCGAGAATCCGTCCACGTTCTCGCCGCGGTGGCCGCGATCGCGATCGGCGCGGTGCTCATCGACGCGATCCGCGGTTTCCGGGCCCGGGCCCGGATCTGACCGATGCTCGCCGAGATCTCCGCGGCCGCCTACCGGCTGCGCCTGCCGCTGGTGCTGTACTCCGCCGTCCTCACCGTGGCGACGGTGGCCGCAGGCCGGCTGAGCCCCGCCCCGATCGGGCCCACCGTGGCGACGCTGGCGCTGGTCGCCGTCGCGGGCGTCACCGCCGTGCTCGCCCTCGCCGTCATGGCCGCCGCGCAGCGGACCGGCTCGCAGCGCCCCGCGCTGATCGTCGACGGCGCCTTCCACACACCGCGCCCCGGCACGTTCCCGCTGCTGGCCGTCGCCATGCTGGGCCTGGCGGGCGCCGCCGTGGTGGCCCCCGCCGAGGCCGGGCAGGCCCGTCCGGTGTTCTGGGGCGCCGGCGCCTTCGGCGTGCTGACGCTGGCCTGCTGCGCTCGGGCCATCCGCCACGGGATCGGCCTCACGCTCACCCCGCACGGCCTGCACGCCGACAAACACACCGGCTCGGTGACCATTCCGTGGGAAGCCGTCGACCCGCGCCGGGTCTGGAGCGGACCGTTCGAGGTCCGGCTCCGGTACACCCGGCCCGACCTGGTCCGCACCACCGGTTGGGTGGTCAACCCGCACCGGTTCCGGGTCGACGGCATCGCCACCGGATTCGTCGCCGCGACGATCCAGCACTACGCCGCCAACCGGACCGAACTGGTCCTGATCGGACAACCGGCTGGCCAGCTGCACCCGGCCACCGAGCCGGTAAGCCCGCCGCGGTCCGTCGAGCCGTGGAACCTCAGCAGCGTGCTCCCGCTGTTGGCGCTGGCCGCGATGACCGGCGCCGGCGCGGTCGCCGCGGACGTCTGGGCCGGCCGCCGATGGGGCGACGTCTCGGTCCCCGGCCTGGTCGCACACCTGCTGGCGATCCAGGCGCTGCTGGCCGCGGCCCTGCTCGCGAGGGGATCGATCAGGTTGCTGCGCCGGCGCGGCTGACATCGTCGTACCCCTGTTCGCAATTCCCGGCATGGTCAGCGCCCGATTCCGGACCACACGCCGGTAATGGACCGCGCCCCGATTCCGGACCGCACGCCGATACCAGACCGCTCCCCGATTCCGGGCCTGGCCGAGGTCGCCGCCCGTTCCGGCACCACCCGTCTGATCAAGGCGGCAAGGCGCCTGCTCCATGAACCCACTTTTTCGCCCGAAATACGGAAACGCCGCCCGGGCGGGGGACCCGGACGGCGTTTCCTCAGGGGGTGAGTAAAGATTCAGCCGAGCTTCACGTCGAAGATCGGGTTGGCGGCCAGCTTGCGGAACGCCTTCAGCGACGCCGCCGAGCTGTTGATGCTGATGTCGCGGTCGCCCTCGTCGTCGTGCTTGGTGTCGAAGTGCACGATCGCCTTGATCGCCGGACGCTTCTGGAGCTGGTCGATCACGCTGTTGTAGACGAACGACTTGTCGGTGGCCCGGCCGACCCGGTGGTACGCGCCCCACTCGGCGACCATGACCGGCTTGTCGGCGTGCCTGGTGGTGGCCCAGTCGTACCAGCCGAGCGTGCCACCCTTGGCCTTGCGGTCCAGCAGCGCGGAGAAGTCGCCGTAGTGGTAGTAACCCTTCTCCACGGAGACGTAGGAGTCCAGGCCGACCCAGTCGACGACGTCGTCACCGGGGTACAGGTCGGTCCACCACGACTGCGCCATCCACTTCTCGTTGCCCATGTAGGCGACCACGTTGATCACGTTGGTCACGCCCTGCGCGCGCAGCCGCTCGATGGTGTGCCGGTACATGGCCGCGAAGTCCTTGGCCTGCATGCCGGAGCCGGACCGCGGGATGACGTCGTTCTCCGGTTCGTGGTTCAGAACCAGGAAGAATTTCTTGCCGTACGCCTTGGCCCGCGCCGCGAAGGCGTCGATGCGCTTGTCCTGCCCGCCTCGGGCCACGGCGGCCCAGGTGGTGCCGTACGCGATCTTCCAGTTCTCCAGCAGCACCCGCGGGTGCGCGCTGTCGGCGGTCATCGCGATCTCAGCCTTGGTCGGAAACGGCTCGTTGCCCTTGTGGTACTGGTGGAAGATCGTCGCGGTCCGGCCGCTGGCGTTCTCCCAGTCTTTCAGCGCCTTGTCCCGGGGCGCGCTGGTGAAGCCACCGGCCGCGCCTCCCCACAGAACGCCACAGGTCGGGACCAGCTTGGCGCCGGTCACACATCCCGCGTCGGCAGCGTGCGTAGCGGCCTGTGCCGGCGTGGCCGTCGCGGCGCCGAGTCCGGCGACGAGAGCGGTCAGCGTCAGTACGGTCTTGCGCAGCGTCGAACGCATCAAGATTGGCTTTCCCCCCGAGTCTGTCCAGCGGTGTTGCCCGCCGGGCATGTGAAAGAGATTCCGGGACGCCGGGTGCGCGCCGAGTGCCCGTGCCGGTGCGGGCCGGTTGCGGCTCCCGGCTCGCCGGAATCGGCCTCGCCTGCTTGCTTCCGGGCGCCGGTCCGGGTAGCCAGGAGGAATGTGGATCTTCGATGGGCACAATGATCTGGCTATGCGCCTGCGCGGGTGGCACGGGTCGAGCACGGCGGGTCTCGACGGTTCACGTCCGGAGTTGCACACCGATCTGCCCCGGTTGCGTGCGGGCCGGGTCGGCGCCCAGTTCTGGTCGGTCTACGTGCCGTCGTCGCTGCCGGAGCCGGAGGCGGTGACGCATACGCTGGAGCAGATCGACGTCGTGTATCGGCTGCTGGCCGAGTATCCGGACACGCTGGAGGCGGCGCGCACGGCTGACGACGTGGAGCGGATTGTCGCGGCCGGCCGGATCGCGTCGCTGATCGGTGTCGAGGGCGGGCATTGTCTGGCGCGTTCGCCCGGCGTGTTGCGGTCCCTGGCGCGGCTCGGCGTCCGCTATGTCACGCTGACCCACAACCATCACACGGCGTGGGCGGATTCGGCTGCGGCGCCGCCGGTGTCAGGCGGCCTGACGGCCGAGGGGCGGGCTCTGGTACGCGAGATGCAGCGGATCGGTGTTCTGGTCGACCTGTCGCACGTGGCTCCGGTCACCATGCACGCCGCGCTGGACGAGGCCACCGCCCCTGTCATCTTCAGCCATTCCGGCGCCCGTACGGTGACCGACCATCCCCGCAACGTCGCCGACGACGTGCTGGAGCGCCTGCCGGCCAACGGCGGTGTGGTGCAGATTCCGTTCGTAGCCTGTTTCGTCTCTCCTGCCGTCCTGGATTGGCAGCGCGCGGCGGACGAGGAGTGGCAGCGTCTGGGCCTGCCCCCGGTGCAGGACACCTGGCCCCGGGCCCCTCGCGCCGGCGAGTCCGATCCGCCCACGGCCACCATCGCGGACATGACTTCCGAACCCGCCTTCCTCCCCTGGCTGGCCGCCCACCCCCGCCCGGACGCCACCGCCGCCGAGGTCGCCGACCACGTGGACCACGCCCGCGCTGTAGCCGGCATAGATCACATCGGCCTGGGCGGCGATTTCGACGGAACCCCGGACGTCCCGATCGACCTCCCCGACGTCGCCGCCTACCCGGTCCTGCTCACCGAGCTGGAGTCCCGCGACTGGTCCCGCACCGACCTGAGGAAGCTGGCCCACCACAACGTCCTCCGAGTCCTCCGCGAGGCAGAACAGCACGCCACCGCCGATCTCTGACCCCACCCATCCGCGCCGGTCCCACCCACGAACGCCGGACCGGAGCACCCCACTCTGAGCCGAGCCCCGCCTCCCTCGAAACGCGGCCCGCCTCCCCCTGAGCCGCGGCCCACCTCCCCCGAAGCCGCGGCCCACCTTCCCCGAAGCCGCGGCCCACCTCCCCCGAAGCTGCGGCCCATCCAGCTCGGACCAAGGCTCGCCCTCCCCGAAGCTTGGAGGCACGGGCGTTCCTCGGACATCAGGTAGGCGGGCGCCCTCGTGGTAGCCCGGGCCTCGAGCATCGGATGGATCGGCGAGCCTGGCGACAGTCACCGGGCTCAGACACCGGGCTCAAACACCGCCACGATCCGCGGCCACACACCCCTGCGGGTCCTCGGGCTCAGACACCGGGCTCAGACACCGGAGGGATCGGCGGACGCCGTGACGAAGCGGCTTCGGAAGCGGCCGGCGAGCTCCACCGACCGAGCCGCCAGATAACCGAGAGTGACCATCCTGGGCGGCGTGCGTACGCGCCGCCCAGGCGCCAGCCCATGGTGAGGGCCGAAGTTCGCGGATCCGCCGGCACCCGACGGGTGGGTTCGGATGCCGGAGCACCGGCGGATCAGCCGGGGTATTGCCGTAAAACTTCTTGGGCTTCACGACAACTACCGGATGTTCAGCGGTGTGGCCCGCATGAACGTGAAGATCATACGGTTATTCAGCGGGGAGTCCAGTGGCCGGGGTGAACCCATCGACAACGACCTTAGCGATGAGACGGGCAGGAGCGACAAGCAGGCCCCATGACATACCGTCCGTCACCCATAGTTAACTGACCGGCGGATTTCCGCCTTCTTCCGGCTCCGATCCACCCACTGTCGGCTTGGTCACTCCACCGCCGTCCGTCCCCGCCGGCCGCGCCCGCTCGGTCCGCCACCCCGCCGCCTCCCCGGCCACAACATCCGCCGGGCCACCGTCCGCCTCCCCAGCCGAAATCTCCACCGGGTCACCCGCCGCACCCCGAACCGCCTCCGTCCGCGCGACCACATCCGCAGGCGCACCCGCCGCCGCCTCCCCGAGCGCCTCCGTCCGCGCGACCACATCCGCAGGCGCACCCGCCGCCGCCTCCCCGAGCGCCTCCGTCCGCGTGGTCACACCAGGCTTGGCCCCCGTCACCGGCATGCCCGCCGCCATGGTGCGGCCGGCCGCATCCGGCTCCAGCCCCGAAGCCGGAGTTCCCACCGCTGCCGACCGGCCGACTACGTCCGGCTCGGCCGTTGGCGACTTGCCGGCCGCCTCGGGCTGGGAGGTCACATCCGGCGTGACCGTCGTCGCCGGGTTCGGGGTTGCCGGGCCGGGGGTTGCGCCGAGGCCGACGGTCGCGGGGGCCGCGTCAGCGATTTCGAGCCTTGCGGCGGCCTCCGGCTTCGCGGCGGCAGCCACACCGTTGAGGCGCTGCGGCGGGACGACCAGGCCGGGCCTGTCGGCTTCCGGTGGCAGGCCGGTGCCGATCGCGGCGTAGACCGCCGGCCGCTCCCGGCGCAGACGCCGCCCCCACCAGACGCCGAGCAGATAGACGCCGAGGAACGCGATCGGCGGCAGCCACACCTTCACCAGATTGTCCGAATCCAGCAGCTCGCCGAAGAACGCCACCGATAGAAGCAGCATGAGGACCAGGAAGACCGCGGCAATCCACGGCGCGGCCGACCGGCGCCAGGTCGTCTCACCGTGCGTGTCACGCCGGAAGAATCGGACCACTGCGATCGACGCGATCGTCATCAGCGCCAGCACGCCGAGGCCACCGGAGACCGTGCCGAGGAAGAACAGATCACTGGTCGGGTTCAGTACCAGCGCCGCGAAGATCACCAGAACGATGAACGCCAGGCCGGACTGGGCGATCGAGGCGGCTACCGGCACGTCGTCACGGGTGCGGGCGAGCGCCGGCGGCAGCACGCCCTCCCGGGCGACAGTCAACGCGTACCGCGCGACGGTGTGATGGAAGGCCAGCATCGCGGCGAACAGGCTGGTCGCGAAGAAGACCCGGGCCAGGTCGATGACCGCGGTCGGCAGGTATGGCCCGGGCAGCACGAAGAACAGGTCGTTGAGATATCGCGCGGCCACATCGATGATCTTGTCGGGCCCGGCCACGACGGACATCGCCCAGGCCGAGCCGCCGTAGAGGATCGCCGCGACGCCGAGCGTCATGAAGATCGCCCGGGCGACGGTACGCCGGGGGTCGCGCGCCTCGGCCGCGTAGACCAGTGGCGACTCGAAGCCGACCATCCCGGCCACCGCACCGACCAGCAGCGACACTCCACCGGCGCTGGCGATCAGGCCCGGATTGACCGTGTCGAACGCGACCGATCCGCCGTCGGGATGACCGACCATGACCGCATCCAGGGTCAGCACGATCAACACTTCGGCGCCGACCAGCACGGTCAGGATCCGGGCGTTGAAGTCGATCTGCCGCAACCCCAGGACGCTGACGACCGCCCAGCCCAGCAGCGCCCAGACGATCCACGACATCTTCAGCCCGAAGATCGCGGCGGCGTTGTGCGCGGCGACACCGAATGCCCCGTACAGACCGATCTGCATGGCGTTGTAGGCGAGCAACGCGATGAACGCGGTGCCGACGCCGGCCGGCCGGGTCAGGCCCTTCGCGGCGTAGGCGTAGAAGGCACCGCTGTTCGGCACGTGGCGCGCCATCGCGGTGAGCCCGACCGTGAAGATCGCCAGGACAACGGCGACCAGCACGTACGCGACGGGGATGCCCTTCTCTTTCACTTCCCCGTACCCGAGGGGTAGCGCCCCGGCCACGACGGTGAGTGGCGTCATCGCGGAGACCGCGATGACGAACACGGACCAGGTGCCGAGTTTGCGCGAGTTCTGCTCGGTAAGCCCCGTCTCTGCCACGGCGCCTCCTGTCCACAGCGGATCAGTGCCAGACGCCGAAGATATCGAAACTACCCGATCTTGGGGCGAGTTGTTTTCGTCCCGTCCGACACGAGTAGATTCGTGCCTATGCCCATCGGTCCGCAACCACCCGGCCGCCGCGGCACTGTCGAGGAGCCGTACAGCCCACTCAACCTCCGGCTCGTCCTCGCCGCGTTCGGCATGGTGGTCTGCGCCGCCCTGTCCGCGATCCTGTTCCGCGCCGGCTGGACTCTGCCCGGCTGGTTGCTCGCCGCCTGGGCGGCCGTCGCCGCCGTCGACATCCTGGTGATCCAGAAGCGCCGCCGGGCCCGCAACCGCGCCGAGCAGGGCAGGAAGCACAGCCTCTTCGAGTGACACCCCGTCGTGTCCCCGAACCGCCCACATCCGTGTCCACGCCGCGGGCGCCGCGGATGCGATCGGCTGAATGATGGCCGAACCTTCCTGCTCGACGACGGTTTCCGATGCCGTGCGAGGCGATTCCGGGCCCACGCGGCAGGGGGAGTGCGATCCTGGAGAGCGGCCGCCGACGACAGGTGAAGCGTGCAGGGCGGATGCTTCATGATCGACTGCGCGTGTTGGTGCCATATGCACCTTTAGGCAGGTAACGTCCGCTTCGTGAACCGCACCGGATTTGCCAGTCTCACGGCAGTCGTGATCATGGCCCCGCTCCTCACCAGCCCAGCCGAGGCACAGCCGCAGCGGCCGCTCACCCCGGCCGTGCACGGGCACGCCGGGGTCCTGCCGGAGATCGACGGCCGGGGCCTCACCCGTACACACCTGCGTCTCGGTGGCAAATTCCTGCCGCAGGCGCGCTATCGGCCGCAACCCACCGCCCGCCGCGCGCCCGCGGCCACCCCCGCGGTCGGCACGGTCCGCAGCTGGGTGGGGTTGGACGACACCGACGGCGACCTGTACCGCAAGGACTACACGTTGCGGGCGGTCGGCAGGCACATCGAGGTCTGGGTGGCCAAGGACATCGCCTTCCCGGCCGGCGACTGCCGTAAGAACTCCACCGAGGTGACCGACGCCCAGGTCGCCGATCTGGTGACCCAGTTCGACACCAACATCTACCCGAAGGAGACGGCGACGTTCAGCACGCCGCCGGACCGGTCGGGCGCGCACCCGGGGATGGCCGGCGACTTCAGCGGTGACGGCGACAAGACCGTGACGCTGGTCGACAACGTCCGCGACGACAACTACTTCCATTTCCCGGAACGCCCCACCTACATCGCGGGCTTCTTCTCGGCGCAGCTCAACGAGTTGTTCGACCGGAACGTGATGACGATCGACGCCTACGACTGGCAGCACCGGCTCGGCGCGGACCCGAAGAATGAACCGACCGACGACCTGTGCACCAGCCGGCCGGCGCGGCCGCGGATGTACGAGGGCACCTTCGCCCACGAGTGGCAGCACCTGCTGGAGTACTACCAGGACCCGGCCGAGGTGGACTGGCTCAACGAGGGGCTGTCCGATTACGCGCAGACCCTGGTCGGCTATGTGGACCCACGGATCGGCGTGCACCATCCCGGCTTTGACAGCCACATCGCCTGTTACCAGGGTTTCGGCAACGTGAAGACGACCTACAACGCGAATCCGCGGGAGTGCGGCGGCCCACAGAACTCGCTGAACCTGTGGGACGAGGGCGAGCCCAACGAGGTGCTCGCCGATTACGGCATCACGTACGAGTTGATGGTCTATCTGCGGGACCGGTTCGGCGTGAAGATGATCGCCGAGCTGCACCGCGACGCCAAGCACCAGTCGCTCGACGCGCTGCAGACCGCCCTGCCCAAGGGCCTCAAGGTCGCCGACGTGCTGCACGACTTCCAGGTGATGACCCTGGTCGACAAGGAGGTCGGCGAGCCCGGCGGGACGGTCACCGGAGTGCCGCGCGACCGCGTGACCGCGGCGGAGCTCCAGTCGACGGTCAATCTCGCGAACCCGGCCACCTATGACAAGTCGGGCGCCGCGCCGAACGGGGCGGATTTCATCCGCCTGCCGCAGGGTCTGATCAAGTCGGTGGCGTTCAGCGGGGCGCCGACCCTGCCGCCGACGCCGCTGGCCTGGAAGATCGATGCGGGCCTGCTCTTCTCCGGGAACACGTCGGATCTCGACGAGACCGCGGCCCGTCAGGTCGAGGTGCCGACCGCCGATCCGGTGCTCCGGTTCAAAACCACTTACGGCATGGAGAAGGACTTCGACTACGGGTACGTCACCGTCTCGGCGGACGGAGGCAAGACGTACCAGGCGATCGAGGGCAACAACACGGTCAAGGGACCACTCGGGCCCGCGATCACCGGTCAGGCCGCGGACGTCAAAGAGAATTACGACCTCAAGGCGTACGCGGGTAAGAAGATCCTGCTCGGCTTCCGCTACGTGACCGACGCCGCGGTCAACCTCGGCGGGTGGCACCTCGGCGAGGTGACCCTCGGCGCCAGCAAGATCACCAGTGACTCGCTGGACGGCTGGAAGTCGCCCACCCAGTGGCACCCCATCCCGGTGCGCGGCTGGCACGTCTCGCTGGTCGGGCTGGGCCACCTGCGCGCCGCGGTCGTGCCGATCACCGAGGTCGCGGCGCTGCGCGGCTTCCCGAAGGTCGTCGCGATCGTCGCACAGGACGACCCGACCGGAACGGTCACCCAGTACGCCCCGTACACCCTGACCGTGGACGGCGTCGTCCAGCCCGGCGGCGGTCAGACCGCGACCCCGCCCCCGGCCGCGTCCACCACCACCAAGGGCCACAGCACAGCGGGCAACACCCCGGGTCACGCCACACCCGGCGCCGCACCGAGCCACTCCACCCCGAGCCACCCCACCCCGGGCCATCCCACGCCGAGCCCCACCCGCAGCCGCAGCACTGCGGGCGTCACCCAGGGCCACGCCACACCCGGCGCGAGCCCGGCGCACCCCACGGCCGGCTCCGGCCACGGTCAGCCGGCCGCCGGCGGCACCACTCCGTAGATCAGCGCCGTCGAACCGGAACCGGCCCGGTTGATCTGCCCGCCACACAGGACCCACGCGCCGGTGGCGGGCAGATCTGCGAGATGGGCCAGCACCTCGAGGCTGACCCGGCGGCGCTGATAGACCAGTCGGGAAACCGTGAAGCCGGCGTCGCTGCTGACATCGGGGCTGAACGCGTCCGTGCCGGTGCCGCCCCGCTCCCCCAGCCGGCCGGTCTCCACCAGCCAGCGCACCGTCTCCGGGGCGAACCCGGGATGCCGCTCGAAATCCGCGCATCCGAATCTCTCCTCCCACCCGGTCCAAATGATCACGAAAGACTCGTCCGGGATGCGGCCGTGCCGCCCCTCCCAGTCCTGCAGGTCGCCGATGGTCACCGCATATGCGGGGTCGGCCGCGCACGCGGACCGCACGTCGACCTTCACCGCCGGCCGGAACAGGTCGGCCGGCTCCAGCTCGTCGGCGAGCAGCCCGCCCTCGGTGAAGTGGCCCGGAGCGCCCCAGTGCGTGCCGGTGTGCTCGCCGCCGCGCACCGCTCGCAGATAGAAGCCCTCCCCGCCGAGCGTGGCAACGGTGTCCAGCTCGAACGGCGGATCACCGGGAAAGACGCTGATCCGCGCGGGGTCGTTCACGTGCGAGAGGCTCACCAGCCTCAGCCGATCCAGCATGCCGCTCATCCTGCCACGAATCATTGACACTGTCACCATGACAGTGTCATGCTCTGCTCATGTGGACGATGGAGGAGCTGGTCGACCGGGTGCGCACCGCACTCGCCGCGGAGTATTCCGGCGCGCCCAACGGCCGCGTCCGGGATCTGCCGGATCGCCGCTCGATCCGGTGGTATTCGACGATCGGCCTGGTCGACCGCCCCCTCGGCACGCGCGGCCGCACCGCGCTCTACGGCCCGCGGCATCTCATGCAGCTCGTCGCGATCAAGAGACTGCAGGCGGCCGGACGCACCCTCGCCGAGATCCAGGCGGACCTGAGCGGGGCATCGGACGAGTCGCTCACCGATCTGGCCCGGGTGCCGTCCGAGCTGCTCGAGGCCGATCCATCGCCGCCGCCCGCGACGCCCCGGCCGCCGTTCTGGAAATCGCCACCCGCTCCTCAGACGGCACCGACGCACGCGCTCGATTGGGCCTTCCCACAGTCGGAGGCCCCCTCAGGCCTCGCGGAGGTGCCATCACCGGCCGGCGACCCGGGCACGGCGCCGCCGATCGGCGCCGACGCCCTACTTACCGGGGTGCCGCTCGGCTCAGGGCTGATCCTGCTGGTCCCCGGTTCATTTCATCTCGATCGCATCGACCGCACCCAGCTCGCAACCGCGGCCCGGCCCCTGCTCGACCTGCTCGCATCCCGTGGGCTCACCGATAGGAGAGATTCGTGATTATCTACGTCAATCCGATGGGGCCGGGCGAGCTGGAGCGGGTCAGGCCGGCGCCCGGATCCGGGTTCGGCTCGTTGCGCACCGACCGCGGCAATCTGCCTCTCGACCGGCTCGACGTGCAGGCCGCGATCAGTGGGCTGGTCGCCCGCACCGAGGTGACCGCCGAGTTTGTCAACACGCACGACACCGCCCTCGAGGCGACCTACGTCTTCCCACTGCCCGACCGGGCCGCGGTCGTCGGCATGACGATGACCGCCGACGGCCGCACGGTCACCGCCGAGCTGCAGGAGCGTGCCGCCGCCCGCGAGCAGTATGACCAGGCCGTGGCCGCCGGTCAGCGGGCCTCGATCGCCGAGGAGGAGCGGCCCGACGTGTTCACCATGCGGGCCGGCAACATCCTGGCCGGCGAGCGGATCGTCGTGCGGCTGAGCCTGGTCGGCCCGATGCCGTTCGAGGACGGCGCCGCCACCTACCGTTTTCCCCTGGTCGTCGCCCCTCGCTACATTCCGGGTGCACCACTCCCCGGCCCGTATGCCGGGGACGGCCAGACCGCCGACACCGACGCGGTGCCGGACGCTTCCCGCATCTCCCCGCCGGTGCTGCTGCCCGGATTTCCCAACCCCCTGCGACTGTCCCTCGGCGTGACCGTCGACGCGGCCGGTCTGGAGCTCGGCGAGGTCCGCTCCAGCCTGCATGCGATCTCCGAGGAGGGCGGCACGCTACGGATCGCTCCGGGCGAGCGGGCCGACCGTGACTTCGTGCTGCGTCTGGCCTACGCACCGGGTGGCAACACCGCGGTGGCGGTGCCCGACAACGATGGTGAGGAGGGGACGTATCAGATCGTGATCCTGCCCCCCGCCGGCGACGTGCCACCCCGGCCGAAGGACGTGGTGCTGCTCCTCGACCGTTCCGGCAGCATGGGCGGATGGAAGATGGTGGCCGCCCGCCGCGCCGCGGCACGCGTGATCGACACCCTGACCGGCGCCGACCGCTTCGCCGTGCTCACCTTCGACCACCAGGTCGAGCGCCCCGACGGTGTGGAGCCGGGGCTGAGCGAGGCCACCGACCGCAATCGGTTCCGCGCGATCGAGCACCTGGCCCGAGCCGACGCCCGGGGCGGCACCGAGCTGCTCACCCCACTCACCACCGGGCTCGGACTGCTCGCCGACAGCACCGGACGGGACCGTGTCCTGGTGCTGGTCACCGACGGTCAGGTGGGCAACGAGGATCAGATCGTCCACGAGGTGACCCCACTGATCGGCAGCACCCGGCTGCACACCATCGGCATCGACCGCGCGGTCAACGCCGGCTTCCTCGGGCGGCTGGCCGCGCTCGGCGCCGGCCGGGCCGAGCTGGTCGAGAGCGAGGACCGGCTGGACGAGGCGATGGAGCACATCCACCGGCGGATCGGCGCTCCCGTGGTCACCGGGCTGTCCCTGACCGCCGATGATGTCACCGCGCTGGAGGGGACGCGCAGTCCCCAGCGACTGCCCGGGCTCTATCCGGGAGTGCCGCTGGTGGTCACCGGCCGCTATTCCGGGTCGACGGCGGGGACCTTCACGGTGACCGGGACCACTCGGGACGAGCAGGCGTTCCAGGCCACCATCCCCCTGCGGGAGCGTGCCGAGCCTGCGGTGACCAAGCAGTGGGCTCGGGCCCGCCTGCGCGACCTCGAGGATGCCTTCGCGGCCGGCGACCACACGCTGGAGCAGCAGATCGTCGAGACCTCCCTGCGTTTCGGCGTGTTGTGCCGCTTCACCGCCTATGTCGCCGTCGACGAGCGCGTGGTCAACGAGGGCGGCGAGGTCCGGCGCGTGACCCAGCCCGTCGAGATGCCCTCAGGCTGGGAGTCCACGGCACCCCCGATGGCCGCCGGCATGATCCTGGCCTCGGCGTCCTCTCCGTTCCCGGGCGGACCGGCGCCGGCCGCACCCGGGATGTTCCCGCCGGCACCGCCGATCCCGGGCGGCCCGGTGCCGAGCCGCCCGCGCTTCGCCCCGGCCAGCGCCAAACTGCGTGCATCCCACCGCCAGCCGGACGCGTTCGACGACGCCAGGCTTGCGGGTCAGCCTCCGATTGTCGGCGGCCCTCCGCCCTCCGCGGACAGCCCCGCTTCACCTGCGGCCAGCCCACCCGCACCCACCAGCGACGCATCGACCCCCGCAGGTGGCTCATCGGCACCCACCGGTAGCGTGCCGGCGTCCGCAAGCGGCCCGACGTCTCCCGCAGGCGGCCCGCAGTCTCCCGCAGGCGGCCCGCCGTCTCCCGCTGGTGGCGTGCCGCGATCCGCAAGCGGCCTCCCGGCCGGCGGCGGCCGGGTTTCCCCGCGCGGTTTCGGTCGGTCGCGGCAACCCGCCGACGCCGGCATCCCGCTCGCCGACATCCGGCAGCTGGCCACGGTCGAAGCAGGACGGTTGCGCGACGCCGCCGACCACCCCGACTACGAGCGTCGCGACCTGCTGGACGACCTCGCCAGCCGCCTCACCGTCCTGCTGACTCCCCTATCCGGCGACGACTTCGGTCCCTTGCAGGCTCTGATCACGCTGCTGAACGGCAACGCCCCACTCGCCGAGAAGTGGTCCACCGCCCTGCGGGTTCTGACCGAATTCGGCGCACCCACCTCACCGAAACGAGCGACCAAGCCCTTCTGGAAGCGCTGACACCACTACGCCCGCTGGAAGCGCTGACACCACTACGCCCGGGCGTCCATTCCGGCCGCCCGGGCCCCACCGACCGAGCCGCGCCTGCCGTTGCCCGCTCATGCGGGACTGTAAAACGAACGGTGTAACTCCTGATCAAGGAGACGCACCTGATGACGGTCATGACGGATGCCGTGGATACTTCCGCGGTGGCGAAGAAGAAGACTCCGGCGAACACGCCTGAAGGCGTGGACGCCGAACTGGTCGGCCGGCTGGTCGAGCAGGCCCGGGCTGCGGGCCTGCAGCTGACCGGTGAAGGCGGCCTGCTGCAACAGCTAACGAAGCGGGTGATCGAAGCCGCGCTGGACGGCGAGATCACCGACCACCTCGGTTATGAGAAACACGACCCGGCCGGCAAGGACGGCGGGAACTCCCGCAACGGCACCCGTGCCAAGACCGTGCTCACCGACGTCGGCCCGGTCGAGATCACCGTGCCGCGGGATCGAGACGGCTCATTCGAGCCGCAGATCGTCAAGAAACGGCAGCGGCGGCTGACCGGCGTCGAGGACATGGTCCTGTCGCTGTCCGCCAAAGGCCTGACCACCGGAGAAATCAGCGCTCACCTGGCCGAGGTCTATGGCGCCGACGTCTCTCGCCAGACGATCTCCACGATCACCGACAAGGTCATGGACGGCATGGCCGAATGGCAGAACCGGCCCCTCGACCGGGTCTATCCGGTCGTGTTCCTGGACGCGATCAACGTCAAGATCCGCGATGGGAAGGTCGCCAACCGGCCCATCTACGTCGCTCTGGCGGTCACCGTCGAGGGCACCCGCGACATCCTCGGGCTGTGGGCCGGCGACGGCGGTGAGGGCGCAAAGTTCTGGTTCAGCGTGTGCACCGAGCTCAAGAATCGTGGCGTCGAGGACGTGCTGATGGCCGTCTGCGACGGCTTGACCGGCCTGCCTGACGCGATCAACACCGTCTGGCCCAGGACTGTGGTCCAGACTTGCGTGGTGCACCTGCTGCGCAACTCGTTCAAGTACGCCGGCCGCCAGCACTACGACGCGATCGCCAAGGCGCTGAGGCCCGTCTACACCGCACCGACCGAGGCCGCCGCCGAGCATCGGTTCCTGGAGTTCGCCGAGGCCTGGGGCGGGCGATACCCGGCCATCGTCCGGCTCTGGGAGAACGCCTGGGCCGAGTTCGTGCCGTTCCTGGCGTTCGACGCCGAGATCCGCAAGGTTGTCTGCTCCACGAACGCCATCGAGAGCGTGAACGCCCGCATCCGCCGGGCGGTCCGGGCCCGCGGGCACTTCCCGAATGAGCAGGCCGCCCTGAAATGCGTCTACCTCGCCGTGATGTCCCTCGACCCGACCGGCACCGGCCGCCGCCGCTGGGCGATCCGCTGGAAACCCGCCCTCAACGCCTTCGACTTCGCCTTCGAAGGACGACTCACCGCAGGCCGCAACTGACCTTCAACAACATCGAGTTACACCGTTTTCTTGACAGTCCCGCTCATGCCGCTCCGGCCGAAGTCGTGCGGCGTCGCTCAGGTCGTGACACGTCAGCCAAGGGTGATTGTTCAGCAGGCTTCGCAGCCGGTTCGGTCGTCTCGAACCGGTCCGTGCAGATCGAAACCCGCGCTGTGTGGGCGGTCCGCGCCGATGTTGCCGTGGAGCGCTGTGGCGCTCGGGCTGCCGGAGAGGGTGAACGGTGCGGCGCGACTGCGGGCGGCATGGGGAAAGTACGCGCTGCACGCCGGGGTGGCGACTCGGTGGCACCCCGGGGAGTGGCGGTGTGGCTTGGAAAATGCGGCTCGCCAGTGAGCTGTGACACTTCGGTGGGATGGCTCGCGCTCGGAGGCATAGCCGCTGTTCATGGCGGTAGAAGGGCTGGCTGCAGGGGGTGGTTGACGGTCCGGACGGGGGTGGGGTCGGCCGAACGGGGCCCGCGCGGGGTGGGCTGGGCCGGTAAGTTGGTTCATCGATGTCGATCGGGGGGGGTGGGTCTGTCCGTGGACGACGAGGATCTCGGTACTGACCAAGACCCGCTGCTGGTGCGGCCGTTTGTCGCCCAGGAGGGGGGCGCCGGGGACGCTGAGGCTTCCGGGGCTACCTGGCCGGCCGGGGCGGCGCCGGACTCGGTGACCCAGGTGCTGCCGGTGTACTCGGGCGGCTCGGGGCCGGGAGGATCGAGCGCCTCCCGGTCGGGTGGCTCCGGGGCGGGTGGCTCCGGGGCGGGTGGCTCTGGGGCCGGTAGCGCTGGGGCCGGTGGAAACCGGTTCGGGTCGGGCGGCTCGGGAGTGGGTTCGACAGCTGGGGCACGGGCTGACGGGCTGGCGCGGGCTGATGGGCCCACACGCGCTGACGGACGGACACAGGCTGGTGGGCGGGCACGGGCTGACGGGCCCACACGCGCTGACGGGCCCACACGCACTGACGGGCGGACACAGGCTGGTGGGCGGGCACGGCGGTTGTTCGGGACGCGGCGGCGGCCGGTGCTGGTGGCCGGGGTGGGTGCGGGTGCGGTGGTGGTTCTGGCGGTGGCCGGGTATGCGGCTCTGCGGCCCGAATTTGATCCGGCGCTCTCCGCGGACCTGCCCCGACCCTCGTTTCCGGCAGTAACCGGGCCGGGGACTACCGAGGCCACGACTACCGCCGCGGGGACCGCCGGGGTGGTGGTCGGTGCGCACGGCGGCACCGGGACCGGTGGTGGTCCGGGGGTGAACCGGACTGCCACGCCCACAGCCGCGGTGAGTGTGACGCCTAGCAGGATCGGGGGTTCGGCTTCCGCGGCGGCGGGCGTGAGCTCGGCGGCCAGCGCCGGGGCCCAGGCGCCGGCGGCGGTCGTGGTGGGTTCGGGTACGGCTGGCACCGGCATTCTGGTCAGTGGGAACGGGCTCTGCCTCGACCTGCCGGGGGCGGTCCCGGTCGATGACAGTGTCATCCAGGTGTTCGACTGCAACCGGTCGGCTGCGCAGGTGTGGACGCTCGGAACCGACGGCACGCTGCAGGTGATGGGCAAGTGCGCGCTGTTGGTGGGTGACAGCACGGTGCACTTGACCTCGTGCGACCTACGGACCACGGCGCAATGGCGGATCACCGGCGACCATCAGCTGATCAACGCGGCGAGCAACCGCTGCCTGACCGATCCGTCGCAGGGCGCCCGCCCCGGCACGCGGGTCGTGGTCGTCACCTGCACCGGTGCCTCCGACCAGCGCTGGTCCCTGAGCTGACATCGTCACCACTCCGCATGCCGGTGCGGGCGTCCCGATCTCCTCGCCCGACACCGAACGGCGCCGGCTGAGGCCGGAACGCATGCATTTCCCACGCACCCTCGGCATCAATCCCGGCCGATGCAGGGCCAGCGCTGAAGCCCGCACAGACCAACCGCCGGAAGCCCCGCAGAAACCACCGGAAGCCCGCGCAGAGGAACCGCCGGAAGCCCGCGCAGAGAGGCCGCCGGGAGCCCGTGCAGAGAGGCCACCCGAAGCCCGCGCAGAGAGGTCGCCGGAAGCCCGCGCAGGGAGGCCACCCGAAGCCCGCGCAGAGAGGTCGCCGGAAGCCCGCGCAGGGAGGCCACCCGAAGCCCGTGCAGAGAAACCGCCGGAGCCTGCGGCGAGAAATCCTCAACCGTCCGCGGCGAAAGATCCTCCGAAGAGAACGTCCCCCTCCACCACGGTCATCACCACCGCCGACTCGGCGAACTCATCCGCATCCACCCCCAACGGATCCAGCTCGAACACCGAGAAATCCGCCCGGCATCCGGCCGCGATCCGCCCCGAGTCCCCGATCCCCGCCGCTTCCGCCGCCTGCGACGTATACCCCTCCAACGCCATCCGCGCCGTCAACCCCTGTGCAGGCAGCACCGGCGACGTGTCCACCGCCCCGGCCGGCCGGCGCAGCCGGGCCGCCGCCAGGATTCCCCGCGGGTCGAACGGCGCGATCGGCCAGTCCGATCCGAGCACCAGCCGTGCCCCGCTGTCCCGCAGGTCCCGAGCCCGAAACGCCCGGTCGGCCCGCAGTTTCCCGAGCCGCCGCGACCAGTTGTCGGTGTGGTCGGCCCGGGTGTGATGGGTGCAGTGGGTCGGCTGCATGCTGGCGGTCACGTCGAGTGCGGCGAACCGTCCGATCAGGTCGCCCGGCATCGTTTCGAGGTGTTCGATCCGGTGCGGCACCCGCTGCCGCGGCAGCCGGCCGACGGTGTCGAGCGCGTAGCGGATCCCGGCGTCGCCGATCGCGTGGCTCACCGTCGGCACCCCGTGCCCGGCGAGGTGGCGGGCCGCGGCGGCGTATTCGCCCGGGTCGGGCCAGATGCTGGCGGTCGACTCGCCGAGACTGTCGGGTTCGTCGAGCCACGCGGTGCCGCCGTCGACCGTACCGTCAATCATGAATTTTGCTCCTTCGACCTGCCAGCGCCGTCCGTGCAGGCGCTGTTTGGCGACGATGTCGGCGAGGTCGGCGCCGGGTGTGACCAGCGGCGCGCACCGCCACCGCATCGGCAGGTCACCGGCGTCTTCGAGGGCGCGGAACAGCGCGAGTGAGTCCTCCTCGAAGTCCATCGCGTTCGCCGCGGTCAGCCCGCTGGCCGCCATCCGGGTCAGCAGTTCCCGGAGCCGGCGGAGCCGGGTGCCGGGCGGGTCTGGCGGCAGGACGGCGCGCACCGTTTCGACGGCTTCCAGTTCGAGCAGACAGCCGGTCGGCTGCCCGTCCGCGTCGCGGACGACGCCGGCGTGCGACCGCGCGGCCGGCCCGGCGATGTCCAGCGCCCGCGGGCTGACCAGCGCCGAGTGCGCGTCGAAGAACCGCAGGAAGACCGGCACGTGCGGGCCGAGCACCTCGATCAGCGGCGCGGCGGTCAGTGGCGCCCCCTTGAACGCGTCCGGATCCAGACCCCAGCCCTCCAACCAGCCGTCCGGCGCGGCGCACACCGAGGACGCGGAACGCAGAGCGTCCTTCAACCCCGCAAGCGTGTGTACGCCGGACAGATCCAGGCCGCGCGTCAACCCGATGCCGTGCACCGGGTGGGTGTGCCCGTCCACCAGCCCCGGCGTGATCGTCGCCGTGCCGACGTCGATGATCCGGGTGCCGGGACCGCGCCAGTCCCGCACGTCGGCCCGGTCGCCGAGGGCGGTGATCCGGCCGCCGGCGACGGCGACCGCGGTGGGCCGGATTCCGGGGGTCAGGGTGTGGATGCGGTCAGCCATCAGGATGAGGTCGGCCATGCCCGGGACTCCTCACGGACGGTGGTCAGGCGGATACTCACCCAGGCATACCGCGCCGGGCGTCCCCGCGTTCAGTACCCGGAGGTGGCTATCCCGGGATCATCCATCCCAGGATCGGTGTGCTCTGCAGCGTGACCAGCACACACATGCCGAGCAGCAGCACCGCGCTCCAGAGGATGACCTTCCGGAAGATGTCCCCCTCCCGCCCGGCCATCCCGACCGCACCCGCGGCGATCGCCAGGTTCTGCGGGCTGACCATCTTGCCCAACACCCCGCCCGACGAGTTCGCCGCGGCCAGCAGCAGCGGATCCAGCCCGGCCTTCGCCGCGGTCTGCACCTGCAGGGCGCCGAACAGCGCGTTCGCCGAGGTGTCCGAACCGGTCACGGCGACGCCGATCCAGCCGAGGATCGGGGACAGGAAGACGAACACGCCGCCGGCCGTGGCCAGGAACGCCCCGAGGGTGTTCGTCTGTCCGGACTGGTTCAGCACGTACGCCAGGGCCAGCACCGCCATCACGGTGACGATCGGCTGGCGGAGTTCGGCGTACGTCCGACCGTAGGCCCGGGCCGCCGCACCGGGGCGGACCCGCAGCACGACGGCGCTCAGGATGCCCGCGATGATCAGCAGGGTGCCGGCGGCCGGCAGCCAGCCCAGGGTGAAGTTCGTCGAGGACAGCGGTTTGCCGGTGGCACTCAGCACGTGCAGGCCGGGCCACGCGAAGATCACCGTCCAGGGGGATCGCGCCAGCGCCGACTTGACCGGCCCGAGGTTCGCGATCGCGAAGATCACGATGATGATCAGGTACGGAGCGTAGGCGCGGGCCACCTCGGCCGGCGCATCCCGGCGCAGTCCGGTTCCGCTCAGCAGGCTCCCCTCGACGGCGACGTCCCGGCGCTGGGCGGTTCCGGTCGGCGGCCCTTCCCCCGCGGAGGCATCCCGGCGCGCGACGGTTCCGGTCAGCGCGCCATCCCCCGCCGAGGCATCCCGGCGCGCGACGGTTCCGGTCAGCGCGCCATCCCCCGCCGAGGCATCCCGGCGCGCGACGGTTCCGGTCAGCGCGCCATCCCCCGCCGAGGCATCCCGGCGCGCGGCGGCTCCGGTCAGCGGGCTTGACCCGACGGCGCGAGCCGGCTGCCAGAGACGCAGCAGCAGGACCACCGCGGCGGCCGCCGCCAGCGAGGCGACGATGTCGGTCAGCGGCACCGACAGATGGTTCGACGCCACGAACTGCGCCACCGCGAAAACCAGACCCGCCACCGCCGCCGCCGGCCAGGCCTGCCGCACCCCGCGGCGGCCGTCCACCACGAAGACCAGGATAAGCGGTACGACGAGGGCCAGCACCGGGGTCTGCCGACCGACCATCGCCCCGAGCGTGTCGGTGGTCAGTCGCGGGTCGTTCCCGGCCCCCGACGTCACCGTCGCCAGCGTCACGATCGGCGTGGCCAGCGCCCCGAACGCGACCGGCGCCGTGTTCGCGATCAGCGCCACCGAGGCCGCCCGGATCGGCGCGAACCCGAGCGCCGTCAGCATCACCACGGTGACCGCGACCGGCGTCCCGAAGCCGGCGAGCGCTTCGAGCAGCGCCCCGAAACAGAACGCCACGATGATCGCCTGAATCCGCATGTCCGGGCTGACCCGTTCCATCGATCGCCGCAGCACGTCGAAATGCCCGCTGACAACGGTCAGGTTGTACACCCAGATCGCATTGATCACGATCCACAGAATGGGGAAGAACCCGAATGCCGCACCCTCGCTCGCCGACAGCAGCGCCTGCCCGACCGGCATCGCGTAGCCGGCGATCGCCACGACCAGCGCCACGACCAGCGAGATCACCCCGGCCAGCCACGCCCGCACCCGGAACACCCCGAGCAGCAGAAAGAGCGTCAGCAGCGGGAGCACCGCGAAGATCGCCGAAAGCCTCACCGAATCCGAGACCGGGTCCACCACGATCCGGAACCCACCCGCAATGATCTGATCCGCCATGGCAGCCATCCAGAGCCGTCGATCCCACTTTCCCGCAATCTAGCCCCCGCCCCGCCCCGGCGAAACCCGCCCGCACGGCGGACCGGTCACCGTCCGGGCGCCCAGGGATCCGGGAATCCGCCGCCCCGACCTCCGGGGGCGGCTGACCGCGTACGCCGCAATCGGAGGCGGTCGCGACCCCGAGCGGATCGTGAGTGGGCCGCAGATCCCCCCGGTGGCCCGAAAGGGCCTCAGGAGACCGGCAGGGCCACCGGCGCCGGAACAGCCGGCAGGGTCACCGTGAAGGTCGTGCCGCGGCCGACCACCGACTGCACCGCGATCGCCCCGCCGTGGTCGCGGACGATGTCGCGGACGATCGCCAGGCCCAGCCCGGGGCCCTGGACCGCCTGGTCCATCGCATTGCCGGCCCGGTGGAACGGGGTGAACAGACCGGACACGTCCTCCGGCGGGATGCCGATGCCGGTGTCGGTGACCGTCACCGTGACGTGCCGGCTGTCCGCGTCACAGCCCCAGGTGACGCTGCCCCCGGCGGCGGTGAACTTGATCGCGTTCTCCAGCAGTTTGCGCAGCGCCCGCTGCAGCTGCGTGCGGTCGCCGCGAACCCAGGCGGGCGCCGCGTCGAGAGTGACCGCCAGGTTCTTGGCCTGGGCGGCGGCCTGCAGCTCGGCGTGCACGGTGGTGGCCAGGACGGCCAGGTCGAGGGGTTCGGTGACCGCGTCCACGGCGGTCGCCGGCCGGTCCAGCAGCAGCAGGTCGTTGATGGTGTCCTGGAGGCGGTGCCCGTTGCGTAGGATCGCATTGAGCGACCGGCGCTGCATCGGGTTCAGTTCCTCGTCCTCGTCGGCGAGCATCTCGGCGTAGCCGAGAATGCTGGTCAGCGGCGTGCGCAGCTCGTGGGTGACGGTCTGGATGAAGACGTCCTTGCGCTGGTCGAGCATCCGCAGCTGGCCGATCAGCAGCTCCTGGTGCACCCGGATGCCGAGCTGGCGCAGCGCCCGTTCGATCTCGCCGGCCACGCTGGCCAGCAGGCGGTGCTCCGGGGCGGTGAACTGGGGCAGGAACTCGCGGACCACCAGCACCCAGCCGCCCGGGCAGTCGGGGTCGCCGCCGATCGTGACGGCCAGGCCGCCGGCGCGGATCGCGGGCTGCCCGGCGGGCATGTCCCGGATCCCGGTGACGGCGTCCGGCGCCGGGTCGGGCGCCTCCGGCGGCCAGCGGACCGCGATCTGACCGGTACCGGGGACGAACAGGTTGCCGTGCACGGCGTCGGCGCCGAGCGCCCCGCCGATCCGGGCGACCACCCGGTGACCGACCTGCGCCGGGTCGGCGCCCTCCTGCTGCAGCTCGGCGACGACCGCCTGGCAGAGCCAGGCGCGGGCGGTGCGGGCCTGCTCGGCGGCGAGCAGTTCCTCGGTCTGCGCGGAAAGATCGTTCAAAGCTTCGATGACGGTACGCAGTTCCGCCGCGCCGAGGAGCTCGGCGCGGGCCGACCGGTCGCCGGCGGCCTGCCGGCGGATCGTGTCGCCGAGCCGGGCCAGCGGCACCAGCAGCTGTCGCCGGCTGACCCGGACCAGCAGGTAACCGGCGGCGAGCACGGCCAGCACCAGCGCGGCCGAGCCGGCGCCCAGGATCCGGCTCCGGCGTCGGCCGGCCGCGTTCTCGGCGTGCTGCTCGGCGGCGATCGCGTCGTCCGCCGCGGCGTTGAGTGCCCGGACCCGGTCGAAGAGGTGTTTGCCGAGCGCCGGATCGGTCCGGGTGGCGCGGGACTGCCGGTCGATCACCGAGGCGGCGTACTGGGCGAGCCAGTCGTAGGCGGCCTGCCGCTCGGCCTCGACCAGCTCCCGGACCTGCGGGTCGCGGGTCTGTTCGGCGGCGGTGCCGAGCGCGGCGAGGGCGGCGCCCCGGCCGTTCTCGTAGGGCTCCAGGAAGAGCCGCTCCCCGGTGAGCTGGTAGCCGCGCACCCCGGTTTCGGCGTCGGTCATCCGTTGCAGGGCGTGTTGATTGGCCTCGCGGGCCGCGGCGATCCGGGCGGACCGGCGGTCGTGGTCGTCGCGCAGCCGCCCGCCGGTGCCGAACTGCACCACGAGGAACGCCGTGAACAGCCCGAGCAGGGCGGCGAAGCCCAGGTTGAGCCGGCGTTGCAGTCTCACGCCCCTCACATCGGCAGCGACCCGGCCGGACTTACCCGTTCGGTGGAGGGTCGACCTCGGCGAAGTGGTGGGAGACAGCGATTTCTGAGAGATCTCTGGATTTCGTTACCGATCCGTGACCGACGATGTCTCGTCACTTGTGGTGATTGCCACACTCAGGAAACCGGACCACTTGTCCGCTTTACCGCCGGTATTTCGGACACCGCGGACAGCGGCATCACGCTGCGTTAACAAGATCAAGTGATGTGGGTTACTGACTAGTAGCCATGGCCCTTGTAGTCACCGTGCCGGGGCGGCAACATTTCCCGAACGTTACGACGACGGCATCGACTCGCCTCTCTGTTGACGGTTGGCAGAAGTGTCGCCCGTCGATGCGAGCCATCAACAGCAGGCCGGTACCGGCCGTCACTCTTTTATAGGAGGATCCGTGGAGGATTCGCAGAGCGCTCCGGCCACCGGACGGACCAACTGGCGCCGGTTCGCCGTCGCCGTTGGCGTGCCGACCGCCGTTGCGGCCGGCCTGGTGGTGGCGCTGCAGACGGGCGCCCTGGCCGCCAACTTCGTCATCTCCGGCACGCAGTTCAAGCTGAGCGCCGACACCCTCGAGGGCAACGGCTTCACGCAGTACAGCGACGCGCTGGTCGACGGCAGCGGCAAGCCGCGCGCGGCCGCCATGTCCGGCATCTCGAGCGCGACGATCACCAACCTGTGCCAGTCGGTCTCCCAGAAGACCCCGCTGGGCACGATCACCCTGCAGATCAAGGCGGCGACCGGCGTCAAGGCGTCGGACGACGACTCGAAGAAGGTCCAGGCCTCCAACCTGCTGATCGGGATGTCCGAGCTGAGCGGCGACGCGACGTTCACCAACATCGAGATCGGTCGGGACGCCGGCAACCTCAACCGGGCCGGCGACGCGAAGGGTGCGGTCGGTGGTTTCGGTCAGCAGGCCGAGCACGTCACCATCAACAGCCTGAAGCAGCAGGCGTACTCGACGTCGGCCTCGACGTTCAAGCTGACCGGGATGAGCCTCAAGCTCCTCACCGGCGACGGCAACGAGTGCTACTGATCTAGTTCCACCGGGGCTCGCGGAGCACCACCCCGCGAGCCCCACCCCTTTGTGTGACCTTTTTTCCTGGAGGACGACGAGTGGCGACGGACGATTTCTGGAGCAAGTTCCGCCGGTGGCGGCGCGCACGGCCGTTCTGGTCGGGTCTGCTCCTGCTTCTGTCGGGCCTGGAGCTGCTGTACAGCTCGAACCTGTCGCTGGGCAACCTGCAGATTCACATCGGCCCGCAGGGCTTCCTGTCGTACCTGCTGCCGATCCTGATGCTGATCTGCGGCGCGCTGGTGATGTTCTCGCCGGCCCAGCGGATGTTCTACGGCATCGTCGGCCTGCTCACCGCGCTCTACTCGTTCATCGGGCTGAACCTCGGCGGCTGGTTCATCGGCATGCTGCTCGGCATCGTCGGTGGCGCGCTCGCGCTCTCCTGGTCGCCGGCGCCCCACCGGCCGGCCACCGCCCTGCAGGGCCCGCTCGACTTCGCCGGACCGTCCCAGGGCGAGCCGGTGCCGGCCGAGGGCACCGACACCCGGCACCTCGAGGTTGCCGGGCACGACGACCGGCCGCACGAGCAGCCGGTGGTCAGCGACCCGAGCATCCTGCCCGGCCTGGCGCCCGAGCCCGAGGGTGAGGACCCCCGCGGGAGCCTGCCCGGCCCGCGCCGCGGCCTGAACCGCAAGGCGCTCGCGATCATCACCCTGCCGATCCTGGTCGGCGCGACCATGCTGATCGGCAGCCGGCTCCCGGCCAGCGCCGACGACTGCCCGGCCGGCCTGCCGTCGATCAAGACCTCCGCGTCACCCAGCAAGACCGGCGGCAAGAAGACCCCGGCGACCATCCCGGCCCGGCCGGCCGGCAAGACGCCCACCAAGACCGCCACCACCACCACGCCCGCGCCGGCCACCAGCACCTCGGCCGCCGCGGCGTCGAACGACAGCAACCCGATCGTCGACGGCATCCACAGCGTGGTCGACGGCGTCGGCAACCTGCTCGGCATCGGTGGCAACGAGTCGCCCGCACCGAGCGCGTCGCCGTCGGCGTCGGCGAGCAAGGCGGCCGAGCCGGCCGCGACCGGGACCACCGCCCCGGGCGCGGCACCGGCCAAGACCACGGCGCCCGCTCCGGCCAGGACCACCAGCAAGCCCGCCGCCGACTCGGATGTCATCCCGTGCCTCGGCGCCCGCCAGGAGAACGTGGTCGCCGACGGCAGCGTGCCGCGGTCGGCGATCAAGCCGGGCGTCATGAAGGTCGACTCGCTGACCATGTACAACTCGACCTACAAGGGTGTCGCCGACGTCCCGACCGCGAACGGCACGATCAAGGCGCTGCAGTTCGACATGGACAAGGCGGTCAACAAGCCGTTCAGCCTGACCATCGACGAGCCCGGCGACGCGGTCACCACGATCAAGAGCGCCGAGCTGACCACCACCGGCAACGTGCACTTCTACACCCCGAAGATGACCGGCAACCTGTTCGGCCTGATCCCGGTCACCTTCACCCCGGAGCAGCCGCCGCCGCTGACGCTGCCGATCCTCTGGTTCACCAACGTGACCATCGATCTGGCGTTCGTCAGCTGCAACACGCTCACCGGGCAGCCGCTGCAGATCACCGAAAGCTGACATTCCGCTCCGACCGGCTCCGGCGCTCAGCGCCGGGGCCGATTTTTTCGTGTCCAGCTTCCGACCTTCCCGCAAATGACATAGACGAATGCGGTGGGGTTCTGTCGAACCCACCACGGAGGACATCCATGCGCGTACGCCTCGCGGCGACCCTGAGCCTGTGCCTGCTCCTCGGCACGGCAGTGGCCCTGCACCGGTCCGGGCGGGCCGCCCCGGCCGCCGACCCGCACGCCGGCCACATCCTGCCCACGGCCGTCCCGGTCGCGGTCACCACCGCGCTGCCGCTGCCGCACACCGGCTGGAAGGTGACCGCGGACAGCGGACAGACCTCCGCCGCCAAGGCGATCGACGGCGCCGCGGGCACCGCCTGGCTCAGCGGCACCACCGCGCTGCCGCACCGGCTGGCGATCGACACCGGCAACCGGGTCGCCGTCAGCGGCCTCACCTACCTGCCGCGGGCGAGCACCGCCACCGGCCGGATCGGCCGGTACCGGGTGCAGACCAGCGACAACGGCACCACCTGGGCCGCCCCGGTGGCCACCGGCACGTTCGCCGACGACGCCACGCTCAAGACCGTCACGTTCGGCACGGTGATCACCCGGTACGTGCGGCTGGTCGCGGTCACCGAGGCGGGCAACCGCGGCAGGCAGGTCGCCGCCGCCGAGGTCGACCTGCTCGGCGGCACCGACCCGGCGCTGCCCCGGACCGGCTGGACGGCCACCGCGGACAGCCAGGAGACGGCCGCGGCGAACGGCGCCGCGGCCAACGCCCTGGACGGTGACACCAGGTCGATCTGGCACACCGCGTACAGCGTGGCGCCGGCTGCCCCGCTGCCGCACACCTTCACCGTCGACATGCGGGTCACCAACCTGGTGTCCGGGCTCAGCTACCTGCCCCGGCAGGACGGCGGCCGCAACGGGCTGATCGGGCGGTACCGGATCGAAACCAGCATGGACGGCACCACCTGGGGGCCGGCCGCCGCGACCGGCGCGTTCATCGACAGCCAGGACGCGCAGACGGTCACGTTCGCCCCGGCCCTGGCCCGGTTCGTGCGGATCACCGCGCTCAGCGAGGCCGGCAACCGCGGCCCGTGGAGCAGCGCCGCGGAGATCAACCTGCTCGGCCGGCCCGACCCGACCCTGGCCCGCACCGGTTGGACGGTGACCGCCGACAGCGAGGAGACCGCCGCGGAGAACGGGCGGGCGGTCAACGTGCTCGACGGCGACCCGGCGACCATCTGGCACAGCGCGTGGAGTGCCACGCCGGTGCCGGGACTGCCACACTCGGTCACGGTGGATCTGCACCACGCCGTACCGGTGGGCGGCCTGTCCTATCTGCCGCGCCCCGCCTCACCGAACGGCCGGATCGGCCGCTACCGGATCGCCACCTCGAGCGACGCGACCACCTGGACCGACCGGGTGACCGACGGGGTGTTCGCGGACAACCCGGCCCGGCAGACGGTGATCTTCCCGCCGGCCACCGCCCGCTACGTGCGGCTGACCGCGGTCACCGAGGCCGGCACCCGCGGCCCGTGGAGCAGCGCCGCCGAGCTCGACCTGCTCGGGCCGGCCGGCTCGGTGGCCCCGAAACGCGGCGTGTGGAGCGCCCCGGTCGGCTTCCCGCTGGTCCCGGTGGCCGCCGCGCAGCTGCCCAACGGCAGGATCCTGACCTGGTCGGCGTTCAAGGCCGACACGTTCAGCGGCGGCGGCGGGCTGACCCTGACCGCCACCTACGATCCGGCGACCGGGGTGGTCACCCAGCGGTCGGTCAGCGAGACCGGGCACGACATGTTCTGCCCCGGCATCGCCACGCTGCCGGACGGCCGGATCGTCGTCACCGGCGGCAACAACAGTGAGAAGACCAGCATCTACGACCCGGCCACGGACGCCTGGACCGCCGGGCCGGCGATGACCACGCCGCGCGGCTACCAGGCCAGTGCCACCCTCGGGGACGGACGGGTGTTCACCGTCGGCGGGTCGTGGAGCGGCGGGGCCGGCGGGGTCAACGGCGGCCGGCACAAGGCCGGCGAGGTGTTCTCCCCGGCCACCGGATGGACCGCGCTGCCCGGCGCGGACGCGGCCCCGATGCTGACCGCGGACAGCAACCCGAACGGCGACTACCGCAAGGACAACCACGCCTGGCTGTTCGCCTGGTCCGGCGGCAGGGTGCTGCAGGCCGGGCCGAGCCGGGCGATGAACTGGTATACCACCGCCGGGACCGGCGGGGTCAGCCCGGCCGGGGTGCGCGGCGACGACGGCGACGCGATGAACGGCAACGCGGTCATGTACGACACCGGCAAGATCCTCACCGTGGGCGGGGCGCCGAACTACGAGAACAACGACGCGACCGCCAACGCGTACGTGCTGACCATCGCCGGCAGCACGGTGACCACCCGGAAGATCGCGCCGATGGCCAACGCCCGCGCCTTCCACAACAGCGTGGTGCTGCCCGACGGCAAGGTGGCGGTCTTCGGCGGGCAGAACTATCCGGTGCCGTTCTCCGACAACACGGCGGTGCTGCAGGCGGAGTTGTTCGATCCGGTCACCGAGACGTTCAGTCCGCTGTCACCGGCCGCGATGCCGCGCACCTATCACAGCGTGGCGCTGCTGATGCCGGACGGCCGGGTGTTCACCGGCGGCGGCGGGCTGTGCGGCGCCGGATGCGCGACCAACCACTTCGACGCGGAGATCTTCACCCCGCCGTACCTGGTGGGTGTCAAGTCGCGGCCGGTGATCACCTCGGCGCCGACGACGGCCGCCAACGGGTCGAAGATCACCGTCACCACCGACAAGAGCATCAAGTCGTTCGCGCTCGTACGGATGGGGACCGCGACCCACAGCGTCGACACCGACCAGCGACGGTTGTCGTTGCCGCAGGTGGCCGTGAGTGGTGGTTACCAGCTGACCATTCCGGCGGACCCGGGAGTGGCGGTGCCCGGTTACTGGATGATGTTCGCCGTGGACGCCAAGGGGGTGCCCAGCATCGCCAGGACCATCAGGGTCTTCTGATTCGCCAGGCTCGCACCACGGCGTCCGCGTCGAACGGTGGCAGGATCACCGGCGGGCCGTCCAGGTGCCCGCGCCGGGCCTTGTCGATCCGGGTGTTGAGGTCCGCGACATGCTCCCGGACCTCGCGCTCGGTGTGCAGGCGGTCGACCACCGTCGTCAGATCCTCGGCGGCCCGGCGCAGGGCCAGGGTGGGCGGGACCACGCCGGCGGTCGCGCCCTCCCGGCGCAGCCAGTCCTTGACCCACCAGTCCTCGTCGTACTCCTCGCCGTGGCCGGCGAGCGGCTTCCCCGCCCCGGGCAGGTTGTCGAACTCGCCGCGCTCGGTGGCCTCACGCAGCTGGCGGTCGATGGATGACTCGTACCAGTAGGCGCCCATGGGACAAGCTTAGGGTCCGGATGGCATAGATTCTTGGCGACATCGGGTAACCGCGAAGGAGCCGAACGTGTGCCGCAGCATCCACCAGTTGCACAACTTCGAGCCGCCGGCGACGACCGACGAGGTGCAGGCCGCCGCCCTGCAGTACGTCCGCAAGATCGCCGGGACGACCCGGCCGTCGCAGGCCAACCAGGCGGTCTTCGACGAGGCGGTCGCGGCGATCACGGCGGCCACGCAGGCTCTGCTGGACGGCCTGGTGACGACCGCCGCGCCGCGGGACCGGGAGGTGGAGGCGGCGAAGGCGCGGGCCCGGGCCGAGCGCCGGTACGCCTCCTGACGCTCAGCCCCGGGGTGCCAGCCGGGGTCGCCCGTCGGCCAGCTCGTCCAACCGCTGGTTGATGTGCTGCCGCAGCGTCTCCCGCTGCGCCGTGATCACCAGCAGCAGCCGGTCGATGTCGGAGCGGGCGGCGTCCCGTTCGGCGGCGAGCGTCCGGACCGCCTCGGTGTGCCGGTGCCGGGCGTCGCTGACCACCGTGGAGGCGCTGAGTTCGGCCTGGCTGACCAGCCGGTCGGCTTCGGCGCGCGCGGCGCCGAGCAGCCGCGCGGCCTCCCCGCGGGCGTCGCGCACCTCCTCGTCGGCGGCGCGCTGCGCCATGGTGAGCACGTCGGCGCGCCGGGCGGCCGCCGGCGCCTCGGCACCGGCCCGGCGGGCCTGCGCCAGTTCGTGTTCGACGGCCGCGGCGTGCTGCCAGGCCCGTTCGCGGCCGGCCTCGGCTTGTTGCAGCTCGGCTTCCACACGCTGCAGCTCGGCCTGCGCACGCTGCGGCTCGATGCCGGGCTCCACCTCGTGCAGGTCGCGGCGCAGCGCACGGTTCTCGGCGCGCAGCCGGGACATCTCCCGCTCCAGCACGTCGAGGAAGCCGTCGACCTGATCCCGGTCGTAGCCGGGCGAGCCGGGCGCAGGCCCGCGGAACGGCGCCGTCTCGGGTTCGGGGCGGTCGTCGGCGGGGTACGGCGCCGCCCGGGCTTCGGGGCGACGGGCCGGACGGGCGCCGGCGCGGTACGGCGCCGTCTCGGCGTCCGGGCGGCGGGCCGGGCGGTCGCCGGCGGGGTACGGCGCCGTCTCGGCCTCCGGGCGGCGGCCAGGGCGGCGGCCAGGGCGGTCGCCGGCGGGGTGCGGCGCCGTCTCGGGTTCGGGGCGGTGCGGAAGCCGGTCGTCGTCCCGGAACGATGCTGTCACAGGGCCGGGCAGGCTTCGAAGACGGTCGCCTGCCTGGTCGCGGACGGTTCCAGGCGGATGCCGTCGGCGGCCAGCATCAGGTGGCGCTGCGGATAGTTCACCGACCGCAGCGCGAATCCGCCGCCGGTGCGTTCCGGGCAGAAGGTGGCGTCCTGGTCGAACAGCGAGCTGCCGTCGGCCGGCTCGAGCCGCAGCAGGAATTCGCGGTGCCGCAGGAAGCGTCCGGGTTCGCCGGCCGATTCGAACGAGACGCAGCGGGGGTCGGCCCGTCCGGCCCGCACCGTGAACCGGGCGTCGCGCCGGTCGTGCGAGCTGCTCGCGGCCGTGACCGCGGCGACGATGACGGCGGTGTCCCAGCGGCGGATCCGGTATTCGGGGAAGCCGGCGAAGCCGAGCCCGAGCGTGGTCCCGGCGAGGAGGCGGGGCGGTGCGGTGCGGCGGCCGGCCGTGGTCCGGCTGGGGCGCGGCGGCGGGACGGGCGCGGCGGGGCTGTGCCGGGACACCGGGTCGAGGACCGGCCGGGTGCTGGGTGCCGGGGCGACGGAGACCGGTGGCTGGGCCGACGGCATGGTCCACACCGGCGGCGGTTGCGGCGCCGGCATGGCCTGCGGTGAGCGTTCCGTCCGGAGCAGGAAGGTGGCGACGGCCGAGTAGCCGACAAGAACGGTCAGGGTTGCGGCAGCGAGCGCCAGTATCGGCCGGCGGTCGGAGCGGGGGGACTCCGGCATCGAGGTGACTCCTGGGGGACCCGACAGGTGGCGCGGGGTACCGGCACACCTGAGGGTGAACGGGAACAGGGCGAATGGTCTTCGCGAAAGCGATCCCCGGAGTCAACGCGACCGCAATGATCTTGTCAACCTCCTACAATTTTAAACTTTATTGCACAGTACGACGGTCCGTGGGCGTCCTCACCGGGGTGCGGACGCCCCACGGACCGGTCGCGTCAGCGCTGCAGGGTCAGCACCCCGGGCCGGTACGGCAGCAGGCCGTAGTCGCCGCCCGAGCTGGGCGAGCGGCCCTGGTACAGCAGCTGCAGGTGGCACGGGTCCACGGTCATCGTCTGATCCGCGGTGGCCCGGACCAGCTCACCGTGACTGATGTCGTTGGTCCACGTGGCGCCGCTGTTGGCCTTGCCGGCGAACGGGTTGGCCTCGGTGGCCGCCTGCGGGGTCCAGGAGCCGCCCAGGCTGGTCGCGGTGAACGACCGGAAGTAGCGCCCGCCGGACCCCACCGCCTCGACGATCATCAGGTACCGGCTCTGCCCCTGCACCTTGTAGACCTGCACCGCCTCGAACAGGTTGCTGGTGCTGTCGCTCATCACCACCGCCGACGACGTGCCGAAACTGCCCGGGAAGGTGCCGATCGGCATGCTCGCCCGGTAGATCTTGCCGTTGTCCCCGGCGAAGAACAGGTACATGTTCGTGCCGTCGCCGATCAGCGTCTGGTCGATCGGGCCGGTGCCGGAGCCGGTGATGCTGCCGGAGAACAGGGTCTTCGCCGCCGACCAGCCGTTCGGGTTGCTCGGGTCGCTGGAGGTGCGGTAGGAGAACGCCGAGCCGCCCCACTGGTAGGCGAGCACCCAGATGCTCTTCGGCGCGAAGTAGAACAGGGTCGGCGCGACCGCGGCGAAGTTCATCGAGTTCTGCGTCGCCGAGGCCATGTCGGTCCAGTCGGTGAACGGGCTGAAGCTCATCGAACCCCAGCTCGACCCGGTGTCGTGGGTTGTGGCGTACACCAGGTGCCTGCCGTTGTAGGGAACGGTCGTGAAGTCCTTCAGCGCGACCCGGCCGGACTTCGGCGTGGCGAGCGCGCCGGTCGACGTCCAGCGGTAGGACGACGGAAGCGCACACGATCCGGAGGCCGGCGAGGTGGTGGGAGTGCTCCCGCCGCCGACCGGAACGAGCTGCCACTGCTGGTTGGTGCCGTTCCCGTCGGTGTACTGCACGACGTTGGCGCCGTCGGTGGTGGCGGCGCCCTGCACCTCGACGGCCTTGCCGCTGTTCCGGTTGATCAGCTGGATGAAGCCGTTGCCGGACTGCACGCTGAACTGCTGGTTGGCGCCCTTGTTGTCGGCCCACTGGACGATCGCGCCGCCGTCGGCGGTCGACTTGCCGGAGACGTCCAGGACCTTGCCGGACAGCTTCGACTTCAGCCGGTAGAAGCCACCGCCGGAGTCGACGAACTGCCACTGCTGCTGCGTCTGATCGTTACGGGTGAACTGGGCGATCCGCGCACCGTCGGTGGTCGCCAGGTTGTACACGTCCAGCGCCTTGCCACTGTTGCGGTTGACCAGCACATACCAGGCGCTGGTGTCGATCGCCGTGGCCGGGGCGATGGTCGAGCCGGTCGAACCGCCACCGGCGTTCAGCGCGTTGAGCACCGCGGTGTAGGCCGCCTTCTTGGCGCCGCCGGCGTCGAACAGCAGCGGGTTGGTGCCGGTCCGCCAGGAGTCGCTGTCCCGGATGCCCCAGACCGTGATGCCGGCGCACCGGGCGACCGCCAGGCAGGCCCGGGTGACCGCGGCGTACGCGTCGGCCTGCCCGGAGCCGGCGATGTCCAGCTCGGTGATCTGCACGTCGACGCCGAGGTCGGCGAACCGCTGCAGGTTGGCCTGGTAGTCGGCGGGCATCGCGCCGGTCAGGTGGGACTGGAAGCCGACGCAGTCGATCGGCACGCCGCGCGCCTTGAAGTCCTTGACCATGGCGTACACCGCGGTGCTCTTGGCATTGATGCCGTCGGTGTTGTAGTCGTTGTAGCAGAGCCTGGCCGACGGGTCGGCGGTCCGCGCGGCCTTGAACGCGGCCTCGATCCAGTCGTTGCCGGTGCGCTGGAGGCTGGAGTCACGGCGGGTCCCCCGCCCGTCGTCGGCGAACGCCTCGTTCACCACGTCCCAGGCATAGATCTTGCCGCGGTAGTGGGTGGCGACCTGGGTGACGTGGTTGAGCATCGCCGACCGCAGGGTGCTGCCGGACAGCGCCTGCGCCCAGCCCGGCATCTGCGAGTGCCAGGCGAGCGTGTGCCCGCGGACCCGCTGCCCGTTGGCCTGCGCCTGGGTGACGATCCGGTCGCCGGCGGTGAAGGTGAACGATCCCCGGGACGGCTCGGTCGCGTCCCACTTCATCTCGTTCTCCGGGGTGACCGCGGTGAACTCGCGCTTCAGGATCCCGGCGTAGGTGGCGTCGCCCAGCTTCGAGGCGGCGATCGCGGCGCCGAAGTAGCGGTTGCGGGCGGTGGCCGAGGCGCCCAGGGTGCTCGCCGCGTCGGAGGTGCCGGCGAAGAACAGCGCCGCTCCGGCGGCCACCGTCGCGGTGAGCAGGACGGGCAGCAGCGTGCGTAACCGGCGGGGCCGGCTCCGTGCGTTCATGGGGGTGGTGCCTTTCGGGGATGGGGTCGCCGCCGGTCGGGGCCGGCAGGCGGTGCGTTCGCGTGCGGAAACCGGAATGGGAGCGCTCACATTCGTGAAGCGATCGTGCCAGACGGGTCCGGCGAATTCAAACGAAGATCACCCCGACCAGCGCAAATACGCGCGCATAACAGAATCGGGAAAGCATTTTTCGGTTATCCGGCGGGCGGTGCCCGGGTCGGCTCAGCCAGCCAGCCCCGGGCGTACCAGGAACGACCCGTCGGCCCGGAAGGCCGCGGAACCGTCGAACTGGTCCACCCACAGCTCGTCGCCGCGGTGCCGGAGGAACCAGCCCGGATAGTTGGACGACTCCAGCGTGATCGAGCCGGCCGCCTGGCCCGCGCCGGGGCAGAAGGTGGCGTCCCCACGGAACAGCGCCGTGCCGTCGTCGGCGTTCAGCCGCAGCCGCCACGAGGCGTGCCGCAGGTATCGGCCGTCGGCCGCGCGGAACGAGAAGCACCGCTGGTCGTTCAGCCCGGCCACCGCGCGGAAGGTGGCCGGTTGCCGGGTCGCCGCCGGGCCGCCCCGGCCGGTCCCGATCAGCATGCCGTAGCTGCCGGCCGCCGTGATGTAGCGCCCGGTGGCGTTCGCCGCCTCCAGCGACACCGGACCGGCGCGCAGCGTGCCGGTTCCGGCCGGCCTCGGGGTGGTGCCCCGGGTGGCACCCGTGGTGGCGCGTGCGGTGACCGGCGCCGGCGCCGCGATGGTGGCCGGCTGCGGGGTCCGCGCGATCGTCGCCGGTCGCGGCACCTCCGGCGCGGTCACCGAGACCGCGCCCGCGGTGGCGCCGACGATCAGCGTGCCGGCGGTCACCGCGGTCACCACCGGGTGCGCCGCGGCCAGCGCCGCCAGCTGGCCGAACACGCCCGCCTTGCCGGCGGCGACGGACAGCACCGCCCCGGCACCCACGCTCTTGGCCAGCACCGTCGCGGTCAGCGCCGCGGGCACCGGGAGCAGCAGCAGGCCGGGCAGCAGGCGCTCGGCGGGCACCAGATCGCCGGCCGCCCGGGTGCAGACCGGGCAGCCACGGACATGCCGGGCCAGGCGTTTGCGCCACCGCGGGCCCGGCGTCCCGGGCCAGCCGGCCAGCTCCGCACCGAGCCGGGGGCACCGCGGCTCGGCGTCCAGGGCCGCCACGATCGCCCGGCTCACCTCCAGCTGGGCGCGCATCCGCTGGACGCGGACGCCGGCGTGCACCACCGTGACGCCGAGCGCGTCGGCGAGCTCCGCCCGGGTCAGGTGCCCGGAGGCCTCCAGCAGCCACAGCGACAGCAGGGACCGGTCGTCCGGGTCCAGCCAGCGGCCGGCCCGGCGCACCTGGCGGCGCTGCGCCGACAGGTCGGCGCGCAGACCGGTGACGCCCTCGAACTCCGCGCCGACGTCCGGCACCCCGGCGGCCTCGTCGATCGGCACCGCCCGGGCCGCGTCCCGGGCCCGGCGGTGCTGGTGCGTGCTGACCTGCCGCAGGGCGATCGCCACCAGCCAGGACCGGAAGCTGTCCGGGGAGCGCAGCGACCGCAGCTGCCGCAGCACGCGCAGCATGATGTCCTGAGCCACGTCATCGACGTCCGGGTCGGTGTCGAGGGCCTGCCGGACGATCGTGTAGACGACCGGCAGGTACGCCCCGACCAGCTCGTCGCGGGCGGCGCGGTTACCGGCCTGAGCCGCCCGGACCAGACCGGCGGCGTCCGTCCGGGTAGCTGCCATGTTCCCTCGTCATCGTCACACCGCGGGCCAACAGACTGTGAACGACCACGGTCGCCAGGTCAACCTCGCCGGCTGGTGATCCGCGGCGCACCGTCGCCGGCCCGGCGGACAATGCGCGCGCTAACAGTCGCGTACCGAACATTGCCAGGATGTTTCGCCACATTCAAGGTGATCGCCGTCGGCGTCACCTCGACCTTCCGGACGCCGACGGCATAACACTTCCGTGGACTGTTTTTCAGGTGCGGAGCCACCGCTGATGCGATCCCCCGTCGCCGGACCACGGGTTCGACCGCGGCCCCCTCGGCGGTGGCCGCACCGGTGACGTCGAGGCGGTCAGCGCTGCAGGGTCAGCAGGCCCGGGCGCCAGGGCAGCTGGTCGTACGTGCCGCCGGCACCGGGGTTCTTGCCCTGGTACAACAGCTGCAGGTGGCACGGGTCGACGGTCATCGTCTGGTCCGGGTTGTTCCGCACCAGGTCGCCGTGGCTGATGTCGTTGGTCCAGGTGGCGCCGCTGTTGGCCGCGCCGGCGAACGGGTTGCTCTCGGACGCCGCCTGCGGGGTCCAGGAGCCGCCGAGGCTGCTCGCGGTGAACGACCGGAAGTAGCGGCCCCGGCTGCCGATCGCCTCGACGATCATCAGGTACTGGTTCTGTCCCTGCACCCTGTAGACCTGAACGGCCTCGAACAGGTTGTTCGTCGAGTCGCTCAGGACCGTGGTGTACGAGGAGCCGAAGCTGCCCGGGAAGTTCGCGATCGGCATGCTCGCCCGGTAGATCCTGCCGTTGTCCCCGGCGAAGAACAGGTACATGTTCTGCCCGTCGCCGATCAGCGTCTGGTCGATCACGCCGGTGCCGGAGCCGGTGATGCTGCCGGTGAACAGGGTCTGCGGCGCCGACCAGCCGTTGGCGTTGGTCGGGTCGGTGGAGGTCTTGTAGCTGAACGCGGTGGGCCCCCACTGGTAGGCCAGCACCCAGATGTTCTTCGGCGCGAAGTAGAACAGGGTCGGCGCGACCGTGCCCTGGCTCATCCCGTTCTGGCCGGCCGCGGCCATGTCCGACCAGTCGGTGAACGGGGTGAAGGCCATCGATCCGTAGCCGGAGCCGGCGACGTCCGACGCGTACACCAGGTGCTTGCCGTTGTAGACGACGTTGGTGAAGTCCTTCAGCGCCACCCAGCCGGACTTCGGCTGAGCGAGCGCTCCGGTCGAGCTCCATCGGTAGGTCGACGGCAGCGTGCACGTCCCGCCCGGGGTCGAGGGCGACGGGGACGGCGACGACGGGGACGGACTGGACGGGGACGGCGAGCCCGGCGATCCGGTGCAGGCGACGCCGTTGACCGCGAACCCGGCCGGCGCCGGGTTGCTGCCGGTCCACGAGCCGTTGAAGCCGAACGACACGGTGCCGCCGGTGGCGACCGAGCCGTTGTAGGCGACGTTCTTCGCGGTGACCGCCGAACCGCTCTGGGTCACCGTGGCGTTCCAGGCCTGCGTCACGGTCTGCCCGGCGCCGTACGTCCAGGTCACCGTCCAGCCGGTGAGCGGATCACCGAGGTTGGTGACCGAGACGTTGGCGCCGAAACCGCCGTCCCACTGCGACGACACGGCGTAGGTGACCGAGCACCCGGCGGCCGCGGCGTGCGCGGGCACCGTCATCACCGCGGCCGTCGAGGCCAGCAGACCGACGCCGGCTGCCGCCGCGTACGCGGAGATTGGTCTGGTTCTCTTCACGAGCTCTCTCCCTGTGGTGGTGGGTCCGGGGTCAGGCGACCCGGACGAGACGCCAGTTGTTGCCGGTGCCGCCGGTGTCGGACGTCTGGACCACCTGGCTCCCCCAGGTGCTCGCACCGCCGGACACGGCGAGCACCCGGCCGCTGTTGACGTTGCGGATCCGGTACGAGCCGTCGGCGTTGGCGACCAGCGTCCAGCGGTGATCGGCGGTGCCGTTGTCGGCCCACTGCAGGACGGGGGCGTTGTCGGTGGTCGCCATGTTCTGGACGCCGAGGACCTTGCCGCTGTTGACGTTGCGGAACCGCACGGCGCCGCCGTCGGGCACCTGGACCCACCGGTGGTCCGCGGTGCCGGTGTCGCCCCAGACGATCACCCGGCCGCCGTCCGCGGTGGACATGTCCTGGACGCCCAACACCAGCCCGGACGCGACGTTCACCACCTGGTAGGCCGCTTCACCACCGGACCCGGTGTTCCAGTAGACGGCGTAGTCGAACCCCTGCGCGTCGGGGAACGGGCCGAGCGACACGGTGGCGCCGTTCGCGGTAGCCGTGAAGGCCAGGCTGCCGCTCCCGGTCCGGGCGATGGACGACACGTTCAGCGACGGATGCGCCGACAGCGTGGTGCCGCCGTAGTTGCCGCAGAGCACCACCGGGCCGTACGTGATCGCCTGCACCGCGGGGTTGTCGGCAGCCGGCTGCATGATCACTCGCATCGGGAGCCGGACGGTCAGCACGTCGCCCGCCGCCCAGGCGCGGGTGACGGTGGCATAGCCGCCCGGGGTGGCGCCGACGCCCTGCGCCACGCCGTTGACCGCGAGGGTGGCGCCGGTCGTCCAGCCCGGAATGCGCACCCGGATGCTCCAGGTCCCACTCGGCGTGCCGGACACGGTCAGCGTGGTGGTGTCGCTGACCGGGTACGCGGTGGCCTGCGTGACGGTGATGCCCCGCTCGGCCCAGGACAGCACCGAGGGGGTGAACAGGTTGACCGTCAGGGTGGTCCCGCTGAAGAAGTAGATCGACTCCATCAGCTTGGTGTTGGTCTCGACCCCGGTGCCCTGGCAGCACCAGAAGCTGGCGTAGTCGGTGGACCAGGTGCCGCCGCCCCAGGCCGGTCCCACCCCGCGCCGCCCGCCGGGCCGTAGCGGGGTGAAGTAGGTGATGTGGCCATGGCTGTCGGCCGGGTTCTGCGCGCCGATCAGGTGGTTGAGCAGCGCCCGCTCGTAGAAGTCGAAGTACGCCGCCCGGTCCGGGTCGGTCAGCCACAGTTCCCGGGTCAGCTTGAGCATGTTGTAGGAGTTGCAGTGCTCGCAGGTGTCGTTGGTGAGGTAGCCGGCGATCGCGTTCGGGGCACGGAAATGCTCGGCCTGGCTGTTGCCGCCGATCGCGTAGGTGTGCGCGCCCGTGGTGATGTTCCAGGCGTTGAGCCCGATGTCGCGGTAGCGGGTGGTGCCGGTGGCCTTGTACTCCCGGACGGCACCCACCCACTTGGGCACCTGGGTGTTGGCGTGCAGCCCGTTGAGCTGGTCGGCGCCCGCGGCCAGCGGGGTGAAGACGGCGGCGTGGTCGAACCGCTGGGCGGTGGCGAGCCAGCGGCCGTCGCCGGTCTGCTGGTAGATGTCGGCCAGCACCTCGTTCATGCCACCGAACTCGGTACCCAGCATGGCCTGCATCTGGCTGGTGGTCAGCCGCGCGGTCCGGGTGTCGACCCATCCCGCGAGCCGCAGCAGCACGTCGCGGGCCTGGGTGCCGCCGATCAGCCGCCAGACGTCGAGCAGCCCGGCGAGCGTCTTGTGCACGCAGTAGTAGGGGACGTTGCCGTTGCTGAGGGTGCCCGCCTCCAGGGCGGTGAAGTCGGACTCCGGGAAACCGGACAGGTAGCCGTTGGCCGCCTGACACTTGGCCAGCTCGGCGACCATGTAGTTCGCCCGGTCCCGGCAGGTGGTGTCGCCCAGCGCGGCCCAGGCCTGCGCCCACGCGGTCAGGAAGTGACCCTGCACGTGGGTGCGGAACGGGAAGTCGGGCGCGTCCCAGCCGCCGTTGGCCGCGGCGCCGCCGGTGCTCCTGCCGTGGTTGGCCCGGAAGTTGTAGAGCAGCCGGTCGGCGTCGACGAAGCGCAGGTAGTTCAGCGTGCGCGTCTGGTTGTCCAGGAATCGTCCGGTGGTCAGCCGCACCTGTCCGAGGTCGAACGGGAAGGCCGAGACACCGAGGTCGGCCCGGGCCGGCGCAACCGCCGCAGCGTCGGCCCGGGAGATCGGCCCGAGGCCGGCGGCCACCGCGCCGGCGCCGGCCGCCTGCAGCAGGCCGCGGCGGCTGATCGGGAACGGGGTCATGAGTCGCTCCTTGATGTGGATGCGGTGGCCGCGCCTCAGGGCGTGGTCAGGTCGAACCGGTTGGCGGTGACCGCGCCGCCCAGCGCCTGGGTGGCGTAGTCGAAGAGGCCGAACCGGTGACCCATGAAGAACTGCCGGGCGTTGTTCAGGGTGAACGCCGGGCCCAGCGGGGTGAACGTGCTGCCGGTGGTGCTGTACGAGAACGTCGCGGTCCGCCCCGAGCCGGGCCGGATGTCGGCGGCCGCGAGCGGGCGGATCCTCATCGCGCGCTCCCCGCCCCCGCGAACTGCCACCAGTCGACGTTGAACAGATAGCCGCTGCCGCCGGTGAACCGCAGATACAGGTCCGGGGTGCCGGTCGCCCCGCTGACCGGACAGGTGACCGTGGTCCAGGTCTGCCAGCCGCCGGTCCCCGGCACCGTGCAGGTGCCCACCACCGCGCCGGTGGCGCTGCCCAGCCGCAGTTCGAGACGGCCCCCCGAGGTGGCCGAGGCGACCCGGGCCGAGAACGAGGTGGCCCCCGTACCGAAGGCGACGCCCTTCACCTTGATGTAGTCGCCGTTCTCGAGGTATCCGACGTTCCGGCCGCCGCTGGTCGCCTCGGTCTCCACGCCGGAACTCCAGGCGATGGTCTCGGCCTCCTGCCGGACGTACGGGTTGAGCGTCCCGACCTGCGGCGCCCCGCCCGTGGTCATGGTGATCGTCGGGATGCTGCCGTCGGCGTGGTAGCTGAACCTCTCCACCGCGACCGAGCGGGTGTATCCGCCGCCGCCGGGCAGCGCGCCGTTGTGGTAGAAGAAGTACGAATTGCCGTTGAAGTCGATGACGCCCGGATGGTTGGTGAAGCTGCCACCCTGGGTCGGCATCACCGTGCCGCGATAGGTCCACGGCCCGGTCGGTCCGGGCGCGGTGGAGTAACCGATGAACTCCGAGCAGCACTTCGCGGCGAAGACGTTGTAGTAGGTTCCGTTGCGCTTGTAGACCCAGGGGCCCTCCTCGTACAACGTCGGCCGGTTGGTGCTGCCGGTCCGGGTGCCGAACCCGGCCGTGGTCAGCGGGATCTGCTGGATCCCCCCGGTGTAGCTGATCATGTCGGGGTTGAGCCGCACGTACCACAGGTTGGGGTTGCCCCAGTAGAGGTAGGCCTGGCCGGAGTCGTCGATGAAGACCGTCGGGTCGATCTCACCGTTCTCGGCGAGCGGATGCCCGAGGGCGTCGGTGAACGGCCCGGTGGGGCTGTTCGCCACCCCGACCCCGATCGCCATCCGCCCGGTCGCCCGGTCGGTGACCGGCACGTACCAGTAGAACTTGCCGTTACGCGGGACCACCTGACCGGCCCAGGCGTTCGCACCGGCCCAGCTGAAGGTGGCCAGGCTCATCGGCGAACCGTGATCGGTCCAGTTGACCATGTCGGCGGACGAGAACAGCCGCCAGTCCTTCATCGTGTAGTACGTCGAGTTGTCCTCGTCGTGACCGGTGTAGAGGTAGACGCGCCCGTTGTAGACCATCGGCGCCGGATCGGCGGTGTACACGGTCTGCACGATCGGGTTGTCGGCGTGCGCGGCGGACGGGACGGCCAGGCTCGCCAGGATCAGAAGGGCGGCCGCCCAGGATCGTTTCGGCATCAGCCACGGCTCCAGCGCTGGTTGACGGCGGCGGTGCAGGTCCAGAGCAGGACCGGGGTGCCGTTCGCGGTCAGGTTGTGGTCGACGTCCAGGCACAGGCCGGAGGCGGTGCCGCGGATCGTGCCGTCGGCGTTGAGGGTCCACTGCTGGTTGGTGCCGCCGTTGCAGTCCCACAGCTGGACCTTGCTGCCGGCGGTGGCGCCGGTCGGCGCGTCCAGGCACTTGCCGAGCGACTGCAGGGTCGCCCCGCCGGCGGTCCACTGCTGGTTGGCGCCGCCGTTGCAGTCCCAGACGGCCGGCTGGGTACCGTTGGCCGTGGCGCTGTTCGGCACGTCGAGGCACCGTCCCGAGGAGGCGCTGACCAGCGTCGCGCCGGCCGGCGGCGTGCCCGTTCCCCCGCCGCTGACCCGGTAGACCACCGTGCCGTGGGCGGGGACACTTGCGCTGATCGCGCCGGTGCTGGTCGTCGTGCCGCCGGTCCAGGCGTCCTGCAGGGTGAGGGAACCGCCGGACTTGCCGATCGCCGCGGCGGTCGTCGACACGGTCGTGGTGGCGCCACCCTGGTTGTAGAGAGCCACCGCGACGTCACCGTTGGACAACTTCTTCGCCAGTACGCGGCGGGTGCCGTCGTTGCTGACCTGGGTGGCCTGCAGGCCGAGCGAATCCTGGTCGATCGCGATCAGCCGCGGGTTCTTCAGGATGGTCTGGGTGGCCGTGCTCATCGACCGCAGGTCGTTGCCGGCGATCAGCGGCGCGGCCAGCATCGTCCAGAGCGCGAAGTGGCTGCGCTGCTCGGTGTCGGTCAGCCCGCTGCGCCCGACCTCCATCATGTCCGGGTCGTTGAACTGCCCGGGGCGGGCGTATCCGGCCAGCGGCACGGTGACGTCCACGATGTTCTTGACGCCCATCGGGTAGCCGTTGGTCTGCCCGGTGTCCCAGGCGGCGCTGATGTCCTCGGTGGTGCGCCACATGTTGGCGACGTCTCCCCAGTTGCGCTGCGGGCCGGTCTTGGCGTGCACGCTGTTCGGGTTGATGCTGTAGACGATCGGCCGCCCGGTGGCCGCCAGCGCGTCGCGCATCTTCGCGAACGTGGTGACCTGGTCGTTGATCGTGCCGGTCGGCGAGCACCAGTCGTACTTGAGGTAATCGACCCCCCACGCGGCGAACTGCCGCGCGTCCTGCGCCTCGTGTCCCTGGCTGCCGGTCGCCCCGGGATAGCTGTTGAAGTACTGGGCGCAGGTCTTGTCCAGCGGCACCTCGTAGAGGCCGAACTTGAGGCCCTTGGCGTGCAGGTAGTCGCCGAGCGCCTTCATCCCGCTGGGGAACCGCGTGGGGTCGCCCTGCAGGTTGCCGGCCGAGTCCCGGTTCGGGTTGAACCAGCAGTCGTCCACCACCACGTACTGGTAGCCGAGGTCGCGCATGCCGCTGCTGACCACCGCGTCGGCCATCTGCCGGATCAGCGATTCGCTGATGTTGCAGCCGAAGGTGTTCCAGCTGTTCCAGCCCATCGGCGGGGTGCGCGCCACCCCGTTGTCGAGTGCCTGCGCCGCGGAGCCGGGCAGGGCGATCACGCCGGCGACGCAGAGGACGGCGAGGATCGCTGTCCGGAACCACCGTCGTCGTCCAGGCAGGCTGCTTCGGGGCATGGCGGGGTCCTTTCGAGGGATGGTGGACCTGTTATCGCTCACACCGGTGTTTCCGCTGCTCGGACGGTACTAGAACGCAACACCGGAAGGGGATGGGAGCGCTAACAGACCTGTTTCCGAAGGTTGTCAGGATGTTTCCAGACATTCAAGAGGTCTTTTGCCGCTCTCTCGCGGCACGCTCCCGGACGACCGGCGTCCGCCCAGGTGGCACCGGAGACGAACAGCTTGGTGCACCATCCGAAAAAGCCGATCTCGTCGCACGACCACGGCACGGCACCGGAGATAACACTTTTGCGGTCATCAATTTCCGGATCGGAAATCGTTATGCCGGCGCCACCACGATGGTCGGATCTTGCCTTGCCGCGAAATGTATTGGCAACATTGCCGTTCATTGATGGAAGCGCTCCCACGGAAGGGCCCCCGCCATGTCCCTGCTCCGCAGAACCCGCTCCCTGCTGCTGGCCTCGGCCGCCGCGGGAGTCGTCGTGGCCGCGAGCGTCGCGGTGATCGGCACCGCCGAGGCGGCGACCACGCTCGGCGCCTCGGCCGCGCAGACCGGCCGGTACTTCGGCGCCGCGATCGCTGCCGGCCGGCTCGGCGACACCACCTACACCGGGATCCTGACCCGCGAGTTCAATGCGGTCACCCCGGAGAACGAGATGAAGTGGGACGCCACCGAACCGTCCCAGGGCCGGTTCACCTTCACCAACGGCGACCGCATTCTCAACCAGGGCCTGACCAACGGGTCCCGGGTCCGCGGGCACGCCCTGCTCTGGCACAACCAGCAGCCCGGCTGGGCGCAGGCACTGTCCGGCAGCGCGCTGCGCAGTGCGGCGATCAACCACGTCACCCAGGTCGCCACGCACTACAAAGGCAAGATCTACGCCTGGGACGTGGTGAACGAGGCGTTCGCCGACGGCGGCAGCGGGGCCCGCCGCGACTCCAACCTGCAGCGCACCGGCAACGACTGGATCGAGGCCGCCTTCCGGGCCGCGCGGGCCGCCGACCCGGGCGCGAAGCTCTGCTACAACGACTACAACACCGACGGGATCAACGCGAAGTCGACCGGCGTCTACACCATGGTCCGCGACTTCAAGTCCCGCGGCGTGCCGATCGACTGCGTCGGCTTCCAGTCGCACCTGGGCACCGGGATCCCCGGCGACTACCAGGCGAACCTGCAGCGCTTCGCCGACCTGGGCGTCGACGTCCAGATCACCGAGCTGGACGTGGCGCAGGGCGGCAACCAGGCGAACGTCTACGCGAGCGTGACCAGGGCCTGCATGGCGGTGTCGCGGTGCGCCGGCATCACCGTCTGGGGCATCCGGGACACCGACTCGTGGCGCAGCGGCGAGAACCCGCTGCTGTTCGACGGCTCCGGGAACAAGAAGGCGGCATACACCTCGGTGCTGAACGCCCTCAACGCCGGCGGGACCACCACCTCGCCGTCCGCACCGTCGCCCAGCACCAGCGTCAGCACTCCGCCGCAGCCGTCCGGGGCCTGCAGCGCGTCGGTGTCGCTCAACTCGTGGAACGGCGGCTTCGTCGCGACCATCAGGGTCACCGCCGGGTCCGCCCCGATCACCGGCTGGAACGTCGGCGTCGCCCTGCCCGCCGGCAGCGCCGTGACCAGCACCTGGAGTGCCACCGCCGGCGGCAGCACCGGCACGGTCAGCTTCCGCAACGCCAGCTACAACGGGCAGCTGGCCGCCGGTGGCACCACCGAGTTCGGCTTCCAGGGCACCGGCACCGGCCCGACCGCGACACCCACCTGCGCCGCCGCCTGACCGATCGACACCCGGCGCCGGTCACCCCCGACCGGCGCCGGAAAGGGGAACCTGAGATGACCCGACGCACCGTGACAGCGATTCTCTGCGCGCTGGCCCTGGCCACCGCGACGCTCACCGGACTGTTCGGCACCGGCGTGCCCGCCACGGCGGCGGTCGCCGGATGCGGCAAGGCACCGACCCTGACGAGCGGCACCCGCACCATCTCCAGCGGCGGCCAGAACCGCACCTACATCCTGCGGGTGCCGGACGGCTACGACCGCAACCACCCGTACCGGCTGATGTTCGCCTTCCACTGGCTCAACGGCACCGCGGCCGACGTGGCGACCGGCGGCCCGGCCGGCGCGACCTGGGCCTACTACGGCCAGCAGCGACTCGCCGGCGCCACCACCATCCTGGTCGCGCCGCAGGGCATCGACAACGGCTGGGCCAACCCCGGCGGCCGCGACCTGGCCCTGGTCGATGCCCTCACCGCACTGATCGAGGGCGACCTGTGCGTCGACACCTCCCAGGTGTTCGCGCTGGGCTGGAGTTACGGCGGTGCGATGAGCTACGCCGTGGCGTGCGCCCGCCCCGCGGTCTTCCGCGCGGTGGCGGTGCTCTCCGGCGCCAACCTCAGCGGCTGCTCCGGCATCGGTCAGCCGGTCGCGTACCTCGGCATCCACGGCATCCACGACAGCGTCCTGGACATCTCCCTCGGGCGCGGCCTGCGGGACAGTTTCGTGCGGGCCAACGGCTGCACCGCGCAGAACCCGCCGGAACCGGCCCGCGGCAGCCTCACCCATGTGGTGACCGCCTACACCGGATGCCGGACCGGTCACCCGGTCGAGTGGGCCGCCTTCGACGGCGACCACACCCCGGAGCCGGTGGACGGGACGACCGCCACGGACGGCGCGCGCACCTGGACCGGCGCGGAGATCGCGAAGTTCTTCGCCCAGCTGCCGAGCACCACCCCGCCGGTGTCGCCGTCGGTCACGCCGTCCGGGACGCCCGGTGGCCAGCCGGGCGGCTGCGCCGTCACCTACCGGGTCGTCAACAGCTGGCCGGGCGGCTTCCAGGCGGAGGTCACCGTCACCAACACCGGCACCACGCCGACCAGCGGATGGCGGGTCGGCTGGACGCTGCCCGCCGGACAATCGATCAGCCAGGTGTGGAGCGGCTCGCTGAGCGTCAGCGGCAACGCCGTCACGGTCGTCAACGCCACGTACAACGGCATGCTCGATCCCGGCGCCGCCGCCACCTTCGGCCTGATCGCCTCCGGCAGCCCCGCCATCACCCCGGCGATCGCCTGCACCCTGCCCTGAACCGGCCGGCGGGAACGGCCGGGACTACCTCACCGCGGCGGACCGCCACGGATACATCGTCGTGCTGCCCGAAGCCACCCGCACCGAGGCCTGGACGGCGCCACCACCTCCCCGCCCCCGTCACCGTCGTCACCCGCACCGGCCGGCACGGCCTGCCGGGTGAGCACCTCGATCAGCGCCTGGCGCACCGGGCTGACCGCGAACCTCACCATCACCGACACCGGGAGCGCCGCCGTCGACGGGTGGGCGCTGGGCTTCACGCTGGCCGCCGGCCAGACCATCAGCTCCGGGTGGAACGCGACCTACTCGCCGGCCAGCGGGTCGGTGACCGCACGGAACGCCGGTTACCACGCCGCGATCCCGGTCAACGGGTCGGTCACCATCGGTTTCCAGGCCGGGCACACCGGGAACACCGCGGCGCCCACCGGGTTCACCCTCAACGGCAACGCCTGCGGGGAGTGAGCCGGGTCGCGGTGGGTACAGGCGGAGGATGGCCGACACCGCGATCTTCGACGTCGACGGCACCCTCGTCGACACCAACTACCAGCACGCCCTGGCCTGGTACCGGTCCTTCCGGCGCTACGAAATCACCCTGCCGATCTGGCGCATCCACCGCGCCATCGGCATGGGTGGCGATCAACTCGTCAAGGCGGTGGCCGGCGACGACGTCGAGCGGCGCCACGGCGACGCGCTCCGCGAGGTCTGGAGCGAGGAGTTCGACCGGCTGATCGACGAGGTCCGGCCGTTCGAGGGAGCCCGCGAGCTGATCGAGGAGGTCAAGTCCCGCGGGTTCCGCCTCGTGCTCGCCAGCTCCGGTAAGAAGCAGCACGTCGAACACTTCCTCGACCTGGTCGGCGGCCGCCCGTTCGCGGACGCCTGGACCACTGCCGACGACGTGGAGAACAGCAAACCCGAGCCGGATCTGGTGGCAACCGCACTGCACCGGGTCGACGGCGTGTCCGGCGTGATGATCGGCGACTCCACCTGGGACTGCGTCGCGGCCCGCAAACTCGAGGTGCCGACCATCGCCGTGCGCACCGGCGGATTCTCGGTTCAAGAGCTTCACGACGCGGGCGCCGTACGCGTCTTCGACTCCCTGGTCGACCTGCGGGAGAGCCTCGACGACACGCCGCTCGGCTCCCCCGCCCCGGCCGACCCCTGATCAGCTCAGGGTGAACCGCTGGTTGGCCTGCCCACTGCAGTCGTAGATCTGCACCTGCTGGCCGTTACCGGTGCCCCAGACGTCGAGGCAGCGCCCCGACTGCACGCCGGTGATGGTCCCGTTGGCGTTGACGTTCCACTGCTGGTTGGCCTGCCCGTTGCAGCTGTAGATCTGCACGGCCGCGCCGTTGCCCGACCCCGCGGCGTCCAGGCAGCGGTTGCCGTACACGGTCAGCTGCTTGCCGGAGGTGAGCGTCCACGCCTGGTTGGTCTGGCCGTTGCAGTCGTAGAGCTGCACCCGGGTGCCGTTGTTCTGCGACGCGTTCGGCACGTCGATGCACCGGCCGGACTGGGCGCCGACGATCCGCCCGGTGCCGGCCGGCGGGGTGGACGGCGACGATGACGGCGAACCGGAGCCGCCGCCCGGGGTCGGCGACGAGGTGACCGGACCGGCCGCGTTCAGGGCGTTGAGCACCGAGGTGTACGCCGCCTTCTTGGTGCCGCCACCGTCGAACAGCAGGGGGCTCTCGCTGGACCGCCACGAATCGCTGTCCCGCACGCCCCACACCGTGATGCCGACACAGCGGGGCACGTTGACGCAGGCCTGAGTGAGCCCGGCGTACTGCGAGGTGGATGCGTTGGTGACGTCGACCTCGGTCAGCGCGACGTCGACACCCAGCGCCGCGAAGCTCGACAGCGTGGTCGGGAAGTTGCCCGGCAGCGAGCTGCCCCCGGTGAAGTGGGTCTGCAGGCCGACGCAGTCGATCGGGACGCCGCGCGACTTGAAGTCCCGGATCATGTTGTAGACGCCCTGGGTCTTCGCGTACGACCAATTCTCGATGTTGTAATCGTTGTAGCAGAGCTTGACCGACGGGTCGGCGGCCCGCGCCGTGCGGAACGCCACCTCGATCCAGTCGTTGCCGGTGCCCTGCAGATTCGACTGCCGACGGCTGCCATCCTCGTTGTACGCCTCGTTGACCACGTCCCAGTAGGCGAGTTTGCCCTTGTAGTGGGCCATCACGCCGTTGATGTGGTCGATCATGGCCTGGCGCAGGCCGCTGCCGTTGAGGCTCTGCATCCAGCCCGGCTGCTGCGAATGCCAGGCCAGCGTGTGACCGCGGACCTTCATGCCGCGCTGGGTGGCCCAGTTGTAGATCTGGTCCCCGGAGCTGAAAGTGAACTGGCCGCGCTGCGGTTCGGTGGCGTCCGGCTTCATCTCGTTCTCCGGCGTGACCATGGTGAACTCACGCCCGGCGATCGTGGTGTAGGTGGCATCGCCGAGCCGGCCCGCGGCGATCGCGGTGCCGAAATAGCGGCCGGACTGGGCGGCGGCGGCACCCAGGGTGCCGGCGGCGGCGTTGGCATCCGGCGTCACCATCAGGGCGGTGAACGCGCCGACGGCGGCGACGGTGCCGGCGAGCAGGGCCCGGACCGGCAGGGATCGCCGGCGGGGGGATTCGTTTGCCACGGTGATCTCCTTGTCAGCTCCGACTCCGGCCGCCGGGCATCGCCGGAGGGCGGGCGGGCCGCCGTCCGGTGCGGGGATTCGACGAGGTGCGGAATCGGAGCCAGAGCGATGGGCTTCGATGCAGCCCATGCTGGCACGGCAACAATGCCGAAACAATATCTACCGGAAAATTTCCGGAAGTATCAATGTCGGCAGCGCCGAGAAAGCTGTCTGAGCTGGGCTCTTAACCAGCTCAGACGGAGGCCTTTGATCCCGAGAGTTTCGAGAAAATATCCGAGAGTTGTGAGTGCGGTCCCTGGCCTGGACATTGCTGACGGCTCCGAGCAGGTAGGCGGCGGTGCCGGTGCGGCCGAGGACGGCCGGCATGTCGGCCCGAAGAACTCCAGTCGTTCTAAAAGTTGTTGGATCGGCCGCCGACGCCGCAACGGGTGTTCCGCCTCAGCCGACCTCACGAGGGCGACAAATGCCTGGTAGAGGCCTGGTACCTTGCCGGCCATGTCACGAGCGCATCTCGAACGACAAACTCGGCCGGAGGTGGACGGGCGGCGGCATCCTGGCCGGATGACCACCCGCCTCCTGCAGATTCTGCTGGGGGTACACCTGTTCGGCGCCCTGCCGTCACTGTTGTGTGCGGTGCTCCGCACCGGCGACTACGTGGCGTTGTTCGCACCGAGCCTGGCACGGCTCGGAGACCCGAAGGACTCGATCCCCTTCCCCTCGGTCGAGGCGGCGCCGTGGTGGTGCCCGCTGTACGCGTGGTTCGTCACGGCCCACTTCCTCGTGGGATTCCTCCTCTTCTTCCCGCTGCCTCTGGTCGGCTGGTCAGTCGCGATGTCGGCGAGAGACCGTGGCCCGTCGGTGCACGCGAGAGCCTGGGTCTGGGCGTGGGGGGCCGTGACCGTGCTGACGTTCTCCCCGTGGGGCTTCGCCCTGCACTATTGGATGGCGGACTGAATCCGCCCCAGGCGTTCACGCCGCTCGCGCCATCCGCACATTGACCGGCGTTGCTGTTGGCTTTTGTCGATTGCCACGTCAAGGCCTACAACTCAAAGCGCATTCGACGCGGCACATGCTGCCGACGGTGGAAGGCGTGCGCGCCGCCACTTCCCGGCTCGAGTCTGCCGCGGTGCGATTTCAGGGGCATGTCCTCTCGACCGGTGATTTCCTTGCCACCTGGGCCACCGAGCTGGCCATTCATCAGCTGGATATGGGACGAGAGCTTGTGCTGTCACAGCCGGCTCCATCGGCCTTACGTCTTGCCCGCTTGACCGTCGAGGACCCGGCCGGGGTGACGGCACCCCGGACGTGGTCGGACGAGAGGGTCGTCCTTATCGGCGCGGGCCGGGTGAGGCCCCATCCACAAGAGCGAACAGAGGCGTCCGAGCTAGTTGAGCAGTCGCCCGTTCTGGGTTGACGACACCCACCAGTTTCGGCAGATTATTGAGTCCTGCCGAACCAGCAACGGCAAATCCGCCCGGACCCGCTCACCTGCGCGGGCCGACTCAAGACGACTTCCATCGCCGGCCGCTTGAACGATGCTCAAGCAGGAAGTAAGCATGGACGGTGCCGAGGACCGGACCTGCGGCAGCGTCACCTATCGCGGTGAGCGACGGGCTCCGTGCCGGAACGGGGAAGCGGCAGGACAGGAGCCGCCGCCTCAGGAGCAGCCGCCACCCTGTACGGGAGACGCGTATCGAGCAGACGCAGCAGGGCGGCCAGCACCGCGGCAACGAGCACGACAGCTGCCAGGTTGGCCAGCACCCTGGGATAACCGAGGCTGTTCACATCGGCGAACGGATACGGATACCAGTCGGTGGCGGCGCCGTGCGCCAGTGTGTACCCGATCCACAGCGTCGGCCAGAGCGCCGCCCAGGCCATGGTCCGCGCGTCGATCCGCGGCCGCGGGCCGAAGAGCAGCCAACCGAGCAGGGCCGCCCACGGGGCGATGTAGTGGAAACCCAGATTGGCCAGGTAGGCGGCCCCGTGCAGCGCCACCTGCCCGGCCAGGATCGTGCTGTACACGATTCCGGTGATCACGATGCCGAGCAGCGCGTCGAGCCGGATGACCCGCCAGACCCGCCCATCCCGGTTCGGATCCCGCAGCAGGGCCAGGGTCGCGATCAGCACCAGCAGGTTGCTCTGAATCGTGAAGTAGCTAAAAAGCCGGACGAATCTTGTCACCACGGTCTCGTGCACCGCGGGCCCGGCATGCGGCGCTGAATCCGTCGCCGTCAGGACGATCTGCGTGATCAGCGACGCCAGGACGATGAACGCCAGCAGCCCGTGCCAAAGACGGGACTTGCCCGCCATGCCCTGCCAGATGCGGACCGTCATGTGTTCTCCAGCAGGCCGTCGTTGATCTTCCGCGGCAGCCTAGCGCAGCTCACCCCGGTTCCGGGACAGACCTTCCCACCCCACTGCCGATGGATCCGTTTCTACCCGGCGTCACCATCGGGAATGGTCCAGCAGACGGCGACCCGATCGACGCGTGTTGCGGGTCCGGCCTCCCGGCGGACCCGCAACCCCGGCGAATCCTCAGCTTGCGGCGGCCTTGCCGGTTCCGGCGGTCTCCGGCTTACGGCTTGCTTTCGCGTACGCGAGTCCGGCCAGCACCAGCGCCACCAACCCGGCGACGAGTCCGGCAAGACCCCAGCCCGTACCGCTGCCCGAATCGCCGGAGTCGTCGGCTTTCGCCGGGGCGGCGGCGGCAGCGGCGGCCGGCGAGGCGCTCGCGGCGGCAGCCGGCACGATCTTGAGCACCGGCGCCGGGCTGTCCGGCTCGGACCCGTCCGCGGTGGGCTCGTCGATCCAGCGGACCACGGTGCCGTCGGAGTACGTCTGCAGCGCCTTGAACACCAGCTGCCCCGATTGCGGCAACGCCCCCATCGACACGTCGAACTCCTGGAACTGCCCCGGCTGGATCTCCGACCCCTTGGCCGCCGTCCAGGTGATCTTGGAAACCGCCTCGGTGATCTCGGTGTCGTGCGATTTGATCGGCGTGGCCAGCTTCGTCTTCACCGCGGTCGCCGTCCATCCCGGCAGCGGCTTCACCGACACCGAGGCGATCGGCTGGTCGGCCGGCAGGTTCACCTCGAGCTTGGTGGTCGACGCGCTGTCCGACTCGTTCGGCACGCGGAAGGCGACCTTCGTGTATCCGCCCGCGGTCGCCGTGTTCGGGTTGACCGTCACATGCGCGGCGGCCGGTCCGGCCAGCGCCAGGGTCAGCAATCCGGCCGCGGCGGCCACCACTGCGGAACGCTTGAGCAGCGACATTGTTGAAGGAACCTTCCGTCGATTCATCGCCCGCTGCCGGGCACGCTCCTTGGTCGGCCCGATGTTGCGGAAAGTTCCCACCCTCCACAGCTTTTCCCCCGATTCTCACCCGTCCGCGCCCCCGCCCCCACCTCCGGGGTCCCGCCGGCCCAGCTCACCCCGCCTCCGGGGTCCCGCCGGCCCAGCTCACCCCGCCTCCGGGGTCCCGCCGGCCCAGCTCACCCCGCCTCCGGGGTCCCGCCGGCCAGCTCACCCCGCCTCCGGGCGGGCCATCACTTCGGGCTCGCCGGGGTTGAAGCGGATACGGGCGTCTGCTGTTTGTCGGCCGGTAGGCGAACCTCGACCCGCAGTCCCGGCTCAGCGTCGCCGAGCGTCACCGAACCGCCGTGCCTGCGCACCAGTTCCCGGACGATCGCCAACCCCAGCCCGGACCCGCCGGCATCCCGCGCCCGTGCATCGTCGAGCCGGGTGAACCGGTGGAACACCCGTTCCCGGTCTTCCGCCGGAATCCCCGGCCCGTCGTCGGTGACCACGACCAGCAGGTCCGTCCCGGACGCTGCCGTACGCACCGTCACCCGGTCCCGTTTGTGCCGGCAGGCGTTGTCGATCAGATTCGCCACCACCCGGGCCAGCCCGTCCGGCTCGGCCACCATCGGCAGCGGCTCGTCGGACGCCACGACCTCCACACCCGGATACCGCGACGCCACCTCATCGACCAACTGCCCGAGGTCGACCTCCTCGAGCCGGCGAGCGACCGCCGCCCGCCCCACCCCGTCATCGGCCCGCGCCAGCAACAGCAGGTCGTCCACCAGCCGGGACAGTCGTTGCACATCGACGAGCAGATCGTCGGTGAAGGCCGCCCAGTCGGTGTCGTCCGGCAGCCGCTGCGCCACCTCCAGCTCGGTTCGCATGTTGGTGAGCGGGCTGCGCAACTCGTGCGCCGCGTCCGCCACGAACGCCCGCTGCCGCGCCCGCGCCGTGTCCAGCCGATGCAGCATGTCGTTGAGCGTGATCGCCAGCCGCCCGACCTCGTCGTGCGAGTCCGGCACCGGCAGCCGTCCGGCCCGGGTCCCCCCGGTGATCTCTTCAGCTCCGGCGCGCAGCGCGTCCACCGGCCGCAGCGCCGCCCCGAGCGCCCGCCACAGCCCGGCCGCCAGCAAGGCCACCAGCAGCGGGAACGCCACCAGCAGCGTGACCCGCAGCAGATGCACGCTCTGCGTCAGCTCGCTGGTCGACCGCGCCACCAGGATTCGCAGCGGCTGGGTGGCCGGACCCGCGGTCAGTTTGACCACCCGGGCCTCGCCCTCGAACCCGATCCGCTCCCCGGGGATCGACCGTCCCTCCCCGTCGGGCAGATCCCGCAGCTCATCCTCGTACAGGAAGGGCACCAGCCGGTCAGCCGTGGCCGACACCGACCGCACCCGCCCCGATTCGTCGATGACCTGAACTTTCGTCTCCGGCGAAACCTCGATCCGACTGGGCAGCTGCCCCTGATCGACCAGGCTCGCCACCCCTCGCGCCGTGTCCATCGCCTGCGAGTGCACCGCCCGCCCCTGCGCGAAGGTCAGCACTGTCACCAGCACCACCCCGCCGGCCGCCAGCCCGAACCCCAGCGCCGCCACCGAGATCAGCAACAGCCGAGCCCGCAGACTCAGCTCCCGAAGCCGCCGCCGCATCACCCCACCGCCCCGCGCGTCTCCCCCACCACCGTCACTGCCCCACGCCCTCCCCGCCCGCCTCACGACCCCACGCCCAGCCGCCGACCCCACCGGCTCACCGGCTCACCGGCTCACCAGCTCACCAGCTCACCAGCTCACCAGCTCACCAGCTCACCAGCTCACCAGCTCACCAGCTCAAGCGGGGGCGCCGACCCCACTGGTTACAAGCCCCCACCAGTTCGATAGCTCAAGCGCCGGCACCGACCCCACCGGCCCGCAACCCCCACCCGCTCACCGGCTCAAGCGCGGGCACCGACCTCACCGTCAACGCCCTTCCGTCAGCTGGCACCACCACGGCGAGCCGCCCACTTCCGAGCCGTGCGCGAACGGCGGCATCACCGCGGCCCGGCGCCACCACGCCACCGGACGACGCGGGAGGGGGCCTCGGTGTCATGGCTGCTACTCGGTGAGGGCGCCGGACGCGGCGACGAGGCGGTAGCCGGAACCGCGGACCGTTTCCAGACGGTCCCGGCCGATCTTGCGACGCAGGTAGCCGATGTAGACCTCCACAGCGTTGGGCGCGGTCTCCAGAGCGGCATCCCAGACATGATCAAGCAGTTCGGTCTTCGAGACGACCTCGCCCGGACGACGGATCAGATACTCCAGCAGGGCGAACTCGCGGGTGGTCAGGGTGACCTCGGTGCCGGTGACCAGCACCCGCTTCTCCGCCGGATCCAGCTCGACATCACCACAGGTCAGAACCACGGGCCGAGCCTGCGTGCCACGGCGCAGCAACGCGCGCAGCCGGGCGAGGAGGACGACGTACGAAAAAGGCTTGGTCAGATAGTCGTCGGCGCCGCAATCCAGACCATCGGCCTGGTCATACTCACCGTCTTTCGCGGAGAGCATCAGCACCGGCAACCAGTGCCGCTCGGCCCGCAACTGTCGCACGACGCGATACCCGGAGAGCCGCGGCAGCATGACATCGAGAATCATCGCGTCATATCCGCCGTGGCGGGCCATCTCCAGCCCGTCCTGCCCGTCGTGGGCCACATCGACCGCGAACCCCTCGGCCTGCAAGCCACGACGCAGCGCAGCAGCCAGCCGTTCCTCGTCCTCCACCACCAGCAACCGCACGATGCCACCTTGTCATGTCGATCCCTCCGGTGGTTACCGGCTCTCAGTCCCGTCACAGCACTCCAGGCCCCACCGCACGCCCTGATCGCATGGAGACCTCTGACACCCGGCACTCCGGCACTCCGGCACTCCGGCACCCCGGCACCCCGGCACCCCGGCACCCCGGCACCCCGGCACCCCGGCACCCCGGCACCCCGATCCTCAGACCGCACGCACCTATAGCTAGTGCACCCAAATTCTTGTCGCCTGACGCCGTCGTTCATTCGCACCTGCCGTTGCTGCCTGCTCATCTCCCTCGAACGCCACCTATGTCACTGCACATGGCTAGCGGCCCTGTGGTCCCCTAAGCCTGGCCCCTACGGGTCGCTCTCAGCCTTGTCACAGCGGTGCCGAAGCACGATTGCTGCATACCAACGGGAGGTGGACATCGTGTCCGTGTGGAAGTCGAGGCCGGCACTGCGCTGGCTGCTACCGGGGGCCACCGCGGTCGTCGTCATCGGGGGCGGCGCGGCAGCCGGCACGATCGTGGCGAATGCCGGCCCCTCGCTGCCGGACCGCAGCGCGGCCCAGTTGCTGGTGGATCTGCAGGGCGCCAACCCGGCCGGTCTCTCCGGCACCGTGGTCGAGAGCACCGATCTGGGTCTGCCCGGCGTCGCCGGGCTGGCCAGCAAGTTCGGCGCCTCGGCCGGCGGCACCGGTGGCCTGACCAGTCTGATCGCCGGCAGCAACACCGCCCGCGTGTGGTACGCGGGTGAGGACAAGGTGCGGTTCGCCCTGCTCGGGACGCAGGGTGAGACCGACGTGATCCGTAACGGGTCGGACGTCTGGCAGTGGAGCAGCTCGGACAACACGGGCAAGCACCTGAAGCTGCCGAAGGACGCCGGCAAGGGGTCGCCGCGGTCGCTGCCCAGCGCACTGCCGTCGACCCCGCAGCAGGCGGCGGACGCGGCTCTCGCCGCGATCGACCCGTCGACCAAGGTCGAGACCACCGGCGCGGCCAAGGTGGCCGGGCGGGACGCGTACGAGCTGGTGCTGAGCCCGCGAGACACCGAGTCGCTGGTGGGGCAGGTGCGGCTGGCGATCGACGCCGAGCAGCACGTCCCGCTGCGGGTCGAGGTGTATGCCAAGGGTGCGGCGAAGCCGGCTGTCCGGGTCGCTTTCGACTCCATCAGCTTCAGCGTGCCGGACGCGGAGCAGTTCACCTTCAACCCGCCGCCGAACGCGAAGATCGACGAGGCCGGAACCCCGTCGGACGCCGCCAAGGCCGGCGCGGCCAAGGGTGACGCGGCCAAGAAGGGTCTCCCGCACCCGGTCCCCTCCGTCTCGTCGCAGAAGGACGGGCCGAAGGTGATCGGCAAGGGCTGGACCTCGATCGTCTCGGCCAAGCTGCCCGGGGGCACGCTGTCCGAGCTGACGAAGGCCGGCAAGGGCACCGGTGAGGACGCCCAGCAGGCGCAGGCACTGCTGAGTGTGCTGCCGGAGGTGAGCGGCTCGTGGGGCAAGGGCCGGCTGCTGAGCGGCTCGCTGTTCAGTGTGCTGGTCACCGATGACGGCCGGGTGCTGGCCGGGCTGGTGACGCCGGAGGCGCTGTACAAGGTGGCCTGACCCCCTCCGAAATAGTTCTAGAACTCTGCCGCCCATCATGGCATGCTTGGGCGGCAGAGTTCTATAACTTTTGGAGCGTGAGATGTCAGCGCCGACGCAGATGCTGGAGACAGCACACATCGAGACAGCAAGGCCTCACCCGGCCGCGGCGATGGAGGCACCGACGGCCACCGGCCGCTTCGGCGAGTTCGGCGGGCGTTATGTGCCCGAGTCACTGGTCCCGGCCTGCGCCGCGCTGGCAGCGGCGTTTCGCGAGGCCTGGGCCGACCCGTCATTCCACGAGCGGCTCGCCCGGCTCCGCTCGGAATATGCGGGGCGCCCCACAGCCCTCACCCCCGCCGCCAACCTCTCCGCCGAGCTCGGCGTGACCCTGCTGCTCAAGCGGGAGGACCTGGCTCACACCGGCTCCCACAAAATCAACAACGTGCTCGGCCAGGCAGTGCTGGCGCAGCGGATGGGCAAGACCCGGCTGATCGCCGAGACCGGCGCCGGCCAGCACGGCGTCGCCACGGCCACCGCCGCCGCCCTGTTCGGCATGCGCGCCACCGTCTACATGGGTGAGCGTGACATCGACCGTCAGCGGCTCAACGTCTTCCGGATGGAGCTGCTCGGCGCCGAGGTGATCCCGGTGACCAGCGGCAGCCGCACGCTGAAGGACGCGACGAACGAGGCGATGCGCGCCTGGGTCGCCGCAGTCGACGAGGCACATTTCTGCCTCGGATCGGTGGCCGGCCCGCATCCCTATCCGTGGCTGGTCCGCGAGCTGCAGCGGGTGATCGGCGAGGAGGCCCGGGCGCAGACCCCCGTCGTTCCCGACGTGGTCGTGGCCTGCGTGGGCGGCGGGTCCAACGCGGCCGGCACCTTCGCCGGGTTCGTGGACACTCCGGCGCGGCTGGTCGGGGTGGAGGCGGCCGGTGGCGCCGCGATGACCAACGGGACACCCGGCGTGGTGCACGGCTACCGCTCCTTGATCCTGCAGGATCCGGCCGGCCAGGTGCTCGAGGCGGAATCGATCGCGGCCGGGCTGGACTATCCCGGTGTCGGACCGGAGCACGCGCATCTGGGGACGACCGGCCGGGCGGAATACCGCACGGTCACCGACGACGAGGTGCTCGCCGCGGTCCGGCGGCTGGCCCGCAGCGAGGGGATCATCTGCGCGCTGGAGTCGGCGCATGCCGTGGCCTGGGTGCTGCGCGCGGCCGGCACGCCCGATCTGCCTGCCGGGTCGACGGTGCTGCTCACCCTCTCCGGCCGGGGAGACAAGGACATGGCGACGCTGGCCGGTGAGGTCCGATGAAGCGGCTGAATCCTTACCTGACCGGTGGCATCACCCCGGACTGGATCGATTACCTGCTGGCCTTCCAGGACGCCGGCGCCGACGCGGTCGAGATCGGACTGCCGTTCTCCGACCCGATGGTCGACGGCGCCACCATCCAACGAGCTTCCGACCAGGCGTTGCGCCGGGGAGCAACGGCTGCGTCGATCCTGTCCGACCTGACCGCGGCGCGTCACCGCATCCGCATCCCACTGATCGCGATGACATACGCCAACCTCGTCTTTCGCGGCGACCCCCAGGCAGGTGAACCCACCCGCCAGGCAGGTGAACCCACCCGCGAAGGTGGAAAAGACACCAGCAGAGCGAACCAGCCCGTACGCGGCAGCCAGGCGACCGCCCGGTGCGGCGAGCCCACAGATTCGGGCGCGGGAGCCACCATCCGAGGCGATGGGCCGTTGAGCGGCGGCGGGGATACGGGTGGGCCGGAGGCGTTCTGCCGGCGGCTGGCGGAGGCCGGGTTCTCCGGGCTGATCGTGCCCGATGTGCCGGTGGATGAGGCCGACCGGCTGGAGAGGGCCGCGGCGGCGGCCGGGATCGACCTGGTGCTGCTGGCCGCGCCGGTCACACCGGAGGATCGGCTCACCGAGATCGGCCGGCGCAGCCGAGGGTTCGTCTATGCGGTGAGCGTCATGAACACCACCGGCGAGCGTGACACGCTGGCCGCGACCGCGGCACCACTGGCCGCCCGGCTCAAGGCGGTGACCGACCTGCCCGTGCTGATCGGTTTCGGCATCTCCACGCCGGCGCAGGCGGCCACGGCGGCACGTGCCGGGGACGGGGTGGTGATCGGCGCCGCTCTGATGCGTAGGGTTCTGGACGGTGCCTCACCCGACGACCTGCGAGCCGAGGTCGCCGCCTACCGCGCCGCCCTCGACCAGGTCGACCAGGAGATGCCCGTTGCCCGCGCGCACGCCGAAATATCAGGTGATCGCCGATGACCTGACTACCAAGATCAAGGACGGCGAGTTGCCGGCCGGGTCCGCGCTGCCCCCGCAGAAGGAGCTCAGCGCGCGGTACGGGGTGACTCTGGCAACGCTGCGGCAGGCCCTGAAGCAGTTGGAGGACGAAGGGCTGCTGTCGCAGGAGCCGGGCCGGGGGACGTTCGTGTACCCGCGGATCAAATACCAGCTCACGTCGTTGCACGGGTTCGCCGAGGATCTGCGCGACCAGGGGCAGACGGTGACCACGGAGATCCTCGACCAGTCCATCGGCACGCCCCCCGACTGGGCCGCGCTGATCGGTCAGGACGAGGCGCTGCGGCTGGAACGGGTCCGGCTGGTCGGCGGCCGCCCGGCGGTGCATCAGTTGTCGTGGGTGCGCGGCACCGAGTTGGTGTCCGCTGATCTCAGCGATCTGTCGCTGTACGCGGCGTTGATCGCCAAGGGTCGCCTGGTCCACCGCGCTACTGAGGTGGTCCGTCCCGGCCTGCTCGCCGAGCCCGCTGCCGGCCTGCTCCGCCGGCCGCCCGGGGAGCCGGTTCTGGTCTCCGAGCGGGTGACCTACGCGCTCGACGGGTCCGCGCTGGTGGTCGACCGCGCCACCATGCTCGGCTCGGCGATGGAGATCCGGACCGAACGCGCGGCCACCGGCCTCTCCGTGCAGTGGAGCCGCCCCTCCGCCTGATGCACAGCACCACCACCCACCCTGCACGAACTCTGCGGTGCGGCTGAGACCGGCACAGGCACGCCAGGCGCGCCAGGGCCACAGCCGGCACGGGCACGGCTGGCACGGGCACGGCTGGTGCGGGCGCAGCGGGAGGCGGCTGGGTGCGACGCGGGCATAGCCGGAAGCGGCTGGTGTCGGAGAGCCATTGTGCCGGCGACACGGAACACCGCTGCCGGGCTGGCCTGGAGCTTCCGCGTTGGCGAAAGGCGGCAGTTATACAGCGGTGATGAGATCGCGGCTGTCAGACCGAGGCGCGATCAGGCCGAGGCTCGTCAGATGCTGATCGGCAGGCGGTGGCGGTCGGGCCGAGGCGCGATCAGGCCGAGGCGCGTCAGGTGCTGAGAGTCAGGCGGTGGTGGTCGGGCCGAGGCGCGATCGAGCTGAGGCGCAATCAGGCCGAGGCGGGTCAGATGCTGCGGGTCAGATGCTGGGGGTTAGGCGGTGATGGTCAGGCGGTGGCGGATGGCGGCCAGTGCGGTGGGGGCTACGCCGCAGTGGGTCAGGTAGTTGGGGACGCCGCCGTAGCGGGTGGTGGCGTGGGTCAGCGTGTTGTGCATCGCCTCGGGGGAAGTGCCTGGGGTGCGGGCGAAATCGGCGGCTATCTCGGCCGGGGAGACTTCGGCTACGGCCAGGAGGAGGGCGGTCAGGGCGCCGGTGCGGTCGCGGCCGCCGCGGCAATGGATGACCACGGTGCCGGGAGGGGCGGTGGCGATCTCGTGGAACGCTCGCGCGATCCGGGTGGTGTTGTGGTCCAGCATCGGGGCGTAGGTGTCCAGCGGCGGGTCGTAACCCATCGGGTCGTTCAGCAGTGGGACGTGGCGGTAGAACGGGTCCGCGAAGAACGGGCTGGGGTCGGCGGCCAGCTCGCGGGACCAGCGCAGGTCGAGGATCCGGGCGATCGGCTGGGAGCGGACGGCTTCGGCAGCGGCCGGAGTGAGGCGGCTGTGGCTGTCCGAGCGGATCAGGGCACCGGGGCGGATCTGGCCGCCGGTCATGGTGGGAGTACCGCCTAGGTCGCGGGCGTTCTCGCAATGCGGCCAGTCCAAAATCATCGGTTCAGCCTAGGGCCATGCAGCGATCACCGAACTCAGGAGGAGACCACGCGCCGGGCTCGGCTGCGGCACGACGATCACCGATATCGGGCGACGCTGCGCGGAAGCGCCGGTTCAGTGCGGGCTGTGCGGGGTTCGGTGCGGGATGGAGGCGGATGGGGTGGGGCGGGGTGCGCGGACGGACGAGGCACGGCGTGTTGGCTTGGTAATGAAAATCGTTTCCAACAAGATGGAGGGGCAACGACGTACAACGGGAAGGGTTTGGCATGTCGCTTGAGGTTTCGACGGAGCTGCTGGAGAGGGCCGAGCGGGGCGAGGTGACCGATGCGGAGTTTGTGGCTTGCGTGCGGGGGTCGCTGCCGTATGCGTGGGAAGTGGTCAGCTCGGTGATGACCGATCTGCAGGCGAATGGGGAGCAATTCGCGGATCACGAGGTGCCGCCGCCGTCGGAGAGTGAGCGGGGGCAGCTGCTTCGAGCGCTGGCCAGCGATGCGATCCGCGGTGGGTTGGAGCGGCATTTCGGGGCGAAGCTGGCGTTCCAGAATTGCCATCGGGTGGCGGCGTTCGCGTTCTCGGCGGTGGGCGGGGAGCGGTACCAGCGGTTCGTGTCGCCGCGGGGGCAGCTGCTGAATCAGTCCCCCGAGCTGCGCAACTGCTGATCAGATGAGGCCGGCCGGGCCTGGCGTGCCCGGCCGGCCGGCGCAGAGGCCACCGGAAGGCGACGCGGGAGGGTCACGGTCGGGAGGCGGGTCGGCGGCGGGAGGCGAGGCCGGCGGCGAGAAGGAGGCCGGCGAAGGAGGGAGGCGGCGGCGAGAGGGGGGCCAACAGAAGAGGGAGCCGGCGGCGAGAGGTGGCCGACGGAGGAGGGGGGCCGGAAAGATCACCCGTGACGGGCAGGCAGGGCGGGCCGGGAAGATCGCGGGTCGGCAACGATATGCGAGACTGCGGCGCGTTGGATCACCGGTGGCGGGTGAAATGCCCCAGAATGCCCGGCGTGACCGTGGAGGAAATGGCGGAGCATGTCCGGCTGGTGGCCGGGCTCGGCGCGGGTGGCCAGATTGTCTACGAGTCGGTGCTGACCCGCCCGCTCGACGATGACCTGCGCATGGTGCTCGGCACCCCCGCCTTCGTGGAGGGGCTGGCGGCCGGCGACCAGATTCGGATCCGGGCCGGTGGCGGGTTCGAGGTGGTGCGGCACGGCGGCAACCTCTGCCTGCTGGTGGTGCCGGAATCGCCGCCCGCCGGGGATGATCTCGGGCCGCTCCGGGATGCCTTCGACGAGTTGGGCGGGATCGTGGAGCTGCCGCCGGACCGGCGGTTCATCGTGATCACCGTGCCGGCCGCGGCCGGGTTCGATGCGGTGGAGGCGGCGATCAACGCCTGGACCGGCCCGCGCGGCGATCACTGGGAGTACGGCAACGTCTACGACGTCGACGGCAATCCGCTGAACTGGTGGGAAAGCGCCTAACGGCGCGACACCGCCGCTCCGCGTTGCCAGGAGGCGCCCAGCGGCGCAAGACCGGCTCCTGCAGCCGACAGAGACGAAACGACGCCACTTGCCGCCGGCATGGACCGCCCAACGGCTCAACACTGGCCCTCCTGTCGACGGGAAGCGTCCACCAGCGCGACGCGGGCTCATGCCGCTCCGACACAGTCCACCCGACGGCGCAGCGCCCGCTCGCCGCGGACTGAACCGGTCAGCGGCCCGCCCCCGCCGCCGGCGCAGACCGCCCAACGGCGCAGCGCCCGCCCCTGGCCAGCACCACCCAACGGCGCAACGCCCGCCCCTGGCCAGATTGTCTAGCGGCGCAGCGCCGGCTCCTCGAGCGGGAGGCGCGGCAGGGGGACCATCGCCGGGAGCGCCGGCGGTTTCAAGGTTGCGGAAAATTGGGGTCGCACCAACAGGTACGCCGCGGCGAGCAGGGCGAGTGCGGCGACCGCGTCGAGCCAGTAGTGGTTGCCGGTGCCGACGACGACCAGCAGCGTGATCATCGGGTGCAGCAGCCACAGGCCGCGCCAGCGGCTGCCGGTGGCGGCGATCAGGGCGACGGCCACCACGACGGCCCAGCCGACGTGCAGGGAGGGCATCGCCGCGTACTGGTTGGAGAGCTGGTCGTGTTCCGGCGCCCCGTACACCGCCGGGCCGTAGATGCGGCCCAGATCGAGCATGCCGGTGGCGGTCAGCATCCGTGGCGGGGCGAGCGGGAAGCCGAAGTGCACCACCAGCGCCGCGCCGGTGAGCAGGGCGAGCACGTTGCGGGTCCAGCGGTAGTGGGCGGGGCGGCGCACGTACAACCAGATCAGGCAGGCCACGGTGGCGGGGAAATGGACGTACGCGTAATAGCAGTTCGCCGTTTCGACGAGCCAGTGCCAGGAGAGCAACCGGTGCTGAAGGCTGAGCTCGCCGGGCAGGTGCATCCAGCGTTCCAGGTCCCAGACGCGGCGCGCGTTGTCGTAGGCCTCGACGACGTGGCCGGTGGCGGCGATCCGGCCGATCTTGTAGATCGTGAACAGCACGGCGACCAGACCGAGCTCGCGGAGCGCGGAGATCCACTGGGAGCGGGCGGCACGGGGTGGGGCGGCGACGCTCACGGCAAGCTCCTCAATGAGCCGGCCCGGCTCGCTGACACCCAAAAACCGTTAGATCGAGAAAAATGGCCACATGATGTGACCACTCGGGCCACTCTAGCGGTGCCCGGCAACACCCCGGTGACCAGCGGTGGGGCGGCGAAGCTTGCCGCCGAATGAATGCGGCATGACGCACAGCATCCGGCGATCTTGCCAGACGGGCAAGTTTCCGTGACCCGTTAGTGATAAAAGGCTCAGCGGCCCTTCCGTTTCCTCAGGTAGGCGGCCAGGTCGTCGTACTCGCCGCTCTCGTTGGCGAACATCGCGACGTTGCGCGCCGTGGTGAACCACGCGTCCGTCGACGGGCGCACCTCGCGGGCCGCGGCCAGCATGTCCCCCTGGTTGATCATGCGGATCTCGCCGGTCGCGATCGAGTCGCGCATCGCGTACTCGGCGGCCGTCTCACACAGGTGCGCCAGGTCGGCGCCGGAGAAGTGCTCGGTGGCCGCGGCCACCGCCGCCAGATCCACCCCGGCGACCGGCCGGTCCCGCAGGTGGTACTCGACGATCGCGGCCCGGGCCGCACCGTCCGGCGGCAGCACCAGCACGGTCCGGTCGAGCCGGCCCGGCCGGCGCAGGGCCGCGTCGACGTCCCACGGCGCGTTGGTGGCGGCCAGCACGAAGACGCCCTCGTTGCCGCCCTGCACGCCGTCCAGCTCGGTGAGCAACTGGTTGACCACGGTACGCATCGCCGAGGAGTGCAACTGGCTGCGCTTGTGCCCCAGCGCGTCGATCTCGTCGAGGAACAGCACGCAGGGGGCGTGCCCGCGGGCCGACTCGAACAGGTCGTGCAGGTTCCGCTCCGAACTGCCGATCCACATGTTCAGCACGTCGGTGATCGACAGCGAGAGGAACGCCGCGCCCATCTCCCCGGCCACCGCCCGCGCCAGGAATGTCTTGCCGCAGCCGGGCGGACCGTAGAGCAGCAGACCGCCGCGCAGGCTCTTGCCGAACAGGCTGCGGAGTTTCGGGTTGCGCAGCGGGCCGAGGAAGGACACTTCGAGCCGCTTCTTCACCTCGGCCATGCCGCCCACGTCGGCCAGGGTCACGGTGGACCGCTCGACGTCGAACGCCCGGTCGGCATCGCCGGTGACCGGCTCGGGCTCGTCGCCGGCCCGGGCGAACCGGGGCGGGACGACATCGCCGAACTGCTGCTCCATCGCGCCCCAGTCGACCCCGGAGGCCGGGGCGGCAGCCGGGGCCGGCCCGCCGAGCGCGGACGTCATCAAGCCGCGGGCCGTCTCGTTGGCCGGATCACGGCTGAGGACCTGAGCGGCGTGCTCGATCGCCTCGGCGCCCCGGCCGGCCGTCACCAGCAACTCGGCCAGGTGCAGCCGCAGCGGCAGGTCGTCGGGGCGGGCCTGGACCGCGGCGGTCAGGCTGTCGATCAGCGCGTCGCTCATGAAACGCGATTATGCCCGTGTCCGATGTGCCGGAACGCGAAAGGCCGCCCCCGGCGCACCGGAAGCGGCCTGACGACCCGACTGACCGGATCAGCCCGAGGGCCGCCGATAGCCGGCGATCGGACCGCGATCGATCGTCGCCATCCGCACGTGGTCGCCCGTGTGCGGTGCGTGCACGACCATTCCACCGCCGATGTAGATCGACACGTGGTGCACGTCGGAATAGTAGAAGACCAGGTCACCCGGTTTCAGTTCGCTTCGCGAAACCGCGCGGCCCTCGGTCCACTGATCCTTGGTGTAGTGCTCCAGGTGCACGCCGACCGACGCCCACGCCGCTTTCGTCAGTCCCGAGCAGTCGTAGCTGTTCGGGCCCTCGGAACCGAATACGTAGGGTTTGCCGATCAGGTCGCACGCCTTCTGAGCGGCCCGGCCACCGATGTCGTTGGTGTAGTCGACCGGGCAGGGACCCGTCTTGAACGGCCCGTCATCCGTTTTCCCGTACGCCTGCAGGCGCAGTTTCTGCAGGGAGGTGATCTCTTTCTCGATCGCCGTCTTCTTCTGGTTCAGATCGGCGTCGCGGGCGGAGATCTCGGATGCCAGGGCATCCACCTTCGCCTTGTCGGCGGCGTACTTGTCGCGGAGTTTCACCACCTCGCTGATCGAGTCCTGACGGTTCGCGGCGAGCTGTTCGAGCAGCGAGAGCTTCTCGGTCAGGCTGGTCGGCGAACCGCTGAGAATCGCGGCGACAGCGGTCGGCGGGCCTTGCATGTAGGCGTCCGAGGCGAGGCCACGGACGTCTTTCATGGCCACGTCCACTTTCTTCTGCAGCGGGTCGAGCGTCGCGTTCAGCTGCTTCTGCTGCTTCTGCAGTTTGATCAGCTTCCCGTGCACGTCGTTGAAGTCCTCGATGACGGGCTCGAGCTCGTTCCACTGCTTGTCGATCTGGTCCTCGACGCTGGACGGCGAGGGCGTGGCGTGGGCAACGACAGGTCCGGTGAGAACGAGTCCGGCAGCGACGGCGGCGCAGAGCAGACTGCGCAGCACGCCACGCGCGCCTATCCGTTTCACGTAGGTGCGTTGTCCTTTCTTCCATTCAGCCGCCGACCGGGTTAGCTGACGGGTTCGGGCGGGAAGAACGCCCGGCCGCGAACGGCTACACCCCACTTACCTGGTTCCCCGGCTCGCCGTTACGGGCGATTGGGCGGTGGTTCGTCAGATCGGCCGGATGGACGATGGGGGGCTGCCGAACCGGGGACCACCGTACCCGGATCACCGAGGCAAATGAAGCGCGCGCCCGCGGCGAAACCGCTCGCACACCCTCCAGCACTCACAGTGACCGGAATGGCCAGGCATCCAGGGCCTGACCGAGCCAGGGCACGATCAGGATCACCGTGGGTAGCACGATCAGGCTGGCCGCGGCGAGCCCGGCGAGCACCGACAGGCCCCGCGAGGTGACCTCGGGACCGGCCAGCCGGTCGAGGCGGCGGCGCCGGGATTCACCCGCCGGGTCGGCCGGGGCCTCCTCCGCGAGGGGAACCGCGTCGGAGAGCCGGGACAGCGCGGCACGCAGGGGCGCCGCGCCTGTCCGGCGCCGCGCGGCGTCGTCCGACACCATCTCCAACAGCAGGTGTACGGCGTCAAGCGGCGCCCGGGAGCGCAGCGGAGCCGGCACCGCCTGGTAGAACGCGGTGAACGACTCCATCACCAGCTCGTGCCGGTGCCGCAGGTGCGCCTGCTCGTGGGCGAGCACCGCGTCGACCTGGGCACGGTCGAGGACCCGCAGCACCGCGTCGCTGAGCACCACCCGGGGCTCGCGCCCGGGCACGCAGTAGGCCAGTGGCAACGGCGCGTCGAGCACCCGCACCTCGGGACCGCCCAGTTCGCGGTGCCGTTCCACCCGGTCGAGCAGGTCGGCCAGCGTGCGGTGGCGTTCGCGGCGGGCCCGGGCCCGGGCGGTGACCCGGATCAGTGAGATCAACAGCCGGGTGACGATGGTGGCGGCGACCGCCAGGGAGAACACCAGCGCGGCGACCGCCCACGGGTGGCCGGCGCCGGCCGCCCGGGTCAGCTCCTCGGGGGCGGCCAGCACCACGCCGAGCGCGCAGAGCACCGCGGTCAGCGTGAGGGCCTGCCAGAGCAGGACGGCGGCGACCGGGGCGCGGTCGGGCCATCGGGCGCCGGCCAGGATGCCCGGGACGACCAGTGACAGGGTCAACCCGAGGGCACCGAGCAGGAGTGCGGTCACGTCTCTTTCGGTGTCGCGTTCAGGGCGGCCTGGATGGCGCCGGGCGGCAGCTGGCCCAGGAAGTATGCCAGCGCGGCGTCCCGATCGGGAGTGGCACTGAGCGCGTCGAGCATCAGGCCGGCGGTCATCTCCTCGCGGGTCTGCGCCGGCGCGTACCGGTACGCCCGGTCGGCCCGCTGCTGGACGACGAGCTCCTTCTTGGCGAGCCGGTCGAGGACGGTCATCACGGTCGTGTACGCCAGATCGCGGTCGGCGCTGAGCCGCTCGTGCACCTGTCGCACGGTGAGCGGCTCGGAAGCGTCCCAGAGCTGGGTCATGACCTCACGTTCAAGATCGCCAAGTGCCATGTGACCCATCCTACTAGAGCGTGTCGTACTACGTCTCGTAGTATCTACTACGAAGAGTCGTAGAGGGGGAGACCCGATGGACGTGCTCGACCTGACCCGGCTGCAGTTCGCGGTGGTGACGATCTACCACTACCTGTTCGTGCCGCTGTCGATCTGCCTGTCGGCGACCGCGGCGGGACTGCACCTGACCTGGCTGCGGACGCGGACCGAGAAGTACCGGAACCTGACGAAGTTCGTCGGCAAGCTCCTGATCGTCACCTTCGCGGTGGGGGTGGTCACCGGACTCGTGCAGGAGTTCCAGTTCGGGCTCGGCTGGAGCGCGTTCGCCAAGTTCTACGGTGACGTCTTCGGGCCGACCCTGGCGGTCGAGGGGATGCTCGCGTTCTTCCTGGAGGCGACGTTCCTGGCCCTGTGGTATTTCGGATGGGAACGGCTCCCCCGGCGGATCCACGCCGCCACGATCGTGGTCGTCGCGATCGGGACGCTGCTCTCGGCGTACATCATCCTCGCCGGTAATTCCTTCATGCAGAACCCGGTGGCCTACGCCCTCGACCCGGTCACCGGACGAGCCCGCCTGACCAGCTTCACCGGGCTGCTCACCAACGAGGTGGTGCTAGCCGCCTTCCCGCACACGATGGCCGGCGCGGCGATGGCCGGCGGCGGACTGCTGCTCGCCCTCGGGGTGTGGCGCCTCGCCGTTCATGACGAATTCCGGACACTGGCCCGGCTCGGCGCCTGGCTGATGCTGACCGGCGGAGCGCTGACCGCGATCACCGGTGACCGGCTGGGCAAGGTGATGACGTCGGTGCAGCCGATGAAGATGGCGGCCGCCGAGGCGCTCTACTCGACCACCACCGGGGCGCCGTTCTCGGTCTTCGCGCTGGGCAGACTCGGCCACGAGAAGCCGTTCCTGACGGTGGAGATCCCGCGGCTGCTCTCCTTCCTGGGCACCGGATCGTTCGACGGCACCGTGCAGGGCATCGACGATCTCCAGGCGCAGTACGCGGCGCAGTACGGACCGGGCAGCTACATACCGATGATCCCGGTGGCGTTCTGGACGTTCCGCCTGATGATCGGCGCCGGGGTGGCCGGGATGGCGCTCGCGGCGTACTACCTCTGGGCCTCGTCGGCGCGGACCGGCCGGCTGCTGCCCGGGTTCCTGCGCTTCGCCGACGACGAGGTCCCGGGGTGGGTGAAGCGGATCCTGCTGCTGTCGCCGCTGCTGCCCGCCGCGGCCAACACGTTCGGCTGGGTGTTCACCGAGACGGCCCGGCAGCCGTGGCTCGCCTTCGGCATCTCCAAGGTCGCCGACGGCATCTCCCCCGGCCTGACCAGCGCCGAGGTGATCGCCTCCCTGGCCGGCTTCACGCTGATCTACGGCCTGCTGGCGATCGCCTGGTACCGGCTCGTGCTCCACATCGCGGCGAAACCCATGACTCCGGAAGTCTCGGTCACCGAGAACAAAGCCCTGGCGTACTAGGAGCCCACCATGATCACTTTCTGGTTCGCGATCCTCGTCCTGGCCTGGGTGCTCTACTTCGTCCTGGAAGGCTTCGACTTCGGCGTCGGCCTGCTCGCCCCGATGATCGGCCGGGACGACCACGAACGCGCCGCCGCGATCCGCACCATCGGGCCGTTCTGGGACGGCAACGAGGTGTGGCTGGTCGCCGCGATCGGCGTCACCTTCGCCGCCTTCCCGTCCTGGTACGCGGTCCTGCTCTCGGCCCTCTACCTGCCGATGGTCGGCATCCTGCTGCTGCTCGCGGTCCGCGGCGTCGCGCTGGAATTCCGCGGCAAGCACGACTCCCCCGCCTGGCGCCACCGCTGCGACCTGCTCCTGGCGGGTTCGTCGGCGGGCGTCGTCCTGCTCTGGGGCGCCCAGCTCGGCATCTTCGTGCGCGGCCTGGCCCTCGGCCCGGACGGCGCGGTCACCGGGCACGGCCTGAGCCGCAGCCTGGCCCCGCTGTTCTCGGTGCCGGCCGGCCTCGGCGCCCTCGCCGCCCTGCTCGGCACGATCCTGCTCGGCGCCACCTTCCTGGCGCTGCGCACCACCGGCCCGGTCCGCCGCCGCGCCGTCGCGCTGTCCCGGCACGGCGGCAACGCCGGCACCGTCCTGCTGCTGCTCGCCGGCCTCGCCACCGGTTCCCGGCTCACCCTGGTCGCCGCGGTCCTCTGCTTCATCACCGGTATGCTCGCCCGCCAGGGCCGCGAAGCGCTCGCCTTCACCACCACCGCGCTCACGGTCACCGGCGCGATCGTCGCCGTCTTCACCGCCCACGGCGCGGTCGTGCTGCGCAGCACCCTGTCGCCGCTGTGGTCGCTCACCCGCGAATCCGCCGCCGCCGGCCCGTCGGCGCTGCGACTGATCACCGTCGCCGGCGTGCTCATCCTGCCCGGCGTCGTCGCCTACCAGGCGTGGTCCTACTGGGTGTTCCGCCGCCGCATCGCCAGCGAGCGGATCCCGTCATGACCGCGGCCCGCTCCTCGGTCGCGGTCGCTGCCGGTTCCGGCCGCTCCACCCCGATTGACGGTACGTCGTCAGCACCGTCCGCCTCGCCCCACCCGCCCACCGCGGGCCGCCCGCCGCGGGGCCCGATCGACCCGAGGCTGCTGCGCCACGCCCGCACCGCGCGCGCCGGCATCGCCCTGCAGTCCCTGATCGGCATCGGTCAGGCCGCCGCGACGCTGGCCATCGCCGTGGCCCTCACCCGGCTCATCGCCCCGTCCCGGCCACACTCGCTGCTGTTCGGCGGCTCCCGCGGCACCGCCGTCGCCCTGCTCGCCGCCGCCTTCACCACCCGTGCCCTGCTCGCCTGGGCCGAACAGGTCACCGCCCGCCGCACCGCCGCCAAGGTCACCGACGAGCTCCGCCGCCGCCTGCTCGGCACCGTCGTGCGGCGCGGCCCGGCCTGGGTCGCCTCGTTCGGCGCCGGTCGCCTCACCACCATCCTGGGCACCGGGCTCGACTCCCTGCGCCCCTGGTTCGCCGGCTACCTGCCGTCCCTGATCCTCGGCGTGACGCTGCCCCCGGTCGTGCTCACCGTGATGTTCCTGGCCGACCCGGCCTCCGCGGTGATCGCCCTGCTCACCCTCCCGCTGGTCCCGATCCTCGGCGCCCTGATCGGCTGGGCCACCCAGGCCCGCGCCGAGCAGCGCTGGGCCGCCGACGCCCGGCTGGCCGGCCACTTCCTCGACGTCGTCCAGGGTCTCGGCACCCTCCGCATGTACGGCCGGGCCGACCGCCAGACCACCGTCATCGCCGACCTCACCGACCGGCACCGCCGCGCCACCCTGCGGGTCCTGCGGGTCGCGTTCCTCTCCTCCACCGCCCTGGACCTGGTCGGCACCCTCTCGGTCGGCCTGATCGCCGTCCAGGCCGGCATCCGGGTCGCCGGCGGCTCCATGCCACTGGCCCCGGCCCTGCTCGCCATCCTGCTGGCCCCCGAGGCCTACCGCCCGCTGCGGGAGATGGCCGCCCGCTACCACGCCGCCACCGACGCCACCGCGGTCATCACCGACGTCACCGACATCCTCACCCCACCCGCGGCGCCGCTCGCCGCATCTCGCACCGGCTCTCTGCCGGACACCGCCCTCAGCCAGGAATGGCTGGCCCTGACCCACCGCATCCGCTCCTGCCCCGTTCCCTCGCCCTCTCCGCTCAGCGATCTCGCCGCCCCGCCACCCGCGTTCCCTGCCGCCACCGCGGGCCTTTCACCCGCGCTCCCGGCCGCTGCCACCCCGACACCCGCACTCCCCGCCGCCACCGCGGGCCTTCCACCCGCGCTCCCGGCCGCTGCCACCCCGACACCCGCACTCCCCGCCGCCACCGCACCCGGACCGTCGGCCGCGGCGACCCCGCGGTGGGGTGTGCTCGCGTCCGGCGTGCGAGCCTCCTATCCCGGCTCCCGCGGCGAAGCGCTCTCCCTGCCCGAACTGGCCGTCCAGGCCGGCGAGTTCGTCGCCCTCCGCGGCCCGTCCGGCGCCGGCAAGAGCACCCTCCTGCGGGTCCTGGCCGGCCTGCACCCCGCCGACAGGGGCGCCCTCGCGGTGGGCCGCACCTTCCACCTGTCCCAGCGCCCGGCCCTGCCGCACGCCCGGACGATCGGCGAGGCGTTCCCGGCCGGAGCCACCGACGACGAGATCCGCTCCGCCCTGCACCTGGTAGGCCTGGACACCGAGGTCACTCCGCAGACCCCGCTCGGCGAGCACGGCCGCGGCATCTCCGCCGGTCAACGTCAGCGCCTGGCCCTGGCCGCCCTCCTGCACCGGGCCACCCACCTGCGCCGCGGCGAACCCGCCGCGAGCCGGCACCCCGGCCCGGTGGTCACCCTGCTGCTCGACGAACCCACCGCCCACCTCGACCCCGCCGCCGAACGCCTGGTCATCACCCACCTCCAGGACTTCGCCCGACGAGGCTGCGCCGTCCTGGTGGTCGCCCACCGCCCCGCCCTCCTCGCCGCCGCGGACCGCATCGTCGACCTGACCGCCCCGCCCGGCATCACGACGACCCCGGCCGACAGCCCCGCCTGCGACGCTCCCGGGGAAGCCTCTCGAGAGCACCCCGCGTCCGCACCCCGGCCTGCCGAGATCGCCGCGGAGGGCAGTTGGTGGCGGCGGCCCTGGGTCGCGGTCGCGCTGGGTGCGGCCGCGGTCCTCGGCGGGCTGACCCTGACCGGCTCCGCCGCCTGGCTGCTGGTGCGGGCCGCCACCCTGCCTCCGGTGCTGACCCTGTCCGCGGCGGTGGTCCTGGTCCGCGGCAGCGCGGTGGCCCGCCCCCTGCTCCGCTACCTGGAGCGTCTGGTCGCCCATGACGTGGCGTTCGCCCGGCTGGGTCGGCGGCGGGCCGCGGTCTACGCCGAGCTGATCCCCCGGGTCCCCGGCCCTCGGTTGCACCGCCGCGGTGATCTCCTCACCCGCCTGGTCGACGACGTGGACGCCCGGGTCGACGGTCTGCTCCGCGGCTGGTTCCCGATCCTCACCGCCGCGGTGACGGTGGCGGTCGCCGGGGCCGCCGCGCTCACCATCGCCATGTCGGGGGATGCCGCCGCCACCATCGCGGTGTCCGGCGACGCCGCATCGACCGGCCTCGCGGCGCGGGCGGCCGGGGTGGCGCCCGCCGTGCTCGCCACCCGGATCGCCGGCGTGCTCGCCCTCGGCATCGTGATCACCGGCGTGGTGGCCCCGTTGCTCGCCTGGTGGCAGGCGGACCGCCAGGAGGCCGCGACCGGCTCCGCTCGGGCCGCCCTGCGGGACGCGATGGTCGAGACGGTCGACGGCGTCGAGGAACTCGGCACCGGCGCCGCCCGTTCCGGCGTGCCGGAGAACCGTAGCCGCACCCTGGCCGTACTGGAGGCCCGGGCGGCCCGCACCGCCGGCCTGGCCGCCGCCGTCGCCCACCTGGGGTGGGCGGTCGCCGCCGCCGGAACGGCCATCGTCCTGGGCCGGGCCGGCCTTTCCGCGGAGTGGTCCGCGGTCCTGCTGCTGGGCGTCATCGCCCTGGGCGAGCCGCTGGTCGCCCTGCCGGAAGCCGCCATCGCCCGCCGCCACGCCACCGGCGCCGAACACCGGGTCGCCGCCCTGACCACCGACGACCCCACCGCCCGCCGCCCCGCCACCGGCGCCGAACACCGGGTCGCCGCCCTGGCCACCGACGACCCCACCGCCCGCCGCCCCGCCACCGGCGCCGAACACCGGGTCGCCGCCCTGGCCACCGACGACCCCACCGCCCGCCGCCCCGCCCCAGCGGAACCTGACGCCACCGGCGAAACGCCCGCCACCGGAGCCGACACACCCACTGACGAGATCGCCGCCGGAGCCGGGCCCATCGCCGACAGCGCGGCGGTCCACGGCACCACGCCGGTCGATCCCGGCCACCCCGCGCCACCACCGGCATCCCGGCCGAGGTCCGGCGAGGTCATCATCGAGGCCCTGGTCGCCGCCTGGGACCCCCAGGGTGACCCCACGATCGACGGCCTTTCGCTGCACCTCCGGCCAGGCGCCAGGGCGGCCGTCACCGGCCGCTCCGGTTCCGGGAAGTCGACGCTGGCCGCCGTGCTCGGCGGCCTGCTGCGACCGCGGTCCGGCGAGGTGCGCGTCGGCGGCCGGGCCGTCCTCGTCAGCGATGAGACCGGACATGTGTTCGCTTCCGACGTACGGGAAAATCTGCGTCTCGCCGCACCGGCCGCGAGTGACGGAGAGGTTGTCGCCGCGCTGCGGCGGGTCGGTCTCGGCCCGTGGCTGGACGGTTTGGCGGCCGGGCTGGACACCTGGCTGGGGACCGGGGGCAGCACGATGTCGGGCGGGCAGCGGCGCCGGCTGGCCACCGCGCGGGCGTTGCTGGCCGATCCGGCGCTGCTGATCCTGGATGAGCCGACCGAGGGGATCGATGAGGCGGGCGCCCGGGAGCTGATGGCGGATCTGCTGGACGCGGCGTCCGGGCGGACGGTGCTGGTGTTCGCGCACCGCGCGGAGGGTCTCGATTTGGTAGACCAGATTTACGAACTGTCCAATGGACGGCTGAATGTCGGTTTGGACCGATCAGTCCGCTAATCTGGGGACTATGGCACGTACGCCGGTTCCGGGCACCCGCGACACGATTCTGACCGCGGCCGCCGGGCTGTTCTACCGGTACGGCGTCCGCGCGGTCGGCATGGCCCAGGTCGTCGAGGTCGCCGGCTGCGGCAAGAACCTGCTGTACCGGCATTTTCCCAGCAAGGCGCAGCTGGCCGCGGCCTATCTGCGACTGTCCCGCCGGGAGCGCGAGCAGGCCGCCGCCGAGGCGCTCCGCTGGGCGCACGGCCCGGCCGGACAGCTGATCGCCCTGGTCGCCGAGATCGCCGAGTCGACCCGCCGGCCGGGCTGGCGGGGCTGCGCCTTCCGCAATTATCTGACCGAGTTCCCGGGCGCCACCGACGAGCCGGCCCAGCTGGCCCGCGCCTACCTCGCCGACAGCCGCGCCGTGGTCGACCGCCTGGTCACCGAGCTGGGCGGTGACGCCCTGCTGGCCGACCGCATCTGGCTGATCGTCGACGCCCTGCACTCCAGCCCCCCGGACCAGGCCCGGGTCGCCGTCGACTGGGTCACCGAACTGATCCGCGACACCACCGCCTGACCTCGGCTCAGCCCAGGTCGAGGGCGTAGCGGAGCCGGTCGTACCGGTCCGCCCCGAACGCCACGAAGCGCTCCGGCGTGCCTTGTCCGCGGAAACCCGGCGACTCTACGAGGCCGCCGCCCGGATGTCGTCGTCAGGTCCGGTAGGTCGCGGCCGTGGCCTGGAGTTCGGCCGCGGTCCGGGCGAGTTCGGCGGCGGTCTGCTGGGTCTCGGTCGCGCCGGAGGTGACCTGCTGGGCGGCCTGCGCCACACCGGCGATCGTCCCGGCGATCGCCGACGAGCCTTCCGCGGCCTGACCGACGCTGCGGGCGATCTCGGCGGTGGTCGCGGTCTGCTCCTCGACGGCCGCCGCGATCGTCGTCGCGTAGTCGTTGATCGTCGCGATGACCGCGGCGATCTGCCGGATGGCGTGTACCGCCCCGTCGGATTCGGTCTGGATCGCGGCGACCTGCGCGGTGATCTCCTGGGTGGCCCGGGCGGTCTCCTGGGCGAGGTCCTTCACCTCGGCGGCGACCACCGCGAACCCCTTGCCCATCTCGCCGGCCCGGGCCGCCTCGATGGTCGCGTTGAGGGCCAGCAGGTTGGTCTGTTCGGCGATCGAGGTGATCAGCGCGACGACCGTGCTGATCTGCGCGGACGCCTCGCCGAGCCGGGACACGCTGGTGTTGGTGTGCTCGGCGGTACGGGCGGCCTCGGCGGCGACCCCGGCGGCCTCGTTGGCGCTGTTCGCGATCTCCCGGATCGACACGCCCATCTCCTCGGCCCCGGCGGAGACCGCCTGCACCCCTTCGGACACCCGGCCGGCCGATGCGGACACCGTGCCGACCTGGGCGGAAGTCTCCTCCGCCGACACGGACAGCTCGCTGGAGACGGTGGACAGCTCCTCGGCGGCGGAGGCGAGGACATCGGCGCTGGTCCGCACCCGGCCGACCATGTCGCTCATCGCCTGGGCGGTGTGGTTGAGGGCGTCGGCCATCCGGCCGACCTCGTCGCGGCCGGTGACCTCGGCGCGGGCGGTGAGGTCACCGGTCCGGATCCGGTCCAGCACGGTCACGCACCGCGACAGCGGCCGTACGATCATCCGGCTCGCCCCGAGGGCGAGGACCACCCCGATCCCGGCGCTGAAGGTCAGCATCAGCAGCACCCGCCACCTGGTGCCCTGGTAGCGGCTCTCGGCGGCGGTCTCCTGCGCGGCGGTCTCGGCCACCGTCAGGTCGGACAGCCTGGCGAGCTGCCCCCGCACCTCGGTCATCAACGGGACGATCTGCCGGGTCCGCACGGCGTCGATCTTCGCCCGGTCGCCGGCGGCGGCGAGCGGCAGCAGCGTGCCGCTCAGCACGTCGGCGTACGACGCCCAGGCCATCCGGAACGCCTGCAACGCGGCGCCCTCGTCGCTGCCGGTCGGATAGCCCTGATATCCCTGCGCATACTGGTCGACCTGGTTCTGCGCGTCGGTCGGGGCGCCGGTGGCGGCCTGCCGGGCCGTGGCGTCGCTGGCGAGCAGGTCGTCGGAGGCCGCCAGCCAGGTCCGGTTGACGGCACTGCGCAGGTTGCCGATCGTCTCCAGTTCGAGACTGTTCTGGTAGCCGGCTTTCACCATGTTGTTGGTGGTGCCGAGACTGTCCATGGCGAACAGGCCGTCGGTCACGCTGAGCAGGGCGACGACGAGCACCGCGAACATGATCTTCATACCGACTCTGCGGTCGGACAGCAGCCTCACCGAATCACACTCTCACAGGTCACGGTGTCCGGGCCGTCGGTTGCCGCGCTGTGTAGGGTCGCCGGTTGTGAGTGACCTCAGCAGCATCCGGGTGATCGGCGGCCGGACGTACGACTTCAGCCGCCAGGCCGTCGTGATGGCGATCGTGAACCGGACGCCGGACTCGTTCCACGACAAAGGCCGCACCTTCGCCCTGGAGAAGGCCACCGAGGCGGTCCGTCACGCGGCCGCCGAGGGGGCCGACTGGATCGACATCGGCGGCGTCCCGTTCGCTCCCGGCCCCGAGGTCACCGCCGCCGAGGAGCTCGACCGAGTCCTGCCCGTCGTCGAGGCGGCCCGCGACCTGGCCGTCGTCTCGGTCGACACGTTCCGCCCCGAGGTGGCCGCCGAGGTGATCCGGCACGGCGCCGCCGTCGTCAACGACACGTCCGGGCTGCGCGATCCCGCGATGGCCGACGCGGTCGCCGGCACGGACGCGCAACTGGTCATCTGCCACAGCCTCGCCGCGCCGCGCACCCTCTACCCCAGTCCGCGATATCGGGATGTGACCGCCGAGGTCGGCGACTTCCTCCGGCAGAAGGTCGCGCTGGCCCTCTCCCGCGGCGTGCGCCCGGATCAGATCATCATCGACCCGGGCCATGACCTGAACAAGAACACCCTTCACTCGCTGGAGATCACCCGCCGCCTCGACGAGATCGCCGCCATCGGCTACCCGATGCTCGCGGCCCTGAGCAACAAGGACTTCATCGGCGAAACCCTCGACCGCCCGCAGCAGGAACGACTCGCCGGAACGCTGGCCACGGTCGTCTTCAGCCTGCTGCGCGGCGCACGGATCATGCGGGTGCACGACGTCCGGGCGGCCTCCGACGCGATCCGAATGACCGAGGCGATACTGGGGTGGCGGGAACCCGCCTACCTCAAACACAACATCTGAGATCCGCTTCTGATCGCCGGGCCGCGGCCCGGCATGCGGCGGTACGCCGTTCGTGCCCGGAGAAAGGCACAGCGTGTGCCGGTCGGAGGTCCGGCACACGCTGTCTTCGCTCCGCCGGGGGGACGGGCGGTGGTCACCGGGCCGCGGTCGTCGCGAGGTGGGTTCGGATCGGCCGGACGAAGCCGATGCCCTCGCCCGGCCGCTCAGCCCGGGATTGAAGGTCATCGTTGCATTCATGTTGCGGAAGGGCAACAGTTCACCCCCGATTGTTTCCATCCGACACACTTCGCGCCCGTTCAGCGGCGGGTCGACCCGTTTGGTGGCTACTGACATGATGCGGACGCAGCGACATCGCCGACTCCACCCGGACACCGCCCGCGAGCAGCGGCGCCACGTCAAGCGGGTGAAGGAGGAACCGGCCCGTGCCGCAGCCCGGTACACCGACGCCGGCCTTGCCCCGGCCGGTGGGTCCGCTACGAGGTGACGCGGGACCGGGGGTCGGGTCCGGCCGGTGGTCAGGCCTTGCGGGGCAGCCAGAGCCCCACCACCGCCCCCACCGCGATCACCGCCGCGCCGGTCAGCACCGCCGGCCGCGTACCGTCGATGAAGGCATCGAAGCTGCTGAAACCGCCCAGCGAACTGAAGATCGACGAGAGAGCCGCCACCCCGGCCGCCACCCCGAATTCGCGGATCGTGTTGTTGGTGCCGGACGCCACGCCCTGCTCGTTCACGTCCACGCTGGCCAGCACCATCGTGCTGACCGGGGCGAAGGTCAGCCCCATCCCGATGCCGGCGAGCACGAACGCCCCGATCAGCGAGGTGTAGGACGCGGTCACCGACAGTCCGAGGGCCATCCACAGCAGACCGGCCGCGAGGAACACCTGACCGGCGACGATCAGGATCCGCTGGCCGATCCGGCCGGCCAGCATGCCGGCCAGCGGCGCGACGATCATCGGGGCCGCCGTCCAGGGCAGGGTGCGCAGGCCGGACTGCAGCGGGCTGGCGCCCTGCACCACCTGGAAGAACTGGGAGAGCAGGAACACCGAGCCGAACGCACCGGCGGAGAAGGTCAGGGTCACCGCGTTGACCAGGCTGAAGCCGCGGCTGCGGAACAGGCGGAGGGGCAGCATCGGGGTCCGGTTGCGCGCCTGCCAGAAAAGGAAGCCGGTGAGCATCACGACCGCCGCGCCGAGCATGACCGGGACCCGGCCGCTGGTCCAGCCCCGGTCGGGGCCGTCGACGACGCCCCAGATCAGCAGCAGCATGCCGCCGGCGGACAGGATCAGGCCGATCGGGTCGAGCCGGCGGCCGTCGCCGCGGGATTCGTCGAGCGTGGTCGCGGCGAGCACGACGGCGACGACGCCGACCGGCACGTTCAGCCAGAAGATCCAGGACCAGTGCAGGCCGTCGACGACCGCGCCGCCGACGACCGGGCCGACGGCGACGCCGAGCCCGGTGATGCCGCCCCAGATCCCGACCGCCGCGTTGCGCAGGTGTGCCGGGACCGCCCGGGCGAGCAGGGTCAGCGCCAGCGGGGTGATCGCGGCCCCGCCCAGTCCCTGCACCGCGCGGGAGGCGGTGAGCTGCCACGCTTCGGTGGACAGCGCGGCGGCCGCCGAGGCGAGGGTGAAGACGACGATGCCGCCGAGGAACATCCGGCGCCGCCCGAGCCGATCGCCGAGCGCGGCGGCGGTGAGCAGGAACGCGGCGAACGGCAGCGTGTACGCGTTGACGAACCACTGCAGGTCGGTGATCGAGGCGTGCAGTTCGGTGCGGATCACCGGCAGCGCCGTGCTGACCACGAGGTTGTCCAGGGAGACCATGAAGGTCGGGATGCCGACGGCGGCGAGCACGGCCGCCAACGGCCGGGTCTTGGCGGGTGCTCGGGAAGCGAGGGTGGTCACGACGTACCCCTAAGTTGTTATCCGCTGATAACTAAGACCGTAAGCATCAACTGATAACCTGTCAACGTGTCTCGGATCCGTCTCACCGCCGCGGAACGCCAGGAGCAGATCGTCGCCGCCGCCCTGCAGGCCTTCGCCCAGGGCGGATATGTCGGCACGTCCACCGACGAGGTGGCCCGCCTGTCGGGCGTGTCACAGCCGTACGTGATCCGCATCTTCGGCTCGAAGCAGGAGCTGTTCCTGGCCACGGTCCGCTACGCCGGCCAGCGCATCGAGGCGACATGGCGGGCGGCCGCCGACCGGGAGCCGACTCTGGCCAGCCTGGGCAGCGCCTACACCGACCTGCTCGCCGAGCGCGAACTCCTCGCCGTCCTCCTGCACGGCTTCGCCGCCAGCGCCGACCCGGTCGTCGGCGACGCCGTCCGAGCCTGTTACGGCAACATGTACCAAACCGTCCGCGACCTCACCGGCGCCACCCCGGAGGAGGCCCGCGACTTCTTCGCCATGGGCATGCTGATCACCGTGCTCGGCACGATGCGCATCCTGGGCCCCGGCGCCGTCCCCCCACAACCGTGGATGACCTCGCTGCTCAGCACCTTCCCCGACCACACCGCCTGACCGCACCGCAGGGCAACCCCACGTCACCGTCAACCCCGCGGATGTACGCCGTAAGCCCACCCGCCGCGCCCCATCCCCGCCGCGCCCATCGCAGGCCGTGCCCCATCCCCGCCGCGCCCATCGCAGGCCGCGCCCCATCCCGTGCCGCCCCCGATCGCAAGCCGCGCCCCATCCCACGGCACGCGCCACCGCGCCGGTCTCATCCACATCGGCGGCTCGGCGGGACCGGCGTAGGTGGTGGCCGGGTCGAGTCCCACCCCCGAATGAGGACGGTGCATCACCGCAGTTGCGGCACGTGGCCGGCCCGGTCAGCGCCCGCCTCCGGCCGAGGACGGTGCACCACGGGTCGCCTGCTCAGGCCTCGATCGGCTGGGCGTCCGCCGGTGATCCGAGGCGGTGGCGCAGGTGTCGGACGTCCCGGCTGCAGAGCATGCCGACCACGGCGACGGCGATGAGCAGGGCCGCACCGACCAGCGTGCGCCGGACACCGACGGCTTGGGCGATCGGCCCCGCGAGCAGCTGGCCGATCGGAATGGCGATGAACGAGCCGAGCATGTCGTAGGAATAGACACGCGCCAGTCTCTCGGCGGGTACGTGTTCCTGCATGGTGGTCTCCCAGGCGATGCCGAACTGCTCCACCCCCACACCGGCGATGAATGCGGCGCCGAGCAGGAAGCCCGGCCGCGGCGCGAGGCCGAGGGTCAACAGCGGGAGTAGTTGGAAGGCCGCGCAGACGACGCCGAACAGCAGAAGGCGGCTGACCCGCAGTCGCAGGGCGACGAGGCCACCGACAATCATCCCGACGGTCTCCGCGGCCAGCACGAAACCCCAGGTCGCGCGGCCGAAGGTGGTGTTCGCGACGACGGGCCCCAGCGTGGTGAGTCCGCCGATACAGGCGTTGATCAGCGCGAATCCGGCCACCACGACCCACAGCCAGGTTCGCGAGCTGAATTCCGCCCACCCGGTCCGCAGATCGGTGACGATGCCTCCGCCACCGGGAGCCTCGTCAGGTGGGACGACGCCGGTTTCCGGCGGGTCCGGTAGGGGGTGAGCGCCGATCGGTTCGGTCGGCATCGTCCTGACGAACACGAACAGCAGAGCCGCGAGGAAGAAGGTGGCGGCGTCGCAGGCGATACCCCAGCTGGGCCCGACCGCGGCCACCAACACCCCACCGGCCGCCGCCCCGACGATGGCCACGCCGTTGAGGAACAACCGGCTCCAGGCATTCGCCTGCTGACGTTCCTCGGCGGGCACGGTTTGCGGTAGCAGCGCTGCCGATGCCGGCATCGCGAGCGCGCTGAACACGCCGTTCAACGCACTGAGTGTCGTCAGGACGGTCAGGGTGGCGGTGCCGGTCGAGAGCGTCGCGGCGATCGCCGCCTGGGTGACCCCCGCGGCGACGCTGGTGCCGACCATCACCAGGTGCCGCGGCAGGCGGTCGGCGAGCACTCCGCCGAAAAGCAGGAAGACGACGTTGGCGATGGTGCGGGACCCGATCACCAAGCCGAGCGCGCCGGGGGAATCGGTCAGGTCGAGGACGGCGAACGCCAACGCGATGGGAGCCATGGCGTTACCGAGGGAGCTGACCAACCGGCCGGACAGCAGGAATCGGAACGGTGCGTGTGCAAGAGGGCCGTGGACTCTCACGCCGTCGCCTTCATGGTGAACAGCGCGACCGTGGTGCTCGTGCGTAGCGCTCCCGGAGTGCGGGGTTTCTGCGCCGCCTCATGGAGGCCGCGGACGACCTCATTGATCCGGTCCCGAGCGGCACGCCACACCCGCGGATCGACCCACAGCTCGGCGTCGGCGAGGGCGTTGACACCACCGGGCTCGGCATGCTGCGCACGGCGTCCCAGCTCGCCGGAGATCGCGGCGTAGACGGCCCGGTCCGGCTCCGGCGCGCCACCGCCGGCAGACGCGCGGGCCGCATGAAGGGTGGCGTCGTACCGGTACCGCTTGGCCAGGCCACCGCGAATGCGCTCCGCACCGGCCAGCTCGATGACCCCGGCGGTGTACAGCGTGCGCAGGTGATAGGCGGCATTGGCGCTGTTCATCCCCAGCTCGCGGGCCACCTCGGCGGCCGTCATCGGTGCACCGGTGAGCAGCGACAGGATGTGCAGTCGGGCCGGGTGAGCGACAGCGCGCAGCGTCACCTGATCCTGCTTCCCACCAACCCGCAAAGACATGTTTGCGAGCCTAGGTGTCGGCCACCGGACTGTCCATTCCCGACGGTCGCGGCGCTGTCGGCTCCTGCGGTGCGCAGAGGCCTGCATCAGTGGGCCGAGCCGATGCGGCGATACCGCACCGGGGCACCGCTCAGGGCACCACCAGGAAGTCGGTCACGAAGCAGGCCACCTCGCCGTCCGCGGTCCGCCCGACGTAGGTCGGATAGAACCCGTCTCCCCACCCCGACTCCGCCATGATCAGGTTGGCTCCGGTGTCCGGGTCGATCACGTGGTCGAAGTGGCCCGGGATCGGCTCCTCCGGGAACTCGTCGGGGTCGAAGGTCTCCTCGAACTCCTCGGTGTCCCACCCGGCCAGGATCCGCGAGACGCTGAGGTCGGCGAAGCCGCCGGCCCCGGTCTCGACGCCGTAGCCGAAGAACTCGCCGGGCGCGAGATCCGCCGGCTCGTCGCTGGCGACCAGAGCCAGCTCCCACGACATGACCACGCCCGGTCGCACGGTGACCTGCAGCGCCGCCACCCGCCGCTGCCACTCGCGGCCCTCTTTCTCCAGGATCGCGACCCAGGCGGTGACCGGGTGGGTCCCGGGGGTGACGGGGACCGTGAACGGCTCCTCGTCCTCGTCGGTGACGCCCGGGTCGAAGGCGGCCAGCTGCCCGGTCGGCAGGACCAGGCTGCCGGCCGGGTGCGGCTCGACGACGTAGGTCACGTCGTCCTGAACGTGGCGGGAACCGGCCTCGAGGAGTCGGTCGAGATCAGACATGCGGGCAAGGTACCGGACCGGTACGACACCTACCCGATGTGCACCCAGACGTCATCCAGTGTTCCGTTGAACTGGTCGTTGTTCGGGCCGGCGCCTTTGCCGCCGACGGTGAGCGGGGAGGTGGTGTCGACCGCGACGGTGGGCGGGACGGCGACGCTGGCCTGCAGCACGTCGTCGACGAGCAGGGACAGGGTGGGGCCGGTGCGCCGGCACTCCAGGCTGTGCCAGCCGCCGTCGGCGATCGAGACCCGGCTGCGGGCGAGGTAGACGACCTGGTCGCCGAGGCCGCAGCTGGGTTTGCCGGAGATGCCGTCGACCTGCAGCTTGTACTGGCCGCCGCCGGTGGAGTAGCCCTTCTGCAGGATGTTCTCGCCGCTGGAGGTCTCGGCCGGGGCGAGTTGCACGCCGGCGCCGTAGCGGATGGGCCGGGTTCCCGGGTTGAGGTCGGGTCCGGAGGCGGTTTCCAGGACGAGGCGCGGGCAGGTGGGTCCGGTGCATCGGGCCGGGAAGCGCAGCGCCTGGCCGTTGCCGTGCGGCACGGCGGTCGTCGTGCCGCCGTGGCGGGTGACGGCGCGCAGCAGGTGGCCGTGGCCGGACCCGTCGTCGTAGGTGCCGTCGGCGACGGTCGAGTCGAAGTTGTACGACGCCACGTAGTCCGCGGTGGCCGGCGCGTCCTCGAGTCGCGGCCCGATCGCCCCGAACTCGGCGTACCGCTTACGGGGCAGCCCGCCCACGGTGGTGAAGTCGCCGACCGCGCTGACCGAGCTGATCTCCGGGTTGGCGGCCATCGACCGGGTGCCGGCGACGCCGTTGGCCTGCGGCGCCCAGTCGAGCAGGTTGCCCTGCGGGTCGACGGCGGCGAGTTTGCCGCGCGGCACCGAGCCGTCGGTGCAGCTGCCCTTGGCCCCGTTGTTGGTGGTGGTGCAGGCCTTGTCGAAGTGGCCGCCGACGTAGACGGTGCCGCCGAGCACGGTGATCGCCTGGGCGTCGCCGTCGAAGACCCGGGTCCACCGGGTGGCCCCGGTCCGGGTGTACGACACCGCCCGCCCGCCCTGCCCGCCGAGTGCCGCGTACACCCCGTCGGCGGCCGCGGCGAGCGCGAACACCTGGGAGACCGGCTTGGGCAGGAAGGTCGGGTCGAGGACTCCGGTGACCGGGTCGACCGCGCTGAGCCGCAGGGTGTATCGGGCGCCGTCGGTCCGGTGGAAGCTGCCGCCGAGGTAGATGCGGTCGGCGGCGGCCGCGATCGCGCGCACGGTGTCGTCGGTGGTCGGCGCCCAGGGGTCGAGGGCCCCGGTGCCGGTGTCGAAGGCGGCCAGGTTGGCCCGCGGAACTCCGTCGACCGCGGTGATCCGGCCGCCGAGGTAGACCTTGCCGTGTCCGGCGGCGAGCGCGGCGGGCTGGCCGAGGACGGTGTGCCGCATCGGGGTGAGCGCGCCGTCGGTGGCGCCGAGTCCGGCGATCGCGTCCCGCTTCACGCCGTTGATCTGGTCGAAGTCGCCGGCGGCGTAGACCGTGTCGCTGTCCACGGCGAGGGCGCGCACGGTGGCGTCGGCGCCGGGTTTCCAGTCGAGCAGCGCCCCGGTCCGGGAGTCGAAGGCGGCCAGCCGGGTGCGCGGCACGGTGCGGCCGCCGACGATGGCGCGGGTGAAGTTGCCGCCGACGTATACCGTGCTGCCGCGGTAGGCGACGGCGTAGACCGAGCCGTTGAACGACGGGGAGGTGACCGGGCTGGGCGAGACGAGGTCGGCGAACGCGGTGCCACCGGCAGCCAGTACTACCACCGTCGTACCGACTATGAAGGCATTTTTCGGGAATTTCGCCACGTTCGTAGCTAACTTCCCTACCGCGCAAAAGGTGTCGCGGCGCATTATGCTGCCGCGTACTGGAGTCGAGAAAGGGGAATGCCCGTGCGGATCGCCGTACCCGTCGCCCTGATCGCCACGCTGGCCCTGGCCGCCGGGTGCGAGGTGAAGGTCAATCCCGCCTCGATGCCGGCGCCGTTCAGCGTCGCGCCGGTCCCGTCCGCGTCGGCCGGCCAGCCGAAGTATGTCTGCACCGCGGTCTACAAGATCCTCACCGACGGCGCGGTCAAGCTGGCCGGATTCGCCGCCGGCAGCGACGACACCGCCACCGAGGGCCTGCAGAAGACCTTCGGCGACATGGCCACCCAGGTGCACGCGGCCGGGGCGAAGTCGGACGACGCCGCCCAGCGCGCCGCGGTGGACGAGGTGGCCGCGGCGCTGACCAGGGGGAGCCGGTCGGACGACCCGAAGGCGTTCCTGAACGGCGAGTTCAGCACCGTCGGCCAGAAGATCGACGGCACCTGCGGTTAGCCGCTAGACCACCAGGCTGAGCAGCATCACGCAGCCGAAGCCGACCACCGAGATGATCGTCTCCATCACCGACCAGGTCTTGACGGTCTGCCCGACGGTCATCCCGAAGTATTCTTTGACCAGCCAGAAGCCGGCGTCGTTGACGTGCGAGAAGAACAGCGAGCCGCAGCCGATCGCGAGCACCAGCAGCGACAGCGTCGGCCGGTCCAGGGTGGCCGCCAGCGGCGTGACGATCCCGGCCGCGGTGATCGTGGCGACGGTCGCCGAGCCGGTCGCGACCCGGATCCCGACCGCGACGAGGAAGCCGAGCAGCAGCGCGTTGATGCTCGCGTCCTTGGCCGCGTCGGCGATCACCCGGCCCACGCCGCTGTCGACCAGCACCTGCTTGAAGCCGCCGCCGGCGGCCACGATCAGCAGGATGCCGGCGATCGGGGGCAGCGCGCCGCCGACGATCCCGGAGGTCTCCCGGCGGTCGAAGCCGGCCCGGTGACCGAGGCTCCACATCGCCAGCAGCACCCCGAAGAGCAGCGCCACGATCGGTGTCCCCAGCACGTCGAGGACCTTCCGGACGCTGTTGTCGTCGGGCAGGGTGAGTTCCGCGACCGCCCGCGCGAGCATCAGCACCACCGGCAACAGTACGGTCAGCACCGCCGGCCAGAATCCGGGGTTGCGCCGCACGGCTTCCGGTTCCCGCTCCGCGGCACCGTCAGCATCAAGATCAACGTCAGGACGGCGCGGTACGTCGACGGGCACGCGCGCCGCGATGAGGTTGCCGAAGAGCGGGCCGGCGACGATCACCGTGGGAATCGCGCAGATCAGCCCGAAGATCAGGGTCAGCCCCAGGTCGGCGTGCAGGCTGTCGATCGCCACCAGCGGCCCGGGATGCGGCGGCACCAGTCCGTGCAGCACGGAGAGCCCGGCCAGCGCCGGAATCCCGATCCGCAGCAGCCCCACGTCGGTCCGCCGGGCCACCAGCAGCACGATCGGCACCAGCAGCACGACACCGATCTCGAAGAACAGCGGCAGCCCGACGAGCGCCGCCACCCCGGCCATCGCCCAGGGCAGGACGGTCCCGGAGACCCCGGTGACGAGCCGGTGCACGATCCCGTCGGCGCCACCCGACTCGGTCAGCAGCGCCCCGATCATCGAGCCGAGCGCGATCAGCACGCCCACGCTGCCCACCGTGCTGCCCAGCCCGGTGGTGAACGAGGTGACGATCTTGGCCGGGTCGGCGCCGGCCACCAGGCCGAGCACGCCGGTTCCGACGATCAGGGCGAGGAACGGATGCCACTTGGCCCCGGCGATGAGCAGGACGACCGCCGCGATGCCGAGCACCGCGGCGACGATCAGCTGGCCGGTGCCGGCATCGGTGATGGTCGACATGACGCGCGGTTACCCCGCCGTGGCGCTTTTCACGCCTGTTTCCGCAGCACCCCGTCCAGGGCCCGGGCCACCACGCGCGCCTCGTCGGTGGACATCAGCCCGGTGAAGTGCCGCCGGATCCCGTCCAGATAGATCGGTGCCGCCTCGCGCAGCCGCTGCCGGCCGGCGTCGGTGATCGCCGCGTGCGCCGAGCGCCGATCGTCCGGATTGGTCTCCCGGGTCGCCAGGCCGGCCGCGACGAGCTGGTCGACCACGCGGCTGACCCGGGTGCGGCTGACCACCGCCCGCTCCCCCAGCTCACCCATGCTGAGCCGGCCGTCCGGCGCGTGACGCAGCTCCAGCAGCACGTCGTACCACGTCAATGGCAGCCCACAGGCGCTCTGCAGGGTGCGGTCGAGGACCGGCACCACGGCCGCGTGCACCCGCAACAGCGCGGCCCAGGCGGCGGTTTCGGTGTCGCTCATCACCGCAGCCTACCGAAATCTTGTGCGTGCGCACGCATCAGGCGTAAAAATGTGCGTGCGCACGCACTATGAGACATCGAGGAGAAGACCGTGAAGCTGCTGCACATCGCCGCCTCCCCGCGCGGCGGGAAGTCCGAATCCCTGGCCCTGGCGGCCACCTTCCTGACCGCGGCCGCCGAGGCCCACCCCGGCCTGCAGATCGAGGAGTGGAACCTGTGGGACGGGACCCTGCCCGAGTTCGGGCCGGACGCGGCGGCCGCCAAGATGGCTGTCTTCGCCGGCGAGCAGCCGCAGAGCCCGGCGTGGGACGCCGCGGTCGCCGCGTTCCACCGGTTCGACGCGGCCGACCGCTACCTGTTCAGCGTGCCGATGTGGAACGCCGGCGTGCCGTACATCCTCAAGCAGTTCATCGACGTGGTCAGCCAGCCCGGCCTGGTGTTCGGCTTCGACCCGGCCGCGGGCTACACCGGCCTGCTGCGCGGCAAGAAGGCCGCGGTGGTCTACACCAGCGCGGTGTACGGGCCGGACCGACCGCCCGCCTTCGGCAGCGACTTCCAGTCCCGGTATTTCGCCGACTGGCTGCACTGGGCCGGCGTCACCGACCAGACCGAGATCCACTTCCGGCCCAACCTGGTGACCGCCGACGCCGGAACCGCTCGCAAGGCTGCCCACGCCGAGGCCCGGGAGCAGGGCAGGCTGTTCCTTTAGAGGGACGCTTTCACGGTGCGGGTCAGGTCGTCGCCGAGGACCTCCGGGGCCCCGGCGGCGACCGCGTCCAGCGCCAGTTTCGCCACCCCGGCCGGATCGGCCTTCTGCTCGGCCGGGACGCCGGCGGCCATGTCGGTGTCCATGTAGCCGACGTGCAGTCCGGTCACCGTGATCCCGGCCGGGGCCAGCTGCTCGCGGGTGGCGTTGGTCAGCGCCCAGGCCGCCGCCTTGGTCGCCGCGTAGGAGCCGAGCCCCGCCGGGTGCAGCCAGGACAGCACGGACAGGACGTTGAGCACCGCTCCCCCGCCGTTCGCCTCGATCACCGGCGCGACCGCCCGGGTCACCGCCAGCGGCCCGAAGTAGTTGGTCTCCATCTCGGCCCGGACCAGGTCCAGGTCGCCACCGAGCAGCGGCTGACCGCTGGCCGCGCCGGCGTTGTTGATCAGCAGGGTGACGTCGGGAGCGGCCGCGACGGCGGCGGCGATCGAGGTCGGGTCGGTGACGTCGAGGCGCAGCGGGATGGACCCGGGCAGGTCGACACTCTCCGGGCGACGGGCGGCGGCGTACACCTTGGCGCCGCGTTCGAGCAGCTGGGCGGCGAGGTGCCGGCCGAATCCGCGGTTGGCTCCGGTGACGAGGGCGACGGCGTTGTGAAGTTCCATGCGACTTAGATTACGGGCGTCATCTAAAAGTCCGCAAGGTAATAGATGACACACGTCATCTATACTGGGCGCATGGGACGGGTATCGCAGGCACAGGCCCGGGAGAACCGGGAGCGGATCGTCGCCACGGCCGCCGCCCTCTTCCGGGACCGGGGCATCGCCGGGGTCAGCGTGGCCGACGTCAGCGCGGCCGCCGGGCTCACCCACGGCGGCTTCTACAAACAGTTCACGTCGAAGGACGCACTGGTCACCGAGGCGATCGCGTACGCTTTCGCCGAGCAGGCCGCGCGACTGGGCGCACCGAGCCGGCCGGCGGACTTCATCCGTACGTACCTCTCCATGGAGCATCGGGACCAGCCTGCCGAGGGCTGCCCGACGGCCGGATTCGCCGGCGACGTCGCCCGCGCAGCGGGCGGCGAGACGGCCCGCGAGGCCTACGCCGCCGGGGTCGAGGCCTACGCGCGGATGCTCGGCGGCGCCGAACCCGACCTGGTCGCGGTCAGCACCATGGTCGGCGCCCTGATCCTGGCCCGCGCCACGGCCGGCACCACCCTCTCCGAACGCCTGCTGGACAGCGCCCGCCAGGCGCTAACCGAGCGGTAAACCCTGCTGGAGCAGGTCGAGGGCGTCGCTGAGCCGCTCGAAATCGGCCGGGTCGAGAGCGGTCTGCCCGATCATCCGGCCCGGCGGCAGCACCGCCAGGACCACCCCGGCGATCGCGCCGCCCATCGCCCGCACCCGCAGGTCGTCGGGCGGCAGGCCGGCGCGCTCACCGATCACCTCGGCGATCAGCTCGATCGCCTCGGTCATCTGGTGCAGCGCGCGGGCCCGCAGCTCGGGCACCTCGGCGAAGAGTTTCTGGCGGCGGCGTTCCAGCTCCCACAGTTCGGGGCTGACACGGCCGAACACGTCCCGCAGCGCCCGCCGGATCGCCTCGATCGGCGGCACCTCCGGCGGCTGGGCGCGGACCGCCGCCACCACCAGCGGGTCGTAGTCGTCGACCAGGATGACGTCCTCCTTGGCCGGGAAGTACCGGAAGAAGGTGCTCGGCGACACCTCGGCCGCCTCGGCGATCTGGTCCACCGTGGTCGCCGCGTACCCCTGCTCCTCGAACAGCCGCATCGCCTGCTCGCGGATCGTCGCCCGCGTCCTCGCCTTCTTACGCTCGCGCAGGCTCGCCGTCATACTCCTGATTCTGCCAGCAGCGCCGGGTCGGCGGCCGGGGCGTGGCGGGGCAGGATCACCACGAGCAGGACGCCGAGGGCGGCGACCACCCCGGTGGCGACCAGCGCGGTGTCCATGCCGTGGGTGAAGGCGCGCCGGATGGTGTCCAGCATGCCCGGGTCGCCGGCGCGCCGGGCCACGGCGACCCCGGCGGCGGCGCTGTCCCGGGCCGCGGCGGGCAGCCCGGCCGCGTCGATCCCGTCGCGATAGCCGGTGTTCAGCACGGTGCCCAGCACCGCGACGCCGATCGCGCTGCCGACCTGTCGCATCGCCTGCAGCAGCCCGGAGCCGACGCCGCTGCGCTGCGGGGTGAGGGCGCCCAGGGCGGCGTTCATCGATGGCGGCATCACGAAGCCGAGCCCGAGACCGGCGACCGCGACCCAGGCGGCCACGTAGCCGTATCCCGTGGTCACGCCGGTGCGGGCGCCGGTCAGCAGGGCGAGCGCCATCAGGGTCAGCCCGGTGGCGACCACGATCCGCGGGCCCAGCCGGGCGACCAGGCGGTCGGCGAGCCGGGCGCCGACGAGCAGGCCGCCGATCACCGGGAGCAGCCGGATGCCGGTGCCGAACGCGTCCTGTCCGCCGACCGCCTGGAACAGCTGGGGCAGCGCGAAGAGCAGGCCGAAGAAGGCGAAGCTGGCGACTGTGGCGAGGACCGCGCCGCCGGTGAAACCGCGCGAGGCGAACAGGTCGAGGTCGACCAGCGGGCTGCCGGCACGCCGCTGCCAGATCGCCAGGGCGATCAGGGACGCGAGGCCGGCGGCGACGGTCAGCAGCGAGCGCGGGTCACCGAAGCCGCGCTCCCCGGCTTCGATGATGCCGTACGTCACGCCGACCAGCCCGATCGCGGAGAGCGCCACTCCCGGGAGGTCGACCCGGCGGGTCCGGTCCCCGTGCGACCCGGGCACCCAGGCCACGACGGCGAGCAGCCCGAACGCGACGATCGGCAGGTTGATCAGGAAGACCGAGCCCCACCAGAAGTGGTCGAGCAGCCAGCCGCCGAGCAGCGGGCCGAGCGGGATGCCCAGCGCGTTGGCGGTGACCCAGATGCTCAGCGCCCGGGGCCGGGTCTGCTCGTCGAAGACGACGGTGAGCACCGCGCCGATCAGCGGCATGATCACCGCGGCGGCCAGGCCGAGCACCGAGCGGGCGGCGATCAGCTGCCCGGTGCTGCCGGCCCACGCGCACCAGGCGGAGGCGACGCCGAAGAGTGCCAGCGCGCCGAGCAGGAACCGTTTGCGGCCGAAGCGGTCGCCGAGCATGCCGGCCGGCAGCAGCGCGGCGGCCAGCACCAGCAGGTAGGAGGTGGTGAACCATTGCAGGTCACCGGTGGTGGCGTGCAGGTCGTGGGCGAGCGTGGGCAGCGCGACGCTGAGCACCGTGCCGTCCAGACCGACCGCGAGCGTGCAGAACGCCAGGGCGGCGAGCGCGAACCAGCGCGCTTTCGTGTTCTCCAGAAAATGACAGTAACTCTCAAAAAAAGGTAGCTTCCACTTTCCTCAGAGTCCTCTCAGGGTTGGGCGTGCCGCTCACGGGCGGTACCCGGCGTGTGTGAGGATCATGGATGGGGGTGGGGCTGACATGAAGAAGATCCTTGGCTGGGTGCTGTTGTTCCTGCTCGTCTTCTGGATCGGCACGAACCCGGGGCCGGCCGCCGACGTCGCCCGGAGCATCGGCGACGGGGTCGCCACGATCTTCACCAACATCGGCACGTTCTTCGTCAACCTGGCGAAAGGCTGACGCCGCCGTCCCCCCGGTAGTCCATTGACGACGGCGAGTGAGCCCGCCTACCGTCGGTCCGATCAGGATCTCCGACGACTCCGGACCGACGCCGATGACAACGCTGCCCAGCCCGCCGCTCGCCGCGCCGCTCACCATGCCGCGGTACGCCCGGACCAGTGACCGCCTCAGCAACACCACCCGGTATCTGTGCACCGCCGCCTTCCTGGTGCGCGGCTTCGCCGACCAGGTGGTCGACGAACTGATCGGCGAGATGCGCCGGTCCGTGCCGCCCTCGCACGGCTACGACCTCGACCCGATCGTCCGGCAGTGCTTCCGGGTCCGCCGCCGACACCTCTACCAGCAGCTCTGCGCCACCGTGCTCTACCTGGCCGCGCTCCTGCTCAGCCCACCGCTCACGCTCACCGTGACCGGGCTCGGCCTGATCGTCCGGCTGGCCCGCTCGGTGCGGCTGCGGGCGTTCCTGGCCCGCCACCGCCTCGGCTTCCTGCGCTGGTGGGTCGCCTGGTTCCTGGCCGGCATGCTGGTCGGGCTGCCGCTGACGCTGCTGTTCTCCCTCCAGAACCTCTTCCGGCAGTACCTCGACGAGAACACCGACACCACCGGCTCCGCCGCCGCGGCAGCCGCCACCGGTGGTGGCGGGAGCTCCCTGCTCGCCCTGTTGTGCCTGCTGGCCATCGTGGGGGTCACCTACGCGTTCCGCCGCGACGCGTACCGGGTCGTCACCACCGAGTTCGCCCCCGACGTCGCCCACGCCCGCACCCGGCTGCGCGACACCCTGGTCGAGGACCGGCTCGCGATGATCGCCGCAGCCCAGCGGGGCAACGTGGTGGTCCACCACGACGACCCGTTCCTCGGCTGCGGCGCGGTCGAGCAGGGCTGGTCGTTCAGCATGACGCTGCGGCCGCGGGACCCGTCCGGGATCCGCCCCGAGGAGCCGGTGCCGATCGACCCGGTGGCGCTGAACCGGCGGCTCAAACGGGCCATCGAGACGATGCGCGCCGACTGGCTCGACGAGGGACAGCGGGTCACCGGCCTGTCGGTCCGGCCGTACGTGGTGGCCGACGGCATTCGCGACGAGCACGATCCGGTGATCGACCCGGAGACCGGCATGCCGTACACGATGGCCGACGACCCCACCGTCGACGCGATCGTGGCCAGCCCGCAGGGCGGGCTCCGGCAGTACCTGCGGGTGGTGATCCCGGTGCGCGGCAAGGCGATCCGGGACGAGCACGGCCAGGTGATCCTCGGCGCGCAGGCGCTGGGCATCTCGGTCAGCGCGTTCGTGCACGTCGCGGTCGAGGGCGGGATGCTGTACGCCGAGTTTCTCGGCACCGTGCTGCCACCGCTGCGCGCCGAGTGCCAGGTCGCCGACACGCTGCGCCCGGAGAAGGTCGGCTCGTACGCGGTGGGCGGGGTGCTGCGCGGGGCGATCGTCGACGTGGCAGCCGGGCCGTACCGCCTGGCCCGGGCGCTCGGCCGGGTGGCCCGGCTGCGCTGGCGGATGCACACCTCGATCCGCCGCTCGCAGGAGTTCCGCACCCACGACTACGGCGCGCGGATCAGCGTCCGTGACCTGGCCTCGGCCCCGGAGGCGGAAAGCTACCTGCAGAGACTCGACGGCATCAAGTACGTGAAGCTGGTCGACCGGATCGTCGGCGAGGCGATCATCGACCACCTGATCGAGAACGGCGTCGACCCGCTCGAATTCCGCCAGGCGGTCAACCAGATCACGCTGCAGAACAGCAGCCTGGTCCAGGTGGGCACGATCCAGGGCGGGCAGAACAACTTCGGCGGCGACGGCAACGTGTTCACCACGACGGTAGGAGCGGCGCGTGCCTGACTCGAACACCTTCAACATCGGCGGCGTGAACGGCGGCCAGAACAACTTCGGCGGCGATCACAACACCTTCAACCAGCAGGTGTACGGCGTGGACGCGGCCGCCGTGGCGCAGCTTCTCGGCCGGGTGCGCGAGCATCTGGCCGACTTCCCGGACCCGGTGGCGGCCGGCCACGCGGTGAGCGAGCTGCAGGCGGCGCCGGCGGCCGAGTTGGCCCACCCGGGCCGGCTCCGAAGCCTGCTGGAAGACCTGCACCGGTACGCCCCGGACGGGACGGCGGCGCTGGCCGCGGTCGCCGCCCTGGTCGCCGCGGTGCACGGCGGCTGATCAGATGCCCTGCCGGTCCCGCGTCTGCAGGCCGAGCTGCCCGGCGATCGGATTCCACAGGCCCAGGAATTGCTCTTTCGCGCGGCCCGCGGAGTCCGACTCGCGGTCTCCGTCGGCGTCGTAGGCGCGGGTCGCCGGCGTATTCCGGCAATCGTTCGCCTGCTTTTCCTGAGCCCATTTCACATAATTCTGGTCGGCGGCCAGCGAATGCTCGAACGCCGATGTCAGCGCGCTTCGCAGGCTCTCCCCGTTCGGGAACGCGGACAGGTCCAGGGTGGCGAGCGTGTCCCGCTCGGCGGCACGCTCGTCGCCGGCCTCGCGCATCCGGCCGATCGCGGCGTACACGCCGGAGCACCCGTCGACCGACTTGATCGCCTGGTTGAGCTTGTCCCGGCTGGCCCTGCTCCGATCGAGCAGCTTATCGAGTGCGGCACCCTGGGCCTGCGGGTCGGCCGCGGCACTGCTGGGTCCGCCGTTCCCGCTGCTCGGGCCGCCATCCCCGCTGCCCGGGCCGCCATCCCCGCTGCCCGGGCCGCCATCGCCGTCGTCCGCGCCGGTCGCGCCGCCCCGCGCGGCGTCCGTCCCACCCCCGACCGGCCGGGCGGCCGCACTGGTCACCGCTCCGCTATCCGGCTTGCCGGATTTATCGCCTCTATCCTGCGCGAGCAGGTAGCCGCCGACCGCCCCGGCCAGCGCGAGCACGGCCACCCCCACCAGCACCGGCCGGGCCGGCGGGCGCGGCTCGACCAGCGTGTCCCGGAACCCCGGATCGGCCGCCGTCCCCGCGTCGTCGAACTCCACGGCCGGCGCCGGCCGGGGCCGGGGAATCGGCGGCGGCGGCACCGAAACAACGGCGGTGGAATCGCGCAGTGGATGCTCGCAGCTGTCGCAATAGTCGAGTGCCGGATCGTTGTCCAACCCGCAGGCCTGGCACCTCATTGATCGAGCATAGCCACATCGACCACGGTCACAGAACCCGCGAACGGCCCCGGAATACTCCGGGGCCGTCCATCGAGGATCGGAAATCAGACCGTCCGGGCCAGCCGATCGGCGAGCAGTTTCGCGAAGCGGGCCGGATCCTCCAGGTCGCCGCCCTCGGCGAGCAGGGCCGTCCCGTACAGCAATTCGGCGGTCTCCGGCAGAGCCGGATCCTCCGCGCCGCGCTCGTGCGCCGACCGCAGACCGGCGACCAGCGGATGGTGGGGGTTGAGCTCCAGGATCCGCTTCACCCGCGGGCCGTCCTGACCCATCGCGCGGTACATCTTCTCCAGCGCCGGGGTGATGTCGTCGGCGTCGCTGACCAGGCAGGCCGCCGAGGTGGTCAGCCGGTGCGACAGCCGCACCTCCTTGACCTGCTCGTCCAGCCTGTCCTTGAGGAAGCCGAGCAGCGGCCCGAAGTCACCCTCGGGCTCCTTCTCCGGCTCGTCCTTCTTGAGGTCGACCGAGCCGCGGGCGATCGAGCGCAGCTTCCTGCCCTCGAAGTCGGGGACCGCGTCGACCCAGATCTCGTCGACCGGGTCGGTGAGGATCAGCACCTCGTAACCCTGCTCGCGGAACGCCTCCATGTGCGGCGAGTTCTCCACCTGGGACCGGCTCTCGCCGGTCAGGTAGTAGATCTCCTCCTGGTCCTCCTTCATCCGCTCCACGTAGGCGGCGAGCGTGGTCGGCTCGGCGCCCGCGGTGGTGGCGAACGAGGCGATGTCCAGGATCGGCTTGTGGTTGTCCGGCTCGCTGAGCAGGCCCTCCTTGACCGCCCGGCCGAACTCGCGCCAGAACGTCGCGTACTTCTCCGGCTCGTTGGCCATCAGGTCCTTGATCGTGGACAGGACCTTCTTGACCAGCCGGCGGCGGATCATCTGGATGTGCCGGTCCTGCTGCAGGATCTCGCGCGAGATGTTCAGCGACAGGTCGGCGGCGTCCACCACGCCCTTGACGAAGCGCAGGTAGTCCGGGATCAGCTCCTTGCTGTCGTCCATGATGAAGACGCGCTTGACGTAGAGCTGCAGGCCACGGCGGGCGTCACGCTGGAACAGGTCGTGCGGGGCGCGGGACGGGATGAACAGCAGCGCCTCGTACTCGAAGGTGCCCTCGGCCTTCATGTTGATGATCTCGAGCGGGTCCGACCAGTCGTGGCTGATGTGCCGGTAGAACTGGTGGTACTCGTCGTCGGAGACCTCGCTGCGCGGGCGCGCCCAGAGCGCCTTCATCGAGTTCAGCGTCTCGTCGCCCATCCGGATCGGGAACGAGATGAAGTCCGAGTACCGCTTGACGATCTGCTTGATCCGCCACTCGTCGGCGTAGTCGAAGAGGGCGTCCTCCTCGTCCTTGGGTCGCAGTTGCAGCGTGACCGTGGTGCCGGTCGGCGCGTCCGGCGCGTCCTCGATCGTGTAGGTGCCCTCGCCGGCCGACTCCCAGCGGGTGCCGTGCCCCTCGGTGCCGGCCTTGCGGGTCACCAGCGACACCTTGTCGGCCACCATGAACGTCGAGTAGAAGCCCACCCCGAACTGGCCGATCAGCTCGGCGTCACCCTTGGACTCGGACGCCTCCTTCAGCTTGGCCAGCAGGTCGGCGGTGCCGGACTTGGCGATCGTGCCGATCAGCGCCACGACCTCCTCGCGGGTCATGCCGATCCCGTTGTCGCGGACCGTCAGCGTGCGCGCCTCGGCGTCCGCCTCGATCTCGATGTGCAGGTCGGACGTGTCCGCCTCCAGCCCGTCCTGCAGTTTGGCCAGGCGCAACTTGTCCAGCGCGTCGGACGCGTTGGAGATCAGCTCACGCAGGAAGATGTCCTTGTTCGAATAGATCGAGTGGACCATCAACTGCAGCAGCTGACGCGCCTCGGCCTGGAACTCCAACGTCTCCATCGTCACCCGTTTCCGTCCTTGTCCGGTGTTTCAGCCCGATCGTATGACGTGACCGGGCCGCTGCGGACGGCGCCACGGCATCAGCGGCAGCCCGGCCCCGCCGCGCGGCCCCTGACGATGCGGTACTTCGCGATGTCGCCGTCGACGTACGGCGTCAATTGCCTGATCGACGTCGGGTCGGCGTCGTGCACCGCGATGTACGCGACGATCGCCGACTCCACGGTGCGGCAGGTCGCCCTGTCGGCCACCACCTGGGCGTCGGCCCTCAACTTCTCCGGATTTAACGCTACGTAAGAGGCACCGCCAGCACTGACAGTGACTGCACATGCCGTAGCTATCTCGATCAAACGCACAGATGCAGGCTAGTTACCATCACCCGGGGTAACAGCTAGCCGTTCGGACAAGGTCGACAACACGGACAGCGACTGTGCCATCTCGCGGGAATGAATCCCGGTGAACCTTTACGCGCCGCCTGCCGCTTTTATACCGTGGTTACCCCGAGCAACGGTCTGATAACGCTGGAGGAACCCATGCGTCGTGCCGCTGTCGTTCTCGCCCTCGTCGTCGCCGGTCTGTGGATCGCCTCGCCGGCCCAGGCGTTCGCCCACAACAACGTCCACAACGTGTACTTCCACGCCGTGCTCGACGCGCTGACCCTGCTGGTCGTGGCGTCCCCGGTGTGGACCGCGATGCTGTGGAGCGGCCGCCGCAGGTGGCTGATGGCCGCACTGATCGCGGTGGTGCAGATCCCGGTCGCGGTGATCGGTTTCGTCCCGATCATCAACCCGTACCTGCACCTGGCCCTGTTCCTGCTGGCCATCGGCCTCACCGCAACCTCACTGCGCATCGTCCGCAACCGGTCCCGCGCCGCCGCCGGCGTCCCGGCCCCGAAACCCCGCTAGCCGCCCCGCCGCACCCTCACCTGCACTCCTGGTGCACCCGCGGCCCGCACCGCACCCGCGCCGCCCGCTTTCCGCCCGGCGCCACCCGCGCCCTCAGCCGCACTCCTCGCGCATCCATTCGCCCGTGGAGGCGCGAACGGCCAGGCCGATCACGGCCTGGCCGTCCTTTATGAGCCGCACGTCGGGACACCCGGCTTCCGCCGGAAACCAACTTCCGGATTTCGCGCGTACGGCGTTGTGCCGGCAATGCTCCTCGTCGACGTACCCCCACGCGAGCAGCAACTCGCGCCCGCCCAGCGAATACCGCCCCACGCTGGCGACCCGGTCCCCGTCGGCCCGGCGGAAGAACTCGGCCCGCAGCCCCGGCACCCGCTGCCCGTCCAGCGAGGCCTGCTCTTCCGTACGGTGCAGCTCGAATTCCGACATTTCAGGAAATTTCACGGTATGAGTGAACCATGGTCGGGTCACCTCGATCTCGTCATCCGTTGTGATCCGCATTTAACCTGGCTGTCGGTGAGCGCCACCACAATGGCCTGGTGGTGACCGAGACGATGATGCCGGTCAACGGCATCCAGGTGTGCCTGGAAACCTTCGGTGAACGCACCGATCCGCCTCTCCTGCTGCTCGCCGGGGAGGCCAGTTCGATGGACTGGTGGGATGACGAGTTCTGCCGCCGCCTGGCCGCCGGCGGTCGCTTCGTCATCCGCTACGACCATCGCGACACGGGCCGCTCCACCGCGTTCCCACCCGGCGCCGCCTATTCCGGCACCGACCTGATGCACGACGCGCTCGGTGTCCTCGACGCGCTCGGCGCCCCCGCCGCGCACCTGGTCGGCCTCTCCCTGGGCGGCGCACTCGCCCAGCGCATCGCCGTCGAACACCCGCGCCGCGCCCTCACCCTCACGTTGATCGCCACCAGCGCCGGCCTCCCCCCGGACGCCATCCCGGTCCTGGCCGGCGCCCCCACTCTCCCGCTCCGCACCTCGGCCGGCACCTCGGTCGCCGTCCGCACCGCCCCCGACGACGTCAACTGGTCCAACCGCCGCGCCGCGGTAGCCGGCCTGATCGCCGAGGCCCTTGCCCGGGGCGGCCCGTTCACCCCCGACGAGCAGCAGTTGCGCCGCCTGGCCGAACGAGTCTTCGACCGCTCCTGCGACCTCGGCACCGCCCGCCGCAACCACCAGCGAGCCGGCTACGGCCCCCCGATCCACGACCGGCTCCCCACCATCACCACCCCCACCCTGATCCTGCACGGCACCCTCGACCAGCGCGTCCCCGCCCACCACCCCCGGGAGCTGGCCCGCCTCATCCCCCAGGCCCGCCTGATCTGGCTGGACGGCGTAGGCCACGAACCCCCACCCCGAGCCCTATGGCCCCAGATCCTCCCCGAAATCCTCCGCACGCCTTGACCGAACAACACGCCCTTCACCAAACAACCAAAAAACAAGAAATACATTCAAGGTCGCCCGGAAAACACCCTGAGGCAGCCCCGCTCGAAGATGCACGACAAGTCCCGGTCAGCTCCGAAAAACCTTCCCTCGATGCGCAGAGGAAACAGGCCACCAGGGCCGGAATCGGGGCCTGAAACCGGTCAGGGTCGAAACCTGGGGCCGGAGCCCGAAACCGGAATCCGAGCCGATGCCGGGGCTGAGGCGGAGCCGAACCATGGACCGGGGCTGAGACCGGGGCCGGAGTCGCTCGTGCTCGCGCTAAAATTGATCTTCCTCGTCAGAATGATTTCGCGCCGCAGTGCGATCCCGCATCCGCGTAACCTCAGACCGACTGAACCACGACAACCGCCCCACACGGCCCGGCCCGCGGTCCTCACCGCTGCCCAGGCCCCGCCCGCAGCCCACCCAACAGCATCAGGCCCGCCCCCACCGACCCCGCGCAAGCCGCCAGATACCCCAGGAACAGCGTCGGCGCCGCCGAGAAACCCATGCTCGCGAGGAGTGTCACCAGCACCAGCGCCGCCCCCGGGCCGCCGGCGCACAGCACCCACCCGGCCCCCTTCTGCGATCCGGACCACCGCGACGACCCGCTCGCGACCAGCATGCCGGCCGCCGAGCCCACCACCGGCAGCACGAAGTTCCCGCCCACGAGCAACGCGATCGCCGTGAATTCGGCGCCGCCGACGAGCGGCACCGTCGGCGCCGCGATGACGGGTGCCGGGTGGCGCGGCGGGCGCAGCGGCAGATAGCCGCGCCGGGCCGCTTCCGCGAGTTGTCCCGGGGTACCCATCCTGGACAGCACCGGTCCGGGGTCGGCCCCGGGTTCCTGCCGTGCGGCCAGGTAGTCGGTGACGGTCCGCATGAGTTCGTCGCGCGGGCCGGGTGGCAGATCCTCGCTCGCGGTCCACAACTCGGTCAGGTATTCGAGCACGAGCGTGTCGGCGTGGGCCAGCGGTGCTGTCGTCATCTCGGGTCTCCTTCTCGAAGCTGCTGTCCAGCATCGATCGGGGCGAGCGCCGGGCACATCGGACCGGGGTGGTATTCCGCGACCCCGGAGTCCGACTTTCGGCCTATGGTCACAGGTATGCGTCTGGTTTCCCTGCTGCCCTCGGCCACCGAGATCGTCTATGCGCTGGGGTTGGGTGACAATCTGGTCGGGGTCACTTTCGAGTGTGACGAGCCGGCCGAGGCCCGCTCGTCGAAGACGGTGGTGGTCGGCGGGCGGGACACGCACGGCATGTCGCCGGTCGAGATCGACGATTATGTGCGTACGCAGATGGCCGCCGGCGGTGATCTGTACACCCTGCACGCGGACGCCCTCGCCGGCCTCTCCCCCGATCTGATCCTCACCCAGGACCTCTGTCGGGTCTGCGCGCTCCCGTCCGGCCATGTGGACGACGCGCTGACGCATCTGGGCTGCCGCGCCGAGGTGCTCAGTCTCGACCCGTATTCGCTGCCCGACGTGCTGGCCTCGTTCGTCGAGGTGGCCACTGCCGCCGGCGTACCCGATCGGGGCCGGGAACTCAGAGCGGGCCTGGAGCGGCGGCTGGACGCGGTGGCGGCCGCGGTGGCCGGCCGGCCGCGGCCCCGGGTGGCGATCGTGGAGTGGGTGGATCCGCCGTTCACCGGCGGGCACTGGGTGCCGGATCTGATCGTCGCGGCGGGTGGTGAGCCGGTGGCGGCGCGGGCGGGGAAGCGGTCGGTGCAGGTGTCGTGGGCCGAGCTGACCGCCGCGCAACCGGAGATCGTGCTGGTCACACCGTGCGGCTATCACCTGGACGGCGCGGTCCGGCAGGCGGAGTCGGTGCTGCCGCACTTCCCGGACGCGCAGGTGTGGGCGATCGACGGCGACGGCCTGGTGGTCCGGCCGGGTCCGCGGCTGGTCGACGGGGTGGAGGCGATCGCCACGATCCTGCATCCGGACGCGGTGCCGGCGGCACGCCAGGGAGCGGTCAGACGCGTCCAGTGATCAGGTCGAACTGACGCTGGACCGCGGACTCCCGGTGCAGCCACCTGATGTCCCGGCCGAAGGACCAGGTCAGCGACGCCAGGGCGAAGGCCAGCGTGCCCACCGCGGCCCACTCCGGCAGCAGCCCGGTCGCCACGACCGCGAGCAGCACGCCCTGCTGGGCGGCGACCACCTTGCGGGAGAAGCGCGCCGGCAGCGCGCCGTTCAGCCACGGGTACGCCCAGGAGGCGGCGACGAAGGCGTACCGGAATCCGCCGATGGCCAGCGCCCACCAGCCGTGGCTGACCGCGGCGTACCCGCTGAGCACCAGGATCAGGAACGCGTCGACCTCCATGTCGAAGCGCGCGCCGAGCGACGACGACGTGCCGGTGCGGCGGGCGACCTGTCCGTCGACGCCGTCCATGGCGAGCGCGACGGCGGCGATCGTGACCAGCGGCCAGACCGGCGCCGGGTGGCCGAGGACGGTGCCGGTGACCATGGCGGCCACCCCGCCGGTGAGGATGGCCCGGCCGAAGGTGACCAGGTTGGCCCAGCCGAGGAAGCTGAGCCCGGCCCGGTCCAGGGCCATGCCGAGCAGACCGCAGAGGACGGCGCCGTAGGCGATTCCGGCGAGCCCACCGGCCAGCGTGAGTCCCGTCGTCGCGGCCAGCAGCGCGATCAGCGCGAGCTGGGCGGCGAACCCGGCGAAAGGCGCCCGGGACGGGGTCGTCGTGGCGGTAGTGATGGTCACCGTGCCTCCTGGACTTAGGGTCTAACCGCTGTCCTCCACTCACACGCTTGTCGAGGACTTTCGGTTCAGAGGAGTTGGTTCGTGTTCGACGCGAGGGCCTTTTGGTTGGCTTGCCCCGGATCGGGGGAGATACGCACGGAATCGGTGCGGGATCCGGGTCCGGGTGAGGTGCTGGTGCGCACGCTGCACTCCGGCGTGAGCCGCGGTACGGAGACGCTGGTGTTCCAGGGCCGGGTGCCGGAGAACCAGTGGTCGGCGATGCGGGCGCCGTTCCAGGAGGGCGACTTCCCGGCGCCGGTCAAATACGGCTACCTCAACGTCGGCACGGTAGAGGAAGGTCCAGCTTCCCTGAAGAATCGGACAGTCTTCTGCCTGTTCCCGCATCAGACCCGATACGTGGTGGGGCACCGGGAGATAACCGTCGTGCCCGACGGCGTCCCCCCGGAGCGGGCGGTCCTGGCCGGCACGGTGGAAACCGCCGTCAACGCCGTCTGGGACGCCAACCCCCAGCTCGGCGACCGCATCACGATCGTCGGCGGCGGCATGGTCGGCTCCTCGGTGGCCGCCATCCTCGCCGCCTACCCCGCCGCCGAGATCCAGCTCGTCGACGCCGACCCCGGCCGCAGGACCGTCGCCGACGCCCTGGGCGTGGACTTCGCCCTCCCCGACGACGCCGCGGACGGCCGCGACCTGGTGATCCATGCCAGCGCCAACCCGGCCGGCCTGGCCCGCAGCCTGGAGCTCGCCGCCCCGGAGAAGACCGTCGTCGAGCTCAGCTGGTACGGCGACCGCGAGGTCCCCCTGCGCCTGGGCGAGTTCTTCCACTCCCGCCGCCTCACCATCCGCGGCAGTCAGGTCGGCGGCATCCTCCCGCAGCGGGGCCGCACGTACGCGCAACGCCTGGACCTAGCCTTGAATCTCTTGCGGGACGACCGTTTCGACGCCCTCCTGACCGGCCGGTCCGCGTTCGACGAGCTGCCCGAGGTGATGCCGAGGCTGGCCGACGGCAGCCTGCCGGCGCTGTGTCACGTGATCGACTACCCCACCGGGAATTGATCTTTCCGGACCGGGTAACCGTTGTCCTGCAAAGATCCTTCAGACCGAGGAGTGCCCTTGTTCAGCGTCACCGTCCGCGACCACATCATGATCGCGCACAGCTTCTCCGGGGAGGTCTTCGGACCTGCGCAGCGGCTGCACGGCGCCACCTTCGTGGTCGACGCCACCTTCCGCCGCCCGGAGCTGGACGAGGACAACATCGTCGTCGACATCGGCCTGGCCAGTGAGAAGCTGCACACCATCTGCTCCGGCCTGAGCTACCGCAACCTGGACGAGGACCCGGAGTTCACCGGCGTCAACACGTCCACCGAGTTCCTGGCCAAGGTGATCGCCGACCGGCTGGCCGTCCGGATCTCCGCGGGCGAACTCGGCCCGGGCGCCACCGGTCTCACCGGCCTCCAGGTCACCCTGCACGAGTCGCACATCGCCTGGGCGAGCTACGAGCGAACCCTGCGGTGAACACCCCGCTCCACGTGGTGCTGCCGGGCGGCATCGACGACCCGGCGGCACCGAGCGGCGGCAACCGCTACGACCGCCGGGTCCTGCGGGAGATCACCGCGAACCGGGCGCGCGGCACGCAGCGCGAGCCGGCTGCGGCTCCGCTCGATCATCCGGCGGTACGCGAGACCGCTCTGCCCGGCTCCTGGCCACGCCCCGCCGCGGACGCCCGCCGGCGCCTGTCCCGGACCATGGCGGCGATCCCCGACGGGCACACCGTGCTGCTCGACGGCCTGGTCGCGTGCGGCGTCCCGGAACTCCTCGCCCCGCACGCCCGTCGGCTGCGTCTGGTGATCCTGGTCCACCTGCCGCTCAGCGACGAGACCGGCCTCTCCCCAACCGCGGCCGCCGAACTGAAGGCCCTGGAGGGCCGCGCCCTGCACCTGGCCGCCGGGGTGATCGCCACCAGCGACCAGGCCGCCGCGCACGTCGCCGGCATGCACGGCATCGCCCGGGTGCACGTCGCGGCTCCCGGCGTCGATCCCGCCCCGCCGTCGACCGGCTCCCCCAGCGGCCGCCACCTGCTCTGTGTGGCGTCGCTCACCCACCGCAAGGGCCAGGACGTCCTGCTGCGTGCTCTGGGGACCCTCACCGACCTGGACTGGGAGTGCACCTTCGCCGGCGCGGGCCCGATCCCCGCCCATTCCGGGAACGTCCGGTTCACCGGGCCGCTCGCCGGGGCGGACCTCGAGGCCGCCTACGCGAACGCCGACCTCTTCGTTCTGCCGTCGCGCGCGGAAACCTACGGCATGGTGATCACCGAGGCGCTCGCGCACGCCCTCCCGGTGGTGGCCACCCACGTCGGCGGCGTCCCGCAGGCGCTCGGCGGCACCCCGGACGGCGTACCCGGCAAGCTCCTGGCCCCGGACGACCCGGACGGGCTCGCGGACGTCCTGCGCGCCTGGCTCACCGACAGCGACCTGCGGGCGCGCTGGCGGCGCCGGGCCGTCGCCCGCCGCGCGACCCTGACCGGCTGGGACGAGACGGCCCGCCGGCTCACCACGATCCTGAGAATCATCGAGGAAGGAACTCCATGACCGGAGAATTCAGCGCCGACTGGCTGGCCCTGCGCGAGCCCGCCGACGCCGACGCCCGCGCGGCCGACCTGGCCGGCCTGCTGCCGCATCCGGTCAAGGTGATCCGCGACCTGGGCTGCGGCACCGGGTCGATGGGCCGGTGGCTGGCGCCCCGGCTGCCGATGCCGCAGTTCTGGATCCTCACCGACCGCGACCACGACCTGCTGGAGATCGCCGCCGACCGGATGCCGGACGGGGTGAACGTGGCGATCGACGAGCGCGACGTGACCGCGCTGACCCGCGACGACCTGACCGGGGCCGACCTGGTCACCTGTTCGGCGCTGCTGGACGTGCTGACCGCCGCCGAGGTGGACCGGCTGGTCGAGGTGTGCGCGCAGGCCCGGGCGAACGTGCTGTTCACCCTCTCGGTGACCGGGGTGGTGCGGTTGACGCCCCCCGATCCGCGCGACGACGACGTACGACAGGCTTTCAACGACCATCAGCGTCGTGACGCGCGTCTCGGACCGGAGGCCGGGGACTACGCCGCGGCCGCCTTCGCGAAGGCCGGTGCGCGCATCCTCACCCGGGAGAGCCCCTGGCGGCTCGGCGCGGCGCGGCCCGAACTGACCGCCGAATGGTTGCGCGGCTGGGTCGGTGCGGCCGCCGAGCAGCGTCCTGATCTGCGCTTCGATGACTATCTGGCGGAGCGTGCGGCGGCCCTTCCGGAGATCTCGGTGGGCCACAAGGATGTTTTAGCGATCTTCGACTGAACCGAGTCACGGCGGTCGGGCGTACTAGTCCCTGAGGGATCGACGAGGGGACGGGAAAGTGACGACGCGATCGTTCTGGGCATGGGTGCGCCTGCTCGGCGGTGCCGGGATCATCGTGCTGGTGCTGTGGCGACTCGGCACCGGCGCCTTCCTGGACGGGCTGCGGGTGCTCGACGCCGGCACGCTCGCGCTGGCCTTCGGGATCGGCGTGGTGACCACGGTGCTCAGCGCGTGGCGGTGGTGCCTGGTGGCCCGCGGGCTGGGCCTGAAGCTGTCGCTGCGGGACGCCACCGCCGACTACTACCAGGCGCTGTTCCTGAACGCGGCACTTCCCGGCGGGGTGCTCGGCGACGTCGGCCGGGCCGTCTCGCACGGCCGCGAGGAGGGCGACGTGGGGCGCGGCGTGCGCGCGGTCGTCCTGGAACGCACCGCCGGGCAGCTGGTGCTGCTGGTGGTCGGCGGGGCGGTGCTGTTCACCGTGCCGTCGCCGGTGCTGACCGTCCTCGGCGAGCACGGGGAGACGGTCGCCGTGGTCGCCGGCACGGTCGCGGTCGTCGCGCTGCTGACCGTCGGGGTGCTCCGGCGGGCCCGGCGGGGCAGCGTGAAACTGGCCGGCGCCACCCGCACCGGGGCCGCCGAGATCCGCTCCGGCCTGCTGGCCCGCCGCAACTGGCCGGGCGTGCTGTTCGCCTCGGCCATGGTCCTCGCCGGGCACCTGGCGACCTTCCTGGTCGCGGCCCGGGTCGCCGGGAACGGCGCGTCGCTGCTGCGGCTCGCCCCGATGCTGCTGCTGGCGCTGCTGGCGATGGGCATCCCGCTGAACGTCGGCGGCTGGGGGCCCCGCGAGGGCGTGCTGGCCTGGGCCTTCGGCGCGGCCGGGCTGAGTGCCGAACAGGGCGTGACGATCGCGGTCGCCTACGGCATCTGTGCCTTCGTCGCGGCGGCGCCGGGCGCGATCGTGGTCGCGGTCCGTGCCGCGCGGAAACTGCGGCGGCCGGTTGCGGCCCGACCCGATTCGCGCGTACGGTCGACCACCCCCGCCGCGCCCCTGGTCACCGCCGAGCCCCTGCCGGCAGGGCCGGTGCGGGTGCGTCGCGCGACCACGGTGCGGCAACCGGCGTACAGCAGCGGGGTCGGGGTTTGATCCGCTCAGCTGAAGCGGTCGGAGAGCGCGTAGCGGAGCAGCACCACGTCGCCGATCTGGCGGACCTCGGCGAGCCGCGCGCGATTCTTCGGCCCGGCCGGGAAGTCGCCGTCGTGCACGAACCGCGGCGCGCGGGAGTCCCCGACGAAGAACGGCGCGATCACCAGCTGCAACTCGTCGGCGAGGTCGCCGGTGAGGAACTGGGTGTGCATGGTGCCGCCACCCTCGACCATCAGCCGGCGCACGCCGCGCCGGGCCAGGTCGGCGCTGACCCGGCGGACGTCGACCGGGTCGCCGCCGTCCACCACGGTGGCCGCCGCGCCCAGCCGGTCCCGGGTCGCCGCCAGCGCGCCGGTGGCGCAGTAGACCAGTTTCGCCGACTCGCCCGCGGTGAAGAACGCCGCCTCCGGGTCGAGGTCACCGCGACCGGTCACGGTCACCTTCACCGGATTCGCCGGTTTCCCCCGGACCAGCCGCCGCGCCCGGCGCTGCGCCGAGCGGATCAGCAGACGCGGATTGTCCTGGCGGATCGTCGAGGCACCGACCAGGATCGCGTCACAGCCGGCGCGGACCTCGTCGACCCGGTCGAAATCCGCGTCGTTCGACAGGAGCAGGCGGTCCGCGGACGTGTCGTCGAGATAGCCGTCGATCGACATCCCGCAGCTCAGCAAAATGTAAGGACGCTCATCCATCGTGCGTCCACGATAATCCGCGGTGTGCGGCGGCCGATCTTCGGGCACAGCCTCTGCCACAGCGCCAAAAATGAGGAGGACCGATGGTGAAGGCCAGCATCCGACGACAGGTGACCGTGCCGCTGCGGTTTTCCGACGGATACGCCACCACCGCCCAGGTGATGACCTTCGACGGGCTGGCGGACGGCCGCGAGCACCTGGCGCTGGGCCTCGGCGACTGGCGGCGGGCGCTGACCAAGTCGGCGGCCGGCGGCCGGGCGCCGCTGGTCCGCCCGCACAGCGAGTGCCTGACCGGCGACGTGTTCGGCAGCCAGCGCTGCGACTGCGGGCCGCAGCTGCGCGAGGCCGCCGAGCGGATCACCGAGCAGGGCGGCTTCCTGCTCTACCTGCGGCAGGAGGGGCGGGGCATCGGGCTGTACGCCAAGCTGGACGCGTACGCGCTGCAGGACGACGGGCTGGACACCTATGAGGCGAACCTGGCGCTGGGGCGCGGCGAGGACGAACGCGACTACACGGCGGCGGCGCAGATGCTGCAGGCGGTCGGCGTCGACCGGATCCGGCTGCTCAGCAACAACCCCGACAAGGCCCTGCAGCTGGAAGGCCTCGGCGTCGCGGTGACCCAGCGGATCCCGACCGGGGTGCACGTCTCCGCGGCCAACGTCCGGTACCTGCGGGCCAAGGCGTCGCACACCTCGCACACCATCGAACTGCCCCTGGCCGAGTGACCCCCGGGTCCGCGTGGCGCGGTTTCCGGCACGATGGCATGGTGACGGGCGTGGACATTCCGGCGGGCGGCGATCTTCGGGCGATGCTGTCCGCGGTGGATCAGCTGCCGTTCATCGTGGCCGTTTTCGAGGGACCGGAGCTGCTCCTGGTCGGCGCGAACGCGGCGACCAGGGCGGTGCTGCCCGGGCGGGACATCATCGGCCGGCCCTGCCGGGAGGTGCTCAGCGACCTGGCCGGGCAGCAGTTCGTCGACGCGTACTACCAGGTGTACCGGACCGGTGAGCCGATCGCCGGCCAGCAGTGGCGGGCCCACCTGGACATGCCGGACGGCTCGGTGCACGAGATGTTCGCGACCTTCACCATCGTGCCGTGGCGCGACCCGGACGGGACACTGCGCGGGGTGATCGGCGCCGCGTTCGACGTCACCGAGATCGCCCGCACCCGGCAGGCCGCCGAGGCCGAGGCCGCCCGGCTGCGGCAGCGCTACGAGCAGGGCCGGGACGTGATCACCGAGCTGCAGCGGGAACTGCTGCCACCAGGGCTGCCGGTGCTGCCCGGCCTGCAGGTGGCCGCGAGCTACCTGCTCGCCGACGCGGACACCGCGGCCGGCGGCGACTGGTTCGACGCGGTGGCCCGGCCGGACGGGCGGGTGGCCCTGGTCGTCGGCGACGTGGTCGGGCACGGCATCACCGCGTCCGGCGCCATGGGGCAGCTGCGGGCGGTGCTGCGGGAACGCCTCGACTCCGGCGCGCCGATCGAGGAGGCGCTGGCGGCCGCCGACCGGTTCGCCGGGCGGATGCAGGCGGCGCACGCGGCCACCGTGTGCCTGGTGCTGCTCGACCCGGCCGGCGGTGCGCTGGACTACTGCACGGCCGGACACCCGCCGCCGCTGGTCAGCGGACCCGACGGGACCACCCGCTACCTCGCCGCCAGCGGCGGGTCGCCGCTCGGCACCGGCGGGGTCTTCCCGATCCGGCACGACCGGCTGGCGACCGGGGACCTGCTGCTGCTCTACACCGACGGGATCGTGGAACGGCCCCAGGCCGGCGGGCCGCAGCCCGCGGAGCTCGCCAAGGTGGTCGCGGACGCGACGGCCGGGCGGGCGCTGCGCGAGCCGGGCAGCACCGCGGCCGACCGGGTCTGCGGGCAGGCCATCGAACTGCTGGTGCGGGCCGGCGGGCATGCCGACGACATCACCCTGCTCGCGGCGCAGCGGGTTCCGGTCGTACCCGAGCTGGCCCTCGATCTTCCGGCGAAGCCGACCGAGTTGCGCGGGGTGCGGGCCCGGCTGGGGCGGTGGCTGGCCGAGCTCGGCGCGTCCGCGCAGGACGTGTTCGTGCTCCAGCACGCGCTCGGCGAGCTGACCACCAACGCGATCGAGCACGGCGGCGGGCGGACCGTCACGGTCCGGGCGGTGCTGACCGCGGCCGGGCGGGTCGAGGCGGTCGTCACCGACCACGGCGGGTGGCGGGCGCCCTCCCGGCAGCCGATCCGCGGCCGTGGCCTGGCCCTCACCGCCCAGCTGGTGGAGAGCCTGCACGTCGAGCCCGGCCCGCACGGCACGGTGGCCACCGTCCGGCACCCGCTGAGCCGCCCGGCCCGGCTGCTCACCCGTTTCGACGACGCTCCGCGCCGGGCCGAGCCGCCCGCCGCGATGACCGTCACCGAGCTGCCCGGCGGCGACGAGGCACGGGTCCGGGTCGACGGGCCGGTGGACAGCACCTCCGCGGTCGCGCTGCGGCAGGAGCTGCTGCGCCGTAGCCGGGGCGGGAACGTGCCGATGACCGTCGACCTGACCGGGGTCGACCACCTGGCCAGCGCCGGGGTGTCCGCGCTCTACCTGATCGCCGAGCAGCACCACGACCGCAAAGCCCCGCTGACCCTGATCGCGGCCCCGGACAGCCCCTCGCGGCACATCCTCGACCTGGTCGGGCTGCCGGTAACCCCATAGGGGTCGTCCACAGGGCTGGGCAGAATGTCGGTGCGGCTCACTACTATCGCGGGGTGACTTCGGCTCCCGCTATCCCCGTCTCCAGTGCCACCGACGCGCTCAACCGCATCTTCGGTTATCCGGATTTCCGCGGCCGGCAGCGCGAGATCGTCGAGCACGTGATCGACGGTGGTGACGCCCTGGTCCTGATGCCCACCGGCGGCGGCAAGTCGCTGTGCTACCAGATCCCCGCCCTGGTCCGCCCCGGCACCGGTGTGGTGATCTCCCCGCTGATCGCCCTGATGCAGGACCAGGTCGACGCCCTGCGCACGCTCGGCGTCCGGGCCGGCTTCCTGAATTCGACGCAGGACCTCGACGAGCGCCGCCTGGTCGAGGCCGAGTTCGTCGCCGGCGAGCTCGACCTGCTCTACGTCGCGCCCGAGGGCCTGGGCACCGCGGGCGTCCAGCGGCTGCTCGACCGCGGGCAGATCTCGCTGTTCGCGATCGACGAGGCGCACTGCGTCTCCCAGTGGGGCCACGACTTCCGCCCCGACTACCTGTCGCTGTCGATGCTGCACGAGCGCTGGCCCGACGTGCCGCGGATCGCGCTGACCGCCACCGCCACCACCGCCACCCGCGACGAGATCGCCCGCCGGCTGCAGCTGACCGACGCGCGGCACTTCACCGCCAGCTTCGACCGGCCCAACATCCAGTATCGGATCGTCCCGAAAAATGATCCGAAGCGCCAGCTGCTCGACCTGCTGCGCACCGAGCACCCGGGCGAGGCCGGCATCGTCTACTGCCTGTCCCGCGCCTCCGTCGAGAAACACGCGGAATACCTGTCCGCCAACGGCGTCCCCGCGCTGCCCTACCACGCCGGTCTCGACGCCCGCACCCGCGCCGAGCACCAGTCCCGCTTCCTGCGCGAGGACGGCCTCGTCATGGTCGCCACGATCGCCTTCGGGATGGGCATCGACAAGCCGGACGTCCGCTTCGTCGCCCATCTCGACCTGCCGAAATCCGTCGAGGGCTACTACCAGGAGACCGGCCGCGCCGGCCGCGACGGCCTGCCGTCCACCGCCTGGCTCGCCTACGGCCTGCAGGACGTCGTCCAGCTCCGCAAGATGATCGACGGCTCGGAGGGCGACGCCAACTTCCGCCGCAACGCCAACCGGCACCTCGACGCGATGCTCGCGCTGTGCGAGACGGTGTCCTGCCGCCGCGTCCAGCTCCTGGCCTACTTCGACCAGGAGGCCGCATCGTCGTCGTGCGGCAACTGCGACACCTGCCTCACCCCGCCCGAGTCGTGGGACGGCACCGTCCCCGCCCAGAAACTGCTGTCCACCGTGCTGCGCCTGCACCGCGAGCGCAACCAGAAGTTCGGCGCCGGCCAGTCGATCGACATCCTGCTCGGTAGGAAGACGGACAAGGTCGCCCAGTTCCGCCACGACCAGCTCAAGGTCTTCGGCATCGGCGCCGACCTGCGCGAGGCCGAGTGGCGCGGCGTCGTCCGCCAACTGCTGGCCGGCGGCTACCTGGCGGTCGAGGGCGAATACGGCACGCTGGTCCTCACCGACCGCAGCGCCGCCGTCCTGCGCGGCGAGGTCACCCTGATGATGCGCCGCGAGCTGGCCCGTCCCCGATCCGCGTCCAGCGCCCGCTCATCGTCGGGTTCGGGCTCGTCCAGCTCCCGCTCGGCCGCACCCGCTCCCGCCGACTTCCCGGCCGAAGCCGAGCCCCTCTTCGAAAGGCTCCGCGCCTGGCGGGCCGGCATCGCCCGCGATCAGGCCATCCCGCCTTACGTCATCTTCCACGACAAGACGTTGCGCGCCATCGCCGTCCTCGCCCCCGCCACGCTCGACCAGCTCGCCACCGTCAGCGGCGTCGGCCAGAGCAAGCTCACCAAGTTCGGCGACGACGTCCTCGCCGTGATCCGTGGCGAGACCCCGTCCCCCACCCCGCCGCCCGGCGACTCGCCCGTCCCCGGCACGCTCCCCGTCACCACCACCGGGCCTGCCCACGGTGGGCTTCCCGGCACGGCCACTGCGGCTGCCCGTGGCGCGCTTCACGCAGCCGAGCCGGCCCCTGACACACTTCCCGTCTCCGAGCCGGCCCGCGGCACGCTCCCCGCAGCCGGCGCACGTCCCGTCCCTGAGCCGGCCCGCGGCACGCTTCCCGCAGCCGACGCGCGTCCCGTCCCCGAGCCGGCCCGCGGCACGCTTCACCCAGCCGACGCACGTCCCGTCCCCGAGCCGGCCCGCGGCACGCTTCACCCAGCCGACGCACGTCCCGTCTCCGAGCCGGCCCGCGGCACGCTTCCTTCCGCCGGACCGACCGCCTCCTTCGAGGATGACTTCCCCCGGTATGAGTACACCGACGAGGACGAGCCCTTCTTCGACTGACGAACCTTCCCACCTGCCCGCGGCTGCCCTTTACCGGACCGCCGCGGGCTGCCGGACTGACAGTTCGCCGTATTTCGCCAGCGCCGCCGACAGGTCGACGGTCCGCCCGCCCAGGGTGGCGTCCAGGAACGCGGCGCTGGTCTCCACTGTCATCCGCACGCTGCCGTTCCCCCCGAGCGAACCCACCAGCGACGGGACCGGCGGCAGATAAAGGGGCGCATCGGTGAACGTGAGATGCGCACTCCCCGGCACGGTGAGCCGATACCCGCCCGCCCCGCCGCCTTCGAGCACTGTCATCACCCGCGCGACATAGTCGGCATCCGCCCGATCCCGAATCTCATGGGTAACCACCAGAACGGGCTGCCGTACCGCCTTCTGATCGGTGTCGAGCCCACCGTCCAGATCGATGACCGCCTTGAACCGCGGATCCCCTTGAGCAGCCCGCACAGCCGCCGCCCCACCCAGCGAATGCCCGGTGACCGCCGCCCGACCGACATCCAGCCGGCCAGCCAACTCCCCGGCGACGCCCTCCTCACCGCCGCCGACACCGCCACCCGCACGGCCGGGCTCGCCGCCGTCTGCCGGTGCACGGTGGTCGAATGCTGCCTTCCCGCCGCGGCCAGCAGGCTCGCCCATCCCGCCACGGCCGGCAGGCTCGCCCATCCCGCCACGGCCGGCAGGATCGCCCATCCCGCCACGGCCGGCAGCATCGCCCATCCCGCCACGGCCGGCAGCATCGCCCTCCTCGCCACGGCCGGCAGCATCGCCCTCCTCGCCACGGCCAGCAGGATCGCCCTTGTCCAGGCGGCCGAGTTGGGTCAGGACGAAGCTGAGGTCCGCGGCCCGCACCGACGTCCAGGAGATTCGCCGACGGTTGTCCTCGGTCCGGTCCCCGCTGGCCGCGATGCGCGTCCGGACGGTACTCCCGTCGGCGAGTACGACCGCGGCCGAGTCATACGGGTGGTCCACCCCGGCCACGACGTAGCCTCGGCTGGCCAGTTCCTCAGCCCACGCCGTGTTCTGCGTGCGTACCCCGCCGAGCCCGGGCGAGAACAGCACCACCGGGAAGCGACCGGTTGCCGGTTGCGCCCCGACCACCGCGTGGGTCCGTGCCCGGGTAGGCCCGTCGAGCAGAAACCCCGGCACCCCGAGATAGTCAGCCACCCCATCAGCGACGATTTCAGCTTCGCGACGATTCCGCCCCAGGTACTGCGCCCGAACCGCATCCGGCGCCACCCGCTGCGCCGGATACCACAGCTGCACCACCACCGCGCGCCGATCGCCGGCGTCCGGCGTGGCCGCCTCCCCCCGCGCCGGATCCGTCCACTGCAGCACTGTCGTCCCCACCGCGGACGCCCCGGACAGCGCCGGAAACACCGGCACCGGCAACGCCCAGGCGGCCGCCCCGGCCCCGATCACCAGCCCCAGGGCCACCACCGAACCGGGCAACGCCATCGACCGCCGAACCCGCCGATCCTCCTCCCCACCCCCGGCAGCCCCCTCACTCCGCCCGTCCGAGGCTCGCAAAGCCTCCCGGCTCCCCACATCGGCAGCCTGCAGAGCCGCACCGCTCCCGCCGCCCGAAGCGCCCGACACCTCCCCGCCTCGGCCACCCGAACCCCGCGGACTTTCCCCGCTCCCCGCCTCAGCGGCGCGCCGAGCCGCACTCCTCCGGTCCGAAGCGTCCGATACCTCCGCGCTTCCCCCGCCCGAAGCGCGCAGAGCCCCGCCGCTACGCGCCTTCGTAGCGCGCCGGACTTCAGCACTGCGGCCATCGCTGGCGGACAGGGCGATGCGACGCTTCCGGAGCCACACCGCAACGGTTGCCGCGACCACAAGCAGGTCCGTGCCCAGCACCAGAAGGACCGGCCAACGGGTGCCCGGCACGGTGAAGGCCGCGCCGACGATCGTCACGGCGGCGGCGCTGAGAGCAGTGCGGCGCCGTGCGGCCGTCGGCAGCCATCGGGCGAGCACCAGCACCGCCGAGGCCGCCACGACAGCGAAGTCAGCGATGGTCATGTGCAACCCGGGGATCATGATCGTCAGCACAGCCACAGCATTCACAGGGCTGACTGAGCGCACCCTGAGCCCGGCTGAGCGCACCCTCAGGCCGGCCGAGCCCGCCGGACCCGAACCCCGGCCGGATCAACGCACAAGAGCATCATCGAAAGAACGTGGGCACGCCGGGCGGCGCTGAAGGCCGAACGGCAGACGTGATCGGCGCGGATCAGGCGGTGATGTTGACCATCCAGGGGACGCCGTATCTGTCGACAAGCTGGCCGAACTCGTCGCCCCACATCTGTTTCTCCAGGGGCAGGCTGATGGTGGCGCCGTCGGCGAGCTTGTCCCAGAAGGCGCGCAGGTTGTCGGAGGCGTCGCCGCTGATGCTGACCGAGTTGGCGTTGCCCGGGGTGAACGGCATGCCGGGCGCGGTGTCGGAGGCCATCAGGGTGTAACCCTGCGGCGTGTCCAGCATCGCGTGCATCACCTTGTCCTTGATCGACTCGTCGGGGACGCCGAACTCCCCGAACGTGGTGACCTTCAGATCGCCACCGAAGATCCGCTGATACGTCTCCATGGCCTCGCGGGCGTTGCCGTCGAAGGTCAGATACGGGTTGAGCCGGGACGCCATCGCTGACTCCTCTGCCGAAGGAAGCTGTCCTCAGGGACGCTAGACCCACCCCCCGACATTTTCGCCGGGGATCGACAGCCGTACCCGGACGAGACCGCGACAGGGTAAAGCGGGCGGCCCCGTTTCCGCCGCGTAGTGGTCACGGGGCCGCCCGGACGGCCGGCGGTCGTGCGGCGAACCGCCGCACGCCCACCGCCGCCAGCTGGTGATGCCGGTCTACCGGTGGTCGGATCCTTCGGACTCGACCGCCGCCCGCCCGGCTTCAAGCCGCGCGATCGGCACCCGGAACGGCGAGCACGACACATAGTCGAGCCCGACCTCATGGAAGAAGTGCACCGAATCCGGGTCCCCGCCATGCTCCCCGCACACGCCGAGCTTGAGTCCCGGCCGGGCGGCCCGCCCCTCTTCCGCGGCGATCCGCACGAGCCGCCCCACGCCCTCGGTGTCGATCGACTCGAAGGGGCTGATCCCGAAGATGCCGAGTTCCAGGTAGCGCCAGAAGAACGCCCCTTCCACGTCGTCGCGGGAGAAGCCCCAGCCCATCTGGGTCAGGTCGTTGGTACCGAAGGAGAAGAATTCGGCCGCTTCGGCGATCTGCCCGGCGGTCAGCGCCGCCCGCGGCACCTCGATCATCGTGCCGATCAGCACCGTGACGCCGGAGTCGCCGATCACCTCGGCGATGATCTTCTCGGCTTCGGCGCGGACCGTTTCCAGTTCCTGTACCGCGCCGACCAGCGGCACCATGATCTCCGGGCGCGGGTTGCCGCCCTCGGCCGCGAGCGCCACCGCGGCTTCCGCGATGGCCCGCACCTGCATCGCGAAAAGACCGGGAATGACCAGGCCCAGTCGTACGCCGCGGAGCCCGAGCATCGGGTTCTGCTCGTGCATTTTGCGGACCGCGGCCAGCATCTTTTCGTCGTGTTCGAGCCGCTGGCCCTGCTCGTGCGCGACCGCCACCTTGACCGCGAGCTCCTCCAGGGACGGCAGGAACTCGTGCAGCGGCGGGTCGATCAGCCGGATGGTCACCGGCAGCCCGTTCATCTCGCGCAGGATCTGCAGGAAGTCGGCTCGCTGCAGCGGCTGCAGGGCGGCCAGCGCGTCGGTCCGGTCGGTGTCGGTGCGGGCGAGGATGAGGCGTTCGACGAGCTCCCGGCGGTCGCCGAGGAACATGTGCTCGGTCCGGCACAGGCCGATCCCCTGGGCTCCGAACCGGCGGGCCCGGGCCGCGTCGGTGCCCGTGTCGGCGTTGGTCCGCACGGACAACCGCCGTTTCTGATCGGCATGCGTGATGATCCGGTGCACGGCGGCGACCAGCGGGTCGTTGGCCTGCGTCGGGTCCAGGTCGCCCTCGAAGTACTGCACGACCTCGCTCGGGCGCACCGGCACCTCGCCGAGGTAGACGCGGCCGGTCGTGCCGTCGATCGAGACGACGTCGCCTTCGCGGATGGTGTGCGCGCCGATGGTGACGGTGTCGCGTCCGACCTCGATCTCGTCGGCACCGCAGACACAGGTCTTGCCCATGCCGCGGGCGACCACGGCGGCGTGCGAGGTTTTGCCGCCCCGACTGGTGAGGATGCCCTTGGCCGCGATCATGCCCGGCAGGTCGTCCGGGTTCGTCTCACGACGTACCAAAATGACTGATTTTCCTTCGGCGGCGGCGGCGACCGCGTGCGCGGAGGTGAAAACCACCTCGCCGGCGGCCGCGCCCGGGGATGCGCCGACGCCGCGGGTGACCGATTCCGGCGATCCGGAAAGGTCGAAGCGCGGGAACATCAGCTGGCCGAGCTGGCTGCCGGTGACGCGGGTGAGCGCCTCGTCGAGGTCGATCACGCCCTCGTCGACGAGTTGTGCGGCGATGGTGAACGCGGCGGCCGCGGTCCGTTTGCCGACCCGGGTCTGCAGCATCCACAGTTTGCCGCGTTCGATGGTGAACTCGATGTCGCAGAGGTCGCGGTAGTGGCCCTCGAGGATGGCCATGATCCGCAACAGTTCGTCGTAGCTGCGCTTGTCGAGGTTCTCCAGCTCGGCGAGCGGCAGCGTGTTGCGGATTCCGGCGACCACGTCCTCGCCCTGCGCGTTGGCCAGGTAGTCGCCGTAGATGCCCTGCTCGCCGCTGGCCGGGTTGCGGGTGAACGCGACGCCGGTGCCGGAGTCGTCGCCCAGGTTGCCGAAGACCATCGCCACCACGTTGACCGCGGTGCCCAGGTCGGCCGGGATCCGCTCCTGTCGCCGGTAGAGCACCGCGCGGTCGGCGTTCCACGACCGGAAGACCGCCTCGACAGCCAGGTCGAGCTGCTCGCGCGGATCCTGCGGGAACTCGTGCCCGGTGTGTTTCACGAACACTTTCTTGTACGCCGTGACCAGCGCCCGCAGATCCTCGGCGTCGAGCTGCACGTCGTCCTTGACACCCTTGGCCACCTTCGCCTGGTGCAGAGCGTCCTCGAACTCCGCCCCGGGCACGTCGCACACCGTCTTGCCGAACATCTGGATCAGGCGGCGGTACGAGTCCCAGGCGAACCGGTCGTTGCCACCGGCCTGCCGGGACAGCCCGGCCACCGACTCATCGTTGAGACCGACGTTGAGGACGGTCTCCATCATCCCGGGCATCGAGAACTTGGCGCCGGACCGGACCGAGACCAGCAGCGGATCGGCCGGGTCGCCGAGCCGGCGGCCCATCGCCTGCTCCAGCGTCGCCAGGTGCGTGTCGATCTCCCCGGCCAGCCCGTCGACATGCGTACCGGCGCGCAGGTATTCCTGACACGCCTCGGTGGTGATGGTGAATCCGGGCGGGACCGGGAGGCCGAGGTTCGTCATCTCCGCGAGATTGGCGCCCTTGCCACCCAGCAGGTCTTTGAGGTCCTTGTTGCCCTCGTGGAAGTCGTAGACGAACTTCATGCCGCAGCCACCTCCGCCTAAGAATCCTCGGCTGCACGCCATCGTGCCCCGGGATTCGTAAGGCTAAGCGCGGTTGCGGCGAATAGTTAACGTTCCGTGGACTTTTCCACAGCGGTACGGAGTCGCGTGCTCAGATCGCGCTCTCTTCGCGCAGAACCGAGCAACGGGAGGGATGAAATTGCCGTTGGGCCGGCAGAAGCCCCGGAAACAAAAAGGGCGCCGCTGCGAATTCCACGGGGGAAGAACTCGCAACGGCGCACCGCGAACATTAGACCAACCGCGTCCGGCTGTCTATCCCACGCGCTGGACGACCGAGCCGACCAGCCTTTTCCAGTCGCTCTCGAAGCCGGCGGCGGCCTCCGACTTGTCCAGCTGATAGATCGCGTAGGTGTCCACCAGCACCACGTTGCGCGTGGTCAGCACGGCCACCGCGGTGTCCGCGGCACCGGGGTGGGACGCCTCGTACTTCTTGTGCCGGACCAGGACAAACCCGCTCCAGCCGCCCTCGTCGAGCGGGCGCACCTCAACCGTCTCGGTGTAGGCCGGCTCCGACTTGTCCGAGGTCACCGTCGCCGGCACGGACGCCGTCGGCGGGCAGCCGTCGGCCACCGCGCGCAGCAGCGCCTGCCCGGCCTGCGCCGCCGTCGTGTCCGGGTAGACCAGGGCGAGCTGCTCCAGCGTCTGCGCCCCCTGCTCCCCCTCGTCGGCGAAGGACGACGACACCGGGTCGGCCCCGGGCGGCAGCGCCGGCGGGGTGCTGGTCCCGCCGCAGAAGCTCACCAGCGACGGCGTCCCGGCGCTGGCGTCGGTCTCCGGCGCGGTCCAGGTCGGACCGATCTCGGCGGCCTGCAGGAACGCGCCCCGCATGGTGGTCACGTCGATCCGGCCGGAGTCCGGCTTGTCGTCGTCCGAACTGCTGCAGCCGGCCACCGCGACCAGCGCGAGAGCAGCGGCGACAGCGACCCGGAACGGTCTGGCGGTCACGAGCATCGGGCCATCTTGGCAGACTCCGGCCGCCCGGCGAAAAGGTTGTCCACAGGTTCGACACGGCGTGAGCCACCGCCCACCCTCGGTCCGGGGTTTTCCACAGGCCGGCGGTCGCCCGTCGCGTTCGGCGTCGATCACCGCTAGCGTTGCGGTAGGCGTCAGCGAGGAGGCCTGGGGATGACCGACATCGATGCATTGGCGGCTCGGCTGCGCGCTGAGCTGGGCGCCGACCGGGTCCTGACCGACCGGCAGGAGCTGCGGACCTACGAGTGCGACGGGCTGGCGCACTACAAGGTCATCCCGGCTCTGGTGGCGCTGCCGCGGACCGCGGCGCAGGTGGCCGCGGTGGTCCGGGCATGTGCCGACACCGGGACACCGTTCGTGGCCCGCGGGTCGGGCACCGGGCTGTCCGGGGGTGCGCTCCCACACGCCGACGGGGTGCTGATCGTGACCTCCCAACTGCGCCGGATCGTCGAGGTCCGGCCGGAGGACGAGCGGGCGGTGGTCGAGCCCGGGGTGATCAACCTGCAGGTGACCAGGGCAGCCGCCCCACACGGCTACTACTACGCGCCCGACCCGTCCAGCCAGCAGATCTGCTCGATCGGCGGCAACGTCGCGGAGAATTCCGGTGGCGCCCACTGCCTGAAATACGGCTTCACCACCAACCACGTCACCGGGCTGGAGGTCGTCACCCCGGACGGCGAGCGGGTCCGGCTGGGCGGCCCGGCGCCCGACACACCGGGCTACGACCTGCTCGGCGCGTTCGTCGGGTCGGAGGGCACGCTCGGGGTGGCGACCGAGGTCACCGTGCGGCTGACCCGGCTGCCCGAGACGGTCCGCACCCTGCTGGCCGGATTCGGCTCCACCGACCAGGCCGGGGCCGCCACCTCGGCGATCATCGCGGCCGGCGTGCTCCCCGCGGCGATCGAGATGATGGACGAGTTGGCCATCGCGGCCGCCGAGGCGGCCGTGCAGTGCTCCTATCCGGCCGGCGCGGGCGCGGTGCTGATCGTCGAGCTGGACGGGCCGGCGGCCGAGGTCGCAGCGCAGTTCGACGAGGTGAGCGCGCTCTGCGAGAGCAACGGCGCGTTCGAGACCAGGATCGCGGCGGACGACCAGGAGCGGGCGCTGATCTGGCGCGGGCGCAAGTCGGCGTTCGCCGCGGTCGGCCGGATCAGCCCCGACTACATCGTGCAGGACGGGGTGATCCCGCGGATGTCGCTGCCGGTGGTGCTGCGGCGCATCGGCGAGGTCGCGGCCGAGCACGGGGTGCGGGTGGCGAACGTGTTCCACGCCGGCGACGGGAACCTGCATCCGCTGGTGCTGTTCGACGCGCAGATACCGGGGCAGGCCGAGCGCGCCGAGACGGTGTCCGGGGCGATCCTCGACCTGTGCATCGAGCACGGCGGCTCGATCACCGGGGAGCACGGGGTCGGGGTGGACAAGGCACGGTACATGCCGCGCATGTTCAGCGACGCCGACCTGGAGACCATGCAGCTGCTGCGGTGCGCATTCGACCCGGACGGGATCGCCAATCCGGGCAAGGTCTTCCCCACCCCGCGGCTGTGCGGGGAACGCCCCGGCCGCCGGTCGGGCGCCCACCCGCTGCACACCGCCGGCGTCGCGGAGATCTTCTGATGGCCGCGCTGGACGAGCTGACCGCACCGGCCGGGGACACCGACCTGGTCTCCGGGGTGCCGGCCCGGCTCGTCGCCGCGCCCCGGGACACCGCGGAGGCGGCCGCGCTGATCACCGCGGCCCGCGGCCTGAGCGTGGTGATCCGCGGCGGCGGCACGAAACTCGACTGGGGTCCGCCGCCCCGCGAGCTGGACCTCATCATCGACACGCGGCGGCTGGCCGGGGTGGTCGAGCACGCTGCCGGGGATCTGATCACCGTGGTCCGCGCCGGCACGCCGATGGGCGATCTGCACCGGCTGCCCGGGCAGCAGCTGGCGCTCGACGCGCCGCCCGCGGCGACGGCCGGCGGCACGGTCGCGGCGAACGCCTCCGGGCCGCGGCGGCTGCGCTACGGCACCGCCCGCGACCTGCTGATCGGGATCACCGCGGTGCGTCCGGACGGGACCGTCACCAGGGCCGGCGGCCGGGTGGTCAAGAATGTCGCGGGTTACGACCTGGGCAAGCTCTACACCGGCGCCTTCGGCACCCTCGGGCTGATCACCGAGTGCGTCTTCCGGTTGCATCCGGTGCCGGGTTCACATGCTTTCGTACGGGTGAGCGCTCCCCCCGGGCACGCCGCCAAGGTCCTGGCCGGCCAGTTCGCGGCCAGCGCCTGCGAGGTGAACGCCGCCCCCGGCGCCGAACCCGAACTCGCCGTGCTGCTCGAAGGCACCGCCGCCGGGGTTCGGGAGCGCGCCGCCGCGGTCGCGGCCCTGCTCGGCGGGAAGGTGTCCGCCGAGGCACCGGAGTGGTGGGACGTGCCGCCCTGGCCGCCCGGCGGCGTCGGGCTCAAGCTGACCGGCGCGCTGTCCCAGGTGCCGGCGCTGGTGGCGACCGCGGTCGGGGCCGGCGCGACGGTCCGCGGGTCGGCCGGCGCCGGGGTGCTCTACGCGGGCCTGCCGGCCGATCCGGCGACCGCCCCGGACGGCGCGGTCGAGGCCGGGCGGGCGGTCGAGCTGCTCCGGGCGGCGGCGGTCCGGGCCGGCGGGCACACCGTGGTGCTGACCGCGCCGGCCGGGGTGCGGGAGACCCTCGACATGTGGGGCCCGGTTCCCGGCCTGGCCCTGATGCGCCGGGTCAAGGACCAGTTCGACCCGGGCCACCGGTTCGCCCCGGGCCGCTTCGTCGGCGGCATCTGATGTCAGTCGCAGAGGACGGCGAAGCGGCGGGCGGACGGCGGGCGGACAGCGGCAGGCGGCGGGCGGCGGCGGACGGCGGCGGGCGGACAGCGGCGGCGGGCGGACAGCGGCGGCGGGCGGACAGCGGCGGACGGCGGCGGCGGGCGGACGGGGCAGTCGGCGGGCCGGTGGTCGTGGAGGTGGCGGGGCGTGAGTGAGGGAGGCGGCTGATGGCGGACGTGGACGCTACCCACGGCACCGGGGCGGTGCCGCCCGACGCGCTGCGCGCGGCCGAGACCGGGAGCAGCGGTGGGGCCTTCGACGAGCTGCACCCGCCGCGCGCCGACCTCGTGTCCGACTGTGTGCACTGCGGCTTCTGCCTGACCACCTGCCCCACCTACGTGCTCTGGGGCGAGGAGATGGACTCGCCGCGCGGGCGGATCCACCTGATCGCCCAGGGCCTGGAGGGTGAGCCGCTCAGCGAGTCGATGGTCGGCCACTTCGACAGTTGTCTGGGCTGCATGGCCTGCGTGACCGCGTGCCCGTCCGGGGTTCGCTACGACCGGCTGATCGAGGACACCCGGGCCCAGGTCGAGCGGCGGCACCCGCGCCCGGCACGGGATCGGGCGTTGCGCGCGGCGATCTTCGCGGTGTTCCCCTATCCACGGCGGCTGCGACTGTTGCGGGGGCCGTTGTGGGCGTACCGGACATCGGGCCTTCAGCGTCTCGTCACCCGTAGCGGCCTGCTGGACCGCTTCGCACCGACCCTGGCCACGCTGGAATCGCTGGCGCCGGGCGTTCGCCGGGTGCCGCGGCCGCCGCGCCGGGTGGCGGCGCGCGGGCAGCGCCGGGCGGTGGTCGGGATGCTGACCGGTTGTGTCCAGTCGGCATTCTTCCCGGAGGTGAACTCCGCGACCGTCCGGATCCTCGCGGCCGAGGGCTGCGACGTGCTGATCCCGGCCGCGCAGGGCTGTTGCGGGGCGCTGAGCGTGCACAACGGGCGGCGGGCGGAGGCGGAGGGGTTCGCCCGGCGGCTGATCGACACGTTCGAGCGGTGCGGGATGGACTTCTTCGTGGTGAACGCCGCGGGGTGCGGGTCATCGCTGAAGGAGTACGGCGAGTTGCTGGCCGAGGATCCGGCGTACGCGGCTCGGGCCGCGGCGTTCGCGGCCAAGGTGCGGGATCTTGCCGAGCTGCTCGCCGAGCTGGGGCCGGTCGCTCCGCGACATCCGTTGCCGCTGACGGTGGCCTATCACGACGCCTGCCATCTCGGGCACGCGCAGGGCGTCCGGGCGCAGCCGCGGGCCCTGCTGCGCGGCATTCCGGGTCTGGAGCTGCGAGAGATCGCCGACCCGGAGATCTGCTGCGGCTCGGCCGGCGTCTGGAACGTGCTGAACCCGGAGCCGGCCGCCGAACTGGGCGACCGCAAGGCCGCCGCGGTCCTCGACACCGGCGCGGCGCTGCTGGTCACCGCGAACCCGGGCTGCCTGATGCAGGTCGCGGCCGCGGTCCGCCGGCGCGGCGGCAGGATCGCGCTGGCGCACACCGCCCAGGTCCTCGACGCCTCTCTGCGAAATCTGGGAGCCGCCGCCCTGACCGACCACTGACACCCGGCCCGACAGCCGAAGCCCGGCCCGCAGAGCCGGAGCCCGACCGCAGCCCCAGAGCGCGGCCCGGCCCGGCTCGGCCCGGCTCGGCTGGGCCCGGCTGGGCCCGGCCCGGCCCGCAGAGCACGACGGCCGAACCGCGAAAGGCGCCGGGCGCGCCAAGGCAGGCGCGCGGCGAACAAGCGCGGGCACGCGGAGGCAGACGCGCGGCAAACAAGCGCGGACACGCGGAGGCAGACGCGCGGCAAACAAGCGCGGGAGGAAGGAAGCCCGGCAGCACGGTGAGCCCAGGCAGCACGGTGAGCCGGACGGCTCGGTGAGCCTGGGCAGCACCGTGAGCGAGACAGCACGGTGAGCCCGGGCAGCACCATGAGTAGGACAGCACGGTGCGCCCGGGCAGCACGGTGGGCCCGGCAGTCCGATAAGTCAGTCGGTCTGGTGGGTGAGGATGGCCGGCGCCGGTGACACCGGGGCGTCCACCGACGGGTCATGGCGGAACAGCGCGCTCGGCCACCACATCCAGCGGCCCAGATCCAGGCTCAATGCGGTGACCAGCACGGACCGCACGATCAGGGTGTCCAGCAGGACGCCGAAGGCGACCGCGAAGCCGATTTCGGCGAAGGCGACCAGCGGCAGGCTGCCGAGGGCGGCGAAGGTACCGGCCAGGACGATGCCGGCCGAGGTGATCACGCCGCCGGTGGCGCCGAGGCCGATCAGGGCGCCTCGGCGGGTGCCGTGATCGCGGGCCTCCTCGCGGACCCGGGTCATCAGGAAGATGTTGTAGTCGATGCCGAGAGCAACCAGGAAGACGAAGACGAACAGCGGGAACGCGGTGTCCTCGCCGGCGAAGTGGAACACGTGCCGGAAGATCAGGGCGCTGACCCCGAGGGCGGCGGCGAAGGACAGGACCACGGTGGCCATCAGCAGGATCGGGGCGATCAGGGCGCGCAGCAGGATGGCCAGGATGGCCAGCACGACGAGCAGCACCAGCGGCAGGATCAGCCGGTTGTCGTGCTTGTTCGCCTGGTTGATGTCGAGTTTCAGGGCGGTGGTGCCGCCGACCTTGGCACCGGTGCCGGCCAGGGCGGTGCGGACCGCGCGGACGGTGTCCTCGGCGGCCTGCCCGTCCGGCGCCGACGTCAGCGTGCCCTCGAACCTGACCAGGTTGTTCTTCACGGCCGGCTCGCCGACCTGGCTGATCCCGGCGGTGCCGGCGAACGCGGCGCGCACCGCGTCCTGGTGGGCCGGGTCGGTGATCACCACGACCGGGTCGCCCTGGCCGGCCGGGAAGTGCCGGCTCAGCACTTCGAGGCCGGTCACCGACGGCTGTGTGCTGGTGAACGAGTCCTGCTGGCTGAGCCCGTTCGCGTTGAGCTGCAGCAGGCCGAGCGCCATCGCGCCGAGGGCGAGCGCGGTGGCCAGCCACACCTGGCGGGGGCGGCGGGCGATCCGGCCGCCCATCCGGGCCCACAGCCCGGTCGCGGTCGGCTCCGGGGTGCCGAAGCGGGGGCGGACCGGCCAGAACAGCCACCGGCCGCAGATCACCAGCAGGGCCGGGAGCAGGGTCATCATGGCGAGCAGGCCGACCACGATGCCGAGTGCGGCGACCGGGCCGAGGCCGCTGGTCGCGTTCACCTCGGCGAGCATCAGGCAGGACATGCCGATCGCCACGGTCGCGGCGCTCGCGATGATCGCCGGGCCGGCGCGGTGCAGGGCGAACATCATCGCCTCGTGCCGGTCCTCGTGCCGGCGCAGCTCCTCCCGGTAGCGGGCGACCAGCAGCAGGGCGTAGTCGGTGCCGGCGCCGAAGACCAGCACGGTCAGGATGCCGGCGCTCTGCCCGTTGACCACCAGCCCGGCGTGCTTGGCGAGCAGGTAGATCACCGCCTGGGCGCTGGTCAGTGCCACGCCCGCGGTGATGATCGGGAGCAGCCAGAGCACCGGGCTGCGATAGGTGACGAGCAGGATGATCGCGACCACGATCAGCGTGGTGTAGAGCAGGGTGCCGTCGATGCCCTGGAACGCGCTGGCCGAGTCGGCCGCCACCCCCGCCGGTCCGGTCAGGTAGACGCCGAGGCCTCCGTCCCCCGTACCGGAGATCGTCTTGATCCGGTCCACCGCCTCGGTGATCTTGTCCCAGCCGCCGGCGTCGACCCTGATCGGCGCGATGACCTGCAGCGCCGCCCGGTCGGGCGCCGGGACCGGACCGATCACCTGGCCGGTGACTCCGGGGACCGTGGCGATCGCCCGGGCGTCGGCGGCCGCTTTCTGCAGGTCGGCCGGGGTGGTGCCGCCGGCCCGCTCGTAGACCAGGATGGCCGGCACGATGTCGTCCGGCTGGAATTGTTTCTGCAGGTCGGCGACCTGGGTGGCCTCGGCCGAGCCGGGCAGCCAGGAGGCGTTGTCGTTCTTTTCGACGCCGCCGAGCTTGCCGGCCAGCCCGCCGGCGAAGACCAGCACCACGATCCACAGTGCCAGCACGATCCATTTGCTGCGCCGGCCGCAGACCAGCCGGGCCACCGTACCTGTCGTCATCGCTTTCTCCCCCCGAGGCAAAGACGGGCGCAGCGTAGGCACTTGGGAAGATCAAGATGAAGCCCCGCGGGGGCAGATCAGGGAAACCTCAGGGATGGTGTACGACCCGGGGCTTACGTCGCGCGGTGTCCAGTACGGACGGCGAGGTATCCGCGGGACGGGCATAATCAATCGGGTGACCAATTGGGAGTATGCGCGGCTGGAGTATCGCGCGGCCGGCACGCTGGGCACCGACCGGTTCATGGACTGGACCGCCACGTTCCATCACCCGGGCGGGGTGCTGCGCTGGGGCACCGACGAGCGCTTCGATGATTTGCGCCATCTGAACCGGGCGGGTGCGGCGGGCTGGCAGGCGTACAACCGCGCGGTGATCCACGTGAAGGACGAGCCGCACCGGTTGAGCAGCGTGACGTATTCGATGCGCCGCCCGATCCCGGTCGACGGCCCGTAGTTAACCTCTACGGGTGGCCAAGGAGAACGGGACCAAGCTGATCGCCTCGAACAAGAAGGCGCGGCACGACTACGCCATCATCCGGACGTACGAGGCCGGTCTGGTGCTGGCCGGCACCGAGGTGAAGACGTTACGCCTGGGCCGCGCGTCGCTGGTCGACGCGTTCGCCCAGGAGCACGAGGGCGAGCTGATGCTGTACAACCTGCACATCGCGGAGTACGGCTTCGGTAGCTGGACGAACCACGCCCCGCGGCGCACCCGGAAACTCCTGCTGCACAAGGCCGAGATCATCAAGATCCTGAATACGCTGAACGACGGCAGCGGGCTGACCCTGGTGCCGCTCTCGCTCTACTTCAAGGACGGCTGGGTCAAGGTCGAGCTGGCGATCGCGCGCGGCCTCAAGTCGTACGACAAGCGCCAGGTCCTGGCCGAGCGGGACGCCAAGAAGGAGATCGCCAAGGAGATGGGCCGCCGGCTGAAGGGCCGCCGGTAACGGGCGGCCCGACGACGGGAACGCCCCGCCCCCGGGTGACCGGGAGCGGGGCGTCGTGGTGCCGGTGACTCAGCTGCCGGTGCCGCTGGACGCGCCCGGCTTGGCCGCCAGGCCGTACTGCTGGCAGGCCTGCAGGAACTTCGCGGTGCAGAGTTCCTTGGAAGTGACGAACTGGTCCTTGATCACCGTCTCCACCATGTTCTGGGCGGTCACCAGCGTCGGGGTGAGCAGCTCGGACGGCACGTAGGCGCCGGTCTCCGGGTCCTTCACCTTGTCCCGGGCGGTCGCCTTGCCGCTCTTGACCAGGGCGATCGCCAGGTCGGCCGCCTTCTGGGCCTCCTGCTTGGTGGCCTTGTACACGGTCATGCACTGGTCGCCGGCGAGGATGTTCTGCAGGCCCTGCACGGTGGCGTCCTGACCGGTGACCGGGATGCCGGTCTTGCCGTTCTTCTTCAGCACCTCGATCGCCGCGTTGCCCAGGCCGTCGTTGGCGGCGAGCACCCCGTTGATCGTCGGCCACTGCTTCAACATCTGCGTGAAGATCGCCTTGCCCTCGTTGTTGTCCCACTGCGGGACGAACTGGTCGGGCCCCTTCACGAAGTCGCCGCCGTCGTACTTCTCCTGCAGGACCGCGTCGTACCCGGCCTTGAACAGGGTGGCGTTGTTGTCGGTGGGCGAGCCGTTCAGCTCGGCGATGACCGGCTTGCTGACGCCCTTGTCCTTCAGGCACTGGATCAGGCCGGTCGCCTGGAACTGGCCGACCTTCTCGTTGTCGAAGCTGACGTAGTAGTCGGCGCCGCCGTTGAGGGTCAGCCGGTCGTAGTCGATGACCGGGATCTTCTTGGAGTGGGCCAGGTCGATCACCCACTTGGCGCTGACCGAGTCCAGGTTCGCGATCATCAGGACCTTGATGCCGCTGTCCAGCATCGCCTTGGCGATGCCCTTGAACGCGTCCGCGTTGCCCTCGGCGTTCTGGATCTCGTACGGCACGTTGGCCGACTTGAACGCGGCCTTGAGGTATTTCGGGTCGTCGTTGCTCCAGCGGGTGGAGCTCTGGGTGTCGGGCAGCACGATGCCGACGCCGCCCCTGCCCTCGCCGGACGAGGTGGCATTCGAGTGGAGACCCGCGTCGCTGCCGCTGGCGTCACCGTCGTTCGAGCCGCCGTCACAGGCCGTAAGGGTGACCGACGTCAACAGACCGGCGGCGGCAAGTGCGATCAGTGCCTTGCGCATGGCAGTAGGAATCCTCTCCGGGGTGGAGCCCGACCTGCATGGGGGGTGCCGGGCAACCGGACCAGTATCGGCCAGTGGGCCACGATGGCACCATCGGGTGTAGGCCTGAGTGCAAGATTATTCACTTCGCCAGGTGTCACCGGCAAGACATCACCCGCGGTATTGACGGCTCCCTTTCTTCGAAGGCGCCCGGCGCGGGCCGCCGGGCGCCTTCGGTCAGCCGTTCCGCTACGGGATCGGCGCCGCGGCGCGGCGGGACCGGCGCCGGTTACCAGTTGACGGCGATGTACTTCGACTCCAGGTATTCCAGCAGGCCCTCGTGACCGCCCTCGCGCCCGATGCCGCTCTGCTTCACCCCGCCGAACGGCGCGGCCGGGTCGCTGACCAGCCCCCGGTTGAGGCCGACCATGCCGGCCTCGATCCGCTCGCTGACCCGCAGCCCGCGCGCCAGGTCACCGGTGTAGACGTAGGCCACCAGGCCGTACTCGGTGTCGTTGGCCAGTTTGACCGCCTCGTCCTCCCCGGTGAACGTGACGATCGGGGCGACCGGGCCGAAGATCTCCTCCCGGAGGATCGCCGCGTCCGGGCCGACGCCGGTCAGCACGGTCGGCGGGTAGTAGAAGCCCGGCCCGTCCGGGCGGCTGCCGCCGGTCACCGCGGACGCGCCGGCGTCCAGGGCACCGCGCACCAGGGCGTCGACCTTGGCCACGGTGTCCTCGTTGACCAGCGGCCCGACCTGGGTGTTCGCCTCGGTGCCCGGGCCGACCACGAGCGCCGACATGCGCTGGGACAGCTTGCGGGCGAATTCCTCGGCGACGCCGGACTCGACGAAGAACCGGTTCGCCGCGGTGCACGCCTCGCCGCCGTTGCGCATCTTGGCGATCATCGCGCCGTCGACCGCGGCGTCCAGGTCGGCGTCGGCGAAGACCACGAACGGGGCGTTGCCGCCCAGCTCCATCGAGGTGTTGACGACGTTCTCGGCGGCCTGGGCGAGCAGGATCCGGCCGACCTCGGTGGACCCGGTGAACGACAGCTTGCGGACCCGGGCGTCGCGCAGCATCGCCGCGACCACCTTGCCGGAGCTGCGCGAGGGCAGCACGTTGACGACCCCCTCGGGCACTCCGGCCTCGGCCAGGATGCCGGCCATCGCCAGCGCGGTCAGCGGGGTGTCGCTGGCCGGTTTGAGCACCACGGTGCAGCCGGCCGCGAGCGCCGGGCCGATCTTGCGGGTGGCCATCGCGGCCGGGAAGTTCCACGGGGTGACCAGCACGCACACGCCGACCGGCTGGCGGGTGACCAGGATCCGGTTGGTGCCGCCGGGGGCGCCGGTCAGGTTGCCGTCGATCCGCACCGCCTCCTCGGCGAACCAGCGGAAGAACTCGGCGGCGTACGTCACCTCGCCCTTCGCGTCGACCAGCGCCTTGCCGTTCTCCAGGCTGATCAGCCTGGCCAGCTCACCGGCCCGCTCGGTCATCAGCTCGAAAGCCTTGCGGAGCACCTCGCCGCGGGCGCGCGGCGGGGTGGCCGCCCAGCCGGCGCCGGCCGCCGCGGCCGCGTCGACCGCCGCGATCGCGTCCGCCTCGCCGCCGTCGGCCACCGTCGCCACGGTGTCCCCGGTCGCCGGGTCGAGCACGTCGAACCGGTTCCCCGAGGACGCGGGCACCCATGTGCCGCCGATGAACAGTTCGGTTTCCACAACAGCTCCTCTTGCCAAGGTCCGGTTACGCCCCCAGCATTCCCCGCATCCGGTCGTGCCGCCACGCTTCCGGGATTGGCCCCCTCCGGAGCGGGCCGGGGCGGTTAGCGTGAGCAGCGTGACCGTGGGATTTCTCGGGCTCGGCGTGATGGGCCGGCCGATGGCGCTCAACCTGGTCCGGGCCGGGACCGACCTGGTGGTCTGGAACAGGTCCGCCGCGGCGCGCGACGAGCTGCGGGCGGCCGGGGCGGCGGTGGCCTCCGGGGTCACCGACCTGTTCGCCCGGGCCGATGTGGTGCTGATGATGCTGGCCGACGACCGGGTCGCCGACGAGGTGCTGGGCCGGGACGGCCCGGGCTTCGCGGGCATGCTGGCCGGGCGCACCCTGGTGCACATGGGCACGACCGCGCCGGCCTGGTCGCGCGGACTGGCCGAGCAGGTGGCCGACGCGGGCGGGCACTACGTGGAGGCGCCGGTCTCCGGCTCCCGGGTGCCGGCCGAGAACGCCGAGCTGGTCGCGATGCTGGCCGGGGCCGGCGCCGACCTGGACCGGGTGACGCCGGTGCTGGGCCCGATGGTCCGGGAGACGGTCCGCTGCGGCCCGGTGCCGAACGGTCTGCTGATGAAGCTGTCGGTGAACACGTTCCTGATCAGCATGGTGACCGGCCTGGCCGAGGCGTTCCACTTCGCCGAGCGGCACCGGCTGGACCGGGCCACCCTGCTCGCCGCGCTGGACGCCGGCCCGATGGCCAGCCCGGTCTCCCGGCTCAAGGGCCGCAAGCTGCTCGACGGCGATTTCGCGGTGCAGGCCTCGATCCGCGACGTCCTCTACAACAACCACCTGATCGTCGAGGCCGCCGAGACGGCCGGGATCCCGTCCCCGCTGCTGGACACCTGCCTGGAGCTGTACGCGGAGACCGCCTCGGCCGGGCACGGCGCCGAGGACATGGCCGCCGTCATCCAGGCCCTGCGGGCCCGCTGACCATCCGGGCGGCGATCGCGGCCAGGGCCGGCGGCTCCAGCCGGTCGGGCAGCGAGCCGAGGTCGTCCGGGTGGATCCAGGCGTGTCCCAGCAGGTCGGCCTGCTCATAGGGGAGCAGGCCGGCGCGGGAGACCGCCGGGGAGGCGTCCGGATAGAAGGCGGCGAAGAACTGTTCCGCGCCGACGAAGCGGCGGCCTTTCCACACCGTGTCGCGGTCGACGTCGACGTGCTCCGGCAGGATCCGGTCCGGGTCGAGGCCGGTCTCCTCGGTGAGCTCGCGACGGGCCGTCTCCAGGGGTGTCTCGCCGGGGTCGATGCCGCCACCGGGGGGCTCCCAGAGGCGTACCCCGGAAAGGGGATCCTGCCAGTGCATCAGCAGGATCCGGCCGTCGGCGTCGAAGCAGAGCACCCGGACGGCCGGGCGGTGGGCGACCTCCATGACCACAAGCCTAAGCTGAGCCGAGTGGCGAAGTACTTCGACGTGCACCCGGACAACCCGCAGGCGCGCAGCATCCAGCAGATCGTCGAGCTGATCGGTGCGGACGGGCTGATCGCCTATCCGACCGACTCGTGTTTCGCGCTGGGCTGCCGGATGGGCAACAAGGACGGGCTGGACCGGATCCGGGCGATCCGGCACCTGGACGACAAGCACCACTTCACCCTGATGTGTCACGACTTCGCGCAGCTCGGGCAGTTCGTGCAGATCAACAATGCGCTGTTCCGGGCGATCAAGGCGAGCACCCCGGGGCCGTACACGTTCATCCTGCCGGCCACCAAGGAGGTGCCCCGGCGGCTGCTGCACCCGAAGAAGAAGACCGTGGGGGTACGGATCACCGGGCACACCACCGCGCAGGCGATCCTGGCGGCGCTGGGTGAGCCGCTCGTCTCCAGCACGCTGCTGCTGCCCGGCGAGCCGGAGCCGATGACCCAGGGCTGGGAGATCAAGGAGGCGCTCGACCACGCGGTGGACGCGGTGATCGACTCCGGGGAGTGCGGCACCGAGCCGACCACGGTGATCGACCTGTCCGAGGGGGTGCCCGAGGTGCTCCGGGTGGGCGCCGGCGATCCCGGCCGGTTCAGCGGGTGACGGGCGAGAGCGCGGTCAGCGGCACCGCGCCGGCCAGCGCCAGCATGCCGGCGTCGTTCGGGTGCAGGTGGTCGCCGGAGTCGTAGGCGGCCGCCAGCCGTTCCGGGTCGGCGCCGTCGCGGACCGCCGCGTCGAAATCGGCCACCGCGTCGAACTCGCCGCCCTCCCGGATCCACCGGTTGAGCGTCAGCCGGGCGCTGCGGTGTGCCGGCTCGTCGTACATGCTGCCGCCGAACGGCAGCAGCGTGCCGCCGACCACCGAGAGCCCGGCCGCCCGGGACCGCCGCAGGAGCGCCCGGTGCCCGGCGATCAGCGCCTCCGCGGTCGCCCCGCCGGAGCCGATGTCGTTCACCCCGATCAGCGTGATCACGTGCGACACCCCGGGCTGGTCCAGCACGTCCGGGTCGAACCGGCGCAGCCCGGCCGGGCCGTACTGCCGGCGGACGGTGGGCGGCGTGGCCTGGGCCAGGGCGCCGACCGGTGCCGCGCCGCGTACCTCGGCGCCGGTGAGCAGGCGGTTGCCGCCGATCCCGGCGTTGAGCACGCCGAGCGGCAGTCCGGCGGCCCGGACCCGGGCGGCCAGCAGGTCGGGCCACCGCCGGTCGGCGTCCAGCGTCGTCTGCGTCCCGCAGGTGATCGAGTCGCCGAAGGCGACCACCGCGGAGCTCGGTCCGGCGGTACGCACGCTGACCCCGCCGAGCAGCACGTAGCGGGTGATCACAGCGCCGGCGGGCGGGGCCGGCGCGGCGGCGACGTTGCCCGTCAACACCCGGCCGTGCTGGAAGGAGTGCGGGCTGAGGGTGCCGGTCCGGGTCCGTTCGGGCAGGTGAAAGCTGATCACCAGGTCGGCGCCGGGCGCCAGCGGCAGGTCCGGCACCGGGTCGCTGACCAGGTCACCCCAGGCCGGCAGCCGGCCCTCGGTGCGGCCGTCGAAGGTGACCGGGCGGATCGTGCCCGGCCACATCGCGGTGCTGTCCGGGTCGCCGGCACGCACCCCGATCCAGACCTCGCCGAACCGGATCCGTTCCGGGCCGTACCGGTTGGTCAGGTGCACCCGCGGCGCGGCGCCGCCCAGGCTCAGGTGCACGACCTGGCGCACGGTGCAGTCCGCGGGCAGCGGTGCGGTGTCCGGTGTCGCCTCGGTCGGCCCGGTGCTCCAGGTCCCGGTCCAGGGCGCGGCGACGCGGGCGGCGTACTTCGGCCCGGCGTTGCCGGGCACGGCGATCAGCACGGTGACGCCGGCGCCACCGAAGATCAGGGCGCGCCGAGAGACGGCGCGCCCTGATCCGCGGGTGGAACCTGGTGGCAGGATAGTCAGAAGGTAGGAAATCGTGCGGGTGGCGTCAAGAGCCGGAAGTGCAGGTCAGGTTCGGTACGGTGGCCGGCGCGCTGCCCGAGCCGAGGAACCCGAACGTGGTGTGGTCGCCGGCCGCGATCGTGCCGTTCCACGTCTCGTTGGTCACCGACACCAACGATCCGGTGCTGGTCGCCCTACCGCTCCAGAGCGAGGCCAGCGTCTGACCGCCGGGCCAGGTCCAGGAGACGTGCCAGCCGTTCACCGCGGTGGTGCCGGCGTGCACCATCACCTGCGCCTGGAACCCACCGGTCCAGGACGAGGTGACGTTGTACATCGCCGAGCACCCGCTGCCGGTGCCGCCGCCCGGGGTGGACGGCGACGCGCTGGGTGAGGACGGCGGCGGTGAGCTCGGCGGGGTGCCGATTCCGGTCACCTGCCCGTTGCCGCCGTCGAACACCACGTCGGAGCAGCCGTAGAAGGTCTCCGTGCTGTCCGAGCGGGACCAGACCGAGTAGATCAGGTGCTTGCCGCTCTTGCCGGACGGCAGCTTCCCGGTCCAGTAGTAGTGTCCGGCGTCGGTGCCCGGCCCGCCGTCGGCCGGCGGGTTGGTCACCGTGTCGAACGGGGTCGGCTCCAGGTCGCTCCAGGCGAGCGGCCTGGTCGGGTCGTACCCGTCCTTGGTGATGTAGAGCGAGAAGGTGCCGGGGTGCTTGGCCCAGTCGTTGTAGTGGAACTCCATGGTGGCGCCGGCCGTCAGGTGGGTCGTCGGCCAGTCGTCGCGGGCCAGGTTGTAACCGGTGAAGTCGTACGGTCCACCGGTCCCGCCGCTGCACAGCTGGCCGTCCGGGATGAACCCGGAGACCCGCCCGGCCCCGTCCGAGCGGAGCACGGCGAACCAGTTGTACAGCGACGTCACCCCGCTCTTGGCGACCGCCGCGGCACAGGCCGGGTTCTTCGGCTCGATCGCGCCGGTGGTCGGGTTGCGGCCGTCCTGGTAGCAGAACCAGGTGCGGCTGCCGGGCACTTGGATGGCCCCGTGCGCCTCGGCCGTGGCCGGGACGAAGAGGGCCCCGGCCGCGGCAGCCAGGACGGCTGCCGCGACCAGACGGGCGAGTTTCATGCGTGTCACCCCTCCGGGAAGAGTCGGGCGTAGTCGGCGTAGCCGGTGGCGACGTCGACCTGGGCCCAGAACCGGTGGTAGTTGAAGGTGGGTGCGGCACCGCCGTTCAGGTACGCCTGGACCTTCGGGAAGTCCGGGTCCTTCTTGTAGAAGGAGCGGATGTCGAGGAACGACACCCCCGGCTTGATCACGTCGCCGTTGGGCATCCTGCCGGTCCAGCCGTTCGGGATGTAGATGCCCTGGCCCGTGGTGGCGTCGTAGGTGTCGTCCATCCGCTTGTAGTCCTCACGCGTCTCGGTGACCGAGACACCCTTGGTGTCCTTGTGCGTCCAGATCGCGTCGAGCAGGTTCTTCGCCGCGGTCTTGGCCGCCGTGTTGCCGGACTTGGCGGCGTAGTAGGCGAGCAGCTTGGCGAACGAGCCGGCCACCCCCAGGTCGGTGCCCCTGCTCTTCACCGTGACGTGCAGGTTCGTGTTGGCGGCCGGGCTGGCCGCGTTCCACGTCGCCGGAGCGCCCGACCAGCCCAGGTCGGACGGGATGGCGAAGCTGCCCGCGGTGATGTCGGAATTGGCGAGGGCCCAGGTCACCCACTTGTCGAGGATGGTCTTGGCCGTGGCGTCACCGGTCGTGTAGTAGTACTCGGCGAGCCGCTCCAGCGACCAGGTCTGCATCCCGAACCACTGGTTGGACGGCGGGTCGCCGTACACCGGCGCCTCCACGTACGACATCCCGTAGAAGGTCGGCGTGCCGGCCGGCGGCGCCGAGTAGCTGCCGTCCCAGCTGTTCGTGGCACCACCGGCGATGGCGCCCTCGCTGGACTGCAGCCACCGGTAGAACTCCAGCTGCCGGCTCAGGCTGGCCTGCCAGTCGGCCTTGCCGGTGGGCGACTTCGGGTTGAGTGCGGCGACGCTGGACAACGCGTACGCCGCCATCGGGTTCTGATAGCCGAAGTGACTGGTGCTCGATCCGATCCGCCAGGCCCACCCAGCGCTGGTGTCGTACGCGCCGCCCCAGGCGTAGTACCAGGACAGCAGGTTGCTGGAGCTGTTCTTGCCGGTGCCGGCCGGGCACGCGGTGGACGTGCAGCCGGGCTGCTTGAAGTACTTGTCGTAGAACGCGTACCGCAGGTAGTCGCCCATCTTGGCGGCGTTGGCCACGGTGCCGGAGATCTGCGACTGCTTGCCCTGCGCGGTGGCCCACCGGTTGGCCCAGTAGGCGACCTGGATCGACCGTGCGTCGGCGTCCGGCGCGTTGGTGTACTTCCACTGCCTGGCGTACGACGTGTCCTTGGTGAACAGGTCCAGGTAGCCGTTCGGACCGCCGAACTTGAACGTGTCACACGACGGCTGCGGCACCGTCTCGAACGTCGACTCCTGCGGGCCGCGCTGGAAGGTGTTGATGTACGCGACCCGGGTGGTGCCGTCCCCGCAGTGCCCGAAGCCGTAGACGTTGTCCACGTCCATCAGCCAGTGCGTGCCGTAGATGTCGTCGGTGTTGTACGTGCTCTTCAGCTCGGCGGCCAGCGGGTCGGAACCCACCGAGACGCTGCTGTCCAACTGTGACGGGTACTGCGACGGCAGCGGGTGCTCGGCCGCGTAGGTGGCCGGCTTGGACGCGTTGTAGTTGGCGTTGGTCGGCTGGTCGGCGTGCGACGGGATGATGTACTTCTCCATCGTCGACCAGGCACTGTTGAACGGCGCCCAGTCCCCGGTCACCTGGCCGTGCTCGGCCTCCAGCCACAGCCAGTAGCTGAACGCCTCGCTGGTCGTCTCGTGCCCCTGGTCGGGCGCCTCGTCGATCAGCGTCTCGATCGAGTGGTACGGCACGCCCTCCGGGCTGAAGTAGCCGTTCGACGGGTTCTTGATGTCGTTGTACATCTGGGTGAACCGGACGTCGGTCGACCCGGCCGCGACCACGCTGACCGCCACGGTCGCCGCCGTGTACCCGGTGGCGGTGGCCGAGATGGTGGCGGTCGACCCGGCGGTCGCCGAGGTGCTGGCCGCGACCGTCACCGGCTGGCCGGTCCGCCAGTTCTGCGGGGTGAAGGTGAGCGTGGCCGGGGTGGCGGTGACCGCGGTGGTGCCGGCCGACCGGGCCACCGTGACCGTCACGTCGGCGGTCGGCGCCGCGCTCAGCGCCAGGTTGAACGTCCCGCTCCGGCCCGGCTCCAGGGTGGCCGAGGTGGCGTCGGCGACGATCGACGGGGTGGTCGACGCGTCGACGAAGACCGGTACGTCGGCGGTGCTGCTCCTGGTGCCGGCCCCGTCGTACGCCACCGCCTGCAGGTGGTAGGCAGCGGCCTGGGCCGGGACACCGCTCCAGGTGTACGTGTACGGCGCCGTGTCGTCGCTGCCCAGCAGCAGCCCGTCGTGGTAGAACTCGACCTTGGCGATGGTCTGCCCGCCGGCCGCGGTCGCGGTGGCCGCGATCGGGATGGCCGCCGGCCCGGTGTACCGGGTGTTCGCGGCGGGGCTGCTGATCGCCACCGTCGGCGCGGCGGCCGAGCCGTTGCAGGGCTGCCCGTTGAGGGTGAACGAGGTCGGCACCGGGTTGGTCGAGCCGAACGTGCCGTTGAACCCGGTGCCGGTGGTGGCGCCGGTGCCCAGCGTGCCGTTCCAGGACGCGCTGGTGATCGTGACGTGTCTGCCACTCTGCGCGTATGTGCCGTTCCAGCCCTGGGTGACCTTCTGGGCGGCGTCCGGGAAGTCGTACTCCAACTTCCAGGAGGTGAGCGGGTCGCCGGAGTTGGTGATGGCGATGTCGCCGGTGAACCCGCCGGGCCACTGGCTGGGCACCTTGTAGACGACGGCGCAGCCGGCCGCGGCGTAGGCGGGTGGGCCGCCGGCCGCGAAGGCCGCGCCGGCGCCGAGAACGGCGACGCCGAGGACGGCGAGCCTGCGTCGCAGGCGGTGTGCGGACTGTCTCACGGGAAGTCCTCCTAGGGGACGCGGGAGCAGGAAACGGGAGACGGGACGGGGTCGGTGGTGCCGGTGGTGCTGCCGAGGAATCCGAAGGTCGTGGAAGCCCCGGACGCGAGGGCGCCGTTGTAGGACGCGTTGGTGACGGTGACCGCGGAGCCGGACTGCGCGGCGGTGCCGCCCCAGCTCTGCGTGACGGCCTGTCCAGCCGTATAGGCCCACTTGACGGTCCAGCCGGTGGTGGCGGACGCGCCGGTGTTGGCCACCGTGACTTCGCCTTGAAAACCGCCGGACCAAGAGCCGATTGTTTTGTACGAGGCGGAGCACCCGGCCGTGGGCCGACGGGGACTGGTCGACGGGGATGCGCTCGGGCTCGGCGACGCGGGTGCGGAGGGCGTTGCACCGGTCCGGTCGGCGTAGAGGATGCCCCGGCCGTTGGTGCCGAGGTAGACCCGGCCGTAGATGCGGGGGTCGCCGGCCAGGGCGTCGCCGGCGTTGCCGTACCGGTGCCCGTCGTCGTTGATCCGCACCCAGGAGGCCCCGGTGTCGTCGGAGCGGTACACCCCGTCCACCCCGTCGACCGTGCCGACCAGGAAGACCGCCGGGTGGCTCGCGCCCGGCGCGGCCTTGCCGAAGGCCACGTTCACGCCCGCGGTCACCTCCGCCGACACCTGGGTGAAGGTCTTGCCGGAGTCGGTCGAGCGGAGCAGCCCGGTGCTGCCGGCCACCCACACCTCGCCGGCCACGCCCGGCACCGCCTTCACGTGCAGCCGCCCGGCGCTGGGCAGCGCCACGGTCGACGCGGTGAAGCTGGCGCCCCCGTCGACGCTGGTGTAGAAGCTGCCGCCGGCGTACGCGTAGAAGGTCTCGGGGTTGACCCGGTCCGACTCGACGATCGCCCCGGCCGGGACGCCGGTGGACGCCGTCCAGCTGCTGCCGCGCGTGGTCGAGTAGTGGACCCCGGTGCCGGCCGGCGACCAGACCACCGCGTTCGCGTCGGCGCCGACTGCGACGGTGCCGCCGCCGGACACCCCGGCCGGCTCCTGCCCCTGGTACCAGGTCTTGCCGCCGTCGTTGGAGACGCCGATGTGCGGTGCCGCGTCGGCGTTGCCCACCCGGACGAAGAACGACGGGCTGAGCTCGGCGAAGTCGAGGCTGGTGTTGCTGCCCAGGCTCGGGGTGTCGTGGAAGCTCGCCGGCACGGTGTCCAGGTCGGCGTGGTAGAAACCGCCCACGTCACCGAGCGCGCTGACCAGCGGGGCGCCGCTGGGCGGGCTGGCCAGGTCGAGGACCGCGGTCTCCTCGATGCCCTTGGCGACCGGCTTGATGGTGATGGTGCCGCCGGAGTCCCACTTGGTCAGGTCGGTGGTCCCGTACAGGGTGGCGCCGGTGCCGTAGAGCAGCCGGTTCGAGTCGAACGGGTCGATCTGCAGCGACTCGTTCATCCAGCCGAGCTTCGGGCTCTCCTCCGGGGCGGCCGGGGCGTTGTTGAAGTCCAGCCACGGGTCGGCCGAGATGTCCAGGGCGTAGCGCCGGGAGCGGCTGGGGTAGCCGGTCCAGTCCCAGGCCCGGGTCCAGGTGGCGCCGTTGTCGGTGCTGCGGAAGAAGATCGCGTCCGGCCACCAGGAGATCTGGGTGGCGACCATCAGGGTGCCCGGGTGCTGGGTGTCGACGGTCAGCCCGGAGTAGCCGTAGTACCGGTCGGCGACCGCGGTCGGCGAGATGTCGGTCCAGGTGGCGGTGCTGATCCGGTATTTCCAGACCGCGCCGGCGCCACCGTCGTACGGCCCGCCGGTATCGCTGGTCGCGATGTACAGGTAGTCGCCCTGAACCACGCCCTTGTGCGCGAGGTATCCGGTGGGCTGCCCGGCGATCCGCGACCAGGTGACGCCGCTGTCCGCGGACATGTAGACCGGGTTGGCCCGGTCCGCGACCCCCACGAAGACCTGCCCGGCGGCCCCGAAGGTCACCCAGGTCAGCCCCTGGTTCTGGGCGAGGTAGCCGCTGGTGTCGGCGGGGTCCTGCACGTAGTTGCCGGCGTTCGGGAAGGCGGTCACCCTGGCCCAGGTCACGCCGTGGTCGGTGCTGCGCCACAGCCCGTTGCCCCCCTCGGCGGCGAAGTACACGTTCCGGTTGTCGTGCGGGTCGACGGCCAGCCGCTCCCCCATGCCGCGACCGGGCATGTTGCCGCCGACCTTGAACGGCAGATCGGTCTGCTGCCAGGTGGCGCCCCGGTCGGTGGAGCGCAGGATCGCGCCGTTGTTCGGGTCCCAGCTGTTGGTGTACATGCCGACCGCGGCGTAGACCCGGCCGGTGTCGACCGGATCGGCGGCGATGCTCAGCACGCCGTTGTGGCCCCAGTCGGTCTGGCCGACCCCGTCCAGCAGAGGGGTCCAGCTCTGGCCGGTCTGGTTCCAGCGGTAGGCGCCGCCGATGTCGGTGCGGGCGTAGATCAGGTTCTTCTCGCCGGGGTTGAAGACGATGCCGGGGATGAAACCACCGCCGTCGATCCGGACGTTCTTCCAGGTGTAGGGGTCGGCCGCGGCAGCCGTGGCGGAGGGCGGCTGGGCGACGACGACCACCGAGGTGGCGGCGACCACCAGGGCGGCGACCAGCGCGCCGCCGGGGGACCATCTCATGGGGGAGCCCTTCCATTGACGTACATAAACCTGGGAGCGCTCCCAAAGCGTCGGCCTCCGTCATCGCCGTGTCAAGAGTCGGAAACATGCGTCCGACGTCGCCGCTCGACTACACAGCGCGACATCCGGCGGCGGATCCGGCGCGCGACCAGATTCGATCCCGGGGCACCGGGGTAGATGGCCTGGTCAGCGCCGGTGTGCCCGAGTGAAGTGCGGTGAGCAGCGACAAGTTGCGGGAGGGGCGGATGTGTATCATTCGGCGGGACACGCGGGCCGGCGCCTGTCGGGCGGCCCGGCGAACAGCCGGCGGGCAGAGGAACCGGTACACGGCGTGACGACGGCCCGGCGTAGCGGTGGAGGAGATTGCATGAAGGTTTGCGTTGTGGGTACCGGCTATGTCGGTCTGACCACCGGCGTCAGCCTCGCCTTCCTGGGGCACGAGGTGACGTGCGTGGATCTCGACCAGAACAAGGTCGACATGCTGCGTGCCGGCAAGTGCCCGATCTACGAGCCCGGGATGGAGGAGCTGCTCGCCGAGGCGGCACCCAACCTCAGCTTCACCACCAGCTACGACGAGGGCGTGCCCGGCGCCGACGTGGTGTTCGTGGCGGTACAGACCCCGTCGGCCGCGGACGGCAGCCCCGACCTGCGGTACCTCCGCTCCGCCGCGGAGAGCGTGGCCCGCTCGCTGAACCACGACTTCACCGTCGTGGTGAACAAGTCGACCGTGCCGATCGGCAGCGGCAACTGGGTGGACGCGATCCTGCGCGAGTCGTTCGCGCAGCGTGACGACCGCCCGGCCGGCGTCGAGTTCGCGGTCGCCTCGAACCCGGAGTTCCTGCGCGAGGGCAACGCGATCGCCGACACCCTGTTCCCGGACCGGATCGTGATCGGCTCGGACAACCCGCGCAGCCTGGAAGTGCTCAACCGGCTGTACCGGCCGATCATCAACCAGACCTTCACCGCGCCGGCCTTCCAGCCCCGGCCGGAGGATGCCAGCGCGGTCCCGCTGGTCTCCACCGATCTGGCCTCGGCCGAGCTGATCAAGTACGCGGCGAACGCGTTCCTGGCCCTCAAGATCAGCTACGTGAACGAGATCGGCCAGCTCGCCGCGAAGGTCGGCGCCGACATCACCGAGGTCGCCCGCGGCATGGGCCTGGACCAGCGGATCGGCTCCCGGTTCCTGCAGCCCGGCGTCGGCTGGGGCGGCTCCTGCTTCGGCAAGGACACCAAGGCCCTGGTCGCCACCGCCAGCGAGTACAACCTCGAGATGCCGATCGTCACCGCGGCCCGCGACGTCAACCAGCGGCAGCGCGCGATCGCCGTCGAGCGCCTGCAGAACGAGCTGCGCATCCTCAAGGGCCGCAAGATCGGCCTGCTCGGCTGCGCGTTCAAGCCGAACACCGACGACCTGCGCGACTCCCCCGCGCTGGACATCGCCAACCTGCTGCTGGCCCGGGGCGCCCGGGTGCGGCTGCACGACCCGATCGCCGGCGAGCGGTTCCGCCGCGAGCAGCCCGAGCTCGCGCCGTACCTGAGCGAGACCCTGGACGGCGTCTTCGACGACTGCGACGCGGTCGTGCTGGTCACCGAGTGGGCGCAGTACCTGGAGCTGGACTGGGGCAAGTTCGTCGGCCTGATGCGCAACCCGCTGGTGCTGGACGGGCGGCACGCGCTGGACGCCGAGCGGATGCGCCGGCTGGGCTTCAAGTACGTTGCGGTGGCCGGCTGACCGCGGCCCCCCGTTTCCCCGAACCGCCGAGGCGATCTTCGCCTCGGCGGTTCCTTTTGTTCGATCCGTCCGGCCTTCTCCCGGGAAGCGCAACAAAACCGACTCACCGCTCGTATGATGACCGATAAACCCCTACATATAAGGGTATAACCCCCGCCAGAACTGGCGTCTTCCCACTATCTTCTTAACCGGTTAAGGTGCCGGGCCGTCGCAGCTATATCGTTACCGACTCGATCACGCGGAAATCATTGCGCAACGTGGCGGTTACCTCTTGACTGTTGGTCAAGAAGCGCTTCGGACGGCGGCGTCGCCAGACGCCGGAGGCGCTCAAGACATAGGGAGCGGTATGTTCGGTCACAGTGGGAGTTCGCGATCCCGAGTCGCGCTCGCCGGTGCCCTCAGCGCCGGGCTGATCTTCAGCCTGGCCGCGTGCGGCAACGACAAGAAGAGCGACTCGACCGGTTCGAACGATGCGGCCTCGGCGGGCATCGACTGTTCGGTGTTCAGCCAGTTCGGCGACATCAAGGGCAAGACGGTGTCGGTCTACACGGGCATCGTCACGCCGGAGGACACCCCGCACAAGAAGTCGTACGAGCCTTTCGAGAAGTGCACCGGCGCCACGGTCAAGTACGAGGGCGACAAGTCCTTCGAGACCCAGATCCTGGTCCGGGCCAAGGCCGGCACCCCGCCGGACATCGCGTACGTGCCGCAGCCGGGTCTGCTGCAGCAGCTCGTCGCCACCGGCAAGGCCGTCGAGGCCCCGGCCGAGGTGTCGGCGAACGTCGACAAGTTCTGGACCAAGGACTGGAAGGCGTACGGCACGGTCGACGGCAAGTTCTACGCCGCGCCGCTGGGCGCCAACGTGAAGTCCCTCGTGTGGTACTCCCCCAAGCAGTTCAAGGAGAAGGGCTACACGGTCCCCACCACGCTGGACGAGCTGAAGGCGCTGAGCGACAAGATCGCCGCGACCGGCAGCAAGCCGTGGTGCGCGGGCATCGGCTCCGGTGACGCCACCGGCTGGCCGCTGACCGACTGGGTCGAGGACTTCATGCTGCGGATCAACGGCGTGGACACCTACGACAAGTGGGTCAAGCACGAGATCCCGTTCAACAGCCCCGAGGACATCGCGGCGTGGGACGCGGTCGGCGCCTACCTGAAGAACGACAAGTACGTCAACGGCGGTCTCGGCGACGTCAAGAGCATCGCGTCCACCACGTTCCAGGACGCGGGTCTGCAGATCCTCGAGGGCACCTGCTCGCTGCACCGCCAGGCCTCGTTCTACGCGGCCAACTTCGCCAAGGGCACCGACATCTCGGAGAACGGCGACATCTACGCCTTCTACCTGCCCGGCAAGGACGCGGCCACCAAGCCGGTCCTGGGTGGCGGTGAGTTCGTGGTCGCCTTCAACAACCGGCCCGAGGTCAAGGCGTTCCAGTACTTCCTGTCCACCGACACCTGGGCCAACCTCAAGGCCAAGGTGTCGAGCGGCTGGGTGAGCGCCAACAACGGTCTGAAGATCGAGAGCCTGACCAACCCGATCGACCAGCTCTCCGCGAAGATCCTGCAGGACCCGAAGGCGCAGTTCCGGTTCGACGGTTCCGACATGATGCCCGCCGCGGTCGGCTCGAACGCGTTCTGGAAGCAGGCCACGGCCTGGATCATCGGCCAGGACACGCAGACCACGGTCAACAACATCGAAGCCGCATGGCCCAAGAAGTGATCTGAGTTCTACTCCGAGGCCGGCCGGGATGCTCCCAGCATCCCGGCCGGCCATCGCCCTCTTTCCCCTCGGAATCACGAAGGAGGTCCGGGTCGCGTGTTTCACACCGCAAACGACACCCCTGAAAAGCTTCTTCAGATGCTCTCCGCGCTGCTGCTGTTCGCCGCAGTGCTGGGCGTCATTCTGTTCCTGGCGAGCCGGGTTCGGGGCAAGCGCTCCGACAACTGGGTCGGCTACCTCTACCTGCTGCCGGTCGTGCTGCTGCTGGCCGTCGGCCTGGTCTACCCCGGCCTGCGCACCGTCTACGAGTCGTTCTTCGATGCCAGCGGCGGCTCGTACATCGGCCTCGACAACTACAAGACGATCTTCACCGACGACGACCTGCTCCAGGTGCTGTTCAACACGATCCTCTGGACGGTGCTGGTCCCGCTGGTGGCCACCGCCATCGGTCTGATCTACGCCATCCTGGTGGACAAGTCGCGGTTCGAGTCGTTCGCCAAGGCTCTGATCTTCCTGCCCATGGCGATCTCGATGGTCGCGGCCGGCGTCATCTGGAAGTTCATGTACGAGTACCGGGTCGACCAGCCGAACGTGAAGCAGATCGGCCTGATCAACCAGCTCATCGTCTGGCTCGGCGGCCACCCGCTGCAGCTGCTGATCTCCGACAACCTGCCGGGTCCGCTCGGGATGAACACCCTGCTGCTGATCGTGGTGTTCATCTGGATCCAGGCCGGCTTCGCCATGACGATCCTGTCCGCGGCGATCAAGGCCATCCCGGACGAGATCATCGAGGCCGCCCGTCTCGACGGCGTCACCCCGTGGAGCATGTTCGTCAAGATCACGCTGCCGAGTGTCCGGACCACCATCGTGGTGGTGCTGACCACGCTGGCCATCGGCGCGCTCAAGGTCTTCGACGTGGTCCGCACGATGACCGGCGGCAACTTCAAGACCAGCGTCATCGCGAACGAGTTCTACAGCCAGCTGGTCCGGGCCAGCAACCAGGGGCTCGCCGCCGCGCTCGCCGTGGTGCTGTTCCTCCTGGTCACCCCGATCATCATCTACAACATTCGCCAAGTCCGTCAGGAGGCATGATGACGGTCACCCCGCTGACGACCACACCGGACATCACTCCGGTACAGCTGAGCGCCGCCGCTGTCGCCAAGAAGAAGCTCAGCTCGCCGTGGGCCTCCCTGGCCGCGATCGTGATCGCGGTGCTCTGGACGATTCCGACCTTCGGGCTGCTGGTCTCGTCGTTCCGGCCCGAGCTGGCGATCAAGCGGACCGGCTGGTGGACGTTCTTCAGTGACCCGCAGGTCACGCTGGACAACTACCGCGCGGTCTTCGACAGCGACTCCGGGATCTCGCTCGGCACGTATTTCATCAACTCGCTGATGATCTGCATCCCCTCGGTGCTGATCCCGCTGTCGCTGGCGGCCCTCGCGGCGTACGCGTTCGCCTGGATCAACTTCCGCGGCAAGAACATCCTGTTCGTGGCGGTCTTCGCCCTTCAGATCGTCCCGCTGCAGGTCACCCTGATCCCGCTGCTGACCATCTTCGGCAAGGTCGGGATCGCCGGCACGTTCTGGCCGCTGTGGCTGGCGCACACCACGTTCGCCCTGCCGCTGGCGATCTACCTGCTGCACAACTTCATCAAGGAGATCCCGGCGACCCTCATCGAGGCGGCCCGGGTGGACGGCGCGGGCCACGTGTCGATCTTCTTCAAGGTGATGTTGCCGCTGCTCACCCCGGCCCTGGCCGCTTTCGGCATCTTCCAGTTCCTCTGGGTCTGGAACGACCTGCTGGTCGCCCTGGTCTTCGCCGGCGGCGGCGACACGGTCGCCCCGATCACCCTGCAGCTGGCCAACATCACCGGCACCCGGGGCACGGCCTGGCACCTGCTGGCGTCCGGCACGTTCGTCTCGATCATCGTGCCGGTCACGGTGTTCCTGCTGCTCCAGCGGTTCTTCGTGCGCGGCCTGCTCGCCGGCAGCGTCAAGGGCTGACCGCCGCATCGGAAGGGGCCGCACCGTCCGGTGCGGCCCCTTTTCCGGTGCCGCTCCCGGCGCGGTCAGGCCGCGCCGGCCTCCAGGCGGCCGTCGCGCAGGGTCAGGACGCGGTCGGCGCGGTCCATCAGGCTCGGGTCGTGGGTGGCGACCAGCGCGGTCATCCCGCGCGCGTCGACCACCGCGCGCAGCAGGTCCATGATGGCCCGCCCGGTGTCCGAGTCCAGCTGCCCGGTCGGCTCGTCGGCGATCAGCAGATCCGGATCGTTGGCCAGAGCCCGGGCCAGCGCCACCCGCTGCTGCTGCCCGCCGGAGAGCTCGCCGGGCCGCTGGTTCGCCTGCCCGCCCAGCCCGACCAGTTCGAGCAGCACCGACACCCGCTCGTCGCGGTCCCGCGGATCGCGACGAGCGAGCCGCATCGGCACGCTCACGTTCTCCGCCGCGGACAGGATCGGCACCAGACCGAACGACTGGAAGACGAAGCCGATCCGGTCACGCCGCAGCTCCAGCAACTCCCTCTCGCCGGCCCCGGTGACCTCCCGGCCGGCCACCACGATCCGCCCGGCGGTCGGCTGGTCCAGCCCGCCGATCAGGTTGAGCAGCGTGGTCTTCCCCGCTCCGGACCGGCCCCGGACGGCGACCAGCTCACCCTTCTCGGCGGTGAACGACACCCCGGCGAGGGCGTGCACGACGCGGTCCCCGCTGCCGAAGTCACGACCGACCCCGGTCACCTCGACGACGCTCATGCCGGCTCCCCCTGCTCCGCCGCGGTTCCCGGGCGCACCTCGACGTGGTCCGGTTCCAGATTGAGGCGTACCCGGTCGCGCAGCTCGAGCGCCTCCACGAACGCGGCCGGCAACTGCAGGCGCCCGGCCCGGTCGAGAACCGCGTACTCCTCGCTGACGTGGTGTTCGCTTCCGTCCGCGGCGAGTCGTGCGGAACGACGTACCTCCGAAGCCGTCTTGCCGTCGCGGATCGCGACCGCCCGGCGGACCTGGCCGGCCACGTTCCGGTCGTGGGTGACCACCACGACGGTCACCCCGAGCTCGGCGTTGACCGTGCGCAGCGCGCCGAACACCTCGTCGGCGGTGGCCTCGTCGAGTTCCCCGGTGGGCTCGTCGGCGAACAGCACCTCCGGGTCGTTGGCCAGCGCCACCGCGACCGCGCACCGCTGCTGCTCGCCGCCGCTCATCTCGGCCGGCCGGCGGCCCGCCTGATCGGCCACCCCGACCATCTCCAGCAGCTCCTCGGCCCGTTTCCGGCGCCGTCTGCCGGCCAGCCGCATCGGCAGCTCGACGTTCTCCCGGGCGGTCAGGTAGGGCAGCAGGTTGCGCGCGGTCTGCTGCCAGACGAACCCGACGATCTTCCGCCGATATTCCAGGCGCCGTTTCGCGGTCATCCCGAGCAGATCGAATCCGGCCACCGTGGCGATCCCGGCGGTCGGCTCGTCCAGCCCGGACAGGATGTTGAGCATGGTCGACTTGCCGGAGCCGGACGCACCGACCACCGCCAGCAACTCCCCGCGGTCGATCACCAGGTCGAGGCCCTGCAGGGCCATCACCTCGACACCCTCGGTGCGGAAGATCCGGACCAGGCCGTCGCAGACGATGTGCCCGCGCAGCCGGTCCTGCCCTCCGGCGCGGGCCACCGCGGCGGCCGCCGCCCGCCTCTCCAGATCGGCCAGATCGGTCGTCACGACTGCTCCTCTCCGAGCCGCAGCACCGAGCCCACGCGGAGCCTGCGGTTCGCGACGTTCTCCACGGCGAGCGCCGCGATCACCGCGACCACCGCGAGGGCCAGGACCCCACCGGCGAACCACGGATCGAGACTGATGCCGGCGGTCACCCCGGCGGTGAAACCGTCGAGGCCGAGCGCCGGCCCGATCAGCGCCGGCAGGGTGAACCCGGCCAGGCCGCCGGCCAGCACCGCGACCGCGACCAGCGGGACCAGCTCGAAGACCAGCAGCCGGCGGCCCTGCCGCCGGGACAGGCCCATGGTGCGCAGCCGGGACAGCGTGCGGCCGCGGGCCGGAGCGCCGGTCAGCACGGCCAGCGCGACCGCGGTCAGCGACAGGGCCGCCGCCGCGACCATCCCGGCGGTGAAGGTGAAGCTCAGCGCGCCGTCGACGCCGCGTTGCTCCAGCGATCGGCGGTACGCCGTGCGGGTGGTCACCGTGGCCGGGACCGCGAGCTCCCAGGCCTGCACGGCCCGTCCGGTCACCTTCCTCAGCTGGTCGACCTGGCCCGCGTCGGCGGTGTCGCGCAGTCTCGCCACATCCAGGCCGGCGCCGTCGACCAGCAGCCGGTTCGGCACGATCGGCGCGAAGTCCGGGATCGGCATGGCCTGCTCGGGCAGCACCATGAAGTCCTGTGTGTCGGTGCCGAGCCCGGGCACGGTGGCGACGATCGCGGCGACGGCGTACCGGTACCGCCGGCCCTGCACGTCGACCGAGCCGGCCGTGCCGATCCGCTCGGCCAGGTGCGGCGAGACGGCGACCGGGATCGCAGCCGTGCCCGGTTTCGCGGCGACCAGCGCGGCGGGCAGGTCGAGCCCGGCGGCGGCCGCGTCGACCACCATCGCCTGCCCCTGCAGGATCATCGGGCTGGTGTCGCCGTGGATCGTGGTGCCGGGGGCGAGCAGCACCGGGGTGACCCGGGTGACGTGCGGCAGCGCGGCCAGCCGGGCAGCCGTGTCCGGGGTGAACGCGAACCCGGTGACCAGCGCGTCGGCCGGCACGGACAGGTCCGCGGCCCGGTCCCGGGCGCCGCCGACCGTGCTGGTCACGGTGCCGGTGAACAGGCCGGTGGCGATCGCCACGACCAGCACGGCGAGCGGTCCGGAGTGCATCGGGGCCCGGCCGGCGCCGCTGAGCCCGAGGAACGCGATCGCGCCGCGGGCCCGGGCCGCGATCCGTCCGGCCCAGCGCAGCGGGAACGGCACCAGGCGCAGCGCCACCACCGAGGCGGCCAGGGCGAGCAGCACCGGGGTGCCGATCAGGTACGGGTCCACACCGGCCCCGGCGTCGAGTCCGCGCCGGCGCAGCAGCAGGATGCCGCCGACCGCGAGCAGCACCAGGAACCCCTCGGCGGTGAGCCGGCGGGTCGGCGGGCGCAGCGCCGCCACGTCACCGCGGTGCCCGGAGAACGACGGGCGCCGCGCGTCGAACGCCGCGTAGGCCGGGGCGGCCAGCAGGCCGACCAGGAGCACCGCCACGACCAGGTACGGCTCGGCCGGGTCGGGCCGGCCGCTCACCAGGGCGCCGCCGAGCCAGCCGAGCGCCACCGCGGCCGGCACCACCACCAGGGTCTCCAGGACGGTCCGCCCGGCCACCGTGTGCACCGCCCCGCCACGCGCCCGGATCAGCGCGAACTCGGCCCGCCGCCGGCCCGCCATCAGCCGGGCGGCGAGCAGGATCAGCCCGGCCGCGGTGGCCAGGATCCCGGCCTGCACCACGGCGAGCAGCGCCCGCACCGCCCGCACCTGCCGGTCGAACGCGGCCAGCGTGCTGTCCAGGCTGCTCTGCAGGGTGGTCTCGGGCGGCGGGTTGTGCCGCAGCCGGGCGACCGCCGAGGCGAGCGCGTCCACCCGGTCGGCGGTGATCCGCCGCTCGTCGAGCCGGAACCGCCACCGGTCGCCGAAGTCGCCGACGAGATTGCCGGCCTCGGCCGCCGCGGTCTGGTCGCCGAGCAGTACGGCGAGACTCCGGGTGCCGTCGCGCGGGTCGGGGCAGGCCACGTTCGGCACCAGCTTCAGATCGTCCCAGATCGGGTCGGCCGGATCGTTCGCCCGGTACAGCCCGACGACCTGGACCCTGCCGGTGCCCCAGCGCGAGGTCAGGTCGAGCCGGTCACCCAGCCTGATCCGGAGAGCCTGCGCCTCGTGCTCACCGAGCATCACCTCGGGGATCCGGGTGGTGTCCGGTTGGCGGCCGGCGACCATCGTGATCGCCGCGGCGGCGGCCGGCTCGTAGCGGATCGTCGCCGCGTTCGGGCAGGAGCCGGCCGTCGTCCCGGCCGGCACCACGGACGCCCGGCCACTCTCCGCGATGTACCACGACCCGCCGATCATGCCGGTCAGCGGCGCGGGCAGCTTCTGCCGCAGCGCGGCCAGCTCGCCGGCGCCGGCCGCCCTACTCGGCTCGTAGTCCCTCTGAATCGCGGACAGGGTCAGATCGCGGCTGGTGTACGCCAGCCTGCCGATGTCGCCGCGCAGGCCGTCGTCGGTGCGCCCGTTGGCGAGCCGGACCGGGCCGGCCACCAGGAAGGCGGTCAGCCCGGCCAGCACCGCCAGCAGGAGCAGCTGCCCGGCGAAGGCGCGGACGCGCCGCAGCACACTCATCGGTCCTCCCCCAGCCGCAGCCGGGCCGCCGGAAGCCGGCGGGTGGCCGAGGTCGCGGTGATCGCGCTGACCGCCAGGGCGATCACCACCAGCAGCGCGGCGCTGCCGGCCGTGCGTCCCCAGAGGACCCGCAGCAGCGCGTCCGGCACCGGCCGGGCGGCCGCCGGGGTGAGCACCATCTGCGGCACCATCCCGGCCGCCACCAGCAGGCCGACCGCCAGGCCGGCGACCGCGCCGAGCCCGGCCAGCAACGCCTGCTCGACGATCAGCGAGCGGGCCAGCAGGCGCGGGCCGGCGCCCAGGGTGTGCAGCACGGCCAGCTCCACCGAGCGGTGCCGGGCGGTGGCCCGGGCGTCGGCGGCGATGCCGGCCACCGCCAGCACCATCGCGCCGAGCGCGGCGCCGAACAGCGCGACCCGGCCGGCGGTGTCGAACGGATCCTCGCCGGAGGCGAGCTCCTGCCGGTCGAGCACGCGGAGCCCGGTCAGTCCGGTGAGCCCGGCAGGCCGCCCGCTGATCCACCACTCGCCGGTGTCACGGACGATCCCGTAGCCCTGGAACAGCCGCGAGTCGACGACGCCCCGGTCGATCAGGATCGCGGCCGGTACGGTGGTGCCCGGCACCCGGTTGACCGTGGCGACCACCGTGACCGGCACCGACACGCCACCGATCTGCAGGTGGGAGACGTCGCCCAGGGCGGATGCGGCCGGCCGGGTGATCGCGATCGGCACCGGAGTCCACGGGCCGGACGAGCGGACCACGGCATACCCGCCGACCGCCTGCGGGGTCAGCGGCGACCAGACGTCGTCCTGGCCGGTGATGTCCCAGGTGATCGGCACCTGCCCCGAGGACTCCACCCGGAAGCCGAGCAGCCCGGGCCCACCGTCCCTGATCCGCAGCGGCCGGTCGGCGTCGCTGGTGCCCAGCTCGACCCGGCGCCCCCCGGCGAAGATCGCGGTGACCCGGGCCGGCCCGGAGGTGGTGATCCGGCCGGCCTTCAGGGTCGCGGTCGCCGCGGTGCCGGTGCGGGCGGCCGCGGCCAGCTCGGCCAGCAGATCGGCGGGCGCGCCACCGGTCGCGTCCGCGCGGGCCCGGACCACCCCACCGGCGGTCGCGGTGTCCATCGCGACCAGGTCGGCCGGCTCCCTGCCGGCGGCCACCTGCACCGAGTCGCGCCAGGCCGGAACGACGGCGCGCACCCCGGGCAGCGCGGCGAGCTGCCGGTCCCGACCGGCCGGGGCGACCCCGCCGGTCTCGACCAGCCGCAGGTCGGCGCCGACCAGCTGCTCCGCCTGATCGGCCCGGGACTGCTGCGCGGTCGCGGCCAGACACCAGGAGACGGTGGCGGCGGCCACCGCGAGCGCGAGCATCACCATCGGACCGGCGTGCGAGCGGCGCCCGGCCTGCCAGGCGCCGAGCAGCGAAGCCTGCGAGCGGCCCCGGCCCAGGCGGGCCGCGACGGACCTGGCGACCGGCGGCAGCAGCCGGATGGCCAGCACCGCGCCGGTCAGCACGCCCAGTGTGGGCGCCGCGGCCAGCAGCGGGTCGATGCCCAGGCCGCCCGCCCCGGTCGGCGCCGAATACTGCCGCAGCTGCAGCCAGGCCAGCGCGGCCAGGGCGACGACGACCAGGTCCAGGCCGGCGCGGCGGAGCACCGGCAGGCGTTTGCGCCCGGCGGTCTCGGCGAGGTAGGTGCCGCCCCGCCGGGTCGCCGGGGCGGTCAGCGCGAGGATCCCGCCGACCGCGACCAGGACCCCGATCAGCCACACCCCGGCGTCCAGCCGGACCCTGGTGTGCAGGCTGACCAGCGCGACGGCCAGTGGCGGACCGAGCAGCGCGGCCGGCAGGACCAGGGCGAGGGCCTCGGTCGCGGCCAGCGCGGTCAGCTGCCGGCGGGATGCGCCACGGGCCCGCAGCAGCGCGGTCTCGCTCTTGCGCGACTCCGCGAGCAGCAGCGCGACCAGCGACAACGCGTATCCGCCGAGGACCACGACGAGCAGCATCGGGGTGACCAGGGTGGACCGGCGGACCAGGTCCGCCCGGCCGAGGCGGCCGGCCAGGTCCGGCAGGCCGGTGGTCACCGTGGCCGACGCTCCGAGACCCGACTTCGCCGGCAGGTCCGCTCCGGTCGCGGTCATCGATTGCGCGGTACGCCGGATCGAGCCCAGTGTCGGCGCCGACAGATCCGGCTGGACCAGCCAGCCCGCCGACGCGTTGTCGAAGAACGCCGGGTCGGTGCTGACGATCGGACCGTAGGTGGACGTCTGCGGCAGCCGGCCGGCCGTCACGTCGGGCAGCAGCAACCAGTACGGGTCGGCCGGGTCGCGTGGCCGCCAGACGCCGCTGACCGTGCGGGCCACCGGCCTGCCGGTCCGCCGGTCCCGCAGGCGCAGCGTCGCCCCGGCGGTCAGGCCGAGCGCGGTCGCCGCCGGCTGGGCCAGCGCCACCTGCCCGGTGCCGGCCGGCCACGCCCCGGCGAGCAGGTCGGCGTGCGCCGGCAGGTCGTCGATCCGGACCAGCGACGCGTAGACCACACCGGACGAGTCGGGGACCGCGCTGCCGCGGGCACCCTCGACCGCCCAGCCGGAGCCGTACCGCGCGCCACTGATCCGGGCCGGCGCGTACGCCTGCCGAATGGTCTTGTCGCGGGCCTGCGGATCCGTTCCGGCGGCACCACGCACCAGCACCGACCGCTCGTCCGGATCGGCGAGGGCGACCGCCGCGCGCACCCCGGCGCCGGCCGAGGCGGTGGCGTACGCGGTCAGCCCCGTCATCAGGAGCACCGCGGACAGCATCACCGCGGCCGCCGCGGCGAGCAGTCCCCGAGCTGCCGCCGCACGCCGGACGATCAGCGCCATCGGCGCCCCGGTTCGAGCATGCGGCGCATCTTGCCAGATGGGATCAACACCGGGAGCCCCTGGCCCGTCGGCGGGATTCCGGCCGCCCCGCCGTTCCCCACCATTGACCATGGTGTTCATCGCGTCGGGCACCACCCGGGTCAGGGTCATCCCGAGGCGCACGTCCGGGAACGGCGGCGGGTGAGCGAGGTCGCTCGGGTGCGGGACGGTTTCAGCTTGGTTGCCGGTTGCGCGTGGCGGGTCGGTCAGTGGCGTTGACCGAGCGTGGGAGGGCAGGGGGCCGAAGGAGGGTGGGGCCGGCGGGGTGAGGCGTGCCAGAGTGGCGCCTGATGCATGCCGGGCAGGGAGAGGGATCGATGGACGACGCACTGGTGGCCTACAACGCCGGTCGGGTGGACGGGGCTGCCGGGCACCGGGACCCGCAGATCGCCGAGGATCCGGAGGTGGGAGCGGACTACCGGATCGGGCTGCTGGACGGGCGGATCGCGGCATATCACATGATCAACGAGGTGCGGGGGATCCTGGGGGTCACCGACTCGCTCTTCGATCAACCGGATGATCCGCGACCGGCGTGACCGAACTGCCGGATGACGCGGGACAGGGCGCGGATGCCGGACGGCCCCCGATCGGTGTGCGGAATTGCCGGTCGGTCCCCGCATGGCGTGAGAATGCGGCCGGACCTCCGCTGAATGGACGGCATGCCGGTCGACCATTCGGCCAGAATTAAACGGAAAAAGACGGATATTCCCGAATTAGGTGGAACGAAAACCTCGGGCGGATAAGCCACGGGGCTGCTGACCGCGTACCGGGAAATCGCCAGTGAGAAATCGGCGGCGGACCGCGCCGCGCCGGATCGCCGCAAGCGGGGAAAATGATCGCGTCGCCGGAACGGCCGCGGGCCGCATCCCCGGAAGGATGCGGCCCGCGGCCGAGAGAAATCCGTGTTCAGTTCTTCTTCCAGGGGCCGGGGCCCCCGTGCGGTCCGTCATGGAAATCCGGGCCGTCATGGAATCCGGGGCCGTCGTGGAACCCCGGGCCGTCGTGGAACCCCGGGCCGTCGTGGAACCCCGGGCCGTCGTGGAACCCCGGGCCGTCGTGGAAGTCCGGACCGTGGTGGAAGTCCGGACCGTGGTGGAAGTCCGGACCGTGGTGGAAGTCGCCGGGCCCGGCCCACCCGTAGTACGCCTTGAGCGCCCAGCTGCCCCGCCGGAACCCGTGCCGCACCGGGATGCAGTCGTGGCTGGCCCACTGGTGACGGAATTCGCCGCGGCGGCCGACCGCGTGGCAGGCCATCGGGCTGCGGTAGAAACCGACGATCCGGTCCTGCAGGTGCGCCTTGGCCTGCGGGGCGGCGGGGGCCTGCGGGGCAGCGGGCTTCTGCGGGGCAGCGGGCGCCTGCGGAGCTGCGGGCTTCTGCGGGGCGGCGGGCGCCGACGACGTGCCGGTCGATGCGGCGGCGGGCCCGGCGGCGACGGCCAGGCCCGCGGCGACCGCCAGACCGGACATCGCGACACCGCGAATGATCCTGTTCATGGGATCACCTTTCGTTGCAAAAGGTAATTTCGGACAAACTGATCATATGAGGCATCTGGCATAGCGCCGAAAGCGACACGTCCCACGATCAGGTGACCCCGGTGCGCCATTCGATCTTGAATAGCAATGCATTTTCGCAGCTCATTACGGCATTGACGGAGTGGCGGCTGCACAGCGGACAGAAAGTGCGAAATGCCGACGGCCCGGCGCGTCGTCACGCACCGGGCCGTCGGCTGACCGATCAGACCGCGATCGCCCTCCGGGCCCCGGGCCGCAGGTAGACCACCCAGGTGACCACCACGCACAGCGCGTAGAAGCCGATGAACGCCAGGTACGCCGCGTCCGCATCCTTGTAGATCAGGAACGACTGCCGGAAGGCCAGGTTCACCAGCACCCCGCCGACCGCCCCGATCGCCCCGGCGATGCCGATCACCGCACCGGACAGCCGCAGGGCCTGCGGGGCGTCGTCCGGGTACTTCGCCTTGAAGATCGCCGGGATCATCTTGTACGTCGATCCGTTGCCCAGTCCGCTGAGGATGAACAGCGTGATGAAGCCGGCGATGTACAGCGGCAGCGACCGCTGCTGTGCGGCCACCAGGACGACGCTGGCGCCCAGCCCCATCGCGATGAAGTTCACGAAGGTCACCCTGGCCCCGCCGAGCCGGTCGGCGAGCGCCCCGCCGAGCGGCCGGATCAGCGAGCCGAGCAGCGGGCCCAGGAAGGTCAGGTACGCCGCCTTGATCGGGGTGTTGAACTGGCCGGCGAACTGCACCTGCAGCACCTGGCCGAAGGCGAACCCGAATCCGATGAACGAGCCGAAGGTGCCGATGTAGAGCAGCGACATCACCCAGGTGTGCCCGTCCCGGATCGCGTCGCGCATCCCCCGCTTGTCGTTGCGGGCCTGCGACAGGTTGTCCATCCAGAGTGCCGAGCCGAGGGTGGCCAGCACGATCAGCGGGATGTAGATGCCGGCCACGATCCCGGGGTGGCCGGCGCCGGCGGTGGCGAGCACGGCCAGGCCGACCAGTTGCACCGCGGCGACGCCGATGTTGCCGCCGCCGGCGTTGATGCCCAGCGCCCAGCCCTTGTAGCGGTTCGGGAAGAACGCGTTGATGTTCGCCATCGACGAGGCGAAGTTGCCGCCGCCCACCCCGGCCGTGGCGGCCAGCAGCACCAGCGTGGTGAACGAGATCCCCGGCCTGATCAGGAACGCCGCCAGGATCGACGGGATGAGCAGCAGGGACGCGCTGATCACCGTCCAGTTGCGGCCGCCGAAGCGGGCCACCGCGAACGTGTACGGGATCCGCAGCCCCGCCCCGACCAGCGTCGGGACGGCGGTGAGCAGGAACTTCTGCGCCGGGTCGAAGCCGTATTTCGGGCCGAGGAAGAGCACCATGACCGACCACAGCGACCAGACCGAGAAGCCGATGTGCTCGGAGAAGATCGAGAAGATCAGGTTGCGCTTGGCGATCCGCGACCCGCCGTTCGACCAGAAGGTGGGGTCCTCCGGATCCCACCGGTCGATCCACTTGGCCCGCAGGGTGGGACGTTCGGCTACCAGGGTCATGTCACTCTCCCAGAACGATCTGGCCGTCGTCGACCCGCACCGGGTAGACGTCGATCGGGGGCTGGCCGGACGGGGAGCACCCGGTGGCTAGGTCCCAGGTGAACAGGTGCAGGGGGCAGACGACGACCGCGTTGTCGATCTGCCCGTCCGCCAGCGGGCCGCCCTTGTGCGGGCAGACCGCCGAGACCGCGCGCAGCGAGCCGTCCCGCAGGCGGAAGATCGCGATCATGTCGTCCCCGACGGCGTAGGTGCGTCCTTCGCCGAGGGGGATGTCGGAGACGGGGCCGAGAGTGGTCAGTGTCTTCATGCGCGCACCGGAACCTGGGGGAGGACGATCAGGGGCAGGGAGGTACGGAACTGGCCGGGCGTGGCCGGCTCGGCCCGCTCCTTCCAGGGGTCCTTGTAGGACTGAACGGCTTCCTCGACGGCGGCGTCCAGGGCAGCGGCGATGCCGTCCGCGTCGTCGACGACGATCTCGCGGATCCGGTCGATGCCGACCCGCGGGACGAACGCGTACGTCCGCTCCAGCCAGTTGGCGTTCTCCCGGTAGTACTGCAGGAACCGGCCGGTCAGCCGGATCACCTCCGCGGCCGAGTCGACCGTGGTGAGCAGGTCGCCCTTGCGGATGTGGGCGCCGGCCGCGCCGCCGACGTAGATCTCCCACCGGCCGCCGTCGATGGCGACCACACCCAGGTCCTTGACGTACGCCTCGGCGCAGTTGCGCGGGCAGCCGGAGACGGCGAGTTTCATCTTGCCGGGGCCTTCGAGGCCCTGGAACCGCTCCTCGATGGCGATGCCCAGCGCGGTCGAGTCACCGACGCCGAACCGGCAGAAGTCCGAGCCGACGCAGGTCTTCACGGTCCGGAAACTCTTGGCGTACGCGTAGCCGGACGGCATGTCCAGGTCGGCCCAGATGGCCGGGAGCTGTTCCTTCGGGATGCCGAGCAGGTCGATGCGCTGGCCGCCGGTCAGTTTGACCATCGGTACCTGATACTTCTCGGCGACCTCGGCGATCCGCTTGAGCTCGGCCGGGGTGGTCACGCCGCCCTTCATCTGCGGGACGACGGAGAAGGTGCCGTCCTTCTGGATGTTGCCGTGGACGCGGTCGTTGATGAAGCGGGCGTCACGCTCGTCGACGTACTCGGCGCCCCACATCATCTTGAGCAGGGAGGCGAGACCCATCTTGCTCTTGGCGTCCTCCGCACCGCCGGGCACCAGCGTGGCGAAGACGGACGATACGCTTTTCAGCCCGAATCCTCGGATGGCGGCCATGAGTTCGGGCTTGGGCATCGGCACCCCGGGCACGTACCAGGACGCCGCCGGATCCTCCTCGGCAGCACCGCCGTTGGCCCACTCCACGATCCGCTGGACCAGCGGCTTGCAGGTGCCACACCCCTTACCGGCCCGGGTCCTGTCCATCACCCCGCTGACCGTCGCGCAGCCCCCGGCGACCACCCCGCAGATCGCACCCTTGCTGACCCCGTTGCAGTTGCAGACCTGAGCGTCATCCGCCATCTCCGCGGGCGGGACCTCCCCCGCCGGCCCGCCGATGTCGAAGATCAGCTCGGCGCGCTCCTCCGGCAGCCGGACTCCGCTCTCGAAAGCCTGGATCAGCGACTGCGCCTTGCCGTTGTCCCCGACGAGGGTCGCGCCGACGAGCACGTCGTCCCGGATGATCAGCTGCTTGTGAACGCCCTTGCGCGGCTCGTTGTAGACGATCACCTCGTCGTCCTCGGACTCCGGCGCGATCAGCCCCATCGAGGCCACGTCGATGCCGGCCACCTTGAGCTTGGTGTAGAGCTTCGACCCCTCGTACGCCGCGCCGGCATCACGGCCGGTGATGTGGTCGGCGAGCACCTTGGCCTGCTCCCACAGCGGCGCGACCAGCCCGTACAGGTTGCCGCGGTGCTGGGCGCACTCCCCCACCGAGTAGATGTCGGCCTGGCCCCGCACCCGCATCTGGTCGTCGACCACGATGCCGCGTTCGACCGGCAGGCCGCTGCCCGCCACCATCTCGGTGTTCGGCCGGATCCCGGCCGCGATCACCACCACGTCGCACTCGATGACCGTGCCGTCGGCCAGCTTGACCCCGGTGACCCGGTCCTTGCCGAGGATCTCGGTGGTCATCGCGTTGGTGATCACCTGGATGCCGAGCCTGCCCTCCACACTGGCCTGCAGCATCCGGCCGGCCTTCGGGTCGAGCTGGCGCTCCATCAGGTGGCCCATGGCGTGCAGCAGGGTCACCTGGCTGACGTGGTTCTGCAGGCCGCGGGCGGCTTCCAGGCCGAGCAGGCCGCCGCCGATCACCACGGCCCGCTCGTGGTCCCGGGCGTAGCGGATCATGCCGCGCGTGTCGTCGAGGGTCCGGAACGCGAACACGCCCTGGTGGTAGCCGCGCTTCGGGTTGTGCACGTTCTTCATCGGCGGCGTCCACGAGTAGCTGCCGGTCGCAATGATCAATTTGTCGTACGGGGTGACCACGCCGCGGCTGTCGACGACGGTCTTGGTGGTCGCGTCGATCCGCTCGACCTTGACGCCGGCGTTCAGCGTGATGCCGTTGTCCCGGTACCACGCCAGGTCGTTGAGGAAGATGCCCTCCTCCGTCTCCACCCCGGCGAGCAGGTTGGACAGCATGATCCGGTTGTAGTTGCCGTACGGCTCGTCACCGAACATCGTCACGGAGAAGTCCCCGTCGCGGGCGAGGATCTCCTCGACCGTGCGGGCCCCCGCCATGCCGTTGCCGATGACGACAAGCTTCTGAGTCACTGCGTCGGTCCCTTCTCCTCCGGTGTGTCCGCAACTCTCGCGGTGCGGCGTTAACCGGGAAGACCACTTGCGGTGACACTGTTGTTCGGAAATCCCTACAAGCGGCGGCCCGCTGTTGTGAGGACCGCGCTGTCGAACCGACCCAGAACGAGGTCGGCGACGGCCGCGTCCCGGCACAGTGGCGGGGTCACCGCGTCGGCCCCGGCGCCGCTCAGCGAGCGGTAGAAGAGGCCGTCGGCGAGCAGGTAAGCGGCGATCGCGATCCGTTCGGCGCCCTCGGCACGCAGGCCGGCGACCACGTCGGGAACGCGCGGGCCGCTGCCGGAGACGTAGCCGACCCGGGCTGGGCCCGGCAGCCGGGTGGCGACCTGGGCGACGTCCGCGCGCCAGGCGGGATCCGAGGATCCGGCCGCGGCCAGCACCACGGCGCCGGCCGGCGGCAGGTGCCGCATCATGGCGTCGAGCAGCAGCGGGTCCGGGCCGAGCGGGGCGGTGACCGGGATGCTCGTGCCGGCGACCGCCTCGGCGATGTCGACCCGCACGTGGTAGCCGGCCGACAGCAGCAGCGGGACGACGACGGCGTTCGGGGTGATCGGGACGATGTCGGCGACCTTCGGCTCCTGCACGTCGACGTAGCAGAGTCGGACGTCCAGGCCGGGGCGGCGGCGGGCCACGGCGCCGGCGAGGTCCTGCAGCTGGCGGCGGCCGTTCGCGGACCGGGTGCCGTGCGCGACGGCGATCAGAGTGGGCACGGTGCCTCCTAAGGGCTTTCCAGCGGCATTTCCGGTACGTCGCGGCAGCCGACGGCTGCGATCGCGGAGGTGGCGGTACGGCGTGGGCAGCGCGCCGGGTCGCTTCGGTGCGACCCTGGCGGCGTCGCCGGACCCCGCGGCCGCCCCGGCATGATCATCGGGTGCCGGCCGCGCGGCGTCACCGGTATGACCGGTGCTCCGCTCAGGCTGCTTCGTCGACCCGGAGACGGTAGCCGCGTTTGATCACGGTCTCGATGTGCCTGCCGGAGCCGAGGGCGGCCCGCAGCCGGGCCACCGCCACGTCCACGGCGTGCCCGTCGTTGCCCCGCGGCAGCGCCGCCGCGAGCTGTTCCTTGGAGACCACCGCGCCCGGCCGGCGGGCCAGCGACGCCAGGATCGCCATGGCGGCCGGGGCCAGCGCGTGGACCGCCCCGTCGATCAGCACCGCGTGCCCGCGAACCTCGAGCGTCGTCCCGGCGACCCGCAGCCGCACCGCCCGCCGGGGCAGCTCGTCGGTGACCGTCTTGATCAGCGCACCGAGCCGGAACCGTTCCGGCATCACCACCGGCACGTCCCGCTCCACCAGCGGCGCCGCGGTCACCGGACCCACGCAGGCGGCCAGCGTGCCGTCCCGGAAGGCGGCCGGCACGTCCACGCCGGTCTCCCCGGCGATCTGCAGGAACGCCTTGACCGCCGGCGCGCTGGTGAACGTGACCGCATCGATCTGCCCGGCGGCCACCTGCTCGGCCAGCCGGCGGACCGGGGTGGTGTCGGCCGGCAGCGCCCAGCGGTACACCGGCACCTCGACCACGGCGGCCCCGGCGGCGCGCAGCGCGTTCACGAACTCGGTCTGCGGCTCACCGTGCTCCTGCACCACGATCTTGCGCCCGGCCACCCCGTCGTGCAGCAGCCGTTCGAGCACCTCCTCCGACGCCTCGGTCTTGGCCGCCCAGTCCTCGGAGAGCCCGGCCGCCCGGATCGCCCCGCACGGTTTCGGCCCCCGGGCGATGATCTTCGCGGCTCGCAGCGCCTCGCGCAGCGTCTCGGCGAGTCCCCAGCCCTCGGCCGCCTCCAGCCAGCCCCGGAAGCCGAACCCGGTGGTCGCCACCACGAGATGCGGCTCCAGCCCGATGCACGCCTCGGTCGCCGCGCGCAGCGCGTCGTCGTCGATCAGCGGCACAATGGTGATCGCCGGCGCGCTCACCACCCGAGCCCCCCGCCGCTCCAGCAGCGCGGTCATCTCACCGCGGCGCCGTTCCGCGGTGACCGCCACGGTGAACCCGGCCAGTGCGCCCTCGGTCATCCGGTCTCCATCCCGTGCGGTCGTTTCCGCTGCAAGAGTCCTAAGGCCTCATTTCGGGACCGGCAAACAAATGTTTCCACCCGAATAACGCCGACTCACTTCGGCCGCCGACCGCCTTGTGACCGCCTGATCATCTTCCGGTCACGACCGCGCCGGCTCGGGTCCCGACCGGGGCGGCGCGCTCCCGCGGACCCCGAGACGCCGGTCTCCCACCGGGGCCGCTCCGAGCCCGACCACCAGCACCGCCACGACACCGGCCACCGGATCCGGCGACAGAAGCCCCTGCCGGGATTGTCCGCCTCGCCACCGCCCCCGAGCGGCCGAACTCCCCGGCTGCCGGCAATTTTCCCGCCACCCGGCGCCACCGCTGAACCCGGCACCGCCGCTGAATCGGCCGCTACCGCTGAACCCGCCGCCACCGCTGAACTCGCCGCCATCGCTACCGCTGAACCCCGCGCCACCACTGAACCCGCCGCCAACGCCGGCCCGCCTGACTGGCCGACCCGGCGTCACCCGGTGCCACGGGGGCGGCCCCTGCCATACGACTCGCGGGTGCATACGGGACGGTCGCAGCCAGCCGGGGTTTCAGTGAGCACACGCGGATGTAGGACCGGAGGGCTTCGCGTTCTGGACGCGTTGCGGCCAGCGAAGCCCGCAGGGACCCTCGGCGGGAGCGGCGATCAGTTATCGGCCGCAGCGCACGACATCAAGATCTTGAAGTTGATCTTGATTTTTCCGCACGAAAGCGCCGGCCCGCGCCTTCGGAGGACGCGAGCCGGCGCGGCCCCGGCCGGAAGCCGGGACGTCTGCCATCGGGATCTCCTCGCCGACGACCGCCCCAGGGGGATCATGCGGTCGGCGGCCGCCTCAGGAGGATCATGCCGTCGGCGGCCGCCTCAGGGATCTCCTCGTGGCGGGCCTTCTTATCGCGGGAGTAGGCCGCTCGCCTTCCACAGCGCCTTGGCCGGGCCGCCGCCGATGAGGTCCAGGTCGGACAGGTATCCGACGATGCGTTCGCCGGCCCAGCGCATCGTCTCCCGGTGGTAGGGGTTGGCGCGGGCGACGCGGCGGCCCTCCTCCGGGTCGATGCCGACGGCGCGGTAGACACGCGGGTCGATGAGGCGGGTGCCGGTGAGGTAGGCGGCTCGGGCGATGACCAGGCGGTCGAAGGCGAGCCGGGATTTGCCGGCGAGGCGGATCTGGCGGGCCAGTTCCTCGCGGGCGAAACGGACGTGGCGGGCCTCTTCGACGACGTGGATCCGGGAGACCATCCGGACCAGCGGCTGGACGGTCTCGTCGGCCATCGCCTCGCGCTGCAGGGTGTCCAGGATCTCCTCGGCGATCAGGATGGCGGCGAACATGCGCGGACCGGTGGCGGTGTGCGCGATCCAGGTGCCGAGGAACTGGTTGATGCCGTCGGGGCGGTAGACCGGGGTGTCGAGCCGGGCGATCATCTTGCCGAACATGATCGAGTGGCGGCATTCGTCGCCGATCTCGGTGAGCGCGTACTGGGCGTGCGGCGAGGTGGGGTCCTGCCGGTAGTAGCCGCGGACCAGCAGCTGCATCAGGATCGTCTCGAACCAGACGCCGAGGCCGGCGATGCTGGCGACCTCGTGCTTGGTGAGTTCGATGCGCTGCTGCTCGGTGAGCCGGTCCCAGAGCGCGGTGCCGTACAGGCTGGAGCGGTGCACCGGGACGAAGTACTTGCCCTCGACGAACGGGGCGTCCCAGTCGATCTCGATCTCCGGGTCGTAGGAGTGCTCGGCGGAGGAGCGCAGCAGCCGGCTGGCGGTGCGGTCCCGGTCAGTCACTGTCATCGGTCCTCCAGAGAGTTTCGCTTGGTGACGCCAGTAGTTCTCGACGCCATTTGTTCTTGACGTTACCGGCGGTAACAGTTACTTCTAGTACTATGAACTCGGTCACCCCACCCGTCAACACCGATGGCCGCCGCGGCCGTTGGGACAGTCATCGCGAGCAGCGCCGCGCCGAGCTCACCGCCGCCGCGATAGAGGCGATCCGGCAGCACGGGCCGGAGGTCGGGATGGAGGCGATCGCCGCGCACGCCGGGGTGAGCAAACCGGTGCTCTACCGCTACTTCAGCGACAAGTCGGAGCTGTGGCTCGCGGTCGGGCAGCAGGCCGGCACGATGGTGCTGGAGGCGATGATCCCGGCGGTCGCCTCGGTCCGCGAGGAGCGGGCCGCGATCGCGGCGGCGATCGACGTGTATCTGACGCACATCGAGGCCGATCTCAACCTGTACCGGTTCGTGGTGCACCAACCGGACATCGCCCGGCACCGGGACGTGGTCGCCGACGTGGTGGACACCGTGGCCAGCGGCCTGGCCCGGATCTTCGGCGACCGGCTGCGGGCCCGCGGGCTGGACTCGGGCGCCTCGCTGCCGTGGGCGTACGGGGTGGTCGGCTACGTGCAGTCGGTCGGCGACTGGTGGCTGCGGCAGCAGCAGCCGATCAGCCGGGAGGCGCTCGGCGAATACCTGACGACGTTCCTCTGGGGTGGCGTCGCCGGCATCAGCCGCGCGGCGGACATGCCCGGTGGCCTGGCAGCGCAAGCGGAAGGGTGGTTGCAGGCATGACCGATGAGGAGGAGTACCGGGGCCCGGCACTTCTGAGGATCGAGGGAAGTGAGTTCCCCGTCGACATCCGGATGTCGTCGCACTTCGAGCCGATCGAGGGGCGGTTCCGCTGGGCGGGGCGCACCAACCCGGTCGACGAGCTGCGGGAACGGGTCAGCGGCGGGTTGCGCAAGGCGACCATCGCGATTCCGGGAGCACCCGACACCGCGGTGCGGTTGAGCGAGCCGGACCCGTGGGGCGGGGTCCGGATCAGCGGGACGGGCACTCCCCCGTGGTTCCCGGCGGTGCCGGCATGAACCACTTCGACATGCTGATCATCGGCGCCGGGCTCTCCGGGATCGGGGCCGCCTGGCGGCTGCAGGACCAGCGGCCCGGCGACACCTACGCGATCCTCGAGGCGCGGGACGCGATCGGCGGCACCTGGGACCTGTTCCGCTACCCCGGGGTGCGATCCGATTCGGACATGTTCACGCTGTCGTATCCGTTCCGGCCGTGGCGGGAGCCGGAGTCGCTGGCGTCCGGCGACAAGATCCGGCGGTACATCGAGGAGACCGCGGCGGAGGCCGGAATCACCCGGCACATCCGGTTCGGGCGCAAGGTCGTCAGTGCGAAGTGGTCGTCGGCCGAGGCCCGCTGGACGGTGCGGACCGCCGGCGGCGAGGTTTACACCGCCGATTTCGTGTACGCGTGTGCCGGCTACTACAGCTATGCCGAGGGCTATCAGCCCGACTTCGCGGGGCTCGGGGACTTCCGTGGCCGCGTCGTACATCCGCAATTCTGGCCGGACGATCTCGATTTCCACGACCGGAGGGTCGTGGTGATCGGCAGCGGGGCGACCGCTGTCACCCTGGTGCCGGCGATGGCCGCGGACGCCGCGCACGTCACCATGCTGCAGCGCTCACCCACCTACGTGATCCCGCAGCCGAACCGCGACGTGGTCGCGAACGCGGCCCGCAGGCTGCTGCCGCCGCACGCCGCGAACCGGGTGGCCCGGGCCAAGAACGTGCTGGTCACGCAGCTGTTCTACCAACTCGCCCAGCGACGCCCGAAGCTGGTCCGGCGGGTGCTGCGGGGCGTGGCCGGGCGCTATCTGCGCACCCCGGGATACGTCGACACGCACTTCAACCCGCGGTACGACCCGTGGGACCAGCGGCTCTGCGTGATCCCGGACGGCGACCTGTTCCGGGTGATCGCGGACGGCCGGGCCTCGGTGGTGACCGACCACGTCGACGCGTTCGTGCCCGAGGGGATCCGGCTGAGGTCCGGCACCGTGCTGGCGGCGGACGTGGTCGTCTCGGCGACCGGCCTGTCCCTGCTGCCGGTCGGCGGCGTTCAGGTGAGCATCGATGGAACGCCCGTCGATATCGGTCAGCACGCCGCGTACCGCGGGATGATGCTGTCCGGGGTGCCGAACTTCGCGTACTGCATCGGATACGTCAACGCCTCCTGGACGCTGCGCGCCGACCTCTCGCACCGCTATGTGCTCAAGCTGCTCGACCACATGGCCCGCCACAACCTGGCCGTGGCCACCCCCGCCGAACCCGGCGCGGCCGGCCGGCCGCTGCTCGACCTGAGCTCCGGATACGTCCAGCGGGCCCTCGACAAGTTCCCGCGCCAGGGCGACCGGGACCCGTGGCTGGTCCGGCAGAACTACCTGCGGGACGTGGTCGCCACCCCGCGCGCCGACGTCACCCAGGACATGCGTTTCACCCCGCGCTCCGCCCCCGTCCCTGCTTCCAAGGTGGTCTGATGCCCCGACTCGATCCCTACCGGTTCGCCGGTCGCACCGCCGTGCTCACCGGCGCGGCCAGCGGCATCGGTGAACAGCTCGCCTACGGCCTGGCCCAGCGCGGCAGCCACCTGATCCTGGCCGACGTCGACGCCGCCCGGCTCGACCCGGTCGCCGCCCGGATCCGCTCCGCCCACCCGGCACTCTCGGTCGAGACGGTCGTCGCCGACCTGTCCGACCGGTCCGCTGTCGACGCCGTCGCGGCCCGGGTGCCGGCCGCCATCGGACTGCTGATCAACAATGCCGGTGTCGCCCTCGGCGGGCGCTTCGACCAGGTCAGCGTCGACCAGTTCGAGCATGTGATGAACGTGAACTTCCGCGCCCCGATGCTGCTGACGCACGCGCTGCTGCCCGCCCTGACCGCCACCCCGGGCGGCCACCTGGTGAACGTCTCCAGTCTCTTCGGGCTGATCGCGCCGCCCGGGCAGAGTGCCTACTGCGCCAGCAAGTTCGCGCTGCGCGGTCTCAGCGAATCGCTGCGCGGCGAGCTGTTCGAGAACGGGGTCGGCGTCACCACGGTGCACCCCGGCGGCATCCGCACCCGGATCGCGGAGAGCGCACTGATCGGCGAGGGCGTGCCGGAATCGGACATCGCGCCGACCCGCAAACTGTTCGCCGCGCTGCTCTCCTTCCCCGCCGAGAAGGCCGCCGAGCAGATCCTGCGGGCCACCGAGAAACGCAAGGCCCGGCTGCTGATCGCGGCCAACGCGAAAGGCCCCGACCTGCTGCAACGCATGCTCCCGGTCGGCTCCGGCACCATCATCAGGGCGCTCACCGCCGCCACGGTCAAGACCGCGGGGCGCGCCAAGGCGGGTGCCACCCGATGAATTACCTGGACGTACGCGGTTCCCGCATCCGTTTCCACGAGACCGGCGACCCGGCCGCCCCGCCGGTGGTGCTGCTCCACGGGATCGGGCGCAGCCTGGAGGACTGGTCACTGCAACACCCCCGGTTCGACTCGGACTATCGGGTGATCAGCATCGACATGCCGGGGTTCGGGCTGTCCCGGCGGGTGCCGGCCACCACCACCCTGCCGGTGCTGGCCGACGCGGTGTGGGCGACGCTGGACGAGCTCGGCGAAACTCGACCGGTGCACCTGATGGGCAACTCGCTGGGCGGCGCGGTGTCGATGACGATGCTGGCCGGCACCCCGGATCGGGTGACGACGCTGACCCTGGTGAACAGCGCCGGCTTCGGCAAGGAGGTCACCTGGGCGCTGCGCGTGATGGCCCTGCCCGGCCTGGGTCGCACGATGCTGCGCAACATCGACAAGCGCACCGCCCCCCGGGTCGAGCGAACCCTGTTCCGCGACCGCGCGCTGGTCACCCCGGAACGGGTGGAGATGGCCATCCGGATCGCCCAGCAGCCCGACTTCGCCCCGGTGTACCTGGAGGTCGCCAAGGCCCTGGGCGGCCTCCGCGGCGTAGCAGCCCCCTGGCGGACCGCGCTGCTCGCCTCCATGGCCGGCCTCACCACCCCCACCATGATCGTGTGGGGCGACCGCGACATGATCCTGCCCAGCCACCACATGGCCGCGGCCCGGGCCGCTTTCCCGCATGCCCAGTCGCACATGTTCCCGGAGACCGGGCACATGCCCCAGATCGAACGCCCCGACGAGTTCGCGGCCCTGGTCCGCCCCATGCTCGCCGCGGTCCCCGCCTGATACCGGGATCCGGGCGACGAAAGGGGGCGCCGCCCGGATCCCCTCCCCTCGCTTGCGGCCGCACCGCTCGCCGCTTCCCCTCCGCCGCCCGGATCCCCTCCCTCCGCTTGCGGCCGCACCGCTCGCCACTTCGCCCTCCGCCGCCCGGATCCCCTTCCTCCGCTTGCGGCCGCACCGCTCGCCGCCTCCCCTTCCGCCGCCCGGATCCGCTCCCTCCGCTTGCGGCCGCACCGCTCGCCGCTTCCCCTTCCGTCTCCCTTCAGCTTCCGCGCCGGACGCCCCTCCGACTTTCCACGCCGGGCCACCTCCGGCGGCTGTCCACCTTCCTGTGGCAATCACCCGACGGTGGAGTTGCGGAACCAGATTCACGCGGTTGGATGGAACCATGCGCCGAGCGATCCTGTTGTTCGTCGCGCTGATCGGGGGATTGCTCGCGGGCTGCGGCTCGGCATCACCGAAAGCGCCGGCCCCAGCCCTGCCCGCCGTCACCGGCACCCACCCGGTGGGTTCGGTTCAAGACCTGCAGACCGCCGATTCGTCCGTGCGGGTCAAGGTCGCCGCCGCCGGCGCGGCCGCCGACCGCTACGTGGTGCGGGTGACCGTGCAGGTCCTCCGCGGCACCTACGAGTTCAACCCAGTCCTCCTCCATCTCCGCGACACCACCGGCGCCGACACCGGCCCGGTCCCCGGCCGGTCCCGGCCAGCGACCGCTTTCACCCTGCACCCCGGAGTCACCCTGAGCTGGCGTGTCCCCTTCCCGCACCCCGCAGCCCCGGACGCCCAGGTCGTCCTCACCAGCCGATCCGGCACCGCCCTGGCGGCCTGGAACACCCGCCCCGCCGGCACCCCGTAACGGCCGTCCCCCGTCAACCACGCCGCTCTGCGGTCGCCTCCCAGCCCGGCTCCGACGGCGCCGCCCAGCCGGGCCTGCTATCCGCTCGTCGTGCCGTCCGCTCGTCGTGCCGCCCACTCGTCGCGCCACCCGCTCCCCCTGCCACCCACTCGCCCTGCCACCCACTCGCCCTGCCACCCACTCGCCCTGCCACCCACTCGCCCTGCCACCCACTCGCCCTGCCACCCGCTGCCTTCAACCTTGCGGCGGTCCTGCTCGGCGGGCGTTGCACCTGTCCTAGGCTTCGGTCATGACCACTCCCCAGCCGCAGGATCTCCGTCTGCTGGAGGCGTTGCACTCCACGCCGGCCCGCCGCTACCTTTCCACCGAGCCGATCGCCGACGACGTGATCCGCGACATCCTGGACGCCGCGATCCGCGGCCCGTCCGGCGGCAACAGCCAGCCCTGGGTCTGGATCGTGGTCCGGGACGCGGACACCAAGAAGCAGATCGCCGACTGGTACCGGGAGGGCTGGGAACGCCACTACGGCTCCCGCCGCGAGGAGATCCTCAACGCCCCCGACGGCGGCCCGATGTCCAAGCGCAGCTTCCTGGCCGCCGACCATCTGGCCGCCCATCTGGAGGAAGCCCCCGTCTGGATCATCCCCGCCATCCTCGGCGCCGCGAAATCCAGCAACCCCCGCCTGGGCTCCTCCATCTACGGCGCGGTCCAGCAGCTCATGCTGGCCGCCCGCGCCCATGGTCTCGGCTCCACTCTCACCACTCTGCACATCGGTCACGAAGCCGACGTCCGCGACATCCTCGGTCTGCCGGAGAATGCCCTCACCATGGCCCTGATCCCGCTCGGCTACCCGAGCAAGGGCCGCTGGGCCCAGCCGAAGCGGCGTCCCCTGGAAGAAGTCGTCTTCTTCGACCGCTACCAGCAGTAACCACCGGCCCCGGCTCACCCACCGGTCGGCCGGGGCCGCGCCGTCGGTCCCTCCCCCGGACACCGCGCCCGGACACCGCGCCCGGTCGTCGCCCAACCGGCCCACCAGCCCCGCCGCCAGCCCGGGCGACCGCGGCCGACCACATCGCCGAGGCAGCACAACCATTCATCCACTCCACCCCCCACAGCTCGGGCGCTCCAGCCCACCGATGCCGCACGTCCTGATCACCGCGAGCGGCCCAGGCGCACCGACCGCACCGCCCGTCGGGGAAGGCCCCGGCCCGAGCGGCGTCACCAGCCTCCCGAGTGGAGGTTCGGCCCGTCAACCGTGCGGGGCGGTGGGCGCACTCGGTTCTCCTGACAGATGAATTGCTTGGTCAGGCGGGTGGCCGGCCGGAATATTGGCCCGTGGGACGGAACCGGACCGGGTGGTTGGCGTACTCCTCCAGAGCGTGCGCCAGCCAGCCCGCGGTGCGGGCGATGGCGAAGATTGCCTCGCCCGCGTCGGACGGCATACCGAAGTGGAGGGTCAGCGTGGCGAGCGCGAGATCGATGTTGGGGTGGATCCCCGAGCGGGCCTGGACCGCGTCGGCCAGCGCGGTCGCGGCCCGCCGGGCGGGATGGTCACCGAGCAGCCGGAGGATGGTGATGGCGCGCGGATCACCGTTCTGGTAAAGCAGATGCCCGAAACCGGGAATCCCGCCGGAGACCCGCAACCGCTCGGAGATGATCGCAACCGGGTCCGCGCCGGCCAGCGCTTCGACGAGCAGCGGGTGGACGTACTCACTGGCGGCGCCGTGCAGCGGACCGTCGAGGGCCGCCAGGCCGGCGCTGACCACGGCATAGGGATGCGCCCGGGTCGACGCCGCCACCCGGGCGGCCAGGGTGGAAGCCGCGATGTCATGGTCGGCCAGCAGGATCAGCGCCGCTTCCAGGACCCGCCGTCCCACCTCGGTCATCGGCTCTCCGGTGAGCCTCGGCCACAGCAACTCGGCGATCGACCCGGGACCCCCCGCCCCGGTCGGCGCCGACGGATCCGATCGGAGGATGTCTACCGGCTCCCGGGCTGACCGGAGAGGCAGGGCCGCGACCATGGTGGCGATCAGGGTGCGACCGGTGGTGACGACAGCGGCGGGGCTGGTGTCGAAGCGGAACGGATCGGCGGCGGCGATGGCGGCCACCGTGACCCGCAGGCGGTCGGTGAGGCGGGCCGTTGCCGGCAGCAGCGCGCCCACCCGCTCCGCCAGCGCCAACGATGCGCGACTGACCGCGAACGGCGCCGGCTCCAGAGCGCCGCCCCCGTCCAGGCCCGGCTCCGGGTCGTGCGGGCCGGTCCAGAGCAGGGTGGCGACCGCTTCATAGGTCGAGGTGCGGGCCAGTTCGGTGGCGTCCCGTCCGCGGTAGAACAGCGCGCCGTCGCGGATCAGGGTGATGCCGGTCTGGATGTTGGGGGTGGCGCGTTTGCGGCCGGCGAGCAGGGCGTCGACGTCGGCCTTGGCGAACAGGCTGCCCTTCCCGGCGGCGTTGCGGCGGCTGGGGAGCAGGCCACGGCTGACGTATGCGTACACCGTCGCCGGTTTGACGCCGAGCCGCTGGGCGACCTGATCGGTGGTGAGGAGCTGCTCCGACATGTGCACATCATCTCATGTTGACCGCATCAACATTGACGGCACATCCATCAAGTCGTCATGTTGAGAGCATGTTGACAGTGAATCCAGGACTTGCCGGTGTCGTCGCCTTCGACACCGAGATCGCCGAGCCCGACCGCGACGGCGGCTCCCTGCGCTACCGGGGTGTGGACATCCGTTCGCTGGCGGGAAACGTCTCCTACGGCGACGTCTGGGGTCTGCTCGCCGACGGCGACTTCACCCGCGCGCTGCCCCCGGCCGAGCCGTCCGCCGTCCCGGTGCGCTCCGGTGACGTGCGCGTCGACGCGCAGGCCGCGGTGTCGATGCTCGCCCCGCACCTCAGGCTGCGGCAACTCATCGACATCGACGATGTGCAGGCGCGCGACGACCTCGCCCGGACCTCATCCATGATTCTTTCGTACGTCGCGCAGGCGGCCCGCGGCGCGCACCTGCCCGTGATCCCACAGCGGCTGGTCGACGCGGGCCGCAGCACCACCGAACGGTTCATGATCCAGTGGCAGGGTGAGCCGGATCCACGGCAGGTGGCGGCGCTGGACCGGTACTGGATCTGCGCGGCCGAGCACGGCATGAACGCGTCCACCTTCACCGCGCGGGTCGTGGCGAGCACCGGCGCCGACGTACCGGCCTGCCTGTCGGCGGCGATCTCGGCGCTGTCCGGCCCGCTGCACGGCGGCGCCCCGGCCCGGGTGCTCGGCATGATCGAGCAGGTGGAGCGCGCCGGGGATGCTCGGGCGTACGTCCGCGGGGTTTTGGACAGCGGTCAGCGGCTGATGGGTTTCGGTCACGCGGTGTACCGGGCCGAGGATCCCCGCGCCCGGATCCTGCGGGATGCGGCGTTCGAGCTCGGCGCGCCGCGTTTCGAGGTGGCCCGGGACCTGGAGCTGGCCGCCCTCACCGAGCTGCGCGAACGGAAACCGGACCGTGTCCTGGAGACGAACGTCGAGTTCTGGGCGGCCGTGATCCTCGACTTCGCGGGCGTGCCCGCGGAGCTGTTCACGTCCCTGTTCGCCTGCGCGCGCACGGCCGGCTGGAGCGCGCACATCCTGGAACAGAAGCGCCTCGGCAAGATCATCCGCCCGTCCGCCGACTACGTCGGCCCGGCTCATCGCCCGGCCGAAGCGCTTGCCGGCTGGTCCGACGCCCTGCACCGCAACCGCCTGCCCGGGAACGTGACCGCATGAGTGCGGACACCGCCGATCTCGGGCAGCCCGTCGCCGACTTCGGAAACGCCAAGGACTTCGGACAGGCCGCGGCAGGCTTCGGCGAAACCGTCGATTTCGGACGGACCGCCGCCGACTACGCCCGGCACCGGGCCGGTTTCCCGCCCGCGCTGATGGACCGGATCGACGACGTCGCCGGCCGGACCGTGCTGGACCTCGGCACCGGAACCGGCAGCCTGGCCCGTCTTTTCGCCGCCCGCGGCGCGGTCGTCACCGGTCTCGACCCGGCGGAGCCGCTGCTGGACCAGGCTCGTCGCCTGGATCGGGAGGCAGGTTTGAGCATCCGGTACGTCGTCGGCGCCGCCGAATGCATCCACCTGCCGGACGCCACGTTCGACCTGGTCACCGCGGGTCAATGCTGGCACTGGTTCCGGGCCGGCGAGGCAGCCGCCGAAGTGTCGCGGCTGCTCCGTCCGGGCGGCCGGATCGTGATCGCGCACTTCGACTGGCTGCCCCTGCCGGGCAACGTGGTCGCCGCCACCGAGGAGCTGATCGTGGCGCACAACCCGGCCTGGGCGCTGGCCGGCGGCACCGGCATCCATCCGCGCTGGCTCACCGACCTGCGCTCGGCCGGCTTCACCGGGCTGGAGACGTTCTCCTTCGACGTGGACGTCCCGTACTCCCCGGTCGACTGGACCGGCCGGATCCGCGCCAGCGCGGGCGTCGCCGCGAGCCTGCCACCGCCCGCTGTCGAGCGCTTCTCGGCCGAACTCACGGCCCTGCTGGAGCGCGACTTCCCTGCCGACCCGCTGCTCGTCCCGCACCGCGTATGGGCCGTCGTGGCCCGCAAACCGGACGACCGGTAGCGCAGGCCCGGTAGCGCAGGCCCCGCCGATCGACGGCGACCAGTCCCTGCCGATCGACGGCGATGAAGACCAGCACCCGCCGGTCGACGGCGAGCAGGTCCCGCCGATCGACGGCGACGAGAACCAGCACCCGTCGGACGCGGCCCTGCGGGTGAAGAGCCCGCACGCGGAACGCACCGACGGGTGGCGGGTCGCGGTCCGCGCCCTCAGGAGGCAAGGGCCGCGTACCGGCCGCCCTCGGAAAGCAGCGAGTCGTGGGTGCCGGATTCGACGATCCGGCCGTGGTCGATCAGCACGATCTGGTCGGCGTCACGCACCGTCGACAGGCGGTGGGCGATGGTCACCGTGGTCCGGCCGCGGGACAGCTCGTCGAACGCCCGCTGCACCGCGCGTTCGGTCTCGTTGTCCAACGCGCTGGTCGCCTCGTCCAGGACCAGGATCTTCGGGTCGCGCAGCAGCGTGCGGGCGATCGCGATCCGCTGTTTCTCGCCACCGGAGAAGCGGTGGCCGCGCGAGCCGACCAGAGTGTCGTACCCCTCGGGCAGACTCTCGATCAGCGCATGGATCTGGGCGGCCCGGCAGGCCGCCTCGATCTCCGCGTCGGTGGCCGTGGGCTTGGCGTAACGGAGGTTGGCTCGGATGGTGGTGTGCAGCAGATACGTCTCCTGGCTGACCACGCCGACGATCGTGGACAGGTCGGCGAGGTCCAGGTCGCGCAGGTCGACGCCGTCGATGGTGACCCGTCCGGCGGTGGGGTCGTGAAGCCGGGCGATCAGCGCCGCGGCCGTGCTCTTGCCCGAGCCGGTCTCGCCGACCAGCGCCAGCGAGGTCCCGGCGGGCACGTCGAGGTTGACGTCGGCCAGCGCGGCTCGGCCGCCGAGCGCATCCTGCTTGACCTCAGACCGCGCGGACCTGCCCGCCGGCCCGTCCGGTTTGATGCCGACCGGCACGTCACGGTCGACGCCGGTTCCGCCGGAGACGCCAACCGGCGCATCGCGGTTGACATCGGTCGCGGTGGAGGCATCGGTGTCGTACGCGAAAGAGACGTTCTCGAAGCGGAGGTGACCGCGGACCTCCGGCAGCCGGATCGGCGAGGCCGGCGACGCGATCTCGACCGGCAGGTCGAGATATTCGAAGATGCGCGCGAACAGCGCCAGCGAGCTGGTCATCGTGACGCTGACGTCGAGCAGGCTCATCAGCGGACGGAAGAGGTTGCCCTGCAGCGCGGTGAAGGCGACCAGCGTGCCGATGCTCATCCCGCCGGCCGCGAAGGGCAGGCCCGCGGCGAGATAGATGGTGGCCGGAATGATCGCGAAGATCACGCTCATCGCCGCCATCCGCCAGCGACCGGCCAGTTCGGAGCGCAGTTCCAGGTCGATCAGCCGGCCGGACGATCCGGTGAACCGCTCGACCTGTGCCGCGCCCGCGCCCATCGTCTTGCTGAGCTGGATGCCGCTGATCGACAGCCCCTCCTCGATGATCACGTTGAGCTCGGCGAGTTCCCGCTGACGTTCGGCGGTGATCTGCCGGCGCATCCGGGCGACCCGCCGGGTCAGATAGATCGCCGGCGGCAGCACGAGCAGCGAGATCAGGGTGAGCTGCCAGGTCAGCGCGACCATCGCGACGGTGGTGGCGACCACGGTGGTGAGGTTGGCCGCGATGCTCGTCGCGGTCGACGTGACCACGGTCTGCATGCCGCCGATGTCGTTGGTGATCCGGGACTGCACCTCGCCGGTGCGGGTCCGGGTGAAGAAGGCGATCGACTGCTGCTGCAGGTGGGCGAAGACGTCGACGCGCAGCCGGTGCATGACCCGCTGGCCGACGGTGGTGGAGATCCACGTCTGCAGCACGCCGAGCACCGAGGTGATCGCGGCGACCACGATCATGCCGAGCACCAGCCAGGACAGCAGGTGCAGATCGCCGTGCGGCAGGGCGACGTCGATGATCTGCCGGAGGAGGAAGGGGGTGGCCATACCGAGCACGGATGACACCACGATGATCGCCACCACGACGGCGAGCTGCCGCCGGTGACCGATGAAGAGCGCGCCGATGCGGCGCAGCGAGACGGATCGGGCCTGCGCCCTCTCCGCGGGGGTCACGGTGCGTGCCGCGCCCCGGCCTGGTCGTTCCGCCAAGAGCAAAACCTTTCCTGTGTACGGGGATGGCCCCGCCGTCGAAGACCAACCGGACACGGCGCACGCAACGCGGTGCGCTCACCGTGGTGGTGTCTACGGTGGTGGCCCAGCAAGCTGAGGTTACCTCACCATGAGGGAGCAACGGTAATTGCTGGTACGTTGTTCCCGTGGAGGAAGAGTCGCTCAACGACGCGTTCTGGGCGGTCAGTCGCCGGCTGCGTGAGCAGGCCCGCAGCGAGATGGAGCCGTGGGGCGTCGCGCCGTCGCAGTTCCGCGCGCTGAGCGTGCTACTCGCCCACGGTGACATGCGACTCAGTGCGCTGGCTGAGCGGCTCCGGATCGCCCCGCGGTCCGCCACCGAGGTCGTCGACGACCTGCAGGAGCGCGGCCTGGCCGAGCGCCGCCCCGACCCCGACGACCGCCGCGCCACCCTGGTCACCCTCACCGACCTGGGCCGCACCACCGGCGCCGAGATCAAAGCCGCCCGCTCCGCCGCCGGCCAGCGGGTCTTCGCCGCCCTCACCCCCGACGACCAGGCGCAGCTCGCCCGCATCCTCCGCCAGCTCACCTGACCGCGCACTCCCACACCGCCGACCAGGCACTCCGGCACGACGGGTGAAACGCCCGGCGCGCGCGATGAGCGGCCTGGAGATCGAACAGCGCGGGGATCGCGCGGCCAACGATCGCCCGGCGCGAGGGTGGGGCAGCGCGAGGGTAGGGCAGCGCGAGGGTGCGGCAGCGCGAGGGTGCGGCAGCGCGAGGGTAGGGCAGCGCGAGGGTTGAGCGGCGCGAGGGTTGAGCGGCGCGAGGGTTGAGCGGCGCGGGGGGTCCAAGGATCGCGCGGCGCGAGGATTGGGCGGCGCGAGAGTTGGGCGGGCTCGGGGAGGGGTCAGAGGAGGGAGCGGCGGAAGGCGATCGCGCCGCAGCCGGCTACGGCGCCCAGGCAGAGGATGGTCAGGTACAGGCCGGCCGGCAGGGTGACCAGCGATGTCGCGGCGAGGACGCCGAGGACCAGCAGGGCGACCAGGCACCAGGTCAGGGCCACCCGCGCGACGTAGCCGATGGCGTCCTTGGCCAGGACGGCGCGCTCGTCGACGCGGCCGGTCGGCCCGACCCGGAGTGACTCGGCGAATCCGTCGGCGGCCTGCGCCAGGGAGGCGGCGTCCACCACCGGCTCCATGGCGATCTCGAACAGGGCCAGGGTGCGGTGCGCGGCGGCGTGCCCCGGTTCGAGGGCCAGGGCGCGGCCGACGGATTCCCGGGCGCTGAGCGGGCGGCCGGCGGCGAACAGGGCGCGGCCGAAGGTGACGTGCAGGTCGGCGTCGTAGTCGGCGAGCTCGACGGCGATCTTCAGGTTGTCCAGGGCGTCACCGACGTGGCCGGCGGCGAGCTGGGCGTCGGCCAGGCGGTTGTGCAGCCGCGGGTTGCCCGGGTCCTCGCGGCAGGCCGCGGCCGCGGCTTCGATCGCTTCGCGGTGCCGGCCGAGTTCGGTGGCGGCGCGGCTGAGCCAGTACAGGGTTTCCGGCCCGTGCGGGTCGAAGTGCCAGGCGGCCTTGGCGGCGCGCAGACCGCCGTCGAGGTCGCCCATCTCCAGGTGCGCCCGGGCCATCCGGTGCCAGGCGTCGACGTTCTCCGGTTGCCGGCCGACGATCGGCGCCAGCAGGTGGGCGGCGTTCTCGGCACGACCGCGGTCGAGGAGGTCGTCGGCCTGGGAGAGGAGGGGCTCGGTTCGCACGAGGCTGAAGATCGGCCGGGGCCGCGCCGACCTCGGCGATTCCCACGTTGCGACCGGGTTGCGTTATTCCGCGCGGAGCTCGTCCCGGTAGGCGAGCAGCGCCTCCACCATCCCCCGCACGAAACGCTCCACCACCTGCAGCTCTTCGGTATCGAACCGGGCCATGACCGCATCCGTGCGCGGCGCCAACGGCTGAAAGAACGCCGCGGCCAGCGCCATTCCCGCCTCCGCATACCGCAGGTGGACGACTCGCCGATCGCTGCTCTCCCGGCTGCGCCGCAGATGCCCGCCCCGCTCCAGACGGTCGATCATCGCGGTCGTCGCCCCGGAGGACAGTCCCATCGTCTCGCCGAGCCGCCCGGGTGTGAGCGGCTCCCCGGCGCGCTCCGCGTGCATGACGGCGAGGAGCGCGTGCAGGTCGGGCCCGTGCAGCCGGTGGCGTCCGGCGAAGGCGTGCCCGATGTGGTTGGCCTCGCTGGAATAGGAGTTGAGCAGGTCGACAAGCCGTGACCGGAGTCGCTGGCGTTCTGCCTTGTCCGCTTCGTCGGGCGCTCTCGTGTCCTCCACGGGGGTAAGTGTTGCAGATCCCGCAACCCTCGTGGAGAATCTCGATTATCGAGATTCTTATTCATGGAGGATTCATGAGACGGGCATGGGTTTCCCTGCTCCTGGCCCTGCTGCTGGGCGGCCTGGTCATCGGCCTCGCCGGTGAAACCCGGGTCGACAACGACCCCACCGCCTCGCTGCCGTCCTCGGCCGAGTCGACCCGGGTCGCGCGGGCGCAAGCAGGCCGCCCCACCGCGGCCCTGGTGGTGGTCGCCAGGGGCGGCCAGCCGCTGGCCGACGGCGACCTGGTCACCGTCACCCCGCTGGGCCAGCCGATCGTCAGCCAGGACCGCAGGGCGGCGATCGTCTCGGTGCCGCTGCCGTCCGGCGTCTCGTCGGACGAGACCATCAAGCAGGTCCGCGATCTGCGCACCAGGGTGCGGGCCGGCCTGCCGGCCGGGGTGACCGCCCAGGTCACCGGTGGCGCCGGGTTCTCCGCCGACCTGGCCGACAGCTTCACCGGGGCGAACACCCGGCTGCTGCTGGTCACCGTCGTCGTGGTGGCGCTGCTGCTGCTGGTGACCTATCGCAGCCCGCTGCTCTGGCTGGTCCCGCTGATCGTGGTGGGCCTGGCCGACCGGGTCACCACCGGCCTGATCTCGCTGATCTCGCAGCACACCAGCCTGCCGATCAACGGTTCCACCACGGGCATCGTCACGGTGCTGGTCTTCGGCGCCGGCACCGACTACGCACTGCTGCTGATCTCGCGGTACCGGGAGGAGTTGCACGCCGTCGACGACCGCTTCGAGGCGATGCGCCGGGCGCTGCGTGGGGCCGGTCCGGCGATCGCGGCCAGTGCCGGCACGGTGATCCTGAGCCTGCTCACCCTGCTGCTGGCCAGCCTGGAGAGCAACGTGTCACTGGGGGTCACGGCGGCCGCCGGGATCGCGGTGGCGGCACTGTTCGCGCTGCTGGTGCTCCCGGCCGCACTGGTGGTCTGCGGGCGCGGCCTGTTCTGGCCGTTCGTGCCGCGGGTCGGCCAGGACGGCGTCGAGGCGGAGAAGGGTGTCTGGGCCCGGGTCGGCCGGGCGGTGTCCCGCAAGCCGGTCGCGGTGACGATCGTCTCGATCATCGTCCTGGGCGTACTGTCCGCGGGCGGTCTCGGCACCCGGCTGGGCCTGTCGCAGACCGAGCAGTTCCGGGTGAAGTCGGAGTCGGTGGCCGGCCTGGAGACCCTGTCGACACACTTCCCGGCCGGCGCGGCCAGCCCGACCGTGGTGCTGACCGGCCCCGATCAGGCGCAGGCGGTGCTGGCCACGGTGTCCGGCACGCCCGGCGTGGCGCAGGCACGGGTCGTGGAGCAGGGCTCCATTCAGGTGATCCTGAACGCGGCGCCGGACACGAAGGAGGCGTTCGACGCGATCCGCACGCTGCGGACGAGTCTGGCTGGCCGGGCCCTGGTGGGTGGCAGCGTCGCGACCAGTCTGGACACCCGCGACGCGACCCGACACGACCTGCGGGTGATCGTCCCGGTGATCCTGCTGGTGGTGCTGCTCGTGCTGGTCGTGCTGCTGCGCGCGCTGGTCGCCCCGCTGCTGCTGATCGTCACGGTGATCATCAGTTTCGGCGCGGCGCTCGGGGCCGGATCGTTCCTGTTCGGGCACGCCCTGGACAACCAGGTGCCGCTGTTCTCGTTCCTGTTCCTGGTGGCGCTCGGCGTCGACTACAACATCTTCCTGGTCACCCGGGCCCGGGAGGAGGCCGGCAAGCGTGGCACCCGGGACGGCATGGTGCACGCGGTCGCGGTCACCGGCGCGGTGATCACGAGTGCCGGCATCCTGCTGGCCGCGGTCTTCGCGGTGCTGGGCGTGCTGCCGGTGATCACACTGACCCAGATCGGCGTGATCGTCATGATCGGCGTCCTGCTGGACACGCTCCTGGTCCGCACGGTGCTGGTGCCGGCCCTGGCCACCATCCTCGGTGACCGGTTCTGGTGGCCGGGCCGGCCGCACAGCGCCGCGCCGAACGCGCCGGAGTTGATCAGCGCTTAGCGAGGCTGGGCACCCCGGCGAACGGGATCGCCGCCGGCGCCGTGTCCTTCTCCCCCGCCGGGTGCCGCCACAGGCCCCGGCGGCGGAGCTCGGGCAGTACACCTTCGCCGAACCAGTACGCCTCTTCCAGGTGCGGGTACCCGCTGAGGATGAACTCGGAGATGCCGAGCGCGGCATACTCCTCGATCCGGTCGGCCACCTCGGTGTGGCTGCCCACCAGCGCGGTGCCCGCGCCGCCGCGGACCAGACCGACGCCGGCCCACAGGTTGGGCGCGACAAGCAGCCCGTCCCGGTTGCCGCCGTGCAGTTCGAGCATTCGCCGCTGCCCCTCGGACTCGCTGGTGCGCAGGCCGGCCTGCACGCCGGCGATGTCGGCCTCGGACACGTTCTGCAGCAGCCGGTCGGCCTCGGCCCAGGCGGCCTCGGCGGTGTCCCGGGTGATCACGTGCAGCCGGATGCCGAACCGCATGTCCGGCTTCAGCGTCCGGATCCAGGCGAGTTTCTCGGCCACCTGCGCGGGCGGCTCGCCCCAGGTCAGATACACGTCGGCGTGTTCGGCCGCGACCGGGCCCGCGGCTTTCGACGACCCGCCGAAATACACGGTGGGTGCGATGTCCGGGACCCGGGCGAGGCGCGCGTTCTCCACCTTGACGTGCGTACCGTCGTACGAAATGGTCTCGCCGCGCAGCAACCCGCGGACCACCGTGAGGAATTCCGCGGTCCGCGCGTAGCGCGCGTCCTTGTCCAGGAAGTCGCCGAACTGGCGCTGCTCGGCGGACTCGCCGCCGGTGACCACGTTGAGCAGCAGCCGGCCGCCGGAGAGCCGCTGGAAGGTCGACGACATCTGCGCGGCCAGGGTGGGCGAGATCAGCCCGGGGCGGAACGCGACCAGGAACTTGAGCCGCTCGGTGACCTCGGTGAGCATCGCGGTGGTCAGCCAGGCGTCCTCGCACCACGCGCCGGTGGGGGTGAGCGCGCCGACGAAGCCGAGCTGTTCGGCGCTGCGCGCGATCTGGCCGAGGTAGCCGATGGTCAGCGGGCGCACTCCGCCGGCCGAGCCGACCGGTGTGCCGTGACCGCCACCCACGATGTCCCGGCTGTCGCCGTTGGTGGGCAGAAACCAGTGGAAGTCCATGCCCGGGAGCTTATCCAGAAAACCCATGTAACAGATAGGCGAGGTGCGCGATTCGGATCACGGTCCGCCGCTGGTCACGATCGTCTCCTGGGGGTACGCCGTGGCACGCGAGCGGGCCGGGACGATGGTCCGTCCCGGCCCGCTCACGTCGTACCGCTCAGGACTTGAAGACGTCCTTGATCTTCTCGCCGGCCTGCTTGATGTTCGCGCTGGCCTGGTCGGCGTGACCCTCGGCCTCGAGCTGCTCGTCGTCGGTCGCCTTGCCGACGCCCTCCTTGACCTTGCCGCCGAGCTCCTCGGCCTTGTTGTCCACCTTGTCGTCGAAAGCCATCTCATACCTCCAGGTGGTGAAGTCGTGTCGAACTGTCTGGTACCCCGAGGCGGCGCGCTCCATGCATCCGCGCCTCATCGGTCACAGCGGGTTATGGTGGGCGCCGATCCGGGGAGCGTGCATGCCGTCCAGGAAGGCACCTGCAAGAACTTTCATCAACAAGGCCGGCAGCGTGCCAGAAAAAATCGCAAAAGGTGGCAAACCGACGTCGAGTGACGTGGCCGCGGCGGCCGGCGTGTCACGGTCCGCGGTGTCGTTCGCGTTCAACAATCCGCAGCGGATCTCGACCGCCACCCGGGAGCGGATCCTGGCGGTCGCCGAGGAGCTCGGCTACACCCCGAGCACGCTGGGCCGGATGCTGCAGGCCGGCACCACCAACTCGATCGGGGTGCTGCTGCCGCAGCGGCTGGCGCAGGTCATGGAGAACCCGTACTTCGCGCGCTTCCTGATGGGTGCCGGCCAGGTCTGCGACCGCGAGGGTTACACCCTGCTGCTCACCCCGCCGCTGCAGGACTCGGTGCTCAAGGCCATCCCGTACGCCGCGGTGGACGGCTTCATCGTCTGCGGCCTGGAGATCGACCGGGGCGAGGTGGCCGAGCTGGACCGGCGCGGGATCCCGTTCGTGCTGATCGACTCGGACCGGCACGAGGGTGCCCCGCACGTCGAGGTCGACGATCGCGGCGGCGCCCGCGAGGTCGCCCGCCACCTGCTGGAACTCGGCCATCGGCGGATCGCGGTGCTCTCCCTGGGACCGCGGTCGGCGGACGGGCACCGGGGACCGCTCGCGCGCCGGCTGGCCGGGATCACCGATGCGCTCGCCGAGGTCGGGCTCACCCTCGCCGACGTGCAGCTGGCCGAGGTGCCGGTGACCCGCGGCGACGGATACCGGGCGACGAAGGCGCTGATGTCCGACGCGAAACCGACCGCGATCCTGGCCCTTTCCGACGTCCTGGCCTACGGCGCCGTGGATGCGCTGCAGGAGCTCGGCGTCGACGTCCCCGGCCAGGTGTCGGTGACCGGTTTCGACGACCTGGCCGAGTCCGCCTGGTTCCGACCCCGGCTGACCACCGTGCGCCAGCCGATCGTGACCAAGGGCCGGATGGCCGCCGAGTTCCTCGTGTCGGCCATGCGGGGCGAGGATCAGCACCCGCAGCAGACGCTCGGGACCTCCCTGATCGTGCGAAATTCCACCGCAAAACCCGCATAACGACGGCTTGCAAGAACTTGCTGAAAGAAAGCAGCCGTCAGGCTATGTAACACGTGTTAGTTGCCTGCTACCGTTCCTCGCCATGACCGACCAACTGATCGCACCGCCCACTGTCGAGGCGCCGCCGGCTTCCTGGTGGCGCAACGCGGTCATCTACCAGATCTATCCCCGCAGCTTCGCCGACTCCAACGGCGACGGCATCGGCGACCTGCCGGGCATCAGCAGCCGCCTGCCGTACCTGAAGGATCTGGGCGTCGACGCGGTCTGGCTCTCCCCGTTCTACGCGTCGCCGCAGGCCGACGCCGGCTACGACGTCTCCGACTACCGCACCGTCGACCCGATCTTCGGCACCGTCGCGGACGCCTCCGAGCTGATCGCCGGCGCGCACGCGCTGGGCCTGCGGGTGATCGTCGACCTGGTCCCGAACCACTCCTCCGACCAGCACGAGTGGTTCCAGAAGGCGATCGCCGAGGGCCCCGGTTCGCTGTTCCGCGAGCGCTACCACTTCCGCCCCGGCAAGGGCGAGAACGGTGAGCTGCCGCCCAACGACTGGCCGAGCATCTTCGGCGGGCCGGCCTGGACCCGGGTCGCCGACGGCGAGTGGTACCTGCACCTGTTCGCCCCGGAGCAGCCCGACTTCAACTGGGAGCACCCGGCGGTCCGCGACGAGTTCAAGACCATCCTGCGGTTCTGGCTCGACCTCGGCGTCGACGGTTTCCGCATCGACGTGGCGCACGGCCTGGTCAAGGAGGCCGGCCTGCCGGACGTCGGCTCGCACGCCGAATGGCACCTGCTGGGCGTCGGCGAGAGCCCGTGCTTCGACCGCGACGGAGTGCACGAGATCTACCGCTCGTGGCGGCGGATCCTCGACGAGTACCCGGGCGACCGGGTCGCGGTCGCCGAGGCGTGGGCGCCGACCCTGGCCCGGGTGGCCGACTACGTCCGCGACGACGAGCTGCACCAGGCGTTCAACTTCAGCTACCTGGGCACCGCGTGGAACGTGCACGAGCAGCAGCAGATGATCGAGGACTCGCTGGCCGCGATGCGCGCCGTCGGCGCCCCGACCACCTGGACGCTGTCCAACCACGACGTGGTCCGGCACACCACCCGGCTGATGCAGACCGCGGACGGCGAGGTGGCCGGCCGCAAAGCGGTCGCCGTCGACGAGGCGGCCGGCCTGCGCCGGGCCCGGGCGGCCAGCGCGCTGATGCTGGCCCTGCCCGGCTCGGCCTACCTCTACCAGGGTGAGGAGCTCGGCCTGCCCGAGGTGCTCGACCTGCCGCCGGAGGTCCGCCAGGACCCGGCCTTCCACCGGGCGACCGGGCAGGACGGCTACCGCGACGGCTGCCGGGTGCCGATCCCGTGGAGCGGCGACACCGCGCCGTACGGCTTCGGGCCGGACGGCGGCGGCAGCTGGCTCCCGCAGCCCGCCTCGTGGGCCGGGCTCAGCGTCTCCGCGCAGGCCGGGACGCCCGGCTCGACCCTGGAGCTGTACCGTGCCGCGCTCGCCGAGCGGCGGGTCAACCCGGCGCTGCAGCCGATCGACAACCTGCGCTGGCTCAGCGCGCCGGCCGGGGTGCTCGCCTTCGAGCGGTCCGTCGAGGGCGCCCCGGTGTTCCGCTGCACGGTCAACATGGGCGACCAGCCGGTGACCGTCGCCCGCCCCGGCACGCCGCTGCTGGCCAGCGGCCCGATCGAGCTCGGCCCGGACGAGGTCGAGCTGCCGCCGGACACCACCGTGTGGTGGTCCGTCTAAGCCTGGAAACCGGCCCGGCCACCCGTGGACGGTACGGGTGGGCGGGAGTGCGGGTGTGACGTGCCTTGGGGGGTGAGCGTCACACCCGCACTTTATCCTTTTCAAGATCAACACACGATGCGCCGGTACGCCGATGGCCGCACCCCTTCTGCGACTCTTCTCAGCTCACCCGGGATGCCGCCGATCGTGCCGGACATGCGACCAGTGGGACGACCGGCCCGCACGGCCGGGCGCATTCTGCTCCTGGCCTGTGTCTGGGCCGGGCTGAGCATCGTGCTCGGGATCGCCGGCATGCTCAGCGACCACCCGCCGGCCTGGCTGCTCTGGCCCACCGGGATCGCGGCGGCCGCCACCGCGGCGTGGGCTGCCCACACCGCGGCGGCCGGCACCGAGGGCGACGCGCACCGGTTCTGGCGGCGGCTGACCATCTCGGCCTGCGTGCTGACCCTCGGCACCGTCAGCCACGCCATCCGGACCACCCTGGCCGGGCATCCCATGCCGATGAACACCCTGAGCGCGGTGTGCTATCTCGGCTCGGTGGCCGGAACCGCGTACGCCATGATCCGCCTCCCGCACCCGCCGCGGACCTGGCGCGCCAATCTCGCGATCTGCCTCGACATCGCCATCGTCGGCGTCGCCTCGGCCGTGGTCATCACGCACTTCCTCTGGTCGATGCCGGTGCCCGGCGGCCCGCCGACGGGTGGCCCGATGCCGGCCGGCGACATGCCGCCCGGCCCGATGCCGCAGCTCGGCCTGGCCGCCGGCCTGATGCTGATCGTCCTGGTCACCGCGATCACCGCGGTGGTCGCGGTGATCCGGGTCGGGATCACCGGCGCGGGCGGCGTGCACGGGCCGGCCCTGTGGTACCTCGCCCCGCTCGGCCTGCTCGCCCCGATCTCCTGGCTGATCTACCCGGCGGTCCGCGACTGGCCGCACCTGTCGGTCACCGCGATCGTGATGCCGCCGCTCGGACTGATGTTCGCCCTGGCCACCCGCGCCCAGCTCCGGCACGTCGACCACCCCCCGGTCCGCCGGGTCGGCCCGCCCTGGGTGCAGCGCTGGCGCCGGGTCAGCGTGGTTCCGGTCGCCGCCGTCGTCGTCACCGTCGGCATGCTCGTCTTCGTCACCCTGCACCTCGGCTTCCTCCCGCCCGGCCTGGCCGGCGGCTCGGTGGCGCTGACCACCCTGGTGGTGATCCGCCAGCTGACCGCGCTGTCCGACAACACGGTGCTGGTCGACCGGCTGGAGGAGCAGGCCAACCACGACGATCTGACCGGCCTGCCGAACCGCCGCATGTTCAGTGCGACCCTGCAGGACCGGACCGACCCGGTCACCGTGGCGGTCTGCGACCTGGACGGCTTCGGCACCCTCAACGACCGGCTCGGCGACGCCCGCGGCGACGCCCTGCTGCGCGCGGCGGCCGCCCGCATCACCGCAACCTTCGGGCCGGACGCGGTCGTCGCCCGCCTGCTCGGCGACGAATTCGGCATCCTGCTCCCCACCGGCGCGGTCCTCCCGGCCACCGGGCTGCCCGGCTCCGGACCCCCGGCCCCGCTCGCCTCGACCACCGGCCTGCCCGGCTCCGGATCGCTGGGTGAGCGGCTGGTCCGGGCGTTCCGGCTGCCGCTGCAGGTGGACGGCCACGACCTGCTGGTCACGGTGACCGTCGGGGTGGCCGCCGGCCGCGACGACGAGGTCCCCGACCTGCTGCGCCGGGCCGAGCTCGCGCTCAAGGCCGCCAAGCGGGCCGGTGCCAACCGGCACACCGAGCACACCGACGAGATGGACAGCACCGCCCAGCACGACGCCGACCTGGCCGCCGCGCTGCGCCGCGGTCTGGACAGGGGCGAGTTCCGCCTGGTCTACCAGCCGATCGTCGAGCTGCCCGGCGGCCGGATCACCGGCGTCGAGGCGCTGGTCCGCTGGCACCCGGCGGACGGCCCGCCGGTCTCCCCGGCCGAGTTCATCCCGGTCGCCGAACAGACCGGCCTGATCCTCGACCTCGGCCTCTGGGTGATCGAGACCGCCTGCGCGGACGCCGCCCGCTGGCAGCTCCGGCACGGCGTCGACGCGCCCCGGGTCAACATCAACGTCTCGGCCCGTCAGCTGCTCGACCCGGACCTGCCCGACCAGGTCGCCGCCACGATGGCCCGCTACCACCTGGACCCCGACAAGATCACCCTGGAGATCACCGAAACCGCCGTGTTCGGCGGCGGCGCCGCCCTGAACACCGTCCGCGACCTGCGCGACCTGGGCGTCGGGGTGGCCCTCGACGACTTCGGCACCGGCCAGAGCTCGCTCACCCTGCTGCGCACCTGCCCGGTCACCACCCTCAAGGTCGACAAGTCGTTCATCGACGAACTCAACGGCACCGCCGAACAGGAGGCGATCGCCACCTCGCTGAGCACGATCGCCGCCACGCTCGGCCTGCGCGCGGTCGCCGAGGGCGTCGAAACCCGCGAACAGGCCATCCGCCTGGAGGCGCTGGGCTACCGCTACGCCCAGGGCTACTACTTCGCCAAGCCCGGACCCGCCGCCCTGATCGACGCCGCCCTCGACCACACCCCGGCCACGATCTGAGTCCCGCCGGCGGACCGGTCCCGGCCGCCTGACCCCGCGGTGGCCCGGCGAGCCGGAGATCGAGGCAGCGGATTCTGGCGATGAGTTCGACTCGCGGCCCCGGCGTGCTCAGCGCCCGAGGCCCCGCGGTGGTGCCCGGACGTGCGACACCACCACGGGGGCGGCCGGTCAGACGGTGGCGCGGTCGCGGATGGCGTGGCCGACCTCGGCGCGCAGGGCGGCGAACTCCGGCGAGCCGCGCAGCTCGTCGGCCGCGACCCCGGTGCGGGGCAGGGCGATCGGCAGGTCGAGGGCGATCTGCCCGGGCCGCGGGGTGAGGACCACGACCCGGCTGCCCAGGAAGACCGCCTCGTCCACGCTGTGCGTCACGAACACGCAGGTCCGCCCGGATTCGGCGCTCACCTTGCGCAGGTCGGCCTGCAGGCGTTCCCGGGTGAGCGCGTCGAGTGCCGCGAACGGCTCGTCGAGCAGCAGCAGCGGGTTGTCGACGGCGAGGGCGCGGGCGATCGCGACCCGCTGCTGCTGGCCGCCGGAGATCTGCCAGGTGCGCCGGTTGGCGACGTCGTGCAGGCCGACCCGTTCCAGCAGTTCGTCGATCCGGCCGCCGGTGGCCGGCTGCCCGGCGTATCTCAGGGCGAGCGCGATGTTGCCGCCGACGGTCTTCCACGGGAACAGGCGGGGCTGCTGGAAGACCAGGCCGGCGCCGCGCCCGGGCACCGGTGGCGACCCGGCGGTCCGCACCGTGCCGGAGGTGGGCTGCTCGAAGCCGGCGATGAGCCGCAGCAGCGTGCTCTTGCCGCAGCCGGACGCCCCGACCAGCACCAGGAACTCACCGGCCGGCACGGTCAGGTCGACCGGCCCGACCGCGGTGACGTCCCCGTAGGCATGCGTCACCGCGTCGAGCCGCACGGCCGCGGCCCCGGCGCCGGAGACAGCGGCGGTGGAGCCGGCGGCGAGACCGATGTCAGCCGAGGGCACTGGGCAGACCCTTCACATAGATCGCCTTCTGCGCCGCGTCGAGGCTCGGCACCGCGTCGATCTTCTGCTGCGACTTGAGGAACTCGGCCGCGCTCACCAGGTTGTCCGCGATCTTGCCCACCTTGCCGTCGGTGCCCAGCCAGTCCGGCGACGAGATGTCCGCCGGCTTGAGAAACACGCCCTGCTGCAGCTGGTGCGCGGCGTCGTCGGCGGACAGGTTGAGTTCGGCGCCGACCGCCTTGGCCGCCGCGGCCGGGTCGGTGGCGATGGTGTTCAGCGCCTGCGCCTCGACCTTGCGCCAGGCGTCGACCGCCTCCGGGTGGGCTCCGGCGAACGGCGTCGACACCACGCCCAGGTCCAGCGTCGGCTTGCCGGCGGTGGCCAGCTGGCGACTGCTGATCAGCACCTTGCCGGTCTTCTTGATCTCGTCGAGGGACGGCAGCCAGGTGTACGCCGCGTCCAGATCGCCGCGGGTCCACGCGGCCTGGATGTCCTGCGGCTCCAGGTCGACGATGGTCACCTCGGACTCCTTGACCCCGGCCTGGTCGAGCGCGGCGAGCAGGCTGTAGTGCGAGGTGGACGCGAACGGGGTGGCGACCTTCCTGCCGCGCAGCCCGGCCACGTCGGTGATCCCGGTGCCGTTGCGGGCGACCAGCGCCTCGTTGTCGCCGGCCACGTCGAGCACGAAGGCGACCTGGTAGGGGATGTTCAGCGGCGCGGACAGCCCGCGGGCGACCGGGCTGGAGCCGATCGCGGCGATGTCGACGCTCTTGGCGACGAACGCCGTGTTGATCGACGCCCCGGAGTCGAACTTCGTCCAGGTGATCTTGTAGTCGGGCAGCGCCTTCTCCAGCAGCCCCTGGTTCTTGACGATCAGGTCGCCGCTGGGGAACGCCTGGTAGGCGATGCGGATGGCCTTCTTGGAGGCGTCGCCGCCCCCGCTGGCGGCGCCGCCGCTGCCGCAGGCGGCGACCAGCAGCAGGGACAGGGCGGAGGCGGCAGCGAGCAGTCTCTTCATGGGGAACGTTCCTTTTAGCTAATGCCCCGCCACGGGATCAGCCGTTGTTCGGCTACCCGCAGCAGGGCGTCGATGAGCAGGCCGGAGAGGCCGATGGCGAAAAGTCCGAGCACGACCACGTCGGTCTGCGAGTAGCGCTGCGCGTCGCGGATCATGCCGCCGATCCCGGGCACCCCGTTGATCGTCTCGGCGGCGACCACCGAGGAGTATGCGACGCCGACCGCGAGCCGGATGCCGGTGAAGATCTCCGGCAGCGCGCTGGGCAGCACCACGTCGCGGATCGACTGCCAGCGGCCGGCGCCGAGCGCGCGGGCCGCCTCGATCAGTCCGGCCGGCGCGCCGTGCACCGCGGCGGCGGTGGCGACCGCGACCGGGGGCAGCGCGGCGATCGAGAGCAGCCACAGCTTCGGGGTCTCGTCGATGCCGAACCAGATGATGAACAGGCTGAAGTAGGCGAGCGGCGGCAGCGCCCGGACGAAGGTGACCACCGGCTCGGCGATCACCCGCAGCCAGCCGACCGTGCCGAGGAGCACGCCGATCAGCAGGCCGCCGGCGATGCCGATGGCCGAGCCGATGACGATCCGCCGGAGGCTGACGCCGAGGTGTTCGATGAGCAGGTGGCCGCTGTATCCACGGACGCCGTCGTGCACGGTGGAGGTGAGGATCAGCTGGTGCCAGACGGCGCCGGGCGACGGGATGAAGGCCGGGTTGTTCAGCACCCGGGCCGCGATCTCCCACAGCAGGCCCAGCGCGACCAGAGCGACCAGCCGGAGAACGAGGCGGCGGCGCAGTCCGCCACCGGGCGCGAGCGCCGTGGTGGCGACCGGCGCGGTGGCGCCGGCAGGAGCGAGCAAGGTGGTCACGGATATCTCCAGGCAGAGGCATGTGGCAATGCCTGGTATTCCTATCGTACCGATGGGCTTTATCGCAATACCGGTCCCATGGGGTGGCGGTAACAAGCTCGTAAAACATATTCGCTCGATAGGACTTGTGGGTTACCGCCATGGAAACCTAGCGTCAGCGTCGTGAGCGTCCTCTCCCCACCGCGTCCGACCGCACAGGCCGGCGACGACACCCGCGTGGTGCCCGCTCGGCACCCCTGGCGCTGGGCCGGAGCCGCCCTGGTGCTGGTCCTGCTCGCCCAGTTCGTCCACGGTCTGGCCACCAACCCCGGCTGGGAGTGGCACACCTTCACCGGCTACATCTTCGAGAAGTCGGTGCTGCACGCCCTGCTGGTCACCCTCGAGCTGACCATCGCGGGCGCGGCACTCGGCTTCCTCGGCGGCATCCCACTGGCCGCCATGCGCCTGTCACCCAGCCCGATCCTGCGCACCGTCAGCTGGACCTACACCTGGGTGTTCCGGTCCGTGCCGCTGATCGTGCAGCTGCTGTTCTGGGCCAACCTGGGCTACCTCTACGAGAAACTGCAGTTCGGGCTGCCGTTCGGGCCCGGCTGGTCGTTCGCCACCAAGGACCTGATCGGTTCGTTCGGCGCCGCCCTGCTCGGCCTGGCGCTGCACGAGGCGGCGTTCGCCGGCGAGATCATCCGCTCCGGCCTGCTCAGCGTCGACCAGGGCCAGCACGAGGCGGCTGCGGCACTCGGCCTGCCCCGGCACCGGCAGTTCTTCCGGATCGTGCTGCCGCAGGCGATGCGGGCCATCCTGCCGAACGCCGCCAACCTGCTGGTCGACCTGCTCAAGAGCACGTCGATCGTGTACGTGCTGGCCATCGGCGAGCTGTTCTACCAGGTGCAGGTCGTCTACGGCCGCAACGGGCGGGTGGTGCCGCTGCTGATGGTCGCCACCGTCTGGTACGTGGTGCTGACCGCGCTGCTGTCGATCCTGCAGTTCTACGTGGAGCGCTATTTCGCCCGCGGCGCCGTGCGGACCCTGCCGCCCACCCCGTTCCAGCGACTCAAGGCGGCGATCAAGCGATGAGCACCCCCGTGGTCGAGCTCACCGGCGTGCACAAGTCGTTCGGCACCCTCGAGGTGCTGCGCGGCATCGACCTGACCGCGCAGGCCGGCACGGTGACCGTGATCCTCGGCCCGTCCGGCTCCGGCAAGTCCACCCTGCTGCGCAGCATCAACCACCTCGAGAAGGTGGACCGCGGCCGGGTCCGGGTCGACGGCGAGCTGATCGGTTACCGCGAGGCCGGCGAGAAGCTGCACGAACTCGGCGAGCGGCAGATCCTCAAGCAGCGCGCCCGGATCGGCTTCGTGTTCCAGAACTTCAACCTGTTCCCACACCTCACGGCCCTGGAGAACGTGGCGGAGGCGCCGATCTCGGCGCTGAAGAAGAACAGGGCGTCGACGTACGCGCAGGCCCGCGCCCTGCTCGACCGGGTGGGCCTGGCCGACAAGGCGGACGTCTATCCCCGGCAGCTCTCCGGCGGCCAGCAGCAGCGGGTGGCGATCGCCCGCGCGCTGGCCCTGGAGCCGCGGCTGATCCTGTTCGACGAGCCGACCTCGGCGCTCGACCCGGAACTGGTCGGCGAGGTGCTCGACGTGCTGCGCGACCTGGCCGCGGCGGGCACCACGATGATCGTGGTGACCCACGAGATCGGCTTCGCCCGGGAGGCCGCCGACACCGTCATCTTCATCGACGAGGGCCGGATCGTCGAACAGGGCCCGCCGGCCGAGGTCCTCGACAACCCCCGCCACGAGCGGACCAAAGCATTCCTCTCGGCAGTTCTCGTCTAACAAACGGAGTCATCCATGCGTACAAGAGTCGCCATCGTTTTTGCCGCAGTGGCGGCGCTGGGCCTGACCGCCTGCGCCGCGCCGGACGAGTCCCCGGCGGCCGCGGCCGCCGCCCCGGGCGCGTCGGCCGGGCCCGGCATCAACATCAGCCCCGACCAGAACCGGATCGTCCCGGCCAAGGACGACGCGATCGCGGCACTCGTCCCGGCGGACATCCGGGCCACCGGCAAGCTGACGATCGGCGTGGGCGCGGCCGGTTCCGGCTCGCCGCCGCTGGCGTTCACCGCGACCGACAACAAGACGCTGATCGGCAACGAGCCGGACATCGCCTACGCGGTCGCCGGTGTCCTCGGCCTGCAGCCGGAGATCGAGAACACCTCCTGGGAGAACCTGTTCATCGGCCTGGACAGCGCCAAGTACAACGTCGGCATCTCCAACATCACGGTCACCGAGGAGCGCAAGGAGAAGTACGACTTCGCCACCTACCGCCTGGACAACCTGGCCTTCGCGGCGAAGAAGGGCAGCGGCTGGAAGATCGCCGGCCCGGCCGACGTGGCCGGCAAGACGATCGCGGTGAGCTCCGGGACCAACCAGGAGAAGATCCTGGTCGAGTGGAGCAAGGAGGCCGAGAAGCAGGGCCTCAAGCCGGTCAACATCAAGTACTACCAGACCAACCAGGCCACCTACCTGGCGCTGGGCTCCGGGCAGATCGACGCCTACCTCGGCCCGAACCCGAGCGTCGCCTACCAGGTCGCGGTCGATGGCAAACTGGAGATCGTGGGCACCTACTCGGGCGCCGGCGCCACCCTGCAGGGCAAGATCGCACTGACCACCAAGAAGGACGACGGCCTGGTCAAGGCGCTCGGCGCGGCGGTCAACAAGCTGATCGAGACCGGCGACTACACCAGGATCCTGCAGCGCTGGAACCTGACCAACGAGGCGGTCGACAAGTCCGAGATCAACCCGCAGGGTCTGCCCAAGGCGAACAAGTGACCTCCGCGGTCACCGACGACCGGGTGCTGGACAACCCGGCGTGGCTCGCCCTGCACGGCGACCACGCCCGGTTCGCCCAGGTCCACGGCCTGGCAGCGCGCTACCACAGTGACGTGGCACCGTTCCACGCGCTGGGCGCGCCGGAGGACCCGCGGGCCTGGTCCGACCTGAACGCCTTCGTCCCGCCCGGCGAGCCGGTGATGCTCGCCGGGCTGGGCGCCCGGCCCGGCCCCGGCTGGGAAATCGACCGCAGCATCGACGGCGTTCAGCTGGTCGACGTGTCACTGCGCGCCGAACCGGACCCGAACCTGGTCGTGCTCACCCCGGACGACGTGCCGGAGATCCTCGACCTGATCGCCCGCACCCAGCCCGGCCCGTACCTGCGGCGCACCATCGAACTCGGCACCTACCTCGGCTTCCGGGACGAGGGCCGGCTGGTCGCGATGGCCGGCGAACGCCTGCGGCCACCGGGCTGGACGGAGATCAGCGCGGTCTGCACGGACGCCGCCTACCGCGGCCGCGGCCTGGCCACCCGGCTGGTCCGCGCGGTGGCGGCCGGCATCCGCGCCCGCGGCGCCACCCCGTTCCTGCACACCGGGGCGGCCAACACGACCGCGATCCGCCTCTACGAGGCGATCGGTTTCCAGCTACGCCGCACGGTGGACTTCACCGCGTACCGCCGAGCTGGCTCCTGACCGCCCGCAGGTTGTCCGCGGTCTTCTGCGCGGCCACCCGCAGCCGGGCGCGCTCGGCCTCGGTCGGCGCCTGAGCCAGCCACTCCTGGCGGTGGGCGAGACATTCCGCGAGCAGCTGCTCCGCCCGGAACGTCTCGCCCATCTCGGAGCAGACCACCGCCAGCGACTCCTGAGAGGTCAGGGTGGCCATCGCCGACTCGCCCAGGGTGGCCAGCCGCGCCTCGTAGGCGATCTTCAACGCGTTGTACGCGGCCCGCAGATTGTCCCGCGCGAAGTGGACCACGCCGAGGTTGTGCTGGGTGGTCAGGGTCAGCGGGTCGTCCTCGCCGAGCAGGAGGCGGCGCTGCTCCAGCACCCGCTCGTAGATCTCCTGCGCCAGCGGCAGCGTGTCCGGGTCGGTCATCCGGCCGGCGATCTCGGCCATCACGCTGAGCGTCCTGAGGTGCGCGTCCGGGCTCGGCCGCGGCGGTGGCGCCGGCCGTTGGTTGGCCCGGTGGCTGCGCTCCCGTGCGGCGTTCTGGACGATCCGCCGCCACGCTTCGTCCAGCGCCTCCAGCAGTTCCTCCCGATCGACGCCGCACGCTTGCGCCAGCGGGCGCAGCAGCTGGCCGTCGATGCTCGAGTAGCGCCCGGTCAGCAGATCGTTCACCCGGGTCTTGGAGAGTCCCGGGGTTCCCACCGCCTTCTCCGCCACCTGCCGCTGCGAGCGGTTGCGCTCGGTGCGGTACCAGTTCAGGGCGGTGAGAAGCTCCTCGGCGGTCCGGGCGTCCCGGAACCGCTGCAGCAGGGCGTCGTCCGCCGGGCGCGGCGTGCTCATGCGGCGCTGTCCCGGACGTGTCCCGTCCACTGTCCACGAGCCCGCGGGGACGGCCCCGGACACGTGTCCGGCGGCCCTGGACGGCCGGTTCCGGCCACCGGCCACGTCCATGTCCCGGCCTCTGCCGGCCACCCCGGGAACGGGCGCACGCTGGCTCTCATCCCGGCAGGCGCACGGCACGGAAAGGACGGCACCGCGGTGATCGAGCTCTTCATCTCGTCCCTCATGACCACCGAGCACCTCGCACTCCTGGAGGCGCTCACCGTGATCCTCAAGTTCCTGGCCGCCCTGTGCGGCGGCGTGGCGAGTGTGGTCCTGCTCGTGACCCGGATCCGCCGCTGGACGCGGCGGCGCCGGCGGACCGACCGGACGGCCCGCTGACCCACAGTCTGCACACCGCCCCGCCGGCCACCCGGCCGACGGGGCGTCATCCTTCAGGACAGTGGACGGTCGCCTGCGGGACCGAAGACACCGGACCGGATCGCGGAGAGGAAACCGGCCCACTGGCCGGCGGTGCAGGTGATCGAGCCGGCCGACGGATCCTTGCTGTCCCGGATCAGCACGGTGTCCCCGACGGTCGCGACCTCGACACAGTTCCCGGTCCCGCAACGGGCGCTCCTGCGCCACACAGTGTGCCTCGGCGACGTGTCGCCCAAGACGCCTCCCTGGTCGGACGGATCTTTATCACCCGCGTCGGCGACGCCCCAGAGTGTAGATTCTCCTCGATCCCCGGGCCAGTCTGATCAGGACCGTGGAACTGTAAGGAATATGCACCCCGGATCGGATTAGTCCGCTCGGGTCACGATTCCCGGATGCCCCCGGCGGTTCTTGTACGATCCGAGTCACCAGGACGATCCGGCCGCAGGCAGCGGTCCCGCACGATGACGAGGTGGCTGTGCGACCTGCTCCTTCCCTCGGGCAAGCGCCTGTTCGACCGAGCGAGCCACCCGCCGACCCCGCCTCCCCGATCCGCCTCGCGGTTTACGCCATCTGCACCGGGGCGATCGCTCTCGGGTCGGGCCGGGCATTCGGATCCACATTCTTCACGAGCACCTCGGCGAGAGCCGCGGCGCTCGCCGTCATCGCCTTACCGGTCAGTGTCGCCGCCGGCCTCGCCTGCGATCCGGTCCTGCGGCGGTGGCAGCAGTTCATCGATGGTCGTCGCGGTCCCGAGGCCTGACCCGGGCCCGCATCAGCCGGGCCGCCGCCCACGTCGACAGCACCACCATCGCGGCCACCGCGACGCTGAGCATTTGCACGTCCCGCAGCAGCAGGGCGCCGATCAGCACCAGCGACCACACCAGCAGCAGCGCCCGGACGAAGTTCTCGGGTTTCGTCACGATGCCGGTCGCCAGGTCCAGGGCGGCATGCAGCACCCCCACGAGGCCACCACCCCGCCGGCGGCCGCGCGGCGCGCGCGGGTCGATGTGCAGTTCGCGGTCGATCTCGGTCACCGGCTCGCGCCTCCCCTCCCCTGATCAGGGCGCGTGTGACACCACCCTCAGCCGAGGGCGGCAAGCGCGCCGTCCAGCAGCGCGTCCAACCTGTCCGCTCCGTGCGCGGCGGCCCGCAGCTCCTCGAAGTTGGCGGCGAAGCGGGCCAGCAGCCGCTCGTCGTGCTTGGTCAGGAACTCGCCGGCCGCGTTCTCCAGGTAGAGCAACGGGCGGTCCTCGGCATCCGGGAACTCCAGGATCACGAAGGGGCCGGCCATCGCCACGTGGGCGCCGGTCGAGAACGGCAGCACCCGCAGGTCGACCCGGGGGTGCCGGCTCATCTTGCGCAGGTGCTCAAGCTGCTGGCGCATCACCGCGCCGCCGCCGACCACCCGGCGCAGCACCGCCTCGTCCAGCACGAACCGGGCCTGCGAGATGCCCCCCTCGGCGAAGACCTGCTGGCGCATCTCCCGCAGGCTGACGATCCGGCGGACCTGCTCCAGGACGGCCTCCCGCTCGCTCTCGGCACAGGAGTCGGCGTAGAGCAGCTTGCGCACCACGGTCTCGGCGTACTCCCGGGTCTGCAGCAGGCCGGGGACGAACGAGTTCTCGAACTCGTACTCCCGATCGGCGATGAGCTCGCTCTCCAGAAAATCCCGGAAATCCTTCGAATGGATGTCACTCATCTCCGGCAGGCTCCGCTGCCGCGCCGCGTCGGCCATCGCCGTCAACTCCTCCGCGAGCTGGTCGTCGACCTCGTAGACGCCGAGAAGGACCTTGAGATCGGCGTACGAGATGCTGTTCTCGCCGGTCTCGATCCGATGCACCTTGGACTGCGACCAGCGCATCCGCTCGGCCACCTGCGCCTGGGTGAGCCCCCGCTCCAGCCGGATCCGGTAGAGCCGTCTGGTCAGTCGTTTCCGTTCCAGTGCCGCCGCTCGCCGCTCCCCTACGCCCATACCGGCCCCACTACTCTCCGTTAAAACTGTCCGAGTTCAACCATCGGTGAATTGAGCCTAGCGCAGTATTCACAACGCTGCCTGCAGTCTGCATATGCACATCGCATGTCGCAGAAGCCTCTTTCACGTGCCGGTTTAACAATCGAAATCCTGGGTAAAAAGGCAATCTTTTGGGCGGCGCCATGAACATCCCCGAAACGGCGATCATCACAGTGAGTAGACGGCGGCCTATTCCACCGCGGCCGGGTGAGTGCCACGCTGCGGGACCAGGTCCAGCAGGCAGTGTCGGCAGGCCTGGACCGCGGGGGTCAGCGGCCGGTCCCGGTGGTGGATCACCCCGATCGGCGGATGGGCCGGCGGCGCGTGCAGGTGGCGGACCGTGATGGCCGGGCCCTGCTCCTGTTCGGCCACCGAGCGGGCCAGCAGCGCCACCCCGAGGCCGGCGGCGACCAGCTCCCGGATGCTGCGCGGACTGTGCGTCTCGAATTGCACCCGGGGTGCGAAGCCGGCGGTGCGGGCCGCGTCGTCGAGGATCCAGCGCAGGCCGCTGCCCTCGGACAGGCAGACGAACGGCTCGTCGCGGAACTCGCCCAGGGTGAGCCGGCCGGTGCCGCTGAGCGGATGCCCGACCGGCAGGGCCAGCACCAGCTGTTCGTCGGCGAGCGGCAGAGCTTCGAAGCGGGGTGGCAGGTCGGCGTGCACCGGCCCGACGACCAGGTCCAACTCGCCGCTGTCGAGGGCGCCGAGCAGCCCGGTGACCAGGCCGGAACGCAGCCGCAGGGCGATGCCGGGAAACCGGTCGTGGAAGCGGGCGAGGGCGGCCGGCAGGTCGTAGTTGCCGAGCACCGAGGTGGCGCCGACGGTGACCCGGCCGGTGACCACCGTGGTGATCTCGCCCATCTCGAGGCGGGCGCCGTCCAACTCGGCGAGGATGCGGCGGGCCCGGGCGACGAACATCTCGCCGGCCGGAGTGAGCGCGACCCGCCGGGTGGTACGGGCGAACAGGGTCACGCCGAGCTCGGCCTCCAGGGCCCGGATCTGTGCGGAGACCGCCGACTGGGCGACGTGCAGACGTTCCGCCGCCCGGGTGAACCCGCCGTACCGGGCCACCGCCTCCACGTAGCTGAGTTGTCGAAGCTCCACCCGTTCATCGTGGCGCACGATGAATGCCATCGGGAACGTGTCTTGGACATATCAATCGTCGGATACCAGTCTGGGGTCATGCCCACCGCGAAGCTCGGCACCCTGACCTGCTCGGCGATCGGCCTCGGCTGCATGGGGTTCTCCCAGGCGTACGGGCCGGCCGACGACGATTCCTCGATCCTCACCATACGGGCGGCGCTGGAGCACGGGGTGACCTTGCTGGACACCGCGATGAGTTACGGCGCCGGGCACAACGAGCGGCTGGTCGGCCGGGCCGTCGCCGGCCGCCGCGACCGGGTGCTGCTGGCCACCAAGTTCGGCATCGTCCGCGGCGACGACGGCGTGCGCCTCGACGCCCACCCGGACCGGGTCGCCGGCTACTGCGAAGCGTCGCTGCGCCGGCTCGGCACCGACGTGATCGACCTGTACTACCTGCACCGCGCCGACCCGCGGGTGCCGATCGCGGACACGGTCGGCGCGATGGCTGAGCTGGTCGCCGCCGGCAAGGTGCGCCACCTGGGCCTGTCCGAGGTGGGTCCGGAGCGGTTCGCCGCGGCCCGCGCGGTGCACCCGATCGCGGCGGTGCAGACGGAGTGGTCCCTGGCCTGGCGCGAGCCGGAGGACGACATCGTCCCGGCGGCCCGCGCGGGCGGCGCCGGCCTGGTCGCCTACAGCCCGCTCGGCCGCGGCCTGCTCACCGGCGCGCTGCCGGCCGGCCCGTTCGCCCCCGGCGACTTCCGGGCCGGCGACCCGCGCTTCGCCGGCCCCGAGCTCAAGGGCAACCGCACGCTGGTCGAGGCTCTCCGGGAGGTGGCCCGGTCGTACGACGTGACGGTCGGCCAGCTCGCCCTCGCCTGGCTGCACGCCCAGGGTGACGACGTGGTCCCGATCCCCGGCACCCGCGATCCGGCCCGGGTCGCCGAGAACGCGGCCGCCGCCCGGCTCACCCTCACGCCCGCCGACCTGGCCACCCTGGAGTCGGTCGCCCCGCGCACCGCCTGGCGGGGCGACCGCCGCTCGTTCGCCGCGCACGGCACCACCCGCACCCGGTAGCCGTCACGAGGTGGCGATGAGCCGCCGTACCACGTCGTAGGCCGGTTTCGGACGATAGTCGTCGCGCAGCAGCCCGAACCCGTTCTGCCAGCCGCCGTCGCTGATCCCGTCCCGGAGCGAGAACAGTTCGTACACGCTGACCTCACCGGTCGCGAGCACCGCCTCGGCGACGGCCCGCAGCACGCGCGCCTGCTTCGCCTCGTCCCGGGCACGGCCGGTGGGCCAGCCGGTCTCGGTCACGTGCAGCGGTGTGCGCCCGGAGATCCCGGCGTCGCGGGTGACCCGGCGCAGAGTCCGGACGAGGAACCGCACGCCGGCCCCGATGTCGTCCTCCGGGATCGGACGGAAGACGTCGGGGAACATGTCCAGGCCGACGAAGTCGAGCCGAGCGGTCGAGACCGGCCCCAGGGCGCCGGTCATCCTGGCCCAGAACGCCGGGTCGGCGACGCCGGCGCCGTTCACGCCGATCGCCACGGCCGCGCCGAGACGATCGCGTTCGTCGAGCCCGGCGGCCACGCCGGCGGCGACCGCCTCGAAGCAACCGGGAAAGCCACCGTCCAGCGGAGCGGGCACATTGAGCTCCTCGCCCACCTGCACCTTTCCGCCACCCCACCCGGCGACGTCGCGAACCGCCCGGCGGACGAACTCCGCGTAGCCCGCCGGGTCGGGCGCGGTGGCGCGATAGCAGGCCACCAGGTCGATCAGCCGCCCGCGCCCGGTGTACCGCCCGGGGTCGGCCGGCGCCGGGTCCCCGCCCGGTTCCGAGGCGGCCGCGCCCCGGTAGTGCCGATAGCAGCGGATGTAGAACGACGCCGCGCCACCCTGCAGCCGGTCGAGGGCGACGCTCGTGCGCGCCACGTCCTCCGGCGGTGTCGCCAGCGGCGTCAGGTCCACCAGGTCAGCCGCGACCACTCCGGGCCAGATGCCGTACCACACGGCGCCCTCCTCACTAGCCGTATACGGATAGGTCGTCACCATAGCCGTATACGGGTGACTTCGCTACCGTGGACCGGGTGCCGACCAACGCGCTCGCGAACCCGCTCGTGCTGCCCATCCTCGGGCTGCTGGCCGAGCGCCCCCGGCACGCCTACGCCCTGTTCAGCGAGCTGCGGTCGCGCTACACCTATCTCGGCGTCCGGAACTCGACCGTCTACACGCTGCTGAACACGCTCGTCGACGCCGGCTGGCTGCGCCCGACGCCGGTCGGGACCGATCGGCAGGAGTTCCGGCTGACCCCCGCGGGGCGGCAGGCCCTGGCCGAGCGGGTGGAGCGGGAGATCCGGGACGGCGCCCTCGGCGACCGCACCGCCTTCCTGACCGCGCTGGCCTACCTCGGGATCCTGACCCCGGATGCGGCGGCTGCGACCCTGGAGATCCGGGCCGGCCGCGTCCACCATGAACAGGAACGGCTCGCGCACGCTCTCGACGCGGCCACGGGTGTCCCGGAACTGCACATGATCGAGATCCACTTCTACCGCGACCAGCTTCAGCGGGAGCACGCCTGGCTGGACGCGACCGCCCGGCGCACCCGCTCCGGGGCCCTCGCGTGGCCGGGTCAGGAAAGCTGAGGCTCGGCGGCCAGATCGCCGGCGTGGCCGGTCTCGCTGGTGGCGGTCAGCGCCGCGGCGAACAGGACCAGCTGATTGACCGCGTTGAGGAAGACCAGCAGGCCGACCGATCCGGCGACCAGGTGGTAGGTGGGATTCGTCTGGGTGCGCTCGACGTAGACGCGGCCTAGCGTGGTGAGGAATTCGAATCCGGCCGCCACCAGCACGGCCGGGCCGAGCACGCGACGCCACGGCATCCGGATCCGGGGCAGCCCGGTCAGCAGGGCGGTGGCCAGCAGGGCGTTCACCGTCAGGCCGGAGAGCAGCCCGACGGCCGACACCACCACCCGCGACGGCGTGGTGCCGGCGCCGGCGGCGACGATCACCCGGTTCACGATCACCGACGTCTCGTAGGCGATCGCGAGCGACCCGCTCAGCAGCACCCCCAGGCCGGCCAGCACCAGCATGTCGACGAGGATGCGGACGACGAGCCGCCCCGGGTACTCCGGCAACCGCCACATCCGGCGGATCGACGAGCGCAGCACGTCCACCCAGAACCAGCCGGAGACCGGAAGGCCGATGAAGGCGATGACGCCGACGGTGTTGCGGGCGTCGCGAAACGACTGCACGTCGACGTGGGGCAGGTTCTGTGCGGCGTATCGCTGCGCCGCGTGCAGTACCGCCTGGTCGTCGAGCACGAAACCGAAGATCGCGAAGCCGAGCAGTCCGAGCGAGAAGGTGGCGAAGAAGGAGTAGTAGGTGACCGCCGCGGCGAGCCGGCCCCCGTCCGCCTCGTCGTACCGCTTCCCGGCCCGGACCAGGTGCGCCCACCAACCGGCACGGCGGCCCGACTGCCACCAACGTGTTTCGCTCACGGACACCCCGTTACCCGATCGCCGGGTTCTCTAGAGCTGCAGCTCGTGCAGGTACCGCTCGGCCCAGTCGCGCAGGCCGCGCAGCGGGGTGACCAGGCTGCGGCCGACCGCGGTCAGCTCATATTCGACGTGCAGCGGGACCGCGGGATAGACGGTGCGGGTGAGCAGGCCGGCATCCTCCATCCGGCGCAGCGTCTGGGTGAGGACCTTGGGGCTGATCCCCTCCAGGTGCCGCTGCAGCACACCGAAGCGCAGCGGGCCGCCCTCGAGCGCGCCGACCGCCAGGGTCGTCCACTTGTTGGCGATCAGGTCGAGCAGCCCCCGGCAGGGGCAGAGCTCGGCGAAGACGTCGTGCTTGTCGTGCTCGCCGGTCGGGCACACCGCGGTCATCAGCCTGGCCTCCTTGGTTACCAAAGGATAGTAGTCGCCCTTGCGGGTAACTACCACCCTGCGGATAGCTTCGGAGCCCTGACCCAGAGAGAAAGAAGGTCGTCATGCGCGTCGTCACGCAGCACGAGTTCGGGGATCCGTCGGTCCTGCACCTGGCCGAGGCGCCGAAGCCCCGTCCGCTGCCCACCGAGGTGCTGGTCCGGGTGGTCGCGGCCGGGGTCAATCCGGTCGACCACAAGACCCGGGAGGGCGCCGGCATGGCCGGCGTGCTCGGCGCGCCACCGTTCATCCTGGGCTGGGACGTCTCCGGGGTGGTCGAGGAGACCGGCTTCGGCGTGCACACCCTGCGGCCCGGTGACGAGGTGTACGGCATGCCGTGGTTCCCGCGGCAGGCCGGCGCGTACGCCGAGTACGTGACCGCCCCGTCGCGCCAGTTCGCCCGCAAGCCCGCGAACCTGTCGCACGTCGAGGCGGCCGGGGTGCCGCTGGCCGCGCTCACCGCGTGGCAGGCGCTGACCGACGCGACCACGGTCACCGCCGGTCAGCGGGTGCTGATCCACGCGGCGGCCGGTGGGGTCGGCCACTTCGCCGTGCAGTTCGCCCGGCATCTCGGGGCGCACGTCATCGGCACCGCCCGCGCGGCGCGCCACGACTGGCTGCGCGAGCTGGGCGCCGACGAGGTGATCGACTACACGACCACCCGGTTCGAGGACGCCGTCAAGGAGGCCGACCTGGTGCTGGACCTGGTCGGCGACGAGGACACCGGGCTGCGTTCGGTGACCGCGCTGGCACCGGGCGGGCTGCTGATCGCGGTGCCGGGCGGCGTGGCGCCGGCCGTCGCGCGGGCCGCCGCCGAGCAGGGCAAGCGCGCCGTGCCGTTCCTGGTGGAGCCGGACGGCGCGGCGCTGGGCGCGATCGCCGGGCTGATCGAGGCCGGCCACGTGCGGGTGGAGGTGGCCGGGGTACTGCCGCTGGCCGAGGCGGGAGAGGCACACCGCCGCCTGGCCACCGGCCGCACCCGCGGCAAGCTCGTCCTGGAGGTCTAGCCGGCCCACTCCTTGGCCAGCAGTTCGAAGGAGCGGACCCGGTCCGCGTGGTCGTGGGTGATCGTGGTCACCAGCAGTTCGTCGGCGCCGGTCACCCGGCGCAGCGTGTCCAGCCTGCCGGCGACGGTGGCCGGCGAGCCGACGAACTGGGTGGCGACCCGGTCCTCGACCAGCTTGCGGTCGTGGTCGGTCCACTCGAACGCGGCCGCCTCCGCCGGGCTGGGGAACGGGATCGCCCCGGCGCCGGTGCGGATGCTGCGGACCCACAGCGGGTACGGCGCGGCCAGCCGGCGGGCGGTCTCGTCGTCCTCGGCGACGACCACGTCGGCGGAGACCACCAGGTACGGCTCGGCCAGGGCGGCCGACGGGCGGAACGCCGCCCGGTAGGCCGCCGCCGCCTCCAGCACCTTGGCCGGGGCCACGTGGTAATTGGCGACGAAAGGCAGGCCCCGGGCGCCGGCCGTGCGGGCGCTCTCGCCGCCGCTGCTGCCCAGCAGCCACAGCTGGACGTCGGCGCCGGCGCCGGGCACCGCGGTGACCTCGGCGCCTTTACCGTCGCCGTACGGGCCGGCGAGCAGGCCGGTGATCTGGTCGAGGATCTCGCCGAGGCCGAGCGGCTCGGCGCCGGGCTGCTGCAGGAGCCGGCCGATCAGGGCGCTGCGTTCGGAGGCGAAGATCGGCGCCCAGGAGAACGGCTTCGGGATCAGCAGCCCGTCGACGACGGTCACCTCCTCAGCGGTCTCTTCCGCAGAGCCGGCGAGGGCTTCCTTCTTGGCCTGCCCGGAGCGGCCCAGGCCCAGGTCGAACCGACCCGGGTAGAGCGCGTCCAGCAGCCCGAACTGCTCCACGATGGACAGTGCGGTCTGGTGGCCGGTCTGCACCGCGCCGGAGCCGAGCCGGATCCGGGAGGTGACCGCGGCGATCTGACCGAGCAGCAGGGCCGGCTGTGCGGAGGCGACGCCCGGGGTGAAGTGGTGTTCGGCGACCCAGTACCGGTGGTAGCCGAACTGTTCGGCGCTGCGCGCCAGGTCCAGGGTGCGGCGCAGGGCGTCGCCGACGTCGCCGCCGGAGACCAGCGGGGCCAGGTCCAGGATTGACAGGGGTACGGGCATCGGCGGTTACCACCCTTTCAGCTGGCGCAGCACGGGCGCGACCTCACTGGCGAACAGTTCCAGGCTGGCGCGCTGTTGTTTCTCGGTCAGACCTTCGGTGTCGGCGGCCAGGTGGGTCACCTCGTGGCCGAACCGTTCGTGGTAGCGGTGCACCTTGTCGATGATCTGCTGGGGGCTGCCGATCAGCGCCGAGCTGCGCTCGATCGCGTCCTCGATGGTGGGGAAGACCGGCTCGACGCCGACCTTGCGGAACTGGTCGATCCGGGCCTGCCAGATCGGCCGGTACACGTCGAGCGCCTCCTGCGAGGTGCGGGTGACGTAGAAGCCGGCGCTGCCCGCCCCGATCCGGATCTTCGCCGGGTCATGGCCGTGGAAGGCCCACCTCTCCCGATAGAAATCAATCAATTGGGCGTACGGGTCGACGGGATTGGTGACATTGGCGGAGAACAGCGGATCCCCGTACCGCGCCGCCAGCTCGACCGAGGCCCTGCTGGTGGCGCTGCCGTGCCACACGGTGATCGGCTGCTGCAGCGGGCGCGGCCAGGTCTCCGCATCGGTGAGCGAGGGCCGGAACCTACCCTCCCAGGTCACTTTCGGTTCGCGCCAGAGCCGGCGGAACAGTTCGTAGCTCTCCCGCTGGCGCTCCCACTGGTCGTCGACGGTGACGTGGAACAGCTGGGCCTGCGCGGCGCCGTTGCCCTTGCCGACGATCAGCTGCAGGCGCCCGCCGGACAGGTTGTCCAGGGTGCTGTAGTCCTCGAAGGCGCGCACCGGGTCGAGCAGGCTGAGCGTGGTCACCCCGGTCCACAGCTCGATCGTCGAGGTCTTCGCGGCGATGTGACTGAGCACGACCGGCGGCGACGAGGACAGGAAGGGCCGCTCGTGCCGCTCCCCGACGGCGAAGCCGTCATAGCCGAGCTGTTCGCCGAGCACGGCCGCGTCGACCACCTCGCGCAGCCGCTGCGCCGGGCTCTTCTCCCGGTCGAAGTGCGTGATCAGGCTGAGCAGCAGGAACTTCACGCCAGCCCCAGGTGCCCGCGCAGCGTGGTGGTCTCGTACTCGGTGCGGAACACGCCGCGTTCCTGCAGCAGCGGGACCACCTGGTCGACGAAGTCGTCGAGCCCGCCCGGGGTCAGGTGGGAGACCAGGATGAAGCCGTCGCAGGCCTCGGTCTGCACGTACTCGTTGAGTTCGGTGGCGATCCGGTCGGCGGTGCCGATGAAGTTCTGCCGGCCGGTCACCTCGATCACCAGGTCGCGGATCGACAGCTTCTTCGCCTCGGCCAGCGCCCGCCACTCGTTGGCGGTCTTGATCCGGTCGGGGAACATCCCGGCCCGGCCCTTGACGATCGAGTCGTCCTCGTCGAGGACCGGGTCGGCGGTGGGTAGCGGCCCCTCCGGGTCGTACGCCGACAGGTCCCGGTTCCACAGTTGTTCCAGCAACAGGATCGCGGTCTGTGGGCTGACCTGCTGGCGCCGGATGTGGTGGGCCTTCTCCTGGGCGTCGGCGTCGGTGTCGCCCAGCACGTAGGAGACGCCCGGGATGATCTTCAGTGAGTCCCGTTCCCGGCCGTATCGGCCCAGCCGGTCCTTGACGTCGCGGTAGAACTGCCGCGCGTCGTCGAGCTTGTGGTGCCGGGAGAAGATCGCGTCGGCGTGCCGGGCGGCCAGCTCGCGGCCCTCGTCGGAGTCGCCGGCCTGCAGGATCACCGGGTGACCCTGCGGGCTGCGCGGCACCCCGAAGCGGCCCTCGATGCCGAACTGCGAGCTGTGGATGGCGAAGTCGCCGCCGTCGGAGTCCCACAGGGTGCGGGCCGCTTCGATGAATTCGCCGGCCCGCACGTACCGGTCGGCGTGGTCGAGGAAGCCGCCGCGCCGGAAGTTCTCGCCGTAGAAGGCGCCGTGCGAGGTGACCACGTTCCACGCGGCCCGGCCGCCGGACAGGTGGTCCAGGGTGGCCAGTTGCCGGGCCAGTTCGTAGGGCTCGTGGAAGGTGGCGTTGAGCGTGCCGGCCAGGCCGAGGTGCTCGGTGACCGCGGCCAGGGCGGTGAGCACGGTCAGCGTGTCCGGGCGGCCGACCACGTCCAGGTCGTGGATCAGCCCGCGCTGCTCGCGCAGCCGCAGCCCCTCGGCGAGGAAGAAGAAGTCGAACCTGCCGCGCTCGGCGGTGCGGGCCAGGTGTTCGAACGAGGCGAAGTCGATCTGGCTGCCGGAGCGGGGGTCGCTCCAGACGGTGGTGTTGTTCACGCCCGGGAAGTGGGCGGCGAGGATGATCTGCTTAGGCACGGGCGGCCTCCTGGAAGTGGTTGACGGCCTGCGGCAGCCCGAGGCGTTCGCGCAGCGTGGTGGCGGTCGAGGGGGTGAAGATGCCCCGGTCGCGGAGTTCGGGGACCAGGTCGCGGGTGATCCGGGTGAGCGCGTCCGGGGTGGCCGGCAGCAGCCGGACCCCGGCGATCCCGGCCGGTTCCCACGCCGCGATCCGGCCGGCCAGTTCGGCCGGGCCGGCGTCGGCGGTGACCTCCAGGTCGGCGAAGACCAGCTTGCCGGGCAGCCGGGTGACGATCCCGGCGGCCTCGTCGAGGGTCTGCGGGGTCACGAAGTAGACGTCGACGTCGAGGCGCTCCGCGACCTGGGCGGTGTGGGTGAGCGCGGCGATCACCGGCTGGCCCTGCGGCGGGCGCGGCACGATCGACGGGCCCTTGACCGAGAAGTACGCGCCGGTGAAGTCGAGGTAGTGCAGTTTCTCCCGATCGATGAACCGGCCGGTGGCGACGTCCTTGATGATCGCGTCGTCCTCCCAGCTGTCCCAGAGCCGGCGGACCACGGTGATCGCGTCGGCCGCCTCGGCGAACAGGTCGTCGAAGCCGAGCGGCGCACGGCGGCCGAGCAGGGCCGCCTCGGCCGGGTCGGACGAGACCCGCACCTGCCAGCCGGCCCGCCCCCGGCTCACGTGATCGAGCGTGGCCAGCGCGGTGGACAGGTGGAACGGCTCGGTGTGCGTGGTGGTGGCGACCGGGACCAGGCCCAGGTGCCGGGTGACCGGCGCGACCCGGGCGGCGACCAGGACCGCGTCCGGGCCGCGCCGGCCGAACCGGTCCTCGAAGGTGGCGAAGTCGAGGCGCGCCTCGTCGGCCTGCCGCGCCGCGGCCACCCAATCCGATGCGGCGAACGAATCGCCGTCGAGCCCGACGGCAACGTGCAGGGTCACGGGAGAACCTCCAGAGTGGGCACGGCGGCGAGAAGCTGCCGGGTGTAGTCGTCGGTGGGCTGGTCGAAAACGGTCTTCACGGGTCCCTGCTCGACGACCCGGCCGTCCCGCATGACGAGCACCCGGTCGGCCAGGTCGCGGATCACCCCGAGGTCGTGCGAGATGAACAGCAGGGCGGTCCCGTCGGTCTCCCGGATGTCGGCGAGCAGATCGAGGACCTGCGCCTGCACCGACACGTCGAGCGCCGAGACGGGCTCGTCGCAGATGATCAGGCTCGGTCGCGGGGCGATGGCCCGGGCGATCGCGACGCGCTGCCGCTGACCGCCGGAGAGCTGCCGCGGATAGCGGTCCAGCACGTCCGCGCCGAGCCCGACGCGCTCCAGGACCGGCACCACGTCGGCGCCGCGGGGCAGCGCCTCGGCGACGATCCGGCGCACCGTCCAGCGCGGGTCGAAGGCCGACAGCGGGTCCTGGGCGATGAACTGCAGGCGCCGGCGCAGCGGGCGACGGGCCCGCTCGGGCACCCCACTGAACCGGCTGCCCTCGAAGCGGACCTGGCCGGAGGTGGGTTCGACGAGCCCGAACAGCAGCTGGGCCACGGTGGTCTTGCCGGAGCCGGACTCGCCGACCAGGCCGACGATCTCGCCGCGGGCGATCGTGACGTCCACGTCGCGGACCACCGCCCGGTCGCCGTACACCTTGCGCAGCGCCCTCGCCTCGGCCACCACCGGTCCCGGCGCGGTGTCCGCGGTCCGCTTCCGGCCGCTGGCGGCGGCGATCAACTGCCTGGTGTACGCGTGATCGGCGCCGGTCAGCAGCCGCCTCGTCGGACCGCTCTCGACGATCCGGCCGTCCTTCATCACCAGCACCCGGTCGGCGAGCCGGGACACCACGGCCAGGTCGTGACTGATCAGCAGCAGGGTCTCGCCGGCCGCCCGGCGTTCGGCCAGCAGGGTCAGGATCTGCGCCTGCACGGTGGCGTCGAGCGCGGTGGTGGGCTCGTCGGCGATGAGCAGTTTCGGACCACCGGCCAGGGCGGTGGCGATCAGCGCGCGCTGCCGCAGACCGCCGGAGAGCTGGTGCGGATACTGCGTGGCCCGCCGCTCGGGCTCGGGCACGTGCACGTCGCGCAACAGCCGGTGGGCCTGCGACGTCCGTCCCGCTCGCGAACCCTGCCCGTGGACGCGCAGCACCTCGGCGATCTCCGCACCCACCGTGCGCAGCGGATCGAGCGAGACCAGCGCGTCCTGCAGCACCAGCCCGGCGAAGCCGCCGCGCAGCCGGCGCCAGTCGCGCGGCGCGAAGCGGCGGGCGTCCCGGCCGTCCACCTCCAGCCGGGCGGCCTGCACCCGGGCGCCCGGACCGGCCAGTCCGAGCAGGCTGCGGGCGGTCACGCTCTTGCCCGAGCCGGATTCACCGACGATCGCCACGCACTCGCCGGCCTCGATGTCGAAGCTCACCCCACGCACCGCCTCGACGGTGCGCCGCGGCAGGTGGAAGGTGACCGTCAGATCCTCAACGTTGATCATGCTGTTCCTTCGCGGGGCCGCCGGTCGCCCTGGTTCATGCCGTCTCCCGGCCTTCGAAACGCCGCTGCAGGAAGCGGCCGACGACGGTGAGCGAGACGATCGTGGCGGTGACGACCAGGCCCGGCAGGATCGACGCCCACCAGGCGATGTGCAGGTAGCCGCGGCCGTCGGAGATCATCGCGCCCCATTCCGGGGAGGGCGGCTGTGGTCCCATGCCGAGAAAGCTCAGCCCGGCCGCCAGCAGCACCGTCTCGCCGAGGCCGATCACCGCCAGCACCGGGATCGGACCCAGCACGTTGGGCAGCACGTGCCGGATCACCAGCCGGGGCCGGGAGGCGCCGAAGGCGACCGCGTGGGTGACGTAGGCGGCGCGACGCACCACGAACGTCTGCGCCCGCACCACCCGGGCGAAGTGCGGGATCAGCGACACCCCGATCGCCACGATCAGGCTGGCCGTGCCGGTCCCGGCGATCGTGATGAACAGCAGCGCGAGCAGCACCAGCGGAAACGCCGACAGCGCGTCGAAGGAGCGGCTCAGCGCCTCGTCGGCGACCCGGTGGCTGAGCCCGGCGAGCAGACCGAGCAGGATGCCGGCGCCGACCGCGATCAGGGTGGCGGTCACCCCGATCGACAGCGAGTGCCGGGCGCCGTGCACCACCCGGGCGAACACGTCGCGGCCCAGCTGATCGGTGCCGAACCAGTGCCGGCCGGACGGCGCCTGCAGAGTGTGCAGCGGGTCGGCGGCCAGCGGGTCGCCGGCGAACAGGGCCGGGGCCACCGCGGCGGTCAGGGCCAGCAGCAGGAACACCACGGCCAGGGCGACCCCCGGCCGGGGCGCCCGCAGGCCGGCCGGCCGGACCGCCCGGGGCCGGGTCAGCGCGACGGTCATCGTCAGCTCCTTCGCAGCCGGGGATCGATGAGCAGGTACGCCAGGTCGGTCAGCGTGTTGATGGCGACGAACACCGCCGCGGACAGGATCACCACGGCGAGCACCACGGGCAGGTCGCTGGAGTTGACCGCGTTCACGGTGATCTGGCCGATGCCCGGCCGGCCGAAGACCGTCTCGATGATCACGGTGCCCGCGATCAGCACGCCGAACGACCAGCTGAGCATGGTGATGGCGGGCAGCAGCGCGTGCTTGAGCGCGTGCCGCACCAGGACCGCGCTCTCCCGCAGGCCGCGGGCCCGGGCGGTGACCGCGAACGGCTCGTCGAGGGCCCGGTCCAGGCCGTCGCGCAGCACCTGGGCCAGGGTGCCGGCGATCGGCAGCCCCATGGTGATCGCCGGCAGCACCAGGGCGGCGGCGTCGCGCGCCCCGGAGACCGGGAACCAGCCGAGCCGGAACGAGAAGACGCTGAGCAGCACGATCCCGATCAGGAACGGCGGGGTGGAGACCAGCACCAGCTCGGTGGTCGAGCTGAGCCGACGCACCCACGGACGCCGGGCGACCAGGGCCAGGACCAGCGCGAGGGTGATCCCGAAGCCGGCCGCGGCGGCGGCCAGTTGCAGGGTCGGCCCGAGCTCGCTGCCGATCACGTCGGCGACCGGCCGCTGCAGCAGGTAGGAGCGGCCCAGGTCACCGTGCAGCAGGCGCCCCAGGAAATCCAGGTACTGCACCACGGCCGGGCTGTCCAGGTGCCACTCCTGGATGATCTGCGCGCGGATCGCCGGAGTGTCGGCGCCGTCGCCGATGATCGCGTCGACCGCGCTGCCCGGCGCCAGGAGCAGCGCCAGGTAGGCGGCGGTCGCGGCGGCCCAGAGGACCAGCGCGCCCGCCGCCACCCGGCGCAGAATGCCGATGATCACTTGCGGAGCCAGAGGTTGTACGCGCTGCCCGGAACGCCCGCGGTCGGCTCGAAGTGCGCCCCGCCCACGGTGCCCGCGGTCGCGATCTGGTCCTGCGGCGCGTAGAGCGGCAACACCAGCGCCTGGTCGGTGATCACCAGCTTCTGCAGGGCCCGGTACGCCTGCGCCCGCTTGGCCGGATCGGTGGTGGCGATGCCGTCGTCGAGCAGCCTGTCCAGCTCCGGGCTCTTGAAGCCGGTCCGGTTGATCGCGCCGGTGGAGTAGAGCAGCAGGTTGAGCGCCGCGCCGGCGTCGGTGTCGGCCCGGGAGTTGTCGAACACCTCGTAGGCGCCGTCGGCCAGCGCCTTGGTGGCGGTGCCCTGGTCGACCAGCTGCACCTGCAGGTCGATGCCGGCGCTCTGCTTGACCGCGGCCTGCACGGCCTGGGCGAGGACGTCACGGCGGTCCCGGACGAACGGGGCGGACTGCACGATGCGTACCGTCAATCGCTTTCCGTCCTTGACCCGGTAGCCCTCGGCGTCCCTGGCCGACCAGCCCGCCTGGTCCAGCAGCTGGTTGGCCTTGGCGGCATCGCCGCCGTAGGCGCCTTCGAGGGACCTGTCGTAGAAGGGACTGGTCGGTCCGATCACGCTCCACGCCCGGGTCGCGGTGTTCCGGTACACCCCGCCCAGCACCGCGGGCACGTCGAGCGCCTCCCGGAACGCCTGGCGCACCCTGACGTCGTCGAACGGCGCGTGCGCGGTGTTGAAGTAGTACGCGTACGCCGAGCCCGAGTTCAGCCCGCGCTGCAACCTGAGGTCCGGGTTCGCCTTGATCAGCGACTCGTCGGTGGCCGGCACCCCTTCGATCACCTGGGCCTGGCCCGAGGTGAGCGCGCCTACCCGGACCGAGGATTCCTTCAGGAACCGGTAGGTGATCTCGTTGAGGTACGCCGGTCCGGTGTGCCCGGCGTTGGCCGGCGCCCAGTTGTAGTTCGGGTTCTTCGTGAAGTGCACCTCCTGGCCGGGCGTGTAGCGATCCAGGACGAACGGGCCGGTGCCGGCCAGCTCGGGGCCGCCGGCCTTGAGGTTCTTGGCCGCTTTCAGCGACTGCGGGGAGATCTGGGCGCCCTGCGGCGACGAGACGAAGTCCAGGATCAGCACGTCCGGACGCTTGAGCTGGAAGACGACCGTGGCCGGGTCCTTGACCTCGACCTTGTCCAGGTTGCGTAGCTGCACGGCGGCGACGCCCGGCGCGTACCCCGGGGTCAGCAGTTGATCGATGTTGGCCTTCACCGCGGCGGCGTCGAACTTGGTGCCGTCCGAGAAGCTGGCATCGGTGCGCAGCTTGAAGGTGTACGTCCTGCCGTCCGGCGACACCTCGTAGCCGGTGGCCAGCCAGGGCAGGTAGCCGCCCTTGTCGTCGTGGGTGAGCAGGGCCTCGAAACTGTTCCAGACCAGCAGGCGAGCCTTGGCCTGGGCGTACTGGTGGGGGTTGAAGGTGATCGGCTCGGTCTCGACGGCCCAGGTCAGCGCACCGCCGCTGACCGGCTTCCCGGCGTCGGCGGTGCTGCCCGAGGTACCCGAGGAACAACCGGCGAGCAACAGCAGGGTGGTGACGGTCGCGATGGTCATGCGGCGCATGGACGTCCTCCTCTCCGTATTTCCTATAGGTTCCATAGGAGAAAGGCAAGGTGATCCGCGTCGTAGTTGAACCATCCTCGGCGGCAGGCCGTTTCCTCAGACGTGCAATCGAATGACCTCGCCGACGAACAGCCCCCGGCCGCGCCCGAAGCCTCGCGCCTGCGGCGGCTCCTGCGCCGGTCCGCCGGCCTGCGGCAGTTCCTGCGCCGGCCGGCGATCAGCCACGGCGTCACCGTCCTGGCCTGCCTGATCGTCTTCGTGGAGCTGCTCTTCCCGAACATCCTCAACCGGCTCAACCCGGGCAGCTTCCTGCGCATCCCGATCGAGGCCGCGATCGGCATCGCCGTGCTGGTCGTGCTGCCCGGGCGCCCCCGGCGGATCGCCGCCGTACTGGCCGGCGCCGGCCTCGGCTGGGTGGTCATCGAGAAATGCCTGGACATCGGCTTCTTCCAGGTGCTCAACCGGCCGTTCGACCCGGTCCTCGACTGGGTGCTCTTCGACGACGCGTACGACTTCGTGGTCTCCACCTACGGCACCGGCGGCGCGATCGGCGCCGTGGCCGCCCTGATCGCGCTGATCGCCGTGATCCTCGGCGGCACCACCTGGGCGGTGTTGCGGATCACCCGGCTGCTCGGCCAGGACCGGCGCAAATCGGCTTTCACCGCCGGCTTCATCGCCGTCGCCTGGGGCCTGGCCGTCGCCTTCGGCATCCCCACCCTGCTGCCCGGCGTGCCGGTCGCCGCCCGCACCACGGTGATGTACGCCTGGGACCGCGCCGGGCAGGCCCGCGCCGGCATCCGCAACGAGGCCGCGTTCAGCCGCGAGGTGCAGGTCGACGCGTTCAAGAACGTCCCGTCCGACCAGTTGCTCACCGGCCTGGCCGGCAAGGACGTGATGCTCACCTTCGTGGAGAGCTACGGCCGCAACGCGGTCGAGGTGCCCCCGCTCTCCGACGGCGTCGACCCGGTCCTCGACACCGCCACCGCCAAGCTCAAGGCGGCCGGCTTCACCTCGCGCAGCGGCTGGCTGACCTCACCCACCTTCGGCGGCGGCAGCTGGCTGGCCCACTCCACCACCATGTCCGGGCTGTGGATCGACAACCAGCGCCGGTACCGGAACCTGACCGCCAGCAACCGGATCACCCTGCCGAACCTGTTCCGGCAGGCCGGCTGGGACACCGTCAGCGTCATGCCGGGCGCCACCCGGGCCTGGCCGGAAGGCAACTTCTACGGCTTCAACCGGATCTGGGACTCCCGCAACCTCGGCTACAACGGGCCCCGGTTCAGCTGGGCCCCGATGCCCGACCAGTACACCCTGAAGAAGTTCAACGAGGTGGAGTACGCCAAGCCGGGACGCCAGCCGCTGTTCGTCGAGATGCCGCTGGTCTCCAGCCACACCCCGTGGGCACCGATCCCGTCCTTCGTCGACTGGGACCAGGTCGGCGACGGCTCGATCTACAACGCGATCGTGGCCAACCAGCCGAGCAAGGCGGAAATCTGGAAGGCCTCCGACACGGTGCGCCAGGAATACGGCAAGTCGATCCAGTACACGGTCACCACGCTGACCGACTGGGTGGCCAAGTACGGCAAGGACAACCTGGTGATGATCTACCTGGGCGACCACCAGCCGTCCCCGGTGGTGACCGGCGACAACGCCAGCCACGACGTGCCGATCACGATCATCGCCAAGGACCCCGCCGTCATCGACCGGATCGCCGGCTGGGGATGGACCGACGGGGTGAAGCCGGCCGCGAACGCGCCGGTGTGGCCGATGAACGCCTTCCGCGACAAGTTCCTCACCGCGATGGGTCCCGGCGGCGCCAGCCACTGACCCCTCGCCGGTCACCGCGCCGTCACCGCAGTAGCGGGCGCAGGGCGTCGAGCACCGCGGGATCCTCGATCGTCGAGGGGACCGCGGGCTCGGCGCCGTCCGCGATCCCCCGCATGGTGCCGCGCAGAATCTTCCCGGACCGGGTCTTCGGCAACGCCGCGACCACGTCCACCCGGCGCAGCGCGGCCACCGGACCGATCCGTCCACGCACCAGGGCGATCAACTCCGCCGCCACACCGTCCGCCGACGCCCCGGACTTGAGCACCACGAACGCCCGCGGCACCTGCCCCCGCACCGGATCGTGCACGCCGATCACCGCGCACTCGGCCACCGCCGGATGCCCGGCCAGCACCTCCTCCATCGCACCCGTCGACAGCCGGTGCCCGGCCACGTTGATCACATCGTCGGTGCGGCCCAGCACGTACAGGTAACCGTCCTCGTCGAACCGGCCGCCGTCGCCGGTCGAGAAGTTTCCCTGGAACGCCGACAGATACGACCGGACATACCGCTCGTCGTCCTGCCACAGCGTCGGCAGACAGCCCGGCGGCAGCGGCAACCCGATCACGATCGCGCCCTCCGCCCCGGGCGGCAGATCGTTGCCGGAGGCGTCCACCACCCGCACCCGATACCCCGGCATCGGCAGCGACGGCGACCCCGGCCTGGTCGGCAACGCCTCGATCCCGCGCGGGCTCGCCGCGATCGGCCAACCCGTCTCGGTCTGCCACCAGTTGTCCACCACCGGGACCCCGAGCAGGTCACCGGCCCACCGGTAGGTCTGCGGATCGAGCCGCTCCCCGGCCAGGAACAGCAGTCGCAGGGCGCCCAGGTCGTACCCGGACAGGTGTTTGCCGTCCGGATCCTCCTTGCGGATCGCGCGCACCGCGGTCGGCGCGGTGAACAGGCAGACCACCCGGTGCTCGGCGGCCACCCGCCAGAACGCCCCGGCGTCCGGGGTGCCGACCGGCTTGCCCTCGTAGAGCACCGTCGCCGCGCCGGCCAGCAACGGCGCATAGACGATGTACGAGTGGCCGACCACCCAGCCCACGTCGGAGGCCGCCCAGAACACCTCGCCCGGCCGCACGTCGAAGATGTGCTCCATCGACCAGTGCAGCGCCACCGCGTGCCCGCCGTTGTCCCGCACCACACCCTTGGGCCGGCCGGTGGTGCCCGAGGTGTAAAGGATGTAGAGCGGGTCGGTCGCCCGGACCGGGACACACTCCGCCGGCACCGCGTCGGCGACCGCCTCCGCCCAGGTCAGATCCCGCTCCTCGAGCAGCGGGGCGGGCTGCTCGGGCCGCTGCAGCCACACACAGCGGCCCGGTTGGTGGGAGGCCGCGCGCAGCGCCGCGTCGAGCATCGGCTGATACGGCACCACCCGGCCGGCCTCGATCCCGCACGACGTCGCGACGATCACCTTCGGCCGGGCGTCGTCGATCCGGGCGGCCAGCTCACCCGCCCCGAACCCACCGAACACCACCGAGTGCACGGCGCCCAGCCGGGCACAGGCCAGCATCGCGATCACCGTCTCCGGAACCGTCGCCATGTAGATCACCACCCGGTCGCCGCGCTCCACCCCCAGCCGGCGCAGCGCCCCGGCGAACAGGGCGACCTCGGCACGCAGCCCGGCATAGCTGTAGGTGCGGACGGTGCCGGTGACCGGACTGTCGTAGATCAGCGCGGTGCGGTCCCCGTGACCGGCCTCGACGTGCCGATCCAGGGCGTTGTGGCAGGTGTTCAGCTCGGCGTCGGGAAACCAGCGGAAGATCGGCGCCTCACTGTCGTCCAGGATCCGGGTGGGCGCGACGGACCAGGTGATGCCGGCGGCGGCGGCGCGCCAGAACGCCTCGGGGTCGGTGATGCTGCGCTCGTACGTCTGCCGGTAGTCAGCCATGATCTGACGCTGCTCCGCATCCGGCCGCATTGTCCACCCCGCTTCACCCCATGGGAGTTCCGGCACCCGCGAGTCCGACGCCACCGCCGCTATAGCATCCTAGGAGGCTAGGCGTGTTCCTGACCGATACAGTCGCCGCATGGACGGTTACCAGGCCACGCTGTCGCCGCGGTGGCGCCGAGCGCTGCTCCTGGTCGCCGCCGGCCTGCTCGCGCCCGCCCTCTGGCTGCCCGCGGCCGGTGGCCCGGTCGGCCGGGCCACCGCGATCGCGCTGGCCGCCGCCCAGATCGTCGCGCTGCGACGGCTGGACCGCGCGCCCCGCCTGGCCACCGCCGGCATCCTGGTCGCCGGCACGGCCCTCTCGTTCGTCATCCCCGGCCTCGGGCCGGGCCTGGCCTTCGTGGTGCTCTCCACCTACGCCTGGGCCCGACCGGCCCCGGAGAGCCTGTGGGCGCTGACCGGGACGATCGTCGCGGTCGGCACCCCGGCCGCCGCCCAGGGCCGCTGGCCGCTCGTCGCCGGCTGGATCGGCGCCTCGCTGCTGGCCTGGAGCTGGGGTGCGCTGGGCCGGGCCCGGTCCGCCCGGCACGAGGCCGAACGCCGCCGGGCCGTGCTGGAGGAACGCGGCCGAATCGCCCGGGAGCTGCACGACGTGCTGTCGCACACGGTGTCGGTGATGGTGGTGCAGGCCGCGGCCGCCGACGACGTCTTCGACCTGAACCCGGCGCAGGCCCGGGCGGCGATCCGCCGCACCGAGGCGGCCGGCCGGGAGGCGCTCGCCGAGCTGCGCACCTTCCTGCGCACCGTCCGGGACGGCGACGCCGAGCCGCACGACGCCCCGCCCCAGCCGTCGCTGGCCGGGGTCGAACGGCTGGTGTCCACGATGGGCACCGGCGGGCTCACGGTCGCTCTGCGTCGCGAGGGGGACGGGGAGCCGCCGGCGGGGGTGCAGCTGTGCGCCTACCGGATCGTGCAGGAGGCTCTGACCAACACGGTGCGGCACGCCGGAGCGACGGAGGCCGGCGTGCTGATCAGGATCGGTCCGGCCGAGGTCGAGGTGGAGGTGTCCGACAACGGGTCCGCTACCGGGCCGGTCACGGCCGGCAACGGCATCCGCGGGATGCGGGAACGCGCCGTGCTGACCGGCGGCACCCTCACCGCGGCCCCGCGCCCCGGCGGCGGCTTCCTCGTCACCGCCCGCCTCCCCTGGCAGGCCACCGCATGACAGCCCGCGCGGAGGTCGTGAAGATCCTCGTCGAAAAGGCCGGAACCGCCCCGACAGGCCCCCACCGGAGGCCGGCCGGCCGCCGCATGAAGAGCCCGGAACGGGAGGCCGCCGGATGACCGTCCGGGTCCTGATCGTCGACGACCAGGCACTGGTCCGCGTCGGTTTCCGCATGATCATCGAAGCCCGCGACGACCTTCAGGTGGTGGGCGAGGCCGGCGACGGCGAGCAGGCCCTCCGCCTCGCCGCCCAGACCCGTCCGGACGTCGTGCTGATGGACGTCCGGATGCCCGGCATGGACGGCCTGGCCGCCACCGCCCGGCTCACCGCCCTCCCGGACGCCCCGCGGGTGATCATGCTGACCACGTACGACCTGGACGAGTCCCTCTACGCCGCCCTGCGCGCCGGGGCCAGCGGCTTCCTGCTCAAGGACGTCCGCCCGGGCGATCTGGCCGAGGCGATCCGGGTGGTCGCCCGCGGGGAGGCGCTGCTGGCGCCCACCGCGACCCGCCGCCTGCTGGACCGTTTCGTCGCCGCCGACATGACGCCGCCCGGCGCCGACGTCCGGCTGGACCGGCTCACCGCCCGGGAACGGGAGGTCCTGGAGCTGTTGGGCCGCGGCGCCTCGAACGCCGAGATCGCCACCCGGCTGACCGTCACGGAGGCCACCGTCAAGACGCACGTCTCGGCGGTGCTGCGCAAACTCGATGTCCGCGACCGGGTTCAGGCGGTCGTCCTGGCCTACGACCTGGGTGTGGTGCGCCCGCGCTCATCCTGAAGGAGGAGACCGGAGACCCGTCTCGCGCCGGAGGATCGACGGCCCGGACATTCCTACCGTCGGGGCATGACGAAGAAGACGGTTGCCGCGCTGCTCCTGACCGGCCTCGCGATCAGCCTGCTCGGCGCGGTGCTGACCCTGCTGCTGCACGCCCCGATCCTCGGCTACCAGCGCGCCCACCAGCCGCACGCCGATCCGGCTGCCCTGTCCCGCACGTTGTGGACCCGGCCGCTGACCGTGTTCGTCGTCGCGATCCTGTACGCCCGCTTCGTACGCCAACTGCTCCGTGGCGATCCGCGGGCCCTGCGCCGCGTTCGGATCGTCTCCGCCGCCGGCCTGGCGGGTGTCTGCTGGCTGCTGGTCAGCGCCGCGTATCCGGCCTGGCTCCGCGCGATCCAGATCGGCCAGTTGGTGGTGCTCGCCGCCCTCGTCATCACGGTCAACCTGCGGACCGTCCGGTCCGCCTTCGACGCCCCGGTCCCGCCCGACCCGCGCCCCCGCAACGGTCGCGCCGCCTGGACCCTGATCCTGCTCACCCCGGTCGTCGCCGAGCTGACCATGGGCAATGTGGCGCTGCGTGACCTGATCTACTTTCCGATCTTCATCCCGATCTACGGCGCCGGGGCGCTGCTCATCCGCGAGACCACCCGGCGTCTCGGCGGCGGAACGGCCGGCCTGCTGCTGCTCGGCCTGGCCTACGGCATCCTCGAGGAGGGTCTCGCCCTGCAGGGCCTGACCAGCCCGCACCTGTATCACGCGGCGGACTGGGCGCCTCGCCTCCTGGGACTGAACACGGCGTACGCAGAATTGAACCTGATCTATCATCCGGTGTTCAGCGTGCTGATCCCGATCACCCTGACCGAGCATCTCTTCCGCACTCACGGTGACCGGCCCTATCTGCGACGGGGCGGGTTGATCAGCACCGCGGTCGTCGCGGCGCTCGGCGCCGGCCTGCTCCGGATCGCGGTGCCGCCCACCATGGATCCCGGCTACCAGGTGCCACTGCTCCCGGCGGTCCTTTTTCTCACGGTCGCGGCGTTGCTCGCCGCCGCCGCCTATGGTGTACGCCGTAAGCCCGCCCGCCGCGGCCCCGCCCCCGCCGCGGCCGCCGCACCGGCCCCCGTCCCCGCCGCGGCCGCCGCGCCGGCCCCCGCCGTGATCGCCGGGTGGACCGGTGCCGCCGCCCTCGGCTTCCTGGCCCTGATCTTCCCGTTCGCCGGCGCCCGCCAGCCGTTCTTCACCCACGGCACCTGGGTGCTGCTCCCGATGGCCGGCGCCGCGGTCATCGTGCTCCTGATCGCCCGCGCCCTGCGCCGGTGGCGTGCCGCACCGACCTGGACCGCCGCCCACCGGCTCGCCGCCTGCTTCGGCGCGCTCACCGGGCACACCGTGTTCGGCCTGATCGCCAACGCCGACACGCTCCAGGACCGGCTGTTCCTCGGCGCGCTGGCCGCGCTCACCGTCACCCTCGGCGCCCGGGCGATCCGCCCCGCACCCGGCATCCCGGCGGGTGCCGCCGGGTGATCCGCCACCTCCGGCGTCCGCTGATCCGCCCCGCACCCGGCATCCCGCCGGCCGCCACCCGGTGATCCGCCACCTCCGGCGTCCACTGATCCGCCCCGCACCCGGCGGCCCCCACCCGGTGATCCGCCACCTCCGACGTCCACTGATCCGCCCCGCACCCGGCATCCCGGCGGCCGCCGCCCAGTGATTCGTCACCATCAAGCCGATCCGGGGCGGTATCGGCACGTAACCTGCTTCCTATGATCGACAGGCCGGTCCGCATCGGACTTCGACTGCAGCGCCAGCGACCGCACTCCCCCGCATCGAATCCCGCTGGGAGAAGTTGAACCCGAAGCCGACCCGCGACATCCCCGTCCTGATCGGCAGGGAGGCGAGAAGAAGACGCTCCGCCTCACGGCCAAGCACGCGAACATCTGGCACAGCTTCTCCGACTCGGAAACCCTGGAACGCAAACTCGGCGTCCTCGGGCAGCACTGCGCCGACATCAGCCGCGACCCCTCCGAGATCGAGATCTCCGTGATGGGCAAGACCGAAGACCGCGACAAGATGTACGAGCTGGGCGCCCGCCTGTTCACCATCCACACCGGCGGCCCCACCCCCGACCTCACCGAACTCCGTGAGTTTCTCACCTGGCGCGACCAGCGCAACGCATAGGTGCTGCGGCGGGGACGTCACCGAATAGTGTGCTGAAACCCAGTCGAGGTCTCAGTCGTACCCGCAAACGCAAGAACATTCACTGGATCCGATGGAATTCTGGGTCGGAGATTCGGACCAACGATCCGATCACCGGCGGGCCTGCGGGGGCGCAGCAAGCTGCAGCATCCTTTCTGCGGCTGCAAGCAGCTCGGGATAGGTGACCACTTTGACCCGGCTCAGATGGGAGTTGTAGGTGCGGATTGCCTCGGCGATCTCCTGCCGGGTGAACTGCTCGCGAACGAACGCAGGGGCGCCGATGACGACAGTCATCGACGCTCGGCGGGCGTCGACACCGTACTCGTTGAGAACGGTGTGGCGCTGCTCGTCCAAGCCACGAAGGTAGTTCATGGCTTGGACGACAGCCTCGTGGACTGGTTCACCGACGACGGCTCGGCCCCGATGAGCAACGACAAGTTTCGCGATGCACGCGCGTTTGATCTCGACACCATGAAGGGTGCCGTCGCCGCGGATAAGTGGGATGTCGAGCTGATCGCTCAACGACAGCGCTCGCCGAGCGGCGACACCCATGAATTCGCCTCCGAACACCCAGGAGTGCTGCTCAAGGATGCGCTGAATGGCTGGCTCTCGGGTGCCGGGATCGAGGACAAGACGTCGTAGCTCGGCCAGCCCGGCGGCCCGACCCCGCCGGATCACCAGTTCAGCGAACTCGGCGACGTCCGCCAGTTCTGGTGCTGCCCCGGCTGGCGCTTCCCGTAACCGATCGGCGGCCTGCCGGTAAAGCTCGGAGTCTGACACCGACCGCGTTGCGGGACCCGATACCGGCTCGCTGGCCGACCGAATCACCCTCAGCCGTAGTCTCTGACGTTGACTCCGCGGTTGCTGCTCCGCTGACACGAACGGGGTGAGCGAGGTAACCGGGTGTACGCGCAGCAACGGCGCTCTGAACTGCCGAGCCGTGGGCGGATTACCCGGGTCCGTATAGGGCGGCGGCAACGAGGGCGGCTGAGGCGGGGCTGCCGCCTCGATCCAGCCTTCGACCGGGTGCTCCTGATCAATGATCACCTCACCGAGGTAGGTGACCGATTTCCTGCCGTTGCTTTGAAAGACTCGCAGAGGAAGCCCCGAGCGCAGGTGCCGCAGAACGAGCCGGTTTTCGAAACCCGCAGGAGTTGCGGGCGGCTCGCCGCGACCAATATCTTCCGGCTTGCCGACAAGCACCAGCGCACCGTCGTCGGCCCAACGGTGGGTAAACGGCACGCCGTGGCTTCCGGCCCCAAGGAACAGAAATGTGTTGGGGGTGGTGCCGCTGCGCCCGATGCTCCCCTGCCGTTGACCGCCATAAACGTCGTGCACATCTCCGCGCCCGACGATGGTGCCGGCGTCGAGATCCCAGCCCATCGGCCATTCATACGGGCCCGGAGCCTGCGTTCCCCGCAGCAATGACTCCCACGTCTCAACAGTGATCTCAAGCGGTGCCGCCGGCATGTAGCGAGCAGCCCGAACGTACCGGGCTTTTGTCAGCCCGCCGATGTCCGACAGCAGGCGCATCGGCACCGGTGCGCTGAGGTAGGTCTTGTCGAACCGGACCGTGATCTCGCGCGGTTGGCATCCCAGCCGCTTTCCTCCATCGCGGTGATGCTCTGCGATCACCGAGGTAGCACGGCCGTGCGCAACAACACCTCCATAACGGCCTACCCGGATCAATGCGATCCCGTCGCCTTCCGCGACCTCCGCCACGTCGTGTTCGTCGCGGCTACGGCAGTAGGACGTCTCCCATCCACGGGTGACTCGATGGTGTGGACTTTCGTAGGCAGCCGGGCCACCTTCGGCCACCATCAACCACTGTTTCACAAGACCTCCACACCATACCGAAGCCATCTGAGAACGCTCACTGACTATGGCTGGGCACCAACCAGCGGCGAGGCCGCCACGATATCGACAGGGTCTGACACGTTGAGCCAACGAGACCCAACAGCCCTCATCCGCCGTCGAACGAAACGCCACGCTTGAGTGTTGTGCTTAGACTCGCCCAGGGCGGGTCAGTGGAGGTGGTGTGGAGTGCGGGACGCGCTGATCGCTGATCTCGTGACCCGGGTCCGTCACTTTCATACAACCGGCTCCCCGGAGCCGCTTCTCTCCGACGGCGGTCTGGATGCTGCAGCTGAGCTTCTCCGGCTGGCGACCCACGAGATAACCGGCCGCGAGGACGTCGACGCTGATGCCCTGCATGCTGTCGCGGCATACCAATGGACGCGTGGTCTGGTCTGGCAGTCCACAACCGCTACGCACGATCGTCCGGGCGAGGACCCGGAGGGTCGGGCGGAGGTTGAGTTCGCTGGTGCTCTCGCCACCTACGAACTGCTGTTCATGGTCGATCACCGCCGGGTGCCACGTGATCTGTGGCCGTACCTCATCCGCGAGACCGGCCACGATCCCTGGCAAGACCCACTGGACCGCGCCAAGGATCTGCTCGTTGATGCGAAAGAGGCCAGCGATCCGGCTGCTGTCGCGACGGTCATCGAGCAGTTGCAGAACCTCGACGAGCCCAGCGACGCCGGCTTCCGTGACAGCCTTCTCGGCGACGCCCATCTGGTCCGGTTCGACATTGTCCGGGATTCCATCGATCTCACGAACGCCGTCTCGGCCTACCGTGCCGCCCTCGATCGGTTCGACGCCGGTTCGGCTTCGTACACCCACGCCTGCCAGGGACTCGGGGCGGCACTCGGGAGGCAGGGCCAGCTCGCCCTACACTTCGGAGAGCAGGCGTCGGTGCTGTTGACGGAAGCCGTCGGCTGGCTGCGCCGAGCCGCCGACGGCGACACGTCGGTTCTGCCGTATCTGCAGCGAGTCATGGCTCTGCGAATCGAGGAGAAGGTCCGCGCCGGATCTGTTCCCGTTGAGGAGCACCCGCTCGCAGCGGATGGCGAGGAGCGTCGGCAGGCTGTCGCGTTGCTGCAGCTCGCCGATCACGTCCGGACCCGAGTGTTGTCACACCAGGAGGCGACCCGGCACGCCGCCGATCCGTCGTTCCCGCTATCCGCCACGGCGATTGACCTAGCCGTCCACACATCCGTGGCGAACGTGGAGGTGGCACGGCTCGCCATGGACGCGGCGGAACATCGTTGGGGAGCCACCCGCGACAGCCCGTGGTGGACGGCCGCCGACGCCTACGTCGAAGCGGTGAGACACAGCTTGCTCGACGACCCGGACGCCGATCGTCTCGCCGCCGCGCACGCCGTGGCGACCAGGCAGCTCACGATGCTCGTCGACGAGCCCGCCGAGCGCGCCGGCACCCTGTTCGCCGCGGGCCTGCTCTACCTGACCCCGTATCTAGGAACAATGTCCGGGCTGACGTTCGATGGCGCCCACCAATTGTGGCTGGCTCGGCATCAGCGCCGGCTGACCGCCCACCCCGAGGGTGACCCGACACCCTTGCCACCTCCTGACGTCGCCGCCGACCGCGCCGTCGAATATCTGCGGCAGGCAGCCGACCTGGCCGTCGGCCATGACCGCGGCCGGATTCTCAAGGCGCTCGTCGAGGCGTATTCGTTTCGAGCCGGGATGCGCCAGGAGTCCGCCGACGATGAGGCACTGGCGGGGTGCCGGACGGCGTTCGACCTGCTGGACCCAACCCGTGACCAGCTCAGTTTCCTTTACGTACTTCGCGTGCTGTATCGATTCGGCGAGATCGCCCTGCCCCCCGACCTGAACTCGCTGTTGGCGATGCCCCTGGCCACGGTGCGGGACCGGTACGGCATACCAGAGGCGTCGTCGGTCTTTGCCGAGGCGCTCACGCTCGCCGGTGAGGCGATGCGCCCCGATTTGGAGGCCGAGCTACTCGCCGCTGCCGACGACCACCTGCCCGTACTGGCGAGTGACGCGCAGCGACGGGTCCGGTGGCGCAGCGAGGTGCACCTGCTCGCGGACGGCGTCCTGCCCTGCTCGCCGGACCTACGAGTCGACGCCGACTTGGTCGACCAGGTGCGGGCGGTGGCAGCTGGGCCTGAGCTGGCCGCTACGTTTATTCACCTCGCCGCGCACACCGCCTTCGGCGCAACACCGGAACTCATCGCCAACGCTCTCGATCTGCTGTCCGAGGCACACCAGGAAGCGCCTGAGCTGTGGCGATGGCACGGCGACGCCATCGACTACCTCGAAGCCGGACTCACCTACGATCTGGCCACCCGCTCCGCCGACGACGGCACGCACCCGGAGTCGGCCCGCCGATTCGGTGCCGCCGCGTTGCGGTACGCGCTCTGCCGCCAGCACGACCTGGCGCTCGCGAGCCTCGACGCCGGGCGGCTTCAGATGACCCTTTGCGACAACGATCAGACCAGCTCGGCCGCAATCGTGCTGCTGTGGGCAGCCGCGGGCCTCAGCGGTACCCCAGGTGAGCCTGTGGCCTGGGCACTGTTCGAGTTCTACCAGCGGATCTTGTTTCATCTCGCCGACCGTCAGGTCGACGTCAACGCCGTGATCATGCTGCACCAGGCCGCCAAAGGCCGCTGGCTGGCCTCGGCACTGCATTCCCCCGGGCCGTTCACTGCCAGCCCACGTCTGCTGCGGGAACTTCGGGAAATGCCAGTCGAGCAAAGCCTGCCCGACATCGACCTGCCAGGCGGAGCAGAAACGGTCATGACCTTGTACGCCGGATCCGGTGAAGCCGAGACCGAGACCGGCCCTGACGCGGTGGCCCGCAACCGGCAACGTGCGGCCGACCGCCGGATCAGCGCAGAACTCTCCTCCGCCCGCAGTTCATGGCAACCACCACCGATCCCCCTCGACGAGCTGCAGTCGATGCTGCCACCGGAGACGGTGTTCGTGTCACTGATGCTCGGTGAAGCCCGCAAACCGTCTGGCGATCCATCCGGCGCGCTGCACGCCATGGCGGTCACCCGCGATGCCGTCGAATACCGCACGTTGCTGATCCCGGACGCTGGTGGCAGCCTGATCCGGCTCTACCGCGGCAGCCACCACCTGGCCCTGTCCCCCTTCGGCATCCGAGTGGCGCAACTACGCAACAGTGTCACCGCCGACCCGCTGCACCGGGCCGTCAGCCGCGACGCCCAGCAGCACCTGTCCGAACGACCCGACTCCTATCTCGCCGGTTTCGCCGACCGCATGCCCCAGTGGCACGCCGAAGGCCGCCGTCACCTGTGTGTCTGGGCCGACGGACCGCTGCACTACGTCCCCTTCCACCTGCTCACCAGCGGAACAGGACCGGCCGCCGACGACTGGACCGTCACGCAGATCGCCAGTCCCGAAATGCTCCGCGAACAGCCACCGTCAGTTCGGCGCGGCTTCGTCGCGTTCGCTTCAGGTAGCGGCGGCACCGCTCACGGCCTACCTGTCGAGGACGCCCTGGAGAGCCACGCCGCCCAGGTCGCCACAGCGATGGGCGGTGAGGCCGTACTCGGCTCCACGGCTACACCCGAACGCTTCCTCTCCGGCCTGACCCAGGCACGGTACGTCCACGTCGCCGCGCACGGCAGCCACAACGAATGGGCGCCCTGGTTCCAGTGCCTGTACCTCTCGGGCGGCCGGGTCTTCGCCCACGACATCCTGCGCACCGATCTGCGCGGCGTGGAACTGGTCACCCTGAGCGCCTGCGAATCCGCGCTCGGCCGCTTCGACCTCAACGACAATCTGCGCGGGCTGCCCGCCGCCCTACTTTCTGCAGGCGCCACCGCCGTCATCGGCTGCCTCTGGCCCGTCCACCCGACCGTGGCCACTGAATTCTTCCACCACCTCTACGAACGGCTGGCCGTCGACCCCGACCGGCGTTCGGCGTTCCGGGCCGCCCAACAGCGCACCCGCGACAGGCATCCCGCCTACCGCGACTGGGGCACCTTCACGTTCGTCGGCAACTGGCGTACCACTATCCCCGAGGAGCCGCCCAATGACTGATCTCGACACCTCGATCCACGAGGTCGACCTCCTGCTGGAACCCCGCCTGCAGTCACCGGGAGCAGCACCCCGAATTAGCGGCCGAGTCACGCTCGGCACACCGGTGGTACGCCCGCTCGAAGCCGGCACCATCTCCGCCGACCCGGGCTGGCGCGAATTCCTTGAGGCCCAGGCCGCCGACAACGACTACCTCATGCTGAGCGTGTTCTGCTCGTTCCGGGCCGTCCCCAACGGCGACCCGATCGTTGACGCAGCCGTCGGCGTCAACCTGCAGGCTCCCGGCGAACCCGCCGACCGTCAGCCGATCGCCTGGTCGATCAGCCCCAAACACCGCGTACGTACGGTGCCCCGTACCGGGCGGATCGCGCTCACCGCCAACCTCACAGTCGCCGAAGCCGCCATTGAGTACGCGCCACAAGGCAACCGCGAGGACCTGTTCCTCGTCGGCATGGGCGAACGCGACAGCGACCCCGAATGGAGGTTCCGCGCCGTCAGCGGCCAGCCACTGATCGGCGACGAGGAACTGACGATCGTCGTCAAGAAGCCGGCTGGTGTCCCGGCCCACGCCGACATCTCCCTCGCCGCCACCATCCGCCACCGGCGCCTCGGCCTGATCCCTTACCGCGCCGACCTGCCCTCGGTCCTCCGCTCCGTCAAGCTCGGCAGCTTGGATGGTTAATCCTCAGCTGCGAAGCCGAGCAATGTCTGATGGGATGAGCGCCGCTCATCCCATCGTCTCGTGGCGGCGCTCGGCCGGCCGCGGTGCTCGACGTGAGTCAGGACGAGGTGCAGTTTCGCGCGGGAGATCGCGACGAAGAACTCCGACATGATCGTCGTCAAATCTTTACTCCAGAAGAGCTGAGTCTCCACGCCGAGCACTACGACTTTCTCGAATTCTAAGCCCTTGCACTTGTGGATAGTTAGGACTCTCACGGCGTCGGCTTCAGAAAGCCGCCGCAGGGCTAGTACGGCGTTGCCGTCTACGGCGAGTTCCCGTTCGAAAGCAGCCATCGTCTGCACGATAAGGTCGTCAAGGCGGTTGCCCTGCTGGTAGCTGGCCGACAATGCGGTCAACACCGGCCGGGACACCAGACGCAGGAATCCAATGACGAGGTTCCGCCATCCTGCGGAGTCGTCGGGGGTGAATGTTGAAGCCCGTACGGCGATCCGAGCCGTGGTGATGATTCGTTTGACCTGGCTGTCGAAGCGTGCGACCTCGTCGTCGGAGGCGTTCGTGCGGGCCACGATCCTCATCAGGTCGGCGTAGGCGTGGGGTTGCCGATCGTCAGCGACTACTCGAAGGAAATTGAGTACGAGGGCCGCGATCGGCTCTGCGGTGAGATCCTGACTCTCCTGCTCGTTGCGGAAGGCGATGCCGCGTGCACGCAGTTCGTCCCCAAGCACCGAAGCGACCAGGTGCGGCTGGTTGCGTACGAGCACAGCGATCTCGGCCGGAGGCACGCCTTGACCGAGCCATCCGGAAAGAAGATCGCCGACTGTTCGCGACTCCTGGTACTCGTCAGAGAAGCCGAGGACGTCGATGACGCCATCATCACCGACCAGATCCTCCGCAGGGCTGACGGCACTGGGGTCCATCTGGGCGATCATCCGGTTCTGCATGCGCCGCAGTCGTGGCGCGGAGCGGAAGTTCTGATACAGCGGCAGACGCACGGCGGAGAAGTCGTCGGCGAAGGTCTCCAGCACTCCGTCGAGAGCACCGGCCCAAAGCATGATCCGCTGCTTGGTGTCGCCGACAGCGGTCACGATGGCGGTCGACGGCCCGAAGACCGCTTTGATCAGCTCGTACTGGTCCGCTGTGCAGTCTTGGAACTCGTCGAGAAAGACGTGACTGTAGGTCTGGTCCAGGCCCCGCCGGGCATAGATGTTGGCCTGGACGATCTCCAGCCCAAGCGGAACCAAGTCTTCGAACGTGATCTGTTTGCTGGCAATCCGGTCCTGCCGATCGATGCGGTAATCCGAATCAAGGGCATTGGCACCGGTCAGCGTTGGCCGGAAGTTGTCAACGAGGCGCTTGGCGAAGGCGTGGAAGGTGAAACTGTCGAACCGGTCCGCGAGCGTCGGCCCGCAGCGGCGGCGGACCCGTTCGGCCAGATTACGAGCGGCATCGACCTTGAACGAGACTGCCAGAATGCGGCGCGGGTACGGACACTGACCGGTACGCAGCAGGAAGTCTGCGCGCTGGGCAAGCAACTCCGTCTTCCCTGCGCCGGGCCCGGCGGCGACCACCGCGTTGAGGTCGGCCGCTGTCGCCGCTTTCAGCGCATTCGGTTCCAGCGTCAGGCCGTCTGCGGGCCGCCAGTGCTCGGGGCGGATCATTCCGGCAGGCCGCCCAGGACCGCGCGCACATGCTCGACCATCCTGGTAAGCACCATGGGTGATTCTTTGAGCAAGTGTTGGTCGTCGAGGCTAGCCAGGGCGCTCAGATGTGTCGCAGGCTTGCTGCCGAGGTCAAACTTCCGGTGATACTCGTCGAAGAGGTCAAGGACCTCGCTGCGAAGGCGGATCTCGTTTTTGTGGCTCTTTCCAAGCACGGCCACGACGGTCTGCGGGTCCGGTTTTGCGGGAGGGTCGACGGCATAGGCGGTCGGATAGGCCGCCAGCATCATGAGGTCAAGGTCGACTGGCTGGGAGAAGAAGACGCCATGCTGCTCCAGCACATCGATCGGGCCGAGCCCACCGCCGATGTCGGGGCCGCATCCGGGCTGCGGAAAATCGCAGTCGTCATCCCACTTCGGCAACTGGTCGATCTGGGCTTCCGCGAACGTATCGGGTTGGACTGCATTGAGCTGCCGCATGGCGTTGCGTACCCTGCCCCAGCCGCCGTGATAACGGCCGCTGTCCAGGTCAAGCAGGGTGACGTGCGGGATGTGGAGTTGGTTGAGCAGCCGCCAGAAGTGGTTGACGTGCCGACCGCCCAGCGGAACCACCGACACGGAGGCGTCGTCTTCGGCGATGCCGGCTGCGGCGAGGACTCGGGGCAGTACCACTTGCTCACTGTCGCCTTCGCCCAGCACGACAAGGCGGGAAAAGTACAGCTCCGGGTACGCCTGGACCGCCTCGCGGACGTACTTCGCGGCCAATACGTCGTCCGCCGGAACAACGATGCGCTCGACAGTCGTCCGCCGGGCGGCGTCGAGCCGCAAGAAGCGAATCGTGTCCGGGTCAACCCGTCTTAGCAGAGCCGGCGCGTGCGTGGCGATCAGCGCCTGGACGTCGCCGGCCGAGCATGCGCCGCGCACCTGACGGATGATACGGCCAAGATACTGCGGTGCGAGGCTGTTCTCCGGCTCCTCGATCTCGATCACGACGTGCACAGGAGGGCGCAGCCGATCTGGATCCAGGGAAGTTTCCTCACCGCGCAGAACCCGCCGGACCAACGATTGCCAGGAGAGGACGAGCGAGATGTAGAGCAACGACTTCTGTCCGTCACTGAGCCGGTCGAATGGCAGGGATGCCCCGCCGTGCGATGGGGAAAACGTCACCGTAAGTTGACGCAACACCCCCTCAAGATCGCCACGCCCGAAGGCAATCGAGGGATCTCGGAAGTAGCCGCCGCTGTGCAGGTTCTGCCACTGCTTGGTCAGGTGCACGCCGATACCTGCCACCGCGGCGTTGGCGACCAGTGTGTCGGTGATCTGTGCAGATAGATCGCCAAGCACCTCCCGCTCGCTCGTCCAGTCCGCTGCTCGCAGGCTACGTCCAATCAGCGAGGCCGCTGTATAGGCGATGTGATCTACCGGGTCACGGCGGGCTGGAAGGTAGTACACCTCGATCTGCGCGCGGTCGAAACGGCTCATCTGGGTGCAGCTGGTCGGCACCCCTGCCGCGTCAGCCTGCAGGACGTACTCGATCTTCTCGTCGATGACTCCGTCTGCGGCCAGTTGTGCCGTCAGCCGAACTCGAATCTGCGGGATCCCGTCCGCCGTATCGATCCTCATGTGCGCGAAGAACGGCGGTACCGACGCGTGTGTCCCGCCGGCCCCCGCTTCAGGGCACAACACATCGACCTCTAGCCAGAGGGTCGGTTGGGCATCCTGCACCTCACTGGCGGACCGATCGACCGGCACGTGAAAGTCCTCCGGCTGAATTTGACGCTGCGCGGCCAGTGGACTGAACAACCGGGAAAGCGCCTCCAAAGCGGCAGTCTTGCCGGAGCCATTCGGGCCGAGAATGTAGGTCAAGTCATCAAGATCGATCGTTGTCGGCTCGGGGCCGAACGACTGAAAATTGCTCAGCCTCAACGCAACGATCTTCATCGACAGTCTCCCGTTCCTCACAGGCTGTGTGCCATCAGGCCATCCGGCGGCGAAGCCTAGACGCCTGTGAATCGGAAGCCGTCCCCCAAAAGGTCGAATTCACCTCATCGGGTGGGGGCCACACGTTCTCGTCGCGCAGTCACCGGCTGCCTACCAGGGCCGGGGCCAACCGGCCCCGGCGCTCACCCGTCGCCCCTCCCGCCAGCGCATCCGCAGCAGGCGCCACCCGGCATCCCGGCGGCCGCCGCCCAGTGATTCGTCACCATCAAGCCGATCCGGGGCGGTATCGGCACGTAACCTGCTTCCTATGATCGACAGGCCGGTCCGCATCGGACTTCAGCTGCAGCCCCAGCACATGGATTACGCCACCATCCGCCGCACCGCCGCCGAGGCCGAGGACCTCGGCGTCGACGTGCTGTTCAACTGGGACCATTTCTATCCGCTGTACGGCGAGCCGGACGGTCTGCACTTCGAGTGCTGGACCATGCTCGCCGCCTGGGCCGAGTCCACCTCCCGGGTCGAGATCGGCGCCCTGGTCTCGTGCAACAGCTACCGCAATCCGGAACTGCTCGCCGACATGGCCCGCACCGTCGACCACATCTCCGCCGGCCGGCTGATCCTCGGCATCGGCTCCGGGTGGTTCGAACGCGACTACACCGAGTACGGCTACGAGTTCGGCACCGCCGGCGGCCGCCTCGACGACCTGGCGGGCGCGCTGCCGCGGATCGAGTCGCGCTGGGGCAAGCTGAACCCGCCGCCGACCCGCAAGATCCCGGTGCTGATCGGTGGCGGCGGCGAGAAGAAGACGCTGCGCCTGGTCGCCAAGCACGCCGACATCTGGCACTCGTTCGCCGACGCGGAAACCCTGGAGCACAAGCTGGGCGTGCTCCGCGGGCACTGCTCCGACGTGGGCCGCGACCCGTCGGAGATCGAGGTATCGGTGGCGAGCAAGCCGGACAGCCGCGACCGGATGCACGAACTCGGCGCCCGGCTGTTCACCGTCGGCGTCGGCGGCCCGAAGCCCGACCTGAGCGAGCTGCGCGAAGCCCTCGCCTGGCGCGACAAGATCAACGGATAACGCCGGCAGCCCGGGGTCGCTCTCCTCTGGGATCGTCCCCGGGCCTCCGTCCGCATCAAGCGCCTCCACCCCCGGTCACCCACCGGCCCAGGTCGCCCACCGCCCCCCGAGCACCCACCGGTCCCGAAGCCCAGCCCATGGAATTCTCCGGGCGGACGGTGCTGACTCGACCGCCATGCGGGGTGGAGTCGCTTGACCCCGATACGGCGGGATGCTCGGACCGCTTCGGCGTGATCGGCGAACCGGACCGCCGATCCGGACCGCCGCGTCCGCGAGGACGGACCGCGCGGTCCGCGTCGGCTGCGGCGCGCAGTGTCAGGTCGCCCGGGGGAAGACCTTCTCGACCATGGTCAGCAGCGTGGTGGTGAGCAACGTGTGCACCTGGTCGCGGGTCAGGGCATCGCGCTGGAGCCACTCGCGGGCGGTGTAGGTGGCCAGGCCGACGTAGGCGCGGGCCATGCCGCGCAACGCCTCTCCCGGCTCAGCGGCCGGTGGGGAGCCGGACGCCGAGGCAGCCGGCGGGGCACCGGCCGTGATGCCGGATGACGGGCCGGCAGGACCTGCGGCCGGGACCGCCGGAGGGACAACGACGGTTGACGGGCCGGCCGGCCCGGTGGCCGCAGCGGTGGCGCTGGACGCGGTCGGGGCCGGGCCGACGGCGGACAGGATGCTGTCGGCGGCGATGTCGACGGCTTCGGCGATGACCTCGTCGACGTCGGGGTCGCCGGCCATCCCGCCGGCGGTGATGGCGGCCAGCCAGGACGTGCTGTGCCGGGAGACCACGTCGAGGAACCAGGTGACGATGGCGTCGGCGCGTTCGGCGGGGCCGCCGTCCGGGAGGCGGGAGAGGGCGACCTCGGGGACGGTCAGCATCACCCGGATGACCTCCAGGTAGAGCTCCTTCTTCGTCCCGAAGTAGTGGTTCACCAGGCCGCGGGCTACACCGGCGCCGCGGGCGACGTCGGTGGTGGAGACGTCGGCGTAGGGGCGGTCGCCGAAGAGGCGGATCGCCACGGACAGGATCTGTTCGCGCCGGGCGTCGGGTTCGAGACGCCGGCGGCGGATGATCGGCGGGCGCGCCGGCCCGGCTTCACTCACAGCCATGATCCGGCTATCCTCCCCCATCACGGAAACCCCTGCCGACACACCGGAAACGATCACCCCGGAAACCCGATCGGCATCGCCCGGCCACGGCGGTCACATGAGAAACAATCACCCCGGCAACCCCGGTGCGCATCGCGGGGCCGGTAGGTGCACAGCGGAAACGAGGACCCCCGCGACACCGCAGACCCCGGGCGCCATTCCCGCCGCTGCCGCCCCGCCCGGAACCGGACCGTACGTCGCGCACCCCTCCATCTCGCTCCGAGATCGGGTGCGCGTCGATGCGGTCAGCGGGTTTCCCGATGGATAAAGCCAATTCATCACACCCTTGTTGACACAGCGCCAATAGTGATCGAGGGTGTATCGATGCCGACGCCTGGACTGGACGGCTACGCCGAGCCGTGGCGCATGCCGGAACACGACGACCTGGCCGAGATGGCCCGCACCTTCTTTCTCAAGGAGGTGGTGCCGCACGCGGCCCGCCTCGAACAGCAGGGCCATCCCGACCGGGAGCACTACCGCCGGGCCGGCGAGCTCGGCCTGCTCGGGCTTTCGGTCCCGCAGGAGTACGGCGGCGGGGGCGGCGACTTCACCCACGAGGCCGTCGTGCTGCACGAGCAGCAGCTGACCGGCGAGGGCAGCCTCGGCCTGGCCGTGCACTGCGGGATCGTGACCGGGTATCTCGCCGCCTACGGCACCGAGGAACAGAAGCGCCGCTGGCTGCCGGGCCTGTGCAGCGGCGAGTTGATCGGCGCGATCGCGATGACCGAGCCGGACGGCGGTTCCGACGTGCAGGCGATACGGACCCGTGCGGTCCGGACCGGCGAGGACCTCCTGGTGTCCGGTTCGAAAACCTTCATCACCAACGGGTATCTGGCGGACTTATTGGTCCTGGCGGTGAAGACCGATCAGTCCGCCAAGGCGCACGGCATCTCCCTGCTGGTCTGCGAGCTGGACGACGACGCCCCCGGCTTCCGGCGGGGCCGCAACCTGGAGAAGATCGGGTTGCACGCGAACGACACCGCGGAGCTGTTCTTCGACGAGTTCCGGGTGCCGGCCGCCGACATCCTGGGCGGGCCGGACGCCGAGAACACCGGCTTCTACCAGCTGATGCAGCAGCTGCCCCAGGAGCGGCTGGTGATCGGGGTCGGTGCGGTCGCGGCGATGCAGCGGGCGGTGGAGCTGGCCACCGCGTACGCGAAGGAGCGGACCGCGTTCGGCAAACCGCTGGTCGGTCACCAGAACACCCGGATGGTTCTCGCCGAATGCGCGACCCGGACCCGGGTGTCCCGAGTTTTCCTGGACGACTGCATCGCCCGGCACACCCGGGGTGAACTGGATGTGGCGTCCGCGGCGATGGCCAAACTGTTCCTCACCGAGGGACAGTGCGAGGTGGTCGACCGCTGCCTGCAGATCTTCGGCGGGTACGGCTACACCACCGAGTACCCGATCGCCCGGATGTACGCCGACGCCCGGGTGCAGAAGATCTACGGCGGCACCAACGAGATCATGAAGGAGCTGATCGCCCGTGTCCTCTGAGCAGGCCTACCTGTACGACGCGGTCCGGACCCCGCGCGGACGAGGCAAGGACAACGGCGCCCTGCACGGGACGAAGCCGATCACCCTGGTGACCGGGCTAATCGACGCGGTACGCGAGCGCAGTCCCGGCCTGGACCCGCGACGGATCGACGACGTGGTGCTGGGGATCGTCACGCCGATCGGCGAGCAGGGCGGCGACCTGGCCCGCTCGGCGGCGCTCGTCGCGGGGCTGCCGGACACGGTCGGCGGCGTACAACTCAATCGTTTCTGTGCTTCCGGTCTCGAGGCGGTGAATCAGGCGGCGTCGCGGATCCGGTCCGGGTGGGAGCACCTGATCCTGGCCGGCGGGGTCGAGTCGATGTCGCGCAACCCGATGGGGTCGGACGGGGGCGCCTGGTTCCTCGACCCGGAGACGGCGCTGGCCACCAGTTTCGTGCCGCAGGGGATCAGCGCCGACCTGATCGCGACCCTGGAAGGGTTCACCCGCGACGACGTCGACGCCTATGCGATCCAGTCGCAGGAGCGGGCCGCGAAGGCGATCGCCGGGGGCGCGTTCCAGCGGTCGATCGTCGCGGTGCGCGATCCGAGCGGGCTGGAGATCCTGGCGGTCGACGAGCATCCGCGGCCGGACACCACCCGGGCCGGGCTGGGGAAGTTGCGGCCGTCCTTCGCCGGGATCGGTGAGCAGGCCGGGTTCGACGCGGTGGCGCTGCAGAAGTACCACTGGCTGGAGTCGATCGAGCATGTGCACCACGCCGGCAACTCGTCCGGGATCGTGGACGGCGCGTCGCTGGTCGTGGTCGGCTCCGAGCGGGCCGGCCGGGAGCTGGGGCTGACGCCGCGCGCCAGGATCGTCGGGGCGGCGGTGAGCGGCGCCGACCCCACCCTGATGCTGACCGGCCCGACGCCCGCCACGATCAAGGCCCTGAAAGCAGCGGATCTCGAAATCTCGGATATCGACCTCTTCGAGATCAACGAGGCTTTCGCCGCGGTCGTCCTCAAGTACATCCGCGATCTGCAACTGGACCCGGACAAGGTCAACGTCAACGGCGGAGCGATCGCTCTCGGACACCCCCTGGGCGCCACCGGCGCGATGCTGGTCGGCACGGTGGTCGACGAGCTGGAGCGCCGCGATCTGAAACGGGCCGTCGTCACCCTCTGCATCGGCGGCGGCATGGGCGTCGCGACCGTCATCGAGCGCGTTACGGAGTTCGACAAGTGATCTCTTACGACAAGGACGAGGCCGGCATCGTCACGCTGACGATGAATGACCCGGACCAATCGGCGAACACGATGAATGCCACCTACGTCGCCGCCATGAGCGCCGCCCTCGACCGCCTGGAGGCGGAGCGGGACCAGGTCACCGGCGTGATCGTGAGCAGCGCGAAGAGCACCTTCTTCGCCGGCGGCGACCTGCCCACGATGAGCAGGGCCCGCCCGGAGGACGCCGGCGCCCTGTTCGACCTGCTGGGCACGATCAAGAAGGACCTCCGGAGATTGGAGACGTACGGTCGTCCGGTCGTCGCCGCGATCAACGGCGCCGCCCTGGGCGGCGGTTTCGAGATCGCCCTCGCCTGCCACCACCGGATCGCCCTGGACGCCCCCGGCACCCGGGTCGGCTTCCCCGAGGTGACGCTGGGCCTGCTCCCGGGCGCCGGCGGCGTGACCCGCACCGTCCGGATGCTCGGCCTGGCTCCCGCCCTGACCGTCTGGCTGCTCACCGGCAAACGCGTGAAGCCGGCCGCGGCCCGGGAAGCCGGAATGATCGATGAGGTCGTCTCATCGCAGGACGAGATGATGGCCCGGGCCAGGGAGTGGATCGCCGCCAACCCGGACGCCGCCCAGCCGTGGGACAGGCCGGGCTACCGGATGCCCGGCGGCACCCCGGCCACCCCGAAGCTCGCGGTCCAGCTGCCGGCCTTCCCGGCCACCCTGCGCAAGCAGCTCAAGGGCAACCGGATGCCGGCCCCGGAGGCGATCCTGGCCACCGCGGTGGAGGGCGCCCAGGTCGACATCGAGACCGCCTTCACCATCGAGACCCGACGGCTGATCACGCTGCTCACCGGCCGGATCGCGAAGAACATGATCGGCGCGTTCTTCTTCGACATGCGCGCGGTCAACGGCGGCGCCGCCCGGCCGCGGGTCGACGTCGCCCCGGCCACCAGAATCGCCGTGCTGGGTGCCGGGATGATGGGCGCCGGCATCGCCTATGCGTGTGCGCAAGCCGGCCTGGAGGTCGTGGTCAAGGACGTGTCGCGGGAGGCGGCGGCCCGCGCGGTGGCCGAGGGTGACCCGGCCGTGCTGGCCCGGATCACGCCGACCGCCGACGTCGAGGACCTGCGCGGCTGCGACGTGGTGATCGAGGCGGTGTTCGAGGACCCGAAGCTCAAGCACCAGGTGTTCGCCGAGGTCGAGCCGGTCCTCGCCGCGGGCGCCCTGCTCGCCTCGAACACCTCCACCCTGCCGATCACCGGTCTGGCCGAGGGGGTGACCCGGCCCGGCGACTTCATCGGCATGCACTTCTTCTCGCCGGTCGGCAAGATGCCGCTGCTGGAGATCATGGTCGGCGAGCAGACCTCGGACGCCGCGATCGCCCGCGCCTTCGACCTGGGCCGCCGGATCGGCAAGACGCCGATCGTGGTGAACGACGGCCGCGGCTTCTTCACCAGCCGGGTGATCGGCCAGTTCATGAACGAGGCGGTCGCGATGCTGGCCGAGGGGGTGCCGGCCGCGTCGATCGAGCAGGCGGCGCTGCAGGCCGGCTACCCGACCGGGCCGCTCGCGCTGGCCGACGAGGTGACGCTGACGCTGATGCACAAAATCCACAAGGCGTACGCGGCGGCCGGGACCACCGCCGGTCCGGCGAAGGCGCACGCGCTGATCCAGGAGATGCTGGAGCGGCACGACCGACCCGGACGATCCTCCGGCAGGGGCTTCTACACCTACGAGAACGGCCGGCGCGGCAGACTGTGGGACGGCCTGGCCGGGCTCGCCACCGACGAGGGCCGCGCCATCCCCTTCGCCGACGTGCAGGAACGCCTGCTGTTCAGCGAGGCGCTGGACGCGTTGCGCTGCCGGGCCGAGGGCGTGCTGCGGACCGATGCCGACGGCAACATCGGTTCGATCCTCGGCATCGGCTTCCCGGCCTGGACCGGCGGCGTGCTGCGCTACGTCGAGCAGCACCCCGACTTCAAGGGCCGGGCCGCCGAGCTGGCCGCCCGGTACGGCGACCGGTTCGCCCCGGCATGACCGCGCTGCGCGGGGTGCGGGTGGTCGAGCTGGCCGGGCTCGCGCCCGGCCCGTTCGGCTGCATGGTGCTGGCCGACCTGGGCGCCGACGTGGTGCTGGTCGACCGGCCCGGCGGCACCGGACTGGACGGTCCGCTGCAGCGCAACCGGCGCACGCTCACCCTCGACCTCAAGTCGCCGGACGGACTGGCCGGTCTGCTCGACCTGGTCGCGAAGGCCGACGTGCTGGTCGAGGGCTACCGCCCGGGGGTGGCCGAACGCCTCGGTTTCGGCCCGGACCGCTGCGCCGGGCTGAACCCGCGGCTGGTCTACGCCCGGATGACCGGGTGGGGACAGGACGGTCCGCTGGCCGCAGCGGCCGGGCACGACATCGACTACCTGGCGATCGCCGGTGCCCTGGAGCCGCTCGGCCGGTCCGGGCAGCCGCCGCACGCCCCGGTCAACCTGCTCGCCGACTTCGCCGGGGGCGGCATGCTGCTCGCCGTCGGGGTGCTCGCCGCACTGCTGGAGCGCGAGCGGTCCGGGCGCGGGCAGGTGGTCGACGCCGCGATGGTCGACGGCTCGGCGCTGCTCACCACGTTCCTGCGCGGTTTGATCGACGCCGGGCAGTGGCCGGGCGGGCGGGGGGAGAACCTGCTCGACGGCGGGGCGCCGTTCTACGACACGTACCGGACCGCGGACGGCGGCTACCTGGCGGTCGGCGCGATCGAACCGCAGTTCTACGGCGCGCTGCTGGGCGGGCTCGGGCTGGACGACGCGGAACTGCCCGGGCAGTTCGACCGGGACGGCTGGCCGGAGTTGCGCCGGATCCTCGCCGACCGGATCGGCTCGCGCACCCGCGACGAATGGGCCGCGGTCTTCGCCCGGCTCGATGCCTGCGTGAGCCCGGTGCTGACGCCGGCCGAGGCCCCCGATCACCCGCACAACCGGGCCAGGTCCGCTTTCGTCGAGGTGGGCGGTCAGGTTCAGCCTTCCCCGGCTCCGCGATTCGGGCGTACGCCCAATCAGGCACCGCGACCACCGGCCACCGCGACCGTCGGGGAGGTTCTGGCGGGCTGGCGGTGAGGGGCCGCCCAGCCGGACCGTTTGCCGGACCGGCCCGGCTGGACGGCGTCTGCCGCGGCACACCCGCGTGAGGGATCAACGCGTCCGGGCGGGAAACGGCACGCCCCGGACACGGAACGTCAGATGGTGCATCACGCCGCGCGTCCGGCGTGCTTCTCCCGGTACATCGCGGCGTCCGCATCGGCGATCAGCGCGTCCAACCCGGCGCCATCCCCGGCCGGGCGGATCGCCACGCCGACGCTGACCCCGACCCGCACCGCCCGGTCCGGACCGATCCCGACCGGCTGCGCGATCACCGACCGGATCCGCTGGGCGGTGCGCCCGGCCGTGGCCGCGTCGGCGTCGCGCAGCAGCACCACGAACTCGTCGCCGCCCAGCCGCGCGGCCAGATCGCCGGGACCGAGGACCGTGCCGAGCCGGTTGCCCACCTCGTGCAGCAGCACGTCACCGGCGGCGTGCCCGTGCGTGTCGTTGATCTGTTTGAAGCCGTTCAGGTCGAGCAGCAGCACCGCGAGGGGCCGGCCCGGGTCGTGCTCGGCGGAGGCGGCCAGGTGCGCCCGGTTCGGCAGCCCGGTCAGCGCGTCGTGGGTGGCCTGGTGCTGCAGTTCCCGCCGGACCTCCTGCAGGGTGCTGAGCTGGCGCTGGAACGCGCTCGCCTGGGATCCGCTGATGCCGGCGATCATCAGGTTCAGCGAGACGCCGAGCGCGGCGGCGCCCGGGTCGAGCGGCATCAGCAGCAGCGAGGCCGAGGTCACCGCCCAGACCGCGAGGGCGCCGGGCAGCTGGTGCCGGATCGCGGCGATGGCGATCGGCAGGCTCAGCACCGGCCAGGTGTTCGCCCCGGTGTGCCGCTCGGTGAACACCACGCAGCCGATGGTGACCGCGGTGTCCAGAGCGATCTGCAGGGCGCTGAGCATCGCATACCGCGGCGAGGCAGGGTGCCGTGCCGAAAAACCGGACATCACAGAGGACAACGCCATAAGAGCAGCGCACAGATAGAGCACCGGACCCGGCACCGATTCGGCGGCGAACCCCCGGACGCCGAGCGCGGTGCACAGCACGACAGCGATGCCGATGCAGCGGCAGACCAGCGCGGCGATCTCCACCATCCGGCGCCGGGCGATCAGTGAGTCGTCCAGCCGGTCGGTTCCGATGCGCATACGCCCCCGATCGGCAGCCGTGCCGCGGACATGAGAAAGAGGGCCGGCCACCACGGTGACCGGCCCTCGTTGTACCCGGGAAATCAGAACTTGAAGGCACCGACCAGGGCGCGCAGCTCCTCGGCGGTCCGGGAGACCTCCTCGCTCGCCTCCCGGGTCTGGTTGACGCCGCTGACCGTCGCCTGGCTGGCCGACGACACGTCGTTGATGTTCGCGGCGATCCGGCTGGAGCCGGCCGCCACCTCACCGATGCTGCGGCTCATCTCGCCGGTGGTGGCGGTCTGCTCCTCGACCGCCGAGGCGATCGTCGTCTGGAAGTCGTTGATCTGCGCGATCACCTCGGAGATCCGGTTGATCACCTCGACCGCGCCGGTGGTGTCGTTCTGGATCGCGGTGACCCGGGCGCCGATGTCCTCGGTCGCGCGGGCAGTCTCCTGGGCCAGGTCCTTGACCTCGCTGGCCACCACGGCGAAGCCCTTGCCGGCGTCGCCGGCCCGGGCCGCCTCGATGGTGGCGTTCAGGGCGAGCAGGTTGGTCTGCTCGGCGATGCTGGTGATCAGCTTGATCACGTTGCCGATCTCGGCGGACGACTCGCCGAGCCGGCGGATGCTCTCGGTGGCGCGGGCGGCCTCGGCCACCGCGACCGAGGCGACCTGGGCGGCGTCGGCCGCGTTGCGGGAGATCTCCCGGATCGACAGGCCCATCTCCTCGGAGCCGGCCGCGACGCTCTGCACGTTGCGGGAGATCTCGTCCGCCTCGGTGGCGGCCGAGCTGCTCTGCCGGTCGGTGTTGTCGACCGCGGAGGCGATCTCGCCGGAGACCGCGGAGAGCTGGGTGGCCGCGGTGGCCAGCGAGTCCGAGTCCTTGGCGATGGTGATCATCGACTCACGCAGCTTGTCGAGCGTGTGGTCCAGGCTCTGCGCCATGGTGCCGAGCTCGTCGCGGGTGGTGATCCCGCTGCGCACGGTCAGGTCGCCCTTGTCCAGCCCGTCGATCACCGCGCCGATTCTGCGGATCGGGCCGAGGATCGAACGGACCAGCGGGAGCGCCATGCCGATCAGCAGGGCGAGAGCGATCAGCGCCACGATGATCACGGTCCACCGGGTCCGCTTGATCGCCGACCCGGTCTTCTGGTGGCCGTCGTCGACCTGCTTGGTGACGGCATCGGTGAGGGTGTCCAGCTCGCCGTCGGTCTTGTCGTTCTTGTCGCCGATCTCGCCGATCCGGGCGCGCACCGACCTGGGGTCGGCCACACCGGCCGTGACGAAGTCCGAGATGAACGTGTTGAAGTCGTCGAAGTCGCCGCGGTAGCCGTTCACCTGGCCGGCGATCGAGCTGGGCAGGTCGCAGCCGGAGACCGCGTCGAGCGCCTCGGACGACGACTGCACGTCATCCTTGACGTCCTGGCTGACGTCGGCGCCACCCGCCGCCCGGTACGCGTCGACCTTCAGCTCACTCTGCCGGTTGTTCAGGTGGTTCAGCGCGGCGAGGCCGCACTGCAGCCGGCTGACCTCGTTCGCCTTGCTGGCCACGCTTTCCTGGCCGATCAGGGCGATCGTGCCGATGCCGCCGAGGGCGACCGCACCCGTGGCGACGATGATGCCCAGCCGTTTGGCCAGACCGATGTTTTCCAGGCCGAGCATCTTCCCTCCACGGTTGGCTGACTGACCACCATTTCGACCGTGATGTGGATCGCCTGAGGGAGCTTTGGCGGGTTTGCGCCGTTTGCTCGGTATCCTTCTGGTTGCCGCTAGTGGATCTTGGATCTCCAGTCGGCCGGGACCGCGCCGGCCGGACCCGGGACCGGCTGGTCCACCGGCCGGCTGGTCGGGGGCGCCAGCTCCGGCCCACTGCCGGCCTGCTCGGCCGCGAAGTCCCAGAACCAGTCCTCACCCGGCTCGAACGACTGGATCACCGCATGCCCGGTCGCCCGGAAGTGGGCGGTGGCATGCTGCGCGGGAGAGGTGTCGCAGCAGCCCACGTGCCCGCAGGCGGCACAGCGGCGCAGGTGCACCCACCAGCCGCCGGCCTCGAGGCACTCCACGCAACCGGTGCCGGACGGCGGGACATCGGACTGAATCGACGCGCTCACGACAGGAACCTATCGCACCCGGTCGTACTCCTCCTGGGCCACCCGCACCCGCGGCATCTCGCCCTCGACGAGGTCGATCAGCTCCTTGAACTTGGCGGCGACCCGCTCGCCGAACGGGGTCAGGCTGTATTCCACCCGCGGCGGGATGGTGGCCTGCACCTCGCGGCGGACCAGGCCGTCGCGCTCCAGCGCCTGCAGCGTCTGAGCCAGCATCTTCTCGCTGACCCCGTCGACCCGGCGGCGCAGGGCATTGAAACGGTAGGTGCCGTCGTGCAACGCGGCCAGCGCGAGCCCGCCCCATTTGCCGGTGATGTCGGCGAGCACGAACCGGGACGTGCAGTCCCGGGCGAAGACGCTGGGGATCAGGTCGTCGGCGGGATCGGTCATGACACTCACCATACTCCCCCAGGGTTGGCACTTTCGAAAAGTTAGTGCATTCTCAAATGCAGCACTTCACTTCCCACACCTGATGAGGGGTACGCCATGACCATCGCCGTTGCCGGAGCCACCGGACACCTCGGCCGCCTCGTCGTCGAGGCCCTGATCGGCCGCGGGGTCGAGCCGTCCTCGATCGTCGCCGCGGTGCGCAGCCCGGAGAAGGCGGCCGGCCTGCTCACCCGCGGGGTCCAGGTGCGCGAGGCCGACTTCGACCGGCCGGAGACCCTGCCCGTCGCGTTCGCCGGCGTCGACCGGCTGCTGCTGATCTCCAGCAACGCGGTCGGCAACCGGGTCGGCCAGCACGTCGCCGCGATCGAGGCCGCCAAGGCCGCCGGGGTGCAGCTCATCGCGTACACCAGCGTGCTGCGCGCCGACACCACGCCGATCCTGCTCGCCGCCGAGCACAAGGCCACCGAGGAGGCGCTCGCCGCGTCGGGCGTGGCATACACGTTCCTGCGCAACGGCTGGTACATCGAGAACTACACCGCCCAGCTGCCCACCGTCCGGACCACCGGGGCGTTCCTGGGCAGCGCCGGCGAGGGCCGGATCGCCGGTGCCACCCGGCTCGACTACGCCGAGGCGGCCGCCGCGGTGCTCACCGCCGACGACGTGCGCCCGGTCTACGAGCTCGGCGGCGACCAGCCGTTCACCCTGGCCGAGCTGGCCGCCGAGGTGAGCCGGCAGTCCGGCGAGACGATCGGCTACCACGACGTGCCGGCCGACGAGCTGGTCACCATCCTGACCGGGGCCGGCGTGCCGGAGGGCTTCGCCCGGATCCTCGCCGACACCGACGTGCACATCCGGGAGAACGGCGTGCTCGACAACCCGGGCAGCGACCTGCGTGACCTGATCGGCCGACCGACCACCCCGCTGGCCGACGCGGTCGCCGACGCGCTGAAGGCCTGAGCCGTCAGGCCGGGTCGGTGACGTCCGCGTACTCGCCGCCCAGCGCGGCGACCGCGGCGTCGGCGCCGACCCGCAGGGCCACCCCGCGCTCGCCCGCGCCCAGGCCGACGGTCCGCCCACGGGTCCGCTCGTCGGCGATCACCGACCAGGCCGTGGCGGCGCCGAACGGCGTGATGGTGCCGCGTTCGTACCCGGTCGCCGCCTTCGCCGTCGCGGCGTCCGGCATCGACAGCCGGTTCACGCCCAGCACGGCGCGCAGTTTCGGCCAGGAGATCGAGCGGTCGCCGGGGACCAGGACGAACAGGAAGTCGTCCGGGCCCCGGCGGACCACCAGCGTCTTCACCAGATCGCGCAGTTCCACACCCTGGGTGGCGGCGGCCTCGGCGACACTGCTCACCGGCCCGTGCCGGACCACCTCGTGGGCGATCCCGGCGGCGGTCACGGCGGCGATGGCGGCGTTCGGCACCCGATCACCGTAGTAGCTTGGGTACGGTCCACAACATGGAGGGATCCTGATGAGTGACAGGCCGCGCAAAGAGCCCGGGCCGGACCATCCGATCACCGTCACACCGACCGGCCAGCGGGTCGTGGTGACCGTCGCCGGCAAGGTGGTGGCCGACACGAACAACGCGCTCAGCCTGCGCGAGTCGACCTATCCGGCGGTGCAGTACGTGCCGCTCGCCGACGTCGACCGCACGCTGCTGGAGCGCACCGGCACCCGGACCTACTGCCCGTACAAGGGCGAGGCCGGCTACTACTCGATCGTCGTCGACGACGTCACCGCGACCGACGCGATCTGGGAGTACGCGGAGCCCTACGACGCGGTCGCGCAGATCAAGGACCACGTCGCGTTCTACCCCGACCGGGTGGAGAGCATCCGGATCGGCTAGGCCGCCGCCCGCAGTGCGCCGCGGACCGCCGCCAACTGGTGGCGGTCCGCCTCGTACGGCGTGTACAACGAGATCCGGTCGATCGTCGCGCCGAACCGCTCGACCAGCCCGGCCGCCACGGCCGCCGGGTCCCCGGCCACCGCGAAGGTGTCCAGCACCTCGTCGGTGATCTCGGCGGCCATCGCGGTCCAGTCCTGCCGCCGGGACAGCGCGTTGAGCCGGTCGGCCAGCGCACCCCAGCCGTGCAGGTCCAGCACCCCCCGATACGCCGGTGTGGAGGCGTAGAAGGCGATCTGCCGCCGGACCGCCTGCTCGGCACGGGACCGCTCGGCCTCGTCCGCGCCCAGCACCACCATCGCGGCCAGGCCCAGCTGGAAGCCGTCCAGTGCGCCGCCGCGGGCCTCACGCAGCGCCGGAACCAGTTTCTCCGCCAGGTAGGCCACGCTGGACAGCGGGTGCACGAGCAGGCCGTCGGCGACCCGGCCGGCCACCGCGGTCATCCGCTCCCCCACCGCCGCCAGCTCGACCGGTGGGTTGCCGTGCGGGTTCGGCCCCGGATCGAAGAACTCGGTCATCAGCGTGTGCCGGTAGAACTCGCCGCGGAACATCAGCCGCTCGCCGGTCGCCCAGGTGTGCCAGATCGCCCGCAGCGCCGCCACGAACTCCTCCATCCGCGCCGCCGGCCGGCCCCACGGCATCGCGAACCGGCGCTCGATGTGCGGCTTCACCTGCGAGCCCAGACCCAGCCGGAACCGGCCGCCGGAGATCAGCTGCAGGTCGTTGGCGAGGATCGCGACGGTCATCGGATTGCGGGCGAAGGCCACCGCGATCCCGGACTGCAGCGAGATCCGCTCGGTGGCCCGGGCCGCCAGGGTCAGCGCGGTGAACACGTCGTGCTTCGTCTCGGCCGCGCCGAACCCGTCATAACCGAGGAGTTCCGCCGACACGGCCGCGGCCTCCACCTCGGCGGGCGAGGCGGCGACCGGCGCGGAGAAGTCAACCAGCATGCCCGTCAGCCTAGGGCGGCCCGGATCGCCGCGGCCATCACCTCCGCCGCGACCGCCCGCAGCAGATCCAGATCGGCCGGCTGCGCCCCGGTTGCCAGGGCCACCACGGCGTCCCCGTCATACCGCGAATGGGCCGGGTGCAGGGCCCGGGCGAAACCGGTGTGCCCGCTCTGCGCCAGCAGGAAACAGTCGCTCTTGCTCAACCGCGCGTCGGTGACCAGCACGCCGAGCGTGGTGTTCTCCCGGCCGAAGGAGGCCACCGGCTGATCCGTCCCGGCGCCGCCGCACACCGGGCGGCCGTCCGGACCGAGCACGTCACCCCAGGCGTTGACCACGGCCAGCGCGGTCACCCGGGCCGGCCCGGCCGCGGCGTCCGCCCGACCCAGCCCACCCGGATCGGTGCGGCCCCGCCACCGGCCGGTGTGCGCCCCGGCCCCGGCGCCGGCCCGGCCGGTGTGGAACTCGTCGCCGCGCAACGCCGCCCGGACCGCCGCCCGACCCGCGTCGGCGCCGGGCGGCCGCCCGGCGACCGAGGCGTCGAAGATGGACATGCCGACCACGATCGGTACCGGGCCGGCGGCGGTCGGGAAACCCAGCCCCCGCTCCCGCAGCTCGGCCATCACACCGTCCGCGGCGGCCAGGCCGAACGCCGAGCCGCCGGCGAGCACCACCGCGTCCACCCGGTCGACCAGCCGGGCCGGGTGCAGCAGGTCGAACTCGCGGGTCGCCGGAGCGCCGCCGCGCACCTCACCCGACCCGACCGTGCCCGGCGGCGGCAGGATCACCGTGACGCCGGTGCCGTCCCCCGTCCAGTTCCCCAGATGCATCCGCCCAGCCTAGTAACGGAAGCCCTTGACCAGGGCGCTCAGCTCGCCGGACATCCGGGTCAGCTCGGCCGTCGTCTGCTGCGACCGCTCCACACCCTCGCTCGTGGACCGGGCCGCCTCCGCCACCCCGGTGATGTTCTGCGCGATGTCGCCGGTGCCCGACGCCGCCTCCGAGACGCTGCGGTTCATCTCCGCGGTCGTCGCCGTCTGCTCCTCCACAGCGGACGCGATCGTCGTCTGGAAGTCGCTGATCCGCGCGATCACCCGGGTGATCTCCTCGATCGCGGTGACCGCCCCGTTCGTGTCCGCCTGGATCGCCTCCACCCGGCGGGAGATGTCCTCGGTCGCCCGGGCGGTCTCCTGCGCCAGATCCTTCACCTCGCTGGCGACCACCGCGAAACCCTTGCCCGCCTCACCCGCGCGGGCGGCCTCGATCGTCGCGTTCAGGGCCAGCAGGTTGGTCTGCTCGGCGATCGCGGTGATCGTCTTGATCACGTTGCCGATCTCGCTGGAGGACTCGCCGAGCTGGTTCATCGTCGCCGAGGTGCGCGAGGCCAGGTCGACCGCGGCCCCGGCGACCTGGGCGGCCTCGGCGGCGTTCTGCGAGATCTCCCTGATCGACGCGCCCATCTCCTCGCTGCCGGCCGACACCGTGTCGACGCTGCGGGAGATCTCCTCGGCCGCCGCCGACACGGTCTGCGCCTGGCTGGTGGTGCGCTCCGCCGAACCGGCGATCTCGGTGGCCACCTCCCGCACCCGATCCGCGGCACCGGCCAGTGAGGTCGCCGACTCGTCGATCGTCGCGACGGTGCGCCGCAGGTTGACCATCGCGGTGTCCAGCGCCCGGCCCATCTGCCCGGTCTCGTCGTTGCTGGTCAGACCGGTCTGCCCGGTGAGGTCACCGGCCGCCAGCCGGGTGCAGACCTCCCGGACCCGGCTCAGCGCGCCGACCACCGCCCGGATCACCAGGACGCCGATCAGGATCGCCAGCAGGTTGCCGAGCACCTGCACCGTGAGGATCACGTTCCGGTTGGTGTGATAGGTCGACTGCGCGCCGGCCGCCGCCTTCTGCGCGTCCGCCGACTCGGCCTGGCCCAACGCGACGAAGCCGGCCTTGATCTTGTCGGTGATCGGCGCGGTCTGCTCGTCCCGGACCTTGACGTACGCATCCACGTTCCGGCTCAGCGCGTTGGCGATCTGGGTGTTCTCGACCACCTGGCGATACGCGTTCCAGTTCGACTCCAGCGCGGCGACCGTCGCCGCGTCACCGGCCGGGCCGGCCGCCTTGTAGGTGGCGAGCGTCGACGCGAAACCGGTGAAACCGTCCTGCACCCGCTTCTCGTACTTGGCGTTGTCCGCCTCGGACCGGGAGATCAGCAGGTTGGCCAGGTCGTTACGGGTGGAGACGGCGATCGTCTCCAGGGCGGCCAGGGTCGCGGCGCTGGTCATGTTCGCCTGGTACAGCCGCTCGGCCGCGGACGCCGACCGGCTCAGGGCACGGGTCGCCAGGATGCCGGCGACCAGCGACACCAGGACGCTGATCGCGATGATCGCGCCGATCTTGTGGCGGACGCCCAGATCGGCGAAGAAACTCCGCCGCGCGGGCGGCTCGGTCAGGGTGGTCATCGGGTCCCCCGGGACACGCTGCGGGTGGCGAGCTAAATGATCAATTCCAGACTTAACCGTACGAAGTCGTTCCCCGGCCCGGGCGGTTTCATCCCCTCGTGAGTCGCCACATTCGGCCCTCCGCGCGCACCAACCCCGGCGGTCCCGGCAGCCCCTCCTCCCGCACCGGTCAGCGAATCCGCGCACAGCGTGCGGCGGGCGGTCGCCCTTCACCCACGACCGGTCGCATCTCCATCCGCGACGGCTCACTTCTCCACCCGCGACCGGTCGCTTCTCCATCCGCGACGGCTCGCTTCTCCACCGGCGACCGGTCGCTTCTCCACCGGTGGCGGTCAACGGATGCGGCGCAGCGTGCGGCGGCCGGAGAGCACGGCGGTGGCGCCCAACGTCACGGCCAGCGCCGCGACGACCGCCAGCAGGGCGGGCACCGCCGGCCAGTGCGGGCGGGGCAGCGGCGGCGGATCCAGCCCGGCCAGCGGCAGCGCCCAACCGGTCACCGCCCAGCCGGCCAGCGCGATCCCCAGCCCGGCCGGCATCGCGGCCGCCACCAGCAGCGGATACGCCCCGAGCGCGGCCCGCCGGACCGCGGCCCGGGACAGGCCCTGGGCGCGCAACGCGGCCAGATCCTCGGCCTGCCGGTCCCGGCCGGCCGCGGCGGTCAGCACCAGCACCCCGGCCGCCAGCATCGCGACCAGCACCCCGACCAGGGCGGCATAGCCGAGCGCGACGGCCGCGCCCTGCTGATCCAGGCGGGCGGCGACCTGGGCGGCCCGCAGGTCACCGGTCACCACGATCCCCTGCCCGGCCAGCCGGTCCAGCACGTCAGCCGGCGCCCGGGCATTCAGCCACACCTCGCCGGACGCGGTCGGGCCGGCATCGGTGGAGACCCGATCCAGGTATTCCAGATCGGTCAGCACGGCGGGCTCACCGAACGCCGGCACGGCCGCCAGCCGGCCCGCCACGGTCACCGGGACCTGCCGATAGTCCAGGCCGGTCGCCCGGCCCGGGACGAAACTGCCGGTCGCCAGGACCGGCAGCGGCCACGGGGTGTCCGCCGGCTGCAGCAGCAGCCCGTCGCTCGCCTCGTCCATCGTGGTCACCTCGAGCCGCAACCCGTCCGGCACGGTGCCGAGCCGGCCGCCCTGCCCGACCCGCCACGCCGCCGGATCACCGCTGCCCAGCCCGTGCAGGGTGAGCACACCGTGCACGCCGAGCGTGGTGCCGGCCGCGATCCGCAGCGCGTTCAACCGGCAGCCGCCGGCACACTGATCGGTCGCGTAGTGGTAGACGTGCCGACCCGGCCGCAGCACCCCCATCGGTGCCAGCACGTCCGAGCCCGGCCCGCGGACCGGGCTGACCACCGCGTCCACGCTGACCGCCCGGCCCTCGGCGAACTCCGCGGCGGTGATGTCCAGGGTCAGATCCGGCCCGCCCGGCACCTCGACCGGGGCGGGCGCGGGCGGGTGCAGCACGGCGGCGACCCCGGCCGGCACGGAACCGCCCGGCCAGTGGGCGACCGCGCCCAGCCGGTCGCTGTCCACCGCGAGCAGCGGCGGCTCCCCCGGATGCTGGGTGACCTTGACCGCCGCCATCGCGAACGACCGGTCCGGGTCCACCGCACGGACCGCCGCGAGCAGCCGGGCACGCCCGATCGGGCCGGCCGCGAGCACACGGTCGGCGCCCACGCTCAGGTCGGCCTCGACCCGGCGGCCGCGGGCCGCCACATCGGCGGCGGCCACCACGTAGCAGCTGACCGCGACCGCGGCGACCAGCAGTGCGAACACCCGCCCGGTGGCGGCCCGGCGGGCCAGCAGCAGGCCGGTCAGCCCGGGGCCGAGCCGTCCCCGCCGCAGAGCCCGTCGCCCGAGCCGGGCGGCGACCGGCCGCAGCAGCCGGGCCACCAGCAGCGCACCGGCCAGCATGGACAGTGCCGGTGCGGTCGCGCCGACACCGACCAGGTCACCCCGGCCGAGCGCGAGCTGGACGACGGCGGCCACGGCCAGCCCGAGGACCAGCACGTCGACGGCGAGCCCGGCCCGGCGGCCCGGAACCGGGGTCCGGCGCAGCAGCTCACCGACCGGACGGCGCAGCGGACCCAGCTGGGCGATCAGCACGGTCAGCACGGCCGCGGCGGAGGCCGGCGCGGCATACCGCAGCGAGCTCAGGTGCACCCCGGCACCCACCCCCGGCCAGCGCAGCACCACCACCGCGCTGACCAGCAACTGCCCGGCCAGGGCGCCGGCGACCGCGCCGGCCAGCACCGCGACCACGCTCTCCCCGGAGGCCAGCCACCAGCGGTGCGGCCCGCGGGCCCCGCGCAGCGCGATCACCGCGGTCTCCGGGCGGCGCGCCTCGGCCCCGGCCGCGGCCGCCAGCAGCAGGGCCAGGCAGGCGAGCAGCACCAGGGCGACGGCCGGGACCGGCACGATCCGGCGGGCGGTCACGTGCCCCTCGTCGATCCGGGCCAGCAGCGCCGGGATGGAGGTGACCAGCTTCAGGTTCGCGGAGGTGCTGACACCGTCCCCGGCGCCCAGGTCGGTGACGGTGCGGCGCACCTCGTCGAGCCCGGCCCGCAGCGCCGGCAGCCGGTCGGCGTCCAGCGCGCCCGGCCCCGCATACCCGTCGATGGCGAGCTGCACGTCGCCGTGCTCCATCGCGGTGACCGACGCCAGGCCGGTGAAGGCCGGTTCGCCGGCCCGGGTCCCGCCCGGCGTCTCGGCGAACGCGAAGTAGCCGTGCGACCCCCAGTACACATCGGACGGGTCGGCGACCCGATAGGTCCCGGCCAGGAAGAACTTCTTGGCCGCCCCGTCACCCACCCAGAGCTGCGAGTCCGGGTTCTGATCGAAGCGGGCGTACGACAGGCTCACCGACCGCCCGGCCGCCAGCCGCAGCCGCCGCGCCGTCTCCTCGCCGAGCACCAGGTCACCCTCGCCGAGCAGGCAGCGGCCGGTCACCATCACCAGGTGGGCACAGACGTCCTGCCGGTGCACCAGGCGGGTCGGTGTCCGGGCGTCGGGTTCCAGGCCGACGGCGGGAAACTCGGCGGCGTACGCATACCGGAACCCCGGCAGGCCGATCAGCGAAGCCCCGGTCGACGACAGGTCCACCTGCCCGGCCGGATCCCCGGTCGACCGGCGCGAATCCCCCTCGACCGCCTGCAGGCTGACCGCCCGCTCCGCCGGATCCGCCGCCGCCACCTGCCCGGCCGCCACCACCCGGTCCGCCGCCCGCAGATACGCCGGCGCCGCCACCACCGGAGCCACCGCGAACGCGGCCAGCACCGCCAGCATGAGCGCCGCCCCACCTCTCGCCCGCACCATCGCGAGCACCACCGCGATCACCGCCGCCCACCCCCACCAAGCCGCCCCACCGCGATCACCACACGCCTTCCCGCCCCGGCCACCGCTCCCGGCCGGCCGGTCCGCCCGGCCCCCGCCGCTCTCCCGGCCGCAACCCGGCGGCGCCCCACCGCGCGGCTCGGGTCGACCACCGAACGCCACCCGCCGCCCGTACCGAAGTCGATCGCGATGCCGCCGGCCAACGGCTGGTTCCGCGGTCCACTCCCAAGCTGACGGCCGACAGCCGCCCTCCGGCGGCCCCGGCAAGCGGCCGTCGCGCCCGGCCCCGGCCCGGGTGCGCGGATGGTCGTCGATGACCGCCCTCCGCCGGCCCCGGCAAGCGGCCGTCGCACCCGGCCCGTGCCCGGGTGCGCGGGTGGTCGTCGATGACCGCCCTCCGCCGGCCCCGGCAAGCGGCCGTCGCGCCCGGCCCGGGCCCGGTGTGCGGGTGGTCATCGGTGGTCGCCTTCGGTGCGGGCGGCCAGCGCGGCCAGGAGGGTGAGGAACAGCCACGCGGCGAAGGCGGCGAGGAGCAGCGGCGCCCCGCCGAGCACCTCGGGTGGCGGCAGGAGGCGCCACCCGTCGGCGAAGAAGGATTCCGGCTCCCCGGTGATCCACCGCGCCACCAGGGCCGCCGCCACCCCGCCCAGGGTGCCGGCCGCGACCAGGGCTGACGGCCCCAGATAGCGGGTCGCGGCAGCCGCCCGGGCGGGCAGCCCCTGCACCCGCAGCGCGGCGGTGGCGGCCCGCTGCGGTACCCGGTCGACCGCCGCCGCGACCGCGGTGGCGCCGGCCGCGGTGAACACCGCGGACACCGCGCAGAGCAGCGCGAACGGTCCGGCCGGGGCGGTGCCCCGGCCGGGCCGGCGAGCCGCCCGGCCGGCGATGCTCTCGTCGCCGAGCACGGTGACCCCGGCGGCCCTGAGCCGGTCGACGACGTCGGGCGGGGCGTTCGCGGTCAGCCACACCTGGGTTTCGCCGGCCGGCGAGAACTCCCCGGCCGTCCGGCGCACCGTGTCGAAGTCGAGGAGGATCCCGGCGGCGCCGGTCACCGGCAGCGCGGCGGCCGTCCCGGTCACCCGGGCCGGCACCGGCCCGGCGCCCAGCACGGTGATCTCCGGCTCGGCGAACCGCCACGGCACCGGCGTCGGGCCGGCCAGCAGCACGGGCAGCGGCAGCAGACTGTCCACGGCGAACACCCGGTCGCTGTCGGCTGTGCCGCCGTTCGGCGCGGCGGTGACGGTCAGACCGTCCGGACCGCCGCTGAGTTGCAGGCCGACGCCGGCCGCGACGGTACGCCAGCGGGTCGCGTCGGCCATCCGGGCCGGGCCGATCAGCTCGGCGTCCGGGCCGAGCCGGGCCAGCGAGTGCAGGACCACCGGGTCGGGCGTGGGTTTCCCGTCCGCGCCGGGCAGGCTGGGAATCTCCCAGCGCAGCAACCGGCAGCCGCCGTCGCAGCCGTCGAGCGGCCGGGTCACGGCGTGCTCACCGGGCGGCACCGGCCCGAACGACACCACCACCCGCGCCCCGCTGGTCTCGTTGAGCAGCACCGCATCGACGGTGGCCGCCGCCGTACGCCCATTTCGCACCTTCAGCACGAGCGACCGCCCACTGATCACGGCGGTCCCCGGTGCCCCATCGGTCACCCCGGGCCCAGCGCCCACCGAGACCACCGGGACACCCGACCGCGATGGGGCCGAAGATACCTGTGGTCCTTGAGGGGCCGAGCCCCCAGTAGGGACGAACGCGGCAGAGGCGGCCGGCGTGCCTGGCGAGGCATCCGTGTTCAGAGGGGCTTTTGTGCCCAGAGAGGAGACACTTCCCGCCGGGGCCCCCGTTGCCGTTGAGGCCGGCGTGTCAGCAGAGGCCTTTGCGCCTGCCGAGGCGTGGGTGCCGCGAGGGGCTGCCGTGCCTGCCGAGGTCGGGGAAACCGGAGCGACAGATGTGCCTTTCGAGCCTAGGGTGCCCGGCGGGGTCGATGTGCCTCGTGAGGCTGCGGCGCCTGGTGATGTCGAAGTGCCGGACGAGGTTGCGGCGCCTGGTGATGTCGAAGTGCCGGTCGAGGTGGCCGGTCCTGGTGAGGCTGGCGTGTCCGGCGAGTTCGGCAGGACCGAAGGGACCGGTGATTCCGGTGGTGCTGGGCGCGGCCCGTACTCGGGCCGCCATGCCCCCACCACCCCCAGCCGCCCGAAATCCACCGCAACGGTCGGCGGGCTCCCCGTCCGGTCAACCGCGGCCGCCATCGCGTACCGCCCGGCCGGGTCCGCCGCCCGCACCGCATGCCACAGCACCGTCCAGTTCGGCACCCGCACGGTCAGCACCCGCGCCGCACCGAGTTCGGCTTCGGCGCGTTCCCGGTGGGCCCGCCGGTCGGCGCCGGCCGCTCCGGCCGCGGTGACCAGGATCGCCACCGCGACGGCCAGGATGGCGAACACCCGGTCGAGTCCGGCGAGCCGGGACATCCGGACGGCGGCCAGCCCGGCCCGCAGCCGCCCGGCCCGCAGGGCCGCCGCCCCGCCCGCATCGGCTGCCCGGATGAGCAACCGGGCCAGCAGCACCGCGACCGCCGCGGCGACGGCGAGGGGCGCGACCGCACCGACGCCGGCGTCCGGGCTGCCGGATCGCGCCTGGTAGGCGGCGGCGACCGCGACCGCGACGAGCAGCGCGTCGGCGAGCAGGGCGGCCCGCCCGCCGCGCGCGGCGGGGATGTCGCGCTGCAGGGTGCCGACCGGGGTGCGCAGCAGCAGCAGGTCGGCGATGACCAGGGTGGCCAGTGCTCCCCCGACGACCAGCCCGGCCGCCCCCAACGACCAGGCGACGACGCCGGGCGATCCCGATGACCCGGCGACGACGTCCGGCGAGCCCCACGACCCGGCGTCGACGCCGGACGCACCCGGCGACCCGGCCGCCGTGACCGGCGGCGCGGCCCCGTCGAGGAGCCGGGCGACGCCGATGCCGACCGTCGCCCCGAGCAGCCCGCCGGCCAGCACCGGCGGCAGGTGCTGCCCGGAAAGCAGGAGCAGCACGCGCCGCCGGCGGCCGCCGCGGAGTTTCGCCCAGGCAGCGTCGCGGCGCCGGTCGCGGGCGGTGTAGCGGCCGGCCAGGGCGATCGCGTACCACCCGAGCAGCAGCACCGGGACGGCGGCGAGCAGCACCGCGCGCAGCAGCCGGGCGCCGGCGTCGGCCAGGTCGGCCCGCAGCGGTCCGGTCGGGTCTTCGACGTCGCCGAGTTCGCCGGCCCGGGCGACGAGGGCGCCGAGGTCGTAGCCGCCGGCGCCGCGCAGCAGGGCCGGCGGCGCCTCGGCCGACCAGGTGAGGACGGCCCGGCCGAGCTGGTCGCCGGTGAAGGTGGCGGCGGCGGTGTAGATCGGGTCGGTGCCGCTGCCGGTCCGGTACAACTCGTCGGCCCAGTATCCGGTTTCCGGGGCGATGATCTCGTAGATGCCGGTGACCCGGAGGGGAAGGAACGGGGCGGCGCTGGTCGACTGGATCCGGACCAAGTCGCCGGGCCGCACGCCGAGGCGGGTGGCGACCGCGGTGGTGAGGGCGGCGTCGCCGGCCGCGGCCGGGCAGGTGCCGGCGGTGAGCCGGACCCGCCGGCAGAAGCCGGCGCGGTAGTCGACGTTGATCGGGGTGGGCACGCCGCTGGCGTCCGTGACGCTCATCTGCCGGCTGAGGCCGAGCACGGTTGCGGCGCCGGGCATCGGCAGGGTGCGGTCGACGGCGGCGCCGAATCCGGCGAGGGTCGCGGCCGGGTCGCCCTGGGTGTCGTCTTCCCGGTGCACGGTGATGGTGCGCTGGGCGGCGGGGACGCCGGCCGCGGCGGCGGTGGCGGCCCGTTCGGTCCCGGTCAGCACGAACCGGGGCGCGGCCGCGGCGACCGCCGCCGGCAGCCCGGTGAGCAGCAGGAGTGTGCAGGCTTGCGCGGCCCGGGAACGTACCGCGCCCCACAGGATCGTCGGCATCACCGGTTCAGCGTGGCGCCCGCGCCGCGCGCGCACCCGTCCCGGCGGTCAGACCGTTATCCCTCTGATATGGACAGCACCACCGTCCGGAAACCCATGTTGCCGGTCGACGAATCGGGGGTGTTCGACGATCGGGCGGCGTTGCGGTACCGGTTGCAGTACGAGTCGTGGCACAGGTAGGACCCGCCGCGGATCACCCGCGCGGCGCCCCGTGACGGCCCGCGCGGGTCGTCGCCGGGCGAGACGGCGTAGTACCGCGGTGAGAACCAGTCGGCGCACCATTCCCAGACGTTGCCGACCACCTGGTGCAACCCGTACGCGTTGGGCGCATACGCCCGTACCGGCGCGGTCGTGACCCACCCGTCCTCCGCGGTGTTGCGTACCGGGAAGTCGCCCTGCCAGATGTTGCATGCCCAGTCGTCGCCGGCCGGCAGGTCGTCGCCCCACGGGTAGCGCAGCCGGTCGAGCCCGCCGCGGGCCGCGCACTCCCATTCCGCCTCGGACGGCAGCCGGCGACCCGCCCAGGTGCAGTACGCCTGGGCGTCGTTCCAGCTGACGTGCACCACCGGGTGGTCGTCGAGGGCCACGGTGGACGGTCCGCCCGGGTGTGCCCAGTCGGCGCCCCCGACGCCGAGCCACCAGGGTGTGCCGGCCATCCGCCCGGCCACCCGTTCCGGGTCGGCGACCGCCGAGTGGAAGACCGCCGACCAGCCGAAGTGCTCGGCGTCGGTGCGGAAGCCGGTGGCGGTCACGAACGCCCGGAAGTCGGCGACGGTCACCGCGGTCACGTCGATCGTGAACCCGGGCACGGTGACCGGGTGCACCGGTTGTTCACCGTCGGCCGGGTGCCCGTCGCCGTGCGCGTCGCCCATCGCGAACGTCTGCCCGGGCACGCGGGCCTGGTCGACGGTGTGGGTGCCGCCCGCGGCGACGGCCGGGACCTCTCCCGCGGGGCGGTCCCCGCCGGACGGGGTGCAGCAGTTCACGTCGATACGATAGGCCGTCCGCGCCGAGCACCCGGGCCGCGTGCGCGGTGTCCCCGGCAGCCGCGCCGCCGCAGCGGCAAGCCGGGCCGACCGCTGCGGCCGGCCGGTCGGCTGCGGCCGGCCCGTCGGCTGCGGGCCGGGGTCAGGCGAAGCGCGGGACGACCTCCTGAGCGGCGGCGAGCAGCGGCTCGTGGTCGTAGGCGACCCGCTCGAAGTACAGGATCACGTAGTTCACCCCGGCCTCGGCCACCTGCTCGACCCGCTCGCGGATCGACGCGACGGTGTCCCCGGTGCGCACCGTGAGGCTGGTCGACTTGGCGATCCGGTCGTAGTCGGTGCCCTGCTCGTCGCAGTGCCGGCGGAGCACGTCGAGCTTGTGCCGGATCACGTCCGGTTTGCCGTCACCCACGTTGCTGCCGTCGGCGTACTTCGCGACCAGCTTGAGCGTCACCTTCTCGCCGCCGCCGCCGAGCCACAGGTCGGGCTTGCGCCGGCCGGCACCCTTCGGCTCGTTGATCGGCTGGTCGATCCGGTAGTGCCGGCCGGTGAAGCTCGGCCGCTCCTCGGTCCACATCCGGTGCACGATCTCCACCGCCTCGCGGAACGCCCGCATCCGCTCCGGCACGTCGGTCCACTCGTAGCCGTACGCCTTCCACTCGTGCTCGTACCAGCCCGCGCCCAGGCCGGCGAGCAGCCGGCCGTGGCTGGCCACGTCCACGGTCGACGCGATCTTGGCGAACAGCGACGGGTGCCGGTACCCGTTGCAGCCGACCATCTGTCCGATCTTGATCCGGCTGGTGTCCCGGGCCAGGGTGGAGCTGACCGTCCACGCCTCGAAGGTGGTGTTGATCGTCGGTTCCGGCACGGTGTGGAAGTGGTCGTAGACCCAGAGGCTGTCCCACGGCCCGGCGTCGGCCAGCCGGGCCACCGTGGTCATCGCCTCGTACTGCTCCACCGGGTCGTCGATCTCGGCCAGATCCATCCGCCAGCCCTGCGGCACGAAAACCCCGAACTCGATGCTCATGATGCCAACCTATCGATCGGATCGCCCCGGCGCCGGGCAGGCGGCTCGCTTCCGCTTCACCCCGATTTCCCGGTACGCACACACCTGTCCCGCCGCGGGCTTCCACCGATCGGGTTAAGTGGGTCACCCGAGGTTCACTGAACGGAAGTAGCGGCTTTTGTCCTACTTCTCTGCAGCGCTGCAACACCCTACCCGCCGCCCACCTGGGCTGACGATCTCCTGGGAGCGCTCTCCGTAACTTTCGGTACTTTCACCGGAAGCGCTCCCACGGCAAAACCGCTGCTGGAGCTTAACCGGTTAACACAATTCGGTCAGGTGCCAGCGTATTGAACTGGCGGGTAGCCATGGCATGATTTCGGTGCCGGGACCGGAAGTTGCAGACATGCGCCCCCGGCGGTAAGGAGCGCGCCCCCATGGTTGCCGGCAAGCAACGGATCACCATAGCGGCCATCGCGGACGCCGCCGGCGTCTCGGTGCCGACCGTCTCCCGCGTGCTCAACGGGCGCACCGACGTGTCGCCGCAGACCCGCGAGCTGATCGAGCGCCTGCTGCGCGAGCACGACTACCGCCCTCGCAACTCTCGGCACTCCGGCCGGGCCCGCCTGATCGACCTGGTCTTCAACGACCTGGACAGCCCATGGGCGCTGGAGCTGGTGCGCGGCGTCGAGGACGTGACCCACGCGGCCGGCGTCGGCACCGTCGTCTCCCAGGTGCACCACCGCACCACCGCCACCCGCCAGTGGCTGCAGAATCTGCGCGCCCGCGCCTCCGACGGCGTGGTCTTCGTGACCTCGGACATCGCCGAGCCGGTGCACAGCGAGCTGCACCGCCTGCGGGTGCCCGTGGTGATCATCGACCCGGCCGGCGGGGCGGCCACCGACGTGCCGACGATCGGCGCGACCAACTGGTCGGGCGGGCGCACCGCCACCGACCACCTGATCAGCCTCGGCCACCGGCGGATCGGGTTCATCGCCGGGCCGAAGGATCTGCTGTGCAGCCGCGCCCGCCTCGACGGCTTCCGCGCCGCGATGGAGGCGGCCGGCGTCCCGGTCGACCCGAGCCTGATGGAGCAGGGCGACTTCCGCAACGAGTCCGGCTTCCTGGCCGGCGGCCGGCTGCTCGACCAGCCCGACCGCCCCACCGCGATCTTCGCCTCCAGCGACCAGATGGCGCTCGGCGTCTACGAGGCGGCCCGCCGCCGCGGCCTGCGCGTCCCGGACGACCTCAGCGTGATCGGGTTCGACGACCTGCCCGACGCGTGCTGGTCGTCCCCGCCGCTGACCACGATCCGCCAGCCCCTGGCGGAGATGGGGGCACTCGCCGCCCGGACAGTCCTGCGCCTGTCCCGCGGCGAGACGATCGAGACTCCCCGGGTCGAGCTGGTCACCAAGCTGGTCGTGCGGGAAAGCACGAAGTCCCTCGCCGAGACCCGCGCTCCGGCCGCCGCCTGACAGACCACAATCCACCCACGGCGGCCGGGCCGGATCCTTCCACCGCCGGAAAACCCGCAACCCGCGCCGAAGCCGCCGCCGGAAAACCCACACCCCGCGCCGAAACCGCCGCCGGGAAAACCGCACCCCGCCGCCGGCGATCGAGCCGGGCGGCGTATCGGGTGCGCGGCCCGGTTCGCCGGCTAACGAGCCGGCACCGGGCCGATGAGCGGTGTGCCGCGACCGCGGCACACGCTCACTTGCCGAAGCCGGCGGTCAGGCCGCTGAGCATCTGCCGGCGCCCCAGCACGTACAGGGTGAGGATCGGCAGGGTGGTCAGCACCACCGAGGCCAGCACCGCCGGGATGTTGATGTTGTACTGCCCCTGGAACGCGGTCAGGGCCAGCGGCAGCGTGCGCTGGTTCGGGTCCTGGGTCAGGATCAGCGGCAGCAGGAAGCCGTTCCACACCTGCAGACCCTGGTAGATGGTGACGGTCATCAGGGCCGGTCGGGTCAGCGGCAGCGCCAGGCGCCACAGTGTGCCCCACTCGGTCGCCCCGTCCATCCGCATCGACTCGAACAGCTCTTTCGGGATGTCCCGGATGAAGTTCGACAGCACGAGCACCGACAGCGGGATGGCGAACGCGATGGACGGCAGGATGATGGCGCCGAGCGTGTCGTACATCTGCAGCTTGATGATGATCAGATAGACCGGGATGATCACCGCCTGCAGCGGGATCGCGAGGCCCATCAGGAACAGCCCGTTGACCGTGCGCAGGAACCGGCTCAACCCGCTGCCCCGCACGATCGCGTAGGCGGCCATGAACGAGACCACGATGGCCGGGGCGACCGCGCCGACCGTGACGATCACGCTGTTGAAGAAGTACCGGACGAAGTCGTTCTGCAGCACGAACCGGTAGTTCTCCAGGGTCGGCGAGGACGGCGGCACCAGCGGGTTGGTGGAGAAGTAGTCGGACTGCAGCTTGAAGCTGGTGATCACGATCCAGTAGATCGGGACGAGCACCACCAACAGCCACAGCCAGCCGGCCAGCCCGCCGAACCAGTTATACTGCAGCAGCCGGGAGCGCCGGCCGGCCGGGGGCGGGGGCGTGTGCGCGGCCTGTCCGGTCCGCCGGCTGTCGAGCGTGGTCGTCATCTCAGATCCCTTCCAGCTGGCTTTCGGTCGCGTCCCGGCCACCGATCCGGCGCACCAGCAGGGCCAGGCCCAGGCCGAGCAGCACCAGGACGACCGCGATGGCGCTGGCCGGACCCATCATCGCGGTCCGGAAGCCGCGCTGGTACATGTCGACCGCGAGGGCTCGGGTGGAGTCGCCGGGACCGCCGGCGGTGAGCACCCAGATCAGGTCGAAGAAGGTCAGCGAGCCGACCACCATCAGCGTCGACGATGTGATGATCGTGTATTTGAGCTGGGGCAGGGTGATGCTGAAGAACTGCCGGATCCGGCCCGCGCCGTCGATCTCGGCGGCCTCGTACATCGCGGCCGGGATCTGCCGGACGCCACCCTGGTAGATCAGTGAGTGGAACGGGATCCACTGCCAGGACACCACGAAGATGACCACGCCGATCGCCAGCTTGCTCTCGCCCAGCCAGTCCTGCTGCAGGAAGCCCCAGCCCAGGCTGGCGCCGAGCCCGAAGTTCGGGTCGAGCAGCATCTTGAAGGTGATCGCGATGGCCGCCTGGCTGAGCAGCAGCGGGACGAAGAACAGCACCGCGAGCACGCTGCGGTACCGCTTGTGGGCCGCGATGAAAACCCCGAGCAGGATCGACAGCGGCGTCTGCGCCAGCCAGGAGAGCGCCATGATGAGGAAGGTGACCCCGAGCGCGTGCGGCAGATCCGGGTCGGTCAGCACGGACTTCCAGCTGTCCAGACCGGTGAACGGGATGTTCTGGGAGAGGCCGCTCCACGACGAGAAGCTGAGCACCAGCACACCGAGCAGCGGGATGACGCCGAAGATGGTGAAGGCGATCAGCGCGGGCCAGGCCATCCAGGAGACGGAGACGCTCCGCGCGCCGCGGGAAGCGGCGGGCGGAGCGGACCGCACGACGGGCGGTGCGATGGTCATTTGCCGATGACCGCGTTCATGTTGGTGGCGAACTGCTGCGGGGTGACCTGCTTCTGGAAGAGCTTGGCGATGTTGTCCAGCAGCGTCTCGGCCGCCGACGGGCTCAGCGCCTGGTCCCAGGACTGGCCGAAGTTCTTGGCCTTGCTGGAGACGTCGTAGATGAAGGTGAGGAAGTCCTTGTCCGGAGAGGACGCCAGCTTGGCGTTCGAGCCCTGGACGATCGGGACGCCGCCCGAGTCGATCCAGCCCTGCTGCTCCTGGTCGTCGAGCATGCTGGCGAAGAACTTCTTCGCGGTCTCCTTCTGCTTGTCGGAGGCCTTGGAGTAGATCGACAGGAACTGCCCGGCGTTGCCGTAGACGTTGCTCGGGTCGCCCTTGCCGCCCTCGACCGCCGGGAAGTTGAAGTAGCCGAGCTTGCCGTCCTTGATGAAGCTGCCACCGTCGGACTTGATGATGCCGTAGGACCAGGAGCCGTGCAGCTCCATGGCGGCCTTGCCGCGGTACAGCAGCGCCTGGTCGGCGTTGGAGTCCGCGGTGATCGACGAGAAGCCCTTGACGAAGCCCTTGGCGTCGACCAGCTGCTGGACCTTGGTGAGCGCGTCGATCGCGGCCGGGTTGCTCCAGGCGTCCTTCTGCCCGTCGTAGGCGTTGCCGAAGACCTCGGGGCCGCCGATCCGGTCGAAGAGCAGCTCGAGCCACATCATGTTGGTCCAGCGCGACTGGCCGGCCAGCGAGATCGGCGCGATGCCCTTGTCGTTGAACTTGGGCAGGATGCTGAGCAGCTCACCCCAGGTCTGCGGCGGGTTGGCCACGCCGCACTTCTCGAACACCTCCTTGTTGTAGAGGAAGATGATCGGCTGCACGGTCTCCGCCGGCATCGCGTAGATCTTGCCGTTCACCGTGGCCGGGCCGAACGAGGCCGGGAACAGCTTGTTCTTGACCGCGGCGTTCTGGCTGAACCAGTCGGTCAGGTCGTCGACCTGGCCGGCGTCGACGTAGCTCTTGAGGCCGCCGCCGCCCCAGCCCCAGATGATGCTGGGGGCCTGGCCCGCGCCGAGCGCCGTCTTCAGCTTGTCCTTGTACGTGTCGTTCTGGAACGTGGTGACCTTGACCTGGTTGTCCGGGTTCGCCTTGTTGAACCGGTCGACCGCGCCCTGGCGGATCGGCTGTCCGGGCGGGCCGCTGAGGAACCAGTAACTGGCGGCGTCGCCGCTGCCGGAACCGCCCTTCGACGAGTCGGCGGGACCCGAGTTGCCACACGCGGCAAGTCCGGTGGCCGCGGCGGCGCCCGCGGAGAGACTCAAGAAACTCCTGCGTTTCACGCTGTTCTCCGTACTCGAAGCATGCCGCGGGGCACCGCGGCGGGGGTGATATAGCGATGGCGACGGCGGTCACCGAGTTCCGGAACTTTCGAGTGACAGCCGCAAATTAACGCGAGGTTTCGTTAACGTAGGGTTTCGCTGCGACGGGTGTCAAGGCCCTTGCCGTAACCGTGCCCGGAGCGCGAGAGTAGGCGACGTCGGCAGGCCTTTTCGGCAGGCCGGCGCAGATCAGAAGGCCCCCGAAAGTTTCGGGAACCCTCCGGAGGAAACGTTGACCACAGAACAGGTGACCCCGCCGTGGCGCGACCCGTCGCTGCCCGTCGCCGACCGCGTCGAGGCACTGCTCGCCGCGATGACCCTCGAGGAGAAGGTCGCGCAGCTGGGCAGTCGCTGGGTCGGCAACGACATGGGTGACACCGGCGAGGACCAGGGATACGACCCGGAGGAGCAGCACAACGTCGCCCCGATGCAGGACGTCTTCGCGGCCGGCGGCTCGATCGCGCTGGCCGACGCGGCCCGGCACGGGCTCGGCCACCTGACCCGGGTCTACGGCAGCGTCCCGCGCACCCCGGCCGAGGGCGCCGCCGAGCTCGTCGAGCAGCAGCGCGTGGTGATGGCGAGCCGGCTGGGCATCCCGGCCATCGTCCACGAGGAGTGCCTGACCGGGTTCACCGCGTTCGGCGCCACCGTCTATCCGGCCGCGATCGCCTGGGGCGCCACCTTCGACCCGGAACTGATCGAGCGGATGGCCGCCGCGATCGGGCGGGACATGGCCGCGCTCGGTGTGCACCAGGGACTGTCCCCGGTGCTCGACGTGATCCGCGACTACCGCTGGGGCCGGGTCGAGGAGACCATCGGCGAGGATCCGTACCTGGTCTCCCTGATCGGCGCGGCCTACGTGCGGGGGCTGCAGAGCGGCGGCGTGATCGCCACCCTCAAGCACTTCGCCGGCTATTCCGCCTCGCGCGGCGCCCGCAACCACGGCCCGGTGCCGATGGGCCGCCGGGAGCTGACCGACGTGGTGCTGCCGCCGTTCGAGACCGCGATCCGGGCCGGCGGCGCCCGCTCGGTGATGAACTCCTACTCCGACGTCGACGGGGTGCCGGCCGGCGCCGACCCGTGGCTGCTCACCGAGCTGCTGCGGGATGAGTGGGGCTTCACCGGCACGGTCGTCTCCGACTACTGGGCGGTCCCGTTCCTGGCCACCATGCACGGGGTCGCCGAGGACGACGTCGACGCCGGCGCGCAGGCGCTGATCGCGGGCATCGACGTCGAGCTGCCGGACACCATCGGTTTCGGTGCCGGCCTGATCGAGCGGGTCCGGCGCGGCGAGCTGAGCGAGCGGTACGTCGACCGGGCCGCCCGCCGCCTGCTCACCCAGAAGGCCGAGCTGGGCCTGCTCGACCCGGACTGGTCGCCGGAGAAGTCGGTGGCCGCGGCCCCGCTCACCGACCTGAACGCGGCCGGCAACCAGGCGCTGGCCGCCGAGCTCGCCGAGCGCTCGATCGTGCTGCTGGAGCCGGGCACCGCGCTGCCGGTCACCGCCGCGGGCCGGATCGCCGTGCTCGGCCCGTGCGCCGACGACGCCCGCACCTTCCTCGGCTGTTACGCCTTCCCCAACCACGTGCTCCCCCGCTATCCGCAGCTCGGCCTCGGCCTGGAGATCCCGACCGCGCTGGACGGGCTGCGCGCGGAGTTCCCGGCCGGTGAGATCACCTACGCCCGGGGGTGCGAGGTGACCGGGGACGACCGCGGTGGTTTCGCGGCGGCGGTCGAGACGGCCCGGGACGCCGATCTGGCGGTGGCCTTCGTCGGCGACCTGGCCGGGCTGTTCGGCAAGGGCACCTCCGGGGAGGGCTGTGACGCCGCGGATCTGCGGCTGCCCGGTGTTCAGCCGGAGCTGCTGGAGGAGCTGCTGGCCACCGGCACCCCACTGGTCGTGGTGGTGGTCTCCGGCCGGCCGTACGCGCTGGGCGACCTGGACGGCCGGGTGGCCGGACTGGTCCAGGCGTTCATGCCGGGCCAGGCCGGCGGCGCCGCGATCGCCGGCGTGCTCAGCGGCCGGGTGCAGCCCGCCGGCCGGCTGCCGGTGCAGATCCCGCGGCACCCGGGCGGCCAGCCGGGCACCTACCTGCAGCCGATCCTCGGGGCCACGCACGCCGAGGTGAGCAACCTCGACCCGCGGCCGCTCTACGACTTCGGGTACGGCCGGTCGTACACCGCATTCGCGGTCGGCGATCTGCGGGTCAGCGCGGACACGGTGCCGACAGACGGCGAGTTCACGGTGACCGTGCGGGTCCGCAACACCGGCGAGCGGGACGGTGCCGAGGTGGTCCAGCTCTATCTGGCCGACCCGGTCGCCCAGGTCACCCGTCCGGTGCGGCAGCTGTCCGGTTTCCGGCGCGTCGAGCTGGCCGCCGGCGCCGCCGCGGACGTGACCTTCACCGTGCACACCGATCGGACCGCGTTCACCGGTCGTGACCTGCGGCGCATCGTCGAGCCCGGTGAGCTGCGGATTCTCGTCGGCACCTCGGCCGGGGACCTGCCCTGCTCGGCCACCGTCCGGCTGACCGGGCCGACCCGTGCGGCCGGCGCCGACCGCCGGTTGACCACCGGAGTCCAGGTGCGGCCGATCGCGTCCTGACGGCTGGTCGCCGACCGCGACGGGGTGCGGAGATTAGGCTGAAACCGTGCCTCCCCGCATCAACGACGACGAGCGGATCCGCCGGTTCGAGGCGGTCACCGACGCGGCGTTGTCCCGGCTGGACGTCTCGGACCTGCTCGACGAGTTGCTCGACCGGGTCCGGGACCTGCTCGACGTGGACACCGCGGCGGTGCTGCTGCTCGACGAGCACGCCCAGCAGCTGGTGGCCACCGCGGCCAAGGGACTGGAGGAGGAGGTCCGGGCCGGGTTCCGGGTGGCCGTCGGGCGCGGGTTCGCCGGCCGGGTGGCGGCCACCCGGCGGCCGCTGCGGCTGGCCGAGGTCACCGCGGACGACGTGGTCAACCCGATCCTGCTGGCCAAGGGCATCCGGTCGCTGCTGGGCGTGCCGATCCTGGCGGGCACCGAGCTGATCGGGGTGCTGCACGTCGGTTCCCTCACGCCGCGGCGGTTCGGTGCTGACGACGTACGGCTGATGGAGCTCGTGGCGGACCGCGCCGGCGTGGCCGGCCGGATCCGGAGCGACAAGATGGAGCAGGCCGCGGCCCTGGCGCTGCAACGCAGCCTGCTGCCCACCCGGCTGCCGGAGGTGCCCGGCGTCGAGCTGGCCGCGCGGTATGTGCCGGGCCACGCGGTCGGCATCGGCGGCGACTGGTACGACGTCTTCCCGCTGCCCACCGGCTGGCTGGGCGTGGTGATCGGCGACGTCTCCGGCCACGGCCTCTCCTCCGCCGTGGTGATGGGCCGGATCCGCAGCGCCCTGCGGTCTTACGCGTTGATCTGCGACACCCCGGCCGAGGCGCTCACCCTGCTCAACCGCAAGGTGCACCACTTCGAGGCGGGCAGCCTGACCACCGCGCTGTACGGGATGGTCAGCCCGGAGCGGGACCGGATCGTGCTCTCCTCGGCCGGGCATCTGCGCCCGGTCCTGGCCCGCCCGGGCCACCCGGGCGGGCTGGCCGAGGTGCCGGTCGATCCGCCGCTGGGCCTGGGCCGGACCCGGCCGCGGCGCAACGGCATCGTGGCGTTCCCACCCGGCGCGGTGCTGCTCTGCTACACCGATGGTCTCGTCGAACGGCGGGATCAGGTGATCGATACCGGATTGGCGCACCTGACCGGCCTGATCCGGGCGGAGAATGCGGAGGCGGTGTGCGCCACGGCGATGAGCGCGGTGGACACCGAGCAACCGGGCGACGACGTGGCCGTGCTGGCCGTGCGCCGGTCGACATGAGGCGCGGAAAAATGTCTTGACCCCCTTGTTCGCCACGGATTCAGCGGAAAAGATGGGGCAGCACGGACTGATCCCGAAGCTGGAGGGCGAATGACCGCCAAGCAGATTCTGCACAACTTCGTCGGCGGCGCCGCGGTCGCGCCCGCCGAGGGCCGATATGCGGATCTCGTCGACCCGTCCACCGGCGAGGTGTTCGCGTCCGCCCCGGTCTCCGGCCGGGAGGACGTCGACCGGGCCATGGCGGCGGCCGCCACCGCCTTCGAGGACTGGCGCACCACCACCCCGAGCGACCGGCAGAAGGCGCTGCTGAAGTTCGCCGACGCGGTCGAGGCGCGGACCGCCGACCTGGTCGCCGCCGAGTCGCGCAACACCGGCAAACCGCTGGGCCTGACCACCAGCGAGGAGCTGCCGCCCGCGGTCGACCAGATCCGGTTCTTCGCCGGCGCCGCGCGGCTGCTGGAGGGCCGCTCCGCCGGGCAGTACATGAACGGTTTCGAAAGCTACGTCCGGCGCGAGCCGATCGGCGTCTGTGCCCAGGTCACCCCGTGGAACTACCCGCTGATGATGGCGGTCTGGAAGATCGCGCCGGCTCTCGCGGCGGGCAACACCGTGGTGCTCAAGCCGTCCGACACCACCCCGGTCTCCACCGTGATGCTGGCCGAGATCGCCGCCGAGTTCTTCCCGGCCGGCGTCTTCAACGTGGTGCTGGGCGACCGGGACACCGGCCGCGCCCTGGTCGAGCACCGGACCCCGCAGATGGTGTCGATCACCGGCTCGGTGCGGGCCGGCATGGAGGTGGCCTCGTCGGCCGCCGCCGACCTCAAGCGCACCCACCTGGAACTGGGCGGCAAGGCCCCGGTCGTGGTCTTCGAGGACGCCGACGTCGCGGCGGCCGCCGCCGACATCGCGGTCGCCGGCTACTTCAACGCCGGCCAGGACTGCACCGCGGCCACCCGGGTGCTGGTCGCCCCGGCGATCTACCGGGACTTCGTGGCCGCCCTCGCCGAGCAGGCCCGCGCGCTGAAGACCGGCGCGCCCGAGGACGAGGACGCGCTGTACGGCCCGGTCAACAACGCCGGCCAGCTGTCCCGGGTGGCCGGGTTCATCGACCGGCTGCCCGACCACGCCTCGGTCGAGGCGGGCGGCGCCCGGGTCGGCGACCGCGGCTTCTTCTGGTCCCCGACCGTGGTGGCCGGCCTGCGCCAGGACGACGAGATCATCCAGAACGAGGTGTTCGGCCCGGTGATCACCGTCCAGCAGTTCGCCGACGAGGACGAGGCGGTGCGCTACGCCAACGGCGTCGACTATGCGCTGGCCTCCAGCGTGTGGACCCGCGACCACGGCCGGGCGATGCGGATGACGCAGCGGCTCGACTTCGGCTGCGTCTGGGTCAACTGCCACATCCCGCTGGTCGCCGAGATGCCGCACGGCGGTTTCAAGCACTCCGGGCACGGCAAGGACCTTTCGGTGTACGGGCTGGAGGACTACACCCGCCTCAAGCACGTCATGCACAACGTGGGAGCCTGACGTGTCCACCTCAGCCGAGCTGCACCGGCGTCGTCTCGCCGCGGTCGCCAAGGGGGTCGGTTCGACCATCGCGGCCTATGTGGACCACGCCGCCGACGGCACCCTGACCGACGTCGACGGCCGGGAGTGGATCGACTTCGCCTCCGGGATCGCGGTCACCAACGTCGGCAACGCCGCGCCCAAGGTCGTCGAGGCGGTCCGCCGGCAGGTGGAACGGTTCACCCACACCTGCTTCATGGTCGCCCCCTACGAGTCGTACGTCGCGGTCTGCGAGCAGTTGATCGCAGCGACCCCGGGCACCTTCGAGAAGCGGGCCGCGCTGTTCAACTCGGGTGCCGAGGCGGTGGAGAACGCCGTCAAGATCGCCCGGCACGCCACCGGACGCCCGGCGGTCGTGGTGTTCGACCACGCCTACCACGGCCGGACCAACCTGACCATGGCACTGACCGCGAAGAACATGCCGTACAAGCACCGGTTCGGGCCGTTCGCCCCGGAGGTGTACCGGGCACCGATGTCGTACCCGCTGCGCGACGGCGGCCTGGACGGCGCCGAGGCGGCCCGCCGGGCGATCGACGTGATCGAGAAGCAGGTCGGCGCCGGGAACGTGGCGGCCGTGCTGATCGAGCCGATCCAGGGCGAGGGCGGCTTCATCGTGCCGGCCCCCGGATTCCTGCCGGCGCTCGCGGCGTGGGCGGCCGAGGCCGGGGCGGTGTTCATCGCCGACGAGATCCAGACCGGCTTCTGCCGGACCGGGCAGTGGTTCGCCGCCGAGCACGAGCGGTTGCAGCCCGACCTGATCACCACGGCCAAGGGGATGGGCGGCGGGCTGCCGATCGCCGGGGTGGTCGGCCGGGCCGACCTGATGGACGCGGTGCACGCCGGGGGGCTCGGCGGCACGTACGGCGGCAATCCGGTGGCCTGCGCCGCCGCCCTGGCCGCCATCGAGACCATGCGCGATCGGGATCTCCCGGCGGCGGCCCGCCGGATCGGGTCGGTCCTGCTGCCCGCGTTGACCGCCCTGAAGGACGAGGGAATCGCCGACGTCCGGGGCCGGGGCGCGATGATCGCCGTCGAGCTGGTCAAGCCGGGCGGCATCGAGCCCGACCCGGTCCGCACGGCGGCCATCTCCCAGGCCTGTCACGCGGCCGGGCTGCTCACGCTGACCTGCGGCACCTACGGCAACGTGCTGCGGTTCCTGCCGCCGCTGGTGATCCCGGACGCCGCGCTGCACCGCGGCATCGACATCCTGACCACCGCCTTCCACGACAACTGAGGGGCTTTCCTTTGCCCGAGCACGTCCTCACAGGAAAGAATCTCGCCGTGAGTGACACGGGCCTGGACGAGATCAACAAGCAGATCATCGATCACCTGCAGCGCGACGGACGGATGTCGTACGCCACGCTCGCCAAGACGATCGGCCTGTCCGAGGCCGCGGTGCGCCAGCGCGTGCAGCGGCTCCTGGACAACGGGCTGATGCAGATCGTCGCGGTGACCGACCCGCTCACGCTGGGCTTCGCCCGGCAGGCGATGGTCGGCCTGCGGGTCAACGGCGACCTGCGGGAGATCGCCGACAGGCTGGCCGCCATCCCCGAGGTGGACTACGTGGTGATCTGCGCCGGCCGCTACGACCTGCTGGTCGAGCTGGTCTGCACCGACGACGAGCACCTGCTCGACCTGCTCAACGAGAAGGTGCGGGTGATCGACGGGGTGACCGCCGCCGACACCTTCATGTATCTCAAGCTCGCCAAACAGACCTACGCCTGGGGAACCAGATAAACCATGAGCTTCTGGCTGGAGACGCTCGGCCCGATCGAGCGGCGCCCACCCCTGCCCGGTGACCGGGACGCCGACGTGGCCATCGCCGGCGGCGGCTACACCGGGCTGTGGACCGCGTACTACCTCGCCAAGGCCCGGCCCGACCTGCGGATCGTGGTGCTGGAGGCGGAGTTCTGCGGGTTCGGCGCGTCCGGCCGCAACGGGGGCTGGGCGTCCGGCCTGTTCCCGGTCGCCGAGGCGAAACTGGCCCGGCGGTACGGCGCGGCCGCCGCCCGGGCCATGCACGCCGCGCTGGCCGACGCGGTCGACGAGATCGGCCGTACCGGCATCGCGTGCGACTACGCCAAGGGCGGGGTCATCTCGCTGATCCGCACCCCCGGCCAGCTGCGCCGGGCCGGCGCCGGGGCGATGGACGCGGCGGCCGCCCGGGCGATCTGCGGCGCGACCGGCGTGCTCGGCGGCGTCTACAGCGAGCACTGCGCGGCGCTGCATCCGGCCAAACTGGTCCGCGGCCTGGCCGCCGAGGTGGAACGGCTCGGCGTCAGCATTCACGAGGACACCCGGGTGCTGACGCTGACCGACGGCGAGGTCAGCACCGACCGCGGCCGGGTGCGCTGCGGCACCGTGGTCCGCGCGCTGGAGGGCTACACCGCGGAGCTGCCCGGCCACCGCCGCGATCTCGCCCCGGTCTACTCTTTGATGATCGCCACCGAGCCGCTCCCGGCCGAGGTCTGGGACCGGATCGGCCTGCGGCGCCGGGAGACGTTCAGCGACGAACGCCGGATGATCATCTACGGTCAGCGGACCGCGGACGACCGCCTCGCCTTCGGGGGCCGCGGCGCCCCCTACCACTTCGGTTCCCGGGTCCGCCCCGAGTTCGACCGGGTCCCGGCCGTCTTCGGCAGACTGCGGCACACGGTCGGTGAGCTGTTCGGCATCGACGTGCCGGTCGCCGCCCGCTGGGGCGGCCCGCTCGGCATCCCCCGCGACTGGATGCCCGGCGTCGGCCTGCACGACGGCATCGCCTGGGCCGGCGGCTACGTCGGCGACGGCGTGGCCGCCAGCAACCTGGCCGGCCGTACCCTGACCGACCTGATCCTGGGCCGCGACACCGAGCTGACCGCGCTCCCCTGGACCGGCCACCGGTCCCGCCGCTGGGAGCCGGAGCCGCTGCGCTGGCTCGGCATCAACGGCGGCCTGCACGGCACCGCCCTGCTGGACGTCCTCGACCGCTGACCCGGTCAGCGGGGCAGGCGGACGCAGACCACGGTGCCGCTCGGATCGTTGGCGGCCAGTTGGATGGTGCCGCCGTGCAGATGGATGATGGAGCGGGCCAGGCTGAGCCCCAACCCGCTGCCGTGCGTCCCCTGGTGCCGCACGTTGCTGCCGCGGAAGAAGCGGTCGAAGACCCGGTCCCGCTCGTCCTCACGGGTGCCGATCCCGGTGTCGGCGATGCACAGCTCGGCGGAGGTCTCGTCGCCGCACAGGGTGACCCGGATCGGTGCGCCGGGCGGGCTGTATTTGACCGCGTTGGCCAACAGGTCGTCGAGGGCCTGCCGGAGCCGGTCCGGGTCGCCCGGCACCGGCAGTTCGCCGGGCAGGTCGGCGCTGATCGGGGCGTGCGCGGCCGCCACCGCGTCCCCGACCAGGGCGGCCAGGTCCACCGGTCGTTTCGCCACGGTCAGGTGCCCGCCGTCGAGGCCGGCCAGGTCGAGCAGCGACTCGGCGATCCGTTGCAGCACGGCGGCGTTGCGGGCGATGGTGCGGGCCATCTGCCGGCCGTCGTGGTCGAGCCCGGCCGCCTCCTCGGCGAGGATGGTGGCGTTGGCGGTGATCGAGGTGAGCGGGGTGCGCATCTCGTGCCCGATCAGGTCGACGAAGTCGTTCTGCGCCCGGGCCAGCTGCCGGGCGAGTTCCTCGGCGCGGCGCAGCGCCACGAACACGCCGATCTGCGCGGCCACCCCGTCCATCAGGACGGTGAGCAGTTCCTCGTGGCGTTCCCGGGCGCCGGCATAACAGGTGAGCACGCCGAGCAGGGTGTCACCGTCGTGCACCGGCACGGCGAGCACGGTGCGGATGCCGCGGCGGATGCAGATCCCGACCCGCTCCCGCTCGTACGAGGTCCGCAGATCCCGGTGGGCGCTGATGTCCGACACCCAGATGGCCCGGCCGGTCTCCCAGACCCGCCCGGTGATCCCTTCGCCGCGGCGCGGCACGTGCCCGAAGAAGTCGTCGTCGGGTGCGGCGCATCCGGTGTCCCAGTGCCCGACGGCCCGCAGCCCGCCGCAGGCCGCCTCGTCGATCACGAACAACTCGGCGCACGGCCAGCCGAGTGTCTCCACCACCGCGCGCAGCACCTCGGGGGCCGCGGCCCGCACCGTGGTCGCCCGTTTCAGCGCCTGTTCGACGGCGAGGTGGCAGTCCCGGAAGCGTTCCGCCCGGTGCAGCGCGGTCACCTCGTGCCCGATCGCCACCGCGCCGAGCACCCCGCCGCCGGCGTCGCGGATCGGCTGCGCGCTGCACGCGAAGACCCGCACCGGCTGGTCCGGACACTGGATCAGGACGTCCTCGGCGACGATGTGCTCGCCGCGCAGGGCGCGCATCAGCGGGGTCCGCTCCCAGGTCATCGGCGGCCGGCCGGGGGTGGCCAGGACCCGCTCGGTGCTCGCCACGTAGTCGGCCGGCACCGGACCGTCCAGCGGGAAGCCGCGGACCTCGCGGATCGTCCGGTTGACCAGCACCACCCGGCCGTCCGCGTCGCAGGCGACCACGCCCACGGTGAGGCTCTCCAGCAGGGCGCCGAGAAAGGCGTCGCTGTCCGGGACGCCCTGCACCGTCACACCGCGCAGCGCTGGGCGTGCGCGTGCGGGCCGTGTGCCAGCAGGTCCTGGATGGTGGCCAGGAGCCGCTCGTTCGGACAGGGTTTGAGAAGCACCGCGCAGGCCTCGGCGTGGGCGGCGCGCGGGTCGCCGGGAGTGAGCTGGCCACTGAGGATGGCGACCGGGATGTCGGCGACCTCGGGGTTCGACCGGACCGCGCGGATCAGTTCCCAGCCGTCCATCCGGGGCATGCCGAGGTCGGTCAGCACCGCGTCCGGGTGTTTCTCGACGACCATCTCGAAGGCGGCCTGCCCGTCCGGCGCGCGCAGCACGGTCAGCCCGGCCCGCTTGCACACCCGGACCAGGACGGCGGCGATGTCCTCGTCGTCCTCGGCGATCAGCAGTACGGCCACTCCGTCAGCATGCGCTCACCGGTGCGCGCCCGGGGAGGTTTCCGCGCATTGCCGCGCCCACCCTATCGAGCGCTGCGCCGCCCGGTGCGGAAACCGCTCCCCACCCCGGGGGGAGAAACCTTTCCACCGATTCGCGGGTACGCATGCCGCTCCGCCCGTTCCCACCGAGCGGATCATCGCGACCATCGATACCCTCGATCAGGTGACGTCACAACTACCGATCGTGTTCATCGCGGCCCTGGGTGAACCGGGCCGGTACTGGCAGCCCGTGCTGGACCGCCTCGGCGACCTGACCACCGTCACCTACGACCGTCCCGGGATCGGCGATGCGCCACCCCGCCCGGCGCCCCGCCCACCGGTGGCCTACAGCGTGCTCGCCGACGAGCTGGCCGCTCTGCTCGACGCCCGCGGGGTGCCCGGCCCGGTGGTGGTCGCCGCCCATTCGATCGGCAGCCTGATCGCCCGGGTGCTGGCCGATCGCCACCCGCACCGGGTGGCCGGCCTGATCCACATCGACGGCTCGATGCCCCAGTTCCACCTGCTGCCCGGCCTGGAGTCGCCGGAGGACGGGGAGACCGGCGACCCGGACGCCGCGGTGCTCGACATCGTGGCCGGCCAGACCGAGGTGCTGTACGCCGCCTCGCCCAAGGTCCCCACCCTGGTGCTGACCCGCACCCCGGGCGCCTGGGACGGGCGGCATCCGGCCCCGCCCGGCGCCGAGGAGCTGTGGCTGGCCCACCAGCGCGCCCTGGCCCGCGACGCGGGCGCGCCGCTGGTGGTCGCCGACGATTCCGGCCACTACCTGCCCACCGTCCAACCCGATCTGGTGGCCTACGCGATCCGCGCCGTGCACACCGCCGCGGTCACCGGCCGGCCGGTGGAGCTGGATCCGACCGCCCTGCGCGCGGCCGGCGGGCACCGCGACCGGGCCGTCACCCATTAGGCTGCGTCTATGACCGACAGCGGGCTGAGCATCGGGGAGATCGCCCGGCGGACCGGGCTGACCATCGACACCCTGCGTTTCTACGAGCGGGCGGGTCTGCTGACCCGGCCGGTCGAACGGGATGCGGCGGGCCGCCGGGTGTATCACCAGGAGGACGAGGGCTGGCTGGAGATCTGCACCAACCTGCGCAGCACCGGGATGCCGTTGAGCGAGATCAAACGCTTCGCCGACCTGGTCCGGGCCGGCGCCGGCAACGAGGGCGAGCGCCTGGCGTTGCTGCAGGAGCACCGGGAGCGGGTCGACGAGCAGATCCGCCGCCTGCAGAAGTTCCGCGAGGTGATCGACTACAAGGTCGCCGTCTACGCCGAGCAGGTCACTCAGGGCACCGCCGCCACGTTCTGGACCGGCGTCGGCACCGGGTGAAGCCGACGGTCCGCCACCCTCGGCGCGGCGGCGGACCGGACGGATCGGGGTGGGTCAGAGGCGGTTCCACGCCTCGGTGAGCACCGAGCGCAGGATCTGCTCGATCTCGGCGAACTGGGTCTCGGTCGCGGTCAGCGGCGGCGCCAGCTGGATCACCGGGTCGCCCCGGTCGTCGGCGCGGCAGTACAGGCCGGCTTCGAACAGGGCGCTGGACAGGAAGCCGCGCAGCAGCCGCTCGGACTCCTCGGCGGTGAAGGTCTCCTTCGTCGCCTTGTCCTTGACCATCTCGATGCCGAAGAAGTAGCCGTCGCCGCGCACGTCGCCGACGATCGGCAGGTCGAGCAGCTTCTCCAGGTAGGACCGGAACAGCGGGCTGTTCTCCCGGACGTGCCGGTTCAGGTTCTCCCGCTGCATGATGTCGATGTTGGCCAGGGCGACGGCCGCGCCGACCGGGTGGCCGCCGTAGGTGATGCCGTGCGCGAACCAGTTGGTGCCGTCCAGGAACGGCTCGGCCAGCCGGTCCGAGGCGATCATCGCGCCGAGCGGGACGTACCCGGAGGTGAGGCCCTTGGCGGTGGTGATGATGTCGGGCTGGTACCCGTACCGGTCGGCGCCGAAGAACTCGCCGAGCCGGCCGAACGCGCAGATCACCTCGTCCGAGACGAGCAGCACGTCGTACCGGTCGCAGATCTGGCGGACCCGCTGGAAGTAGCCGGGCGGGGGCGGGAAACAGCCGCCGGCGTTCTGCACCGGCTCCAGGTAGACCGCGGCGACCGTGTCCGGGCCCTCGAACTCGATCATCTCCGCGATCCGGTCGGCGGCCCAGACGCCGAACTGCTCGGGTGTCATGTTCTCGTCGGGCCGGCGGTAGTAGTTGGTGTTCGGCACCCGCATGGTGCTCGGGATCAGCGGCTCGAAGTCCTGTTTGAACGGCGGGATGCCGGTGATCGACAGGGCGCCCATCGAACTGCCGTGGTACGCCACCGCGCGGGAGATCACCTTGGTCTTGAGCGGCTTGCCGATCCGCTTGAAGTACGACCGGGCCAGCTTCCACGAGGACTCGACGGCCTCGGAGCCACCGGTGGTGAAGAAGACCCGGTTCAGGTCGCCGGGGGCCATCTCGGCGAGCCGGCCGGCCAGCTCGATCGCCTTGGGGTGCGCGTACGACCAGATCGGGAAGTAGGCCAGCTCGGCGGCCTGCTTGGCGGCGGCATCGGCGAGCTCCTGGCGGCCGTGCCCGGTCTGGACGACGAACAGGGCGGAGAGCCCGTCGAGGTAGCGCCGGCCGGCGGAGTCCCACACGTAGCACCCGTCACCGCGGGTGATCACCGGCACCGGGGCGTCCCGGTAGGCGGAGAGCCGGGTGAAGTGCATCCAGAGGTGGTCACGGGCGGTCGCGGAGAGTGCGTCCACGTCATCAGGCTGTCGGTCGGTCATGTCTCCCACGCTCAGTTCCGTACTCGTTCCCGTTGTTGGCACCGATCCTGCCTACGGAATCCGTGGTGCACAACCCCTCAGGCAACCATTTCCACGTTGAATCCGCGTTGGGCTCCCGGCATCCGAAAAGCGCCGACCCCGGGACCGGGGCCGGCGCCGAAGAATCCACTACGAGTCGAAGCCCAGCCCGAATCTGTCCAACGTGCGCAGCCACAGGTTGCGCCGTCCGCCGTTGCGGTCGGCCTGCGCGATCGACCTCCGGGTCACCTGGATGACCCACGAGCGGATCGGCTCGGGCGGGAACGGCACCGGCTTGCGGCGCACCATCTTCAACCGGGTCAGCGGCGTCTGCTCTCCGCCGAGCAGGTCGAGCATCACCTTCGCGCCGAACCGGGTGGCCCCCACGCCGAGGCCGGTGTAACCCACCGCGTACGCCAGCCGGCCGCGGAACGCGGTGCCGAAGAACGCGCTGAACCGGCTGCAGGTATCGATGATCCCGCCCCACTTGTGCGTGAACCGTACGTCGGCCAGCTGCGGGAACGTCTCGTAGAAGTGCTCGGCCAGCAGCCGGAACGTCTCCTCGCGCAGGTCCCGCTCGGGGGCGATCCGACCGCCGTTGTAGTACACCGCGTCGTACCCGCCCCACAGGATCCGGTTGTCCGCGGTCAGCCGGTAGTAGTGGAACTGGTTGGCCGAGTCGCCGACCCCCATCCGCTGCCGCCAGCCGACCGCGGCCAGCTGCGCCGCGGTGAGCGGCTCGGTGATCAGCGCGTAGTCGTAGACCGGCACGACCCAGTGGCGCAGCCGGCGCAGCAGCTGCCCGTGCGCGCCGGTGGCCAGCGCCACCTGTCTCGCCTCGAGCCGGCCCCGCCAGGTGTGCAGCCGCAGCACGCCACGCTTCGCGCTGATCTTCTCCACCCGGCTGTTGTCGTAGAAGCGGACGCCGAGCTCGGCGCACGCCTCGCGGAGTCCCCAGACCAGCCGGGCCGGGTCGACCAGCGCGGTGGAGTCCACGTCCCACACCGCGCCGAGGTAGGTGGGCGAGTCGATCTCCGCCCGCACCTCGTCGCGGTCGAACCTGCGCACGTTGAGCCCGCGCTCCCGGGCCTCGTCGTAATACTCCAGAAGCTCCTGCAGCTGCCAGTCGGTGGTGGCGACGTTCAGCTCTCCGGTCCGCTCCCAGTCACAGTCGATGTCGTACCGCCGGACCGTCGCCTCGATCTCGTCGAGGTTCTCCAGGCCGAGCCGTTCGAGCAACTCCATCTCGGCCGGGAAGCGACTGATGCCGTTGTCGAAGCCGTGGGTGAGACTGGCGGAGCAGAATCCGCCGTTGCGGCCGGAGGCCGCCCAGCCGGCCGTGCCGGCCTCGATGACTACCACATCCCGTTCAGGATCTCGTTCTTTCGCCAGGAGCGCGGTCCACAGTCCGCTGTAGCCGGCTCCGATGATGGCGAGGTCTGCCTGTGCGACACCCGTGAGGGGTTCCGCCGGGGCCGGGGCGCCGTCCTGCATCAGCCAGTACGGCTCCCCGATCGCCTCGGCGAGGGGGGTATGGAAGGGATCTCCCATAAAATATCAGTCCCGTTTTGATGTGGATCTTGATCGAAGGTTGGCGATGACCGCGATCAGCACGCCGGCCGCGAAGATCAGCGTGCCCATCACGTTGACCTGCGGGGGCAGGCCGACCCGGGTGGCTCCCCAGATGTACAGGGGGAACGTGGTCGCGCTGCCGGAGACGAAGTTGGTGACCACGAAGTCGTCGATGGACAGCGCGAAGGCGAGCATGAAGCCGGAGAAGATGGCCGGCAACAGAATCGGGAAGGTGACCTTCCAGAACGTCGTCCAGGCGGTGGCGCCGAGGTCGGCCGCGGCCTCCTCGATCGACCGGTCCAGGGTGATCACCCGGGCCCGGACCACGGTGGTGACGAACGAGATCGAGAACAGCACGTGACCGATCACGATCGTCGCCACGCCCCGGCCGGTGTTGAGCGAGACGAACAGGCTCAGCAGCGAGGCACCCATGATCAGCTCGGGCGACGCCATGGTGGCGAACAGCAACAGGTTGATCGTGCCCGACCCGCGGAACTGGTAGCGGCCCAGCGCGTACCCGATGCCGGTGCCGACCGCGGCGGCGAGCAGCGAGCTGATCACCGCGATGACCAGCGACAACCACAGCGCCGAGGTGAGCTCGTCGAGCCCGAAGATGTCCTTGTACCACTTGACCGTGAAGCCCTGCCAGGTCTGGTTGAACTTGCCGTGCGGGTTGTTGAACCCGAACAGGATCATCACGAAGATGGGCAGGACCAGCCAGAGGATGACCAGCCAGGTGTAACCGAACATCAGGCTGGCGCCGGTGATCCGGAACCGACGGCGCGGGGCCGCGCCGGGGGCGGTGACGGGTGGGGTGAGCGTCGAGGTGGTCATCGTGCCGCCGCATTCATGACGTCCTCGGTGCCGAGCGCCCGCGCATAGGTGAAGACGCCGACCAGCAGCACCGCCATCAGCACGAAGGACAGGGCCGAAGCCGTCGGGTAGTTGGAACTGGCCAGGTACTGCGCCTGGATCACCTGGCCGATCATGGTGGTGCTGGCACTGCCGAGCACCTGCGAGTTGACGTAGTCGGCGCTGGCCGGCACGAACGTCATCAGCACACCGGCGAAGACCCCGGGCAGCGCGAGCGGCAGGACCACCCGGCTGAACACGACCGGCGGCTTGGCGTACAGGTCGCGGGCCGCTTCCAGCACCCGCGGGTCGATCCGCTCCAGCGCCACGTAGATCGGCAGGACCATGAACGGCAGCGAGTTGTAGACCAGGCCGAAGATCACCGCGTACGAGGTGCCGAGGATGTGGAAGCCGGGTGAGAGCAGCCCGGCCTCCTTGAGCGGATGCAGCAGCACCCCGTCGTCGGTGAGGATCTGCCGCCACGAGATCGTCCGCAGCACGAACGACACGAAGAACGGCAGGAGCAGCAGGAAGAGGTACGTCGATTTCCGCTTCCCGCCGTGGAACGCGATCCAGTACGCGATCGGGAAGCTCATCACGACCAGCACCACCGTCGTGATGAGCCCGTACACCAGCGAGCGGATCAACTGCACCCGGTAGTCGGAGATGGCATCCACGTACGTCTGCCAATGACCGGTGAACCGGTAGCCGTTGATGACGTCGCCCTGCTGCAGGGACAGCGAGAACATGGTGGCCATCGGCACCACGAAGAACAGCAGCAGCCACAACCCGCCGGGTAGCACGAGCAGGTAGGGCGCGAGTGTGCGTTTTACCCGGTTCATCAGCTCAGCTCAATGTGATCGGTTCGAAGATGCGCTGGAAGTTCTGCTGCTCTTCCTGCGTGTTGAAGTCGATGTAGTAGTGCAGCTTGTCGTAGTCGGACTGCCCCGGGAACACCAGCGGGCTGCCGGCCACCATCGTCAGGGTCTTCTTGTCGTCCCCGCTCGCGGCGGCCGCGTCCTTCTTGATCTGGTCCTGCGCGGCCGGCACCGGGCACACGTAGTTGATGAACTCGGCCAGCGACGCCGCGTTCTCCACCTCGTAGAAGAAGTCCATCATCATGATCGCGTCGACCGGGTTGGCCGCGGTGATCGGGATCGTCATGTTGTCGGTCCAGATCGTGCCGCCCTCCTCGGGGATCACGAACCGGAAGTCCGTGCCGTCGGAGACGTTCTTCTGGAAGATGTCGCCGGACCAGGCCTGGGTCAGCCAGACCTCGCCCTTGCCCAGCGCGTCGACGTAGCTCTGGTCGTAGTAGTTGCGGACCATGCCCGCCGACTTCTGCTGCTTGAGCTTCTCGGCCGCCTGCTTCCACTCGGCCTCGCCGGAGCCGGCCGGCTTGAGACCGGCCGCGAGCAGACCGAAGTTGGCCAGTTCCTGGGTGTCGGAGAACATCCCGACCTTGCCCTTGAACTGCGGGTCCCACAGGTCGGCGAGCTTGGTGATCTCCCGGCCGGTCTTCTTGATGTCGTACGCGATGCCGGTGATCCCGGACGCCCACGGGATGCTGAAGACGTTGCCCGGGTCGAAAGCCTCGTTGGCGTACGATTTACCGGCGTTCGCCGCGTAGTTGGGCAGCTTCGAGTGGTCCAGCGGGGCCAGGAAGCCGCCGGAGCGGAACTGGCCGAACTGCACCGAGTTGGTGATCACCATGAGGTCGAAGCCGATCGACTGACCGGCCGACAGCTGGGGCTGCACCTTGGCGAACCAGGGCCCCATCTCCTGGATGACCTCCTGGTAGTTCACCGTGATCCCGGTCTTCTCGGTGAACTTCTTGAGCTGCGGCTTCTTCGGGTCCATGTAGAGCGGCCAGTTCGCGAAGTCGAGCTTGCCGTTCTTGACCTTGCCGCTCCAGAACTTCGCCACGGCGTCGGGGGCGACGCTGGCCTCCGGCTTGCCCTTGCCCTGCACGCCGCAGGCGGCCAGCAACGCTCCGAGAGCCGACGTGCCACCGAGGCGCAACGCGTCCCGGCGACCAAGGCGCCGCTGCGTCATGCCGCGCAGGACGGAGGGGTCCGGCTGACTGGTCGGGAACATCAGACTCCGATCGGGTACGAGTGCTGGGGGGCCCAGGTGAGGAAGACACGCTCGCCGCGCGAGGCGACGTCCTCGGCATCGTGAGCATTCTGATCGAACACCACGAAGTCTGATCCCGCGGAGGTCGCGACCGTGTAGTTGGTCGATGTCCCGTGGTAGACGACCTCGGTGACGGTGCCGGAGAGCAGGCTGCCGGTGACCGCCTGCGGGGCGCTCCGGTGCAGGTCGATCTTCTCCGGGCGCACCGACACCTCCAGCTTCCGGCCGGCCTGCACCGTGCCGGGCACCGGCGCCAGGATCCGCTCCCCGCTGCCCAGGTCCAGTACGGCGAACCCGTCCTCGACCCGGGCCACCTGGCCGTCGACGATGTTCGACGTGCCGATGAAGCCGGCCACGAATCGGGTCGAGGGCCGCTCGTAGATCTCCCGCGGCGTGCCGAGCTGCTCGATCAGCCCGGCGTTCATCACCGCGATCCGGTCCGACATGGTCAGCGCCTCACCCTGGTCGTGGGTGACGTAGACGAAGGTGATGCCGACCTCGCGCTGGATCCGCTTCAGCTCGATCTGCATCTGCTGGCGCAGCTTCAGGTCGAGGGCGCCGAGCGGCTCGTCGAGCAGCAGCGCCCGCGGGTGGTTGACCAGCGCCCGGGCCAGCGCGACCCGCTGCTGCTGGCCGCCGGACATCTCCTTGGGCTGCCGCTTCTCCATGCCGGTCAGCGAGACGATCTCCAGGATCTCGCCGACCCGCCGCTTGATCTCGCTCTTGGCGACCTTCTTGCGCTCCAGCCCGAACGACACGTTCTGCAGGACGTTGAGGTGCGGGAACAACGCGTACGACTGGAAGACCATGTTGACGTCGCGCTTGTTGGGCGCCACGTTGGTGACGTCCTTGCCGTCGAGGAAGACCGTGCCGGTGGTCGGCTGCTCGAAGCCGGCGATCATCCGCATCGTGGTGGTCTTGCCGCAGCCGGACGGGCCGAGCAGCGAGAAGAACTCCCCCTGACCGATCGCCAGGTCGAGGCTCTTGACGGCCGGGACCGCCTCACCGTGCGACAGGTATTCCTTGCGGACACCGGCGAACTCGATCGCCGGGTACCCGGTCCGCTCGCCGGTGGCCGGCGCGGCCTTCGCGGCGTGGTGCGGGACAGACGTGGTCATAAATGTTCACCTCGGAGGCGGGGGTGGCGATTGTCCAGCGGATCAGCGGATCAGCCGTGATAGCTCATCACGTGCTTGATCCGGGTGTACTCCTCGAAGCCGTACAGGGAAAGGTCCTTGCCGTGGCCGGAGTGCCCGTAACCGCCATGTGGCATCTCGGACACGAACGGCAGGTGCGTGTTGATCCAGACCGCGCCGAAGTCGAGACGGCGGGACACCCGCATGGCACGACCGTGGTTCTGCGTCCAGACGCTGGCGCTCAGTCCGTAGCGGACGTCGTTGGCGTACCGGACCGCTTCGGCCTCGTCGGCGAACGGCTGCACCGTGATCACCGGGCCGAACACCTCGTCCTGGATCATCTCGTCGCGCTGCCGCAGGCCGGCCACCACGGTCGGCGCGAAGAAGTAGCCGCGGTCGCCGATCCGCCGGCCGCCGGCCACCACCTCGGCGTGCGCCGGGGTGCGGTCCAGGAAGCCGGCCACCCGCTCCAGCTGGGCCGCGTTGTTGACCGGGCCGAAGAACGCCGCGGTGTCGGACGGGGCGCCGACCCGGGTGCCGCGGGCCGCCTCGGCCAGCGCGGCGGTGAAGTCGGTGGCGATCCGCTCGTGCACCAGCACCCGGGTGGCGGCGGTGCAGTCCTGGCCGGCGTTGAAGAAGCCGGCGCCGGCGATCGCGGCCGCGGTGGCCGCGATGTCGACGTCGTCGAAGACCACGACCGGAGCCTTGCCGCCCAGCTCCAGGTGCACCTTCTTGAGGTCGGGGGCGGCCGCCGCGGCGACCTCCATCCCGGCCCGGGTGGAGCCGGTGATCGACACCAGCTGCGGCACCGGGTGGGCCACCAGCGCCCGGCCGGTGTCCCGGTCGCCGCAGACCACGTTCAGCACACCGGCCGGGAGGAACTCGGCGGCGATCCCGGCGAGCAGCAGCGTGCTGACCGGGGTGGTGTCGGACGGCTTGAGTACCACCGAGTTGCCCGCGGCGATCGCCGGGGCCAGTTTCCAGATCGCCATCACCAGCGGGTAGTTCCACGGCGTGATCTGCGCGCACACACCGATCGGCTCACGGCGTACGTAGGAGGTGTGGTCCCTGAGGTATTCCGCCGCGGCCTTGCCCTCCAGCATCCGCGCCGCGCCGGCGAAGAACCGCAACTCGTCGAGGACCGGGCCCATCTCCTCGGCCCGGGTCGCCGCGACCGGCTTGCCGGTGTTGCGGCACTCGGCCTCGATCAGCTCCTCGGCCCGCGCCTCGACCGCGTCGGCGATGCGCAGCAGCGCCCGCTGCCGCTCGGCCGGCGTGGTGTCCCGCCAGACCTCGAACCCGGCGGTGGCGGCCTCCACCGCGACCTGCACGTCCCGCTCCGAGGAGACCGGGGCGAGGGCGTAGGCCTCGCCGGTGCTCGGGTCGACGACCGGCGACGTCCGCCCCTGGTCGGTGTCCGTGAAGGATCCGTTGACGAAGTTGCGCAGCACGGGGAGTTCGGTGCTCACGGGGGTGTTGCCTTCCGTCGGTGTGGTGACGCTCACCAGAAGTGGGGGAACCTTGTCACATCCTTGACGGATGTGACAAGGGAATCCGAAGTAGTTTCCAATCCGGAAACAGAAATCAGAAGCAGAGTGGCTCAGGATCCGTAGAAACCGTCGGCAACCGTCAACGCCTCGTCCAGGATGGTGAGACCCTCGCGGACCTCCTCGACACTGGTCGTGCAGGGCGGGACCACGTGCACCCGGTTGAAGTGGGTGAACGGCCAGAGCCCCCGCTCCTTGCAGGCCGCGGCCACCTCGTTCATCGGTCCGGCGGCCGCTCCGGCCGCGTTGAACGGCACCAGCGGCGTCCGGTCCGCGTCCTTCACCAGCTCGATCGCCCAGAACACGCCGAGGCCGCGGACGTCGCCCACGCTCGGGTGCTTCTCCTTGAGCTCGGCCAGGGCCGGGGCGATCACCTCGGTGCCCAGCATCCGGGCGTGCTCGACGATCCCCTCCTCCTTGAAGATCTCGATCGAGGCGACCGCGGAGGCACAGGCGAGCGGATGACCGGAATAGGTCAGGCCGCCCGGGAACGGCCGCTCGCGGAACGTCTCGGCGATCTCGTCGGAGATCACCACCCCGCCCAGCGGGAGGTAGCCGGAGTTGACCCCCTTGGCGAAAGTGATCAGGTCGGGCACCACGCCCCAGTGGTCGACCGCGAACCACTCGCCGCACCGGCCGAACCCGGCCATCACCTCGTCGGCGATGAACACGATGCCGAACTCGTCGCAGATCTCCCGGACGCCGGCCAGGTAGCCGGGCGGCGGGACCAGGATGCCGTTGGTGCCGACCACCGTCTCCAGCAGGATCGCGGCGATGGTGCCCGGCCCCTCGAAGACGATGGTGTCCCGCAGGTGCTGCAGCGCCCGCCGCGACTCCTGCTCCTCGCTGTCGGAGTGGAACGGCGACCGGAACGGGTACGGTCCCCAGAAGTGCACGACACCGACCGCGACCGGCTCGTTCGGCCAGCGCCGGGGGTCGCCGGTCGCGGTGATCGCGGTGGCCGTCGAGCCGTGGTAGCTCCGGTAGGTGGCGAGCACCTTGTGCCGGCCGGTGTGCAGCCGGGCCATCCGGATCGCGTTCTCGTTCGCCTCGGCGCCGCCGTTGGTGAAGAACACCCGGTTCAGCGAGCCGGGGGCGAGCTCGGCGATCAGCCGGGCCGCCTCGCCCCGCTTGTCGTTGGCGAAGGCCGGCTGGATGGTGCAGAGCCGGGCCGCCTGCTCCTGGATCGCCGCCACCAGCCGCGGGTGCTGATGCCCGATGTTGATGTTCACCAGCTGGGACGAGAAGTCCAGATACCTCCGGCCGTCGTAGTCCCAGAAGTAGGAACCGGACGCGCCGGCGATCGGCAGCGGGTTGATCAAGCCCTGCGCGGACCAGGAGTGGAAGACGTGCGCGCGGTCGTCCGCGCGGACCTGAGCCTCAGACATAGTACGAATCCTCACCGAGTCTGCGGGAAGCCGAGGTCGATCGCCGAGGTTCCGGGATCGGGCCACCGGGAAGTCACGACCTTGCCACGGGTGAAGAAGTGGATGCCGTCCGGGCCGTACATGTGGCTGTCGCCGAACAGCGAGGCCTTCCAGCCGCCGAACGAGTAGTAGGCCACCGGAACCGGGATCGGCACGTTGACGCCGACCATGCCGGCCTCGACGTCGAACTGGAACCGGCGGGCCGCGCCGCCGTCCCGGGTGAAGATCGCGACGCCGTTGCCGTACTCGTTCTCGTTGACCAGCCGGACCGCCTCGGCATAGGTGTCGACGCGGACCACCGACAGCACCGGGCCGAAGATCTCGTCGGTGTACACGGTCATGTCGGTGGTGACGTTGTCCAGCAGCGTCGCCCCGAGGAAATATCCGTCCTCGTCCGCGATCGCCGACTTGCGGCCGTCGGCGATCACCGTGGCGCCGGCCTGTTCGCCGGCGGCGATGTAGCCCGCGACCCGGTCCCTGTGCTGGGCGCTGATCAGCGGCCCCATGTCGACACCCCGATCGGCCCCGTTGCCGACCCTGATCTTCGGCAGCCGGGCCGCGATCGCCTCGACCAGCGGGTCGGCGATGTCGCCCACGGCCACCACCACCGAGATCGCCATGCACCGCTCGCCCGCCGCCCCGTACCCCGCGTTGATCGCCGCGTCGGCGGCCGCGTCGAGCTCGGCGTCCGGCAGCACGATCATGTGGTTCTTCGCGCCGCCCAGCGCCTGCACCCGCTTGCCCTGCGCGGTGCCGGTCTCGTAGATGTACTTCGCGATCGGGGTCGACCCGACGAAGCTGACCGCCGCGATGTCCGGGTGCACCAGCAGCGCGTCGACCGCCTCCTTGTCGCCGTTGAGCACGGTGAAGACGCCCGCCGGCAGGCCGGCCTCGGCCCACAGCCGGGCCAACCAGAGCGCCGCGGACGGGTCCTTCTCACTGGGCTTGAGGACGAACGCGTTGCCGGCGGCGATCGCGGTCGCGCACATCCAGAGCGGCACCATGACCGGGAAGTTGAACGGGGTGATGCCGGCGACCACGCCGAGCGGCTGACGGATCGAGTACACGTCGACGCCGGTGGCGGCCTGCTCCGAGAAGGCGCCCTTCATCAGGTGCGGGATGCCGGTGGCGAACTCCACGTTCTCCAGGCCCCGGGCGATCTCGCCGGCGGCGTCGGCCAGCACCTTGCCGTGCTCGGCCGTGACGATCGCGGCCAGCTCGGCGGTGCGCCCGGCCAGCAGCTCGCGGAAGGTGAACAGCACCGCGGAGCGCCGGGACAGCGATGCCGCGCGCCACGCCTCGGCCGCCTCCTTGGCGACCGCGACGGCCTCGGCGACCTCGTCGGTGCCGGCCAGGGCGACCTCGGCGGTCTGCTCGCCGGTGGCGGGGTTGAAGACCGGGGCGACCCGGCCGGACCGGCCGGCACGCTCCGCGCCGCCGATCCAGTGCGCAATCTGATTCATGCGGCCGAGATTATGTGACGACCATGGACCGAACAATGCTTGAAATGTACTGTAACAAAAATGTTCGAGGCGATCTTCGCGAGACTCACCGACCCCAGCGCACGCGGCCTGGCCGAGGCGCTCAGCCGGGCGATCGGCGACGGCGCGATCGAGGCCGGCGCCAAACTCCCCCCGGTCCGCACGGTCGCCACCGAGCTGCGCCTGTCGCCCAGCACGGTCAACGCAGCCTGGCAGCTCCTGCGCCGGGCCGGCACCATCCGGACGGACGGACGCCGCGGCACGGTCGTCGCCGCCCCCGGCTCCGGCGGCCCCGGGCGTTATCGGGCGGCCCTGCGCCGCGCCGGCGGCTTCGGCCTCGACCTGTCCACCGGCGTGCCCGACCCGCGACTGCTCCCGCCGATCCCGGCGCTGCACGGCCTCTCCCCCACCCCGACCAGCTACCTCGACGAGCCGGTGCTGCCCGAGCTGGCGGCCCTGCTCCGCGACCGCTGGCCCTATCCCGCCGACCGCCTCGCCGTCTTCGACGGCGCGATGGACGCGATCGACCAGGTCGCGTCGTCGCTGCTGCGCCTCGGCGACCTCGCGGTGGTGGAGAACCCCTGCTTCCCGCCCCTGCTCGACCTGCTCGAGGTGCTCGGCGTCCCGGTCATCGGGGTCGGCACCGACGCCGAGGGCATGCTTCCCGCGCAGCTCGCCGCCGCCCTGACGCGGCGCCCGGCCGCGGTGTTCCTGCAGCCGCGGGCGCTCAACCCGACCGGCGCGTCGTGGTCACCGTCGCGGGCCACCGCCCTCGCCGCCGTCCTGCAGAAAACGCCTGAGGTGTACGTCGTGGAGGACGACTCCGCGGGCGACCTGGCCGCCGGGCCCCTGTCGTCGATCGGCGTCCACCTGCCCCGCCAGACGATCCACGTGCGCAGCTTCTCCAAGTCGCACGGCCCCGACCTGCGCCTGGCCGCGGTCAGCGGCCCCGCCGGCGTCCTCGACCCGATCCTGGAACGCCGGCTGCTCGGCCAGGGCTGGACCAGCCGCCTCCTGCAGCGGCTGCTGCTCTGCCTGCTCACCGACCCGGCCTCGGTGGCCGCGGTGGCCGCCGCCCGGGACGAGTATGCGCGGCGCCGCCGCCTGGTGGTCGACGGTCTGCGCGCGGCCGGCATCGACCTGCCCGACGGTGAGGGGATCAACCTCTGGCTACCGGTCGCCGACGAGCAGGCCGCGCTGCTCAGCCTGGCCAGCGCCGGGATCGGGGCGGCGGCCGGGACGGCGTTCACGGTCGGCCCGGGCTCGCCCCACCTGCGGATCACGGTCGGCCTGGTGACCACCGACCACGCCGCCGTCGCCAGCCGCCTGGCCCACGCCGCCCACACCCTGGCCCCGGCCATCCCCCGTTGACTCACCTAGCCGAGTAACCACTTGCCCCGCGACAACTAGGCATGGGATGCTCGATGCATGAGCGCATGCGACACTCTTCCCATGAGCCAGGTCACGCTCCCTTATCACGAAGGCCCCTGGTCCGAGGATGACTACCTCGCGCTCGGCGAAACCGACCATCGCATCGAGCTGATCGACGGGAGCCTCTGGGTGAGCCCGGCACCTAACCGACCGCACCAACACATTTCCGCATTCCTCTGGCTGGCTCTGCAAGCAACAGCGCGAACGGCTGGGTTCCAGGTTCTTCTCACCACCAACCTTCGACTGGCGACGGGACGCATCCTCATCCCCGATCTGGTGGTGGACAACGGTCCGCCCCTCGAAATTGTCGGGGAGGCAACCGACGCGGTCCTCGTCTGTGAGATCACCTCGCCGAGTAACGCCACCTCGGACCGCATCTTGAAGAGGGCACTCTATGCGGAAGCCGGCGTCCCGTGGTATTTGCTCGTCGAGCCGGATTTCAGCGACTACGCATCGCTGACGCTGCGCCTGTTCCGGCTGACCGGCCGGGAATATGTCGAGCATGCCCTCGCCAAGCAGGGTGAAACACTCCGCTCGCGGTTGCCATTTCCCATCTCGATCAGCACTGACGATCTGATCAGTCCTTGGCGGGAATGAAACTCTTGAAAACCACTTCGAGGACGTCCTTCTCGTATTTGGCCCAGTCGGCGTCCGGGGTCTGGAACCAGAAGCCGTAGGCGTGGTGGGCCGACGTCACGACCCCCCGGTTGTTGACGTGCTGGACGCCGTTCTTCCGGAAAGTCCACTCCCAGTCGGCGGCCTTCACGAAATAGGAGACCGACTCGAGCTTCTTCTCGTCGTACCCGGGGAAGTCGCCGCCGCGCAGGCGCGTATCCCGCTGTGACTTCCAGTCCGCCACCGGATCCGACCTTGGGTGGTCGGTCTGGTCGATGCCGAGCACATGCCCCTTGCCGTCCCGCCAGTACCGCATCGACGATCCGGAACTCTTCGACGTCGTCCAGCCCTCCGGCACGTACACCGAGAAGCCGGTCGCATCGTCGTAAACCTTCCACCCGGCCGGCAGCGGCGGACGCCCGTTCGCCGGACTCGGACTCACGCTCGGACCGCCACTCAGGCTCGGACTGACACTCACGCTCGGCGTCACGCCGGCCGAACCCGCCGCCGACGGCTCCGCGCCGGCAACCGCGATCGCGGCCGTCGTCGCCGGGGCCGGCCCGGTCGTCGTCCTCGGCGACGGACGGTTGAACCAGAACACCGCGAATCCCGCGAGCAGCACCACGATCAGCGCGCCGACCAGCAAGATCCGATTTCCGCGTACGCCGTCGGTCGCCTGCTGCACCGTGTCATCCACCGGGGTGCGGGGCTTCGGCACCGACCGGGACCGCTCCAGGTCGGCGACCGCCCGCTGCAGCAGCCGCTCCGCCTCCGCCGCCACGATCCGCTCGTCCGGATCTTTCCGCAGCAACCCGTCCAGCACCGGGGTGAGCGGGCCGGCGTGCTGCGGCGGGTCCGGCTCCTCGGTGGCCAGCGCGGCCAGCGTCGCCATCGTCGACGCCCGCTGGAACGGCGAATGGCCCTCGACCGCGGCGTACAGCGTCGCGCCCAGCCCCCACAGGTCGGCCGGCGGCCCACTCACCCCGTACCGCGCGCGCTCCGGCGCCATGTACAGCGGCGAGCCGAGCAGCACATCGGACCGGCTGGTCAGGCTGTCGTCGTCGATCGCCGCGATGCCGAAGTCGGTGAGCAGCACCCGGCCGTCGTCGGCGAGCAGCACGTTCGCCGGTTTGACATCCCGATGCTGCACCCCGGCCCGGTGCGCCGCCTCCAGCGCGGCCAGCAGGTCGAGGCCGATCCGGGCGGCCCGGTACGCGTCCAGCGGGCCGTCCGACTCGATCACCTCCCGCAGCGAGCGGGACGGCACGTACTCCATCACGATCCAGGCGCGATCGTCCAGCGAGAGAACGTCGTACACCTGCACCACGCTGGGATGACTCAACCGTGCCGAAGCCCGCGCCTCGCGCAGGGTGCGCCGCGTCGCGTCACCCTCGGCGAGCTCCTCCGGCAGGTCCAGCAGTTTGACCGCGACGTCGCGTTCCAGGGTCTCGTCCCGGGCCAGCCACACCTGGCCCATCCCGCCGCGGCCGAGCTCGGCACCCAGCCGGTATCGTCCGGCGAGCAGGGTCGGCGCGTCAGGCATGTCCTTGGACATACCCTCCCCGGGCGCCTCCGCAACGTCCGCCGCCTCCGCGGCCGCCGGGCGCGGTGGATCTGCTGGGGAGTTCATCGAGCCTGCCGTTCTGGGCCGGGGGGATCAGCGACGGATCATCCTCGCACGCCCGCGATACCGTTCCCGCGTGGATCACGAGACCGCCATCACCGCCGCACTCGCCGCCGCCACGGTCATTCGGGATCGGTACGGCCGCAGTCTAGACCGCGTCGACAAGGGTGGCGGGGACTTCGCGACCGCGGCGGATCTCGCGGCTGAACAGGCCATTCACGACGTTCTACGGGCCGCGCACCCCGGCGATGCGATCACCGGCGAGGAGACCGGCGCCTCCGGCCCCACCGGCGCCCGGCGCCGCTGGCTGGTCGACCCGCTGTGCGGCACGCTCAACTACGCGGCCCGCACCCCGCTGGTCGCCGCCAACGTCGCCCTCCGCGACGGCGCCCACCTCACCGCCGCCGCGAGCGCCGACCCGTTCACCGGCGAAACATACTGGACGGACGGCTCGTCAGCCCGGCTGCGTCACCCGGACGGCACCGACACACCACTCACCCCTTCGGGCGAGTCGGCCCTGGTCGACATCAACCTCGACCCCCCGTTCCCCACCGAACCGGCCCGGATCGTCGCCACCCCCGGCTTCCGCGCCCGATTCCGCCCCCGGGTGATGTCCACCACCCTGGCCCTGCTCTGGGTGTCGGACGGTCGCCGAGCCGCCTACCTCACCTACGGCGACGTCTCCGACAGCGTCCACTTCGCCGCCGGCATCGCCATCTGCGAAGCCGCCGGCTGCGTGGTCACCGCCACCGACGGCTCCCCATGGCAGACCGGCCGGGGGCTGCTCGCCGCCGCCGACCCCGGCACCCACCGCGACCTCCTCGCCCTGATCCGCTCCACCTGATCCGCTGCCCCTGTTGCGTCTCTTCCTTGACGGCTGCCCATCACCGCTTTCCCGTCATCGGCCGGGCCGACGAAAAGGCCGGGCCTGCCGGCTTCAGCCGGCCGGCCCGGCGAATTCAGGGTCAGCGGGAACGCCGGATCAGGGCCACGCCGGCCGCGGCAGCGGCGAGGACCGCGCCGAGGAGAGCAAACTCCCTGGGCCGCGCAACGACCCGCCGACGAGCCGAACCGATCGCCGCGGAAGCCCGCTCCGCCGCATCCGCCGCCTGACACCCCATCCGCGCACTGGTCTGCGCGGTCGCCTCGGCGATCCGACCCGCACCGTGCGTCTTCTCCCCGGCGCCCGGCTCCCGCAGTTTCGCCATCGCCGCGGCCCTGACCGACTCCGCCCCACTCGCAGCGGATTCCCTCAGCTCACCGGCAGCCTGCGTCATCGCCTCCTTGGCGTGGCTGCCCCGTTCCACGGCCGACTCCTTGATCTGGGCCGCCTTCTCCCGAACCTCGTCCTTCACCGCGCTCAGCCCGCCTCCGGCGACCGCTCCCCCGCCGCCACTGAGGTTCCCCTCGGCAATCCCGCCGCCGGGCTTCGCCTCCGCGGCCCCGCCGCCGGGCTTCGCCTCCGCAGCCCCGCCGCCAGGCTTCGCCTCCGCGGCCCCGCCGACCTTGGCAGCCTTGTCCTTGATCTGCCCAGCCGCCCCGATGGCCGCGTCCTTGACATGCGCGGCCTTTTCCGCAGCCGAGTCCTTCAGCTCCGCAGCCGACTCCTTGACGTGGGCCACCTTGTCCGCAGCGGCACTCTTGACCCGCCCCGGAACGTCCACCTTCGCCACCAGCGCCTCGACCGTCTCCCCCATCTCGGCCCTGGTCTGCTCGATCTCGTTCCGCAGTTCATCGGCATCCCGCGGCGCGCCGGAACTCTGCGCCTTCCCTCCGGTCCCCGCCACCGGCTTCGCGCCCGTCCCCTGCTTCGCCTGCACCGCCATGGAACTCCCTCCCGAACTCTCGGCCTTCCGCATCCCGTCATGTCCCGCCCCAGCGTCCGGCCCTGCCCCCGGCGCACCACCGTGCCCGGCCGGCCCACCACCGTGCCCGGCAAGCTCACCACCTCGGGCCCCCGGCTCACCACCTCGGGCCCCCGGCTCCCCACCGCGGGCCCCCGGCTCCCCACCGCGGGCCCCCGGCTCATCAGCCGCGGCCTTTCCGGTAGCAGCCGCCGAGGCACTCTCTGCCATTCCCGACGCAGCGCCCTTCGCCTCCGCCGTCGCCGGGTGCTGCGCGGATTCCACCTTCGCGGCCGGCGGCACAGAACGCTCCGCCACCTCCGGCACGGAACCTCGCCCAGATCCCTCCGTCGCAGCCCGCGACCCCGAACGCTCCGCCGCCTCCGGCGTGACGTCCTTGACCTGGCCCTGGACAGGCTGGGACGTGGAACGCTGCCCGGTCGCCGATGCGCTCCCCGTCACCGGGCCCTTCGCAACCTGGGATGCAGCACGCGCCTCCGCTTTCGGCGCGGTGCCCTGCGGCCCCTCCGATCCGGTGCCCCCAATTGCCTGCGCCGGCGCACTCTTGGCCGGCGCCGGCGTCTTCTGGCCCGGACCAGGCTTCGGCGGCCCCGGCTTCGGGACGGCACCCGGCGACGGCACGGAGCTCGAAGGCCCCGGATGCGGTTTCGGCCGCGAGTCCGCCGCCGACCCGGGATGCGGCCTCGGTCGCGAATGCGCTCCCGCCTCGGAATGTGGCCTCGGGCGCGAGTCCGCCGCCGACCCGGAAGCCGACTCCGCCGAGCCGGCTGGGGCGGGCTTGGTGGGAACCGAAGCGGCAGGACCGGGCTTCGGGCTCGCCACCGGCGACGACGCAGCCGCGCTCGGCGACGCGCCAGGGCTCGGCTTCGGAGTCGCCACCGGCGGCGGCGCGGCGGCACCGGGACTCGGCTTCGGGGTGGCGGCAGTAGGTGAAGCGGTCGGGCTCGGCTTGGGTGGGCCGGGCTTCGCGGTCACCCCCGGAGCGTCCAGGCCGGTGGTCTTCGGAGGGCCGGGCTTCGGTGTGGTGGCTTGCGGCGCACTGCTGCCGACGGACCGGCTCCCGGCATCCGACGGGGTCGTCGCCGACGTCGAGGTGGAGCCCGACGTCGAGGTGGGGTCCGAAGGCGGCGGGGTGGGCCTGGGCGGTGCGCCCGCGCTGGAAGGTTTGCCGCTTTGGGGGCCGCCCGGGGTGGTGTTGCCGCGGGCAGTGCCGGTCGGCGCCTTACCGGCCGGGCCGCCGGTGGGGGTCTTGCCGGCCGCGGCCGGGGTGACGGCCTCTCCAGCCCGGGCCGAGCCGCCGGTAGGCGCCTTGCCGGCCGCGGCCGGGGTGACGGCCTCTCCAGCCCGGGCCGAGCCGCCGATAGGCGCCTTGCCGGCCGCGGCGGAGGATGGGGTGGCGGTCTCGCCGGGGCGCGCCGAGCCGCCTGTCGGGGCGTGGTCGGTCACCGGCTCCTCCCGGTGCGGGCGGCGGTCATGAAGGCGTCGACGTCTTCCCGGCCGCTGGCCATCGCTTCCTCGGGTTCCGGAGGCAGAGCGTCGCGAACCTGCCGACGGCCGACGAGTGCGGCGATGCCGGCGCCGGCGAAGAGGACCGCGGTGACGATCAGGGCGGCCAGCCAGACCGGCATCGCCAGGGCGAGCGCGGCGCCCGCGGCGACCAGCAGGGCGCCGGCGCCGTACATCGCCAACACTCCGGCGGCACCCAGCAACCCGGCGCCTTTGCCGGCGCGTTTGCCTTTCTCGACCATCTCCATCCGGGCGAGCGTCAGTTCGTCCCGCACCAGGGTCGACACCTGCTCGCTGAGCCGGCTGACCAGTTCCGCGGTGGTGGCCTGCTCACTTCGTGCGTCTGTGTGCGCCATCGTGCCCCTCCGTCCTGCGCAGCTTTCCGCAAGTCACGTACCCCTACGAAACCTGCCTAACCACCCCCAACCCCACACCCGCAGACGCTCCCAGATCCGGCGAACCGGCAACCCGCCCCCGACAGCCTGACCAACTCGGCAGACCGATTGACGCCGGCGAGGCCCAGCATCGCCGAGCCCGGCCCGGCCTGGGGCGCAGCGCAGGACATGGCGCAGCGCAGGACGCGGCGCAGCGCAGGGTAGGGCGACGCGGCACGGGCGGCGCAGGCGCAGGGCGGCGCAGGCGCAGGGCGGCGCAGGCGCAGGGCGGCGCAGGCGCAGGGCGGCGCAGGCGCAGGGCGGCGCAGGCGCAGGGCGGCGCAGGCGCAGGGCGGCGCAGGCGCAGGGCGGCGCAGGCGCAGGGCGGCGCAGGCGCAGGGCGGCGCAGGCGCGCCGCTCAATTCGGTGAAGGACGGCGGTAAACAGCGCGAGCCAGGCCGGATTGAAACGTCTCACGACAGGTATCGGATCTGGAGCTGCGGCCGCGGACGCTGAAGAACAAGGCCAGATGCAAGGTCAGCCCAGTGAGAAGATGCCCGAATTGTCCCACTCTGGGCGTGCAGCACGGCCGACCGCCGGCAATCCCGAAGCCCGCCCCGCCATTGAAACGTCTCAGAGCAGCTCCTCGCAGCCCTTGACCGCCCCGAAACCCAACCGTAACGTGTCCCGCACCACAGATAGAACGTTTCAAGTCGCCGGAGGCCGTCGATGCGTTCCCGACTCCCCTTTGCCCTCGCCCTCTCCACCGTCGCCGCCCTGGCGGTCTCGGGATGCACCAAGAAGAACGACACCGACGGGGCCCCCAGCGGCTCCGGTGACAGGAAGACCTACAAGGTCGCCTTCGTGCCGAAGCTGCAGGGCGTCCCCTACTTCGAGGCGATGAACGCCGGCGGCAAGGCCGCCGCCGCCGCGCTCGGCAACGTCGAGTGGCTCTATCAGGGCCCGACGCAGGCCGACGCCGGGGCGCAGGCCGACATCGTCCGCTCCTACATCCAGCAGAAGGTCGACGCCCTGATCGTCGCGCCGAACGATCCGGATTCGATGGCCCCGCTGCTGCAACAGGCCAAGGACGCCGGAATTCACGTGGCGACCGCCGACACCGACGCGCCGAACAGCGTGCGGGAGGTGTTCGTGAACCAGGCGACCGCCGACGGCATCGGTCAGGGGCTGACCGACGCGCTGCTCAAGGCGATGGGCGGCAAGGGCAGGTACGCGATCGTCTCCTGCGGCCAGACCGCGGAGAACCTGAACTCCTGGATCAGGGTGCAGCAGGCGTACACCAGGCAGAAGTATCCGGACGCCACCATCGTGGACACCGTCTACGCCGGGGAGGACCAGGCGAAGGCGACCCAGATGGCGACCGACCTGATGAACGCGCACCCGGACCTGACCGGGCTGGTCGGCGAGTGCACGTCCAGCGCGCCCGGGGTGGCCCAGGCCGTCAAGGACGCTGGCAAGATCGGCAAGGTGTTCACCGTGGGGCTGGGCACGCCGCAGTCGATGAAGCCGTACCTGAAGGACAGGTCGTCGTCGGCCGCCATCCTCTGGGACGTGCAGCAGCTCGGCTACCTGACCGCGTGGGCCGGTGCGCAGATCGCCCAGGGCAAGCCGATCCAGGCGACCAACGACGTCAGCGACAAGCTGCCGGCGGTCACCTACGACGCGGCCGGCAAGATGCTGCTGCTCGGGCCGGCGCTGCAGATCACCGACCAGAACGTCGACCAGTTCGGCTACTGAGCCGATGACGACGGGGACACCCCGGCTCCGGCTGTCCGGGATCGCCAAGCGTTTCGGTGCGGTGCGGGCGATCCAGCAGGCGGACCTGGTCATCCGAGAAGGCCGCGTGCACGCCCTGGTCGGGGAGAACGGCGCCGGCAAGTCCACGATGATCAAAATCGTGTCCGGGGCGGAGACCGCCGACGCGGGCACGATCGAGTTCGACGGCGAGCCGGTCCGGATCGGCGGTACGAACGACGCGATCGCCCTGGGCATCGCGACGGTCTACCAGGAGCCGCAGCTGTTCGGCGAGCTCACGGTCGCGGAGAACATCTTCCTCGGCCGCGAGATCACGAGAGCCGGACGGATCGACTGGGCGGCGCAGCAGGGGCGGGTGGCCGAGCTGCTGGAGCGGCTCGGCCTCCCGGCCCGCTCCGCGAATGCCGCGGTGAACACCCTGTCGGTGGCCGAGCAGCAGCAGGTGTCGATCGCGAAGGCGCTGGCCACCGAGGCGCGGGTGCTGATTCTCGACGAGCCGTCGGCGATCCTCACCGACGCCGAGATCGACGTGCTGTTCGACGTGGTGCGGCGGCTGACCGCGGCGGGGGTCGCGGTCATCTACATCTCGCACCGGCTGGACGAGCTGTTCCGGATCGCCGACGAGGTCACCGTGATGCGCGACGGCAAGACCATCGGGACGTACGACATGAGCGGGCTCACCGTGCGCCGGATCGCGGAGCTGATGGTCGGCGGGGTCCTCTCCGACGAGCGCCCGCACCGGGTCGTCCCGGACGGCCCGGCCGTGCTGGAGCTGCGTGGACTGGGCCGGGCCGGGCGGTTCGCCGACGTCGACGTGACGGTCCGCGGCGGCGAGATCGTGGCGCTGTACGGGCTGGTCGGTTCCGGTGTCTCGGAGATCGCGGCGGCGGTGTACGGCATCGACCGGATCACCGCCGGCGAGATCCACATCGGTGGGGAGCGGGTCACCCCCCGCTCCCCCGCGCACGCGCAGCGGCTCGGTGTCGCGCTGCTGCCGGCCAACCGCAAGGTCGAGGGGATATTCGGCGTCCAGTCGATCGCCTTCAACATCTCGGCCGGGCACCTGCGGCTGCTCTCCCGGTTCGGCACGTTGCTGGACCGGGGGCGGGAGCGCGGTGTGGCGCTGGACCTGATCAGGCGGCTGTCGGTGAAGACGCCGAGCGAACGGCAGCCGATCAGCGCGATGTCGGGCGGCAACGCGCAGAAGGTGGTGCTGGCCCGGCAGCTGGTCGAGCGGCCGAGGGTGTTGATCCTGGCCGAGCCGACCCAGGGGGTCGACGTGGGCGCCAAGGAGGAGATCCACCGGATCGTCACCGAGCTGGCCGACAGTGGCACGGCGGTGCTGGTGGTGACCTCGGATCTGCCGGAGGCGCTGCGGATCGCCGACCGGATCCAGGTGGTCCGCGGCGGCACCACGACGATGTCCTTCGGCCCGGACGCCAGCCAGGTGGATCTGTTGGCAGCGGCGGCGGGAGGCGACGAGTGAGGAACCGGGTCACCGGCCAGGAGCTGGTCCTGGTCGGGGTGATCGCGGTGCTCTGGGCGGCGCTGGCGGTGGGCACCCCGGCGTTCCTGACCGCCGGTTCGATCCAGCCGCTGCTGGTCGCGACCGCCCCGACCGCCCTGGTCGGCGTCGGCATGACCATCGTGATCATCACGGGCGGGATCGACGTGTCGGTCGGCGGCGCGCTCATGGTGTGTTCGGTGCTGACCGCGAAGGCGCTGGTCGGCCCGGGGGTCGACCCCGGTGTCGCGGTGCTGCTCCCGGTCGCGGTCGGCGGCGTGCTCGGGCTGGTGAACGGCCTGCTGATCGCCTACGGCCGGGTGCACGCGATCATCATCACGTTCGGCACGGCGAACCTGTTCCTCTTCGCCGGCCTGCGGATCTTCGGGTCCGGGACGGTCAACGGGATCCCCGGCACGCTCGCGTTCTTCGGGCGCGGCGCGGACGGGCGCACCCTCGGTGTCCCGCACGCCTTCCTGATCACCGTGCTGGTGACCGGGCTGGCCTGGTGGTATCTGCGGCACACCGCGGGCGGCCGGCACTTCTTCGCGATCGGCGGGGATGCGGTCGCGGCCCGCCTGGCAGGGGTCCGGGTGCAACGGCGGGTGCTCATCGCGTACGTCGTCACCGGTCTGCTCGTCGGTCTCGCCTCGTGCTTCGTGATCGCGCAGGGCACCTCGACGCTGGATCAGTCGGTCGGCTCGGGCCGGGAGCTCGCGGTGATCGCGGCCGTGGTGATCGGCGGGACGTCGATCATGGGCGGCCGCGGGTCGGTGACCGGGACGCTGCTCGGGGCGCTGCTGGTGCAGTCGGTGAGCTCCGGGGTGACCCAGCTCGGCTGGCGGTCGCAGCTGTCCGACCTGTTCGTGGGCGTGTTCATCATCGTGGCGGTGGGTGCCGACCTGCTGCGCGCACGGGCCAGGAGGAGTCGATGAGCCGGGTCGTCAAGATGCTGCTGACGCAGCGGATCGCGCTGCTCGCGGTGCTGATCGTCGCCGTGGTGGTGACGTTCTTCATCCAGGACGCGGGGGGCTACCTGACCGCGTCGTACGACTTCGACTACATGTCCGCCGCGCTGATCAACGCGGTGCCGCTGGCGATGCTGGGCCTGGCCGAGCTGCTGGTGATCCTTTCCGGACGCGGCGGCATCGACCTCTCGGTCGGCGCGATCGTCTCGCTGGCCGGCATGGTCTTCGGTTTCGCGTACGGGCACTGGGGCTGGCCGCTCGGGGCGGCGATCCTCCTGACCGCGGTCTGCGGGGCGCTGCTCGGCGCGCTCAACGGTTTCCTGGTCTCCTACATCGGGTTCCCGGCGCTGATCGCCACGCTGGCCACCTACTACGCGGACAAGTCGCTGGCCATCGTGATCAACGATCAGCAGCCGATCAGCACCACCCCGATCCAGCACCTGTTCGCGATCAGCCGCTCGGTGGAGCTGCCGCTGTTCGGCCGGTACGTGCCCGATGTGCCGCTGGGCGTCTTCACCTTCCTGCTGCCCACCGTGGTGGCGGTCTGGCTGCTGCTGGCCCGCACCGCGTACGGGCGGCGGCTGTACGCGATCGGCACCAACGACGTTGCGGCGCGCTGGTCCGGGCTGCCGGTGCGGGACACCCGGTTCAAGGCGTACGTCTACGCCGGTCTGCTCGCCGGGCTGGTCGCCGTGGTCACCGTCGGCCAGTTCGCCTCGGCCCGCCCGGACGCCGGGGTGTCCGGCAACGGGATGGCGCTGCCGGCGATCACCATCGCGGTGCTCGGCGGGGTGGCGATCACCGGCGGGATCGGCCGGGTGGCCGGCGTGGTCCTGGCCACCCTGCTGATCGTCTGGCTGAACGCCGGGATCCTGCTCGCCTTCATCGGCAACGAGGGCTCGCAGTACCAGCTGTTCGCGCTCGGCGCCGTGCTCGTCTTCGCGGCCCTGCTCAACGGGCTCACCAACCGCCGCTACGGAGGCACGTCATCATGAACCTGGACGACCTGGACGGCTTCTCCGTCGAAGTGCCCAGCTGGGCCTACGGGAACTCGGGCACCCGTTTCAAGGTGTTCACCGCGCCCGGAGTCCCCCGCGACCCGTACGAGAAGATCGCCGACGCCGCGCAGGTGCACCGGCTCACCGGCCTGGCGCCGCGGGTGTCGCTGCACATCCCGTGGGACCGGGTCGACGACTGGGCGGCGCTGCGCGCCCACGCCGAGGGGCTCGGGGTGCGGCTGGGGGCGGTCAACTCGAACCTGTTCCAGGAGGACGACTACAGGCTGGGTTCGCTCTGCCACCCGAACCCGGCGGTGCGCGACGAAGCGGTCGGGCACCATCTGCGCTGCATCGAGATCATGCACGAGACCGGATCGACGGACCTGAAGATCTGGCTGCCGGACGGACTGAACTATCCCGGTCAGGACTCGCTGCGCGGGCGGCAGGACCGGCTCGCCGATGCGCTCCGGCGGATCTACGACGCGCTCGGCGACGGCCAGCGGATCCTGCTGGAGTACAAGTTCTTCGAACCGTACTTCTACAGCATGGACATCCCGGACTGGGGCACCTCGCTGCTGCACTGCCTGGCCCTCGGGGAGAGGGCCACGGTGGTCCTCGACACCGGGCACCACGCGCCCGGCACCAACATCGAGTTCATCGTGATGCAGCTGCTGCGGCAGGGCCGGCTCGGGGCGTTCGACTTCAACTCGCGCTTCTACGCCGACGACGACCTGATCGTCGGCTCGGCCGACCCGTTCCAGCTGTTCCGGATCATGACGGAGATCGTGGCGGCCGGCGCGCACCGGCCGTCGTCCGGGGTCAACTTCATGCTCGACCAGTGCCACAACATCGAGGAGAAGATCCCCGGGCAGATCCGCTCGGTGCTCAACGTCGAGCAGGCGCTGGCCAAGGCGCTGCAGGTGGACCGGGACGCGCTCGCCGTCGCGCAGCGCGAGGGGGACGTGCTCGGCGCCAACGAGGTCCTGATGGCGGCCTACGAGACCGACGTGCGCACCGCACTCGCCGACCGGCGGGAGGCGCGGGGGTTGCCGCGGGATCCGGTCAAGGCCTTCAAGATCTCCGGGTACGCCGTGACCACCGCCGCCGAGCGGGCCGACGGCGCCCCGGCCGGCTGGGGCGCGTAGGCGGCTCGCTACCCGGGGCAGCGCCGGGCGTATTCGTCGGCCAGGGCGGACACGGCGCGCAACGCTCCGGCGGCCTCGGTGCGGATCAGGCCGGCCGCGGCCGCCGGGTCCACGACGCCACCGGCGCGGGCCTGGTCCTCGACCGAGGAGCAGACCGCGGCCAGGGCGGCGGCGCCGATGTTCGCGGCCGAGCCCTTCAACGCGTGCGCCTCGTCCCGCGTCAGGCCGGGATCATCCTTGGTGAGGGCATCGAGCAGGCGGTCGACGGCGTCGGGGGTCTTGGCCGCGAAGGATCGCAGCAGGCGCAGCACCAGAGCGATCTCGGCGGGTGACGGGTCCGGTTCGGTGATGGCATCGATCCGGGCCCGGACCGTGGCGAGCCGTTCGTCCTCCATCCGCCCATCCTGCTTCCCGGCAGCCGGGACCAGGGTCGGATTCACATTCCTGCTCAGCGGTGCCCCGCGTAGGCGGTGGGCTGGTAGCTCGCCCGGTAGGGGACGGCGGCGAGCACCGTCTCGATCAGTTCGATGGCGCGGGCGAAGTTGGTCAGACGGTCGAGCATCAGCTCGGTGATCACGGTTTCCTTGCCGATCAGCACCAGCCCGTTGGTCGCCACCACGTCCTCGATCAGCCGCATCCCCACCTCGAGCTCGGTCACCCGCACGCTCTTGACGGTGTCCTTGACCGCCCGGACCCCCTTGAGTCGCCGCAGCGCCGCCACGACATGCGGGTAGTGCCCCTCGCGCTCCTCGATCGCGGTGATCGCGTCGACCGCGTTGACTCCGCGGCTCTCCAGCATCTCGTAGTCGGTCGCCGTGCGCAGCACGGCGATCGCGTCCTCGGCCAGCGCCGAGCGCCCCTCGGCCGGGGTCGGCGCCCCGGTCAGCCCGCGCACGATGGCCAGCACCTCGCCCATCATCGGGATGTCGCCGAGCAGCCGCAGCGCGATCCGCGGCATGGCGTCGACCGAGGCCTGCTCGTCCGCGCTGAGCGGCAGCCCGCGTTCCACCTTGGTGAGGGTGGCGGCCGGCACGGCGACCGCGCCGAGTTGCGCGGCCATCGCGGCGACCTCGATCTCCCAGAGGCCGTCGAGCTGCAGGAGGTGGCAGAGTTCGCCGACCAGCGTGCTGATCCGCCCGGCTCGCCGGTAGGCCGGCGGGTTGGACAGTTCGAGCACCCCGAAGAGTGCTTTCACGCTGGTCCGCAGCGTCCGGTCGAGCAGTTCCCGGTCGGCGATCGCCTCGTCGTGCTTGGCCACCGAGGCCCGGATCGCGTCGCGCAGCGCGTCCGTGTCGGCCGGTTTGGGCAGGTAGCGGTAGACGCCGCCGGAGTTGATCGCGGCGACCGCGGTGCTCATGTCGCCGTGGCCGGTGTGCAGCACCCGGGTGATGTCCGGGTATTCCATCTGGACCCGGCGCAGCAGCTCGATGCCGTTCATCCCGGGCATCCGCATGTCGCTGATCACCGCGGCGGCCCGGCCGTGCTCGGCCAGCACCTTCAGCGCCCGCTCGCCGTCCGGCGCGGTGAGCACGTTGAACTCCCGCCCGAGCTGCAGGGAGAGCGCGTCGAGCACGGTCTGCTCGTCGTCGACGACCAGCACCATGGGTTTCTTGTCGTCGGCGGCCGCCGACTTGTACAGCTCGGTCCGCACAGGTCCTCCTCAACCTTGGTGCCGCACCGTATCGACACGGTGGGACGAGCCCTGAGCGTTACGTCAAAACCTCATGCCGGGCCGGTGGCCGCCGAAGTCACCTTCTGTGCGCCGGAGATCCCGCCACCTCGTGCCCTGGAGACGATGCAGATGAGCGCAGTCGGTGACGCGGCCCGGGTCGCGGCGGTGCGCAGCTACCAGTTGCTCGACGCGCCCCGCCCGGTGGTCCTGGACGAGCTGACCCGGCTGGCCGGCTCGGTCTTCGAGACCTCGATGTCGACGGTGACCCTGGTCGAGGCGGACCGGCAGTGGTTCGCCGGCAGCACCGGCATGCCGAGCAGCGGCGGGCCGCTGGGCAGTTCGTTCTGCGGGGTGGTGGTCGATCAGCGGATGCCGCTGGTGGTCGCCGACGCGCTCACCCACCCGGTCTTCCGCAGCTGGGAGAACGTGGTCGGTGCGCCGCACATCCGGTTCTACGCCGGGGTGCCGCTGGTCGACGAGGACGGGTTCACCCTGGGCACCATGTGCGTGCTCGACGACCGGCCGCGGGACACCGCGGACCGGCGGCTGGACATGCTGCACACGATGGCCGGGCAGGCGGCCGGCCACCTGTCCGGTGTCCGCAACCGGATGCTGCTGGCCGAGGTGGGTGACGAACTGTCCCGGGCGATCAGCCGGGAGGAGGATTTCGTCGCCACCGTGTCGCACGAGTTGCGCACCCCGGTCACCACCATCCAGGGCTACCTGGAACTGCTGGTCGACAACGAGGAGCTGGCCCCGTACCGCAGGATGATCGAACCGATCCAGCGCAACGGCGAGCGCCTGGTCCGGATGGTCGACCACCTGCTGGCCGGCACCCGTCCGGTCGGCACCCCGCTGCCGCTGCTGCGGGCGCAGACCGACCTGGTCACGGTGGCCGAGGCCGCGATGGCCGCGTGCCGCCCGCAGGCCGCGCAGCGTGACGTGTCGCTGGTGCTGGAGGTGGCCGGGGGCGCCGGGCCCTTCCCGGTGCCCGGCGACTTCACCCGGCTCAGCCAGGCCGCGGAGCACCTGATCCGCAACGGTGTGCTGTTCAGCCCGCCCGGGTCCACGGTGCGGGTGCTGGCCGACGAGTTCGGGCTGAGCGTGGCGGACGCGGGCGCGGGCATCCCGGCGGACGAGCTGCCGCACGTGGCCGAGCGGTTCTTCCGCGGCCGGTTCGCCCGGGAGCAGGCGGTTCCCGGGGTCGGCCTGGGTCTGGCGATCACCCAGCGGATCCTGCGGGCACACGAGGGCACACTGACCGTTATGTCCGACGGATCGGGAATGGGCACCACCACGAGGATGACCGTGATCTCCTGACAACATGCGGATCCTGCGGCGTCTACGGCTCGGTGGCCGCCTGTCGGTGGCCTTCGCCGTCGTGCTGGTGCTGCTCGGCGTGGCGGTCGCGATCGGCGCGGTCGGGCTGAACCGGCAGTCCACCGCGGCCGCGGACAATCGCGACCTGATGCGTCTGCAGCACCAGGTCGACCAGCAGAAATACTTCGACGGGGACATCTCCGGGTGGCAGGTCGCATACGCCTGGGACACCCGGCGCGGCGATCCGCGGAAGGCGGTCGACCCGGCCAGCGAGAACCGCGCCGGTTTCCTGGCCGACGCACAGGCGCTGCGGGACCTGCTGCGGGCCACCGACACCGGGCGGATGACCCCGGCCGAGCGCCAGCTCTTCGACACCCTCTCGGCCACCTGGGACGAGTATTTCAAGGCCGACTCGCAGGCGGCGGCCCTGTACGCCAAGGGCGACGTGGCGGGCGGCGACAAACAGATCCTCGGACCCGGATACGACCTGTACTTCGCGATCGTGCAGGGCACCGACAAACTGGTCGCCGCGGTCACCGGGCGCGCCGAGCAGGCCACCCGCACCGCCCAGCGGCAGGCGGCCACCGCCCGGAACGCTCTGATCATCGCGTTCGCCCTGGCCGTGGTCGCGGCCGTGCTGCTCACCGTGGTGGTCACCCGCAGCGTCACCGGCCCGATCGGCCGGCTGATCAGCACCCTGCAGGCGATGGCCCGCGGCGACCTGACGGTGCGCGCCGACACCGACGGCGGCGACGAGATCGCGGTGATGGGCCGGGCCGTCGACGAGGCGATCACCGGCATCCGCGGCAGCGTCGTCGAGATCGTCGAGAGCGGGGTGCGGCTCACCGAGGCGTCCGAGACGATGCGCCGGGTCAGCCAGGAGATCGACCAGGCGGTGGCGGAGGCCGATCAGCAGGCCGGGCTGGCCGCGGCGAGCGCCTCCGGGGTGTCCGGCAACGTGCACACGGTCGCCGCCGGCACCGACGAGATGGGCTCGGCGATCAGCGAGATCTCCCGCAACGCCGGCGACGCCGCGCAGGTCGCCACGGACGCGGTCGCCGCGGCCCGGGCCACCAGCGCCACCATCAACCGGCTCGGCGACTCGTCGGCGCAGATCGGCGACGTGATCGACGTGATCACCACGATCGCGGCGCAGACCAACCTGCTGGCCCTGAACGCCACCATCGAGGCGGCCCGGGCCGGCGAGGCGGGCAAGGGCTTCGCGGTGGTCGCCAGCGAGGTGAAGGACCTGGCCCAGGAGACCGCGCGGGCCACCGAGCAGATCTCCCAGCAGATCGCCGCGATCCAGAGCGACACCGGGCAGGCGGTGACCGCCATCGACGAGATCAGCCGGATCATCGAGCAGATCAGCGACTACCAGACCACGATCGCGTCGGCCGTCGAGCAGCAGAGCGCCACCACGGCCGAAATGAACCGCGGGGTGACCGAGGCGGCGAACGGCGCCAGCGACATCGCCGGCAACATCGCCAACGTGGCGAGCAGCACCGCGGCCAGCCGTGCGGCGGCCGGTCAGGCCGCCCGGACGGCGCACGAGGTGGAGACGCTCGCCGAGCAGTTGCGGTCCGCTGTTCAGCGGTTCCGCATCTGAGGGCGCCGTACGACGGTGCCGGCCCGCCGGTCGCTCAGGCGGCACCCCGATCGGGCGCCGACAGCAGGGCCAGTACCCCGGTGGCCTGCATGGATCGGTGCACGATGCCCTGCGCGCCGACCACCTGGCAGGTGGCGCCCCGGGTCTGCGCGGCGGTCCGGATGTTCACCAGGGCGTCGATGCCCGACGAGTCGCAGAAGGTCAGCCCGGCCACGTCCAGGATCAGCCGACGCACGCCCGGGGTGGCCAGCGCCGCCTCGGCCTCGGCGGTCACCCGGCCGGTGGTGGCCAGGTCCAGCTCGCCGTGCAGGGCCAGGCGGACCGCGCCCGGACCGTCGTAGCGGACGATCCTCATGCGACGTCCCCGCGGGCCGAGCCGGACGCCATCGGCGTGCCGGCGCCGGGGCAGGGCACCAGCCGCACCCGCACCTGTTTGCCGCCCTCGTGGTTGTGCACCGTCCAGCCTTCGGCGAGCGCCTCGATCAGGGCGATCCCGCGGCCGCCGGCGCCGTCCGGGTCGCGCCGCCGGGGCACCACCGAGGAACCGTCGGCGACCGACACGATCACCCGGCGGTCGTGGGCCTCGACCTGCAGGGCGACGCAGCCGCCGCCGTGCCGGACCGCGTTGGTGACCAGCTCGCTGACCACCACGGCGGTCACATCCAGCCAGTCGGGGTCGTCGAAACCCCAGCCACCGAGAACGGCGACCACCGCGCGCCGGGCCGCGCCGGGTGCGCCGTGGTGCAGAGGGACGTCCAGATAGGCGGTCAACGCACTCATGCAAGAAACTCCGCGAGTCGCCGATATGCGGGCGGAGGGTACCCACGAACGGCGGGTGACGAAACCTGAACGGCGCTGTCGTCTCTTTCAACCATTTACGCGGCTTATGTCGGCCTACAGTACGGTGATGGCAGCGGTGCTGGTCGTCGAGGACAACCCGGAACATCAGGCGGTGCTCGCCGAGATCGTCCGCCGGCTCGGCCACAGCGTGACGGTCGCCGATGACGGCCGGGCCGGGCTCGCCACCGCCCTCGCCGAGCCGTTCGACCTGATCGTCGCCGACGTCGACATGCCGCACCTGGACGGGGTGCGGATGTGCCGGGCGCTGCGCGCCGCGCCGGCCACCGCCGACGTGCCGGTCGTGCTGATCACCGGCTACCTGCCGCCCGGCGACACCCGGCTGGCCGAGGCCGGCGCCGCCGCGGTGGTACCCAAACCGTTCAGCGTCCGGGAGCTCACCGAGACCCTGCGCGGCTGCCTGCCGGTGCCGGCCGACGGGCCGTTCCTGTCCGAGCTGATGCGCAGCCTGGACAGCGGGGCGGTGGCCTGCGACCGACACGGCCGCATCGTGTTCGTCAACCGGGCGGTCCGCGACTTCTTCGGCGACGAGTGCGCCACCGTGCCGATCCGGGAATGGCCGCGCCGCTTCCAGCTGCGCCACCACGACGGGACCCCGCTGCGGCCGGACGAGATGGCGCTGGAGCGGGCGCTGCACGGCGAACCGGTGCACCACGCCGACGTGCGGACCAGCGACCGGCAGCGGCGGCCGCGCTGGCTGACCGTCAACGCCCGGCCGGTGCGCGACGCGTCCGGAGCCGTGCTCGGGGCGGTCGCCGCGATGCACGACGTCACCGGCGACCACCAGCAGCTGCGGTACGAGAAGTGCAAGGCCGAGGTACTGCACGCGCTGGTGCACGCCCGGGAGGTGGAACACGCCGGCGCGGCCGTGCTGCGCAGCCTGTCCACCTGCCTGGACTGGCCGTACCTGCGGTTCTGGCTGGTCGACGAGGTGTCCGGCCGGCTGCGCCCGGCGGTCACCCACCTCTCCCCCGGTGCCGAGGAGATCCCCCTCCCGCCCAGCCTGCGCCCCGGCGAAGGGGTGGCCGGCCGGTGCTGGACGACCGGTGAGCTGATCTGGGTGGCCGACATCCGGGCCCCGGACTCGCCGGTGATGGCCCAGGTCCTGGGCACCGGATACCGGTCGGCCGGAGCGGTCCCGGTGCTCAGCGCCGAGCAGGTGGTCGGCGTGCTGACCTTCTTCACCCCGGACCGGCAGGATGCGGAACCGGCGCTGACCGTGCTGCTCACCGGCGTGGCCGGGCTGCTCGGCGCCTACCTGGAGCGGCGCCGCTCGGACGAACTCGCCAACCAGCTGGCGGCCAGCATCGGGGAGTACATCGCGCTGGTCGGGCACGAGCTGCGCACCCCGCTCACGTCGATCGCCACCTACACCGACCTGATCGCCGAGTCCGGCGACGACACCACCATCGGCGAGGTCCGCGACCTGCTCGCGGTCATCGAACGCAACAACGCCCGGCTGCGCACCCTGGTGGAACGCCTCCTCGACCTGTCCGCCCTGGAATCCGGGCACGCCGGGCTGACCGTCGGCACCGTCGACCTGTCCGCGGTGCTGCGCGACGCGGCCGCCGCGGTCACCGCCGAGGCCGGCGACGGCGGCGCCCGGGTCCGCACCGACCTGCCGGACCGCCTGGACATCCCCGGCGACCAGGCCCGCCTGCGGCAGGTCGCGGAGAACCTGATCGGGAACGCGGTCAAATACAGCCCGCCCGGCTCCACCGTGACGGTCACCCTGACCGCCGACTCGGACGCCGCGGTCCTGGTCGTCACCGACACCGGGATGGGCATTCCGGCCGAGGAACGCAATCGCCTCTTCGCCCGCCTCTACCGCGCCACCAACGCCCGGCACAGCGGCATCCCCGGCGCCGGCCTCGGCCTGGCGCTGAGCCGAGCCATCGTCGAGCTGCACCACGGCACGATCACCCTGACCGCGGGCCACCCGGACGGCACCATCGCCACCGTCCGCCTCCCCCTGACCGCCACCGACTAGCCCGGCCAGCCCGACCTGCCAACCCCGGCCAGCCCCGGCCAGCCCGGCCTCCCGACCCCGGCCAGCCCGACCTCCTTGCCACGGGCAGCCCGACCTCCCGGCCCCGGCAAGCCCGACCTCCCGGCCCCGGCAAGCCCGACCTTCGCGCCCCCTCGGCACGGCGATCCCCGACCGGCGTCACCACACTCCGACGCTCCGCGTCCTCCGGCCGCAACGCGCCGCGCCGGCTCCGGCCGTTTCAGCAGGGCCCGTGGCCTCCGAACGCGGACCGTGCCGCCCATCCGCCCGCCGATACGGGCACCGCGCGGTGCCCGGCCAGCGGGCCGGCGATGTACGGCGCGCGGTCTTCCGCGCGCCGGTGGGCCGGCTACGCGCGGCGCGCGGTTTCCCGCGGCGGATCGGTGACGAAGCCGGGTTTCGGTGACCACCCGCGGGTGCAGCGCCGGAGGGCCGAGCGTTGTGGACGCGTAGCGGCCAGCTCGGCCCGGAGGTGCCCTCGGCGGGAGCGGCGGTCTGTCATCGGCCGCAGCGCACGACATCAGGATCTTGAAGTTGATCGTGCCCTTCATCCGGAGCGCAAGGTTGATCGTGACCGCACCCCGGGCGCAAAGTTGATCTTGATGATGTCCGCCGTTCCGGGCGCTAAAGTTGATCTTCATCACCCTCGTTCCAGTTGCCAAGGATGTGCAACAGCCACCCACCGCTAATATGCTGACTCCGAGAGGGGGCGCCATGGACGCGCAAGCGATGCACATCGCGAACGGGATCGTGAACGGGCCGGTCTCCGCCGCCTTCGTCGTGCTCGCCGTCGCGGCCCTCGCCGTGTGCGTGTGGCGGGCGCGGGCCGATCTCGACGATCGGCTGGCGCCGATGGCCGGGCTGGTCGCGGCGTTCATCTTCGCCGTGCAGATGTTGAATTTCCAGGTGCTGCCGGGCGTCTCCGGGCACCTGCTGGGCGGCACGCTCGCGGTCATCCTGGTCGGGCCGTGGGTCGGCGCGCTCTGCGTCTCGACCGTGCTGATCGTGCAGTGCCTGCTGTTCGCCGACGGCGGCCTGACCGCGATCGGGCTGAACATCACGAACATGGCGCTGCTCGGCACCGCGGCCGGCTATCTGCTGGTCGCCGGCCTGCTGCGGATCCTGCCGAAGAGTCCGGCCGGGCTGGGCGCGACCGCGTTCGTCGCCTCGGTCGTCTCGGTGGTGGTCGCCTCGCAGGGTTTCGTCCTGGAGTACGCGCTGGGCGGCACCACCGACCTGTCGTTGCCGTGGATCTCCGGCACGATGGCCGGGGTGCACGTGCTGATCGGGATCGGTGAGGGGATCATCGCGGCGACCACCGTGATGACCGTGGCCCGGGTGCGGCCCGACCTGGTCTACGCGCTCCGGAAATTCCGCAAGCCGGTGGAGGTGGCCGCGTGAACCGCAAGCTTTTCCTGGCCGCGGGGCTGCTGGTCGCCCTGCTGCTGGCCGGCGTGGTGAGCAATTTCGCGTCCGGCAGCCCGGACGGGCTGGACGCGACGGCCCGGCAGGGCTGCACATTCGACGCGGCCGGCCGGATCACCGGCGGGCACTGCATGGCGCAGCGGGAGCAGGCGCATCAGATGGCGGACAGCCCGCTCGCCGGGTACGGCATCCGCGGCCTGCACCATGCGGCGCTGTCGACCGGGCTGGCCGGGGTGGCCGGGGTGCTGATCACGTTCGGGATCGGGCTGGGCGGGTTCTGGCTCGTCCGCCGGCGGAAGGTGTCCTGAGGATGGGGGCGGGGCACTCGCATCCGCTGTATCTGGACCGGCGGGGCCCCCTGCACCGGCTGGCGCCCGAGGTCAAGATCGTGGCGGCGCTGCTGTTCACGGTGGTCGTGGTGGTCACGCCACCGACGCTCTACGCCGCCTTCCTCGGCTACCTCCTCCTGGTGGCCCTGCTGGCCGCCGCCGCCCGGGTGCCGGTGGGGTGGCTGGCCAAACGCGCCAGCATCGAGCTGCCGTTCGTCCTGCTCGCGCTGGCACTGCCGGTCCTCGGGCACGGCGCACGGGTCACCTGGCTGGGCCTGTCGCTGTCGGTCGACGGGCTGCACGGGGCGTGGAACATCTTCGCCAAGGGCACCCTGGGCGTGCTCGCCTCGCTGCTGCTGGCCGCCACCACCACGATGCGTGACCTGATCCTCGGGCTGGACCGGCTGCGGGTGCCGTCGGTGTTCACCCAGATCGCCACGTTCATGCTGCGCTACATCGACGTGCTCGCCGACGACGCCCGGCGGATGCGGATCGCCCGGCTGTCCCGCGGCTACGATCCACGGTTCCTGTGGCAGGTCAAGGCGTTCGCGGTCGGCGTGGGTTCGCTGTTCCTGCGCTCCTACGAGCGGGGCGAGCGGGTCTACCTGGCGATGGTGTCGCGCGGCTACACCGGGCGGATGCCACAGCTGACCGGGCCGGTCGCGCCGGCCGGGCAGTGGGCGGTCTCCGCGGTACTGCCGCTGCTCACCGCCGGCATCGCGGTCGCCGCGGGGGTGCTCGGATGACCGCGCTGCGGATCACCGGGTTGCACTACTCCTACCCGGACGGCCGGGCCGCGCTGCGCGGCGTCGACCTGACCCTCGCCGCCGGCGAACGGGTCGCGCTGCTCGGCCCGAACGGCGCCGGCAAGACCACTCTGGTGCTGCACCTCAACGGCATCCTGCACGGCGGGGGCGGACAGGTCGAGGTCTCCGGACTGCCGGTCACCCCGGGCGACCGGGCCGCGATCGCCGAGGTCCGCCGCCGGGTCGGCATCGTCTTCCAGGACCCCGACGACCAGCTGTTCATGCCGTCGGTCGCGGAGGATGTCGCTTTCGGCCCGGCCAATTGCGGCGTACGCGGCGCCGAGCTCGAGGCCCGCGTCGACGAGGCGCTGCGGGCGGTCGGCATGGCCGAGCATCGGGATCAGGTCCCGCATCACCTGTCGTTCGGCCAGCGCCGCCGGGTGGCGGTGGCCACCGTGCTGGCGATGCGCCCGGAGATCCTGGTCCTGGACGAGCCGTCGTCGAACCTGGATCCGGCCAGCCGCCGGGAGCTCGCCGAGATCCTCGAGTCGCTGCCGGTCACGCTGCTGATGGTGACCCACGATCTGCCGTACGCGCTGGAGTTGTGCCCGCGCTCGGTGATCCTGGACGCGGGCCGGATCGTGGCCGACGGTGCGACGTCCGCGCTGCTGGCCGACCGGGACCTGATGCGGGGGCACCGGCTGGAGTTGCCGTTCGGCTTCGACCCGGTGGCCGCGGTCAGAGGACGCCGGGAGTCCGGCGCCCTCTGAGCGGGATCAGGCGGCCTCGGCCAGCGTTTCCGGGCCCGCTGCTTCCGGACCCGTTTCCGGGCCGGCGATGATGGCCTGCCAGGTCTGCCGGCCGACCACACCGTCGGCGTCGAGACCCGCCCGGGCCTGGAAGGCGCGGACCGCCGACTCGGTCTCCGGGCCGAACTCGCCGTCCGGCACCGACTCCCGGCGGAACTTGTGTTGGACCCCGGCGACCGCATTGCCCTGGGCGCCGGGTCCGACCTCCTTGATCAGCGCCAGCCACGTCTCCGCGCAGACGATGCCGTTGTCGGGGAGACCCTTCGTGCGCTGATAGGCGCGTACCGCATCACCGGTCTGGGCGCCGAAGACGCCGTCCACGGTGACCGTGTGACCGTGTGCACGCAGCAGGTATTGCAGCGTGGGCACGGGATGTTGCGTCGAACCCTGTCGGGTCGTCGGCCAAGGGCTGAGCGTACCGGCCATCCGGGGTCCCCTTCCTCAACGTCGAGTAGGCGTGTGTCATTCACCTTCGCGTCATCCGGCGTCGAAAGAAAGGGTGAAGTATCTCTCCGCCCACACTTTGTAAGGCGGAGAGGCACTCAAACCCTCCTAGATCAACTTTGCGCCCAGTCCTGGAGTGACCAATCCCGCACCTCGGGCATGTCCTCCAGGTGCTCCACCACGTAGGTCGCGTGCTTCTCCAGCTGCGCCTCGCACCACGCCTTCAGCTCCGACGCGCCGCTCGGCAGCCGCCTCGCGTTGTTGATCGCGTCGATCACCAGGTGGTAGCGGGACGCCTTGTTGCGCACCGTCATGTCGAACGGCGTGGTGGTGGTGCCCTGCTCGATGAAGCCGCGCACCCGGAACCGGTCGGCGTCCGGCCGGCCGTGCACCAGCTGGTGGATCGCCCCCGGGTAGCCGTGGAAGGAGAACACCACGTCGACGTGGTCGGTGAACAGCTCGCGGAACATCGTCTCGCTCATGCCGTGCGGGTGGTCCTTGGGCCGCGGCAGCGTCATCAGGTCGACCACGTTCACCACCCGGGTCCTCAGCTGCGGCAGCCGCTCCATCAGGATCCGCGCGGCGGCCACCGTCTCCATGGTGACCACGTCGCCGGCGCAGGCCAGCACGATGTCCGGGTCGCTGTTGCCGTCGTCGGTGCCGGCCCACTCCCAGATGCCGGCCCCCTTGGCGCAGTGGTCGATCGCCTGGTCCATGTCGAGCCACTGCAGCTGCGGCTGCTTGTCGATGACGATCAGGTTGATGTACGACCGGGAGCGGAAGCAGTGGTCGGCCACCGACAGCAGCGTGTTCGCGTCCGGCGGCAGGTAGACGCGGGCGACGTCGCCGCGCTGGGTGAGCACGTTCTGGATCAGACCGGGGCCCTGGTGCGAGAAGCCGTTGTGGTCGTTGCGCCAGGCGGTCGAGGTGAGCAGGATGTTGAGGCTCGGCACCTTGGCCCGCCAGGGCAGGTGCGAGGCCTCCTGCAGCCACTTGCCGTGCTGGATCGTCTGCGACGCGCTGACCATCGCGAAGGCCTCGTAGGTGGCGAACATGCCGTGCCGCCCGGTCAGCGTGTAACCCTCCAGCCAGCCGTGGCAGTTGTGCTCGGAGAGCACCTCCATCACCCGGCCGGTGGGGCTGAGCTGCACGTCGTCCGGGGTGACGGTCTCCATGAAGGCCCGGTCGGAGACCTCGAAGACGGCGCCGAGCCGGTTCGAGTTCGTCTCGTCGGGGCAGAACAGCCGGAACCGGTCGTCGTTGCGCGTGTAGATGTCGCGCATCATCTCGCCCAGCTTGCGGGTCGACTCGGCGCGCCCGGCGGCCGGCGTCTTCACCTCGACCGCATAGTCCCGGAAGTCGGGCAGGTCCAGATCCCGGGTGAGCCGGCCGCCGTTGGCGTGCGGGCTGGCACTCATCCGCAGGTCGCCCTCGGGCGCCAGGTCACGGACCGGGCCGGTGGGCGCACCGGTGGCGTCGAACAGCTCGTCCGGCCGGTAGGAGCGCAGCCACTCCTCGAGCATCCGCAGGTGGTCCGGGTTGTCCTTGACCCCGGAGAGCGGGACCTGGTGGGCGCGCCAGGTGCCGCCCACGGTCACCCCGTCGACCGTCTGCGGGCCGGTCCAGCCCTTCGGCGTGCGCAGGATGATCAGCGGCCAGTGTGGACGCCGGCCGTCCCCGGCCCCGCCGCGCGCCGCCGCCTGGATGGCCCGGATCCGGCCCCAGGCCTCGGCCAGCGCCTGCGCGAACCGGTGGTGCATGCCGGGCAGGTCGTCGCCGCCGACCTCGATGATCGCGTAACCGTGGCCCTCCAGGAGCTTGCGCACCTCGGCCGGATCCTTGCGGGCCAGCACGGTCGGGCCGGCGATCTTCGCGCCGTTGAGGTGCAGGATCGGCAGGACCGCGCCGTCGTGCTCCGGGTTGATGAACGAGATGCCCTTCCACGAGCCCTCCAGGGGCCCGGTCTCCGCCTCGCCGTCACCGACCACGGCGATGGTCAGCAGGTCGGGGTTGTCCATCACCGAGCCGAACGCGTGCACCAGCACATAGCCCAGCTCGCCGCCCTCGTGGATCGAGCCGGGCGTGGTCACCGATACGTGGCTGGGGATGCCGCCCGGGCTGGAGAACTGGCGGAACAGCCGCAGCAGCCCCTCCTCGTCCTGCCCGACCCGGGGGTAGACCTCCGCATAGGTCCCCTCCAGGTAGCCCGCGGCGACCAGCGCCGGGCCGCCGTGCCCCGGCCCGGCCAGATAGATCGCCTGCTGGCCGGTGGTCTTGATCAGCCGGGAGACGTGGGCGTAGATGAACGACAGGCCGGGGCTGGTGCCCCAGTGCCCGAGCAGCCGGGGTTTGATGTGCTCCGGCTTCAGCGGCTCCCGCAGCAGCGGATTGCCCTGCAGGTAGATCTGGCCGACGGTGAGGTAGTTGTTCGCCCGCCACCAGGCGTCGAGGCTCGCGACCTCGGTGTCGTCGGGGTGGGCCAGCCTGCGCACCAGGTCCTCATGGTCGAGCACAGCGGTCACGATCTTTCCTTCCCGGAAGGCTTCGTCGATGCTCACTCTTCTCGGCCAGGACCCTGCCGGGCAGGGTCCTTCGGCCCCTTCGAGCGGGACGATACCCCCGGGATCAGACGACATTCCGGGTCGTCGACGTGAACTACCGGGTGACCCGCTCCCGCAACGCGGTCAGCGCGGTCGCGTACATCCGGGTCTTGATCGTGCCGAGCGTGTCCCCCGCGTTCGGGGCCAGCGTCGCGGCGAGCCGCACCGCGGTCGGCAGCACCGCTTCCGCCTCCACCGCCTGGTCGACGATCGCCGCGGCCCGCGCGTCGGTCCCGCCGTAGCGCCGGCCGGCGGTCATCGCCTCGTGGGCCACCTGCGGTGCCAGCCGTCCCTGGATGAGCGCCGACATGCCCGGCGTGAACGGGATGCTGATGTTCACCTCGGGCAGGCACCAGAACCCGCGGTCGGCCCGCATCACCCGGAAGTCGTGCGTCAGCGTCAGCATCGCCCCGGCCGCGAACGCATGCCCCTGGATCGCCGCCACGGTCGGCAGCGGAAGAGCGAGAAACCGGGCGAGCAGATTCTGTACGTCCTGGGCATACTGCGCGAAATCGTCCCCGTGCGTGCCGAGCCACTCCAGGTCCAGCCCGTTCGAGTAGAACTTCCCGGACGCCGTGGTGACCAGCGCCTTCGGCGTGTCCGCCTTCTCCACCTCGTCGAGGGCGGCACCGACCGCCGCGAGCCAGTCGGGGTGGAACCGGTTCTCCGAGTCACCGAGGTCGAGAATGAAGACGTCGTCCTGACGGTCGAGCGTGGGCATGGCATCTCCTGTCGCTGATGTTACCCGTCGGTAACTTCGCCATCTTTCCGCACCCCGCCCAGCCGGTCAAGGCGACCCCGGCAGCGGCCGTCTACGCTCCCGGTGAGCCGCTGCGTCAGGGACCGATGGGGTGGCAGCTGTCACGCCGTGCAGAAGCGCATCGCCCATAGGCGTGCGGGAGTACAACACCGAACGGCCCGACCTGGCCTTGCCGACGAGCCCGGTGCCGAGCAGTATCGCGAGGTGATCGCCGACGGCTCCCGGTGCCAGCGCGAGAGTCCGCGCCAGTTGTGTCGTGCTCGTCGGCGTCGCCAGAGCGGTGATCAGCCGGGCCCGTGACCGGCCGAGCAGAGCTGCCAGCGAGGCGGCCGGCGGCGCGGGGTCGAAGAGCGTCGCGCTCCCGCGGGCGGGATGGACGATCGCCTTGGGCCAGGGGTCGTCGGCGAAGACGGCGACGCCGGGCCAGATGGTGACCGAGGGCACGAGCAGGAGGCTCTCGCCGTCGAGCGACACCGTGCCGCCCGAGCGGCCGGCCGCCTCGATCGTGCCCTCGCGCCAGCGGACCTGGGACGAGACACCGGCGAGCGCGGCAGTCCACCCGGCACGACCCAACTCGCCGGAACGGTGCACGACGTCGCGTTCGCAGACGGCGCGCAGACGTGGCCAGTCGTCGGACAGCAGCACGTCCAGGCGCGGGCGAGGAAGTCCGCCAGGCGGTCGAGCACATCGCCGGCGAGCAGGATGGAACGTGCCGGCGACGTGGCGTCCGGACAGCGCGCCAAGTACCAGTCGATCTCTTCGCGGACGGCGGGAAGGGGCTGAGAGCGAACCTGTAAAAGATCTTGATCGATGGTCTGCGCCACTGGGCCGTTCGCTGTTCAACGCCGCATCGGCCGGCGCGCAACTGCTCGGTCTGGCCCTCGGCGGCGCCGCGGTTGCGGCGATCGGCGCACGCCACGCGCTGCTGATCGGCGCCGGCTGCCACGCGGTCGCCGCCGTGACCGTCCGATTCGGGCTGCCGGACCTGACCGGCGCGGCGTCGACCGGTTCGCCGGTGCGGGCGAGCCTCACCGGTGCCGGCACACTGCTGAGCAACGGACCGGTCCGGCGGCTGCTGCTCGCGCAGTGGCTGCCGGCCGCGTCCATGATGGGCACCGACGGCCTGCTGGTGGCTTTCGCCTCCGGGCGAGGCTTTCCCGGTGCGGCTGCCAGTGTGCTCCTGGCCGCGTCGCCCGCCGGCATGTTCGCCGGCGAGCTGGTGATGGGCCGGCTCGTCCGCCCCGCCCACCGGCCACGACTGGTCGCACCTCTGATGCTGCTGACGGGTGCGCCGCTGCTCGCGCTCGGCGCCGTCGCTTTCCCGGCGTCCGTTGCGCTGCTCGTGCTCGCCGGCTTCGGTTTCGCCTACGGCGTGGGTCTGCAGCAACCGTTTCTCCAGGCGGTGCCCGCCGAGTCGCGCGGGCAGTCGTTCGCGCTCCTCAGCACCGGTGCGATGACGCTGCAGGGGCTCGGCCCCCTGGTCTTCGGCGCCGCCGCCCAGCTCACCACCCCGGGCTTGGCGATCGCCGCCGCCGGGCTGGCGACGATCGCCTGTCTCCCCCTGGTCAGGCCCTGGTCCGGTCGTCGCGGCAACGACTAACCCAGGGCCAGGGTGCAGCTGTCCTGATCGGCCCGCAGTTCGGTGATGCCGGAACCGAGTTGGACCCGCCACGGCAAGGCGTCGCCGGAGCGCCCGATCCGGATCTCGTCGCCCTCGCGAGCGACCGTGAACACCGTGTCCGCGCCGGACGGCCCGGGGACGACCACCGCGACCCGGTCCGCCGGCGGTTCACACAGGCGCAGCGTGACGCCGTCGCGGTAGTCGTAGTCGGGGCGGTCGTGGCGGGCGCCGACCGGGATCACCGCGCCCGGGCGGACCAGCAGGGGGACGCTGAAGAAGTCGTGGGTCTCGCGGACCCAGCCGGGTCCTTCGACGATCTCGCCGGTCAGGTAGTGGGTCCAGCGGCCCGCGGGCACGTAGTAGCGGACGTCGCCGGCGGCGCTGAACACCGGGGCGACCAGCAGGTCACCGCCGAGCAGGTACTGCCGGTCCAGGTAGGCGACGGCCGGGTCGTCGGGGAACGCCAGGTACAGCGGGCGCATCACCGGCAGGCCGGTCAGGTGTGCTTCGCGGGCGGCGCCGAAGACGTACGGCATCAATCGGTGTTTGAGGTGGGTGAAGGTGCGGAGCACGTCGACGGATTCCTCGTCGAAGTTCCACGGGACGCGGTACGACTTGGAGCCGTGCAGCCGGCTGTGCGAGGACAGCAGGCCGAACGCCACCCAGCGTTTGAAGACGGCCGGGTCGGGCAGGCCTTCAAAGCCGCCGATGTCGTGGCTCCAGAAGCCGAAACCGGACGACATCAGGGACAGGCCACCGCGCAGGCTCTCCGCCATCGAGGCGAAGTTGCCGGTGTTGTCGCCGCCCCAGTGGACCGGGAACTGCTGGCCGCCGACCGTGGCGGAGCGGGCGAACAGCACCGCCTCGCCCTCGCCGCGCGCTTCCCGCAGCACGTCGAAGACCACCCGGTTGTACAGCTGCGTGTAGTAGTTGTGCATACGTTCCGGGTCGGAGCCGTCGTGCCAGGCGATGCCGTCGACCGGGATCCGCTCGCCGAAGTCCGACTTGAACGCGTCCACGCCCATCTCGGTGAGGGCGCGCAGTTTCGCGGCGTACCACTGCCGGGCCTCGGGGTTGGTGAAGTCGACCAGCGCCATGCCGGCCTGCCAGCGGTCCCACTGCCAGACGTCGCCGCCGGTGGTGCGCACCAGGTAGCCGCCGGCCTTGCCCTCGGCGAACAGCGGGGATCGCTGGGCGATGTACGGGTTGATCCACAGGCAGACCCTGAGCCCCCGGCCGGCCAGTCGTTTCAGCATGCCGGCCGGGTCCGGGAAGATCCGGGTGTCCCACTCGAAGTCGCACCAGTTGAACTCGCGCATCCAGAACGTGTCGAAGTGGAACACGCTCAGCGGCAGGTCCCGGTCGGCCATCCCGTCGACGAACCTGTTGACCGTCTCCTCGTCGTACGACGTGGTGAACGAGGTGGTCAGCCACAGCCCGAAGGACCAGGCCGGGGGCAGCGCGGGCCGCCCGGTCAGCGCGGTGTACCGGCGGATCACGTCGGCCGGCGTCGGACCGTTGATGATCAGGTAGGAGAGGCGCTGCCCGGCGACGCTGAACTGGGTGCGGGTGACCATCTCGGAGGCCACCTCGAAGGAGACCCTGCCCGGGTGGTCGACGAGCACCCCGTAGCCGGCGCTGGTCAGGTAGAACGGGACGTTCTTGTACGCCTGCTCGCTGCTGGTGCCGCCGTCCTCGTTCCAGATGTCGATGCTCTGACCGTTCTTGACCAGGGGCCCGAACCGTTCGCCGAGGCCGTAGACGACCTCCCCCACCCCGAGGTCCAGCTGCTCGTGGACGAAGTCGCCGGCCGGCCCGGAGACGACGCCCATCCCCTTCCCGCCACTGCCGGTGATCCGCCGGTCGCCGGCCAGGAAGTCGAGTCCCCAGTCGTCGCCGGTGTCGACCCGGGCGGTCAGCGTCCCGGAGGTGAACGTCGACGCGGTGACCGTGACGTCGGCCGGCTGCCCGCCGATGGTGAACTCCGGACCCTTGGCGACACCGCCCTGGAAGTGTTCGACGGTGACCCGGATGACGTCGTCCATCGGCGCGGTCAGGGTGACCGTGATCAGCGGCGCGTCCAGGGTGTCGCCCCGGTCGCGCACCCGCCGGGTGGCGGCGTAGACGGTCAGCGAGTCCGGCCCGGGAACGCTGTCCTGCAGGTGAGCGGGGTGCACGACGGTGAGGCCGTCGCGCTTACGCCAGTAGCCGTCGGTGAACCTCATGTGTGGGTGTCCTTTTTTCTCAAGATCACTTGATGGCGCCGGCGGCGATGCCGCGCGTGAGGGTCCGCTGGAAGATCAGGAAGAAGACCATCGCCGGGATGATGCCGATCAGCGCGGACGCGCTGGTGGTCGTGGCGTCCATCATCCGGTCGCCCTGCAGCACGCCGAGGGCCACCGGGACGGTCTGGTTGTCGTTGGAGATCAGGAAGATCAGCGGCAGGAAGAACTCGTTCCACGTCCAGATGAAGAAGAACGTGAACAGCACCGCGAGGGTGGGCCGGCTGACCGGGACAACCACCCGCCACAGCGCGCGCCACTTCCCGGCGCCGTCGATCGCCGCCGCCTCCAGCAACTCCCTGGGGAACTCGGTGTAGACCGAGGTGAGCAGGTACGTGCCGAAGGCGCTCTGGATGACGGTGAAGATGATGACGATGGAGAACAGGCTGTCGTAGAGGCCGAGCTGCTTCGACAGGTAGTACAGCGGGTAGACCAGCACCTCCTGCGGCAGCAGGTTGGCGATCAGGAAGAAGACCAGGAACCAGATCCGGCCCTGGATCCGGCCGATGCCCAGGGCGTACGCGTTGAACACCGACAGGATCACGCCGAGGACCGCCACCACCAGGCTGGTGATGAAGCTGTTCCAGAGTTTGAGCCCGAAGTCGACCCGGTTCCAGAAGTCGACGATGCCCTGGAGGTAGAGGTGGTGCGGCAGCGCGAGCGGGCCGTGCGCGGCGTAGTCGGCCGGGCTCTTCACCGCGTTGACCGCGATCACCAGCAGCGGTGCGACGACGAGCAGGAGCAGGACGAGCAGCAGGGTCAGGATCAGGAAGCGGCCCGGGTGGCGTCCGCGCAGCGGGACACGTTCCGGGATGCGGGTCCGCGGTGCGCGCGTGGCGGTGACGGTCATCGGTGGTTCAGCTCCGCTCGGCACGGTTCTGCAGGCGCAGGAAGACGATCGCGAGGATCACGATCAGGACGGTGAGCACGGTGGAGATCGCCGACCCGTACCCGACCTGGGCTTTCTCGAAGAAGTTCTTGTAGGCGAAGTACGACGGGACCAGCGTCGCGTTGCTGGGGCCACCGCGGGTCAGCACGAAGATCTGCCCGAAGATCTTGAGCGAGGCGATCGTGGTGGTGACCAGTACGACGTACAGCTCGGGCCGGATCATCGCGATGGTGATCCTCCGGAACCGCTGCCACCAGGAGGCGCCGTCCAGGTCGGCCGCCTCGTACAGCTCGGGGTCGATGCGCTGCAGCCCGGACATGAACATGACGATCGGGTAGCCGAGCTGGCACCAGATCATCACCGCCATCACGCTGTACAGGGCGTACTTCGGATCGCCGAGCCAGTTGCGGGACAGCGAGCCCAGCCCGATCGTCTCCAGGATCCGGTTCAGCGCGCCGTAACCGGGGTGCAGGATCCAGCCCCAGATGATGCCGGTCACCGCCACCGGGAGCACCTGCGGCAGGTAGTAGCCGGAGCGCAGGATCGACGCCCAGCGGTCGCTGAACTTCTTGGCCACGTAGTCGAACAGCACCGCGGCCAGCACCAACCCGAGGAGGGTCGGCACCACGGCCATCGCCAGGATCAGCAGGACGATGTGGCCGAACGAGGCCCAGAAGTTGGCGTCGGCGAAGAGCCGGGTGTAGTTGCCGAAGCCGACCCAGCGGGGGCTGCCGATCCCGGTCCACCGGGTGAAGCTGATGTAGATCGTCATCACCAGCGGGACGACGATCACCGCGGTGGAGGCGACGAGTCCGGGCAGGAGATAGACGGCGTATCCGCGATTCTTCACGACCGGGAACCTTTCTCCGTCGTGGGCGGCCCGGTCCGGGCCATCCACGACCGGACATCACTTGCCGAGGTCGGCCAGGTTCTCGTGGTACGGCTTGGCGACCTCGTCGAGGAACGCCTTCGGGGTCTTGGAGCCGTTGATCAGCCCCTGCACGCCGGCGACCATGACGTCGTAGTAGCCGGGGGCCGGCCAGTCCGGGTAGAACGCCAGAGCGTCCGAGGTGGTGAGCCTGGTGAAGTTCTCGATCAGCTCCTTGTTCCTCGGATCGGTGATCGCCGCCGGGTCGGCCGCCACCGGCACGCCGCCGCTGTTGCCCAGCAGGTTCTGGATCTCGGGCGACATGGTGATGTCGATGAAGTCGTACGCCAGGCTCTTGGCCCTGCTCTTCGCCGGGACGACCCACAGGTTGCCGCTGGAGCCGGGGTGCAGCGTGTTGCCGGGGAACAGGAAGGTGCCCCAGTCGAAGTTCTTCACCTCTTTGGCGAACCGGCCGTACCACCAGGAGCCGCTGATCAGGATCGGGAACCTGCCCTGCTCCCAGGAGACGCCCATGTCCTCGGCCTTGATCCCGGCCGCGTCCTTGGCGAGGTAGCCCTTGGACACCCAGTCGGCGAAGGTCTGCGCGCCGTAGCTGAGCACCGGCCCGTTGAAGTCCACCTTGTTCTTGTACAGCTGGTAGTCGTCGACGAAGGCCCGGTCGGCCTTGGCGAGCGCGAGCTCGTAGAAGATCTGCTGGGCCGGGTACTCGGCGCCGCCGACCGCGAGCGGGGTGACCCTGTTCTTGACGAAGGTGTCCATCGCCGCGGTGAACTGGTCCAGGGTGGTGGGCACCGCGATCTTGAATTTGTCGAACAGTGCCTTGTTGTAATAGACCATGACGTACTCGCCGTAGTTGGGCACGCCGAAGAACTTGCCGCTGCCCATGATGCCCTGGTCGGTGTACTTGGCGGTGGTCTGCAGGCTGGCGCTGAGCTTTTTGTCCCAGCCGCGCCTGGTCGCCTCGTCGGTCAGGTCGGTCAGCAGGCCCTGCTTGGCGAGCAGGCCGGCGGTGGCGTTGCCCTTGTTGTACTCCAGGATGTCCGGCGCGCTGTCCGAGTTGAGGATCATCTGGGCGTTCTGCTGGATCTGCTCGAAGCTCTTCTCCTCGAACTTCACCTCGACGCCCGGGTGCTTCTGTTTGAAGATCTCGATCGCCCTGTTCCAGGCGATGCCCATCGCGCTGGTCGGGCCTTCGTAGTGCCAGAGGGTGAGGGTCTTGGCGTCGGCACCGTCGTCGGACGAACCACCGCCGCCACAGGCGGCCAGGGCGACGGAAGTGGTCGTCGCGAGGGCGCCGGTGAGCAGCCCACGTCGGGTGAGTGTCATGAGTGTCCTCCCAGGGGGAAGCTGAAAGGGAACTGTCGAAGCGCTTCGACCCGCTCGTCGCATTGTCGAAGCGCTTCGACAATGGCCTTGCCGCAGACGCTAGGGAACCGGGGACGCAGATGTCAACGGTGTGACGGCGGGATTTCGCGGCAGCTGTCCCGCTCGGCCAGGCTCGGCTCGAGCAGTCGGGTGAACTCGACCCGGCGGTTGTCCAGCAACCGCATCGCGGTCTCCACCGCGATGGTCCCGACGTCGTGCGCCGGGATGTCGATCGACGTCAGGGCGACCGGCATCGCGACCGCCACGTCCCGCGGGCAGAGCGCGACGATCGAGATGTCCTGCGGCACCCGCCGGCCGGCCGCGTGCAGCAGGTCGAGCAGCGGCCGCAGCGCCTCCTCGTTGTGCACCACCAGGGCGGTGAGCCCGGGCAACTCGGTGTCGAGGTCGGCCAGCGCGGCCCGGACGCCGTCGGCGCCGGGCTCGCACGGGTGGCTCACGGTCCGCAGCCCCAGTTCCGCGGAGGCGCGCAGGAAACCGGTCAGGAAGCGATCGGCGTACGTCGTCTGCCGCTGGTACACCGCGGGCGACGGACCGATCAGCCCGATCCGCCGATGCCCGTGCCCGGCCAGGTGCCGCAGGGCGAGGGCGGCGGCCGCCTCGAAATCCAGGTCGACGCAGGCGATCCCGGCGTGGTCGGCCGGCAGTCCGATCAGCACCGACGGCTGCTTGAGCCGCCGGATGGCGGGCAGCCGCAGGTCGTCGCGCTCGATGTCCATCAGGATCAGCGCGTCCACCATCGTGCTGTGCGCCACCCGCTCCAGCCCGGCGGTCCCCTCGTCCTTGGTCAGCAGCAGCACGTCGTGGTTGAACGACCGGGCCGCGGTCACCACGGCCGTCGCGAACTGCATGATGACCGGCACGTTCACGTCCAGCCGCAGCGGTGCCACCAGGGCCAGCACGTTGGTCTTGCTGCTGGCCAGCGCCCGGGCGCCGGCGTGCGGGTGGAAGCCGAGCTCGGCGATGGCGGCCTGGACCCGGGCCCGGGTCTCGGCGGAGATCGGACGGCGGCCGCTCAACACGTACGACACCGTGCTGGGCGACACGCCGGCCGCCCGTGCGACGTCGTTGATCGTCGGCACCGCGCCTCCCCCGGACATCCCGCTCCCTGCCCAACCCCGCTCCTCGCGATCCTAGTCACCACCCCGTCCACGGCCGGTCCCCACGGTGCCGCCACCGGCCGTGGGGCGAATCGCGGCGGGGAGCCCGCTCCCATCCGGCTCCCCGCCGCGAGTCTCATCGGATATCGAACGACGCGATCCGCAGCCCGGGACCGGGCAGCAGGTACACGTCCTGCCGGCCGGACGCCGCGGCGAGCGGCGCGGTGACGTCGGTGTACGCGTAGACGCCACCGGTGTCGCGCACCGTCGCCGTGCCGAGCAGGCGCCCGCCCGGCGACCCGAGCCGGACCTGGACCGTCCCGGCACCGGCCGCGCGGACCGTCACCGTCCGGCCGCCATGCAGCGCGGCGTCCCGGAAGGCGATCCAGTCGCCGGCCGTGACCCCGCCGACCACCGTGCCGGCGGCCCTGGTCTCATCCAGCAGCCGCACCCCGGCGTAGTCGTCGAAGGTCTCCGCCCGGGTCACCCGGGACAGATCGCGCGGCGGGATCGTCTCGCCCCGGACCGAGACGCTGCCCCGCTGCCGGATGTCCGCGGACGACGAGCCGACCAGCACGTCGTACACCGAGCTCTCGGTCACCCACCGTTGCCGGGTGACGTCCCACCGGGCCAGGTCCCGCGGCGTCAGCGGGAAGCTCACCACTCTGGTCTGCCCGGGTTGCAGCGTCACCTTCCGGAAGCCGCGCAACTGCTCGACCGCGGTGACGTCCCGGGACGTCCGCTGGTGCGTGTAGAGCTGGACCACCTCGCTGCCGGCGCGTTTGCCGGTGTTGGTCACCGCGACGGTGACCCGGCCGCCGCCGGCCTTCAGCCCGCTGTACCGGAAGGAGGTGTACGACAGCCCGTGGCCGAACGGATAGAGCGGCTCGGCCGAGCTGTACTGATACGTCTGACCGGTCTTGACGATGTCGTACCGGTTCAGGTCGGCCGGCAGCTGGTCCACCCCGCGGTACCAGGTCTGGGTCAGCCTCCCGCCCGGGTTCACGTCGCCGTAGAGCACGTCAGCCAGGGCGTGCCCGGTCTCCGCGCCGGCGTGCGTGGTCCAGACGATCCCCGGTACGTGCGCCTGCGCCCAGGTGATCGCCTCCGGGTAGCTGCTCTGCACCACCACGACGGTGCGCGGGTTGGCCGCCCGGACCGCCTCGATCAGCGCCTCCTGCCGGGCGCCGAGCCCCAGCCCGGTCCGGTCGTGCGCCTCCCGCCCGGCGACGAACGGGTTCGTCCCGACCACCACCACGGCGGTCCGCGCCCGGCGGGCCGCGGTGGCCGCCGCGGCCACCCCGTCGGCGATGACCTCCCTGGCGAAGTGGGCTGCCGAGGCGGCCGGGCCGAGCCCGAGCCGGCCGTCCGCGCCGATCGTCACGTACGTGTTCGGGCCGAACCAGCTCTCCTGTGTCTCGTACCCGGCGTAGTGCAGCACCACCGTGCCGTCCGTCTGGTCCTCCACCTTGAACTGTTGCTGCACGAACCAGCCGGTCGGCTCGGACTCCTTCGTCACGAACGGCCCCCAGTTGTAGCCGAGCAGCTTGCCGGTGCCGACGTTGCGCAGCGTCGACACCCCGTCGCCCCAGTCCACCGCGTCGAACTGGGCGGCGCTGCCCGCCGTGGCGGCGGTCGCGGCGACCGCGGACGGGTCGGCGGCGCTCACGTACCGCCCGGTCGCCACGTCCTTCAGCGCGATCCGGTCGGCGCCCGGCGCATAGGTGGCCGGCGACTTCGCGCTGATCCCGTCGAGCGGGGTGACCCGATACGGGAGCTGACCGCCGTACCAGTCGGTGTAGACGGTGTCGCCCAGCGGCCCGGAGACTGCGACCGATCCGCCGGCCGCCAGCGGCAGCACGCCGGTGTTCTTCAACAGCACCATCGACGAGGCCGCGGCCTCGCGGGCCAGCTGCCGGTGTGCCGGGCTGTCCACGTCGGACGCGGGTATCCCGGCGTACGGGCCGCCGTCGGGGTCGAACTCGCCGAGCCGGAAGCGGATGCTCAGGGCGTCGCCGACCGCGGTGTCCACCTGGCGCACGCTCAGCAGTCCCTGGTCGATCGCCTGCCTCAGCGCGGTCACGGTCGGAGCGCCGTCGGTGTCGTCGACCGTGAAGCTGTCCCCGCCCGCCTTGACGATCGCGGCGTCCGCCTCGGCCTGGGTCGCGAAGTAGCCCTGCGAACCGGTCAGATTGGTCGGCGCCCCGGCGTCCGTGACGTTGAACAGCCGCCGGTCACTCCAGCCGCGCACCAGGCCGCCGAGGTCGGGGTCGACGGTCGCCGGCCGTCCGTTGACCAGGTTGTAGGACGACATCACGCCGGTCGCGGCGTCGGCGCGCAGCGGGATCTCGAAGGTCTTGCGGTCGTACTCGTTGAGCACCCGCTGCGGCACGTTCGACGAGGTCCGGTCCCGCCCGGTCTCGTTGTTGTAGGCCGCGTAGTGCTTGAGCGTCGGCGCGGTCAGCAGATGGTCCGGGTCATCGCCCTGCAGGCCCCTGCCGTACGCGGTGGCCACCGTCCCGGACAGCAGCGGGTCCTCCGAGTAGCCCTCCTCGTTGCGCCCCCAGCGCGGGTCGCGCAGCAGGTTGACCACCGGCGCCCACAGGTTGAGGCCCCACACCGTCGGATTCTGCGCGTGCAGCCCGCGGGCCTCGTCGCCGACCGCGGCGCCGACCTGCCGGACCAGCGCCGGGTCCCAGCTGCTGGCCAGGCCGACCGCCTGCGGGAAGACGGTGGCCGTCGCGTCGGTCTTGGCGCCGCCGTTGGTGTAGTCGGTGGACCAGGCCACGCCGTGCAGCGCCTCGGTGCCGGACTTGAAGACGGCGATGCCGAGCCGCGGGATGGCCGGCTGGTACTGGTGCAGCAGGGACAGCTTCTCGTCGAGGGTGAGCCGGCCGACCAGGTCGTCGACGCGGGCCGGCAGCGCCAGGGTGGGGTCCCGGAACGGGTAGCTCTCGGCCGCGGGCGCGGGCGCGGCCGTCAAGGGCAGGGTGAGCAGGGCGGCGGCCAGGGCGGCGAGGCCGCGTCTCTTCCGCATGGCGATCTCCCTCGAAGCAGGCGAGGACGAGGACGGGCGTCGGATCGCTTCGACATCGTGGGCGGACCACCGCATCGAAGCGCTTCGACGCATGGGGGTCACCATAGAAGGAGCCCGATGCGAGAGGCAACACCCGCCGGAAATCCGGCCGAAACCGGGGCGCGCATCCCGGCACAATGGGCGAGTGCGATTAATCGTGATCGGCGGGGACGCGGCGGGCATGTCGGCGGCGTCCCAGGCACGCCGCAGGCGGGGCCCGGACGAGCTGGCCATCGTCGCCTTCGAGAGGGGTCGCTTCGTCTCCTACTCGGCGTGCGGCATCCCGTACTGGATCGGCGGCGCGGTCGACGGCCCCGAGGCGCTGGTCGCCCGCACCCCGGCGGAGTTCGCCAAGGCCGGCATCGAGGTGCGCACCCGCCACGAGGTGACCGACATCGATCTGAAGGCGCGGAGGGTCACCGTCCGCGATCTCGACGCCGGGCAGAGCCGGACCGAGCCGTTCGACGACCTGGTCTACGCCACCGGCGCCACCCCGGTCCGCCCACCCTGGGCGCGGACCGGGGCGCGCGGCGTCTTCGGGGTGCAGACCCTGGAGGACGGCGCCGCACTCGACGCCTTCCTGGCGGCGGAGCGGCCGGCCACCGCGGTCGTCGTCGGCGGCGGCTACATCGGCGTCGAGATGGCCGAGGCGATGATCAACCGGGGCCTGCGGGTCACCCTGATCGAGCGGTCCGCGCAGCCGATGGGCACCCTCGACGAGGACATGGGCGCACTGGTCGCCGCCGCGGTCCGCAACCTCGGCATCGACCTGCGCACCGGGGTCACCGTCGAGGCCCTGGAGTCGGCACACGGCAAGGTCACCGCGGTGGTCACCGACGCCGGGACGGTCCCGGCCGGCGTCGTGGTCGTCGGCTTGGGCGTACGACCGGCCGTGGCGCTCGCCGAGGCCGCCGGCCTGCCGTGCGGTGACTCCGGCGGCCTGCGCACCGACCTGGGGCAGCGGGTCGGCGAGCGGGTCTGGGCGGCCGGCGACTGCACCGAGGTGCTGCACCGGGTCAGCGGCCGGCGGATGCACGTTCCGCTCGGCACCCACGCCAACAAGCAGGGCCGGGTCGCCGGCATCAACATCGGCGGCGGCCACGCCACGTTCCCCGGCGTGATCGGCACCGCGGTCACCAAGGTCTGCGATCTGGAGGTGGCCCGCACCGGCCTCAGCGCGGCCGAGGCGGAGCAGGCCGGCTTCGGCACGGTCAGCGCCGTGGTGGAGTCGACGAGCCGGGCCGGCTACTTCCCGGGCGCCGCCCCGATGACCGTCAAACTGATCGCCGAGCGGGGCACCGGCCGCCTGCTGGGCGCCCAGATCGTCGGCCGGGCGGAGGCGGCCAAACGGATCGACGCCTGCGCGGTGGCGGTGTGGAATGAGATGACGGTGGGTGACATGACCGGGCTGGATCTGGGTTACGCCCCGCCCTACGCCCCGGTCTGGGATCCGATTCTGATCGCCGCCCGCAAAGCCGGGGACGCCCTCTGACAGCGGCGTCCCCGGTCCTTGAGCGGCCCTACCCGGTGACGGTCCCGATCTCGACGGCGCCGCGGCCGACGACCGCGCCCTCGTCGGTCTGGAAGGTGACCTCACCGAACAGGTGCCGGCCGGCCGGCGGGACCGCGGCAACGGTCACCGAGCCGGTCACCGACGCGCCGGCGCCGGCCGCCAGCGGCACCGGCGCGCCGGGCACGTCCACGCTGCCCAGCGCCGGGCTGAAGTAGGCATCCCGGTAGTCGTACGCGGTCGACCCGCTGGGCACCGAGTAGCCCTGCACCTCCACCTTGTACGTGCCGGCCGCCGGCGCGTTCACCGTGACCGCCTCCTCCGAGTCGCCGTCCGCCGACTTGCCGACCTGCACCCCGTTCTGGTCGTAGACGAACAGGTCCAGGTCGGCGGCCGGGTCGGCCGGGCTGCCGATCACCACGGTCAGCCGGCTCACGCCGGCCGGCACCACCACCGGGTAGTCCTGCACGCCGCCCTGCTCGATGGTCGGCCGCTGGCTCAGCGCGCTGCCCAGCGGGCCACCCTGCGGGACGACCGCGATCGGCCCGAACCGGTTGGTGACCGTCCAGGTGGCCGGGGTGGCCGTGCCGACCTGCACCGACGGCAGCGACACGGTGGCCGGTTCGACGGTGACACCCTGCACCTTGGCGGTCAGCGTGAACGGATTGCTCAGCACCGGCGACGTCCGCCGGGACTCGACCGCGAGCTCCCAGACGCCGGGCAGCGGGTTGTCGTACGACCGCTCCTCGGGTTTGCACGTCGCCGGGTCGGAGTAGTTGGTGTAGCAGTTCGGGCTGGAGTTGGACTCCACCGGCACGCCGTAGGGGTTGATCGCGGTCCACCGGGTCTGCGAGCCGGCGGTCAGGCCCGCGAGGTCCACCTGCAGCGTGGTGGCGTTCGCCGGCACGGTGACGAAGAACGAGGTGGTCGAGTTCCGGTCCACCGCGCCCGAGAACGTGCTGGCGTAGGCCGGCTGCACCGCGTCCAGCCCGGCGACCACGGTGTTGAGCACCTCGAAGTCGACGCCCGGGGTGACGGGGTCGTCCACCCTGAGCAGCGCGCTGGTCACGCCCCTGCCGGCGGTGACCCGGACCGGCACCTTGACGGTCTTGTTCAGCGGCAGCCCGATCACCGGCACCGTGGCGAACGCGTGCCGGTCACCCTGGAACGACAGGGTGTGCAGCAGGGTCCGGTCCGGTCCGCTGGTCCGGGTCAGCGACAGGGTGACCACCCTGGTCTGCCCCGGCCGGAAGCCGCCGGCCGACGCCGCGCACCGGTTGTAGATGCCGGTGCCGACCCCGGGCGGGGTCAGATACTGCGCCAGCGGGGTGCAGACCGCCGCCGAGGAGGTGTAGCCGCGCACCTCGGCGATCCGGGTCAGCAGCTTCCACGACGCCGGCACATCCAGCTGGCCGGTGCCCTGCTCGTACGTCTGCTCGCCGCGGATCGGGTCGGCGGTGGAGTAGATCGCGCGCCGCAGCTGGGCCGGGGTCACCGTCCGCTTGGTCTGCTTGGCCGCCGAGAGCAGCAGCGCGGCCGCGCCGGTGGCCTGCGGGGCGGCCATCGAGGTGCCGTTCTCCATGGCGTAACCGACCGGCAGGGTGTAGCCGACGGTGGTCAGACCGGCCACCGGCTCCCAGGTGGGGGTGGCCGAGATGGCCGAGCCGGGCGCGGTGATGTTCGGCTTGAAGCCGCCGTCCTCGCGCGGGCCGCGCGAGGAGAACGGGAACAGCTGCCGCGCCTTGCGGGTCTCCGAGCCGTAGTTGGCCAGCCAGGTCTGCTTGCTGATGCTGGCCGCCACGCTCACCGCGTCGGTGGCCACCGACGGGTCGCCGATGGTGTTCACGCCCGGGCCGGAGTTGCCGGCCGAGATGAACAGCTGGACGCCGTACTTGGTGATCAGCTGCTGGTAGAGCTGCGCCTGCGCGCTGGAGCCGTCGTTGAGCGCGGGCAGGCCGCCGATCGACAGGTTCACCACGTCGACGTGCCGGTTGACCACCAGGTCGACCATGCCGGTGGTCAGCGCGGCCGCGGTGCAGCCGCCGCCCCAGGAGCAGGCCCGGGCGGAGACGATCTTCGCGCCGGGCGCCTGGCCGTCGAAGTTCCGGTTGCCGAACAGGTCGTTGCCGGCCGCGATGCCGGCCACGTGGGTGGCGTGCAGACCCTCCGGGATGCCGATGTTGACGAAGTCGGCGACCTGGCCGGGCAGACCCGCCGGGGTGAGGTCGACGTCCTCGCGGTACTCCACGACGAACGGCATCCGCTCGGCGACCGGGGTGGCCGGGTTGTCCACGCCGAAGTAGCCGACGTCCTGCTTCTCGGCGTACGGCCGCATCACGGCGTCGTCGGTGAAGTCGTTGTTCTGGTTCACGTCGACCCGGATGTCGTGGCTCACCGGGTCGTAGAGGATGCCCCAGACGTCGGTGGTGTCGCCGTCGCGGTTGACGTCACCGGCCGGCTCGGAGGCCGCGGTGATCGACTCGGCGAACCGGTTGATCAGGTAGTTGCCGGCCGGTGCGGTCCAGGTCGCGCCGGCATAGGTGAAGCTCGGCCCGGCCACCGGGGTGCGCATGGCCCGCCAGGTGGCGTCGCTCTCGACCAGCGGGTCGGTGGCGGTCACCCAGTCGACGATCTTCCGCTCGCCGGTGGTGGTCTTCTGCAGGGCCGGGTGGGCCAGGTCGACACCGCTGTCCATGATGCCGATCGTCACGCCGCGCCCGTCCCAGGTGGGATGCCGGCGCTTGAAGTCGACCGAGCCGGTCTCACCGGTCGGCAGGTACGGGTTGTCCGCCGGGGTGTCCGCGCCCGGGCCGGCCGGAAGCGGGGCCTGCTTGCCGGCGCCGCGGTCGGCGGCCACGTCCGGCTCCGGCACCTTGACCGTCTCGTCCAGGTCCAGGCCGGTGACGCCGGGCAGCTTCGCGGCGCTGAGCACCTTGCCGGTCGGCACCGAGGCCAGCACGTAGCCGACCTGGTCGAAGCGGCGGGCCACGGTGCCACCCAGAGCCTTCAGCCGGCCGGCCACGTCGGCGGACCGGCCCTGGCCGGTGGCGATGATGACGGTGACGCTCGGCTTGTGCTCGGCCTGGGCCGCGGCGAGCAGCCCGGCGTCGTGCGCACCGAGCGTGCCGGTCGGCGACTCCTTGGGCGCCACGGTTCCGGTGTCCGGCGCGGTGTCCGGTGCGGTGTCCGGCGCCGGTGCGGCCGGCGCGGCGGTGGCCGGCAGCGAACCGTTCACCGTCGTCACGCCGGCCGCCAGGCCGATCGCCAGGACGGAGGTTAACCAGCGGGATGGTTGTCTCACGTGCGGGTCCTCCGGAGGATTGGCGCCCGAAGGGGTGACAGGGCGCTTCTCCCGGGATCCTCCGATCGATCCGCATGGAAGTCACTAGGCTCAATACGCTTCGTAATCTTCCCGTGACCATTGTGGACCGGACACGCCCGCGGAGATCGGTTTCCGCTCCACCGGGTCCGGCCCCGTCCACACGCGGACGGTCAGTCCCCCTCGGTGAGGCGGGCCAGCACCACCGGCTCGGGGCGGCCCGCCCACATGCCGGTCAGGACCGCGTCGCCCGGCAACGGGGCGGCCCACGGCGTACGGAACAGTTCGATGCCGCCCCCGGTCGTCTCGATCCGGACCACCTCCCCCTCGGCGACCTTCACCGGATCGCCGGGCGCCGGCGCGGCGGAGCCGGCGCCGCGCAGCAGCAGGCCCGGCTCCCGCACCACGACCCGCTCGCCGTCGTGCACCTCCTCGGCCGCCTGCGTGCCACCCGAGCGGATCACCTCGCCCAGCACGCTGACGAAGACCGGATCGTGACAGGCGTCGTACACCCAGCGGGTCCCGAGCACGCTGTGCTCGGTCGTGCCGATCGCCTCGGCCCCGGCCAGCGGCGCACCCCGGTAGGTCAGCGGCACGTGCAGCACCGGCCCGTCACCCACCCGGACGAGCATCACCTCCAGCCCCACCTCGCCGGCCGGATCGTCGAACCGGGCCGCGGCCACCCGGGTGACCTCGGGATTCGCCGGACCGGAAAACCACGGCCGGGTCGGCAGCCAGCCGCTGAGCAGTTCGAGTTTCGTCGGGCGGATCTCCGCCTTGTGCAGCAACGCCATACTGGTCACCCTAATGACGAACCGCACAGTGAACCGCCCCGGTAAACAACCGTCCGGCCGGCTGCGTCTTAACTCAGACGACGCACAGACCCGGGGGCAGGCATGAGAATGAGCATGGTGGCACGCGTGGCAGCCGCGGGGGCGCTGCTGACGATCCTCGCCGGGTGCAGCGGCTCCGGTGACAAGAGCGCCACCCCCACCTTCGTCAGCCCCTCCGCGGCCGGCGGCACGTCACCGGCGACCGAGTCGACGACCCAGGAGTCGGCGGCGCGCCAGGCGTTGCCGGCCGCGCTGCGGCACCGCGTCCCGACCTTCACCGAGCAGGCACCGGCCCCCACCAAGGTCACCCTGCCGCCCGGCCCGAAGGCGCCGAACTTCGCCCGGATCCCCACCACCGAGAAGATCGCGTTCATCACGATCGACGACGGCTGGGAGAAGAATCCGGAAGCACTCAAGCTGTTCCAGGCCGCGAACGTGCCGGTCACCCTGTTCCTCGAGGTCAACGCGATCAAGGACAACCCGACGTTCTTCACCCCGCTGCAGGGCGCCGGCGCCACGATCCAAGACCACACGATCACCCACCCGAACATGACGCACCTGTCGTACGACGCGCAGAAACACGAGATCTGCGCCGGCGCCGACGAGCTGAAGAAGCAGTACGGCAAACGCCCCACGCTGTTCCGCCCGCCGTTCGGCTCCTACAACGACAACACGCTGCGCGCCGTCCACGACTGCGGCCTGAAAGCGTCGTTCACCTGGATGGAGACCACCGACAAGGGCATCATCCGGTTCCAGCGCCCGACGCACCTGATCGCCCCGGGCGACATCATCCTGATGCACTTCCGGCCGGCCTTCATCGACGACTTCCTCGCCGTCCTCAACATCATCCACAAGTCCGGACTCACCCCGGCCCGGCTGGAGGACTACATCCCCTGATCGCCGCTTGAGTCTCCAGCGGGGGGAGACGTGAGGATATCGGCATGAACGGCGACATGCTCCTCTCGATCGGCGACCTGGCGCGCCGGACCGGGCTCACCGTCAAGACCGTCAGGTTCTACTCCGATCTCGGCGTCGTCGCTCCGGCCACCCGCAGCCCGGCCGGCTACCGGCGATACGCGGCGGACGCCGTCGCCCGTCTCGACCTGGTGCGCACCCTGCGCGAGCTCGGCATCGACCTGGCCACCATCCGGACGGTGGTGGACCGGCAGAGCACCCTCCCCGAGGTGGCCGCGGCGCACGCCGACGCGCTGCAGGCGCAGATCCGGGTGCTGCGGATCCGCCGCGCGGTGCTGACGGTGGCGGCCCGGCGCGGCGCCGGCCCCGCCCAGCTCGAGGTGATCCACCAGCTGGCCAGGCTGTCCGCCGGCGAACGCCGGGAACTGATCGACGACTTCCTCGGCGCCGTCTTCGCCGGGCTGCACGAGCACCCCGCCCTTCCCGCGGTCGCCCGCTCGATGACGCCCGACCTGCCGGCCGACCCGGAGCCGGAACAGATCGAGGCGTGGGTGGAACTGGCCGGCCTGTTCCAGGACGACGACTTCCGGGCCACCCTGCACGGCATGGCCCGCGAGATGGCCGGCGACCGGGCCGCGGACGACCGCACCGGCCTGCCCCGGGTCCTCGCCGACGCGATCCGGGCCCAGGTCGCCCCGGCGCTGCGGGCCGGCATCGACCCCGGCTCCCCCACCGCCGAGCCGACCATCGCGGCGCTCGTCGGGCACTACGCGCACATCACCGGGCACCCCGACGACGCCGCGCTGCGCCGGCGGTTCGAGACGCTGCTGAGGGGCATGAACGACCCGCGCCGAGACCGGTATCTGTCGCTGCTCGCCGTGGTCAACGGCCGGCCCGTGCCGGACAGCCTGGCGCCGATGCTCGACTGGGCGGTCGCGGCCCTGCGTGCAAGGACCGCGCGGTAGTGGGCGCGGACGCGGCCCCCGCCGCCTACCGGGCGCTGCTGGACCGACCCGGCTTCCGGCGGTACGCGATCATCGGCCTGGCGTCGAAACTGGCACCCGGCATGGCCGGTCTGAGTCTGCTGCTCCTGATCGGCGACCACTATTCGTTGGCGACCGCCGGACTGGCGGTCAGTGCCTCGGCCGTCGGGCAGGGGGTCAGCGCGCCGGTGCGCGGCCGGCTCATCGACCGGTTCGCCGCCGGTCCGGTCCTGATCGGTTGCCTCGCCGCACAGGTGGCGGCCACCGTCGCGCTGGTCGCCACGGCCGGCCGGACCGGGCCCGCCGTGGTGATGCTGACCTGTGCCGCGATCATGGGAGCGACCGGTCCGCCGGTGGCGGTCATGATGCGCACACTCTGGCGTCGGGTGACCGACGCCGGGACGTTGTCCACCGCGATGGCGCTGGACTCGTCGATGGCGGGCGCCGCCCTGATCGTCGGACCGGCGGTCGCCGGCTGGCTCAGCGTCGCCGTGTCCCCCGTCGCCCCGTTCGTGGTGATCACGGCGCTGACCGCCGGGACGGTCGTCCTGTTGATCGGCGTCACCGCGACACCGTCGCGAACCGGGTCGCCCCGGCACCGGCCGGGACGGGTCGCTGCGCCGCCCTCGCGCCAGCCGGATCGGCTCGGCACGACGCTCCCGAGCCGACCGGGTCCGGTCGCTGCGGCGCTCCCGCGCCGACCAGGTCTGCTCGCTGCCGCGCTCCCGCGCCGGCCGGGTCTGCTCGCCACGCCGTCGCTGCGCCGGCTGCTGGTCGCGAACGGACTCTTCGTCAGCGCGGTGACCGCCACCGACGTGGTGCTGCCCGGCTACGCACGGGAATTTCACGCCGCCGGACTGGCCGGGGTGTACCTGGGCGTGCTCTCCGTCGGCAGCGTGCTGGGCAGCTTCGCCGTGGGCGCCGCACCGGCCCTGCTGCGCCGCGGCAGCGGGCTGCGCCAACGGCTCGGCCTGTTCACCGCCGGATCCGCCGCTCTGGCGCTCGGCTCGTGGCTGTCCCCCGCGGCGGTCCTCCTGTTCTGCCCACTCACCGGCCTGATGATCGGCACCCTCTTCGCCACCCTGCGCACCACCGGCGGCGACCTGGCCCCACCCGACCGTGTCACCGAAACGATGTCCTGGCTCAGCACCATGGACCTGACCGGCGCCGCGGCCGGCGCCGCCGTCTTCGCCCACATCGCCGGCTCAGCGGGAAGCCGCACGGCGCTGGCCCTCATACCGGTCGTCCTGCTCGCCGCCACCGCGATCAGCCGCAACACCCCCGAAGGAGCGCCGACTCCCCACTGAGCGCGCCGTTCAGCCTTCCGCTCCACCCCACCGTCGCTGCAGAGGGTTTGCTACGTCATCAAGGGTGACTACGGTGCGTGCCGACCATCGCGCTGGGCAGCCGGCACGACACCCAGCGCGGGTCCTCTGCAGATCAGTGCGCCGGCAGCGGCCCGCCGCCGAGGACCGCTGGACGTGGCTGGTCATAGCCGCGCATACTCAGCCGCGTCTCGCCGGCCCTTCGCAAATGACCTACGCCGGCGACTTGGCATCGCCAGTTCCCCATTAGAAGTGGCCGAAGCGAAGAAGGGGAAGGTGCTGCGGGCGCGCCTTGGTACCGTCCTGGACGATCATCTGGGTCTGGATCCGGGGAGTGCGTCCGTGTTCGGTGTATGTGCGTCTCGGCGGGCGGCGCGGTGACAGTCGCAGAGGAACGGCTCAGCGCGCAAGGTCCGGTGTCCCCCTGGGCCCGGTGGTGGTCGCGGATGTCGCCCCGCATGCGGACAGTCGCCCTGTTCGTGTCCGTCGGTGTGTTCGTCGCGCTCGCCGGGTGGTCGGTGATTGCGGCGTTGACACGGCCGGCGTATGACCGGCTTGCCGATCTGCACGTCTATCTGGGCGCGGTGCGCGCGATGCGGGACGGGATCCCGCTGTATTCGTATGCGGCGGAGAACGGCGACCCGTTCACGTATCCACCGTTTGCGGCGCTGGTGTTCTGGCCGCTGGGCGCGGTGCCGGAACCGATGGTGCAGGTCGCCTGGACGCTGGTGACGGTGGCCGGGGTGATGGCCCTGGCGGCGGCCCTGACGGTCCGCAACGGCATCGCCGGCCGGCAGAGATTCCTGGTGGTGATGCTCGCGGCGGCCACGATGCTGCTGGCGTCGGCGCCGGTGCAGAGCAATCTGCGGTTCGGGCAGGTGAGCATCTTCGTGGTGCTGCTGGCCCTGGTGGATGCACTCGGATTGCTGCCCCGCCGGGCAGGTGGCGTGCTCATCGGCGTGGCGGCGGCGATCAAGCTGACCCCCCTGCTGTTCGTGCCGTATCTGTGGGTGGTCGGCCGGCGCCGGGACGCGATCCGATCCGGGGTGGCCTTCGCGGCGTGCGCGGCGGCGGCCTTCGCGGTGTGGCCGGCCGTCTCGGGGACGTTCTGGACCCAGGCGGTGTTCACCACGTCGCGGATCGGCGACCTGTCGTCGACCGGGAACCAGTCGCTGAACGGGACGCTGCTGCGCTACGCGATTCCCACCAGCGAGCGCATGGTCGCCTGGACGGCGTTGGCCGGACTGGTGTGTCTGGTCGCGTTCCTGTGCGCTCGGGAGTACCACCGGCGGGGACAGGTAGCCCTGGCCGCAGTGGTGATCGGGTGCGCGACGGTGGCGGTGTCGCCGGTGTCGTGGACTCACCACCAGATCTGGACCGTGCTGGCCGGGATCCTGCTGATCGCCGGGCCGCACCGTGGCCGGATCGCGGCCGGCGTGGTCGTGTTGGTCACGATGTCCGTGCAGGTCGGGGCGGTGCTGCCGGTCGGCGGGTTCCTGCACGACAACGCGCGGGCGTGGTGCGCGGTGGCGGTGTGCTGCGGCGGGGCGGTCAGCCTGTGGCCGGCGGCGGCCGGGCGGGTACGGCTGCTGCCGGGTCTCGCGGTGGTAGGCCGACCGCGCACGGCGTTGCTGTACTGCACGGCGGCCGCCGCGGGAATCGCCGGAGTCTTGGCGGTCACGCATGATCGAGCGGTCACCGCGCAGGTGTACGCGGCGGCGAACGCGCAGGATCCGGTCTGGTCACAGGTGTTCAGCAGCGGCCCGTGCGGAGGCATGGGACTGCGGGACGGCAGATACGTCTGCTCGGACCTGACCGGGCCGGCGATGGCCGGTGAGCAGCTGAACTTCGCGGCTGGTGACGACGGTGCCGGCCACATCGGGATCGAGGGACAGGCGGGCCCGGACGTGGTCCGTTTGGTGTATGTCCCGGTACAGGGCGCCAAGCCGGTCGACGTGCCGCTGTGGCCGGAACTGCCCGCCCCCAAGACCGCGCCGGACTCGGACGACCCACCCAAGCTGCTTCCGGTCGTGGACGAGCGCAGCATGACGACGCACCGCTTCGGGGTGCGCACGAACGACCCCACTGACGCGGTCCTGCTGGCCTACGACCGAAACGGTCAGGTCATCGGCACCGGGGGCGACAAACTGCACGACATGTCGTAGGCGGCTGCCGGCCGCGCCGTGGTCAGCCGGGACAGTGATCGACCCGGGGCGTACCGGTCAGGCTGAACCGCAGGTCAGCAAGGTCGCCTTCCGCCGCCGGCGGTTCTCCGGAAAAGGGGCCCCTCTTCAGGAGCCCCTTCCTCGGCGTTCGCGGACGGCGACCTACAGACCCATGTCCTTCGCGATGATCATCTTCATCACCTCGGAGGTGCCGCCGTAGATCCGGTTCACCCGGTTGTCGGCATAGAGCCGCGCGATCGGATACTCGTTGATGAACCCGTATCCGCCGTGCAACTGCAGGCACCGGTCGATCACCCGATGCGCCACCTCGGTGCAGAACAGTTTCGCCGAGGCCGCTTCGGCCGCCGTCAGTTCCCCGGCGTCGAGGGCCTCCAGCGCCCGATCGGCCACGGCCTGAGCCGCGTCCACCTCGGCCTGACAGGCGGCCAGTTCGAACTTGGTGTTCTGGAACGACGACACCGTCTGGCCGAACACCTTGCGTTCCTGCGTGTACTTCTTGGCGAATTCGACCGCGGCCGCCGCCTGCGCGTACGCGCCGTAGGCGATGCCGAGCCGCTCCTGCGGCAGGTTCTGCCCCAGGTACGAGAAGCCCTTGTTCTCCTCGCCCAGCAGATCCTCGACCGGCACGAGGACGTCCTGGAACGCCAATTCCGCGGTGTCGGACGTCTTCAGGCCCAGCTTGTCGAGTTTGCGGCCGACCGAGTAGCCGGGCAGTTTCGTGTCGACAACGAGCAGCGAGATGCCGAAGCGGCGGTCGTCGGGTTTCGGCGGGGAGGTGCGGGCGCAGACGATGACGCGGTCGGCGAGAACACCGCCGGTGATGAAGGTTTTCGCGCCGTTCAGGACGTAGTGTCTGCCGTCCTCGGTGAGTTTCGCGGTGGTGGACATGCCGGCCAGGTCGGAGCCGGTGCCGGGCTCGGTCATCGCGATCGCGAACATCATGTCGCCGCTGACGAAGGACGGCAGCCACCGCTGCTTCTGCTCGGGGGTGGCCAGGTTCAGCAGATACGGCAGGCAGAGAGCGACGTGCACGCCGGAGCCGCCGAACGAGACGCCGGCCCGGGCGGTCTCCTCGTACTGCACCGCGGCGAATTTGAACGAGTCGATGCCGGCGCCGCCGAACTCCTCGGGCACCTCGATGCCGAACAGACCGAGTTCGGCGAGCTTCTTGTAGAACTCGCGGGGCACCTCGCCGTTGTGCAGCCACTCGTCGTAATTCGGCACCACCTCGGCCTGCAGGAATTCCCGCAGCGTCTGCCGGAAGGCCTCGTGGTCCTCGTTGAAAATCGTGCGACGCATCGAAGAATCCCTCAGTGTTTAGAGACGGCGTCCGCCGTCGACGTAAATGGTCTGTCCGGTGACGAAGGAGGCGGCGTCACTGGCCAGGAAGGCGACCACCCGGGCGATGTCCTCCGGCTGCCCGACCCGGCGCAGCGGCGTGATCTCGGCTGCCTTGGCTTGCATATCGGCAGCCGAGACGCCGATCCGAGCGGCGGTGGCGTCCGTCATCTCGGTGACGATGAAGCCGGGCGCGACCGCGTTGACGTTGATCCCGAACGGGCCGAGCTCCATCGCCAGGGTGCGGGTGAAGCCCTGGATGCCGGCCTTGGCCGCGGCGTAGTTGGCCTGGCCCCGGTTGCCCAGCGCGGACACGCTGGACGTGTTGACGATCTTGCCGGTGCGCTGCGGGACCATGTGCCGCTGGGCGGCCCGGCTGCACAGGAACGCGCCGCGCAGGTGCACGTTCATCACCATGTCCCAGTCGGACGCGGGCATCTTGTGCAGCAGGTTGTCCCGGGTCACGCCGGCGTTGTTGACCAGCACGTGCACCCCGCCGAGCTCGGCGGCGACCTTGTCGATCACGGCGTCGACCTGGGCCTCGTCGGCCACATCGCAGCCGTGGGCGACCGCGGTGCCGCCCGCCGCTCTGATCCGGCCGACGACGTCGGCGCAGTCGTCCTCGTCGAGGTCGAGCACGGCGACGGCCGCGCCCTCGGTCGCGAATTGCAGTGCGGTGGCCGCGCCGATGCCGCGCGCGGCCCCGGTGACGATGGCTACCCGGCTCATTCAGAAACTCCTTTGGGGTGAGGAAGCACTGCCTAGAACGCGCTGATTCCGGTCAGCGCCCGGCCGATGAGCAGCTTCTGGATCTGACTGGTGCCCTCGTAGAGGGTCTGCACCCGGGCATCGCGCATGAACTTGCCGACCGGGAACTCGTCGATGTATCCATATCCGCCGAACACCTGGATCGCCTGATTGGCGGCCTTGACCGCGGCCTCGCTGGCGAACAGTTTGGCCATCGACGCGGCGGTGCCGAACGGCTGGCGCCGGTCGACCAGGTCGGCGGCGCGCCAGACGAGCAGCCGGGCCGCCTCGGTCTCCACCGCGATGTCCGCGAGCATCTCCTGGACGAGTTGGTACGACGCGATCGGCTTGGCGAACTGGGTGCGCTCCCCGGCGTAGGCCACCGCGGCCTCCAGACAGGCCCGGGACAGCCCGACGCAGCCGGAGGCGACCGCGATCCGTCCCTTGTCCAGCGCCGACATCGCGATCTTGAAGCCCGCACCGAGGTCGCCGAGGCGCTCCGCGTCGGCGACCCGGACCTGCTCGAAGCTGAGCTCGGCGGTGGCCTGCCCGCGCAGCCCCAGCTTGCCCTTGATCTCCCGGCGGGTGAGGCCCGCGCGGTCGGTCGGCACCAGGAACGCCGAGACGCCCTTCGGGCCGGGACCGCCGGTGCGGGCGAAGACCAGGGCCACCCCGGCCCACGTACCGTTGGTGATGAAGATCTTCTCGCCGCTGATCAGCCAGTCGTCGCCGTCGCGAACCGCCCGGGTGACCAGGTTGCCGGCGTCGGACCCGGTGCCCGGCTCGGTCAGCGCGAAGCAGCCCAGCGTCTCGCCGGAGCAGAACCGGGGCAGCCAGTGCGCCCGCTGCTCGTCCGTCCCGTACGCCTGAATGGTCTTGGCGACCAGGCCGAGGGTGACCGAGACGATGCCGCGCACCGCGGTGTCACCCCGGCCCAACTCCTCCATCACGATCGCGTAGTCGAGGAAGTCACCGCCCGACCCGCCGTGCGCCTCACTGATTCCCAGGCCGAGAAAGCCCAGCTCGGCGAGCTTGCCGACGATCTTCGGGTCGACCTGCTCGGCGCGATCCCACTCGGTGGCGTGCGGCACGACCTCGCGCTCCACCCAGTCCCGGGCGAGGTCGCGCAGCTGTTGCTGTTCCGCCGAGAGGGTGAGGTCCACGGCCCGCTCCTAAATTGAACGCTGTCAGGTTTCCCCGGCCATGTTAACTTAACAGCGTTAGGCATCACAACGGTCAGGAGAGCAACCCATGCCGCGGCCGACCACCCCGCTGCTCAGCAAGGCCGGGATCCGGGCCGCCGCGCTGGAGATCATCGACCAGGACGGGCTGGACGGGCTCAGCATGCGCAAGCTGGCCACCGCCCTCGGGGTCAGCGCCCCCGCGCTCTACTTCCACTACCCCACCAAGGAGCAACTGCTCGACGACGTGGCCAGCGAGATCATGGAGCAGGTGGACGTCTCCGGGTTCGCCGCCGGCTGGCGCGACGGGCTGCTCGGCTGGGCCCGGTCCTACCGGGCGGCACTCGCCGGGCACCCGAACATCGTGCCGTTCCTGGCACACGGCCCCGGCCAGCGCGACGCCTCGCTACGCCGGGCCGACGCCATCCACGGTGGCCTGGTCGCGGCCGGCTGGCCGGCCCGGGACGCCACGATGATCGGCGCCTCGACGAAATATCTGGTGGTCGGCGCCGCGATGGGCTCGTTCTCCCGCGGCTTCGTCGACGACGTGCAGGTCTACCTGGACCGCTATCCGGCACTCGGCGACGCGCACCGGCTCCGCGAGCACGCCGACGCCGTCGACCGGGACAGTTTCGAGTTCGCGCTCCTCACCTTTGTGGACGGACTTGCCGCCCGCCTCGCCCGATCGGCGACACCGCCGGTGCATTGATCACCGTTTTCCTGCATCGTGGAAACGATGGGGATCCGGCGGGTGTTCAAAAGTCAGCGGCTCTGGCTCGACCTGGCCGGGCTCGCGCTGTCCGCCGGCCTGTTCGTGGCGGCCTTCCACGCCCACGCCCCGGTGCAGGACATGCTCGTCGGGGTGGCCACCTCGTTCATCTTCGCCACCATCCTGGACATGTTCGTCACCCTGCAGAACAGGCTCGCCGACCGCGCCCGCGTGCATTTCTTCGGCGCCGAGCTGGTCCGCCGGGAAACGCTGCTCTGCTATCCCGACTTCGTCATGCACGACGACGTCCGGGCCACCCTGAACGACCACAACCAGCAGATGCTGTTCCAGCGTCCGCACTCCCGGTTCGTCGAGTTGACCGTGCACCGGATCGACATCCCGCGGGTGGTCGCCGCCAACGACATCCAGTCGCTGCTCTACGTCTCGTCCGCTTTCGAGGCCCGCAACACCTGCCCGGTGATGATCACGGTCGACACCGCGATCGTCGACGACTGCGCGCGCAGCTTCGTCAGTTTCGGCCTGTCCAGCAACGACTGCACGCACCTGTACGCCAACGAGCACGCCGACCCGCTGTTCACCATCATCGAGGACGAGGTCGGCTCCGAATTCATCCGGCTGCGCAACGGTTCGGAGTACCGCTCCACCAAGCGCAAGCAGTACGGCATCATCCTCCGCTACGCTCCGAACCCGGAGGAGTTCCCGGAACGTCGCTGGCTGCTGGTCGCCGGCCTCGGTCCGGTCGGCACCACCGCCACCGGGTGGTATCTGTCCCAGCACTGGCGCCAGCTGGCCGGCAGCGTGCCCCGCGACAAGAATTTCATCGCGGTCCTCTCCACCGGCGTCTACACCGACCACGCACCGCATCTCGAGGAGATCTGCCTGGATGACTGAGGTCCTGCTGGCCGGGCTGTGCACGCTCGACATCCTGCAACTCGTCGAGAAGTACCCGGCCGACAACGAGAAGGTCACCGCGCTCACCCAGACCGTCGCCGCCGGCGGCCCGGCCACCAACGCGGCCGCCACCGTCGCCCACCTCGGCGGTGATCCGGTCCTGCTGACCGCCGTCGGCCGCCACCCCCTCGCCGCCGGTATCCACGCCGACCTCTCCGCCCTCGGTGTCCGCCTCATCGACCTGACCGATACCGATCCCGGCGCCCCCAGCGTCTCCAGCATCGTCGTCAGCGCCGGCACCGGCAACCGGGCCGTCGTCTCCACCAACGGCGCGGCCCGCTCGGTCACCGTCCCGCACCTCGCCGCCCTCGTCGACGGCATGAGAGCAGTGCAAGTCGACGGCCACTATCCGGAGCTGGCCACCGCGGTCCTGACCGAGGCGCGGCGCCGGGGCATCCCGACCCTCATCGACGCCGGCAGCTGGAAACCGGTCACCCCGCGGCTGCTCCCGCTGCTCGACGTGGTGGTCTGCTCCGCCGACTTCCGACCGCCCGGGATCAGCACCCCGCACGACGTCGCCGCCTTCCTCGCCGACGCCGGCGTCCGCTGGATCGCCATCAGCCGCGGCGACCGGCCGCTGCTCCGCTGGACCGGCGGCGGCTTCACCGAGCAGCCGGTCCCGGCGACACCGGTGATCGACACACTCGGCGCCGGCGACGTCCTGCACGGCGCGCTCACCCTCGCGGTCGCGCGCCGCTGGCCACTCACCGACGCGACATTCGCCGAGGCGCTCGACGAGGCGGCGGCGGTGGCCAGCAGGTCGTGCGGCTCTTTCGGCACGCGTGCCTGGATGTCCTGAAGAATCAGGATCAAATTCTTCATACAGATGTCGTGCGCTGCGGCCGATAACTGATCGCCGCTCCCGCCGCACCGGGCGCGGCGATTTGGCCGCTGGCGCGTCCAGATCAATCGCCGCACCCTTCCACATCCGCTGTCGGTAACGGAGAAACGCGACCGGACCGAATGGATCACCCGCGCCTGATCACCGCGGGGACAGCACGAGCAGGGTCAGTTCGGAGACCGCCGGCTCGCGGACCCCGGAGTCCGCCGCCGCCCGCAGCGCCCGCAGCCCGGCGGCGAATTCGGCATCCGGGATGGCGTGCAGGGTGGTGTTGGCGCGATGCCGGACCTTCTCGTAATAGTCCTCCAGGGTCGCCGCGTTGATCTGCCGGACCCGGCGCTGCTCCCGCAGTGCGTAGCCGGCCGTCTCGAAAGCCGCCCGGACCTGCGCCACCGTCGGGAAGGTGTCCAGCACCGCTCCCGCCGTCGGGAAGAACCGGTACAGCGCGATCCGCTCCTGATCGCCGGGGAAGGCACTGCGGATCAGCACCGGCGCCTCCGGCAGCAGCACCCGGCGCAGCTCCCGCGCCGCCGCCGGCAGGTCCCCCACGTGGTGGATCATCGTGGACAGCCAGGCCGCACCGCAGCACCCGCTCGCGAGGGGGATCCGCTCGGCTCGCCCCACCGCCCGGTGCGCGGGCGGCGCGGCCTGCCGCAGCATCGCGAAGGCCGGCTCCACGGCCACCACCCGCACCCCGAACCAGGTGTGCAGCAGCCGCGCGTACAGCCCGGTGCCGGCACCCAGGTCCAGCACCGGGGCGGCCACCGGCAGGTGCGCGGCGAGCGCCGTCCGCCACCCGTCCAGGCCGCCGTCCGGCGCGCCGCGACCCGATTCGTACACCGCCGCGACCGGGCCCTCGAAGTCGATCCGCGCCATGGCAGCCCCCCGTCGGAGATCGAAGTTATTGCATATCCTGTCGGCTATGGGCGGCCTCGTCATCCTCGATCTGGACGACACCCTGCTGCGCACCGCGGCCGCCACCCGGGCCGCCCGCCGGCTGGTGGCGGACCGGGTCTTCCCCGGCGCCGCCGACCGGGTGCTGCCGATCTGGCGGCGGGTCACCCTGCTCTATCCGGACCAGCAGTTCGATGATCTCCTGTCGGTGGTGGCCGCGCTGCTCGGCACCCGTTTGCCGCCCGACCTCGACCTGCGGGAACTCGCCGCCGGCTATCAGGCTGCCGCGCTGGCGCGGATCACCGCCCGGCCGCGGGTGGTGGCCGCCGCACGCCGCCTGCGCGACGTCGGCGGGCATGATCTGGCGATCGTCTCGAACGGGGACGACGCCGTGCAGCGCACCAAGATCGAGCGGTGCGGTCTGGGTGATCTGGCACCGGCTGAGCGGGTGGTCATTTGCGACGGGGTACGCATTCCCCGCAAACCCCATCCGCAGGCGGTGCACGCCGTGCTGACCGGCGCCCCGGCCGTGCTGGTCGGCGACCGGACCACCGACGTGCTGTGCGCCCGGCGCGCCGGGATCCCGGTCGTCCGGCTACGCGCCCGCACCGCCGACCTGGAACGCGGCGCCGGCCTGCGCGCGATCGCCCGCCCGGACGCCCTCTGTTCGGCCGCCGAGCTCTACGAGGTGACCCGGGAACTCCTGGAGGAACGAGGATGACCACGCGCAGCCTGCCCGAGGAGACCGCGTTCCGCTGGCGTCAGTTCACCGGCCTGGGCACCACCCGGGTGCACTGGGACTGGCGGGGCGGCTGGCGGCCGGGCCGGTGGTCGTACTGGTGGTATCTGGATCTGACCGGCGCCGCGGAGCTCGCCGCGCTGGCCGCGGACCTGCTGGCCGAGCTGCGCCTGGAGTGCCTGGACCCGGCCGTGCACCTGCACGTCAGCCTGCAGCAGGTCGGCTTCACCGACGAGGTCACCGCCGGGCAGGCGCGGGCCCTGCTGGCCGCGGCCGGCCGGCTCGGCCTGGCGCCGCTGGAGCTCACCTTCGGTCCGGCCGACCCGAACCCGGAGTCGGTGGTGCTGCGGGTCAGCCCGTGGGAGCCGATCCAGCAGCACCGGCTGCGGCTGCGCCGGGTCACCGAGCCGATCGTCGGCACGCTCACCGGCGCCGACGACCACTTCTGGCCGCACGTCTCGATCGGTTACGTCAACGCCGTGGTGCCGGCCGCGCCGATCGCCGAGGCGCTGCGCGCGCTGCCCGACCGCCGGGTCACGCTGACCGCGCGCGAATTGCGGTTGGTCCGGCTCAACCGGGACGACCGCCTCTGGAAATGGGATGTGGTCGGCGCGGTGCCGCTCAGCGCCGGGCCGGCGAGACGATGACCGCGGCCCGGCCGGCCGCCGCGACGACCAGGCCGGTGTTGCGTTTGTCGTTGCCGTCGACCCAGGCCGCGGCCGCCTCCGGGGTGCGCCCGCCGGCCACCTGGCGGTCGACGAGACGCTGCCGGGTCACCTCCCAGGGCACGTCGAGATACCAGATCTCGTCGAGGCACTCGCCGACCCGGTCCCAGCCGTCATCGGGCAGCAGCAGGTAGTTGCCCTCGCTGATGATCAGCCGGACCGAGGCCGGGATCCGGTGCGCGTCCGGCACCGGCTCGTGCAGCTCGCGGCTGTACGCCGGGGCGCCGATCTCGTCCTGCGCGTCGCGCGCCCGGCACAGCAGGTCGGCGAAACCGTCCCGGTCGAAGGTTTCCGGCGCGCCCTTGCGATCCCGCAGGCCGCGCTCGGCGAGTACCGCGTTGCTCAGGTGGAACCCGTCCATCGGCACCTGCGCGACCAGCAGCGGATCGGCGCCGAACCGCTCGGTGACCCGCGCCTGCAACCAGGCGGCCAGGGTGCTCTTGCCGGCGCCGGGCGGGCCGGCGATCCCGATCAGCACCCGTCTGCCCGACCCGAGCAGTGGGACGACGCGCGCGAACAGCTGCTCCCGGTCCCGAACCACGTCGGCCATGCGGCACCTTCCAGCGCGAACGGACGGTCCCTGACAGGCTAACCCGCGGACGCCGGTTTCCAGCCCAGGGCCGGGCCGAGCCGCTCCGCCATGTCGGTGAGGATCTGCACGTAGTCGTCGTGCCCGAAGGTGAACGGCAGCGCGAACGCCACCTCGTCGATCTCCCGGAACGCGGCGTGCGCCTCGAGCCGCTCGGCGATCTCGGCGGAGGTGCCGACGATGTCGGGCGCGAACATCATCCGGGCCGGGCCCTGCGGGGTCGTCGTCCGCGGGGTGCGCTGCTCGGCGTACGCGGCATACCGGGCGCGCTGCTCGGCGGTGGCCGAGTCGGTGGGGATCACCACCAGGCCCTGCGAGACCCGGGCGCGATCGCCGTCCGGGTGGGCGGCCCGGAAGGCGCGCACGTGCGACAGCTGGATCTCGGCGAAGTCCTCCGACTCCTCGGCCTTGACGACGCTGCTGGTCAGGAAGTTGATCCCGTGCTCGCCGGCCCACCGCGCGGAGCGCAGGCTGCCGCCGCCGTACCACATCCGGGACGCGAGCCCGGGTGAGTGCGGCTGGACCCGGTCGGAGAACTGCTCGAACCCGATCGCTCCGCGCAGGTCGGTCGCCTGCTCACCGCGGACGAAAGCCAGCAGTCTCTCGACCCGGGAATAGCTGAAGTCCTCGGCGGCGGCCGTGTCGGGATAGAGCGCGTCCTTGACCCGGTCGTAGTTCATCGGCGGGCCGACGCTGATGCCCGGATGGAGCCGGCCCCCGGAGAGCAGGTCGACGGTGGCCAGATCCTCGGCGAGGCGCAGCGGGTTCTCCCAGCCGAGCGGGATGACCGCGGTGCCCAGGTCGATCCGGCTGGTCCGCTGCGAGGCGGCGGCCAACACCGCGACCGGCGACGAGATGCCGAACTGCAGGTGCCGGTGGCGCAGCCAGGCGCTGTCGAAGCCGAGCCGCTCGCCCAGCTCGATGATCTCCAGGGTCGACTCGTGACCCCGGCGCGGATCCACCTCGTCGAACAGCCCGATGGTGAGGAAACCCAGCTTGCGCAGCATGTCAGCACCCTATCCCGGAGATGTGAACCACTCGCCGTTCACAAGATCCTTCATGTTTCGCGACGGGTGGCTAGTCTGGGTCGATGTCCCGCCCCCGGACCCGTGCCTACCTGATCGCGGCGGCCGCCGCCGCGGTGCTCGCCGCCGGTGCGGCCGTCGCTGTCGCCCACGACCGCGCCCCCGATCCGGTCGCCGGGCAGTGGGTCGCGCCCGCCGCCGCGGCGCTCCGGCCCTCGCCCACCGCCTCGGCGAAACCGCTGCCCGCCGCGAAGCCGCCGGCCGGCCTCCCGGTGATCGAGTACGCGTCCGGCCCGTCCGGGCTGCCCGCCGACCCGGAGCAGAACTCGACCGTCGCACCGACCCGGGCCCTGCACCCCACCACCAGGATCGCGCTGTACGACGCACCGGGCGGCAAGCCGCGCGCCTACCTCCCGCCCGACATCAGCGGGTTGCGCACCGTCGTCCCGATCGTCGAGCAGCGCGACGGTTGGGTGGCCGTGCTGGTCCCGTCGGTCAACCGGCGGATCGGCTGGGTGCCGGTGGGCTCCGGCGAGACCGTCACGCTGCGCGACCAGCTGGTCGCCCAGCTCTCCGAGCACGCGTTGATCTGGCTGCGCGACGGCCAGGAGCAGCAGCGCTGGACGGTGGCGACCGGGTCGAAGGCGACCCCGACCCCGGTCGGGCGCACCTACGTGATGGGCACGACCCCGTTGAAGGGCGACATCTACCTCAACATGGGCGCGCTGGTGCTCGGCTCGGTGCCGGAGCAGCCGGAGAAGATGGCCGCGGTGTTCCAGCTGGCGCACACCGGCATCCACGCCTGGTACAACAAGTCAGCATTCGGCCACAGCGTGTCGAACGGCTGCCTGCGGATGCCGAAGGCCGCCCAGCAGAAGCTGCTCGACGAGATTCCGCCGGGAACGACCCTGACGGTGCTGTCCTAGCCTGTCGCGGCGCGGGCGCCGGCCGCTGACCGAGCAGGTCGGGCCGCGTCGCACCTGGTCGTGCACCGGCGCGACCTCGTAGCGGCCGGCCGGACGCAGCATCTGTTCCCGAACCAGCACCAGCAGGTCGGGCATCGGCAGGTTCAGGGCGCGGCAGATCGCGGCCAGCACCTCCGAGGAGGCCTCCTTGGTGCCGCGCTCGACCTCGGACAGATACGGCAGCGAGACCCCGGCCGCGGTGGCGACCTCCTTGAGCGTGCGGCCCTGACGCTGGCGCACGCGGCGCAGCACTTCCCCGATGACCCGGCGCAGCAGTGGCATGCCCGTCCCCTCCCCGATGTGTGACGTCCATCCTGCCCTACTGGGCCGCATCGCCGATCGGTGCTACCGTGGGCCCATCCCGGATGCCGGTGGCATTCCCCGCCCGGGTTTTTGTTTCTCCTCCCAGCGTCATGCGCACGCTGGCTTTCCTCAGGCTTCTGCTTCTCACCCACCGCGGCTTCGATGCCCGGCTAGGAGTTTTTCCATGACAGATCTTCGTACCCGGAAACCACCCGTGGCGACCGACGAGACCGTCGCCGTCGACGCCATCCTCGACATCACCGACGACCGTGGCTGGCTACGCGCCGACGGCTACCTGCCCGGCCCGTCCGACCTGCCGGTCGCCGTGCCCGACCTGCGCCGGCTCGGCCTGCGCCGCGGCGACCGGGTCACCGGCTTCGCCCGGATCAGCCGCCCCGGCAAACCGGTCACCCTGCAGCTCACCGCCGTCAACGGCCGCCCGCCCGGCGCCCGCCCCGACTTCTACCAGCTGACCGCCCTCTACCCGCAGCAGCGGCTGCGCCTGGAAACCGACCGGGAGGTGCTCGCGACCCGGGTGATCGACCTGGTGATGCCGATCGGCAAAGGCCAGCGCGCCCTGATCGTCGCGCCGCCCAAGGCCGGCAAGACCACGATCCTGCACCAGATCGCCAACGCGATCACCCGCAACCACCCGGAATGCCACCTGATGGCGGTGCTGGTCGACGAACGCCCGGAGGAGGTCACCGACTGGCAGCGCACCACCAAGGCGGAGATTTGCGCGGCCACCTTCGACCGTCCGCCACAGCACCACACCGCCGTCGCCGAGCTGGCCGTCGAACGCGCGAAACGGCTGGCCGAACTCGGCGAGGACGTCGTCGTCCTGCTCGATTCGATCACCCGCCTGGGCCGCGCCTATAATCTGACCGCCCCGGCCGGCCGCGGACGCACCCTCTCCGGTGGCCTGGACAGCACCGCCCTGCAGCCTCCGAAACGCCTGCTCGGCGCCGCCCGTAACATCGAAGGCGGCGGCTCCCTCACGATCATCGCCACCGCCCTGGTGGAGAACGGCTCCACCCTCGACACCTTCCTCTTCGAGGAGTACAAGGGCACCGGCAACGCTGAGCTGAAACTGGACCGCACCCTCGCCGAATCCCGCGTCTTCCCCGCCATCGACGTGGCCGGCTCCGGCACCCGGCACGACGAGCTGCTGGTGTCCCCCGCCGAGCTGACCGTCCTCGGCCAGCTGCGCCGGGCCCTCACCGGCGCCGACCGTCGCGACACCATGCAGCAGCTGCTCACCCAGCTCGGCACCACCCCCACCAACACCGATCTGCTGCGCCGCGTCGCACACTCCCTGTCCTGACCGCACCGGCAGCGACAAAGCCGCATCGCCCGCCTCCGTCGGGACCCCACCGGCAGCGGCAAAGCGGCGCCGCCCGCCTCCCGTCGAGACCGCACCGGCAGCGGTAAAGCCGCGCCGCCCGCCTCCCGTCGGGACCGCACCGGCAGCGGCAAAGCCGCGCCGCCTGCTCCCTGCCCGGGTGCGCCGCCCGCTCCCTGCCCGGGCCGCGACGGCAGCGATCTCATGAGGACGAAAAGCGGATTGCCGCGGCTGCGGTCCGGGGAACTAGGCTCCTGTCCAGGGAGGTTGGATCCTTGGCGGAGGAACACGACATCGGCGGGTCGACCGTGCGACGGCTGCAGGTCGGGGCGCACCTGCGCGCGTTGCGCCTGGCCGGTGGGCTGAGCCGGGAGAAGGCCGGATATGTCATCCGCGCCTCCGAGTCCAAGATCAGCCGGATGGAGCTGGGCCGGGTCGGGTTCAAGGAACGTGACATCGTCGACCTGCTCAAGCTGTACGGCGTGACCGACCGGAGCGAGCACGAGCGCCTGGTCGCGTTGGCCCGGGAGGCGAGCGCGCCGAGCTGGTGGCATTCCTACGCCGACGTGCTGGACACCTGGTTCCAGAACTATCTGGACCTGGAGCAGGCGGCCGAGCTGATCCGGACGTACGAGGTGCAGTTCGTGCCGGGGCTGCTGCAGACCGACGCGTACGCCCGGGCGGTGATCCGTCTCGGTCACGGCCATGCCGACAGCAGCACGGTCGAGCGCCGCGCCAGCCTCCGGATGCAACGGCAGAAGGTGTTGCGTCGGCCGGACGGGCCGCGCCTGTGGGCGGTTCTCGACGAGGCGGTGCTGCGCCGCCCGATCGGCGGCCGGGCGGTGCTGCGGGAGCAGATCGCCACGCTGATCGAGACCTGCCGCTCGCCGAACGTGCGGCTGCAGGTGGTGCCGTTCGAGTCGGGCGGGCACGCGGCGGCCGGCGGCGCGTTCAGCATTCTGCGCTTCCCGCACGAGGAGCTGCCCGACGTGGTCTACATCGAGCACCTGACCAGCGCCCTCTATCTGGACCGGCGGGACGAGGTCGACCACTACGCGGCCGCGATCGGCCGCCTGTTCATCGAGGCCGAGCCGCCCGCCGAGACCCCGGAGATCCTCACCCGCATCCTGCGCGAGCTGGACACCGGGAAGATCTGAGTCAGAAGCGGATCACCGCGCGGCTCCGGGTCACCAGAGCCACGCTGCAGCGGGCCCGGTGCAGCAGGTGCCGTCCCACCGAGGGCCGCAGCGCCACCCGCAGCGCCCGCCGCGCCCGCGCCCCGGCCACCACCAGCTGCGCGCCCGCCGCGGCCTGCGCCAGCACCTCACCCGGCGACCCGACCACCACTTCGGCGCTGACCGGCACCCGTGGATACCGCCGGCGCCAGCACTCGACCATCGCCTCCAGCCGGCCCCGCTCGTCGGCGATGGCCCGCAGGTTGGTGTCGCACAGCAGGTCGCGCCCGTCCGGCGGGGACCAGCCGTGCACCGCCCGGACCGGCACCCCGCGCACCACCGCCTGCTCGAAGGCGAAGCCGAGCACCGGACCGGCCGCCTCCGAGTCGTCGACCCCGGCCACCACCGGGTCGGTCTCCCGCGGCTCGCCGCGGACCACCACGACCGGGCAGCGGGCGTGCGCGCTGACCGACCCGCTGGTCGAGCCCAGCCAGGCCCGCACCCCGGTCGGCCGCCGGCCGCCGAGTACCACCAGGGACGCCTCGGCCGCGCGCTGGATCAGGGCGACCGCCGCGGTGGCGTGCTCGACCCGGGCGCGCACCGGGACCCCGGGGTGACTGCTCGTCGCGGCGTCCACCGCCCGCCCGAGCATGTCCGCGACGGCCAGGTCGGTGTCGAGGTCGGGGTAGACCGCGGCGGCCGGCATCATCGCCGCGGCCGGCACGTAGCTGGGCCACTCGTACGCGTAGACCAGCTCGACCGGCACGCCGCCGCGTTCGGCCTCGTCCAGCGCCCAGCGGGCCGCTTTGCGGGCCTCGACCGAGCCGTCGTAGCCGACGACGATCCTGCGGGTGTGCACGGCGCCGCCTCCTTCCGCGCTCCTGTCCCGATCGTCGCCGCTGGGCCCCGTCCGGGCAAGACTGTGGGGCCCGTCACATTATTAACTCAAGATTTCGATGTGGACAGCACCTTCGGCACTTCTCCGTCGCGCCGCGGCAGAGATCGGTGACGGGCGGGTTACCGGGATCACTCGTCCGCTGTCCGGGATCGGAAACATGGATTTGATCTACGACCGGTATTTTCCTCGCGCCGCGCCAGGGTCGTCCGGCACTGCCATCCGGCGCCGTTTTCGTCTGAGGAGAATGCCATGGCTGTCAAGGCCGAGTACCTGTGGGTCGACGGAACCCAGCCCACCGCCAAGCTGCGGTCCAAGACCAGGATCCTGGCCGACGGTGCGGAGCCCCCGATCTGGGGTTTCGACGGTTCCAGCACCAACCAGGCGCCCGGTGACAAGTCGGACTGTGTGCTCCGCCCGGTCTTCACCTGTCCGGACCCGATCCGCGGCGGCGACAACATCATCGTGCTGTGCGAGGTCGAGCTGATCGACGGCACCCCGCACCCGACCAACACCCGCGCCGCCTGCGTCGCGTCCGCCGAGAAGTACGCCGACCAGGAGCCGATCTTCGGCATCGAGCAGGAGTACACGTTCTTCAAGGACGGCCGCCCGCTCGGCTTCCCGGCCGGTGGCGGCTTCCCGGCCCCGCAGGGCGGTTACTACTGCGGTGTCGGCGCGGACGAGGTGTTCGGCCGGGACATCGTCGAGGCGCACATGGACGCCTGCCTCACGGCCGGCCTGCACCTGTCCGGCATCAACGCCGAGGTGATGCCGGGTCAGTGGGAGTTCCAGATCGGCCCGGTGGCCGCCCCGCAGGTGGCCGACGAGCTGTGGGTGGCCCGCTGGCTGCTGTACCGCATCGCCGAGGACTTCGGCATCTCCGCCACCCTGGACCCGAAGCCGGTCAAGGGTGACTGGAACGGCGCCGGGGCGCACACCAACTTCTCCACCAACGCGATGCGCGACAACTACGCCGCGATCATCACCGCGGCCGAGTCGCTGGGCAAGCGCCGCCAGGAGCACGTCGACGGTTACGGCGCGGGCATCGAGCACCGCCTGACCGGCCTCCACGAGACCGCACCCTGGACGGAGTACAGCTACGGCGTGTCCGACCGGGGCGCCTCGGTGCGCATCCCGTGGCAGGTGGAGAAGGACGGCAAGGGTTACCTCGAGGACCGCCGCCCGAACGCGAACGTCGACCCGTACGTGGTCACCCGCCTGCTGATCGACACCTGCTGCGCGGCGCTGGCGCAGGCCTGATCGCCCGGCTGGGATGACGCGCGGGCTCCGGTCGTCCGGTGCCCGCGCGTGTTCCTTTCCGGTCCTGGAATACTCCCCGGCGTCCGCGGGTGTCATGATGGGCCGGGCAGGTTTCCCCGGGCAGGGAAAGGTACGGCGGTCGATGGCGAGCTTCGAGGCGAGGACAGCCGCCGCGCCGGACCATGTCACCGTGTTCCTGGCCGGTGACTGTGACCTGGCGGCCCGCGACCGGCTGACCGCCGCGCTGCTCGACGCGGTGCCCCGCGCCGGCGAGGTGTTCGTCGATGTTTCGGGGGTCGGTTTCCTCGATTCGACCGGGGTGCACGCCCTGGTGACCGCCCATCACGCGGCTCGCGGGCGGGGTGGCCGGCTCTATGTCGTCGGCGCCGCCGGCTCGGTCGCCGCGGTGCTGGAAATGACCGGCCTGGACGCGCTTCTGAAAGCGCCCGGGGGTTCGACCGCCGAGGACGGGCGTCGCCATGCCTGACATCGACAGCATGTCCTACACCGAGCCGGACGATCTGCGCACCGTCCGCGTCTTCGTCGCGGAGCGGGCCCGCGCGCTGGGCCTGCCGGCCGCCCGGATCGAGCTGCTCACCCTCGCGGTCAGCGAGCTGACCACGAACACGCTGCAGCACACCGGCGGTGGCGGCCACATCCGGGTGTGGGCCGAGGACGGCCGGCTGGTCTGTGACGTGGTGGACGGCGGCGGCCCGCGCCCGTTCGGCCGCACGATGCCGTCGGCGGAGGCGATCCGCGGCCGCGGTCTGGCCATCGTGGAGCGGGTGTGCGACGCGGTCTACACGACCGCCGTGCCGGGCGGCACCATGGTCCGGATCTGTCTCAATCTCTGACCAGCACAGCGAGGGTGCAGGTGTCGTCGTCGGCGCTCGGCGCGTACAGCAATCGGTGAATGTGCGGCAGCGGGTCGGGACCCGGCGCCGCGGACACCGCGCTGAGACGGTCTCGCACCTCGGTCGTGCGCCGGGTCGCGTCGCCGCGGCGTTCCACCAGCCCGTCGGTGTAGAACAGGATCAGGTCGCCCGGGCGCAGCTCGGCGTCGGCGACCGGGAACTCGGTGTCCGCCTCGGCGCCCAGCAGCAGCCCGGGCGGGCGTTCCAGGTCGACGGCGCGGCCGCCGCGGCCCAGCATCGGGGCCATGTGCCCGGCGCGTGCCCAGGGCAGCCGCCCGGTGCCGGGGTCGTAGACGCCGACCACCGCCGTCCCGGTGATGCCGAGCTGGGCGCACAGCCGGTTCAGGTGCCGCAGCAGCAGTCCGGGGTCGCGGATGCCGACCGAGAGCCAGCCGACCAGGGCGAACCGCAGGTGGGCCATGCCGCTGGCGGCTTCCATGCCGTGTCCGGCGACGTCGCCGACGGCGAGCACGACGCGGCCGTCCGGCAGGGTCTGCGCGCAGTACCAGTCGCCGCCGACCTGGACCGCGCTCTCGGCCGGTTGGTAGCCGACCATCGCTTCGAGGTCGCCGAGCCGGAACGGGCCGGCCGGCACCGGCTGGATCATCTGCTGCAGCTGCCGGGCCAGCCGGTGCTCGGCGAGCGCGGTCAGCTCGCCGACCCGGACCTGGTCGCTGAGCCGCTCGATCTCGGTGCGGGAGGCGACCCGGGCGGTCACGTCCTGCACCACGGCGTAGATCTTCACCGGCCGGCCGGCCGCGTCGTGCGCCAGGTCGGAGAGGATCCGCAGGTGTTTGACGCGGTCGCCGATCCGGAACCGGACGGTCACGTCGGAGGTGGCCCCGACGTCCAGGGTCTGCCAGGCGGCCTCGGCGATCCCCCGGTCCTCGGCCAGCATCGCGGCGGCCTGCTCGACGCGGGACAGCGGGCCGTCGGCCGGGTCCCGCTCGAAGATCCGGTACATCCCCGGGGACCACTCGTTGCCGCCGGTGGCCAGCTCGTGCTCGGCCCAGCCGAGGCTGCCGAGCAGCTCGGTGCTCTCCAGCCGGCGGCGGTGCTCGTCGACCCGGGCCCACCAGACCAGCAGGCCGCCGAGGACCGGGTACACGCTGATCTCGAAGCGGGAGTCGGCGACCACCCCGGGGCGCGACTGCTCGAACCGGAACTCGTCCATGGTGGCGGGCGTGCCGGTGGTCAGCACCTCGACGTAGAGCCGCCACAGTGGTCCGTCCACCATGGACGGATACAGCTCGGCGAGCAGGCCGTCGACGCGTTGCGCGCCCCGGCCGTAGATGTCGTGGATCTGGTCACTGGTCGCGGCGACCCGGAAGTCGATGATCGCGCCGTCCGGCCCGGTGACCGGGACCAGCCAGGTGCAGCCGGCCGGAATCGCGGCGAGGAGTTCCCGGACCACGTCGTCGACGGCCATCCCCGAAGCCTACCGGCAGATCACAGCTTTCCCACCGGACACCGCTTGGCCGATATCCGGCGATAAGCCGTGAAAAGCCCTCTAGCACCACAACGAGATGAGCCGCAGCATCGGCGAGGCGGCCGGCGGCAGCACCAGCATCGCCGGCAGCATCACCGCGGTCGCCAGCGCCGCGCACGCGACCACGTCCGCGCTCGGCGAGGCGGACGCGTCGATGAGCGAGCTGACCCGGGTCGCCGGCGAGCTGCGCGACGTGGTCGCCCGGTTCCGGGTCTGAACGGGTCAGTGCCCGAGCAGCCGCTGCACCCGCTCCAGCAGATCGGCCGGGTCGATCGGCTTGACCAGGTAGTCCTCGGCGCCCACCACGCGTCCCAGGGCGATGTCGTCCGGCTCGGCGCGCCCGCTGATGAAGATCACCGGAATGTGCGCGGTCTCCGGCGACGAGTGCAGCTCGTAGCAGAAGCCCAGCCCGTCGAGGCCCGGCATGCACACGTCGAGCAGCACCAGTGAGGGCCGTTCGCCGACCGCGAGGGCCATCGCGGTGCGGCCGTCCGCGGCGATCAGGGTGCGGTACCCGGCCGCCCGCAGCTTGGTGCCGACCAGGTCGCGGATGCCTTCGTCGTCGTCGGCGATCAGCACGGTCGGCGGCTCGAGAGCGGCCGCCCAGTCACCCATCGGCCAGGTCAGGCCGGCCTCGGCGTCGCTGAACGTCAAGGCCGTGGTCGAGGTGTGCGGCATGCTGTCGGCTCCTTCTGTGCTGGGACCCGTGAGATCGTCCAGCCGGCCCGTCGCGGCAGGAAACCGGTGGGTGCCATCGGGTTGCGAACGCCCCCACAGATTAGGTTAGGGTTACCTAAACCGATCCGGGAGGCGACCTTGACCCCGACCGCTGCGCCATCGACCGAAGCACTCCCGTTCCGCTTCTTCCCGGTCGAGGTCCGCCGGGTCACCCGCCTGAGCCCCAGCTTCCTGCGCGTCACGTTCACCGGCGACGACCTCGACCGGTTCGCCGCCAACGGCCTCGACCAGCGCTGCAAGCTGATCCCCCCGCTGCCCGGCAGCGGCCTCGACCACCTGCCCACCGGCGACGACTGGTTCGCCGCCTGGCGCACCCTGCCCGACGAGCATCGCAACCCGATCCGGACGTACACGGTGCGCGCCGTCCGCCCCCTCCTCGCCGAGGTCGACATCGACATGGTCCTGCACGGCGAGACCGGTCCCGCCTCCCGCTGGGCGGTCACCGCCGCCCCCGGCTCGATCGCCTGCCTGCTCGGCCCGAACGCGGACTTCCCCGGCGTGCACGGCGGCATCGACTTCCACCCGCCGGTCGGCACCAGCCGCGTCCTGCTCGCCGGCGACGAGACGGCCGTCCCCGCGATCGCCGCCATTCTCGCCGCGCTCCCCGCCACCACCTGCGGCGACGCCGTCCTCGAGGTACCGGTCACCGGCGACGAGCTGCCGCTCACCGCGCCGGAGGGCGTGCGGATCACCTGGCTCCCGCGGGACGGCGCCGCCCACGGCGCGAAGCTCGTCCCGGCCGTTCAAGCGGTGATCGGCGTCAATGGCGTCACCGGCGCCGAGCTGGAGGACGTCGACGTCGACGCGGACATGCTCTGGGAGGTGCCGGACGGCTCCGCCGCCACCGACGGCTTCTACGCCTGGCTCGCCGGCGAGGCCGCCGTCATCAGGACGTTGCGCCGCCATCTGGTCACGACCTGCGGCGTCGATCGCCGGGCGGTGGCCTTCATGGGCTACTGGCGTCTCGGCCGGGCAGAATGCTGACCACGAACCGGTGCCGTCGGGTCCAAAATAGAGATGACAGTCGCCACCGGGCTCCCTAGGGTGCCGATCATGACTGCCGAATCCCGGGACCTCATCTGGCGCCCGCTGGCCGTGTCCGACGCCGCGGCGATGGCCGACCTCTTCAACGCGATCGACGACGAGGATCACGTCTGGGGGCAGTACACCGAGCAGGACGCGGCCGAGGAACTGGACTCACCGGTCGACGACCTCCCGACGTCCACGCTGGCGGTGTTCGACGGCGCGACGATGCTCGGCTTCTCCGCGGTCCACTACAAACCGGCAGCCCAGGTCGTCCACCGGGTACACGCGGCCGGCGCCGTCCGACCCACCCATCGCCGTCAGGGCCTCGGGACGAGGCTCATGCAGCACGGACTGGCGACCGCCAAGGCGCTGCACGCACGGCATCACCCCACGCTCCAGCTGGTCGTCGAATCCGTCTACGGCGAGCACGTGCACGGGGCCGTCGCCCTGTACCGCGCGGCGGGCATGACGTCGACGAAGTGGAGCCGGCACATGAGGCATCCGCTCGGCACCGCCATTCCGGACGCCCCCATCCCCGACGGTCTGCACATCGAGAGCTACACGGCGGAGACCGACGAGGAGTTCCGCACGGTCCGCAACGACGCCGCTCAGGCCTTGGGCCGGTCGCCGCTCAGCGCCGAGGAGTGGAAGGTCTGGGCCGTGAACGCGAACTTCCGGCCCGAGTTGAGCTTCCTGCTCCGTGACGTCGAAACCGGGACGGCGGCCGGGATCGTCCTGATCGTCTCGTGGGAGGCGGAAACGGCGGCGACCGGCGTCCGCGACGCGTATTTCCGGGTCATCGCCACGCGGCCCGCGTACGAGGAGCGCGGCGTGGCCGAAGCCCTGATCTCCCACACGCTCCGGGCCGCACAGGACCAGGGCTACGGACGGGCCAGCCTCAGGGGCGACGCGGACAGTTCGAGCAAAGAGTTCACGATGTACGAGAGGGCCGGCTTCATCACCCAGGACACTCAGGTGCACTACTGCATCGAACTCTGACGTGCGCACCGTCGACCTCGGCGCCTCCGGCATCACACCGGTGCAGTGCTGACGTCGTACACCATCGTCGGCGCCCGCCCCCTGTTGTCGGTGCCTCCTGCTACGGTCTCGCCGCTGGATCGAACGCGAGACAGGAGCCACCGATGTCGTTCTTCGCGAACGCCGAGACCTTCGCCGGCCAGGTCGTCGCCGACTACCCGGGCGGCCGACCGGACGCCACCGCCTGGTCCGTCGCCTGGCACGACGACGAGATGGACCAGGAGGGCGTGCTCTCCGACGGCTTCCGCGACATGTTCGAGGGCTTCGTCGCCGACCGGGGCGCCACCACCGAGACGCTGGTCATCGGCGCCTGGGGCTATGCGGCGTTCCGCCCGGCCCCGATCCGGCAGCTGGTCGACGCCGCCCCGCGCCTGCCCCGGCTGCGCGCGCTGTTCCTCGGCGACATCACCGGCGACGAGTGCGAGGTCTCCTGGATGAAGGTGGGCGACGTCAGCCCGCTGCTCACCGCGTTCCCCGCGCTGCGGGCCCTGCAGGTGCGCGGCGGTGAGGACTTCCGGTTCTCCCCGGTGCGCAACGACAGCCTGCGCCGCCTGGTCGTGGAGAGCGGCGGCCTGGGCTCCGCCTTCACCACCGCCGTGCTCGCCTCCTCGTTCCCCGAGCTCACCGACCTGGAGCTGTGGTTGGGCACCAGCGAGTACGGCGGTGACACCAGCCTCGCCGACCTGCGCCCGCTGCTCGACGGCACGCTGTTCCCGCGGCTGCGCCGGCTCGGGCTGCGCAACGCCGAGTCCGCCGACGAGATCGCGGTCGCGCTCGCCCAGGCGCCGGTCGTCGCCCGGCTGGAGTCGCTCGACCTGTCGATGGGCACGCTCGGCGACACCGGCGCCACCGCGCTGCTGGCCGGCCAGCCGCTCACCCATCTGCGCCGGCTCGACCTGCGCCACCACTACATGTCCGCGGAGGTCGCCGCCGCCGTGGTCGGCGCCCTGCCCGGCGTCGAGGTGGACATCGACGACCCGCAGGAGGACGACGTCTTCGACGACGTCGCCTACCGGTACACCGCGGTCTCGGAGTGACATGCGCACCCTGATCGGCAGCCACGACATCCTGATGGTCACCCTGGACACGCTGCGCTACGACGTGGCCGCCGAGCTGGCCGCGACCGGGCGCACCCCGCACCTGTCCCGGGTGCTGCCCGGCGGCCGATGGGAACGGCGCCAGTCGCCGGCGAGCTTCACCTACGCCGCGCACCACGCGTTCTTCGCCGGTTTCCTGCCCACCCCCGGGCCCCGACTCTTCGCGGCCGCCTTCCCCGGCAGCGCGAGCACCGGGCCGGACACCTGGGTCTTCGACGTGCCCGACCTGCCCACCGCGCTCGCCCGGCACGGCTATCACACGCTCTGCCTGGGCGGCGTCGGCTTCTTCAACCGGCGCACCGCACTCGGCTCGGTGCTGCCCGGGCTGTTCACCGAGGCGCACTGGGAGCCGTCGTTCGGGGTGACCGCTCCCGACTGCCTCGGCGCTCAGCTCGACCGGCTCGCGATCTCGCTGGCCGCGGTCCCGCCCGGGCAGCCGGTCTTCACGTTCCTCAACGTCGCCGCGATGCACCAACCGAACCGGCACTACGCCGGGCTCGCGGAGGACACCGTGGTCAGCCACGGTGCCGCGCTCGAATACGTCGACGGGCTGCTGCCCCGGCTGTTCGCGCTGGTGCGGGGACGCGGACGGCCGGTGTTCACCATCCTCTGCTCCGACCACGGCACGGCGTACGGCGAGGACGGCCACACCGGTCACCGCATCGGTCACGAGGTGGTGTGGACGGTGCCGTACGCGGACTTCACCCTCCCGGCGGCGTCATGATCGACGGCTCGCCCTACCAGGGCTACCTGTACGCGTATCCGCACAAGACGTCGTACCGCCCGCTCGACCCGCGCCCCGCGCTCGCCGACGTCTGGCGCGACGAGCCGCGCGACGCCCTCTTCCTCTACGTGCACGTGCCGTTCTGCGAGATGCGCTGCGGCTTCTGCAACCTGTTCACCCGCACCGGCGCCCCCGCCGAGCAGGTCACCGCGTATCTGCGGCAGCTGCGCCACCAGGCGTCCCGGGTCGCGCTCGACGGCGCCGTGTTCGCCCGCGCCGCGATCGGCGGTGGCACCCCGACCTATCTGGAGGCGGACGAGCTCGCCGCGCTCTTCGACATCTGCACCACGGTGATGGGCGCCCGGCTGCCCGGCATCCCGCTGTCGGTGGAGACGTCACCGGCCACCGCCACCCCCGACCGTCTGGCGGTGCTCACCGGGTACGGCACCACCCGGGTCAGCATCGGTGTGCAGAGCTTCCTGGACGCCGAGGCCCACGCGGCCGGCCGCCCGCAACGCCGCGCCGACGTCGAACGCGCCCTCGCCGCGATCCGCGACGCCCGGGTCCCGGTCCTCAACCTGGACCTGATCTACGGCATCGACGGCCAGACCGCCGACACGTGGCGGCAGAGTTTGGACGCGGCGCTCGCCTGGCGCCCCGAGGAGATCTTCCTCTATCCGCTCTACGTCCGCCCGCTGACCGGCCTGGGCCGGCGCGCGGCCACCCGCGACGACTGGGACGCCCAGCGGCTGGCCCTCTACCGCCAGGGCCGCGACACACTCCTCGCGGCCGGCTACCGGCAGGAGTCGATGCGGCAGTTCCGCCTCCCGGCCGCCGCCGACGACGGCCCCGACTACTCCTGCCAGGACGACGGCATGATCGGCCTCGGCTGCGGCGCCCGCTCCTACACCCGCGACCTGCATTACTCGTTCGACTACGCGGTCTCGGTCACCGAGGTCCGCGCGGTCCTCGATGACTACCTGTCCCGTCCACCCGCCGACTTCGCCTACGCCGAGGTCGGCTTCGCCCTCTCCCCCGCCGAGCAACGCCGCCGTTGGCTGATCAAATCCCTGCTCCGCGCCGACGGCGTCGACATCTCCGCCTACCGTCGACGCTTCGGCGCCGACCCGGTCGCCGACTTCCCCCAGCTCGCTGTCCTGTCCGACACCGGCCTCACCCACCCCGGCACCCTCCGTCTCACCCCGGCCGGCCTGGAACGCTCCGACGCCATCGGCCCATGGCTCACCTCAGCCCAGGTCCGCACCGCCATGGCCGGATACCACCTCCGATGACGGCACCTCCCCGAGCATCGGGCCTCGTCCGTCCGCCAGCAGCCGGCCGCTCCCCCGCCCCGGCACCGGAGGCTGTCCCGCCAACCCGCGACGCCGCCCCTTTCCCGGGCCTCGACGGCGCTCCTCCTCCGAGCGCCGGGGCCGCTCCTTCCCCGGCGTCCGGGGGTGATCCTTCTGCGTCGCTCGGGCTTGCGTCTGCGCCGGCTGCGGCGTCCGGCCTGCCATCCGCACCGGCCGCGGCACCCCGCCTGCCATCCGCACCGGCCGCGGCACCCCGCCTGCCATCCGCATCTGCTGTGGCGGCCGGTTCCGCGCCGGTCACTCTGCTGCCGCTGCCCACCGTGCGACGACCGGCGGAGCCGGCCGGGGATCTCGCGCCGTTGCCGCCAACCCTGACCGTGCTCTACCGCGGGCCGCTGGCCAGCTGCAACTACGACTGCCCGTACTGCCCTTTCGCCAAGCACCACGACCCACCGGCCCTGCTGCGTCGGGACCGCACCGCCCTGGAACGTTTCACAGCCTGGGCCGCCGCCACCACCGAGACCCGCCTGTCGATCCTGTTCACCCCGTGGGGCGAGGCGCTGACCCGTAGCTGGTACCGGGACACGATGATCACCCTCTCCCACCTGCCGCACGTCGACCGAGTGGCGATCCAGACCAATCTGGCCGCCCGCCCCGACTGGCTGACCGCCGCCAAGCCCGATGCCCTGGCCCTCTGGACCACCTACCACCCCGGCCAGGTAACCCGCGCCCGCTTCCTGTCCCGCTGCACCAGCCTGCTGCGCCTGGGTATCCGCTTCTCGGTCGGCATAGTGGGATTCCCGGAGCACCTCACCGAGGCCCGAGCCTTGAGAGCCGCTCTCCCCCCGGAGATCTACCTGTGGGTGAACGCGGCCGAGGGAAAGCACTACACCCCGGACGAGGAGGCCGACTGGACGGCGATTGACCCGCTCTTCGGCTACAGCGTCCGCCCCCACGCCTCCCTGAACCAACCCTGCCACACCGGCGAATCCGTCATCTCGGTCCTGGGCGACGGCACCGTCCGCCGCTGCCACTTCATCACAACCCCGATCGGCAACCTGTACGACAATTCCTGGCGCGCCGCCCTCCGCCCCCGCCCCTGCACCACCACGATCTGCGACTGCCACATCGGCTACGTCCATTTGAAGCCCTTGGACCTGCACACCACCTTCGCCGGCGGCCTCCTGGAACGCATCCCCGCCACCTGGCCCGCCGCCCCGACAACAAACAACGCCGGGCACCCCCGCCGCCCGAACTAGGCACCCCTCGGGCGGAGAATGAGGCACGCCGCGCGTTGAGGAAGCGCACCTCGAACCCACAGCGAGGGCCGCCGCCTGAACAACGCGTCCCTCCCGCGGGGCCGTGGGGCGCCGCCGCCTGGACACGGCCCCTTCCGCGCGGCAGTGCGAGGCGCCGTCGCCTGGATAAAGCAACCCTCCCGCGCGGCAGCGAGAGGCGCCGCCGCCTGAACGAAGCGCCTCTCCCCGGGCAGTGCGGGGCGCCGCCGCCTGAACGAAGCGCCTCTCCCCGGGCAGTGCGGGGCGCCGCCGCCTGAACGAAGCGCCTCTCCCCGGGCAGTGCGGGGCGCCGCCGCCTGGAGGAGGCGACGGCGCCGGCCGGTGCGAAAGATCAGCGGCTGAGGAATCCCGGCCGCCAGGCGGAACGCCGCGGCTTGGCCGCCCGCTTCCGGAGAATCGCGGTCGCCGCCGCAGCAGCCGCGGCGAGGGCAAGCACCGTGGCGGCCAAGGGTTTGCGATGGGTAGTGGCCGCCTGAGCAGGCCGGGACGTGCGAACCGCAGTCACCGCCCGGCGAACCTTGGACGGACTGGACTCCGACTCCGCCGAATCATACGAGTCACGAACCTTGTCGGGCGCGTTCGTTGTCATCGCTCACCTCTCCTAAGTGGTGGATAGGGCCGCTATGCCGCACTTATGCCCCTTCAACCCCCGCTCTCAATCCCCTCTGTCACCGAACCTAACCGCACAGTCACCCCAACGTTGTCCCCCATGCGACAGATCCCCCGACATCACCCCACAACCACCAAACCCGCCATGCGATTCGCGGTAGTCGCCGCACCCGGCCGACGATGACCTCCGCCCTGCCGTAGAGCCCTACTGAACAGGCCGAACATGCACGCGTGACCACGCAGCCACAGTCGACGGCGACGGCCGGGGAGGAGAGCGGACGCAAGGCGTACACCGGTAGGGCTTGACTTTGGGGCTGCCTTTTCGGCATAGAAGTCAGGAGGGATAGAGGGGAGCACGGGGGCCGAACACCACAAGGAGAGCCCATGCGGATCAGTGACATCCTGCGCGTCAAAGGCACCGGAGTAGTGACAGTCCCACCCGACCTCTCCGTGGAGGGCTTGATCGCCAAGCTGGCCCACCACAGGATCGGCGCCGCGATCGTCTCCCGGGACGGCACCGCGGTAGCCGGCATCGTCAGCGAACGAGACATAGTCCGGGCCTTGGCCAGCCACGGCCCGTCAGTCCTGACCGACCCGGTCAGCTCCATCCAGACCACCCAGGTCCGAACCGTCTCCCCGGACGCCCAACTGGAGGATGTCGAACGCCTGATGACCGACAACCGTTTCCGCCACGTCCCGGTCGTCCAGAACGGGCACCTAACCGGAATAGTCTCCATCGGCGACGTGGTCAAAAATCGAATCGACGAGCTCGAAACCGAACGCACCACCCTCGCCGATTACATAACCGGCGATCGGACCTGACGCCCTGGCCGGCCACACCCAACACCACAAACCAAGCCCCGGGCGCCCACCTCCCGAACCGGAGGCCGACCCCAGCCACCACCACCCACCTGCTGAGGCGAAGACCGCGACCGCAGCCGCCACGGCCCGACAACCTCGCGCCACCCCGAACAAGCACACAAGAAAGGCCCACCCGGATCCCGGAATGGGCCTGAAAAGACAAAAAGAAACGCCCACCCGTTCCCGGGTGGGCGTTTCTTCAAGTTGAGTCCGGCGGCGTCCTACTCTCCCACACCCTCCCGAGTGCAGTACCATCGGCGCTGGAGGGCTTAGCTACCGGGTTCGGAATGTAACCGGGCGTTTCCCCTCCGCTATGACCACCGAAACAGCCATCAGCAGAACAAACCAGCAACCCGGCACTCTTGAACCGGGGTGGTTGTTCGTTTGCTGTGAATCACACAGTGGACGCAAGCAGAAAATTTAGGGTGGTTAAGCCCTCGGCCTATTAGTACCGGTCAACTCAACACGTTACCGTGCTTACATCTCCGGCCTATCAACCCAGTAGTCTAGCTGGGAGCCTTACCCACTCAAGGTGGTGGGATACCTCATCTCGAAGCGAGCTTCCCGCTTAGATGCTTTCAGCGGTTATCCCTTCCGAACGTAGCCAACCAGCCGTGCTCTTGGCAGAACAACTGGCACACCAGAGGTTCGTCCGTCCCGGTCCTCTCGTACTAGGGACAGCCCTTCTCAAGTATCCAACGCGCACGGCGGATAGGGACCGAACTGTCTCACGACGTTCTAAACCCAGCTCGCGTACCGCTTTAATGGGCGAACAGCCCAACCCTTGGGACCTGCTACAGCCCCAGGATGCGACGAGCCGACATCGAGGTGCCAAACCATCCCGTCGATATGGACTCTTGGGGAAGATCAGCCTGTTATCCCCGGGGTACCTTTTATCCGTTGAGCGACACCGCTTCCACACGCAAGTGCCGGATCACTAGTCCCGACTTTCGTCCCTGCTCGACCCGTCAGTCTCACAGTCAAGCTCCCTTATGCACTTACACTCAACACCTGATTGCCAACCAGGCTGAGGGAACCTTTGGGCGCCTCCGTTACCCTTTAGGAGGCAACCGCCCCAGTTAAACTACCCACCAGACACTGTCCCTCGACCCGATCAGGGCCGCAAGTTAGATACCCAAACCCAACAGAGTGGTATTTCAACAATGACTCCACCCGAACTGGCGTCCGAGCTTCACAGTCTCCCACCTATCCTACACAATCGAATTCAGATACCAATGTCAAGCTATAGTAAAGGTCCCGGGGTCTTTCCGTCCTGCCGCGCGTAACGAGCATCTTTACTCGTACTGCAATTTCGCCGGGCCTGTGGTTGAGACAGTGGGGAAGTCGTTACGCCATTCGTGCAGGTCGGAACTTACCCGACAAGGAATTTCGCTACCTTAGGATGGTTATAGTTACCACCGCCGTTTACTGGCGCTTAAGTTCTCCGCTTCGCCCCGAAGAGCTAACAGGTCCCCTTAACGTTCCAGCACCGGGCAGGCGTCAGTCCATATACATCGTCTTACGACTTCGCATGGACCTGTGTTTTTAGTAAACAGTCGCTTCCCCCTGCTCTCTGCGGCCATACCACGCTCCACCAGCAAGTGGCTTCACGCGTCCGGCCCCCCTTCTCCCTAAGTTACGGGGGCAATTTGCCGAGTTCCTTAACCACAGTTCACCCGTCGCCTCGGTATTCTCTACCTGACCACCTGTGTCGGTTTAGGGTACGGGCCGCTCGAAACATCGCTAGAGGCTTTTCTCGGCAGCATAGGATCAATGACTTCACCAGAACGGCTCGGCATCACGTCTCAGCCTACATGCACCGCGGATTTGCCTACGGTACGGCCTACACGCTTACCCCGGCACAACCACCGGCCGGGATCATCTACCTTCCTGCGTCACCCCATCACTAAACTACTACCACCCAAGGTCCTAGTCTCCCGCATCGCCGGCCGAAGCCATTGAATTGATCAAGTAGTTAGTACAGATGGGTTCGTCTTGGGCGTTTCTTTGCGGGTACGGGAATATCAACCCGTTATCCATCGACTACGCCTCTCGGCCTCGCCTTAGGCCCCGACTCACCCAGGGCGGATTAGCCTGGCCCTGGAACCCTTGGTCATCCGGCGGAAGGGGTTCTCACCCTTCATTCGCTACTC